>CAWKFM010000004.1:5000-879045 GCA_963849065.1 uncultured Acidobacteriota bacterium | reverse complement strand
ATGTGGAACCGGTCCGACAACATCGTGATTCAGTAGCCGCCACCTTTATATATAGTTTCCGCCGGCCGCGCCTTCACAGCGCGGCCATTTTTTCGCCTGAACGCGGCGAGCCACCAACACTACCACCAAACCAGCCGCCCAAGGGACGGCAACAAAAGGACACTTCTCATCATGGCAAAGAGCGTGAACCGCGTGACATTGATAGGCCACTTAGGCCGGGATCCGCAGCTGAAACATACCGGCGGCGGCACTGCCGTGGCCAACTTCACCCTGGCTACCAACGACCGCTACAAAGACAAGGAAGGCAACTGGCAGGAGCGCACTGAGTGGCACAACATCACTTGCTGGGCGCGCCTTGCCGAGATTGCCAGCGAGTACCTCAAGAAAGGACGCGCCGTGTACATCGAGGGCAGCCTGCGTACTCACAGCTGGGACGATAAGCAGAGCGGCCAGAAGCGCTACCAGACCTATGTCAGCCTCACCGATCTGGTCCTGCTCGGCGGGGAACGCAACGAAAACGGCAGCGGTTCCTCACGTGAAAGCGACATTGATCAGAGCTTCCCCGGCGACGAGCCCGGGTTTGTCAGCGCTGGAGCCGGCGAAGAATTTCCGTTCTAAAGACGGCTGAGTGAATCGCATCACCACGTTTTTCGCCCCCAGCACACCAGTTGTGTTGGGGGCTTTTCTCTATCTCGAATCCTGATAAGGGAAGAACACCATGTCCTCTGGAAACACAACGACTCACAAGCACACCACCGACGAAATCAAGACTCTTCTGGAACTCCCTTTCCGCGCTGTCGAGATCACCTGGCGCGTTCTCGGGGATGGCGAAAGAACAGAAGGTGAAGCCCGCATCATCCCTTATGCATACCGGGCTGCATACATGAGGCGCCTCGACATCCTGTTTGGCCCAGGAGGCTGGACCCAATCCTTCTCGATGACGACGGTGAGCAACATTCAGCGCTCGAAAAAGGTCAATAAAGCGTATGCGATGATTACCACCGGCAAGATTATCGTCACCAGCACCATCACAATCGAGGGTTTCGGCACCAAGTCCAGCACAGGCGAAGGATGGGCCGACGATGAGAATGGCACGACGCGCGCTCAAGCCCAGGCCTTCCGCCGCGCCTGCGCCGAGTTTGGTCTTGGCCGGTACCTTCGGGAGCTGGAGGGTTGGAATTGCAAGGTCCCGGTGAATGCGAAAGGCTACTTCAAGCGCCCGCATTTCTCGGTGCTGCCAGATTCCGCCATTCACCCTGCCGAACTCGCCGAGGCACAGGAAGTTCGCGCTCGCTCTGCGAAATCATTCCGGAAGCCTCCTGCGCCAGCGACGGCTACTCCGGTTCAGGGCAGCAATCAACCAATTCGCGCCGCAGCATCATCGCCGCAGGCGGCGCCAGCGGCCGCGACAGCGACTCATGTTTCCGGCTTCGCTCCGCAGGCACAGGCCGTTCAACAAACGGCGGGTGCTGACGCCATCGAGGCCCAGCTCGCGGTGTTGCGAACCCCTGAAGTGAAGCAGCGCCTCACGGGCTACCTTGACCAGCTTTCCAAGTCCCTGATCACGTCCGTGGTCACCGGTGTTTCGGAACTGCATGCGAATGGCCGCATGAAGGGAAGCCTGGTTAACGATGTGTTCTTCAACCTGGACCGGGCTGTGGACCTGATGGACGGAATCAACAACATGGAGCCCATGCTGCCCAACGACAACTCCTTGCCCAGCATCCTGCACTCCCACTCAGCACGGACTCTGTCTGATCTGCAAACTTTCGGAGATCTGAAGGCCGTGAGCCGCACAGTCACCACCATCTACCAGGCTGAGCAGGAAAGGCAGCACGGCACGACGGCTGCCTGATCTGTTCCCCAGGAGCGTCGCCACGACGATGGCGCTCCTGCTCACCTCATCACCCCTGCAGCACACGAACCTACTTGTCTTGAGGTACACCGCAATGTGCAAGCTTCTGCACTTTCCTTCTCCCGACGATCCGCGTCCGGAGCCACCTGCTCCTTCCATCTGCATGCCGCGGCCGGCTGAACCGGCTGTGACCAATGCGGTATCTCTCCATGTTCTCCCAGCTCCGCCGGAGCGCCCGAGCGCGCCCCTCTCTCTGCCTTTACCGTTGCGCGTGATCGCGTAGCCCAACATTTACCCAGCCGTCGCCAGCTGTGTCAGCTGACGGCGGCGTGTTCGTCGGGGAGTGATATGCGATGAGCAGCACACTTGAACTGATACGTGAGTTCACCACGCTTGGCGAAACGTCCGCCAGATCGTCAGCCAACACATATTGTTCTTCCCTGTCGCGCAACCGCCTCCAACAGGTCGAGGGTGAGGGATAGGACGCCGACAGGGGTCAAAGTTCCCAGTAATACTGGGTAAATCCATATATTACTTTAGGTTACGACTTCCCCAAAAGCCACCATTTCGGCCATTCTGACCCTCATATCGAGCCAAATATAGTACGGACTCGTACAGCGACGAGGGCCGCAGCATTGAACATTGCTCGGTGTTTAGGGAATCACAAGCCTAGCGCGGCTTTGAACTCCTGTGCTGAGTTTGACGCCTTCCCTTTGCCGCTGCGGATTACCCCGTCTATGGACCTGTGCTCGCTCTTCTTTCCATGAATATTGCTCAGGTCGGGATTCTTCTTCATCGCATTCTGGATGAGAAAGGCCTCAACCTTCGCAATCGCTCTCCGGTTCACTATCCCTTTCGTTCGTTGAAGTACGACCAGAATAATTACAGGCGTCCCCTTTCCGGATTTCAAAAGCGCAGGGCCGTAATGGTTTGAGATCTTGTGGGAAGCGAAGCACTCTTGCTTGAAGCTCTTTGTGGCTCTCCCAACATATATCGGACGAAAGCCCTTGCTTGCTCGCATTGCGAACACATAGCACCCACATTCCTGAGCGTACTTCTGTCCGGCGAGCGTCGCCCAAAATTCAGGACAGCCGTTCTTAATCCACTTGCTTTTGACGGTCTGGTCTAAGGGCACCTTGAACGGACCACGGATCACGAAAGACGCGGGCACCTAACACCTCCTTGGCGGAAGAAGAAATTATCATGCAACTCCTTGCTTTCCGCTATTACCAGAAGAGAGTCCCGACTCACAGGCACCCGACCGGCCCCCGGTCAAAGCTCATAGTGCCCCGCCCGTAGAACCACCCGCTCTGCCGCTTAGATGCCGAAAGCGGTACGTTATCGCCTGGGGGAGATATCCGTCGAGTCCTGCACGCCCTCAACTTCGATCTTGCGAAATTCCACTTCTCGTCCGTTTTTCCGGCAGAACATCTCCCACACCTGCCCGGTAGACTGATCCAGGAGAAACGTGTGTTCGACCTGAGTACCGTGTGAGCCAATGTGTCGCGCGCTTTTCGTGATGCTGTATCGAAGCTGTGTGGCGGCAGGTTGTACCGTCACTGCGCAGGGCTGGCAGTCCTTCTTACCTGTGGAAGACGAGCTCGTGGAAAAAACTCCAACTAGCAAAAACACAGTGATTAAAAGCATACTCACGCAAAATGCGGTGAGGGTGCCGTAGTAAAACAAGTAATAACGTCTTCGCGCCAATTGTGTCGCTGCTGGCATTGCAGGAGCGTCAATATGTTGCCCGGTTGCTAAATGATCTGCGGGGGGTCCCTTCTGGGCGCTTTCATTCTCGCGGAGGTTAACATAACGGTTGAGCCAAAATGCGCACATAACCCCACAAAGAATGGTGAGCAGCAAGGCAAAAGCGGAGCAGGCAAAAAGCACCTTCTGCGCGAGCGTACCTAGGGCAAGATCCTTATAGAGTCCGGCACCGAACGTCAGAATGCCGGATGCCAATACCACTAGGCCGTTCATCCCTTCCCGCAGCCATCCCATGGTTGTGGGGATAGAGGCGACTGAAGGCGTGCTATCACCGTTTTTCATGTTGTCACCGTTTGCCTACCTGTAATTCATCGGAAAATCTGGGGGAGGAGGGCAAAGTTCTTGAGCCGTTTTAACATCTTGTAATGAAATGATAGCGATGCGTCGCCAAGCAAACGCGCGCACGGAGCGGCCTCGGCCAGCCGAAAAGAGGCTTCGCCTGAAATTCGGGACTCTTTCGTTCCATCGTTGTATAAATTCGACCTCACGGTTCACCTCAAACGCGGTAGCGAGCTGTTTCCCGAAGTTGTCCACGAGTTCCGCCAATGCCTCACTCTCGATAGCAACCCCGCTTTTTTCCAACAGGACTTGCATAACAGATATGGCATCGTTCAAAACACTGGCGACATGCTTGCGATCTTCTTGATCCATGTGTCTCCTTTGCGGACGGACGATTTTTACAAGGCAGTATCTTCAGATCAGCCAAGAGTATGCATGAGAATAAGGTAGCGATCAACGCCTTGCCATGTTGCATGGTGCCCCTCAGATGCCGAGAGAGGCACTGTCACAGTCGGCGAGAGCCCGTAACCAGTGCAGACCGGAGAGCGTCCCGCGTCAGCTCGCAGCAGAGGATAAAGCGGACGCGACCGCCGAACTCATAATCCGTAGGTCCGTGGTTCGAGTCCACGCGCCGCCTGCGACCCAGTGAGGTTGCCAGCCTCCAGCGCAAGGGAAAGGCCTTCGCGGAGATCGCTACAGAACTGAAGGTGTCCAAGGCGACTGTGTATCGGGATTGCTCGCGGCTTGGCGGGCCAGCCATAGGCGTCGCCATCATCGCCCTAGTCGCATTCCGCGATGATTTCAAGTACTCGGTCGAGATACCGACCCACTTGCTTGGAATCGATAGAGGTACGAAATTGTAGTGGAATCTTGCGAAACCAGTCATCTCTCGATTTAGGCCGTTTTTCAATGAACTCTTCAAGCAGGTCACTTCGCAGCAAGCTGTTTTCGACTGGCGAGTTCGGAAACGCGGGGGTGAGTTCCGTATCGCGGAGCCTCACCAGGCGCTGGCGCAAGGATTCTGTTCTGTTGACCTTGTGCCGTTGCTCACGGTAGGTGGGATCAGCCTCCAGGAGTGCTTCAATGCTTCGCAATAACCTCTTAATCTCGCTGTCCCTGCTTTTGAACCAGTCCGTTGACCATACCCGATGAATCTTCCAGCCTAGATTTTCAAGGATTTCTTGACGGAGGCGGTCACGATCACGGGCCGACCTCCCCGAGTGATAACTTGCCCCGTCGCATTCGATTCCGAGCAAAAATGCACCGGCCTTGTCAGGATGTTTCACGGCCAGGTCGATGAAAAAGCCAGCGACGCCGACCTGGGCCACCACTTCATAGCCCTTTTCTTTGAGGACGGCCCCTACGGAGCGCTCGAAATCGTTCGTTGGTTGGTCCAGACCGTCGTCCGCTTGTTGAAGAATACCAGTGCGGGCAAAGATCAGATATTGCTTCAATGCGCGCAATCCCCAAGGGCTGTTGGGGGTCGTCTGGATACGGTCGGGATCGAGCGAACTGAACACAACGCTGCGCTTCTTGGCGCGGGTGAAAAGCACGTTCAGGCGGCGATGACCATTCACGCTATTGATGGGACCGAAACGCTGAAATTGATTGCCGCGCGCATCGGGCCCGTAAGTCGTCGAGATGAAGATAACATCCCGCTCATCGCCCTGGACGTTCTCAAGGTTCTTGACGAACAGGGTCTCCTGCCCGCCCTTCATCCTCTCCTGATAAGCGATGGCCGCAGGATCGTCTCTGAGCCGCTGGTCGAGGAGTTCTTCGACGAGTTCCCTTTGCTCAAAATTGATCGTGACCACGCCGAGTGATTCATCCGGGTGATGCCGCATGTGCTCCAGGACAGCCTCAACGACAACAGCCGCTTCCCGAGGATTACGTCCATTCTCAAAGATTCCGTCGGAGACGAAGTGATGCTTCACGCCGAGCGATGGGTCATCGTGATACGCGGACGGGAAGATGATGAGATTCCGCTGATAGAACTCCTCATTGGAAAACGCGATAAGGCTGTGATGACGCGACCGATAATGCCAGCGCAGTCGCCGTACCGGCTGGAATAACGTGCTCGCCACGTCAAGAATACTTTCCCCTTCTTCCACGGCAGTACGGGAGTCGTCAGCATCGTCGTCCTCGGCATCAAGCGACACCCGCTGAAAGAAGCTCGTGGGTGGAAGCTGCTTCGGATCGCCGACGATAACAACTTGGCCTCCACGCGCGAGCGCGCCTATTGCATCTTCAGGCTTGAGCTGAGACGCCTCGTCCATTACCACAAGATCGAACTTTAATTGGCCGGGTGCGAGGTATTGGGCAACCGACAATGGTCCCATCATGAAACAGGGTTTGAGGGCTACCAGAGCATTGGCGGACCGCAGTATCAGTTGCCGGATGGGAATGTGGCGTTTTTGTTTGTTGATTTCATTGGCGATGAGCGCCATCTCGGTCCAGCTGCGCACCGGGCCGCTCTGGTTTCCGTGGGGAACGGGGCGCTTATCAATCAGTGCGGCGACTCGTTCGCTATAGAGGCGGATAGCTTCCTTGTCGGCGGCAGCAAACTGGCGGCGCAACTGCTCCTGGGTAACGCCGGTCACGTGCGACAACTCGTCGTGTTCGGAAAACACACTGCGAGCGAGCGTGTTGTGAAAGACGAAATGGAATGCGGGTACCAGTTCGGATGGCTTCAGCTTGCGGTTCTCGGCCATAGCCGTGAGTCTGTCAAACCCGGCTTCCTTGCATTTGATTCGGAGGCGGAGGAAGTGGCTCCAGCGGGACAGTTCTTTTCGGCTGGCCAAGGCGAATTCGGTGAGTGCTTGCAGGCCTCCAAAGGGACTCTCTGAACTATTCGCCCACGTATCTGAACCGGAAATAACCGCCAATTCCCCAGCGAGCGCTTTTAGTTTCTGGGCGGAATCTCGAACAACATTCAGGAACGCACTAAGTTCAGCAAGGCGCGGGGAGTACTCTGGGCAGAGTAGCCACTGGACCGCTTTCTGGGGCAGGTTTCTTGAAGCTATGACCTCGGCAAACCGAATGGTGTGTTTGATGGGCCCAATATCGGAATCCACCCCGCGATAAGCCTCGCCAATGAGCGCGGGTAACCGCGAGGTTCCTTGAACAGCATCCATCGCACTGCGACACTGAACGGCTACTGCCAGAATATTTGGGATGCGCGTTACAGCTACATCGTCACGGATAGCCGCATGGTCGAGTGCTTGGACAGCTTCGCCAATCTCTCGAATGAAGCATTGCAGCCGATTCAGAATTTCTTCAAAAGAACCCGAGGCTATAAGGGCGTGCTCACTTGGTACTGCGCATGTAAATTCCGTGAGACCCGCCACAACCTGCCTGAGAACAAGCAGATGATCCTGGGCAGTGTCTATGTTAGCCTTGATCGACTTTAATCGCTCGTTTCTTGCCGTCAGGAGCATCCTACGGAATGGCTCCGAGTGACGCTGATGCTCAGGTAAGGCAACAAAGACCTGCTCGTACCAGAGGATGACCTGATGCAGATCATCCCAGGGCGTGTTCACGCCCTGAAAATGCGTTCCGAGCAACTCGCGGTGGCCGGCATGGTTGTCAAACCGGGTCCGTTTCTGTGCATAGTCTGCGACGATCCTGAGCCCTCGGCTCATTTCCGTGTGTGAAGCCTTCTTATTCCCGAGTGCGATACGACGGTAGGCTCTGCCAGCCTGGCGGTAGTTACGGCCAAAGAGACGCTGCCACACCGAAGCCTCGTCGAGAACAGAAGCCCATTCGAGCAGTTGTTGTGGAGTATGCGTCCCGGCGGCTAGCGAGAGATCAAATTCCTTGCCGAGCGATGCCTCGGCAGCCTTGAGCGCCTTCGCCTCCTCGTGCGCGGCTTGCAGCGTCGGCCTGGTCCGTTCGTCTTCAAATGCCGGTTGCCGGAAGTGGAGCCGATCAAAGGGCAAATTCTCCACGATGCGAACCGTTTCCAACAAGAAAGCAGTGCTCGACAGAGCGGCTGGAACGTCGCAACCAACGATACCGAGCAAAAACCGGAACGAGGAGTGCGCATCGTGAAGAAGCCGCACCGTGTCAATACTCGCGTTCAATAGTCCGCGGATCTCGGCGACGGAGTGTCCCTCTAGCCCCCGCTGTCGGAGGCAATCGAGCGCAGCAGACAATTTAGCGGCGTTTTGTGCATCAAGCAGAGGACTGACGCTACTCACTGACGACGACAGACTTCCCACACCCTCCTGGTACGACTCAACATGTTTGACAAACCCCTCTAATAGTTGACGGGTTGCCGCGTTGTCACACCGCGCCAGCAAGTCCCCGATGAGCATCGCTTCCGGGTTCGGCAGAATCGCCAGCATGGTTGCGGCCTGCTCCAGGCCGTGCACGCTACGCGCCATGGTAATTCCGGCAATTTCTCTCAGATATTCGCAGACTTCGTCTGCTGTTTTCACTGTTACTAGGAACTCGTTTAAGGCATCGAGGACGCGTTCTTCTTGTTCGAAACCAAGCGGCTGAGTGATCCAGGCCCAGGGGTGGTGCTCTAGCGAATCACAGGCGGCGAGAACAATGGAAAGATGCTGGACATAAACGGACAAGAACTGTTCGGATTGTGTAAACTGTGTCCGCGTGAACCGCGCGACCACCGGCAATATGACCTGTGCCAGGCGTTCCAGATGGACGGCTATGTCTTGGCCGCACCGCTCACGCGCCCAGAGAATATCAAAGACGGTCGCGTTAAAGGGTTCGATGGTCTTATTGATAAGCCTCGCATATCGCGTGAGAAGCTGCTTCTTCTCTTCGACCACGGCAAGATGCCCATCGAGATCACGGGGGTCTCTGAATGAGCCGCGCATCTGGAAGCGTTGCGCAATATCGTTGAGTAAAGCTCCCTTCTTGGTCTTGTGGCTATGAACCTCCAGGCAAAACATACCAAGGCCAGCATCATCCAAGCGGCGGCGGACAACTTCGAGGGCCGCGAGTTTCTCGGACACGAAGAGCACCGTTTTACCTCTGGCAAGCGCGGCGGCAATCAGGTTCGTGATGGTTTGCGATTTGCCGGTCCCAGGCGGCCCCTCGATAACCAGATTCTGACCGCGAAGCGCGTGAACGAGAGCACTGTGCTGCGAGCTGTCAGCATCACGAATCAGGTGCGGGATATCCTTCTTCAGTTCGGGAGCATCGATATCGAATTCTTCGGCAAGAGCGATATTCGGATTCTTCGAGCCCTCAAATAACTCCCGCACCAACGGATGCTTGGCGATACTGTGCGCATCGGGCCACGTTTTGGGATCAAGGTCTCGATACATGAGCAACTTGCCGAAGCTGAGCAGCGCGAGTGTAATCTGCCGCCGAATAGACCAGCGCTTTTTGAGTTCCAGAATCGGCGCCAATCCCTTGAAATAACTCTCGGGCGTGTCGTCGTCTCCCAGAACTGGTATCTCAAGCCCGAAGTCGCGGCGCATCTTTTCTACGAGCGAGAGATTCGTCTCTATGTCCTCGCCGGAGTATTCGACCACCGTTTCGACTGCCTTCCCCCTCCCTCCAGCACGGTCAAGGGTTACTGGCACCGCAACAAGGGGAGCGAGGTGCGCTTGCTGGGAGTCATCAGATTCGTACCACTCAAGGAACCCGAAGATGAGGTACAGCATGTTCGTACCGGATTCTTCAATGGCCGTCTTGGCTGCGGTGGCAATTTTGCGGCTTACGGTGTCGAGTTGTTCCTGATAGTGGAGCACCGGTAGACACTGTGCGCTATTGGCCTGGGCAGCATCGAGATCGACGGAGGTATTCCAGGCAAGATCGTCAGCATAGTCCTTCGCGGACGGACGTTCGGGGCCATTGAACTCCGGCTCCGAAACGGGCACAAATGCCAGTTTTTCGTTGTCACACAGTTGGCTGAACACACTGTCAATCTGCACATCCACGACGCGCATGGATGACGCATTGGAATGCCTGAAATTAAGAAGTTTGTTGCGGTTGGTTAGGTCGAGCAGTCGGGTACGGATTCGGTCAAGACCAATCTCCGTATTTCCAGTCAAGAAATCAGCACTGATGTTGGGGGCTGGCCCTTGGGCTGTTTCGTCGCTGGAATCATTCTGCATAGTATCGCTCGCGTGCTGTATGGGCTTTGCGTCGCCGCGAATCGCAGGGCGAAGGAACACACCACCCGAAATACCATTCCTATTGAGTCATGATTGCTCACATTTTACCGATCTTGAACGGCTTTGCAACGCCAAAGCTTAAACTGGGGGTAAATTGGGATCGATTTGTCCCTGGTGATTAGCTAGTATTCCTCTGGCAACAGGAACGTCGTTACAGATCGGTCGATCCTTGATGATCCAGATTGTGGTGCCGCTGCTCAGCCGGTAGGCCGAGAGCAGCCGGAACCCGTGCGCCAGAGAAAGCTCATTTTCCCTGACGTCCTCCGCGTCCAATTCTCCCCAGTCTGCTGCAAAGTGGCGCGCAAGAAAAGAGGCCGGATCGTCTCCAGCCTCTTCCATCGCGCGCAGCGCAGCGGGGGTGCTAACGATTTGTCCGGGTTCGAACTTCATGCCAGCCTACTTCACCTCCGGATTCGAAATGGAAAGGACCGGCGCGCCGTCCGAGCTCTTACGAGAGGATATGTGAGCGGAAATCTACAGATTCGCGCTCATCAAACTGCCAGACCGTAACCGCTTTGAATCCGCCGTGCGACGCTGGCTGCGGCGGCGGGGATTTTAGCTCACCTGACGCAGCCGGGTTCTGACGGTGCCGTAACCGATTCCGAGCGCCGCAGCAATCTCCCGAAGGGCTGGCGCCGTCAGCCTTGATCCGAATGAGTTCATCATTGCTCACGATTCGCCGTGGACGCCCGCGTTGCGTGCCGTTCGCCCGAGCGTTCCGCACGCCAGCAGTCACCCGCTCCCGATTAAGGTCACGCTCAAGCTGGGCGACCGCCCCCACAATGGTGAACAGGGCCTGCCCCAGCGGGCTACTGGTATCAATGTTCTCTTGGTAGCTGACGAATTGAATGCCGAGTGAGCGGAACTCTTCCAGCGCAAGGAGCAGATGCTTGGTGGAGCGGGCGAAGCGGTCAAAGCGCCAAACCAGAATCGCGTCCAGCTTCCGCTTGCGGGCATCGGACATGAGGGCATTAAGTTCAGGGCGGGATCCTTGGCGCCCGACTCTCCCACGTCAACGTACTCCCGAACGACGGTGAGTTTGCGGGCGGCGCATTAGGCGCGCAGGTCGCGTAGCTGGAGTCGCAGCTTTGTTCTTTGATGCTCACTCGGGCGTAGATTGCGGTTCTCATGGGGTCTAATCCTCCCGGAGATACTCGGCCACTGCCCCGTCGCACTTCCAGCGCATGTTTTTCTGATTGAGGTCGAGATTCTTGCGGGCAATCCTCAACACGAGCCCGATCCCCAACGAGGACACAGTTTGCTTGAAAGGTATTTGCTATGTCGCCCCTTTTTGTTTCCGCCGCTGTCCTCTGCAGCCCACGGACAAACCCTGAACAGGGTGCCCGGCAGCGCAAAGGGCTACTCCTGAATCCTTCCTATGCAACGCCCCCGGCGTTGGCGGCGGTAGGCACCTCAACGATGTTTCGCGTGGTCTCCTACGCCTGCCCTGACGGCAGACGTCATGTGCACGCCGAACCTCTCATTCCAGCAGCACGCAACAGTTCATGGCAGTCTGGGGGCAATCGGTTGTACTCCGACGATCCGGCGTTCGCCGACTTCACTGGCGGCACCAATCCAATTCCTTTGTACGACGTGCAGGCCGCGTAGCGCACTCTGCACACACATTATGGAAGCATAAAGTGGCACCTAGTGACATTTTATGCTTCAAATTACACGAGCGAAAAAATCCATTTTTGGGAGCGTACCGTGCGTTTGGCAGGCAGATTAAAACTGGGTCATTTTCCGCTTCCGCCCGCCGAGGGCGACAAGATCCGCAACCTTCTCCAGTTCGGCCTTGAGCCTGCAAGCGTGATAGATCCTTGCGTCGGCACCGGCGCCGCATTGCAACAGATCACCAAGGGCGGCAACTGCCGCCTGTACGGCATCGAGCTTGATGCCGTGCGCGCCGCGACGGCCGCAGCCGTGGGCATCACCACCATCCAGGGCAGCACGTTCGACACGCACAGCAAGGTCGAGCGATTCTCCCTGCTCTATCTCAATCCGCCATACGATTCAGAAATCGGCAGTCTCTCGAACCGCCGCATGGAGGAGCTTTTCCTCGATCACACCTTCCGCTGGCTGCGCATCGGCGGCGTGCTCGTGTTCGTCATTCCATTTGAACGTTTAAGTACTTGTGTCGATGTGATGTCGGCGCACTTTACTGACGTCAGACCCTATCTGCTCGCCGATCCTGAATCCCAGCGCTTCGGGCAGATCGTGGTCTTTGCCACCCGGAAACGCGTGACCGGCTCGACCGTCCGCAGCTCCAGGCACGCGCTTATCAACTACTGCAAGGGCTACGTTGACATGCCGACGCTGGCAGGAGATGAAAGCCCGTATGCAGTGCCGTCTTCGCCGGGCACGACTCTGACCTATACCGGCCTGCCGCTGGACGCCATCGAGGATATGTTGCCGCGATCCTATGCCTATCAACAGGCCGTGCAACAGTTCTTTCTCCCGGCCCCAACCGTGAGCAAGGGGCGGCCCTTGACGCCCCTCCACGCTGGACATGTGGGCCTTCTGTGTACTGCCGGGCTCCTAAACGGCGTCTTCGGCGAGGGCTCTGATCGCCATCTGGCGCGTTGGCGCTCCGCAAAGAGCGTCACCACCACCGAGGAGATCGAGACGAACGAGGAGACTGGAGAAAACGTCTTTGTAAAGCGGCACACGGAACGGTTCAGTAACGATGTGACCCTGCTGTACGAGGACGGCCGCACCCAGGTCCTCGGAGAAAAACCACCTTTACCCGACGCCGACGCCGCGGACAAGGAAGCTGCGTAGCCAGCACCTCCCGCGCGCCGTCGTCTTGAGGAGACACCTGTTGGAAAACGCACACCTTCGTCTTGGGCAGCTTGAGTTTCGCCAGTCCACAGACAAGATCAGCACCACGCTCCGCGTACATTGCGACTGCTATATGGGAGAGAAGGAGCAAGGCCTTCTCCTCTCCGTTTTCGGCGGTGACACCGAGATTGCGGCGATCTCCGCCGCAGTCGCGGCCAATTCGGCCTTCTCGCTGAAATACCCTGGCGAGGATGGCGTGACCAGTCTCTGTGTGCGCATGGGCGAGAACGCGGCAAACATGCGCGGCACGATCCTGATTGCCGGAATGAGTCATCCTGTCCGGCACCTGGTCGTTGTCTCTCAGACCCTTCGCCAGAACGGCATCGATGGGAGCACATACCTGTTGAACTACTCCCCGCAAGTGGCCTGGGCGTTGATGGCCTCGGTGATGGGCTTACCGGCGCGACCGGAGTGGGGCTCCTGGATCATCGACCAGCTGGATTTGCAGCACCGCATCTCTCCGCTGACCGGTTTCGGCTGCAATCCGTACAACATCCGGGCGACCCGCGACGAGTTGCTCAATACTCTCAGCCAAGGCGTCCGGAGTACGGACCTCTTTTTCCCGGATACGAACGGTCCCGTCCCATGGCCGGATTTTACCGTTCGAGACTACTTCCAAGCCGCTTCCTCCGCGGCCTGACTCTCCTTGCAGCTCTCCGCTACAAGAGCCCCAACCAGCGCGCGCCAAGTGTTCGGTGCGCGTGTGGCAATAACCGACATTGAAATCCACAATCCGATATTCACCTTTTCAGACGATAGCCCCACAACCCGACGATAGAAACGCTGCACGACAGGCGGAACAGCAATCTGTCCCACCACCCTCACTACAGAGCGAGATCTGCCATGGAAATGGAAACTTTATATGACTACCTGCGCATCAATGGGCGTCAGCTGGGCCGCAGGATCGTTGAGACCTATCCCCCACTGCATGCACCGGGCGATCCCTCCGCTCCGGAGTTGTCGAGTTTGATGCGTAAACCCCTGCCTGCGCAGGAACTCGCCATCATGGGGTGCGTGAAGTATCTTGCAGATCACGATGCGGTCAAGATCGTGGGCGAATGCGGCACAGGGAAGACCTTTATGGCCGGAGCAGGCGTCGCATACGTGGCCGCCCACTCCAAACCGTTTTCCACGATTGTTATGTGCCCGCCGCACCTCACTGAGAAGTGGGCGCGCGAAATTCTGATTACCGTTCCCCGCGCACGAACATACATCATCGAGGATCTGCGCAACGGCGGCGATCCGAAGAAACCTCACGGCGTGGTGGAAATCCAGTACGCCAATGGCATCATGCGCCGCCGCGGCCTTGCCACAACCCTTCCACAGTTGCGCGCCATGGGCCGGCGCGCGTGGCTCCAGCAGCATCCCTATCCGACCTACTTCATCGTGGGAAAAGAGAAAGGCAAGCTCAGCTACTACTGGAAACACGTTTACGGCAAGGCGGCGCGGAGCAGCAAGGAGCACGCAGGCAGTGTCGTCAACATTGACACATATCAGCCTGTAGCCAAGGCGAACAACGGCGTGCTCGTCGAGGAGGATTTTGATGAGCGCCGGAAACATTCTGAGATGGTAGAACTCGGCAAAGGCGGCACGAAGCTGTATTCGCCACTCTGGTCCGCCGACCGATCGAGGATCCAGCGCATGGCTCCCATGGATTACATGGGGCGGTACATGCTCGACTTCTTCGACTTCTCGATTGCCGATGAGGTGCACCAGCTCGCCGGTGATACCGCTCAGGGCAACGGTCTAGCGGTTCTCGCGCGGGTCGCGAAGAAGGTCATCACTCTCACCGGCACGATGATGGGCGGCTACGCCGATGACCTATATAACGTACTGTACCGCATTGATGCTCCGCAGATGGTTCGCGAGGGCTTCGAGTGGGGCGGATCAGGACGTGAGATGTTTCAGAGGAAGTATGGCGTAATCGAGACCGTGGAAAGAATCACGGAGAGCGAAAACGCTTGCTCCCGCAATCCCAAGAAGTCGATTCAGATTCTGCGCCGTCCAGGCTGCTCGCCGATGCTGTTTGGCAACCACCTGATGGATTCCACGGCCTTTGTTTCCCTGGAAGACATCGCAGACGCACTCCCGTCTTACGCCGAGACCGTCATCGAGGTGCATGCCGGCAGCACATTGAGGGACGCCTATGACGATCTCGCTGAACAGATCAAGAAGACCATCAACCAATACCCGAAGGACAAGGGCCTGCGGAGCATCATGCTCAACACGCTGCTCTGCTACCCCGATCACCCCTTCGGCTTCGAGACGATCTACCGGAAGATGTGGGATCGAAAAACCCGCGAGTACACGATCATCAAGGTCGCAGAACCCGCGATTCTCGACCACGAGGTCATCTATCCGAAAGAACGTGAACTGATCGATGACATTCGCGCCGAGCTGGCTCAGGGACGTAAATGCCAGGTCTTTGCTACCTACACCGGGAAGCACGATGTGGTAGGACGGCTCGACACGGTACTGCGCGGCGCTGGCTTCCGTGTTGCTGTGCTCCGCCCTTCGGTCGCGACCGATAAGCGCGAGGCGTGGTACGAGCGCCAGTTGTCGCTGGGCGTGGATGTTGTCATTTGTCATCCACGGCTGGTGGAGACTGGCCTCGATCTCCTGTCCTTCCCGACCATCTACTTCTACGAGACGGGCTATTCCACGTACACGTTGCGTCAGGCCAGCCGCCGTTCCTGGCGGATCGGCCAGCGGCGCGATGTGCGAGTGAAATTCTTCTCCTATGCAAACACGATGCAGAGCAACTGCATTCGCCTCATGGGCCGGAAGGTTCTCGTATCGATGATGATGGAGGGCAAGTTCAGCGGCGAAGGCCTTGCCGGTATTGAAGAGGATACCGACATGATGAGTGCCATGGCTCGCGAGTTGGTCGAGCAGGGAGGTGTTGGGGAGACTGCCGACGACGTCTGGCGGCAAGTCAACCAGCAGCGTCAGGCACAATTTGGCTCCGGCCAGCCCGCTCCTGTATTGCCTATCGAGGTCGGGGAAATGCTCACCGAAGACGAGCCACTCCTGGTTGCCGCTATGGCAGCACCAGAGATTCCTTCAGTGGTAGCTGCTTCCACGGCCAGCGCGCAGCCGTCATTCATCGGCTTTGCCATGACCGCCATTTCAAAACGGAGAAGGAAGTCGCCCGAGCACATTGACAGCGGGCAACTCCCGCTCTTCGCGGCATAGCCGTTCGTTTCAACAGCCCATGCATTGTCAGAAAACCTGCTGCGTGCACGCTTGTTCTGCCGCTTTGAGGTTGTTCCTGTCGGCTCAACCTCATGGCAACGGGTGTGTTTTGTGGTTTCTCCCGCCCCAAAACACCCCGTTGCTTTTGCTTTTCACTCACTCCGTAGTTTCAGGATACCATTTCTATGGCTCGTAAAGTTCTCACGTTTCATCCCGCTTCCGACCGCATGGTGATAGATACAGGCTGTTCAGCCTTCGACAGCCAGTGCTTGCATCTCACCAGCGGAAATCATTGGGGCAACTGCCAATTCAGCACCTTCGTCCGTCCGTTCTCCGAGACCGAGTGCAACGGCCGCACGCTTCCCATTGGAGAATTGTTCGACTTCGACATTAAGGCTTTCACGACGATGCCTTCTGATGTTCGGGCGGCGATTCGCGCCATAAACCGCACCGTCGTTGTCTCCGAGATCCGGCACCACATTGGGTCTCACAGGCAGGGGCGCAAAATCGTTCATGGTTACATCGTGACCGACGCCGCAGAACGGTTGATCCGTGTATTTCAGACCACCGATGGGCCAATGTCGGAGCGCATCCTCTCCGCCGTCCTTCCGTATATCGCAGATATCGATGAGGAGCAACGGGCCGCATAGGGGCGGCAGGAAGATCTCAGACACTGTCTCAAAAGGCTGTTCAGCCTGTCCTTCGTAAGCTATTGAAAACAGAAAGCCGGATCAGTGGACTTTGCCCTGTCTCAAAAGCTGTGGGCTTAGATACCATAAAGTAACTCTTCCCTGCTCTGCTACACCACGTATAAACTATGCAGATTCTATAGGATGGAAGCAAAATGATCCTTGAGTCCGCATTCGAGGCAATTCTATTGCAGTCCGAGAGTGAAACTCTCGACTTCAAAGCTACGGGATACGATCTCCAGAGCGACCACGGAAGGTTCTCGCTCGTTAAAGACATCATCAGTATGGCGAATACTCCTCGTGATAGCGAGTCATTCATAGTCTGTGGTGTCAAGCTCTTAAGTACTGGAGAAAAGGAACTCGTAGGTTGTACTGCGCATCCAGATGAAGCAGACCTACAGTCGCAGTTTGCCGAAAGAGTTTATCCCCTTCCAACTTTTTCATACGAGACTGTCACTTATCGGGAGAAAGAGTACGGAGTATATCGTATCCCTCCAATTCGCATTGGTCCGTGCGTCCCTGTTCGCGATTATGGTGACAGCCTGCGACGTGTACAGGTGTACTTCCGACGGCGCTCCAAGAACGACGTCGCTACGCCACACGATCTCACATCAATCCTCGACTGGTTTCGTAAATCTATTCCATCGCGCCTACATTATGAGGATGCATCTTGGGATGCATTCTATCGTAGCGCATATGCCTTTGACGCCTCGAGATTCTATTGTCTTGTTTGCAGCCGTCTGTCAATGGAAGTAACAACAGACCTAAGCCCACTCGGGTTACTTCCTTGGTCGGCTGCGTTCGATTTTGACCCCGACAGCGACAGGGAGGGATTGTTGTTCCGAATTTCTCCACTGCTCTCTCAATATCGAAGCCTGCATTTGGTTACGTTGAAGGATCGCCCAAAATATAACTTTCGGACAGGTACGTATTGGTATTTTCCCCGCGGATTAGCTGGTCGAGATCCTGCCGATACTGGAAAGTGGAAGGACTGGCAGAAGCAAAGTGTCGCGTTTCTAAACGAGCATCTCGTTCGACTCGCGCGTGAGACATCTCCGTCATTGGGCACGGTGATAGTTATTTGGGAAGACATGGAGCTGTCGAAGCACCTCAGAACACAACTAGAAGCACTGATGGCTGCATTCGGCGAGCGAATTAATATAGTGATTGTAAGCAAGGACGTTGGTGGATTCCGGGATCTGGCAGATGACACGGAGGCTACATTAGTAGAGATGCCACTGCATCATCTGTGCTCAGGTCTAAAGGTTTCACTCTCCGGACTCGGTTCTACGGATGTTGGCGTCGCAGCAATTCCAACTAGCTCGAATACGCCGCTCATCTTGCCAGCGAAGGAGCTTCGCTGGCTTGAGGAAGAGTTGGAGCTGGCCACGCTTGATGTAGGCCAGAATCCTCCCGAAAACCGTATTGTCGGGCGCGATTTTCTAAGAGGCGATGAGATATCGTGGTATGAACTCGGCATTCACAGCGATGTCGAGCGCGACTTGATGTATAAGCTTGAGAAGCAGGTTAGAACAGATCTTGATTCGAGAAGAACATCGCGGATCAATCTCTATCATTCTCCTGGAGCGGGGGGAACTACTCTCGCTCGTAGGCTCCTCTGGAACTTTCATCGAGAGTATCCGTGCGTTCTCCTGAAATCGACCGAACCTCAAGAAACTGCCGAACGAATCAACTTTTTGTCGAGTTTGTCGGGCCAAGCGGTACTGATGGTAGCAGACGGCGCAACTGTTACTGAACGGACGGCTGATGAGTTATACGACCAGCTGAAGGCTCGACATGTACCGATCGTCATTGTCCAGGTTCTCAGACGATTTGCTCCATCCACCGACGGACAAAGGTCGTTCTTTTTGCAAGACGCACTTTCCTCATCTGAGTCTCAAAGATTTAAGACCATTTATGGAAAGGAACAGCCTAATGCAGCGCGAGATCTTGATCAGCTTGCAGCTAACACCGACTCCAGGTTTCGCACCGCGTTCTACTTTGCATTAGTGGCATTTAAGGATGATTTCAAGGGGATCGAGCCATATGTGGGTGCAAGGCTAAGTATTCTTAGCGACATTCAAAAGCAGATGCTTGCCTTTTTGTCGTTTGCGCACCATTACGGTCAGCAATTACTGCCCGCACAGGCTTTTTCGGATTTATTGGGCCTGCCGAAATCGAAATCTGTTGAAATGGAAGCTGCATTGCCAAGCGGAGCTCTAGAACTCCTCGTGCAAATCGAAAGAGGAAAGTGGCGTCCTGCTCACGATCTCGTTTCGCTTGAAATTCTTCGCCAAGTACTTTGGCCAGCTCCGGACCGTCGCCTATGGAAACAGAATTTATCGCGGTGGGCAGCAGAATTTGCCGAATTCTGCAGAGGATCTGATGCGATACCCGGAGAGGAAATGGTGGAGGTTGTGCGCCGCTGTTTTGTCTACAGGGATAACTCTGACGTTTTAGGTACAGAGCGAGCCGGTCAGAACCAATTTGCTCGGTTGATCGAGGATATCGAGTCAAAAGATGGCGCTTTAGAATTACTGCGGAATCTTACAGAGTTGTTTCCAGACGAACCACACTTGTGGGCTCATTTGGGTAGGTTTTACAGCGTGGAAAAGCGCGATTTCAAGGCAGCGGTCGACTGTATCGACCATGCGCTAGCTTTTAGGGACAGAGACCACGTGCTGCACCATATGCGCGGAATGGCGCTACGTCAGCAAGTATATGACGGTATTGAATCAGATCAACCTTTAGGCCAACTTGTATCTATGGCAAAAGCCGCGAGTGAATCATTTGCTCAGGCACGGCTTCTTATGCCGGATGATGAGCACGGATATATCAGCGAAGTCCAGCTGATAATTCGATTGCTGGACTTCGCGTCACGAAAGTCGGCGAATCTACTTGCATACCTAAGTGCACCTGGCATCGATCCATACATACGCGAGTCATTTGAACGATGCGAAGATCTATTGGAACGAGTCCGGAGAAATCGAGAGGGGGAGGGAGCGAGTGCATACGAAGAAACCTGTCGTGGACAACTCGATCGGCTCTATGGCAAACATGACAAAGCTCTTCAAACCTGGGACAGTCTTCTCTCTCGCAAGGATATTTACGCACCACCCATTCGCCGGCAGTTGGTGTGGACGTATCTCGCCAGACACAACCGTTCTTGGTATGACCTAAAGGACAAAGAGATTGAAAGGATCATAGAGCTACTCGAAAAGAACCTACGCGAAGAACCCCACATCGACACAAATTTGCGATTGTGGGTTCAAGCGGTAAGGCAAATGGATAGTCCTCCCTCATTTGAGTCAGTGTTGGAACGCATAGGATATTGGAGGACAAATGCCAATTCATTGGAGGCTGTGTTCTATTCATATGTTGTTTACGCGCTCCAAGCTATTGGGGGATCTGTAATCGCCATCGACTCCGCCAACCGATACATTGAAGAGTGTAGAAATCGGACTAGATTTCATCGTCACAGAACTAAAAGCCTTGAATGGCTAGGATCTGGTTCAGGAATTGCACAACTTGTTCATCATTCTCAACTCGGAGAATGGAGCAAAGCACAAGACTTCTGGGAGAACACCTCTCAACTCGTTCGTCTCCCTGGGAGAATTACGCGCATTGATGCTCCTCAAAGTGGCGAGATTGAGACTCAAGGTGGGCTCAAGGCGTTTTTCGTGCCGGCTCGAGGCAATTTCAACCGGGGGCGATCTGAAAACCAATCCATCACCTGCTTTCTTGGCTTCAGCTATGAAGGATTGCGCGCTTGGGAGGTCAAGGAGTCGTAGCAGATCAGGAAAGAGTTACTTGATGGTATCTAAGCCCACACCTTTTGAGACAGGGCAAAGTCCGCTGATCTGACGTTTTGGGTTCAATAGCTTACAGCAGGTGTTCCGGCTAGCCTTTTGGACCAGTGTCTACCATATTTGCTTGAGTTTGGCTGTCTCAAAAGGGATGATCTTGGCGGTTTCTTCCCGCGGCCTTTCGGACCCGTCCGCAACCACGATACCCGCCGCGCCTACTTCAAGGCGGTGCGCCAGTTCTCTGCCTTCTTCGCCCAGTTGGGTCCGGCACACGTCACTGCCTTTGTCGAGCGCCAGCCGCAGACCAGTTCCCGGCCCACCGTCAAGCAACGACTGGCCGCGCTGCGCAGTGCTCTTCGCCTGGATGGTCATCGGCGAGGTGAATCTAGTCAATCCCGCGCACATCATCCGCGATCCCAGGCACCCGCAGAAGAAAGGCAAGACTCACTCGCACTTCACCCATACTGGCGGGGATTGGGTCTTCCTACCGCCGCCTAATTTCACAAGAGGCTTTTACACCATGGCTATTAATCTCGTCTCACCCTCACCTTCGCGCGGCCTCACGCTGCGCCAGATCATCCGCTTTGCGGCCAAAGGCTATGAAGGCTCCGTCCGGAGCTGGGATCACTTCATCGACGACAACGGCCGCCTGCGCGAGGATGCGGACACCGGCGACACGCTGGTGACATTCATCATCCGCGAGTTTGGCGATATCCACAATGAAGCGGCAAGCACCGGTGATCAACTTGTAGTTGCCCGCGCTGCCGTCGCCGCGGCTATTGGGAACCTCGAACGAGTGCTGGCGGCGCTCGATGACGCAGATGAGTCGCAAGCCGGAGGACACAATAACGATTTGGATGCTCCACAAGCAGGCGTCACGGAGCCTTCGTAATGGCCAGAGGCTCCGAATTCGTGCATCTGTCCACGGCAATTGAGCCGCTCAAGAAGTTCATTTACGCAGCCTAGTGGACTTCATTGGCCCAGGAGCCACTGACTGGACTTGCCCCTGCCCCCTCCACTGGTTCCGCGTTCTACCCAATCGAGGTATCTTCCATGCATACGTTTTTCACCGCTTCCGAGTTCCTGCCTACCAAGTGGAGTACCGCTGACGAAAAGGCTGCATTTGGCAACAACTTCCTACATTTCATGCTGACCGGCTTTCTGGCCGGACGGTTCACCGAAAAGCTCTACGCGCAGCTGTCCATGTGTTACGGGCATGTAGCTCACTTTGATCGTCAGGGCTTCACTGAAACATGGTTCGACAGCCCCGAGAGCATTGCGTCCTTTGTGAACCACTTAATGCAATGGCCGTGCCACGGTGATGCCGGGTACACCTTTTCCGATGTGGAACGGGCGATCCAGCGTGAAGCCGTCAGGCTCAACCTTGTGGCAAAGGTCAACGAGGCGGCGGCGAGTTCTACTCGGCAGCGCGAACTGGCCTTGCTGGACGCGCTCGAAAACAAGTACCGCCAGGGCACCGTCATCCCAATGCCTAATCCGGCGACACCAGCGGAACGCGAAGAACCCGCCGAGCAGCTTCCGCTTATTGCGTAAACATCGCCCAGACACCGTACGGCCCCTCCCCCACTTTCACACCCAGGAGCATTCCCAATGGAATTTGTCGTCAAAAAGTCGGATCTCTTTCGTGAACTCTCCGCCGTTCAGTCCGCGACTGAGCGCAAGACCACCATTCCCATTCTTACCAATGTCCTGCTCAAGACTGACAATGGATCGCTGCACATTGCTGCGACCGACCTGGACTGCAGTCTGAGGACCACCTGCCCGGCCGCCATCGCCAAAGACGGGACGATCACCCTTCCGGCGAGGAAGCTTTACGACTATATCAAGCTGCTCCCCGAAGGCGACGTGTTCTTCTCTCTGGCCGAAAACAATTGGGTGAACATCAAGGCCGGCCGCAGTAAGACGAAGATGATCGGCATGGCAGCGTCAAACTTCCCGGTCCTGCCCGCGTTTCCGGCGGCCGGGATCGATGTGCCAGTTCCCATATTCAGCGCGCTCATTCAGAAGACCATCTTTGCGGTGTCAGACCAGGAGAGCCGCTACACATTGGGCGGGACGCAGTTTGAAATCAGCTCCGAAGGTGTCGTGATGGTTGCCACGGATGGGCACCGGCTTGGCTACCTGAAGATCGACAAGCCGCTGCCAGGGATCACCGGCGCCACAAAGCTGCTGATTCCTAAGAAGGCGCTCGGCACGCTCATGGCCCTGCTCACGCCGTACGAGGATGGCATGGTGACGTTCGCTCACGACGACAACAGTCTGTTTTTCAGGGTTGCAAACAAAACTCTGACCGCGCGGAAGATGACCGGGCAGTTTCCCAACTATGCGGCCGTGCTTCCGAAGGATCAGACCATCTCGGTCGTGATTGACACTAATGCGCTCCGCAACTCTCTGCAGCGCGTTGCCCAGTTTGCCGACGAGCGCGTGATGAGCGTAAAAATGCACTTCGAAGCGAACTCCCTGGTTCTGTCGGCTCATAACAGCGAGAACGGCGAGACGGAGGAGACGCTGGACGTTGAGTACGTGGCGGAACCGATCACGACCGCTTTCAACGCGAACTTCATCCGCGACATTCTTCGGTCGGTTCCCGAAAGCGACCGCGTCAGGCTCATCCTGAAGGACAAGAACTCGGCTGCTGAATTTCAGCCGGTCACCGGTATGGATTTGACCATGAACCGTCAGATCGTGATGCCTTGCCGATGACCGAACAACCACACGCATGGGCGCGCTGAACACAGCGCCCATGCGAGAGGAATTTGAGATGAGCATGGAAGAAGTTTTTGGAGAAGTATTGTCCTCCTACAGCCGCGCGCAGGCAATCGAGGATGGCGTCCTCGTCAGCCTCAATGATCCATCCTTCACCTTCCGACCCGGCCTCAACATCTGCGCCGAGGCTGGGATCAAATTCCCGGTCGCCATGACCATCGCGGCGTTTGCTAAGACAGTTTCGGAGTTGGATACGCCGCTGCCGCCGTGCCAGGACATCTCCGGCAGGTTGTGGGACGTGCTCTCAATGTTCAAGTGGGCGGCCAAGCGCGGAGGTTCGGAGATCCGCTTTCCTGTGACGGTGATCAATTGGGTGTGTGTGGGCGGTAAGCGGATCAACCGGACGAAGCGGGAGACGGTGATTCTGAAAGCACTCTGTGGGCCGGGCGACAATGGCGAACCGGTCATCACCATTATGCTCTCCGATGAGGACTAGACGTGACCTGCCCTGCATCTTTTCCTCTAAAACGATGAACCGCAACATGCAGGCTCTTTACTCCGGGCATACGCGACGGACGCTCAGCTGGACCGGCGCCGAGCACAGCACTCCTATTCACGATGTAAGCCGAGGTTCAATCTTGAAACACGCAACCGAATTGAAGTTGGCCGGCGGGCTCAATCACCGCGAGTGCGCTACCGTGCTGGCGGCTCTGCGCAATTGGCAATTGACCTTGACGAACCTTGGCTTGAGCGATCGCTCCAGCAAGAATGTGGCTAAGGACCTGCCGAGCTTTGACCATTTTGAGGATGGCACGAAGCCTCTGACAGTGGAGCAGATTGATGCTCTCTGCGAGCGCATTAATCTGGGCCCGAAGGCGCGCATCGTGAGCATCAATCTCGATTCGAGCAACCCCGTATCCACCACTGATTCCGCCATCCTCGACCAGATTGACGATCTCCTGGTGAACGAGTTTGGAGAAGACGAGCGTCCGGAGATCATGCCGGACGCCTGCTATGAGTTGCTTCGCCACATCGCCGATGACCTGTTGGACGCGCGCAAACACCCCGAGGAGATTCCTGAGGCCTGCGAGTGCGACAACACGCATCAGCAGCAGGGCACGGTTTGCCGCCGCTGCTGGCAGGACAAGGTGAAGCCCTACATCCAACGCCGCGGTGTTGCCTGCCCATTCTGTGAGAGCAGCAATATCGAAGGGCGGCAGTTCGACGTGCAAGCAGGCACAGCCTGGCAGCCGATGAGTTGCACGGATTGCGGCAGAGAATGGAACGATGTTTACACGCTGGATAGCATCAGTGAGATCCGGCAACCAGAGGTGATTTAGGGGAGCTTCCAGCCCGTGTTTTACAGGCGCGAAAGCAATTGCGACAGCGTAGTGTCAAAACCCTGAGCAAGCACAACCAGGTTCAAGATCGTAATATTGCGTTTGCCGCGCTCCAGATCCGCAATAAAGCTACGATCCATGCCGATCTTCTCAGCCATGATTTCCTGTGTCCAGCCGCGCTTCTTCCGGAGCTTCCGAATACGCTCTCCAAGACCCACGAGGACGTCTGCGTTGTTAGGCTTTGGCTTGGCCATCCAAGCGAATGATCGCCTGTTGTTTAATAACTACAAATCGGACTTATCTAACAAGTGCGATAGACTCTCTATGCGCGAGGTGCCGCGAAGAACTCCGAAAACGGACACTGCTCGCTGAAACCCTGTCCGAACGGTCGAAACTACCTGGCAGCCGGCGACCGGTCGGCTGGGTAAGGAAGTGGCCGACCTGTACGACAAACTGAAGTTCACGGACGACAAGGAGAATTGCTGATGTCATCAAGTGCGGGTATCGGCGGCGCCTTTGGGTTGCTGCTGCCGGAATTCCCACAAGTTGCGGCCATCTATGGCGAGTTGAAAGTCGTCATAGACAAGGCCCTCGAGGAAGAAAGCGCGAAGGATCCCGGCGAGTTGGAGAGCGCGCCCGAGGTGCTCGAGGTCCGTGATCGCCTCATCAAGGCGTTTGCGGAAGACGGGATCATCGTCCCGGCATCGGCCGCATTGTTGTGGACGGGGTCCGAGGCTGATCGCCTGGCGCGATGCGCGACTCCGTCCGACGAGTGGATCCTCGGATATGGAGTGTTCACAAACCCCTGGGATTATCCGCCCATGGACCAATCCTTTAAGAAGGTCTCCGGCTTTCATTCCTGGGCGTGGATGGCCTAACCACATAGCGAGCGCCAACAGGTTGCGGGCGGGTTGCCAGGGCTATGGCTACCCGCCGCCGTGTGGCCGCTATCACACGTGGAAGCTTGTCCGTCAGGAATCAGAAGTCATCCACGTCGGGAATGGATGTGAACGAGATTCGCGTTGGAGCAGAGTCCAGCACGGAGTGAATCCCGCCGAAGTACACGGCGTTCTGCCCATAGCGCTGGTTCAGCTCATCGACCACCGTGCTGATGCGGTATCGCTTTTCGTCGTCCTCGAACAACGAGAGTGTGTGCAGTTCATCCGGCACGAGATTGAAGAGCCAGACGCCGACCTGCAATGGCTCCTGCGCCGGGCACGTTTCCCACAACTTGGTCAGGTGCCGCTGGAGGATCACGGTGTCCCGGCACTCATGAATTCGCATGTGAGCCTTCCACGCTGGAACATCCACGCCTTCGCCGCCGAACCGCGCCGGACGCTTCCGCAGAAATTCCACCACCGCCCCAATCCCGCCCGCCCACATGTTCAGCTTCCGCAGGTTTGCGGCGGAGATGTGCAGCAGCTTGAGAGCCACGCAAAACGCCTGTTCCCGTGTCCGGTACTTCGGCGCAAGAACATGCTGCTTGCCGAGGCTCTTCCTCTTAAACTCCGGGTCGTGAAAGTCGGCTCCGCGCAGCCAGTGCCAGAGGCGCTCTCCGAGGACGCTGTTCCATATTCGCCGCATCTGCTCCGGCGAAAGCTGGCACAACTGCTCCACCGTCGTGATCCCGCTGCCGTGGATTCGCCTCTCCATGGCGTGGCCGACGCCCACCAGGTCCGACAGCTTCAGGCAGTAGAGAGCTTGCGGCAGATCACGGAGCAGAAAAACCGTCAGCCCATCCGGCTTGCAGAGGTCGGAGGCGATCTTGGACAGGTAGCGGTTGGGAGCCAGCCCGACCGAACACCGCAGCGTTGATCCCACGGTGCGGAGCGACTGCTTGATATCGACCGCGATAGTCGTCGCGTTGGGAAGGGCACGTTCCCGCCCCATCAACCTGCACGCCATCTCATCCACTGACATCACACTGGTGACCGGGATACAGGAGTTGACGGCCTCTACGATGCGGTGGTGATACTCGACGTAGAGTTTAGGCCGGGCTTCGACGAGTTCAATGTGTGGGCATAACTGCTTTGCCTCTACTACGTTGACGCCCGTCTTCACGCCGTATGCCTTGGCTTCGTAGGAGGCGGCAATGCAGCAGGTGTGCTCCGTGATGAGCGGGACGATGCCGATAGGGCGACCCCGCAGTTCCGGGCGCTCCTGCTGCTCCACCGAGGCGAAGTAGGAGTTTAGGTCGAGGAAGAGCCACTCCACGGTGGGAGCCGAACCTTCCGCAAATGCCGGTAGGAGTCGCACAGCAGTCGATTGTAATCCAATCGGCGAACAAATAGCGAAGATGATAGAATTCTCCCATGTGCGGACGCTACCGCCTAACCCGTGTCGAAAAACTCGCCGAACGCTTCGACATCGAGCCCGAGGACGACTGGATTCCGCGCTACAACATTGCTCCCGCGCAGAACATCAGCGCAGCAGCTTCTCCGGTGCAACGGATTGTGTGAGGGCTGGCATCTGGAGACAACTCAATTGAGCAGGACTCGCTCCAAGCAATGTGGAGGGAGATATATGTCCAATAGAGCAGAGATGATCGCTGACTATGATTTGACCTTCCCGCTGATTTCGCAGCCGGGGACAATCTCTGAGCACAAAAGACAAGAGATGATCGCTGAATATGACGCAATCTACGCGCTAACTTCTGCGCCGGGGAAGCTTTCCGCGCACAAACCGAACAAAGTTCTCAAGTTTCCATCGGTGTCGTTGAGCCCAGAAGAGACGATCACTGCATACGACTTGGCCTTTCCGCTGACCTCGGCACCGCCGATGACATCTGCTCAAAAAAGAGAAGAGATGATCGCGGAATACGACCTAGCCTACCCGCTGACCTCTGCGCTGGGAAAAAAAATCTCTGTGCCCGAGGAGACGGAAGATATCCAGAAACGGGCTGCTTAGGAAATGTTCTGCGCCCTTGCCGATGCCCACTTTGCGAAAGGTGGGCGTCTGAACACCATCCCGCGCTCCCTCAAGCCTTTCAGCCGATACTCGCCCAAGCATGATGCCGGGGATTCCCTAAACATAAGGAGGACGACGGAGTATGTTTGGTACGGCTCTGAGCGTTGCTCGTGGGAGGGCGTGAGATGAAGGTAATCATCTTTGGCGCGACGGGAATGGTGGGCGGAGGCGTATTACGCGAATGCTTGCTGGATTCCGGTGTGGAGCAGGTGCTGACGGTTGGCCGGAAGGCGACCGGGCAACAGAACGGGAAATTACGCGAGATCGTGCACGGGAACCTGCTGGATTTGTCGGCGATTGAGAGAGAGCTGATCGGATATGACGCCTGTTTCTTCTGCCTTGGCGTCTCATCAGCAGGAATGAACGAGGCCGACTACCGCCGAGTCACCTACGGGATGACCATGGCGGCGGCGGAGACCTTGGTCAGGCTAAATCCGGGGATGACTTTTGTGTACGTCACGGGAGCAGGGACGGACAGCACCGAGAAAGGGCAGGTGATGTGGGCTCGCGTGAAGGGCGCTACGGAAAACGCGCTGCTTCGGATGCCCTTCAAGGGTGCGTATATGTTCCGGCCTGCGGCGATACAACCGCTACACGGAATACGCTCGAAGACTAAGCTGTATCAGGCTTTCATCGTGGTGCTGAAGCCGCTGCTGTCGCTGGGAGTCCGCTGGTTGCCGAAGTACGTAACGACGACGGAGCAGGTGGGAAAAGCGATGCTTAAGGTTGCTCGCGAAGGAGCACACAAGCGAGTGCTGGAGAGCGCAGACATCAACGCTATTTGAAGCCCCTTCAGCTATACTTCTTCCCCATGTGCGGACGCTACCGTCTCACCCGCGTCGATAAGCTCGCCGGACGCTTCGACATCGAGCCCGAGGACTGGGCTCCGCGCTTCAACATCGCTCCTGCTCAGAACATCCCGGTGATCCGCCAACATCCCGAGGAACCTAGACGTATCGGTTCGAAGATGCGCTGGGGGTTGATTCCATTCTGGGCAAAGGACGCCAGCATTGGCTACAAGATGATCAATGCCCGTGCTGAGACCGTGGTCTTAAAACCAGCGTTTCGCGAGGCGTTGAAGAAACGGCGCTGCCTGATTCCAGGGGACGGCTTTTACGAGTGGGCGAAGAATGGGAAGACGAAAACCCCGTTCTGTTTCACCATGGCCGACGAATCGATCTTCGCATTCGCCGGAATCTGGGAGCAGTGGAAGAATCCCGAAGGGAACATGGTTGAGACTTGTTCCATTATCACCACGACGCCGAACGCACTCTGTGCCGACGTCCACGACCGCATGCCCGTCATCCTGCCCGACGACACTTACGACCTCTGGCTCGACCCCGGCTATCAGAAGACGGACACTATTTGTGACCTATTGAAGCCCTTCAATCCCGGCCTGATGCGACGGTACCAAGTTAGCCGCCGGGTGAACTTGGTGAGGAACGATGATGCGGCGTGCGCGGAACCCGTGTTGCTTGGGCGCTGAGCGCTCCATGCTGACGGCAAGCAGTGCTGCCACCCATTGCAGCGCCGTGCTGCCGCCCAATGCTAGATTTTATGCTGCCAGGGAGCGCACCGTGATGCTGCCACCAGCAGTGTCAGGCTGGGAAAGTATCATCCACGCCGAAGGCTTGTCGGAAAGTTTACTAATTGGTGTTGACGTGTAGCCCGTGATCTGACAGCGGCGCTTCAATTGGCCGGTTTGCCACCGAAACTCAGAATCTTATGAGGATTGCTCGGCCCGTTTTCGAGCAATCTCTTCTGCCCTTTTCCTTGAGATCGGCGGCGCAGGGCTGCCCGAGGCAGTCTTGCATTGTGGACAAGTAGCCATTTTGCCTCGACCATCGATATTCAGATCGAGGAGGTGAACCGGTTGTAAGTCAACTTCTGCGCATCTGGAACAAATCTCTTCGTTGTCCCCATCAGCGTAGCTGTGCCCGGCGATTCTCTGCACTGAGCTCCTGAATCGCAACTTCTCCGTCAATTGGGCATTCTCACCGACGAGCAGGCTGTTCTCTTGCTGAAGCGCCGCCACCATTTGTGCAGCCTGCTCCGTCGCTGTGTTTCGGGTCGCATCCGCCAATTGCTTTACAAGCGTGACATTACGCAAATAGGACGCAGGGCTTTGTAGCGTCGCTCCAAGCTGTGCACCAATGTCTTCAACAAGCTGGCAAAGCTGAGATTCTTTATGAGCGGAAAGGGTATTCAGGAGATTCAGGGGCTGTTTCAGGTCGGAAGCCTTCACTCCGGCCAATAATGGAGCCATGAATCGGCTGCTGCCCCAACGTGCCCCGAGCTCAAACATCACGAAATCTGATCCCAGACTGTTTGGTGTGACGAGGCCGATGACCACCTTTGCAGCGTTCACCTCTTCCCGGAGCCTTTCTTCTGAATTGACGCCCACTGGTAATCGGTAACCATCCACGCTGCTGCAACGAATCTGACTAGCAACAAGGCCAATTGCCGATTCCAGCAGGTCGATCAAAGCCGCAGCTAGGGCTTCGTCCTGACTGCTATGTGAGATGAACACGGGAAGCTCGTGATTGTTTGTAATGCTGGCTTTCTCGTCATGCATCATGGCCTGCTCCAAATGCCGCAAAGTGGTCAGACGACTTTCGACTTGCAGACAGTATTCCGAGCCCTGTTGTCCGTCATTCACATGAATTGCCCAATATTCGATTTCGTCGCGGGCACCGCGGCGGGTTTTTGGCAGTGGAGCGTCGACCTTGTAGTGGCGAGGAACTTGCGTAGAGTCCATAACTAGGAATGCTACACCTCATCATTCCCGAGGTGAACGTGTGATCTCACGCGGCCAATCCGTGGAGTGGAGCGGCATCCGGGATCAGAATGGTGCAATCTTTGGTGAATAGAACGGCTACCCTTCCATTAGCGGATAGGGGAAGAGTAGCCAGTAAATTGGGAGTAATATCTGGAATGCGCCGCATGTGCGCGAAATTTACCCGAGGGACTCTGCATCTCGGCGAACAATGACTGGGGCCAGCAAGCGACGGGTGATGATTGTCGGACCTTCTTCAGGCTCTTTGAGAGTTACTCCCGCCTCGATCCGAGGCAGCACGCCGCGTTCGGCCACGGCGCTATTCCAGTACGTCTGAAACCACTGGGCTTTCTTAAGCACGCCGTCCTTGTCATTGTTGAGCCTTTGGCAAATAAAGTAAACGATTCTCTTGGCGGGAGGTTCGAGGAGCACTTTGCCGGCTTGCCGTTCGGGTGTGTACTCCGCGTAGCGCATGAGGTAGTGCACAAAATGACGGTCCGGTCCGTCTTCTTTGATCCACTGTGCGAAGTCAGGTCCTAATTTCATCGCGTCCTGCACGACTTCAGGCGACAGTAGAACGAGCGGGCCGCTGGCCTTTTCTTTTTTTCTCTCTAGATCATATGCCTCTAACACAGCTGTCCCGAATACGAAATCTTTGCTGTGATGAGTCAGCCCTACGCTCAATCCACCGCGCACTAAGATATCGTATTGCAAGAGGTTAATAGTCAGCAGTTCGATGGACCGGAAAATCTCCCAGAGCGCATTAGCCGTGTGCTCGGCAGAGAGAATAATGCAGTCAGAAAAGCAGGTAAACCGCAGATCGATAACGGGCATCTGACAAAGCGTGCCATTAACCAATTTGAGAGCTTCAACAACCCGATGACGTTCCAGGACATCTTGTCCGACCTTCCTGACGAGTTCGCCGAAGCCTAGCAAGTCAAGGAAAACAACATACTTCTCTTGATAATCATTTACGAGATCGAGGTCGATTCTCTCTTGCTCCGCCAACATATTCACCCTTTTGCGACCGCCGTCGCCCTAAGCTTGTAACTCTCTTATTGTGAGAACAAACCATGATAACGCGCTTGCCGCAACTGTAGTCCCGGTTTGTCGGCTACTCTTCCCTTACCGAATTGGGGAAGGATTGCCAGTGATCCGTCCGCGACCCGACAGTGTGCGACTGACAATCCAGTGTTGCTGTTTAACGGACAGGCGTGCACTAGAGGGAGGCAATCGCCACGTCGACCTCATTCTTGTGTGATTCAAGTGTAAAGGCTCCTTTTATCCGCTCCAGAAGCGCCTTAGCCTTGCTGTTAGGCTTGCTCTGAAACAGTTCGGAACGAACTCTGTCATTGCTGACGAAGAGCTCAACGACCCTCCTTAAATCCTGCGTATCCAGCCTAGCTATGAAGTCATCAAGTATGATGTCCGCGTTTGAACTACCCCAAAAATTGCCGCACCACACTGCTAGTATCTCCTGATACACTTCGTCAAACGCAATCTTTGGAACATGTGGTCCGAATTGCGCTAGCGATCTTGCCGCTTTATTCTCATCGTCCCATCCATAGGAAGAATCCTTAGCTTTCGCTAGCGCCTGAGCGGCTCGTTTGTAAATGGTCGCCCTCGCCCCCTCCGGAATATATGCGATGCCATCCACCACAACTAGTGTCTCGAGCAGTCGCGTTTTCGCATCCGTCGATGAGGGGCCACCTTCGACGACAAGAGCGTGATACTTCAGACCGGCGGTTTTTTTAAGATCCTCGCTGCTTTTTTCCCATATTGAGGGAAACAGCTCCCTTGCATTCTCGATTGCGGGTGTACTCCCATCGCTTATGACATCCAACATGAAGCCAAATGCGGTGCGAACATCGGTTTTACGGAGGCCATTGATTTCGGCCCGCAGTAGGTCAAGACCGGCTTCGTCGAGCAGTTTCTTCTTTATCGGCTCGAATATTCCCGCGACAGAATGACCAGGGTCCGGAAGCGGGTACTCGAAGAGGTTCTTTTGCAGCAAGAGTACAAGAGCTATTACATCTTCTCTTTCAACTGCTTGATCGGTGCCGTGTGCAGGCGAGGCGTGATTTCGCATCCAATTGATCATCTCTAACGCTTTGGCGGCTTTCTTATTCAACAGGCCGAGCCGTGCAGAGCCTTCGATTAGCACTAAATCGTCAACACCCGACCAACGCTCGCTGAGAGATTCACCATCGGAATTGAATTTCTTTCGGCCGGGTTCATCCTTCACGACCGAGATGAAAAGCTCAGTGCTATAGGCCTCCACGCGGCGTCGCAGGTTGGCCACAGATGCGTTCCATATATCTAATAGAGCATGGTCGTAATATTCGTCTGCAAAGAGGCCTGCTGCTTGCTTTAGGAACGCTGATTCCGTGGCTGAAATGGAGGGAAAGGCAGCGAGTGCGCTACCTCCTATCAGAACTGGCAAAATTTCGTTGTTTGAGGACATTATTTGATTCCTCCGACGCAGAAGCACAGAAGACGGTTTCTGACCTATACACGATTACATACGCCAGACAACATCGGAAAGGAAAATTGTTCCTGAATGGTCGCCTACCCGTCATTTACTACGTAGATAACATCCCGAGAGTGGCAGAACTCGATTGCATCCAGTGGCATGTTAAACCTTTCACCGGAATGACGCCCCTGGCAACATAACCATGCGCTGGGCGGCAGCTTTCCGATGCCGCCAGCACTATACGAAACCATCCGAGCAAGCAGTGCAGCCAACGACTCCCCAGATGGCGCCGCAGGACAAATCCTCCCCGAATAGAACCGATCAAATCTGATTTGTGCCGGGCAGACTCGAAGCGATTAATCGATTCTCTTGCTTTTCTGTAAATATATATAATAGTGTTGATATTACAATTATATATATGGAGAGGCATCGCCATGGCTCGGTACAAGATCGCCAATTTTGAGGTAGATTCCGCTGACCCGGCGTTTCCTGTAGCGCTCGCCCAGGCGTACAACTCTCCCAATATCGAGGAAGTGAGACCACGCTGTCTCTGCCGGCGTTCCGAGGCGGGCCACGAGCAGGACGAAGGCATCCCGATGTACATCTCTCGCCTTGGGGACACCTACCTCTGCAAGCGCATGCCAAACAGCGCTCAGGAGCACACAGCCGAGTGCGATTCCTATGAACTACCCCCGGAAATGACCGGCTACGGCGCGGTACTCGGATCGGCAATTCAGGAAGGTCCGGATGGAGTCACGACCCTCAAACTGGACTTCAGCCTAACCGATGGCGGCGGGCGCGCTCCAACTGTCGCCGGTGACTCAGACAAGACCGAGGTGGCTTCCGATGGCCGCAAGCTATCTCTGCGCGCAACCTTGCACTATCTCTGGCACCAGGCCGAGTTGAATCAATGGGCTCCGGGGTTTGCCGGAAAACGTAACTGGTGGACGATCTGGAATCGCATTCATGCCGCGGTGAGGGACAAGACCACGAAGGGGCTCCCTTTGGCGGATATCCTCTTCGTCCCTGAACCTTTCAGGGTTGAGGCAAAAGACGACATCGCCGCGCGCCGGTTGGCAACACTTTCCAAGATTGCATCCGGGGAATCGGGCAAGAAGCGGCTCATGCTCCTGATAGCGGAATACAAAGAGCTCCAGCACACCCAGTATGGCCACAACTTCATCGCCAAACACATGCCGGACTTTCCGCTGCTCATGGACGATTCCATCCTCAAGCGCTTCTCGAAGGCGTTCAGTGGAGAGTTTGATATGTTGCGGGCCCATCCCAATTTCCACCTGATGACCATCGGCACATTCAGCTTCAGCGATCTGGGCATTGCATCGCTCAAGAAGATGGACGTGATGATGGTCGACGAGAATTGGCTCCCCTTCGAGGACATGTACGAGAAACAAATCATCGACGCGCTCACGGCTGGCCACCGGCGCTTCGACAAGATGCTTCGTTTCAACACTCCGTCCAACTATCCGCAGCCTTCGGTCGTTTTGAGGGATGCCGCGCCAAAGACAACCGCCCTCTATGTCGTTCACGAGGGCGCTGACGAAGCGTATTACAAGCACCTCGATGAGCAGGCGGCAAAGAGCAAATATCTGACCTGGCGCTGGGATCTGGCGCAGGACGCCATTCCGGCGCTACCGATTTCCATCGAAGAGGCCAACAGAATCGACCGGGAAAGTGCGGCCCAGCAGGACGTGCTTGAGACCGGTTCGCCGTAGACGTTTGTCGAGCACTGATCCCTTCACTGCCGCACTGGCGATTCAGCCATTCCTTTGTGGGCTGTTTGTTCAACCGCTCAATCCATAAAACCGTTCGTGCGTAGTCAATCTCCTTCTTGGGTTTGTTTTGCGCATCTCCAGCCCAGTCTTATCGACTGATTTTAAGGAAGTTACATCATGACTTTTGCCCACAGTCCCAAAACACAGAAGAACATCCTTCGGAGTCTTTCGCCTCTTTCCTTGATCCCGGTGCTCTTGATAATGAGCATCCTTCTTCTTTCCACCGCGGCGCTGGCTGCGAATAGCACGGCCACCACTCTGGACGTCTCGCCGGGGAGCGCAACGGCGGGCTCGGTGATCACGCTCACCGCGACCGTGACCTCGGGCGGAGTGCCGCTGACTGCCGGGCAGATGAAGTTTTGCAATGCCAGTGCGACCTACTGCGACAATAGCGCGCTGCTCGGAACTGTGTGGGTGACCAGCAGCGGCACGGCGACCCTTCGCCGGGCGCTACCTGTAGGCACCACCAACGTGAAGGCCGTTTTCCAGGTCAACAACACGTATGCGACCAGTTCGTCTAGCGCTACAGCCGTGACGGTGACCGGCATTGATCCAGATACCAGCCCAGTGGAGTTTCTGAGCGGAGGATCAAACGCCGGCGCGATCTATGCTGGGGATTTTAATAACGATGGGTATGTCGATCTAGCCGTGTATGACGACGTACTCGGCACTCTTCAGATTTTCTTGGGAAGCAGTAGCAACACGTTCACCGCAGGGGTCAGCCTACCTGTCAATGATGGCAACCACTGGATGGTTGCCGATATCAACAGGGATGGCAATCTGGACTTGGTCAACGCGTATTCCGGGCAGGTGTATTTGGGAGCCGGCAACGGCACCTTCAGCGCAGGCACTACCCTGCCATCCACTCCGTGCGCGGGCTCAGATGCGCGTTTCACCGCTGCCTTTGCTGATGTGAATGGTGACGGCAAACCTGACATCGTCGAGACCTGCGATTTATCTAACGATATCTACACCCTGATCGGTTCTGGAACCGGGACCTTTACGGCGGGTCCGAGCACAAGCACTGGGACGCCTGGGCCGTGTGGCTCTGGCGTCCCAGGTATTGGCGGGTTTGCATTGGCCGATTTCAATGGCGACGGCAAGCCGGACCTCTTTGTTGCGGGTTATAACGGCTCCGATGCAAACGCCTGCACTTTCCTCGGAACGGGAAGTGGCACGTTTACCAACGCCGGCGCGCCCACGTTTACCGATGCGCCCGCTTTTGGACCGATTGCAGTAGGAGATTTCCGAAATGTTGGGTATCCCGATGTCATCACCGGAGCTTCGGGCCAGTACGGGTTCCTTCTGAATAACGGTACCGCCATCGCCTCCTTTGGCCCGGCTGTTTCTTATGCAGCGACACCATCGTTAATCGCAGACTTCAATGGGGATGGAAATCTTGACTATGCGGATATTGGTGAGACCGCAGCCTATGGTCTGGCGGGCAATGGAAACGCCACCTTCGCCGCAGCGAGGTCAGTTGCTGCCTCTCCGGTACCCGCATCAGAGTTGGGCGCAACAGGCGACTTCTACAACGTCGGAATTCCAGCGGTCGCAATCACAACCGGCCTGTCTCCATCCTACGTGGAAATTATGCCTATGTTGACACTCCCGACGACGGCGGTTGCGGTGACGTGCGCGCCCTCCGTGGGAAGATTCGGGAGCAGCGCGACAACCTGTACCGGACAGACCTCGGCCGGCGCGACTGGCCTGATGAGCATCACCTACAACGGGACTGCGTGGGGCTCCGGCAACGTGAATGCGTCAGGTGCCTTCAGTGTGAGCGGGCTCGGAGGGATGCCAGCCGGGTCGTACTCCATTGCTGCGACCTATGCCGGGGATTCAAATTTTAACAGCGCTTTCGGCAGCGTCAGCTACACCATTGACCAGCTGACTCCTACAATTAAGTGGGCAACGCCAGCGGCAATTACCTACGGCACACCGCTGAGCACGACGCAGTTGGATGCCACAGCCAGCGTACCCGGCACCTTTGCCTACACTCCGGCGGCGGGTACGGTGCTCGCAGCAGGGATGCAGACGCTTTCAGTGACCTTCACCCCGACCGACATAGTCGATTACAGCCCAGCCGAATCGACGGTTACACTGACCGTCAACCCGGCGCCCATAGTGGCGTACACGCTCACCTCGAGCACGCAATCGGTTAGCGGGAGCACCAGCGTCATGCTGGGATTGACTTCGACCAACTACGTCGGGACGGTTTCCTTTGCGACCAGCGTCACCTCGACCGATGGCGCGGCGTCGAGTGTTTCTGCGAGCGCGCCTTCTGTCACACTCACCAGTGGCGGAGCCGGATCCTCCGTGCTGACGATCACGGCCAATGCGAATGCAGCAAGTCACGTTCCTGTGGCTCCGTGGATGAGCGGTGGCGCGGTGATGTTTGGCGCGGTCCTGCTTGGCGCACCGTTTACGGTTCGCCGGAGAAGGACGCTGGCTGTCCTGCTGACGGCAACGGCAATCATGCTGGCCGGCTTCTCGATGGCCTGCAGCGGGGCTGCACCCTCAACAAAGCCCGCGCGGACCTATACCGTCACCGTGACTCCCACGGGAACAGGCACGGTGACAAATCCGGCACCAGTGACCATCATGGTCACGGTTCAGTAAAAACCGATCTGTCTGGAGAGGCATGCCTTCGGGCGTGGCCTCTCCAGGCGGTTCACTGCTTTTGGAACCTCCGACGTTCTCGCCTCGCATCACCCATCCCCCTTGTCTAGCTTTCCAGGTCTTTTCCACGCAGCAAGGTCCCACCCGACTTCTTTTCTATATCCGGCATATTTGTACTAGACATAATATATATATCTGTCATAGTATCGCTATGTTCCTAAGATTGTTGCTCCGGTGAGTGAGCGGTCCACGCACGCGGAAAAGGATAGGCGATAGACCATGACAAAACGCTTCCGGCTCTCGGCTCTTTTAGCGATGTTGATGGGGAGCATCCTTTTCCTCTGCCAACCTGCCTTGGCCGCCAGTAGCACAACGACAACGTTGGCCGTCTCCCCTACCAGCACAACGGCAGGTTCGATCATTACGCTGACCGCGACCGTGACCTCGGGCGGAGTGCCGCTGACTGCCGGGCAGATGAAGTTTTGCAACGCCAGTGCGACCTACTGCGACAACGGCGCGCTGCTCGGAACCGTGTGGGTGACCAGCAGCGGTACGGCAACCCTTCGCCGGGCTCTGCCTGTACGCACAACCAACGTGAAGGCCGTTTTCCAGGTGAACAACTCATATGCGACCAGCTCGTCTAGCGCCACAGCAGTGACGGTGACGGGCATTGATCCAGATACCACCCCACTGGAGTTTCTAAGCGGAGGATCAAACGCCGCGAATATTTATTCCGGAGACTTCAATAACGATGGGTATGTCGATCTAGCGGTCTGTGACGACACGTTGGCCACACTACAGATTTTCTTGGGCAGCAGCAGTGGCACCTTCACCAAGGGGGTTAGCTTACCGATCACAGCTTGCCCCTACTGGTTTGTCGCCGACATAAACAGGGATGGCAATCTGGACCTGGTCAACGCATATTCCGGGCAGGTGTATTTGGGAGCCGGGAATGGCACCTTCAGCGCAGGCACAACCATGCCATCCACCGCATGTGCGGGCACAGACGCGCGTTTTACCGCCACGATTGCTGACGTCAATGGCGACGGCAAACCGGACATCGTCGAGACCTGCGATTTATCCAACAGTATCTACACCCTGATAGGTTCTGGAACCGGAACCTTTGCGGCAGGTCCCAGCACAAGCACTGGATCGCCTGGGCCGTGCGGCGGTCAATCGGGTATTGGTGGGTTTGCACTGGCCGACTTCAATGGCGACGGCAAGCCGGACATCTTTGTTGCTGGTTATAACGGCTCCGGCGCAAACGCCTGCACGTTCCTTGGTACCGGAAGTGGCGCGTTTACCAACGCCGGCGCGTCCACGTTTACCGATGCGCCTGCTTTCGGACCGATCGCAGTAGGAGACTTCCGAAATGTTGGGTATCCAGACGTCATCACCGGCGCTAGTGGTACTTATGGATTCCTGCTTAATAACGGCACCGCCATAACCTCCTTTGGCTCGGCCGTTGTTTATGGTGCAAATCCCTCGTTAATTGCAGCCTTCAATGGGGATGGGAATCTTGACTATGCGGATATAGGTTCGACCGCAGTCTATGGTCTGGCGGGCAATGGAAACGGCACCTTTGCCGCAGCAAAGTCGGTTACCGTCTCTCCGGTATCCGCGTCAGGTTACGGCACAACGGGCGATTTCTACAACATAGGAATTCCTGCGGTCGCGGTGACAACCGGCCTGTCTCCTTCTTACGTCGAAATATTGCCTTTACTGAAGCTGCCGACGACGGTCGGGGTGACGTGCGCACCCTCTGCGGGAAGCTTCGGTAGCAGCGCGACAACCTGCACCGGACAGACCACAGCCGGCGCGACTGGCCTGATGAGCATCACCTACAACGGTACTGCGTGGGGCTCCGGTGACGTCAATGCTTCGGGCGCCTTCAGCGTCAGCGGCCTCGGCGGATCGCCAGCCGGATCGTACACGATCACCGCTGCCTATGCTGGGGATGAAAATTACAACAGTTCTTCCGGCAGTGTCACGTACGACATCGACCAACTAACTCCGGTAATTACCTGGGCAACGCCAGCGCCGATCACTTACGGAACGCCGCTGAGCGCGGTGCAACTGAACGCCACCGCCAGCGTGCCGGGCACCTTCGTCTACACCCCGGCTGCAGGCGCTGTCCTCGGCGCTGGGTCACAAACGCTGTCTGTGACCTTCACCCCAACCGACGGCGTCGATTACACCACGGCCACCACTACCGTCCCCCTGACGGTCAACAAGGCCAATCTTACGGTCACGGCCAACAACGCCTCGCGTGTGTATGGTGCGGCCAACCCAGCCTTCACCCCGACCTATTCTGGTTTTGTAAACGGTGATACCAGTGCGGTACTGACCGGTTCACCGAGTTTGACGACGACGGCCACCGCGGCCTCGCCGGTAGGCAGCTATACCATCACCGCTGCGGCCGGAACACTGAGCGCAGCCAATTATTCATTCAACTTCGTCAACGGCACGCTCACCGTCACCAAGGCGACGTCCGTTCTCTCCATAACCTCAAGCTTGAACCCGTCAGTCTATGGCAACTCCGTCACGTTCACATTGACCGTGGGCGGCAGCGGAAGCGGGGTGGTGCCTACGGGAACCGTCACGTTCACCGAAGGCGGCACAACACTTTTGCCCACCACCGCGCTGAATGGCTCCGGCCAGGCAACGTACATCACTTCCACCCTGCCCGTAGGGGCGAACACACTGACACTCACCTACAGCGGCGACACCAATTATTTCTAGGCCCAGGCCTAGCATTTTGGGTCACCGCCACGCAGTGAGCTGGGTGGTGGCCCCTCTCAGGATGGTTTTAATGAGGAACTCGAAGATTGTAGGCGCGATCGCAAGCATGATCGTGCTCTTGATGGCGACCCTGGCATTCGGCCAGTCGTCAACCACGTACAACCAGACGGTCAATAAGGCCACGCTCATCAATGGCACAAATTTTGTCCTGACCTCGTCGGCAAATCCGAGCGTTTACGGGTCCAATGTCACATTCACCAGCACGTTGACCGCGAGCGGCGGCGGCTCGGTGCCGACCGGCACCATCCAATTTCTCAATAACGGTGTTGCCATGGGCACGCCGGTAGCCCTCACCGCAGGCGTCGCGACGTACTCGATTTCATCGCTCGCGGTTGGAACCTACCCCATCACCGCGCAGTACTCGGGCGACGCCAACTACAATTCCGCGACCTCGTCGACACTGTCTCAGATGGTGACGAAGGCGGTCTTGACGGTTACCGCAAACAACGCAACCAAGGTGTACGGCGCCGCTCTGCCAGCGTTTAGCCCGACCTACACCGGATTCGTCAACGGCGACACCAGCGCAGTGCTGACTGGATCCCCGAGCTTGACGACGACTGCCACCGCGGCTTCGCCGGTTGGAACCTATGCCATCACCGCCGCTGTCGGCACCCTGGCCACGCCGAACTACTCGTTCGCCTACGTCAATGGAACCCTGACGGTCACTACCGCGGCGTTGAACATTACGGCCAACAACGCAGCGCGTGCTTATGATGTTGCGAACCCAGCGTTTACGGCTACCTACACTGGCTTTGTGAATGGTGATACATCCGCATCGCTGACCACTCAGCCGAGCTTGACGACGACAGCAGTTCTGCTCTCGCCGACGGGCACCTACCCGATCACCGCTGCAGGTGCGGTCGACGCGAACTACACGATCACCTACACCGCTGGAACCCTCACCATTGGCAAGACGTTGGCCACGGTTACAGTGGTCTCCTCTGTCAATCCTTCCGCTTATGGTGAGAACGTCACATTTACTGCAACGCTGCCGGCAACGGCGACGGGTTCGGTAACCTTCCTCGATAACGGTGTTTCAATTGGTACGGGAGCAATCAGCGCCGGTACAGCGACTCTGTCGAGTTCGACGCTTAACGTTGGCACACACCCGATCACGGTCAGCTACGCTGGTGACGCCAATTTCACCGGAGCAACCTCCGCAACTCTCTCTCAGGTTGTCACATTGGGTATCCATGGTCTCCTGTGCGTGTCGTCGCATGGAATGCTGCTTCATAAGATTATCCAGAGAACAATACTAGACTTTACCGGACTTTTCTAGACTTTTATCGTAGCGAGGTACACGACAGATCTTTCACGCACAATTGAGGCAGGAGAGCCGTGAAGGTTGCGGCGCAAGGCCGCTATCTCCGGAACTGGAATACCACGCTCACCGGGGAGTGTGTTCCACTCCAACTTACGCCTGCCCTAGAAACTGGAACCCCGGCCGAGGAATAGACAGCCCGCACTCGCCTGCTGTCACCTACCGTTTACCGACTGCAAGGACATCATCCCCGACCACATCGAGCCCAAGGGTATGGGAGCGGCAAGGCGCGATGACCACCCAGACAATATTCAGGCGGCGCATCGGCTCTGCAACCTCCTCAAGGGTTCAAGACGACTGTCCCATCACCAACCTAGTGAATAGTGCAACTCCTATTCTTGCGGAGAGTCACATGAACTTCTTACTCTTGATCCTCTTGGACATTTCTGCGTCCGACGACGACCACCCCTACTTATCGATTGCCCGTAGGCCGCTTGAGGCTCTGATCGCGGATTGGATGAGGCAGGGAGAAGAGATCAACTTGCTGCGGGATCTTGTCGCCGGGCAGACTCCGCCCAGTCCGCAAGGAGGCCAATCCGTTCCGTCCGATGGGAGTTACTGAAATCGGTACTGCCGCACTCACGCCCGTCCATCTTCGCCTCCTCTTGGAACAAAACCACACGCGCCCATAAGCCGTGAATGCCAACTCATCACACTTGCGTCCAGACGGCCTTCGATAGGCCGTTTATCTTTTCAAAGGACAATACTCATGAAACCTTCTCACCTCATTGAGGCGCTGATCACCGCCGTTCCTCAGAATGTTGCACTCCATATATGGGGCGCCTGTGGCGTCGGTAAATCCCAACTCGTTAAGCAGGTCGCACAGCAGCTGAAGCGCGAATTCATCGACGTACGCGCCGTGCAGCTCGATCCCGTCGACTTCCGTGGTTTGCCACGCATCAAGGATGACCGCACGGAATGGATCACGCCGAATTTCCTCCCCAGAAGCGGGGAAGGTATTCTCTTTCTCGATGAACTGACATCGGCGCCGCCAATGACCCAAGCCGCCTGCTATCAGCTCGTTCTCGATCGTGCGCTCGGCGACTATCGGCTACCAACCGGCTGGTCAGTGCTTGCCGCAGGCAATCCCGCTTCCGAACGAGGCGTCAGCTACTCCATGCCCCGCCCGCTGCTCAACCGCTTCCTGCATCTCACGCTGGAACCTGATCTTGGCGAGTGGTGCGTCTGGGCCGGCAAGGCAGGGATCAGGCCGGAAATTATCGCATTTCTTCGCTTCCGGACGGAGTTGCTGCACGATTCGGCCGTGCGTTCGGGTGTCAATGCCTGGCCGACGCCGCGCTCCTGGGAGATGGTATCCAGGGCGATGGACGGAATCGATGCGCGGAAGGCCACCATCACTGCCGACGTATACGACATGCTGCTCATGCACCTCATTCAAGGCGCAGTAGGCGATGGCGTGGCCGCGGAGTTCATCGGCTTCCTCAACCTTTTTCATGCCCTGCCTTCCATCGACGAGATTCTACTAAACCCGACCGGCGCTCCGTTGCCCAGCGATCCATCGGCCCAGATTGCAATTGCCACGGCACTCGGCCGCCGCATCACGGATAGCTCAATTGCGAAAGCGAAGCTCTACCTTGAGCGTCTTCCTGATGAGCTGCAGGTCCTGTCCATGCGCGATGCTCTGCTTCGTAACCGAGCCATTGCGACCACCCCCGAATTCACCAAGTTCGCCGTTACTCACAGCGATTTACTCGCGTAGCCCAGGACCGATCCAGGGTTACGTTCTGGAGGATTGCAAAGAAATGATTTCCGACAAAGCAATGCTGATCTGTCTTCATATCACAATGTGGAGCGCCCGCAAGCATGACAAACGCGTATCCGAGGAAGTAGCGCAGTCCCACGAAGCGAACACGAACGCCGGCCGCTACAACAAGCATCTGCTCGACCAGGCCGAGAAGCTGGATGAACTGCGCGCCCTTGCGGGCCAGATCCGCCAGTACTTCTACAAGGTGACGCTGCCCTGGTCGGACGAGGGCTACCGCTTGCTCCCCTCTCATCTGTATTTCGAGTTCACCAACCAGATGAGCGAATTCAAGACGGCGTACGGAAATCTGGTGCGGGAGTTCCTCGACGCCTATCCAACCTATCGCGAGCAGGCCCGCAGCAGCCTTGGCCTTCTGTACCGCGATAGCGACTATCCGGACTCGTCGCGTCTCACTGAGAAGTTCGACCTGACGACCGACATTCTCCCCATACCATGTGGCGAGGATTTCCGCGTCACACTTGGCGCGGAGGAGAAGGCTCGCGTCGCCCGCGAGATCGATCAGCAGGTGAAGCAGTCCCTCACGCGCGCCACGTCCGAGCTGTGGTCGCGTCTCATGCAGGCGGTCGCCCACTTCGCCGCGCAATTGGAGCGGCCGAAGGCCCGTTTGCATACGTCTACTCTTCGGAACGTGACCGAGATCGCCGATCTCGTTCCACGGTTGAACGTAACCAACGACGAGGAACTCACGGCGCTCGCGCAGGAGACAAACTCCCGGCTCGCCAGCTTTACCCGCCAGGACCTCGCCCAGCATCCCGCGGCGCGCACTCGGGCGGCGGGAATCGCGAACGAACTCGCAGCCAAGATCAAGCACGCGATGAAAGATCGCGGCTATGACGCCTTGGATGAATCTGCCGCCATCGGCCAAGTCTCCGGAACAGCGGAAGCGCCGGCCATGGTGGTCAAACTACCCGATCCGAAGCCAACCGATCCGGCGCCCCAACCCGCGCCAGCACCCCAGGCTGACCAGATAGTTATGCGGATGCAGGACTACATGGAGCTAATGGCATCATGACAAACCTTTCCCCAGCCGTGCGGCTCAAGCAAAGCAGGACGAAACTGCTGCTTGATTTCCCATTCTTCGGGGTTCTGATCCTGCGGCTTAAGGACGTGGAGACACCATCGATCGATACCATGGCGACCGATGGCGTCTCCCTGTTCTATAACCCTGAATTTGTCTCGAAGCTGACGCCACCTGAACTGCTTGGATGCCTGGCTCACGAAGTCATGCATCCGGCGCTACAACACCACACCCGGCGAGGAACGCGTTCGCCAAGACGCTGGAACGTCGCCTGCGACTTCGCCATCAACCCGCTCGTTCGGGATGCAAACCTCACTCTTCCTGCCGGTGCACTCTATGATCCAGCGTTTCGGAACCTGAGCGCGGAGCGGATCTACAACCTGATCGTCGAGGACAAAGACGGTGACTCTGCCGGCGGCAATGGCGACGGCTCCACCAATTCCGGGGTCGGAAATCCTTCGGCCCAGGGAGAAGACGGGGCTCCAGCACCCAAGGTTCCGGCGACCGACGGCGGTTTTGGCCAGGTCCTAGACGCGCCCAATCCCGACAAGGAAGGCGCGCCAGCGACCAGCGACCAGATCGAGAAGCAACGGATGAGCTGGACTGGAGCTGTTGTACAGGCTGAAGTTGTCGCTCGCATGGCTGGCAAAGCTCCAGGCGGCGTGCGCCGCGCCATGGAAGCGGCGGATCGGGCAACCGTGGACTGGAGGGCGGCACTCCGGAATTCATTCGCCGCTGCCATTCCCGAGGACTACTCCTGGTCGTCTCCCAACCGGCGCCACATTGACTCAGGCCTATACCTGCCAAGCATTCGCAAGGATGGCGTGGGTGAAATTGTGGTTGGTGTGGACTGCTCCGGCTCAATCAATCGCCGGCAGCTTGGGCTTTTCCAGGATGAACTGAACTCCATCATCTCGGAGCGGAGGCCCCAGCGGGTGCATGTCCTCTATTTCGATACCCGGGTCCATAACGCTGCCGTATTTGAACAGGGCGAACCTATAACGCTCGAACCAGTGGGCGGCGGCGGGACCAGCTTCTGCCCTTGCTTCGAATACATCGAGGAGCAGTGCATCCAACCGCAGGCTCTCGTGGTCTTCACCGACCTTGAGGGCTCATTCCCAGACGCCGCACCAAACCATCCAGTCCTATGGGCGGCCACCAAGGATCACCCGGCTCCGTTCGGTGAGGTGATTCCCATGGCTGCCGCATAGCTTCACTGCGAGTTCGGCGCGCCGCAGCACTTCGGGCACCGGACCCGTCATGTGCGGTGTTGTGCGCCGCATTCACCCGCCAATCTTGGCGTCCATCTAATGCGACCTAGCGCCGCGCATTTCGGAATCAAATAAAACATAGTTAGACTATGTATGATATTATTCTATACCGACCGAGAGGAGCTCCATGTTCAAGATGGCAGTTCGGGTTACCACTTGGTCGTCCGCCGCAGTTCGAGTTCTTTGAATCGGCGCTAATGGAGGACGAGACGGTAATGAGCATAGGCAGCGCTCAAAGAGACTTGCACGCATGCGGCGACGCCATACCGGAGCCTTTCCTGGATGCTGCGGAGGCTGGCCAGTTCCTCAGGTTTCACCCCAAAACGGTGATGTTGCTCGCCCGCCAAGGGAAGCTGCCCGGCTACCCCATCGGCGACGGCCCTCGCAAGCACTGGCTGTTTCTCCGTTCCGAGTTGGACATCTGGGTGCGCTCCAAGGTACATTCCGGAGGCCACCCGTGCTCGTGAACGGAAGGAGAAGAATGCCGCGAGCACGCTATCAGGAAGGGTGCCTGTCCCGGCGCCCCAGGAAATCTGGGGACGTTTGGGAGTACAGGTACCGCGAAACCACACCCGAGGGAAAACGGACGCAACGGACGTTTGTTGTCGGTCCTGTCTCTCGTTTGAAAACCGAGCGGGACGCACGGCGCGCAATTGAGCTGGTGCGCGTGAATATCAACGCAGACGGGCGGGCGGTTGGTCCAACGATGTTGTTCAGTGTTCTCGCTGATCATTACTCGAAGCACGAGATGCCAATGGACGATCATTCACGGAAGGCGTTTTCCACGAAGGACACCAATCGCGGATACCTCCGCAAGTGGATCGTCCCCAAGTGGGGCGACCAGCTTGTCTGCGACATCCGCACGATCGAGGTTGAGAACTGGCTCAACAGCCTGGAGAAACTCTCCAATGGAAGCCGGGCCAAGATTCGCAACCTCATGAGCGCGATCTACAGGCACGCGATGCGGCACGAGTTCGTGGAGAAGAACCCCATCAAACTCGTTCGGCAATCGAGCAAGCGGAAAAGGGTTCCAGAGGTACTCACCGTCTCCGAGCTGGCGGCGCTCCTCAAGGGGCTCCGTCTGCGCGAACGAGTGATGGTTCTCTTGGACGCTGGATCTGGACTGCGCCGCGGCGAGCTGTTTGGCCTGACATGGGGGGACGTGGACTTTGCGAACAAGCAGGTATTCGTCACCAGGTCGGTCGTCAAGCAGGTCGTGGGAAAAGTGAAAACCGAGGCTTCCCAGAAAGCCATGCCGCTGGACGATCAGATCATTTCCGATCTGATGGCATGGTATGAGGAGACCAAGTACAAGTCGGCGGACAGCTACGTTTTCGCCACCGATGCAAACCGCGCCGGCGCGAAGCGAGGAAAACAACCTCTCTGGCCAAACTGGGTCATGGAGTCCTGGATTCGCCCGGTAGCAACAGCGGCGGGGATCACGAAGCGGATCGGCTGGCACACCTTCAGGCATACGTTCTCGACTCTACTGAAGGCGAATGGTGAGGATGTGAAGGTGGTGCAGGAACTTTTACGCCACGCTTCGTACAAAGTGACGATGGACACCTACACGCAGGCGATAGGGTCCGACAAGCGGTTGGCGCAGAGCCGGGTCATTCAAATGATCCTGCCCAAAGCGGCCACCGCTTAGCGTTACATTTTGTTGTATGGCCGGTCTTTCTAAGTTATTGATTTATCTGGCGTCCCCGGCGGGATTCGAACCCGCGTTATCGCCGTGAAAGGGCGGTGTCCTAGGCCGGGCTAGACGACGGGGACGTGGCTAGGCAGGGTTTTACGACCTCATTCATACTAACAACCGGGGGTCGCCGTGTCAAAGCAGAGCCGGCCTCGCAAGTGGAAGAACGCGCCGGCAACAGATACGAAACGTGCGCGGGGCAGCCGCTCGCCGCGATGATTGCGGTGGAGTACCATGTGAGTCGAGGCGCGTTTGCAAGATGCGGAGCGCAGCTTGGGAGCGCGGATCCGAAGCGCAGGATCATACGTTGCAGCGATGCAGTGGAGGTAACGAACGATGGTGGATACGTTGAATCTCAGCCTTTGGTTTCCGGGCTTCGATGCGGAACTGATGCTGCCGCGGATGGTGGAGGTGTTGCGTCACTTCCCTTTCTCGGAGAGCCGCGGCGGGGTGCAATATGCATCGGTGCAGCCGGTGGACTGGGCCGAGCCAACATTGTTTGAGGAGAGCTTTTCGCCGGGCGTGAGCGCGGAGGATGCGGCGGAGGCGCTGCGCGAGTATGCCCAGGCGGACTTCGCGCTGAGCCTGGAAGCGTACTGGGATTTGTGGATGCTCGACGCCGACAGCAGACAGTGGGTGCTGCGCCCGGAGAAGGTGGTTTTCACCGCGCAGGGACTGGAGTTCGACGAGGGCGCATTCGCCGAGAGCGGACACATGCTGATCGATTTCGGGTTGGATTTTCCGTTTCTGCATGAGGGCGTGGATTTGAGCGCGGGTGACGCGCTGCGGGTGAAGGCGAACGTGGCGGCACTGATCGAATTCACCCATCGGGTAGAGCGCAACTGCCACACCACGGGACGGGTGCTGTGGTCGGAGAGCGAGGAGAACCTGGCTCAAAAGCTGATCTCGCGACTGCAGCAGGTGCAATAAAAATCGATTGGGAGTGAGTTGGAGCCGGGTGCGCCCGGCTCTTTTGTTTGGGTGCAGGATTGGCGTTTTGGATAATGGTTTCGGATGGGCGGGTTACTGAAGCCGCAATGGTTGCGCGAAATTGCAAGGATTGCCTGGTTGGTTAATGAATTGTTGACGGGTAATCGTTGGTTGGGTAATCGTTGGAGGAGCTGTCGTTTGACGGCAGCCGCTGGATTTCCCCCCCCCGGACAAAAAAACACTTGGCGGGAGCAGGTTGCTTCCCACCTTAGCCGCGCAAATACGGCGCGTCGAAGATGGGGCACCGGGGCACCCGAGGTTTCCACAGCGCAGAACGATCTGAGGCTAATTGGCTTGATTGAGGTCGAGACGGCAGCGGGATTCGTCGAGGCATTCGTCTTCAACCTGGGCGGGGCCGACGGAGCGGACGGCGTAGAGATACCAGGCGAGCCATGCCGGTGCAGTCCATAGGTAGAAGCCGGAGCTGGGATGGACTAGCGCGAACAGCTCGATGAGGGCGGCGGAGGCGAGGCATGCGAATGGCACCAGCGAACGGCCGGCGTCCGACAGGCGGTAGAGCGCGGCCAGAATCGCGGGAAGCACAATGACCTCATCGGTGAACCAGGCGTAGGGCGCGACCAGCACGGAGACGAGCAGCAATAACAATCCGTGATCCATCCATCGCCAATGGGCTCGGTGCCGCCAGAAATAGCGGAGCGCCCAGACGACGGCGACGCAGGCCGGGACAAACTGAAGCCACACTGCGCCGCGATGGACCAGCAGGCGGAAGACCAAGCTCATGGTGGGGATGAATTCATCCTGCAGGTTGGCGGCCCGGGCCATGTGGGCGTAATGGGACCATGCGGCGGGATCGAGATAGAACGCGAGAGCGAGGCTGGCCAGCAGAGCGGCCGAGGCACCCAGGAGAATGCGATAGGCCCTGGTTGCCACGATCCAGGCGAGCAGCACGGCGCCGACGGGGAGAAAGAGATGCGGCTTGAGGGCGCAGAGCAGGAGCGCGGTGCCCGCCAGATAAGGTTTGGAGCGGTGGAGGTAAAGAAAGAGCGTGACCCCCAAGAGGATGAAGATGCCGATCTGTCCCTGGAACAGGCAGGCGAGCACCGGCGGGAAGAAATAGGCGATCAGATGGGTCCGGTCGAGCGGTCGGCCGTGGAGGATCCAGAGCATGCGGATCGAGGCGGCCAGGGCCGCGACCAGCGCAACCGACCAGCAGACGGCTCCCACGGTGGCACCGATCAGTCCCAGGGGCAGCGCCAGAAAAAATGCGTAGGGTGGGTTGCGCATGAAGAAGGGGCGCGTGTCTTGAAGCCCGGCGTTTTTTTCCAGGCGCAGGATGGCCTGGCCGTCATAGGGATTGGCGCGGTGGATGAGCTGGTGTCCGGCGGCCCAGTAGGTGATGTAATCGCGGTTCGAAGCGTCCTGGGACTTCATGGAAAGCGCCAGGATGCCGACTGCGATGGCAAGCAGGGAGACGGCGGCGAGAACGCGCAGGGGATTGATCCGGGCGGCGGATTGAGAGGGAGCGGAGTTCACCGTATTAAGGTGAGATGCTGCTTGCAGGCTGAACGTTGTTTGGATGAGCGCGGGTCGATTGGCCGATAGGGTTGGAATCAAGGGGCGGCGAACAAGGGAAAAGAGAAATTCAACTGCCCCACTCAAGCCAAAGGACGGCTTGAATGGGCCACCCGCGGATGCTGAGTTGGAGCAGTCGGCGAACGATGGGAGCAAGGTCAAAGGCAAGGTCAAGGTCTAAAGCCCCGCCCTAGCCAAAGGAAGGCTAGGACGGGGCCACCCGCGTCGGCGGCGGTGATTTGGAGTGACTTGCCTGGGCCAAACGCCGTTACTTACTTGGCACCGAGATCGGTAAAGAACTTTTTATATCCCTGATCCATTCCGAGGATGTGATTGGCAAGCCAGACGTTGAGAAATTCCATGAGCTCTGCGGTGAGCTCGACCTCACCGCCGACGTATCGTTGCTGAAATTCAAGGACTATTGCAATCAACCAGTCGTGCTCTCTCTTGTGCTGAAGGCGACTCGGAAATCCAAAGGTCTCCATCAGTACTTCCTCGCAGGTGAAGTGTGTCTGGGTGCGGTTGATTAACTCATTCAGGATTGCCCCGAGCACCGTACGATCTTTCCGCACGCGCATCGCATCGTGCAACTGGCTTACAAGTTCGAATAGTTGCCGGTGATGCCGGTCGATGATGCCGATATTGAGTGAATAAACCGGCCGCCACCCAGAGGGCAGAACATGCGGCCCTAAATCAGGAACAGTTCCCATTGCGCCTCCGCTGACTTGGTCTGTAGCAGGCAACTTTGTCCTACATCATCGGCACAATCGGTTTTCAACGTGAGCCCCTATCGGTCTGCTTCTCTGTCTCGTCAGGCTCTTCGGTGAAGCTGGTGACGAAGGTGCGGTGGAGGGCGATGGCGGCGACGGCGGAGAGAGCGAGCAGGGTGAGGCCGAGCACGGGCTGGTGGAGGAGGAGTTTGCCGGTTCCGAGGAGGCAGAGGTAGACCATGGCGCAGCCGAGGAGCCAGGCGGTGAGATTGCGTCCTAGGTCGCGGGTGGGAGGGATGGGCTGTTCCTCAAATTCGCTAGAAGAGGGCGGGTGTGGGACGTCCGCTTGGGAGGCGGAAAAGCCTTCTGGTCGGTAAGCGATATTTGAACCTTGCTGGGGTCCTTCGCTGCGCTCAGGATGCCCCTTCAAACCTACAGCCTTCAAACCTACACTCACGGCATCGGCGATGGGGTGCCAGCCGCGGATGTCGGGGCGGACGAGGCGGTAGAAGGCGATGAGCGTGGGGAGCGGTTCGGCGGGGGTGAGGAGGGTGACGGTGAGCCAGACCACGGTGGTGATGACGGTGGTGGTGAGGGCGGTTTTGGCGAACAGGACGGGTCCGTTTCCCTGGAAGGGATGGAGAGCGTTGAGGGTGACGGTGACGGCGAGGGAGCAGGCCATGGCGGAGATCTCCGACCAGGCATTGATGCGCCACCAGTACCAGCGCAGGAGGTAGACGGCTCCGGTGCCGGCGCCGACTTCCATGACGACCTGCCAGCCGTGGGCGATGGATTCCAGATGCACCGAGACCCAGGCGGAGGCGATGACCAGAAGGACGGTGGCCAGGCGCGAGACGATGACGTAGTGGCGGTTGGAGGCCGTGGGATGCAGGAAGCGGCGGTAGAAGTCGGAGACCAGGTAGGAGGCTCCCCAGTTGAGTTGGGTGGCGACGGTGGACATGAAGGCGGCGAGGAATCCGGCGATGGCGATGCCGCGCATGGAGTGAGGGAGGGTGTGGTTCATGACCAGCATGAAGCCGGTTTCGGGATGGGCGAGGCCGGGGTAGAGGACGATGACCGAGAGAGCGGTGAGGATCCACGGCCAGGGGCGGATGGCGTAGTGGGCGACGTTGAACCAGAGGACACTGAGCAGGCCCTGGCGCTCGTCGCGGGCGGAGAAGATGCGCTGGGCTATGTAGCCTCCGCCACCGGGTTCGGCGCCGGGATACCAGAAGGCCCACCACTGCATGCCGATGTTCACCAGGAAGGTGGCGACGGGGATGGTCCAGAGAGTTTCGGTGGTGAGTCCGGCGTGGAGATTGGGGAAGAAGTCGAGCGGGTTTCCGGTGGCGGGCGAGCGCATGGCCGAGAGGCGAGCGAGGAGCGCGGACATGCCTCCGACGGCGCGGACGGCGTAGAAGGCGATGGCGATGACGATGGACATTTTGAGGACGAACTGGAAGAGGTCGGTCCAGAGGACGCCCCAGAGTCCGCCGAGTGAGACGTAGAGTCCGGTGAAGGGGATGAGGAAGAGGACGCAGACGGCGAGGGCCGCGCCGTCGGTGCCACGCCAGACTCCTCCGAGCGGCGAGACCCAGCGTCCGACGGCGAGGAGGAGCGGGGTCCCCCCGAGGGTGACGGCGACGATGCTGGTCATGGCCTTGGTGACCCATCCGAGGATGACGCAGTTCATGAGTAGTCCGAGGTAGACGGCGCGGAAGCCTCGGAGGAACGCGGCGGGGCGTCCGGCGTAGCGAATTTCGGCGAACTGGACATCGGTGAGCAGGCCGCTGCGGCGCCAGAGGCGGGCGAAGAGGAAGACGGTCATCATGCCGCTGAGCAGCGATCCCCACCAGAGCCAGTTTCCGCTGATGCCCTGGGCGTAGACCAGTCCGGTGACGACGAGGGGAGTGTCGGCGGCGAAGGTGGTGGCGACCATGGAGGTTCCGGCGAGCCACCAGTTGACGCTGCGTCCGGAGACGAAATAGTCATCGACACTTTGGGAGGAGCGCTTGCGGAAGTAGAGGCCGAGCAGGATGGTGATGGCGAGGTATCCGACGATGGCCAGCCAGTCGAGGGGAGACAGGGTCATAAGGTTCGGTGACGAGCATAGGCAAGAGCACGGAGCGAAGGCAAGGGCAAAGTCAAAGGCCCCACTCAAGCCAACAGAGGGCTTGAATGGGCCACCCGCGTATGTTCCTAGCTCTGCGCAATAAAAATCCCCCGGAAGGGCGGTGCAGGAGAGCGGTGCGCCGGGCTTCCGGGGAGTGGTGCAGGGTGCGAGCGGATGAACCGTGAATTACTGGACGGTGGCCCCGATTTCGGCCTGGTTCATGAGCTGCTCGAGGTCGAGCATGAGGAGAAGACGGGAGTCAAGTTTGCCGACGCCGGAGATGTATTCGCGCTCGACGGAGCCGATGCGCGGGGTGGGCTCGACGGTGTCGGCGCGGATGCGGAGGACTTCGCTGACGGCATCGACGATGAAGCCGAGGGTTTGGCCGTGGACATCGACGACAACGATGCGGGTGTTTTTGTCGGCGGCGACGGGGTCGAGACCGAGGCGGCGGCGCAGGGCGACGACGGGGATGACCTTGCCGCGAAGGTTGATGACGCCTTCGACGTAGTCGGGCAGGTTGGGGACGCGGGTGAGCTGCTGGGTGCGGATGATTTCCTGCACGCGCAGGATGTCGAGGCCGTACTCTTCGGCGGCGACGCTGAAGCTGACCAGTTGCAGCAGCTGGGCGCCGGCTGCGGCGTCTTTCGATGACTGAGTGCTGTGATCCATTCCCATCTCCCAAAGGCAGATTGTGCCGTCAAGGGGTCTATCGGACAAAGTGGGCGGGAGCTTGAAGGGGCAGGGTGGGGCGGGGTGGATGGGTTCCGGATTGGGACGGGCATCCAGAAACGGAATCGGGAGTCGCTGAACTGGAAAATCGCATAGCTACCGCTATCACGGAAACCGGTGAACCGATACAATTTCCCGAAGCCGAACGATTACCGAGGTAGAGTACCTCGGCGCCGATGATTTCAATTGTCCTGTAAGCGAAACTGGATAAAATAAGTCCATGAGCGCCGCACGGATCCTGATAGTGGACGATGAACGGATGATTGCCGATACGCTTTCGGCGATCTTTCGCGGTGCGGGCTATGAGACGTACACGGCCTACAACGGGCAGCTGGGACTGGATGCGGCGCGGACGCTGTCTCCGGAGCTGGTGCTGAGCGACGTGATGATGCCGGAGATGGACGGCGTGCAGATGGCAATGCAGATTCGCCGGAGCCAGCCGAAGGTGCGGGTGCTGCTGCTCAGCGGGCAATCCGAAACCTCGGATTTGCTGCGCGCGGCCAGGGAAAACGGCTTCGACTTTGAACTGCTGCAGAAGCCGATACATCCGGAAGAGATCATGCGCAGGGTGGCCGAGGAGCTGAAGACCTCGGCGACCGTGCACTAGCCGCTGGAAACAGCTCTCCCTTTTTAAAACACATCTAGTTGAAGCAGTCCCCGCTTGGAGCAGCCCAGACATTCTGCTTGCCCAGGTTAAGCGCCCCAAATCAAAGGCAAGGGCAAGAGCGGAGTCAAAAAAACCCGCCCCAGCCAAAGGACGGCCAGGACGGGGCACCCTCAAGGTTGGGAGCGAAATGGAATGACTGCTTGGGGGCCATCCAGCCTTCGGGTGGCATCCAACTCCGTGACAGAGAAATTCCAGGAACGTGCGGTGGTGCGCCACGGCGTTCAAGAAGAGGTGTTATGAACCAGAAAACAGCGAAACAACAGGGTCCCCGGATGGTTCCGAAGAAGCGCGAGCGGGAGCAGAGGGAAGAGACCCTGGACAAGACGGTCGAGGATTCGTTTCCGAGCAGCGACCCACCTTCGAGCATCCCCAACCCGGCGGCGGAGGACCCTAACGCGGCCTGAATTCCAGAAGAAAACAGAATGAGAGATGCTCCCGGTACGCTGGGAGCTTTTTTGCGCGATGTAGACTAAGGGCACTCAACGCGAAAAGAGGAGCCGCGCGCTTGCACATTCCGGACGGATATCTGAGCCCTTCGACCTGCGCCGTGATGTATGCGGCTGCGGCTCCGTGCTGGTGGGCAGCGCTGCGGCGGACCAGGAAGAAGCTGTTTGGACGGACGCTGCCGCTGCTGGCGCTGTTTGCGGCGTTTGCGTTTGTGGTGATGATGTTCAACCTGCCGCTGCCGGGCGGGACGACGGGTCATGCGGTGGGCGTGGGGATTGCGGCGATTGTGCTGGGACCGTGGGCTTCACTGCTGGCGATTTCACTGGCGCTGGGGATTCAGGCGCTGTTTTTCGGCGACGGCGGGATCACCACGCTGGGAGCCAACTGCTTCAACATGGCGATTGCGGGCTCGTTTGCGGCGTGGGGGATTTACCGGCTGGTGAGTTGGGGCGCGGCGGCGGACTCGCGGCGGCGGGTGATGGCGGCGGCGCTGGCAGGGTATGGGGCGATCAACTTTTCGGCACTGCTGGCGGCGATTGAGCTGGGGATTCAGCCGATGCTGTTCCACGACGCGACGGGAGCGCCGCTGTATGCTCCGTATCCGCTGCGGATTGCGATTCCGGCGATGATGATTGGACACCTGACCATTGCGGGGCTGGCCGAGGCAGTGATGAGCGCGGGACTGTTCGGGTATCTGCGGAGGAATGAGCCGGAGCTGGTGGGCTGCGGGCAGGTCGGTGGAGCAGGGTACGCGACAACGGATTCCGCTCCGGCCGCAGGCGCTTTGTGGGGCGCGCTGGCCTTGGTGATGCTGCTGACTCCGCTAGGAATTCTTGCGGGCGGTACGGCGTGGGGGGAGTGGGCCGCCAAGGATTTTGCGGACCCGGCGCGGCGGGCCGAGATTGCGACGGCCAGCGGGAGGGTTGCGCCACCGGTGACCGCTCCGGCAGGCGTGGCGCGGCTGGCGAGGGTGTGGACGGCTCCGCTGCCGGATTACGCGCCGCACTTGGTGAAGAGCGCGGCGTTTGGGTATCTGTTGTCGGCGATGTTCGGGGTGGGATTGATTGTGGGCGTAGTTTTGTTGTTGCAACGACTAACACGTCTACTCATGCGACCCGCAAGCCCGGCAGCCAGGCCGGGAGACGCGCCGTGAGCGTGGGCGTGATAGCCAAAACTCTGCGCGGTTTCAGCGAGGCGCTGGAGGCGACGCTGGCAGCGGAGACAACGGCGCGCGGGCACGGTGCGCTGCAGGCGTTGGACCCGCGGGTGAAGCTGGTGGGACTGCTGGCGCTGGTGGTTTCGGCGGCGCTGTCGCGCAGGCTGGCGGTGATGGCGGCGCTGTTTGCGCTGGGGATTGTGCTGGCGGTGGCTTCGCGGCTGCGTTTGCGGGGGCTGGCGAAGCGGGTGTGGCTGGTGGCGTTTGGATTCAGCGTTATGATTGCGGCTCCGGCGATGTTTCTGACACCGGGCGCGGCGCTGTGGCGGCTCCCGCTGTTCTCGACCGGAGCGTCGGTGACGATTACGGTGCGGGGAGCGAGGACGGCGCTGTTGCTGATTACGCGGGTGGAGACGGCGGTGACGCTGAGCGCGCTGCTGGTGCTGACGACGCCGTGGATGCATCTGCTGAAGGCGCTAAGGGCGCTGCGGGTTCCGGTGGAGGTGATTGTGCTGCTGGCGATGACGCATCGCTATGTGATTCTGCTGGCGGAGACGGCCAACCAGATGTTCGAGTCGCGGCAGAGCCGGATGGTGGGAAGGCTGAGCGGAGGCGAGCAACGGCGGCTGATGGTGAACAGCGGCGGCGTACTGCTAAGCAAGACTCTGGAGATGGGCGACCAGGTGTATCTGGCGATGCAGGCGCGGGGGTTTAGAGGCGAGGTGCGGTTGCTGGATGAGTTCCGGATGAGGGGATGGGATTATGCGGCGATGGCTGGGTTTGCGGTGGCGGCGGTGACGGCGGTGGTGGCGGGGAGATAGTTGTTGCGACGAACGTTGGTGGCGATCCCACATCTGCCAACTACGGCAGATATGGGGCACCTGGGTTGGTTGCAGGACGAGAGTGAAGAGATCAAGAACAAAGTCAACTGCCCCACCCAAGCCAAAAGAAGGCTTGAATGGGGCACCCGCCAACAGGGTGGCCGAAAAGCTTCTGAGGCGGCAACGCGATCTGGACGCCGGAGAAACATGCGAAGACGGCCTCAGGAATGAAAGGATGCAGAGCAAGTGCCGGATAGTTTGGTAGGCGATGGCGCGAGGGCCGAGGTGTTGGAGTTCGAGGCGGAGGCAGTGCGCTTTGAATACGGCCGGGTGGCGGCGCTCGAAGAGCTAACGCTGCAGGTGCGGGCCGGGGAGCGGATTGCGCTGCTGGGGGCCAACGGCAGCGGCAAGAGCACGCTGCTGCGGCTGATGGATGGGCTGCGGTTTGCCTGCGGAGGGACGCTGCGCTTCCGGGGAGCGGCGCTGACCGAGGCGGCGATGGAAGACGATGAGTTTGCGATGGGGTTCCGGCGGCAGGTGGGGCTGGTGTTTCAGAACCCAGATATTCAGCTGTTCAATCCGACGGTGTTTGACGAGGTGGCGTTTGGGCCGCTGCAGATGGGATGGCCGCGGGAGAAGATTCTGGAGCGGGTGTATAGCGTGCTGCAGTGGATTGGGGCGGAGCATTTGAAGGACCGCGCGCCCTATAGGCTGAGCGGCGGCGAGAAAAAAAGAGTGGCGATTGCGTCGGTGATTGTGCTGGACCCGGATGTGCTACTGCTGGATGAGCCGACAGCAGCGCTGGATCCGAAGAGCCAGAGCCAGGTGATCGAGCTGCTGGAAGCGTGGAACGATGGGCGAAAAACGATTATTACGGCGACGCATCAGTTGGAGATATTGCCGGAGATTTGCGGGCGGGCGGTGGTGCTGGAGAATGGAGCGGTGGTGGCCGGCGGCGAGCCGGCGGCGGTGCTGGCGGATACGGCGCTGCTGGAGTCGGCCAATTTGATTCACTCGCACCGGCATTTGCATGGCGGGGTGGCGCATCGGCATCTGTCGCCCTTTTTGCGGCATGAACATCACAAACCCTAGCTGCGGGCATGGTGCATTCCCACATTTGCCAAAGGCAGGCAAATATGGGGCACCCGGGCAGATTCACAATTCTGTAACATTAACATTCGGCGGTCGAAAGAAGCAGTACACTGAGTTCCTATGTCTTCCCGAGCGCAGGGGAAACCGAACTTATTTCTGAACCGCAGTTTGTCGTGGCTGGCGTTTAACCGCCGCGTGTTGGAAGAGGCGGAGGACGAAAGCAATCCGCTGCTGGAGCGGGTAAAGTATCTGGCGATTACGGCCAGCAACCTGGACGAGTTCTTCGAGATTCGCATTGCGGGACTGCTGCAGCACCTGGAAGAAGGCCAGGTGGAGGCAGGACCGGATGGGCTGACTCCGATGGACGAACAGGAGCGGGTGGCCGAGGCGACGCACGACTTTGTGCGTCTGCAGTATGAGTGTTGGAACGAGAAGCTGCTGCCGTCGCTGGCCGAGCACGGCATCCGGGTACATTCGCTGGGCGACCTGAATGAGGCGCAGCGCGACGTGGTGGATGAGTATTGCCGCAACGAGCTGGACGCCCTGCTGACTCCGGTGACCGTGGATCCGGCACATCCGTTTCCGCGGGTGCTGCACAAGGCGCTGTGCCAGGCGCTGCTGCTGAAGCGGCGGCGGCGCTCGACGGCCAATGCGACCTACATGGGAGTGGTGACGGTGCCGCGGGCGCTGCCCAGGCTGGTGCGGCTGCCGGATTCGCGAGGCGATTCGTTTATTGCGCTGGCCGATCTGGTGGGTCTGCACGCGGGACGGATGTATCGCGGGTATGAGATTTTGAGCGAGGGCGCGTTCCGGATTACCCGCAACAGCAACCTTTATTTGCAGGAAGAAGAATCGCGGTCTGTGCTGGAGTCGGTGCGCACGGAGCTGCACAACCGGCGCAAGGGCGACGCGGTGCGCCTGGAGATTGAATCGGATGCGAGCGGGGATATCATCTCGCGTCTGCAGACGGTGTTTGAGTTACAGGATTGGCAAGTGTACCGCACGCAGGGGCCGGTGAACCTGTCGCGGCTGATGCATTTGTACAGCGCGGTGAACCGTCCGGAGCTGAAGTTCAAGCCGTTCCAGCCGAAGGAGTGGTCTTTGCCGAAGGGGACGCACGATGTTTGGGGGGCGCTGCGGCAGAGGGACGTACTGCTGCATCATCCGTTTGACAGCTACAACAGCGTGGTGTCGTTTATTGAGGCCGCGGCGCAGGACCCGGCGGTGCTTTCGATCAAGCAGACGCTGTACCGGACGAATGACAATTCGCCGATTGTGGAGGCGCTGGTGCAGGCGGCGGAGCGCAAGGAAGTGACCGTGGTGGTGGAGGTGAAGGCGCGCTTCGACGAGGCCTCCAACATCAAATGGGCGCGCGAGCTGGAAGATGCGGGGGTGCAGGTCTTCCACGGACTGGTGGGGCTGAAGACACACTGCAAGCTGACGCTGATTGCACGCAAGGAGCCGGATGGCGCGATCCGGCGGTATGCGCATTTGGGGACGGGCAACTACAATCCGGCGACGGCGGCGTTCTATACCGACCTGAGTTTGCTGACGGCGAATCCGGAGATGACGTTTGCGGTGCACAACGTGTTTAATTTTCTGACGGCGTACTCCGAGCAGCCGAACTACAACCCGCTGCTGGTGGCTCCGGTGGATTTGGCCGAGCGGGTCGCCAACCTGATTGCGCGCGAGGCCGACCACGCGCGGGCCGGAAAACCGGCGCGGATCATCGTGAAGGTGAATTCGCTGCTCGACAAGGACGTGGTGCAGGAGCTGTATCGCGCCTCGCAGGCAGGGGTGGAGGTGGAGCTGATTGTGCGCGGCATCTGCTCACTGAATCCGGGGCTAAAGGGCATCAGCGAGCGCATAAGGGTGCGCAGCATTGTGGGCCGCTTTCTGGAACACAGCCGCATCTATTACTTCCAGAACGGCGGCGAAGAGGAAATTTACATGGGCAGCGCGGACTGGATGCCGCGCAACCTGCACGAACGGGTGGAAGTGGTGTTCCCGCTGCGCGATCCGCTGCTGCGGGAGCGGGTGAAGCACGAGATTCTGGCGGCGTATTTGGCGGATAACGTGAAGGCGCGGGTTTTGCAGCGCGGAGGAAGTTATGTTCGCGAGGAGGCCAAGGGCAAGAGGGCACCGTTCAGTTCGCAGGAGTTTTTGATCGACGTGGCGGAGGGACGGCGGGATGCGTCGTCGATTCCGGTGGGGGCGCCGGCGAGGGCGCCGCGACGGACGGTGAAGAAGAGCACGGTGAAGACGCGGGTGGCGAAGGCGCATGGGAAGGCGACGTAGGGTGCGCTCGGCACGTAGATGCCCAGCGGTTCGTGGCTGAAATGGCCTGGGGGCGGCGCGCGATATTGGAACGGCGCAGGGATTCTTCGCTGCGCTCAGAATGACCCATCAAAGAAAGAGGCAAGAGCAAAGGCAACGGCAAGAGCAAGAGCAAAGTGAGAGCGATGATCGTATATTTTCTGCGGCACGGAAATGCGGGGGAGCGGCGGGCCAATCCGGTTCAGGATGAGAAGCGTCCGCTGGACAAGGAAGGCATTGAGCAGTGCCGCTACATGGGACGGCTGCTGAGCTCGATGGACGCGCATGTGGACCTGATCCTGTCGAGCCCGCTGAAGCGATCGACGCAGTCGGCGGCGATGGTGGCCAACGAGATCGCCTACGAGCAAAAGATCGAGATGACTCCGGCGCTGCGGCCGGGCGCGTCGTTCGATGCCTTCCGCGATTTGCTGTACAAGGTGGGCGGACTGGAAGCGGTGATGGTGGTGGGGCACAACCCCAACCTGAGCCGGTTTCTGTCGCTGCTGGCGACCGGCGGGCTGAGCGAGAGCGCGATGGAGATGAAAAAAGGCAGCGTGGCGCGGGTGGAGGTGGGTCCTAAGCGCAGCGTGCTGAACTGGCTGGTGACCCCACGGCTGATTAAAACCGCCTACACCTCGACACAGCTCAATTCCCTTCCGAAGACTTCAAAGAAATAGGCGCGTTCGCGCTCCAAGGCCCATAGCTCGAGCTCGGCCCCGGTGGGGCGGGTGACCAGGGTGAGACGCACGTCCCTGGGCTCGACCCGGACACGGATGCTGAGCACGGCGGCGCGGCGTCCCTGCTCCAAGGCGCGGGCCAGGCGCAAGAGCACGACTATGCGCGGCAGCAGCAGGCGGTCCTCGGGGGTGAGCAGGCGGACGGCGGGACTGGCGGGAGTGATCTTCGACTTGCCGAGATAACGGGCGATGGCGGCGATGACGCGGCGCTGGGGCAGGCTGAAGCCCAGCAGCTCGGAGTGGGCCAGGATGTAATGGGCATGGCGGCGGCGCCCGGCGCGGCTGATGAAGGAGCCGACCTCGTGCAGGGTAGCGGCGGCGTGGAGGAGGTTGGCGTATTCGGGCGGCAGACGATGGACCGGAGCAAGGAATTTGAAGAGCCGGCCGGCATGGTCGGCGACGCGGTTGGAAAAGCGCAGGTCCACGGCGTAATGGGCGGCGAGATTGAGTATGGAATTCTGGCGCTCGCTTTCCAGTTGCTTGCGCAGGCCGATGTCTTCCAGGTCGGTGGCCATCTGGGCGAGGATTCCGTCTCGCAGGCCGAAGGGCAAATAACGAAAGCTGGGGAGCTGCAACTCGGTAAAGAGCTCGGCGAAGACATGAGCGCCGGCGATGATGATTTCGGCGCGGCGGGGGCCGATGCCGGTGAGGGCGCGGCGCTGCTCGACGCTGAGGGCGGAGAGCTTTTTGGTGAGGCGCAGCAGTCCGGCGCGAGGCACGGCGAGGTTGGCTCCGGGCTGGCCGGCGGCCCAGAGTTCACTGAGCGCGGCGGGGGTTCCCGAGGTAGCCACGGTGAGGTTGATCTTGTGCGCGGTGAGGTCGCGGCGGAGGCGGCTGATCTCCTCGTTGATGTAGCTGCGCATCTGATCGAGCTCGGTTTCGGTGGGCGGGTCGTGCTGGAGAAATTCGCGGGTGAGGCGGACGGCTCCGAGAGGCAGGCTGAAGACACGCTCGATCTGTCCCTTGCTGGAGACGATGAGTTCGCAGCTGCCGCCGCCGAGGTCGATGAGCAGAACGCGCCCGGAGGTGGCGCGGGTGTTGGCCATGACGCCGAGGTGGATGAGGCGTCCCTCCTCGACACCGCTGACGACCTCGACGCGCCAGCCGATGGCGGCGTGAACCCAGTGGACGAAAGCCGAGCCGTTGTTGGCGTCGCGCAGGGCGCTGGTGGCTACGACGCGGACCTGGGTGACGCTGAAGGACTGGGCCGACTTCTGGAAGCGGCGCAGGACGCGCACGGTCTGCTCCATGGCTGCGGGATCGAGCGCACCGGTGAGGAAGACGTTTTCGCCCAGGCGCACCACTTCGCGATCCTCATGCAGCACCTGGAGCCGCTTGCGTACCACGCGCGCAATCTTCAACCGCACCGAGTTTGCGCCGATGTCCACGGCGGCCAGGGTTGCCATGGTTCTAACCTGCCTTGCGAATCAGTTTGGGAGATGGGTGGGCGGCGAAAGCTGCGCGCGCGGAGAGCTTTCCAAGCAGGGCCAGCGAGTGGATGCTCAACACGGCTGGATTCATCTTGCTTACGTCGACAGTGCCCACCGCGAAACGATACGCCATTCTATCGGCAGGGGCAACTACGACTCTACGCACCGATGGCGGAGACGGTAATGCTTCCCACCCGGCAACTGCAAATGCAAAAGCAACAGCAGGGTCAACTGCCCCACTCAAGCCAAAAGAGGGCTTCCACCCCAGCTTGAATGGGCCACCCGCGACAATCTACAGCCACCCTCCACCCGCCTGAACGGGGCACCCTCGGAGGATCAGGCTTTGACGGTTTGCGCAGCGGCGTCCTTGGCCTGGTGCAGGAGGAGAAATTCGGCGGCGCCCGACTTGCCGAGATAGCGCGCCAGCAGCTCGGGCTTGGCGGCGCGCAGGTCCACCATGAGCAGGCCGTCGAGGACGTTGGAGAACTTGGCGTCGACGTTGAAGCCCAGGAACTTTCCGCCCAGCTTCATGTAGTGCTTGACCAGCACGGGCACGCCCTTGCCGTCGCTCTCGAACATGCTGATCCATTCGGAGAGATCGTCAATGGAGAAGACGCGCGAGAAGATCTCGTTCTCCTGGACATTTTCAGAGGCGGAGCGGGGCGGATGCTTGGGGCGCAGCATCTTGAGCAGCTCGGCATCAACCGTGTGCGCGCCGAGGAAGCTGGTGAGCACTTCGCGCGAAGCCAGGGAGTAGTCGGCGCTGATGCTGACGGCGCCGAACAGAATGGGCGTTTCGGGATGGCGGACGATGTAGCTGCCGATTCCCTTCCAGAGGACGAGCAGGGGCGCGTATTGGCGCTGGTAGTCGAGGCTGACGAAGGAGCGTCCGAGTTCGATGGCCGGGCCGACCTTGGCGAAGAAGGCGGGCTGGAAGCGGAAGAGCGAGGCGGTGTAGAGGCCGCGCATTCCGTAGCGGTGCAGGACGTGCTGCACGTTGCAGATGCGGTAGCCACCGGCAATCTCGCGGCGCTGGTTGTTCCAGAGCACAAGATGGGTGTAATAGGCGTCGAAGCGGTCGAGGTCGCGCGCCTTGCCGGTGCCTTCGCCGGAGGCGCGAAAGGTGAGCTCGCGCAGGCGTCCGATTTCGCGGACGACGCGCGGAGCCTGGCGGGAGATGAGGGCATAGACGCTCATTTCGCCGACGGTTTCCAGCAGGGAGCCGGGCGGGAGCGATTGCAGTTCGTGCAGCAGGACGGCGGGATCTTCCGGCGGAGCGACGGCGTGACGGGGATGCCAGTGCCCCTGAAAGAAGCGGGCGCGGGGCGAGGTGATGCGGTCGCGCAGGGCAAGCAGCGAGCTGTTCCAGCGGAGCAGGTCGATGGCTTTTTCGTCGTCGTGGATGGCCTTGAGAGTTTCGCTCTCGACCGGCGAGCCGAGGCGCACTTCGAGGCGGCGTCCGTACTTGTTGATGAGCTCGTGGGGCAAGAACAGGGTGCGGAGGCGGGGATTGATGATCCCGGCCAGGTGGAAGCCGACGCTGTTGGTTCCGGTGATGAAGGCGGGGATGCTCTTGGCGCCGGTCATGCGGGCGATGCGCGCCATGTTGCGGTTCCACTGGGGATCGAGGACGCGGCGGTGGTGGCGGCTCCAGGAGGAGACTTCGCCAGCGGGAAAGACGATGAGCAGGTGTCCCTGCCTGACCCAGTCGAGGGCCTCGCGGATGCCTTTGCGGTTGGCGTTCTCGTGGCCTTCGCCCATCATGTTGTCGACCAGGACAGTGTAGGGGGCCAGCTCTTCCATGCAGCCGAGCAGCTGGTTGGCCAGCAATTTGACGTCGGGACGCAGACGCAGCAGCAGGGCGGCCATGATGATGCCATCCAACATGCCGAAGGGGTGGTTGGCGAAGACGACGCAGGGGCCTTCGGTGGGCACGTGCTTGAGATCGGCCTCGCGCACGGCGTACTCGACGTTCATCTCGCGCAGGAGGCTGTCGAAGACGTTTCCGCCGGTCTGGGTATTGGCCAGGGCGGAGGCGTAGAGACGGTCAAGGCGGCGGATGGGAATGAAGGGACGAGCCCAGGGGATCTGCTTGCCGAGTTTGGCAAACGGAGCGGAGGACTTCTTTTGGGCGGAGCGACGCAACATAATGTTTCAATCTTGCCCGCGTTGGCTTGCGGGGCTATGACACCAGTGTAAATCTTTGATGAAAGGAGTGTCACAAGAGGCATCTTACGCCAACGGGAATTTTTCGGTACTGGCCATTGCCTGCCGGTTAAACACACTGGTACCGCCGGGTTAGGTTTCATGCAACATTCACATGCGGTTTATGACGGCGTAACCGTTGTTATTCAAAATGGTTACGCTATGGTCGAGCACGCACTGGACACCTTGATCCTCTCCGACGTGCACCTGGGCAGCGAAGTAAGCCGGGCGCGTGAGGCGGCAGACTTGCTGGCGGATACCGATTTCCGGCGACTGGTGCTGCTGGGCGATATCTTCAGCGACCTGAACTTCCGTCGGCTGACCAGCGACCACTGGAAATTTCTCTCCCGCATCAGAAAGCTCAGCAATCCCAAGCGCAAGGTGGAAGTGGTGTGGGTGGAGGGAAACCACGACCAGGGGCTGTCACAGATCATGTCTCACCTGGTGGGCGTGCCGGTGTATCAGCGCTATGTGTGGGATTTTGAGGGCAAGCGCCACGTGGCGGTGCACGGACACCAGTTCGACTGCATCTGCCGGAAGAATGAGTGGCTGGGGCGGTTTGGCGAGCGGATTTTTTACGAGGTGCAGAAGCTGGACCGGGGCACGAAGAAGCTCTCGCGGTTGATCGACCGGGTGAACACGCGCTGGCTGCGGATGGAAGCACGAGTGGCCGAGGGCGCGTTTCTTTATGCGCGCGCCGGCGGGGCCAACCGCATCTTCTGCGGACATACCCACGTGGCCACGCACCAGAGCCGGCACGGAATCGACTACTACAACAGCGGAAGCTGGGTGAACGCAAACCCAACGTATCTGGCGATCGACGAAGCGGGCGTGCGGATCTGCGAGTACGCGGGCGTGCACTACGAGTACGACGAGGCAGCGATGATCGATGGCGAACTGCCGCACGTTGGGGACTATCCGGACCCGGCAAAGGTGCTGGAGCCGGCCTTTGGCAGCTATGAGAGCGTGCGCTGCTAGAGAATCTGTACGAACTTCAAAGGACAAGTGCAAGAACGAAGTCAAAAGCCCCACATCTGCTAACTGCGGCAGATATGGGGCACCTGTTCAGTTCACTGAGCCATCCGGTTAGCGATGGCCGCCGTGACCGCCACCACCCGCGTGGCCGCCTCCGCCATGGCCGCCACCCGCGTGACCGCCACCCGCGTGACCTCCGCCACCACCGTGACCGCCAGCGTAGCCTCCACGACCACCGGCGTAGCCTCCACGACCACCGGCATAGCCTCCACGACCACCAGCGTAGCCGCCACGACCACCGGCGAAGCCTGCACCGTGATAACCGCCGCGTCCGGCGAAGGCACGATTACCCCATGAATGTCCGCCCCAGCTGTAGTAGCCGCCGAAGCGATGGCCGCCCCAGCCATGGTTGTATCCCCAGCCGAACCACGGCCCGACACCGAGGAAGATGCCGTTGTAGAAATATTCCGGCCCCCAGAAACCGTAGGGAGCACAGGCATAGGGCGGGTAGTCGTAATATCCGTAAGGACATACGGGCGCAGGCCCAACGTCGACCGCGGGCCCACCAATTTGGACCCCGATCCCGACTTGTGCGGCAGCGGGTACTGGTGCAAATGCCAGAAGCATTGCCAGAAGAGCGCCAACGGTTATGCCACAGACTGAACTTTTGAGTTTCATTCACTTCCTCCAACTACTACAGATGCCGAAACCCCCGGGAGTGGGAGTAGTTGTGGAGGCTGGTCCACTTCCGATGAGTGGGGAAGATCGGATATCCCGGAGTTCCCAGGGGCAAAGGTCAAGAACGCACAATCTGCCGAGACAGCTCTGAGCTGTTGTGGGCCACCCGGGTCAAGCAATGGGGTCGATTCCGGTCTCCGGCTGCGGCCTCTGGAACTTGCCGTAGTGCAGCGCGAGGGTTGGCAGTACCAGCAGGTTCAACAGCGTGGAGGTGACCAGTCCGCCCAGGATGACGATTGCCATGGGGCCTTCGATCTCGCGGCCCGGATCGCCGCTGCCGATGGCCAGCGGCAGCAGACCAAGGCCGGTCACCAGGGCGGTCATCAGGATGGGCGCCAGCCGTTCGGAGGCGCCTTGCAGCGCGGTTTCCAATCCCCAGCTGCGGCCTTCCACCTCCACCAGATGCTCGTAGTGGGAGATCAGCATGATGGAGTTGCGCAGGGTGATGCCGAACAAGGTTACGAATCCCACAAGCGAACCGAGCGAGAGGTTGCCTCCGGTGAGCAGCGCCGCAGCCACGCCTCCCACCAGCGCAAAGGGAAGGTTCGAGAGCACCAGCAACAGGTGCCGGGTGCTGCGCGTGACCATGGAGAGCAGCAGGATGATTCCCAGGCCGGCCAGTCCGGAGTGCATTAGCAGGTCTCGCCGGGAGCGAGCCTGCTCCTCGACTGTGCCGGCAAACTCCACATAGCTGCCGGGTGAGAGGCGTAGCCGGGCGATGCGCTGGCGGGCCTCGTTGACGAAGGACTCCACCGAGCGGCCCTGCACATTGCAGGTGATGGTCTGCACCCGGCGCGCGCCTTCATGCAGAATCACGTAGCGCCCCGAGGTCTGGTAAATGTCGGCGACTTGATTCAGGGTCACAAAATTTCCATCGGGGCTGCGCAGCGGCAGCGAGCCGATTTCGCTCACGGGAGGCCGCGTGCCGGAGGCCAGCGTGACGGCCACGTCGAAGACGCGGTTCTCGTCGTAGATCTGGCCCACCACCTCGCCGCCGTAGGCGGTCCGCACCACGTCGAGAATCTGCAGCGGATCGAAGCCCCAGCGGGCCACGCCGTCCGGGCGCAGCCGCACCGCGAACTCCGGCGTTCCGGGGGGAGATTGAATCTGCACCTGGGCGGCGCCGGGAACCTGGTTGAGCAGCGCGCCGATCTGCGCGCCCTCCTGATCCATCTGGTCGAGGTCGCTGCCAAAGACGTTGACCACAACTGGAGCGGTGTAGCCCGACAGGGTCTCGTCGATGCGCTCGGTGAGAAATCCGTTGGAGGTGAGCGTGGGGCCGGGAAACTCGGCAAGAACTTTGCGGATTCCCTCCTGCGTAGCCGCGACCTGCTTGCCATCGCGCGCCTGCATGTTCACGTCGATCTCGCTCTCGTGGGTGCCCAGGGTGTCGGTTCCCAGCTCGGCGCGTCCGGCGCGCTGCGCCACGTTTTTCACCGACGGAATCTTCAGCAGGGCCTGGGTAATCAGGCCGCCCATGCGCATCGACTCCTGCAGGGAAGTTCCGGGCAAGGCCGTCATGTGCACGGTCACGTCGCCCTCGCGCAGCTCGGGAAGAAACGATTGGGTGAGGAAAAACAGGCTCGCCACGCCTAGCGCCACCAGCAGCGCGACCGAGGCCAGCAGCAGACGCGGCGCCTTGTCGATGACGATCAAAACTTTTCGGTATCCCCGCTTGAGCCAGTGCACCGCGGGCGGCTCCTGCGGCGCCAGGTCGGCCTCGCCCAGCAGAAGAATGCACAGCGCGGGAGTGACGGTCAGCGCCACGATCAGCGAAGCCACAATGGCCCAGATGTAGGCCAGGCCGAGCGGATAGAAGAGACGTCCCGCCAGGCCGGACATGCTCAGCACCGGGACAAACACCAGCAGCACCGCGAAGGTGGCATAGACCACCGCGGAGCGCACCTCGACCGAGGCGCGGAGGGCAACCTTGGCGGCGGGCAACGGATGCGGCAGCGCACGGTTCTCGCGCAGGCGGCGGTAGATGTTTTCCACGTCGATCACGGCATCGTCCACTACTTCGCCGATGGCAATCGAAAGGCCGCCCAGGGTCATCATGTTCAGGCTCAGGCCCATCATGTCCAAGGCGATGACCGCGGCCAGCAGCGAGAGCGGAATGGCGATGCAGGAAATCGCCGCGGTGCGCAGGTTGAACAAAAACAGGAACAGCACCACCATCACCAGGATGGAGCCCACCAGCAGCGACTGCCGCACATTGTGCAGCGCGATGTCGATTGAATCGGCGGAGCGGAAGACGTCCGAGTGCAGGGTGATCCCCTGCGCCTCCAGTCCGGGACGCAGATCGGCGAGCGCCGCATCCAATCCGCGCGTGACCTCCAGCGCGTTGGCTCCGTAGGCCGAGTCCACCACCATGATGACGCCCGGCGTGCCGCGAATGGAGGCCGCGCCGATGGCCGGTGCGGGCGCGTCGGCGACGCGGGCCACGTCGCCTAGTGTCACATTGCCGCCCTCATGATGCAGCACCACGGTCTGCGCCAGCTGCGCCGCCGTGAGCGATTGCCCTTCGGTCTGCAGCACGATGCGCTGGTTGGGCGTCTCCACGAAACCGCCACCGCGAACTCCGGTGGCTTGGCGCGCGGCGGCCAGCACGTCCTCGACGCTGACTCCGAACTGCACCAGCTTTTGCGGATCGAACTGCACCTGCAGCTGGCGGCGCTCGCCGCCGTTGACCTCGACCTCGGCCACGCCGCGCACCGCCAGCAGACGCGGCTTCACCGTCCAGTCGGCAAGCGTGCGCAATGCCATCAGCGACTGCTTATCGGAGGTCAATCCGACGTGCATCACCCAGCTGGTGGTGGTGGTCAGCGGAGTCATCAGCGGAGGCTCGACGCCGCCCGGCAGTTCGCCGGCCACGGGGGAGAGACGTTCGCTTACCGCCTGGCGGTCGCGGTAGATGTCGGTGCCAAAGCGGAAGACCACGGTGATGACCGAGAGTCCTTGAACCGACTTGGAGCGGAGAGACTCGATTCCGGAGACGCCGTTGATGGAGTTTTCGATGGGCTGGGTGACGAGGATCTCGACCTGCTCGGAGGAGAGCCCGGGCGCTTCGGTCTGGATGGCGACTTCGGGCGGAGCAAAGTCGGGAAAGTCGCTGTAGGGAACGCGATAGACGGAGAAAATTCCGTAGGCCAGGAAGGCGCAGCCCAGCGCCACCACAATCCCCCGGTAGCGGATGGAGAAACGGACGAGGGCGTTCAGCATTGCTGCTGTCTCGCGTTACTCCTCATCGCCGCCGCCTTGGCTGTGCAGAAGCATCTCCTCCGAGAGCAGAGCCTGCGCGCCTACGGTCACGATCTTGTCCCCGGCCGCCAATCCCTCTGCCGCGAAGAACCCGCCCTCGACCGGGACACCGGTGGGCACCGGGCGGCGGCTGAAACGCCGGGGCGAAACCTGGGCATACACCCAGGCCTTGTCCTCCGACCAAACCACGGCCGAGGCCGGAACGACAACTCCCTTCAGCGACCCGCCGACGGGGAGATGCGCGACAATATTCAATCCGGGAGGAAGTTGCGATTTATTCGTTGTAACGTACAAAACGCTTCTGCCTTGAATGCGCGGATCGATCTTGGGATAGTCGGAGACAAAGGCAGCCTCGGTTCGCTTTCCGCCCGGCAGTTCCAGCGAGACGCTTCTGGGCGGCGCAGACGTGGTTGCGGCGGGCATGGTCATGGCGATCAACGTCGCACGGCGGTCCAGCAGGCGCTGCAGCTGTGCCGAGTTTTCCGTTGCCCATTGCGTCACCACGCCGCCCCACTCCTGGCGCAGCGCCAAGGCTTGCAGGTTGAGTTGCTGCTCGGCCGCGTGCACATCGGCCTCATTTGATTGCAGCACCGCTTCGGCTGCCTGCAGCGACTTCTCCGAGACGTTCTGCTCCGGCCCGGCGAGGGCCTTCAGGCGCGCATACTCCTTGTCCGCAACCCCGGCTTCGATGCGCGCCTTTTGCAACTGCGCCTGCGCGGCGACATAGGTATTGCGGAAGGTGGCTAAATCCTGCACCGAAACCACCACGGCGGGGAACGTAGCTTGGGCGCGAGTCACGCTGGAGGTCAGCGTGGCCACGGTGAATCCGAGGCGCTTCTGCGTGGGCGCGTCCAGCGTGATAAACGTTTGCCCGTTCTCGACGGTGATTGCGGCTGCGGCAGGCTTGGCCTGCGCCTCGGGTTGCGCCTCTTGCTGTGCGGTGCGATTGCGGCAGCCGCCCAGCATCATCACGGCAGCGGCAGCCACGCCAAGCGATCCCAGCCAGGCAGCTCGGGTGCGCAGGTTCATCGGGTGTACTCCTTCAATTGGCTGGGAGGCAACGACTCGGGAGCGGCGGAAAACACGTCGCCGGGATCGAGTGGGCGCTCGACCGCATCTTCCAACTCGCCCAACGCGCTCTGCGCGCGGGCCAGGGCATCCAGGCGGCCTCGCAGCACCACCGCATGCTCAATCTCTACTCCGTACAGCGTCAGCCGATCCTCTTCGCCCAGTTGCACGGCACGCTGCGTTCTTTGCAACTGCGTATCCTGAAGCGTGCGCAACGACTGGCCGGCCTCGGCCAGCGCCTGCAGCGCCGAGACGTAACGCGCGAGGCTGGTTTCGCTCTCGGCGATCACCTGGGTCTGTTTCTCCACAAAGGCGGCGGCCACTTCCCGGCGGCGCGCCTCGGCTTCGGCGATTGGTCCCTGGTTGCGATTGAAGACCGGGAGAGTGGCCGACAATCCCAGAGTGAAGTAGCTGTGGCCTTCCTCATAGGTGTAGCCCGGGCCAATCTGAAGGTCGGGATATTGCTTGGCAATTTCCAGCTGCAGATCGGCCTCGGCGGCGGCGTATTGCGCCAGCGCGCGGCGAACGTCCAGGCGGTCCAGCACCGCATCGCGCTGGATGGCCGCCGGCGACAGCGACTCCGCGGCAGGGGGAGAATCGAGCTCGGCCCAGGCGAAATCCATGCCATCGAGCGAGGCCGTTGGAACGGTCATGGAGGCCGCCAGCGCGGCTCTACTTTCCGACACCTTTCCCTCGGCCTCGGCGATCGCCAGGTGAGTTTTGGATAGCTCGATGCGCGCCGCGTCCACCTCCGGCCGCGCGATCTCTCCCACGGTTAGCCTCTGCTCCAGCAGCTTCACCTGCCCGGCGCGAAGCTCTTCTTCGGCGCGCAGAGCATCCAGGTTGCGCGATGCCAGCACGCAGTTGAGCAGCGCCAGTCGAACTCCGCTGCGAACCTTCCAGGCCGCATCCGCCAGATCAAGCAGCGCGGCTTGGTTCAGGCTGCGGGCGGATTGAATGCGATGTCCGCGCTTACCCGCGGTTTCGATGGGCACGGCGAAATCCAGGTTCAGCAGCCAGGGACTGGGAACTCCGGGCGCAATGCTCAGGGAGGGATTGGGACGTGCTCCGGCGGTGAGGATCGCGGCCTCGGCCTCGGCCAGCCGCGCCCGCGCCGCTTCCACGGAAGGGTGAAAATACAGCGCCGCCAGCGAGAGCGTGCGCAGATCCCACGTCTTGGGCGGCCAGGGCGCTACGCTGTGGCCAAGGTTCTTTTCCACGTATGCGCGCATACCTGGGTCGGCAAAGTTCCTCGCCTCCAGCCTGGATGCACTCTGGCCCGGCACGATGGGAAGCGCCTGGTATCGCCGCACGGTGCAGCCGCACAAGAGCAGCGTGACGAGCAGCAGAAGTTGCACTCGCATGGCGGAAGGCACAGGCGTTCGCTCCAGAGTAGGTCTGGAATTGAGTATACCTTCGGGCCATGTTGGATTCGAGCCGGGAGTGAAGACCGCACTTCTCTCCGGCCGCATTTCAGCCGATCAAGGCCGTCGGCTCAGGAGCGCACGGTGAGCACCGGGCAATGCGCCTCGCGTACCACGCAGGAAGCCGTGGACGGCATATATGGCGCCACCGAATGGGTCGATGCGCGGTGCGCGCCCATCACGATCAGCCCCGCTTTCTTGCTCTCGGCCGTGTTCAGGATCAACGCGTCGGCCTCGCCGCAGTCGATGACGATCTCCGGCGTCAACTCGCGCAGGCCTTCGGCGGAGATCAGCTCTTCCATCTGCCGATGGGCAGCGGCGATCGCGTTCTGGACCAGTTCGGCGCCGCAGTCCAGGTTGGCCGCCATGGCATCCATGCTGCCCGGCAACACTGCAACGCTGGGCAGCACGGCGTGCAGCATGATGAGGCTGGTGTGGTTGGCCCGCGCCAGCGAAACCGCATAGCGCAGGGCATGCCGGGAGCCGGTCGAAAAGTCGGTGGCGAAAAGAATAGGCGCAAGACTGGCCCGCGCCATATCCAGGTTGGTGATGTGCGGACCAATGGTCAGCACCGGGCACCGAGCCTGACGGAAGACCTGCTCGGCGGTGGAGCCCAGCACCAGTTTCTTGAGCCCGCGCCGTCCGTGCGTGCCTAACACGATGAGGTCGATCTTCTTCTCTTCCACAATCGACGATAGGACATCCCAAACCTCACCCCGCTCCACCGCTGCCGTATGAGCAATGTCACTGAAACACGGGCCCGACTGCATGGCTTCCAGCGCCGACTCCGCGTCGCTTTGGTCCACATCCAGTTCCGGAATATGGTCCATGGGAACCGCGGTTCTGATTTCGGGAGCGATGACATGCACCACGTGGATGGCGGCGCCGTAGCGCAGGGCAAGGTCGTGCAGGAAAGGAAGAACCACCTGCGCGCATGGGGAAAAGTCGGTGGCGAAGAGAATGTTTTTCAGGGAAGGAACAAGCAGCGTTTTTGCAGAGCTGGACACGAGACACCTCCTGGCGGAGACGATCCCCCACGCTCAAGGTACGTCCATAGGGAAGCCGGCGCAGTGATTGCGGTCACGGCGGCGATGCTCATCTGATACGGCCGCGACGCGGCTGTGCGCTCTAGGAGGCGAAACCAGGCCGGCTGCGGCGTGAACGGACTGACGAAACCGGGCACACAAGGGGGCGCCCACGGAAAAACCATTGGCGGCGCCGTCCGTTTAGATACGGTCTTTCTGGCGCGCACCGGTAGGGGGTTCCTCGGCTTCGCCGTAGTCGCAATGCATGGCGCCCTGCCGACTCACACAGGCCCAGGGAAGCGGGTCGGATCCGTCCCGTGCCTCGGGTTGGCCGCAGTTCTCGCATTCGCAAGTCGTCAGCACGCTGCCGTCCGCCTCGACCGTTGTCTGACAGTTCTTCGGGACATCCAGGTGGCCGGTCAGAGAGGCCTGTGGATCGGGCGACGGTGAGACATTCGCGGGCGATTGAGGGGCGGCAACCACATAAGTGGCGCAGCCGACGAATAAAACGAAAACCAGCAGCTTTTTCACAACTCCTACCTCGTAGCCCGGATAGGATGCGACCGCCGAGGAATCTGCCTTAGGCGGGGCAAAAATCGGAATCCTGCGTAAGCTGCAGAGCTTTTGAATCAACAATTTCAGTGAGTTAATCGGGAGATCGAAAGTTGGATGCTGGGATTCTGCGCTGCCTGTCCGCGTTCAGTGAACGTGAGGTACCGCCGAATCCCCGGGTAATCGCGGGCAGGCGACTGGAAGGACTATCGGGTTACGGAAGTAATTATCGCAAGCGCTTGATAACAAAACGTTAGCTCTAAAGGTACCAGCACCCGTGTAGAGTGTTCACTTATGGCAGTATGGTTGATGACCGCCTGAATGAAACTCGAAAGGTGCAGTAGCAGTGGACATCTATGGATTTGATCGCCCAAATCCGGATCACTGGTTTGGCTGCCGCGCTATTCCTGTGTTTGATGGCGCAGCTGCCAGGGCTGGTTTCCGTGCGCTGGTGGGTCTCCGCCACCGGACTGGGATTTGGCGCCGCCCTGCTGGAGTGGTTCAGCAGCGGACCGGCTGAGCCTCGGGTCGCCTCCATCCTGTTTCTCTGTCTCTGCGCACAGCTGGGATGCATTGCGGCCGGGCTTCTGTGGCAAAGCTCGAAGATACGGCATGCCAAGGCCGCCTTTGCCGCCTCCATCCTGCTCGGCTTCGTTCTGCTCTCCGTCGCCGGCAACTCCGCGGGGCGGCTCGCCGCTTGCCGCGAGTTGATTGCGCTGCTCATTCTCACGGTGCTGGTCGCCTACCTGGCCAAGCACCGCGAGCGCCATCCCTTTGCGGTCTCGATCATCTCGGCGGTCCTGCTGCTGGGAATTATGCGCGAGCTGCTCGGCATCGCGGTGGCGATGCATTGGGCCGAACCCAGTTTCATGCCGCTGATCTTCTCGGTCAGCGACTTCTTCGGCCCCTGCGTGAGCGTGATTGCCCTGCTGTTCATCGCCTTCAGCGATGTCGCGCTGCGCGATGCGCAGCTGCTTCGCCGCGCCGAACACCTGCGCCAGCTGGTGGACACCACCGATCACGGAATCTGCGAAATCGACCGCGGCGGACAGATCACCTTCGTCAATGCCAGGGCCGCCGAGATGCTGGACGTGACCGGGGAAACTCCCTCCGAGGCCTGGATCCAGGAAAAACTCAGGGCCGACGACGAGGAAGCTTCCATCCGGGCCATCTCGGAGTTCGTGCTTCGTCCGACCGCGCCCATCCACCAGGCCAAGGCGCGCATCCTGCGTCCCGACCGGCCGCCGCTCTGGGTGGACTGGTCTTCCACTCCCATTGTTCGCGAGGGAAAGCCGGTGGGCGCCACCATAACATTGCGCGATGTGACCGAGCGCGAGGCCGCGGTGCGATTCATCCGCTTCCGCACCGAACTGCTGGAGATGATCGCGCGCAACAAACCGGTGGAGGAGGTCTCAAGACTGCTGGTGGCGGCGGTGGAAGAGCGCCTGCCCGGCTACTGCTGCACGGTGCTGGCCTGCGACAGCGAACACTTCCGCGTGGTTGGTTCGCCCCGCCTGCCCGAGGGCTTCCGTTCCGAGCTCCACGGGATTCCCTGCAACCGCATCCTGCAGACCACGGACCGCAAAGGTTCGATGGAGTTGAAGAACTGGGAAGACTCGCTGCGCAACGTCGCGCGCAACTATCAGTTCGGCGGCACCTGGTCGGAGCCCATGATTTCGGCGGCCAACGAATTGCTGGGTACGGTGGTTTTGAACCACTCCTTCATGGCTCCGCTGGAGGCCGCGCAGAGCCGCATCCTGCGCGAGGCCGCCCGGCTGGGCGCACTGGCGATCGAACATCACGGCGCCTACGAGCGGCTGCTGCACCAGGGTTATCACGATGCGCTCACCGGCCTGCCCAACCGGCTGCTGCTGGCCGACCGCCTGAACCAGGCGCTGGCGCGCGCCGAACGCAACCATCTGCAGGTAGCGTTCCTGTCGATCGACCTGGACCACTTCAAGGAAATCAACGATACCCTGGGGCACGATGCAGGAGATTTGTTCCTGCGCCAGATCAGCGCGCGGCTGGCCACGCGGGTGCGCGCCAGCGACACTTTGGCCCGTACCGGGGGCGACGAGTTCACCCTTATCCTGCCCGACATTCAGGATCTGCACGACGCCGGCAAGGTGGCCGAATCGCTCACCACCTCGTTGCGCGATCCCTTCCAGCTGCAGAGTCACACGCTGTATGGCTCGGCCAGCATCGGCATCGCGGTGTATCCGCGAGATGGAAAAGATGCCGACACGCTGCAGCGCAACGCCGACCGGGCGATGTATCGTGCCAAGGCCCAGGGCCGCAACCTGATCCAGTATTATTCGGGCGAGGAGAGCGCCGAGGACCGCAACCGCGCCGAGATCGAGATGCAGCTGCAGCACGCCATCGAGCAGGGAGCGTTCTCGCTCAACTTCCAGCCGCAGTTCACCTGTGACCGCCAACTGAAGGGCTTCGAGGCGCTGCTGCGCTTCCAGCATCCCAAGCTCGGGATGGTGCCGCCCAGCCGCTTCATTCCCATGGCCGAGGAGAGCGGGCTGATTCTGGCCATCGGCGAGTGGGTGCTGCTGGAGGTCTGCCGGCAGATTCTGGAGTGGCAGGCCAAGGGACTACAGCCGCATCACGTCTCGATCAACGTCTCTCCCCTGCAGCTTGCCCGTGGCGACTTTGCCGAAACCATCGCCTGCGCGCTGCGCTCCACCGGGGTAAGGCCGGAGCTGCTGGAGTTCGAACTGACCGAAGGCGTGCTGATGAGCGGGGTGGCGGATACGGCGCGGCAGATTGCCGAGATGTCCAAGATTGGAGTGCGGCTCTCGGTGGACGACTTCGGCACCGGGTTCTCATGCTTGAGCTACCTGCACAAGCTCCCGCTGCACACTCTGAAGATCGACCGCGACTTCGTCTCCCGGCTGCTGGATTCGAACGACGACACGCGCTGCATCGTCGAGGCGATCCTTACCCTCGCCCGCAACCTCGGACTGCAAACCGTGGCAGAAGGAGTGGAGAACGACGAGCAGCTCGCCCTGCTGCGCGCCGCCGGCTGCGACTTGATTCAGGGCTTTCTGTTCTCGCGGCCGCTCACCGCGCCTGACGCCGAGCGTCTGCTGGAAGCCGACATGCGCTCCCGGGCCGGCGCCGCCGCAGGCGAACCGTAATCAGTCTCTTGCGGCATCGGCGCGGCGCAGTACCCAGAGATTGCACTTGAAGATGAACGATCCTGTCCCGCCATCGGGGACAATCGGCGCCAGCTCGCGGTCCAGCCAATCCACCACTGCGGCCTCGGTCTGCTCGGCGCGCGCCAAAACGGCCAGGGTATTGCTGCGGGTGAGCAGATAGGCGATCAACTCCTCCCGGCTAAACCGCACCCCATGGCTGAACGACGAATGATGCGCCAGCGCAAATCCGCACGCGGCGGCGCGGGGAAGATCGATGTCCCTCATGCCCCGCCTGGGCGGCGGAAATTGCTTGGCGAAGCGGGTGCGCATCCAGCGCTTGCAGGCCACCGAGCCCTCCATGTGGGCGGTAAAGTGATGGTTGTAAACCGCCAGCAGGCCCGCGTCCGCCAGCAGTTCGCGGCACTCGGCATAGAAACGCTCCTGGTCAAACCAGTGCAGCGCCGATCCGGCGGAGACCAGGTCGAACTGGCCGGCTTCCGGGTTGAGATCCGAATGGAGTTGTTCGGCACAGCCCAGCCGATAGCTGATGTTGGGGTGCGCCGGCGCCTGGTCCAGCATGCACTGCGAGGGGTCAATGGCGATCACCTGCCCAGCGACCGCGGCCAGGGCAAGGGCCGACTGTCCCGATCCGCAGCCCACGTCCAGCACCCGGCCAAAGCGCGGCACTCCGGCGAATTGGCGCAGCCGCTCCGCCACCTCGGCGTGGAAGAATGGCCGCACCCGGGCGTAGCGCGCCGCCACCTCGGCGGTGTTGAAATAGTTGCGATGAGAAGGCCGCGGGGCAGGCGCTTTTCCACCCGGCCGGCCAAGGAGTGAAGGCGGCATCTTTCATTCTTATCACATGGCGCAGCTCACATCGCACCCTGCGCCTCCGGGTGAGGCTTATGCCACAGGCTGCGAAATTTCCCCTATTCCTTTGCCGTGCGCTCCAGATAAAGCTTCCGGAAGCTGATCGGAACTTGCTGAAAGCAGAATGGTTAGCAGAGGACGGCAGCGCGGCCCAAAACGGCCCACGGATTGCTCGTGTCTACGTAGACTACGTGGGATCGAGATCAACCGGAGTAGGACGTATGACTGATTTAATTTTGCCAAAGGCCACAACCACGCCTCAGGCTCCCCCTCACCCCAGTGAGGCAGCCGCCGAGCGCATCAAGATCGGAGTGGTAGCCCGTGACTTCGGCGTGTCCGTGGACCTGCTTCGCCTTTACGAGCGCGAGGGGATTCTGATTCCTCTGAAGTCTCCGAAAGGGACGCGCTACTTCACCCGGCTCGATTATCCCTGGATTGCCACCGTGCTGCGTCTGGTGCGCGAGGCGCGGCTCAACTTTGCCGGCATCCGCCACCTGCTGGCCCTGCTTCCCTGCCGCGAGATCCGTGGCTGCGACGGCACGGCCAAGGACAATTGCAGTTTGACGGCCGGGGCCACCGACCCCTGCTGGGTCCATAAGAGCTGTTGCACTCCGGCTGGCGACTGCTACCTCTGCGAAGTCTACCGCTCGGCTGCCAAGTGCGAAAACCTCAAGGCCTTCGTGGCCGACGGGACAAACTGAGCGGGTTTTAAATCGTGTGGCGGCGGAAAAGCCTTGGCGGCGGCGCGGGAGATTTGGGCCGTGTAGGGGTCCTTCGCTTTGCTCAGAGTTTGTGACTTTATTGAAATCGTTAAAACTAGATGCTGAAAACAAGGATAGTTACAGGCCCAAAATGGCCTGTAAATCAATAAAGTCACAAACTCTCAGGATGACACTCTAAAAACAAGGGCAGAAGCAAGAGCAACTGCAGGAACAACAGCGAGAGCAAGAGCAGCCTGCAGGAACAACGGCGGGAGCGAAACTAGGCCTATTCACTGCTCCCGGGGCGCATCCTCATCCGGTTCCCGGGTCAGGCGGACGTTGTGGCGCACGTCGGCGCCGCTGACCCAGAAGATCACGTCTTCGGCGATGTTGGTGGCATGGTCGGCGATGCGCTCGAGGCTGCGCGCGATCAGCAGAACGTCCAGGTAGCTCCGAACCTGCTCGGGGTCGCGCTTCATTTGAGAAACGATGTTGACGAAGGCCTCGTCTTTCATGCGGTCCACAATCGAGTCCATCTCCAGCACCGCCTGCGCCACCTCGATTTTGGCGGAGAGAAACGATTCCAGCGCGCGACGCACCATGGTGGAAACCGCCGTGGTCATGCGCGTGATATCAACCGGGACCTCGACCTCGGGCTCCTGCAGCAGATCCATCGAGCGCTGCGCGATATTCACCGCCAGGTCGCCTACGCGCTCCAGGTCGGCATTGATCTTGAGCACTGCCAGCAAAAAGCGCAGGTCGGTGGCCATGGGCTGCTGCATGGCCAGCAGGTCCACGGCGATTTCATCAATCGTGCGCTCGCTCTGGTTGATCTTGCGCTCGCGCTCAAAGACCTGTTGCGCCAGGCGTCCGTCGCGTTTGCGATAGGACTCGGCCGCCATCTCGATGGCAGCCTCGGCCAGGCCGCCCATTTCGAGCAGCCGTTCCTTCAGTTCGTCCAGTCCGTGCTGGAAGCGGCTTCTCATTATCCAAACCTTCCCGTAATGTAGTCTTCGGTGCGCTTGTCGGAGGGCGTGGTGAAGATTCTCTCCGTCTTGTCGTATTCGATCAGCTTGCCCATCAAGAAGAAGCCGGTGTAGTCGGCCACGCGCGCCGCCTGCTGCATATTATGGGTCACAATGACCACGGTAAATTCCTCTTTCAGCTGGAAGATCAATTCCTCAATCTTGCCGGTTGAAATCGGGTCCAGCGCGCTGCACGGCTCATCCATCAGCAGCAGCTCGGGCTGCACGGCCAGAGCGCGCGCAATGCACAGCCTCTGCTGCTGGCCGCCGGAGAGCGATGCGCCCGATTTTTTCTTCAGCACATCCTTCACTTCGTCCCACAAGGCGCTCATGCGCAGCGAATGTTCCACCACCTGGTCCAGTTCATGGCGCTTGCGGAAGCCGTTGAGCCGCAAGCCGGCGGCGACATTGTCATAGATCGACATGGTCGGGAACGGGTTGGGCTTCTGGAAGACCATGCCGATCCGGCGGCGAACGTCCACCGCATCCTGGCCGCTCTTGTAGACGTCGATTTCGCCGACCTGCACCGAGCCGCTCAGCCTCGCCTCGGGAATGGTCTCATGCATCCGGTTCAGGCAGCGGATAAATGTGGATTTGCCGCAGCCCGAAGGGCCAATGACGGCGGTCACCGCGTTGGCGCCGACTTTTATGTTGATCTCTTTCAAGACCTGCGCCTTGCCAAACCAGGCGTTCAGGTCCTTGACTTCGATTGCCACACCCATCGGATCAGGGCTCCTCGCAAATTAGGCGCTGTGCTGTACGCTGCCGCGGCTGGTGACAATCCGCACCGCGGTCACCGCAAGCACAATTAATACAATCAGGATCAATGCCCCGGCCCAGGCCTGCCGATGCCAGTCGTCAAAGGGCGAAATGGCGTAGGCGAAGATTTGCAGCGGCAGCGCCGCCGTGGGTTGGTTGGGGTTGAGGTTCCAGAACTGGTTGCCGAAGGCGGTAAACAGCAGCGGCGCAGTCTCGCCCGCCACGCGGGCAAAGGCCAGCATGACGCCGGTAATCACGCCCTTGGAGGCGGTGCGCAGGGTCACCTGCAGGGTCGTCCGCCACTGCGGAATCCCCAGCCCGAGGGCGGCCTCGCGAATGGTATTCGGCACCATCTTCAGCATCTCTTCGGTGGTGCGGGCAATGGTGGGAATCATCATGATTCCCAGGGCGACGCCGCCGGAGAGCGCCGAAAAATGCTGCTGCGGCAGCACCACCAGGGCGTAGACGGCAATGCCCACCACAATGGAAGGGATGCCGTTGAGCACGTCGGCGGTGAAGCGGACCAGGTCGGTATATCGTCCGCGGCCGAACTCGGCCATGTAAATTCCGGCGCCAATCCCCAGCGGCACGCCGAGAATCGAGCCGATCCCCAGCACCATGCCCGATCCCACAATGGCGTTGGCCATGCCGCCGCCGGGTTCGCCCACGGGGCGCGGGGTGTGCGTCAGAAAAGCCCAGTTCAGCGAGCCCACTCCCTTGTAAACCAGGTAGCCGAAGATGGCGACCAGCGGCGCCAGCACCAGCAGCGCGGCCAGCCCCGCCAGGGCGATGAAGCACAGATTGCTAAGGCGGCGTCCGGCGCTGAGCGGACGCGACAGGCTAGGCATTGCTCCTCGCAGATTGTCCGCGGGTAATCGACCAGATCAGCAGGCGGGCACAGGCATTCACAATCAGGGTGACGATCAGCAGCGCCAGGCCGATTTCCACCAGGGCGCTGAGGTAGAGGTCGTCGGTGGCCTCGCTGAACTCGTTGGCGATCACCGACGCCATGGTATAGCCGGGCGCAAACAGCGAATGGGAGATCTCGGCACGGTTGCCGATCAGCATGGTCACCGCCATGGTCTCGCCCAAGGCGCGGCCCAAGCCGAGAATAATTCCGCCCATGATGCCCGCCCGGGCATTGCGCAACACGGCCATGCGCACCATCTCCCAGCGCGTGGCGCCCAGCGCCAGCACCGCTTCGCGCTGGCTGCGCGGCACCGCCAGCAGAACCTCGCGCGTAATCGAGGCAATGATGGGAACGATCATGATGGCCAGAATGATTCCGGCGGCCAGCATGCCGATTCCATAGGCCGGCCCGCCGAACAGCCCGGTCCAGGCGAAATAGCGCCCCAGCCACGGCTGCACATCATGGTGCAGAATGGGCACCAGGACGAAGATTCCCCACAAGCCATAGATCACCGAAGGAATGGCCGCCAGCAACTCCACCATGAACGAGATGGTGCCGCGCAGAAACCTGGGGCACAGCTCGGTGACGAAGACGGCAACTCCTACCGCCAGCGGTACGGCCAGCACCAGGGCCACCAGCGAGGAGACCAGCGTGCCGTAGAGGAACGGCAGGGCGCCAAAGTCACCCGAGACCGGGTCCCAGGTGTCTCCCACGAAAAAATGGAGGCCGAAGCGGGCAATGGAGAGCTTGGAACGGGTGGTCAGCTCGTAAAAAAACAGGCCCAACACCGCCAGGACCGACAGCGAACAGATCCAGAGCGAATAGCGGAAGATCACATCCAGGTATTTGCTGATCCGGCTGCTGGGCAGCTGGATGCGCGGCGCAGCCGAAGCCATCGCGGCCGGCGCTTCCGGAGCCAGCACACTGGGTGCCGTCGGCCAGCTACCAAGCTGAGATTTTGGGCTTATCTTCACCATTTGACGCTATCAGAGAAATGTTAATAACAGATGAATGACGGGGGAAGTACTGAGGGAAACTCCAAGTCCGGCAAGCGCTTGCGGAAGCGGCGGAGCGCGCCGCTGGGGACGCGCTCCGCAACCGTTCCGTAGATGGTTTAGTGGATGGTGTCGATGGTTGCCATCAGCTTCTTGGCAACTTGCTTGGGCAGCGGAGCGTAGGCCAGATCCTTGGTTTCGCCCTGGCCGTCCTTCAACATCCAGACCAGGAAGTCATGCAGCACCTTGCCCTTGGCCGCATCCTTGGACTGCTGGGGAATCAGCAGCCAGGTGAAGCTGGCAATGGGATAGGCGTTCTTGCCGTCGGGGTTGGTGATCGAGACGCGATAGTCGTCGGGCATGTTGGCGGCAGCAGCGGCGGCAGCAGCGGTGGTGGTCTCCAGCGACGCCCGCACGAAATTGCCGGTCTTGTTGCGAACCGTGCCGTAGGTGATGTCGTTCTGCACCGCGTAGATCAGCTCCACATAGCCGATAGAGCCGTCGATCTGGCGAATGGTTCCCGCCACGCCTTCATTGCCCTTGCCGCCCAGACCCACCGGCCACTTCACGCTGGTGCCTTTGCCGACCGCCGAATTCCACTCCGGGCTCACCTTGGAGAGGTAGTCGGTAAATACGTAGGTGGTGCCCGAACCATCCGAGCGATGGGCCACCACGATGGGCATGTTGGGGAACTTGACGCCGGGATTGACCTGGGCAATCGCCGGGTCGGCCCAGTTGTTGATCTTGCCCAGGAAGATGCCGGCCAGCAGTTCCGGAGTGAACTTCAACTCACGCTTGACGCCGGGGATGTTGTAGGCCGGGACCACGGCGCCCAGCACGGTGGGAATGTGCAGAACCTTTTCGGGGCACTGGCCCAGCTGCTCGTTGGACATCGGTCCATCGGAGGCGCCGAAGTCCACCGTGCCGGCGATCACCTGACGGATGCCCGCGCCGGAGCCGAGCGACTGATAATTCAGCTGCACGCCCTTATGCGAAGTGCTGTATTCGGTGAACCACTTTTGGTAGATCGGATTCGGAAAAGTTGCGCCCGCGCCGTTCAACGACTGCGCCGAGGCGGTGACGCACAATACGAGTGCGCACACGGCCAGTTTGAGAGTGCGAATCATGGGTTATTCCTCCAGGAAATGTATGTGTTAAGTATCCGTTCCCAGGGACGGATGTGCCGTTAAGGTTCTGTGAATTTACGGGGCTGGGCTACCCGGCTTATCAGAGCGGGCATTCCGTCCGATATAGCAGGGTGCGGCGGAGAGTCAGGCTGCCATAAGCATCCAGGCCCTCCAACCGCCTACTCCCGATAGGAGGTACACGGAAATGAGCCCAGCATCCCTACCCGCCAACGTACAGGCAAGAGAAATACTCGCCAGCCTCAAGTCTGGCGCTCTGCTCACGGGAACCGTCCGCTCCCACTCGATGGAAGGCTCCACGGCCGTGGCCTGGATCGCCATCCGGCTGGGCGCGATGGGAGAGCGTCAGGTCCTGGTCAAAGACGAAGCGCAGCTCCGGCCCGGCCAGCAGGTGGTCATCCAGTGCGTTCCCGACCCTTCGAGGCCGGACCACTATCGATTCCACCTGGCCCCCGAGTGCACGCCCCGGTCAACCGCTCGCTGTGCGCGAAGAAGATAAGGCACCCTCGTCAGCACGGGGGCATCGGGTGGGCTGCCCATGCCTTCCGACTACTCCGAAGTACCAGCGGAGTTCCAGCTGAGTTCTGGCACTGTGACTTTAGTCGTTGACTGGGCTTGTGGCCGCTGAAAAACTTCGCGGTTTGTGACTTGGCGGAGCAATCCCGCTCCGCCAAGTCACATTCGGGACAAGGAGACCCCAGCTGTATGAATTGCCGTACCGTTGTGATGGTGCTACTGGTTGCCGCAGCCTCCCAGGCCGCAGCACAAAATGACACGAAGCCCGGCGACGCAAATCAAAGCAGTTGCATAACCTGCCACACGCAATTAACTCCGGGAGTGGTAACGGATTGGAGAGAGAGCCGCCACGCGGCAATGGGACTGGGATGCGACACCTGCCACGGAAGCGATCACCAGTCGGCTTCCGATGTAGCCAAGGTGCACATCCCCACCCCGGAAACCTGCGGCACCTGCCACGATCAGCAGCTTACGCAGTTTATGCGCGGCAAACATTCCAAGGGCTGGGTGTCGATGAATGCCATGCCCACCATCCACTATCAGCCAATCCCTCTGATCGGGGGCCAGGCAGGATGCGGCGGCTGCCATAAGATCGGCACCAAGACCCCAGAGGAAATCAAGGGTCTGGCGGATACCAGCGGAGGCTTCGGCACCGCCAGTTGCGACTCCTGCCATACCCGCCACACTTTCTCCAAAAAGGAAGCGCAGCAGCCCCAGGCCTGCCAGACCTGCCATGAGGGATTCGACCATCCCCAGTGGGAGATGTGGGAAGCATCCAAACACGGCGTTCGCAGCGGCTTGAAACAATCCGGCGTGCTCGGCCCGAATGTGCAGGGACCCACCTGCCAGACCTGCCACATGCAGGACGGAAATCACGATGTGCACACCGGCTGGGGATTCCTCGCCGTCCGCCTGCCCCTGCCGGAAGACAAGCAGTGGGCCGCCGACCGCGTCACCATCCTGCAGGCTCTCGGCGTGCTCGACCTGGACGGCAAGCCCACCGCAAGGCTCGACGCGGTCAAGGCCGCCGACCTCGCCCGTCTCGACCAGCCTACCTTCGACAAATATCGCAAGGAGATGCTCGATACCTGCAACCAGTGCCACTCCGGAAACTTCGCCCGCGTCCAACTGGAAAACGGCGACAAGATGATCAAGGAAGCCGACCACCTGATGGCCCAGGCCATCCTTGAAGTAGCCGCGCTCTACAAGGAGGGCGTGCTGCCCAAGCCCAAAAACTATGCGGCGGCTTTCCCCGACCTGCTGACCTTCCACGACGCTCCCACGGTCATCGAGCAACAGCTGTTCGTCATGTTCCTCGAACACCGCATGCGTGCTTTCCAGGGCGTCTTCCACGCCAACCCGGACTATGCGCTCTGGTACGGCTGGAGCGAAATGCAGCGCGATCTCACCCTGATCCGTGAACTGGCGGCGCAGGCCAGGCGGGACCATGCCGCTGGCAAACCGGTAGCAATGGCAATCAAGCCGATTGCGGATCTCACTCCGCCCGGCGAGATTCCGCTGGTGTCCCCGTTAGCCTCAGCCCATGCAAAATAACCGCGCCGGCGCGGCGCCATAGATGAAGCCGCGCCGCATCGCCAAAAAGCCCTCGTTCGCTTTAGCGATCGAGGGCTTTTTCATCATCCACGCGCGGACAAAGGTTCTTTTCTCAGTTGCTCCCCTCGGGCTGCGTTTGAGGTTCGGGTTGAGGCTGAAGATGCATTTGCGGATGCGATTGCGCATGCCCCTCGCGGCGACGCTCCTGATGATGTTGCTCGTCCTCTGTCGCCTCCAGCAGATAGCTCTTTTCCTCCGGCGTCAGGTCCGGCAGGTGGCGGACGAAGGCGACGATCTTCCAGATCTCTTCGTCGGTATGGGTGGGTCCGAAGGCGGGCATGGCCGTCAGCCGGATGCCGTGTTTGGTTATCCAGAACAGTTCTCCGTCCGGCGTGTCGCTCTCTTCGCTGCCCAGCGATGGGGAAGGCGGGTTGAGTCCCTTGGCAATCTCGGTGGCCGGAATTCCCGGGGCTCCATGGCAGACCAGGCAGTTCTCGCGGTAGTGATCCATGCCTACGGCGATCGCCGCCGGATCGTCCGCATAGGGATTCTGCACCCTTGGAGCATGCCGCTCGACGGAGCGGTCGCACGCCCACGGCGCCAGGGTGCGTTCGATGAGGCCGGGCTTGACGTCCGCGCCTACGGTGATCGAACCGGTCGCCGCGACCACGAGCGCCACCAGCAGTAGCACCAGAATTGTGCCGATGGCCGTCCACACCACGATCCATTCCGTCTTCGTGTAGCTCATTTCGATCTTCCGTTCAGAAGCCGGGAATCAACCATCGTTATCGTACCAGTGGGAACGCTGGAGTCGCTGCATTGTTGGCGGCGCACCCTACTGTATCTCCGGATAGATATCGAAGAAGGCATCGATGCTCTGCTTGAGCTGCGCCTCGATCTCTTCCTTGCTGCCTTCCAGCAGATGCAGCGTCACGTGCTCTTCCCGCCCGTTCCGCAGCTTGATGCGTCCCGATCCCACCTGCTCCAGTTCGCCTTCCGGGAGCAGCCGTAGTCCATACACCAGCGATAGATTAGCCATGCCAGATTGTAACGCCTCCGGCTTTTGGCATCGCCGCTCACCCTGCTCCGCATCCAGCAGTTCTAAATGGGCGGGGCCTTACCTGAGGCGAGCGTAATCACGAGACTGGTCCAAGAGGGGAAGACGACGTAAGCGGAGATGGAGCGAAGGTCCTGGAAGAAGCGGGAGCGAGTTCCGATAGCCTCGCGGGCTTGTTGCCAGAGCGCTTCCATGCAGTCACATGCGGTATGGAAGGCGAAGGCCAACAGATTCATGGCCGCGAACATCCTGATATGTCTTCCCATGTCCGAAGTTGTGCGCCAGGTTATAACCGTTGTTTTTCAGCACGTTGAAGCTTTCGTTTTCGATCTTCCAACGGGCTCTGGCGCAAGCCGCGATCTCCACCACGTTCTCCGCCGTCACGGACAGGCTGGTCACAAAAGCGCCATCGTAAGTAGTCTTCCCCATGGCATCGAGGATGCTGACCCCAAGCCAGTTGACGTTCATCGCATCTTTGCCATCGCGCAGCGGAACCCCCTCGATCCAGCGGTATCGATACGTCAGGCTGCGGTTGCCGGGCTTGCGTTCGGTCACGGCACGCTCGTCCAACGGCGCACCCTCTACATACTTCCGAGTAGAGGAGCCATGGTGAGTTGTAGGTGTTCTTTGGCTGTATCCGCCGTTTCCAGCTTCGTGCCCGTTTAAGTCCACCATGACCCGCCGAGAGGCTCCTCCCTCACAGACCCGGCCGTGCAGATTTCCCGCAGCCGGTTCTTCAGGCGTGACTCCCCGCCCCCGACCAGGCATGTGTAATGCGAGGTAACAGCAGCGGATGCTGTCGTAGGATAGCTTGGTATCTCTCCCACGTCAGCAGCCGTCCGCGTGTGCGACGACCCAGCCATTCCCTCCATATGCGGCGAACACGCCGATAGAACTGCCGGATACTTCTGTAGTTCGATGGGCGTCCGTAATATTGGTAATGAACGCGGAGTTTGGCGTTCAGGGTTTTCTGCTGCTCGTCCACGGGCTCGTGCCGGTGTTGCTTACACCAGTCGGCGATGGCCTTCAGCCCTCTGCGGAGCCGTTTGGCTATCGTCTTCACGTGCACTGTGAACCCACCCTTCCGGTTGCGGGCGCAAAGGTGCTCGAAGCCGAGGAAATCGAAGGTTTCAGGCTTACTCCCCTGTTTCTTCGCATTCCTCGCTGCATAGCGCCCAAACTCAATCAACCGCGTCTTCTCCGGGTGCAGAGTCAGACCGTACTTCTCAAACCTCTTCGGTAAGACCCTCAGCACCTTCTCAGCGTCCTCCTTGTGCTGAAAGCACAGGATGGCGTCGTCGGCATAACGAACCTCGTAGGCTTCCCCTTTCAAACGGGGCTTCACCACATCCTCGAACCACTCATCGAGTGCGTGATGCAGGTAAATATTGGCCAGAAGCGGGCTGATCGGCTGCCCCTGCCCTGTACCTGTCTCGCTTACCAGCAGTTGGCCGTCTTCGACAACTCCGACCTTGATCCATTTCCGGATCAGGCGGAGCACGCTACCGTCACTTACGCGCTTCTCCATCATCTCGATGAGAGTGCCCCGTACAATTTTGTCGAAGAAGGAGCGAATGTCCAGTTCCAGAATCCATTCCATGGGACGGGTACAGATCACCCGCCTCACTTCATCCAGGGCCTGGTGTTGCCCGCGTCCGGGCCGAAACCCGTACGAGCAATCGAGAAAGTCCTGCTCGTAGATGGCGTTGAGCAGTTCCACTGCCACTTTCTGCACGATCTTATCCTCCAGGGCGGGAATCGAGATGGGTCTCTGTTGCCCGTTCTCCTTGGGAATATAGACTCGGCGTAGCGGTTGAACCTGATATTTGCCTGCCACGAGCCGCCCATGCAACTGGCGGACGTTCTCCTCGGCGCTGGTCTCGTACTCTGCGTACGTGACCCCGTCGATCCCGGCACTGGCATTCTTTCGTAGACTCCGAAATGCCCCAAACAACTTCTCCACTGTAATCAGGTGAGCGATGGAGTAGAACTGTCGCTTCGGATCTTCCTTGGCGAGTTCGGCTATTCTGTCGATGTCTGTGTACATAATGTGTCGAGTTCTGAGCCTCGATTATGTCTCCTTTCAACAGATTCGTACGCTTGCTTCCCCCTTCCCTCCAGTGGGTTCCGTGGCCGCTCCTTGCTGAAGCCCTGCGGTTCCCCACCTTCATAGGTACTATGAGGTCGTAAGACTGCTCAGCCATCCTTCTGTGCTTCCTTCGGTCGACCCTTGGTTGCACGTATCTCCCGACCCAATCCAAAGGCGTTCCTCCTGGTGTGGGAGAGAATGGGGAGCTCTCTTGGGTTCCCGGCCAGCCTCTTTGGAAACATGCCCTGGGCTAGAGACACCGCCGATTTCGGCCCAACCTCGCACTCACGGTTGTTGCCGAATACTGCCTTCCGCCTGTACGAGAGCGTCGGCATCGGAACCATAGACGATTTCGGTGCTGATCCTCACGGCCTGCTTCCTCACTGTGTATGCTTCGCACCCACCAGTCACCCAGTGAATGGCAACACTCGCTACTGACCCGCCCTGCTCGGCTTTGGTCAGACGGGATTTGCACCCGCTAGGCTGGATAAGAGGTTTCACTAACTCATCTTCCGTTCCTCCTCTTCCGAGCTTTTCCCAACGCGACATACAGTGTCTTGTGGCTGTCCTTCTTGCATACGAACAGAAAATCCGCGCCGGTTGCGAGCACTGCCTCGGCCATTGGTTGGCTGCTGAACAGCGCGTCGCCCAGATAGATCGGGCGCAATGGAGCAACGCGCTCGCCATGCGCGCTCAGCCAGCGCTTAGCCCCGTTGCGCTCGCAATCCTGCTTCTCAGCTCCATCCTGCGGCGCGATGAACTCCGGCATCAGTGGCAGCACCATGTTATGACCGGGAGCTACGATCATGGCGGCCAGCATGGCGTGATAATGCTCTGTTTTGCCGTTCGATCGTTTGCGCGTCAGGCACTGCGGGCAGCTCAGCTTTTGCGAACAGAAATACTCCGTGCCATCCAACGCCACCAGCGTTCGTCCGCCCAGCCGTTGAAATGCCTTGAGGCCGTCGTGCTCGCACAGTTGTTCGAGCACCTGGTCGAAGCAGGGCTGCAAAGCCTCCGGGGAGACCTTGTCCAGCATCAGGCGAATGTAGTTATCCGTGGGGATCTTCTTCATTCCGAACAGCGTATGGCAATTCGAAGTGCCCCGCCCGCGCTCCAGATGCCGCTGATGAGCAAGGAACGACTCGCTCTGCATGAAGAACAGGGAAAACGCCGAAAGCCCAATATCGGCCATCGAGTAGTCCACATCTCGGCTGCGGCGTGAATCTGGAAATCCTCCGCAGACCGTGCGCAGCCCGGCCAAAAGCGACTCAAATATCTCCATGCCCCAACAGAGCACAGCTCAATGCTCGGGCAAATAGCTATCAGGGTTCCCATTTCATTTAGAACTGCTGCTCCGCATCCAAGCTACGGAAGTTAGGAGCGGAAACTGGGTTACAATTGCAGGCTGCCAGGAAAGCTATAAGCAATGCCCCCGCACATTCGAAGCTGAGGAAGCCCCGAGCCATGGACAAGATTCAGAAGTCGGACGAAGAGTGGCGCCGCTCACTCACCCCTGAGCAGTACCGCATCCTGCGCCAGAAGGGCACCGAGCGTCCCTTTACCGGACAGTATGCCGAAACCACCACCCCCGGCGTCTATCTCTGCGCGGCCTGCGGCCAAGAGCTGTTTTCCTCCGAGACCAAGTTCAACGCCGGATGCGGCTGGCCCAGCTTTTACGACCCCCTGCACAGGGAGCATGTGGAAGAACACGAAGACCGCAGCCATGGCATGGTGCGCACCGAGGTCACCTGCTCCCGCTGCGGAGGCCATCTCGGCCACGTCTTCCCGGACGGTCCCCAACCCACCGGCCTGCGCTACTGCATCAATTCCGCCTCACTCCACCTCAAGAAATAGGAGGTGAGGCATTGCCTTATCCTCCCCTGCCGAAGCTGCTGTTTCAGGTCGGCAACTCGCGCCAAGGCATTACAATGATCCCTTCGGAGGAACTCATGTCCTGGCTTGGCCGCGCAGTCCGCCTGATCCCTGTCGTCATCCTCTTCGTGCTCGCAAGCTCCTGCAACGGCTTCTTTCTCTCCAACAGCGCCATTGAATCGGTCACCGTCAGCCCCACTGCCATCCTGCTGGAAGCCGGCGCGGCCACCCCTGACACCTACCAACTGGCGGCCACCGCGCTCACCGTCGGCGGCACCACCAATACGGTTACCACCAGCGCCACATGGAGCAGCAGTAGCACCTCGGTCGCCACCGTCAGCACCGGCGGCCTCGTCACGGCCGCCACGGGGGTCGCGGGAAACGTCACCGCCACCATCACGGCGAACGACGGTGGACAGAGCGGCACCGCTACCGTGTTGACCTATAGCGGCGCTCCGCCAACTTCCCTCGCCGTCAATCTCCCTTCCAACGTCTCCAGCAGCGTTGCACCCGGCCAAGCCTTCGCGCTCATCGCATCGCCCAACGGCAACTCCGCCATCAATTGGGCCGACTACGTCTCCTGGGCCAGCAGTGACACCTCCGTTGCCACCGTGAACGCCGTCGGAGAAGTCTCCGTGTTAAGCACGGCGACCATCGGCACCACCTTCACTATCACGGCCACGGCAAACTTTGGCACCGCCTCTTCAACCCCCACCCTGACCGGCACCTCCACCACTTTCACCATCAATTAATCGGGTTCTCCCACATCTACCTTGGTTGGCAGATGTAGGAAAGTTGCCCTTGCACTTGCCGTTGCGGAGAGGCTGGTTGAGCGCCTGCTGTTGTACAATTCCGCTACGGCTCGCGGGCCCGAATCCCCATCGTTCAAGAAAAAAACACATGGCTGAGATTAAAAAAATTGGCATCTGTACCGGTGGTGGAGACTGTCCCGGGCTCAACGCGGTGATCCGCGCGGCGGTGAAAACCGCCATCCTTAAATATCGTTACGACGTTGTCGGCATCCGCGACGGCTTTGACGGCCTGATCTGGCCGGAGAAGAGCCGTCCGCTTACGCTCAACGATGTCAGCGGCATCCTGCCGCGCGGCGGAACCATCCTCGGCACCACCAATCGCGGCAATCCCTTCGCGTATCGCATCAGCAACGACGGGCAGGAGTCGGTGCGCGATTTCTCCGACGAGGTCATCCGCAACGCCAAGGCCATCGGGCTCGACGCCCTGATCGTCATCGGAGGCGATGGCACGCAGAAGATCGGCCTGGAACTGGCCGCCAAAGGCTTGCCCGTGGTCGGCGTGCCCAAGACGATCGACAACGATCTGTCCGCCACCGAGGTCACCTTCGGCTTCGACTCGGCCATCCACGTGGCCACCGACGCCATCGACCGCATCCACACCACGGCTGAATCGCACCACCGGGTCATGATCGTCGAAGTGATGGGACGCGACGCGGGATGGATCGCGCTGCACGCCGGAATCGCCGGCGGCGCGCATATCATCCTGCTCCCGGAAATTCCTTTCACCATCGAGGGCACCTGCTCGTTCATTGGCCGGCGCCACATTACGGGCAAAAAGTTCACCATCATCTGCCTGGCGGAGGGCGTCAACATTCCCGACGAGGTGCGCCGGGACTGCACCCAGCGTTACGGCTCCATTCCCAAGGGCATCAACGTCGGCAACCTCATCGGCGAAGCCATCAGCGCCTGCTCCAAAAAGGAAGTGCGCGTCACGGTGCTCGGCCACACGCAGCGCGGCGGATCGCCTTCGCCCTACGACCGCATCCTCAGCACCCGCTTCGGCGTGGCCGCCGTCGATCTGATCGCCCAGCGCGGCTTCTTGAAGATGGTTGCCCTGCGCGGCAATCGCATCGAGTATGTGGACATTGCCGAGGCCATCGGCAAGATGAAGACCGTCGATCCCAACGGCGACCTGGTGAAGACCGCGCGCTCGGTCGGCATCCACTTCGGCGAAGAAGAAACCTAAGTGCCCTGCCGGAGGAGTGCCGCGCCATGAATCGAAGCCCAAACTGTATGGAGGAATCTCTCCAGCCGCTGGCCGCGTGGCTGGAGCGGCACGCCAGACTGGCGGCGGCCTTGCTCGCCTTCCTGTTGCTGATCGCCATTGGCGTGGCTGCGCACAAGCTGTTCTGGTACGACGAGCTGATTACGGGCTTCACCGCCAGCCTGCCGACCACCGGCGACCTGCTGCGCTTTTACTCCGATGGCCTGGACACCACCAGTCCGGTGGCGTCGCTTTTGGCCCACGCCGGGATGCATCTGCCGGAGCTCGCCGTACGCTTCCCGTTCATGCTGGCATTCCTGGGCGCTCCGGTTGGGCTCTACGGATTTATGCGCCGCCGCTACAGCGCCGGTTATGCGCTGGCTGCGCTGGTCTTTCCTCTGGCTTTTCCCGGCTTCGCCTATTTCATGACCGAAGCGCGCGCCTACGCACTGATGATGCGCGGGCGCCGGCCTGGCCATGTATTTCTGGCAGTCTGCCGCCGAAGGCAAGGCGCGACCCTGGAGCATTCCTGGCCTATGGCTGGCGCTGGCCATTGCGGTGGGCGCCCATTTTTTTGCGGTCTTTCTTTTTGTTCCCTTTGCGGCGGCACAACTCGCCCTGGACTGGCCGCGTAAGCGTCCGGACTGGCCGGTGTGGCTGGCACTGCTGCTGTTTCCCGCCGGGCCGCTCATGGGATCGGTGAGCTGGTGCTCCACTCCCATCAGGCTCAGCCGCCGGCCCAGTTGGCTCAGCTTCACCCGACGGCTGGCGAACTGCCCCATGCTGCCTCCGGCAATATTGCGCGAGCCCACCACCAGATCGAGGTTCTCCTGGCGAATGCGGCGCAGCATCTCCGGCAGCACGCTTTCATCGTGCTGCATGTCGGCTCCATTACGGCGACAAACTCGGCGGAGGCGGCCAGAATGCCTTCGGTGCAGGCCGAGGCCAGCCCGCGCCGGCCAATGCGGTGCAGCACGCGAAGATTATCGTAATGCGCGGCCAGCCGCCGTACCGCAGCTGCGGTGCCGTCCGGAGAGTCATCGTCCACAAAAATAACTTCGTAGCGGACGCCGGCCAGCGCCGTTTGCAGACGCTCCGCCAGCCGCTGCACGTTCGCGCTTTCATTGAACGTAGGAAGTACGACCGCTAATTCGTAGGCCATTCTGAACCCCGCAGCGAAGCGACGCTATTCGTAGAGGCGGACCAGCAGTCCCGAGCGCAGCTTCGGTTCAAACCACGTGGATTTGGGCGGCATCACCTCCCCGGCATCGGCTACGTCGATCAATTGATCGAGCGAGGTGGGCACCATGGCGAAGGCTACCGCGTAGCCTTCCTTAACCCGGCGCTCCAGCTCGTCCATGCCGCGAATGCCGCCGACGAAGTCGATCCTTTTATCGGTGCGCGGATCGTGAATGCCGAGTACCGGCGAGAGCAGGTTGTCCTGCAGGATGCTGACGTCGAGCCGCTTGATGGGGTCGTCGGCCGGATAGCTTCCGGCGCGCGCCTGCAGCGTGTACCACTCGTCTTGCAGGTACATTCCGAAGCTGGCCGGCTGGGTGGGTTGGCGCGTGACGGCAGCACTCACCTCGAACTTTTCGCCGATTTTGGCCAGAAACTGCTCCGGCGTGAGGCCGTTCAGATCTTTGACGACGCGGTTGTAATCGAGAATCCGGAGCTGGTTGTGAGGGAAGACCACGGCCATGAAGAATTCATAGGGCTCGCTGCCCGTGGGGTGCGGATTGCGGGCGCGGCAGGCCTGGCCGTAGCGCACGGCGGAGGCCGTACGGTGATGGCCGTCGGCAATGTAGAGCGCCGCAACGCCGCCGAAGAGTTCGACCAACTTGGCGATCACCTCCGGGGCGGAGATCTTCCATACCTTGTGGCCGATCCCATCCGGCGTGGTGATTTCGTACAGGGGATGGGCACGGCAGACAGCCTTGACGATGGCATCAATCTCCGGCTGGGCGCGATAGGTAAGAAAGACCGGCTCGGCGTTGGCATTCTGCTCGGTGACGTGGCGGGTGCGGTCGTCTTCTTTGTCGCGGCGGGTGAACTCGTGCTTCTTGATGCGATTGTCCTCATACTCGCCAACCGAGCAGAGAGCGACCAGACCGGACTGGACGTGGTCTCCCATGCGCTGCTGGTAGATGTAGAGCGCATCCTCGGCCTCGTGCGCCAGCAGGCCGCCGGCGATGTACTTGCTCAGATTGGCGGCGCCGGTGGCGTAGACGCGATCCTCGTGCTCATCGACGCCTTCGGGGAGATCGATTTCAGGCCGGCAGACGTGCAGGAACGAGTAGGGGTTGCCTTCGGCCAGCTGGCGCGCCTCGGCCGTGTTGACGACGTCATAAGGAACGGAGGCCACGCGGGAGGCCAGTTCGGGCTTGGGCCGGTACGCTCTGAATGGTTGAATCAGCGACATGAACACCTTTCCACGACAAAAATCCGTCCCTGCCTTGCAGCAAGGAACCGCATACCCGATTGTACCTTCCACTTCGCCGGAAGGCTAAGCCCGGCGATATCCAAAACCGCCTCGGATAGGCTTGCTTTGCGGGAACCCATGACTTCAGACTCGATAACTTAGGTAACTTTACGCGGGGAGAGAACCCGGCCAAAATGAAGTTTGCAGCCACCAGTCCGTTAACGCGGGCCGACCACAGTGGAATGCGAACCGGAATCATCTGGACAGGGCGAAAACGTGAGAGCAATTATCATCCGCCGGAGAACGAAGACTGAGGCCGCAGCCGGTCTCATCCGAAGGGCAATGGGATTCAATCGGATGAACACATCAGGAAAACACAGCGAGCTTCGGCTGGTCGTGCATGAACTGCGCGCCTCGCAATCCACCACTCTCGCTGGTGTTCCAGCTTCCGCCGGCCAAATTCCCCAAAAGCGCCTGACCCGGCACCCGATGAATGGTTTTTCAATGGTGGAGATGCTGGTGGTTGTATCGATCATTATTGTCACAACCGCGATGGCCCTCCCGAGGGTCTTTACCGCGGTGCAATACCGCGCATTGCAGAACACTCTTTTGTCTTCTGCGGGCGCAATCCAGTTGGCGCGTTTTCAGGCAGTGTCCACTGGAGTGCCCTATGAAATCACCTTTAGCAGTACCAATTCTACGTATCAGCTTTTGGCATGCTCAAACTGCACCGGTAATATTTACGATCCGAACTCAACTTACACTTTTGGTACTGCGCCTGCTCCCTACAACCTTCCAATTCCCTTCGCCGCAGCCGACGGCCCCACCCTGGGAGCCAGCCAGAGTTTTTATTTCCGGCCGGGCGGAGCGGTGCAGACAACCTGGGGCACGACGAACTGCACGACCAACCCGCCCCCGACCTCAATGCAATTGGTATTTTCCTATCAAGGCGTGTCGAAAACTTTGACAGTGGGGTGCTATGGCAATGTTACCGTTCCCCAATAAGCGATGGGTCGCCGGCGGCTTCACGCTGATCGAGACCATGATCGCCATGTCCATTTTTTCCGTCGGTGTGCTCGCACTGGCTGCGCTGATGAGCACGGTCAACACGAATACCGAGCGCTCCCGCTACATGCAAGAAGCAACCACGCTGGCCACTGAAAAGCTTGAGGACCTGAATAGCTACCCGGCCTCCTCCACATATACCTCGGTTTCTGCCGGCGGGAGTCTGACCTCGGACGTGAGCGGCTATAACGACGACGTACAAGTTTCGGCGGACAACGGCGCACTCACTGAGGTTACCTACGACCCGGCAAATGGATGCTACGACGTATTTACGCAACCCCTGCCCACCACTGGCAGTGGCAATGCCACCGACAGCGGCTATAGTCCCTGCATAACCACGCCGCCTGCCGGGCTGACGGGTGCATCCGACTTTCACCGCCGCTGGTTGGTCGAAGATCCAATCACTGTCAATGGGGTCAGCGTAAACGTCCACAGGGTCACCGTCTTGGTTTCCCTGTGGTCGCCATCCACAAACGCGGCTACAACCTTTCTGGGTCAGCCTGTCACATTTCAGCTAAGCACGGTGCGGCCATGTACGTATGTTGTGTCAACCACGGTGCCGTCATGTTAGCTAAACACGGTGCGGCCACGAGCAATGCCAACACCCCATCACGGCGGCAGTTTCGGTTCCGGGGCAGCCCGTCCCGTGGATTCACGCTGCTCGAATTAATTGTGACCTTGGCGGTCTTTTCGGTGTTGGGTTTGGCCGCCGTGATGGTTTCCAGCCAAAGTGCCCGCGTTTCCATCACCCAGCAGGCGCAGTCGACCCTCAACGTCGCCGTCCGCAATGCAACAGCACAGATAGAAACCGATGTCATAAATTCGGGAACCGGATATTTTCCCACCTACAACATCCCCGGCGCTCCTATGGGCATCGTGGTTAGCCATGTGGGCCCCGGACTCGACACGCTCACCATTCTGTCCTTCAGTCCCACCATCATTGCCCACCCAACCAGCAACGTCAATACCACCTCGGGGACGATCACCGTCGCTCCCATCGCTCCCATGACGGCAACTACCCTGCAACAAGGTTATAGCGTGGGAAACGAAATAATGATGTTATCCGCCACTAACTTGAACGCGGATGGATGGCCTACGGTGACAACCTTTCCCATTACCGCCGTCGGCGCATGTAGCTCCTGCACCAGCTTTACCCTGTCCTACACGCCAAATACCACACCGGCTTCCCCGAGTACTGGCGCGTGGGCCGCTGATCCGTTGTATGTTTCAAGTACCTATGCTACCGACGCTCAAGGTAACCCCGTTCTCGGAACTTCGTTTACCGCTAGCGACTGGGTCTTGAATACCTCAAGCATCGTCTACCAAATCTCGGGAAATCAACTTACCCGCACAGTCAACAACGGGACCGTGTCAACCCTCGGGGCAGTCATGGATAACAACGTTATCGGATTCCAGGTCGGCGTAGAACTCTATAACACTACAAACACTTCAACGTTCACCTACGCTACAAGTGCTACTGGCCCCATTGTCGCCAATCCGAGAGACATTCGGGCCATCCGCATCTCCTTCATTACGCAAACCGCCGCAAATGCAGTCAGTCCTTCCATCGATGAGGGGACAACCGTCATCATCAATCCCAGAAACCTGAGTATGCACGATAATTAGGCGATGGAACGAGAGGGGCAGCCATGAATACGCGTCGTTTTTTGAAGAATCATGCCATTCGGCACAAACCAGGGCAGAGGGGAGTCGCGCTCATCGTCATGCTGCTGTTGCTGACCCTGTTGACGGCCCTGAGTTTGTCGATGGTGATGGTGTTCAGGTCCGACATGTTCATGAATGCGTACAACCGCAGCTTCCGTGCCTCCCTCTATGCCGCGGACGCAGGAGCCACAATCGTTCGTCAGGACATAGCATACCGCCTCTACGGTATGCTTCCGGCAGGCGGCCCTGCCCTCGGCGCCGCTTCCCCCCTCACGATTACGAACACGGCGGCGAGCACGATCGTAGCCGCAATCAACTCCGCCTATGGTTCGCCTATCAACATCAACAGCACCTCGTCGTTCCCGGAGTCATTTAACTTACAGACCGCCAATACGTCTCTCACCCTCATTTCCTGCACGGTGAAGTGGTACACCACCTCGACAAGTTACACTGCGGGGGCAACTTCTCCTAATGTCACTACAGGCAACCCTGCCGTCTGCTACGTCCCTACCAGTCCGGCGGTAGCCTATGGCTTCCAATACACTTATCAATACAGCATCACCACCGTTGGCACGGTGCAAGGCACAGGCGGCACCGCTGCCACCGACACGGGCACTATCACCGTATACACCGACAACAACGACACAAAAAATAACTTTTCACAGTACGGAACCTTCATCGACAAGAATGTTATATGCAGCGCCGAGCTGGTCGGCGGCACCTATACAGGCGACCAATTCACCAACGGCTCGTGGAACTATGGGCAGGGTCAGACCTACACCTTTACCGGCAAGGTGGGAAGCGCGGGTGCAGACGCCGGATATATGTACAATGACGGCACCTGCGACCAGGTTGCAGGTTCTACGGACACCTACAACAAGGCCACCATCAGCCCAACCTTCAAATTGGGCCAACAGCTTGGACAGCCGGCGGTCGCCTTGCCCACGGATGAAAACAACCAGCAGGCAGCCGTGGTCACCGGTTCGGGAATTACCAGTAATGGCGTTGAGGCGGCGAGTCCAAGCACGGCCACGCTCTCGGCGGATCTCAAGGACGCCAGTGGCACGACTTCCTACACCGCATCGACCACCAGCGGAGTCTTTGTTCCAGTGAGTCCCACCACTGGACAGGTCAGCGGCGGCGGCCTCTGGGTGCAAGGCGATGCCACCGTCAGCCTCTCGACTAGCGGTACCACCGCGCAGGTCTACACCATTACGCAGGGCTCACCTGCCGTCACCACCACTGTCACCATCACTCCTGGCGCCACCCCCGGAAGCGGCACAACCGTCATTAAAAAGGGAACAAATCCGGCCACGACCTACACCGGCGTACCGACGCAAACGAATCCCAACGTCACTCCCAGCACGACGAGCGATGCCGTCGTCCTCTACGTGAACGGAAACATTACTTCGCTTGCGGGGACGATCCAGAATAATACCGCCGTGACCGTGACCGCAGCGGATAACATCACCATCACGAACAACCTGACTTACGCGACGCCGGTGGTTTACACCTCTACCAATACCACCACCCTCCCCTCTGGATACTCCGACGGAAGCCAAACCGCCGCGGCCGCCGCGGGCACCTCTCTGCAAACCCTCGGACTTTATACCGCCGGTGGGAGCATTTTGTTGCAGGCCCCCTCGAACGGCGCAAACATGGAAGTGGATGCCAGCATCATGACCACCGGAAGCATGTCGACAGAATGCGATATGGGAAGCTCCTGCACCGGCGTGCTCGGCGTCACGGGAAGCAATACAATCGGAACCCTGAACATTGTCGGAGGAAGAATCCAGAGCCAGGCTATGATTATGCCCTCTGGAACCATCGGCACACGCAATGTGTACTTCGATCCGCGTTACAATGGCACGTTTGCCCCGCCATTTTTCCCGGTGGTAACAAACAACAACCTGCCACCCACCAGCAGCGTTACCGTGCAACGAACGGGATGGGTGTTGCAGACCGCCTATTAGCGCATCGGTCTTGGCGACCGGCCTCTTCTTTTACGACGCAAAGTTTCAATTGCGCGCGGGCTGCCCCTGCGCGCGGTTGCGTGCCTGTTCGGCTTCCGTCGAGCGGCCCTGCGCGGCGTAGCAATCGGCGAGACGGTTCCAGCGCTGCGCGTCCGGCGCAAGTTGCGCAGCCTGCTCCGCGTAGCCGGTGGCCTGCGCGGCATCGTGCAGCGCCAGCCAGGCGGCGGCGCGTCCATCGTCAAGCTGGAGACGGAACTCTCGCGCTCCTGGGCTCGGATCGTTGGGCGGCGGACCGGACTGCTCCGCCTTGCGCCAGCTGTCGAGCGCCTGGGCTGGCTGGTTCAGGCGGAGTTGAACCTGGCCCAGCGCCTTGTACTGGTTGGCTGGAGTCGGAGTCATCACGGCGGCGGTGGCAATGGCTTGCTCGGCCTCCGCATAGCGATGCTGCATGGCCAGCAGGCGTCCCAGTGCGTACCATGCAACCGAGCTCTCGCGCAGGGAGAGCGCGGCGCGGTACTCGCCTTCGGCATCCGCGGGCCGCTGCTGTTGCTGGTAGAGCTGGGCAAGAAAGAAATGAACGTTGGGATCTTCCGGTTCGAGCGCCAGGGCCTGCCGCCAGGCGGATTCGGCTTCGCGGTCGCGCGCCAGGGCGTAGAGGACCGCACCTGAGTTGGCGTAGAACTGGTAAAGATTTTGGCGCGACGCCTGAGCCATCGGGGCCAAAACCGCGGTCTGACAATTCAAACCGAGGCGATCCAGCCACGGCTTGTTCTGGGCGGTGCGGCGGAGCAGCACGAGCGAGACTTCGTCGAGATAGACCGGGCTCCATTGGGTTGCTCCGCAGAAGGCGTTCAGGTCGAAACCGCCGAGTCCTCCGTAGCGCGCCAGCGAGAGCAGAATGACATTGATGTTGCGGCGCGAAGCGGCCTGCTCCCAGAAAGGCGAATCAGGTGATTGAGCCAGCAGAAGCTGTTCTTCGGCGGAGACCGGTTGGCTGACACCGCGTCCGTCGATGTAGTCGAGGTAGTGAGGGCCGAGGCGAAGCGCGGTGAATCCGCCAAGATTGTAGGGCTGGAAGAGATTCCCGGGCAGCTTTTCGCGCTCGATGAACGTAGCGGCACGCTCGGGAAAACTCCAGGACTCGCCTGGGCCAAACGAAGACGTGGAGGCCGCGACGACATAGTAGCGGTTGGAAGCCAGATCGGCGATGCGCAGCCCAGCGAGCGCGCAGAAGATCGCAACCAGTGCAACCGCGCACCACGTGCGCGCCGCGGATGTCCTGAGCTGCTTGCGGGAGGCAATGTCATCATAGGCCTCGGCCAGCAGAGTACCTGCAATCACGATGACCACGATGGAGAACAGTCCCTGGAAGCGCAGCTTTTGCACTGCGGCAGCCATGGAAACGGCAAGCACCAGGGCCGCGCCAACCTGGCGCCGGCGAAGCGCCTGCAAAACCGCCGCGGCGGCGGCGAGAAGCAGCCACCAGAAGGAACTGTCGGGATCGCGCAGCTGCAACGCCTGCGATATTACGTGCCAGGAAAGCGGCTGGCGCGAAAGCTCCCCTACAAAGCGGGGAACGCCCTGCGAACTTCCACCCAGCCCGGCCAACTGCCACGCCTGCCGAAGCGCGGCCACTCCCCAGGGATTGATGAGCACCGCCCCGGCGGTCGCGGCCAGCCACGGCCAGGACTGCCTAAGGCGTTGGCGCGCTCCGGCTCGCTGATCCGGAAAAGGGAGTTGCAGGAGCTCGCAGAGAACATAGGCGGCCACCAGTCCAAGGCCGGCGACGAATCCGGGGTGAAGATTCACCCATAGCAACATTACAGCGGGCAGCAGCCAAAGGCGCGCGGGTGCAGAGCGATGGAAGCACCACAATTCGGATAGAAAGAGAGCGAAGAATAACGTGGTGAACAGGTCGGCGCGCGGCGTGAGGCGGTAGGCCAGCGAAGGCACCGCAAGCGTCAGCAATACGGCGGAAGCAATACTTGCTTGCGGCAGCGCGCGCCACAAAAGATATGCGGCCAGCAGCGCGGCGGCCAGAACGCTGAACCAGCTGAGTCCGGCATAGCCGAAAGCATGAAAGACGGGATACAACAACGCCCCGGCGAAGGGCGGATAAAGCCAGGGCGCGCCCGGCGAAGTGTAGGAGAGGACGTCGGTGGCAGGGATGGCGTGGTGCTGCAGCAGGTAGCGTCCGGTGGCGAGGTGCCATCCGGTGTCGAAGTCGCCGACCGTGCGCAGGCAGGCGAGCGAGGCGTAGACGACAGCGACAACGATCAGTAGGAGTTGCAAAGACCGGCGCAGAGTTGGATTCATGAGAATCCTTAGGATACCGCAGGAGCCAGAGGCCAACAATCCGTGAACCTCGTGACTGGGTTTCCCGTTGCAACAACTTCGGTCAGGCTTCCCTGCCCTTCCAGGCCGCTCCGGCGATGGCGATGGTGATGAGTTGCACCAACACAACCAGGGCAACGCAGGCTTTCCACTGGCCGTAACGCCACAGCATTCCTGGCAGAATCCCGGCCACGCTGCCGCCGATGTAATAGCACATCACGTAGAGTCCCGCGGCCGAGGCGCGTCCGCCGGAGTGGGCTTCGCGCTGGATATAGGTCGTCGAGGCCGACTGGCAGACAAAGACTCCGGAAGAACACAGGGCCAGGCCGAGCATGATGACCACAAGATTCGGGACCAGGGTCAACAGAACTCCTGCCATGCCGGCCAGCACGGCGGCGATGAGGACCACGCGCGAGCCGGCACGGGCGATCCAGACGCCGCCCACGGGGGTAATCACCATGCCCGCGAGATAGACCGTGAAAATGGCGCTCAACTGGGCGGGTGAAAGTCCGAAGGGCGGAGCGGCCAGGTAGAAGGTGACATAGGTGAACGTCGCAACCAGTACAAAGAGGATGTTGAATCCGACGGCGAAGGTTGCCAGCAGTTGCGGGTTGCGGAGGTGACGGGCGAAGCTGGTCTCATGCGCGGCGCGGACCGGCAGCGGCGAGTCGGGCGGCAGCCAGCGCCAGAGGAGAAACCCGAAGCCGAGATCGAGGACTGCAATGGCCACGAATCCGTTACGCCAACTGGGCTGGACAAATGGAATGAGATGGTGCGTGGCGGCGACTCCGGTGAAGATGCGTCCCAGAAAGCCACCGAGGACCGTACCACTGACGTAGATCGACATGACGTGCGGCACGCGCTGGCGCGGCCACTCTTCGGTAATGTAGGCGATGGCGATGGCGAAGATTCCGGGCATGACGAGGCCCTGGATAAAACGCCAGAAGACAAGCTGCGAAAGTCCACTCGATCCCGCCGCCAGAACCGTAGGCAGCGCCAGCAGGAAGATGGCAAGCACGATGACCTTGCGGCGGCCGATCCGCTCGGCCAGGGCTCCGCAAAAGGGAGCGCTGAGAGCGACTCCGAGGGTGGCGGCGCTGACCGTACGCCCCACCTGGGATTTGGAGGCATGAAAGATCTGCTCGAAGAGCGGCAGCAGCGGCTGAGTGGCATAAAGATTGAAGAACGCCGCGATCCCGGCAAGGGTCACTGCGATGATGGCGCGCGTGTCACCGCCGGAATGCGCAGCTCCAGCCGAGAACTCACCGACATCGGCGGCCTGACCCGCAGCCAGCAGCGCATCCGCGGTCTCGGCACTGGCGATCGAATCTGGTTTCCTGAAAGCTGCCATGACACTTCAGGGTATCACCGCCGGCCGGAGCTGACGGTGATGCGCGCCGCGCGCTACACTGCCCTCTCTTAAGAGGTGGAGCGTCGCTTCGCAGCGTTTCTTCGTGGCATTATTTGCGGCGTTTATTGACTGCGTTACTTACCGCCCAGGCAAAGTTTGGCGATGGTCATCAGCTGCATGTTGGAGGTTCCCTCATAAATGCTGCCGATTTTTGAGTCGCGGAAAAACTTCTCGACTGGATAATCCTTGGTGAAGCCATAGCCGCCGAAGATCTCAACCGCCTGCGAAGCCACGCGCTCGGCCACCTGCGAGGCGTACAGCTTGGTCATGGCCGCTTCCTTCAGAAACGGCACGCCGGCATCCTTCATTCGCGCGGTGTTGTACACCATCAGCCGGAGGGCGGTGATGTCTGTCGCCATCTGCGCCAGCTGGAAAGCAACGGCCTGAAAGCTGGTGAGCGGCTGGCCGAACTGCTTGCGCTGTTGGGCGTAATTCGCGGCACACTCCCAGGCGCCTTGGGCCAGTCCGAGCATTTGCGCGCCAATGCCGATGCGTCCCTCGTTCAGAGTCTCGATGGCGATTTTGTATCCCTTGCCCACCTCGCCCAGCAGGTTCTCCTTGGGAACCTTGCAGTCGTCGAGAATCAGTTCGGTGGTGCTGGAGGCGCGGATGCCGAGTTTGTCTTCCTTTTTGCCGACGCTGAAACCGGGAAAGTCCCTTTCGACGAGGAACGCGGTGATTCCCTTGTAGCCTGCGCTGGGATCTACGGAGGCGATGACGATGAAGAGATTAGATTCCTTGCCGTTGGTGATCCAAAGCTTGCGGCCGTTGAGCAGCCAGTGATCTCCCTTGTCTTCAGCGCGCGTCTGCAGGGCGAAGGCATCCGAGCCGCTCTCGGCTTCGCTGAGAGCATACGATCCGACCCACTCGGCGGCCATCCTGGGTAGGTACTTCTGCTTCTGCGCCGGGCTACCCCAGCGGATGAGGGCATTGTTGACCAGGGTGTTCTGCACATCGACCAGGACTCCCACCGAAGGATCGACGCGGGAGAGTTCCTCCACGGCGAGAATGGCTTCAAAGAAGGTACCCTCGGCACCGCCGTACTGCTCCGGAATTTCAATTCCCATGAGGCCGAGGCGGTGAAACTGTTCGATGAGCGAAGGGTCAAACGAACCGTGCTCGTCCATCTCACGGACCAGGGGGCGGATCGACTCTTCCGCAAACCGGCGGACGTTCTCACGAAACATCTGCTCGTCTTCCGTCAAGACGTTCAGCGGCTGCAACGGACTTCCACTGGCGATAGACATGGGAATATCCAGCCTCGCTCGATTAAGTTGAACGACGGGAGATTGTACCAGTTCCAGAGCTGGAGGCGACGAAGAAGACGGTGAAGCGGACTAACTGCGGAAGACCACCTGCAGCGCATCGGATTGCAGCAGCTTCTTATATTGCGCGCGGGCATGCTCGGCCCACGGCCCAAGGCTATCCAGTTTGAGGTAGGCGCGCCAATGGCGCAGGGCGAGGCGCGGCTGCCGGGAGCGCTCGTAGGCGAGCGCCAGGTTGTAATGCGCGTCCGCATAGGTGGGAGCCAGCTGCAGCGCAGCCTTGTAGGCGGCGATAGCTTCCTCCACGCGCTGCGTTTCGTCCAGCACATTGCCTAGGTCGAAGTAGGCCAGGGCGTAGCGCGGATCGGCTTCGACGGCCTTGCGGTAATGCGTCTCCGCCTGTTCGTAATCCGACTGGTTGTAATAGAGCGTGCCAAGGTTGATGTGGGCGGGAGCATAGTCCGCATCGAGCTTCAGCACCTTCTGGTAGCTGGCAATCGCCTCGGCGGCGCTCAACGGGTCCTCTTCCAGCGAAACGCCTTTGGCAAACAGATCGACGATGGTTTCAGCGGCCGCGAACGGACGCACCGCAGCCCTGGCTTCCACCACTCGGGTTGAAGCCCTAAAGTCCATAACAAATTGTCCGTCGATGGGGTCCAAAGCTTTGCCTTCCGTGCGGAAGGCGACACGCGAGCCGACGGAGAACGAACCGGCTTCCAGCAGTGGATTCTTCATGCCGGCCACGCGTGCCTGCATGGCCTGCAGTGAGGCCAGAATGGTTGCGCTCTTAACCCGCTTGGCGCGCAGGTCGCGAACTTTCTTGATCTGGAGGAGGTCGAAAAAAGAAAAGGTGTCGCGCTCCGCAACCAAGCCAGCCCGTTGCCAGCCGCTCAGTTGCCGCGCCGTGATCCGAAGAATCCTAAGTAGATCCGAACGTTCGAAATGGGTCACAGTTGTATAGTTCGCCGTTCGTGCTCATTATCGTCACGCTCATGCTGCATTGCAAGCGGAATCTCTGAAGCCGCTTAAACTGTGCCTGAAATGAGACAATGTGCACAAACATGAATGCACATTCGGCATGCATGGCCCTGTCGACGCCCCGCATACGGGGCAATCGTGGCTCCGGCTCTTTACGAAAACGCGAGCGTCCCATTAGTATAAGGGAAGGTTTAGCCGACGTAGCTCAGCTGGTAGAGCAGTCGATTCGTAATCGACAGGTCACCGGTTCAATTCCGGTCGTCGGCTCCATCAAGTTCTGATTGATCTGCGTCCAAAGCCGGGCGCGGGACGGGCGAGTTCAATGGTGAGTTCATCCCTTGGCCGCCAGCCGGATTGGGATTCTATTCTCAACCGGCAAAGAGAATAGGGCATCCAGCCTCCGTTGACGCGGATGAGGTACGGCTGCCAATGCCCGCCGTCAGTCTAGAAGATGCTTATCATGACCATGCCTGCTCTCAATGTAATGTCACTGGTCACATCCATCATTGGAGCGTTCGCAGTGATGGTGTGGCGCGTTCGCGAATCGCGCACCGCGGTTTCAGCCAGAAAGATCATCATTCCCCCCTTGGGCATGGCCACGGGATTCTGCATGTTCATTGCTCACCCGTTCCGGGTCCCTTTGGCTTGGGCCGGCATCGCATTCCTGGGCGGTGCGATTGCTCTGGCCTATCCGCTGCTGCGGACCTCGCGCCTGGTGCGCGAAGGGGAAACCATCATGGCGCAACGCTCCCATGCGTTCTTCGCCGTGGTGATTGTGCTGGCCGGCATTCGCGTGGCGGCGCGCAGCTATCTGGATACGGTGCTCACGGTGCCGCAAACGGCGGGACTGTTCTTCATCCTGGCCTTCGGAATGATTTTGCGCTGGCGGACTGCGATGTTCCTGCAGTATCGCGCTCTGGTCAAAGAGCCACGCCCGTCGGCGTAGAACATCGGCTCGATAATTCCCATGGGCGCTCCTGGTGAGCGCCCCATCCTTTTGGCCGTGACGCGCGCAAACGAAAAGGCCGCCCGGCAACTGGGCGACCTTTTCTTCAAGGGAGAATAGTTCCAACGGAGGCTAGACCGTCAAAACTTTCTGAAGAAATACTATGAGCCCTTAAAACAGGGTGTCAAGCGAATTCTCCGAAACGAATCTCTTTATTATCAATAACTTAACATTTTGGCCCATGTTTTAGCCTGTGACAAATTGTGTCACTTCCCGCTCCACTCTAGGCCTAACCTGTTGCCCGCTGACAGCTTACGGACACTTTCCCTTACCGAAGGTCGAGGCGAATCATTTTTCCATCGTCGGGCGTTTCTCCCGCTTTCCGCGCCCGGAACCGGGGCAGAAGGAACCTTCCGAGGCCGAAAACAGCTCCGGCGCCGATGGAGATGAGGAACAGAACGGCGGCCAGAGTGAGCGCGGCGACGACGACGTTGCCGATGTTGTCGCGCTTGCCCAGGCCGGTGTTTTCATTCCACGTAACGTTGGCGTCGTAGTTGACATCGTCGAGAATCCGGCCGGCGTCGCTGCGGGAGAGGTTGCCGCGCACCAGCGCAATGATGGGTCCGCTGCGTTTTGCGGCGCTCACGCCTCCGCCCAAGGGCGGAGTCAACTGCTCGAAGGCGGGGAGCTTGGCGATGGCAATGTGGGGCGTGGGATAGGCAACGAGGAGAATCTCGGCCGAAGCCGGAGCTTCTCCGTTGATCCGGCCCCAGAGCAGCTCGGGGCTCTTGCTGAAGTCGATGAGCTCAGGGCTCAAATTAATGTTGAGCGCGGAGTATGCCTCGGGGCCGATGATGTAGCGAGCTGTCTGGGGCACCAACTGCTGGCGAGGCAGATGCGAGGCCAGCGTGGGCAGCACCGCGGCCGGGCCGGTTGCCACGGGAAGATGCGAGGCCAGCTCACGCAGCTGCGCCCCGCTCATGGCGGTGACGTGATCGAACTGCACATCGACCAGAATGTTGCCCTGGAAGAACAGCACGCGGTCGTTGAGCGATGCGGCCAGCATGCCGATGTCTTCGGCACGCATGAGAGGCTGGCGAAAGAAGGTGAAGGCGGCGTAAGCTCCCGCGGCATCCTGAAATTCGACGGCTTTCACGGTGAGCGTGCGATCGTCGCGTTTGTAGGTGGCCAGTTCGAAGGCGGTGAAGCGGTCCTCTTTGAGAACGTTGGCGGAGACCCTGTCGATCTTCTGCGGATCGGAGCCAAGCTGCGGCGCTCCGCTGATCTCCCATCCGGCAAAGGCCATGGGAAGAACCGCGGAAGGCGGCTTAGACTGGGCCAACAGGGATGGGTTGCCGAAAAATGCTGCGAACCAAATAGCCAGCAACCCTGCGCAAACAGATCGATACGGAAATTTCATGAGCCGGAAATGCATCCTCTCGCTATTAGACCACGGAGGGGGCGCGAAGGTTTCCGGACTGGGCCGGCGCGCCGACCGATGGAACACGCATGCCGTGATATTCTAGGAGGGCGAAGTGCGTCCCGCCTGCCGGCAGTTCCAGCACTACTCTTAATCAGCACTGCTCTTAAAAAATTATGATCTCAGTTTCCAGTGTGTCCATGCGCTACGGCGCTAAAGTTTTGTTCGAAGAAGTGTCCACGGCGTTTACGCCGGGGAAGCGTTACGGTCTTACGGGCCCGAACGGAGCCGGGAAGTCCACCTTCATGAAGCTGCTGACCGGCGAGTTGGAGCCGCAAAAGGGCACCGTGGTGAAGCCGCGCAAGCTTGGCGTGCTGAGCCAGGACCAGTTTGCCTTCGATGCCTACCGCGTCATCGACACGGTCATCATGGGCAACAAGCGGCTGTGGGCCGCCATGGAAGAGCGCGAGGTCATCTATGCCAAAGCGGAGCTGACCGACGACGACGGCATGCGGCTGGGCGAGTTGGAGGGCATCGTCGGCGAAGAGGACGGCTACTCCGCCGATACCGACGCCGCGCTGCTGCTGCAAGGACTCGACCTTCCCGATGAGTTGCACGAGCGCAAGATGGGCGAGTTGCAGGGCGGCCAAAAGGTTCGCGTGCTGCTGGCCCAGGCGTTGTTCGGCAATCCGCAGGCGCTGCTGCTGGACGAACCGACCAACCACCTCGATCTGGATTCGATCCACTGGCTGCAGGGCTTCCTAAACAACTACGACGGCACCCTGATCGCGATCTCGCACGACCGCCATTTTCTCAACAGCATTTGCACTCACATCGCAGATATTGACTACCAGACGATCATCACCTACACCGGCACCTATGACGAGATGGTGCTGGCCAAGACGCAGGTGCGCTCGCAGATTGAGGCGCAGAACTCGCAGCGCGAGAAAAAGATTTCGCAGCTCAATGACTTCATCGCGCGCTTCTCGGCCGGCACGCGCTCCAGCCAGGTGCAGTCGCGCCGCAAAGAAGTGGAGCGGCTGCAGGTGACCGATCTGGCGAGGTCCAACATTCAGCGCCCGTACATCAAGTTCGAACAGAAGCGGCCTTCGGGAAAGCACATCCTGGAGTTGGAAGCGGTGAGCAAGTCCTACGACGAGGTCGCGGTGCTGCGCGGCTTTACGGCGAGCATTACCCGCGGCGAAAAGATTGCACTGATGGGCCGCAACGGCGCGGGCAAGACCTCCCTGATCAATGCGGTGCTGGCCAACTCACCCACGACACCGATGAACGAGTTGCGCGCTACCAGCGGCTACGATGGCGAGTTCCTAAGCTCGGGCAAAGTGATCTGGGGACATGAGGCCTCGGTGGGATATTTTGCGCAGGACCATCGCGCGCTCATTACACCCGGGATGTCGGCGTTCGAGTGGCTGCACCAGTGGGAGCCGGGCGCGGCCGACGAGGAAATTCGCGGACTGCTGGGGCAGATGATGTTCCAGCGCGACGAGGGCAACAAGCGCACCGACGTGCTCTCCGGCGGCGAGACTGCGCGCCTGCTGTTCTGCAAGCTGATGCTGCAGAAGCCCAACGTGCTGGTGCTGGACGAGCCCACCAACCACCTCGACCTGGAATCGATCAACGCGCTGAACATCGCGCTGCAGAAATATCAGGGCACGGTGTTGATCGCCACGCACGATCATGACCTGATCGACGAAGTGGCAACCCGCATCTGGCATTTTGAAAACGATCACAAGATCACCGACTTCAAGGGAACATACGAGGAGTATCAGTCGGTCTTGGCCTGAGATTCGCCGGGCTGACGATTGGCACTTTGGTTAATCGTTGGAACCTGCTTCGTGACCGAGTAGTACATCGTTGCGCAAAAATCGGAAACGATTGCCTGGTTGGTTATATTTAGCTTCAAGAACCATTGCCTTTCCTGGCAATGGTTCTTTTTCGCCGCTCGCCGGAACCGCCCCACTCAAGCCAACGACAGGCTTGAATGGGCCACCCGCGGTAGCAAAGTTGCGAAGCCCTCTGCCTGCTACTGGCCGTCGCCGACCTTGCTGGCATACTTCACTCCGCTGAGGCCGTTGATGTAGCGGGCGATTCCCTTGTAGAGAGATTCGGCGATCTTCTGGCGGTACTCGGGGGTTTCCAGTTTGCGCTCGTCGCCGGGGTTGGAGACGAAGGAAATCTCGGCGAGGATGGAGGGCATGTTGGCTCCGATGAGCACGATGAAGGGCGCCTTCTTGACGCCGCGGTCGCGCAGAGTTTTATCTTTGCCCGCAAGGCCCTGGTAGAGGGAGTGGTCCACGTCGGTGGCGAACTCGCGCGACTCCTCTACCTTTTCTTTCAACGCAATCTTCTTCACCAGGTCGCCCAGTTCGTGCACCGAACTTTCGCTGACCGCGTTCTCACGGGCGGCGACTTCCAGTGCATCGGGCGACGGATTGAAGTTGAGGTAGTAGGTCTCCACGCCGCGGGCCGATGGGTCCGGGCTGGAGTTGGCATGGACGCTGATGAACAGGTCAGCCTGCTGCTGGTTGGCAATCGCGGTGCGCGTCTCCAGCGGGATGAACGTGTCGTCGTCGCGGGTATAGACGACGTCGGCGCCCATCTTGGACTGCAGCAGGCGGCCCAGGCGCAGGGAGACATCGAGCACGAGATCTTTTTCCAGCAGGCCGCCGGGGCCGATGGTTCCGGTGTCATGGCCGCCGTGGCCGGGATCGATCACGATGCGTCCCACCTTGAGGCCGAGGGCGCGGATCAGCGAGCGCTGGCCTTCGGCGTTGGGCTGGGCCTGGCGGAACTCGGATTCGCGCTGGTTCTTCTTGCCGGTGGGCAGCTCCGATTTGATGGAGCCGCGCGGAGCCACTACCTCGACGGTCGGCTCGCTGGTCGGCTTGTCGGTGGACTTCCGTTCGAGCCCCTCGAGATTGGAAACTTCGGCCCTGGTAGACTCCGGCGTGGTGGCCGAGACGGCGGTGACGGGTAACGCTGCGCTGCCGGCCGCGGGCGCAAGGCCGTCCGCATGCACCGGGGCGGATGCCGCCTCGCCTGCAAGCTCTGACGGACCGATGAAGTGCGGAGTTTCGGCTTCGGCCCTGGTATCAGCCGATGGGTTTGCACTCTGCGTTGCGCTCTTGCCGACGGCGGCATTCTCCGCAGCGGGCTGAGGCGCGTGCGAGAAGAAGCTGCCATCGGCCATCTTGGGACCGTAATCGGGACTGGGCTTGTCGGGCGGGCCGTGCGGAGTGGCGGGCAAGGGCTGGTGCGCGGCCTCTGGGATGGATGGCGACGGCGTGGTCGAAGACAGGGTTACTTCCTGCATGGCTTCTTTCGCCGATTCCTTCGCAGCTTCCGTCGAAGGCATGGGCTGCGTTGCGGACGCCTGCGGCGTGGGCGAAGGAACCCGCTTTTCTTCTTCCTGCTGGGCGCGGGCCACCAGGGTGTGCGGAGTGTTGGGCTTGCGCCCGTGGATATCGATGATCAGGCGATAGGGGTTGGGCAGCAGAAATGCCGAGTAATCGGAGACCGCATCGACTTCAAGCACGACGCGCACCATGTTCTTTTGGAACTGCGCGACGCGCACCCGGCGCAGAAAGCTGTCGGAGACATCGAAGGTCTTGCCGGCCAGGGTGGAGGCCAGCTTGGTGTCATGCAGGTCAAAGAAAATGCGGTCGGGATTGGAGACGCGTCCGGCCTCGTACTTCACTTCCTGATCCAGATCGATGGCGACGCGGGTGTAGTCCGGCGTGGACCAGTGGCGAATTCCGGTGACGAGCGGCAGAGTGTTGCGCGGTGCTTCCGCGGGGAGATCCGCCGGCTTTGCATCTGTGGCGTGGGCGTCCGCGGCGTGGGAATCCACAACATGGGAATCCACAGCACGGGAGTCCGCCGGCTTCAGAGCAGGATGCGGCTGCTGATCCATTTCGGAGATGGCTTCGCGCGCGTCGGCCGCCTGTTGCAGATGCGGATAGCGGCGAATGACTTCCTCGAACGTCTCCCGCGCCTTGTCGTTCTCCTGCAGGTCGTCCTTATAAATCTGCGCGATGGTGAACAGGGCGGCAAAGCGGAACTTGCTGCCGGGATATTCGCGGCAGAGAAATTCGTATTGCGAGATGGCGGCGCGCAGCGATTTTTCGTCGTTGAAGGTGCGTCCGCTTTCGGCCAGCAGTTCGGCCACGGCCACCACGCTGGCATCGGCCTTGCTGCTGGCGGGCGAGGTGTAATAGACGCTGCGGTAGGCATCCATGACGCGCTGGTACTCGCGGCGGGTGCGGTCCTGCTGCGACATGCCGTTCAGTTCCTCGCGCATGCGCTCGGCGCTATCAAACTGCGAGCGGGCCTGCTCCTTCCTGACCTGCATGCTGGCGGCAAAGACCGGAGCAACCAGCAGGCAGAACATGGCGAGCGCAGCCATGCAGCGTTTCCACTCGCGCCCTGTGAGTTGTCCCTTCATCGACTGCATCATCCTCGCAACTCGTCCGGCCACTCCGGCCGCTGGCGCCTGGTCAGTCCGTGTTGCTGATTACCAGCCTGCCGCGATCATCGCGGCGGACCTCGATGGGGAGCGAAGCGCTGGTGATGTGCATCGCCGAGTCGCCCGCCATAAGATTGGTGATGCGCTTCACGTAGTTGCGGGTTTCCGTGTACGGCGGAATACCCCCGTTGCGCTGTACCGCTCCCTCTCCAGCATTGTATGCCGCTAAGGAGAGCCGCACATCCCCCTTGAAGTTATCTAGTAAACCCTTCAGATGGCGGACACCGGCATCGACGTTCTGCGCCGCATCGAAGGGATTGCGCACGGCATACATGCGGGCGGTTGCGGGCATCAATTGCATCAAGCCCATGGCGCCCTTGCTGGAGACGGCGCGGGGATTGAAGTTGGACTCAACCTTGACCAGGGCGCGGACGAGATTGGGATCGACATGATGACGCGAGGCCGCCTCATTGATATAGCGGTCGATCTGGGCGGAGCTCACGGAACGATCTTCGGCGGCCTGCGTGTAGTTGGGGTCCTGCGCGGCAAGTTCGCCCTTGAGTTGAGCTTTGCCTGTATCCAGCCGGGGACGGGATTCGATGTAGCTGGACACTTCGCCGGCGACGGCGCGCGCCGAGCACAGAGCTCGAGGCGACGCGGGAGCCACCGGCTTCCAGCGCTTCTCGATGTTGCTCCAGTAGAAAAACTGCGGCTCACTCTGCGCCGGACGGGCGGGAGTGTCCTGGGCGGGCTGCGGCGGGCCATCGTTGGTCCAGACGATGTGTCCATTGATGGAGACGGGCTGAATAGCCTGCGCCAGCATCGGAGAGGCAAGCAGGAGGCAGAGCACAAACACCACGGCGGCAGCCATCCAATGATGGAACGGCTGCACCGGAGTTCGGAATGTCCAGACGTCGCTATTCATAAAGACCTGAAAAGCCTGGCGCCAATGCGTGAACGCTGTTTCTGAGTGCCTGGATTATAAGGCGGATGAAAGCTGGACAGCAATGCACGGAAGGACCGGGAACCCAGTCAGTGACCGGGTGAAACTGGCACAAACAAAGGGGAAAACGCCGACGATTCCCTGCCAGGTTACGGCGGTGCATGGCTGGATGGCAGCCGCGGCGGAGAGTTCCGCCAGAGGCTGAAATGCCTCTGGGGCTGGGTAGCATCCTTCAACGGCGCAGGGATTCCTCGCTACGCTTCGGAATGACAACTTAGGAACAACAGCGAGTGCAAGGGCAAGAGCGGCCTCGAGATACATCAACTCTGGAACTGCTTTAGCCGAGCAGGGCTTCGACGGTGGCGTAGCTTTCGCGGAGCGCCTGGTCGAGCGCCTCGGGATTTTTGCCGCCGGCCTCGGCCATGTCGGGACGGCCTCCGCCGGAGCCGCCGACTTTTTGCGCGACCTGGCCGACGATTTTGCCGGCCTGGAGTTTGGCGGTGAGGTCTTTGGTGACGCCTACGATGACGGCTACCTTGCCCTCGGAAACCGAGCCTATGATCACGACTCCGCTGCCGAGTTTGTTGCGGAAGTTATCGACCAGGGTGCGGAGCTGCGAGCGGTCGAGGTTGTCGGCGCGATGGGCCAGCACCTTGACGCCCTTCACATCCCTCACGTTTTCCTCGGCGCTGGCCACGGCCGAGGCAGCGGACTTCATGCGGACCTGGTCGAGCTCCTTCCGCAGCTTTTTGAGCTCTTCCTCGCGGCGGTCGAGTTCCTGCTTGAGGGCTTCGGCGGGAGTGAGTTCGCTGCGTCCTACCAGGGTCGAGACAAGGCCTTCGAGTTCGTGGTCGCGGCGGAAGTGGTAGAGCGACTGCTCGCCGGCGACGGCCTCGATGCGGCGCACGCCGCTGGAGACGCTTCCCTCTTTGAGCAGCTTGATGAGACCGATTTCGCCGGTGGCCGCGACGTGGGTGCCGCCGCAGAGTTCGGTGGAGAAATCGGCGATCTTGAGCACGCGCACTTTTTCGCCGTACTTTTCGCCGAAGAGCGCCATGGCGTGGTATTCGTTGACGGCCACGTCGATGGGAACGTCCTCGATGGTTTCGACGCGGTTGTTGATGAGGACCTGGCGGTTGGCAATGTCCTCGATCTCCTGCAACTCTTCATCGGCGACGCTGGAGAAGTGCGCGAAGTCGAAGCGCAGATAGCTGGGCGAGACTAGCGAGCCGGCCTGCTTGACGTGGGTTCCGAGCACCTGGCGCAGGGCGGCGTGGAGCAGGTGGGTGGCGGTGTGGTGGCGGCGCGTGGCCGAGCGCAGCTCGGAGTTGACGACGGCGATGAGCCGTTCTCCCACGGCGATGGGATGGCGCGCGATGACCTTGTGGGCGCGCACGCCCTGCACAGGCGAGTGCACGCCTTCGACCTCGGCGACCATCACGGTGAAATCGTCCGAGTAGAGCCAGCCTTTATCGCCAACCTGGCCGCCGCTTTCGGAGTAGAAGGGCGTGTGGTCGAAGACCAGCTCACCCGTTTGGCCGGGAAGCAGTTGCTGCACGCCATGCCCTTGGACGACGATGGCGAGGACTTCGCAGTTGGAGGATTGCTGCTGGACGTAGCCTTCGAAGATGGTCGGCGGGAGCGAGGCGAAGACCGGGGACGCGGACTTCTGCGAGCCACCCTTCCAACTGGCGCGGGCGGTGGCGCGCTGCTCGTCCATGGCGGCGTCGAAGCCAGCTTGGTCGAAGTGAACGCCCTGGTCGCGCGCGGCATCGACCATGAAGTCGATGGGAAGACCGAAGGTGTCGTAGAGTTTGAAGGCGTCTTTGCCTTGCAGCGTACCGTTCGCGGCTGCGTCGAGAAGGTCCTGCAGCTTGCTGAGTCCCACGGCAACCGTGTTGGCAAAGCGAGTTTCTTCGCTCTCGATGACCTTGGCGACGCGTGCGGCGGATTCCTTGAGTTCCGGATAGGCTCCGGACATTTCTTTCACTACGGCGTCGACCATTTTGTAGAGGAAGGGCTGCGTCTGGCCGAGCAGGCGTCCGTGGCGGATGGCGCGGCGGATGATTTTGCGCAGGACATAGCCGCGTCCTTCGTTGGCGGGAAGGATGCCGTCGCTGATGAGGAAGGTGGCGGCGCGGCTGTGGTCGGCGATGACCCGGAGCGAGCCGGCCTGGTGAGCTTTTTCTTCCTTGGCCTCGGTGAGGAAGGCTGAATCAACTGCCCCACTCAAGCCAGAGGATGGCTTGAATGGGCCACCCGCAGCGCGCTCGATTGATTCGCTGTCAGTGCTGGTCAGCTCGGCGGCGCGGCGGATGAGCGGAACGAAGAGGTCTGTGTCGTAGTTGCTGACCACGCCTTGCATGACGGCGGCGACGCGCTCCAGGCCCGCTCCGGTGTCGATGGAGGGCTTGGGCAGCGGGTTGAGAACGCCGTCGGAGCTGCGGTCGAACTGCATGAAGACGAGGTTCCAGATCTCGACGTAGCGTCCGCATTCGCAGGGGAACTTGCATTCGCCGGCGGCGCACTCGGGCAGTTTGCGGTCGCTGGAGGCGATGCCCATGTCGTAGTGGAGCTCCGAGCAGGGGCCGCAGGGGCCGGTGTCGCCCATCTGCCAGAAATTTTCCTTCATGCCGAGTTCGAAGATGCGCTCGGGCTGGACGCCCACTTTGAGCCAGAAGTCGTAGGCTTCGTGGTCGCGCGGGACGGCATTCTCTCCGCGAAAGATGGTGATGTAGAGCTTGTCGGCGTGCATGGCGAACCACTGGGGCGAGGTGATCAGCTCCCAGGCGTAGGCAATGGCGTCTTGCTTGAAATAGTCGCCAAAGCTGAAGTTGCCGAGCATCTCGAAAAACGTGTGGTGGCGGTTGGTAAAGCCGACGTTTTCGAGGTCGTTGTGCTTGCCTCCGGCGCGGACGCACTTCTGGGAGGTGGTGGCGCGGGTGTAGTCGCGCTTTTCGGCGCCCAGGAAGACGTCCTTGAACTGGTTCATGCCGGCGTTGGTGAACAGCAGGGTGGGGTCGTTGGCGGGAACCAGCGAGGAGCTATGCACCTCGCGGTGGCCCTTCTGGACGAAAAAGTCCAGGAACATGCGTCGAACGTCATTTCCGGTAGGCATACGAGTCACGATTCTAACATTCCATGCGGCCCCGCTCCGGCGTGGAAGCCCGAACCGGGAATTTGGCGGCGGGGCTACGCCGAACGGAACCGGCGCGCGGTCCGCGAGGCAAATATAGCGCGACAAATTGACCGCAGACCGGGATAATGTCCCGTGACCTCAAGGTAAACGGATGAATTACGGACCAATCCCCGGCAACCCGGCGGCTACACCCAAGCGCCGCGAGCTACGTCTGCCCGCCACGCTGAATGTGCGCATTCTGGGCATCGATGCCAATGGCAAGGCCTTTCATCAGCCGGCAACGACTCTGGAAATCAGCCTGTCCGGTGCGCGAATTACCGGACTGGCAGCCAAGCTGAACCCGGGCGATATTGTAGGCCTGCAGAGCGGAGGAGCGAAGTCCCGCTTCAAAGTGGCCTGGGTCAAAGGCAACCGCGACGGCAGCTCCGAAATTGGGCTGCAGTGCATGGAGCCGCGCGGATGCCCATGGCGCGACCAGTTGCGGCAGCAGGCGAAAGAGGGTGACCGGCGCAGCGATGAACGGTATGCCTGCAACGGTTCGGCCACTTTGGAGTCGATTTCGTTCAGCGCACCCATCTGGGGCACGCTGCGCGATGTGAGCGAGCGCGGCTGCTACGTGCAATGCACCCAGGTGGCAGCCGTAGGTGAGATTCTCAGCGGCCGCTTCACCGTCAATGGGGTGCAATTGAATGCCGTGGCAGAAGTCAGCAACGCAGTTCTCTCCGTAGGCATGGGATTGCAATGGACCGATCTTGGCTGCGATGGAGAGGCACGGCTGAACGGGATTCTGCGCGCGCTGGCGCTGAACAGCATGGACAGCGACTCCAGCAGGAAAAAGGCGCTGGGGCAGGCCAACAAACTGCACCAACTGTTGACCGCGCTGCAGGAACGGCTGGAGAGCGAGCACTGCCTGGTGCAAGCGGAGACCATCGGAAAGCTGGACGAGGCGCAGGAGGATTTGATGGCGGCCCTGAAGAGCATGCAATCGTAGCCGGGTTGCGATACTCTGATGGACATGCGTAATCTCTATTTGCCAGCCCTTCTGCTATTCAGTCTGATTGTCCTCTGTCCGCGGGCGGAGTTTGCCCAGAGCGCGACGGCAGCGGTTGCACCCACGGAGATATCGGCCGATCAGGGCGCCTGCTCGGCACTGATCACGGTGACCGGAGCCGACTCCAAACCGATCTTCGGCGCCAAGGTTACCACGCGCGTCCGCTCCGGCTTTATGGGCGCCAAAAAGCTGGACCTGGAGACCTACACCAGCGCCGCTGGACAGGTGAAGATCGTCGGCCTGCCCGAGGTTCTCAAGAAACCCATTTATATCTACATCAGTAAGGATGACAAGATGGAGTCGTTGCAATTCAAGCCGGATGAGCATTGCCAGGCTAGCTTCGACGTGCGATTGAAGTAGACAGCAACTGCGGGAACACGAGCGGCCTCTTATGGCCGCTTTTTTGCTGCCGCTTTTCCGCCCTGGGGAAGCTCCGCGCAGCGCCACAGGTACCAGCTGGCCACCGAGCACCACGGCTCCCACTTGCGGGCGCGGCGGCGCATGGCCGCCTTGTTGGGCAACTCGCGCAGGTGGTAGAGACGCTGCATTCCCTTGCGCACGCCGTAATCATCCACGGGCAAAACGTTGGGACGGCCGAGGCGGAAGATCAGCAACATCTCCACCGTCCAGCGGCCGATGCCGCGCACCTGCGAGATGCGCTCGATGATCTCCTCATCGGCCATTGCCGCGAGTTTGCGCTTGGCAGGGACGGTGCCGTCCAGACATTTGGCGGCAAGATCGCGGAGGGCGGCGAGTTTGTTCTGCGAAAGACCGGCGGCGCGCAGCACGGCATCGTCGAGCTCAAGCAGCCGCTTGGGCGTCATGCGGCCTTTGGGAAAGAGCGCTTCGACACGGCCGAAGATAGCCTGGGCCGCCGAGCCCGCCAATTGCTGATAGGCGATGGAGCGGGCCAACGAATAAAAGATGCTGAAGTGGTGCGGAATCTCCAGGGTGCAGGGGCCGACCTCGCCAATCAGCGCGGCGAGTTTGGGATCGGCGGCGGAGAGATGCTCGACGGCCGCGGACCAATCGGGCTGCGGCTTCATGGCTCGTCGTCATCCGCAGGAGCGAGATCCGGAGGGGCGAGCTCCGGAGGCGAAAGCTCGGCCATCTCGCGCTCCTGCTCGAGGGCGGAGAGAGTTTCGTCTTCGACCCGCCAGTTGCGCAGCAGCTGGAGGATGGCGCGGGAGGAAAATCCGGCGCGTGTCATCATGCGGAAGATTCGCGCGGCTTGCTTCTGATCGCCGGGTGGCTTGAGACGCTTGCGGTCGGCAAACTCGCGCACCAGCTTTTTCTCATCCGCCTCGGCGTAGGTTTCCGTAACCGTTTTCTCGATGACCTCGGGATGCACGCCCTTGGCTTTCAGTTCCTGCACCACGCGGATGCGTCCGAACTTTTGGTTGTCGCGGCGGGAGGCGGAATAAGACGAGGCGTAGCTGGTGTCGTTCAGGTAGCGCTGCTCTTTGAGGCGCGCGGTGACGGCTTCGACCAGGGCATCGCTATCGGGCTGATGCGCAGTGCGGGCGCGCATCAGGCGCTTCAACTCGGCAACGGTGCGCATGCGGCGGGCCAAGGCGCCCACTGCATAGTCGTACAGAGCGGCTTCCGTGTAGGTGCGTTGGACCGTGCTCTTCTTCCATGCCATGGCTTCATCAGTTTCAGACCGTTGGCGGATTAAAGCAAGGGACGTGCGCCGGCCGGGCGGCAGCGAAGCTTTCCCCGTACCTGCAGTCGCGCGGCGGGTTCATGCAGACTGGTCTCAAGCTGACTGCGGATGATCACGTTTGACGGCTACCAGCCAGAATTCTTTCCTGACATGAGCCGCATCGCGGAACCTCTCGACAAGCCAAGTTAGAGGGGAGGCGACGATCTGTGCCGCAATCAGGGGAGCGGGAGCGGTGCGGTGTATAAGCTGCGGGTGCAGGTGAGCCACGGAAAAGCCACAATCGACCACCAGTCGCGCCAGCGTGGTGGGAGTGTAATAGATGCAATGTCCAGTATCCGGGTCAGCATAGTCGAAAAATCTGCAGTGGTATGGATCGCGAATCGCCTTGCCGTAGCGGCCGTCAGGTACCGCGATCATCAGGCCACCATTGGGTTTCAGCACACGCCACACCTCACGCAGTGCGGAACTCGGCTCATGCGTATGTTCCAATACATGCTTCATGACGACAATTTGAAAGGCATTGGAATCGAAGGGCAGGTTTGTCATGGACCCGGTTTCAACAGCGTATCCTTTTGATCGGCAATACTGCGCCACGCCGGGATCGTATTCCACGCCTTGCGCTTTGAGTCCCAATTGCTGCGCGGCATGGATTGTGTAACCCAACGAGCAGCCAATATCCAGCACTGGGCCACGGCTTACGAAATTGAGCACATCCCTGATTTGGTTGCGAGACTTGGCAACTCTTCTGCCCCATCGTGTGGAATAGTGGGTAGCCGCCGGATCAAACGGCGCCGAAACGGTATGCGCTTCCGCCGACCACTGCTTGTAAATAACCCCGCACGGGCATTTAACCCAAAGCACTTTTGGGCGCTGCACATACACGCTCGCTTCAGAGTTATGGCATACCGGGCAGTCGGTATGATATTGGTGTCCCGCGTCTCCCCGAGCTAGGCACTCCGCAAGCGCTTGTTGTGCGGTGGTATCAACCATGTATTCATTTTACTATGGGCACGTTTGCCAAACGGACTATCCATCCAGACTATTTTGTGGGTAGACGATTTCCTTGTACAAATCGAATCGAACAATCTCACTCCCAGCCGCTAGAAACGCCCGAGCTGCTGGGAGAACTGGTCGCGCGTGGATTCGGCGGTGCCGGAGATTCCCTGTACGCGGAGCTTGAAGTCGTCGGCATTGCTGGCGTTTTCGAGAGCGGTCTCGTAGGAGATCAGGCCCTTCTGGAGCAGGTCGAAGAGCGACTGGTCGAAGGTCTGCATGCCGTACTGCGAGACTCCCTGGTGCAGGGCTTCGCGGATGTTGCGGGTCTTCTCGGGGGTGGTGATGCACTCGCGGATGTAGGCGGTGGAGATGAGGATTTCGACGGCGGGGACGCGGCCGGCTCCGTCGCAACGCTTGACCAGGCGCTGGCTGATGACCGCGCGCAGGGTGGCCGCAAGCTGGAGGCGGATCTGCTTCTGCTCGGGCGGGGGAAAGACGCTGATGATGCGGTTGACGGTTTCGATGGCGTCGAGGGTGTGCAGGGTGCTGAAGACCATGTGGCCGGTTTCGGCGGCGTGGAGCGCGGTGGAGATGGTTTCCAGATCGCGCATTTCGCCGACGAGGATAACGTCAGGGTCTTGGCGAAGGCTGGCGCGCAGGGCGCTGCCGAAGGATGGGGTATCGACTTCCACCTCGCGCTGATTGACGAAGCCTTTTTTGTCGCGATGCAGGAATTCGATGGGGTCTTCGATGGTGATGATGTGCTCGGGACGCGAGGCGTTGATGCGGTCAATCATGGCGGCAAGGGTGGTGGACTTGCCCGAGCCGGTGACTCCGGTGACCAGCACCAGGCCGCGCGCCTCCTCGCAGATGCGCTCGGTGACGGCGGGAAGGTAGAGCTCTTCGAGGGCGCGAATCTTGGTGGGGATGACGCGGAGCACGATTCCGACGTTGCCGCGCTGCTGGAAAACGTTGACGCGGAAGCGTCCGAGGCCGGCGGCGCCGTAGGCCAGATCGATTTCGGCGCACTCCTTGAACTTCTGTTTCTGGCGGTTGGACATCATGCTGAAGGCCATGTTGAGCATCTCTTCGCCGGTCATGCGGGGCTGATCGGTGAGAGGCACCAGTTCGCCATCCACGCGGATGTGCGGATAGTTGCCGACCTTGAGATGAAGGTCACTGGCTTTGCGCTCAACGGCGATGCGCAGCAGGTCATCAATAGTCATGGACTGAACTCTTTTACTGAACGATAACCCGAAGCTACCACTTTGAAGAGAGTGGCGCAATGAACGATGGTAATGAGCCTTTCGAGGAAACTATGTGGGCCAAAAGCATGAAGCGATGGCTTCGAGCGAAGGTTTGCGGCGATGAATGGGGGCGGAGCATCGAACAGGAGCATGGGAAACGGGAGTGAATTTGCGGTGAGGTCGAAGCCTGGCGAGTTGCGCCTGCCGCCGGGTCCGGGGGTGAACCTGCTGAGCACCGTGCTGCGGCAGAAGAAGTGGGTGGACCCGATTGCGCACTTCACCCATTTGGCCGAGCAGTACGGCGACATAGCGCACTACCGGCTGGGACGCAGGCACATTGTGTTTGTGAACCATCCGGAATACCTGCGGGAGATTTTTGTGGTGCAGGCGGCGAACTTCATGAAGGAGCGCACCCAGCAGAGGGCCAAGCTGCTGCTGGGCGAAGGCATGATCACTGCCGACGGCGCGATGCACAAGCAACAGAGACAGGCGGCGGCACCGGCCTTCCATCGGCAAAAGATGGCGGCGCACGCGGATGAAATTGTGCGGCGGGCAGCGCGGCTGGGTGAGGATTGGGGCGCAGGCGACAAGCGCGATGTGCATCGCGAGATGATGACGCTTTCACTGGGGATTCTGGGAGCGACACTTTTTGGCACGGAGTTGGGCGATGCGGTGCATGAGTTGAACGACGCGATGGCCGACATTATGGACGTGTACAACGCGATTGTGCTGCTGCCGGGCATCCGGCTGCTGCTGCAGATTCCGTTTACGCCGCTGCGGAAGTTTGTGCACGCGCGGGCCAAGCTGCATGAGGCGGTAGAGCGGTTAATTGCGGAACACCGGAGGCGGGGAGCCGAGCGCGATGGCGATTTGCTGAGCATGATGCTGGATGCGCAAAAAGCGCAGGGGTGGAGCGATGAGTATTTGCGCGACCAGGTGATGACGGTGACGCTGGCGGGTTATGAGACGACGGCGATCGGGCTGACGTGGACGTGGTATCTGCTTTCGCAGAATGCGGAGGCCGAGCGGCGGATGCACGAGGAGATTGACCGCGTGCTTGAGGGACGGCTGCCCGGCTTCGACGATCTGCCGCGGCTGCGCTACACGGAGATGGTGATGGCCGAGGCGCTGCGGCTGTATCCTCCGGCGTGGGCGATGGGAAGGCTGGCGGTGCACGACTTTGAATTGGGCGAATACCGGCTCCCGGCAGGAACGACGGTGCTGGCCAGCCAATATGTTCTGCACCGCGACGCGCGGTTCTTTCCCGATCCGCTGCGCTTCGATCCGGAGCGTCACACTCCGGAGGCGAAGGCGGCGCGACCTCGGGGCGCGTACTGTCCGTTCGGGATGGGAGCGCGACAGTGCATCGGCGAGTCCTTTGCCTGGATGGAAGGCGTGCTGGTGCTGGCGACGCTGGCGCAGCGCTGGATGCTGCGTCATGACGAGCACCATGCGGTGGTGGCCGAGCCGCTGTTTACGCTGAGGCCGAAGGGTGGGATGCCGATGCGGGTGGAGGCGAGGTAGAGCAAGAGCAACGGCAAGCAACAAGTCAACTACCCCAAATCTGCCAAAAAGCAGGCAGATATGGGGCACCGGCGGCGATTAGGTGGCTGAAGTGCCTCGGGATCTGCAACGGAGACTTGTGCGACGCAGGGGTTCTTCACTGCGTTCAGAATGACACCTCAAGAAAAAACGTCAGGAGCAAGGTCAAGAGCAAGGTCAACTACCCCACATCTGCCAAAGACGGGCAGATATGGGGCACCATTGAGATGGACTCCCCGCAGCGACGGATGCCGCTCCGGCTTTTGGAGCTAGGCCCCGGCTTTTTGGCGGACGGGGACGGGGGTGAGCCAGTGGAAGCGGTCGGGCTTGCTGCCGTCGAAGATGCTGAAGAGCTCTTTGCGGATGGCCTTGGTGATGGGGCCGACAACGCCATCGGCGACGGTGATTTTATCGACCGAGCGGATGGGGGTGACTTCGGCGGCGGTGCCGGTGAAGAAGAGCTCGTCGGCGAGGTAGAGCATTTCGCGCGGCACGTTCTGCTCGACCACCGGGATGTTGAGTTCCTGCGCGATGCAGAGGACGGAGTCGCGGGTGATGCCGGAGAGGACCGAGGTGCTGAGCGGCGGAGTGAGCAGCTTGCCGTGGCGGACGACAAAGATGTTTTCGCCCGAGCCTTCGCTGACGTAGCCGTTGACGTCGAGGCCGATGCCTTCGACATAGCCGTTGAGCACGGCTTCCATTTTGATGAGCTGCGAGTTCATGTAGTTGGCGCCGGCTTTGGCCATGGAGGGCAGGGTGTTGGGCGCCAGGCGGTTCCAGGAGGAGACGCAGACATCGACGCCGACATCCTCGGTGCCTCCGAGATATTTGCCCCAGGGATAGTTGGCGATGTAGCACTCGGTAGGGTTGCCGAGGGGATTGACGCCGATTTCGCCGTAGCCGCGCACGATGAGCGGACGGATGTAGCAGGGCCAGACGCCGTTGGCAGAGATGGTTTCACACATGGCATCGACCAGCTGCTGGCGGGTGTAGGGGACGGGGATGCGGTAGATTTTGGCGGAGTCAAGCAGACGCTGGGCATGCTCGTGAGCGCGGAAGATGGCAGGGCCGGTGGGCAGCTCGTAGCAGCGCACTCCCTCGAAGACGGCCGATCCGTAGTTGACGACGTGCGCCATGACGTGGATGGTGGCCTGGTCCCAGTCGATGAGTTTACCGTTGTGCCAGATTTTTTCGGTGGTGGTGACGGGCATGGATGCGCGCTCCTGGGGAAAATAGCAAACATTCATTATAAGACAGGGCGGGAGATGTGGGCGATACTCGCACCGATCAGGCAGCAGTTCTAAATGAAATGGGAACCCTGATAGCTATTTGCCCGAGCATTGAGCTGTGCTCTGTTGGGTCATGGAGATATTTGAGTCGCTTTTGGCCGGGTTGCGCACGGTCTGCGGAGGATTTCCAGATTCACGCCGCAGCCGAGATGTGGACTACTCGATGGCCGATATTGGGCTTTCGGCGTTTTCCCTGTTCTTCATGCAGAGCGAGTCGTTCCTTGCTCATCAGCGGCATCTGGAGCGCGGGCGGGGCACTTCGAATTGCCATACGCTGTTCGGAATGAAGAAGATCCCCACGGATAACTACATTCGCCTGATGCTGGACAAGGTCTCCCCGGAGGCTTTGCAGCCCTGCTTCGACCAGGTGCTCGAACAACTGTGCGAGCACGACGGCCTCAAGGCATTTCAACGGCTGGGCGGACGAACGCTGGTGGCGTTGGATGGCACGGAGTATTTCTGTTCGCAAAAGCTGAGCTGCCCGCAGTGCCTGACGCGCAAACGATCGAACGGCAAAACAGAGCATTATCACGCCATGCTGGCCGCCATGATCGTAGCTCCCGGTCATAACATGGTGCTGCCACTGATGCCGGAGTTCATCGCGCCGCAGGATGGAGCTGAGAAGCAGGATTGCGAGCGCAACGGGGCTAAGCGCTGGCTGAGCGCGCATGGCGAGCGCGTTGCTCCATTGCGCCCGATCTATCTGGGCGACGCGCTGTTCAGCAGCCAACCAATGGCCGAGGCAGTGCTCGCAACCGGCGCGGATTTTCTGTTCGTATGCAAGAAGGACAGCCACAAGACACTGTATGAGTATGTAGAGGGTGCGCCGTTGGACGAGCGTGCCGTGACCGAACGCAAGCCCGGCAACCGCAGCCTGACGTATCGATACCGCTGGATCGAGGGGGTTCCGCTGCGCGATGGCAAAGATGCGATGAACGTCAACTGGCTTGGGGTCAGCATCCTCGATGCCATGGGGAAGACTACTTACGATGGCGCTTTTGTGACCACCCTGTCCGTGACGGCGGAGAACGTGGTGGAGATCGCGGCTTGCGCCAGAGCCCGTTGGAAGATCGAAAACGAAAGCTTCAACGTGCTGAAAAACAACGGTTATAACCTGGCGCACAACTTCGGACATGGGAAGACATATCTGGCCAGGATGTTCGCGGCCATGAATCTGTTGGCCTTCGCCTTCCATACCGCATGTGACTGCATGGAAACGCTCTGGCAACAAGCCCGCGAGGCTATCGGAACTCGCTCCCGCTTCTTCCAGGACCTTCGCTCCATCTCCGCTTACGTCGTCTTCCCCTCTTGGACCAGTCTCGTGATTACGCTCGCCTCAGGTAAGGCCCCGCCCATTTAGAACTGCTGCCGATCAGGAGACGTGGGGCGAGAGCATGGTGGCCGAAGTGACCTTGGGGCGGCGGAGATTTGTGCGGCGGCGGGGTCCTTCGCTGCGCTCAGGATGACACTTCAAACAAAAGCCAGGACAAAGGCAAAAGCAAGAGCAAGATCAAAAGCCCCGCCCAACCAAACCGAGGTTGAACGGGGCAGCCGGTGACGGGTAACGCTCTGCTGCCGGCCGCAGGCGCAGGGCTAGTGCTTGGCGGTCTTGGCGGGCTCTTCGGCGGCGAGGGCGCCCAGGGCGTTGGAGAGTTCGCGGACGAAGAGTTCGGCGTCGGTGACCAGGCCGAGGGCCTGGAAGGTTCCGCGGTCGGCGAGCTTGGTGACGACGGCAGGGTTGATATCGACGGCGACAACTTTGACCGAGGCCTTGAGCATGTTTCCGGTGGCGATGGAGTGGAGCATGGTGGCGATCATGAGCGCCATTTCGACGCCCTTGATGGCCTCGCGCATGCGGAGCTGGGCCTGCTGCACGTCCGTAATCACATCGGGCATGGGGCCGTCGTCGCGGACCGAGCCGGCGAGCACCAGGTCCACGTTGTTCTTGATGCACTCGTACATGATGCCCTCTTTGAGGACACCGGTTTCGACGGCCTTGCGCAGCGATCCAGCGGCGCGGATGGTGTTGATGGCAGCCATGTGGTTGCGGTGTCCGCCGGGGACGGGCTGGCCGTTGTGCAGGGCCACGCCGAGCGAGGTTCCGAGCAGGACGCTTTCGACATCGTGGGTGCAGATGGCGTTGCCGCCGAACAGGACCTGGACGTATCCGTCGCGAATGAGCTTGGCCAGCAGCGGACCGGCGCCGCTGTGCACGATGGCCGGGCCGGCGACGATGAGGACTTTGCCACCACGGGCGCGGATGTCGCGCATCTGGCGGGCGATCTCCTCGATGACCAGGCGCTTGGGATGCTCGGAGCTGACGTTGGAGCCCATGAAGCTGAAGACTTCGCGCTCGCGCGGACGCTGCGGCGGCAGGATGCGGATGCCTTCGTGGCCGACGACGACGAGCTCTCCCTGGCGAACCGAGGCGGAGGGGATCATGCGCGCTTCGGAGGCGGCAGGATTGACAACGATGATCAGATCCATCTCGGTGTTCTGGACTTCGACCCAGCGGCCGTTGAGGCGGACCTGGGTGGGCAGGTGGGTGGTGGAGTAGAAATCGGGCGGAAGGACGCCATTGGCGGGCGCGGGCTTGCAGGCTACGTCGTCGCGCGAGGCCAGAATGGCGCCGAAAGGCTGCAGGGCGAGGAGGATGGCCTCCAGTTCGCGCTCGGTGTTCGCATGAACCTTGAGGCGGGCAAAGGAGGGTTCGTCCTTGGCGCGGCCGACCTGGATTTCCTCGACGTCGAAGGTGCCGCCCATGTCCATGATGGCGTCAAAGGCGCGGGGGAGGGTCCAGGAGTCGATGATGTGTCCTTCGAGGGTAACTTCTTCACTGAACGAATGCATGGGGCGTTGTCATCCTATTGGCAGCTTCCAAAGTATCTTTAAGAGTCTATACGGAAAAAGGCCCGCGGGCGATTTGCCAGCGGGCCGGAGAATTAATGCTTGGGCAATAAATTTTATTCTGAAGGTGCTCTCCACACTCGCTGGGCCGGCAGTGACCGAGGCGGCTGCGGATCTGCATTGCGCAACTTCATTAGATAAAGTTTGCGGGAACTAAGGCGGAATGTCAACCGCAGAGTTGCTGCAGAGTTGCTGGTTGTTACTTTGGTTTCCGGCAGCGGGCGATGAGAAATGCGACATCCGAGCGCAACGGCGGGGCGCGAAGGAAAACGATGGAGAGAAAATGGTCGGATTTAGAGGACGACTTTAGAACTTTCCTGGTTTGTGGGCTGTCGGAAGCGATCTACGCCCCCGTTCGGAGCGGGGCTCTGGGATAGCTTCCGTGTGACCACGCGGGAACAATCCTAACTTTTGGAGCGGAAGGCATTTGCCGCTAATCCTCGAACGAGGACAACTGGCACTTTATGGAGTAGCCCCGCCTCTAAAGCACGCTCCGTGGAAGTCACACGCATCAGTGATATGTATCGCATCGGATTTTTCCTATGCAGAACAAACTACCGCATGGGAGGTATCCTCAAGCTCGCCTATAAGTTACTGGTCAACGACAAGGCGAAGTTTCTCACCTTGCTGGTCGGCATCAGCTTCGCAGTGTTCCTCATGATCATGATGACCTCGCTGTTTGCCGGTATTTTGAACCGCGCGTCTTCTTCGGTCATCAATATCGGCGCAAAAATGTGGGTAATGGATCCGGCCGTTCAGACGGTTGCCAACACCATTGGCATTCCAGACTACGTGCTCGATGCAACCCGCAGCATTCGTGGAGTGAAGTATGCCGTTCCGCTCTTCTCCGGCGGGGCCCTGGTAAAGCTGGAAGACGGCACCTACCAGTCGGTGACCGTGATCGGGCTCGATGACTCGAGCCTCTTCGGCCGGCCGCAGATGTCCGAGGGACGCATTGAGGATATCTATGCGGAGAATTCGTTCATCGTGGTGCACGACTCGGAATTCGCCAAGCTCGGCAGTCCCAAGATTGGAACCACCTTTGAATTGAATGACCACCGGGGGACGATCGTGGGAATTGCCCAGGTTTCCACCAGCAGCCTGTTCGGTGTTCCCACCCTGTACACAACCTATAACCGCGCCATACAGTACATTCCGAACCCGCGCTTCACTATCTCTTACATTCTTGTCGAGCCCAAGAGTCCGGCCGACATTCCGGAGATCCAGCGCCAGGTCCAGGCGCTCGGTTACCTGGCATTGACACGCGAGCAGTTTGAACAGAGGATTTCGAACTTCTACAAATACCAGACCGGCGTAGGGATGAATATTCTCGTGATGACAGGCATCAGCTTTATCGTGGGGTTATCGATCTCTGGACAGACCTTCTACACCTTCATTCTGGAGAATCTCGACAAATTCGGAGCGCTGAAAGCCATCGGCACCAACAACCGCGTACTGATTCTCATGATTCTCTTCCAGGCAACGTTCACGGCGCTGACCGGTTATGGTTTGGGGGTAGGCCTGTGCACCGTGACCACGACGCTCGCCAAGATGCGGCTTCCGGATTATGCCTCGCGCATTACGTACCCAAATTTGGCCCTGGCGTTTGTGATGGTCATCATCATTGCCGCGGTTTCAAGTTACATCGGCGTGCGGAGGGTTCTCCGTATCGAGCCCTTCGACATTTTCAGAGGATGAGATGGCAGGCACCGCGATCAAAGCCGATGGAATCGTCAAATGGTTTGGGGAAGGCGAGGCCCGGACTGCGGCGCTGCGCGATTTGCACCTTGAACTGGAGTTCGGCGAGATGACCTACGTCGTCGGCCCTTCCGGCAGCGGCAAAACCACGCTGCTGAGTGTTCTCTCCGGAATTCTGAGGCCGGACAGTGGCACGGTGATGAGCGAGGGATTGAATCTCTGGTCGCTCACCAACGATGAACTGGCTACTTTCCGGCTGCACAAAATCGGCTTTGTCTTTCAGGACTATCATCTGTTTCCCCGGCTTACGACGGCTGAAAACGTTGCTATTCCGCTCATACTGAAGCGAAAGGATTGGGACGAAGCACTCGTGGAAGCAACGGGCTATCTCGAAATCGTCGGGCTGAAGAACCGTGCGAATCTTCCGCCAGTAAAATTGAGCGGCGGCGAGCAGCAGCGCGTGGCCATTGCGCGCGCCATGGTGAGCCAGCCGGACATTCTCATCATGGACGAACCGACCGCATCTCTGGACGGCGATACCGGCCGTGCCATTGTCAGCTTCGTCAAAGAAAAGTTTCTCAACGCCAGCCGCTGCATTCTGATCGTCACACACGACAGCAGAATCTACGAGTTTGCCAGCAGGATTCTGCGCATGGAAGACGGCAGGCTCATTGGAGAACAAAAGGTGACACCATGAAGACCAAATGGTTGTTTATCCTTTCCGCAATTGGCCTGCTCGCTGCGTGCTATGCCGCGTATTTTTCCACGCTGACCAAAGCCGCTTTGCCACCGGTCTTTCCCCCGGCGTCGAATCCTTACCCGGAAGGGATCTACGCAGAGGGCATTGTGGAGAGCGCACAGTCGAGCGGCGAGAACATCAATATCTATCCGGAAGTCGCGGGTACGGTGAAGCAGATCTTCGTAAATGAGGGACAGGCGGTCCTTCAGGGCGCGCCCTTGCTGCTGATTGACCCCTCTATCCAGCAAGCCACGGCAGAGCAGCTACGCGCGCAGGCGCAGGCCGCACACGCCATGCTCGAAGAGCTGCGTGCGGAGCCGCGTAAGGAGACCTTGGACGTGACCGTGGCGCAGGTACAGGCCGCGCAGGCAAACCTGAAGACGGCGACGGACGCGTTGGACAAACAGCAGGCGGCCTACACCATCGATCCTCGATCGATCAGCAAGGACGCGCTCGACAGCGCAATCAACGCCAAAGCCGTGGCCGAGACCAATTTGGAAGTGGCGCGCAGGCAGTACGCACTGACCAAGGCCGGTGCCTGGGTCTACGACATCAACAACCAGGAAAGACAATACACCGCTCTGAAAAAAGCTTACGACGCCTCCAGCGCGCTCTTAGCGAAGTACACCTTGCGCGCACGGCACGAAGGAGTGGTGCTTTCCATCAACACGGTCGCCGGAGCCTATGTATCTTCGCAGGGTGCCTATGACACCTACACTCAGGCCGCCGATCCGGTGCTCGTGCTCAGCAATAGCAACGAACACCTGAATCTGCGCGTCTACGTGGACGAAATCCTGGTTCCCCGGCTCCCATCTCCATCGCAAATCAAAGCGCACATGTTTATTCGCGGAACGAAGACGGAGATCCCGCTCACCTTCGATCGCATTCAGCCCTTCGTTTCGCCGAAGATTGAGCTATCGGACCAGCGGCAGGAGCGAGTCGATGTGAGGGTGCTTCCGATCATATTCCGGGTGGAAGGGTCGAAGAACACGAACCTGTATCCCGGCGAACTGGTCGATGTCTACATTGGGCAATGAGTGGCAGGAGGGACAATGAAGCGCGACAGATTCGATAGCGCCGTCGGCCGAATGGTTCTGGCCTCCCTCATCATGCTGCTCCTGTTCGCCAGCGGTTGCAACATCGGCCCGGCATATCGCAGGCCGGTTGTGCCCACGGCTCCGGCATACAAGGAACTCGACAACTCCCCCTGGAAGACAGCCGAACCCAAAGACAATCGGATTCGCGGCCAGTGGTGGGAAGCGTTTCAGGACTCGCAGCTCAATGCACTGGAAGAGCGGGTTGACGCGGCCAACCCGAGCATTGCTGCTGCCGCATCTGCCTACGTTGCCGCGCGTGCCGTGGTAAAGCAGACCCGCTCTCAATATTTCCCCACGCTCACAACCACGCCGTCCATTACCAACCAGCGCATCAGTACGGTTCCATTTTTGTCAGGTGCCCAAGGTGTCACCTATAGCGAGTTCAGCTTTCCGTTGACCGCATCCTGGGAGCCGGATCTCTGGTCGCGTGTACGTAAAACCGTTCAGGCCAGCGAGTACACCGCACAGGCCAGCGCCGCCGACCTGGAAAACGTGCGTCTGCTGATGCATGCCGACCTTGCCGCGGACTACTTTCAGCTTCGCGGGGTCGAGGCGCAAAAGGAGGTCCTCGACGCAACCATCGTCTCCTGGAAGGATTATCTGGAACTGACGCGTGGACTTTACAAGAGCGGGCTGGATAACGATGAAGCGGTGTCGGCAGCCGAGTCGCAACTGGAAGCAGCGCAGGCGCAGGAGACCAACCTCGGCATTGCCCGGGCGCAATACGAGCACGCCATTGCGATTCTGCTCGGAGAGTCGCCTTCCACATTTTCTCTTACGGCCGCGTCGAAGGATGTCCACCTTCCGGCAATCCCTCCCGGTGTTCCAGCGGAACTGCTGGAGCGCCGTCCTGACATTGCTGCGGCGGAGCGGGCGATGGCCGCAGCCAATGCTCAGATCGGTGTGGCAAAGACGGCTTATTATCCGAACGTTATGCTGAACGCGACCGGCGGAATCGAAAGCCTGTCGTTCGCCGATTGGTTTACCTGGCCGAGCCGCTTCTGGTCCGTCGGTCCTTCTGCAGCTGAAACCTTGTTCGACGCCGGACTGCGCAAGGCAACGGTCCAGCAATATCAGTCACTGTATGACCAGACCACGGCGAACTACCGGCAGACGGTGCTCACGGCATTCCAACAGGTCGAGGATAACCTGGCGGCGTTGCGCATTCTAAACCAGGATCTGCAGCAGCAGGATGCGGCAGTGCAATCCGCCAAGAGGTATCTGACCCAGGCGACTGTGCGCAACACCGCGGGATTGGACCCGTATCTCAACGTGCTCACTGCCCAGGTGAGTCTGTTGGTCTATCAGGAGACCTATGTCGGCTTCCAAACCCAGCAGATGGTGGCGAGCGTGCAGCTAATCGAGGCGCTCGGCGGAGGGTGGAATGTTTCGCAACTCCCCTCACCCAAGCAAACTGCAAACCCAACTTCCGGCGCTCAACCGGGTAAAAAATGACCCGCTGTTTTCACACGCTCAGAACCGGAATCGGCACCGCGCAGATGATTGCATAGCCATGCGTCCGCAGGTGACCGCCATACGGGCGGCAGCCTGTTACCAGCAAGTCTGCTTTGGTCTGCGTAACAGCTTCGCTCAGCACCTTGGGCACGTCGCCACTTCCGATCAATACCTCCGCGTCTGTGCCCATGCTCTTCTGTAGTTCCGCCAGATGCTCAGTTGCCGCACCGACCAGCTCCTCCTGGCACCTCGGATTAACGTGGATGCCGCCGGGGCCCCAGATCTCCACCGAGGCAGTGACGTGGGCGAGCGTAAGGCGGGCGCCAAATGCGGCCGCCAGATTCACCGCCCAGGTCACAGTCCTGTGGCTATGCAGCTTAAAATCGACCGCGCACAGAACGCTGCGGATTGCGAATTCCTGCGCCGGAGGTTCTTCCACATGGGCGCCGGTCCACACCGGGCACTCGGTCCCGTGCAGTACTTTGGCCGTCACCGATCCCAGCAGAAACTGGTTAAACGTGTATCCATAGGACGGCATCATGATCAGGTCGGCCTTTCTCTCGGCAGCCGTCCGCACAACTGCATGGGCTGGGTCGCCCTTGGCCAACACGCGTTCGATGACGAGGCCGTCAAACTCCGGCACTAGAGACTGATCCAGGTTTTTCTGTGCCTCTTGACCCGCCCGGACAAGCATCTCCGAGGCGGTAAGCCTCGGAGAGTCGTCGTGCAGATCAACGCTGTGTCCCAGCGGCGGCACCACGTGCAGCAATACGATCTCGGAGTGAAAATGACGAGCCAACGCCGCAGCCTGATGAAGCACGCCTAACGAGGCATGCGGGAAATCAACCGGTAACAGAATCTTCTTGATACTCAGCATCGCGCACCAATAGGGGAGTTGGGCTGAAGCTGACCCCCTTTAGTTTGAAGGTTCACAACCCGGTTTAAGGTGCACGCAATCTTCACGCGACCCCACTGCTAGCTTCCGAGATACATCACATGGACGTAGGTTCCGAGGCGGACGTTATAGGCAAGATACCAGCCGACGTGATCTGGATCGTTGTAGAGGACGATGTCATCGGTCGCCCAGTCCCAGCCGGTGCAGTAGTCGAAATCGTACGGTGCGACGCTGAAGAAATATCCACCGAACCAGAAGCGCATAGGACCGCCTCCGGCAAGACGCCAGATATGTCCGCGGCCGGTTTCACCGGGAAAATGTCCGTGCTCCCAAGGGTGGTCAAGATGATAATTAGGGTCGTTCGTGCCTGTATTGTGGCCGATCCATTGATTGTTGGCGTGCACGTGCGGCGCTTCGGGATGGCCTTTCTTCTCGTGGATTGCCGGCCCCCTCTCTGCCTTGGGGGCTGGAGTGGGATGTTGAGCAGGCGCGGGACCGTGGCTGGGAATGTAGCCACCGCCAACCTCATCCTCAGGGTTCGGCGGCGGTCCATAATGGCGCCCCTCCTGGCTAAAAGCCACGACGGAGCAGATCAATATAGCTGCGAGAACTCCTGCGAACTTTTTCATCGGAGTGCCTCTTTCTTGCAACGCCTGCGATTCGTTGGAATCACAGCTGCGCGGTTTAATCGCGTATATTGTTCCGCCAAGCAAAAAAACGATGCGACGGATATCACCGCTGCATGTGACCCCCTGACCGCGGCGCCTTCTATAGTTCCGGGATACTGACTTTAGTGAATATCACCGTTGCGAGTGGTGGCCATTAGCCTGCCAGACATGGCAGCATCGCTGTCATGTCTGGTTATTTCCGGACCACGGGTTACACGGAAACTATCGCCACGGGGATATCTGTCGACAGGGCCTTTCCGCTCACTATCTGAGGACTGGAGCGGGTTCATCCGAGGCGGGTATAGATTGCGCACTGTACCAGGCCCAACGTATTTCGCATTTACAACAAGGTGGCTGAGAGTCGAGTACAGTTCCGGAGATTGCGGAGAAAAAAGGCGGAGGCAAAATGACGCGCCTCCGGATTTCGAAAAGGAGTTCGGCTTCAAAGAGACGGATACTGTGACTAGGATCGAGCGCCAGTGTGGAGGAGATCGAATCCCGGTGGAACTAGAAACCTTTGGCACTCTGCGTCGAGCGCCAGACTATAACCCGTTCCAGAACCTTGAAATCGTCAGTTCGGGACTGGCTTCCCTGCCCACTCCAGAACAGTGTGAAGGTCTGGATTACTTCACCGGAATGGGCATGCACCAGGAATCGAAAAGACGTGGGATGCAGGAATTCCGGAAACTACTCAACCACCAGACCAATGGAAATGCGGCACGGACCATGCAACGCGACGGCGCCTTTTTTTCAGACGGAGAAGAAAATTCGATTTCGGTCAGTGAGATTTTCGAAACCTTTCGAAAATCGGTTATTGAACAACTGAGCGCCTGATTTTAGTAAATCGGGAGTCGGCCACAAGGCAGCTTGCGGCGTGACAGCGAAAAGCGGCGACCGGCTGCTGAATGTGCAGAGGATTTTAGAACTCGCGAAGGCTTATTTTCTTTATCTTACGAGGAAACCCGCCGAACAAGCCGAACTACTCAGAAAAGTACTTTTGAACTCCACGATAGACGCTGTAAGTGCAACTCCCATATACAGAAATCCGTTCGATAGGATTGCTGAAAAGGCTAAAAATAAACAATGGTCGGGGCGACTGGATTCGAACCAGCGACCCCCTGCGCCCAAGGCAGGTGCGCTACCAGGCTGCGCTACGCCCCGACTGTGCACGGCAGAGAGGCCGTACTGCTAAATCCTAGCACACGGAAATCTGAAACGCAGGCTAGGAGAGTTCGTCGTTGGCCTCCGCAGACGCGGCGGCGAGCTGTGAGGTCAGGCCGTCAGCGCTGGCGGTTACGTTGAGGCCGGGGCCGGAAAAGCTCCACAAAGTCGTGGGGGAGAACGCTGGGTCGGGTAACGCTGCGCTGCGGGCCGCTAGCGCGTGGCCCCACGTTTGAAGTTGGATGCCCATCTCGAAGGTGAGGAAGAGATCGGAGGTGTGGGGCGCGAGGCGGACGGCGGTGACACGAAGGTTTTGCAGGAGGCGGCGAGCGTCGTCGGGATCGGTGGAGGGATTGGGGACAGGGGCAGGCTGGAGGTGATTGCCGCTCCCTGGCGAACTGACGAAGGCGAGGTTGTCATCGAGAACGATGCGAAAGGGGCAGGTGAGGGTAAGTCCGGCTCCGTGCTCGAAGGCGAGGCGGCAGGCGGGATGGGAATTGGCGGCGGAGGAATCGAAATCGAGGGCGGTGCAGAGTCTGCCGACGAGGCAGGGCGCGATGAGGTCGGCGGCGGTGGCCGATATTTTTTTGAACCAGGCGCGCAGCCGGGGAGTGTTGAGCCAAAAGAGAAGAAAGAGCGCGAGGAGGGCTTGCAGGAAGTCCACGGGGTGACTCATGAGCGCCGCGGGATCGAGGTTGTGGTCGGCGAGGTAGGCGACGGCGCGGGCAGCGGCCAGCAACGACCAGAGGAGGACGAAGAGGCGGGCAACGTCGCGCCCCTTCCAGTATTGCCAGACCAGAAGTAACTCGACGGCGCGCGCGCCGCACAGCAGGAGCGGCTCGAAGGCGGGGCGGGCGGCGGGGGATTCCCGAGTGAGTTGGAGCAGGCTCTGGACGAGGTAGAACGCGAGCAGAGCGCCCAGTGCGAGCGCGGTGAGCCCCACGCCTTGGGGACGCTTGGGCCCGCCGGACAGGGGCGAGTCGGGTAACGCTCCGCTGCCGGCCGCAGGCGCGTGGGAGGTGGGTTGCACCATGGGGTGAGTATAGCGGACGCGATGGGTGGGAACAGGGGATAGCAGAATCCCTATGAGAAGGCTGAGAAACAATCACAAGCAAGGTCAACTGCCCCCACTCAAAGCCAAAAGATGGCTTGAATGGGCCACCCGGCGCGGTGAAACGCGCCACCCGGGCGTATTTGCATTACAATCCTGCAAACCTGCCGGGGCGGCATGGGATGCGGGACACGGGTTTGCGATGAGGCTTGCGATGCGGCTGGTTTATACGGAAAAAGCGAAGCTGCCGATTGGTGAACACATCTTCCAGTCCAGCAAATATGCCGCGATCCGGGATCGACTGCTGGAGACGGGAGCGTTCCAGGCGTGCGACTTTGTGGCTCCCGAGGCCTGCCGGGATGAGGACCTGCTGCTGGTGCACACCAAGCTGTGGGTGAACAAGCTGAAGACGGGAACGATGAGCACGCGGGAGGAGCTGGAGCTGGAGGTTCCCTACAGCAAGGAACTGGCCGAGGCCTTCTGGTATATGACCGGCGGATCGATGATGGCCGCCGGGCTGGCGCTGGAAGAAGGCTGCTGCGTGCACCTGGGCGGCGGCTTTCATCATGCGTTTGCCGATCATGGGGAGGGATTCTGCCTGGTGAACGACGTGGCGGTGGCCATTCGGGTGTTGCAGCGCGACGGGCGGATTGCGCGGGCGATGGTGGTGGACTGCGATGTGCACCAGGGCAACGGGACGGCAGCGATCTTCGGCACCGGCGACCCGGAGCCGTTTCCGCGGGCGGCGTGGGCGGCTTCGCTGCTGGGGCCGCGGCGGCCGGCGCATGTGAAGACCAGCGCCACGCGCGACGTGTTTACGGTTTCGCTGCATCAGGAGAGCAACTATCCGTACTGGAAGCCGCCCTCATCGATCGACGTGAACCTGCCGGACGGGACCAGCGACGGCGAGTATCTGGAATGGCTGGAGACGGCGCTACGGGGAGCCAAAGAGCGATTCGAGCCGGAGCTGGTGTGCTATGTGGCCGGGGCCGACCCGTACACGGAGGATCAACTGGGCGGGTTAGGGCTGAGCATCGAAGGGCTGAAGGAGCGCGACCGGAGGGTCTTCCGCTTTGCGCGTGACAATGGATTCCCGATTATGACCACGCTGGCCGGCGGCTACGCGCGCAAGCCGGCAGACACGGTGACGATCCACGCGAACACGGCGCTGGCGGCCCGGGAAGTGTTCGGCAGCTGAGCTGCGGATTCAGGAGCCGGAATCGCGGGCTGCTTGCGAAAGCTGATTCTCAATGCGCCATTCAGTGACTGGCGGCATCCGACCTTTTACTTCGGATATCGAAGTAAAAGATTTGAGGTACCGATGAGAATTCGCCAACGCAAGGCCGCATCACTGCCATTGGCAATGGCTAATCTGACGCTCGCGTCGTGGGAGACAGTTGTCCACCGCATGTCTCTGATGGCCCGGAACCAATGCTCGCCCGCCGAGTACCAGCGCATGGTGAACGAGAAAGCCCAGGTGGCGATGCTCTCGGGATTCAAGCTGATTTCCAGCGGGGGGCGCGCCTCGATGAGCGCGCCGCTGGCTCCCTGGCTGAGCCGAGCGACAGCCAACGCCAGGCGTTTGCGGCGGAAACGTTGAAGCGGTGACTAAAGTAAGAGCCGGCAGGAATAAAAAAAGAGGATTGCCGGTATGGGACGGTGAGTGATTTCTGATATAGTTGCGCGCCGGACGGGATGGGTCTTCGAGTCCCGGATGGGGAAAGGTTGAGCGTGCAGAAACATTCCCGCGAGCTGGAAAAGCTACTGACGGTGACGGCGCTGATGACCGATCCGGTGATTGCCTGCGACGAGTGCGGGCAGATGGTGTATGCCAACCTGGCGGCGTTTACGCTGTTCGGCGAGATCGACATGGAGCGCAACAGCATGGACGATTGTCCGGAGACGCTGGGCCTGTTCGACTGCCAGGGCGAGCGGATGCTGGAGCCGCGGGAGTTACCGCTGGCTCAGGCCGCCTACGAGGGCAAGGTGGTGCAGGTCAATCTGCTGGTGCGGCAGGACGAGGCGGCGTCGCCGGTAGAGGCGACGGCGTTTCCGGTGCTGGACCGCATGGGGCGGCAGATTGGGGCCATGATGGTGTGCCGCTGCCTGGGGACATTTCCGAACGGGGCGCACGGGGCGTATCTGGCCTGAAATTCAAAAACAATAAGACCAGCTGAGGTGAACGGGTGCCCCAGGTTATCGCCGGAAAAACACCGGCGCGAACCTGGGGCACCCGGTTGAATTTCTGGCGCCTGCGGTTACGCCTCAGAAGTCTTCTCCCATGGTCTCGCCGGGCTGATAAACTAACCTTTGGAAACCCTATATGTTTGAGAATTTAACAGACAAACTGCAACGCGCATTTAAGAACCTTCGCGGCCAGGGCAGCCTGACCGAGGAGAACATGGACGAGGCCTTGAAGGAGATCCGCCTGGCACTGCTGGAGGCGGATGTGAACTTCAAGGTGGTCAAGGACCTGATCGATCACATCCGGGCCAAGGCAATTGGCACCGAAGTTATGACCGCGCTGTCTCCGGCGGAGATGGTGATCAAGGTGGTGCGCGACGAGCTGATCGAGACTCTGGGGCGCGACACGGCGAAGTTCAAGTTTGCCTCGCAGCCGCCCACCGTGGTGCTGATGGCGGGCCTGCAGGGCTCGGGCAAGACGACGACCTCGGGCAAGCTGGCGGGCTGGTTCAAAAAGGGCGGGCACCGGCCAATGCTGGTGTCGGTGGACGTGTATCGTCCGGCGGCGCGCGAACAGCTGAAGGTGGTTGCCAAGGCGGTGGGCGCGCACCTCTACGAAGGTTCCGACGTGCAGAGCAACACCGAGAGCGTGGTGCGGCTGGCCAAGGAAGCGCGGCGCGAGGCGGTGATCAACGGCTGCGACGTGCTGATTGTGGATACCGCGGGACGGCTGCACATCGACGAGCAACTGATGGAGGAGATGCAGTCGCTGAAGCGGCTGCTGACCCCGCAGGAAGTGCTGTTTGTGGCCGACGCCATGACCGGCCAGGACGCGGTGAACTCGGCCAAGGAGTTCCACGACAAGCTGACGCTGACCGGCGTGGTGCTGACCAAAATGGACGGCGACGCACGCGGCGGAGCATCGCTTTCGATCCGCGCGGTGACCGGGCAGCCGATCAAGTTCCTGGGCACCGGCGAAAAGTACGACGCCATCGAGCCCTTCCATCCCGACCGCGTGGTGGGCCGCATCCTGGGCATGGGTGACATCATGTCGCTCATCGAACAGGCGGAGGATAAGCTCGACAAGAAAAAGTCCGAGGAGTTCGCCAAGAAGGCCTTCAGCAGCGACGGCTTTTCGCTGGACGACTTCCGCGAGCAGCTGCGGCAGATGAAGAAGATGGGGTCGCTGCAGTCGATCATCGGAATGCTGCCCAAGGTGGGCGCCTTTGCCCAGATGCATCAGGCCAAGGACAAGGTGGACGAAAAGCAGCTGACGCGGATCGAGGCCATCATCAACTCGATGACCCCGTATGAACGCGACCATCACGAGGCCATCAACGGCTCGCGGCGCAAACGTATTGCCAAGGGCTCGGGAACCAGCGTGCCCGAGGTGAACAACCTGCTGCGTCAGTACGCGCAGATGCGGAAGATGTTCAAGTCCATGGGCAAGCCTAGCTTTGCACGGCGTCTGGCAGGGATGAAGATGCCGGGGATGTGAACGGCAAGGTTTCAAGGTTGGAAAGAGCAAACGCCCTGGAGAAATCCGGGGCGTTTGTATTTGGCAGAGGCAAGAACAACAACAAACGGAACTACCCCACTCAAGCCGAAAGATGGCTTGAATGGGCCACCCGCCGTTGTGCCTCTGGAGCCCGGCGCGAAGGATGAGCAGTGCTGGGATTCCTTGCGGCTCTCGGAGTGACAACACCCGAGGGATGCTGGCGATCGTTATTCGGTGATGCCTTCGAAGAGACCGGTTTCCATCTGCATGGGGGTGACTTGCGCGGTGGCGACGAGGTGGAAGAGCTCGTGGTCTCCGGCGCGCTGCTGGGCGTTCTCGAACACTGGCTGCAGGACGCGCTGCGAGGTGTGGCAGGCGAAGGCCTCGATCTTGCGACGGATGTAGGGGGCGATGTCGATGCGGGCGGTGACCGGCGGGAGCGAGACAGCCGGACGCTCGGGCAGGGAGAATTCGGCGGCGACGTAGTACAGCTTGCGGGCCTGCCAGGGCGCGAGTCCCTGGCCGAGTTGGGCGGAGCAGCGGTTGGCGCGGGCGGCCCACTGAAAGGCGGCGGAGGTGAACAATCCGGCCATGCCGTGGTCAGGGTGGGCGGTGACAAAGCCGTCGGCCCCGAAGGTAATGACGACGTGCGGACGCTGGGTGCGGATGGCCTGAATGAGACGACCGGTGACGGCGTGGAAGTCGGCGCGGTCGAGCGCTCCGTCGGGGTAGTCGAGCACCTGGCAGTGGGAGACGCCCAGGTGGCGGCAGGCGGCGTCGAATTCCTTGCAGCGCATGGCCTTGAGGGCTTCGTCGTTGGCCGCTCCACCGCGGTTGGTAGCGCGCTCTCCGGCCGTCAGGCAGATCACCGAACACTCCACACCGGCGTCGGAATAGCGGGACAAAATTCCGCCAAAGGCACCGGCTTCGTCATCGGGGTGGGCGGTGACGCACAGCAGTCTTAACATTCGGTGTCCTCAATCAGAAAATCCAATCCTTGCCGCGAATTCTGGCTGGCATCCGAGACGGGTGCGTAGCTTTGGCGATGCAATGGCGATGGACCGTGCTGTTGCAGAGCGCGCTTATGGGATGGCGTCGAATAGCCTTTGTTGCTGGCCAGCCCGTACTGCGGATAGACGGCGTCCCAGTCTCGGAGGATGGCGTCGCGGTGGACCTTGGCAAGGATGGAGGCGGCGGCGATGGAGGCGGAGAGCGCATCGCCGTGGATGATTTTTTGCTGGGGGCAGTCGAAGTCGAGCGTGACGGCATCGACCAGGAGGAAATCGGGGCGGGGATGGAGCCGTTCGACGGCAAGCTTCATGGCGAGCAGACTGGCCTGGTAGATGTTGATCTGGTCGATGCGGGCGGCATCGACCTCGGCGACGGCCCAGGCGATGGCGCGCTGGCGGATGCGGACGGCCAGGGTTTCGCGCTCGTCCGGGGAGAGCAGTTTGGAATCGCGCAGCCTGCGGATGCGGTCGGCTGGATTGAGGATGCAGGCGGCGGCGGCGACACAGCCGAAGAGCGCTCCGCGGCCGACTTCATCCACTCCGGCGACCAGGCGGGCGCCGGAGAGCCAGGCGGCTTTTTCAAATTTGGTGGTGCATGGCAGGCTCTGCAGCAGGCGCAGCTTTTGGGCGGAGGCGGAAAGCGGCACGGGGGTGGAGGGTTCGCGAGCTGGCGCGGAGCGGGACACGGTGCAGTTAGATTCGCACCGGGAGCAAGGCGGATGCAAGGGGGCATGTCCTGCGCTGAAAACAAGGGCAACTGCAACGGCAAAGGGCGCTGACCTGGAGGACGTGGCTTCCCGCATCTGCTAACAGCGGCAGATGTGGGGCACCTGCGAGATCAACAGCCCCACTCAAGCCGAAAGATGGCTTGAATGGGCCACCCGGACCGGCTGCTACGGTTTGGCGTCGGCGGTTTGTTTGGGCTCGGTGACGGTGGCGGTGCGCTCCAGTTTGTCCCAGGAGAAGTGGCGGCCGTCGATGGCGCGGCGCAGGGTCTTGATGAGCACCACGGAGAAGAGCTGGCGGTAGGCAAAGCGCTGCAGCCAGACGTGTCCCAGCAGCCACCAGTCGCGCTTGTCGCGTCCGTGGCGGCGCTCCAGCGAAAAGGCGATGGTGGAGGCGATGAAGTCGATGAGCAGGAAGACGAAGAAGAACAGGACCAGCTGCTCGAAGCTGGCGGGGTCGGCGGTCTCGGGATGGAAGTGCTTGTCCCAGATGAGGTACTTGAGGGTGCCGACGACGAACATGATGTCGATAAAGGGCGAGACCAGCGGCAGCAGGATCTGGAAGATGAGGATGTTGGGCAGGGCGACGAAGCCGAGCGCGCCCTTGCGGGCAAAGGCCGAGCGGTGCTTCCAGACGGCCTGCAGGATTCCGAACGACCAGCGGAAGCGCTGGCGCATGAGTCCGTTGGCAGTGGTGGGCGCCTCGGTAAAGGCCAGGGCGCGGTCTTCGTATTCGACCTTGTAGCCGTTCTGCAGCAGAGCCATGGTGAGGTCGGCGTCTTCGGCGACGGTGTCGGTTTTGTAGCCGTTGGCGGCGCGGACGGCCTCGGTGCGCCAGGCGCCGATGGCTCCGGGGACGACGGAGACGCAGCTGAAGGTGTTGAGGGCGCGGCGGTCGAAGTTCTGGCTGGTGATGTATTCGAGGGCCTGCCAGCGGGTCCACAGGTTGACGCGGTTGCCGACCTTGGCGTTGCCGGCCATGGCTCCCACGAGCGGGTCCTGGAAGTGGGGCACCAGGTAGGCGACGGCGTCGGTGCCGATGAGGGTATCGGCGTCGATGCCGACGAAGATCTCTTCGGTGACGTACTGAAGAGCGTAGTTGAGGGCGCTGGCCTTGCCGCCGTTTGCCTGGCGCAACACGGTGACGCGGCCGTGGGCAATCTCATTGGCGAAGGTCTCGCGGGCGACCTCGGCAGTGCGGTCCGAGGAGCCGTCGTCGATGACCACGACGCGGAGGTTGGGATAGGTGGAGTGCAGCACGCTGCGGATGGTGCGGTTGATGACCTTCTCTTCGTTGTAGGCCGGGATCAAGACGGCGACGGCGGGCTGGAAGGCGGCATCGCCCAGGGCGCGCTCGGTACGGTGGCGGCGCAGACGGTCGAAGATGGCGCAGGCGCCGACCAGGATGAGGCGTCCACTCATGAGCACGTCACCGACGAAGAAGACGAAGACAATGAGTCCGCTGATGGCGCCGAGGACGAGGAAGCTGGCTGAATCGACGGTGGCCCAGAAGCGCTCGTTGCGCGAGAGGGGGACCATGACGTCGTCATACGTTTTGCCAAGCAGCTCATGCACGGAGACGATCTGGTAGCCGCGGTCGCGCAGGCCCTGGATGATCATGGGGAGGGCCTTGACGGTGTTGGCGCGGTTTCCGCCGCCGTCGTGCAGCAGGATGATGGAGCCGTGGGTCAGCTGATCCATCACCGACTGGGTAATCTGCTCGGGCGAGGGCCGGGGATTTTCGTGCCAGTCGTCGGGATCGATTTTGTCGCCGACGGTGGTGTAGCCCATGCTCTGAGTGAGCTCCAACGGGCGCACTTCGTCGGCGGTATCGGGCTCCTGGTCCACCGAGTACGGGGGACGGAACAGCGCAGGCTTGATGCCCAGCTTGGCGGCCAGCAGGCGCTCGGTGAGGTTGAGCTCGACGCGGACCAACTCCGGGCTGATGCTGCTGATGTCGGGATGGGTGAAGGTGTGATTGCCGATCTCATTGCCTTCGTGATAGATGCGCTTGAGCAGACCGGGGTATTTTTCCGCCTCCAGGCCAATGGTGAAGAAGATGGCATGGACGTTGTATTGCTTGAGCACGTCGAGGATCTTCGGCGTCCACTCGGGGTCGGGACCGTCGTCGAAGCTGATGACAACACGCTTGCTGGGTGCGCCGTAGGCATCGACCACGTAGGGGCTGGGTAACTGGCGGAAGACCTCGTTGGTGATCAGGCCGGTGCTGTCCAGGGTGAGGTCGCGGGTGCCGGCTTGGGGACCGCTGGCGATGCGCAGGATGTCGCCCTCGCCTTCAATGTCCACGTCCTGTCCGGGATCGACGACCTCGAGTTTGGCGGGCGCATCGGAGTCGCGGGGCGAGTCCCAGACCTTCCACAGCGAGCGGTCCTCCGAGCCGAGCCGCCAGAGGGCGAAGGTGGAGATGCCGAGCGAACGGGCGGCGCGCATCTGGTTAAGGGCGGTCACCGCGTCCAGAAACCAGACGTCATGCTGCAGGTTTTTCTCGTCCAGGTAGGTGAAGTGCGGGTTGAGCAGGTCGGAGTCGAAAGTGACCTCGGCCTCCGAGTCGCGGGCCTCCAGCCAGGCGTCCTGCACGCTGACGTTGTGCACGCCGGCCATGCCGGGCTTGCCCTTGGGAGCGGTGGTCCAGTCGTATCCGTAATTGCCGATGGCGCAGATGATCTTCTCGCGCGGGACGACCGTGAGCGCTTTCATGAGGTTCTGGGTGAACCAGTCCTGCCCGGCGATGGCTCCGGGCTCGCCGCCGGGATAGTGCTGGTCATAGTTCATCACGATGAGGCCGTCGGCGAACTTGGCCATGTAGCCGTAATCGAAGTCGGAGTTGGCCGAGGGCACGCTGATGTAGAGCTTCTGATTGCGCTGGTGGAGGTCGGAGGCCAGTTCGGCAATGAGGGCACGGTAGCCGGGCTGCGCCTCTTCGGGGAAACTTTCGATGTCGAGGGTGAGCCCTTTGTAGTTGTCGCTGGACAGAAAGGCTGCAATTTCGTGGCGGAAGCGCGCGCGTGCGGCCGGGGATTGGAGCATGGTTCCAATGCCGGCTTGCCACTCGTTGCCGATGGGGTCGAAGTTATTGACCATGGGCAGCACGTCAACCTGGGCGCCGGAGCTCTTGATGAACGGCATGAGCTTGGCATCGATGTTGGCGACGCGGCCATTGTTCACCACGTTGTAGAGAGTGTTGGTTTCGTCGACGGCCTGCAGATGCCCGTCGGGTGCGAGGACATGGAGCCACTCGGGGAATACGAAGTCGAGCTGGTGGATGTACTCGCGCAGGGAGCTGTAGCTGGCCGCGTCCCAGGTGACGTAGAAGGCGCCGCGGATGCCTTCGCCGGAGTTGAGCACGACCTGCGAGGCCGGAACCGGCGTCTTGCGGTGGGTGGTCCTGACCTTCGGAGGCCGTTTGCGCTCGTCGGACTTGAGGGCGCGATAGTTTTTCTTTTGATCGGCCAGCAGCACGTTGGGAAGGCTGGTTTTGCGCACGACGGTAATGGCGAAAAAGCCCAGAAGCAGGCTGAATACGACCACTGCGACGTCTATGGACTTGCGGATGCGCTTCCAGCGGCGCCGGTCAGGATCAAAGAAGATAGGATTGGACATTCGCTAATTGCCGTAGTCTCTATGGTATGGTGCACCCTCGGCTACGTCAATGAAACCCCGCCTCCCGTATCTTGCTTTGGGATCTTCAGTTCGGGTGGAAAATCGCTTGATTGACGGTGCGCGCTGCCCCCGGCTTCGCGGCGGCGAAGCCGAGGACAGCAGCACACTGCACCTATCGCGTTCGTTCTCTAACGTTTATTCTCCTGGCCGTTGTGAACTTCGTTGCCATGGAAGCCCTGAATCTTATTGAAGGACTTCCCTTCCTCGGGCTTGTCGCCTTTGTTTGGCCTTGGACCCGAGTAGCCGCGACGGGCGTCGAAGTGGTTATCGACGTGGCCATGGAAGTTATGCGGGCCATGAAACCACGGACCGGCGCCAATGAATACGCCATTCGAGAACCACTCCGGACCGTAATAGCCGTAGGGGGCGCAATCGTAAGGCGCGTAATCATAGTAGCCGTAAGGACATGCAGGGGCAGCTCCGATGTCGATGCCGACACCAACCCCAGCCTGAGCATGGGGCGCGGCTGCCAGCAGGCAAAACGCAACCACTGCAGCCAATGCAAGGGTCTTCAATCCATTCATTGCTCTCTCCTCGACTTCGCCGTGGCGGTCTGCAATCCCCGTACATCTCCCGCCGCGGTGAGATTGCCTGACGTTTAAACCGGGCAATCATATGCGGAGAGGTACGATTCGGCCTCGACACAGGGGGTTGGCTCTTGAATCGGCTACACGGCGGGTGGCCCTACGGTGGATGGAATTGCTATATTCGAGAGTGCTCACACTGATTCGAAGGCATCCCTGGTGGTTTGGCGCTACCGCCCTGGTAGCGGTGCTGCTGCGGCTGTTTTTCATCTGGAAGCTGGCCGTGGTGACCGACGATTCGGTCTTCTACGGCGACATCGCGCGCTGCCTGATTCACAACCACGGATATGGCGTTCAGGAGAACGGGGGATGGGAGCCGACGGTCAGCCGGCTGCCGGGATACCCGCTGTTTCTGGCCTTCAGCTTCCTGCTGGGCGGCGACCAGCAGTACCGGACAGCCATGCTGCTCCAACTCTTCTTCGACATGCTGAGCTGCCTGCTGGTGGCCGACATCGCGCGGCGCGTGGTGGGCGAGCGGGCGGCGCGCACGGCCTGGATACTGGCGGCCTTCTGCCCGTTCCTGATGAACTACGTGGCCGCGCCGCTGACCGAGTGCCTGGAGATCTTCTGCATCTGCGCCGCCCTAGACTGTGCGCTGATTGCGCTGCAGCGGCGCAATCTACGTTTCTGGATGCTGTGCGGCATCAGTTGCGCCTGGGCGATTCTGCTGCGTCCCGATGGTGGACTGCTGCTGGGCGGGATAGGGCTGCCGGTGGCGGCGCTGGGATGGTGCGAGCGGAGCCGGCGGCGCGAATTGCTGACGGCAATCGTCCTGCTGGCGTCCGTCTCCCTGGCGCCGCTGGTGCCCTGGACGATTCGCAACTGGCGCGTCTTCCACATCGTTCAACCGCTGGTAGCCATGTCGGCGACTAATCCGGGGGAATATTTAGCCTACGGCTGGGGACACTGGCTCAAAAGCTGGCTGCTCGATTACGCCAACACGGAAGACGTCGGTTTCCCTGTGCCAGGGCAGCCGGTGGACCCAAACGACATTCCCAGCTGGGCTTACAATTCCGCCGCCGAGCGGGCGCATGGAGACAAGCTGCTGGCGCAGTACGACACCAAGGACCAGATGACGCCGGAGCTGGACCGGCAGTTTGCGGCGCTGGCCGCCGAGAACGTCCGGCTGCACCCGGTGCGCTACTACCTGCTGCTGCCCGCCGGGCGCATGCTGGACATGTGGCTGCGGCCGCGCACCGAGCTGATGCCGGTGGACACCCATTTCTGGCGGATCAAGCAGGACCCGCGCGACTCGCTGTGCGCCCTGGCCTTGGCGGCGTTGAACCTTGCCTATCTGGCCGCGGCGGTGGCCGGGGCGTGGGTGATGCGGCGAAGCATGAAATGGTATTATTTGGGGCTGCTGCTGACTTATCCGGTGGTGCGCTCGCTGTTTCTGGCGACCACGGGGGCATCCGAGGACCGCTACACGATGGAGTGCTTTCCGTTGGTGTTTGTGCTGGCCGCCGGATTTTTGAGTTGGTGGCAGAGCCGGAAAGTGTCTGCCGGAAGTAGTGGGCTGGACGCAGCAAGTCCGGAGCTTGAGCCCCGGTCCTGAGAGAAATTGCCGGATCGTGCTTAGGAGGGTTCGGCGTTTTGCAGCGGCGAATCGCTCATGCGGAACTTGGTGCGCACATGTTCGCTGATCAGCTCGGCGGCCTCGCGGTTGCCTTCGCGGTCGGTCTGGATGAGGTAGCGCATGGCCTCGACGAGAAGGCGTTGGCCCTCCATGTATCGCGGGTCGCTGGTGCGGATGCGATCGCGTCCGCTTGGGTCCGGCCGCGCCGGAATGATAACTACTTTGGAACGGGCCATTGTTTACCCCTCATTCACCCTTTAAGCATGAGACGCCGACATCGTACCACCGGTTGCAGAGCTAAGGCAAAAGAGGTGGACGCCTACTTTGACTTGAGATCGAAGGCGCCAGGAGGCAGCGTGGGCGGATTGACGACGATGTTGGAGTAAGTGGCCAAACGGTAGTCTCCCTCACCCTGATCCAGCTTCTGCTGCTCGCTCATGCCGGTCTGCTGGTTGATCCAGAGGGTGATGAGGGGAAACATGCTTTTGACTTCCTTGGTCTTCGGGGTGAGTTCGAGTTTGTAGGTGGGCTTGCCGTTGATGGTCTCGGTGCCGTCGTAGCGGATCTCGAAGTTTTTCTGCAGATCGCTGCCGCGTCCGCCGAAGCCGAGGGCGAGGAAGCTCTCAAAGCTCTTTTTGTTCTTTCCCGCATTGTGGCGCTCGATCTCGCCGGTTTTAAAGCTGTAGATTTGCACCTCGCCATTCTTGAAGACCAGCTTCTTGGCGAACGGCTCTTGGATAAGAGCCGCCACGTCCACATCGTTGGGGCCGGAGCGTTTAAAGTACATCACGCCCTTTTGCTTATCCGTCTCGTCCATAACCTTCGAATACTGGTCCCATACGAAATCGGTCTGCACCTGCTTGAAGGTTTCGCTTTTCTTGTCGAGGAGATTCAGCACTTTATCGAGATCGGCCTGGGCAAAGGCGGAGGTGGCCAGCAGAAGCGCTACGGTGGCCACTAGGATCAGTTTCTTCATTCCACTCTCTCTATCGGTTAGCGATGAACCCAGACATGATATCCCACGAGGTTGCCGTGGGTGTCCTGCTCGGGAGCCCAGTGGTCGATCTTGACGTCGCCGGCGATGGGTTCGATGACGTGGAGCAGGGCTTCCTGCTTTTCGGCCGGGCTGTTGCCGGAGACATCGCGGGCATCGACGCGGAAGATGAGTCCGTGCTCGCCGTCAGGCATCACGAGGACGCTGCGGGGACGCGGGCGGCGCTCGGCGGGCTTGTCCGCGTAGTTGATGAAGCGCGGCGAAATGAAGATGAACAGGAGGATGAGCGTGACCATGACATCGTAGTGAAACGATCCACGGGAACGCGTCCACCAGATGTAGCCCTTGATTGTCTCCCACAGCTTTTTCATTGCATGTTCAGTTTAATTCAAATCGTGGGCAGATGGGTTGGTCCGGCTCGTTTCGTTCTGCTGAAAGTGCACCTGCGCATGGACTTCTTCAGAAAGGTGGCTGAAGTGCCATCGGGGCAGCACGTGATATTTGAGCGGCGCGGGGGTCCTTCGCGTTGCTCAGGATGACACTCTCAAAAGCACACGGCTCCTACAGTTTGCGGGCCTCGATTTTTTCGGCGCCGATGTAGGGGCGCAGGACTTCGGGGATGACGACGCTGCCATTGGCCTGCTGATAGTTTTCGACGATGGCGACCCAGGTGCGGCCGATGGCCAGGCCGCTGCCGTTGAGGGTGTGGACGAGTTCGCTTCCCTTCTTGCCCTCGGGACGGTAACGGATGTTGGCGCGCCGGGCCTGGAAGCTCTCAAAGTTGGAGCAGGAGGAAATCTCGCGGAACAAGCCCTGGCCGGGGAGCCAGACTTCGAGATCGTAAGTTTTGGCCGAGCTGAAGCCCATGTCTCCGGTGCAAAGAAGCATGCGGCGATAGTGCAGGCCGAGCTTTTCCAGGACGGTCTCGGCGGCACGGGTGAGCTTTTCGTGCTCGTCGTAACTTTCCTCAGGACGGGTGAACTTGACCAGCTCGACCTTCTGGAACTGGTGCTGGCGGATGATGCCGCGCACGTCCTTGCCGTAGGAGCCGGCCTCGCTGCGCCAGCACGGGGTGAAAGCCGTGAGCGAGACGGGCAGGCGCGCGGCGTCGAGCGTCTCATTGCGGAAGATGTTGGTGACCGGGACCTCGGCGGTGGGGATGAGCCAGAGGTCGCGTTCGCCTTGCGGAACCTTAAACAGGTCGGACTCGAACTTGGGGAGCTGGCCGGTGCCGTACATGGATTCGGAGTTGACCAGGTAGGGCGGCAGGACTTCGGTGTAGCCATGCTCGCGGGTGTGAAGGTCGAGCATGAAGTTCATGAGGGCGCGCTCGAGTTTGGCGCCGAGATCCCAGTAGAGTGCGAAGCGGGCGCCGGTAAGTTTCGTGGCGCGTTCGAGGTCGAGGATGCCGAGCTGTTCGCCGAGCTCCCAGTGCGGCTTGGGGGTGAAGTCGAATTCGGGCCTGGTGCCCCAGCGCTTGACCTCGACGTTGGCCCGCTCATCGCTGCCGACGGGGACGGAGTCATGCGGCAGGTTGGGGATGGTGGCCAGGATGTCGTAGAGCGCGGTGTCGGCGGCCTTGGCCTGCTCTTCCAGGGCGGGAATGCCTTCCTTGAGCTTGAGCACCTCGGCGGAGAGCGCGTCGAGTTCGGACTTCTGCTCGGGGGTGATGGCGCCTTTTTTCTCGGCGCCCATGAGCGGGCCGATTTTTTTGCTCAACTCATTGCGGCGGGCGAGCGCGGTTTCCAGTTCGCGGGTGACGGCGCGGCGGCGCGATTCGATCTGGCGGAAATCGCCCAGAATCTCCTCGGGGTTGGCGTTGCGGCTGCGCAACTTCTCTTCGACTACGGATAAATGCTCGCGGACAAAGGCAAGGTCTAGCATAAGAACTGAGGATATCAAGAACGCAGGGTGAGCGGCGAGGGGAAGCGAATTCCACCGGCTGACGATTGCCAATGCGGGCCGCGGCCAGGCTCATTGATTGGCGATGGCTCCGGCCTGACCGGCGAATTCGGGGTGTTCCTGCTCGAGCTCGCGTGCGGCCTTCATCCCGACTTCCGCGCCGACCTTGGTGCAGCCGCCGGTGATGTCTCCCATGATGGACGGCAGGAGGGATCGCACCTTGTCACGAAGCTGGGGTGAGACTTCGGACGGAGGCTGATGGGCGTTGATTTTTTTCTGGACTTCGATGAGTTCGTCCACGTCCGGCTGGGTAAGGTACTTTTCGTAAACCGCGGCATACACCTTGATGAAGTCGTCCATGTTCATATCAATGGCGATGCGTTTGGCCAGTTCGTCGATGAAGCGCACGGAGCAGCGGGGGCATTGGGCGATCATCTTCTTACGCGCCTGCTCGATGAAGGCCGGCTTCTGGGCTGCGATCTTTTGCCGGACTCCAAGGAGTTCGAGATATTGCATCACGTCGGCGTGGAGTCCGACGTCCGTGCTGGTGCTGTCTACGGGGCTGAATTGGGTGGGCAGGGCGCCCATGCCTTGAGGACTGTTGGCCGGCTGGTTCATGTCGAGGTTGAACACTCTTTGTTGTTCCGCCGGTTGGCCGCTGTTGGACTGGGCAGTGGCAGAGAGAACGAGCGCAAACATCAGCAGAGCAGTTTTCATGGCCGCGATTGTACCCCAACTTCGGGGACGCGGCGGGAGCAGTTTTCCGCGCGGCTACGCCTTTCCCCAGAAGGCGGAGGTCACCGCGCCGATGAGGAACAGGAACGAGACGGCGTGGTTCCATTTGAGGCGGTCGCCGAAGTAGAAGTATGCGAAGACGATAAAGACGCAGAGGGTGATGGCCTCCTGAATCACTTTCAGCTGAAAGAGCGTGAACTCGCCGTAGCCGATGCGGTTGGCCGGGACCTGGAAGCAGTATTCGAAGAAGGCAATCATCCAGCTGACGACGATGGCGGTGAACAGCGGCGCGTTGCGGTGCTTCAGGTGACCGTACCAGGCGATGGTCATGAAGGTGTTGGAGCAGATGAGGAGAAGGACGGTTCTCATGGCATCGAAATCGTACCACCGTGAAGATTCCAGTGCAGCAGGAAGTAGAATGAGGGGATGAGCACAAAGGACAGCAAGCAGGGTGCGAAGTCCGCACAGAACGGGCCGCTGGCGGTGGACATGCGGGTGAACGTAGCCGGGATCGCGCTGAAGAACCCGATCATCGCCGCGGCCGGAACGTTTGGCTACGGCGTGGAGTTCGAAGACATCGTCTCGCTGGAAAAGCTGGGCGGCTTTGTGGTGAAGGGACTGTCGCGCGAGCCGATGGCGGGCAATGCTCCGCCGCGGCTGTTTGAGACGGCGGCGGGAATGCTGAACGCCATTGGTCTGCAGAACATTGGGGCACACGCCTTTGTGGAAGAAAAGCTGCCCCGGTTGCGCAAGATCAAGGACGCGGTGGTGATCGCCAACGTGTATGGCTACAGCACGGGCGAGTACGAGGCGACGGTGCATATTTTGAACGAGGGCGAAGGCATTGCGGCCTATGAGCTGAACGTCTCCTGCCCCAATGTGCGGATGGGGGGAATCACCTTTGGGCAGGACCCGTCACTGCTCTCCGAGGTGGTGAGCGGGGTGAAGGCGATCGCGCGACGTCCGCTGATCGTGAAGTTATCGCCCAACGTGACCAGCATTGCGCGGATGGCGCGGGCGGCCGAAGATGCGGGCGCGGATGCGGTTTCGCTGGTGAACACCTTTTTGGCCATGGCCATCGACCCGGTGACGCGGCGGCCAAGGATTTCCAACGTGACGGCGGGGCTGAGCGGGCCGGCGATCAAGCCGATCGCGGTGCGCATGGTCTATGAGGCGTCGCAGGCGGTGAAGATTCCGGTGATCGGGATCGGCGGCATCAGCACGCCTGAGGATGTGGTGGAGTTTCTGCTGGCGGGAGCGACGGCGGTAGAAGTGGGAACGGCGAACTTCTGGGACCCAAGGGCCTGCGAGCGACTGGTGCACCAGCTGGAAAAATGGTGTCTGGAGCAGCACGTCGAGAGCGTGGCGGGATTGCGGGGCGGATTGATTCTGGGGTAGGCGGTGCAAGGGCGGCCCGGTGGCTGAAAAGCCTCTGAGGCGTTAGAAAAGATTGGAGCGGCGCTGGGGTCCTTCGCTAACGCTCAGAGTTTGTGACTTTATTGAAATCGTTAAAACTAGATGCTGAAAACAAGGATATTTACAGGCCCAAAATGGCCTGTAAATCAATAAAGTCACAAACTCTCAGGATGACACTTCACCCCCGAAATTCAACCCCAAAAACTCACAAAACCAGGCTAGGAGTGGCCGGAGATACGGACGCGGAGTTCTTCGGGGATGCGGTCGCGGAGGTTTTCCGGCAGGCGGTCGTGGATCTTCTGGGCTCCGGTGAGGGCGGCGTCCTTGACGACCAGCGGCGCGGGAGTGGAGACGGCGACGATGAGCCAGACCAGCGCCGAGAGGGCAAAGCCGCTAAGCGAGCCGATCTCAAACCAGAAGGCGTGCGGCGGGCTGAAGTGGTGGATGACGGCAAAGGCAAAGACGAAGACGACGGCCGAGACCGTGGCCAGGCCGATCAGAGTGATGTCAATGGTGCGATGCAGCTTTTGGCGGGAGCGGCAGAAGGCACATTCGGCGAGGTGGGCTTCGTAGTCACCACTCATCTCCGGGGCCAGGCCGGTGATGTCATAGCGCCATCCCGCGAGGATGTTGCCGACGAATGGATCGATGCATTGACTCATAATGACTCTACAGCGTAAGGGCCGGAAGAGCTTCGTTCTGCGACGCGAGTAGCAAACGGTTACCCCACAGCCCTTGACGCATTCCTAAAGCCCGCTCGGCCGCAACACGCGCCAAGTCGGGGTGATTATTCTGCTCCGACAGATGGGCCAGAATGAGGAATGCTGCTCCTCCATCATAGTCGGTTGCAAGAAAATCCGCGAGAGATTCGTTGGAAAGATGCCCAACTCGGGACATGACACGCTGTTTTACGGCCCAAGGATAAGGTCCGCCGCGGAGCATCTCCAGATCGTGGTTGGATTCCAGGACGAGGCCGTCGCAGGCGCGCAGCTGGTCGCGGACATTGGGCGGGATGAATCCGAGGTCGGTGGCGATGGCAACGCGGAGACCTTCGGCGAGGAAGCGGAAGCCGACCGGATCGGCGGCGTCGTGCGGGATGGTGAACGGCAACACGTCAATGTCTCCGACGGTGAACGGGCGACCGGCGGCGAAGGGTTGGAATCGCTCGGCGTGGACGCGGTTGCCCGAGGCGTCCTTGTACTGGCGCTGCCAGGCGCCGTGGGTGGGCTCGGTCATATAAACCGGCAGGCGGAACTTTTTGGCCATGACGTGCACTCCGGCTACGTGGTCGGCGTGCTCGTGGGTGATGAGGATCGCGGAGATCGACTCGGGCGCGATGCCCTGACTGGTGAGGCGGCGGCAAGTTTCACGGCAGGAAAGGCCGCAATCTACCAGCAGGCGGGTGCGAGCGCTGGAGAGGACGGTGCAGTTGCCCCGGCTGCCGGAGGCGAGGACTGAGATTGAAAGCGCCACGAGAGATAGGATAGCTGGAAAGAGGCAGGTTTCAAAGTTTCAAGGTTTCAAGGTTTAAAAGGTAACGGCAAAGGCAACAGCAACTGCAGGCGCAAAAGCAGCGGCGTGGATGGCGGCGGGCCGCTATAATTCTGCGATGAGTGCTCCCGCCATTGCGACGATGGAACGGCCGCGGCTGATGTCGCTGGATGTGTTTCGCGGGCTGAACATTTTGATCATGATCGTGGTGAACTGCTGCGGGCCGGGCTCGTTCCGTCAGCTGCAGCACTCGGCGTGGAATGGCTGCACGCTGACCGACCTGGTCTTCCCTTTTTTCCTCTTTATTACCGGGGTTTCGCTGACGTATTCGTTTGCCGCGCGTATGCAGGGCTCGCCGCTGGAACGGGCGGATGCGCGCTGGCAACTGCTGCCTCATATTGTGCGGCGAGCCGCCACGATCTTCGTCATCGGGCTGCTGATCAACGCCTTCCCGCACTACCATCTGGCGACGTGGCGCATTCCGGGCGTGCTGCAGCGGATTGCGTTGTGCTACCTGGTGGGCTCGGTGCTCTATTTGTGGAGCGGGACGCGCACGCGCTGGGCGGTGATCGCCGGGCTGCTGGTGGGCTACTGGCTCCTGATGCGCTATGTGCCAGTGCCGGGGTTCGGGGTTCCCACGGTCAACATTCCGCTGCTCGATCCGGACCGCAACCTGGCGGCGTGGCTGGACCGGAGGCTGATGATGGGGCACCTGTATGAGAAGGTGCGCGACCCCGAGGGGCTGCTGAGCACCTTGCCGGCGATTGCCACGTTGCTGTTCGGCGTGGCCGCCGGGGAGTGGGTTCGCGCGCTGCGCGACGATGGCGGGCGGCTGCTGCGCCGGTTGATGGCCGCGGGCGTGGCCTGCGTTGTGGCCGGCGGGCTGTGGGGGCTGAGCTTCCCGATCAACAAGAAGCTGTGGACCAGTTCGTACGTGCTGCTGACCGCCGGGCTGGCGATGATGGCCCTGGGCCTGTGTTACTGGCTGATGGATGTGAAGAAGGTGCGGGGACCGTGGACGGTCATCCCGCTGGTGTTTGGGACCAACTGCATTTTTGCCTATGCGCTTTCCGAGTTCGTCGCCACTTCGCTGGTGGTGGCCAAAGTTCATCTCGGCGGGCAGCTGATGAGCTACAAGGAGGCCTTCAACTCATTCACCTTCGATCGCATGCCGGGAACGGAGTGGTCGGAGCTGGGGTATGCGTTGTTCTACGCAGCGTTTTGCTGGGCATTTACCTGGCTGCTGTATCGACGGAAGATATTTTTGAAGGTGTAGGAGCGCGGGTCTGCGGGTTGCTCCCCACAGATCAGGTGTAGGAACTCCACTCATCCTCGGGAGGGATTTCGGTGGAGGAGAGTTCTTCATAGCGGATGGCGGAGGCGGAAAAGCCGGCGCGGCCGTGGGTATGGCCAGTGATATCGGAAAACAGGCGGGGGATCTCCGAGACCGGGACCGTGGCGGAGATGGTTACGGGGTGCAGGTCGATGCGCTTGACCTGGCCTCGCCGGGCAGTGACCGCGCCGGTGGTTGTCGTCATCGACTCCTCGGGGATGGTGATGAGAACCGAAACGACGGCTTCCAGTATCACGGGTTCGGCCTGGTGAATGGCGCTGCTGAGCGCGGTGGCCGCCGCCTGCTGAAAGGCGCCGACACTGGAATCGACCGTGTGATAGCTCCCATCGGTCACGTTGATGCGAATGTCGGTCACTTCGAAGCCGGCCCATACTCCCTGGCCGATGGTTTCCAGAATTCCGTGCTGGACCGGGGTGATGAGGTCGGTGCGAATGGAGTTCCCCGCGCTCCAGGCCAATTCCACGCCCTGGCCACGGGGCAAGGGTTCGACGGAAAGGTGGACATGCGCGTAGAATCCCCGTCCGCCAAACTGGCGGATGACTTTGCTCTCGGCGCAGGCCGGGATGCGGATGGTCTCACGATAGAGAAATCTTGGGGCGAACGGCACATGCATCCGGCACATGATAGCGGTTGCGGCAGGGGATTCCAAGTTCGCCGGTGCAGTGCGGTGGCCGAAATTGCCCTGGACGGCGGAAAATATTTGAGCGGTAGTAGTGTCTCCCCTCGCTGTTGCTCAGGATGCCCCCTCAGGAACAAAAGCAAAAGCAGGAGCAACGCAGAGTCAACTGCCCCACATCTGCCAAAGACGGGCAGATATGGGGCACCAGTAGGATCACTCCCCACCCAACGTTAAGGGCACGGCCGGAGCCGTGCCCTATGGAGTGCGCAAAACAGTTAGTCGTGGACGCCGTCCATGAAGGCGCGGAGTTTGCGGGAGCGGGAGGGGTGGCGCAGCTTGCGCAGGGCCTTCGCCTCGATCTGGCGGATGCGCTCGCGGGTGACGGCGAAGGACTGGCCGACTTCTTCGAGCGTGTGCTCGCTGCCGTCTTCCAGGCCGAAGCGCATCTTGATGACCTTCTCTTCGCGCGGGGTGAGCGTGCGGAGGACTTGCGAGGTCTGGTCCTTGAGGTTGACGTTGATGACGGCCTCGGCGGGCGAGACGACGGCGCGGTCCTCGATGAAGTCGCCGAGGTGGGAATCTTCCTCTTCGCCGATGGGGGTTTCGAGGGAGATGGGCTCCTGGGCGATCTTCAGGACCTTGCGAACCTTGGCGACAGGGATGTCCATGCGGCGGGCAATCTCTTCGCTGGTCGGCTCGCGGCCTAGCTCCTGCACCAGCTGGCGGCTGGTGCGGATGAGCTTGTTGATGGTCTCGATCATGTGCACCGGGATGCGGATGGTGCGGGCCTGGTCGGCGATGGCGCGGGTGATGGCCTGACGGATCCACCAGGTAGCGTAGGTGGAGAACTTGTAGCCGCGGCGGTACTCGAATTTATCGACGGCCTTCATGAGGCCGATGTTGCCTTCCTGGATGAGGTCGAGGAACTGCAGTCCGCGGTTGGTGTACTTTTTGGCGATGGAGACGACGAGGCGCAGGTTGGCCTCGATGAGCTCGCGCTTGGCGTGCTCGGCGTCCATGTCGCCCTGGATGATCTCGCGCTGGGTGCGCTTGAGCTCGGCGAAGACGGCTCCGGCTTCGCCCTCGATGCGCTCCATGTCGGTGCGTACTGTGCGGACCTGGCGGCGGAGCTCCTTCTTCTGCTCCTCGTTCTTGGTGAACTCGCAGCGCTTTTCGAGGTTGAGGACCTGGCGGTCAAGGGCCTTCATGTTCTCGACGGTCTTGTTGACCCGGTCGATGAGGCGCTTGCGCTCCTGGTTGGTGAAGCGCAGCTTGCGGATGGAGCGGCTGACCTCGACCTGGGCGCGGCCAACGCTCCAGTGCATTTTACGGTGGTCGCGGATCTTTTTGCGGTCCTTGCCGGGCGCGCCGACCTCGGCCATCTTGGCGGCGAAGGTTAGGCCGCGCTTGTAGTGGCGCGCGAGCTCGTCGATTTTGCCGGTGATGTCCTTGAGGCGGCCCTGCAGGATTTCGTCGGTGATCTCTTCTTCGTCGAAGATCACCACTTCTTTGACCGAGCGGACGCCGCGCTTGAGATCGTCGCCGATGGCGAGGACTTCCCGGATGACGATGGCGGAGCGGGAGAGCGCCTTGAGGACACGGATCTGGCCGCGCTCGATGCGCTTGGCGATTTCGACCTCGCCCTCGCGGGTGAGCAGGGGGACGGTGCCCATTTCGCGCAGATACATGCGGACGGGGTCGTTGGTCTTTTCCAGGGCGCCGGGGGTGAGGTCGAGCTCGACATCCTCGGACTCCTCCGCGTCGGGATCGAACTTTTTCTCGGAGGGCAGCTTGGTGTCTTCCAGGACGTTGATGCCCTGGTTGCCGATCATTCCGAGCAGGTCGTCGAGATCGTCGGGTGAGTTGATGTCATTGGGCAGAAGGTCATTCACCTCGTTGTAGGTGAGGAAGCCTTTTTCCTTGCCGGTGTCGATCAACTTTTGAATATCTTCGTATTTATCGTCGAGAGCCAAGAGCAATATCCTTCACTGGCGCCGTAGGCAGCCAAAAATACTTTCCTCGGCGGCGCAGGGCCACCAGGCAGCCGGAATTCGGCCCGGCGGCCTGAAGAGACCGGGGCAGAGGCCGAAACCTTTCCGTTTCAACACATAACGCATGAGAAGACCCGCTCCGCTACGGGCAATTCGCCACTTGGGCGAGGAGGCCTAAGCCTTTAGATGCGGAGAGTGATCCCGCGTTTTGGGATCGTCAACATTTTCGCAGAGAAGTAGGTGAAAAAGCAAGGAAGGGCAAAAAGCGGGTCAGGGAAAAAGGGATTGGGGATAAACAGCACCCTCCGGCAATGCTGTTGCGTATAGCTGCTATCAATACTTCTTATTGGCCCGATGGATGCGGCACTGCTATCGTGCTGCAATGGCGGCCGAAACCCTAAAGTCCAGCTCGCGTGGACTATTTGAGCGCTACGATACGGGCGGATTCTACGACGAGATGTTTGCGGCTCCGGGCGTGCCACGGCCCCACTACGCCAAGCTTTTCCAAACCCTGGCGGAGATGGCGCCGGAGCAATACGACGAGCGGCGCAAGATTGCCGACCTGTCCTTTCTGCTGCAGGGCATAACGTTTACGGTTTATAGCGATAAAGCGGGGGCGGAGAAACTCTTCCCTTTTGACCTGATTCCGCGGATTGTGCCGCACTCGGAGTGGCAGCGGATCGAGCGGGGCCTGTCGCAGCGGGTGATGGCGCTGAACCTGTTTCTCGCCGACATCTACGGGAACCAGAAGATCCTGGCCGACCGGCGCATCCCACGCTCGCTGGTGTACTCCTGCAAGCACTTCCGGCGCGAGATGGTGGGACTGCAGGTGCCGCGCGGGATCTTTGCCCACATCGGCGGAATCGACCTGATCCGCGATTCGAAGACGGGCGAGCACCTGGTGCTGGAAGACAATGTGCGGACGCCGAGCGGGGTTTCCTACGTTCTGGAGAACCGGCTGATTATGACGCGGACGCTGCCGGAGGCCTTCCAGGAATACGGGGTGCTTCCGGTGAACCACTACCCGACGGAGCTTTGCCGGATTCTGCAGAGCCTGTCGCCGCGAGGCGGCTCGGCGGCCGAGGCCGTTTTGCTGACGCCGGGCAGCTACAACAGCGCGTACTTCGAGCACAGCTTTCTGGCCCAGCAGATGGGCATCGAGCTGGTGGAAGGGCGCGACATGATCGTGGACGACAACGTGGTCTATATGAAGACCATCCGCGGGCTGCGGCGGGTGGATGTGATCTACCGCCGGGTGGACGACGACTTCCTGGACCCCCTGGTCTTCCGCAGCGACTCGCTGATGGGAGTTCCGGGGCTGATGGGCGCTTACCGGGCGGGCAACGTGGCGCTGGCCAACGCGATCGGCAACGGCGTGGCCGACGACAAGGCGGTGTATGCCTACGTTCCGGATTTTATCCGCTACTACCTGGGCGAGGAGCCGATCCTGGGCTCGGTGGACACCTATCTGTGCTCGCGGCAGGCGGATTTGAGCTACGTGCTGGAGCACTTGCCGGAGCTGGTGGTGAAGGCGGTGGGCGAGAGCGGCGGCTATGGAATGCTGATCGGGCCGGCGTCAGACCACGCGACGGTGGAGGAGTTCCGGGAGAAGATCAAGGCCGACCCGCGGAACTACATTGCGCAGCCGTTGGTGGGGTTGTCGCGGGTGCCTTCCTACGACACAGCCAAGGAACAGTTTGGCGGACGGCACGTGGACCTGCGCCCCTATTGCCTGTTCGACGGCGAGAGCGTGACGGTGGTTCCGGGCGGGCTGACGCGGGTGGCGCTGCGGGAAGGCTCGGTGGTGGTGAACTCATCGCAGGGCGGTGGAAGCAAGGACACCTGGGTGCTCAGAGAAGAAGGCTGAGGAGAAGAGGGCTGAGGTTATGTTGTCGCGGATCGCAGACTCGCTGTTCTGGCTGGCGCGGTACATGGAGCGGGCCGAGGATACGGCGCGCATTCTGGACGTGAACTATCACATGCTGCTGGAGGAGTCGGAGGGGTTCTACCGGCTGCGCTGGGATCCGCTGCTGGTGATGGCGGGCGAGGAGCCGCGCTTCCGGCAGGTGTATGAAGAGGCCAACGCCAGCACGGTGTTTGAATTCCTGGCCTTCCGGCACGATAACCCGAACTCGATTGTGCAGTGCATCTCCAAGGCGCGGGAAAACGCGCGAACCATCCGCGACCAGATTTCGCGGGAGATGTGGGAGGACATCAACGGGCTGTACCACGCCGTAAATGCCTTTGACCACCGGCAGGAAATCGCGGGCGGGCCGCACCGCTTCTGCGACGTGGTGAAGTTCGGCAGCCACCGCTTCCACGGAGTGGCCGACGCCACGCTGCCGCACGACGAGGGCTGGCGCTTCCTGCAGCTGGGGTGCTTTTTGGAGCGGGCGGAGATGACGACGCGGCTGGTGGATGTGCAGTACCAGTATCTGCTGGATTCGCCGCAGTCCATGGGGCCGCCGGATAACCATCAATGGATGGCGGTGCTGAAATCGGTGGGCGCCTACGAGGCCTACCGGCGGAAATACTACTCGCAGATCAGGCCCGAGCAGGTGGCCGAGATGCTGATTCTGCACCCCGAGCACCCGCGCTCGATTCTGTTCAGCATCAACGTGGTGCAGTATGCGTTGCGGGCGCTGACCGGGACGATGCCGGGGTATTACTCGAATGAGGCGGAGCGGCTGACGGGTAAGCTGCTGGAAGGTTTGCGCTACGACCGGATTGGCGAGATCTTCGATCGCGGACTGCACGGGTACCTGAACGAACTGCTGGAGTCCTGCCTGGCGATCGGGCAGAACGTTGCGAGCATTTACTTCTACTACGGGGCGATGGCATGAACCGTTATCACCTGGTGCACATCACGGAGTTCAAGTACGAAGGGCCGGTCTCGGAGAGTTACAACGAGGTTCGGCTGCGTCCGTTGACCGACGATAAGCAGAGCTGCCTGTCCTTCCGGCTGACCACCAAGCCGGCCTCGCAGTCGCGCAGCTATCAGGACGCATTCGGCAACTGGGTTTATACCTTCAACGTGCTGAAGGAGCACCAGGAGCTGAGGATCGAAACCGACTCGGTGGTGCTTCGGCTGGATGTTCCCGAGGTGGCGGCCGAGGCGACGCTGGAGCAGGTGGACGGCTCCCAGGAGGAACTGCACGACGAGTTTTACGACTACATGGTGCTGAGCCATTACGTTCCGCTGCTGGACGAGCTGGATGAACTGGTGGCTGCCGCCGAGGAGAAAAGCGGCGGGACGGCATGGGGATTTGCGGCGGCGGCGGCGCAGCTGATTCACGAACGCTTCAAGTATGTGAAGGGCGCGACTCATGTGCACTCTTCGATTCAGGACGTGCTGGGGGAAGGCGCGGGCGTTTGCCAGGACTTTGCCCATCTGCTGATTGGCGTATTGAGAAAACGCGGATTGCCGGCGCGCTACGTATCCGGCTACCTGGTTTCCAAGCAAGCAGAGAACCTGAACTACGCGATTGAAGAGGTGATCGGCGGGCACGCCAGCCATGCGTGGGCGGAGGTGTACATTCCGCAGTGCGGCTGGAAGGCCTTGGACCCGACGCTGGGCGCGGCGGTGGGAGCGCGGCACGTGCGCATCGCCTACGGTCGCGACTACGGCGACGTGGCTCCGGTGCGCGGCCTGTACAACGGACACGCGGGACAACGGCTGACCGTGGACGTGCAGCTGCGTCCGGGCGTAAACGTGGATGGAAGCGAACAGATGAACGGCGCGGCGGCGTATCCGGATGAAGAGGATGTGGTGGAGGAGCGTCCGAGCCAGCCGCTGCTACAGCAGCAACAACAGCAGCAGTAGGGCAGGTTTCAAGGTTAGAGGCAAGAGCAAAGGCCCTGCATTCGCCTTCGAGTGTGGGGCGTTTTCTTGCTCAGATCCAGCCGGAGCGGTAGACGATCCACCAGCTGGCGAACAAGGCGACGAACATCTCAGCGATCGCCCATCCCAAGGGCAGGAAATAGCCGAGCAGGCTGAGAAGCGTGAAGATGATCCAGAACATTTTGCGTTCCATGTAGTCGCCCCTGTTGCCATGATACGGCAACGGGCCCAGCGGTGAAGGGTACGGGCGACGGTGTCCGGCTGCGCGAGAACAGCGCTCAGACCGTGGCGGCGTGGCGCAGGGCGCGATCGACTTCCTGTTTTTCCTGCATGAGGCGAGCGACGGCGAGCGGGTCGTTGTTGTGGGCAGCTTCGGCGATGAGACGGCGGAGCTCGCGCTGGCGGTGTTCGAGCTGGCGGCGGCGCAGGGCTCCGATGGCTCCGTGGAGAAGCTCGGCGTTGAGCGGCTCGTGCTCCTGCATGACGACGGACATGAAGAGAGCGCGCTCTTCGTCGGGAAGCGGGAGGGTCATTAGGTCGGCGCCATTGGCCAGGGCGCCGAGGATGGCGTCGATGAGCGATTCGGCGCGCATGCCCTTGTGGAGTTGCTCAGAGCTGAGGGTGTAGTAGGCCTGCTCGGCGGGGTTGTAGACCTGCTCCTGTCCATTGTCATCGGTGAAGGTGAAGGCGAGTTCACTTCCGGAGGCGAGCGCTTGCAGGAGAATGATCTCGGCTTCGGTGAGCTGTGCAGCGCGTGCGGGCGCGACGTGGGTGGAGGTGCGGGCTCCGGCGACGTGGCGCAGCTCCTGGCGCAGGACAGCGGAATCGATTTGCAATTTTTGCGCGACGTCGGCGGCGAGTTCGTCGCGCACGATGCGGCTGGGGATGCGCTGGATGTGCGGCAGAAGATAGTTGACGGCCTTCTGCTTGCCTTCCGGCGTGCGTGGAAACTGCGACTGAGCGCGCTCGATGAGGTAGGCGAAATATTTGGGCGCGGCCTTGAGAACATCCGCGTAGGCGGCGGCTCCCTTGCGACGGATGAAGAGATCGGGATCGTAGCCCTGGTCGAGGGTGACGATGCGGATCTCGAAATCTTCGGCGACGAGCAGGGCGAGCGAGCGCTCGGCGGCGGCGGCTCCGGCGGTGTCGGGATCGAAGTTGACCACGATCTTTTTGCTGAAGCGGGCGAGCAGGCGGGCTTGCGGCTCGGTGAAGGCGGTGCCGCTGGAGGCGATGACGTTGTGGTATCCGGCGTTGAAGACGGAGATGCAATCCATCTGGCCTTCGACGAGGATGATGTAGTCGAGGCGGCGGATGGATTCCTTGGCGAGGTGAAGATTGAACAGGACGCGCGACTTGCTGTAGATGGGCGTCTCCGGCGAATTGAGATATTTGGGGCCGGATTTGTCGTCGGTGGCAAGCGTGCGTCCGGTGAAGGCGATAACCTTGCCGGATTCATTGCAGATGGGGAAGACGATGCGGTTGCGGAATTTGCTGTACAGAGAAGCGGTGGATTTGGCCGATTCATCCTTGCGCGCTTCGTCTTTCTCTTTCCAGCTGAACAGGCCGCTTTCGCGGAGGGTGTCTTCATCGGCGAGGGGCTTGAGTTTGTCGCGCAGGAGGAAGCCGGATTCGGGGGCGAAGCCGATGCGGAAGCGGGCGATGGCTTCGTCGTCGAGTCCGCGGCCACGGAGATATTCGCGGGCGGAGGCAGCCTCGGGCCGGGCAAGTTGCTGCTGGAACCAGAGGCAAGCGGCCTCGTGGAGATCGAGCAGGAGTCCCCGGGTGCGGGCCTCGCGGGCTTCCTGCGGCGAGCTGAACTCGGCTTTGGGGGCGGCGATGCCGAGCTTTTGGGCGACGGCGCGGACAGCTTCGGGGAAGGTGATGTTTTCGATCTTCTGGACGAAGGAGAAGACGTCGCCGGAGACTCCGCAGCCGAAGCAGTGGAAGTACTGGCGGCTGGCGTGGACGGAAAACGATGGCGTCTTTTCTCCGTGAAAGGGACAGAGGCCGGAGTAGTTCTGGGCGCCCGATTTGCGCAGCTTGACGTATTCGCCGATGACGCGGACGATGTCGGCCTGCTGCTTGACGATGTAGGCGAAGTCTCCAGGATTGGCCACGATACTATTTTGCCTGATTGGGGCGGTCTACGCCCCACATTCGCCAAAAGAAGGCGGAGGTAGGGAAACCATCATCCGGTGTCGGGTGGCTCTGGTCAGTAGTGGAAGGGTGATCAGCGCCGGGGTCCGTCGCTTCGCTTAGGATGACTCCTTCGATCAAGGGCAATAACCAAAGCAAAAGCGAGGACAACAGCAGGAGCAACTGCCCCACTCAAGCCAAAGGATGGCTTGAATGGGCCACGCTTCATTTCCCTACACTTTCAGCTCGACTTCGGTGGCTCCGGCGCCGCCTTGGTTCTGGGGGGGCTCGGTGACTTCCATTACCTGGGGGTGGTGTTTGAGGTATTCGCGGAGGGCGCGGCGGAGGATGCCCATGCCGGAGCCGTGGACGATGCGGATGTGGGTGAGTCCGGCGAGGAAGGCGCGGTCGAGGAACTTTTCCAGTTCGGCGGTGGCCTCGTCCACGTTGCGGCCAATGACGTTGAGTTCGGCGGGGGCAGCGGCGTCTTCGTCGCGCAGGCGGACGTTGATGCCTTTGCTGCGGGCGGCCTGGACGGGGTTGGCGGCCTGGGTGGTGTCATAGGAAACCACGGCGGCGATGTCGTCGAGGGGGACACGCATCTTCATGGGGCCGACCTGGACTTCGAGGGCGTCGCCTTCGAGTTTGCGCACGACGCGGCCGGGGCGTCCGATGGACTTGAGCTGGACGGTGTCTCCGACGGTGACGCGGGCGACGATGTGAGGCTGGGCGTTGGCGTCTCCGCGGTCGGAGCCGGTGGTGTGGGCGACGACGGTTTGATTGAACTGCTCGCGGAATTCGCGGCGGGCTGCGGCAATTTGCCGCTCGGCCTGCTTGCCGAGCTTCTGGGCGGCGGCGCGGTCCTGCACGGTGGCGACGGCCTGGCGGGCGTGGTACTCGAAGTCGCGCAGCAGCGAGTCGAGTTTCTTCTCCATGTCGCGGATTTTTTCGCGCTGCTCTTTGAGACCTTCGGTCTCAAGGCGGCTGCGCTCGCGGGCGACCTCCTGCTCGCGCTGGCGCAGGTGCAGGCGCTCGGCTTCGAGCTGGCGGAGATCGGCGTGGAGGCGGTCGAGCAAGCCGGCGATGTCCTGCGTTTGGGTGCTGAGGCGGCGGCGCGCTTCGGCGATGATTTGCGGGTTGAGGCCGATTTGCTGGGCGATGTTGATGCCGGCAGAGGCTCCGGGGACGCCGACGCGCAGCTCGTAGGTGGGCGCGAGAGTTTTCTCGTTGAATCCGACGGCGGCGTTGAGGACTCCGGGGGAGTTGGCGGCGTAGATTTTGAGCGCGGTGTGGTGGGTGGAGATGATGGTGAGCGCCTGCGAACGGCGGAAGTGTTCGGCGATAGCGACGGCGAGGGCGGCCCCCTCTTCGGGGTCGGTGGCCGAGCCGAGTTCGTCGAGCAGGACGAGCGAGCGGGCAGTAGCGGTGTGGGAGATGAAGTCGATGTTGGTGACGTGCGCGGAAAAGGTGGAGAGATTCTGCTCGATGGACTGCGAGTCGCCGATGTCGGCCAGGACGGCGTCGCAGATGGGGAGCTGGGCGCGCTCGGCGGGGACGGGGATTCCGGCCTGGGCCATGAGGACGAGCAGGCCGACGGTTTTGAGGCCGACGGTTTTGCCTCCGGTGTTGGGGCCGCTGATGATGAGCTGGCGGTGGGCAGAGTCCATTTCAAGGGTGAGCGGGACGACGGCTTTGCCGCGGGCGCGCAGGTTGCGCTCCATCACGGGATGGCGGGCGGCGATGAGGATGAGGGCTGGCTGTTCCCCACTCGCACGGTGGTCCAGCTCCGAGGCACCTGCCCCACTCAAGCCAGAAGAGGGCTTGAATGGGCCACCCGTGATGACTCGTGTGCACTGGTACTGCTCGGCGAAGCGGGCTTTGGCGAACTGCAGTTCGAGGTCGCGGAGGATTCCGACGGCGAGGAGAATTTCTTCGGATTGCTGGCCGAGGCGCGCGGTCATCTCCAGCAGGATACGGTGGATCTCGCGCTGCTCGTCTTCGAGGAGGCGGACCAGTTCGTTGTTCTGCTCAATGGTTTCGAGAGGCTCGATGAAGACGGTTTGGCCGCTGGAGCTGGCTCCGTGGACGACGCCCTGGACGCGGCGCTTCTGCTCGGTTTTGACGGGGATGACGAAGCGGTCGCCACGGATGGTGACGAGCTCGTCCTGCAAGGTGTTGCCGTCGGACAGGCGTCGGAGATAGCCGCGCAGGGACTCCTGGATTCCGCGGCGCTGGCGTTCGATTTCGCGGCGGATGGAGGCCAGCGCGGACGAGGCGTGATCGTCGAGGGAGCCGTCGGGCGCGAACTTGTTGGCGAAGTAGCGCAGCAGAGGAGTGAAGTCGGCCAGCGACGCGCTGAGCTGCTCGACGGCGGGCCAGGGTTCCTTCATCGCGTCGGGTGGATGCGCGGCGGCTTCGCGCCACTCGGCGGCGCGATCGACGAGGAGGATGGCGTCGCGCAGTTCTGCGGGGTCGAGCGTGGCTCCGCTGATGCGGGCGCGGAGGACGAGTTGGCTGGGATCGGTGAGGCCGCCGAAATCGAAGCGTCCGCCGGAGCGGAGAAAGGCGCGGACCTCGGCGGTGAGCTGCTGCTGGCACTCGATCCACTCGGCATTGGCTGTGGGGGCGAGTGCGTCCACTGCCTGCTGGCCCAGCACGCTCTGGCAGCAGCCGCGCACCATCTCGCGGAGGCGGTCGAACTCAAGCGCGGCGGCGCTGGTGTGCAGAAGCGGAGCGGGCATGGAAATATTATCGCAGAGAGGACAAACGAAGATCGGGTGGCTGGCAGAAGTGCCTATTGAGCGATACGGGATATTTGAGCGGTGCTGGGATACTTCGCTTCGCTCAGAGCTTGTGACTTTTTTGGTGGGTTTTCCTCAGGGACGCGCGCTATAAGAGAGCACATGAACGATATGGAATCGAAGCCTTCGGTGCGGTTACGGACGCCAGAGCGCAGGCAGATGGCGATGGTAGTGCAGTGTCCGGATGATCTGGTGGGACCGACGCATCCGGTGCGCATGGTGATGGCGGTGGTGGAGACGCTGAACGTGTCGCAGTTTTGCGAGCCGATCAAGGCGCGCGAAGGTATGGCGGGGCGGGATGCGACCGATCCGCGTTTGCTGGTGGCTTTATGGCTGTACGGCTGCATTCGCGGGATCGGCTCGGCGCGGGAGTTGGCGCGGCGCTGTGAGGACAGCGCGGCGTTCCGCTGGCTGTGTGGCGGGGTGGGCGTGAACCACCGCTTGCTGTCGGATTTCCGCACCGATCATAGGGCCGCGCTGGATGCCTTGTTTACGCAGGTGATCGCCTCGCTGGTGGAGCAGGACATGGTGAAGGTGAGTCGGGTTAGCCAGGACGGAGTATGGGTTCGGGTCAGTGCGGGGGCGGGTAGTTTTCGGCGGGAAGAGCGGTTGCAGGAACTGCTGGTCAAAGCCAAACAGCATGTGGAGGAGGTGCGCCAGCAGTTGGAGTCGCCGGCACAGTCAGCGAAGCTGACGGGCAAGCAGGCGGCGGCGCGCAAGCGTGCAGCGGAAGAGAAGCAGACACGGCTGGAGCAGGCGATTGCGCAGTTGCCGGAACTGAAGCAGAGGCAGCAAGAAGCGGAGCGGAGGGCGGGCCAGGGCAAGTCGGCGCAGAAGGTCCGGGCGAGGCAGCCGCGGGTGAGCACCACCGATGCGGAGGCGCGGCGGATGAAGATGCCCAACGGGGGATTCAACCCGGCGGTGAATGTGCAGTTGGCGACCGACACCGAGAGCCGCGCCATCGTCGGGGTCGAGGTGAGCAACGAAGGCTCCGATAGCACGGGGTTGAGCGAGCCGATGCGGCAGCAGGTGGAGCAACGAAGCGGCCAGGCAGTCGAGCAACACCTGATGGACGGCGGCTATCTGAGGAAAGACGATATCGAGCAGGCGCACCAGCACAGGGTGGAACTGTTCGTGCCGCCCAAGACGGCCAGGAATCCGCAGAACCGGGGTCGCGAACTGGAGCCCAAGCGCGGCGACAGTGAAGCGATGCTGGCATGGAAGCAGCGCATGGCGAGCGAAGCGGGGAAGGAAATCTACAAGGAAAGGGCAGCGACGAGCGAAACCGTCAACGCCGACCTGCGAAGTTATCGCGGGCTGACGCAGATCACGGTTCGCGGCTTGCACAAAGCCAAGTGCGTAGCGCTGTGGTGCGCGCTGGCGTACAACGTAATGCACTTCGGCGCAGCGCTGCTCGCGTAGGCCGACGAAACAATGCAGCCGGAGCCAGCCCACGACGCCACACGCACCAGCAATACGCGATGCACGATGACTCTTCAACGGAGCCGTCAGCACGACGAGCGCAGAAGCAAACTTGGTCCTGTCAGCCTGGATGCCGATTTAGTCACAGCCTCTCAGGATGACCCTCTCTAAAATGCGTGCGCCCGAATGGGATCGCTTTAGGCCAGGTGGGTGTCGTCGTGGGCGATGCGGCGTTCGTTTTCAGGGGCGCGGGCGGGAGTGTCGGTGGGCTCTGGAGCAGGACTCTGCGAGATATCGTTCTCGGGGAGCAGGTCGTGGATGGATTCGAGCCAGAGCATCTGGGAGTGGAAGAGTTCGCCGAAGGTGCGCGAAGCGATGGTCATGACCTCGTCGAGCGAGGGGCGCAATCCGGTTTCGAATTCGATGGAGGTGACCGGCTTGGCGAGGCCGCAGGGGACGATGAGCTGGAAGAAATCGAGCGGCGTGGTGACGTTGAGGGCGAAGCCGTGGGAGGTGACTCCGCGGGCGATGTGGACGCCGATGGCGGCGATTTTGCGCTCGGGAAAAACGGCAGGAGCGACTGCCCCACTCAAGCCAGAAGAGGGATTGAATGGGGCGCCCGATACTTCTTCTGCGTCGCCGGATGGAACGTAGTCGCGGTTGAGCTGGCGTTGGGTGAGGCGCGGCGGCGGGGTGGGGAGGGTCCAGACGCCGGTGAGTTTGCAGATGCGCTGGGTTTCGATGCGGTAGTGGGCGCAGATGCGCATAAGGACATCTTCGAGGAGGCGGACGTAGGCGATGACTCCGAGTTTAGGAGTAAAGGAGCGCAGATCGAAGATGGGGTAGGCGACGAGCTGTCCGGGACCGTGGAAGGTGACGTCGCCGCCGCGGTTGATCTCGTGGATCTGGACGCCACGGGAGGCGAGCAGCTCGCGCGAGGCGACGATGTTGGATGCGCTGGCGTTGCGTCCGAGGGTGATGACCGGAGGGTGCTCGACGAAGAGCAGGACGTTGGGGACGCGTCCCTGCTGGCGGAGTTCAACCAGGGTCTCCTGCAGGCGCAGAGCGGTCGCGTGATCGCACTGGCCGAGATTGAGGACAAAGATCATGGGTCCTGACTGCAAGGATACAAGGTTTCAAAGGTTCAAGGTTTCAAAGATAAAACCTCGCTAGAAGATGAACTTGGCCGCCAACTGCATCAGGCGCGGCGGCATGGCGTTGATGATCTTGCCGAAGGTGCCGCTGCTGATGTTTCCATCGACGGCGGATGGGCCGAAGAACTGAGCGTGATTGAAGACGTTGAAGGCCTCGAGGCGGAGTTGCAGGGTTTGGCCGGGGTGCAGCGCAATCTCTTTCTGGAGCGACATATCGAGGTTCTCCTGGCCGGGGCCGGAGAAGAAGCGGCGCGGGATGTTGTCCTGCGTGCCAAGAGGAGCGCAGCCGGCGGTGCCTGGCACACAGAACAGTGCGGTGTTGAAGGCCGCGGTGTGGCTGCGCGGATTGTGGTTGAGTTGCAGATTGCCTGGCGTGAAGTACGGCGTATCGACACCGTTATTGTTGATGCCGTTGGGACTGGTGCCGAGCAGAGAGCTGTCTGTGTTGTTGTAGAGGGTGACGGGCAGTCCGGTGGAGAAGCGCGTGATGCCGGAGATTTCCCAGCCTTTGGTCCAACGGTTGGAGGCGCGGAAAAGGCTCTCGAAGGGGATGCGGTAGTTGTAGCTGACGACGAAGTTGTGCCGGATATCGAAGGACGACAAGGCATAGCTGATTGCGGGGTTGACCGGGTTGATTTCTTCGCCCAGATTCGAGGAGTCGTCCATGGACTTGCCGTAGGTATATCCGGCAGAGAGCGTCAGCCTTCCGCTGGTGTGTTGCAGGCTGAGCTGGAGAGAGTTGTAGTTGGATTTCCCGATGGTCTTCTGCAGGGTGTCGCTGCCAAAGTTGTTGCCCAAGGGGCCACGCGATCCGTTCTCCGCAAAAGGGCCGCAGCCGCGAGTTTCGAGGCACAGGGCGGGAATGCCGGGGTTGGCTTCCTCCATCACAAGCAGGCGATGGCCCTGGGAGCCGACGTAGCTGACGCTGAACACCGTTGTCGATCCAAGCTGGCGCTCGATCGACAGCATGTATTCCTCGACGTAGGGGATGCGGTTGCTGGTAGCATAGCCGGGAATGCCGCTGATGGGCTCGTACTGCGACCAATCGACATTCGGATTGGGATGGCTGCGGGATGCGCCGTGCGCTGCCAGCGCGACCGGGAATGGCTGGCCCTGAAACTGCCCGTTGGAAGCGGTGATGAAGGGCGTGGCAAATAGCGGCGGAGCGGGACTGGAATAGGTGATTCCGAAGGGCGCGTTGCCGGCCAGAATGCCGGCGGAAAGTGCCTCAATCGCCGAGTAGAACATGCCGTAGCCGGCTCGAATGCTGGTGTTGCCGGGGCCTCCGGTGAGAGCTCCAAGAGCTGTGTCTTTGGCGGCCTGTGGTGAGTAGGCCAGGCCGACGCGCGGCGCGAAATCGAGGTTGCCCGGAGGCGCCAGGGTTCGAGGAACACCGGGATCGCCGGGAAAGAGAATGCCCGGAGGCGCGCCGGTAAAGACCAACGACTGTTTGCCGGCGGCAAAGGTGGAGAGGCCGTTGTTCTTTTCATACCAGGGCTCGATGCGGTCCCAGCGCAGACCGTAGTTCAGGGTGAGACCGGAGCGCACGCGCCAGCTATCTTGCGCGTACAGGCCCCAGTATTTGCTGCGCGGGTAGAAGGGCTGCAACTGGCTCTGGTTGTACTGGCTGGGCCGGCCCAGCAGGAAATCGGCAAAGTCGGAGCCCGTAGTGCTGCCCGTGAAGATAAAGTTTCCGTTGAATTGCGCGATGGGGTTGGTGTTGATCTGGTCGTAGTGAAATTCCACGCCGAACTTGAAGGTGTGGAGGCCCACTACTTTGGAGAAGTCATCGATGACCTGGAAGGTGTTGTTGGCCTGGCGCAGCTCGTTGGCGTTGGTGCCGATGGAGAAAGAATTGAAGATGACGTTTTCCACGCCCTGGCCGCGGGGATCGAGCGGCACGATGCCGGGGCAGTTCGGAGTGGTCCCATTGCACACGACAAAGCCCTGCGACGCCAAGCTCGTGCCCAGTCCGCCGATGGGCTTGCCGAGGTCGTTGGAGTCACGCATAAAGCTGAAGTGAAATTCATTGACGGCCAAGGAGCCGAGCGTCTTGGTGTCTCCCAGGCTGAGCAGCTGCGCGCGGCCGAGGTAGAGCGCGTTGAAGCCGGGTACGCTGGCACCACTCTGCGCGACTGGATAGGGATTGTTGTAAGTGTAGTCGTCGAAGAAGTAGTAGGCGTCGAGGCGGCCCCAGCGGCTTTCGTAATCGAGACGGGCGGCGGCCTTGTCGTCGCGCAGCGTGAGGTTTTGCGACGAGGTGGTGAAGGTGTTGGGGCCATCGTTGGGCAAGGGAATGTATTGCAGCAGAGCCTTGGCGGGTGCGGACCATGTAGAGGGTGGGATCACAAAATTGGGGAAGACGCCGGAGCGCTCCTGCAGGGATGGGACCTGGATGAGACCGGTGTCGATTCCCTGCGTGCTTTGGGTTCCCTGATAGTCGGTGAAGAAGAACGCTTTGTTGCTGCGCAGCGGACCGCCCAGTGTGCCGCCGAACTGGTTCTGGTCAAAGGTGCCGCGGGTGGGAGAAAAATAGTTGCGGGCATCGAGAGCGGTGTTGCGCAGGAATTCAAAGGCGTCGCCGTGCAACTGGTTGGTGCCGGATTTGGTGACGACGTTGATCTGGCCGCCGCTGTGGCCGCCGTACTCGGCGTCGAAGTTGCTGGTGAGAATGCGGAACTCGGCGATGGAATCGAGGTTGGGAATGATGGCCGCGCCGGAGTTGACGTCCTCTTCCACATCGCTGCCGTTGACGATGAAGGCGTTGGAGAACTCGCGCTGACCGTTGATGGAGAGGGTTCCGGGATTGAGGCCGCCGGAGGGCGCAAGCGCACTGACGCCGACATCCTGCTGGGTGCTGGCGGTGAGCGAGCTGGTGGGAACGACGCCCGGCTGCAGGGCAAGCAGATCGGTGTAGCTGCGGCCATTCAGGGGGACGGCGGTCATTTTTTTACTGCCGATGACTTCGCCCATCTGGCTGCTGGAGGTTTCCACCTGCACGGTGTTTTCGCTGACGGTGACGGACTGCGACTCCTGGGCGATCTCCAGCACGGCATCGACGACGAGCGCGCTGTTGGCATCGATGGTGATGCCGGAGCGGGTGTAGGACTTGAAGCCAGGCCTTTCGATGGTGAGGGTGTAGCGGCCGATCGGAAGGTTGGGGAACGAATAGAATCCGCTGGCGTTGGTGGTGAGATGCTGCAGGATTCCGGTGTCAAGGTTGGCGGCCGTGACGGCTGCGTCCACGATGACGGCGCTGCTGGCGTCCTTCACGGTTCCGGAGATGGTGCCGCCGGTTCCGGCCCAGGCGTGGACGGCGACGAGCAGGAGGAATGCAAGAGCGATGATTCGGTGGAGCTGAGTCAGGCGGATACGAATCACTGCGAGAAACTCCGGTGCGCTAAATCATGAAATTGAATTTCAATTCCATGATTATACAACTCTGATTCTACTCTGCGAGAGATAGTTGTGACAGCACAACGTTAGATGCGGGATTGGGGCGTTTGCACTGGTTTTGGGGCTGAAGGATTGACGGGAAGGGTAATCGTTGGATTTCGGATTGTTATAGGTTAGGCAATGGTTGCGCAAAGAGGGGAAACGATTGGCGGATGAGTAAATATTCGGTCATAAATATATCCTTTATCGTTACTCCTTGGATTCGCGAGTGACCCATTCAGGCCATCTTTTGGCTTGAGTGGGGCAAGTCCACCGATGGATATAGCCGTGAAACCGAACGCTCTCGCCTTTTTGCTGTCCACTCGGACTCGATCTCTACGCGTCCTTCGCAGCCGGTTGCGTGGTGGCGAAAGCCACCCCACTCCCAGTCTTGTGGGCGTTCGCACAAGTCGCTCTTCACTGATTGCGGTGAATGTAGCGGAGTTTCTCGACAAACTGCTGGTGATCGCGGATGTTGAAGTCGTAGTAGCGCTTCTCCCAGAATGTGGTTGGCATCGCCGATCAATCGCCGCGACACGCCCTACTTCAACGACTTGATCGCTACGTCGAGCGTTGCGCGTTGCGGCTCGCCAATCAGCAGGTGAATATGATTGGGCATTACAACGTAGCCATAGACGAAAAGGCTGTATCTGCCTCGTACGCGTTCGAGCGCGGTTTCGAAGGTATGCTTCGCTGCGTCCATGATGAACGACGGATGGCGGTGGTAGCAGCCGAAGGTGATGAAGTGAGTCTGGCCGGATTGGTGAAAGCGCTTGAGTCCCCAGGGCACACGGCAGTTTAGTCCCCGGCGACAGCCCCACTCAAGCCAAAAGAGGGATTGAATAGGCCACCTGCGAGACAAAAACAAGCAGCAGGAGCGAGAGAAAAATCAACCGCCCTGAGCAGCCGGGGAGATCCCTGACACTCAAGCCAAAGGAAGGCTTGAATGGGCCACCCGTCAGTAAACAAAAATGGCCGCCATTGCAGGGCGGCCATACGTTTACTGCGAACATCCAAAGCTAGCCGAGCAACCTTGCGGCCTCTTTGGCGAAGTAGGTGAGGATGATGGAGGCTCCGGCGCGCTGGATGGAAAGGAGCGATTCGAGCATGACGCGGTCGTGGTCGATCCAGTTGTTCTGGGCGGCGGCCTTGATCATGGCGTATTCGCCGCTGACTTGGTAGGCGCCGAGGGGGACATCGAAGCGCATGCGGGCTTCGGCGATGACGTCGAGGTAGGCGATGGCGGGCTTGACCATGATCATGTCGGCGCCCTCCTGGAGGTCGAGTTCGATTTCGCGCATGGCCTCGCGGGCGTTGGCCGGGTCCATCTGGTAGCTGCGGCGGTCGCCGAAGGATGGAGCGGAGTCGGCGGCCTCGCGGAAGGGTCCGTAGAAGCCGCTGGCGAACTTGGCGGCGTAGCTCATGATGGGGGTGTTCTCGTAGCCGTAGGCGTCGAGCGCGGTGCGCAGGGCTTCGATGCGGCCATCCATCATGTCGGAGGGAGCGATGATGTCAATGCCGGCCTTGGCCTGGGAGACGGCGGTTTTGGCCAGGATGTCGAGCGAAACGTCGTTGACGATCTCGTACTCGGTCTCCGGGGTGGGGCCGTTCACTTTTTTGACCACGCCGCAGTGGCCGTGCGACATGTACTCACAGAGGCAGACGTCTCCCATGATGACCAGGTTGGGGACGGCGGCCTTGATGGCGCGGGCGGCGCGCTGCACGATGCCGTCTTCGGCCCAGGCTCCGGTGGCGATTTCATCTTTCTCCTCGGGCAGGCCGAAGAGAATGATGGCGGGGACGCCGAGGGCATAGACCTCGCGGCATTCCTTGACCGCCTCATCGACCGAGAGGTTGGAGACGCCGGGCATGGAGCTGACCGGCTTGCGAATGCCTTCGCCGGGACAGATGAAAAGAGGGTAGACGAAGCCGGCGGGAGTGAGCCGGGTTTCGCGGACGAAAGAACGCAGAGCTTCGGTGCGGCGCATGCGGCGCTGACGGGTGATAGGAAAGGCCATGACTCTGAAAGTATAGTCCCGCGAAGGGATGGGCGGGAAGTGATGCGGGTCACAGTGAGGCGGAGGCTCGGTTGGCACTGTGGCGGGACGAACTCATGGCATAATCCTCCGCATGGACTTTCAGCCTGAATCCGAGGTGGTCGAACTGGGGGAGTGTGACTCCGAGCAGGAACTTCTGGTGGTGCGGGCTCTGCTCGAATCGGAAGGCATTGACTGCTCCGGGCCGGTATTGACATCGGCCTTCAGGCACGGGGTTGACAACCTGAAACTCTACGTCCGGAAAGAAGATTTGGCCGCCGCGCGCGCGATTCTGGATGCTCCCGTGGAGCCTCGCGTGGAGGGTGGAGAGGAATAGACTCTCGGCATGGATGACGAAGACAGCAGCTCCGAGTTGGTGCCCGTGGCGAACTTCGGCTCCGAGCAGGAGTTTCTGGTGGCGAGGGCACTGCTGGAGGCGGCGGGAATCGAGTGCTTCTGCTCGAATGTGAACTTCAGCCGCATGACCGGCATCTACGCCGGAATGTCCGGAGGAATCACGGTGCGGGTTCGGCGGGAAGAGTTGGCGGATGCGCGCGCGATTCTGAATGATCCGGGGAAACCCTACCTGGTTCGATAATCAAGGTTCTTTGAACAAGATGCGATGAACCAGTGCGATGAAAGGCATAGACTGTTGCGATGAGCCACGAGCGCCGTTTTAATCCCAAGAGCTTGGACCGATTGGAAGCGCCGGGGCGCGGGCAGCAGTTTCCGGTGGAGGCGATTCTGGACGCGGCCGGAGTTTGCGGCATGCTGAACGTAGCCGACATTGGCGCCGGGAGCGGCTACTTTGCGCTGCCGCTGGGGCGCCGCGCGGCTCCGGGAAAGGTGTATGCGGTCGATCCTTCGACGGAACTGCTGGGGGTGCTGCGCGGCAAACTGGCGGCCGCCGGCGCGCTGGCCAACGTGGAACTGGTGGTGGGCGAAGCGGAGGCGACGGGACTGGCAGAAGCTTCGTGCGATTTGATATTCCTTTCCGGCGTGTGGCATGAGATCGACAGCCACGAGCAGGCGCTGCGGGAGTTTTCGCGGATCGCCGCGCCGAACGCCAAGCTGGCCATCGTAGACTGGAGCCCGGAGGCGAGCATTCCGCCGGGACCACCGATGGAGCATCGCATTGCGCGCAGCGCGGTGGAGCAGCGCCTGGAGCAGAGCGGCTGGGCCGTGGTGAAGAGCGACGTGGTGAGCGACTGGACCTACATCGTAGTGGGTCAACGGTAGGCGGAACGGCTGGGCCTGCCACGGCGCGTTTATAATTGTGGGCTGTCCTTGAAATCGCGACATTCATATAGGAAACATTCATTCAGGAATCATGCGGAAGGAAGATCATGCCGACTGAAGTCGTTATGCCGCAGATGGGCGAATCCATCTTTGAAGGCACTATCACCAAGTGGCTCAAGCAATCCGGCGACAAGATCACGCGGGACGAGCCGTTGTTCGAAATTTCCACCGACAAAGTCGATGCCGAAATTCCCGCGCCGGTTTCCGGCGTGCTGAAGGAGATTCGGGCCGAGGCGGGAAAGACAGTGCAGGTCAATGCAGTGGTGGCGGTGATCGATGAGTCGGAGGATTCTCCCGGCGGAAGCGCCAAGGTTGCCGAGGCGCCGGCTGCGCCAGCCATTAGCGGCGGGGCTCCGACCGACGGCGCAAGCGGAACACCAGAGGCCAGTGGAGCGGCGACCGACGTGGTGATGCCGCAGATGGGCGAATCGATCTTTGAGGGAACCATCACCAAGTGGATCAAAAAGGTGGGCGATCAGGTTACGCGCGACGAACCGCTGTTTGAGATCTCAACCGATAAGGTGGACGCGGAAATTCCTGCGCCGGCTTCCGGAGTGTTGACGGCGATCAAGGCAGAGACCGGCACCACCGTACAGGTGAACAGCGTGGTGGCGGTAATCAGCGCTGCGGGCGCTGCCCCGGTGGCTGCGGCTGTTCCGGCCGCGGCGGCTGAGGTGGGTGCGCCTCCGGCACCGGCACGCGAGAAGGAAGCAGTGCCGGGCGAGGAGGTTCGCAGCTCTCCGCTGGTGCGCAAACTGGCTGCCGAACACAACGTGGATCTGCGTCAGATCGCTGGAAGTGGAAGCGGCGGTCGCATCACCAAGGACGACATTTTAGCGTTTGTGGAGCGCGCCAAGACCGCTCCTGTGCCGGCTCCGTCCGTGGTTGCACCGGTTGCCGCTGTGCCCAAACCGTATGCCGGCACGCCCGGCAAGGTCGAGCCGATGTCGGTGATGCGCAAGAAGATTGCCGAGCACATGATCGCCTCGCGACGCACCAGTGCGCACGTGCATACCGTGTTCGACGTGGATATGACGCGCATCGTGCGGCTGCGGGAGAAGAACAAAAACCGCTTCCAGGAAGCTACGGGACTTAAGCTGACTTACACGCCGTTCTTCATTCGCGCGGTGACGCAGGCCTTGCGCGCGTGGCCCATCATGAACGCTTCGGTGGAGGGCGACAACATTCACTATAAGCGCGACGTGAATATCGGCATCGCCGTGGCGCTCGACTGGGGATTGCTGGTTCCGGTGATTCAGCACGCCGACGAGTTGAGCTTCGTAGGACTGCAGCGGGCGCTCAACGATCTGGGCGAGCGCGCGCGCAGCAAGAAACTGAAGCCGGAGGAAGTTTCGGGCGGTACATTCACTATCACGAACCCGGGAATCTTTGGCGCGAGCTTCGGACTGCCGATCATTAATCAACCGCAGGTCGCAATTCTTGATATCGGCGCAATCGTGAAGAAGCCGGTAGTGCTCACTGACAAGGAAGGCAATGACACGATCGCGATACGCTCGATGATGACCACGGCGATCGGCTTCGACCACCGCGTAGTGGATGGTGCGGTTGCCGACCAGTTCATGATGGTGGTCAAGTCCGTGCTTGAAAATTGGAGTGAGGCGTTTTAGCGGCAGGTTCTATTTCTTCTCGGGAGGGTGTTCTGATTTCTGTGTAAGTGATTGTTCCTCGATATGGAGAGGAACATCCCATGGAAATGGACAAAAATCTGATTGACAAGCTGCTGGCAGATTACAAGGGTCCGGAGGTCCTGATCGGCGAGCAAGGCTTGCTGAAACAGTTGACAAAGGCGTTGGTGGAGCGGGCGATGCAAGCCGAACTCACCCACCACCTGGGTTACGAAAAGCATCATCCGGCCGGCCGTGGCAGCGGCAACTCGCGCAATGGTAGTAGCAAGAAAACCCTGCAGGGCGAGTTCGGCGAGGCGGTGATCGAAGTTCCGCGCGACCGCAACGGCAGCTTCCAGCCCCGGATCGTGCCACCGCACGAACGGCGGTTCAGCGGATTCGACGACAAGATCCTGTCGATGTATGCACGTGGCATGACCACCCGCGAAATCCAAGGACACTTGCAAGTGTGTGGAAGTATCGCCGTCGCTGATTTCCGAAGTCACTGACGCGGTGATCGAGGAGGTGAAAGCCTGGCAGACCCGGCCGCTGGAGCCGCTGTATCCGATTCTGTTTCTGGACGCTCTGATGGTGAAGATGCGGCACGAGGGCCGGGTAGAGAATCGTGCCGTCTATGTGGCCATCGGCATCGATCTCGACGGCCGCAAAGACGTGCTGGGGCTGTGGACGTCGGCCAATGAAGGCGCGAAGTTCTGGCTGCAGGTGCTCACCGAGCTGCGCAACCGCGGGGTAAAGGATATCTTCATTGCCTGCGTCGATGGTCTGAAGGGTTTCCCGCAGGCCATCGAAACGGTGTTTCCGCAAGCCCAGGTGCAGTTGTGCATTGTGCACCTGGTGCGAGCCAGCCTGAACTACGTAAGCTGGCGGGAACGCAAACCAGTGGCGGCGGATCTGAAGACCGTTTACCGCGCCGCCACGGCAGAGGAGGCCGAGCGGCAGTTGGCGGCCTTCGCGGCCCGATGGGATGGGAAGTATCCGACGATCTCCGCGCTGTGGCAGCGCAACTGGGACCGGGTGATTCCGTTCTTTGCGTTTGCCGCCGAGGTGCGCAAAGTCATCTATACGACCAACGCAGTGGAATCGCTGAACATGAGTCTGCGCAAAGCGATCAAGACACGTGGCGCCTTTCCCAGCGAGGAAGCTGCGCTGAAGGTGATGTATCTGGCGCTGCGAAACGTGATCGCGAAATGGGAATGCCCGTTGCACTGGAAAGCCGCACTGAACCACTTCACCATGCTCTGGGGAGACCGCATCCGAATGGCGACGGGGGCATAGATGCGCAATCCCTTTCGCCCGGAAGAACTGGATACGGCTGGCTGCGGTCGCCGTCAAGGCTCTCCGCTGCGCTCCGCCCGCTAACGCGGCGCGTTGCGGCCTTGACTGCGATCCTCGTCAGCCAAATAATCAAATCTGTCGGGCGAAAGGGAAAGAAAATTAACTCGCTCGGAAACGAGCAACATCACAGGGAACAACGGTTACACAAAATCGCGGACACTCCCTTCTCGGCGGGCTTCGGCGCGCCGTTTTTTCTGCTCAACAAAAAATCGGCGGCAGACCCGAAGGTCTGCCGCCAGTATCAGGAGTCGTAATTGCCTTGCCTCTGCTTCGCCTTGGCCCCATAGGCCGCCACAAAGATCATTCCACCAATCGATTCACCTCGCCCAAAACCGCCTGTAATTTCTCTGCGTACTTCGGATCGGTGGCCCAGTGTTTGGCAATCTCGCGGATAAACTCCGCTTCATCTCCGCGCGCCTGTCGTGCGGCCGCATAGCACGCGCTTCGCAGTAGAATCCCATCGCGGCACTGGATGCAGTCCAGCAGCGACGGATACTTCGCAAACTCGGCATTGATCGTGATTCTTTCTCCGTGCGCGCATTCTTCCGTACTCATTTGAATGCGTTCGTGGGTGCCGTGCGCTTTGATCCCGAAGAAGTTGTTCGCCTCTTGGGAAAGTTTCGACTGGCCCCAGTTACTCTCCAGCGCAGCCTGAGCAACGGTCACCATCGCAGGCATTCCGCTTCGCTCCGAACTGCGTAACGCCGCCGCGTGTGCTTGCTGCACAAACTCTTGTTTGGTCATTAGTGATGTATCACCCTCATCGAGTCCAGCACCACATGCACGATGGTCAGCAGAATGCCGAACGCCAAGCCCAGCCCCGCGGTGCGCTGCAGCGCGGCTTCGTGCTTCTGGATTCTGGTCTCAAGTTCCTGTATCTTTCCCTCGTTGCCATTGCCGAAGATCCAGCGCATATGTGTTTTCAACTCCTGCACAACGGTCTTCACCGGAGTCGCTTTCGCACCCGTCGCAGCCAGCAGAATCGCCGCCCACACAAAAATCAAAAGCCGCCCGGATAGGCGGCTCATACTTCTCTCTACTCTCGTATTCATGCTTGTCTCTTGCCGTCCTTTCGGCTGCTCGCTGCTCCGCCTCGCCTGCCCGCATAACTCTTCAAGAACTCTTCCACGCTGCGTACATATACCTCGGCAAAGTCCACCACATAGCGCTTGGTCTGGATCAACTCCTTTGCCTCCTCCAGCGAATAGCCCGTCGCGCACAGCACCGCCAGCGCCATCATCGGAGCCCGGTGTATGCCCGCCGCGCAGTGCACAAACAACTTCGCCTGCGGATCTTCCAGCGCCGCCATCGCAAAATTCACGCCCCGCTCAAACACCCCCCGGCTCTTGGGCATAAAATCGTCGTCCACCGGATTCCACAGCACTTCCACTCCCACCCGTTGGCCCAGAGGCGTGTCGTCAAATTCAACCTGCATGTCAATCACGTGCGTGACCCCGGCCGCGGCCACCTCGGCCATCCGCTCCTCTACCCAGATTCCGCCGCCGACCGCGATCCGGTCTGTCACCCACGTCATGTCCATCCGCGCACTCGCCTCTTGTCTTCCAACCCGATCTACGGCTCTGCTGCAACCTCTGGCGGATATTTGCTCAAACTCTCCTGCTCCGCCTCGTCCATCCGTTCCAGCACCAGCTTCGCCCAGGGCTCGCCGCTGTCGGCAGTCTCCGCTTCGTCCTCAAACATATGCTTCGCGCCAGTCATCTCCAGCAGTGTCTTGGCGTGCGTGCAGCTTCCCCGCTTGGCCTTCGCCACCATCGCTTCCATAATCGCCGGAACCGAACCCTTCATCGTCTCCCTGGCAACTTCAAATGGGTCCCTGGCGCCTGCGCCCGGAGCGGCATCGGTTGCCGCGTACCCAGCTGCAAAGTTCGCCTCCCTGGCGCCTGCAGCCTGACTCTGCTTCGTCTTCTTCGTCCGCGGGCTCACCTCATCCTTGGTTGCCGCGCTCTTCTTGTTCGCCTTTTTCTTTTTCGGCGTTGCCTTGCCCGCTGCTTTTCCAGATGCAGCCTTCTTACTCGGTGCAGCCTTCCGGCCGGCGTCCTTCACTGCCTTCGCCTTCCTGCCTGCCACTTCCGCCTCAATTGGTTCTTCTGGCCCGTGGCCTCGTTGCTTGCCCGCCTCCGCCCCCAGCTTTTTCTTTGATACCACTGCCACCACCTCTCTTCCAACCTCTTATCTTCAGAATATCAATTTCACCCCCCTCATCCCCTCACCTGGCACCCAAACTCTATTCACCGTGCTTTCAATCGCTTGAGTCGTTTTTGCCAAGTTTCCGCTCTTGACAGCAAATTTCCGCGGGCCCGTTTCCACTCCGGAACCGCGTCTCTGCGCTCGTTTAGGTCTCCGTTGAAATATGCCAGGTGTCCCGTTCAAGCCCGCCTTTGGCTTGGGCGGGGTCATTGCTTTTGCTGTTGCCTTGGCCTTTGTTCTTAAGTTGTCATTCCGTCTATAACAACGTCCGGGTTGCCCAGACACACTTCCTCGTGACGGCGAAGGCGGGGTCAAGGGCGCCGCAGGCGTTTATCGCAGACTCTTGACGCCACCTTCGCCGTTTCCATACTCGGCTTCGGAACGAAGCGTAGCGCAGTACAGCGTAGCTTCGTTCCATCCCAGCGTTTTTTGCGAAGTTCTCAGAAGACCCGTCATGTTTCGAATCTCACAGTGTCGGCTTGTGGCCGCACCAGCCATCTATTCGATCCGTTACCGGACCATGATTCACCTGTTCAAACTCCCCCGCTCATCGAGGGAGGCGGGCTGCCCATACAAGCGGTCGGTGCTTATCGCGCACCACGGAATGACCCGGGCTCACCCGCATGACGTGCCAGCTCCGCGTACGTCCACTCGTTGCGGAGCATCCAGTCTTTGGCCACCGCGCGGCTTTTCTTAGCCGCCAGCCTGGCATAAGCGCGGCGCAACTCGGCATCGCCCCGCACCGCCGTCTGGCCGGCCTCCACCAGCAAAAACCGCATCAGCGACGACCCCTGCTTGCTGATGTGTCCCAGCCGCTGTTTATTCCCCGAACTGTACTCGCCCGGAATCAGCCCCAGATAGCTGGCCACTTTCTTGGCCGATTCAAACCGCTCCGCCTCGCCCAGCGTCAGCACCATCCCCAGCGCCGTCTGCGGACCCACCCCCGGATGCGTCATCAGCCGCCGCGCGTCTTCGCGCCCTTCGGCCTGCCGCCGCACCAGCACGTCCAGCTCGGAGATCTGCACATCCAGCTCCACCACCGTGCGCAGCAACGCATCGCGCCGCCGCGCCGCATGCTCCATCATCGGCAGCTCGCGCAGCTGCTGCACGCCTGCCGCCGACCACAGCGTTCGCCCCTTCTGCATCCCCTGGTTCAGCGCCAGAGCCTGCAGCTGGTTCTTCACCTGGGTCCGCTGCCGCATCCGGTGATGCCGATCCATCAGCAACTGCCGCACGTCGCGCTCTTGCTCGCTCGGAACCCAGATCCGCGGAAACCGCTCCTCCAACATCAACTTCAGAATCAGCTCCGCGTCGCGCCGGTCGGTCTTCTGCTTGCGCGGCTCGGCCGCCCGAATCCGGGCCGCATCGCCCACCCAAAGCTCGTGCCCGCACTCCGCTAACAGCCGCCGGAACCACTGGCACGGCGCTCCCGCCTCCATGCCCACCCGCACCGCTTCGCGCTGCGAGCGGTAGAACTCCCCCGCTTCGCCCGGATGCAGCAGCTTTTTTTCCTGTAACTCTCCTGTCAGGTTGTCAAAGATCGCAATCTGCTGAAAACCAGAATGGAAATCGCAGCCTATAATCACCATCGTTGGCTCCTTCTCCGGTCTTCTGCTTTCTTCGCAAAAACCAGACTACCGCCGAACGGAGCCAACGTTGTTATGAGATCAAGCCCCGCGAGGAATCCCCGCGCCGCTTCAATCTCCAAAGACGCCCCAGAGACCTTTCAGCCGCCAATCGATTTCCTAACCCCCCGGGGTTCCACTTTATGTCTCCGTCGAAATATGCGCCACCCGCCCTACCACGTAGTTGGCAAACGTCTCGCCCTTGCCCAGCTGGATGTATCCCAGGGCGCACTCCTGGTTCTCCGGACGCAGCGTCAGCTGGCTGCCTTGCAACTCCACATAGCGCACCTGCCAGTTCGGCCCGCTCTTTACCACGTAAAGATTCGGCTCATGACGCCGGTAGCTCTGCAGGGAATTGTAGTGCCGGTCGATCAGCAGCAGCGCCCCCACCCCCAGCCGCGGACGCATCGCCACCCCCGATCCCTTGTCCGCCTTGATCAGCACGAACCGCTGCCAGCCGCCTCGCTCGCTGGCCATCTCCGCGCGCATCCGCCGCAGAAATGTCTTCTTGAAGCGCAAATGTTCCACAATCTCGCCCGATCCGAAATCGCTCTGCAGCAGCGCACCCGGCTCCACGACCGGAATCGAATCAAAACCCGCTTCGCCGTTATCCGTCTTGCGATGCGCATCCGGCATCAGGTCCTGAACCTCCAGCCGCATCACTTCCATCACCCGGTCCATCGACTCGATGCTCAAGCCCCGGCGGCCGTTCAGAAAGTTGGAAACATGGGCCTGCTGAAATCCGGCGCGGTTGGCCAGTTCCGTCCCGGTCAGCTCGCCCGCGGCAATGCGTTCACGCACCAAGACCCGCAATCGGTTCTGCAAATCTGAAATCAACATGGAAGCCTCACGCCCATCATTCAGTTTTTATATCTTTAAGAAATATACAAACTTTGGCAACAACTCCTAGCAATAATTCCGTTGACACCATCCCCGCGCCCGCTTCATCATTCATCCACCATTCAACTGGAAATGGATTAGAAGGGGTGGCATGGAAGAGGGCAGGGCTCCACACGATTCCGCGTTTGTCGAATTTCGGCGCAAGGTTAGCAACTCCGAACTGCTTACGTTAGCGTTCTCCCAACTGCTGCGGGAGACAGGTTTTACGGGCCGTTTGAGCGTCGTCATTCAAAACGGAACCATTCTCAAGTCCGGCTACGAGGAAGGCCACTTCACTCGTAGAGACGAGCACCGGCTTATATGATCCGATCACAATCCAAATAACCAACGGAACCAGCACAACGAACCAGGTTTGAAAAATCCCGCAAGGGATCGCCGCACCGGTTCGTCGGGAAACAGGCCTTCGAAAAAAAATCGAGCCCTGTCGCCGGCATCTTCGCACCGCTTGCCGGGAGTTCAACTCCCGCAACTCTGTGGCCTTGCCGCCGCCAGGGCTTTCGTTTCGATAAAAGGGTGAATACAAAATGATTGCAAAATTCGAATCATTTCGTTCGCAAAGCATGGAACTGAAATACTGCGAGCGCTGCGGCAACATCTGGCTCCGCCGCTCCGGCAGCAAGCGCACGCTGTGCCATCCCTGCACCGCGGCCGAAGCCGCCTCGGTTCTCAATGGTTCGGTCTCCTTTCTGGGCCTCTGGACCCGTCTGCGCGTGGAGGTGCAGGCATGAGCGTCTCTCCGGATAAATCCATCTTGCACCTGGTCGCCGGCAATCGCCAGCAGCCCGCGCGCGAAACTCTGCCCGCCTACCGTCCCTACACCCGCGCCCTGCTGCGCCGCTACTTCCGCATGGCGGTCGATATCGGACGCCTGCCCAGCATCCTCGGAGGGCTCTGCTTCCGGGCCCGCGTCAGTTCCCACAAACTGCACACCTTCGAGGACGCCGTGATCTTCGTCCACGACATCGAGCGGGTCTTCGACCGCATCCAGCGTCCGGCGATGGAAATCATCGCCGGCGTCGTCCTGCTCGAGCACAGCGTTCCGGAAGCGGCTCTGCGCCTCGGCATTACCGTGCAGCGCGCCGAGCGCCGCTATGCCGCCGCGCTTGACTCTCTTTCCGCCGCGCTGCTCGAGGTCGGCTTGCTCCGCCCCGTCTTCGCCTCCAGCGAAAGCGATCAACCCAATCCGTCCCTCCGCCCGGCAGAAAACCTGCCTCCCAAAAAGCCGCCGCTTTCATCCGGCAGGGCCCCGCTGACCGCACCAGCCACCATCGCTGAAACACGTTAGCCGGGAAAAAGGTGCGGAAACCCAGCCTCCGCGCCTCCCCGATGATCCCGAACTCAAAGTCACGCAATCGGCTTGCGTATCTGTTATCATCGGCACCGCGGCACCGTTCTTCAGGCGCCGCGGTGCTTTTTCAATCCAGCCCCGGAGAGTTCCCGTGAGCGATTCCCCTATCACTCCCATCCCACCCGCTTCCCCGTTGCGCCGCGATGAGGAGATCGCACTGGAGATGATGAAATTCGTAGCCACCACCACTGGCTTCGGCCGCACCGGAACCCCGGGCGCCGGCTTCCAGGGTGGTACCGTCTCGCGGGCTGAAGACTACGCCAAACATCTCATCGACCTCTACGGACAGTGCCTCGACGCCGTTCGTTCCGGGCGCTAAAAGAATCCGCCTGGGTCACTGCGCTGGAGTTGGCTGCATTGTGCGGGGTCATTGTGCTATGTCCGGCTGCATTTGGACATAGCTTTTTCCCCAGAATCAATACTGCGGACCGTTCTGGAGACTTTCCTTGCATCCGTGACCGTCGGTTTTCCGAACTTGTACCAAACATCCTGCTCCGCTCTTCCCAATCAAGAAGTGCCGACCTGATCGACGCGTGAAAGCTGGCGTTTGCAACCATTAATCACCGGGATAATCCTCCAACCAGCTCAGGTTAGCCAGAAGTATATAGTTTCCGACCTTGCGCAACCATTATTGATTCAGTAAATACGGGTCTTCTAACGATTGACCCTTGGGTGAATCGTTCGTAGAGTTGAGGAAGCGCCTGCTTCGGGGATTTTTCACCGGACGCGGATGGCACAATCGAATGAATTTTCTTTATCGCAACGTCCTGCCGCTCTTCCTGCTCGCCTGTCTGCTCGTCGCCTCCAGCTACTCTCAGCAGGAAGCGAACCACACTCTTCCTGTGCCGAACCCGGCCGCTGTGGCGCCCGCGGCCGAAACCGTGGAGCAACTGATCGCGCAAGCCGAAGCCGAGTACGCGCGCGGCCTGTCCAACTATGCGGCCGGCCACTTGGAGGCCGCCAAGGACAACTTCGATGCGGCTTTCAATCTTTTGCTGCGTGGGCCGGTTACTCTGCAGAACGACGAACGGCTGCAGGCCGAGTTCGACAAGATCGTCGAAGCCACGCAGGACCTGGAGATGCAGGCGCTCAAAGTGGGCGACGGATTCACCGAGCAACGCTTTGAACCGGCGCCCATCGACGAGGTCAACAACATCACCTTTCCGGTCGATCCCACCATCAAGGCCAAGGCGCAAGCGGAACTGGCCAGCACCCACAGCGATCTTCCGCTCATGCTGACCGATCCGGTCGCCAGCTACATCAATTATTTCTCCTCTCGCGGACACGGCACCATCGAGCGCGCGCTGGCCCGCCGCGGACGCTACAGCGACATGATCTCCCGCGTCTTCCGCGAAGAAGGCGTGCCGCAGGACCTGATGTTCCTGGCCCAGGCGGAATCCGGGTTTCAGCCGCTCGCCCTATCGCGCATGGGTGCGCGCGGCATGTGGCAGTTCATGCCCTGGGACGGACAGCATGCGGGGCTGCAGCGCAACTGGTGGGTGGACGAACGCCAGGACCCGGAGAAAGCCACCCGCGCCGCCGCCCGCCTGCTCAGGGATCTTTTCAGCCAGTTTGGCGACTGGTACCTCGCCATGGCTGCCTACAACTCCGGGCCCGGCACGGTGCAGCGCGCCGTGCAGCGCACCGGCTACGCCGACTTCTGGGAACTTTACCGGCGCGACGTGTTGCCCGAAGAGACGCGCAACTATGTGCCCATCATCCTGGCCATGACCATCATGGCGAAAAATCCATCTCAGTACGGGCTCGATCACATTCCAATCGATCCCTCCGCCGCCTCCGATACAGTGCGCATTCATTACCCGATTGATCTGCGGCTGGTCGCCGAATGCATCGATTCTTCGACCACGGTGCTGCAGGAGTTGAACCCCAGCCTGCTGCGCATGACCACACCCAAGGATATGGATTTTGATCTGCACCTGCCCGTGGGAACCGCTGAAAAATTCCAGAAGACGGTCGCGGCAATCCCCGAGGAGATGCGGGTTTACTGGCGCTACCACCGGGTGGAAAGCGGAGAGACGCTGACTGAGATTGCGCGCCGCTACCACACCACGGCCAGCACCATCGCCGAGGCCAACAACCTGCAAGGGGACGATCTGGCCCAGGACAGCAGGCTGATCATTCCGGTCTCTCCGGCAAAATCCGCTTCCAGCGAAGTGGAAGGCAACATCGCCACGGTCCAGCGCTACAGCAAGCAGGCCACGCATTACAAGGTCCACCGTGGAGACACGATTTCGTCGGTCGCCGACGAGTTCGGAATCTCTGCCGAGAAACTTCGCCAATGGAACCGTTGCAAAGGCGACGTGCTCCCGGCGGGACAGACTTTGACGATCTTCAAGCCGGCCTCGGAAGCCACCGTGAAACCGCTGAATGGCACCGGCAGCCGCTGGCGGGTCCGGACGGGAACGGCACGTGTCATTCCGCAACGTGAGCCACACGGTCCGGCCAGAGGAGTCGGCCAAAGAAATAGCCGGAACAAAGCCGGGGAAAGAGCCGCATCTGCGCAAGGAAAAGAGAAAGCGGCTGGCCCCGCTAGAGCCGCGGCAGCCAGAGGGCGAAAGCGCAGGCCGCAAGGTTGAGTTTCCGGAAATCGAAGCCCCTTCGCAGATGGAATGCCTCATTCCATTGCATCGTAAACAAGGCTGAGTTATTGTGTTCGGGTGCGAGGGCGTGAACGTTGTGAGAGCGACGTACATGCGTTGGCCACGAAAGCGGCAGAAGTCCTGTTGTAACTGTGCTCAGCAGTCCGCGGGCGCGGAGCGGCAAAAGATACCAGGAGGAGACATGACGTTCGACGAGACTCTTTACGGTCGCAGCAGTGATGATGGAGATGAATTCGGCGAAAACGAAACCTTCGACGACATAATCGAAGACGAAGAGGAAGAGGAACTGGAAGACGAAGAGGAAGAGGCGGAAGAACAGGAACTAGGCCATGCTGAAGATGAAACCATAGCTCCTTCCGCCAGCCGGGCTCAGCGCGACGAAGAGGAACCATCCGCCGAGCCAGCCCCTGCGCCCAAAAAACCGGCCAAGAAAGCCACCAAGAAACCAGCTGCCCAAAAGGCCGCTGTCAAGAAACCCGCCACCAAGACCGCAGCCAAGAAGGCCGTCAAGAAGGCTGACGTGAAGAGCGTGGCTAAAAAGGCCGTCAAGAAGGCTGCCGTAAAGAGCGTGGCCAAGAAGGCCGCCAAGAAAGCCCCAAAAAAGGCTGCCAAGGAAGAAGCAAAACCCGCGAAGAAGGCCAGCAAGAAAGCAGTCAAGAAGGCCCTGAAGGCGGTTAAGAAAGATCAGAAGCTGGCCAAGAAAGCCGACAAGAAGAAGGCTCCCAAGAAGCCTGAAAAGAAGGCCAAGGGCAAGAAGAGTAAGAAGGGCAAAAAGTAATCAGCAGCCCTGAGTTCCAATCACGGCCGCGGAGTCATTCCGCGGCCTTTGTCGTTGCGCGTCCCAGGCAAGCCAATGCCCCGGCATGATGCAGCCGGGGCATTGGTAACGCTCAGTTCCAGCAGGCGCTCGGCGTCGGGCACCGGGCTAGGCGGCTGCGGCGGCCTTCTGCTCCTGCTTGGTGAGTTGTTCGATGGCACGGCGAAGTTGTTCGTCGGGCTGATCCTTTTTGGGCGCAGGCTTTTCCGTCTCGTCAGGCACGATGTCGGAATCCTCCGGCGCGATGAATTCATCCGTCTTGTCGGCTACCAGAACATTGGGAGTAATCGCGGCGTCTTCGATCGCTTTGCCGCCCGGAGTGTAGTACTTGGCAACAGAGAGGATGAGCGCGCCGCCGTCCTGGAGATCGATGGTCTTCTGGATGGAGGCTTCCCCGTAGGTCTTGTCGCCCAGAACATCGCCCCGAGCGTTATCGAGGATCGCACCGGCCACGATTTCAGCCGGGCCGGCCGTGGACTTATTGACGATCACCACCAGGGGCAAGCTGGTAATTGCCTTCGCGGGATCGGCCGTAAAATTCTCGCGCGGATATTTCTGTCCTTCCACGTATGCGATTTCTCCATGATCCAGAAAGAGGTTTGCCGTGGAGACGCCCTCGGCTATCGCCCCGTCGCCGGAGTTACGGAGGTCCAGAATCAGCCGTTTTGCCCCGTTTTTCTGCAGATCGCGAATCCGCGCGGCGATTTCCTGCGTACGGCCGCTGGGAAAGCCCTCTGGGCGAATGTAGCCGATCTGGCTCTCCAGCATTTTGGAGGTGACCGGCGGATACTTCACGACTTCGCGGGTAATGGAAACCTTCTCAGGCTGCGCTTTGGTGGGGCGCACGACACTGAGATCGACGACCGAGCCAACCGGTCCTCCCAGCAATCCGTCCAGTTCCGCCACCGATATTTCGCGCGTGCTCTTCTCGTTCAGGGCTTCGATGATGTCTCCGGAAACCAGGCCCGCCTTGTCGGCAGGGCCGCCCGGCACAACCGAAACGACGTTGCCATAGCCGAAGCGTTTGGAGACCACGGCGCCAATGCCCGCAGCAGGGGTGCCCAGCTTCTTGTATAGCTTGTACTCATCCGGGCTCAGATAGCTGGAGTTGGGATCGAGCGCCTCCACCAGTCCATGCAGGGCTCCATTGCTGACCTGCCCGATGTTCGGATCTTCGACATAGTCGGTGCGGATGCGCGACAGCACTTCGCTGTAAACGCTAAGCTGGCGATATGCGCCATCATCGTTGGTTCCCGCTTTTACCCCGACAGCGCCAGCAACGGCGAAGCCAAGGATCACAAACGACAACAGGAGGAGAGTGGTTTTTACGCTTTTTGACATGGACCCTTCGAAAGCCAGCCGGCACTAAGTGCCATTATACGGCCGAAGTGGCATGGCCACCGTGCCCCGGCTCTGCTTTGTTTAGACGCCAGAGCGGTGCATTAAGGTTAAAATGATTTTTCCCGGTTTGCGATCAGGTCGAGATCGCCTGCCGCGGCGGGATTTGCGGAATCGGGCTCAGAGAACCCGATTTTGAGGAGGGTTCTTCGCAAACCAGAATTTGTATTGCTCCGGCGGAGACAGCAACCCTGGTTCGGATAAGCTATCGTCGGCATCTAAAAACTCTCGGAATCTATGAGAGTTTCACTACGGCTCGACTTGGCATGGCTGCGCACAACATTATTAATGTTGTGCGCATCTTGATTCCCACCTGGAAATCATAGAATAGGAATGCATCGCCTGGCGGCGCGCCGGGGCAGAAAGGTAACTCATTCATGTCAGCAAATGTGCAGCAGCTTGAATCAACCAAAACCTCGGCGCTCGACCAACTGTGTGTAAACACCATTCGCACGCTCTGCATCGACGCCGTTCAAAAGGCAAACAGCGGGCATCCGGGAGCCCCGATGGGACTGGCTCCGGTGGCCTATGTGCTGTGGGACCGCATCCTGCGGTATAGCCCGGCAAATCCGCACTGGCCCAATCGCGACCGCTTCGTACTTTCGGCCGGGCACGCCTCCATGCTGCTCTACTCGATGCTGCACCTGACCGGATACGACCTTCCGCTCTCCGAGATCGAACGCTTCCGCCAGCTGGGCTCGAAATGTCCGGGACATCCGGAAAGAAATATTACGCCCGGAGTGGAGACGACGACGGGACCGCTGGGACAAGGCGTTGCAAACTCGGTTGGCATGGCCATTGCGGAGCGCTGGCTGGCGGCCCACTTCAATGACGCCGATGACAAAATCGTCGATTACCGCGTTTACGCGATCTGCTCGGACGGCGACATGATGGAAGGGATCTCGCATGAGTCCGCGGCGCTGGCCGGCCACCTGAAGCTCTCCAATCTGATCTGGCTGTATGACTACAATCACATCAGCCTGGACGGGCCAACGTCGCTGTCCTACAGCGACGACGTGGAATCGCGATTCCAGGGCTACCACTGGAACGTCCTGACCGTGGAGGACGCCAACAACCTGGAAGCGGTGGAGGCGGCAATCCGCGCAGGGCAGGCGGAGACAGAACGGCCCACACTGATCATCGTGCACAGCCACATCGGATACGGCGCGCCCCACAAGCAGGACACGCATGCTGCCCACGGTGAGCCGCTGGGCGTGGAAGAAGTGAAGGCCGCCAAGCGCTTCTATGGCTGGCCGGAGGACGCGCAGTTCTTGATTCCGGAAGCGGCCGGCGCTCACCTGGGCGAGGCCGTGGGACGCGGCAAGAAGCTGGAATCCGACTGGAGTGCCAAGCTAGCGGCCTGGACGAAGAACAATCCTGAGTTGGCCAAGCAGTGGGAGGCCTTTGCCAGCGGCAAACTTCCCGAGGGATGGGACAAAGATGTACCGGTCTTCCCTGCCGACGCCAAAGGTGTTGCCACCCGCGAGTCGGGCTACAAGGTGATGAACTCGATCGCCAAGAACGTGCCCTGGATGGTGGGCGGCTCGGCCGATCTGGAAACCTCCAACAAGACCAAGATCGATGGCGAAACCAGCTTTGAGAGCGGCAACTACGGCGGGCGCATCCTTCGTTTTGGCGTGCGCGAAATGGGGATGGGCGGGATACTGAACGGGATCGCAGCCAGCAACCTGCGGGTCTTCGGCGGAACCTTCATGGTGTTCAGCGACTACATGCGCGGAGCCGTGCGCCTGGCCGCGATCATGGAACTGCCGGTGACCTACGTCTTCACCCATGACTCGATAGCGGTGGGCGAAGATGGACCGACGCATGAACCGGTTGAGCACGTCATGTCCTTGCGCCTGATCCCGCATATGAGATTGATCCGTCCGGCGGATGCCAACGAGACCGCCGTGGCATGGAAGCTGGCGATGGAGAGCACCGTGCATCCGGTGGCGTTGGCCTTGACGCGGCAAGCCATCCCAACCTTTGACCGCTCAAAATATGCCAGCGCCGACGGCGTGCGACAGGGCTCCTATATCTTCAGCGATGCGCCTGGTGCTCCGGATGTGGCCCCGGATGTAATCCTGATCGGCACCGGAAGCGAACTGCAACTTGCGGTAGAGGCCCAGGAAAAGCTGGCCGCCGAGGGCGTAAAGGCGCGTGTGGTGAGCATGCCTTGCTGGGATCTGTTCGAGGAGCAAAGCGCCGAGTACAAAGAGAGCGTTTTGCCCAGCGCGGTGCGGGCGCGCGTCGCCGTGGAAGCCGGGATCCCGATTGGCTGGGAGCGCTACGTGGGACTGGAAGGCCGGATCGTGGGACAGACCCAGTTCGGCGCTTCGGCTCCGGCCAAAGATGTATTCAAGCACTTTGGATTCACCGTGGAGAACGTGGTGGCGCACGCCAGGGATTCGATTGCGGCGGTGCGGAGCGCAGGAGGGAAGTAAATGAAAGTTGCCGTTGCGGCCGACCACGCGGGCTCGCTTTTGCTGAGGCCCGTTTTGGACGAAGTACGAAGGCTGGGGCATGAAGCTCTGGATCTGGGTACTCACGACGCCGTGACGCCGGATGACTACCCGGACCGCGCCGCCGATCTTGCGGCGGAGGTGATAGCCGGGCGGGCCGAGCGCGGAGTGCTCATCTGCGGTAGCGGCGTGGGCGCTTCGGTGGCAGCCAACAAGGTGCGGGGCATCCGCGCGGCGCTTTGTCACGATACCTATTCGGCACACCAGGGGGTGGAGCACGACCAGATGAACGTGCTCTGCCTGGGGTCTCGGGTGATTGGGGTAGAACTGGCGCTGGAACTGGTGCGGACCTTCCTGGCCGCCAATATAAGCGACGAACCAAGACATCTGCGCCGGGTGGGAAAGATTGCCGCCATGGAATCCAGGTTCTGACGCTGTAGGCAATTCGCAAAAGATTGAGTTCGAAACAAATAGAAGTAACCACAGATCGAACCGCCGAGGAGATGAGCGATGGCCAGCAATCCTTTAGCCCAGTTGAGCAAGTTGGGACAGAGCCCGTGGTACGACCAGATGACCCGGTCGCTGGTCTCCCAGGGCACCCTGAAAAAAATGATCGACGAGGATGGGCTTCGGGGATTGACCTCGAATCCGACAATCTTTGAGAAGGCGATCTCCGGCAGCAAGGATTACGAAGACGCGCTGCGCAAATTAGTGAACGATGGCGCAGGACTGGCGGAGATTTACGATTCGCTGGTGGTGGGGGACATAGCCAGTGCAGCCGACGTCTTTCTCCCCGTCTATCAGAGCACCGGCGGCGAGGACGGCTTCGTAAGCATCGAGGTGTCTCCACTGCTGGCTGAAGACACGGCCGGCACGGTGAAGGAGGCCATGCGCCTGCATGCCAAGCTGGCGCGGCCCAATGTGCTGATCAAGGTTCCGGCCACTCCCGAGGGACTGCCCGCCATCGAGGAGTTGATCTCGGAAGGCATCAGCGTAAACGTGACCCTGATCTTTTCGGTAGAGGTGTACGCGCAGGTGGCCGAGGCCTACCTAAAGGGCCTGGAGAAGCGCATGGCGAAGGGTGCCGCGATCGACCGCGTAGCCTCCGTGGCCAGCTTTTTCGTAAGCCGCATCGATACGGCGGTGGACAAGAAACTGGAAGACGCTGCCAAAGCCGGGCGCGCCGAAGCCTCCGGACTGATGGGCCAAGCCGCAATCGCCAATGCAAAGCTCGCCTACGCAAAGTTCCAGCAGATCTTCAGCGGAGCGCGCTGGGAGAAACTGGCCGCCGCCGGCGCCCGTGTGCAGCGCCCTCTGTGGGCCTCGACGGGCACCAAGAACCCGAAGTATTCCGATGTGCTGTACATCGATACGCTGATTGGACCGCACACGGTCAACACCATGCCTCCGGTTACCTATGACGCGTTCCGCGACCACGGCACGCCGCAGGTGACCATTACCGGCGGTCTGCGGGAGGCGCAGGCTTTATTCACTGAGCTGAAAAAGTTGGGAATCGATTTCACGGCCGTTACTCGTGAGTTGACCGAGGCGGGCGTGAAGAGCTTCTCGGATTCCTACAACGCCTTGATGGGGGTGATCGAACGGCGGCGGCTCGAGGTTGCACCCGTCTAAAATAAGCCTGTTGAAACAAGCAAAGTTCGAGCAGGAAAGCGGCGCAGCCTTAGGCTGCGCCGAATTGTTGACTCCTGCAGCGGCTTTCGCGCATCCAAAAATACTGATCGCCTCTGTCTGCCGCACATCTGCATGATTTGCGCTCTGAGACCGAGAATCACCACCCGCAATACAGGACAACGTTCACTCATGAGCACCGTGATTCCCGCGACTCCGACCTCTCGTATCGAAATGCAGCCGCTGCCCACGGCGGAGCCCTGTATTTTGATTATCTTTGGCGGCTCCGGCGACCTGACGCGGCGCAAGCTGTTGCCGGCAGTCTTCGATCTGACCTCCGCAGGCAGCCTGTCGCGCGGCTTCGACATTGTCGGCGTGGGCCTACCGGCGATGCAGGAAGATGAGTTCCGCGCCAGCATGCGGCAATCGGTTGAAATGTCCACCGAAGCGCGCACCTTTAACGAGGAAAACTGGCGAACGTTCGCAGGCAAGTTGAGCTACCTCTCCGGCGACCTGGATACAGACGACACCTACACTCAGCTTGCCCAGCGGCTGGAAGAGATGCGCTCGGCGGGCGCCAGCGGCAATCATCTGTTTTACCTCTCTGTGCCGGCATCCATTGCGCCCAAGGTGATCGCTGGCCTGGGCAAAGCGGGGCTAAACCAAAATGAACATGGCTGGGCGCGCGTCGTGGTAGAAAAGCCGTTCGGGCGCGATCTGGAGAGTGCGCGATCGCTGAACAAGGCGGTGCTGAGCGTCTTTGAAGAGAGCTCGGTCTATCGCATCGACCATTACCTCGGCAAAGAGACGGTGCAGAACATTCTGATGTTCCGCTTCGGAAATTCACTCTTCGAGCCGCTGTGGAACCGCAACTTCATCGACTACGTTGAGATTACGGCAGCCGAGCCGATGGGCGTGGAGAACCGGGCAAAGTTCTACGAAGAGACGGGCGCACTGCGAGACATGGTAGCCAACCACCTGTTGCAACTGCTTTCCCTCACCGCCATGGAGCCGCCCTTCAGCATGGAAGCCGACGCGGTGCGCGAACAGAAGGTGCAGGTGCTGAAGGCGATTCGCCCGATGACCGTGGAGGAGGTGACGCGGCGTACCGTGCGGGGACAATACGGCCCCGGAGTGGTAGAAGGCAACCTGGTACGCGGCTACCGGCAGGAACCGGGCGTAGACGAGAATTCGATGGAGGAAACGTATGTAGCGTTGGAGCTTCGGGTGGAGAACTGGCGCTGGTCGGGCGTTCCCTTTTTTATCCGGACTGGCAAACGGCTCGCCTCGCATACAACGGAGATCCGTGTGCACTTTAAACCCACGCCGGAGGCTCTGTTTGGCGATTCACAGCAACAGCAGCCCGAGCCGAACATCATCACCATCCGCATTCAGCCCGATGAAGGCATTGCCATTGCATTTGGCGCCAAGCGGCCGGGACTTGGAATGAACGGCATCACGGTCAAAGCCGATTTCAGCTATCGCGACGCGTTTGGAATGGCAACTCCGGTGGCCTATGAGACTTTGCTGCTGGATGTGATGATGGGCGACGCAACCCTGTTCACCCGCGGCGACGAGGTCGAAGCCGAGTGGCGCATTGTAACGCCCATTGAAGAGGCCTGGGCACAGTTGCCCAAGCCGCAGTTTCCAAACTACGCAGCCGGCAGCGAGGGCCCGGAGATCGCCAACGCCCTCATGTGGGGCGAACGTCGCTGGAACCAGTTGCGCAGAACCGAACGTTAGGACAACACCGGCGCGGCCCATTTGCTTGGAATCGCTCCGGGTTTGACAGTGCCCGGAAGGCTCCATAGAATCAATGTAGTCGGTCGCAACTTGACCGCTTCGTGTTTGCCTCCCCGCCCAACCGCGGGCCCCTCCGGCAGACAGCCTGTGGCGGCGTAGCTCAGCCGGTTAGAGCGACGGTCTCATAATCCGTAGGTCCGTGGTTCGAGTCCACGCGCCGCCACCAAGCAAATCAATAACTTCAAACATTTATCCCTTTCCTCGGCGCACGATAAGGCGCACGGAATGCTCCAGAGCCTTCATCGCTTTAACGGAGTCCTTGTCCACGGTCTTGATGTAAAACGACATGGTAGTAGAGACGTTTGCGTGCCGGAGAATCGCTTGGATGGTTTTGTCCGGCACGCCGAGGCGGTAGAGGTTGGTTCCCAATCCCCTGCGAAAAGCGTGCCAGCCATGCCACCGCCTCCGAGCATCATCTCGCTCGAACTGGTGTTTCGCCTTGTGTCCGGCGCGACTCTCACCGCAGTGCTGGCAGAACTCAAGCCGGGGCTGGATGCAACGGTTGGTCACGTTGTTCAAACAGAGTGGCGTGCCGACCGTGTTGGCGAACATCGCGCCGGTGGCCGGATTACCACAACCGGCTCGATAGGCGTCCAGCATCTTTCGCAGGGGCGCAATTACCGGAACCGGGGCTTTGCTGGTGCGGGTCTTGGGTTCGTCTATCGTGCCGAGCCACACCGACCGGGTCACCCGGATTTCTTCCCCAGTGTAGTGCTCCCACAATAACCCCTGAAGCTCACCACGTCGCAACCCGGTGAACGCCGCCGTGGCCGCGATGGTCGCGGCTGGCTGCGGTAGGGCGCTGATGATATGCAGCACCTCCTCCAAGGTATAGGCATAGGTATCGCTGGCGGGACGGGCTTTGGGTATTCCGACCCCGAGTACAGGGTTCGCGCCGTCGAGGTAGCCCTGCTGGCGGGCATGGTTGAAGATTCCAGAGAGCAGGGCTTTGACATGCCGCAGGGTGGCGCCGCTAAGGCTGTGGCCTTGAGCTACGGCCTGCAGCAGCGATTGCAGGTCGTGGGTGCGGACGTCACGGAGCCACCACGTGCTGCAGTGGGTTACCAGGTAACGCCGCCAAATATTCTGGTATCCCCGGTGAGTGGATGCCCGCTTCTGATCTTTTGCGTGGGGTAGGTAAACGTTGGTGACAAAATCTCCAAGGGTAGCCGCCATCGTCGCCGTGTGCCGCTGGTCGTTGATGGGTTGGAGTACCTCTTCGGCAAGATGGCGCACGCTCGCTTTGGTCTTGTAGAGGGTGTTGACGGGAGCAAGTCGCTTCGCGCGTTGTACAACCCTGACTCCGCCAGAGCCGTCGCGCACCACTATACGGTAGCGCAGCACCCACCACTGGCCTCGCTGATAGATGCATCCGGCCTGTTTTCTATCGCGAGTATTCATGCAGTCGGGGTCGCCATTGGCTGATTGGTGTGCGTGGTCATACAGACGGCCACAGAGGGCTGAAGACAGAACTGCACACTCGTATTATACCGGACGGCGCAAGAATTTTACGGGTTTGGAGGCAGGAGAGGCTGGTGGCGAACGCCAGCAGAGGGGGCTCAGGAGGCAAGGCGTAGCCGCAGCCGCAGCTGCGTTACCTTGCTGGCGGCAGCATCCCATGCACCTGTTCCATGGTCGGCGCCGGCTCATCGCAGCACAGGGTCAGTGACATGAACAAAGCCGCCCCGGGTAAAGAAGGCGGCTTTTGTATTGTTGTGGCTGCGGCTCTAGTTTTTTAAATCCCCGACCACCTCCCATACCAAGTTCCACATCGCCGCACCCTTCTCATCTTCGTAGCGGTCAGGGTAGACAACGAGCTTCGCATCCGAGCGCAGCGCGAACCCATCGAGGATTATCTGGCTGGCTTCGATCATCGCCTCCTGCGTTGCTGCCACCACCGCATCGAGGGAGACCAGCGGCGCCTCGACAAGCAGGGCATCATGGACTGGGGCGCAGACCTTGATACCGCGCTCGATGGCTAAGCAACAGGCGAGGCGCAGCATCTCGCTGCCGTTGCCCTGCATGGGATAGTTGGAGATAGTGCGGCTCTTCACCGAATCTCCCAGATGCAACGTCCAACCGAAGACCGTTGGAAGTTCCAACCGCAGCTTGGCATGGCTCATGACCTGTTCCGACCAACGCCAGTAGTCGGGGTAGGTTGCATGGTGCAACCGCAGCAATTCACCTGCCCGGGCGACCGACTGCCCGATGCGCTCAGCAAGGCTGTCCTCACCCATCCCATACTGCACCGCCAGCGTGCAGGCTTTGAACTGGTCGCGCTGCGCTTTATGGCTGGACTTGGTGGCATCTGCTGGAACGGCCCCGGCCTGCTTCGCAAACGCCAAGTACGGGTCGCCGCTGGAGTACGCCGTCATCATCGCTCTATCACCACTGAGCGCGGCGGCGATACCGAACTCCTGCTGCGACCAATCCACATAAGCGAGTCCGTGCCCAGGCTGCGGCTGAATCAATCCCCGCATCCACGCTGCCGGCCCGAAGATGTAGCGGGTGTTCGACGGCTGGTTGCGCCCGGTCTTGGCCGCGAAGGCCGACAGCATGCAGCGATTCCTTCTATCGGAACCCACGGCAAGGTCGCTCAACCGCATCTGCGACAAGGTGACCCGCAACTGGCGTAGCGGTTCGATCTCGGGGTAGAGCCCTGCCATCTGCCGGAAGGTGTCATCGTCCAGCGCCAACCGCCCGCTATCGAGGCAAGGCCATTCGATGCCACGATTGATCAGGTATCCAGCAAAGCGGTCAGTCTTGAACGTCCGCGCCTCGTAGACACCGTAACCGGCGTCCACCCGCTGAATCAGGTGCAACTGAATAGAGTCCCAGTTCTCACGCAAGGTCGTCAGCGATGCGGTGTCGATTGGGATGCCGTTGCGTTCAATGTGGGCGGCGGCGATCATGAACCGCCCCCTGTGAACCGCACGCGGCACATCGAGTCTGGGCAGCATCGCGGATAGGAGTTTTTCGAGGGCCACCACATCGGATTCGCAGTAGTCGAGCAGAGCAAGGGCTTCCTCATCGGTGTAGGGAGCCCCACGCATAGCCAACTGCCGCATGGTGTCCTTCTCCACCGCCGCCATCCCATCGAGGCCGTGATAAACCAACGCCCCCAGCAAACTACGTCCACTGGGCAGGTCGAGGCCATTGGTAAGGTTGCGGAACTCAACATAGAGGTCGAGCACCCAGACCGGCAGTTCCCAGCCCAACGCCAAGTGGCACCCAAGCTCGGCGCTGGCGTAGTAAGCGACGAAGAGCACATCATCACCGACTGGATACGGAGGATTTTCAGGCGGGTTATCGGTCAGCATCATCCGGTGGCGGCGGCCGGATACCAGTTCATGTGCTACCACACAAACTGGTACCGGACGCTCGCCGTCGAATGATTGGAACTCGAAGTCCACCGCTACGATTTCACGGAAGTTGCATTCGAGTTCCTTCATTACTTTGTCCCCCGCAGGCGACCCACAACTGGGTGGTCAAGGGTCTCAATAAAGCGGTCGCCCTTGAAGGCAATCGCCAGCAACTCGGCGAAGCTGAGGTCAGGAAACTTAGGCAGCGCCAGGTCGCCGGGGGCTACCCAGTACTCGTAAGCTCCGATGCCCATGTTGGCCTGCACGCGCACCCAGCTCGTAATCGCTTCCGATGCCGCTTCACGCGCCGACTCATTCCACGAGTTTGGACGACCTTCCGGGTCGGGCAACTTCACCGGCCACAAGAACAGATTGCCCTCGCGGGTGATAGCGGTGAACAAGGTTGCGAAGGTGACCTCGGTAGCCAGTTCCGGCACAAGGCTGGGCTCAACCACGTACATGTGGTTGCCCTCCTTCATCTCGATAATCGCCACGTCGAGGCGGTAGGCGGCATCGGGGTGGACGCGCACCCACTGTTGCTTGTTGGGCTTATTGACCGGAACCGAGGTCAGCTTCTTCTGGGTCGCCGTGACCTCACCAAAGTTCTGAGCGATGCGCAGGCGGCTGGGGTTGAACTTATCCGCCAAGCTCGGCTTGCGGGTAGTGGTAATGCTCCCAGTCGTGGGGACGGTCTTACCGTTTTCGTCGGCGACGGGGGTTGAGGTGAGGGCGTGCGGCGTGAGGTTCTCCGCGAGACTCAGATTCACTGCATTTAAAATTTCGGACATAAAATCTCCATTCACTTCGGTTTTGGCGGCAGCCTTATCGGGCTGCCGCGGATTATGGTTCAGGCTCGATCAGCATCGTCACTTCGGCGAAGCTGCCGCGCCCACGGTTGGCGGTGATTACCCCCTCACGCTCTAATAGGGTGAGGGCGTTGTAGACCGCCTTCGGGTTCACACCAATCCGAGCACCCAAGTCCCGGCAATTGAACATCACGGTCGTTGTCTTCTTCATCACCGTGAGGCGATAAATCGCCAGTCCGACCCAGCCCGCTTTGCCCGGGAGCTGCGCCATCGCGCAGAACATCTCCCACGGAATCTCCGGCAGAAACTCCGGCTTACGGTTACGGCGGCGGCTTGGTACATGAAGCGGAGCCTCCGTGTGCCGTTTCGGCGTCTGGGGTATAGCCAACATAGGCGGCTGAACACACAGACGTGCGGGGTCAAATTTTTCTAGGTTACCCATTCCTTGCGTGAACCCATTCCTCCCATTCCTTCCCAGTAGCACGACCTACTTCCGAGAGGGCGGTGGAATGGGGACCGCCCTCCCGTCTCCGGCTTGGGAACCGGATAAGTAGGTGCTGTTAGTTCAATACTGTTTTCTGGGGGAACGGGAAGCCGAAAAGCCAAAATAAAAGTGAAGAACCACAAAAAACGACGGCTTCTAAAAGCCGCCGTCTCCAAACCTGACCCTCGGAGGGATACCTAGAACTCCCTCGGAGGGACTGTTATTTTCCAGCCATGAACAATCGCGATTTTCGCGGCATTCTTGGGAATTTTCAATGTTGGGCTTTTGGGTCAGAGTGCAGTTTTCCCAATAAACACGGAATTTTCAGCATTCCAGCAGAACTCCCTCGGAGGGATAACCTATACGTTGTTATAGTCTCTAGTCCTATATTTATGCACCCAGCAGAGCCATACCTCGATTCAGCCGCACCCGATTTCTGCAACCCATCGCTGGCGGCATCGAATACTTCATCCAGTCCCATGCCATTGGATGAAAGCTACGGCAGGAACACTCGCCCACCTGGTAACCCACTGCAGCACGTGGTGGCTCCGTGACGTCCGCACCCACGACCTGCAATCGCTGCTGCAGGCCGTAGCTCAAGGCCACAGCCTTAGCGGCGCCACCCTGCGGCATGTCAAAGCCCTGCTCTCTGGAATCTTCAACCATGCCCGCCAGCAGGGCTACCTCGACGGCGCGAACCCTGTACTCGGGGTCGGAATACCCAAAGCCCGTCCCGCCAGCGATACCTATGCCTATACCTTGGAGGAGGTGCTGCATATCATCAGCGCCCTACCGCAGCCAGCCGCGACCATCGCGGCCACGGCGGCGTTCACCGGGTTGCGACGTGGTGAGCTTCAGGGGTTATTGTGGGAGCACTACACTGGGGAAGAAATCCGGGTGACCCGGTCGGTGTGGCTCGGCACGATAGACGAACCCAAGACCCGCACCAGCAAAGCCCCGGTTCCGGTAATTGCGCCCCTGCGAAAGATGCTGGACGCCTATCGAGCCGGTTGTGGTAATCCGGCCACCGGCGCGATGTTCGCCAACACGGTCGGCACGCCACTCTGTTTGAACAACGTGACCAACCGTTGCATCCAGCCCCGGCTTGAGTTCTGCCAGCACTGCGGTGAGAGTCGCGCCGGACACAAGGCGAAACACCAGTTCGAGCGAGATGATGCTCGGAGGCGGTGGCATGGCTGGCACGCTTTTCGCAGGGGATTGGGAACCAACCTCTACCGCCTCGGCGTGCCGGACAAAACCATCCAAGCGATTCTCCGGCACGCAAACGTCTCTACTACCATGTCGTTTTACATCAAGACCGTGGACAAGGACTCCGTTAAAGCGATGAAGGCTCTGGAGCATTCCGTGCGCCTTATCGTGCGCCGAGGAAAGGGATAAATGTTTGAAGTTATTGATTTGCTTGGTGGCGGCGCGTGGACTCGAACCACGGACCTACGGATTATGAGATTCCGCTGCCCTCTCCCGCTTACCCAAAGTCAAGAACTTGGCGGTGGATACGAGCCCGATTCTGGGGTCGCCTCCTCTTAACGTGCGCCCTATTGTGCGCTCATGCGGGACGCATGGTTGCACCTCTGGCCACCAGTCCGGCGGTCTTGATTCTGGGGTTATAAACCGGTTTTTTTGAACGTACTGGTCGTCGGTTCCATCGGAACGAGACCGCTGCAACGATGCCGAACCGGAGACCATGCTCCACCCGCAAACACCCACCACGGAGGTCACTATGCGAGTCGCCCTGTACGCCCGAGTCAGCACCCTGAACGGCCAGCACCCCGAGATGCAGCTTGCGGAGCTGCGCGAGTTTGCCGCACGCCGTGGGTGGGAGATCATCGGCGAGTATGTTGATGCGGGGGTGTCCGGCTCCAAGGAGTCCCGCCCTGCACTTAACCGCCTGATGGCCGACGCCCATCGCCGCCGGTTCGATGCCGTGTTGGTGTGGAAGATCGATAGGTTCGGGCGGTCGCTGAAACACCTGGTGAATGCCCTTGCCGACCTCGATAGCATTGGGGTGGCGTTCATCAGCCTGAGGGACAACCTCGACCTGACCACGCCGACTGGGCGGCTGATGTTTCAGGTGGTGGGAGCCATGGCGGAGTTTGAGCGGGCGCTGATACAGGAACGGGTGCGTGCAGGGCTGCGGAATGCCAAGGCGAGGGGGCAGCGGCTCGGTCGGCCACGCCGGGTCGTAGACCGTGACACGATCCTCCGCATGAAAGCTGATGGCGCCAGCCTGCGGGACATCGCCACCGTGCTGGGGGTCGGCTACGGCACAGTTCGCGGACGGGTGGCGGCTGGTGCATGAGCAACCACCACCACAACGGCGCCGGTATCACCGCGAGGCAGACCTGCGAGTACTGGGTCAACCTTACCGAGTGCGCTTTTGCAAACCCGGGGGAGCCCGAACCGCCGGCGCTTATCTGCGGGAGGCCGGCAAGGTTCCACCGTACCTTCGCGGATGGCACGCAACAGTGGCTGTGCCTGCAGCATCGGCTCTACCTCCTCTGGGTTCACGCTTGCGTAACCGCTGAGGACTGGATTCAGGATCATATCGACCCAAGGTTCTGTTGGTGTGGGTGGCTTCGGTGGCCGTGGCGCAAGTGATCCCTGCACCTATCGGCACGGCCACCGAAGCCGCAATCCAGTGAGCGGAAAACCTTCCCAACGGCAGCGCTCGCCGGCTGCCCATTCAAAGAACTTAGGGTGGCGGTTCCAGTGGGCGGCAATCAGGTGTTTGTAGCCCACGGGGGGGTGCCAGAAAACCACATCGGGGCTCCTTTCAATCGGAATGCTGCTACAGTGGTCAACATTTCCCCGGTGTTGGGATAGGCTGCTTGTGCCTTTGGCGCCCGACAGGTATTCCGGCCTGCTGGCACTCCGCCCAGCTTTGACGTACACTCCTGCGCATGAAACGGGCAATCCTTTTGTTGCTGTTCATCTTTGCTTTAGGCCTCGTCAGCCGGGTGGTGGGACAGGCCACTCCAGCCAAACCTGTAGCGTCCGCAATCTCCGGGGACTGGGCCATTGGATCGATTCGGAATGCCGACGTTACACCCGCCCAGGTGAAGTCGCTACTCGAAGCAGCTGAAGCAGATGGCTACGATGTCGGCGACGTTTGCGATTACTCATTCGCTGATATTGCAGGCGATGGCTTCTATCGTCTGATCGTCACGGTCGATGTCAGCGGCAGACGCTTTTGCAACAACCTGGAAATCATTTCCAACGATGGAACCGTACAGCATATCGACGCATGGCTTTGGGACGTTGGTAAAGCTGCCGCTCTTGTGGTGAAGGGCGACGGACACGAAGACCTACGCGTTCCCCAAACGTTCACCGACTACGAAGGTGCCAACAGCTGTATAGCGGTGATCCCGATCTACTACAGGTTTTCCGGGGGGAAGTTCGTTCCGGCTATCACCGAGCACGCTGAAGATTACCAAGCCTTGCGGGAGAGGTTGAGTTCCTCTCCGCCCGCCGACATGTGCGACGAGATCGAAGCCGACAAAGTCAATCGCTTGCTCGGCGACAAGACTGCGGGCTTTTCGCACGCCGAGGCTTGGATGACGAGCAGCGACCCGCTGGTCCGCGAGAAAGCCGTGCGCGTCTTTCAAGACATCGGCGATGCCGCTTCTAAAGCAGATTTGAAGGTATTGGCAACCGACAAAGACCCCGGGGTTGCAATGGCAGCGGGCGGTGCAGTGCAACAGTAGAAACGTACTCTGCAAACCACGGGCTGGTGAACCACACGCTCTGACTTCTCGACAGGTATTCCGGTCTGCTGGAACTCCGCCCAGCTTTGACGTACACTCCTGCGCATGAAACGAGCAATCATTTTGTTGGTGTTGGTGGCCGTAGCTGCCTCTGCCTTCGCTCAGTCAAGCCAAAGCCCCAAGGGCCGCGTCACTGTACATGTTCCGAGACAGCCTCTGCATCTGGGCGAGGAGAATGCGTTTGACATTGATTTGATAGGGCCGCCACTGCGGGTTTTGGGCGTGAGCCAAAGTCAGCCGGACGCCCAAGGCAACTTCGTTTTGATGAGCGGCGACAAGGGCCAGGAGCCAGAGGTGAAGCGCCGCGGAGACGGCAGCACGTATGTGAATGTGGTGCCGATGGGGTTGGGAACGGTGCAATTCACCTTCATGGCGGTTTATGTCGATGGCTATGCCGAGCAGGTAGATGTGACCGGCCAGGTCGTGGCCGCGCGTCCGGCGCGGAGCCTGGTCCTGCAACAGGCGTTCACGTCGGCGGCCGGCCGGCCCAAAGTCTCGATGACGGTTGGATTACAGAAGGTGCTGGGGCTGGCGGCCGAATTCGAGGGAGTACCGCAGCCGCTGAATGTGCCGGCGAAAGACGTGCGGTTCAAGGTGCGGCAGACCTCCGGCGCACCCGCGATCCGCTTCGATCCGGCTATCAGCACCATCGATTCATTGCGCCTGGGGGATGCGCTGATCGAGAGTACCTATGCGGGAGCGAAGCTAACGATATGCGTAATGGTGCGGGAAAGCGACGTGTATTCTCGCAGAGATTGCGAGGAATTACGGGAGGGCGGGAACGGTATGTTGCCGACCGAACCGGATGCGGATGCGCCGGGCGCGGACTGGATGTCGAAGCTGCCCTACACGGCAAACGATGGACGCCTTGGAAGGTTTGTGGCGGACGACCGTGTGGAGATGGTAGTTCCTGTGCACCCGCTGTATGTCGCGGAAGAGAATACCATCACCATGCACGTGCATGGTGGAACAGTGGTCCGCGTAGAATGCGACCACGACTCTGTCGGCTGCGTTCCCCGAGACGGCTATTACAAGCCGATTCCTCCGTTTACCTTTGAGACGAAGCCGAACGGAGACATTAGGGTGCCGGTGTTTCCGTACCAAGTGGTGGAAGCAGTGCAGTACGATTTCGCCATTTTCTTTGCCGATGGCGGGGTAGCGCATAAAACTTTGAAGGCCGATGCTGAGTTTGGCGCGAGGCAGCCGAGGGCCATAAACCGGTCGTGCGGAAACGACAGTTACCAATACCCGAATTTGCCATTGCACCTGGTGGCGCCTACCGCCGGAGAACTGTCTATGCCGATAGACGACCTTTGGAGCAGCGCGTGTTATGACGGGATTCCGAGCTTTGTGAATATACCTCCCAAACTGGTGACTTTTCGGGTGTTGAGCGAGGGCGATAAGCCGGCAATCCGAGTGGACGCTGGGAACGTCTTTGTACAGGTATTCCCTTTGCGTCCCGGGCAGGCATTGCTGGAGAGGGAGTTTAGGGGGTTGAAGAGCGAGACATGCTTTGTGGTGGACGCGAAGGGCGAGCCGTTTTTCCGGGATGTTTCGAACTGCCGTGCCTTGCGGGCCAAGTATGGGGCACCGCTGCCACCGCTGCCTCCACTGGAGACGAGCGGTCCGCAGGCGTTGTCGACGATGGCGGAGGTTCGCCTTGACCAGGTGATCGAGAGGGCGACGCTTTCACCGGACGTGAAAGACAAGTTCGTGGCCGATGAGCGCATTCAGATCCCCCTGGAAGGCGTTTCATTGCCGCTGGGAGAGCCGGACACTCTGACTGTACACCTGACGGGCCCGAAGGTGCTGCAGACCATCGTCTACCAGAAGGTGATTCGGATCTCCAGTTCAGAACCGCAGGAACCATATGAGTATGAGGACATGGAGACCTCCGTTGGGGGCCCGATTGGAACCGTGATCGGAAGCATTGAAACTGCGCCGGATGGGAGCACCTACGTAAAGGTGGTTGCGCAGCGGCTGGGGAAGGCAAAATTCAGCATCCACGTGCTGTTTGCCGATGGCGGCGTCGCGACGCGAACCTTTGAGGTTCCGGTGAGATTGCCACAGAAACCACCGTTGCAACTGACCAATGCGGAGGACGGAACGGCTATCGACTATCTTGAATCACAGGCAACGACGCTTCACCTGTTGCCGACCCCGCCTGACAACGTGCGAAGGCTGCTTCCGGTTGTATGGTACCAGTGGCGGGTTCTGTTGAACGCAAGTGACGTCAAGTTCGAGGTGCGGCAGCCGCGCGAGCCGGTGATCCGGCTGGATGAGACAACCGGCGAGGTAACGGCGCTGGGCGTGGGCCATGCACTGATCGAAATGAGCTTTGCCGGAGCGAAATCGGAAACCTGCGTCGTGGTGATGGAAGACCTGATCAAGGGCGATCCTTCAAAGTGTGAAGAGCTGCGTGGACAGAGATGATGGAGAATCTGTTCCGAAGCAAGAACTAAGTTCAGGCCACAAACCGCACTTGTCTGTCCGGCGGTCGTATACCTGGGAAAATCCTGTCTTGCTCCTGAGAGCGGGAAGGCCCGTTATCGACGTATATCGTCGGAAGGATGGCTTCCTTCGCGTCCGCCGTGTTGGCGCAATAATTCGGCCACATCCTCGTGGCGGTTATGCAGCGCTGCGTCCAGGGGCGTCTTGCCGCGATTATCTTTGGCGTTGACATCTGCACCTTTGACCAGCAGCAGTTCCACCATGCTATTGCCCTTAGTGTCGTCGGCGTTAAGACCTTCGGCTGCGAGCGATTCCGCTATTGTTGCGTCACCAAGAGCCCTGCCGTGGGTGTCCTTAGCGTTGACATCGCCCCCGATACGTAGCATCACTTCCGCCCACTTATCGTTGGCATCTGCACCCATGGCCTGTAGCCAGCCCCTGACATTGTTCACGTCCTGGTTGCCTTGAGCCGCCGCCACGTGAAGTGGCGTCTCGCCACTGTTGTCCTTCGAATTAAAATCGGCCTTGTTGGCCAGCAGAATTTCCACCAAGTTTTTGTGACCGGTCGCTAGCGCAGCATGTAAAGGCGACCTGCCTCTGTCGTCCTTAGCATTGACGTCGGCTCCTTTGGCCAGCAACAATTCCAGTAATTCCTTATCGCCGGACCAAGCCGCAAGGAGTAAAGGCGTAAAGCCGAGCTTGTCTTTAGGATCAACCTCAGCATTGTTGGCAAGCAGCAATTCCGCCACGCGCTTCAGGTCTCTGGATACAGTCGGTGTAGCGTGTGCCGCAGAATGCAGGGGCGTCATTCCTGCTCCATCTTTGGCATTGACCTCGGCTCGGTTGGCGAGCAGAAATTCCACAATATCAGGTTGACCAGATGAGGCCGCAGAGTGCAAAGGCGTTCGGCCCGTGGGGAACCCTGTGGGGCTGACGTCGTCCGTGCTGAAAACCAGATTGGGGCTCACCTTAACGAGAGCACTGACCTTCGCGAGGTCGCCTTTATAAGCGGCGTCATGAATCTCGTCGCAGAAGGCTGGAGTGCTCCAAGTTAGCGCGACCAGCGCGAGCAGTGAGGCGACAGTGCGGAGGAAACTGGTGTAGTGAAAGAGACGGCCAACAGCAGAGTGTAAATCCATCGCGGCCTCCGAGTTCCCGCAGAGTATACATCGGTCTCTGAAGCAAAATCTGACTTGAAAGTTGGGTGAATCACAATAACTGGCGTGTAACTATCCCGATTCGGGATGGTGAGTGAGGAGCCCTGCTCCGAACAAATAATCCGGCATCCTCACTGGTACAGATTGGATTATGATTCACTCCATGTCGCAACGCACTATCGCCCTTGCCTGTGCCATCGTTTGGTTTTTATCGGGCGTCGCCAGCTTTGCCCAAAACATACCCGATTCTATGGCCGGCCCCTTATGTCGCCCTATCGAGCAGTTGCAGGCCAGCCCGAAGTGGCGAGTGTTTGCGGCGGTTGTCACCCACGATCACACGGCCCTGCAATCGCTCCTCGATGGAGGCGATTCCCCTAATCAATTCAGCGCCCTCAGCGCCTGTTACAGACTTCCAGTCACTATGGCCTGCCAACTTGGCGACTTGGAAGCTGTAAAAATCCTCGTCAAAGGCGGCGCGGACATCAATCTCTTCGATAGCCGCGATGAAAACGCGCTCATCACAGCCACGATGAACAACCAGATTGAAATTGTCCGCTACCTGCTCGCCCACGGAGCCCAAGTCAACGCCATCAGAGCTTCCTCCGGCGAAACCGCGCTCTTTACGGCTCTGCGCAACCACCAATCGGACCTTCTCACACTACTCATTCAGGGCGGAGCCAACGTGAACCTCCCCAACAAGAGCGGTGAAACCCCGCTCATTGTCGCCTCGCTCGCTGATGACCTTGAGATGGTCAAGTACCTGAAGACCAGGGGGGCAAAATTCAACTCTCCCAAAGAGGAGTTCCTCTGCGCAGCAAGCCACGGCGATGTCAAGACTCTTCAGCGCATACTCGCCGACGGAGAAAGCGCAAAACCGCATAATTGGCTTTATCGCCTGCTATTCAAGCATCGGATCGAGGCACAGAAGCGGAAGTGGACTGCCTCCTTGATCAACCAGTCCTACGGACACGGCCTCACTCCGCTGATGGCCGCAGCGGAGAACGGTCGAACCGGCGCCGTTAAGGCCATCATCGCCGCCGGTGCCGACATCAACGCCCTCGATTCCGAACACGATACCCCCTTGATGTACGCCATTAAAAGCGGGAGTAAATCCACGATCTTCGCTCTCCGCGATGCTGGGGCCGACCCCACAATCGCCGATCTAGGAGGAGTCAGCACTCTGCTTCAGGCTGCCACCTACCTTGACGATCCGGATGTTGTCCATTTCTTGATCCAACGCGGCGTTCCGGTCAACGCGGGTTCGATTATCAACGAAACACCCCTGATGGCCGCCGCATGCTTCGGCCGAATTGAGACCGTCAAGATCCTTCTTGATGCTCACGTTCCGGTCAACGCTCAATCCACCGAGGGCCTCACCGCGCTCTCGGAGGCCGCCAGTTCAGGAGAGGCCGACATCCTCACCCTCCTGCTCAAAGCGGGCGCAGATCCCTCCATCAAAGATGGGGAGAGCAAGTCCGCACTCGATTATGCGATCCAACTGGGCCATCCCGCGGCAGTTGCCATCCTGCAGAAGTCACACCCGGCCGGTATCGAAAAGACGGCTACCGCTCCGGCTAACTGACCGGTCTCAGGGATCGGATCACCCTGCATAGGCGTTGTTCCGAACCGGCCCACGAGGGTGACTGTAAGAGCCGATGAAGTATCAACGTTTGGAGTCAGGTGGCGAAGACGGAGCAACGTCGTCTTGGGGCGGCGGATACCAGAGTATGACTTTAGCCGTCTCTTCCGGGGCAGCCTCCGCTATTGCGACGGTACCAATCATCGTAGTTGAGTTGAGGATTGTTGCGTTAAGCAGGATCGCCGAACCCGCTTCCTCACCCGCCGTGAACCAGGGTATGGGACAAGATTCACGAGCTTCCGCTGGGGAGGTGAAGCCCGTTCCGGTCACGGTGATCCGGTAGGTTTTTCCTGCTATCCACAGATTGGGTGATACGGACACCACGGTTGGAAATGGGCAGACGGACGGGGGTGGTGGAAGCGGTGGTGTCGGCGGGGAGGCGTCCTGGAGGATTGCTCCAGCCCGAGTGATATCGAAAAGACCCGAGTTGCTACTAGCGGAGCCAACCCAGATGCTTTGCGTAACCATGCGAGCCGCCGCATAGACCTCATTTCCCGCTTGATTGGCTCGAATTGTACACGTTCCGGCAGCAAGCAAAGAGGCGACGGAGCCAGAGATCGAGCAGGTGGCCGGAGTTAACGAAGTGAGATTGACCGTCAGGCCGGAACTAGCTGTAGCTGTCAGCGCAACGGTAGACTTGGCGGTCTGCGCCGGGATCAAAGCGAATGTAATAATCTGCTGCTTCCTGCTCTTGTGCACGTCGGACGTCGGTTCTCTCGTGGTCTGCGCCATTGAAAGGCCGCAAAGTATGCTACTGAGAACGACCACGCTTCCGACCGACTCAACCAGCTTCTTACTCGACTCGTACATTGACCTTGCCCTTTTCCGCCATGTGCATCTGAAGTTATCGAGTTCTGTGAAGAGTTTGAGTATCTTAGATTCCGCCTTGAGTGAGCGGTTTAGGCGATTTACCACCTCTACCATGCGCCGACTCAGTGGGTGCCCCCGGAGCCGAAAGATCTTCCGCTGCGGGAAGAGACGGCATTTCATTTTGTGGGGTCACGGTGCGCCCATTGCTGCCAGCTTTCCACGCAAAACGGCAGATTCTCCCTGAGTTCTTGAGCGTCGCAAACCCTTTTCCCCGTAATATCCCATAACGCGGACGAGGCACCGCCTGCCACCTTCTGATCAGGGTCGTCCAAAGCGTCGATCAGCAATGGCACCTCCGACATACCCGCAGAATGCCTCATCCCTTCAACCGCAGCATTTCGGAGCATCGGATCGGGAGACTTCAGCAGAGTCTTCAGCACAGGAACCGCGCCGGGGTTGGAAAGGCGCCCAATCGCATTCGCAAGAGCTTCCTCGTCTCTCCCCTGTAGGGTTCCACCCAACAGCAACTCCTGAGCTTCAGCAAGTGTTGAAATATCGTTTCGATTGATCAATGTGAGCATAAACCGGTATTGGAGCCACTTGTCCGACGTCCTATATCCAGCCCGCAGGTATTGATCAAACTTCTCGTCTGGTGGCCCGCGCAGTGTAGCAAAAAGCACAGCATCTTTGCTCTCTGCGGTTGCGTCTGGGGAGACTAGGACCATCCCCATTTCATCCATCACTACCTGGAGATCCGTGGAATCTGGCCCTCTCACAGCCCCAGGCCCATCCAGTGCAGGTACTGCAATAAGAAAATGGGTCGTAGGTATGTAAATGTCTTTGAAATGCCGCAAGAACAGAATATGTGTTTCACCGGGGACCGGCCCGATGTATGGCCCGTGCCCGATAAAGTGGTTTATGGTGATGCTTTTTTCGCAGTGCCCTTTGATCTCTCTGATGATGGATGCTGTGTGCGTGTAGGGTAGGTTTGGGTGCTCACCTTGCGCCCAGTCCAAGTACCCCTGCACAATCGGCGTTCCCTTGGAAACCCTGGCGACTACAATCAATTCCGATTCGTCCACAAGCCTGTCAATCGGATAGGTGCCCGCCAGCAGTGGCGCGCATGCCAAGGAAAGGAATGCTAGTACATTCCTGAGCGGCCGACTTGAGTAGAGATTTAGTGCCTTCATAGTCGATTCGATTCGTCGTCCATCGTCGCAGCCAACGGGATCGATAACGAGGACAGTCCAAGTATCTCACTATCTACCCCAAGAGCTACGGTACCCCCGCAGCATGAGGAGCGTTGACCACTGTAGCAGCATTCCGATTGAAAGGAGCCCCGATGTGGTTTTCTGGCACCCCCCCCGTGGGCTACAAACACCTGATTGCCGCCCACTGGAACCGCCACCCTAAGTTCTTTGAATGGGCAGCCGGCGAGCGCTGCCGTTGGGAAGGTTTTCCGCTCACTGGATTGCGGCTTCGGTGGCCGTGCCGATAGGTGCAGGGATCACTTGCGCCACGGCCACCGAAGCCACCCACACCAACAGAACCTTGGGTCGATATGATCCTGAATCCAGTCCTCAGCGGTTACGCAGGCGTGAACCCAGAGGAGATAGAGCCGATGCTGCAGGCAGAGCCACTGCCGCGTGCCATCCGCGAAGGTGCGGTGGAACCTTGCCGGCCTCCCGCAGATAAGCGCCGGCGGTTCGGGCTCCCCCGGGTTTGCAAAAGCGCACTCGGTAAGGTTGACCCAGTACTCGCAGGTCTGCCTCGCGGTGATACCGGCGCCGTTGTGGTGGTGGTTGCTCATGCACCAGCCGCCACCCGTCCGCGAACTGTGCCGTAGCCGACCCCCAGCACGGTGGCGATGTCCCGCAGGCTGGCGCCATCAGCTTTCATGCGGAGGATCGTGTCACGGTCTACGACCCGGCGTGGCCGACCGAGCCGCTGCCCCCTCGCCTTGGCATTCCGCAGCCCTGCACGCACCCGTTCCTGTATCAGCGCCCGCTCAAACTCCGCCATGGCTCCCACCACCTGAAACATCAGCCGCCCAGTCGGCGTGGTCAGGTCGAGGTTGTCCCTCAGGCTGATGAACGCCACCCCAATGCTATCGAGGTCGGCAAGGGCATTCACCAGGTGTTTCAGCGACCGCCCGAACCTATCGATCTTCCACACCAACACGGCATCGAACCGGCGGCGATGGGCGTCGGCCATCAGGCGGTTAAGTGCAGGGCGGGACTCCTTGGAGCCGGACACCCCCGCATCAACATACTCGCCGATGATCTCCCACCCACGGCGTGCGGCAAACTCGCGCAGCTCCGCAAGCTGCATCTCGGGGTGCTGGCCGTTCAGGGTGCTGACTCGGGCGTACAGGGCGACTCGCATAGTGACCTCCGTGGTGGGTGTTTGCGGGTGGAGCATGGTCTCCGGTTCGGCATCGTTGCAGCGGTCTCGTTCCGATGGAACCGACGACCAGTACGTTCAAAAAAACCGGTTTATAACCCCAGAATCAAGACCGCCGGACTGGTGGCCAGAGGTGCAACCATGCGTCCCGCATGAGCGCACAATAGGGCGCACGTTAAGAGGAGGCGACCCCAGAATCGGGCTCGTATCCACCGCCAAGTTCTTGACTTTGGGTAAGCGGGAGAGGGCAGCGGAATCTCATAATCCGTAGGTCCGTGGTTCGAGTCCACGCGCCGCCACCAGTGTTTTCCTTCAAACACCTCTATTCGACTCAGCGAGCGCCGGTCTCAGCGTTTCTTTGGTGCGAAAGCTGCGCTTTCGCAAGCAGCCCCAGGTTGGGAACCGCGCCAACTCTGGCCCACGCCCGGGCTTCGGTTAAGTATTGGTCCGCCAAACTCCGCGCCGCAGCGTTAATTCCCGTGGTATATGACTCGCTTGGTCGTGCCCGTCATCACAAAGCCGGGAGAGGTGATAATCAGGTAGGCTTCGTTGTTGTCGTTGCCAGCTTCAAAGTTGACCGTCAAGGTCTGGCTTAACGACGTCGTCAACGTGATGGTGCCGGAGCAGTCCGGGTTCTCGGTGTAGGTTCCCGTGTAGGTAACCGGTTGAATGCCGGCCGGAGAGGCATCGGTCTCGCTGCCGTTGACCTTACCGTGTCCATCGAATTCAATTTTGCCCATGGTTGCCAAGGGAATAAAGGTGTTGGCCTGGGAGTTGAACACCGATCCGTTGAAGCTGTATGTCCAGCTTCCAGCGGCGCTGGCAAGCGTGCAGTCGGCAGCCATCGCTTGCTGTGCCGCGGCTGGGAACAAGGCGAAGGCAAGCAGGACCAGAGTTGCTGTGAGGAATGGGTTGCGTCTCATCTCGATTTTCCTTTCTGGGGACCCTTTACTCGGCAAAACAGCGGGGCGAAGGTCGATCTCACCCTACCCAAAAACAAGGTAGGGTGGGACACCCGGTACGGTGCATCTTTACTTTACTTTGATGGGTTGGCGGCGCTTGGAAATGGCGAGCCGCCGTTGGCCGCATTACTCCCGATTGCGTCCGAGTTGCTGTTCAGGGACGGGTTGGCGGCGCTTGGAAATGACGAGCCGGTGTCAACTGCGGCCGTGCTTCCCTGGTTGGCGGCCATCGACGATGGCAAGCCGACATTGGTTGCTGCTGGTGACGCGTGATCCGTACTGGCGGCCAGCGCCGTGTTAGCTTCCTGCGGAAATGGCTTCGGTTGATATTGCTGGCCCAGCGCCACTGTGGCTGCGAGCAGCAGTCCTGCAAGTATCCCAGCTGTAGTCTTCATGGTAGGAACTCCTTTCGGTTACTGGGCTGACATTCGACCCTGTTCAATCCTGCCGTCGATAATGTGACCACTGGTAACAAGCGGTATAATGTGACCGATGGTTACATTCTGTCAAGAGGGTTTTGAAATTTATTTTCATATTCAGATCGGGACGCCGCTTTCCCGCTCGTCGGCGCCTGGTGCAATATAAAGGAGAAGATGAAACCCAAGCGGCCGTACCACCATGGAAACCTGAAGCAGGCTCTGCTGGATGCCGCGCTGGACTTGATCCGAACGAAGGGTGCCGAAGCGTTCACCTTACGCGAGGTGGCGCGAGTCGCCGGTGTCTCGCACAGTGCTTGCTACCGTCACTTCCGGGACAAAAACGACTTGCTGTCAGCGGTTGCGACCGAGGGATACAACCGGCTGACGGAGGCGATGGTAACGGCCACCGAGCCGGGCAAGACTGCTTACGAAAGGTTCCGCCTTACCGGTAATGGATTTATTCAATTTGCGCTGCGCAATCCGGACCATTTCAAGGTGATCTTCGACGCTCCGCGACGCTACGAATATCCGGAAGCAAACGAGGCTGGTGAGCGGGCCTTCGGCACACTCATTCGGTGCGTTGAGGAATGCCAGGCCGCAGGCCTCCTGGAACAGGGTAACTCGCGCGTGCTGGCGCTGATGTTCCTGGCGGTCGCAATTGGGATTGCGAAGCTGGCGATTACGGGACGCCTGCCATTCAGCGAAGAGTCGCGGGTGGTTGCCTTCGACGCAATGGTGAAGGGTGCGCTGAGCCGTGGGCTGGCCCCGGAGCCGCAGGCGGCTAAACCGCCCTCAAAGAAACGCGCCCGATCGCCGGTACAATGACCTACTCCATGAACCGAACTCAGAGTTGTGCTTGCTGTCCCGGCAAACCTCCCCGACTTTACTCGGAAACAAGCTGTTCCTAGTTGCGTCCAGGTTGCGCGGTTTGCCTCATTCTGCCGCATTTTGCCGAGCTAGACCCTGCATATAGCGTTTCAGGGCCACGATTGTCGACTCATAATCCGTAGGTCCGTGGTTCGAGTCCACGCGCCGCCACCAAGATTCCCCTTAAAGGATAATCTTCAATTCTGCGACCGGCGGTCTCAGCGTTTCTTAGGCGCGAGGGTTCACTAGACCAGCTTGCGGCCCACGCCAGCGACATTGGCTACGTCCTTGGGCGGTTCCTAGTTGCGTCGATGAGCGGTTTTCCCATTCTGCCGCAGTCTGCCGAGCTAGACCCTGCATATGGCGTTTCAGGGATCTGGCGCTCGAGGGTGGAGGGGATGTAGTGTTCGCGCCGCTGATCGTTTACACCTACAACGTGCTGCCGCCGCCTTCGCTAATATAATTACGGTTCCACTGCGGTATCTCCACCACGACTTCGCCCGGTTTTTCAATCACCGCCAGGCAGCCTAGCCGCGAGTGCAGTTGCAGATCGGCCGCCATATCCAGCCGGTCAGCCTCCTCTTCGCTACATTCGCTGAGCAGATTTCCGCCTTTTTTCACCACCACGTGACAGGTAGAGCAGGCGAAGCTTCCGCCGCAGGCATGTTCCAGGTGAAGACCAAAATTGATCGCCACGTCGAGAATGGATTGCGGTTTGCCATGTTCCCGGTATGGCAGTTTGCCCGCCTCAAACTCCACGCTCTGTCCTCCGGGCAGGAAGATGAGGCGAACCGTATTAGGCCCCAGTTGGGTCCTTTCCGGGATGGGACCGGTATTCAACTCGGACATGATCAGCTCCTGTTCCGGATCGCTGCTAGAGCAGTTCTTGTCCCCCACCGGGAATGGAGAGATGGACCAGAGGACCGGTGTGAGGACGAACTGCATCTTTGTGCACTTTAAACACACGCTCGTGGATGGGCGAGGAGCTTACAAAATCCTGGTACGCCCCCTCGAGGTGGACCCGGAAATATTCGCGGGCCTTGGCATCGTCCGGTTCGGGAGGGGCCTTGCGAAGGTTGTCGCCCATCCGCCGGAGGATGTGAAGGCGCGAGACGTTGAGCACGTCCGGATCGTAGGGAACGTCCAGAAATAGGAAGAAGTCTTCCGCGGAAGAAAGCCTGGATAGCTGTTCAAGCACAGTCATAGTTCATCTCCAATGGTTTGTTGAGGGGTATCGGAGCGTCGCTGAATCGATGATAAAAATCCACCAACTCTTCGGTGCTGATGACGCGTTTGGCCTGAATCGAACGCTCCTGCACCTGAGTCAGGACCCACTGACTCAGGTCGTCATCTGAGGCCAGGCCAAGCGAGCGTAGCGCGCCTTTCACCGACGCAATGCCCGAATGTTTTCCAAGCACAATCTCGCGGGTACGTCCGAAGAGTTGGGGAGACATCGCTTCATAAGTCAACGGGTCCTTCAATAGGCCGTCGACGTGAATACCGGATTCATGGGTGAATGCGCTGGCTCCAACGATCGCCTTTCCAGCAGGAATCGGGCGGCGTGCCGCGGTGGCGACGAGTTCGGCGAGGTGCGGTAACTGTGCGAGATCGATGTTGCTGCATGCGCCGGTAAAACGGTTGAGCGCCGCGACCACCTCTTCCAGTGCTGCGTTGCCGGCGCGTTCTCCCAAACCCATAACACAGACGCTGGCATGCGTTGCTCCGCTGCGAATTGCTGCCAGAGTGTTTGCGGTTGCCAGGCCTAGATCATCATGACCGTGGAATTCAAGTTCGAGGCCGCTAGCGTTACGCAGCCGGGTAATAACCTCATAGACGCCGAATGGCTCCATATTGCCAAGTGTGTCTGCAAAGCGGTAGCGATGAGCCCCCGCTTTGGCGGCGGTTTCCAGCGCGGTGAGCAGGAAGTTTATATCGGCGCGGCTGGAATCTTCGCCTCCCATCGCCACGCGCAGGCCGCAATCCATGGCATATGAGATGACGTCTTCGATCCGCCGGAGCACCCCGGCTCGATCGGCTTTCAGCTTTGCGTGCATCTGAATATCCGAGAGCGGAATGGAGAGGTTCACCCGCTTCAACCCGGTCTGCATTGCGGCATCCACATCGGCGCGCGTCATGCGGCACCAGGCGATGGGTTCGGCTTTGTGCAACGCGCAGCCGATGGCCTCGATCTGCTCGATCTCCCGCCTTCCCATGGCCGGCGTGCCCGACTCGATCTCCTCCACGCCGGCGCTTTCCAGCGCGAGCGCAATGGCAAGCTTTTCGTCGAGGGTGAAGGCCACCCCTGGAGCCTGCTCTCCATCTCTCAGTGTCGAGTCGTTGATTACGACGTTCGTCGAGTTAGTCACACGCAGCCTCCTTTGGGAAAGAAAGAGTTTGCAGTTCGTACACCAGTTGTGGGAGAACATCGAGGACACGATCCACATCCTGCTCCGAATTCTCGCGTGAGAATGAGAAGCGCACCGCGCCGCGCAGATAGCTGAATGGGAGCTTCATGGCGCGCAAAACATGAGACGGCTCCATCGATCCAGTCGCGCAGGCCGACCCAGAAGAAGCTGCAATTGAAGCGCGGTCCAGCAGCAGAAGAATCGCATCGGCCTCCACATCTTCAAATGCGATGTTGAGCGTGTTGGGCAGGCGACCATCTCTGTCGCCTACCAGGATCGATCCGGGAACCAGTCGCAGAATTTCCCGCTCCAGCCGATCGCGCAGCAGAGCAATCCTGGGCATTTCTTGCGACAACGCTTCAGCCGCCAATTCCGCAGCCAGCCCAAAGCCCACGATTGCCGCGGTATTCTCCGTACCGGCTCGCCGTCCCCGCTCCTGACGGCCGCCGTGAAGCAGCGGCACAAAGCGGACTCCGTGGCGAACATAGAGAGCACCTGCGCCTTTCGGTCCATGGATTTTATGGGCGGAGATTGAGAGCATATCGACCTGCGCCGCCTGCGCATCGATTGCGATCTTCCCGGCGGCCTGAACCGCATCGCAGTGAAACAGTGCGCCCGCCTTATGCGCCATCGAGGCCAGTTGGCTAACAGGGAACACAACGCCGGTCTCATTGTTGGCCCATTGAATCGACACCAGGGCCGTCCTCTCACTGAGGGACGCGCGATACGCCTCTATATCAAGATGGCCGACGCGATCCACGGGGATGCGGTGCACCTTCGCCCTTCCCATCCGCTCCAGATAGTCACAGACGGCAAGCACCGCCGGGTGTTCGACCGCGGAAGTCACGATTTCATCGCGCCCCACTTCTGTTTCCAGAGCTGAAAAGATGGCCGCGTTATTGGACTCGCTTCCACCCGAGGTAAAGACGATCTCGCTTTCCCGCCCGGCTCCGATCAGCGATTGGACCTGTCGGCGCGCTATCCGTACAGTACCCGATGCCGCCGCTCCCAGGGCATGAGTTGAGGATGGGTTGGCAAATTGCTCGCGAAAGACAGGCAACATCGCCTCTACCACACGCGTATCCACGCGCGTCGTGGCGTTGTTATCCAGATAGACCCATGCGTGAGCGTTCTCTGTCATCGCGACCTTCCTGAACCAGTTCCGGAGCCACCATCGACCGCTAGTGGAATTCGATCCGTGTTTCCATGGTAGGAAGCACGTCGCTTGCCAATCGGGATTCGTTGCAACTGCGGATACTTAGGGAGATACCAGGCGGAGGAAGGTGAGGATTGTCGCGTTCAGTACATGTCGAGTTTCTGTCATTGCTCGCAGCCGGCTTGGATGGAAATCAGCCCTTGAGCTTCGACTTGGAAGCGCATGCGCGCCAGCAGGCTCTCGCCCGACTCATCACCAAAACAGTCCTCGAAGTCACTGCATTCAGAGCAACAAGGGGCGGCGCACAGGCGAAATCCTTCATCGCGGCAGATCATCCGGTGAAGGAATTTCTTCCATTTCATGTCTTGATTATTGCGCATGGCCAAAGGCGCGAAGTGACGTGACATAATCGTGGACAGTTCGCCGCGATTGGGCAAGCCAAGGTCCTGCCAAAGGTGGTTCGGACGTGTGGAACGGCGCGCAATGAGGATGGCAAGCAGCGAGCTCAGCGGTCCCGCGGCGGTGCGGGAGCGCCCCAGGAGCTCCCGCAAGCATCGCTCATCCTCTTCGACTGCAGGCTCGCCATCCAGCCCGAAGGGTTCGAGATGGGCCAGCGCACCGGGAAAGTACTGCTCGCACGAACGCCGCAGAACTTTTCCGGAGATGCCCAAGGCGTCCGTGAGCGACCTGCCAGGACCGGTCTCCATTGCGCCGGCAGAAACAATACACGCCAACACGTGCCCATCGAATGGGTCGCAGTCGCAAGCCGCATTGCATTGGCTCAGGAGCGCGTAGATTGCCTCTGGCTTCATGAGTTCTCCATCCGGCCGGCCCGCGGTCAGGCTGGCCCGTGCGTCTGGCAGTCTTTGGGACAGACGCGAGAACAGGCGGCACACCCGATGCATGCGCCTGGCGCGGTGACGGTCATGACTTTGCGTTCGTACTCTTCGTCTTCATCAATGCCGACTAGATCGCCCTCTTCGGTGATGCCCATCAAGGTCATCACCGAACGTCCGCAGACCTTGAAGCAACGGCCGCACCCGATACAAGTCTCTTGCGAGATGTCGAGAAGATACGATGGACTCCATGATCTTCCATCGCGCGTCAGCGCAGGTGTTTCCGAATGCGTTGCCATTTACGCTCCAGCCGCCTTGAGAATGCCCCGCTTGGTCTCCAACTCCCGGTAGGTGTCATACGCCCGCTGCGCGACCTCGAGTATCTGCTCCCAATTAATCGGAAGATCCTCGGCAAGATCGTGCAGGTTCATCTTGGCCTGTACCGCTTGCGAGGATAGTTTCTTGATCTCCGCTTTGACGGTTTCCAAATCGGTCATACGTACTCGCTTTCAGCTCACCGGCTTTTTTGTGGTGCTTTTCCCTGCCTGACGGGATCGGCTATCACTGGTAACTGCAATCGCGTTGCCAAGTCCCCGTTCGGCCAGAGCTACCTGCAACTGCTTTGCTATCAATACGGAGAATTGCTGCAAGGACTAGGCGGGCTTGTTCCAAAGGCGACATCTAGAAACTTATCTGTCGCGTACAGAACAACTTCGGGTACCGGGCGAAACGATATAGCTTGATTTTGAGGCTAAAGGTTTGGAACTGCAGTTGCAGTTAAACCTGAGTTCCATACGAGATTGTGTTTCCGGGGGGTCTATGCAGATTGGAGTGGAAAGCTCTCGATCGGTTGAGAATAAGCGCATCTTTGTCGTAGGGGGCGACGACATCGATCGCGCTGTGTTGCAGTTCATGCTGCAGGACGAAAATGAAACGCACGAGTTTCCGACTCTGGATGCGGCATTCGCCAAGGCGCGGGGTTGGAAGCCGGATCTGATTCTACTCGGCTTGGATATTCTGCAAGCCTCCGGCACAAGCGTGCTGAGCGACATTGCCTCCGCGATTCCCGGCGCCAGAATTCTCATCGTGACAGAGGCCGTGGACGATCCGCTTGCGCAGGCCTGCCTCAAGTCCGGCGCCCATGGACTCCTTGCCAAACCATTCCGGGTGGAGTCGGTCCGGGGCAAGGTGGACATTATGCTTGGGCGGGGCGTTACCGATTTCATTCCAGCAACGCTGCTGGGTTCTCCCGTCAGCGAAAGTTAGGAAGCCAACATCCAGAGCATGAGTTCCACCGAAAGGCAATCCAGCTTCTGCGCTCTGCTCACAGTGCGCAAGCCCGCTACTTTGCGTATGCTTCCTTGAGCCCGTCCAGTTCCTGCGGCTCAAGACGGAACAGACCGCGTCCTCCAGAGAGAGCCTGATAGGCATTTCCGGCGGCCTGCGACAAGTAGTTGAACCATGATTGAGCATCGACTCCCTGGGGCCTGGCGCCAATCTCTGTAACGGTGCCATCCGGCGAAAAGCGGACATGAATCAGCGTTTGCATGGCGAGCATCCTTTCCTGCGCAATTCTGCGATGAACTATCCGTCAAAAGCCCGACGCAAAGCCGAGCAGCTCCACCGTTACATCTTCGTTCTTGAGCATGGCCTGGCAGGCGAGCCGGGATTTGGAACTGACTCCCACGATGCTATCGAGCTTGGCATTCTCCGCTGAATTCAGCTTGGAAATTCCCTTGCGCCCCTCGAGCACGAAGATGTGGCAGGTGCCGCAATCGGCATTTCCATCGCACTTGTGCCCGATGGTTTGACCCGCCGCCCTAATCGCCTCCAACAGCGTAGAACCCTCCGCCACTTCAACCTTTGTTCCCGATGGCATGACAGTAACTATAGGCATTGCTTCCTCCCCTTCAGATTCGTTGTTCAAAACTGCCCGTTTGTACATTCCGCGCCTCTCGCATGTGGTGAGAAGAGCGGAACGAAAAACTGGAACCTAGTAAATCGCCGATCCGGCCCCCACGTTGACGGAGGCATCCTTCATGGTGCCTACGATAAAGGCGACCTGCTGATCGGTCAGATGCCCATGAAAGGGCAGAGCTACCGCTCGGTCGGAGAGCTTTTCCGACACGAACAACTCCCCGCGCCGATAGCCCATTTCGACATAGAGGCGTTGCGCATGCATCGGCCTGCAGTAGGCAGCGGCATCGATCCCTTCCGTGCGAAGATCCTCGATGATAGAGTTGCGACTGGAGCGCGTGAAGCGTGTGCCCAGCTGCACCAAGTAGAGGAACCAGTGTATGGAGGTGACCTCCGGCGCGACATAGGGATCCTTGATGCCTTCGAAGGATTTCACATGCTCAAAATAGCTTCGCTCGACGCGCTTGCGCCGCTCCAGAATGGTGTCGATACGGCGCAATTGGGCCAAGCCCAGAGCCGCCGTGAGATCGCTGATACCGGCGCGGTAGGGAGCTTCCATTCCGATGACGACCGAATCGCGCTCCTCCTGCCGGCGTCCCCGCAGGCGGCGCAACATGGATGCGATTTCGCTATTGTCGGTCACCACCATGCCGCCTTCTCCGGAGCTTAGTGGGCTGGGCTGGGAGAAGTCGAAGATGGAACAGTCTCCGAAGCTTCCGACGACCTGTCCTTTATAGGTCGACCCGATTGCCTCGGTGGAATCCTCGATAAGCAGGACGTTCCGCTGCGATGCCAGGGCTTGCAGTTCCGCCCATGGGGCTGGGTGCCCGTTGGTATTGCCGGCAACAATGGCGGATGTCTTGTCGGTGCACGCCTTCTCTACCTTGGCGGGAGCCAGCGTGGCGGACCAGTAATCGACATCCGCAAAGACCGGGCGCGCTCCCGTCAAAGCGATCGCGTGCGCTGTTTCGCGCCATGAATACGGGGACGCAATGACTTCGTTGCCGGGGCCGATTCCGTACGCCTTCAGCGTCAGCAGCATGCCCATTCCACCGCTGGCAACCGCCACGGCGTGGCGGCGGCCTGTGTAGCGGGCAAACGCTTCTTCGAATTCCTCTACCACCGGACCGCCGGACAATTGCGGCGATTCGAGGACGCTTTTGACCGCCTCGATCTCAGCCGGAGAAATGTCTGGGTCGGAGAGCGGAATCCAGGAAGGTTTCATAGACACTCCGCATGGCGAGCGATCACAATGCCGGTGGCTCGCGCCGGATCGGATGTGATGCGCCAACAATGATCGGCGGCATCCACGAGGTACAAGTTCAGCCCTGGGTACACACGAAATGGGGTCTCAACGTCGATGTCGGACGCATCGCAACGGGTCAGCGACAGGGTGGGAAATCGCCGGCGAAATTCCGCACGGGCGCTCGCATCCCCACCGGGCTCGGATAACGCTTCCGCCGCCAGCAGGGCATCGATCGCAGCCAGTTCGTCTGCTCCAAGACCCATCGCTAGGCCTCCATTCGGCGCGCTTCCACGGTGATTGGGAGCGCGGTGTCGGCACTTAGCGCGGGAAGCGCCAGCTTCCAGCCGTTGGCCAGGGTTATCAGTCCGCCCCAGAGTCCAGGCTTTTCCACTTCTACAATGGGCTCTTCCAGGTCTTTCTTGGCGATATATGCGGAGAGTTCGCCGGAGCTGCTTTTGCGGATCATCACTTTCATAAACATTGCATCCTCTCTATTGCCAGAATTGCTGCTGTGGATCGTTCTTCAACTCTTCCAGCAGTTCGGAGAGCCATTGATATGTTCCGTGCAACAACCATTTCTCGGCCTTATGATCCTTTCGGTAGAGTTGCCAAGCACCGGGCTCTGGGCAGAGCAACAGCGCGATGTCCACCACCCCTCCCTTGGTATCGATCCGGCGCGAGCAGCATGGACTTTCAACCCACAATCCACCGTCGACAATCCGCACCGAGGGAGTCACGTAGCGATAGCGGGTACGCTCGCGAAGCGCTCGTTCCACGAGCTTGCGATCGAACGCATTGGGCTGATAGTGTCCGGCTGCCGCTGTTGGTGAAGCATTGGAAGTTGCCATCGCGCCTCTACTCCACTACGAGTTCCTCTTCTAGACAACCAACCACGCGGTTCTCGGGAAATTCAACCAGATAGACGGGCGTATTTGATTCCTCATGCCTCCCAACATTCACGATCTCGCCGGAATCTCCACTGGTAACCAGCAGAGCGCCTTCGGCAGCGTCGGGAAACGAGCCATCGTTGTATAAATCAACGTTGGCCCGCACCCGTTGTCCCCACCCGTATTTCGGCATGCGCGGTTCACTCATGAGCTTCTCCTCCTGCACAAATCTCAAGCGGTTCCAACTCCTTGCGCTTCATGCCGACGCGATAACCGGTGTTGATGAAATCAACGGTATAGATATAGAACTGCTGGAGGAAGGTACCGATGCCGGTAACATAGCCTTCCTCGCTTTTCTTGACCAGGATTTCGCCGATATCCTTGCCCGGAAAAGTTCCGTCGTTGCGTATGGAGCGGCGTGAGCGCACCTTGTCGCCGTAGTTGAATGCCGGCGGTCCGTTAATTTCGACTACATCGCTGTCGCGGCTGATATCTCCCATATCAGACTCTCCTCCATCTGCCTATTGCGTCTCTCGGCACGATCGCCACTCCTATTGCAAACGCCTTTAACCATCTAACTCATCGTCGCTTTTTCCGATCCGTTCCAGTACACCCAACAGAACGGTCGCACCGATTTTGTCGCCAGGGTCAAGTTCCATTAGCTTCATTACCGCGTCTCGCCCCTCGTCGAAATTCCCAAGGCGCATTTGCAGGTAGGCATAGCCTTTCAAGGTGAACAGATAAAAGCGGGGCAGCACTGCATCGTAGGAATCGAATACGGCGTCTTCCCGCGTTACCTGCCGCCAGTCGTCAATCAACCGCGAGGCCAGTCCCATATCTACCGCCGCCTTGACCAGGCAGGTACGAGCGATCTCCAGAGCCTCATCGAGCCGACCCTTGTAAAAGTAATAGCGGTAATAAGCGATCAAAATTGCCGCATGGTCTGGAGCAATTCTTCTCGCCTCACACAGGTGCCACTCCGCAAGATCGTCCTGAGCAAAAGCCAGTCCGGCTTTGCGCAGGTGCTGTTCAGCCTCTGCGGGTATTCCCACGCCTAGCACCGCTTGCGCAAGCAACTCTTCATGACGGCCCAGCTCTGAGGGAAACATCACTGCCTCCATGTTTCGATCCAGGACGATTCGCCCTAATCGGGCCGGCCTGCTTTGGATCCGACCAGGCCGCCTAATGTCACAAGCGGAGAAGCGGACGAGCAACAGGCTCCGCTGGATTTCGGATCGTGAAAGACGAAGCCGCTTTGCATCCGCGATTCCACAAAGTCAATCGTCACGCCTTCCAGCAGCAATCTGGTTTCAGCCGGCAGAAACAGCCGCATCCCGTTGCATTCGACGACGGCATCGCCCTCCCGAGGAGCCGGCTCCACGTCAAATTCCGCCGCCAGACCGGAACAGCCGCCCGGGGTTACCGTCAGACGAAAGCCGCTTTCAGGACTAACGGCGAAGCGGAGGAAGCGTCGAATGAATTTTTCCGCCGCCGGAGTGATCGTTACGTTCATATGCCTCTCCTAAGCTTGCGGTTGATACCGCGGGTAGTCCGTGTTGATGATGCAGGTGCCGTCTATGGGGCAGGCCGAGACACACTGCGGTTCGTCGTGGAAGCCGATGCACTCGGTGCACTTTGCCGGATCGATCACAAAGCTGGCGCCCTGCTCGGAGATTGCGTCGTTGGGACATTCCGGCTCACATGCAGAGCAGGAGGTACAGTTCTTTGCCACGATACGGTATGCCATTTTCTTCCTTTCTTCTTAATCGAAAGTTCTACGCGCGCTCAGGCCAACAAAGCACCTTGACGGATCGACGCGTCGCCACGCTCTACATGCTGAATCTCGCCGGATTTCACCTTCCCTACGTACTCCTTGAAGTAGGCGATCGCGGATTGTTCGATGAACTCCAGAGCATACTTATCCACCGGCTCAATGCCAGCCTTTTGCAGCGTGTCCTTGGGACAGCCGCCAATCTTGGCTACGAAGACCGCATGGCAGTCGTTGATGGCGCGAATGATCGTGTCCAGGCTGTCTTCTTCGCCGAAGCCGCCCTGGCAGTAGAGGTCCACGCGGCGATGGCCCACAAACTTGGCGCCCGCCGTGCTCAGCTCATACACCTGGAACTCCTTGGCGTGGCCGAAGTGCTCATTGATTCGCCCGCTGCCCTTGGTGGCCACGGCAACCAGTATCTTGATGTCGCTGCGCTCGCCCGCCAGCGTTTCAAGTTCGGCTTGCTTGGCCGCAACCTTGGCTTGCCGTTCCACTTCGACTTTCTCCTGGTAGGCCTGGCGCGTGGCAAAATCGTAGTTGACGTCCATCTCCATGATCTTGTCGGTGGTGAACTCGGCGCTGCGATCCTCGCCGAGCAAACCCACAGCATCGGCGCGGCACTGGCGGCAATGGCGCATCATGTTCATTTCGCCTTCGCAGCTGTCCTGCAGCGCTTTCAGTTCCTGCGCCGTGGGGCCGCGCTGCCCATTCAGGCCGAAGACGGTGCCGTGCTCCGGCGCGGAGATCAGCGGCATGATGTTGTGAAGAAACGCGCCGCGCGATTTTACCGCCCGGTTGACTTCCACCAGGTGCTGGTCGTTCACGCCCGGAATCATGACCGAGTTAACCTTGCACAGGATTCCATTCGCAGTCAGCATTTCCAGTCCCTGCAACTGCCGCTCGGAGAGGATTCTTGCGCCTTCCACGCCGGTGTACCGCTTGTGCTTGTAGAACACCCACGGATAGATCCTGGCTCCAACCTCCGGGTCAACCATGTTGATGGTGATGGTGACGTGATCGACCTTGAACTTCTTGATCGTCTCGATATGGTCGGGCAGCATGAGCCCGTTGGTAGAGAGGCAGAGCTTGATATCGGGCGCGGTCGCCGCAATCAGCTCGAAGGTCTTGAAGGTCTTCTCGGGATTGGCCAGCGGATCGCCCGGGCCGGCGATGCCGAGCACCGTCATCTGCGGAATCGTGGAGGCAACGGCGAGAACCTTCTTCGCGGCCTGCTCCGGAGTGAGCTTTTCGCTGACCACACCGGGGCGTGACTCATTGGCGCAATCGTACTTGCGGTTGCAGTAGTTGCATTGAATGTTGCAGGCAGGCGCCACGGCAACGTGCATGCGCGCGTAATGATGGTGCGCTTCTTCGCTGTAGCAGGGATGGTTTTTGACCTTCTCCCAGATCTCCGGGGCCAGATCGTTCTGCCCAGCACCAGAGCCGCAGCTGGCCTTTCCGCTGCCGCCTTTCGTGCCGCATCCCTTTTGCTCCGCGATCTTTTGCATCACCGCGCCCGCCGGTTCCAGTATCGTCAGCTTGGCGATTGATCCCTTTGCCTGTTCCCCCATACTCCCTCGCTTTCCGAACGTTGCGCTTGCCGGGATATATTGCAACTACCGTGCCATTAGGTAACGTTTTGAAAACAGTGCGGTTCCGATGTCCCACACTCTGTCGGGATGCATACATTTCCGCGCCGGGTCTTCGAATCTGTGTTGGGAATCTGCCAATCCTGACATGGATGATTGGCATTGAAATGCACGTTATGGCGAGTTTCCCGAGGCAGAGCGGATACTTGTGAAGCAGATGTGGGGTATGGTGCCGATTCCGCATCGACCCAAAACATTGGAAGAGCAATTGCTATAGTCCATGGTGATGAACACGATAAGAGTTCTCACTTTGTATGAGCGGATTGGCGGCGAGGCGACGGTCGATCATCTGGTGGAGTCCTTCTATGCCCGCATGGAATCTCTTGCGGATGCTCGGGCGATCCGCGCCCTGCACGGGCCGGATCTGGCGCCAACCAAGGCGGTTCTCAAACTGTATCTGGGAGAGTGGCTGGGCGGTCCCAAGCTCTATTCGGCGGAGAAGGGCGATCCCCGTTTGCGCAAACGTCACCTGCATGTCTCGATTGGCGAAGCCGAGCGCGATGCATGGCTGCTATGTATGCGAGGTGCAATGGATGAGATTATCGCCGACGCACAAACCCGGCGGGAGATCTGGGGGCAGATCGAGAAACTGGCCGACTGGATGCGCAACACCGCTGGCAATCCTCACGATACCCAAGGCAAACACACCTGAGCGGATTGCGGACCACACAGCGGGCGGCAACAGGCGCGCCGCGAAGGCATTTCTTCCGGACAATCCGCCGTCAATCTGGCTGGATCGTGATCTCCGGCATCGACTCGTCATCGGGCAAGTCCAAACCGTCTTCCTCGGCCAATGTAGCATCTGAGATACACACGTCCCCATCGTCGATCACGAGTTCGATCGGCTTCAGCTGTTGCCCCTGACACGGGCCGATGAAACAGTGGCCGGTATCGAGGTCGAACTGGGCTCGATGGTGGCCACAGGTCAGGAAATTGCCCTCTTGGTCGAGGAATTGTCCCCGGCGCGTGTCAAGCCGCGCCCCCTCATGAGGACAGGCGTTTTCGAAGCCATAAAAGCGATTCCCTTTGTTGGTGACCAGAATCGACCAGGGCTGAGCCGCTCCCGATTCGTCTTTACGCACCAGCACAAACCCTGCCGCCTGACTATCGGCAATGTCTGAAGTTCTGCAGATTACATACAGTTCCGCCATGGATCTCGCACCCTCCTTGCGCATGCGTTCTTGCGCACACCCCACGACTCGTGCAAGTGGACTGCCACATCCAAACCGGTGGAATTACGCCGCAAATACAGGTTTTTTCAAGATAAATTGCGCATTCCGTTGCTGCTGGCAGTAACCCTACCTGTACGAAATCCGACAATCGCAATCCGCCAGGACGATCAAGATGAGTAAGACCACGGCTCGTCAATGCGTTATGGAGAGTTATGAAATGGCACTCAGTTTGCACTCATCGCATCGGCCACCAGAAGGCTGGCCGGCGAAGATGCGAGTTTGGAGCAAACAACCATGCACACCGTAGCCGCGAAAGAAGCTGCCGGCGAATCCCAGTCTCTCATCCTGGGCTTCGGACTCGGATTTGACGACCTTTATTCTCACGACGGCCTTGTGTGTCTCGACGAAGCCTTCCTCGATCAGCTGCGCACCGTGGACCTGGATCTCTATCAGAGGCTGACTGCGGCCCGCGCCGATCCCACTTCGCTCGACCGGCCGCACACCTCGACGCTGATCCTTGATCTGGCGCCGTACCTGGATGACTTTGTCGGCGAGTTGTTCCATATCGGAGCAGATCTCCGCGCACTCGCAGCACAACACTCCGCACATGCGGCACTCTTCGCTTTGAAGCGGAAGTTTGTCCAGCGAAAGGCCGCAACCGGACTGACTCCGGAGGCAGCCGCCGCCATTGATGGCCCCGCGCACTCCGCCCAGTTGGAGTTGCTCTTTGGCGAGCCGCTCACCGAAGACAGCTTTACACGCCACGTCACCGATTGGCTGGAAGAGAAGACGGCCCGCGCGGAGGAGTTGAAGATCGCCGCCGAGTATGCGGGCTGGGCGGCGCTTGCGCCGGACGGCCGGCTTCGGCACCATGGCGATGTTCTCTTTAAGCTGCCTCAAAAGATCGACCCCTATCGACGGGTAGAGACGGAACTGGTCCAACTCAGCGGCATTCAAACGCACGCTTTTCCTCCTGAGAAATGGCGGCTCCGCGAAGGCTTCGAACTCACCGACCGCGGCGCCGGCTTGCGGGGCGCGCTCGACCAGGCCAACTACTGCGTTAAGTGCCACACGCGAGGCAGGGACAGCTGTTCGTCCGGCATGAAAGCCGACGATGCTCCGTTTGAAAAGAACGCCTTCGGCGTCCCTCTCGCCGGCTGTCCGCTCGAAGTAAAAATTTCTGAGATGAACGTGCTCAAAGGCAATGGCCTGTCGGTCGCAGCCCTGGGCGTGATCGCAATCGACAATGCTCTTTGCTCGGGCACGGGCCATCGCATTTGCAACGATTGCGTGAAGGCATGCGTGATCCAGGTTCAGGAACCGGTGGACATCCCGCAGATCGAGACGCAGACACTCAAGGATGTTCTGGGGCTGCCCTACGGCTTCGAAATCTACAGCCTGCTGACGCGCTGGAATCCGCTCAATTTTCACCGGCCGCTTCCCAGAGCCGCAACCGGTTACAAGGTGTTGGTGGTGGGAACTGGCCCCGCGGGCTACTCGCTGGCCCATCACCTGATGAACGACGGTCACTCGGTCACCGCCGTCGATGGCCTCAAAATCGAACCGCTCGATAGCAGCATCTCCGGAGTCGATACGCGGGGTGAGCGCGTCGCATTTCGTCCCATTCGCGATGTAACCGAGCTTTACGAATCCCTCAACGACCGCATCACTGCCGGATTCGGCGGGGTTGCTGAGTATGGCATCACGGTTCGCTGGGACAAGAATTTTCTCAAGCTGATTCGTTTGCTACTGGAACGCCGCCGAGAGTTTGCACTGTTTGGCGGGATTCGTTTTGGTGGAACACTGACGATAGAGCAGGCATTCGCTCTCGGCTTCGACCACATTGCCCTGTGCATGGGGGCCGGCAAGCCGACCGTCGTGGACATGAAAAACGGCTTGGCGCGGGGTGTGCGTCAAGCCTCCGATTTTCTCATGGCATTGCAGCTCACCGGCGCGGCCAAAGAGGACTCGCTGGCCAACCTCCAGCTTCGTCTGCCCGTGGTAGTCATCGGCGGCGGACTGACCGCCATCGATGCCGCCACCGAGTCGCTGGCTTACTACGCGGTGCAGGTGGAGAAATTCCTCTCGCGCTACGAAAAGCTTTGCCTGGAACGCGGCGAGTCCGCCGTCCGCGGCGCCTGGCTGCAGGAAGAAGCAGAGATCGCGGATGAGTTTCTGGCTCACGCGCATACCATTCGCAGGGAACGCGAGACCGCCGCTCATGAACAACGGCCGCCGGAGTTGACCGCGTTGTTGCATTCCTGGGGAGGCGCGGTGGTTGCATACCGCCGGCGACTGATCGACGCGCCAAGCTACACCCTCAACCATGAGGAAATTGCAAAGGCCATGGAAGAAGGCGTGCGCTTCGCTGAATGCCTCGCTCCGGAGGCCGTACACCTCGACAAGCATGGCGCTGCCAATGAAATCCAGTTCGCCCTGCAGGCCTGGGACGAGTCAGCAAACCAGCTTCGGGCTACAGGCGAATCTGTGACCTTGCCTGCCCGCACCATTCTCATCGCGGCTGGAACCCAGCCCAACACTGTGCTCTCCCGCGAAGACCCCGGCGTAACTCTCGATGGGAAGTATTTCCAGGCAATCGACGAAGATGGCAACCCAGTCAGCCCGGAGCGGCTCTCGAAGCCGGAGACGCCTCATGTGCTGATGAACATCCGCCCTGACGGCCGCGCGCTCAGTTTCTTCGGCGACCTGCACCCATCGTTCAGCGGCAATGTCGTCAAGGCCATGGCCAGCGCCAAGCAAGGCTACCCTGTCGTGACGCGCACTCTTGCCAGGCGTCCCGCTTCCGGCCCAACCCCGTGCGAGCTTCAAGAACAGCTCAATCGCAGTCTGCGGGCGCGCGTGCACAAAGTAGTACGCCTCGCCGGCAACATTCTGGAAGTAGTCATCGAAGCGCCACAGGCCGCGCGAAGCTTTCAGCCTGGACAGTTCTATCGCCTGCAAAACTATGAGACCATGGCGCGCAAGGCGGACGGCGCCACACTCGCAATGGAGGGCCTTGCTCTAACCGGAGCGCAGACCGATCCTGCGCGCGGACTGATTTCGCTGATTGTTCTGGAGATGGGTGGATCCTCCGATCTGTGCGCCACGCTGCAGCCCGGCGAGCCCGTGATTCTGATGGGGCCCACTGGCGCGCCAACTGAAACGCCAGGGGGAGAAACGGTTCTGCTCGCCGGCGGCGGTTTAGGCAACGCGGTCTTGTTTTCCATTGGAACCGCGCTGCGCGCTCACGGCTCAAAGGTCGTCTACTTCGCTGGATACAAGCGTCCTGCTGATCGCTACAAGGTGGAAGAGATCGAGCGCGCCGCCGACGTGATTGTCTGGACCTGCGATACCGGCCCCGGCTTTCATCCGGGCAGGCCGCAGGACCGGGCCTTTGTCGGGAACATCGTTGACGCCATGGCGGCATACGCCACCGGAAGATTCGGACCGATGCCCATCGCGCTCAATGCCTGCGATCGCATCATTGCCATTGGGTCGGACGGCATGATGAACGCTGTTGCCCAGGCGCGCCGCGGAGTGCTCGCACCCTATCTGAAAGCCGGGCACAATGCCATCGGGTCCATCAATTCGCCCATGCAATGCATGATGAAGGAGATCTGCGGTCAATGCCTGCAGCAGCAGAAAGACCCCGTCACAGGCGCCGACACCGTGGTCTTTTCGTGCTCCAATCAAGACCAGTCGCTCGACCGGGTGGACTTCGCCGCTCTCCGCTCCCGCCTGCGCCAGAATTCGGTCCAGGAAAAACTCACCAAACAATGGATCGACCGCTCGCTTCGACAGACCGGCCTGAGAGCATAGAGCAGCGGCTGAAACTCGCGTATCTTTTTTCGAGTTCCGCGGGCAGCGTCGCGGAAACCGCTGAAGCTCGCGCCGGCTTGCTTCAAGCTGCCTGCAGTTTTTACGCGCATAAATTGGCGGAGCTAGCTGAAGGGACGCCGCCCGGCTAACTCCGCAGGTAAAACCCAGGACAATTACACAGGTGCTCGCCTAGCTTTCAAAGCGGGCGACCGCGGGAAATCGTTCGACCATCTCCGTGCCCGCGGCGACGAGCTTCGCTCCTTCTTCGGCGAGCTTTTCAAGGGTTTCAAAGCCAAAGCGATGCACATCGCGCAGATTCTTGTTCACCGCGATCAGGCGGCCCGCGATCAGCACCATGCGGCCGAATCCCTCGTGGTGCATCTTCATCATCGGCTGCACCATGACGCCGGTAGCGCGCTCAATAGCCAGTCCCACTGCGTTGTAGAACAATTCCAGCCGCCAGAGAGTTTCCGGGTCGGGATCACCCATGATGGGCATCTCGCGCCGCATCTCTTTGGTGATGATGTAGGGCCCGATGAGATCAAGATCGCTCTTCCCATCCCAGGCGCCGTTCGTATCCTGTGCGCGCCACTGTTTGATGAGCTCTTTGACGAACACGGTTTCGATCGCCGGTGTGGTCGCAACGGTAGATGTCTCACTCATGCCTGCACCTCTTCTTCAAAGTCGAATACGCGTTCTTTGCCTTTGTTCAGCGCCTTGCGCAGCCAGGGCGGCGGGTTTCCCTTCAGCACTTCTTGCAACTTGGTGAGCAACTCTGCAATTTCTTCCGGCTGGTTGACCTTGACGGGGTGGATGTTCTTGGCCACCACGCGCGCCGCGCCGGAGCCGCCGATAGCAGCCACATAGAGAATGGCGCAGTCCTTGATGGCTTCCAGCTTCGGAGCCAGCTTGTCCTCGTTTCCGTCCTCCTCAAGATCGCCGGCGAACTCCACCAGTTCGACAAAGTGGTGCCCCTCGGGCAGGACCTCGTAGATGGCGATGTTCTTGGCCCATCCGAAGTGCGCATCCACGCGTTTCAAATCCTGTGTAGCAAATGCGATTTTCATTGTCCTCCCCCCAACTGAACAAGTGTATTGTCTGGACTCTGTACCACGGGCCAGCTATCGGGCCCGGGCTCGTGGGCCGCGGCCATAAAGAGATTGCCGATCTCGAAAATCATGTTGCGCGTACCGCGATAGCCCACGGAGACCAGGTGCCCTGCTCCAAGGCGATCGAAGGTGGGCATACCGAGGCGACAAAACGGAATGTTCAACCGCTCTGCCGCCTGCCGTCCGTGAGAGTGGGTGACCAGCAAGTCGGCATTCCCCGAGCGCTGCTCCAGGTCTTCCAGATCGCCAATCAGCACTTCGTCCGCTGGCACGGACTCGAGCATCGGAGAGGCCGTTGTAGTAACCGCGGCCGTGACATGACAGCCCATCTCGGTAAGAAAGTTGGCCATGCTCCACAGAAGGTCCGGCTCTGCGCCGATGGCCACATTCTTGCCTCCAAAGTGAAAGTGCCCGTCCAGCATTGCATCCACAAGCTGGCTCCGTTGACGCCGGTACTTGGTGGGAACGGGCTTTCCGCTGAGCTGAGAAAGAGCGTCCATCAGTTCATCGCACGCCGCCAATCCGGTCAGCCTGTCGAACAGTTTGTATGGCACTCCGGACTTGTGTTCCAGCGCAATTGCCGCCCCGCGCATCTGCTCGCCGATCGCGAAGGTCACCAGCGCCGAACCCATCGCGCGGATCTCAGCGACGCTGATTCCTCCCAGCGTGGTGGGCGTGAAGTCCTCGGGAATATGGCCGTCCAGCGAGCCGGACAGATCAGGAAGAAACTGCGCCTGCAAGCCAAACGACTCGATCACTTCGCGCAACTCATCGATGTCCCCGGGTGTCAGGTGGCAGCCGGGGAGCACATTAATCTTCCTGCTCAGCCGGACGCGCGAATTGGGACGCTCCACCATCGTCTCCACCATCTGATCAACGGCTTTCGCCCAACCGTCCTGGAACGCGCCCTTGAAGTCGGGCGTTGAAACATACACCAGCGCGATATTATCCAGTTCAGGATGCTTGGCTCGAATCAACTTGATGAAGCCATCCACGTCATCGCCCTTGGTCTCCGTAACTCCCGTCGAACAGATGCCGATGATCTCCGGCTTGGCACGGCTGGCGATGTTGAGCACCGCCTGTTCCACATTTTCATATCCGCCCAGCACGGTCGCCACCTCGCTCATGGCTGTGGTTTGCAGTGGAATGGCCTCGCGAAAATGCCGGACGAACAACACCAGGCCGAACGAAGTGCAGCCTTGGGAACCGTGCAACATAGGCATACACCCTTTGACTCCCATGAACGCAAGAGCGCCACCGACCGGCTGGCTCATCTTCAGCGGGTTTACCGTGCACGCCTTGCTCGAAGTCAATACCTTGGCCATGGAATTGTCCTGTTCAGCACGCCTTCCTGTCGGTTTCCGTGACGCAAATCTCCCACGGCGCCGGCCGCCGCACCTGCTCCCAGATGGGATTGGAAAGAGCCTTGTCGATCTCATGCACCAGGTCCACCATGCCCTCGTACCCGGCATAGGCATGGTGCCGCTCCTGATTGATGTCCAACCACGGCATCTTCGCCTTCAGCGCGACAAACTGCGAGCGCCCGCCGGACAACATAATGTCGGCCCGCGCTTCCTTGAGCATCTTGTACATCTCGCGCGGCGTCATGTCGTCGAACATGTGCGCGTCGTCGCCCATCAGTTCCTTGATGCGCTCCTTGTCTTCCTTGGTCGATTTCTTGACGCTGGTGCCGACAATCTCCAGTCCGACTTCCTGGAGCGCCGCAACTACCGACCACGATTTGACGCCGCCGGTAATCAGCAGAACCCGCTTTCCCCCAAGCCGTGAACGGTAGACTTCCAGACGTGACCATGCCCGGGCTTCCTCACGCTGAATTACCGCTTCGGTTCTAGTCTTCAACTCCTCCGGCGCGCCGCGTTCCACCAAAAGCCTGGCAATCTCGCGCAATGACTCGCTCATGTCTCCCACACCGTAGAAGGATCCTTCGAAAAACGGAATCCCGTAGCGCTCTTCCATCTTGCGTGCCACATTGATCATCGCCTTCGAACACACCATCATCGCGGCGCGCGCACGGTGCGAGCTGGCGACCTCGTGGTAGCGGGCATCTCCGGAGATGCAGGAGAGAATCCGGATGCCCAGTTCGTCCAGCAACGGCTTCACCTGCCATAACTCGCCGGAGAGGTTGTATTCGCCGATGATGTTGATGTCGTACGGCGTCGTATATTCCGGCTCTTCGGTTCCGATCACATGTTCGAGAAGCGCCTCGCCGGCCAGCTTGTTTCCCAGGTTCTTCGCGCCTACAAATCCCGGCGAATTGATGGGAATCACAGGCTTGCCGAATTTCTTGGATGCGCTTTTGCAAACCGCCTCGATGTCGTCGCCGATCATCGCCGGAACACACGTCTGGTAAACGAACACCGCCGGGGGATTGTACTTTTCGATGATCTCCTTGATCGATTTGTACAAGTGCTTTTCGCCGCCCATGATGATGTCGTGTTCGGTCATGTCGGTGGTGAAGCCAGTGCGGTACAACCGCGAGCCCGAGCTCTTGGCCCCGCGGTTGTCCCATGAGTTGCCCTCGCAGGCAATGGGGCCATGAACCAGGTGGGCAACGTCTGTGATGGGTTGCAGCGCGATCTTGGCGCCATCGAAGGCGCAGCCCCCGGCGGCTGCGCCCGGCTTCAGTTGCTTTGTGCAACCTTTCTTGCGCTCCTTCTCCGACTTCCCCGTATTCTTGTTGCACCCGGGTTCGTTGAAGACGTTTTGGATGGTGCCCGAAAGATTGCTCATCGAAACCTCAGCGAATGATGTCGAAGCTGTAGTCGGTCTTGGCCGGAACGTTGGTGTTTCTGTCGATCTCGTCGAAGATCTTGTCGAGTATCCACACCAGCACATTCATGCCGCCCTGATAACCCCAGACCGGATAGCGGTGATGGTGATGGCGATCGAAGACAGGAAAGCCGATGCGGATCAGCGGCGTTCCCGTATCACGCTCCAGGTACTTCCCATAGGTGTTGCCGATGAGGAAGTCGACCGGCTCGGTAAACAGAAGCGAACGCATGTGCCACAGGTCCTTGCCGGGATACGCATGGCAGTTCTTGCCGAAGGGCGAACTGGCCAGCAACGCGTTGACCCGCGTTTCCCACTCCTCGCCGCCGTTGGTGGACAGGACATGAACCGGCTCGGCGCCCAACTCCATGAGAAAGCCCGTCAGTCCCAGTGTCAGATCAGGATCGCCATAGACCGCAAACTTCTTGCCATGGATGTGGGCGCTGGAATCGCCGATCGCATCGACCAGCCGCCCGCGCTCCTTGGTGATGGAATCGGGAATCGGCTTGCCGGTGATGCGGGAAATTTCCGACAGGAACTTATCCGTCGCCGCCACTCCGACCGGATGATTGAAGGCCGCGACCTCATGGCCTTTCTTTGCTATGTAGTTCAGCGTCTTCGTGGTGCAGAACTCCTGCATCGAAACGGTGGCCTTGGCATGAACTGCGTTGGCCGCGTCTTCTAGCGTCGTGCCGCCATCGTACATGCGGAACTCGCCATCGGTCGGAGTGTCCCAGGCGTCGCTGTTGTCCCCAAGAATGGTATGTTCCACGCCCATCTCGGTCAGCAGCCGCTTGATCTCGCGCAGGTTTCCCACGGTATAGCCGTCGAAGCCGCCGATGAAGTTGATCTTTTCATTGGCGACGCGCTCGAGTTTTGGAGCCGTTCCGGATTTGCCGTCCCAGAAGTGTTCCAGGATGCCTTTCATCGAGTTGTCATAACCCGTAATGTGGCTGCCTACAAAGGCCGGCGTGTGGGCAAAAGGAACGTTGAAGTCCGCGGGGACGGAGTCCTTTTCCTTCGCGTTTTTGATGAAAGCCTTCAAGTCGTCGCCGATCACCTCCGCCATGCAGGTCGTAGAGACGGCGATCATCTTGGGTTTATAAAGGTTATAGGCGTTGGCCAGTCCGTCGATCATGTTGGTCAACCCGCCCATCACCGCGGCATCCTCGGTCATCGACGAGGAGACACAAGACGTAGGCTCCTTGAAGTGCCGCGAGAAATGGCTCCGGTAGTATGCGACGCAGCCCTGCGATCCGTGCACGAAAGGCAGCGTCCCTTCAAAGCCCACGGCCGCAAACACGGCGCCCAGCGGCTGGCACGCCTTGGCCGGGTTCACGGTGAGCGCCTCGCGATTGAAGTTCTTCTCGCGGTACTCTTCCGTCTTGGTCCACTCCCGCACCCGTTCCACTTCCGACGCTTCCACCGGATTCTCGAATTGCTTCTTCTTGTTCTCGAACATTTCCTTGTATTCCGGACCGCGAAACAGTTCGAAGTGGTCGAGGATGTGATCGGCATTTTGGCTCATAGTGATGTCCTTTGATGTCGTTAGTCGTTATGCAACGAATACAAGAAGTCTGCCTACGCTACTAAGCCGTCGGCGCCTGGTTCCGCGGAGCTTTCTTCCGCAACGCTCTGGCTTGCTACCGCGGGCGCTTCCTGCTTCCACGGCGCCTTGGCCAGACCCCAGACCGGAGCGTTGATGGCCATATCCATGTCGCGGGCGAAAATAGCAAAGCCGTCGTAGCCGTGATAGGGGCCGGAGTAGTCCCACGAGTGCATCTGGCGGAACGGAACACCCATCTTCTGGAAAACGTACTTCTCCTTGATTCCGGAGCCGACCAGGTCGGGCTGAATCTTCTCGACAAACTTCTCAAACTCGAAGCCGGTTACGTCGTCGTAGATCAGCGTCCCATCCTTGATGTAATGCGTGGTGCGCTGGTAATCGTCGTTGTGACCGAACTCATAGCCCGTGCCGACAACTTCCATTCCGAGGTCTTCGTACGCGCCGATCACGTGGCGCGGGCGTAGTCCGCCGACGAACAGCATCACCTTCTTGCCCTCCAGCCGCGGCCGGTACTTGGCGATGACGGCATCCGTCAGTGCCTGGTACTTGGCGATGACGCGCTCGGCGCCTTCCTTGATCTTGTCGTCGAAGTGACCAGCGATCCGGCGCAGCGATTCCGCGATTTTGCTCGGACCGAAGAAGTTGTACTCGCACCACGGCACGCCGAACTTTTCTTCCATGTGCCGCGAGATATAGTTCATCGAGCGGTAGCAATGCAGCACGTTCAGCTTGGCCCTGGGCGTCGCTTCCAGTTCGGCGATGCTGCCGTCGCCCGACCACTGGGCGATCACGCGCAGGCCCATCTCTTCCAACAGAATGCGCGAGGACCAGGCGTCGCCCCCGATGTTGTAATCGCCGATGATGGCAACGTCATACGGCGTGCTCTCAAACCGCGGAGGCTTGCCGTCGAGCTTATTGAAGACCCAATCGCGAATGGTGTCGTTGGCGATGTGATGGCCCAGCGACTGCGAGACACCGCGGAAGCCCTCGCAGCGTACCGGCACGATCGTCTTGCCGCCGTACTCCTTGGACTTGGCCTTCGATACAGCCTCGATGTCGTCGCCGATCAGGCCGATAGGACACTCCGACTGCACTGTAATTCCCTTATTGAGTGGAAACAGTTCCTGAATCTCGTCCATCACTTTTCCCAGCTTTTTGTCGCCACCGAAGACGATGTTGTTCTCCTGAAAATCGGTGGTAAATTGCATGGTGACGAATGTGTCGATGCCGGTCGTGCCAATGTAATAGTTGCGCCGCGCTCCCCATGAGTACTGGCCGCATCCCACTGGACCGTGACTGATGTGAACCATATCCTTGATCGGTCCCCAAACTACGCCCTTGGAGCCGGCATAGGCGCAGCCGCGGATGGTCATCACGCCGGGGATCGATTTGATGTTCGACTTCACGCCGCAATCGGGCTTGCCTTCTTCAAACGTGCCCAGGTGCTTGGCCCGCCGCTTGGCGGTCTTTTCCGGATAGACTTCCAGAACCTCCTGGATGAGCTGATTGTTCCGTTCTTTTACCTCTTCAATATCTTTGCTTAAGCTCACAGTTCACCTCACTCCAATGGATTTGGAAGTCCAGCTTTAAATTTCAGGCGCCGGTTCTGGGAAGAGCCCGGCGCCAGTTTGTTCGTTGTAGCCAGCTTGTTTGCAACTTGCTCGTTGCCTTTTACGCGACGGCTTCGATCTTCGCCGCTGCTGCCGCTGCTGCCGCCGCCGCTTTTCCGACCAGAGACTCGTCGATGCTCTGTAGGATGCCGTGTTCCATCAGCATCTCCTCGAGTTCGTCCATGGTGATCGGGGTCGGGATCACGCCCTGGCCAGCATTGTTGTGAATCTTGTTGGCAAGGGTCCGGTAGTGTTCGGCCTGTTGAGAATCCGGCGCATACTCGATCACGGTCATGCGGCGGAGTTCTGCATGCTGCACCACGTTGTCGCGCGGCACAAAATAAATGAGTTTGCTGCCCAGCTTCTTGGCCATATTTTCGGCCAGTTCCAGTTCCTTGTCGGTCTGGCGCTCGTTGCAGATCAGGCCACCGAGACGCACGCCGCCCGAGTTGGCATACTTGAGAATTCCCTTGGAGATATTGTTGGCGGCGTACATTGCCATCATCTCGCCCGACATGACGATGTAGATCTCCTGCGCCTTGTTCTCGCGAATGGGCATGGCAAATCCGCCGCACACCACGTCGCCGAGAACGTCGTAAGAAACGTAATCGAGATCCTCATAGGCGCCGTTCTCTTCGAGAAAATTGATTGAGGTGATGACGCCGCGCCCTGCGCATCCAACGCCGGGCTCGGGTCCGCCCGACTCGACGCATTTGATACCCTGGTAGCCGTACTTCATGACGTCTTCGATTTCCAGATCCTCCACGCTGCCGCGGGAGGCGGCGAGGCTCAGAATGGTATCCTGCGCCTTCGCGTGCAGAATCAGACGCGTCGAGTCAGCCTTTGGATCGCATCCGACGATGAGGATTTTCTTTCCCATCTGAGCCAATGCCGCCAGAGTGTTTTGCGAAGTGGTGGATTTACCGATTCCGCCTTTACCGTAGAATGCGATCTGTCGCAGTGTTGACATATTCCTCCTCGTTTCTGCCTTCAGGGTTCAAGTCCTGAGCTGCTCAGTTCCTACTGCGCCGCATCGGACGGGGTGATTATCGGTGTTGCGTTACAAGAGCTTTGAACTTTGTGGCTCCGGTACTGCACTTGGTAGAAGCAATCGCTGTGCCATTTCAAAAACTTTTCGGAGCACCTGTGTTTTCAACACCATCGGGCTCACGACGTACATTTCAGGCGGTGTGCCGAATACTACAATCGGCCGCCGGTTGTAGCGAACACGACGGAGACGCCGTCGCCTGCGTTCCATGCGCCAATGCTTTCTCCTCCAACGCCGCAACAAATTCCGGCAACGGCATGGCGAGTCGCTCGATGTTATAGAGAGCTAGAAAGCGCGCCTCGTTGCGAGTCGGCTCTTCCGGCAAAATCGCCCAATGCTTCTCCGACGAACGCTTCATAATCTGGCGCGCAAACATCCGCTCCAATTGCGTCGAAAACCGGCAACCGAGAAACAGAAAGTTTCGGTCGCGCCGCAATTGCTGCACCGGTTCCGGGATAGGAGTTTGGATATCGATTTCGGTCAGCACCTCGACAAAGTCGGAGTCTGAGACTAGATAGTTGCGCGCCGGCCAAACCGAACCCAGCGGCTGATAAAGCATCGTCTTCCAGGCCTCGGGCTTCCCCTTTATCTCCGCATCCACCCGCGATCCGTCGGCGTGGAAGTAGTGAACCCAGTTGCCGAAGTGCTCCGCCTGGCTTACACCCTGAACCATGCCCCACTCCGATTGGGCGCGCAGAGCCTTTTGTGGAAGATCGTCGTACCACGCGTGGACAACGAGGGGAATCATGGGCATCGTCGCCAGCAGCCTGTGCAATGAAGTCGGTTGAGCCTCGCCGTCAAACGCTTCGGTCATGGCTTTGCTCACCGTCTTGCGGTGCTTGAAATTCTCAATGAATTGAGCGGCCGCGGTCAGGTTGGTCCGAATCTTGTGCGGCACACTGGTCTTCTTGGTCAAGTGACCCACCAGAGCGCCATGCGAACCAGGTAAAGGGCTATCTCCCTCCGCTAGCGACAAGACTCCCGGGCCGAGGTACGGAACGACATGGCCTGCTTGAAGCCGGGCCGAGATGAATTCGATTGCTGTCTGATTCATGCGTCTACCTTCCTCTTTCACCATTGCCTGCCGCACCCGGAGGGCTCGATTGCGCCATTACTGCGTCTCAGGCAGCCTCTACCGTGGCGATCCGCTCCGCCACCAGGTCGAAAAACCGGTCGATACACACAGGCGATCCGTCCTCAGCAAACAGGAAATGAGCCTGAAACCGGTCTTCGCTCCTCAGTTCACGGGGAACCAGGATCTCGCGATAAAGTTGTGGGCTCTGCCCGTTGTATGCTTCGTTGTGGGTTTGCATCATTTCAAATCTCCTTGACTTCCGTTCTTATGGTTATTCCTCTACACAGTCGCCTGATACCTGGGCACATTCGGGTTGACAACGCACGTCGCATCAATCGGGCACAGCGCCACGCATTGCGGCTCATCGAAATATCCGACGCACTCCGTACACTTGGCAGGATCGATGACGAAGGCAGAACTTCTGGATGAGATGGCCTTGTTCGGACACTCGTCCAAGCATGCCGAGCAGCCGATGCAGGAATCCTCTTGGATCATGTACGCCATGAATGGTTCTCTCCTTGGAAGTGTTCTCTGTCTGCCGGGCAGGCGGTGCCGAATTGGCCGGTTCCGTGCAGCCCCTACGGAAGTACAAAGCAACTGGACTGCCAAATTGCAAGTTATGGAATATGAATGACATACATTGAAAATGGCCCTGTCGCAATCGCAACAGAACCATTCACAGGGATGGATTTTGTCTTGAAGCTGCCATTGGGACAAACAGGGAATCCCCATGGCTCAGAGAACGGACAGGAGGTTATGAAAGAAAACGAAGGGTCAAAAACGCTTGATGTCGATGTTGTGCTTGCGCAGAGCGTAACCCATCTGCCGCGGCGTCAGGCCCAGAATGCGGGCGGCTTTGGCCTGGACCCATCCGGCTTTTTCCATGGCTTCAACCATGCGCTCGCGTTCGGGCTGAGCTTCCTCGCTGCTATCGGTGTTTGCCCGAGCAATGGGTGGCGCCGAACTATTGCCTGGGGTGGATTTTGGCAACTCGTGATTGCCGCAGGGGTGGTCGCAAGCGTCCACCGGCGATACGATGGGGAGATGAACATTGCCTGCAACTTTTGAATCCACGCTGCTCATCGCCTTCCCCAGGACCATCGATAGGCAGCTTCCATCGCTACAGGCGAAATCCGCCGGCGTGATCGTAGGACTCTTTGCCAGCGCGGCGGTTCGCCGCACACAGCTTTCCAACTCTCTTACATTGCCGGGGAATTTGCAGGTACACAGAACATCCATGGCGCGCTGCGAGAAGGAATACGAAACGCCTTGCTCCTTGTTGAAGCGGCGCAGAAATTCATATGCCAACAAAGCCACATCTTCGGGCCTCTCCCGCAGCGGTGGAAGAAAAATGGGAACCACGCTGATGCGATAGTAGAGATCGGAACGAAATTTGCCGGAGAGCACGTCCTCTTCCAGTCGCCGGTTGGTGGCGGCCACCAGCCTCACGTCCACTTTGATGGTGCGGCTTCCCCCGACACGCTCGAACTCGCCCTCCTGCAATACACGCAGCAGTTTGGCTTGAAATGTAGGCGATATTTCCCCGATCTCATCCAGAAACAGGGTGCCTCCGTCGGCCAGTTCGAAGCGGCCTTTGCGCAACGCCACTGCGCCAGTAAAGGCTCCACGCTCATGGCCAAACAGTTCCGACTCCAGCACCGTCTCCGACAACGCAGCACAGTTCAAGCGGATATGAGCCTTGTGCTTGCGTGGAGAACACTCGTGAATCGCACGCGCAAACAGTTCCTTGCCCGTGCCCGACTCGCCGCAAAGCAGCACTGGCAGATTGCAGCGCGCCACCTGTTGAATCTTTACAATCACTTCACGAATGGCTGGACTCTCCCCCAGAATCCAGTCGATTCCCTCTTGCCTGATCTCTGAACGCTGTTCCAACTCCTTTTCCAGACGGTGCCGCTCCGACATCAACCGTTCGCGATCGCGCGCCACCAGCGCTTGCAGTGCAACTGTCTGCCCCACAAGGTTCGCCACCATGGTCAGGAAACGCGCATCCTCGTCCAGTGTATGCTCAGAGGAGTTTCCATCGACCCGCTCGATCATGATGGTGCCGACCGTGCGATCCTCCCCCTTGATCGGCACGCCCACAAACGATCTGATCGTAGAGAGATCGCTGGATTTCAACTCCGGCCAATCGGTGAACAGAGGGCTCTCGGCAATATTGCGCACCACCAGGGGCATGCCCGAGACAACGATCTGCCCCACGGCCTGTTCGGGAAGCCGGTCAAAATGCTCTCGCGCAGTTGCCTCGCTCCACCCCGCCCCGACCACCGTAGTAGTCCGATCTTCGTCGTCGAGCAGCGCAATGAGGCCGTTCTTCATGTCCAGAAAGCCGGCCAGCAGATTGATGACTCCGGCCAGCGTAATTTCCAAACGCGCCGGGCGCGCCAGCGCCTTCGATATCTCGTAGATCCCGAGCAGCGCAGAATTCGCGCGACTGCAAAACCGCATATTCGGATCCGGACTTGAGATTTCGAGTTGGTTCGACACGCCTCCTCCTTTTCGGTGATGGATGAAACAGGAATTCGAAAGTCATCCGCAATACGAAGTAGTCTTGATAACACTTACGAAAAGAGAAATCCCCGGAGCCCGCCGTTTGTGAGGAACGAGCAGGTGACCAGCAACAATTCTTTGACTTATATTGAATTCTCTAGAGTTTGGATTCGTCCAGCCGCGAACAAATTGGCTTGGACAACAGCTCGATCGGGGAGCCGAATTTCACACGCGAGCTACAGCGCCGCGTCGATCTGGAGAAGGTATCCGCAATGGCAGACTGCCGGTGTCTACCACGGGGCACCTATGCGCTCCGGTGCAGGACTTACCAATGGCTTAGCTTTGCAGAATTTTCACTCGGCGTCAATTGAGATTCCGCGCGAGACCGGTCTGGCGGCCGGCTCGATGTAAGACTAAATCGTTTGGATACCGCTATCTTGCGCCGGTCCGCGGCTCCCTAAAACTCCGGCCATCGATTCTTTCTATGGAACGTATCATGAAATTAGGCATAAAGCGAAAAGCCCCGCGTATCCGAAAGGAAACACAGGGCCTAGATCTCTTGATGCCGAAGGAGGGACTTTGCCCCTGAGTCGCAGGTAGCTCCTAGGAACAGGAGCAGATTGCTGTGACGCGATCCACGGGAGGCAAAACTATGCGGCAGCCATGGGAACCCGGGAGTCTCGTCTCGCACGCATTTGACCAAACGCCACCGACGTTTGGCTCGAGATTTTGGCGATTCCTAGTTGCGTCCAGGTTGCGCGGTTTTCCTCATTCTGCCGCATTTTGCCGAGCTAGACCCTGCATATAGCGTTTCAGGGCCACGATTGTCGACTCATAATCCGTAGGTCCGTGGTTCGAGTCCACGCGCCGCCACCATCAACAACTTCCATCGGCATGTCATCCGCCTCGGAGCGCGGCGTTTGCACCTGGTTTGCGTTTGTTTGCATGGTAGTTGCCGCAGGCTCGATTCTATCGGCGTCCGTGCCCGGTTTGATTGGTGCAGCATCGAAACGGTCGACGTATGAAACATCGGCTTCCGGACCGAGTGCCCGAACTGAACCACGCCGGTGGCGGGCGGGCTCTGGTCGGTGGGGGCTTTGCGTCGCAGGCGTGAAAAAGCCCTCCCCCGGGTCATCGGAGAGAGGGCCTTTTTACAGCCGGAACGCGATTAGTCGTCGTCGTCGGCCTTGACAGGTGCAGCGTTGTTGAAGTCGCTCGCCGGCCGAACCTTCTTCTCGCCGGGGAAGGGACGCGTGTAGTTGGTGCTCTCGTACCAGATCAGGTGATTGACGGTGTCCGGATCTTCCGAGTCGGGCTTGGAATATTTGCCGGCGAATATCTCCGTCTTCTTCTTCATCCAGCCAGCCCGCAGAGCCTTAACCGCAGCGCTCTCGGCCACGATGGTCTGAGGCTTGATCTTAACCGCAGCGAGCGGGGCCGGGATGGCGGTCTGAGTCGGAGTCTGCTCAACGCCCAAATTCAGCGCGATCCCGTTCGGCACGTGCGTCCACGGCTGGAAGTTCTCCGCAGGCGGATTATCGATGAAGGCGGTCCGCATCGGCGAGGCCACCAGGTCGTTCTGGTTCATGGGCGGCAGACCGAGAATCTGCTCGATCGTGCGCGTCATGTTGACCTGCGTGTAGAAGGTGGAGTCGGTATCTCCGCCCTGCTTGACGTAGGGGCTGATGATATAGCCAGGGCTGCGGTGACCGTCAACGTGGTCGACGCCGGTCTGTGCGTCATCTTCCGTGACGAAGATCGCCGACGAGGACCAGATGGAGCTGTGGCTGATGATGTCGACAAAGCGGCCAAGGGCCAGATCGTTATCGGCCTGCATGGCCTGATTGTATGGAGGGCCACCGGTGTGGTCGGAGCTGATCCACATGATCTCCAATTGAGGCACCGTACCAGACGCCACGTCCTTGGCAAAGTCCTGCTTCCAGATATCGACGCGGAACTGGTCGGGAATGCCCAGATCGAACTGCGGGTAGTTCTGGACCGTGTTTTTGATCAGGTTCGGGAGCGGGGAGTGCGAGGCGACCGTGTTGTAGTTGTAGAGCTGGCTCTCAGCGCCAGACTCGTAAGCCTGTGTGTCGTTGTAGAAGTCGATCCAGAGCGGTTCGCAACTGTTCGAGGGAGCTCCGGCGGCCGGGGTGCAGGTTGGCGAATTGAAGGTGTTGTACTCGACGTACTCGCCGTAGTTTTTGAAAGAGACGTGGGCATTAACAGCCTCGTCCCACAGATGGCCCTTCTGCTGGTAGGCAAGCGCTTCGCCGCCGTTGGAAGGGTAGTCGCGGAGCCAGTCGGGCGACTGAATGTCGTCCGAATAGGGCGCCATGGCCTGCACGATCCAGTTGTGGCCATCGGCCGACTGCCGGCTCGGGTTGTAGTAGTTGTCGAAGAGCGGGAAGCGCTCCACCAGCGCGTGTGCGTTGGGCGTGACAGGGCCGTAGGTTGCGTTGTCGCCAAAGACTGCCAAGGTGGGGTCGCCATTGCCAGCGGCCACATCGCCCAGGATCTGGTCGTAGGTGCGGTTTTCACGAATGATCAGGAAGACGTGCTTGATCTTCGAAGGATCGCCGATCTTCTCCGGGATTGCGACCGCCTTGGCAAACCGGTTGCCGCCGGCGGCCGAGAAGATATTTTCCGCCAGATCCCAATGGTTGTTCTGGAAGACCCGCCTCGTCATTCCCCACAAAGCCGAGAAGCTCGGCACGGGAACGATGCTGACCGTGCCCAGGTCCTGGTGGGTGTTGAGGCCGGTCGGGCTGGTGACGCCGTGCGGGACGCCTTCGGTTGAGACCGAATTTGGGGTCAGCGGCGCGCCGCTCACAGTTCCCTCGAACGGATTCGGGTTGCCCGTGGTCCCCCAGCCCTTGTCGTTGGCAACCAGCAGCACGTTGTCCGCCGCATCCAGCACAACCGAGCTAGGCGCATAGGCTACCGGAATCATGCCCAGGACAGGGATCAACGCGTGGTCGTTGAGGTCGACCACCGCGATTGCGTTGGCGTTGTAGAGCGCGACGTAGGCGATGTTGTGGACGGAATCGACGGCGATCGAGTTCGGACCGGCTCCGTAGGCCGGCTGGTATTGGCCGGGCACTCCGATCGGCAGACCGAGGTTGATCGTCCGCACCACTCTATTGGCGGGAGTGTCTATCACGGAGATGCTGTCGCTATAGGCATTGGCGACCAAGAGCTTGTCGCCCCAGAAGGCCATGCCGGTCGGGTGCAGGCCAGTCTCGATGCTGCCGGTGACCATAAACGAGGCCAGATCGACCACGGAAACGGTGCCGCTGGCGGTGGAGCCAGTCGGATAGGCGGCGACAACCGGGGTGCCGTTGGAGTATCCCTGGAAGTCCTTCGCGGTAGCAATCCGGCCAGCCTCGTTGGAGACGTAGGCGGTCTTGCCATCCGCCGAGATCACGACGCTGTGCGGGACGTTTCCGACGCGGATCTCCGCGCCCTCGACCGGCGTCGCCTGGGTCAGGTCGATCTTGGTCAGCGTGTCGTTGTTATCCAACACCACGTAAGCGGTCTTGGCATCCGGCGAGATCGCGATGCCCATGGGATAGGAAGTGGATGTGCCATCCGACACGAGCGAGACAGTCTGGCCGCAGGGGATCGCGATGCTGCCCGTGGTTCCCGGAGGGCTGTTCGGGAAGCAGGTGACGGTGGTTAGGACGCCGGAGCTGGTGGCGTCCATGGGAACGCTGACCCGGGCGTAGTCTGAGAGCATGCCCGTCGCCGCACCGACGCTAGCAATGGCAACGTAGCTGCTGTCTTGGCTGAACAGCAGGTATTTGCCATCTGGCGAATAGCTAATGCCGAGATTGCTGCCGCTCGCGTACTTATTATTGAAGCTGTAGCTCTGCAGGACGGCGCCGGTTTGGGTGTTGAACACCTCGACGGCCCCGTTGCCATTTTTCACCGACGTGCCCATGGTAAGAACGGCGGCAGTGTGGTTACCGGTGGGGTTGAGCGCAATGGCCTTGGCACGGACCTCGATGCCGAGATCGACCTGGGTGCCGGCGGGGGTGATGATGGTGCCGTCGCTTACGACAAATGTGCCGTTCGTCTGCGGACCGGGTGTGTACGTCGGGAACGGCACGGACTGAGCGAGCGCCGCAGTGCTCAGGCCCATCGACAACAGGCCGGCGAGCAGCAGACGGTTGACCCGGGAGCGATTGCGAGGGTTATTTCGAGACCTTTGTCGAGACGTGTTGCGGAACATGGGTCGTTCTCCTTTTTCGGTTGCTTCCATCACGCGACCCGGACCCAGATTGCCCTTCGACGTGCTGGCATGTGAGCCCGGGAACTAGATCAAACAGGCTCCTGCCTTCTCTTCGATTGCAGGACGTGGTACAGCAACGGAGCTGCGCCAACGGATTAACTGTAGAAGCGCGAAAAGGTCGCCAGCATTACGTGGAAATTACAGTTTCGTCATCTTGCGCGTGAGGCCGGCATGTGCAGTGTGACCCGGGTGCCATGTCCCGGTTGGCTCGAAACCTCCACGTTGCCGCCGTGAAGCACAGCGATGCTCTTCACGATCGCCAACCCCAAGCCAGTTCCTCCCGAACCCTGGGAGCGCGACGAGTCGACACGGAAGAAGCGATCGAAGACCCTCGGTAGAGCCTCCGCTGGAATGCCGACACCCGTATCGGAAACTCCGATGCAAATCGTCGAAGAATCGGCGGTCGTCTCCAAGAGCACTGCTCCGCCAGGTGGCGTATGTGCCAAGGCGTTGGAGACCAGGTTGCCCAGCGCCCTCTGCAAGAGCGTGCGGTCCACCTCGGCAATGACCGGTTCGGCGGACACGGCAGTGATGAGCGAAACTCCGCCGTCGCCGGCCGATGCTTCGTAATATTCCTGCACACCGCCCAACAATTCGCCTACATCCACCGGCTCGCAGCGCAAATGGGTCAATGGGCTCTCTGAGCGTGCGATAAAAAGAAGGTCGCCGATGAGATCGGAGAGTCGCACGGCTTCTTCAAGGCAGGACTCGATCACATCGCGATACTCGCCGGCGCTTCGCTCGCGTGCCAAGGCAACTTCGGCTTCGCCACGAATGTTATTCACCGGCGTGCGCAGGTCGTGAGCAATGTCAGCGGAGAATCTCGAAATGCGCTCGAAGGAATCTTCCAGGCGGTCCAGCATTTCGTTGAAGGTACTGGCCAACGATGCCAATTCGAACGGATATCCTTCGGCAAGAATGCGTTCCCGGAGGTTCGTCGAACTGATGTGGCGCGCGGTCGTTGCCATCTCCTCTACAGGACGAATTCCGTGCCTTGCAATCTGGTACCCAACGAAGGGAAAAATAGCCAGGGACGCGAGCAGAATCATCCAGAACCAAAACCGATAGCGTGCCAGCAATCCCTCTTTTTGCGAGACATCAATCGCAATCTGAATGGTGTCGGTTTGAGTCGCAGGCGAACCGATTGGCGCCGACACGCTGATTACCCGAAATGCTCGCCCGTTTCTACCCTTTATCTGAATTGCGCAGCCAGGGCTTCCTTGGGTTTCACGGGCTAATTGCGTCAGGTCCAATTGATCAGACATGCCTGGGGTCATCAACACCGCTCTGTTTCGTTGATCCAGCAGGCGAATATAGAACTGCTCGTATTGCCGCGCGGCCGATTCCAGTTCGACTTCCTCATGCAGCGCGTCCCGGTCGTCGGGCCTGTCCCGCAACATGGTGCTTACCACGTGCACCTTGTCCGCGAGAAACAGATTGGTGCTTTTCTCCAGTTCGTTCACCAGCACTAAATAAAGACTGACTATGGCGAAGGACACCAAAAACAAACCGGCCAGCGCGTAGCAGGCCGTTAGCCGGAAGGCCAAGGTTCCCCACAAACGTGAGACCGGGGCGAGGCTAGGCTTCGGATTCCAGGACATAGCCGGCACCCCGAATGGTATGGATCAATTTAAGCGAAAAAGGATCGTCCACCTTGCTGCGAAGCCTTCTCACATTGACGTCCACTACATTGGTGTCGCTGTCGAAGTTCATGTCCCAAACCGATTCGGCGATCTGGGTTCGCGATAGTACCTCGCCCGCGCGCCGCGCCAGCAGCGTTAATAGAAGGAACTCTTTGGACGTCAACTCCAACCTATGGCCGGCCCGCGAGGCACGCTGGCGCAACAAGTCGATTTCCAGGTCAGCTAAGCGGATTGTCTCTTGCACACGCGGGGGGCCCCGGCGCAGCAGCGAGCGGGCTCGTGCCAGCAATTCGGAAAAGGCGAATGGCTTCACCAAATAGTCGTCCGCGCCCAGTTCGAACCCTTGTACCCGCTCGTGTACGGCATCGCGTGCGGTCAAAAGAAGCACCAGTGCGCAACTACCTTCGTGGCGCAGGCGAGTGAGTACCTGCCAGCCATCCAGCCCTGGGAGCATCACGTCGAGAATGACGAGATCGAACTGCAATTCCTGCGCAAGGTGCAAACCACTCACGCCATTCGCCGCGACATCGACGACAAAACCAGCTTCCTCGAGTCCCTTCTTCAGGAACTTGGCGGTTTTGGTTTCATCTTCGATGACCAGAATCTTCACGATCAGCCCGCCTGGAATGAGAGTCTCACTCGAAACTGCATTCCCATGAGTCCGGGAAAAACATTGCGACAAGTATCCTTCGAGTACAAAAACTGCCGATCGATCCTAATATTATGATTGTGCTCAGCCGCCGCTGTCTTACAGACTTGTTAAACTTCCGCGAATCATTTACCTAACCCTGTCCGATTGACGCTAGGTTGGAGATGGCCGCGTGGGGAGCGCAATGGGAGTGCTCCTGCACAACTAGAACGCGAAGCGCAGCGCGAACTGAATCTCGCGCGGAGTTCCCGTCCCCGCAGGGGTTAGGGTCGAACTGTTTACAGTCGAGGTATTGATACCCGTAATGATGCTGCCGAAGCCGGAAGCACCGTAGGTTGCCTGCGGCGGCCCATACTGTGGATGGTTGAAAATGTTGAAGAATTCGGCACGAAACTCAAGTTGCAGTCGGTCGTTCAATGGAATGTGTTTCGCAGCCCCTATGTCAATCTGCCATGCGCCCGGCCCACGGGCTGCGTCCCGCGGAGCGTCTCCGAATGTACCCTTTGCCGGGACGGAGAAGGCAGCGGGATTGATCCATTCTGCAATGCTTGAGCCGCCGGGTGGTGTGGGCGAAACCCCAGGAACGAAATCAGGACGCTGATCGGCGGTGTTGCCGTCAGGTACTGCGGAGGCCGAACGATTGATGAGGACGTTTACCGGAAATCCGGTGCGCGCCAGGACCGTGGAAGTCAGGTCCCAGGAACCGGCGATCTTGCTCCAGATTCCCGGCTGGTTCAAGTACGGTTTGCCCGGCCCGAAAGGCAGTTCATAGATGATGTTGGCGTTGAGGACGTGGCGCACATCAAAAATCCCGCTGGCGCGTTCGCATCTCGGGCAGGCGACATTTTCAGGCACCAGCGAGTCGGGGTCGCCGCTGCCGTCGGAACCGTCGTCGATTTCGTGCGACCACATGTAGTTGGCCGAAAACAAGAAGCCGTGAGTAAACGTACGCTTCACGGCGATGGAAAGTCCCTCGTAGTTGCTGCTGTCCTTGTTGCCGCGCCAGCTTACTTGTCCAAACGCGGGGTAAGGACGAACGCAGGGATTGGAACCCAGCTGACAAACGTTTACTTCTGAAAGCGTGAGCAGGTGAGTGCCTGCACTCCCTACGTACGAGATGGTCCCCACAAAGTTCGCCGGCAGCGCCTGCTGCACGGATAGGCCCCATTGCGAGACGTAGGTATCCTTACGCCGGCGGTCATCATCCTTCGGCGATATGCTCCCCGGAGTAGTGGAAAGTGTTGTGTATAACTGTTGTTCACCCTGATAGCTATAGGTGGCGGTGGAACTGGACGCCAGAGAGTAGGCGTAGACCTCGTTGCTGATGGGAAGCGTTTGATCGTCCAACTGGCCGTCTTCGTGGTAAATGCCGGCGCCGCCGCGAATTACGGTATGCCCGCTCTTAGTTGGCGCCCAGGCGAAGGCGATGCGCGGATCGATGTCGCCATAATTCGGCCGGCCGAAGCTGGCGCCCACTCCGCAAAAGCCTTGCGGTCCACAGGTGGCGAAATCGAAGGGCTCGGCGAGTGCGTCATGAAAAATGTTGAAAAAGCTATAGCGCGCGCCCAGGTTCAAGGTGAGGTTGCGCAGCCACTTGAACTCATCCTGGATGTATCCGTAGTACTGTGTCTTGCGCAATCCATTGCTGGGCAGAGCACCGTTGACTGAGACCATGTTTATCTGGTTGTTTTCGAAGGCAGTCGGAGAGGCATAGGTAACTTTCCCGTTCTCCGTGTTTTTATAGTTCAGCTGCACGCGCCGAATTTCCACTCCGGCCTTGAGAACATGCCGTCCCTTGATCCAAGTCATGTTGTCGATTCCTGCAAAGGTGTTGCCCACATGCGTGGTGACCTCGTTGGTGTTCATAGTGGTGAGGCCGCTCACCGCGAACGAGTAAGGCAGCCCGGTTTGATTGATATCGGTGGTGTCGGCCGTGCTGCGATTAAATCCGAACTTGACCTCGTTCAACAGCGTGGGAGAGTAAATATGCAGCAGTTCGATTACGGCGTTTACGGGAGATGAAGTCAGCTGCTGCCGGTCCAGGAGTTGGCCGTTCGGCTGGGTATTCACCGCCTCATCGATGTTGGCGCGGACGAACGCCGTCGTCTCGTCCGAAAAATGATGATCGATGCGGAACATGCCGGAATCTTCGTTGACGATCTGTAGGGGTGTACTAACAAAGTCATCGACGCACTGTGGTGCTTGTGGGGGACACGCCACCGCCGGACCGGTGTACGGAGTCAGCCCTTTTGTCGGATAAGCGTTGAGGATTGGAATGAGGGCTGGGGAAGTTGACGCCACCAAAGCACGGAACGCGGGGCTAGGCGCGTAGCCGAGCTCCGGGAAAACCCAGTGCTGCCGGTATCCTTCGTAGGCGGCAAAGAAAAAAGTCTTATTACGCACGATGGGCCCGCCAAGGGAACCTCCATACTGATTCAAATGAAGGGGCTGGAGCGCACTGTCAGCAGGAACTGGTTCTGTGGCATCGAAGACGCTATTGCGAAGGTATTCGAAAACGTTTCCGTGGAATTGATTGGTGCCGGAGGTCGAGGTTACGTCCAACTGTCCGCCTCCGGTGACTCCTGCCTCGGCGGGGGTCAGCATCGAGTCAACGCGAAACTCCTGGATAGCATCGAGAGGAATCGCCAGTCGAACGTAAGGCTGCGGCGGCTGGTTGATGACGTTGGTGGCGTCGATTCCGTCGTAAGTCCAGTTGTTGTCGTCGCGGCCCCGGCCTGCGAATCGTATCGAACGCTGGTTACTGCCTCCGGTATCGACTGCACCGGGTATCAGGGCCGTGAGCGCGGCCCAATTCCGGCCATTCAACGGCAGTTCTTTGGCCTGTACCTGCCCGATGGGAACACCCAGAGCATCGGAGGTTTCGTTCAACTGGCCGGAACTGGCCGGCACCTCGACTCGCTCCTGGGCGCCCGATACCGGCAGCTTTGCGTCAAGGGTGCGCGTCTGCCCGACCGTCTGTTTTACATCCTCGAAGGTGATAGGCCTAAAGCCGTCGTGGGTAAAGGTGACGGTGTAGACTCCGACGGGCAGTTCGGCAATGTCATAAGTTCCACTGCCCGAGGATATGGTTTCCCGTCGCACTCCGGTGGCGTCGTGTATCGCGGTGACGTGAGTTTGCGGCAACACGCTTCCGGAGGGATCGGTGACCGTGCCACTCAAACCTGCACGGTCCACCTGCGCTGGAGCCGAGCACACAAGACTAAAAATGACGCCAATCAGACAGAGGAGTTGATTGGCTTCACGAACACGTTTCCGGGCTCGCGGGCTCGAAATAAACTCATCAGTCAAAACGCGGCGCGGAGACGAAGCGGGACTAAAAACATCACTGCACACTTTTAAGATACCGGAGATCATGAGACCGTCCTCCAAACCAACTGCGGGAGAAGACAACGAGAACACACCGGGACAAGGCCACTAACGCCGCGCCGCAATCCGAACGCTTCTGCTTGGTAAAGAATGAATCGCCGTCAGAGATGACGGAGCTGTAATGTTCGACTACTGATCGTTGCGGAGCGATCACAAGACGATGAAAAGTGTGCGAAAAGCATCTCTGGCATTTTTTAGGGCGAGATAGCTAAAGTGTTTTTCAGGCTGGCTGTGCAAGTGTGTTTCAATCAGTAAGCAGTTTTATGCTGTTGGGCTTGGGGGCAGGGCGCTCATGGAATTCTTACCCAAGCGGGGTTTGGGCTGCTCATCAACTGGATAGGAGAGTTCTCCCACGAAATCGTGCGAGTCCTGCATCGAAGAGCCACCCAGTACCGGGAATTGAGCTGCCGGACCAGCTTGGCGTTGTGGGGATCTAGCGTCCGACTCTCTGAGCTTCGGGTGTGTTGTCGTCTGCCCGTCAGTATTGCTGGTCAACAGATATGGTGAACCCTAACTGCATTGGGCCGGTATGGAAGACTGCGCCGGCCTCCCGTTACGCCAGGATCGCTCATTGTTCAGAATCAGCAGGCAGGATCGGTAACGGAAAACGCCCATTGGCGACCTTCTAAGCCACTCAATCAGCAGGTCGGCAAGACGAGACTCCGCTGGAGTCAGTCCGTTAACGGGAACTCTGGCGTTGGCAAAAGGGTGGTCTTGCCAGGGGCGCATCTTCAGCTTATTGCACGGGTGCCCAGGCCCAACTCGTTCGCTGCTGGGAGAGAATGATGGTTGGTTGCTGCGGGGTGTAGGAGCCGTTGTTGGTGATGGAAGGGAACCAGGGTGGAGAAAAACTTCCTCCTCCGGGTGCGATCCAGTTCGTGAATCGCTGGTCGAAGAAGGTGTTCTCGGTGTTCATGTTGCCGCCAAAAATATTTGACTGAATCTGGCCGCCGACGTTGTTGAAGGTGTTGATCGATCCGCTGACGGTGAAGCCACAGGTTGAGGAGGTGCATCCTCCTGTTCCGGTCTGTCCAATGGCCGCCAGGCTTCCGTCCACTTCGAGGTTTTGGTTGGCGTAGGAGCTGGAGAGCTGGATATTTCCGCTGGCGGTGAAAACACCAAGAGCATTGGTGGCGCTGGCGTTGTATCCATTCGCAGCGGCTGCGGTAAGAGTATCGGCGGCGCTCAGGGTCACAGGCTCGACCGAATAGATGATGTCGCCTGTGATATCGATGTTGCTCGATCCGGCGATTGTGATCATGGCGTTGCTTTGAATCGCAGGCACTCCCTGTCCGGGACCTTTCAGTCCGGTGATGGTCCCGTTCACGTAGAGCATGGTGCCTGGTGTAGGCGAACCGGGGTTGGAGACAAGGTTATCCGGGATCCCCGTCAGCGTTTTGGATGTGCTTCCAGAAGAAATCGTGGTGGTATTCGCCCCAGGGTCGGTTGTGACGGTGGTGACGGTCGTTCCTTGCGTGATGGTGTAAGTCTGGGTGAGATTCCCAGCGGTGTCGGTGCCGGGGGTCAAGACAACGGATGCGTTGCCCTGCACGTAGATTCCGCCGGCGGAGCCTGTCGTGGTGCCGGATCCGAGCGTGTTGCCGGAATAGGGGAGAAATACGCCCGCGGAAGTTCCGGTGGCAGGGTACGCGTTGCCGTTAACGTCCTTCATGTACGAATTGAGCTGCGCGTTGGTGGGTAAGCTGCCATTGGAGGAACCGTTGCAGGCCGGCCCGGTAGCTTCGCCGCAGCCAATACCGTCAATGGCCGCCCAAGCCTGGCTGTACGAGTTCGGCGGAAGAGGAACGGCGGGCTCGCCGAGCGTCAGGCCCTGCTCGAAGTTGACGTTGATTCCAGGGTAGCTGCTGGCGGATGACTTGTTGCAGTTACCTCCGATCCAGTAATCGATCTGTGAGTTCGCCTGCCCTACGTGATTGGTAAAGATATAAGCTCCGCTGTTGCCCAATTCCCATGCGCCGTTGGTAAACGTGGGGCCGCTAAAGGTGCCCGGAACCAGATAGCCCGAGCACGGAGTGTAGTTATTGATGAATGCTCCGTATCCGGCGAAGGTGGGCGGAGGAATATCCTGCGAATGCACGTTCACCGTCAGGGTGCCGCTCTCCTGCACGGCCGTACGCTGCAGTGCCGCGCCCCTGCCGACGGAGCAGAGGGTGTAGCTGAAGCTGAAAGCGTAGGAAGTGATCAGGCTGGAGCCATTCACATTGGCAAGCGTCGAAGTGGTCCCGGATGGAGTCACGCTGGTAGTGCAACTGGCGTTGCTGTAGAGCATGAAAGAACTCGGCCATGAGCCGCTGGCGGTGCTGGTGTTGAGTGCTGCGAAGCCTCCGGCATAAACGGATTGCAGGCTGTTTAGTGCGGCAGTCGCCGCAGTCGTTGCATTCAACGGAGGAGCGGTGCAGCCGGCCACGGCGTTGGCGCCCCAGCCCAGGCAGCTTGTCTGGGCGACCGAACTATAGAGCTGGTTGATCACATACTGGCGGGCGATGTTGATCCCGGAATCGGCAGCGTAGTAGGAGGCGCGTTCGTTGCCATAATATCCGTTGATCATCATGTCCGAGTTGACGGAGACCACCATGGTGAGGCCTAGAATCGTCATCAGGATGGTGAGGAAGAGGACGGTGATCAGGGCCATTCCGCTTTGGTTCGGCAAGCGGTTCGCGGCGCAGTGTTTCGATCTCGGTTGTGCTCTCATAACGCTCACGGGTTCGGCAGTGTCTGGTCGTCATTCATGCTCATGTTGCGTGGGTTGACGACAACGGCCGTCCCCTGCACCTGGTACGGGCCGCCGTCGAAGGTATTGCGATACGTGTACTGGCTGCTGTAGTTCGGAGTGGTGCGGCCGATCAGAGAGACCCGTACGGAGCGGATCAAGCTGAAGTTCCAGGCTGCAGATGTGCCCCCGATGGAGTATTGAGAGGCCTGGTAGTTGTAGCACGGGGTGGTATAACCGCAGAGTATGTCGCCGTCCCACAGGGAGGCTCCGAGCTTGAAGCCAATGATCTGGTCCATCACAACGGAAGTGGTCCCATTCTGCGTGCGGACCAACTGCCAGGGATTCGTGGGATCCGAGTTGGCGGCGACGGAGTAGGTTATGGGCGAGAGCTTGATGATCCAGTCCGCACTGCAGTAGTTGGTCCCGAAGGTAACGCTCGGCGGCGTTGGCGGAGTCGTGACCGGAGGGGGCGGCGGGCAAGCCGGGACGGTTGCGCTACCCGATACCGTTACAGACGTGCGGTCGCAGGCGGTGATGTCCAGCGGATCGTTGCCAAGAATGTTGCTGCCGTCGATTTGAGTCTGATCGATAGACAGCGCAATCGCCGAACCCGAGACGGCGCCATTCGCGGTGAGAATTGCCGTGGTCATCACCTTGCCGCTACTCGTAAGGAAGAGCAATTGATCCCCCTGGAAGAATTTTGCGGCAGTCTGAGCCAAGGTTAGGCCGCTGGCCGCCTGGGCGTATACCGTTGTTGGAGAACCCGGGTTGCCGTCATAGGTTGGCGGGCAGACGGTCGCGCTGGTCGATCCGGCGCTATTGGTGGCGTGAACGGCGGGATATTGTCCGCCGGGGTTGGCAGTAATGATGTTGAGCTGATCGAAGCAGTTGGTGCCATAACCAGTCGTGGAGTTGTAGCAGGAGCTGCCGTAGTTCACCCAGTTGTTCACGATGGTGACTCCGACCGGCCAGGTGGGCACGTTGATTCCCTGGAAGTAGCCACTGCCGGCGTTGGAGAGGTCGAGCTGCAATTGCGATGCGGCGTTGCGCAGCGAGAGGCTGAGCCCGACCTGTCCTTGCAGATTTGACGTGGCAACCTGCTGCTGGTTGAACAGGGCGAAGGCGGCTCCGCCCACTATCAGAAAGAGAGCGAGCGCAACCATCAGTTCGATGAGCGTGGTCCCGCGTTGGCTGGCTGTGGTTCGCCATTCGGAAGATCCGGTTTGAGAGAGTGGCGTATTCATTGGCGCACCATGCTCATCTGGAAGCTGACCGGCGGCTGTACCGATTGATCGGTCAGAGTGACCAGAACGGTGATGCGCCGGGTTCCCTGGACGGGAGTGTTGCTCTCAATCAGCCAGGTGCGCTGGAAGGTCATGGTGCCTGGCGCGGTAGTGGAGGAGACCGGGGTACTGGTACCGTTCGGGTTGGTGGGGATGGTTCCGTTGGGCGAATGATAGGTGGTGTAGTAGGTGGTTCCACCCGCCCCAACGCTGCTGACCGTTTCGGCAAAGCAGCCGTTGCCGGCATTTCCGCAGCCTACGGAATCGACGAAATCAATGCTGATTTCGTCGAAGTAGTTGATGTTGTTGGCCGTCTCCCCGGCACAGGAGATGCTCTTGTTGACCAGACTGGTCAGGCTGCCCTCCGAAGTATCGCCAGGCTGGACGCAGACCGGCTGGGCGTTCATGCTCCAGCGATTGAGATCATCGAGTTTTTCCGAGGCCAGGGTTGCCGCCACGTTTATGTACTTGGACTGGCGCCCGCGGGTGAGCATGACGGCGGCGAGCATGGCCATGGCGGATACCGCAACCACCAGGACCGCGATGGCGATCATGACCTCAAGGAGAGTAAAACCTTTCGGGCTGCCTGATTCAGGGAGTATGGACTTTAACATCGCCGACTCCTGTGACCAGAACCGTCTTGGTTGCGGTGCTGTTCTGACTGGCGAGAGTAATGCTGAAAGAGGCCGGAATAGTACTGCCCGCCGCCGTAACGGTGCCGCTCGGATTGAATAATAAGGTACTGCTGAAAGTGGTCGATATATCCGAGCTGGCAAACGGAATCGGGCCTGTATTCGGGTTTGCTACCGGGGTTCCTACGTTAACGAAGGTTGATCCGCATGAGGGCGGGTTTCCGGAAATGGGCTCGGTCTGGAGTTGATAGGAGTTCGATGACGGCAAAACCGTAAGCGTAAACGGGCACCCGAGAGAGATGGCCATGTAACGCGTGTCCTGGATGGCGCCGGCGAGCGAACTGGCGGCTGAGCCAAGATGCATGCTGGTTATGGTGGTGTTCATGATGGGAAATGCGGCGGCCATTAAGATCGCGGCAAGCGCCACCACCAACGTTACCTCCACGAGACTAAAGCCTTTGGCTCGATCACCCGGGACATGTAGCAGACGTGCGATCGACCCAGTTCGGTGGTTCTTATGCGTCTTCATAAAGTCGCCCAATAGCTTGTGTGGCACGTTCCGGGAAAACGGAATCCTGGGTGCTGATCCGTTTCCGGAAGAAAGCGAATTACGATCCCGACATCGCACTTACCAATGCAAATCGTTTCGATTGTTCCGCACCTTATCGCCACTAGAAGCAGCAGCGCGGCGAGGAGCGCGATCAGCTACTCTTGACCGGCTCAGTGTACAGAGAATCTACCCAAGCCCCAAGCACGCTTGGTTCATAGTGCTCAAGTAAATGGGAAGAGTACTTTGGTAACAGAGAGTGGCTGATGCGTTGCCGGAGGCAGAACCATCGGCATCATCCGAAACTGTGAGTACCCGTCCTGACCAATGCGGTCTTCGCATTCAGCCAAGTATTTTGAGAGAACCAACTTGCGGTTACGCGATTCTCACACTCCGGCCGATTCCATGCGTTACCCTGAATTTCGGTTACGAAATCACCAGCACCGCCGGTTATAGCCGGTGGCTGCTGCCGGTCGGCAGCAACAGCACCGGTCAACTGCTGGTGGTTAGCGACATTTATTGCAACAGCCCGCTGCTGGCCGGCAACCCAATCGCACCCTGCCCGTCGGCGTCTACCGCGGTCGCGGGTGGCTGCGCCTTCCCCCCGCTCCCACGCGCCGCCACCCAGCATCCCCAGAAGCAGCCGGTCAGTCCCCAATTTTATGGTCATCACGCCGGCACTCGCCTCAGGGTCGACGCATATAAATTCTCCCGGCAGGTCTGATGTGGGAGAAAGCTATTTGAAAACCTGCGAGATGAACCAAAATGGCTGAATTGGGAACCGTTTGCCGCTCGGCGACGCGCGGAAGGGAGCGGTTCTCCCTCATTCGGCGATTTGTCGGCCAGCATTCGTTTGCCAAACTGCCCCATGAGGAATCGAGATGGTAATCTTTGGACCCTGAAAAGTGATATGCGTCGGCCCTGGCACTCGCCTACTCTCGATTGACGGCGCTGGACTGAGGATGCGATATTCAATTGTTACAATTCTATTAACAGACGATTACAAAAAGAGAGGCGGTCATCGGTTGACCTGTCAGCCCCTCAGGAGATTTCTCCACTTTTATGGTCCGCTTTCTCCCGCGCGAAACGAAGTTCTTCGAACTCTTTGCAGATATGGCGCAAAATCTCACCATTGGGGCCCGCCAGCTGCGCGATTTGCTCCAGAATTACGCTGACGTTCCCACCGCTGTCCAAAGGATCAAAGACACCGAGCACAAGGGCGACGAAATTGCCCACGCCGTTTTTATCAAGTTAAATTCGACTTTCATTACACCGTTCGACCGCGAAGACATACATAGTCTGGCGAGTTCGCTTGATGACGTCCTCGATTTCATCAATGCAGCGGCTACTCGCCTTGTCATTTACAAAATCACGGATCCGCCAGCCGAGGCCGTCGAACTGGCGAACCTCATTTTGCGTCAGGCTGAGGAACTGGCGAAGGCACTCTCTTTCCTTGAGAAGGGCGATGGCCTGCTCAAGTACTGTGTCGAGGTCAACCGGCTGGAAAATGAGGCGGACGAAATCGCCCGCGCCGCTATCGGCTGCCTCTTCGAAACCGAAGCCGATCCCATTCGGCTCATCAAGCACAAGGAACTGATTGAAGTTCTGGAAATGGCCACCGACAAGGCCGAAGACGCAGCCAACGTGCTGGAAACCGTGGTACTCAAGAGCGCTTGAGCGAACGGCCAACATCGCGGACGTAGGCTCGTTCGCTAGAGGTACATGTTGAATACTCGACTGATCTTAGTCATTCTCACCTGTGCTGTGGCTCTGGCCTTCGATTTCATCAACGGGTTCCATGACGCCGCAAACAGTATCGCGACCGTGGTTTCCACCCGCGTACTCTCGCCCAAGCTGGCGGTAGTGTGGGCGGCGTTTTTTAACTTTGTCGCCGCTTTTCTGCTCGGCACTGCGGTTGCGAAAACTATCGGCAAAGGGATGGTCGATCTCAGCATTGTCACCCAGTACGTAGTGCTGGCCGGACTGCTCGGCGCCATCGCGTGGGACCTGCTGACCTGGTGGCTGGGGCTGCCAACGTCCTCCTCCCACGCGCTCATCGGAGGATATGCGGGAGCTGCAATTGTTCGCGCAGGCATTCTGCATGGCTGGCGCACAAGCCTCAGCGTCATCATTCCCGGCGGTTGGACCAAGACCATCATTTTTATCTTGGTCGCTCCGGTGATGGGATTCGTGCTCGGATTCATCTTCATGGTCGCGATTTCCTGGATTTTCCGGAGAAAGGCTCCGAGACAAGTCGACACGTGGTTTCGTAAGCTCCAGTTGTTCTCCGCTGCTGCCTACTCACTCGGGCACGGCGGCAATGATGCACAAAAGACCATGGGCATTGTTGCCGGGGCGCTCTTTACCGGAAAGATCATCTCCGAGTACGACCTCAAGCATGACTGGGGCCATTACCACTGGCCGATCATCCTGTGCGCTCACGCCGCAATCGCCGCCGGAACCTACTTCGGAGGATGGAAGATTGTCCACACCATGGGCAACAAGATCACCAAGCTTAAGCCGGTCGGCGGCTTCTGCGCCGAAAGCGCCGGGGCCATCACCTTGTTCGGCACCGCGCTCGCAGGAATTCCCGTCTCCACCACTCACACCATCGCCGGAGCCATCGTCGGTGTCGGCAGTACGCAGCGTCTCTCCGCCGTGCGCTGGGGAGTAGCCACCCGCATCGTCTGGGCCTGGGTGTTGACCATTCCCGCTTCGGCCGCCGTCGCAGGCGCAGTATTCTACCTCACGCACATGATCAATCCCGCGGCATAGCATTCATTCATTGCGGACTATCTGCGATACCAGGAACCAGGGAGGAATAGCCGAAGCCTTGAATCGTACTCTACAGCTATTTGCGTGTGCTCTGGCACTGTGCATCGGCGCGTCCGCACAGATGTTGAACGGCGCAGGGGCTACCTTTCCAAATCCCATTTATCAGAAGTGGTTTATGGAATACAGCGCGGCACATCCAGGCGTCCAAATTAATTATCAGTCGCTCGGCTCCGGCGCAGGTATCCGGCAGCTGATCGCCGGGACTATTGATTTCGGTGCATCAGATAGTCCTATGACGAGCGAGCAATTGTCCAAGTGTCCTGTCAAAATACTGCACATTCCCACCGTGCTCGGTGCCGTGGTTCCCTCCTACAATATTCCAGGGATCAACCAGGATTTGCGGTTCACTCCCGAGCTGCTGGCCGGCATCTTTCTGGGCAAGATCGACAATTGGAATGATCCGGCAGTTGCCGAAGTCAATCCAGGGATGAAGTTCCCAGACCTGCCTATCGTCGTGGTTCATCGCTCGGATGCGTCAGGCAGCACCTATGTTTTTACCGACTACCTCTCCAAGGTGAGTCCGGAATGGAGTTCCAAGGTGGGCAAGAACACCAGCGTGCAATGGCCGGTGGGTCCGGGCGCCAAGGGAAACGAAGGGGTATCGGGAGAAATCCGGCAGATTGAAGGCTCCATCGGCTACATTGAACTGAACTACGCGGTGCAGAACCACATCAGCTTTGGCCTGGTCCGCAACAAGTCCGGCAAGTTCGTGACGGCATCGCTGGACTCGACTACAGCAGCCGCCACCACTAAATTCCCGGACGACTATCGGATCTCCATCACTGATCCGGAGGGCAAGTACGCTTATCCTATTGCCAGTTTCACTTGGTTGCTGATTCCCCAGCAGTCACGGGACACGGCCAAGGGCAAGGTCCTGCACGACTTCTTGGCTTGGATGCTAACGGACGGCCAGCGCGAGGCTGCCGCGCTGACTTACGCTCCACTGCCAAAGGCAATAATCAAGCCGTTGCAACTAACGATCAACACGGTTCACTAAACCGGCGGGGGACGCTGTTTTAGCAGCGGCTAGACCGCATGGCGAGTGAGATAGTAGTGCACCGCCGGGGTAACGATCAGTGAGAGGGTCATCGAGACGACGATGCCGCCGATTACTGCCAGCGCCAGCGGCTGCAGCATCTGCGAGCCTGCGCCAATGGCCAGGGCCAGAGGGAGCATGCCCGCGCAAGGCACCGTTCGGATCGAGCGCACCGCATCAGTGCCGAAACGCGACGTTGACCAGCAGTTTGTCTCCGGAGATATCGACAACGTTGCAGAAGGTGCGATGGTCGCGACGAGTAAAGTCGAGACCCACGCGTGAGTTTCCGATCTTCAGATTGCGGATATGCAGATGGCCCAGCCATTCCGGCAGTTGCGGCTCAATGATGTTAAGTTCCCTGCGGTTGGCCGACGGCCGAATTCCCAGGACCGACGAGAGCATAAGGAAGATAGCGCCCGAGGCCCACGCTTGCGGAGAGCAGGAAACCGGATAGTGTACCGGCTCATCGTAGGGACGGCGCTGCACCCCGCAGAAGAGTTCGGGGAGCCGATAGCCGCGAAATTCGGAAGCGGCTGCAAACAACGCGCCTAGCACCCGAAGCGCCGGTTCGCGAAATTCGTTCAGGGACATGCCATGCGCGATCAGCGAATTGTCGTGCGGCCAAACCGAACCCCGATGATAGCTCAGAGGATTGAACACCTGTTCCTGCTGGGACATGGTGCGCCATCCCCATCCGCTGAACATATCTTCCTGCATCATGCGCTGGGTAACTTTGCGGGCGCGCTCGCGATTGATGATGCGGCTCCACAGAAGATGGCCGGGATTGGAAGCGATCACTTCGAGAGGTTTTTTGTCGGCGTCCAAAGCCATGGCATAGAAGCCCAGTTCGGAACTCCAAAAGACTTTGTCGAAGCGGCGTGCAAGTTCGGCGGCTTCGCGGCGGAGTTTGTCGGCCCGCTCTGTATCACCGAACAAACGCAACAGTGTTGACATCCGGTACTTCACATCGTAGACGTAGCCCTGCACCTCGCAAAGCGCAATCGGAGGGCTGGCGATTCGGCCATCGCGATGAATGTTGGCATCCCATGAATCCTTCCAGCCTTGATTGATGAGACCTCGGGGCGATCGGCGCAGGTACTCGACAAATCCATCGCCGTCGATATCGCCATAATGGTCGATCCAGTCCAGCGCGCGATAGGCATGGGGAAGCATCTCGCGCACCAGTTCATCGTCGGAGGTCCAATTGAAGGTCTCGCTCAACAGCACCAGCCAGAGCGGCGTCGCGTCCACCGAGCCATAGTACGGCCCAAAAGGCACCTCGCCGCATCGCGTCATCTCCCCCTCCCTCGATTCGTGCAGGATTTTTCCGGGCTGGGCATCGCGCCAGTCGTCCACCTCGTTGGCTTGATGGCGAGCCAGAACCCGCAGCGTGTCTTTGGCAAGTTCAGGGTTCAAGAAGAGGGTTTGGTAGGCGGCAATGATCGAATCGCGCCCGAAGAGGGTGGCAAACCAGGGAATTCCCGCAGCAATGACGTGCTCGCCGCCCATGGGAATGCGTAGCGCGTGGAAGTCCTCGGTGGCATTTCGGAGCAACTCGTCAAACACTGCATTCGAACTAGAAAAATTCGTGGACGTGGAATCAAACTCTTTAAAAGCGGCCCGGCGCGCCTCTAGGTGAGTGTCATACATGTAGTGCGTGGCGCGGCTTGGCTTGTTCTCCACACAAGGAGTCACGGTAATCTCCAGCCCGGTTTTTCCCAAAGACTCCAGCCGGAGTTCCCAACGCGCGGTGACATCTCTGATTTCGACTGGCGCGGGATTCATGCGAACCACGGTCTGACGCAATACATTGTCGCGGCCCCGATAGCTGAAGATCAGTCCGTCTCTTTCCACCAGCGGCTGGTAATACTGACCGTGAACGGCGCGGGCCAGTCCGCGCACCTGGAAGACATCCACAAAATCCGCGTTGCAGGTAATCTCTACGGTGAACTCCACCTGACAGCGATTGAAATTCTCAAACGTGAACCGGTCAAATAGAACGTCGCAGGCAAGCAATTGTTCGCGCCGGATATGGACCGTGTTCTCAGGAAGATCGAAGGAGTCGCGCATCGTAATGTTTCCCGTTGTCAGTTCGATCTGGGAAACAAATGTCTTCTCCGTGCTGCTGGACAACACCACGGCGCGATGACCGTCGAGTTTGAACTCGAGATGCGACAGGAACCGTGTATCTTCGTAAAAGAATCCAACGTCGGCCGCTCCGGGCGGAACGATGTCGCCCGCAACGCTGGTGGCGAGAAAGGTCTTGCCGTCGATCAGCGCGAGATCGTCGACCTTGCGGGGCTCCAGCGACCGGTGAACCAGCCGTGGCTCCAGGTGCGGATTCTCTATAGGCACCAGTTGCTGGGCATAAAGTTTTCGCGACGTGCTCATGCCGCCCTGGCCCTCATATCCCTGTGCTCGGCATTCGCCGTTTCGCCAATTATCTCGCGATAAAGAGATAGATAGTCTTGTACCATGCGCCCCGCCGAAAACCATTTCTCGGCATAAGCGCGGACTGAAGCTGGCTTCATCGCCTGGACTTTCCGCACGCGTGCAGCAGCATCCTCGATGCTGGAACAGATGAAGCCGCTTACGCCGTCTCGCACGATTTCCGCGACCGAACCACCAGGAAAGGCAATCACGGGCGTCCCGGTGGCCATTGCTTCCACCATCACCAACCCAAACGGCTCGTCCCATTCGATCGGAAACAGCATTGCCATGGAATTTCCCAGCAGTTCGTTCTTCCTCGCCAGATCCACCTCGCCAACATATTCGATGAACCGGCCGTCGAGGTGCGGTTTGATACGAGAGTTGAAGTATTCGCGGTACATTGGCTGGATCTCTCCAGCTATCTTCAGAGGAATGCCGCTCCGCTTAGCAATGTCGATCGCATTATGAACTCCCTTGATGGGAGCGATTCTCCCGAGAAAGCTTAGATACCCACGCTTGCTTGTTTGAAGACGGTAGAGATCGAAATCGATGCCGTGATGGATCATGCGAATTCGCCCCAGCGGTTCTTGTCTTTTCTGAAAGGCGCTGATGGAGACAAACTCCACGTTCGGAAAACCGGCATAGAACGTGGTAAGCGACGGCACGTGCGGATGGTGCATCGTGTAAACCCAGCGCGGGCCGCGCAGGCGCGAAAACACCAGGCAAGGCGCATTATTCAGGTGAATGATGTCCGCGTTATCCCAGCAGTCGCTCACCGACCATGAGGTATGGTCAAGGTCCTTCAGATTGGAAAACATTTCCTCGTTAATCGGCCAATCATCCTGAGGGTACAGCGAACGCAGTGGCGCTTTCACGGTGCTGTTTCCGTTGGCGTATACCACAACCTCAATCCCAATCCGCGTAAGCCCCTCGGCAAGTTGAGAGATGAACAGTTCCGTGCCGCCATACCTTTTCGGTGGCACACTGATAAACGGAGATGCGATCAGCGCAATCCGCATGAAGAGTGGGATGCGGGTTCGAACCGCGCAGGTTATCGGGGCAGCTTCGGAATGCTGAGCGGCAGCTTCAGCAGCTTGGTTTCCCTTTTTCAGATCTGATTCGCGAGTCCACTCGCCATCACCAAGCCACATCCATATTATTCAAATACAGTCCGGCTAGCTCACTTATTTCGCTGCTTCAGCTCGGGCGAAAATGTGCTTTTCTCATCGGACGGTGCCCAGTCCGCTTCTCTCGCGTTGGGATTGCCGGGAGCGTGGGGATCGACCCCAAAATCCCACGCGTCGGAGTTGAATCGACTTCGACCGAGCATTTCCACGAGCGCATATTCGCCGGGCTCGAGGTCAGCCAGCGGAACAACTTTCAACCAGCCTTCGTGAAAGCCTTCAATGCGCACCGGCACAAATGGTTGCAGTGTGTCACTCTGTTTGCCGGCCATGGTAACGCTGACGTTAGCGAGTACGCGAGAGTCTTTCTTCGGCTCCAGCCGCACAATACGAAAACGGTCGGAAGAGGTAATCTGCCCCGCCGCATCGGACTCAGCTACCCTAACGAAGAGTTGCGGAAGCGAAACGTGGGCCTGCGTGCGCGCATGGGATCCTTTCAACTCGAGGCGTAGTTTCGAGGCGTTTCCCGGAATGATGGCTGAATGGAAAATCCCGGAGGTGCCGCGATTCAGCACACCTGGCACCTGGATCAGTTCGACAAGTGAAGGCTGGCCTGAAAACGTATCGAGGAGGAAGACACCGCCCGAAGTTGGAAGTTGTAATCCAGGCGCTATCGTCAATTGATCCGCAGCATCGACTCCGCTTCCTGTTTTCTCTTCCTCGTCCGGAGGCATCTGGAACGGACGCTCGTTCCATTCCTGTGTAGCCTTCCAATCGACGAGATCGGTTGCCACCTCTTCCCACTCCCGCCGCAAGGTGCTAAAGTACCGCGTGCGAACTCCGGCCACCTCATACTTCATAACTTCCTGCCAGGAGCCGTCCTTCAAGATCAGACGTTTGCTCGCTTGGGCGGCCGCAGGCACCGTCAACCCCAGCAGTATGAAAAATACAGCAGCAATCAATCGGAACGATTTTGCGCGCGCACCCTGAACGGATTGAGCGTCAGCCGGCAGCACTGGTAGCATCCCTTGCATGGCAGATTGTAGCCCAACCGGCTAATTCCGCAACAATTTCCGCTCAGCCAGCGGACCAGTAACCCGTTCCGGTCAGTCTGTAAGCGAGTGATCCGCGGACGGATTCAGCAGAAGCAACAGGGCTCGATATAGAGTCGTACCAACGATCTCACCGGAACGACTCACTAGGGCAATTTACCGGAAAAATCGAACAACTCTCGATATATATTGGCGGAGCAACGTGATTGCCGTCAAAATCGGTTATTCAGCAGGAGGCGCCGGTCGGGTTAAAGCTGCTTTTTCGCCGGCGAGTCCAATGCAAGAAAAGCAACAGAGTGCGATCAGAACGGGGTCGTGAATCCGGGATGTGACTTGGGTTTGCGACCTTTTGGGGGCAAGTAGCTGACATGAGCGTGGAAAGATCTACATCAGCCTGGTTGCGGGCACTGGCTCCGCGCGTTGCTTCTCGGAGGGTAGTTGCCGTTTTATTGCTGGGCCTCGCATCGACTGGTTTGACGCGTGCCTGGCAGTCGCCTGAACCATCCAAGTCGGCAGAGCAGCAGTCCGGACCGCCTACGCGAGCATACCCGCGAGTATCTCTTGGAGCGGGCCTCCAACTGAAGTACGTCGGAGCAGTTTCACCTGACGGTAAATTCAGATCCAAGCTCGGCATATATTTCGAGTCCAAAAGTGCGGTGCCGGTGTACGGCCAAGTCCCTCTTACGCCGGAGGAAGCCAAGAAACAGGCGGACTCCGAACTGGCGAAACAGGACGCCGTGAGGCAGCAGGTACCGCCGAGCGTCGGTCTTCATCAGCAGGAGCAGCCGGTCGAGGATTTTCAGCCGCCGCAGCACGCAGTGGATACCGCCAAAGGACACTCCGCCCTCGGAGAGCTTCGCGATTCCGTCGTGTCGCTCGCCTACGGCGCAAACTCGGTTCTAGTCTCCTTGGAATCGGTCACGACCGATTCGCAACAGCGTGTCATCGCCACTGATGCCGGTGCCCACGCAGTGCACGTGCTGGCCCATAGCGCGAAACATTCGTTTCAGATCGTTGGTGGGCCGGGACGACGCCTTCAGGAACCAAGAGGTGTTGCCGTGGATGGCAACGACAATATTTATGTCTCTGATTCCAAGCGCGGCGTGATCCTAGTGTATGACTCCAATGGCGAATTTGTACGTACCATAGGAACCTACGGCGACGAAGGAATGCTCGAACGTCCCTCAGGCATAGCAATCGACGCCAAAGCGGGTCACTTGTACGTTGTCGATCCACCAAGTCATACGCTGTTTATCTTTGACCTGAAGGGTGACCTGCTGGCCCGCATTGAACCCAAGAAAGGCGGTTTCAGTTCAAGAACTGGAAGCACCGAGCCAGGAGGATTCCGATTCCCTCAATCGATTTTGGTCCACAACGACGAACTCGTCGTACTCGATGCGTCGCGCATTCACATCCTAACCCTACAAGGAAAGTTTCTGAATGAGTTCAAGGTTACAAACGGCGCGGATTGGCGCGTAGGCCCGGTGCCTGGTCTGTTCATGGATCCGGAGAACCACATTTACGTCAGTGATCCGGGCAGCGGAATTGTTCGAGAGTACGGTCACGACGGACAGCTACTGAATGCGTTCGGAGGACCCGGCACCGGATTGGGCGAATTTAATGGGCTTGCGGGAATGTGGGCTGATTCCGCTGGGCGCGTATACATTGCCGACGCCCATCGAGTCCAGATATTCCAATTGAGCGGCACGAAGTAAGAGCTCACCCTTGCTTGTTCCGTGCCCCCAGAACGATAAAACAGTTTGCTCCTGGGGGCATCTCGCGACCATGTAACGGCTCTACCTGGAAGAAGTAGTCGCAGCGTTCAGGGTTGCCGCAAGAACCACAACATTCCGATGGTCAGGCAGCGTAACGCTCGCGACGGTTTTGCTTGCAATCAAGGGAAACACGTACTCGTACAGATAGAACGTGCGATTGTCCCTCTGTCCCGCCCCGTTGTCACGATACGGCATAGTCATCGCGATCGTTTCCCCGGGGAAATACTGCGGTGTGAACCAGTCGCTCAAGCTCTGGGTGAAGGTTGATGTGGTTCCATCCGTGTAGTGTACCGAGAAGACCTGCGAGAGTTCGGCTCCGTTTACCCCGGTCGCCAAAAGCATGAGGCTCGTGAACTGGCCTGCCGGCAAAAAAATGGTCTTCCCACTCACGGCATCGGGAGCGTTGGGTGGCCCGAAGTAGAAAACGGTTCCCTGAATCGACTGTTGCACGCCGATCAGATCGGCGGAGTACGCCGTGGGGCTGCCGTTCAGTCCGTTATCCAGTCCGCCTCCGGTAAACGGAATGCCGTCCGTCACCAAGGCATTGACGTTGTAGGCCGGCGACAGATTCACCAGGCTCGTTCCGGCCGTGGGCGCAACTACGTTAAGCGTGAAGGAAGTCTTAGCCGTCAGCGAACCCGCGACGCCGCTCACGGTAATGGGGAAGCTGCCTGTCGCCGCAGCGATGGTCGCTTTCAAGGTCAACTGACTAACTCCGGAAGCGTTCAGCGCTCCGAAGATGGCCGTCACCCCGCTCGGCAGCCCGGATGCGGACAGAGTCACCGTGCCCTTAAAGCCGTTCACGGCCACCATCGTCACTGAGCCGCTGGTGGTGGAGCCGAGCGGAAGTGCAAGGGTGGCGGGCTGGAACGACAGCGTGAAGTTCGGCGCCGTAACGGTCAGTGCGATGGTCGCCGTAGCAGTAAGTGTCCCAGAGGCGCCGGTCACGATCACGGGATACGTCCCCGTAGCGGCGGTGCTGCTCGCACTGAAAGCCAGGGAGCTCGTGCTCGTCGTGCTCGCCGGAGTAAGGGCAGCCGTCACTCCGCTCGGCAATCCGGTAGCCGAGAGAGCCACCGTGCCTTTGAAGCCATTTTTGGCGCTGACCGTAATCGTGCTGCTCCCGCTGCCGGCGCGGGAGACGGTGAGAGTGGCAGCCGAAGCCGAGAGGCTGAAGCTCGGAACGACCACCGTCAATCCAATCGTGGCGGTGCTGCTCAAAGTCCCGGAGATCCCCGTGATAGTGATCGGGTAAGTTCCGGCCAATACGGAACTGCTCACCGTGAAGGCAACGCTACTGGTGGTCGCCGTGCTAGCCGGAGCAAAGACAGCCGTCACCCCGCCGGGCAATCCGGTGGCCGAGAGACTCACGCTGCCTTTGAAGCCGTTCTGGTCGCTGACCGTAATGGTGCTGCTCCCGCTGCTGCCCCGGGGTACGGTGAGAGTGGCCGCCGAGGCCGAAAGGCCGAACGCCGGCCCAGGCACGGTCAACCCAATCGTGGCGGTGCTGCTCAAAGTTCCCGAGACTCCCGTGATGGTGATTGAATAAGTTCCGGCCGGTGCTGAACTGCTCGCCGTGAAGGTAACCCTGCTGGTGGTCGTCGTGGCAGCCGGGGTAAAGACAGCGGTCACTCCACCGGGCAATCCCGTTGCGGAGAGACTGACGCTGCCTTTAAAACCATTTTTCGCAGCTACGGTGATGGTCGCAATTCCTGTGCTCGCCGGCTTGATCGTGAGAGCGGAGGCCGAACTGGAAAGCACAAACGCGGCCTCGTTGCCTGTTCCGGTCAGATCGTTGATGAGATGTTGCCCGGCTGGAGATCCCCACCCCGTTACCAAATCGTACCCCATAACCGCGGAGTACCCGCCGTTGCTGCCCTGTGTAATATCGTGGAGGTCGGCCCCATAGCTGCTGTTCTGCCCGATAGGGTAGATCAGCGGATTGAGAAATCCAACGGATGGTTTCGAGTTGGCGGCTTCCTGCTGGTTGGCAAGCGCAAGGAAGCCGGCCCATAGCGGAGTCGCGGCGCTGGTGCCGCCCACGACGCACGCCTGTCCGTTGCTCTGTATCAGGAAGATCTGAACATCCGCCAGCAGCGCCACGTCGGGAATATTTCTCATCGTCGTGGAGCCACTGTTCGCCGCAATGCTGATTCCCTGCTGGTAACTTGGGATCGCATAAGTTGTGCTGGAGCCACCGCCGCTGCCACTCCAGGCGCTTTCAGACTGCCATGCTCCCCCTGGACCCGAGGTAGTCAGGCTGGTTCCGCCCACCACGGTCAGGTTGGGATCGTCCGATGGCGTCATCACCCCATTTTCGTAGGCGCCGCCATCGCCGGAAGCTTGCATCATCGACTGTCCCTGAGCGATGAACTCCTGGTAAATCTGTTCCGTGGTCGCGTCAATGCCGAAACCCCAGGACGAGCTGAGCTGCTTCGCCAGGTTGTCGGTCGCCATACGGTTCAGGATGTCGTTCGCATAATCTCCCTCATAAACCATAACCTTCGAGAGTCCGGGAGCCATATAGGAGGCCATCATGATGTCCAGAATCACCTCGATATTGTCGCCGCCGGGCGTCCCGCTGAAGCCATCGAGCAGCACCGTCTGCGTGGGCACCACCGGCACACCCGCCTGCGCGGCGTTCTTCTGTACATCGCCTGGATAAAAGCCATCGAACTCCAGCAGCCCGACCGCTTGACCGCTCCCGGTGAGCGTAACCTGCGGCGCATAGGCCGCCCGGAAGTCCCCACCGATGAAATATCCACCCGGTCCGCTGCCTGTCACATAGGGCGCTGTTTCATCCACGGCGGCCTTTTTCAGGTTCATCGGCTGGGGCACCACAAAGTTATCCAACCCGCTAATACTCAGTATCTTTGTGTCGAGATCGATGGATGGTTGGCTGTCCGGCGCATAAAAGTCGCTGCGGACCGGATGCCGATAAACCAGTATGTTGACGTGGAAGACCCTCTCAATGTCTGAAACATTCCCAGAAACGTCCAGAAGGAGACGATTGGGATGCGTTCCCGTGACCACCAGGCCGTTCTCCCGAGCGAACTGAATGAGCGTCTGGTAGTCCTGCTCCGTCGGGCCAAATTTCGCAGCGAACTGCTCCGCAGTTAAGTAGCGCCGGAAGTTCGGACTGGCCGGGTCTGAGAGTTGGACAAGCAGTGCATCGAGTTCGGGCTGATTCCTTAGCGGCAGGCCGATCGCAAGGTTGAGAGGTGTCCCGCGCGGCAGTTCCTTGAGTACCCGCGAGCTGGCCACGGCTTGCGGAACGTGTCCCGTCACCAATTGCCGTTCGCTCGCCATCGATGGTTTTGCCGCGATCAGCAGGGCGATCAGGCAGCAGGTTGACGTCAACCGCGATAACCGATGAAACCGCCGCCGGACATTGGCTCTTCCGGACTGAATCGATAAGGTCACTTGGGCTCCCTCGGCGCACCGGTTGGCCCGAGCGCACGCTTCACTACTGGGCGTTACGGTGCCGCAGTTGGGAGTCTTAAGAGATTTCAGAACTTCACACGCAGGACCAGCAAACTATCGTAATCGGGCTCGACGCCGAACCTGCTTCATCAAAGCTGCCGGTTAAAGAGGTTGGCTCAAGGCGGAGAATTCGAACTTCAGGTTGTTGGGAATCGTGCTAAACTCCCTGCTTCGGTCCGTACCCATAACGAATCAGCCGAAGAATCCCTAACACGTTCTACCTCTGTTCATCTGTTGTTCATCTGTTTATAAGCACAGTTCCGCCGAGAATCATCGGTTTGCGGTAATACAGCCTAATACCACTTATAAAGGAGCGGCACACATGCAGTTAGCAGAACATACCTACGAACTCTTCATTCCAACCCTGTCCTTGATGGGTGTGGGTTGCGCCAAAGAAGCAGGCAGACAGGCCAAGGCAATTGGCGCAACCAACCTTCTCATCGTCACCGATGCAGGACTTGCCAAGCTCGGAGTTGCCGACCAGATTAAGGCCCTGTTGGCGGAATCCGGCCTCAAGGCAGTGATATTTCCCGGCGCAGAGCCGAACCCCACAGACCAGAACGTCCATGACGGTGTGAAGATCTATCTAGACAACCGGTGCGACGGCATCGTCTCTCTCGGCGGCGGCAGCGCTCACGACTGCGCCAAAGGCGTTGGCCTGGTCATTGCCTGCGGCGGCAACATCCGCGACTACGAGGGCGTGGACAAGTCCACCAAAACGATGCCCCCGTTCCTTGCCATCAACACCACCGCGGGCACAGGTAGCGAGATGACCCGCTTCTGCATCATCACCAACACCGACACCCATGTGAAGATGGCGATCGTTGACCGGCACGTGATTCCAAATATCGCTATCAACGATCCTCTCCTGATGGTCGGGATGCCGCCGGCTCTGACGGCGGCAACCGGCATGGACGCCCTGACCCACGCGGTCGAGGCTTATGTATCCACCATCGCCACCCCGATCACGGACGCTTGCGCGATTGCGGCGATTAAACTGATTGGCGCCTACCTGCGTCCGGCGGTTGCCAATGGCAGCAACCTCGAAGCGCGTGACAAGATGGCCTATGCGGAATTCCTGGCCGGAATGGCGTTCAACAGCGCCAGCCTCGGCTATGTACACGCCATGGCCCATCAACTGGGCGGCTTCTACAACCTGCCGCACGGTGTTTGCAACGCCATTCTGCTGCCCGAGATTTCCGTCTTTAACAAGATCGCCTGCCCGCAGCGTTATGCCGATATCGCTGTGGCTATGGGCGAGAGTGTTGCCCGCCTGGCTCCGGTTGACGCGGCTGACGTGGGGATCGAGGCAATCCGCAAACTGTCGAAGGATGTAGGCATTCCCTCCGGCTTGGCCGAACTCGGAGTAAGAGAAGCTGACTTCGGGATCATGGCCGGTAACGCCATGAAGGACGCTTGCCATCTGACGAACCCGCGTATCGCCACGCTGGAGCAGATTGTGGGCATCTTTAAGGCCGCTATGGGAAAGCCCGCCGCGTTTGCTGCCCGGGCATAACGTCGCGCTTTCGCATGACCGGCAAAGGCAAGTGGCATTCGCCACTTGCCTTTGCCGGCAGCGTGCGAAAGGGCATCTCAGGAGAATGAGCTCTGGTTCAGCAGACTGGCCCGCCGCGGGACGCCGTACATTTGAATTCATCCTGCAAAAGATGATTGAATGGTCCAAGTCTGGGTGGTTCCGGCAAGGCCGCGAAGTGATCACCTAAACATCCAAGGAAGCGCAGAGGGAGAGGGTAACAGCATGGCACTTCACCACGGACACGGTGGTTCTTCGCACAGCGCACCGCGAGACTACTCGCAGACGCCGCTCAATGTTTACTGGGAGATGACGCAAGCCTGCGCCCTCACCTGCCGCCATTGCCGCGCCGAAGCGATGCCCGGGCCTCATCCCATGCAGCTGACCTTTGAAGAGAGTATGGAGTTTCTCCGCCAGATCCCTGAGTTCGGCAACCCGTTGCCGCAGTTGATCCTGACCGGAGGCGACCCTCTGGAACGCAAGGACCTGTTCCCCTTGATCGACGCGGCCCGCGGACTGGGAATTGGGGTCTCCATCACGCCAGCCGCAACGCCGGCCTTTACCCGCGAGGTGCTGGTGCGGTTGAAGGAGCACGGAGTCGAAGGCCTGGGACTCAGTCTGGACGGGTCGACGCCCGAGAAGCACGACTCGATCCGCGGCGTGCCCGGAACCTTTGAGCGCACCATGACCGCGATCCGGTGGGCGCAGGAACTGGATATGCCCCTGCAGGTGAATACGCTGGTGGCCGAGGAGACGGCCGGCGACATTCCCGTCATTTACGAACTGCTGAAGCCCTATGCGGTCAGCCGCTGGAGCCTGTTCTTTCTGATCTCGGTGGGCCGCGGCAAAGTGCTGCAGGCGCTTTCTCCCGAGGAGGGCGAAAAGCTGATGCTCTGGGCTTTCGAGACCTCGCGCACGGCTCCATTTGTCATCGCCACGACGGAGGCTCCTTCTTACCGCCGGGTGGTCCTCGAACGAATGCGCTCCGAAGGGATGACCGGGGAAGATATCAAGCGCAGCGGCGCCACCCGCAGCTTCGAAATCCGGGACGGGCATGGCATCATGTTCGTTTCCAACACCGGCGACGTCTGTCCGGCTGGATTTTTGCCCGTGGTGGTCGGCAATGTAAAGCAGGACCGGGTCGCCGATCTGTACCGGAACGCACCGCTTTTCCGGTCACTTCACGATCCCAACCAATTCGAGGGACGTTGCGGCATCTGCGAGTACAACGCGCTATGCGGTGGTTCGCGCTCCCGTGCCTTTGGCTTCACCGGCAATCCGCTGTCCACCGACCCATTTTGCGACTACATTCCGCAACCCGGCAAAGCTGAACACGGCGGACCGAAGAAGTAGTCAGCCGCCAGCGTGCACAACCAACCCGCCCGATTTTTCTGACCTGTGATGCAGGGGAACAGCCCCTGCATCACAGGTCGAAGTACAAAAAGAACTCGTACGGCACGGGCCGAAGGTTGACCGGCGCCAACTCGCGCTCCCTCTTATACGAGATCCAGGTCGAGATCAGGTCTGCGGTGAACACGTCCCCTTTCAATAGGAAAGCATGGTCTTTCTCCAGAGCATCCAGAACCTCGCCCAGCGAACCCGGCGTGCTCTTGATCTTCGCGGCCTCCTCCGGCTCCAGTTCGTAGAGATCCTTTTCCAGCGGCTCGCCGGGGTGAATCTTGTTTTGGATTCCGTCCAGACCTGCCATGAGCAGAGCGGAAAAGCACAAGTAAGGGTTCGACGAGGGATCCGGACAGCGGAACTCGATGCGCTTGGCCTTGGGGCTCTTCGAGTACACCGGAATGCGCACCGCCGCCGAGCGGTTGCGCTGCGAATACGCCAGGTTTACCGGCGCTTCGTAGCCCGGCACCAGCCGGCGGTAGGAATTGGTGGTGGGAGCGCATAACGCCAGCAGCGCCGGTGCATGCTTCAGCAGGCCGCCGATGTAATACAGGGCCATTTCGCTCAGCAGACTGTAGCCTTTCTCGTTATAAAAGAGGTTCGTCTTGTCCTTCCATAGGCTTTGGTGCACGTGCATGCCGGAGCCGTTATCGCCAAAGATCGGCTTGGGCATGAACGTTGCCACCTTGCCATGCTTCTTTGAGACGTTGCGGATGATGTACTTGTAATACATCACGTTGTCCGCCATTTTCTTCAGGGGCGAGAAGCGCATGTCGATTTCGCCCTGGCCGGCGGTCCCTACCTCGTGGTGATGCACCTCTACCGGAATGCCGACTTCCTTCATCTTCAGAATGATCTCCGAGCGCAGATCCTGAAGCTGGTCGGACGGCGGCACGGGGAAGTAGCCCTCTTTGTGCCGCAGCTTGTAGCCGAGATTGGGGAGTTCCTCGCGCCCGGTGTTCCATACGCCTTCGTCGGAGTCGATGCGATAGTAGCCGGTGTAGGCCGTCTGCTCATAGCGCACGTCGTCGAAGATGTAAAACTCCAGTTCGGGGCCCCAGTAGCTGATTTCCGCGATGCCGCTGCTCTTCAGGTAGTCCTCCGCCTTTTGCACCACGTAGCGCGGATCGCGGCTGTACGGCTTCCCCGTGACCGGATCCTTCACATCGCAGATGATGCTGAGCGTGGGAATTTCCAGAATGGGGTCCACATAGGCCGTCTCCGGGTCGGGAAAAAGCAGCATGTCGCTTTCGTTGATCTGCTGGAAACCGCGGATGCTGGACCCATCGAACCCGATCCCTTCACTGAACAGGGTTTCGTCCAGGTCTTCGACCGGGATCGAGAAATGCTGCCACATGCCGGGCATATCGACAAACCGGAGGTCGACGACCTTCACTCCGGCGTCCTTGGCCAGTTTTGCTACATCACTTGCGGATTTGGGCATAGTCGGATCTCCTTTATCGTTTTCTCCCGATTGACTGCGGCGGGCGCCATGCGTTCAGCACGGCAGCACTTCTACATAATGTCCATTGGTGAGTGCGTCCGACCGACGGATTCGGTGATCCTCCTGACAATCACCGGTACAGTCAGAGCGCAGAGCCAGCGGAGGCCAGATGTTCCAAGGATGCGGATCAGAGCACGGCAAGTTGGCTGAATCATGGAATCTTATGCAGGAGTGGAACCCAATTCAGGAAACAAGCAGCTCGCTAAACCTTGCGGGCCAGCTACTTGGCTCCGAGTCGGCAACCTGGGCGAGGATATCCCCCGGCAATAGCTGGGAATCGCGTAGCCGCCTGTTTCCCCTCCGGACGGCATCCAACTGCACGATGGTTCTAATAACCCACCGCGCAACTACGCTCAGCGGGCCGTGTTATTAGCAAAGACCCGTCCTTTTCGGGAAAGCGCAGCTCGACGATGCTGCCTTGGAGGAGCGAGACATGAGATTCGATTCAGCTAATAATAGAGGTACGGGGTGGCTGGGAGCCGTCCTGTACGGCATTCTTCAGCCGGGGCAGAGCGAAGTGGCCACTGGTTGGAGACTTGGACAACTGACCCGGCAGGGGTTGGCGGTCGTGCTTAGCGCAGTGATGATCCTGATCCCCATGGGGCAGGCTGACGCGTTCGCGCAAGACGCGCCGCCTCCTACAGACCAATCCGCTGCACCACCGCCGTCGGCACAACCCCTGACGCCCGACCAGTTGAATCAGTTGGTAGCGCCTATCGCGCTCTATCCCGATAACCTGGTGGCTCAGGTTCTGGCGGCGTCTACCTATCCTACGCAGGTGGTGGAGGCCAATCGATGGCTGAAGGAGCAGGGCAACGCTCCTGCATCGCAGATTGCCGCCGGCGCGAATAACCAGAACTGGGATGCCAGCGTAAAGGCGCTTACGGCGTTTCCGCAGGTGCTGGACCAGATGGACAAGAACCTGCAATGGACAACCGATCTGGGCAACGCCTACTATAACCAGCCGCAGGACGTGATGGGCGCCGTGCAGGCGATGCGGCAGAGGGCACAATCTGCCGGCAACCTGCGCAGCAATCAGCAGCTGTCGGTGGACAACAGCGGCGGCGATATTGAAATCGCGCCCGCCAATCCGCAAGTGGTCTACGTTCCGGTGTACAACCCCTGGGTGGTTTACGGCGCTCCGATCGTGGCGTGGCCGGGCTTTTACTGGGCTGCGCCTCCGGGAATTTTCTTCGGCGGACTGGCGATCGGCTTTGGAATTGGAATCGGCATCGGCTTCTGGGGAGGCTTTGGCTGGGGCTGGGGCCACTGGGGAATGGGATGGCACGGCGGCTACCGCGGTGTCATGTTTAACCACGGAGGCTACTTCACCCACAGTACGACCGTGATCAACCATGGCTTCAACCGTCCGGGCGGCCCGGGACGCGGGTTCGGAGCACGCGGAGCATATGCCGCCCGGGGCGGTGCAGGTTTCAACCGCGGCGGCGCTGGCTTTAACCGGGGAACGGGCGCAAGCCGCGGTGCAACCAGGTCAGGTACCGGCTTTGCGGGACGCAGTGGCGCAACCGCCGGAAGGAGTTCGTTTGGCGGAGCGCATTCGTCGGTGAGCCACGGAGCAACCTCCGGCGGCCACTCCTTCGGCGGCGGTCATGCCGCTGGCGGTGGCGGTCACTTCGGTGGCGGCCATGGCGGCGGAGGCGGTCACCACAAATAACCGTAATTGATCTCGTAAGCACCAAGGGAGGTCCGCCATGGGCCTCCTTTTTTTGCGCTCGATGCCACCGTGCCCGATCCCTTGTCACAGGCCGGCATCTCTGCTTCCGGAATCCCTCTACGGAATATTGCTTACTTTCGGCTCGGGATGCCTTATGGACGGGATTTTGTGCCCGATTCTGACCTCGCTGTTTTACACTGCAGCATTGATACCTTTTTTTGGCGCCGCAACGATGTCACGGAAAGAGTCTGCCGGAGCAGCTCCGGTTTCACAACAGATGGGTGTTGGGAGAAAAATAGCAGAAATGAGAACCCTGATTCGCGCCGGCTGCATGGCGGGATTGCTTGCAATTCTGTGTGGCCAATTACCGGCCTGGGCGTTCACCGCAGCCGCACCGGGAGGCCACGATGTTGTTCTGGCCAGCATGGACAAGGAGTTGCAGCGCGCCAAGTCAGAGTTGGGCAAGCTGACCCCGGCCGCCTACTTCATCAGCTACACGGTGTACGACGAGCAGGAAGCAATGGCTGTCGGCATCAATGGCAGCCTGGTTACCAGCACCTCCAACCGCAAGCGAATGGCGGATGTCATCATGCGGGTAGGCACGCCCGCCCTGGACAATGCCCACGGCGAGAACCGGCCCTCGGCGATCAATAGCGATACACTGCCGCTCGATGACGACACCGGGGCAATTGCGCACGCGCTCTGGCGGTTGACCTTCACCGAGTACCGCCGGGCGTCCAACGCGTTTCTGAATGTACAGACCAAAGCGCAGGTCGATGCCAAAGAGGACGACCTCTCTGCGGATTTCAGCAAGGAACCCGCGCAGACCCACACCGATTACAAGGAAGTAGAGCCAGTTCCGGAGCAGAAGGCGATGGAGACTTTTGTCCGCCGCTTCTCCTCGGCCTTCGCCAAATACCCCTACATCTATTCTTCCGGCGTCATGGTGACCGCTGACAAGTCGCTGCAGCGCTTTGTCTCCAGCGAAGGCGGCCGCGTGGTAACGCCCGACACAGTCATCCGTGTCGTGATCCAGGCCGAAACCCGCGCCGAGGACGGCATGGAGTTGATGCGTCTGGAGACCATGCAGGCCGATTCGATGAACGGCTTTCCTGCCGCAGCCGAGATCGACGCCAGGGTGGAACAGATGGCCAAGGACCTGAAGGCCCTGCGCGAAGCTCCCGTGGCCGAGCCCTACGATGGCCCCGCGCTGCTCTCCGGCCGCGCCTCCGGAGTGTTTTTCCACGAAGTGCTGGGGCACCGGCTGGAGGGCCAGCGGCAGCGCGGCGACGAAGAGGGCCAGACCTTTACCAAGAAGCTGAACCAGGCCGTCTTGCCGGAGTTCCTCTCCGTGGCCGATGATCCCACTCTGCGCTCGCTGAACGGGACACCTCTGGCTGGCTGGTACCAGTACGACGATGAGGGCGTTCCGGCCACCAGGGTCGAGGTCATCAAGAATGGAATCCTGCGCAACTTCCTGATGTCGCGCATGCCTATCGCGGGCTTCGATCACTCCAACGGACACGGCCGCGCACAGGCCGGCTACGTGCCAGTGGGACGCCAGGGCAATCTGATCGTAAGTTCGACCAAGACCGTGAAAAACTCCGAACTCCGGCAGAAGCTGCTGGAGGAAGTGAAGCGGCAGGGAAAACCGTACGGACTCTACTTCGACGACATCCAGGGCGGATTCACTCTGACCCAGCGCTCCTCGCCGCAGGCCTTTCAGGTTCTGCCCGTGATGGTCTATCGCGTTTATGCCGATGGGCGCCCGGATGAATTAGTGCGCGGCGTGGATATTGTGGGCACGCCTTTGGCGGCCATGAGCCGCATTCTGGTGACCGGCGACACCACCTCGGTCTTTAACGGAGTGTGCGGCGCGGAGTCGGGTGGGGTTGCGGTTTCCGCGGCGGCTCCGGCGATTCTGTTCTCTGAGATTGAGGTGCAGAAGCGGGCCCATTCCAACGAACGGCTGCCCATCCTTTCGCCGCCCGGTTTTGAACACCCGGCCGCAACTCCGGCTCTCGCAGTGAGGCAGCAGTAATGAAAACCATTGGACAGAGATTGATTCCGTTGCTCGTGGTGCTGCTGGGGATCTCCGGCACGCTTGCCGCCGACACGAAAAGCACGCCGGCCTCTGACGATCCGATCCTGCGCGCCCTGCAGACGGAAATGGATCGCTCCAAGACCGAGCTCAAGCTAACGAACTCGCCCGCACCCTACTTCATCGGCTACCGCGTGGTGGACATTGACAGCTGGGAGGCCGATACCGCGCTGGGCGGTGTGCGCAGCGAATCGCGCTCGCGGATTCGCTTCCTCATGGTGCAGGTGCGGCTGGGCGATTACACGCAGGACAACTCCAGCCCGCGCGGCGAAGGCGCAGTGGAAGTCATTCCGCTCGACAGCAGCGAGCAGGCGATCCGCTTCCAGGTCTGGAGCGCCACCGACAAAGCCTACAAGCAGGCCGTAGAGGCCCTGACCGCCAAGCAGGCGCAGCTGAAGCAGCTGACCATCGATCATCCCGTGGACGATTTTGCCCACGCCGAAACCGTGCAGTCTGTGCAGCCACTGGTAGAGCTCAAGGTGGAGCGCGAACCCTGGCTCAAGATGCTGCGCGACGCCTCCGGTCTCTACACGCAGGACCCGAAGGTGCAATTTCTGGAATCTTCGCTGAGCTTCAAGGCGGTGAACCGCTACTACGTCAACTCCGAAGGAACCGTGGTGCGCGGCGGAGAGGAACTTTACCGACTGGACATCGGCGGGAATACCCAGGCCGAAGACGGAATGCATTTGGAACGCGCGGCGCAGTTCACGGCAAAGTCGATGCAGGACCTTCCCCGCGCGCCGGAGTTCCAGAACCAGGCGTCCCAGTTGCTGGCAACCTTGAAGCAGCTTCGTGAAGCGCCTCTGGCCGATGAAGACTATCACGGCCCGGTGCTGCTTTCCGGGGATTCGGCCTCGACCATCTTTTCCTCTCTGGTTGGCGAAAACGTGCTGGGCATCAAGCCGGAGCTGGGGCAGAATGCCCGGGTTCGCGGGCAGTTTGCCAGCAGTTACAAAACTCGCGTGTTGCCTGAGTTTCTGTCGCTGGTGGACGATCCCACGTTGTCTGAGCTGGACGGCACGGCCCTGCTCGGCCACTACGACGTGGACGACGAGGGCGTGAAGGCGAAACAGGTTCCGGTCATTGAAAATGGCATCCTGCAGAACTACCTGCTGGGGCGCGAACCGATTCGCGACTTTCCCTCCTCCAACGGTCACGGACGCGCAAACATTCCGCTGAGCTGGCCCGCGCCTGCACTGGGAAACCTGGTGGTGCGTTCCAACGATGGGGTCACTTTCGACGAGTTGAAGAAAAAGTTGATCGCCCTGTGCAAGGACCGCGGCCTGGATTATGGCTATTATGCGAAAACCATGGAAGGGCCTCACGCGCCGCGCCTGCTCTATCGCGTCTGGGCCAAGGACGGACATGAGGAACTGGTGCGCGGCGCCTTGTTTGGCGATCTCGACCAGCGCTCCATGCGCAGCGACATTGTGGCGGCGGGCAACGATCTTTATGTGGACAACGAGATCCACCCGGTCCCGCATAGCGTAGTCGCCCCGTCGATTCTGTTCGATGATCTCGAAGTGAAACGCCAGACCTCGAACAAGGACAAACTGCCGGAGTATCCCGCGCCGGAGACGGCCCGCAAGTAGAGTGAGGCCATTCTGGAAAAGCCACTCGCATCGCTCACCGTAGCGCCGTGGTTTGACCGGCTGCGCGTGGTGCTGGTGCGCTCGCGCAACCCTTTGAACATCGGCGCGGCGGCGCGCGCCATGAGCAACTTCGGCTTCCGCACCCTTCGTCTGGTCACGCCGTGGGAACCCTCCTACCTCGGCGCCCGCTCCGCCGTGGGCGCCTCAGAAGTGCTGCTGAATGCAGAGCTCTTCGGCAGCGTGGCGGAGGCAGTTGAGGACTGCGGACTGGTGGTAGGCACCTCTGCCGTCGGCGAGCGCGAGTTGCATCATCCGCTCCGCGTCCTGCAGCAAGGCGCGGAGGCCATGCGCCAGCAGCTTGCGTCGGCTCCGGTTGCACTGCTCTTCGGATCGGAGAAATTCGGACTTTCCAACCAAGACCTCAGCCATTGCCATTGGCTGATGCGCGTCCCCACGCGCGACGAGCACAGCTCCATGAATCTTGGCCAGGCGGTGGCTGTGTGCCTTTATGAGCTGGCGCGCAGCAGCGCTCCCGCCCTGCCCTTGGGAGCGCAAACTCCCGCGGCCGCCGCAGAGATCGAGCGCATCACGCAGCTTCTCTTGGAGACGCTCTGCGCCAGCGGATACGTACAATCTCCCGGTGAGGCCGCCGCCGAGGAGAAGCTGCGCCGAGTGCTGGGCCGCATGAATCTAGACCAGAACGACGCCGAGCTCTGGCTGGGTATGATGCGCCAGATTCTGTGGAAGATCAGGCACCCCGGCCAACCGGAACCCTGACCTCAGGACCGCCGGAGGTGCTCCGGAGATACTTGAAAGTTTATCTCCGAGAGCTGAAACTGTGGGGATGAACGCCGTCGCCGTGATCCCCTCCCGCATCGCATCCACCCGGCTGCCCCGCAAGCCGCTTCGCGAGGTCCTCGGGAAAACGATGATTCAGCGCGTCTATGAGGCCGCTCGCGCTTGCCGTGGCCTGAGCGACGTCATCGTTGCCACCGACTCGGATGAGATCTTCGCTCTCTGCCGGAAGCACGGGTGGAACGCGCGCATGACCTCCGAGGAGTGCCGCAGCGGAACCGACCGGGTGCGCGAAGTTGCCCAAAGCGTGCGTGCCGATATTTACGTAAACGTTCAGGGCGACGAACCGCTGGCTCGCCCCGAACATCTGGATGCGCTGCTCTCCGTGATGCGGCCGGGAGTCGAGGTAGGAACCGTCTATACTCCGTGCCCCGCGGAGGACGTGGCGAACCCCAACGCCGTGAAGATCGTCACCGCCCTCGATGGCCGCGCGCTCTATTTCTCACGGGCCGCCATTCCCTTCGATCGCGATCGCCGCGGCGATGTGCGCTACTGCAAGCATCTGGGATTCTACGCCTACACGCCCCAGGCGCTGGAGCAGTTCTGTTTGTGGCCGGAGTCAGAGTTGGAACGCACGGAGCGATTAGAACAGCTTCGCTTTCTCGATCACGGCGTGAACATCCATGCCGCCGAAACTCCCTTCGACACGGTTGGCGTGGACACCGAAGACGACTTGCGGCGCGTGGAACAGCTCCTGCGCAGCCAGGGACTTGGATAAAGCGGAGGAGTTTTTGGTGAGTCCGAAGCATGGTGTGTCTTCGTCGGGTTTCTGCTGCTCGGAATTCACCTCGGAGCTGGCAACGAATGTTTTGCCGTTGGCCTATGACTCCTATGTGCATTTCCGCATCCATGCCGCGGTGATACAGTCATTCGGTGTCGTTTTGATGATCCTTGGCACATGCTTTTCTCCGTGCCGGGAAATGTCCGAAGGAGATCCACAAGATGAAACAGGAGAAGAAACTCCGGTCGCTGGCCACACTCTACCGGGTCGATCGCGGCAAGCAGTTTCAACTGCGGGATTTTGATCCGGGCGACACGGCGGGGCTCTCCGAGGAGATCAAGGGGGATTCCTCGCAGTTGCTGCAGCGCTCCACCCAGCAGCTTGCGGAACTGCAGGACATGCTCTTCGCCCAGGACCGCTGGTCGCTGCTGCTGATCTTCCAGGCCATGGACGCGGCCGGCAAGGACGGCACCATCAAGCATGTGATGAGCGGAGTCAATCCGCAGGGATGCGAGGTTTTTTCCTTTAAGGCGCCTTCCGCGGAGGAACTCTCACACGACTACCTTTGGCGCACCTCCATTCGCGTTCCGGGACGCGGCAAAATCGGGATTTTCAATCGCTCCTATTATGAAGAAGTCCTGGTGGTGCGGGTCCACCCGGAGCTACTGGAAGCTCAACGTCTGCCAGCCTCTTGCGTCAGCAGAAAAATATGGAAGGAGCGCTTCGAAGACATTTCCGACTTTGAGCGCTACGCTACGCGGAACGGAATCGCAATTCGCAAGTTCTTCCTGAATCTGAGCCAGGAAGAACAGAAGCGCCGATTCCTGGCGCGCCTCGACGAGCCGGAAAAGAACTGGAAGTTCTCCGCATCCGACGTGCGGGAGCGCCAATTCTGGAATGACTATCAACGGAACTATGAGGACATGATCCGGCATACGTCCAGCAAACATGCCCCCTGGATCGTCGTCCCGGCGGACCACAAGTGGTTCGCGCGCTTGGTCGTCTCCTCGGTCGTCGTTCATGCGCTGGAAGAGATGGAACTGAGCTATCCCAAAGTAAGCAGTGAAAAGCGGCGCTCACTGGCAACCGCCCGGCGCGAACTCGAAGGCAAGACGCATTTGAAAAAGTGAATTACAGTAGAGCGAAGAGGAGATCGTGATGAGCGAAGAGCACGAGATGGAGGAACTGCAGGAAGCAGCCGAGCACGGGCGCGAACATTCCAACTTGGCCCCGGTCAGCTTCACCATGGCCTTCCTCGCCGTACTGGTTGCGATTGCCACGCTATTGAGCCATCGCGCCCACACCGAAGAGGTTCTTTTGCAGAACAAGGCAACCGACCAGTGGGGCTACTATCAGGCGAAGAACATCCGCCGCCACACCATGGAGCAGTTGGACGAACTGCTTAAGGTCGTCCCACTGAAAGACGCAGCCGCCGCCAATGCCTTGGTCAAGAAGAACGAAGCGGCAATTGAGAAATCCAAGGATGACCAGGACAAGATTCAGGAAGAGGCCAAGGGGTTAGAGGAACAGGTGGACCTGTATGAACGTCGCGCCGACCGCTACGATGTGGGAGAAACGCTTCTGGAAGTCGGCCTGGTCATCTGCTCCATCACGCTCCTCACCAAGCGCCGCCATTATTGGTTCGCGGGAATGTTATTTGGCGTTGCCGGAGTGGTGTTTACCGCCACAGGCGTCTTGCTCCATTGACGGTGCGAGGGGCCGCGCTAGTCACCAGCTAGTTCCGTACAAGTAAGAGGCCGCCTATCACCAGGCGGCCTCTTGCTTGCGCTCACTTCCCTATTCTGCGGCGTCAGGTCGCTTCCTATATAGAGCCGCAGGCACTCTCGAGTCCATCCGGACTTACAGAAATCTTACAATGCCTGCATCCCGCGGTTGCTATCTTGGAAACAACAGGGGCGTGGCCTTCGCATCTGTTTCCCTGGCCGCATTCGCGGCGCGGACGGATGGCCACGAGAGGATCACATCGGATGAACACTTCCAGCGACCGCAATCAAATCAACTGGTTCACCGCCATCGTCATGGTCATTTACCATATTCTGGCCGTCGTCGCCCTCTTCCATTTCTCCTGGAAGGGTGTCGGCGTGGCAGCCATACTGTGGTGGATCTCCGGATCGCTCGGCATCGGGCTTGGATATCATCGCCTGCTCACTCACCGCGGCTACCGCTGTCCCAAGTGGCTGGAGTATTTCCTGGCCGTCTGCGGCACGCTTGCGCTGGAGGGCGGGCCTATCTTCTGGGTCGGCGTTCACCGCATCCATCATCAGCTCACTGACCGCGAAGGTGATCCGCATTCGCCGCGCGATGGCAAGTGGTGGTCACACATGGGCTGGGTTCTCACCGGCCAATCGCTGCACCAGGAAACCGAGCAGCTTGCGCCCTACGTTCCCGATCTGCGCCGCGACCGCTTCTATCTGTGGCTGAGCCGCTACCACTGGATTACGCAGGTGGTGGTCGGCCTCGCCGTATTGTATTTCGGCGGCTGGAACATGGTGCTCTGGGGAGTCTTCCTCCGCACCGTGGTCGGACTGCACGCCACCTGGTTGGTGAACTCCGCTACCCACATGTGGGGCACGCAGCGCTGGGCCACCGGGGACGACTCCACCAATAATTTTCTGATCGCTCTGCTTACCTTCGGCGAAGGCTGGCACAACAATCATCACGCCCATCCCAGCTCCGCGCGCCACGGCCTTCGCTGGTGGGAGATCGACACCAACTGGTATGTGATCTCGGCGTTGCGCGCCGTAGGACTGATCTACGACGTCAAGCTTCCGCGAGCTGACAGCCGGGTGAAGGAGATCCGGGCCGCAGCTCCGCCTCCGCCCTCATCGAAGGCCGCACCCGAACATGTCGACGCCGGGCAGGCCGTCGCCGGAGATTAGCCCGATCATTTCGCGGGCAACAACTCGCTGGAATCAACCTCCATCCCTGACCGCTGGTCAGGGACTTTTTTCGCCAGCTTCATCCCGTGCCCTCAGGCCCGATCAGACAGGATTCGCACTCTTGGCACCTCTTTACTAAAGGCGCCGACCTCACTACCATCTAGCTGACTTATGCCGATCACCTCCCGCAACCGGGCTATTGCGTTCTTCATCGTGCTGGGCGCCTGCTCGGTTGCCCTCGCGCTGGCCCTCAACATCACCTGGCTGATCCACTGGCGCCAGATCGGCATGGTCGTGCTCGGCATTCTTTTCTTCGGCTTCATCATCGCCGGAGTCACCTTGAACACCATCTTCCTGGTGCGCGAGATGCGCCGCAGCGAACAGCACGACAGTTTCATCAACGCGGTCACCCATGAGCTGAAGACGCCCATCGCCTCCATCCGTCTGTACCTGGAGACGCTGCAGTCGCGCAACCTGAGCGAGGCCCAGCGCAAGCGCTTCTACGGCATCATGCTGGACGACACCGACCGGCTGATCAACACCGTGGAAAAGGTGCTGCGCGCCGGACACCTGGGACAGAAGAGCGTAAAGAACTTCCAGCGCCTCGACCTGGGAGAGCTGGCGCGCGATTGCGCCTCGCTGGCCCAGACCCGCCATCACCTCTCGCAGGAAAACATCCGCTTCGTCAACTACACGCTCTCGCCGCCATTCGTGCACGGCGATCCCGAAGAGCTGCGCTCGGCCATCACCAATCTGCTGGAGAACGCGGTCAAGTACTCTCCCGGAAAAATCGCCATCACGGTTGAAATCCTCGACGAAGCCAACGATCTGCTGGTCAGGGTCAACGACAAAGGCCAGGGCATCCCGCAAGGTGAACTCAAGCGCATCTTCCGCCGTTTCTATCGCGTCAATGAGCGCCTGCGCCAGCGCGTCAAGGGTACAGGTCTGGGACTGTTCATCGTGCGCAGCATTGCGCAGCGCCACGGCGGCAGCGCCTACGCCAGCAGCGAGGGAGAAGGCCACGGTGCCACCGTCACGCTGCGTCTCCCGCGCGACTCTGCTTAGTCCCCCACGCCGCGACCGGTAGCCCAGCGCCTGCGGCCGGCAGCACAGCATTATCCGTCATCCCTCACCGGCTGACACCACGGTGGTTCCCGCTTTCCGCGGCCTGCTTTCCGCGATACCATAAAGCCCGTTGCCCACGGCTTTGGGCAGGGATGGGAATGTATGAAAGAGTTTTATATTCGAGACGCGGCGCAGCAGGAAAACAAAGTGGTCACCACCAGCTATGTCGTCAGCAATAAACAGATCAAGTCCAAAAAGAGCGGCGAGCCCTACCTGGATCTCACCCTGATGGACCGCACCGGAACCATTCAGGCCAAGATGTGGGACAACGTCGAGGAATGCACCGATCACTTCGAGCAGGATGATATCGTCAAGATCAAAGGACTGATCAACAAGTACAACCAGCGCTGGCAGCTCACGGTTCACAAGGTCCGCAAGATGGACCCGTCCGAGATCGACTTTTCCGATTACCTTCCCAAAACATCGAAGGATGTCGATGAACTGTGGCAGGAGCTCGGCGAATTTGTCGGCACCATCGGTGAACCCCACCTGCGCCAACTGCTACAGCTGTTCATGGCCGATCCGGAGATTGCCCGCGACTATCGCAACGCGCCTGCCGCCAAAACGATGCACCACGCATGCATCGGCGGACTGCTCGACCACGTGGTTTCGCTGTTCCGTTCCTGCGACCTGGTGTCCCGCAACTACGCATTCATCAACCGCGATCTGCTGCTCACCGGCGCCTTCCTGCATGACATCGGAAAGATTCGCGAGCTGAGCTATGCCCGCTCCTTCGGCTACACCACCGAAGGCCAGCTGCTGGGCCACCTGATCATCGAGTTGGAACTTTTGCACGCCAAGCTGGAGCAGATTCCCGGCTTCCCCGCGCAACTCAAGATCCTGGTCGAGCACCTCATCATCAGCCACCACGGCAAATACGAGTTCGGCTCGCCCAAGCTCCCCATGTTCCCCGAGGCGCTCATGCTGCACTACATGGACGATCTCGACTCCAAGATGGAGGCCATGCGCGCCCAGTTCGAGCGCGACGCCGAGTTGGATTCGCCGTGGACCGGCTACAACGCCGCACTGGGGCGCCCGCTGCTCAACACGCAGAAGTTCCTTAAATGCCTGGAGCCGGCCGAGGCGGAAAGCGTACCAGCGCCCGCCGAGTGAGTCCGCCTCGACGGCGGACTCACTCGGCCTCAGGCGCTTATTGCGGGAGCGCTTACTGGTTGACCGGGATCTTGATGATCTTCTTCTGAATCGCGTAGGTGACCAGCTGGGCCTTGTTGTGGATGTCCAGCTTGCGCATCAGGTTGAACTTGTGCGCTTCCACGGTCTTCACGCTCAGCCCCAGCAGGACCGCGATTTCCTTCACCGAGTTCCCCTCGGCCAGCAGCTTCAGGATCTCGCGTTCGCGCGGCGTAAGAGTGGAAATCCGGGGACGCATCTTGGTATCGCGAACCCGGGCGCGGAAATCCTCTACCAGCTTGCCCAGCACCTGGGAGCTCAGATACTTTCCGCCCTTGTACACATCGCGCACCGCCGTCACCAGCTGCTGCGCCGGAGTGTCCTTGAGCACGTATCCTGAGGCTCCCACCTCGAGACACTGCACCAGGTAATCCTCGTCTTCGTACATGGTCAGGAACAGAATCTTGGTCTCGGGACGATTCTTTTTGATGTGACGCGCCGCTTCAAATGAAGACAGCCCCGGCATCCCGATATCCATCAGCACGATGTCGGGACGCAGCTCGCGCGCCTTTTCCACCGCGTCGCCCGCGTCGGGAGACTCGCCCACCACTTCACAATCGTTTTCCATCTCCAACAGGCGGCGAACGCCCTGCCGGAATAACGTATGGTCATCCACTAAAAGACATTTTATCTTCGGCATTGCGCCCGCTCCTCGATCTCAACGCTGTCGTCCTGCTGATCGGAAATCATCCACTGACTACTCAGCTTCCCGTCCCCATTAGCTCCCGTCCTTCCCGCGTCTTGTGACTCTTTTCCGCCTTTTCGCTACGCGCCGGCACCGGTACGGTAATCGAAATCTTCGTGCCCGCGCCTTTGCGCGAATCCACCTTCATCTTGCCGTTCAGGGTCGCAATGCGCTCCTGCATGCCGGCCATCCCGAAGGAAGGCCGCATGGGATTGGTCACCGGGCGAATGCCTGTGCCGTCGTCCTCGATCACCAACCGCAGCGTCTCGCCCTTGCGTTCCATCTGGATGTCCACATTCTTGGCCTGGGCATGTTTGGCAACGTTGTGCAGACTCTCCTGCACCACCCGGTAGATGGCAGTTTCAATCACCGGATCAAGCCTGCCGACGTTCTCGCTGATGGCCACGCGCGCCGTTACACCGGCGTTCCTGTTCAGGTCCTTGGCCTCTTTGCGGATCGCCGAAATCAACCCCAGTTCCTGCAGCACCAGCGGCGAAAGCCGCCCGATGATGCGCCGGATGCCTTCGATGGTGCGGTCCACCACGCCCAGAAGTTCGCCGATCTTCTCCCTGGCCTCCTGCGACTTCACCGTCCCGTCCAGCATTCCCAGATACAGGCGGATGACCATCAATGCCTGCCCGGTCTCGTCATGCAGCTCGCGGCTGATGCGCTTGCGTTCCTCCTCCTGGGCCTTCAACAGATGGCCGCTCAATTCCACGATGCGCATCTCACGCTCGCGCAAGGCGTCCATCATGCGAGCGCGGTCAATCGCCATCGCCGAACGCTCTGCCACGGCCCGCAACAGCTCCAGTTCCGTGGGCAGCCATTCATAGTTCTTCTCGAAGCCGAGGATCATGACCCCGATCGCGCGGTCGTTGATCTTCAGCGGAACCCCCCAAAGCGCCTTCGCCCGCCCGCGCAACTCCCGGTTCAGCAGGCCCGCCGAGTGCGCCAGATCGCTGAGCATATCCGGCTCGCCGCTTTCAAAGATGTGGCCGGTGAATCCCTGGCCCGGAGCGATGGAGACGCCCGAGCCAAACTCCGGCGGCATTCCCGTGGCGCTGCGCACCCGCAGCCGGTTGCTTTCGGCTTCGGCCAGCAAAACCGCCCCGACCGGGGCGCCGAAGATTCCTCCGGTCACCACCAGCACGCGCTCCAGCAGCGCCGTCAGGTTGATGGCCGAGAGTTCGGCGTCCAGAATCTTCAGCAGGGCGTCGCTGGCGCTCTGCTGCACATCGAAATACGAGCCGGAGACGGCGACAAAGCTGGCCGAAGTCAACGTCTCAATCGCCGCCATCACCTCGACGCCGCGCTCGCCGAATGCCTCGGCGATGAAGGCGGCGGCAATCCTCTGATAAACCTCCAGCGAGTGCGCGACCTGCCGGGTGTCCACGCGCAGCTTGGCTAACCGCCGGCCGTAGTAGTGAAGGTTCTCGGTAAATTCGTTGAAATTGGCGTGGCTCATCACCATGAAGCTCACGCCCAAATTCAGCCGCTCCAGTGCCACCATCGCGCGCTCTTCAAAGTTAAATTCCTCGAAGATGCGTTGGCGCCAGAGCGCCGTCATCTCCGGGAAGCGCGGCTGCAAAATGTTCGCCGCCTCCAGAATCAGCTCTCGGGCCGACTCCTTGATGGGCAAAACTGTGGACACCATAGAACCCTTAGATGCAGAAAAGGTCGTAAAGCTTTGTATGTAGATCTAAGTAACTACGTTTATTTGCAAAGCCTATGGATCGGCGCATCCGGCCGCGCCCATTCTAACTCGTTTTGACCCTCATAATTGGCGGATTTAGGTGACGTACGGGCTTCCTGGCCATGAACTCATGGAATTTTATCGATAGTACTAAAACCTTAACCTACGGACCGATAGCAGGGCTAAGGTGGCAAATCCGGGTTCTTCGGCAAGAGGCAAAGGGCGACTCTTCCATTACAATCACTTTCATGCTCCGATTCTTCACCGCAGGCGAATCGCATGGCGAGGCGCTGGTTGCCAACATCTCAGGTCTGCCGGCCGGCGTTCCGGTCACCGAAACCTACATCGATCACGAACTCTGGCGCCGCCAGCAGGGCTTTGGCCGCGGCGGACGCATGAAAATCGAGCGCGACCACGCCCGCATCCTGAGCGGCGTGCGCCAAGGGCACACCATCGGCGCGCCCATCGCCATGCTGATTGAAAATCGCGACTGGCAGAACTGGAGCGAGTCTCTGCCGGTTGGCGAAGGCGACCCGGAGAAGCACAAGCCGGTGAAGTCTCCGCGTCCGGGCCATGCCGACCTGGCGGGAGCTCTGAAGTACAACCTTCCGGAGGCGCGCTACATTCTGGAGCGGGCCAGCGCCCGTGAGACCACGGCGCGCGTGGCTGCCGGAGCGGTGGCCAAGCAACTGCTTGCGGCGCTCGACATCGAGGTGCTCAGCCATGTGATTCAGGTGGGCGGCGCGCGCCTGTCGCGGGCGGTTTCATTCGACGAGATTCGCGCGCTGGCGGCCAAATATGAAGTCCTGCTGAACTGTGCCGATGAGGAATCCGAGCAGCGCATGAAGGCCGAGGTGGATGCCGTGCTGCGCACCGGCGACACCGCCGGCGGAGTGTTCGAGGTGGTGGCGCACAACGTTCCTCCGGGCTTGGGAACCTACGCCAACTGGGATGAGCGGCTGGACTCCAAGCTGGCCGCCGCCGTCATGTCGATTCAAGCCGTGAAGGCCGTCGAGATTGGAGACGGCGTGCTGGCTGCCGCATCGCTTGGCTCGGCCGCGCAGGACGAAATTGGCTACGCGCGCGGCGAGGAACCGAGCGGAACCCTGCATTCCAAGTTCACCAAATTTACCCGCGCGGGCAATCACGCCGGCGGCGTGGAAGGCGGAATCTCCAACGGTTGCGACCTGGTGGTGCGCGGACATCTGAAACCAATCTCAACCCTGCGGCGTCCGCTGGGCTCGGTTGACTTTGCCAGCCGCGAACCGGTCAAGGCCGCCTACGAACGTTCTGACGTTTGTGCCGTCCCGGCCGGGGGCGTGGTAGGCGAAGCCATGGTGGCGCTGGTGCTGGCTGCAGCCGTGCTGGAAAAATTCGGCGGCGATTCGCTGCTGGAACTTCGGCGCAATTACGTGGGATACTGCGAGCAGTTGCGCAATTACTGAAGCGGAACGATGGAAGTAGAACGTCCGATGTGGAACGAGCGATGATCTATCCGATTGTGAAATACGGCAACCCCGTGCTGGAGACTCCGGCGGCACCGGTGACCAAGTTCGACGAGAAGCTGCAGAAGCTGATCGAAGACATGTTCGAGTCGATGTATGAGGCGCAGGGCGTTGGCCTGGCTGCGCCGCAGATCGGAATCTCGCTGCACCTGTCGGTCATCGACACTTCGTTCAACGAAGATCCCGAGGCGCGGCTGGTGCTGGCCAATCCGCAGATCATCCGCGTGGAAGGCAAGCAGGCGGGCGCCGAGGGATGTCTCTCCCTCCCGGACTTTCGCGAGAACCTGGCACGCGGCAAGCGGGTCACCATCCGCGCGCAGGACGCGCATGGAAACTGGTACGAGAAGACCGGCGAGGACCTGCTGGCGCGCGCCTTCCAGCACGAGATCGATCATCTCAACGGCAAGCTTTATATCCACCATCTCTCGTCGCTCAAGCGCGACATGATGAAGCGCAAGATCAAGCGCCTGATTCGCCAGGGTGAGTGGTAGTATCAGTTCTTCTTCTGACGCGGCGCCGATCGAGCCGCTACAATCAAGGGCGTGAAACTAGTCTATTGCGGTACTCCCATGTTTGCCGTTCCGCCGCTGCAGGCGCTGGTTGGTGCCGGTCATGCGGTTCTGCTGGTGGTGACGCAGCCGGACCGTCCCAAGGGCCGAGGGATGGAAGTGGCGCTGTCGCCGGTGAAGCAAAAAGCGCTGGAGCTTGGCCTGGCGGTCGCGCAGCCGGAGAAGATCAAAAACAATCTGGAGTTCCGCGCGCAACTGGAAGCGCTTGCGCCTGACTGCATTGTGGTGGTCGGCTACGGACGCATCATTCCGCGCTGGATGCTCGACCTTCCCCCGCATGGCAACATCAACCTGCACGCTTCACTGCTGCCCAAGTATCGCGGCGCGGCGCCGATCCAGTGGGCCATCGCCAATGGTGAGTGTGTGACCGGCAACACCACCATGCGCATCGACGAAGGTTTGGATACGGGAGACATTCTTCTGCAGCGCACGATGGCCATCGGTTCGGAAGACACCAGCGTTACGCTGGCACCGCGTCTGGCTGCGATGGGAGCCGATCTGCTGGTGGAAACCTTGGCGGCGCTGGCAGAGCATCGCGTGCAGCCCACGCCGCAGGATAACGAACGCGCTACGCTGGCGCCGATTCTGACGCGCGAAGATGGACGCATTCAGTTTGCGCGCGACAGTGCTCAGACCACCTGCAACCGGCATCGCGGCTTTCAGCCGTGGCCCGGAGCGTTCACCACGTTTCGAGGCAAGCAGCTGACGCTGCATGCGATCTCAACCGCTGCCAGTGCGGGTGCGCTGGCTCGCGGAGAAATTGTTGTCGTTGGCGAGCAGCTGCTTGCAGGCTGCGCTGAGCAGACGGCGATTGCGATCCGCGAATTGCAACTTGAAGGCAAGCGCCGCATGAGCGCGCGCGAGTTCATCAACGGATACCAGCCGAAAGCGGGCGAGGTGTTGGGGAGCTGATATGGCTTGGGCGACAGATATCGCGGTGCTGCCGGTTGCAGACGCTTCGGGCGAAAGATTAGGGAGCTAAACATGGCGGTATCACCAGCTCGTCGCTGTGCCTACGACATACTGATCCGCGTAGAGCGCGATCGCTCCTATGCCTCCGAACTGCTGAATGGGCCGCGTATGGACTCGCTCTCACGCGAGGACCGCGCGTTGTGCCACGAGCTGGTGATGAGCACGCTGCGCTGGCAATCCGAACTGGATGCAAGGATTGCACAATACTCGTCTAAACAGGTTTCCCGAATGGATGCGGAGGTGCGGGTTGCGCTGCGGCTGGGCGCGTGCCAGATGTGCCACCTCGACCGCATCCCCGGGCATGCCGCGGTGCACGAGAGCGTGGAGCTGGTGAAGAGTTCGGGCAAGCGCTCGGCGGTGCCGTTTGCCAACGCGGTGCTGCGCAAGCTTTCGGGCAGCACGAAGATTCCGGCAATCGGCACGGAGGTTGACAAGGTCCCACATCTGCTGACTACGGCAGATATGGGGCACCACGCAGCGGAGCTGGCGGCTACATTGGCACACCCGGAGTGGATGGTTGCGCGCTGGATCCACATGTATGGATATAACGCGGCGCGCGCCATTTGCGCGGCCAATCAGCAGGCTCCCGCGGCTGCGCTGCGGCTGGTGACGAACGACGCCGAGGAGAAACTGCGCGAAGCGGGGATCAGAATCGCGCCGGGCGAGCTGCTGACGAGTGCGCGACGGTTGGTCTCGGGCGACCTTGCGCACAGCGCTGCGTTTCGCGAGCATCACGTGGCGGTGCAGGACGAAGCTTCGCAACTGGTGGCAGCGCTGGTGGGCCGAGGGCGAAGAATTTTGGATTGCTGCGCGGCGCCGGGAGGCAAGACGGCGGCGATTGCGGCGCGCAATCCGGGCTCGGAGATCGTAGCGGTGGAGTTGCACGAACATCGCGCAAGAGCGCTGACACAGCGGCTCGGCGCGATGCCGGTGACGGTTGTGACGGGCGATGCGGCGCGCATGGAGTTCACCGAGAAGTTCGATTGCGTGCTGGTCGATGTGCCCTGCAGCGGCACGGGAACGCTGGCGGCGAATCCGGAGATCAAAGGGCGGCTGCGGGCGGAGGATTTGCGCGGGCTACAAGATTTGCAAGTGTCGATCTTGCGCTCGGCGGCGGCCGCGCTGGCTCCCGGGGGAAGGCTGGTGTACTCGACCTGCTCGCTGGAGCCGGAGGAGGGAGAAGACGTTGTGGAGCAGGTTTTATGCGGATTGGAAGCGGTTTCGGTGGTGGAGTGCGAGGGCGTGCTGGAGGAGCTGAAACGCTCCGGCGAGCTGGCCTGGGGCGATCCGAAGACACTGGTGCGCGGAGCTTTTCTGCGCACGCTGCCGGGAATTCATCCCTGCGAGGGGTTTTTCGCGGCGGTACTGCGGAAGCAAGACCATTGATGAAAAGGGTAATCGTTGGCGAAGGCGGCTTGATAAGTTAGGCAATCGTTGCGGAAAACTCGGAAACATTGGCTTTTCCGGTACTGATTGGCGGAGCGGTTACTCAGTGAGTAATCGTGACGATTGTCAGCATGAGTTGGGGCACGGGAGTTTTCGCTGAGAAGCCTCGGGGACGTCGGCGGCGGCCGATATTTCAGCGGTGTAGGGGTCCTTCACTTCGTTCAGGATGACCCTCAAAAAAATCAAGAACAAAATCAAAAACAAAATCAACTACGCGGAAACAACGAAACCCGGGCGAAGTTACAGGGAGTGCATGACTTCGAGGGAGACGTTTGTTCCGGGGGTGACACGGCTGCCGGGCGCGGGTTGCTGCGCGACGACGGTGCCGGCCTCGTGGTTCGGGTTGGGGAACAGGTTGGGCGAGTTAGAGGCGACGGGTAACGCTGCGCTGCCGGCCGCAGGCGCACTGGTCATGGAGACGACTTTGAGGCCGGAGGCGGCGACGAGGCTGCTGGCTTGGGGGAGGGTGAGGCCGGTGAGATCGGGCATGGCGTAGGCGGGCTCGGGCGGCGGGGCGGCGTAGAGCAGACTGACGCGCGGCGAGGCTACGCCCTGGGAGCGGGCGGATGGAGTTTGGGCGAGGATGGACTGGGGCGCGGAGGCATCGGTGGGCAGCTCGGCGGCGGCGCCGACTTCGAGGCCGCGGCGGCGGATATCGATTTCGGCGGCGCGCGGGCTGAGGCCGATGAGGGAGGGAATATCGATGAGCTGGGGGCCGAGGCTATCGGCAGCCTGGACGCGCCAGCCGCGGCGGACACGGGTTCCGGGTTCGGGCTGCTGGCTCACGATGAGTCCGGCGGCAACGGTGGCGGAGTAGAAATGATCGCTCTGCTCGAATTCGAGGCCGCGCCCGGCGGCCAAGCGCTCGGCTTGGGCGGGATCCATGCCGCGGAAATCGGGCACGGCGACCTCACGGCCATGAATGGCGAAGCGCATGCTGATCAGGGTCGAGGCGAGCGCGACGATGATGAGCACCAGGAGCTGGGCAAAAAGACGGAGAAAGCGGATCATCCTAGAGGAAAGAGTAGCGCTGAGGGGAGACGGGGGCAAGGTTACGAGGGAGTACTCTTCGGGTTCTCTCAAAGACAAGGTTTCAAAGTTTCATTGGCTCTTCCAGCTCTCGCCCGGCTCTTTTTCTCCAAACACCTCAGCCGTGAACGCCTCGAGCTTGCCACCGCGCCGCCACTGATCCATCGGCAGACCTGCCTTGCGGCAGGTCTGCGCCAAAAACGTTTCGCGGTCCCAGCCCCATTCCGGAGCCACCTGCGGCAGCAGAATCCCGCGCCGTCCTTCGTAGCTGATCATCAGCCCATGGCGTCCCACCACCACGTCGTCGGGCGCAATCGCAAACATCGGAGATAGCACGCTGATCTCGATCTGCAGCTGGTCCAACTCATCGACGCGCACCGGGTCGAAACGCGGATCTTCCAGCGCCGCCGCCCTCGCCATCTCGCGCACCGTCTCATCCAGCGGCTCGGCCGCCACCATCATCCCAATGCAGCCGCGCAGCTCGCCATGTTCATGCAGCGTTACAAACGCTCCGCGCGGCTGGCGCAGATGTTGGTTCGGCGTCTCCGGCGTCGCCAACGGATTTCCGCGCACCGCCGCGCGGATGCTGGCATGGGCCATCCGCAGCAGCCAGCGCCGTTCTTCATCGGAATATTCAGCAGGGAGGGTTTGCGTCATACTCTCACGTCGCTGCCGCCTGCCCGCTTGGCCGGAAACGGCAGGGGAGCGCGCCGTTGCCTGCTCTGTTGCTGCGCCTCCTGCCAGAAGGCGCGGAAGTAGGCGCAGGCCGAAAGCAGGGATACCGCCAGCGTAAGCCACAGAATGCTCACGGCAATCGCCGCACCGGGCAGAGCTCTACCGGAGGATGCCGCGCTGCCCACATGCCACACCGGCCAGGCATGGGCCGCCAGTACGGCCACCACGGAAACTGTCTGCAACGCCGTCTTTCCCTTGCCAACATCGCGCACGCCGAGCGTCATGCGCTCCTGCACCGCCACCGCGCACAGCCCGGTTACCATGAACTCGCGGCCCACCATCAGCACCGCCAGCCACGCCGGAAGCAGCTCCGGAGCATAGTGCACCAGCGCAATGTAAGCCGTCGAAATCAGCAGCTGGTCGGCCAGCGACGCAAGCAGCCCGCCCAGGGTTGTCACCCGGTGCATCCGGCGCGCCAGAAAACCATCCAAGGCGCCCCCCACGGAAGCCAGCGCAAGCACGGCTGAGGCCAGCAGCGCCTGCTGGCCGTGCGATCCATGTAGTAAGTGGAGTCCGACGCTGGAAAGGATCCAGAGAAACAGCGGTACGCAGCCGATGCGCGCCAGCGTGATGGAGTTCGGCAGGTTCACGGAAAAGACACGGTGGCGGACCCACCGTCAGCCCCCTGGGTTTCCGCGCGGGTCTACGCGCTTGGTTTACGCAATGAGCTACACGCCTAGCTAGACGGCCTAACGGGTTCCCAGGCGCGCCGGCCGCACCCGCGCAAGCCCATCCCGGCTGCCGTTCTAGCTTTCCGGCTTCACTGCCGCCGGGTCGGCCACCGCCGCTTCGCCAGCCACCTGGGCGGCCAAGCCTTCGCGGTTCACCATGTCCTTCAACTCTTTGCTCGGCTTGAAGAAAGGAATCTTCTTCGGGGGAACCTCGACGCGGTCGCCGGTCTTCGGGTTGCGGCCCACCCGTGGTTTGCGCTGCCGCGTGCGGAAGCTGCCAAAGCCACGAATTTCGATCTTGTCTCCCGTGCGCAGCGCGCGCACCACACTGTCGAAGATCGTCTCCACAATGACTTCGCTGTCCTTGCGGGTCAACTCGGCCAGTCGCGAAACCTCTTCGATAAGATCGGCTTTCGTCATCTCGTTTGTTTCTCCGTGTTCAGCGGATTTTCCATCCTGTCTCCAGCCCGCCCAGCCGGAGCTTAAAACATTGGCAAATGGGAGTTTACCACGGCCAAAGCCAAAATATAGTCAGCTCCGCCTGCCTTTTTTACCGCCCAAACACATGCTTCAGCCAGTGCAGGAACCCGGATTTCTTCTCCGCCGGAGCCGGTGGCGCCGGTGGCCCGCTCACCTGCGGCAGCAGCGCGAGCGCCAGCGCCGAGTTGTCGGTCGAGATCGACAGCCGCGACACCGGGCCAGACAGGTCCGGCTCCGGCTGATCGCCCCGGAACACGAACTGGGTGTTCGACTGCAGGTGCGCCACCGCGGTCTGCTCTGCCGCCGCCTCGGGGGTCTTTTCCGCCGGCTGCGGTTGGGTAATTTGTTGTTCGGGCGGCGGAACTACGGTCTCGGCGCTGCTGCCCTGTGCCGGAGAGCCGGGTGCAGATTCCGCCACCTCGGGCATCCGCGCGGGCTCTGGGCAGCCGCAGCTCTCCGGGGCAACGGTGGCGCCCGAGATCTTTCCCCCGCCAAACAAAACGCTCTTCCACGGAGAAAGCTGATAGCTGTCTTTGCCCATCATCTCGGCCACAAACACCGCCGCATCGTTGCCCGGCAGGCTGCGCACGCAGGTGTCTCCCGAGGCGCCCACCGAAATGGCCAGATGAAAGGTTCCGGGGCTGATCAGCTGCAGGCGGAAATCCGGGGTCAGCACGGCGTCCGCCGCACTGGTCAGGGTGTAGTTCAATTCCATGGAGCCGGCGCTCATGGCCAGCGCCAGCGCCTGGCCGCTGGCATCGCTGGTGAGCGATAGATTGGTCCCAGGGCAGATCCGCACCTGGCCGCCGCGCTTGAGTTTGAGCACCGCCGCGCCCGCGCCGGCCGCCACCTGCGAACCGCTCAGCACCTGGGTTCCCTGGTTGGAGAAAAGTACCTGGCCGCGCACGCTGGCGTCGCCGGAGAAGACTTCACCGATCGCGTTCTGCCCCTGCGCCACACCCATGGCGGCCAGGGCAAATCCCAGCAGCAGCACCTGCTTTTTGGCCATGAGCCATTCAATCACACTGCGGGCGCTGCGTCAGCCTCCGTGTGCATAGGCTGTGCCCGGTCCGCGTCGTCGGCCACAAATTCGTAATCGTCGATTGCCGCAGCCACGGCGAACTTGCCGCTGCCGCTGCTGTTTTCCACCCGCACCACCCGCCCCGAGCAGCGCACCTTGAGCGGCTCCGTCATGGTGATCTCGGTGGGCAAGGTTAGGGTAAATTCAATCTTCGACTCAGGCTCCAGCGCGGCGTCGCAATAGAAGCAAATCCCGTGCGAACTCACGTCGCGGCTCTCCGCCGTTGCCACCAGCCGTTCGCCGGATTTCGCTGTAACCGTTACCGGCAGTTGCAGCATAAAACGCCGCATGGCGCGCTTCTCCTCTGGCCTCGTGTCTTCCATCGCAAACTCCTTTGTCCTCCAGCTTACGTTTCCACTCCCAGGAGTCAAGTCCGTAATGCCTGAAAGTTTCTTAGCCCCGTAGTCCTTCATTCCCTAAAAGAATTCTGGTTTCAAAGTTGAATTCACATGGATTTTCAATATCTTAGAGTAAGGTCGCCGCCGAGGTCACTGTCCTTGGGGCCAACACCTTCCGTTACGAGGCATCTTTTGCCCGCGCCTCGCCTCTGCGTAAATCATTGAGGCGAACCATCGGCTGGCATATACTCGGGTAACTCTCTCCTGCTCCTGCCGTGCCGGAGGCATGAGTTGGTTGCGCATCGGGCCGTCCGCCGGGTGTGAACCTTGCCCTTAACTGATCTGGAAGGGACGCATGAAAGTCAGGTTCTGGGGAGTCCGTGGCTCTACTCCAACCCCGCAGTTGGAGAACATGCATTACGGCGGAAACACCTCCTGCGTCGAGGTGCGAATCCACGACCAGATCTACATTTTCGACTGCGGAACCGGATTCCGTAACCTGGGCAAAAGCTTGGTCGCCGAGTACGGCGCCAAGCCCATCTATGCCCACGTCTTCCTCTCCCACTTTCACTGGGACCACATTCAGGGCATCCCTTTCTTTCAGCCCCTCTATGAAAATCCCGACAACTATTTTTTCTTTCACTCCTCCAGCCGCACCCGCGGCCTGCAGCGCGCCATCGAAGAGCAGATGGCCGATCCCTACTTCCCGGTGGACATGACCGAGATGGCCGCGCACTGCAATTTCTACGACATCGAAGAAGAGCGCGTCGCCTTCGACAACTGCATCGTCGAATCCATGTGGCTCAACCATCCCCAGGGATGCCTCGGCTTCCGCCTGGAGAGCGACAATGCGGTCTTCGTCTACGCCACCGACAATGAGCCGGGCCATCCCGTTTTTGACCGTAATGTGCGCAAGCTCGCCGAAGGCGCCGACCTGCTCGTCTACGATGCCCAGTATCTGCCCGACGAATACGAAACCCGCCGCCGCGGCTGGGGACACAGCCACTGGCGCGAAGCCGTCGATATCGCCCAGGCCGCCGGGGTCAAGGAACTGGTGCTCTACCACCACGATCCCGACCACGACGATCCCTGCGTGGACGCCATCGTGCAATCCGCCGCCGAACTCTTCCCCCGCGTGCGCGCCGCCCGCGAAGGCGCGATCATCGAACTCTAGCTGCGTTGGCGGCTTCTCGCCGGTGAAGCCGCGGAACTAACTCTTCTCCGTCGAAGGCGCCATTCCCGCGGGCATCCCCGCAATCGCGGGTCTTCTCCCCTGTACATATCGTACGAGCAGCTGCGCCGCTCCGCCCGCCACTAGCAGCACCGCAATCCAGCGCGCCAGAATCATCACGGCCGTGCCGTCGATTACCGGCCACTTGGTTTGCCACAGCACCTGCCACCGCTCCATCATCCAATGCCAGGCGGTGTGGGCCACAAACGCGGACAGCACAATCGCCCCAACTCGGGGGCGCCGCAGATTTTTGAACAGGAACCACAGAGCGGCCATCATGACGCTCAGGATCACCAGCTGGCCGATCTCGATGCCGAGGTTAAACGCCAGCAGCGAAACCAGCAGGTGCGATCCGGCAAACTGCAGGTTTTCCTTCAGCGCGTAGGAGAACCCGAAGCCGTGCACCAGGCCGAACAGCGCCGCAATCATCCATCGGCGGTCCAGGTTCGCGCCAACAATATTCTCCACCGCCATGTACACAATCGACAGCGCAATCATCATCTCCACAAACGGAGGAAACCATTTGCCTGCGGGAGCCAGATTGTAGGCCGTGCCGATCAGCGTCGCCGAGTGGCCCAGGGTAAACGCCGTCACGACCGGCACCAGCACGCGGAACCGGCGAATGGGAATCACCAGGCACAACAGGAAAAGCATGTGGTCCAATCCACTCAGAATATGGCCGATGCCCATCATCACGAATCCCTGCGCCGCGCGATACCACGGCGGGTTCAGGGCTACGCGCCCGGAGGTGGACGAAATCAGCATGGCCCGGCTGCTGCCGTCCAGCGGCATATAGCGGACGGTCAGCTTGGCAAAGTCTCCCAGGTCGGGCGCCACGATGGTCTGAATGGTGAACACCGAATTCGGCGAGGTAATGGGATACACCAGGTGCGCGTCCAGGTATCCCTGATCGAAGTAGATCTCTTCGGAACTCATCGGCTGGCTCACCAGCGCTTCGGCGTGATCGTAGTCTTCAAAGGACCGGTCCGAGGGCAAGCTCAGGCGCCCGGCCGAGTGGTTGGCAACCAGACGCGTCCCGTTCTCCCAGATCCCGATGTCGTTGGCGACCCCCTTCAAAGCGATTTGAATCGCGGGATCGGAGTTCGCCAGATCGTATCGCCGGCCGTTCATCCGAAACGGCACCGAGCGCAACATGTCCAGCGGTATGCGGACCACTAGGTCGGCCTGATTGGGCCCGATCTTGACGAACGAATTCATCACCGTGTGCAGCGGAAAGTCGTGGGCAAGCGCCAGGGGCGAGGCAAACACAAAACAGAGGGCAAACACCGCAGCCAAAATTCTCCACCAGCGTCTCAGCATGGATCTCCTTTTCTGAAAATGAAGATATCTTTGAAAGTGGACGGCGGCCGGCCTTCCATCCCCGGCCGCCGTCCCAATGGCAGTGATTCTTATTAGTGTCCGTACTGATTCATGTTGCCGTTCAGCGTGAACTTCTGTATTCGCCTCCCGGTAATCGTCTCAGCGATATAAATATCGCCATTGGAGACCGTGGCTCCGGTGTGCGCAAAGGCAAATTCCCCGGCGCTATGCCCAGGACACGGACTGATTCCACAACGTCCCAGTGCGCCGATCATGCCGCCCGTCGCCTTGTCGAGAATCCAGACGTTGTCGTTGCTCAGATCCACGTCGATCATCAGCCTCTGGCTGGTCGGACTCTTGTCGGCCAGGATGTCGATGTTGGGCCAGAAGTCCAGGTCGCAGGCACGCGTGCTGCCCTTCAGAATCGCCGCCTGGTTCCCCGGGGATGCGGTCGAGGCCGGCTCAATCGGAATGGACTTCACAAACGTGCCGTCCTTTTGCCAGACTTCAATCCGGCTGTCGGGACGGTCGCAGGAATAGACCAGGTTATCGTTGCCCAGCACCACGCAGTGCGGGTGTCCGCCGCCGGTGGCTCCAAACGTTCCATCGGGACACGACGGGCCCGTGGTGCTGCACTTCGTGCCGTACTGCCGGACGAAGTTTCCACTGGAATCAAACACCACAACGCGGTGATTGCCGTATCCATCCGCAATGTAAATGTCGCCGACCTTGCCCGTCTCCGGATCCGGTTCCGGGTCCACCGCGATGTCGGCGGGCTCATTCAGCAGGGTGTGGCTGTCGTTAAAGTCATTGGCCTCGCCACAGGTCGAATAGGTATTCGCGCCCCCAACCGTGGTGTTGGTTGTCGGGCCGTCGCACATTCCCTTGGTGCCAATCGTCATCAGCAAGGTGCCGTTCTGTGAATACTTCTGCACAATGCCGTCGGCATTGCCGCCAATCCACACGTTGTCCTGGTAATCCACGTAACAGCCGTGCATGCCCTGCGGCAGCACCGCGGCCGCTCCGTAGCTCACGCCAGTCTGCACCAACGTCGGATCGCCAAAGCTGTCCACCACATTACCCCGCTGGTCGTAAGCGACTACCGGCGGAGAAGGGATGGCCGAGGAGCTGGCGTCCTGTCCGTCAATGGCTCCCGATTCGTTGCCCTGCAACACGCCGCCCACGGTCACGCCAACTTCCCAGCCGCGGTTCACGGTAAAGATGTGGTCATTCGAGTCGATGCAGGTTCCGGCCACTTCGCCGGTTACCCACCGGTGCGCCACACCGTCGGTACCAACCGGCGCGGGTAGAGGCTGCGGCCAACTGGGGTCAACAGTCCACGAAGGCTCGTGATACAGGTCCGCCTTCACCGCTTTCGGTTGCCATATTCCAAAGCCAATCGCAATGGCGAGCACCACGGCGATTGGATACAAAAAACGCCTGACTTTCATATTCTTCTTCTCCTTCAAACCGCAATGTTTCGCGGCAGCTTGAGTCAACCTGGCAAGTTCTGGCGCAACTCTCCTTGAGCCGGACACAGCTCTGGCCGGCTCCGCCAAGCACGATGCTTGCGGAGAGACTTTGCACCCTATCGAAGTCGAGCCTTGACTGGTTTCCCTAAAGGATTTTTTGGTGCGGACGGGGTTCGGCACGTCCTTACGCTGGCGTCGAACGCATCCCCCTTCCTGCCAACGCGAGACCTGAGATGCATCCACCTGAGCCGTTGGTTTTCACGGGTTGCCTAATTTTTATTAAGTTCGTGCTTGATTGGGACGCGATTTGCGCTGGCTGCGACGCTTTGCCCTGAACTCCATGATTCTATGTCTGATAGTCGACATTGACTTGCACTTTGGATTGTTCCCTGAACTCTTGAACCCTGCTCTTTCCGGCCTGTGGTAAATTAATCGGTTTCCGCGCGCTATCATTTTCTAGCGCGTCATTGGGCGCAGGAGCATCGTTCTTGGAAAACCGCAGTGCACAGCATCACAAGGACCGCCTCCTCGAGGCGATCAAGGAAGAACTGGTCATCATCGTCACCGGGGAGCTCTCCGACCCGCGCATCGGCCTGGTGACCGTCAATGAAGTCGCGATGGCTCCCGGCGGCAAGTCGGCGCGCATCTATGTCGGCGTCGAAGGCGACGAGCCCGAGCAGAAAGAGTGCGTCACCGCGCTCAACGACGCGGTCGGCTTCATCCGCCACCAGCTCGCCGACGCACTCGGCCTGCGCGTCGCCCCCGATCTCCACTTCGTTCTCGACAACTCTACCCGCTACGCCTCGCGCATCGACGAGCTGCTGCACCGGGTGGCCAAGAAGAACCAGAAAAAACGCAGCCAGAAAGATGCCAGCGGGAAGCCGACGCCATGAACTCCCCTGACGATGTCGTCTGCGCCCTCCGCGCGCGGCCGCGGTGGGTGGTCACCTCCCACGCCCGGCCCGACGGAGACGCCGTCGGCAGCGTCCTGGGAGCTACCCAGATCCTGCGCGCCATGGGGCTCGACGCCGACGCCTTCCTCAGCGACGGCGTCCCGTTTCACTATCGCGGCCTTCCCGGCGCCGCCGAACTTGGCACCGGCCCACCCGATGCCGCTCAATACGACGGAGCACTCATCCTTGAGTGCAACAACCTGGAGCGCACCGGCCTCCAGGGCCTCGAAGGCCTGTTCTCCATCAACATCGACCACCATGAAACCGGCGCCGAATACGCTGACGTGAACTTCGTTGTGCCCACCGCCGCGGCGGCTGCCGAGCTCGTCTATCACCTCGCCCAGACTGCCGCGGTCGCCATCACCCCCGCCATCGCTACCTGCCTGTACACTGCCGTACTGACGGACACCGGCTCGTTCTGCTTCTCCTCCACCAGCGCCCAAACTTTTGCCTTCGCCCGCGAGATGGTGCTGGCCGGAGCCGATCCCGCCGCCATCGCCCAGCAGGTGTACTTCTCCAACCCGGCCTCCAAGATGCACCTGCTGGGGCGCGCGCTCAGCAACCTCCAATGCGAGGGACCCATCTCGTGGATGCACGTCTCGCAGGCCGACATGGCGGCCACCGGGGCCAGCGGAGAGGATTGCGAGGGGCTGGTCAACTGGGCGCTCAGCATCCACGGCATCGAGGCCACCGCCTTCTTCCGCGAAATCCCCGGCTGCCAATACCGGGTGAGCCTGCGCAGCAAGGGACGCATCGACGTGGCCCGCATTGCCCAGGCCTTCGGCGGCGGCGGACACGTCTGCGCCAGCGGACACGCCATCGCCGGCCCCCTCGAAACGGCCCGCGAGCAAGTGCTGGGCGCCCTTCGCCGCGCCCTCGAACTCACGGCAGACGAATCGCGCGGCTGACGAGCGCCAGTGCACCTTTGCCGCGGATCGATTTCGATTTTTGGGTGATGGCAAGGCGAGTTGCCGAAGCTGGGACTTCCCGCTTGCACTCAGCCGCTCTCTGCGGGCATAGTGGAAGCGAAGGCAGAAAAGAACGGGGCGGGAAACAACATGGCCGATCCAAACAACAGCATTCGCGTCGAGATCTACGACGAAAGCTATCATCTGCGCGGCACCGACCCGGACTACATCCAGCGCCTGGCCGACATCGTCGATGCCAAAATGCGCGCCGTGGCCCAGCACACCAGCACGGTGGATTCGCTGCGCGTAGCGGTGCTGGCCGCCCTCAACATTGCCGACGAATACTACCAGCTCAAGCGCAAGTACGAGGGCATCGAGAGCGAGTACACCAGCCGCGCCACCCACCTCGGCCAGGCCCTGGATTCCGCCCTGGACGACGTCCTCTCCGACACCCGCCGCACCGGCTAAACCGCGGCTGGGCGCCTCTCAATTTTTTTCCGGGTCCGCGCAACTCTTCCAACCCGGCCGGGTTCGCCTATACGAAGTCTCCGGGCAACCGGAGTGGCACCTGCGTACGGTTCGGGTGCCGGAAGTTGCAGAGGAGTCTCTATGTCACGCATTCGATTCTCCCGCACGATCCTGCTGGCCACGCTGGCCGCGTCTCTGCTGATGTTTCTCCCGACCACGGCCTCGGCTCGCGTCGTGGTCGGCTTCGGATTTCCCGGCTACTGGGGAGCGCCGTACGGGTATTGGGGTCCCTACGGATATCCTTATGGATACCCTCCCTATGGCGCTTACGGGTACCCTGGTGCTTACGGGTATCCCGGTGCTTACGGCTATCCCGGTGCCTATGGCGGACGCCCGCTCGGCGAGGTGCACATCAAAACCCCCGTCTCTGACGCGGAGATCTACATCAACGGCAATTTCGCCGGACGCGCCCATAACGTCAAGCACATCTATCTGGCTGCCGGCACCTACAGAATCGAGCAGCGCATCGGCAGCGACGTACAGAAGCAGCGCATCTATGTGACGGCCTATCGCAAGATCAACGTGGAGTTCGGCAAAGCCGGCACGCCCAGTCCGGCACCCATGCAGCCGCCGCCCGGTTATGCGCCCCACCCCGGTTCAGCGCCGCCGCCCGGCTATGCGCCTCAGGCTGGCCCCGGCACTGCTCCCCAATCCGGTCCTGGTCCTGAACCTGGGCCACCGGCTCAGGAACCTCCGCCGGCTCAGGGGTCTGGTTACTAACGTAGCTCCGGCCGGATACGCCGCGGCTCTTTTCCAACGCGGGCCACTGGGGCCCGCGTTTACCTTTTACGAACCGGCCTGTCTCCGCCCGGGCTACTCCTCCTCTGAGCCGGGAGCCGCGTCCCAGGCGTGGCCAAAGATGGTAAACGTCTGTTTTTGGCCGTGTTTTGGCAAAAAGGTGATGCGGGTCGGCTTCTTCTCCCACAGCGGCGCGTCGCACTGGGAATCCGGCATATCCTCCTGGCTTGCCGTTCCAAGCTCTTTTTTCAGCAGCGTTTTTTTCGTCCCAGCTGCATCACCACCGCGCTCAGCTTTTCGCCGTCGTCGCTCACTCCGCACTAGGCCACATAGTCGCGGAACCAGCTGGCCTGCGAGTAAAACGGATCGAACTCCGCCAGCGCCAGCTGCGTCACGTGCCCCGTCAGCCGGGCCACCATCAGCCATCCGCCGCGCTCCCACACCCAGCTTGCGCCCTTGCCTTCTTCTTCCGGAAGATTGTTGTTGAGCCGGTAGGCGCGCCGCACCACGAACAAGCGGTCTGTCACCTCATGCGCTTCTCCGGTGACAAACTCCTTTACTTTTCCATCCACGGCAAGCGCGCGCACCTTCAGAGGCATGGTCTGGGCCTCATCGGGGCCAAGAAACAGCTTGACCGCCAGGGTCTTTCCATAGCTGATCGCATGCGCCTTCTTCTCGGCGCAAAGCAGCGGCGTAATCAACAGCAGAACCAGCGCGGCAACATAGGGAGGTCTGGATTGCGTGGACAGCAGCCTATCGTTGCCCGGCCTTTTCCGCAATGCTCCGGTTTGGCCCTGGCAACCCGTGCAGCAGTTTCAGACTCTAAGAAACAAATGGCAGTGCCAGCCCGTACCCGCACGCAACGCATCCTGGTAGTGGACGACCACGCAGATAACCGCATGCTGATGCGGGATCTGCTAACACGGCAGGGCTATGAAGTTGTGACCGCCGGGGATGCTGCCGTGGCCGCCGAGGTGATGCGCCAGTCGCAGCCCGATCTGGTGCTGCTCGATGTCATCATGCCCGGCAAGAGCGGATACGAACTCTGCCGCGAGTGGAAGGACGCGCCTGAGACGCGGCTAATTCCGGTGGTGATGATCACCGGGCTGAGCGATCTCGAAGACAAGATTCGCGGCATTGAAGCCGGCGCCGACGACTTCCTCAACAAACCGATCTTTCCCGTCGAGCTGTTCGCCCGGGTGGCCTCGCTGCTGCGGGTGAAGGAATTCACCGACGAGTTGGAGAACGCCGACACCGTGCTGTGCACCCTGGGACGCAGCGTCGAGTCACGCGATCCCTACACCGAAGGGCACTGCGAGCGCCTGGCCGCCTACGCCAGCGAACTCGGGCGCTACCTCGGCCTGGGGGAAGAAGATCAGCTGGCTCTCAACCGCGGCGGCTTTCTGCACGACCTGGGCAAGATCGCTATCGCCGATGACATCCTCCACAAGCAGGGGCTGCTGACGCCCGACGAATGGCAGATCATGCGTTCGCATCCGGTCATCGGGGAAAACATCTGCAAGCCGCTGCGCTCACTGCGTCTTGTGCTGCCCATCATTCGGCACCACCACGAGCACTGGAACGGCAGCGGCTACCCGGACCGCCTGGTCGGCCAGGACATTCCTCTGCTGGCGCGCGTGCTGCAGGTGGTGGATGTTTACGACGCCCTGCGCACCGAGCGCCCCTACAAGCCGGCGCACTCCTACCAGAGCGCGCGCGAAACCATGCTCACCGAGGCGCGCTGCGGCCTGTGGGACGGGGAGATCGTGCGCGAATTCTTCTCCATGATGGCGCTGCGCGCCGACGCAGCCTGAGTCTAAGGTTTTCGCTAGGCCTTAAGTTTCAACTGCATTACAATCTGAGTGCGTCGCACTCAGTCCTATGGCACCGCTTTATTCCATCATCCTGCCCGCATTCAACGAAAGCTCGCGCATCGGCCCGAGCCTGGAGAAGGCACTCGCCTTCGTCCGCGAGCACCAATGGAACTGCGAAATCATCGTGGTCAACGACGGTTCGCGCGACGAAACGGCCGAGATTGTCAAAAGCTTTATGCCTCGGGCTCCCGAGCTGCGCCTGCTGGAAAACCCCGGCAATCACGGTAAGGGATACAGCGTGCGCAATGGCATGCTGAATGCCCGCGGAGAGATTCTGCTGTTCAGCGACGCCGATTTTTCCTCTCCCATGTACGAATCCCTCAAGCTGATTGCGGCCATCGAGCAGGGCGCCGACGTGGCCTTCGGCTCGCGCTGGCTGCTGGCCGAGACGCAGACCCGCCGCCAGTCACTGCTGCGCCAGTTCGTGGGCCGGGCCTACAACCGGCTGCTCCGCCTGGTGCTTGGCCTACCCTACAAGGATACCCAGTGCGGCTTCAAGGCCTGCACCCGCCATGCGGCCGAGATCATCTTCACCCGCCAGCAGATTGAGGGCTGGGGCTTTGATCCCGAGGTTCTGTTCATCGCCCGCAAATTTGGCTTGAAGATGACCGAGGTTGCGGTGGAGTGGGCCAACGATGACCGCTCCAAGATCAGTCCCGTGGTCGACGGCCTGAAGATGTTCTGGGAATTGCTGACGGTTCGCGCCAACAACCTTACCGGACGTTACAACCGCCCTACCTTCCAATTTTTTGCGGCCACGCCGGGCACGGTTTTGGCGGCTGACAAGAACCCCGCTTAATCATTGAGTAGTCATGGCGCCGGGGCGCGCTAGGAAGCGCTGGCCGCCAGCTTGGATGTCGGTGGCGCAGCCACTGCAGCCGGCATCTTGGCCGCGACCTGGAGTGGGACGGCGTGTACGTGACCGTCTGTGCGGAGTTCAAATGTCATGGTTGCCGCGCAGCTTTCGCAGAGCCAGAAATATTCGATCGGGCTCGACTTGCCGGCAGTGGAAACCGGCATTGGTCCCCCGGTGTGCGCTTTTTTCCTAGTCTCCTCCGCGAAGTCGACGCGAAACAAACGGCCCTGCCCCAGATACCGGAAGGTTGCGGAACAGCGCGGATTCAGACACTTTGACAGCATGCGTACCTCGATCGGGGAACGGTTGTTGCGCCATCGCGGGAGCAGCACTGGGGCTAACGTGTTAACTAGGATGCATCCTTCGGCGAATGCGTTCGTACTGTAAAGTAGCAATTTTTCCGGTGGCCGAGCGAAGCGCGAAACAGATTCGAAGATTTTGGATGGCCTGAAAACGCTGGAACGGGAACCGTTCCACTTCAGCGCTGCACTGCTGCAGTGCAGCGCTTCCGCGGATGCGCGCAGCCGGATTGCTGCGCCGCACAAGGCGCGCTGTACTGGATTCGCAAATTTAAATGAATCAAGCGGCAGCGGAAGCCCGGTTGCGGGACATCACCCACAGTCGCCGTTCCCGCTGCTTCCAGCTAGGAGCCGCTGCGTTTGCGTGCTCCCTTTTTGGCCGGCTCGGGAGCCTTGCCCAGGTTCTGCACCATGGCCTCCAGTTCCTGAATGCGCTGCTTCAGTTCCTGGATCTCCGCGCTTTCCTGGGCCTGCTGCGCGGCCAACGTCTGCGTCCCGGCGGCCACGGCTGCCATCTGCTCCGGCGAAAACTGTTCCGCTGGCGTGCCCGGCGCGGAACTCATCATGGTCTGCATCAACTCGAACGGAGTCATAGTCTTGGTGAAGCCGCGCAGGGCGTTCTTGTACATGTCGGTGACGGCGCGCATGTAGTTCATGGCGCTCTCCTGGCTCGCCTTTCCCGATGCGACCACCATCTGCCGCAGAATATCGAGGGGGAAAACCGAATCCGGCGCCTTGGCGCATTCGGTCACGATCTGCGTCATCACCAGGCGCGTAATGTCTTCTCCCGACGAAGCGTCGAGTACCTGAATGTCCACCCCATCCTGAACGGTCCGGGCTATCTCGTCCAGATTCACGTACCTGCTGTGGGTAACGTCGTAAAGCCGCCGGTTTTCATATTTCTTGATGATGATCTTCTTTTCCATACTCCTCATTTCCTGCTTGACAGGTTCCGTGAAGCGAGCAATACTTTGGTTATGCTGCATTGCAGCACAGATTGCAGCATAGGCATCTATCGCCGAGAACTAACCCACTAGGAGGGGAACATGACTGCCAACACCAAGTCAACCAAACTGGAAGAGACCATCGACTACACCCTGTACACCAAGGGCGTGGAGCGCTCCATCGAACTGAGCAAGTCCACCCTGGATCAGGCCGTCAAGCAGAACGCCGAGATTCTGGCCGCCGTCAAGAAGGCCCTGAAGGGCTCCACGCTGCCCGGTATGTTCGTGCTCGACCTGGCCGGCGAAGCCGTCGAAGGCCTGGTTGCCGCGCAGAAGAGCCTGCTCGACCTGGCTCTGGAACAGAGCAACGCCTCCATCGAAGCCGTCCAGGCCTATGGCAAGGACGCCGAGAAGGCCAAGGCTGAGTTCGGCAACGTTCTGCAGGCCTCGTTCGATCGCGCCATCGCCGCCCAGAACACCGTGGTGGAGTACGCCGTGAAGCAGACCAAGAGCAGCATCGAGACCGTGAAGGCGCAGCCCGGCGTTGCCGGCACCGCCGTTGAGACGGTTGCTGACTCGGTCCAGAAGGGTTTTGACACCGTGGTCGCGGCGCAGAAAGAGATCGTCGCCCAGGCCACCAAGACCGTGAAGGCCGCTGCCGCCAAGGCGTAAGCGAACTGCACGAAGCAGCACAAGGTAAGTAGCAGCAATGCTTCTCCTGGGGAAACGACGGAGCGCCACTGGCCGACATCGGCGCTCCGTCCGCTCTCCAGACTCATTGCCAATGTTTCACTGCTAGCGTATCGCGGTTTAATTTTGAGGCCGGTAGAGCGTCTTCCTTCTCGCTGCTCTGGGCCTGATCGTGATCGGGACCAGAGCTTTGCAAGGAGGTAAGAGGAATGAGTATTTCATCCGTATCGGCGTCAAACGAATTTGCCAGAAACATGGTCGCCATTTTGAAGGCCGGTGGCCATCTCAAGGGAACCGTCTGCTCGCACGCGAACTATGGCGCCAACAGCGTCACGTGGGTTGCGGTTGAGTTTCCCCTAGTTGGAGAGCGTCAGATTCCGGTCAAGCACGAGCAGGATCTCCCCATCGGCCAGGAAGTGGTGGTCGAGTGCCTTCCGCATCCCTTCAAAGCGGGACGCTATATATTCCAGTTGGCCGGAGCAGTTCCGCCAGCCGAAATCGAATAGTCTCTGCGCTTCCGCAATCATTCGTACGCTGCATCGATCGCCGTTCGGCCGAGAGCCTGAAGCACTGCTGAAGAACGTGGATCACAGCTGCCCCAGGCGCCGGCCGCACCGCATTCCTCCGCTGCCTTGCGTTAGCAACGAGCAGGCAGGCCAGGTGCGCGCGCTGTTGCCCGCCGTGTGCGGGAGTTCGTACACTCCCTCACGATACGTCGTCCGCTGTGCGGCCTGTGCCACGCCACGTGGCAGCGGCCATGCATTCATGACAGAATCAAGCCAGTGGCCATGCCCGCGCAGACGGAAGCCACCGGGGGACATTCATGGCAGCGTCACGCTTGATCACACTCACCACCGACTTCGGCAGCTCGGACCACTTCGTAGGCACCATGCGGGGAGTGATTCTGGGCGTGAACCCGGCGGCCCAGCTGGTGGACCTGTGCAACTCGGTGAACTCGTATGACGTGCTCGACGGCGCGCTGACCATCGCCCAGGCCTACCGCTACTTTCCGAGGGACACGATCCACCTGGTGGTGGTCGATCCGGGCGTGGGAAGCGCGCGCCGGCCGCTGCTGGTGCAGACCGCGAAACACTACTTCATCGCGCCCGATAACGGCGTGCTCTCCCTGGTGCTGGAGCAGGAAGAGCGGGTGCTGGTGCGCCACATCACCGCCTCGCACCACTTCCTGCAGCCGGTGAGCAACACCTTCCACGGGCGGGACGTGTTTGCCCCGTGCGCCGGATGGCTGAGCAAGGGCGTGGAGCCGGAGAAATTCGGCGACGAGATCACCGACTACGTGCGCTTCACTCTGCCCCAGCCAAAACCCATTGCCGAGCGCGCGCTGAAAGGCGCGGTGATCAAGGTGGACAAGTTCGGCAACCTGATCACCAACCTGAGCACGGAGAACGCGCCCGCGCTGTTTGCAGCCGATGCCAGGGTGAACATCGAGGTGGGCCAGGCAGTGGTGACCTCGATTCGCTGCAACTACGCCGAGGGAAAGCCGGGCGAGCTCTTCGCGGTGCTCAACAGCATGGGGCTGCTGGAGATCGCCTGCAACCGCGGCTCGGCGGCGCAGGTGGCCAAGGCAGGACGCGGCGCCGAGGTGGCGGCGGAGTTCTAGAACATTTTCAATCCGCAGCGTCTCGAATCAAAGCGTCTTGCATTAACCCCAGTCCTGGGTGGAGGGATTGCGCGGCTTGACGCGCGCGTAGTTGTCCATGCGCGCCGTCCAAAGCAGGAAGCGAAACATCTGCCGGTGTTCATGCCGGAAAATGGTGACCATCTGCGGTAGCCCGATTCGCTCCATCTTGAGCCCCGTGTAGGTCTCCAAGCGCCAGCGAACATAGGGGCTGCGCCACGGAGCCAGCCGATGCCCGCGCGTCGCGTTCCACAGAAACCGCAGAATGTACCACATGCCTTCAGTATAAACGTGGGGGCAACCGGAGCAACGTTTCCACTTTAATCGTTCCCACTTTAATCATGGAGCTTCGCAGCCGGGTATTGGGACACCAGCTATTAGCGCACTTGCCGACCATGACACATCCTGATTCGTGTGTTGCGAAAGTCAAACACCACAATTTCCTAACGCCCTACAAGACGAGCCCCTCTGTATGCCGAGGATTCCGATGCCGCTGGGCTTCGCTCCGGGTCGGGTGAATTCGAGAGAAGATGCGAGACCCTCGACAGCATCTCAGGCGGAGGAACTGGTTTTTGAAGAACTTCGAAATCGAAGCCCTTTGCCCTCGCGTTTACTAATAGGTCTCGGCCTACAAGGTCTCGGCAAGCCGCGTTACCAGACATGAACAGCACCTTACACTTCGGTAGCGCATCCAAAATAATCATTGCCGCTTCGATGCCGTTCATAGCCCCCATCATCACGTCGCTCACGATGCAATCGGGCTGAAACGCACTGGCCACCTGAACCGCTTCTTCTCCGCTGTGAGCCGTGGCCGTATCGTACTTATGAGACCTGAATATCACGGTGAGTGTGGAGGCTATGTCTAGGTCATCATCGACCACCAGAATTTTATGTTTCAGCATGGCGGACTCCCCGTTATAGCCGGAAACTCCTCGCACGCTTGGCAATCAAGCCGTGCCGAACACCTTGAGTGCGGCCTCGTTACGAATCACCAGCGTCGAGCCTTTCACCTGCAGAATGTCCTTTTTTTTCATCTCGGCAAACAATCGCGTCACCGTCTCACGCGAGGTGCCGATCATCTGGGCAAGTTCCTCGTGGGTCAGGGAGAGCTTCATGCGTGTTTCCGTTTTGGCCTTCTCGCCGTCTTTTACCATCCATTCCAGTAGCAGCAGCCCAAGCCTTTCCGCCGCCGAGTGTGACATTGCAAGCGAGCGAATGGTTCGGCACACGGTCTCGTACTTCTTACTCAACTGCTCGGCTACGCGCAAACACGCCTCGTTGTTTTCCTTCATAAATCGCAGGAAATCCTCGCGCTTTACGAAAGTGATCTGGCAAGGGTCTACCGTTTCGGCAGTCAGTTCATAAGGCTTACCGCAAACCGAGGCGCTCAATCCCAGCACTTCGCCAACCTCGGCAATTTTCAAGATCAGCGTCTTGCCGTCTGTGGAGCAAATCGACAGTTTTACCCGCCCTTTGCATATCACAAACATCCCTCGTGGGGTTTGGTCTTCTACAAACAGCACTGCGCCTTTTGGATATGTTGTGGCGAACTTGATGGACTCAAGCGCTTGAAGAGCGGTTGTCGGCAGATCGCAAAAAATATGATCCGCCCGCATCTTGCAGCTCAGGCAACTCTCGACAATGTCCAAACCGTATGGCGAAAGCATAACTCTCCCGAGCCCGCGCCCTAAGTTCTTGCAAATGGGGAACGCCCCACGTCAGTTACGTGAGCACATGTACATCCATTGTAAGTAGCTGCCGTGATTATCTCGGGGATATATTCTCTAAGTTATTAAAAAGAATCTGACTGTTTCTTTTCAAACTCGAAAAGCATTTCGACTTGCATGAAACTTAGTTGGAAGTAGGTTGCGCAATTTAACTCAGGCGAAGATTCGGTGTAGGCCATATTCCTCACGGGCATCGCGAGTTTGAGTTGGTGATGGGCGGGTGGCGACGCACTGAAGCGTTAGGAAGCGCCTATCTCAGTGAATCTAAATAACCCTACGACAAATCGTACTTTTTCATCATGTGGCGGAAGCTGCGGTAGCTCAGTTTGAGCAGTTCGGCGGCGCGGGTCTGGGTACCGCTGGAGCGGCGCAGGGCCGATTGCAGCAGGCTCTTCTCGATGTCGGCGACGTAGCGCTCCAGGTCGATTCCGTCGGCGGGAAGGACGACACCGGGGGCTCCTGGATTGGCCGTCGCGGGGTGGGCGCCGTTGCTGCCCCCGTTGGGCAGTTCGACGCGCAGCTCTTCTTCGTTGGACATGGCGACGGCGCGCTCGATGGTGTTCTCCAGCACGCGCACATTGCCGGGCCAGTCGTAGCCCCGCATCGTCTTCAGGCTCTCGGGCGAAAGCCGGACGACGTGCTTGCTCATCTGCACGGCAAACTTCTTGAGGAAGTGATTGGCGAGCACGATGATGTCCTCGCCGCGGTCGCGCAGCGGAGGCACTTCGACGGGGATGACGCTGAGGCGGTAGTAGAGGTCTTCGCGGAACTGGCCTTCTTGTACTTGTTGTAACAGGTTTCGGTTGGTAGCGGCGATGATGCGCACATCGACCGGGGTTTCCTGTCCGCCGCCGACGGGGCGGATGCAGCGCTCCTGCAAGACGCGCAGCAGCTTGACCTGCATGGTGAGAGAAGTTTCGCCGATCTCGTCGAGGAAGATGGTGCCGCCGCTGGCCAGCTCGAAGAGGCCACGCTTGTTGGCCGTGGCTCCGGTGAACGATCCCTTGACGTAGCCGAACAGTTCGCTCTCCAGCAGGGTCTCCGGGAAGGCCCCGCAGTTGACACTGACGAAGGGTTCGCTGGCGCGCGGCGAGCAGGTGTGGATGGCGCGGGCCACGAGTTCCTTGCCGGTGCCGCTCTCGCCGCTGACGATGACCGTGCTGTTGGTGGTGGCGATGGTGCGGATGGTTTGCTTGAGGCGGCGCATGGGCTCGCTCTCGCCGATGAGATTGTCGAGCGAGTTGCGCTGCGCGGCGTCGCGCTTGAGCGCGGCGTTCTGCTGGCGAAGCTGGGTGCGGTCCATGGCCAGAGCCACGGCGCTGAGCAGGTCCTCCAGCAGCTTGGGACCCTTGCGGATGTAGTAGAAGGCTCCGGCGTTGAGCGCCTCGATGGGCGTGGAGCTGTCATCGACGGCGGTGATGACAATGACCATGGTGTCGGGCGAGACGCGGCGCGAGTGCTGCAAGACTTCCATGCCGGTGACCTGCGGCATGCGCACGTCGGTGACGACGACATCGTAGAGCGTGGAGTCAATCTTGCGGCAAGCCTGCTCTCCGCCGGTCACCGTCTCCACCCGGTGTCCCTGGCTCTGGAACGCAATCTGCAGCATCTGGCAAATGGAGCGCTCGTCATCACAGACCAGGATGTATCCCATGATTACCTGCTTTCCTTGGTTTGGGTGGCGCCATAAGGGTTGGACAGAGCGGGCAGCGGTTCGGCTTCAGCCTGACGGAAGAGCAGGGTGAAGGCAGTCCCTTGGCCGGGCTGCGAACTGACGGTGATCTGCGCCTCGTGCGCCTGGATGATGCGGTAAACGATGGCGAGGCCGAGGCCGGTGCCGCCCTCGAAGCCGGACTGGAAGGGCTCGAAGATTTTTTCGATCAGCTGGGGCGAGATGCCGGTTCCGGTGTCATGGAAACAGATGCGCCAGTGGCCGTCCTGCGAGTCGAGCGAGACGGTGAGGGTTCCGCCGTCAGGCATGGCGCGGATGGCGTTGCTGCAGAGATTCCAGAACACCTGCTTGAGCTTGTCCCCATCGCCTTCGACAAAAGCCGCCGGATGGGAGAAGTTGCGTTCGATTCGTATGCTCGCCTGGCGATTTTCCAGAAGGGTCAGGGTATCGGAGAGCAGTTGGCAGAGATCGACCCTGGTGCTTTGACACTCGCGGTCGCGCGAGTAGGTGAGGAAATCTCCGATGATGCCGTTGAGACGCTCAGACTCGCGGGTGACGATCTCGACCAGGGCTCGCTGGTCCTCGGTGAGAGTGGCAATGGTGGCCAGCATCTTGACCGAGCCGGCGATGGACGAGAGCGGATTGCGAATCTCATGGGCGATGCCGGAGGCCAGGCGTCCCACGGCGGCAAGGCGGTCGCGCTGCCGCAGTTCGCGCTCGAGATGGCGAATCACGGTGAGATCGGTGAAGGTGTAGATATGGCCGATGGTGGCGCCATCGGTTCCAAACAGAGGGCTGCATCCAATGCCCAGGAGTTTTTCGGCGCGAGTGGGGGTCAGCGCCCGCACCTCATTGCGCGCCGCTCCGGGCGAGGGAAGGCGGTCGAGGAAGAGCTCATCCACGTTGAGCCCGACCAGGTCCTGCTGGCCGCGGCCCAACAGAATCTGGGCGGCGGGATTGACCAGCATGATGGCGCCGTCCAGATCGGTGGTGAGCAGGCCGCTGGAGACCGAGCGCACGATGATGCCGTGCAGCACCTGGAGATTTTCCAGCTCGAAGCTCTTGTGCTTCAACTCGACTTCGGCCTGGCGCATGCGGCTGGCCAGTTTGTTGGCCAGGTAGGCGATGGCGGCGAAGGCGAACAGGTAGATCGAGATGACGGCCTGCAGGGATTTCAGATCGGGCCGGCTGCTGGAATAGGAGTGGATCAGGTCGAAGTAGGAGAGCTCCAGGGTTGCGCCGAAGAGCACAAACGACAGGCCGGCAGTGAGGTAGGCCCAGGCTTCCGACAGCAGGGTGGCGGCGACGATGATGAGGATGGGATAGAGAAATACGAAGGTGGTGTCGATGCCGCCGGTGACGTAGACCACGGCAGTGGTGAAGCACAGGTCGGTGATTACCTGCAGCTTGGACTGCATCTGCCACTGGTTCTTGCGGTGGAGAAAGACGTAGAGATGCAGTCCGGCGAGGACGTACCAGCCGAGGATGACCAGAACGAAGAGCTGCCGGTCAACGTTGGTGGTGGTGAGAGTGACGATGGCCAGCTCGATGGCGAGCAGGATCGTAATGATGATGATGCGGACCTTAACCAGCCACTCCAGCCAGATGCCCTCGTTGATTCCCACTGCCATTCCGTTTCCTTCCTAGCCTGCCAGTTTGGAGATCATAGAGAACAGCGGCATGTAGAGCGAGATGACGATGCCTCCGACGGCCACGCCCAGGAAGCTGATGAGCATGGGCTCCATGAGGGCCAGCATGTCCTTGGTGGCCGCGTCCACTTCGTCCTCATAGAAGTCGGCAATCTTCTGCAGCATGTTATCCATGGCGCCGGTGGCCTCGCCGACGCCGATCATCTGGGTAACCATGCTGGGGAAGACGCCGCTTTCGCGCAGGGGATCAACGATGGTGCGTCCTTCTTCGATGGACTTGCGGGTTTGCATGAGGGCGCGCTCGATGACGGCATTGCCGGCGGTGCGGGCAGTGATGGCAAGACCGTCGAGGATGGGAACGCCGGCCGCGATCAGGGTGCCCAGGGTGCGGGTGAAGCGGGCCACGCCGATCTTGCGCAACACCGGGCCGAAGACCGGCAGGTTGAGCATGATCTTATCGGTGTAAAACAAGCCCTGCGGCGTGGTGCGGATGTACTTGATGGCCACCACGAACAATCCGACGCTGAGGAAGATGAGCCACCAGAAGCTGCTGACGAAATTGGAGAGACTGATGACAAATTGAGTGGAGGCGGGCAGCGTCACTCCGAGGCCGACGAAAAGATTGGCGAAGATGGGCACCACGAACTTGAGCAGCGCGCCAACCACCAGGATGGCAATCACGATGACCGAGACCGGATAGACGAGGGCGGATTTGATGGCGGCCCTCATCTTGACCGCCTTTTCGACGTACTGCGAGATGCGCGCCAGAATGGTGTCGAGAATACCGCCGGTTTCGCCCGCCTCGACCATGTTGGTGCTGAGGTCGTCGAAGATCTTGGGATAGGCGCGCATGGAATTGGCGAGGGTTGCTCCGCCCTCGACCGAGGTGCGGACGCCGAGCAGCGCCTTCTTGAAAAAGTCGTTCTGCTGGTTGTTGCCGAGAATCTCCAGGCACTGCACCAGGGGAAGGCCGGCATCGATCATCACCGAGAACTGGCGGAAGAAGATGGCCTGCTCCTTGGCGTTGACCGAGCCACCGATTTTCATGTTGAGATTGAAGCCGGCGCCTTTTTCCTTGATGACGTTGGCCTGGATGCGTTCGCGCGCCAGCGCAGCGCGCAGCACCTGTTTATTTTCCGCGGCGCGCTCTCCCTGCACCTTTTCGCCCGCCGCATTATTTCCCGCGTATGTGAAGACCGGCATTGTGACCTCTCTGCTCGCCTGACGGTTATGCTATTTGCGCGCCTGAGTTGCGCCGGAAGCTTTGGCGTTGCTCAACGCGCGGTTAATCATTTCCTGAAGTTCATCGGGGTTGGAGGAGCGCAACAGCGCCGTCTCCAGGGTGATGGATTTCTGCAAATACAGCGCCATCAGCGACTGGTTGAAGGTTTGCATTCCATACTTGTCCTGACCGGACTGCATGGACGAATAGATCTGGTGAATCTTGTCTTCGCGGATGAGATTGCGGATGGCCGGGTTGGGGACAAGCACCTCCATGGCCATGGCGCGTCCCGATCCACCGGCCTTGGGCAACAGTGCCTGACAGAGGATTCCCTCCAGCACCAGGGACAGCTGGGCGCGGATCTGCGGCTGCTGATGGGCGGGAAAAACGTCAATCACGCGGTTGATGGTGGAGGATGCGGAGTTGGTATGCAGGGTGCCGAAGGTCAAGTGGCCGGTTTCGGCGATGCGCAGGGCGCTCTCGATGGTCTCCAGGTCGCGCATTTCGCCGATGAGCACCACGTCGGGGTCTTCGCGCAGGGCGGCCCGCAGGGCGGCGGTAAAACTCTTGGTGTCCTGGTGCAGTTCGCGCTGGTTGACCAGGCAATTTTTGTGCGGATGCACGAACTCGATGGGATCTTCGATGGTGATGATGTGCTCGTGGCGCTCGCTGTTGATTTTGTCCAGCATGGCCGCCAGCGTGGTGGACTTGCCCGAGCCGGTGGGGCCGGTGACGAGAATCAGACCGCGGGGACGGTCGCAAAGCTTGGCCACGACGGGCGCAAGATTGAGCTGGGAAAAACTTTTGATCTCAAAGGGAATGACGCGGAAGACCGCGGCCACCGCCCCGCGCTGGTTGAAGATGTTGGCGCGGAAGCGGGCCAGTCCCTTGAGGCCGAAGGAGAAATCGAGCTCGAAATCCTCTTCAAAGTGATGCTTCTGAGCGTCGGTCATCACCGAGTAGGCCAGTTGCTTGGTATCGGCCGGGCCCAGGGGCGGCATGTCCAGCGGCTGGAGATGGCCGTGAACGCGGACCTGCGGCGGCGAATTGGTGGTGATGTGAAGATCGCTGCCGCTGAGTTCGAGCAGCCTCTTCAATAGATCGCTGAGAGTTACCGCCATTCCTGCTCCTTGAGTCCCTGGTTGGTTCTAAAGTACGGTTTCGCGCAAAACCTCATCCATGGTGGTCTGGCCGAGCACGATCTTACAGAGGCCACTGCGGCGCAGGGTCATCATGCCCTGCTCGATGGCCTTTTTCTTCAGTTCCAGAGACGAGGCTCCGACCAGGATCAGCTCGCGGAGAACGTCGTTGATCTCCATGACTTCATACAACGCGGTACGTCCCTTGTAGCCGGTGCTGTTGCAGCGTTCGCAGCCACGGCCCTTCATCACCTTGACGGTGCGCGCCTCCTGCTGGGTGAATCCGGCCTTGAGCAACACCTGGTTGGGAACTTCGATCGGCTCGATGCAATTGGTGCAGATGCGGCGGATCAGACGCTGGGCCACGATCAAGTGGATCGAGGTGGCGACCAGAAAAGGCTCGATGCCCATGTTCATCAGGCGGGAGATGGTCTCCGGGGCGCCGTTGGTGTGCAGGGTGCTGAGCACGAGGTGGCCGGTAAGCGCGGCCTTGATGGCGATTTCGGCGGTTTCAAAGTCACGGATTTCGCCGACCAGAATGATGTTCGGGTCCTGGCGAAGGAAGGAGCGCAGGGCGGCGGCAAAGTTGAGGCCGATCTGCTCCTTCATCTGCACCTGGTTGACGCCCTGCAACTGGAACTCGACCGGATCCTCGGCGGTCATGATGTTGGTGTCCGGCTTGTTGAGCAGGGAGATGGCCGAGTAGAGCGTGTTGGTTTTGCCGGAGCCGGTAGGCCCGGTGACCAGCACCATTCCGAAGGGCTTTAGAATGGCCTTCTGGAATTTCTCCAGCGACTCGGGCTCGAAGCCCAGCTGGGTCATGTCCAGGCGAAGATTGTCCTTGTCCAGCAAGCGCATGACGATCTTTTCGCCCCAGAGGGTGGGCAGGGTGCTGACGCGCCAGTCGAGAACCCGGCGCTTGCCATTGATCCGCAGGGCGATCATGATGCGTCCGTCCTGCGGCAGGCGCTTCTCGCTGATATCCAGGCGGGCGAGAATCTTGATGCGGGAGATGATGGCGTCGCGGGCTTTGGTGGGCGGCTTCATGAACTCTTCCAGCACGCCGTCCACGCGGAAGCGGACGCGGTACTCCTTTTCGTAGGGCTCCATGTGAACGTCACTGGCCCTGGCCTGCACGGCTTCGCGAAGGATGGTGTTGACCAGCTTGACGATGGGTGCCCCTTCGGCGGCCGCTTCCATCTCGGCGAGCGAGGCCTCGTCCTCTTCCGTGATGGTCTGGCCATCCTCGGCGTCGCCATCGTCTCCGAAGGCGGCCAGCACCGAACTGAGATCTTCGTTTCCGGGGTTGGAGTTCTCCTCCGGAGCGTTGTAGGCGTATTCGATGGCCTCCATGATGGCGGCTTCGTCGCCCCTCAGGGGGTCAATGTTGAACCCGGTGATGAACTTCAGGTCGTCCAGGGCGCGATAGTTGGACGGGTCCACCATGGCCACCTGGAGCGAAGTGCCGACGCGCGCCAAGGGAAGTACCTTGTACTTGCGCGCCACCTCGATCGAGATCGTCTTGACGAGCTTGGGGTCGATGGCATAGTTCGCGGGATCGAACGCCGAGATTGGAGTGCCCTTCGGTTGAGTGGTCGCCAAGATCTATCCTCGCCTTTTCATCTCTGCACCGGACCCAGCCCAGGCGCACAATTCCCTGCGCTCGCCGGGAGGTTTGGGCAGCCCTGGATTGGCGCACCCGGGAAGCCATTTCCCCGGCGAAAACGTTGAACACACACAGGGTGCCGGTGCAGTAACTGCAGAGTAGCAGCTTGACATTAATTGTCAATCGGGTGGAAACGTAATGGTCATAACGAAAGGGAACGGTACTCCGGGGCATCGGCTACACTTCCCCAATGCGGAGAAAGAACTCAGCGTCGCGAGCCATCCGGCGTATCTTCCGTGCCCTGGAAGCCGCCATGGGGCCGCAGCACTGGTGGCCGGCTGGTTCGGCCTTCGAGGTAGTGGTGGGGGCCTACCTGACCCAGAACACGGCCTGGAGGAACGTGGAGCTGGCGATGGAGAATCTGCGCGGCGCAGGAGTCCTGTCGGTTGGGGGAATCCGCGGGGTGGCGCTGGAAGAGTTGGAGACGCTGGTGCGTCCGGCAGGGTACTACCGACAGAAGGCGGCGCGGCTGAAAAACTTTGTGGCGCAGCTGGATGCCAGGCACGAGGGTTCGCTGGAAGCCATGTTCGCGGAGCCGGTAGAGGAGCTGCGGCAGGAGTTACTGGGCCTCAACGGAGTTGGTCCGGAGACGGCGGATTCGATCCTGCTCTACGCGGCCAGCCGCGAGGTTTTCGTGGTGGATGCCTACACCCGGCGCATCTTCGAACGGCACCGGCTGGCGCACGCCGGCACCGGCTACGAGGAGATCCGGGCCGCGGTGGAGACGGCCCTGGTGGATTGCGATGCCGAGGCCGATGCTGAGCCCACGCCGCCGGCCGCACAGACCGGAGAGAAGCCGGTCACACATGCCCCCTCGGCGGCTTCCACCATGGCACGCAGCGAGCTTGCACAGCGCTACAACGAGTTCCACGCACTGCTGGTGCAGACGGCCAAACACTACTGCCTGAAGGCCGGTCCGCTGTGCCATCGCTGCCCTCTGCGCCCGCTGCTGCCGCCGGGAGCACTGCCTCGCTAAGGCCTGCGAGTATCAAATTGGAACGCAAATATCGATGGGTTTCGATATTCAGGTGTACGGCTTGGGTTTCCTCGCCATCCTATCAATCGACCGGTGGTACAGCCGCACGATGGGTGGTTTTCCATGGGGTGTTCGCATGCCAGGCAATCGCGTTTTATTCGTGGATGACGAGTCGAGCCTGCGGCTAACCTTTCCTGCGATCCTGCGCATGCACGGATTCGATGTCCGCAGCGCGGCCTCGGTGGCGCAGGCGCTGATGGAGATGACCACCCGCACCTTCGATATCCTGATCTCGGACCTGAACATCGGAGAACCCGGCGACGGCTTCACCGTGGTGAGCGCGATGCGGCGGACGCAGCCGGATTGCATCAACTTCATCCTCACCGGCTTTCCGGCCTTCGAGAGCGCGTTGCAGGCGATCCAGAGCCAGGTGGATGACTTCCTCATCAAACCTGCGAATATCGAGGAACTGGTTGAACTGATCCAGCAGAAGCTGCGGAACCGGCAGCCATGCCAGTCCTCGGCGCCGATGCGGCTCTCCAAGCTGCTGCGCGCCAACGTGGAGGAGATTCGCGAAAGCGCCATCTGCAAGATGAAATCCGACCCCGCCCTAGGACCGGTGCCCCTGAGCGATGCGGAACGGGGCGGCGAGTTGCACGCCATAATCCTGGAGATCGCCAACCAGCTGGATTCCCTTGCGCCGGAACAGTTGACCGGGCTGGCCATCGAGTTGAGCCGGAAACACGGCTCCAAACGGCTGGCAGGCGGCTACAGGATTTCCATGCTGGTGACCGACACAGTAATCCTGGAAGGGGTGGTCTACGACATGGTGCGGCAGGGTTTGCTAATGCTGGACACCAGTAACCTGGTGATGGACCTGAAGCGCTTCAACAACAGCCTGGATATGCAGCTGCAGGAATCGGTGCAGGCCTTCTGGGATGAGGCGTCCAGGCAGCGGAGCGCCGAGAGCGGAACCGGATAGCAGTCTCGCGGACCATCCTGAGTACGCGGCAACTTGCAATTGGGCGGCTTTTTGTGTCTTTTCTGCACTAGAATCGGTGTGGAAACCTCTTGACCACACCGCCGCCATCCCGTCCGCGACACAAGCTCTTGTGGCTGGGGGTGGGGATTGCGCTGCTGGTCTTCATTATCTTTTCGCAGGCGGCCTTCAATCTTAAGTTTCTGCGGCCGGATTCGCTGTTCCAGACTTATGTGCTGGTGGCGCTGTCGGCGCTGATCTTTCTGGCCCTGGTGGCGCTGATCTTCGTGCTGCTGCGCACCCTGCTGAAGCTCTACCTGGAACGGCAGGCCGGGACCGCCGGGTCGCGCTTCCGCAGCAAGATGGTGCTGGGCGCGCTGGTGCTCTCCTTCGGGCCGGTAATCGCTATGTTTCTGTTCGCCTACGGACTGATGAACCGCTCGGTCGACAAGTGGTTCTCGCAGCCGATCGAGGATGTGCGGGGGCAGAGCCGGGCGGTGGCCGAGCTGCTGAGCAGCTACGCGGGACAGAATGCGCTGGCCGAGGCACGCTCCATTGCCGCCAACCCGGAGGCCGTGAAGTCCTACCGCACGGGCCGCTTCGACTCCTTGCTGAACGAGTTCCGCGAGCATGAGATTACGCTGCAGGGCGGCTTTGCGCTGGCCATCTACAAAGGTCATATCACGGCCAGTTACAGCGCCCCGCTGCCGTGGAGCCTGCTGCAGACCGAGGTTCCGAACCTGTTGACGCTGGAGAGTAAACCTCGCCTGTACACCCTGAACCATCGTGCCTACATGCTGGGAACGGCGCCGGTGGAAGATGTCGGCTACGTGGCCGTCGCTCTGCCGCTGCCGGATAGATACATGGACGCGCTGAATCAACTGGAACAGAGCCAGCAGCGCTACCAGGATCTGCGGCGCAATAACAAACTGATACGGCAAAACTATATGCAGCTTCTGCTGCTGATCACCCTGCTGGTGCTGTTGGGCACCACCTGGTCCGCACGGACGCTGAGCAAGGTGGTGACCCTTCCGGTGACTGCGCTGGTGGAGGGCACGCAGGCAATCTCCGCCGGGCGGCTGGATTACCGCGTGGAAGTCAGCGCCGGTGACGAACTGGGGCAGCTGGTGAACTCGTTCAACAGCATGGCGGCCGAGCTGGAGAGCAATCGCCGCCAGCTGCAGGAAGCCAACCTGAACCTGGAAGACCGCCGCCTGCAGATGGAGACGATTCTGGAGAGCATTCCCTCTGGGGTGCTGTCATTGGATGTCACCGGCCAGGTGACCCGAGTGAACGCGGCGCTGATCCGGATGTTCCAGCCCAAGGGAGTGTCCCAGCCGGGGCCGCAGTCGGGGTTGCGCCTCAGCGAGCTGTTCCCCGCCAATCTTGCGCCCGGCGTGGCGGCCGATATCTGGCGGCTGGCGCGCAAGGCCGACCGCATGGGAACCACGACGGCGCAGATGGAGATCCCCTGCAGCGGCTCGGAGCTGGAGGCGAGCGTGACCGTGTCTTCGATGACCGGCTCCGGACAGATGCGGCTGCTGGGATACGTGATCGTCTTCGAGGACCTGAGCGACCTGCTGCGGGCGCAGAAGCAGGCCGCCTGGCGCGAGGTGGCGCGCCGGGTGGCGCACGAGATCAAAAATCCGCTGACGCCGATTGCGCTGTCGGCCGAACGCATCCAGCGGCACATTGAGCGCGGGGCGCGCGGCGAAGGCATGTCGCGAACCATCATGGAGAGCTGCGTGGCTACCATCGGCAGCGCGGTGGAGACGGTGCGCAGGCTGGTGGACGAGTTCTCCACCCTGGCGCGCTTCCCGCAGTCACACCCGCACCCGTCGGATCTGAACCAGATTGTGCTCAGTGCCATGGCGCTGTTCGAGGGGCGGCTGGAGGGCGTGGACGTGCAGCTGGAACTGGCCGACGGCCTGCCGCGCGTGATGGCTGATCCGGAGGCGATCAAGCGGGTGGTGGCCAACCTGGTGGAAAACGCCGCGGAGAGTATGAGGGACTCCGTGGTGCGGGAGATTCGCATTACCACCTCTCTGCTGGAAACGCGCGACGCGGTGGAGATCGAGATCAGCGACACCGGCGAGGGCGTGAGCACCGAGGACAAGGAGAAGCTGTTCCTGCCCTACTTCTCCACCAAGGCGCGAGGGACGGGCCTGGGTCTCGCCATCGTGGCGCAAATTCTGGAAAGCCACGGCGGCACCGTGCGGGTCGAGGCCAATCAACCGGTGGGCACGCGCCTGCTGGTGGAGCTGCCCGTGGTGATGGCCGCCGAGCGGAACTCCGTGGAATCCGAGAGCCACGAAAACGCATAAATCGAAAGAAAGGTGGACGATGATCCACATCCTGGTAGTGGACGATGAGCCTAGCATTCGCGAGACGCTGGGCGGAATCCTGGAAGACGAGGGCTATCACATAACGCCCGCCGAAGACGGCGAAAGCGCGCTCACGCTGATGCGCGATCAGCACTTCGACGTGGTGCTGCTGGACGTGTGGCTGCCGCAGATGGACGGGCTGGCCGTGCTGCAGCAGGTGAAGGACCTGGACGACCGTCCCGAGGTGGTGATGATCTCCGGCCACGGCACGGTGGAGACTGCGGTGCGCGCCACCAAGCTGGGAGCCTTCGACTTTCTGGAAAAGCCGCTGTCGCTGGAAAAAACGCTCATCGTAGTGAAGAACGCCGCCGAGGCGCGCAAGCTGCGCTCGGAAAACCAGGAGCTGAAGCGCCAGGTGTCGCACTCGGAGATCGTGGGCGACAGCATTCCGCTCAAGGCGCTACGGCAGCAGATTGGGCTGATGGCCCCGACCAACGGGCGGGTGCTGATCTACGGCGAGAGCGGCACGGGCAAGGAACTGGTGGCCCGCGCCATCCACGCGCAAAGCCTGCGCAAGGACGAGATGTTCGTGGAAGTCAACTGCGCCGCCATCCCCGAAGACCTGATTGAGAGTGAGCTGTTCGGCCACTGCCGGGGAGCGTTCCCCGGCGCCGATTCCGAAAAGGAAGGCAAGCTGCGCAAGGCCGACGGCGGCACGCTGTTTCTCGACGAAGTGGGCGACATGAGTTTGAAGACGCAGTCGAAGCTGCTGCGCACTCTGGACGAGGGCCGCTTCGCTCCGGTCGGCATGGAGGAACCGGTGACGGTGGACGTACGAGTGATTGCCGCCACCAACAAAGATCTGGAAGAAGAGATCGGGCGCGGCAACTTCCGCGAGGACCTGTTTTACCGCCTCAACGTGGTGCCGTTCGTCGTGCCGCCGCTACGCGAACGTAAGGAAGATATTGCGGTGCTGGCGCGGCATTTTCTCAAAGAGTTCAGCAGCCAGTACAGCCGGCGCACCAAGGAGATTGCCGACGAAGGACTGGAGGTGCTGACGCACTACTCCTGGCCGGGCAACGTGCGCGAATTGCGCAACGTCATCGAGCGCATCGTAATCATGAATCCCACGGTGCAGCGACTGGAGCGCAAGCACATGCCTTCGATGCTCTACCGGGAAGGCAGACGGCGCTCGCTGGGAGAGTTCACCACCCTGCACCAGGCGCGCGCGGCCTACGAACGCGATTACATTCTAAAGAAATTGGACGAGAACAACGGCAACGTCAGCCGCACCGCCGAAGGGCTGGGACTGGAACGAAGCCATCTCTACCGCAAGATGAAGACGCTGGGAATCGCCAAAGTGGAGGAATAGCGCCGGTCATCGCGCGGGAACCAGCGCTTCCAGCCGGCGGATGATTGTGAGGGTGTCGCGCAGCGCGCTCTTTCCCACCTCGGTTTCAAACTGCGCCTGCAACTTGTCAAAGGCGCGAATGACGCGCAGAGCACACTTCTTGCCCGGCGGCTTGAGGGCGAGAAGAAAAGACCGGGCGTCGGCGGGATCGATCACTCTCTGCACAAAACCCTTGGCTTCCAGAGATGAGATGCAGTGGCTCACGTTGCCGCGCGTGGTGCCAAAGGTTTCGGCCAGTTGCGATGGCGTGATGCACTCTGGCTCATCGAAGAAGACCGCGGCCAGCACCAGGCCTTCCAGAAAGCCGAGGCCGTCAGAGGCCAGCGCGTGGGCGGCCAGCGAGTCGAAGCGCCGCGCTGCGCGGTTGATGGTAAACATCGGGCTTTCGTGAAGGAACGCATCGATCCGCATCCTTCGATTGTACATAATTGAACCGTTTAATTATCGAAGGCATACAGGAGCAACAAGCAACAGCAAAGTCAACGGCCCCACTCAAGCCAAAGGAAGGCTCGAATGGGCCACCCTATTCCTGGACCTTGGCCTCGCTGGTCCTTGTCTTCCTGGCAGGTGATTTGCGAGGCTCTTTTTTTTCCTCTTCGCCGGAGAGACGCGTGTTGAGCGACTCGAGTTGCTTGCGCCAGTCGATGGCCTCGTCCACATCGCGTGGGTTGTCGCGCCAGCCCTCGCGTACCTTGACGAAGAGTTCGAGAAAGACCTTGACGCCGAGGATGCGTTCGATCTGCTGGCGGGCGCGGGTGCCGATGTGCTTCAGCATGGCTCCCTGCTTGCCGATGACGATGGCCTTCTGTCCCTCGCGCTCTACGAAGATCACGGCGGCAATTTTTGAGAGTTTTGCGCCCTCCTCGAATTTTTCGATCCGCACTCCGCTGGCGTAGGGAACTTCCTGCGCGGTGTTGATGAGGATCTGCTCGCGAATCAGTTCGGCGACGATGAAGCGCTCGGGCTGATCAGTGATCTGGTCTTCGGGAAAATACTTGGGGCCTTCGGGCAGTGCATTGATGACGGCGGTGAGCAGCTCCTGCTTGCCCAGCTCTTTTGCGGCGGAGATGGGAATAATCTGCGCGAAGTCGAAGCGCTCGGACCAGGCTTCGATGGCGGGCAGCAGCTTGGTCTTCTCGAACAGATCGATCTTGTTGAGCAGCAGAAAAGTTTTCGCCTTGGCGCACTTGACGATCTCCAGCACGAACTCGTCGCCGGTGCCGAATTTCTGCGTGACATCGACGATCAGCAGGATGAGGTCGCAGCCTTCCAGCGAATCGTACACCTCCTGCATCATGCGCTTGTTGAGCTGGTCCTCCGGCTTGTGCACGCCCGGAGTATCGACAAAGACCAGCTGTCCGGCGGAATGCTTGGACGTTCGCTTGACGTTGACAATGCCGGTGATGCGGCTGCGCGTGGTCTGCGCCTTGTGGGTGACGATGGCGAGTTTTTCGCCAACCAGCGAGTTGAGCAAGGTGGACTTGCCCGCGTTGGGACGGCCGATGATGGTTACAAATCCTGAGCGCACACTCTGATGCTATTCCACTGCGCCCGACATTGGAATAGGAATGGGAATGGGGACGGAATTACGAATCGGAATTACTTGGGAATGGAATTCAGGGGAAGCGAATTCGGCGGAATGGGATTGGGCGGCCGCGTGAGTACCCGGACCTTTCCCACGCGGCGGGCGGTGGATTCGATGACCTCGAAGCGCAGCTCTCCCTCCTGCACCGCTTCGCCGGGATGCGGAATGTGTCCGGCGATTTCGGTGACCAGGCCACCGACGGTGGTGGCGTGCCAATCCTCGGCCAGGCGGACATCGAGCAGCTCTTCCAGGCGGTCGGATTCCAGCGTTCCTGGAACGATGTAGCTGTGCTCGCTCTCGCGCACCACCTCGTTGCGCGACTCGCCTTCATCCCGCAGGTCGCCGACGATCTCCTCGATGAGGTCCTCGACCGTGACCAGGCCGGCCACGCCGCCGTATTCGTCGATGACGATGGCTAGGCGGCGGTTTTCGCGCTGCATCTGGTTGAGCAGTTCGCTGGCGCGCTTGGTTTCGGGAACGAAATAAACATCGGTCTTCATCAGGCTGCTGGCCAGGCAGCGCGAAGCTTCCGTATCGGCCACCTGCAGCAGGTCCCGGGCTGAAACGATGCCGACGATGTGATCCAGGTCGCCGCGATAGACGGGGATGCGCGAAAAGGCGTGCTGCGAGAGCAGGTGGGTCAACTCCTCCACCGTGGTGTCGGCCGAGACGGCGACGATTGAAGGCCGCGGAGTCATCACATCGCGCACGCTCTTATCGCCAAACTCCACCACGGAATGAATCAGCTCGCGGTCGCTCTCTTCGAGGATGCCCTCGTCCTGTCCTGCTTCGATGAGCGCATCGACGGCCTCGGAGGGATGCTCCGGCTCCTCGCTGGGATTCTCCGGACGGGTGAGCGAAACCACCGACTGCAGGAAACCGAGGAAGAGCGTGAGCGGAAAAACGAGGTAGATCAGCAGACGCAGCAGAAAGGTGAGGCGAACCAGCCAACCTCCGCGGGTGCGCGAAAAAAACAGGTAGGGCAGAAAGCGGTCGAACAGGAGAATGACGACGAGTGCAAGGAACACCGCCTGGGCGGCATCTTCGGCGCGCCAACCGGGTTGAGAAAAGACCGAGTAGGCAAGCAGGAAACAGATGGCCGCCGTAAGGAGATGTTCCAGCAGGGCAAAGGAGAGCCCCGCGCGCCGGTGACTGAAGCCCAGGCGCGGCTCGATCTGGTGCTCGAACAGCTCGATGTTCTCCTGGAATTCGCGGGAGAGAAACTTTCCGCTCTCGGTGTAGAGACGCGAAGCATAGGCGCTGATGACCAGCAGCGCGATGAGCACCACAAAGGACAGCGCGAGGACCATTACGGCCTCCGCCCGCGGGCAGATAGGCTGCCGCCTGGCTGGCGAATCGATTTGCCGGTTGCGCCGCGCGCTTCCAGGGTCCGCTCGATGAGGCCGGAGTTGAGACCGAGTTCGGCGCGCAGCTTCTGCTCCTGACGGAGCATCTCGCCATGATCGCGCTCGTGGTCGTGCCCGGCCAGGTGCAGCATTCCATGCAGGATCAGCACCTTCACTTCGGTGAGCAGATCGTGGCCCAGAGCGGCGGCCTGAACGCGCGCCGCGGCAAGGGAGATAGCGATGTCCCCGCCGCCAGGTGAGTCGGGTAACGCTGCGCTGCCGGCCGCAGGCGCATGGGGAAACGAGAGCACATCGGTGGGTTTGTCTTTGCGGCGGAACTGCAGGTTGAGGCGCTGCATCTCGGCGTCGCCGGTGAGCAGGATGTTGACCTCGCCGCCAAGGCCGGTGGCACGTTGCGCCTTGTTGGCAAATCGAGCCAGGGCGAGGTGGCTGAGCTCTTTGGTTTTTCGCCGTTCTAAAATCACAGGTCTCAATTCCGGGTAATCCCGGCAATCAAAGGAAAAGGGAGAGCACAGCGCTCTCCCTTCCATTGTACCGGACTGCTACTGCCGGACGGCGGCGCTCTGCTTGGCCTTCTCTTCCATCGTCTCCAACGGGGCGGGGGGACGCGCCTGCTCCCCCTCCAGTTGCAGGTTCAGCTGGCGGTCGTCGCGCGAGCGGAAGTCCTCGTAGGCGCGAACGATGCGCTGTACCAGATGATGGCGCACCACGTCGCTTTCGCTGAACATCTGGAAGCGGATGCCCTCCACTCCCTGCAGCACGTTCATCGCTTCGATGAGACCGCTGCGGCTGGGATTGGGAAGATCGATCTGGGTGATGTCGCCGGTGATGACCGCCTTGGAGTTGAAACCGAGGCGGGTGACGAACATCTTCATCTGCTCGCTGGTGGTGTTCTGCGCTTCGTCCAGAATGACGAAGGAATCGTTGAGGGTGCGCCCGCGCATAAAAGCGATAGGGGCGATTTCAATTACGTTCTTCTCCAGGAAGCGGTCCACCTTCTCCGGCTCCAGCAGATCGTAAAGCGCATCGTAGAGCGGACGCAGGTAGGGATCGACCTTCTCCTGCAAGGTGCCGGGCAGGAAGCCAAGGCGTTCACCGGCTTCCACCGCGGGGCGGGCAAGGATAATGCGCGCGACCTTTTTGGAGACCAGCGCGGAGATGGCCATGGCGACCGCCAGGTAGGTTTTTCCGGTTCCGGCCGGACCGATGCCGAAGACCATGTCGCTCTGCTCGATGGCTTCCAGGTATTGGCGCTGATTGATGCTCTTGGGTTGCACCTGGCGCTTGTTGCCCACCGAGCGCTGCTTGCCGGCGTCGGCCAGCTGGCGCAAGGTAACCGACGGATCGGCGACCAGCACCCGCAGCATGGAGGTCAGCTCGCCGTTGAAGACCTGCTGGCCGTGCGAGCGCAGGTAATCGAAATCGTCGAAGACCTGCTGCACCCGGGCCACATCGTCAGCCGAGCCGTCAATTTGAACCGAATTGGGCTTGAGATCGATGATGACATTCAGTCCATCCTCAAGCAGATGAAGGTTTTCGTCGCGCGTGCCAAACAGGGTTTCGAGATTCGGACGTAGCTCGATGTTTTTCTTCATCGCGAAAATAGATTCACCTCGGGCGCGGCGTGCGCCAATGAACACCGCTGAATGTTTGAGAACATTGGAGGCTGGGGGGCAAAGGCCAGTAAGGGCCGAGACGGCCGGAAAGAGTGCTTCTGGATGGAAGCAAATGCCATTGCGCAGGAGCGTACCGTGTTCCTCGCCGGGAGTCAACAAAAGAAGCAGGGCCCGGCGCAGAAGCTGCATTACTGGACGCCCTGGATACCGCCATCATCTGAACCATTCGATGCAGATTGCGCGGGAGCGTCGCCCGGCGCGGGAGAAAAAGCGCGGTATAGGGCCAAATCAACCGGCCGCGGATCAACTAATCGAGGAAATCCACAAAACTGTCGGTGATCTCGGCCCCGTGCTGGTTGGCAATCCGGGTGGCGGCCGATTCCACCTGCTTCACCAGTCCCTCCAGGTAATGGCGCGAGGAGGAGATGGCGACCACGCCCAGGGTTGCCGACTGCCATAGCTCGCTGGGGTCGAGCTCGGCCACCGAGACGTTGAAGCTGTTGCGCAACCGGTCCTTCAGGCTGCGCAGCACCTGCCGACGATCCTTGAGGGAGTGTGCGGCTTCGATGCGCAGTTCGAGATTGAGGTAGGCGATGGGCATGAGCGCAGCCGGCGCACCGTACCGGTTAGGCTCCGGCGGCTATTGGGCCACGTTGCCGCCGAAGTTGAACGTCGGTCCCACCGAGACCCGGATGGCGTTGCGCGGCTGAGCCAGCAGGTCACTGAACAGGAACGTGTGCACGTACTCCAGGTCGCAGCGGAAGTGCAGATGCTTGGTTGCGTTGAAATCGGCTCCGCCGCCGACGCCGTAGAAATACGTCGTGTCGTGCAGTTTGGGCCCCGCGGCGACCCCGAGTTCGGGAAGAGCGGCCAGCAGCTCCGCCGTGATCGTGTCATGCGCCTTCAGGTCGATGCTTTCGTGAATGGCGCCAATCGAGGGGTGCACGAAGAGCGTGAACCGCTTGAAATGCCGATACTCCAACTGCGGCCCGGCGGCAAAGGTCTGGGTGGTGGCGTCGAACGGAACGAAGAGGTTGTACCCGGCAGGCAGTCCAGAGACCAGCGGCGCCAGCTTGGCCAGGGTCGCGTCGTTCAGCTCGCCGGGGCGCAGCGTGGTCGACCCGGTCTGAATGCTGTAGTCGAAGCCAAACGCCAGCCAGCGTTTCACGTTCACGCCTTCCTGCGTGTTGAATCCCCACTGTCCCAGTCTGATGTCCGGGGCACTCAGGTAGCTGAAGCCGCCGTAGGCGTCATACCGGCCGACATAATCCTGCTGCGCAACAGCCACGGCAGAAAGGAAAAACAGCAGCGCTGCAACCAATACTTTCTTCATCGCTCTGGCTCCAAGGTTCCGAACTGCGCCCGGAGTGTACCGCTCTGGGCAGGAACTCTGCAATCAGCGAACTTGGATACGGGGAAAACGCCCGGGGATGCCCAGGCAATCTGGTTTGGAAGAGGATGGGATCGAACCGCTGTGGGAGCGGAAATGGGAGCGCCGCGGCTGGCCCGGCGGCGCTCCCACTCCAATCGGCTACATCAGCTGGGTGGCTACCTTTTCAGTGAGGAAGGCTTCGATGATGTCGCCTGTCTTCACATCGTTGTAGTTGTGGATGCCGATACCGCACTCCATGCCGGTCCGGACCTCGCTGGCGTCATCCTTAAAGCGCTTGAGCGATGTAATCTTACCGGTGAAGACCACTAGGTTGTCACGCAGCAGGCGTACCTCGGAGTCGCGCTTGATGAGACCATCCAGAACCTGGCAGCCGGCAATGGTGCCGACCTTGGGGATGCGGAAGGTGTCGCGCACCTCGGCGCGTCCCATGTAGGACTCCTTGATGGTCGGCTCCAGCAGCCCGGTCATGGCGCGCTTCATCTCGTCCTGCAGCTCGTAGATGATCGAGTGGAGACGGATATCGACCTTCTCCTGCTCGGCCATCTCCTGCGCCTTACGTTCGGGACGCACGTTGAAGCCGATGATGATGGCGTTGGAGGCGGCGGCCAGCAGCACGTCGCTCTCGGTGATGGCGCCCACCGAGTAACGCAGCACCTTGATGCGCACCTGCTCGTTGGAGAGCTTGTTGAGCAGATCGTTGATGACCTCCACCGAGCCCTGCACGTCGCCCTTGAGGATGATGTCCAGCTGCTTGGTGCCTTCGTTCTTGATCTGCGCGGCCAGGCCTTCCAGCGAGACACGCGCGCTCTTGGCGAGCGCTGCCTCGCGGGTTTTGGCCTCGCGGTAATCGGCGATCTCGCGGGCCTTTTCGCGCTCGGCCACCACCACAAATTGGTCGCCGGCCTGCGGCAGGCCTTCGAGTCCCAGAATCTCCACCGGGGTCGAGGGACCGGCCTCATCCAGCGCGCGGCCACGATCGTCGAACATGGCGCGGACCTTGCCGAAGATGTTGCCGACCACAAAGTTTTCGCCGGCGTGCAGCGTTCCGTTGTCGATCAGCACGGTCGCCACTGGGCCGCGTCCGCGGTCCAGCTTGGCTTCCAGCACGGTGCCGGAGGCGAGGCGCTCAGGCGTAGCCTTGAGCTCCTTCATATCCGCCACCAGGCAGATCATCTCCATGATCTGGTTCAGGTTGGTGTGCTTTTTCGCCGAAACATCGACGAAGATGGTGTCGCCGCCCCAGTCCTCGGGCAGCAGTCCACGGTCGGCCAGTTGCTTCTTGACGCGGTCAGGCTGCGCCTCCGGCTTGTCGATCTTGTTAACGGCGACAATGAGCGGAACTTTGGCGGCCTTGGCGTGGTCGATGGCCTCGAGGGTCTGCGGCATCACTCCGTCGTCGGCGGCAACCACCAGCACCACGATGTCGGTGACCTTGGCGCCGCGGGCGCGCATGCGGGTAAAGGCTTCGTGGCCCGGGGTGTCGAGGAAGACGATCTCGCGGCCAAAGGCCGGCGAGTTGGTGTCGGTGATCTTCACCTTGTAGGCGCCGATGTGCTGCGTAATGCCGCCGGCTTCGCCGCCCGCTACGTTGGTGGTGCGGATGGCGTCCAGCAAGCTGGTCTTGCCGTGATCGACGTGGCCCATGATGGTGACCACCGGAGGACGGGTGACGGTGTTGAAGACCGCTTCGTTCTCCTGCTCGATGGCCTGCGCGTCATAGTCCTGCTGAATCTGGTCTTCAAAGCTGATAACCGAGCTCTCGGCTCCGAAGTGGCGGGCCATGTCGCGCGCCAGGTCTTCGCTGAGCGTCTGGTTGATGGTGGCAAAGACGCCACGGGCCAGCAGACGAGCGATCAGGTCCTTGGCACGGATTTCGAGCTTTTCCGCCAAATCCTTTACGCTGACGCCTTCCGAGATGGTGATCGCCCGCGTGATCGGCATCGGCTCATTGCTGAGCGAAAGCCGCGGCGGCGGCGTGAAACCCTTCATCGGTCCTTCCTGCTTGCCGCGCGGACCCGTATAACGCTGGCCGGGACGGCGGGCAGGGGCACCGGTGCGTGCACCAGGACGCGGAGCGGCGCCCGGAGGCGGAGCTCCCGCGGCAGCGCCTAACAGGCCGCCGGGACGGGGCGGGCCACCGGGACGCGTGCCCATGCCGGGACGTCCGCCAGCCATGGGAGGACGGCCGCCGGGCGTAGGTGCACTGCGGGTAGGATGCATTGGACGGCGTTCGCCGGGACGGAACGGGGGACGCGCACCGGGAGCCATGGGAGCTCCGGACGCGCCGGGCGCACCGCCGGGCCCCGCCGATTGACCGGGACGGGGACGCTGGAAGATCGGTTGCCCACGTACCGGACCGGGGCGATTTCCCATCGGCACCGAAGACGGCGGCTGGGGCGCGCGCGGCGGCGGTGGCGGCGGAGCCGTGTACACCGGACGCGGTCCCGTCTGCGGCACAATCATGCGGCGCGGCGGAGGCTGGCTGGGCAAAGGAGGCCGAGCCGCCGGTGACTTGGGGGCGGCTGTCGTAGCCGAGGCAGAGTCTGCGGGCGCGGCTGCGGAAGCCACCGGTTTTTCGACAACCGGGGATCCTGCGTCGGCAGGGGGAGCTTCGACTACTGCAGTGGCACTCATTGGGGCCTTGACTGTTTCCGATGCCGACGGAGAAACCGCTGCGGGAACTTGCGTCGGCGGATGCTCGATCGCAGGCTCAGGCATCGGAGGAGCAGGCGGAGCGGCGGCCACCGGAGGCGCGGGCGGAATCACCGCGGCCGGAGGACGCTGCGCCTCGAAATTGTGGCGCTGAGCGACCGACTCCGGCGTGACCATGCGCGGAGGGACGACCGGCGGAGCGGCGGCTGCAGGCCGCGGCGCAGCCGGCTTATTGACAATCGCCTTGGGAGGAGCCGGAGGCGGAGACACATGGGCGGCCGTCTCCTCGGGCTGTTCCTTGCGCGCCAGAATGGCCTTCATCGCATCGCCCGGCTTGGATATCTTGGACAGATCGATTTTGGGGCGGAACTCGTCGCCGCCGCCACTGCCGCCGCCGCGGTAGCGGTTGACCGCGCCACCGGTCTCACGGAAATACTTGCGGACCTTCTCGGCCTCGTCTTCTTCCACGGAGCTGGAGTGGGTCTTTTTCTCCGTGACGCCGACCTTGATAAGCACGTCGAGAATCTGTTTGCTTTTCACTTCCAGCTCGCGAGCCAAATCGTTAATTCGAATCTTCATCCGCCGTTGCTTTCCTTGGTGCCGGAACCGTCTTCACCTGCCCGGGACGGTTCGGCTGCGCCGAAGCGCTGTGCTGCTATTTACCGGAGAGGTCTTCGCTGCAGAAGACGTCCGTGCTGCGTTTGCCTGGGCGTACGCCGAGGCGGCCCAGAAACTAGCTTCCCTCTGCGATCCGCACAGACCGGAAGCGAAAGCGGTAAAGGCACGCCCGGAGGGCCGCGCCGCCGCGGGTTACTTGTTCGCCGGGTCCGCGTCAGCCTCGCCCGGATGGTCTTCTTGATTCTGCTCCTGGTCCGCCCCTGCGGCACTCTCAGCCGGAGCACCTGCATCGGCAGCAGCTTCCGAGGATTCCTCGGAGGCGGGCTCGGCGGATTCCTCCACCGCAGCCTCCGGCCCAAGCTCCGGCTCGGCGGCCAGCAGCGGGTCGGAAGGATACTCGGCCTCGACCGGCTCGGCGGAGGCCGCAGCCGCGTCCAGGATGGAGAAGTAATTGTTCACCGCCACGGAGATCTTTTCCACCGTCTCCGCGTCAATGCCGGGGATGGCTTCCAACTCTTCGGGCGTCATGTCGGCCAGCGATTCCACGGTGGTGATGCCCGCCGCGCTCAGCTTCTCCAGCACCACGTCACCCACCTCGGCAGCGATATTCTCCAGCGAAGTTGCCGAGTTGCCCACCAGCGAGTTCATCTGCTCCTCGACCTCCTGGCGCTTCTCTTCTTCGCTCTTGATGTCGATCTTCCAGCCCAGCAGCTTGGCGGCCAGGCGAACGTTCTGCCCCTTCTTGCCGATGGCCAGCGAGAGCTGGGTGTCATCGACGATCACCTCCAGGTGCTTATCATGGCTGTCCACAATGGAGACGCGCGAAACCTTGGCGGGCTGCAGAGCTTTTTCCGCAAAGCCTACCGCGTCCTCGTGATATTCGATAATGTCGATCTTTTCCCCGCGCAGTTCGCGAATGATGGACTGTACCCGCATGCCCTTCATGCCCACGCAGGCGCCCACGGCGTCCACGTCCTTATCGCGCGACATCACGGCGATCTTGGTGCGCTCGCCGGCCTCGCGCGCAATGGCGCGGATCACCACCGTGTTGTCGTAGATCTCCGGCACTTCGGTCTGGAACAAGTTCGAGACCAGCTCGGGAGCGGCGCGGGAGACGATCACGCCGGGCCCCTTGGTGGCCTTCTCGACGCGAGTGATGACCACCCGAACCCGCTCGCCCACGGCAAACGATTCCAGCTTGGACTGCTCTTTGCGCGGCATGCGCGCCTCGGCCTTGCCCAGGTCGAAAATATAATCCGGGCCTTCGATGCGCTTGACCGTGGCGTTGACCACCTCGTTGACGCGGTTGTGATACTCATTGAAGACGGTGTCGCGCTCGGCTTCCCGCACCTTCTGGAAGATGACCTGCTTGGCCAGCTGCGCGGCGATGCGGCCCAGTCCCTCAATCGACTTTTCCTGCAGCAGCTCGCCGCCCACTACGGCGTCTTCGCTGATCTTCAGCGCCTCTTCCAGCGAAATCTGAATCTGCGGGTCTTCGATGTCGTCCTCGCTGGGCAAAATCTCCTTCACCGAGTAGGCGCGGATTGCGCCCGTCTCGCGGTCGAGGACGGCGCGCAGGCTCTCCTGCGTCTTGTAGAACTTGCGCGTGGCGACGACGATGGCGTCTTCGACGGCGGCAACGACGATGTCGGGATTGATTCCCTTCTCGCGGCTCAGTGCGTCGATCACGTTATAAAGTTCGCTTGCCATATTCCCTGCCACCTTCACCTAATGCGGGGACGCGCCCCGCTCTGAATTCTTACTCGGGAATGAATCCCGATTGCTAACCCTTCGGCTCTAACGTTCCGGAGCTAAAACTCCGGAACCAAGCTCGCCTTCTCAACATTCGAGAGCGGCACCACGATCACGCCTGCGCCCTGCACCTTGGCCTTCTTGCGGCTGGCCACCTGGTCCAGATCCACCGTCAGCTGGCCTTCGGAAAAACCAACCAGCCGCCCTTCGAACTGCCGGTTGCCGTTCACGAGCTCGCGCGTGCTGAACTTAATCAGGCTGCCGGCGAAGCGCGCGAAATGCTCCGGCTTAAAAAGCTTGCGGTCCAGTCCGGGAGAAGAGACCTCCAGCAGATAAGCCCCGCCAGGTACCGCGTCCTCAATATCGAAGATAGTGGACGCCTCCCGGCTGTACGCCGCACAATCCTCGTGGCTGACGCCCTCCGGCTTGTCAATAAAGACGCGCAGGGTGCGGCTCGCCCCGCTCCCTTTCAGCTCGATATCCCACAGCACCAAGCCACTGGAGTGGGCCACTCTTTCCGCGATCTCACGAACTTTGTCGAGCGCAAATGCCATGCCTGAACCAGAACTCCGCCTTACCAGATGCCACCAGCCACGCGGCGCTTCCAACCCGTGGTTTCCCCAACAGGCCTGACGGCTGCCTGCCTTCGCCAAAGCGCAAATGGACAGGGAAATGAACCAGGAACGCGGCCCGCACGGCCCACCACTGCTCTCCGCTGCCCCAAACCAGGAGCACGGATGGACACTCCGCAGCGATCACCTGAGAGTATAGCGCTGCTTCGGGAGCGAATACAACCAAGACGCCCTGCGCCCCCGGCTACCGGCCGCCGCCCCCGGGGCTCACAACGCCATCGGAGCGTAGTTACCCCATTGGATAGTTAAAATATGGGAAAAGTTGCAGGTCTACTCTCGCGCTCCGCCCCTCGCCACCCTTTCCACTGTAGAATGGATCGTATCCCCTCAAATCGGTGCGTTGCCTGGCCCCTGGAGCTTTCGCGTGAAAACTTTTCGTCTCTGGCTGCTGATCCTGGCGGCGCTGGCCCTCGCCACACCCCTTGGGCAGAAGAAATCAACGCGCCGGATACGCACTGGCAGGGCACCGGCCAGCCATCCGCCCCGGCTCAGAGCCGCAACGGAGCCCGCCGATGCCGGTACCGGGGGCGCCGCACCGACTCGCGGATGGCACCTCGCAGCAGAATCCGGAGGTCGCGCAGAAGGCGATCCAGCCGGTCGTGCCGGTACCTGTCAGCATCGCGGCCCAACCGGCTGCACCGGACCAGACTCAGCACCAACTCGCCGAGGAACAGCTCAAAGAGCAGGAAACGCAGAGACTGGCCGGAGTTCTTCCGGAGTTCAACGTCAGTTATCGCAGCGATGCCGTCTCACTGAGCGCCGGGCAGAAGATGAACCTCGCGCTCCGCATCGCCACCGATAAGATCACCATCGCCTTCGCGGTGGTCACGGCCGGCTACCATGAGGCGGCGGATGACATCTCCAACGCGCCCTGGGGAGCCAAAGGATTCGCGGAACGTTCCGGCATCGCCTACCTGGATTCCTTCGACGGCACCATGATCGGCAACGGCATCCTGCCCTCCTTGCTGCATCAGGATCCCCGCTACTTCCGCCTGGGCCACGGCAGCGTGCTGCACCGCGCGGCTTACGCCGCATCCGCATCCGTCATCTGCAAACACGACAACACCCACAAATGGGAGCCCAATTACTCCAACGTGCTTGGGAACCTGGCTGCCGGCGGGCTCTCCACTCTTTACTACCCACGCGGAAACTCGGGCGTCGGCCTGGTCCTTTCCACGGCGATGATTCAGACCGCCGAAGGGGCGATGATCACCATCGTTCAGGAGTTCTGGCCGGATATCTCACGCAAGCTCTTCCACAAGGATCCCACCCACGGCATGGACGCGCAGTTCCAGGCAGAGGCCACTCCGACGCCCGGAGAACCGGCGGCGCAGTAGAGCGGTTCCAGAGAAGCCATATCCACGGCCTGCGGCTTGGGACCCAGCATCTCGGGAGACGATATAGCGCCCTCGCCGGGCAATCCGAGGCAAAAAAAATGGCCGGAAGATGAGCGGTCGTCACCGCTTCCCCGGCCGAAGGAGAGCCATAGAACCTTTATGGATTGCAGCTACCCGGAGGCAGCACGCTCAACCAGTCTGCATCTCCCCGATGAAGATTGGAAATCGGAAGTTTTTATGAGACTCATAAGCGCGGCCATAGAACAGGCCGTTTGTCAACAGAGTGTTACAAAATGTTTCTGGAGCGCCCGGTTTGCATCCGTTGCGATGGAGTTCATACAATGCCCTATGACCTTCCTTCTGTTGGAAACGCCCAATGATTAACTTTCCCGTACCCGAGGCATTGACGTTCGACGACGTGCTGCTGTTGCCGGCAAAGTCCGACGTGGTTCCGACCGAAGTCAACACCCAGGTTCAGCTCACGCGCAACATCCGCCTGAATATTCCGCTCATCGGCGCCGCCATGGACACGGTGACCGAATCGCGCATGGCCATTGCGCTGGCCCAGCAGGGCGGCCTGGGAATCGTGCACCGCAATCTTTCCATCGAGCAGCAGGCCGGCGAGATCGACAAGGTCAAGCGCTCCGAAAGCGGCATGATCGTCGATCCGGTCACCATCGAACCGGAGCGCAATATCAGCGATGCCCTCGATTTGATGCGGCGCTACCGCATCAGCGGCGTGCCGGTCACCAAGGGCAAGCGCCTAGTCGGCATCCTGACCAATCGCGACCTGCGCTTTGAGACCCGCACCGACATCCCCATCTCGCAGATCATGACCAAGGACAACCTGATCACGGTTCCGGTCGGCACCACGCTGGAGCAGGCCGAGCTTATCCTGCATCAGCACCGCGTGGAAAAGCTGCTGGTGGTCGATGACAACTACGAGTTGAAGGGCCTCATCACGGTCAAGGACATCCAGAAGAAATTGAAGTACCCCACGGCGGCCAAAGACGACCAGGGACGTCTTCGCGTCGGTGCCGCTGTCGGCGCCACCGGAGATTTCCTGGAGCGCGCCCAGGAAGCGGTCCGCTACAAGTGCGACGTGCTGGCCATCGACAGCGCGCACGGCCACTCCACGCGGGTGATGGAAGCCATCAAGGCCATCAAGCACGCGCTGCCCAACGTCAGCCTGCTGGCCGGCAACGTGGCTACCTATGAGGCCACCGCCGAGCTAATTTCCTGTGGCGCCGACGGCGTCAAAGTCGGCATCGGTCCCGGCTCCATCTGCACCACGCGCATCGTCACCGGCGCGGGAGTCCCGCAGATCACCGCCATCGCCGAAGCCTCGCGCGCGGCGCGCGACACCGGCGTGCCCATCATCGCCGACGGCGGCGTCAAGTATTCCGGCGATATCTCCAAGGCGATCGCCGCCGGAGCCAGCGTGGTTATGGTCGGCTCGCTGCTGGCCGGAACCGAAGAGAGTCCCGGCGAAACCATCCTCTACCAGGGCCGCACCTTCAAGGCCTATCGCGGCATGGGATCGCTGGGCGCCATGGCACAGGGCTCCAGCGAACGCTACTTCCAGAGCCTCGACGATCCCGGCGAAGGCCATCGCGGTCTGGACGCGGGAATGGAAGAGGGCAACCGGCTGGCCAAGCTGGTTCCCGAAGGCATCGAAGGCCGCGTTCCCTACCGGGGCACGGTGGCCATGATGGTCCATCAACTGATCGGCGGACTGCGCAGCGGCATGGGCTACGTGGGCTGCGCCTCCATCGAAGAGATGCAGCAGAAGGCGCGCTTCATCCGCATCAGCGGCGCCGGGCTCAAGGAGAGCCACGTCCACGACGTCACCATCACCCGCGAGGCTCCCAACTACCGCGCGGAGTAGCTATGTCAGACGCCGTTCAAGAAAACTGTCTTTTGCCCGCGATTTCCGGCGCACCTAGCCGCGCCGCCCACGGCGCGGCGGAGCCCTCGTGCCCCAATCCGCGAGGGCGATCCAGGCACAGATGGGAATTATTCTGGCATTACTGGCTGCCGGTGCTGGCCATGCTCACCCTGATCAAAATGGAATCCACCGATGCCATGTCAGGCCAGCACACCCACGGCTTTCTGGCACGGCTGATGCTCTGGCTCGGGCTTCCGATCCACGGCGCACTACTCGACCTACTGAACCTGGTGATGCGCAAGAGCGGCCACATGCTGGGCTACGGCCTGCTGTGCCTGAGCTGGCTTTTTCTGTTGCGCGGCAGCTACTGGCTGCGCCATGAATACCAGCTCAGCTTTCGCGGCGGCGTCCAGGTGCGTCGCCTGTGGTGGCGCATCGAATGGGGAACGCTGGCTGTCCTGCTGACCTTCGTGGTGGCCTGCGCCGACGAGTTTCATCAGATGACGATTCCCGGCCGCGACGGAGACTGGAGCGACGTGGCACTAGACACCAGCGCCGGGCTCGTCTTCGCCGCTGTCATCTGCCTCCGCGCCTATCTGCGCTGCCGCGACACGGTTCTCATCGAACCAGGCCGCTAACGTTCCCGCCCTACAGCGCCAGCTCCGCCAGTACCAGATTGTCTTCCAGGTCGGGCGTGCTCATGTGGAAGTTCAGCCGCCGGCACAGATTCTGCATTTCCTTATTTTCGCCCAGCATGTTGGAGTGCACCTTGGTCAGCCGCTGGTCGCGCGCCACGCGGATGAGGCGGCGATACAGTTCCCCGCCCAGCCCTTTGCCTTGGTACTCATCCTGCACCAGTGCGGCCATCTCGGCCTCGGGACGCCCGTGGATCTTGCTCAACCGGCCAACCGCAATGATTTCGCTCGTGCCGTCCTCTTTCTTGCGCTCGGCCACCAGCGCCATCTCGCGGTCGTAATCGATGAAGCAGATGCGGGTCAGCCGCTCGTGCGCAGTGCGCTGCGTAAGCTTCAGCGGCTGGAAGTAGCGCAGATACACCGTGCGCTCGCTGAGCTTCTTGTGGAACTCGATCACCAGCGGCTCGTCCTCGGGACGAATCGGCCGAATGGTGACCACCTCGCCGTCTTTCATCTTCCATCCGGCCACGTACACCACCGGGTAGGGACGGATCGCCGAGCGCGGAAGCTCCGCATCGGCCACGCTGGCCTCGTGCACCACCACCCGCGCATCCAGCGCAATCAGGCGGTGGGATGTGGCCAGCAGCGGGTTGATCTCGATCTCCTTGATCGCCGGGTTCTGGATGACCAGGTCGCTGAAGCGCACCATCAGCTCCTCCAGTGCCGCCGTGTCCACCGGAGTGCGTCCGCGCACCCCACTCAGCGCTTTATAGATGCGGGTCTGCTCCATCATGCGGCGCGCCAGCGTGGTGTTCAGCGGCGGCAGTGCCAGCGAGCGGTCCTCGAAGACCTCCACCAGCTGCCCGCCGGTGCCGAACAGCAGCACCGGCCCGAACTGCGGGTCCAGCGACGAGCCCAGGATCAGCTCATAGCCCTCCTGCTCGGCATACGGCTGCACCGTCACTCCCTGGAAATGTTCCGCGCCCGCCTTGGCCGTCACGCTCTCGCGAATCTGCCGGAAGGCGCGCCGCACGCTGGCCGCATCAGGCAGATTGAGCGCCACTCCGCCTACGTCCGTCTTGTGCGTAATGGTAAGGGAGTTGAGCTTGACCACCACCGGGAATCCGATGGCTGCGGCGACCTCGGCGGCCTCGTCTTCGCTGGCCGCCAGCTCGGTCGCAATCCGCGGAATCCCGTAGGTATCCAGCAGCTTCTTCGATTCGTACTCGGTCAGAATCGTGCGACCCTTGTTGCACACTTTGGCGCTGCGCACCGAGGCCAGAAGTTCCGCGGCCTGGACGCGCTGGGGATGAAAGGCGGCGGCGTTGGGCGAGGGCGTCTCATACAATCCGCGCAGGTTGTAGGTGTAGCGCCACATGTAGTTGAAGGCCTGCACCGCGGTATCGGGATACTGGAAGCTGGGGATTCCCGCGCGGTTCAAAATCTCCTCGCCCTGCGCCGCCGATTCGCCGCCCATCCAGCTGGCCAGCACCGGCTTGCCCAGTCCGCGGGCATAGGTCTTGAGCTGCTCGGCGATCTGCGTGGGGTTGGTCATTCCCATCGGCGTCATGATCACCAGCATCCCGTCGGTGTTGGGGTCCTTAGCGGCAATCTCCAGCGACTTGGCATAGCGGTCCGGCTCGGCGTCGCCCAATATGTCCACCGGATTGCTGTGGCTCCACGCCGGCGGCAGAAAGGCATTGAAAGCCGCCATGCTCTCCGGGGACAGCTCGGCCAACTCGCAGCCGCCCTGCATCAGAGCGTCGGTGGCCAGCACGCCCGGCCCGCCCGCGTTGGTCACAATGCACAGCCGGTTGCCTCTGGGACGCGGCTGCTTGGCCAGCGCCTCGGTCATAAAGAAGATCTCGGCAATGGAGTTGACGCGCAGCACTCCAACTCTCCGAAACGCCGCTTCCATCACCGCGTCCGAGCCGGTCATCGAACCGGTGTGCGACGCGGCGGCCCGCGAGGCGGCGGCCGTGCGTCCGGACTTGATGACGATGATCGGTTTGGTCAGCGAAACCTCCCGCGCGGCCGACAGAAACGAGCTGGCGTCGCCAATCGTTTCCATGTAAATCACAATCGAGCGGGTCCGCGGATCGTCGCCGAAGTAGTCGATCAGGTCGCCCCAGTTCACGTCCAACATGGAGCCGATGGAGACGAAGCTGCTGAAGCCCACATTCTCCGTCATCGACCAGTCCAGCACCGCCGTGCACAGCGCCCCGCTCTGGCTGATGAAGGCCACATTGCCCGGCTTCGCCATCGAGTTGGCAAAGGTCGCGTTCAGCCCTGACACGGGATTCATCACCCCCAGGCAATTGGGCCCCAGCAGGCGCATCCGTCCCTGGATCGTCCGCACGATCTCGGCCTCCAGCCGGCTGCCGTGCTCGCCCGTCTCCTTAAAGCCGGAAGAGAGAACGATGCCCGCAGGCACGCCTATCTCCACACATTGCGCCAGCAGCGCCGGCACCCCCTCGGCCGGAGTACACAGGATTACCAGGTCGGGAACCTCGGGCAGCTCCTGCAAACTGGCGTAGGCGCGAAACCCCAGAACATGGGCGCGCTTGGAATTCACCGGGTAGATGACGCCGCCGAACGGGTTGCTGATCAGGTTCCACAGCACAGTGCGGCCCACCGAGCCGACGCGCTCGCTGGCGCCCACCAGGGCCACGCTGGAGGGCTTGAAGATGGGGTCCAGCGGGTGCCGGTCGGCTCGCAGAACATCATTGGAGGGACTGACGTTGGAAACCGGGGTCTTGCCAATCGGGCTCATCGGCGCTCACCTTTCGAACCGGATCTTCTGGCGTAGCATCCTACACCGCCCGGCCCGCACCGCGGGATGAAATTCTCCCTGCCCGGCAGAAGCACGATTCCCAATCCCGCGGCACTGCCGCCGGAAACCTGCCGAAAACCAGCACCGTCACCGCATCTTTCCTCCGCCGATGTTACAATCTTGGTTCGCGGACCCCCCGAATACTTTCTCCGGACGTGACAACCTTGGCTGACGACACACAACAAAAGAGCCTCACCTACGCCGACGCTGGCGTCGATATCGAACAGGCAAACCGTACCAAGCAGCGCATCAAGTACCTGGCGCACCGTACCTTCAACAAGTGCGTCCTTAGCGAGATCGGCGGCTTTGGCGGGCTCTTCCAGGTCGACAAGAAAAAATTCACTGACCCGGTACTGGTCAGCAGCGTCGATGGCGTGGGCACCAAGCTCAAGCTCGCCTTTGAAATGGGCGTGCACCACACCGTGGGCGGAGACCTGGTGAACCACTGCGTCAATGACATTGCCGTGCAGGGCGCTACCCCGCTGTTCTTCATGGACTACCTCGCCGTGGGCAAGCTCGAGCTGGAGATCGCCGAGAAAGTCGTCAGCGGACTGGCCGAGGCCTGCAAACACAACGGCTGCGCCCTCATCGGCGGCGAAACCGCCGAGATGCCCGGCTTCTATCCCGAGGGCGAATACGACCTCGCCGGCTTCATCGTCGGCGCCGTCGAGCGCGAAAAGATCCTCACCGGCAAAGACGTGCAGGTGGGCGACGTGCTCGTCGGCCTGCCCTCCACCGGACTGCACACCAATGGCTACTCGCTGGCCCGCAAGCTGCTGTTCTCCGTCGCCGGCTACACCCCGGATACCTACGTCAATGAGATGAAGGGCAAGGTCGGCTCCGAGCTGATGAAGCAGCACAAGAGTTACTGGCCCATCATGCGCCGCATGGTCGATGGCGAAGCCGTCTCTGCCATGGCCCACATCACCGGCGGCGGCATCACCGAAAACCTGCCCCGCGTGCTGCCCAAAGGCGTCGCCGCCCTGATCGAGATGGGAAGCTGGCCCGTGCTGCCCATCTTCGAGCACATGCAGAAGATCGGCAACATCGAGCAGGCCGAGATGATGCGCACCTTCAACATGGGCATCGGCATGATCCTGGTGGTCCCGGCCAAAAAGTTCAAGAAGGTGCAGACCATCCTCGACCGCGCCGGCGAAAAAGGATACGTCATCGGCCGCATCGTCAAAGGCGAGCGCAAGGTGCAGTACACGTAGGCGATTACTGCTCAGGCCAAATCCCCAGCAGTCGCCGCAGGGCCAGCAGCTCCCCTATGTGATACGAGTTGTGGTCGATCACCAGGATGGCCTCGCGCAGCAGATTCTGGCCATCTCCCCAGGAAAACGGGGCGGCCAAGTCGTGGCGCGGATCGCCGATAAGTTCCACCATAGCATCGCGATCCGCGAGCACGGCGGCAACAGACTTCTGCCATGCGCGGGCGCTCGGCGGGGCCGCGGATTTGGGCCAGTAATCGCCGGGGAAATCTAACTCCCGATAGCTCCCGTCGCAGTTGGTGCTAAAGCGCAGGATGTCATTCTGCGCTATGCGGATGTGCTCCAATAGTTGCCACGCGGAGTAGGGAAGGCCGCCTGTTTCGCCCCGGAGAGGGGCGGGAAATTTGGCCACAACCCCTTCCACGCGGACGTGCGCGTTGCCGCCCTGGAGGGCCGCGATCAGCTCCCGGCGCAGCCCGGCCTCAAGGTCGCTTGCCATGGAAACCTCCTGCGGGAGTAGATTAATCGGCCAAAGCTGGCGATGCCTTGGAATCGCGAGGCGCGACCCTCTTTTTTAAGACTGCCCCGAACTTTGATAGGGTGTCAGACAGACCGGAGAAGCAAAAAGATACGGCGTCCATCGGTTAATGGACGCCGTATCTTTTTTTGCTCGCTGTGCACGCCATGGCGTCAACTCGCGAGCGAACTTTCCCCAGGTATGAGAACCTAACTTCTAAGCTGCGCTGCTTGCCGCCATCATGGTGACGCTCTCTGCGGGCTTCTTGGCGCTGTCTGCGCATTTCGCCAGGCGAATTTCCAGCACGCCGTCCTTGAGCTCTGCACTCGCCGCCTCCGGATCGACTGGCACCGGAAGCAGGTACTCACGAACAAACTCTCTCGAACCCAGAACCTCACAGATGGTTTCGTCTTTCTCGTTCTCGCACAGCGTCGGCAAATCCAGGCAGCCGGCGATGAGTACGCGATTGGTATCCACCTTGACTTCGAAGTCTTGTTCGGTAAACCCCGGCAGCTCGGCGAGCACGCTGATCTCCTCGTCCGTTTCGGAGACGGTCAGCGGAACTTCCAGGAGTAACTCGGAGACTACGCGATGCCACTCTTCGAGATCTTGGCGGCTGTTAAATTCACTTTCTTTGTATAGCTCATAGGCGCGGCGAACGATCGACTGCTGAATCTCGTACACCCTGGCAAGAAAGGGATCGTCTTCCATTAATCGGGATATCGCGGCCGGGGCCGCGGGTGGAATTTCTGCATTCATGGCTGGGGACCTCCGTCACAGAATGTGGAATGTACGTTATCCCGCATCAGGCAGCGTTGCTGTGACCGCTATCACCTCAGAGATCAATATTTGTCAAATTTTATTACTTAATACCTGGATAAGAAGACTCGATAACTCAGAGTAAGTCCGCAGGTAAGTCAGCAAGGTGCACTTCATGAGTGAACGCACCGGATCATAACTGCCGCGCCGACTGGCATCTCCTGGTTAGCGGCGCTCGGCACGATCCCATCAAAGCAGCCCTAAACGCCGGAACTCATTGCGCACGGTTCCATAGCACTCGCAGGTTACGTGCTCCAGTCCCTCGTGGTCCTTGATGGTCACATTGCCGCGCGTGTAGTCGATCAGCCCGGCCTCGTGCAACATTCCGGCCGCCAGGGTCACGGTGGTTCGGGGAGCGCCCAGCATCTGTCCCAGGAATTCGTGGGTCAGAGGCATATGGTCGGTCTGCACCCGGTCGTGGCAGGTTAGAATCCACCGCGACAGCCGCTCGCTGATGGAATGCAGCCGGTTGCAGGCCGCGTTTTGCGCGCTTTGCACCAGGTTCGCCAGCAGATACTTCTGCAGATAACTCCGCAGCTGCCCGTTTTTCTCGAATTCATCCTTCAAATGCTGAGCCGGGATCCGGTAGCCGGAGCCCGGCACCTGAATGAAGGTCTCCCCCGGCATATGTTCCGCACCCAGAAGAATGGGAAGCCCGACGACTCCGTCGATCCCGATAACTCCTACCTCAACCGTGGCGCCGTCGGCCATGGTCAACACCACCGAGGCCATTCCATCTTCCAGAAAATAAGCGTACTCGCTCCGGCCGTCCAAGAGTTGCGTCCGCACACCCAGGTCAACCGGGGTCAGATGCGGCGTCAGGCGGTCAAGTTCCTCTTTTGGAAGTGCTGCTAAGACACGATTCCTGTACTCCGTTGCAGGTGAGTTCATCGCTGCTCCTTTGCCGTAGAACGGCATCTGGACGCGCAAGAGAACCAACCATCAGAAGGCGGGAAGGGATGCGTATGAGGATGCTATCTAGCTGTCAAGAGCATACCCCTTTCCTGTCTTGCCGGTTTGTCTGATGTCAGACAGAACCGAATGTGGACTCCGCGATACCCCATTTCGGGAGTCCGGCTCGCCTTAGCTCTAAGCAATCCAGCTCACCTTGTCGGGCTAAGCACAAAATTGCGTCAGGAAATGTCCGATACCTCACAGACGGAGAAACTCCGGCGATGTAAAAGATCCGATGGAAGTAAGGGGCGGGGATGGTAAAACGAATATTTGTCGTGGACGACGAGCAGTGTATCGCCGACACACTCGCCGCAATTCTCAGCAAAGCCGGCTATGAGGCAAGCGCGTTCTACACCGCCAAAACCGCGTTGCAAGAGATCTACTCCTGCGCTCCTGAACTGGTCATCAGCGACGTGGATATGCCCGGGATGAACGGCGTGGACATGGCCGTCTGCATCCGCGAACATTGCCGGGGATGCAAGGTCCTTCTTTTTTCGGGCCGCGCTACCTCAGCGGATCTGCTCATTGCGGCTGGTGCTAGCGGATACCATTTTGAGCTGCTCTCCAAGCCGATTCACCCCAAGGACCTGCTGGCCCACATCGCAGACACCGCATTCGAACCGAAAGCCAGTTAAGTACGTGGCATCCGTTTGCTCTGCTGGCTGGAAGCCCCACAGCCGGGAAACATAACTTGTCGTTTCTTTCATTCCTTAAGGAGGAACTGTGCCCCCCGAAACCACGCTTCCCAACCCTTCCCTTACCGCTGGATTCCAGGACTTCTGCAACGTCGGACTGGAACAGGTGATTGAACTGGAGAAGGCATCGCTTGCCACTCTCGTCAGCGTCAGCTCCTACGCCATCGATCTTTCCAAAAGCGCGGGCCTGTTTTCACCCCTCGCGTTCTCCGCCCTGCCCGGCGATTTTCTCGACTCGACAACGAAATTTTGTGCGTCCCTGCTGGACCTGCAAATGTGCTGGCTCGCCCTTCTGCTGCCGCAGGCCGCCCAGGCGGACGCCGGCAATCATGGCAACGTCCGGGCCACGGCAAACGCACTGGAGACCGGCATGGATAAAGTAGTTGGAGTTTCGGCGGGGCGTAAGGCTTAGCCCCGTTTTTGCCAAGGTGGCGCAGCCCTTTGGGCTTGACTCTGCCCAACCGATTCTCCCCGGGCGCTGCGCCACCCATTTTTTCTTCCCCTTTTCATCTTTGAGCCCGTGCCGCGCGCGCTATGCTGAGAGCTACCGGCTCAACCCGACACACGTTCCTCCCGGCGCGGCTGCAACTTCCCGGCCCTGGCATTCTTCGAACTACGGGGTTGAGGGAATAACCTTGAGGATCTAGACCATGCGCCCTGGCGATACTGTCACTGCCGCCGCCTTGCTCTTCCTGGTTGTCGCAGGGTGGTTGCGCCCCATCTCGCCCAGGCAGCGGCGCCAGATCACCGCTCTCGGCCTGCTGGGCGCCGCGCTCATCAGTGCCCGCCTGGCACTGTCCACGCGTTCCCCTTTGACCGCCAGCGTAATCGGAGACTGGCTGCCCTGCCTCCTCATGCTGATCGTTTACTGGCAGGCCGGCCGCTTCTTCGGCCAGCCTCATGAGAAGTTCCAAGGCTGGCTGGTCGAATTCGACCACCGATGGCTCGGCGCATTTCTGGATCGTTGGACCCACCGCTGGAACACCACTTGGAGCGGAAACTATTTCGAACTTGCCTACCTCCTCTGTTACGCTCTGATTCCTTGCGGCGTCGCGGTTTTGTATTGGACGCACCACCGCAGCGCCGTTGACCAGTACTGGGCTACCGTTTTGCCGGCCAGCTATCTCTGCTACCTGCTTGTGCCCTTCGCCCAAAGTCTGCCGCCGCGGCTGCTGCCCGGCTCCGGGTGCGCACCCTACGCAAAGAGGTACACCTTCCGGGCCATGAACCTGTACATTCTTCGCCATGCCAGCATCCATCTCAACACCTTTCCCAGTGCTCATGTCGCAGCTACCGTAGGAGCATCGCTGGTTCTCATCCGCTGGGTGCCTGCCGTGGGCGTTGTTTTTCTGGTCATCTCATTGAGCATCGCCGCCGGAGCCGTGCTCGGCCGCTATCACTACGTCATGGACGTGATCCTCGGCGCCATGCTTCCCCTCTGCATCCGCGGCCTGCTGGGCAGCCCGGAACTGGTGGCGCTGTGGAACAGCGCCTTCCATGCCCTCCACGCTACTCTTCCCGTCCTTCGTTGAGCCTTACCCTTGTCGCGATGGCTTGTCGCGGGAGAAGTCGCGCTATATGCTGGAAGCCGATGATTCGACTCGGCATTCTTCTCTCCGGACGCGGCTCCAACTTCGTGGCCATCGCCAACAACGTCGCCAGCGGCAAGCTCGCGGCACACATCGCCGTCGTCATCAGCAACCAGCCCGACGCCCCCGGCATCGCCGAAGCCCAGGCCCGCGGACTCAAAACGGTAGTCCTGCCCAGCAAGGGACGCCCGCGCGAAGAGCACGACCGCGCCGTCGCCGCCGCCCTGCAGCAAGCCGGAGCCGAACTGGTGGTGCTGGCCGGATACATGCGCCTGCTCTCGCCCTGGTTCGTGCAGCAGTTTCCCGGCAAAATCCTCAACATCCACCCCTCCCTGCTCCCCGCCTTCCCCGGACTGGAGGCACAGCGCCAGGCTCTCGATTACGGCGTCCGTGTCAGCGGCTGCACTGTGCATTTCGTGGACGAGCACCTGGACCACGGCGCCATCATCCTGCAGAAAACCGTGCCCGTGCTGCCCTCCGACGACGAACACACCCTGGCCGGCCGCATCCTGCAGCAGGAGCACGTGGCCTACAGCGAGGCCATCGCCCTGGTCGCCTCCGGAAACTACCGTATTCAGGACCGACGAGTCTTGTTTACGGCAGGCAACTCGGCGGAGCAGCACACCCTCTAACGAATTTGAGTAAATCTGTTCAGGGGGTATTTTCGCCATGGTTGAATTCCGCTTTGGAAAATCTGAAATCTCCGCTCGACGCAAATCCATCGCCACCGCATTCCTCTGCATGGGAGTCGGGCTTGGCCTGGGAGCGCTGGCCGGCCTGCTAACCGCTCCCAAGAGCGGCAAACTGCTGCGCAAAGACATGCAGCGTAAAGCTGAAGGCGCCCGCGAGGCGGTCGAAAACCTGGGCAAACGCGCCGGCGAATTCATGGAGCGCGGCGAGGAACTGGCCGAGGCCGCAGCGCGCAAGGCCGAGCCGGTCACGCGCCTCTTCCGCCGGGCTTAATCGTCAGCGTCCGCGGCCGGAGCGGCGTCTGTGCCGCGTACCCACCGCGAAGCTTACGGCCCGGAAGCGGCCGTGCCTCGAATATTTACCGAAGATCGAATGGGACTGACGGAGCAGCTCTCCCGCGCGCCGCAAATGGGCGCCTGCGAGCTGCTTCCCTCAGTTAGTAGAGGCGGAAGCTGACTTCCATGCTGACTTCCACTGGCACCGGCTGGCCGTCCTTGGTACCCGGCTCGAAGCGCCACTGCTTCACCGCCTCGATGGCCTTTTCGTCCAGCCCCATGCCAAGCGTCCGCTGTACGCTGATGTCGTGGGGTTTGCCGTCGGTCCCGATGACCAGCCGCAGGATCACCACGCCCTGGTACTTGTTCTTGCGGGCCTCTTCGCTGAACTCAGGCTCCACCCGGCTGATGACCTTGGGCGCCAGCACCCCGCCGCCCACACGATAGGCACCTCCGCCGATGCCCCCGCCGTGGCCCGGACCGACGCCGGGTCCGCTGCCCGACCCCACTCCGCCGCCCGTGCCGCTGCCGATGCCTCCGCCCACCCCGGGACCGTTGGACAGCGTACCGATTACCTTTGACATGGGATCGCCCAACTGCCCAACCTGCGGCAGCTTGATCTCCGGCGGCACCACTACCGTAGGCGTCACCGGCAATTTGGGCTGCTCTATCGGAAGCACCGTGGGAGGCGCGATCTGGGTTTTAGCATACTTAGGCAGCGCGCCCTTGGAGGCCGGCTTGATATCGTGCGAGCCGCCACCACCCCCGCCCCCGGAACGGTCCGGCGAAGGCGGCAATACGTAGGGGCTGATGTCCACCGACAGCCCAACCACTTTCTTGACCTCCGGCATATGGGAGGCCGTCCAGGTGGTCACCCAGACCAGCAGGCCGAGTGCGGTGCAGTTCAGCAGGAACGAAAGTAGAAAGTATCCTTTGCGGACCTTGTAAAGCCCATAGCCGTCTCCGAACAGAGTCGGCAGAATCTCGTGCTTCAACTCGGGAGGAGGTGGTTGGGACGGCGGAATCGGGGCGTGGGCACTGGGCATGGGCAACTCTAAGTATAAATCGGCAGAATTCGGAATCGCCGTTAAAAACGCCGCCCGCAAATTAGGCAAGCCAGAATCGCCCAGGCCACGCTTGGTAGCCCTCATCCGCCATCTGGCGAATGGGGAGGCTCTCCGCTTCTAGGGGACAATCACCCGCAGCGCCCGTGGGGCAGCCGCGATCTCGACCGGGGTCTGGCAGAGCAGCTCGCCATCGCCATACACCCCAAGCGGCGTGTCGCTCTCCAGGAAGACCTGCCGGGTACGGAAATATTGCACCTCCGGAACCCGAATATGGCCGCCCCAGTAAATCCGATGAAAGTACCGCAGCACCCTCGCCTTGGACATCGCCGGTACAAAACATAGATCCAGCCGCCCGTCGTCGAGTTGTGCGTGGGGCAGCATTTTCATCCCGTGGCCATACTCCGGAGCGTTGCCGATGGCGGCCACCAGCGCCGCGCCCACCAGCCGCACCTCTTCTCCGCCATCGTAGCTGTAAAGGCGCAACGTGGGCGGCACAAATGACATCAGCGCCCACAGCGCCGCCAGCCCGTAGCCCCCATGGCGCCGCAGCCAGCCCGGCATCCGCGCGGCCCGCCGGTTTGCCTCGCCATCCAGCCCCACTCCCGCGATGCCGCCGAAGTAAATCACCCGCCGCTGCTCCGCGCTCTCCTCGGCATGGTGCCTCTGCTGCCGCATGATGAGCGGCCCCAGAGGAGTCGCCGGCGGCGCAATCTGTCCCTCGATGTCGGCAAAGGTCAGCGAATCGAGTTCTTCCGCTTCGCCCGCCTCGCCCCCGGGCTCGCCAGCGGTCATGGGACGCACCGTGCCCAAATCGATACAGCGCACATTGTCGCCAAAGTCCAGGTAGCGCCGCCAGGCGCGCAGCGCCGCGTCCGGAGTGGGAATGCCCAGGCAGCGCGCCAAGTCGTTAGCGCTGCCCGTGGGAACCACCAGCAGCGGCGTCCGGGTGTAAGCCAGAGATGGCAGAACGCGATGCACCGCGCCGTCGCCGCCAAACACCATGGCCACGTCCGGCAGATCGTTGGGCTCCAGCGTGTTGCCGCGAAACACGTTGACCCGCGCGTCGCGGAAGGGCTCCACAACGTTGGGTTTTACGTAGGCGTGTGCTATGGCTGCGGCTCGCACGGGGAGATTGTACAGCGCCGCGCGCCCGCCGGGAGAAAAACCGAGAGCTGTTCGCGCCGTCGGCCTCACTCTCGCGCCGACAGCCCGGCGACCATCAATCCTTCTGGTGATCCTCTGCGCCGCCCGCCGGAGCAGGCGTGCCTCCAGTTGCCTTCTTCGTAGCCAGCTTCGCGTTTTTTGCCGCCAGACTTTTCTCGCGCATCTTTTCGGCGAATCGCTGCCGGTTTCGATCTTCCATTTGCCTTGACATACTCAATAGTCTACGCCCGTTGCGACATTTGGGGACCGAGGGTGCCCCATATCTGCCGCAGTCGGCAGATGTGGGTCTTTGCGAGGAGTGCCCCGCTCCGCCTCACAACTCAATCAGCTTCCGCTCCACGTCTTCGGCGGCCTGCTGCAAACTCGCCGCCGTCCCCAGGTCGCGCCAATAAAATCCGTCCGCCCGGAAGCCAACGATCTTCTCGCCTCCTGCGGCCATCCGCAGATACTCCGGGATGATCGAAAACGCCGGCTCTCCGCCTTCGCTCATCAATCCAAAAATCCTTGGCGAGAGTACGTGAATCCCCGCAAAGGCCCACGCCTGCGGATGCGCCGCGGCGCACACCATCTCATCTGCATGCCCCGCCGTGCGCCGCCCACACAACTGCAGCGGTGAAGCTTCCTGCGCGTCAAACAGCAGCAACCGCGAGCTCTTCCGCTGCTGCACCGCCAGCGTCGCCAGCGCATTCTCTTTGCGGTGGAACTCCACCATATTCTGCAAATCAATCGCGCTAAGCACATCGACGTTGTGCAGGATGAACGGCTCATCTCCGGCATCGCCCTGCAGAAAAAAATCCGCCGCCTTCTTCAGTCCGCCACCGGTGTCGAGCAGCATCTCGTCTTCCCGCGAGATCGCAATCCGCAGCCCGAAATCGCCGTGGGCGTGCAGATACTCCACCACCATGTCGGCAAAGTGATGCACGTTGATGATCACCTCATCGATGCCGAAGCTGCGCAGGCGTCCCAGCGTAATCTCCAGCAGCGTGCGTCCACCCACCTCCACCAGCGCCTTGGGCCGCTCATCGGTCAACGGACGCAGCCGCGTCCCCAGCCCCGCGGCCAAAATCATCGCCTTCATCGCGCCGTCCTCGTCGCCGCGTTCGCCGATCTCATCGAACCCAGTTCTCCTCTTCGCGATGCCGCAGCACCACCCGCACCCCGTCGCGTCCGCCCAGCCTCCTGGCCGCCCGCTCCGCCAGAAACACCGAGCGATGCTGCCCCCCGGTGCATCCGAAGGAGACCATCAGATTGGCAAAGCCGCGCCGCTTGTATTCGCTCACGCTGGCGTCCACCAGGCTCATCGCGCTCTCCAGAAACTGCTGCACCCTCGGCTGCTGGTTGAAATATTCCACCACCGCCGCGTCTTTCCCTGATAGCCGCTTGAAGCGCTCCTCGCGCCCCGGATTCGGCAATCCCCGCGCATCGAAGACAAACCCTCCGCCATGTCCGCTCTCATCGGTCACCGGCCCGCGATGAAACGAAAAGCTCGATACCACCACCGTCAGCTCCGGAGTCTGCGGCCCCTGCGCCTGCGGCCGGAGCAGCGCATCATGCTGCGTTCCCGTCGCCACGCTCGGCACAACGCTCGCCTCCGTCTCCGTCATGGACGCAAAGGCCGCCATCAGCGCGGGCAGCTTCACCGGCAGTTCCACGTTCTGCAGCAGCCAGCGCACATTCTTCAGCGCGTAGGGCACGCTCTCCAAAAAGTGCGGCTTGCGCTCGTAGTATCCGCGGAAACCGTAGGCCCCCAGCGCCTGCATGATGCGCACATACACATAAGCGTAGTAGTGATGCAGAAACGCCGCGCGGTCCAACTTGATGCTGCCCGCCAGCGCGTCCAGGTAATGCTCCAGCAGATGAGCCCGCAGCTCCGGCGGCAGATCGCCCTTGGCATCGAACAGCAGCGAGGCAATGTCGTATTGCAACGCGCCCCGTCGTCCGCCCTGGTAGTCGAGAAAATACACGAGCCCTTCGCGCACCATGATGTTGCGCGACTGAAAATCGCGGTACAGAAAATATCCGCGCTCGGCGCCCAGCAGAAACCTTGTCAGCCGGCTGAAATCTTTTTCCAGCGCCTCCTCGTGAAAAGGCACGTTCGCCAGCCGGAGAAAATAATATTTGAAGTAGTTCAGGTCCCAGGCAATCGACTGCCGGTCAAAGCTCGCGCGCGGATAGCAGAACTTGTAATTTAAATCGCGGCCCGCCTCCACCTGGAAGCGCGGCAGCATCTCCACCGCTTTGCGATACAGTTGCACCACCTCGGGCTTTATCTCCGCCCCCGCGCGATGTTCACGCAAAAATTCAAACAGCGTTGTCTCTCCGAAATCCTCTTCCAGATAGGCGCCCGCATCCAGGTCTTCGGTGTAAATCTCCGGCACCGGAAGGCCATGCCGCCGGAAGTGCCGCGAGAATTCCAGAAAGGCAACATTCTCGGCGCGCACATCGTTCCTCACCCCGATAGCGCTGCACTGTCCGTTGGAGAGGCGCAGGATGACGCGTCCCGATCCCCCCAGCCCGCCCTGCACCGGCTCCACCTGCTGGGCCGCCGAACCAAAGTGCTGCTCGAATTGCCGCTTGAGAACTTCCATAAGCCATCGATTGTAATCAACTCCGCGGCCCGGCAGCCATCTCCCGCTGCGTGATTCGCAATCGAGTCTCGCAACATTTCTCGCAACTTCTCTCGCAACCCAGCCATCCACGCGGTTATCATGGCCGCATCCTGATTGTTGATCAAAATGATTGAGCAAAATAATTGAACAAGATTGCTGAGCGAGATCATGACGACCGGTGAACCCAAGCGCAACTTCTTGCAATCCGCCATCTACAACTTATTCGCGCTCTACCTGGGCATCACTCCGCCTGCGCCCGGCCAGGAGATCTTTTACGCCGGCCTGCTGCTGGGCGCCGGCCTGCTGCTCCTCATCGGCGGCTTCTTCATCCTCCGGTTGCTGATGAGCCTGATGCTCGGCTAGAGGGCACAAGGCTGACGGCTCTCAGCTCTTCACAAATTTTGCAAACTCCCGCGCCTGTTCGAACTTCGCGCGGAACTCCGGCTGGCCCAGGCTCTCGCGCAGAGATTTCAGCATGGCCTCCATGAGCTCCAGAGCGGTGGCGATGTTTAGCTGGTTGCTGGCGGCGATCTGCTCCCACATCTTCGGCTCGCTGGCGGCCAGGCGCAGCATGGTGCGCAGTCCGCCCGCATGAATCTGCAGCGCGGGATCATCGGCGGCGAAGGCCTCGGCAAGAGTCAGCGAAAGCGCCGTCGAAAGCATCTGCGGCAGGTGGCTGGTGTAGGCCAAAATTCGGTCGTGCTCCTGCGGAGTGCTGAACATCACGCGCGCCTTGATCGTCTGTAGCGCGGCGACCAGAGCTTGTTGCGGCGCAGTCAGCTCCGCGGCATTCCTTGTACTCAGCGGCGTCAGCACCCAGACGCAGTTATCGTAAAGATCGGCGGAGGCGTTCTCCAGTCCGGAGAGTTCGCGCCCGGCCAGGGGATGCCCGGGCAGAACGCGCGCGGCGGCCTGCGCCCCGAAGATCTGGCGCGCGGCGGTGGCAAACGTCTCCTTGGTGCTGCCCACGTCGGTGACCACCGCGCCTTCGCCGAGATGCGGCGCAATCTGCGACATCAGCGTGATGCTGGTCTCCACCGGGGTGCAGAGGAAAACGTAATCGCTTCCGGCCACGGCCTCGCACACATCCTGGCATCCGGAGTCGATCGCACCCATCTCCATCGCGCTCTCCACCAGCACCTGGCGTCCGCAGCCCACGATGTGCGCGGCCAGTCCGGCGCGGCGCAGCGCCAGCGCCAGCGAGCCGCCCATCAGCCCCAGGCCGATCACGCTTACACGCTTCAGCGGCGTGCGTTTCACAATCCTGATGCGCGTAGGGCTCACGGGAGCTCCAGCAGATCGGGCGATTGCAGGCGTCGCATCGCGGCCAGGATGGCGGTGTAGATGGTGGCCAGCTCCTCGTAAGGCAGCGGCCCGTGGTTGGAGCGCGCCACATTGGCCATCACCGCGGCCTCGCGCGTGGGTTCGTAGACGGCCTTCTGCTTCTGCTGTTTGTAGCGGCCAATCGCCTGCACGCAGCGGGCGCGCTGATTGAACAGCTCGACCAGCTTCTCGTCGATGGCGTCGATCTCGATGCGCAACTTCTCCAGATCCGTCGGGGTCATGTGTGAACTCAATCTCCGTACTGCTTTATCCAGGCATCCTGCTCGGCCTGCAGGCTCTTGTCAATCCAGCCGATGTAGCTGCGTCCGTTCTCGTCCTTGCCCACCCAGACGCGGGTGGAGGGCTCGATGTGGGCTTCCCCGTCGGCCAGCGAAAGTTTGTCTCCCGTCTCCACGGCGGTGCGCGCGGCGGTCACGTCATCCGTATAAAACTGCGAGGTCATCAGGCGGTCGTTGAAGAACGTCAGCACCAGCTCGCCCGGCTGGCCGTCGATGCGCGAATTCTTCCTGGAGATGACCAGCAGCCGGTAGGGCGGACGCGTGTCGCTGGGCAGCGGCGTGCGATCGACCAGCACGTCGAAGTCGCCCGCCATCATATCCAGCTTGCGCTCGGCGGTTTGCAGGCTCTGTCCGCTGTACAGCCCGCCCGCCAGCGGGCTGGGATGAAATTTCTTTTCGCCGCTCTGGCGCTTGCACGACGCCGCCGACAGCAAAACAATCGCCATGGCGCCGAGGATCAGCCGTTTATGTTTCGTCATATCGCTGCCGGAAGTATAAATTCACCTGCGGCAGAGATGCGAGCCCCGGCGTAGAAGTCTGTGCGCCGAAGGACAGCGGCGGCGGGTACGCGGCCATGGCTGCCGCTCCGGTCGCCGACGCTAGCTTGTACCATTCACTCTTCCGGCAATGGTTGGAAATGCAAAAATGTACGGATCGGTCAATCGTTGCGCAACGATTGGCGGATCGGTAACCCTGAGGGCGAAAACGATTGCCCCTTCCGGCAACCGTTTCCGGCGGCGGCGCATGCCGGTTCCCCCATCACAACCTTTGCCGGCGGGGCGCATCCCATAGAGAGCGCCCGATGATGTTAGGATGGACGGTCGCGCACATCCATGCGCACGCTAGGAGCCCCACCCAATGCAAAGAACGGCAAGCGCCCACTGGCAGGGCGGACTGAAGGACGGACGAGGGACGGTCAGCACCCAGAGCGGTGTCCTCTCGCAGACCCAATACTCATTTTCCACGCGCTTTGAGAACGGCATCGGCACCAACCCCGAGGAACTGATTGCGGCGGCACACGCCGGATGCTTCTCCATGGCGCTGTCAGCACAGCTGGACGGCGCCGGACTCAAGGCCGACGCCATCGACACCAAGGCCCTGCTGACGTTTGAAAAAGTCGGCGAGAACTTCACCATCTCCAAAATTCATCTGGAGCTGCGCGCCAAGGTTCCTAACGCCAGCGCAGAAGCGTTCCAGAAGGCCGCGGCCGACGCCAAGGCCGGCTGCCCAGTCTCTCGCGTACTTAAAGCGGAGATCACGCTGGACGCGCAGTTGGTCTAAACCTTCACGCGGCCATCCCTGAATGTGGCGAAACGGATGCGGCAAAGCGGGACTCGGCAGCGGCCGGGTTCCGCTTTGTTTTTCCAGCAAACGTTCCAGGCGTAGTTTTCATCCAATAACGGTGTGAGTGGGCCTGGCTAGCTGGGGCTCTGCGGCCGGGGATGGGTGGTGCGCTGTGAAGATTACTCTGTTTGGCCTGAGCCTTTCGTCGTCGTGGGGCAATGGACACGCGACGCCGTACCGCGCGATTCTCCGGGCGCTGCACCGACTCGGTCACCGGGTCACCTTCTATGAGCGCGACGTACCGTACTACGCGCGGCATCGCGACTTTGTGCAGTGGGCATACTGCGATTTGAAGCTGTACCCGAGCTGGGATGCGGTGCGCCGCGAGGCGCTGGCCGAGGCCGCGGCCAGCGACGTGGTGATGACCGCCAGCTATGTGCCGGAGGGCGCGCGCGTAGCCGATGAGTTGCTCGCGCTGAACGGGCCGCTGCGCGTCTTCTACGATCTGGATACGCCGGTCACCCTGGAGCAGCTCAAGCAGGGCGACCTGGATTACCTGCGCGCCGGGCAGTTGCGCGAGTTCGACCTGGTGCTCTCCTGGACGGGCGGCGGCGCGCTGGGCGCGCTGATGCGCGATTACGGGGTAAAGCTGGCGCGTCCGCTGTTTGGCTGCGTGGACCCGGATGTGTACCGGCGGGTGGCGCCGCGTCCCGGCCTGCGCTGCGAGCTGAGCTACATGGGCACCTATGCGGCGGACCGGCAGAGCAAGCTGGAATCCATGTTCCTGGAGCCGGTGCGGCAGCGCCCGGCATGGACGTTTCTGCTGGCCGGTCCGCTCTATCCCAGCGCGTGGCAGTGGCCGCAGAATGTGCGGCGAGTCGAGCACATTGCGCCCGCCGATCACCCGGCGCTGTACAGTTCGTCGCGCATGACGCTGAACCTGACACGCGAGGCGATGGCAGCCTCGGGCTATTGTCCCTCGGGACGCTTCTTCGAAGCCGCTGCCTGCGGCACTCCGATTGTGACCGACTGGTTCGCGGGGCTGGATTCGTTTTTTGAACCCGGCGCGGAGATGCTGGTGGCGCACAACGCGGAGGAGGTGCTGCATGGGCTAGAGCGCTCCGACGGCGACCTGCTGGGGATGGCGCGGCGGGCCCGCGAGCGCACCCTGGAAGAGCACACCGGATACCAGCGCGCGCTCACCCTGCTGCAGGCTTTTGAAGCGGCGCGCGCGGCGGGCCCGCGCAAGCCCGTGCCGCAGGAGACCGTGCCGCACGCTCCGCACAAGGAGGCCGCATGATCGGCATCATCCCTGCCGCGGGAGCCGGACTGCGGATTCAGCCGCTGGGATGCAGCAAGGAGTTGTTGCCTGTGGGCTCGCGCGAGGTGGGCGGCGTGGTGCGGCCCAAGGCGGTCTCCGAATACTTGGTGGAACGAATGATTGCCGCCGGGGCGCGGCAGATCTGCATGGTGATCTCGGCCGAAAAGAGCGACATTGTGCGCTACTACGCCGAGCGCGACTACGCGGCGGAGATTTTTTATGCGGTACAGCAGAAGCCGCGCGGGCTGTGCGATGCGCTGTTCCGCGCCGAGAGTTTTGTGCGCGCCGACGAGATGGTGTTGATCGGTCTTCCCGACACGATCTGGTTTCCGGAGAACGCCTACCGCGGGGCACTGGATGCGAGTCCGGAGGTGAACCTGATTCTGTTTCCGGTGGAGAACCCGCAGGCCTTCGACGCCGTGCTGCGCGATGCGAGCGGGCGGGTGGAACGGGTGGTGGTGAAGCAGGAAAATCCCGGCTCGAATTGGGTATGGGGAGCGGTGACGGCGTCGGGACGCGCCTTCCACGATCTGCACGCGCTGTGGGAGTCACGCCACCGGGCGGATGAATTTTTGGGCGACCTGCTGAACGCCTACATTGCGGCGGGCAACGTGGTGCGCGCCACGGCCAACGGCGAACACTACATGGACGTGGGAACCATGGAGGGATATCACGACGCGCAGGATTATCTGCGGGCGCGCGGGCGCGCGGACGAGCAGAGGAAGGTCAGCGCGGCGTAGAGCATTTCACATTCCGTAAGCACAGGGCTGGGTGGCCGAGGTGACCTAGGCGCCGCCAGAGATATTTGCGCCTCGCCGGGGTCCTTCGCTTCGCTCAGGATGACACTCTAAAAATGTGCGCTGCGCGCTAGACCAGCGCAGCGGTGCCGGTGGCGAGTTTTTGCAGCGACTCGTTGAAGGGGGCGGTGGCTATGCCGCGCTCGGTGATGATGGCGCGGATGTAGCGCGCGGGGGTGACGTCGAAGGCGGGGTTTTCGACCAGGCATCCGGTGGGCGCGATCTGCTGGCCGCCGAGGTGGGTGACCTCGGTGGAGGCGCGCTGTTCGATGGGGATGCCGGAGCCGTCGGCGGTTTCCAGATCGACGGTGGAGAAGGGCGCGGCGACGTACATGGGGATGCCGTGCTCGCGGGCGAGAATGGCGACCGAGTAGGTTCCGATCTTGTTGGCCGTGTCGCCGTTGGCGGCGATGCGGTCGGCGCCGACGATGACGGCCTGGATTTTTCCCTGGGCCATGATGGCTCCGGCCATGTTGTCGGAAATTAAAGTAACCGGAATATTGTCCTTCATCAGTTCCCAGGCGGTGAGGCGCGAGCCCTGGAGGAAGGGACGGGTTTCATCGGCGAAGACATGGATCTGCTTGCCGGCTTCGACGGCGGCGCGGATGACTCCGAGGGCGGTTCCATAGCCCGCGGTAGCGAGGGCTCCGGCGTTGCAGTGGGTGAGGACGCCGCCGGCGTCGGGCATGAGCGAGGCGCCATTCATTCCCATGGCGCGGTTGGTGGCGATGTCTTCGGCGTGGATGGACAGTGCCTCGTCGATGAGCGCCTGCTTGATGAGGGGAATGGGGCGGCCACTGATTTCTTCAAAGCGGCGGCGCATGCGGCGGATGGCCCAGAAGAGATTGACGGCGGTGGGACGGGTTTCACCCATGACGCGGCAGATTTGGCCGAAGCCGTTGCGGAATTCGGAGATGCTGGTGACGTTGAGCTCGCGCGCGCCCAGGGCGATGCCCAGGGCGGCGGCCACGCCGATGGCCGGAGCGCCGCGCACGATCATGGTGCGGATGGCGTTGGCGACGGCTTCATAGTTGGGACAGTTGACCCAAATCTCCTCCACCGGCAGCTTGGTTTGGTCAATAAACAGAACGCCGGAGTCAGTCCACTTCAGGGTTTCAAGCACAGGATTATGTCCAGTCCGTTAAATTCCTAGCGATGAGTTTAGTGTAAACGGTTTGCCATGGAATTGTGGAAGGAAAGCCGCGCGGGTCAGCGGAGGAGATCGAACCGCGAATGGGGAATCATAGTTTTAAACCTTAGCCCGGAGAAATGCTCGACAATGTTTACATACAAGGGTTGGAAAAAGTGCTAGAAAAAGAGTGTGGACGCTCCGAGAAGCGTTCGCTGGAGGATTGCGTTGAAGAAATCGATGATCGCCCTTGTGGCCGGACTTGTGCTGCTGACCGTAGCCATGCCGGCATTTGCCAGACACCACCACCACCATCATCATCACGCGCACGTTGCAGCACGCTAACTAAGAAGGACTATCAACATATCCCTCCGCCAAGGCGGAGGGATATCTGCGTCTGGGAATGATTTCTATTCGGGCTGGGGCGGCAGTTTGTGCTGGGCGCGAAGGCCGCGGGCCATCTCGATGATCTGCACGCTGTAGCCGTCGGGATCGAAGACCAGGGCCCAGCGGCCAAAGGGATCGCGGCGCGGGCCGACGGCGATTTTTCCGAAGCGGCTGCGAATTTCGGCCACGGCTTTGTCCATGTCATCGACGTAGATGCCGATGCTCATGCCGGTGGTGGGGCTGACCTTGACCTCATCGCCCTCGGGATGCAGGCCGATGAGGATGTTGCCGGCGTCCAACTGGCTCCAGTTTTCCTGGTGGATGAGCAGAGTGAGGCCGAGCACGTCCCGGTAAAAGGCGACGCTGCGCTCCATGTTGCGCACGACGATCATGACGAGACCGAGTTTGCCGAACATCATTGGGTTGGACTCCGGGCCGGGCGTACGGAATGCGGGCCAATGAGATCCATCGTAGACCGGAGCGGCGGAGGAGAGCAATGCTGGGGAAGAACAACTGCAACGGCAAAGGCCTGCCGAGGCGGAGGATATTACCTTCCCACATTTGCGCCGAAAGGCGCGACGCAAATATGGGCCACCTGGCTTGGCTGCGCGTTGGGCTTAGACCAGGCGTCGGAGGTGCTCCTTGCGCACCACGGAAGCGGTGAAGATGGAGACGAAGGGGATGCCGTTGGCGGCCTGCTCGATGGCCGCGCGTCCGTTCGACTCTTCCCGCTCGACCAGGCACATGATGCCGACGATCTCAAATCCGAACTCGCGGGCGGCTTCGATGGCCTGGACGGTGGAGGCCCCGGTGGTGCAGACGTCATCGACGATGACGACGCGCGCGCCCTTTTCGCGGAAGCCCTCGATGCGCTGGCCGGTGCCGTGGGCCTTCTCGCCCTTGCGGACGAGGAAGCCGTGAATCCATTGCTGGGTGGCGAGGACCGGACCGGTGGTACGGCGGTGGGCTTCCTGGGCGCTGAGCATGGCGACGGCGACGACGATGGGATCGGCTCCCATGGTGAGGCCGCCGATGGCCTGCGGACGCCAGTTGAGACGATGGATTTCGTCGAGAAAGACGCGTGCGGTGAGACGCGCGCCATCGGCGTGCAGGGTGGTGCTGCGGCAGTCGACGTAGTAGTCGCTGGTGCCGCCGCTGGAGAGGGTGAACTGGCCCAGGCGGAAGGATTGCTGCGAAAGCAGAGCAAGGAGTTGCAGGCGTGCGTCGGACATGGAGTTCACGATAGAGGAACGGTTCGCAGGTTTCAAGAAACAAGGTTTCAAAGTTTCAAAGATTCGAAGTTACTTTGCAGGGAGCTGGGTGAAGCCGTGGGTCTGGAAGAACAGCATTGCGAAGAGGACCCCGTTGTAGCCGACGTGGACCAGGGTGGACGAGGCCAGGGAGTGGAAGCGCCAGCGGACGGCGGTGAGGACAAGGCCCACCAGGGCAATGCAGGCGATCTGGCTCCAGGCGCCCGCCAGCTGGGCGGAGTGGACGGCGCCGAAGAACAGAGCGGTGAGCAGCAGGGAAAGCAGCGCGCCGGTGTGGCGGGCGAGAGCGGGAAAGAGCAGGCCGCGGAACAAGACCTCTTCGGCAAAGGGTGCGATGAGGACTCCGAAGACGGTCATGGACCAGGCGTCAGAGGGGGTGCGCAGCATCTCGTCGATGGGGAGCTCGGGCGGAGATGGCAGCCAGTTGGAGACGAACTGGATGGCGAGGCCGAGCAGGGCTCCGGCGGCGAGAAAGCGGAGCCAGCGCGGAGGCCAGCGCCAGAGGAGCGCGCGGAAGAAGCCGATGCGGAAGTAGCGGGTGAAGAGTCTCCATAGCAGGGCGAAGATGAGCAGATAGGCCACCAGCTGCGCGGGCAGGAGGACGAGCGGATTATCGGCGAGATCGGCGGTGCGGGCATGGCGGAGCGAGGGCAGGTGGTGGGCGATGGCAAGGGCAAAGGCGCTGCACACAATGACGGCGACCAGCGCAGCCAGGAAGACGAAAAAAACTTCGCCCAGCCCGAAGAGCGGCTCCGGCTCAGGAGCCAGAGGCCAGGGCCGCGGCGGCGCGGGTTGCGGGGGAAGCGGATCACCGGAGGTGGACACGCTGCGATTGTAGCAAGGAGGATGCGGCCGGGATGATGGGGAGGACTTGCTATTGAGTCGCCCGAATTTTGCTGGGGCGCTTGGCGGCGAAAGGTTGTCCTCCGCAACCGCCCCGCAGAGCGACGCGTCTAAACGATACAGACGGAGGGCGCAGGATCATGCCGAATGGCGCAGTCGAGACGGATGTGCTGATCGTTGGCGCCGGTCCGGTGGGGCTGTTTCTGGCCAACGAGTGCGCTCGCCGCGGCTTGCGATGGCGGCTGGTCGAAGCTCGCGCGGCGCAGTCGGAACACTCCAAGGCGCTGGCAATCTTTCCCCGGACGCTGGAAATCTTCGATATGGCTGGGCTGGTTGGGCCGTTCATGGAAGATGCGAACCGGGTGACGTCGGTTTCCGTGATGACCCATGGACGCAGGCTTGCCCACATGCGCTTTACTCCCGAAGAAAGCCCATACGCGTTTGTCGCGATGGTTCCGCAGGATGTGACGGAGAGACTGCTGGCGGATGCGTTGGGCCGTCGCGGCGGGGCCGTGGAGTACGAAACCGACTTTGTTACGGCGGCGGAGCAGGACGATTGCGTAAACGTGACGCTGGAGCGGACGGGGGAGCGGAAGGGCGAAGGTATCCACCTTAAAGCGTCCTTCGTGGTCGGCTGCGATGGCGCCCACAGCGCCGTCCGGCACTTGCTGAAACTTCCGTTTGAGGGTGCGGAGTACGAAGATACGTTCCTGCTGGCCGACGTGGAAACCAACGACGCGCTCCCCGCCGATGAGCTACAGCTGTGCCCCAGCGATTTGGGGCCGGTCGCAATTTTTCCGATGAGCGCTACTCGGCGGCGCGTGGTGGCGATTGTCGATAAGCCCGAAGGAGACGCTCCGTCGCTTGAACTGGTGCGGAAGATACTGGCGCAACGCGCACCCAGCGGAATCGAAGCGCGCGCCTTGGACTGGAGCAGCTATTTTCACATCCACCACCGCCAAGTGGCACGGCTGCGCAAGGGGCGTTTCTTCATCGCCGGCGACGCCGCTCATATTCACAGTCCATTTGGCGGGCAGGGGATGAACACCGGGCTGCATGACGTTTGGAACCTGATCTGGAAGCTGGACTTTGCGTTGCATGGCCGCGGCTGCGAGGAGTTGCTGGATAGCTATGGCGCCGAACGCCTTCCGGTGATCAGGCATGTCATCGAGACTACGGATTTGCTGACCAAGGCGATGGGAACTCCGAGCAAACTGGCGCAGCTTCTGCGCGATGCCGTGATCCCCATGGTGTCTCACTTTGCCCCGTTTCAGCATGCCTTTGTGCAGAGACTTTCCGAACTCGATGTTGCCTATCGCGGAAGCCCGATTGTGGAAGGAGCCGGAGAGCGGTATTTCGACGATTCGATGCGCGGCGGAGAGGGTATAAGCAGCCGCTTCCTGCTCATGCTCGATGGCAAGGCGGACTCGGAGGATGTCAAGCAACTGGCTGAATGGTTCAAGGACATCGTTGAGCTGCGCATGCGGCCTGGGCAGGAAATTACCCTGGTGCGTCCGGATGGCTACGTCACCTACTCCACGGACGGCCACAACCGGAAGGCAGCGTTGAGAGCCGTGCGCTGGCTGCTGCGGCGACAGACCATACCGAGCCCCCAATACCCGTTCCGCCCGCGGACCGCGGCATAGGCTAGGAATGCAATGACGAGGGCAACCGATCGCAAGCTGGCTTACGGCATCTTCCGGATCACGCTGGGGGTCAACCTACTGATCCACGGAGCGGGCCGGATCTTTGGTCCGGGGGCGCGCGCGTTTGCCGCAAAAACAGCCGGTGAATTCAGCGGCACTCCGCTGCCTCACAGCCTCGTCTATCTGTTCCTGATGGTCCTGACGTTTGCGGAAGCCATTCTGGGCGGATTGATTGTTTTGGGGCTGCTGACGCGATGGGCACTGACGCTGGGCGGATTGTTGATCGGCGCGCTGGTATTGGGCACGGCTCTGCGCAGCGATTGGAATACGGTGGGGGTACAGATGATCTACGCGATTACCTACTATCTGCTGCTCAAGAACCTGGGGGATGATTACTTTTCATTGGACAGATTGATTTGGGGAGAAGCGAAGACGACTGCTTCAGTCAAGCAAAGACAGGGTAGAACGGGCAAGTTGGGATGCTGAAATGCCTCTGGATCGGCGGTCGTCAATTGTGCCTCGCTGGGTCCCTTCACTTCGTTCAGGGTGACCCTTCAACAGCAAAAGCAACAGCAACAGCGAAAGCAACAGCAGAGACAAAGTCAACAGATCCACGTTAGCCAAAAGATGGCTAACATGGGGCACCCGCGGCGCTTCAGGTTGGCGTGGAGACAAAAGGGAATGCCCGCCCCGCATTTGCTCTGCCCGCATTTGCCGATGCGGGGCAGCCCGCGGCGCTAGGCGCCGGACTTCTTTTCGATCTTGGCCCAGGTGTCTTTGAGGGGGAGGGTGCGGTTGAAGACCAGGTGGGCGGAAGTGGAGTCGAGATCGGCGCAAAAGTAGCCAACGCGCTCGAACTGGACGCGGTCGCCGGGCTTGGCAGTGGCGAGCGAGGGCTCGAGTCGGGCGTCGTGGAGGACTTCCAGCGAATTGGGATTGAGATTGTCGAGGAAGGTTTCCCCCTCTTCAAGGTCGCCGGGATCGGGCTTGGTGAAGAGCTTGTCGTAGAGGCGGATTTCGGCCTGGATGGCATGGGCGGCCGAGACCCAGTGGATGGTGGATTTGACCTTGCGCCCGTCGGGCGAGTTGCCGCCGCGGCTGGCCGGGTCATAGGTGCAGTGCACGGCGGTGATGTTGCCGGTGGCGTCCTTAACCAACGATTTGGCGGTGATGAAATAGGCGTTGCGCAGGCGCACTTCCTTGCCCGGCGAGAGACGGTAGTACTTGGGCGGAGGGACTTCGCGGAAGTCGTCCTGCTCGATGTAGAGCTCGCGCGAGAAGGGCACGGAGCGGACTCCGGCGGCGGCGTCTTCGGGATTGTTGGCCACCTCGACGAACTCTTCCTGACCCTCGGGATAGTTGTCGATGACGATTTTCAAGGGGCGCAGCACGGCCATGGCGCGGAGCGAGGTTCGGTTCAGTTCATAGCGCTGGAAGTGCTCGAGCATTTCGATGTCGGTGGAGCCGTTGGTGCGCGAGGCTCCGATGGCGGCGCAGAAGGTGCGGATGGCCTGAGCGGTAAAGCCGCGGCGGCGGATGCCGGAGATGGTTGGCATGCGCGGATCGTCCCAGCCGTTGACGCGCTTTTCCTGCACCAGCTGCAGCAGCTTGCGCTTGCTGAGCAGGGTGTAGGTGAGGTTGAGGCGGTCGAATTCGATCTGCTGCGAGGGGAAAATTCCGAGCTGCTCGATGAACCACTTGTAGAGCGGCTGATGGTCGGTGAATTCCAGGGTGCACATGGAGTGGGTGACACGCTCCATGGAATCCGACTGGCCGTGGGCGAAGTCGTACATGGGATAGATGCACCACTGGGCGCCGGTGCGGTGATGGGTGGCGTGCAGGATGCGGTACATGACCGGGTCGCGCATGTTGAGGTTGGGCGAGGCCATGTCGATTTTGGCGCGCAGGACGCGGCTTCCATCGGCGAACTCGCCCTGGCGCATGCGCTCCAGCAGGTCGAGATTGACGGCGACGCTGCGGTCGCGATAGGGACTGTTCTGGCCGGGTTCGGTGAGGGTGCCGCGATGGGCGCGGACCTCTTCGGCGGAGTGGTCATCGACGTAGGCCAGGCCGGCGCGGACCAGCTGCACGGCCCACTCGTAGAGCTGATCGAAGTAGTCGGAGGCGTAGCAGAGGCGGTCCCACTCGAAGCCGAGCCAGCGCACGTCGGCCATGATGGAATCGACGTACTCCTGCTCTTCCTTTTCGGGATTGGTGTCGTCAAAGCGCAGGTTGGTGAGGCCGCCGAACTCGTCGGCCAGTTCGAAGTCGAGGCAGATGGCCTTGGCGTGGCCGATGTGCAGATAGCCGTTGGGCTCGGGAGGAAAGCGCGTCTGGATGACGGCGTCGTCGTATTTCTTCGACTTCAGATCCTCGATCATCATTTCGCGGATGAAGTTGGAGGGGCGCGCAGGAGCGTCGATCGTGGGGCCGGCGGCGGGGTTGCTTTCCGGATTCGATGGGGTCATGACGTACATTCCTCTTACGTGAAGACAATCAATGATTTTAGCGCAGGATGATCTTCGTTAAGGCTGATCTTGCAGCTTTTGAATGGCCTGGGAGATGCGCTCGAGGCAAAGCTCGCGGCCCAGCACTTCCATGGTCTCAAACAGCGGCGGCGCGTTTTTGCGTCCACAGACGGCGACGCGGATGGGCTGGAACATGGGTCCGGCCTTGAGTCCGAGGCGCTCGGCGGCCGAGCGCAGGGCGATTTCGAGCGAGAGGAGATCGAAGGGGGTGGCTGCCAGCAACTCACGGGCTTCGGTGAGAATGGTGCGGGCCAGCGCCGCATCGCCCTTCTGCGGAATCAGCTCCAGGCAATCATAGGGCGGAAGCTGGTTGACGAAAAAGAAGTCGGCGGCGGTGACGGCGTCGCGCAGCAGGCGGATGCGCTCGCGGATGAGCGGCGCGACCTGGAGAACCTTTTCCGGCGTGACGTTTTGCGAAGCGCCGGTTCCCGGTGCGATCGTCCCACCTCCGCTGATTGCGACCGATGTGGGGCAACCTAGCTCGGCCTGCAGAACGGGGAGCAGGAGCTCGGCAAGCTGCTCGACGGGCAGGGCGCGGATGTGCTCGGCGTTGAGCCAGACGACCTTGGGATCGAAGGGATCGGCTTCGGTGAAGTTGACCACGGCGTTGGCGCGGTTGACGCCTCCGAGGGTAAAGGCCGCGGTGAGCTCGGGCAAGGTGAGGAAATCGCGGTCATTTTTGGGCGACCAGCCGAGCAGGCAGAGAAAGTTGACGAACGCCTCCGGCAGAAAACCCGCGTCGCGATAGGTGGTGACGCTGACCACCGGTCCGTGACGCCGCTTGGAAAGCTTGGTGCCATCGGGGGCGACCAGCAGCGGGAGGTGCGCGAACTGCGGGGCAGCGGAGGCTCCGGTGGCGGACGACAGGGCTTCGAAGATGAGCAGGTGCTTGTAGGTGTTGGAGAGATGGTCCTGGCCGCGGATGACGTGGCTGATGCGCAGGTTGGCGTCGTCGGCGCAGGAGGCCAGGTGATAGGTGGGCATGCCGTCGCTGCGCAGCAGGGCGAAGTCCTCGACCTCGTCGGCCAGCTTGGACTGGGCGCCGTAAACGGCGTCATCAAAGCGGAGGATGCGGTTGTGTCCGCGGGGAACGCGGAAGCGGAGTGCGTAGGGTTCGCCGGCGGCGGCTCGGCGGTCGCTTTCGGCGCGGGGCAGATCGCGCATTCCGGGATTGAAGAGCCAAGCTCCTTGGTTTGCGGATGATGTCCCGGGCCGATCGCTCTCGCCAGCATGGGCCGGAGTGAAGTCGCGGTAGGCGAGATCGTTGGCGAAGATGGATTCGGCAAGTTGGCGGTGCAGGGCAAGCCGGTCGGACTGCTTGTACTCCTCGTCCCAGGCGAGGCCGAGCCAGCGCAGGCCGTCGAAGATGGACTGCACGCTGGCGTCGCTGTTGCGCTCGACATCGGTGTCATCGAGCCGCAGGACCATGGTGCCGCTGTGGTGACGGGCGTAGAGCCAGTTGAAGATGAAGGTGCGCGCCGAGCCCACGTGGAGAAAGCCGGTAGGCGAGGGCGCAAATCGGACACGTGGCATAAGGGATCAGTATACGACGCTTCGGCAAATTCAAAGCCCCGCACGGTGCTCGCGCGGGGCGTTTGGGAGTCTTGCCGAATCTGTTTGCCGGTTAGGACGCTTTGGCTTCGACGGCGGGAGTTGCGGTTGCGGCTCTGGCGGCGATTGCTTCGGCCTTTTTGCGGCGCTTCAGTAGCTTCTGTTTGCGAAGCCGGTTGAACCTGGCTTTGTCTCCGATATTTCCAGACATAGTGAGCTGCTTTCTGTAGTGCACATTTGCGTGCGTAGTGTGCTGCAATCATCTCATATCGGGACGCCAACGGGTGCATTCGACGGCCCAGGGCTGCAGCAGTTCTAAATGGGCGGGGCCTTACCTGAGGCGAGCGTAATCACGAGACTGGTCCAAGAGGGGAAGACGACGTAAGCGGAGATGGAGCGAAGGTCCTGGAAGAAGCGGGAGCGAGTTCCGATAGCCTCGCGGGCTTGTTGCCAGAGCGTTTCCATGCAGTCACATGCGGTATGGAAGGCGAAGGCCAACAGATTCATGGCCGCGAACATCCTGGCCAGATATGTCTTCCCATGTCCGAAGTTGTGCGCCAGGTTATAACCGTTGTTTTTCAGCACGTTGAAGCTTTCGTTTTCGATCTTCCAACGGGCTCTGGCGCAAGCCGCGATCTCCACCACGTTCTCCGCCGTCACGGACAGGCTGGTCACAAAAGCGCCATCGTAAGTAGTCTTCCCCATGGCATCGAGGATGCTGACCCCAAGCCAGTTGACGTTCATCGCATCTTTGCCATCGCGCAGCGGAACCCCCTCGATCCAGCGGTATCGATACGTCAGGCTGCGGTTGCCGGGCTTGCGTTCGGTCACGGCACGCTCGTCCAACGGCGCACCCTCTACATACTTCCGAGTAGAGGAGCCATGGTGAGTTGTAGGTGTTCTTTGGCTGTATCCGCCGTTTCCAGCTTCGTGCCCGTTTAAGTCCACCATGACCCGCCGAGAGGCTCCTCCCTCACAGACCCGGCCGTGCAGATTTCCCGCAGCCGGTTCTTCAGGCGTGACTCCCCGCCCCCGACCAGGCATGTGTAATGCGAGGTAACAGCAGCGGATGCTGTCGTAGGATAGCTTGGTATCTCTCCCACGTCAGCAGCCGTCCGCGTGTGCGACGACCCAGCCATTCCCTCCATATGCGGCGAACACGCCGATAGAACTGCCGGATACTTCTGTAGTTCGATGGGCGTCCGTAATATTGGTAATGACCGCGGAGTTTGGCGTTCAGGGTTTTCTGCTGCTCGTCCACGGGCTCGTGCCGGTGTTGCTTACACCAGTCGGCGATGGCCTTCAGCCCTCTGCGGAGCCGTTTGGCTATCGTCTTCACGTGCACTGTGAACCCACCCTTCCGGTTGCGGGCGCAAAGGTGCTCGAAGCCGAGGAAATCGAAGGTTTCAGGCTTACTCCCCTGTTTCTTCGCATTCCTCGCTGCATAGCGCCCAAACTCAATCAACCGCGTCTTCTCCGGGTGCAGAGTCAGACCGTACTTCTCAAACCTCTTCGGTAAGACCCTCAGCACCTTCTCAGCGTCCTCCTTGTGCTGAAAGCACAGGATGGCGTCGTCGGCATAACGAACCTCGTAGGCTTCCCCTTTCAAACGGGGCTTCACCACATCCTCGAACCACTCATCGAGTGCGTGATGCAGGTAAATATTGGCCAGAAGCGGGCTGATCGGCTGCCCCTGCCCTGTACCTGTCTCGCTTACCAGCAGTTGGCCGTCTTCGACAACTCCGACCTTGATCCATTTCCGGATCAGGCGGAGCACGCTACCGTCACTTACGCGCTTCTCCATCATCTCGATGAGAGTGCCCCGTACAATTTTGTCGAAGAAGGAGCGAATGTCCAGTTCCAGAATCCATTCCATGGGACGGGTACAGATCACCCGCCTCACTTCATCCAGGGCCTGGTGTTGCCCGCGTCCGGGCCGAAACCCGTACGAGCAATCGAGAAAGTCCTGCTCGTAGATGGCGTTGAGCAGTTCCACTGCCACTTTCTGCACGATCTTATCCTCCAGGGCGGGAATCGAGATGGGTCTCTGTTGCCCGTTCTCCTTGGGAATATAGACTCGGCGTAGCGGTTGAACCTGATATTTGCCTGCCACGAGCCGCCCATGCAACTGGCGGACGTTCTCCTCGGCGCTGGTCTCGTACTCTGCGTACGTGACCCCGTCGATCCCGGCACTGGCATTCTTTCGTAGACTCCGAAATGCCCCAAACAACTTCTCCACTGTAATCAGGTGAGCGATGGAGTAGAACTGTCGCTTCGGATCTTCCTTGGCGAGTTCGGCTATTCTGTCGATGTCTGTGTACATAATGTGTCGAGTTCTGAGCCTCGATTATGTCTCCTTTCAACAGATTCGTACGCTTGCTTCCCCCTTCCCTCCAGTGGGTTCCGTGGCCGCTCCTTGCTGAAGCCCTGCGGTTCCCCACCTTCATAGGTACTATGAGGTCGTAAGACTGCTCAGCCATCCTTCTGTGCTTCCTTCGGTCGACCCTTGGTTGCACGTATCTCCCGACCCAATCCAAAGGCGTTCCTCCTGGTGTGGGAGAGAATGGGGAGCTCTCTTGGGTTCCCGGCCAGCCTCTTTGGAAACATGCCCTGGGCTAGAGACACCGCCGATTTCGGCCCAACCTCGCACTCACGGTTGTTGCCGAATACTGCCTTCCGCCTGTACGAGAGCGTCGGCATCGGAACCATAGACGATTTCGGTGCTGATCCTCACGGCCTGCTTCCTCACTGTGTATGCTTCGCACCCACCAGTCACCCAGTGAATGGCAACACTCGCTACTGACCCGCCCTGCTCGGCTTTGGTCAGACGGGATTTGCACCCGCTAGGCTGGATAAGAGGTTTCACTAACTCATCTTCCGTTCCTCCTCTTCCGAGCTTTTCCCAACGCGACATACAGTGTCTTGTGGCTGTCCTTCTTGCATACGAACAGAAAATCCGCGCCGGTTGCGAGCACTGCCTCGGCCATTGGTTGGCTGCTGAACAGCGCGTCGCCCAGATAGATCGGGCGCAATGGAGCAACGCGCTCGCCATGCGCGCTCAGCCAGCGCTTAGCCCCGTTGCGCTCGCAATCCTGCTTCTCAGCTCCATCCTGCGGCGCGATGAACTCCGGCATCAGTGGCAGCACCATGTTATGACCGGGAGCTACGATCATGGCGGCCAGCATGGCGTGATAATGCTCTGTTTTGCCGTTCGATCGTTTGCGCGTCAGGCACTGCGGGCAGCTCAGCTTTTGCGAACAGAAATACTCCGTGCCATCCAACGCCACCAGCGTTCGTCCGCCCAGCCGTTGAAATGCCTTGAGGCCGTCGTGCTCGCACAGTTGTTCGAGCACCTGGTCGAAGCAGGGCTGCAAAGCCTCCGGGGAGACCTTGTCCAGCATCAGGCGAATGTAGTTATCCGTGGGGATCTTCTTCATTCCGAACAGCGTATGGCAATTCGAAGTGCCCCGCCCGCGCTCCAGATGCCGCTGATGAGCAAGGAACGACTCGCTCTGCATGAAGAACAGGGAAAACGCCGAAAGCCCAATATCGGCCATCGAGTAGTCCACATCTCGGCTGCGGCGTGAATCTGGAAATCCTCCGCAGACCGTGCGCAGCCCGGCCAAAAGCGACTCAAATATCTCCATGCCCCAACAGAGCACAGCTCAATGCTCGGGCAAATAGCTATCAGGGTTCCCATTTCATTTAGAACTGCTGCCAGGGCTGGGGCTGGGTTGCGGCGAAGGGCAGATTTACCGTAGAATGAATTGTTCGGGGCGATGCCCCATTTTGACTAGAAGGATACAGGGTAAGTATGGCGAATCATGTTTCGGCGCTGAAGCGCGCACGACAGACGGAAACCAAGACGGCGTTCAATCGCGCCAACAAGTCGCGTATGCGCTCGGCGCTGCGCAATCTGCGCACCGCGCTGACCTCCGGCGACAAGACACAGCTGGACACCACGTTCCGGGAGACGGTTTCGGTCCTGGACAAGAGCGTGCAGAAGGGCATTCTGCACAAGAACACCGCCTCGCGTTACAAGAGCCGCCTCTCGGCGCGCGTGAAGTCCGCAAAGGCTAGCGCTTAACTCATTTTGTTGGGAACAGACGGCAGGCCTCGGCCTGCCGTTTTTGTTGGCGCGGAGATCGCCGGTCGCCCGGATTGCGATAACAGGAGAGCGGCCAAGCTCTGCGGGCGCTAGGTGTGGGCCTGCTCGATGTCGTGGATCTTTTCCAGGCGGCCGGTGTGGCGTCCGCCGGAGAAGGGCGTTTCCAGCCAGATCTGCACGATTTCCTTGGCGCCGGCTTCGTCGAGGATGCGGGCGCCGAGGGTAAGGACGTTGAGGTCGTTGTGCTCGCGCGACATTTGCGCTTCGTACTCGCTGCCGATGTTGGCGGCGCGGATGCCGGGGACCTTATTGGCGGTGATGGCCATGCCGATGCCGGAGCCGCAGACCAGGATGCCGCGGTCGGCGCGCCCGGCGGCGACGTCTTCGGCCACCTTGAGGGCGAAGTCGGGGTAGTCAACCGAGTCGGATGAGTTGGTGCCTTCGTCGATGACTTGGTGGCCGCACTCGGCTACATATTGGCGGATGCGGTCCTTGAGGAGATAGCCGGCGTGGTCGGCTCCCAAAGCGATTTTCATTTCCATATTGTAATTGGGAAGGGAAATTTGGGAGGGGAAAAAGTGCGGGGCTTGTTCGAGCTTGGCAGCCGGGTACGCGGCAACAGATGCCGCTCCGGCTGCGGCGCTCGGCGCTCCTAATGAACAGTGCACTCATGCGGCAATAGGGACAAGTTGGAAGCCGAGGGTCTTGGCCTGTTTGCGGAGTCTATTTTCATGGCGTAGAACCTGTTTTTGCTCCTCTTTGGCGAAGACGCTTTCGTCATAGGCAGCGCCGGTGGTCAATAGGTGATAGATGATGCGGGCGAGTTTGTGGGCGGCCGCGGTAATGGCTTGCGGGGGGCCGAGTTTGGCTCGCATGCGACGATAGAAGGTGCCAAGGTGCGACTGGCTCTTTTGTAAAGACTGGGCGGCGACACGCAAGGCGCGACTGGCGCGGTTGTTGGTTTTGCGAGTCTTGGACGACAACACCTTACCTCCACTTTTATTGTTTCCCGGGCACAAGGTCAGCCAACTGGCAAACGCAGCGGCATTGGGAAAGCGCGACAGATCGGGGCCGATTTCGGCCAGCAGACTGTGCGCAGTCAGCGAACTGATGCCGGGAACCGCGGTTAGGTCGGTGCCGAAGACGCGGTACAACTCCTGACGCATATCAAAGTAAAACTCGTTTTTGCGGCGTTTGCGCAGGGTAGGAGGAGCATCTAAGGGGGGTTGGCCGGAACCATTTTTGCCATTCAACTGACGCATTCGTTGCTCGATCTCCCGATCGCAGTCGGCCAGCATCGTTTGATACTGCCGGTAGGCCTGGAGCGACTGGCGCAGGGTGAACAGGTGTTCGGGCCGATAATTGCCCACCAGCGACTTGATAACGGTCTCGCGTGGAGAGCGCACGGTGACATGGCACAGTGCCGCCAGTTGCGCAGGGCTGCGTTGCCCGGCCAGGATAGCGTCCACGATCGCTAGTCCGCTCATGCCCGTGATGTCGCTGAGCACGTGGTGAATTTGCAGGTTCATTTGAGTGAGCGCCTTGTGCATATGCTGCACGTGAACGGCAGCCAACTCCACTAAGCTGGAGCGATGCCGGCTCAATGAGCGAATCTCGCAGATAGCACCTTCGGGACGATAGGAAGCATGCAGCAACCCCACCGAATGCAGATACTGCAGCCATTGGCAATCGCGCACGTCCGACTTGCGTCCGGGAACGTGCTTGACATGTTTGGAGTTGACCAGGCAGACCCTGACTCCAGCCTCCTCTAAAATTTCGTATGGCGGAATCCAGTACACCCCGGTGGACTCCATCGCTACCGTGGTGACGCCACACCGCTTCACCCACTCCGCCATCTCCCGTAGATCCTGGGTAAAGGTTTGAAACCTTCGTATCGTCTGCTCGTCGCGGCCCGGCGGCACGGCGACATAAATCTCGCTAGCTCCTACATCAATGCCTGCGGCATTGGGCTCGATACACTCTAGACTTAGCGCACTCTTGGACTGCTGCATGCTGCCTCCGCGGCTGCGGCTTGGGCCAGGCTGTGGAGCAGGTAATCTCCTAAACGGGATCGCTTGCCAGAACTCCTGGCAAGCTTCACCAATGTCTCAACCACAAGGCCTGGGACCATGCTCAAGAACGGGCTACGAAAGCACCAATGCTCAGCCAGCCTACTTCCGCAAACCGCAACCGACTACGAGCATACCGCCTGTCCTGTGTTCATTCCTGTCCTAACTCGATCTTTGCGAGTCATACTGCTCAGGATGACACTTCAATCGATGCGGGTTCGGCGGCGCGGGCGGCGGAATAGGCGCGGTGGAAGGCACGGGCGACGAAGCGGGTGACCAGGTAGCCGTCCATGTATTTGTAGGGCGACTCGCCCAGGGTGTAGTGGCCGCAGGGGAGGCAGCGGATTTCGGCCGCGAGCTTGCGCTGGCGAAACTCGTCGGCGATCTTGCGGCTGAACTCGGGCAGGAAGGTGCGGTCGTATTGCGTATGGATCATGAGCACGTGCTTGGGAAAGCGCTCGAATTTGTCGAAGAAGGAGACGGGGCTGATGCAGGAGAAGGCGTGGCGGAGCTCGTCGGCGTTGAGCACCTTTTCGATGCCGGCGCGGACGTGGCGGGTGGAGAAGCCGGTCCAGACGACGTCTCCGAACTGGGTGGAGGCGTGGTTGAAGATGTTGACCCGGATGCGCGGATCGTGGGCCGAGGCGATGAAGGCGTAGCAGGAGCCGAGGCTGGTGCCGAGTACTCCGAATTCGGTGTAGCCCTGCTGCTCGAGCCAGTCGACGCAGCAGCGGATGTCGACGATTCCCTGGCGGGCGGCGTGGATGGTGCGTCCGATATTGGAGCTGACGGAGTAGTCGGCGCGATGCAGCTCGGCGGGCATGCGGATGTCGTGATAGGGCATGCTTAGGCGCAGGGTGGAGACGCCGAAGAGCCGGAAGAGCCGGTTGAAGGCGTTGTGGCTGAGGGCGTCGCCGTTCCACTGCGGAATAACGATGATGGCGCGCTTGGGCTTGCCTTCCTTTGGAGCGACGGGGAACCAGCGGGCGTTGACCTGGTCGTTCTCCGGATAGGGCGAGCGGACCGGGGAGGTAAAACGCAGGAAGGTTCCGAACTGGCCGGCGTACTTGGCGTCATCGACGGCGGGGTTGGCGTGGCTGCCGGTGCCGTGGACGCGGATGGGGCGCTGTTCGAGACGGAAGTCGGTGGGGACGCGGTAGCCGAAAAAGTCGTCGCTGTGACTGATGAGACGGTCGTTCAGTTCGAAGAAGTAGCGCTTCTGGGCGTCGGGAGAGAGGGATGCGGCGTCACCGGAAACGCCGGGGAAGTCGGCGGTCCAATCCAGTCCCCACTCGAAGGGACGCACCACGCGGTTGCTGTCGCGGGTTTCGAGACGGTACTCCCAGTCGTTCATCCAGCGTGCGTAGCGAGAGCGGATCATAAGGGTCGGTGAGGTTATTTTATCAAGGACGCGCGGGGATAGGGACGGGCCCGCAGCCAGCGGTGGATGAGGAGAGCTGAAATGCCGCAGGCAGGAGTTAGTGGGGGCAGAGACTCAACAGCAAGGACTACTGCCCCGCGCAAGCCCAGCCGGACAGAGAATGCACTTGCAAGAAGTGCGTGTGGCTGCCGGAATCCGGATAGAATGAACTGGCGAAGCGGGCGCCAGGTTCCTTCCGTCTTCAGATGTGAGGTCGTATGCGGAATTTTTTTGTTCTCGTAACCATGGTGGCTTGCCTTGCCATCGCCCAGGCCGGAGCGCAGGCTGCTCCCCCGTCGCACAACATCATGAGCGATCCCAACCTCTTCGCCGACGCGCACCTGCGCGGGGTGGACAAGCAAGTACACCTCAGCGACAAGCAGAAAGAAAAGATCCGCCCGGTCTTTTTCGCGGAAGGACAGAAGCTGATCGCTATCCTGAACGATCCTTCGCTGAGCCAGGATCAGCGTGAACAGTTGATCGGGCAGCTGCACGATGAGACCGCAGCCAAGGTTGCTTCCATGCTCACGCCCGAACAGCGTAAGAGCCAGCAGCAAGCTCCGCCGCCGGGCTCGGGAGCGCACGCCGCCGGCTCGCAAATCTAAAGCGACCCAGCGCTTGACAGGATCCATAAGGAAGCTGACAACCCTTTCACGCCATCCGGGGCGCGCGCTTTCCGCCTCCCACATCTGGCCAAAGGATGGCCAGATATGGGGCACCAACGCTAACGACTATCTAAGACACTGAAAAACACCTGTGGACCACAGGCAAGCGCCGCAGGGCACCTCGCTGGCGTGACAGTCGCCCTCGAACTCCTCATCCTGGGCGAAACTGCAGAGCCCCACATTGCAGTCGTAACAGAACGGATAGTCGTATTTCAATACGTCGCCCCGGAACGCGCGCGCTCTGGGGCTATTCCAAATGGCGAGGACGTCCTGGTCAGCCAGGTTGCCGAACGACATGGGCTCCACTTGCTTGCTGTGTCCGCCAATGTGGCAACTGTAGCGATGCCAGAGGAAATAGCAGGGGTGCAGGTCGCCATTCCAGGAGACGAAGCAACTGCCCTCCTCGACAAAGTGGCATCGCCGCTGCCGCGAGGGAACCGTCGCGGGCAGTTGCAAGTCAATGCCCTCTTGTTCCGCAATCCGCGCGGCCTCGGCGAACCATTCCCCGGCTTGGTGGTCCTGCGCGTCGTCGATCGTGACCAGGCGCTCGTAGCTGAGCCGCACATCCTGGTGAGCGGCTTGGGCGAACAGCTTCGCAATGTAGTCCCTGCGGCGCCATTCGTCCTCACTCTTGTGTTTGTAAGAAGGGGTAAATAAGCCGAAGTAGTTGCGCAGGTCCACGCCATCGGACGCCGCCTGCTCACGGCACTCCCGGTGTACCTGCCGCGCATGATCGGTGATGGGGTAAAAGGCGGCAGCACCGGACATCTCCTGTTCGTAGGCGAGCATGTGGGTTACGATCACAAACGAAAAATGATTCCTGGCGGCCCAACGAACGATCTCCCGCAACTGCGGCAAGTTGTCGCGCATGGCCACGAATTCCAATCCAAGCGAAATGGCGCGGCCCCGCGCACGCCCGGCGTGATGAAGCGCATTTGCGGCCGATTCGATCATCTCGACACGTCCGCCGCGGCGCAGTTTGCCGAACACATCGGCAGATACGGCATCGGCGGAAAGGCAGATGCGGTCCACGCCCGCATCTGCTAATGAACTGGCGCGCTCGCGCCGCAACAACTGGCCGTTGGTCTGGAACCCAACCTGTCCGGAAGCGGGCATGGCGCGTTTCGCCGCGCGGACAAATTCCTCCAGGCGGGGATGCAGCAGCGGCTCGCCGATGCCGTTCAGAATGAGTGTCTCCAGAGTTGGAAACGCGGGAGCAAGCCGCGAGAAGGTGTCGAGGCTGAGGTCGCCTTCGGCAATGCGCTGCCCTTGCGCTTCCTTCACGCACATGGAGCAATGCAAATTGCAGCGCGTGGTCACCTCCACGAAAAGCTTCGTGGGATACGGCCGCAAAGCAGCCCGTGCCCGCCCGTCGCGGAGTCGCCGTGGTTCGCGAAAGATGGTTTGCAGTCGGGAGCCATCGAACTCATGAAGGACACAGCCGGCCGAGAGCGATGGTCTTGCCGGTGTTCTCCCCTGGCGCCGCACGCAGTTCGAGATGGTCAATCCACTTTATGCTCGTCCAGCAATCGCCGCCCGCGAGCACGAGCCGAACCGGTCCTCCATGCTCGGTGGGCACAGCCTCGCCTCCGAGGCTGATGGCAAGCAGAACGCGGTGCGCCTCCTGCAAGGGGATCGGCACGCTGAAATCCCCCGCGCTGGCCTGAACCCATTTCGCTTCGGAATGCGGTTCCGCGATGGCCAGAACGGCCTCCAACGTCGGCCCCTGCCATTTCAGGTTCGGAACAGTCCAGCCCTCTTCGCAACTAAAGTCCTCTGTGAGTTCCTGTTGCGGTAGTCGTTGCAGATCGGCCAGCGCCAATTCTGCCGGATGGGCGGCAAGTCCATCGATGCGAATCGTTTTCGGTTCTGCCCCTGCCCTGCCGGTCGGGTGTACCGGCAAGGATTCCAGCCGTTGTCGCTTTCGGTTCATAGGACTCCCACAATGTCTCTGTCCGCGATTGTAATTACGGCCAACGCGCACGTGGCCGCTGAAATCAGATGACGTCCACTCTCACAAGTATTGAGCGGTGACATGCCTATTCAAATGACTTTTGTCACTCACTGGAGGTCGAGTGCGATTGGGCATCTTTGCTGGCGGAGAAAAGAATTCGATCGCTACTCGACGTAGACGCGGGGGACGCGGGGGGACAGGCCGCAGAGGATTTCGTAGGTGACGGTGTTGGCGATGCGCGCCATGTCGTCGGCGCCGATGGAGCAGTGAGGGGTGCGTCCGATGAGCAGGACTTCGTCGCCGATGGCAAGGTCGGGAATGTCGGTGACGTCGATCATGGTGAGGTCCATGCTGACGTTGCCGCGGATGGGGGCATAGCGGTCGTGCAGGATGACCCGGCCGCGGTTGGAGAGCTGGCGGTTGAAGCCGTCTCCGTAGCCGACGGGGATGACGGCGAGGCGGGTGGGACGGTCGGCGACCCACTGGCGGTTGTAGCCGACCGGAGTGCCATTGGCGATATCGCGGAGGGCGATGATGCGGGTCTTCCAGGTAAGGACGGGCTGAACGGGCAGCACGGCTGCGTCGGCTCGGGGTCCCTGACAGCTCAGCTTGCAGACGAGGTTGTAACCATAGAGCGCGAGGCCGGGACGGACCATGTTGTTCCAGGTATCCGGCCGGGCGACGGTGGCGGCAGTGTTGGCCAGGTGAGAGTAGCGGGGATGGAGTCCGGCGGCGTCGATGATGGCGAGGGCGCGCTCGAAGTCGGTGCGCTGCTGGGCGGCAAAGGGCGAGTCGAGGATTTCGGATTCGGCGAGGTGGCTGAAGACTCCCTGCAGCAGAACCACGGGCGAAGCCGCGATACGGGCGACCAGCGCGGGGAGCTCGGCAAGCGAGACTCCGAGGCGCGCCATGCCGGTATCGACCTTGAGATGGACGGGAATGCGGCGGGCGAGCCCGAGTCGCTGGGCGGAGGCTTCGATGGCTTCGATGTGTTCGAGGGTGGCGATGGCCGGGATGAGGCGGTTGCGCAGGACGGCGTCCTCTTCGCCGCGCCAGAAGCCGGTCATGACCAGGATGGGCAGCTTGACTCCGGCTTCGCGCACGGCTACACCCTCCTCGGTGGAGGTGACGCCGAGCCAGCGGGCTCCGGCTTCTTCCAGGGCGCGGGCCGATTCGATGACGCCGTGTCCGTAGGCGTCGCACTTGATGACACAGCAGGCGGTGACGCCGGGGCCAACGTGCTGGGTGATGGTGCGATAGTTTTCGGCCAGCGCGGAGAGGGAGATCTCTGCCCAGTTGGGACGGGTGTGCACGGCGAATTTCTGCTGCGTGGAGGACAAGGGACTGGGACCTTTATGGCTTCCAGTATAGCTCGGCGGGGCTGGGTGGGGGTGAGTACCAAAGATGGGTCACGGGATGAAATCGGTGCTAGGCCGTGGCGGGTGCCCGGGAGATTACGAAGCGGTGCGGCTCGGTTGCTCGGATTTTTCCCGGCGAAACATGCGCTGCCAGGCGAACGAGGCCGCGCTGGCCAGCAGGCTGAGAACGCCGGCGGCGGCGCAGAACAGGATGGGCGCGCCGAAGATGATTGCAATCGCCGCGATGCGGAGGTTGCGCTCGCCGGAACTCCGGGACAGAGCCCACGATGACATGATCTTCATGGCGGCGTAGAGCACCACGGAAGCGGCCGAGGACGCCACGCCCAACCAGAATGCCGCCTTGGTAAATCCCATGCTCCGCATGGAGGTGAGATTAGCCTGAATCTCTGGAATTGTCGAGAAACCTCGCGCATCCGGGCGCATTTCTTGCTTCCGCCGCGGTGCCTGATATTCTGACGGCACGCATGGCTATGGAAAAAAATCTCGATTCGGCCCCAACGGCAGGCCGCCCCTTGCGGGTGCTGATCTCCGCCGGGGAAGCCTCCGGGGATATGTATGGCGCGGAGTTGATGGCGGCGCTGCGGGATTTGTGCGGGGCTGAGCCGGATAACGCGGCGAAGGACGCCGCTGCCGGCCGCGGGCGCACGGGCACCCGCGCGGTGGAGTGCTTTGGCTTGGGCGGCGAGCGGATGGGCGAGGCAAGCTGCGAACTGGTGGTCGAGGCGCGCGACGTGGCGGTGGTGGGACTGGTGGAGGTGCTCAGCCACCTGCCGGGGATTTACCGCAGGTTCCATCGGCTGCTGGCGGAGGTGGACCGGCGGCGTCCGGATGTGGCCGTGCTGATCGACTTTCCGGATTGGAACTTCCGGCTAGCCAAACAGCTGCACCGGCGTGGGATTCCGGTGGTGTATTACGTGAGCCCGCAGCTGTGGGCCTGGCGCAAGGGCCGCCTGAAGCTGGTGCTGCGGTATGTGTCGGCGATGCTGGTGATCATTCCGTTTGAGCGCGAGTTCTACGCGCGTCACGGGGTGCAGGTGGAGTATGTGGGGCATCCGCTGAGCGAGTTGGAAGCGCCCACGGTGAGCCGCGAGGAATTTGCGCAGCGGTGGGGACTGAATCCCGCGCGCACCTGGATTGCGCTGCTGCCGGGCAGCCGGAGGAAAGAGCTGGGGATGAATCTGCCGGCGATGCTGGGGGCGGCGGAGCGAATGGGAGCAGAGTTTGAATTCGTGATGCCGGTGGCGAGCACGTTGGACCGGGAGTGGGTGACGGGGGAGGTTTCAAAGTTTCCAGGTTGCAAAGTTGCAAGGTTGCAGGAACAGGAACAACAGCAAGATCAAGAGCAAGGTCAACTACCCCACCCTAGCCGACAACAGGCTAGGATGGGGCACCCGTCATTTCTGATCCATCTGACTGATGATGCGCGGGCGAGTTTGCTGCATGCGCGGGTGGGGGTGGTGGCCAGCGGCACGGCCACGGTGGAGGCGGCGCTGATCGGCACGCCGTTTGTGATGGTCTATCGCGTGGCGGGGCTGACCTGGGCGCTGGGACGGCATCTGGTGAAGCTGCCGCACTATGGGATGGTGAACCTGGTGGCCGGGCGCGAGGTGGTTCCCGAACTGATTCAGGAGGACTTTACGCCGGAGCGGGTTGAGCGCGAGGTGCGCGCGCTGCTGGAAGACGGCCCGGCGCGGCGGAAGATGTCGGAGGCTCTGGCGAAGGTGCGAAGCCTGCTGCGTGGGCTGCCGCACGGCGAGATAGCGGCGGCTTCGGCTGACATCTCCTCCGGCAGTCCATCCGGCAGCCCGGAGGCAGCGCGGGAGACGACGGCGCGGCGGGCGGCGAAGGCGATATTGCGGGTTGCGCAAAATTCCGTGCGGAAGCGGGAATAGGCGTGCGGGCGGAGCATGGGCCCGGCATCTTCTGTAGGATTTTCTACATCAACGTAAGCTGAGCAACTTGGATTGCGCGTTCGATGGATCAACCCGGGATGACCGCCCCGGATGGAAGCACACTCCGCAGGAGCAACATGGCAATGCAATCGGCTGGACGGAGAGCCAGGTGGACCGTTCGCAAAACTTTTTTGACCGGGCTGGCCGGGATGTTGCTGGCCGGGCTGCTGCCGGTGCGCCTGCCGGCCAGGGAAAAGCCGCGCATCCAGGCGGAAGACTATAGCATTGAGGCCACAGTTTCTCCGCTGACGCACAAGCTGACGGCGCGCGCGGTGGTGAAGTTCGTGGCGCTGGACGACATCAGCATCGCCAGCTTTGAGCTGCACAATGCCCTGCGCGTAACCCAGGTAACGGACCAGGCGGGGAACGTGCTGCCGGCTGAGCGCGTCTCGCAGGACTCGACCGTGCGCGTTCTGCTGCCCAACGGCATGAGCAAGGGGCAGGAGGCGACGCTGACGTTCAATTACGAGGGCAATGTGACCTCGGCGGACGACAGCCCGGTTCCGGGGCTGAGGCTGGCCTATGTGGGCGACCCGATCAGCTATCTGCTGTACTCCGGAAGATGGTTTCCGGTGACCAACTTCGGCATCGACAGATTTACCGCGCGGGTGAAGATCAACGTTCCAGCCGGGTACACCGTGGTTTCCAGCGGAAACGTGGCCGCAGCGGAATCCGCAGCCGCACCGCCCGTGGCGGAAGCGGCTGCCAAGGCCAGCGACGAGAGCGCGGAGCCCACACCCAAGCTGCCGCGCCGCGGAGGGACAGGACGGAAGGCGAAGCCTGCGGCTGACAAGAGCGCTGGGGCACAGTCCAGGAGCCCATCCGCGGCTCAATCCGCGGCTCAATCCGCAACCCCATCCGCAGACCAGCCGCAAGGCGGAGCCAAGCCCGAAGCACAGACCGATGCCGGGATGAAGACCTTCCGCTTCAGCTGGAGCAAGCCGGGTTTTCCGGGGACGGTGGTGGTAGGAAAGTTCAGCGATACCGCGGTGAGCGAAGCGGGCATGACCGTGCATGTGTACTTTCTGCCGGACCGGGCTAACCTGGCGCAGCAGTATGGCGAGCTGGCGGCCAAGGAGCTGGGATTCTTCGTCACCGTCTATGGCGTTCCGACCAGCCAGGAGCTGAAACTGGTGGAGCTGCCGGATGATTCCGTGCCGACGACGTGGGCGCCGGAGATTGCCGGGCTGGCGGCGCGCAACATCAACCCCAAGGTGAATTACCGTCTGCTGGCCAACGCCATTGCTCACCAGTGGTTCGGCACCATGGTGAGCCCGGCCACGCGCAATGACTGGTGGATCCAGGACGGCGGCGCGCGCTACAGCGAGAGCCGCTACATCGAATACGCGGCGGGTGCGGCGGGCGCGCAGGAGGCGGTGAAGGACATGGCCGTGGGCGCGCTGGCCTATGACAGCGTTCCGCTGGGACAGATTGGAACGCTCGACACCTTTGACCCGGTCTTCCAGTCGATGGCCAGCGACAAGGGCGGCATGTTGTATCACATGCTCCGCTGGGTGATGGGAGACCAGAAGTTCGACCGGGCGATGCGGACGCTTTTCCAGAACTACGAGGGCAAGGCGGTGGCAGTGAAGGAACTGCAAAAAGTCACCGAGGGAATCCAGGGCGAGCCGCTGACCTGGTTCTATTCGCAGTGGCTGGACTCGACCGGGGCTCCGGAGTTCAAGGACAAGTACACGGTGTTCCGGATTAAGAGCGGCTTCCGCGTGGTGGGCCAGATTCAGCAGGACCTGGACCTGTTCCGCATGCCGGTGCAGCTGAAGATCGATACCGACGGCAAGTCGGAGGAGAAGATCATCGACGTGGTGGGAACCGACTCCAGCTACACGGTGGAGACCTTCGGCAAGCCGCGCGAGATCACCTTGGACCCGGAGAACCGGGTGCTGAAGAACTCCGTAGAGCTGCGGCTGCGCACGGCGATTCTGCGCGGACAGCAACTGGTGCAGCAGGGAAACCTGGCCGAGTCGCTCAAGGAGTTCCAGCACGCCATCGAGCAGAACAAGAACAGTTCGCTGGCGCACTATCGCATTGCCGAGGTCTTCTACCTGCAGAAAAATTACCAGGCGGCGGCCAACTCCTATCGCGACTCACTCAACGGAGACGGCGAGCCGAAGTGGACCGAGGTTTGGAGCCACGTTCAGCTGGGTAAGATCTTCGACATCTGCGGACAGCGCGAACGCGCCCTCAGCGAGTACCGGCAAGCTCTGCAGACCAACGACAATACCCAGGCCGCGCTCGACGAGGCGCGGCAATACGTGGCAAAACCCTTCGAGAGAAGCGACCAGTAGATCAGCCTGCCTGCGGAAGTCCCACATCCGCTAAATGCGGCAGATGTGGGGCACCTTGCCTGGCTAGACGGTTGCCGCATCTCCATCTCGCGTGATTTGGTAGCTGGAGGCCATGCGCGCGGCGAGGCGCTCGGCCACGGCGAGGGCGCCCGCGCTGGTGAAGGCCGAGCAGTGGATCTCAGCGTGCTCGCCGGAGAGTGGGTCGCCCGAGAAATACATGCCGACGATGGACTCCGCTTTGGCCGAGGTGTCGCTGAGTTCGAGTGCGTGGCAGTTGCTGACGATGACGGTGCCGGGCAGGCAGACGCGGTCGAGCAGGCAGAACATCTCCAGCTTGGATTCGAACTCGTCGGGGCCGGTCTCCATGACGATGCGGGCGCGGCGGGCGGCGTCTTCGATGGTGGTGGCACAGTCGATGCGGGCGAAGGCCTGGTCGGCGACGGCTGGATCGAGCAGGCCGGAACTGACGGCATCGTCGAGCGAGCGGCGAATTTCCCGCCGCGCCGCTTCGAGCGAGGTGGGAATCAGGTCTTCGAGGACCACGCGGAATCCGGCTACGGCGGCGCGACGGGCCAGCGCCCGGCCGACTTTGCCGGCGCCGATGACGGCGATGGTCTCCACAGAGGTCTCACTGGCGTTATCACCAGCGTCCGCAGCAGCGTTATCGGCAACCCAGGCCGCCATGATTACTTGTCCAGCTCATCGACCATTTTGGTGAAATTCGGATCGGAGTTGCGCATGTACTCGGCCAGCTTCTTGCGCTCTTCCGGGGTGATAAAGCTGCTGCCGGTGACGATGCGCCGGAGAGTGGTGGCAATGTCGTCCACGTAATTCATCAATCGAATCAGTTCACCGCTTTGTGCCATGATGCCTCCTGAAAATTTCGGACCGCGCCCGGATTGGCCCGAGACACAGCAAAACAGTATTGTCTGCGTTCGGGGCTGGTTCGTCAAAAGCCCACTGCTTCGGATGCAGAAAACTCCCGCGCCTACTGCCTGCCGCCAGCGATGCCGCAGGTGCCGGGCGGCAGTCGGGTAACGCTGCGCTGCCGGCCGCAGGCGCTGGGCGGGTAACGCTGCGTGCCGGCCGCAGACGCTCGGCTAGGCGGCGTAGTTGGGCCCTGGCTCCCCGTTGGGCGGATGATCGAAGGAGGGATTGCGGTCGGTGATCTCGGCCAGGGTGGCCAGCTTCTGTGCCAGTTCCGGCTGCAGAGCGCCCGGCGGGCAGCGCCAGGACCAGTTGCCGTCGCCATAGCTGGGAATGTTCATGCGCGCCTCCGAACCAAGACTCAGCACATCCTGCATGGGCACCACACAGAGATTGGCGGTGGAGCTTTGGGCCAGGCGCACCATGGCCCAGTTGACGCCATCGCAGGGATTGCCCAGCAGCGCCTCGATAAATCGGCGCTCATCTCCCATGCAGTTTTTCCACCAGCCCAGGGTGGTGTCATTGTCATGCGTCCCGGTATAAACCACGGTATTGGGGTGGTAGCGGTGCGGCAGGTAGATGTGCGCGCCGGGATCGCCAAAGCCGAACTGCAGGACGCGCATGCCGGGCATTCCCAGCCGCTCGCGCAGATGGGTGACGTCGGGGGTGATGACGCCGAGGTCTTCGGCGATGAAGGGCAAATCGCCCAGCCGTTCGCGCAGCACGCGGAACAGATCTTCACCCGGACCATCCACCCAGCGGCCATGCACGGCGGTGGGTTCGCTGTTGGGGATCTCCCAGTATTGCAGGAAGCCGCGGAAGTGATCGAGGCGGATGATGTCGCAGCTCTCCAGCGCCCAGCTCATGCGCTTGACCCACCAGTCGTAGCCGCGCTGCTTGAGTTCGGCCCATCGGTAGAGCGGATTGCCCCAGCGCTGGCCGGTCTCGGAAAAGGCATCGGGCGGAACGCCGGCCACGCAATCCGGCTCCAGCGTATCGGCGTCGAGGCGGAAGGTATCCGGGTGGGTCCAGACATCGGCCGAGTCATAGCTGACGAAGATGGCGACGTCGCCGATGATCTTTACGCCGTGGCTGCGGGCGTAGGCGTGCAAGGCGCGCCACTGCTCGAAGAAGGCGAACTGCAGAAAGCGGGCGCGGTCGAGCTCCTCGTGCAACTCCTGGCGAACCGCGGCCAGCGCTTTGGGATCGCGATGGGCAAGCTCCTTCGGCCAACAGTTCCAGCTGCACTGGTGGTAACGGAGGCGCAAGGCCTCGAAGAGAACGTAGTCTTCCAGCCACCAGGAGGTCTCGGCGACGAATCGGTCGAAGCGGGCGCGGGCCTCGCCCTGGGCATGGCTCAGAAACCAGTCGGCAGCCTGCTCCAATAAGGGCAGCTTCTCCTGCATCACCCGCGCGTAATCCACGCGGCCATGCTGATTGTCGAGGGCGCGAACGCTCTCCTGCGGGATCATGCCGCGCTCGGCCAAACGATCGAGACTGACCAGCAGAAAGTTGCCCGCAAAGGCCGAGGTGGAGGAGTAGGGAGAATTTCCGAGGCCGACCGGATTGAGGGGCAGAATCTGCCAGAGTCCCTGGCGCGCGGCGGCGAGGAAATCGACAAACTCATAGGCCGCCGGCCCAAGGTCGCCGATTCCGCCGTGGGCAGGCAGGGAGGTGGGATGCAACAGGATTCCAGCGCTTCGTTTGTCGAGCATGAGGTCAGAGTGTGGCCGATTACCTGAATTTCCGCTTGCTTGATTGGATGCACTGCTGAGCGCTTGTTGCGAACAAATGTTGCGAACAAAATCGGGGAGGGTCACCCCTCCCCGACTATGAGGCTTGGTTCGGCTACTCTTTGCTCCCGGCCAGCGCTTCCACCTTCTTCTGGTCGATCACGAGCTTGCCTTGCTTCTGGGTACGGTCGCGCAGGGCCACGACGAAGGCTTCCTCGATCTCAGAGCGTTTGCTGTCCAGCAGCGACGCCTTGAGCTGGTTCTTGGTCAGATCGAACTCGGCGTCGGTAGGAGCCGACCTTTCGAGCAGATCGATGACGACGCCCTTCAGCCCGAGGCTGATGGGCTGGCTGATGTCGCCCGGCTTCATGTCAAACACCTGCGGAGCCGCGGAAGCCAGCGCGCCGATGTCCGGCACCTGGCCGTCAGGAGCCACCAGGTCGCTGGTTTTTACGGTTGCGCCCACGGCCTTGGCGGCCTCTTGCAGGTTATGCGAGGACTTTGCCTTGTCGCTGAGTTCCTGCAGCTTCTGGGCCAGCATGGCCTGGGCTTTCTGCTGTTTAAACTCGGAGGCAATGCGGTCCTTCACCTGCTCAAAGGTGGGAGTGGACGGCGGCTTAATTTCGGTGACCTGAGCTACGGCATAGCCGGTCGCGAGCGAGACCGATGCCGGAGCCGCGTTGGCCTTCATGCCGAAGACCGCATCGCCGAACTGCGGCGAGTTTCCGATGCCGGGCAGCGAATCGCTGCGCGTGATGAGACCGCTCTCCTGCACTTGCAGGCCGTTGGCCGAGGCAGCCTTGTCCAGTCCGACGGAGGCGGCCTGGGTCTCGACGGTGCGGGCAAGCTGCGCCGCGATGGCCTGGTTCTTCTGGGCCGCGACGACCGGTTCAATCTGGGCGCGGACCTCGTCGAGCGAGCGGGCGTGGGCGGCAATCTTGTCGTCCACACGGATGATTTCAAAGCCGTAGCTGGTCGGGATTACATTCGAGATCTGTCCCTTGGCGAGGCCGAAGGCGACCTTCTCGATGTCCGGTGCCGATCCGGAGCCCTGCACCAGCTGACCCACCAGACCGCCACTCTTGGCGGTCGCCGTATCGTCGGAGTACTTCTTCGCCATCTCGGCGAAATCCGTGCCCTTGCGCAGCTGCTTCAGAACGTCGTCCGCCTTGGCCTGCGCGGCCGCGGCCTGCTTGGCATCCACCTTGCCATCGGGACCGGGCAGGGGGAGCTTGATGAGGATGTGGCGGACGATTACCGACTCGGGGACACGGAATTCATCGGCGTGCTGGCGGTAGTAACTCTGCAGTTCGTCGTTGGTCACCTTGGCCGGGTTGGGCAGGCGAGACAGATCGATCACCACGTACTTGACCTTGCGCTGCTCCGGCAGAGTGTTGGCGAACTGCTGCTGGTTCTTCTCGAAATAGGCGCGCAGTTCGGAGTCGTCCACGGTGACCGACTTCTCCAAGTCGGCAGTGGTCAGGACTGCGTAGTCAAACTTGACCCTGGTCTTCTGCTTGTTGAAGGCATCGTGCAGGTCCGCGTCGGAGACATAGACCCCGGCGCCGAGTACGGTGCGCAGTTTGCGCATGGTGATGTCGTTGCGCAGCTCCTGCTCAAACTGAGGAACGCTGAGGTTGAACTGCGACGCCACCAGATCCCGGTACTTGTCGGCGCCGATGAACGATCCATTGGGATAGAGCGCCTGCGAGATTGGACCGTGCTGCATTTCATAGCGCAGATCGTCATCGGTGGCGCGCAGGCCGAGATGCTCGGCTTCGTTCAGATACAGCTTGCGCATGACCACCGCCTGGACGGCCTGGGGCAGGATGAGCGAGCGGAACTGTTCGGGGATGTGGCGCTGCTGCATCATGCCGCGCGCCGCCTGGTCGACTTCCTGGATGGTGACATCCTGGCCTTCGACCTTAGCTACCGAATCGGCGCTGACGCTCCCGCCGGTCAAATCACCGAGCATGCCGCCGGGAACAAGCGTAACGACCATCATGATGCACACGATGGAAAGGAAGCCGATCAGAAGTGCCTTCTGAACTCGGCCAGGGGTTTGCAGGAATCGAATCATCTTCCAGTGGGCTCCGAAAAATAAAGGGCGAAGCATGGATTATAAACTAGTGGGGCGGATTGGCCGAATCCTGAACTGGGAGCCGGTGCGGGATTGCGCAATCGCAGCCCAATGGAAATCTTTACCCTTCGCAGCCCGAATTACGCGTTCCGGCTACCTCCGGCTTCCCTGCTTCCCGGCGCGCGTGATGTAATGGAATGCATATATCTATGTCACAGAAGAGACAAGGGTTTCCTCGCAAGTGGGCCGCCGTCAGCAGGCGCTTGAGAGAGCTGCGCATGATCGCCCGCGGCGTGGCCGACACCGGACACGTGGTGATGGCCCACATCATTCCCATGCGGCGCTGCAACCTGGCCTGCGCCTACTGCAACGAGTTTGACGCCACTAGCAAACCGGTGCCGCTGGAAACGATGTACCAGCGCCTGGATCAGCTGGCGCGCCTGGGAACCTCGATTGTAACCATCAGCGGCGGCGAGCCTATCCTGCATCCCGAACTGGATGACATCATCCACCGCATCCGCAAAAACGGCATGATCGCCGGCCTGATCACCAACGGATACCTGCTGACCGCCGAGCGCATCCAGAGGCTGAACCGCGCCGGGCTCGACCACATGCAGATCTCCATCGATAACGTGACGCCCGACGACGTTTCCAAAAAGAGCCTGAAGGTGCTCGACAAGAAGCTGCAGTTGCTCAGCGAACACGCCGAATTTCATGTGAACATCAACAGCGTGGTGGGCGGAGGCATCCGTACTCCGCACGATGCGCTGGTGGTGGGACGGCGGGCACGCCAGCTGGGCTTTACTTCGACCGTGGGCATCATCCACGACGGAGACGGGCAACTGCGTCCGCTGAACGGCGAAGAGCGCGAAGTGTTTTTCAAGATGCACGACATGGAGCGCAAGAACTATTCGCGCTTCAACTGGTTCCAGACCAACATCGCCAACGGCAAGCCGAACGACTGGCGCTGCCGCGCCGGAGCGCGCTACATCTATGTGTGCGAAGACGGGCTGGTTCACTATTGCTCGCAGCAGCGCGGCTACCCCGGCGTTGCACTGCTGCAATACACCAAGGCGGACGTGCGCCGCGAGTTCCTGACCGCCAAGGGATGCTCTCCCAATTGCACGGTGAGCTGCGTCCACCAGATCAGCTACATCGATTTCTGGCGCTCGCCGCAGACCCTGCAGCCGCAACCGCGCTCCAGCGACGTCGGCGAACTCATCCAGATTCAGAGCGACTGAGCGGCAAGCGTCTTATACGGTCAGCCAGCCGGACAGACCATGCGAAAGCGCGGCTTTGCACAGCCTGGCCAACCAGAACATTGCGCGATAGGAGCACGTTTGTTACTATCAAAAAGGTCGTGAGCCAATCATGACCGCAGTGCCAACCGGCCCAACGAAACACCCCGCATCTGGTCCGCCGCAATACACCCAGGAAGGGCGCGTAGCTCAATTGGCAGAGCAACTGACTCTTAATCAGTAGGTTGTAGGTTCGATTCCTACCGCGCTCACCATCTTTATCAACAACTTGCAATCAAGTAAATCTCTTCACGCAATTTTCTGTGGGGGGATTTGTGGGTATGCTGGTCCACAATCGCCTTTTAGTTAGGCTTGCTGTTCGCCAGCGAATCCTCCGAGCGAACGCGCTCCAAGGCGGCAATCGCTTGCTCCTTAGCTTCGGTCCTTATGTGCGAGTACCTCTGCAACATCTGCCGACTGACATGACCAGCTAGTGCGCGAATTGTCCCTTCCGAGACGTTAGGATTCTCTGCAAGCCGCGATATGAAGGTATGTCGAAGATCATGCCAACGATAATCAACATCTGCGGTGTTGCCTGCCGTCTTCCACGCACTCTTCCACTCGCCCATTTTGCTTCCAAGCTGCACATCATAGATTGCTGTGGCGCGTTTGTTTCCAGACAATCCGATGCGGTGGTAAGGAAAGAGGTAGCTTTCTGGACTAGCTTCTGCAAAGTGTGCAATCCACTGGGTGAGCACTGCACACACTCTATTGGAAAGCGGAACCGTTCTGCCTGTTCCAGCCTCTGTTTTCGATCTGGGAACCATTAGCTGACCGCTCTGAATACTGCCGTCCTTCCATTCCAGCGTAAGGTCTTTCCGTCTTAAAGCCTTCACCTCGGAAGAACGCAGCCCCGTGTCGATTGAAAGAACGAACAGAGGCAGCAATGTGGGAGTCCTGCTCTTCTGACACGCTGCCAGAAGCCTCTGCTCATCTTCTGTAGAAATCGCTCTGCCTACATCGTGGCGTTCGCGCAGACTCCTCACGCGGTCTGCCAGTACCGCCCACTGTCCATGTTGTTTGAGAACTCCGCGTATGCAGCCAACCTCATAGTTGATGGTTCGAGCGGATAATCCTGCCGCTGCTCTGGTCGCCTGATATTCGCTCAAATCCTGAAGGGTGATGTCTGACACCAGCTTGCCGCCAAACTCCGCAACTACTGGCTTCAATCTCTGGCGATACTCGAATATGCTCTTCTCCACCAGTCCAGTCTTGCTGGACAGCCATAGCCCTGCGGCTACCTTGAAAAGCGGCATCTGGGTTCGTTTTGTAATCCGATTGAAGCTCTCTTCCAATACTCGCCTTCTGGACCGTTCTGCCGCAACTGCAACCGTTTTGGATGCGCTCTTGCTGGATTCCCTGACTCTCTGGCCAGAGAACACAAACTCATACCACCAGACATTCCCTCTTTTGAAAACTGACATCTGCCCCTTTCAGCCCCGTAAAGTGACCTTCTGACAATCTGATAAAGTTCTTTTGCTGGATTCCCTGACTAGAGAACACAAACCACCAGACATTCCTTCCAGAATGACCTTCTGACAATCTGAGGAGAGTTCTTTCATTTGCTCTCGTTTTTTACAGTCTCTTTTCATCACAGACTGTCAGATAGTCACTCTTTAGGGGTATTACAAGCCGCTATATGCGGGTTGACCAGATCGCTCTGGCGGTATTGTTGCAGGTGGCACCTCTGGTATTGCTTCTGTTTCTGCTGTCACCAGAAGCTCTGGCTTGAACTCAAACCCACCAGCTAGCGCCATATGGTGCGGCCCGTGAAACACCAGCTGCTTGCTCTCCACACCCAGAGCATTTCTTGCCCTTTGAACTGTGGAATCAGAAAAATGCACCTTCATCGCGGCCAGTACCTCAGCCGAAGGTTTAGGGCCGTGAGCCAGAATGGACTGTAACAAGTCCTGAGCTTTCGCTGTCTCCCCGTCTGGTTTTGAGGTGGTCGCTCGATCCATTTGCTCAGGAGTCAAATCGCTCCGGCCCGTCCAGCGGAACATTCCTCCATCTTCGACTTGGAATCCGTATGCGGTGCCAGTTCCGCCATTGTTGCTCTTCACACATGCGATCGCTCGTTGCGTCGAGTCCTTTGGGTCCATTCCTACTCGCAACACTGTTCGAGCTGCCGCCGTGAAATCAATACTGCCAGAACCTCTATAGAGCGCGTTCGCGTTTTCTCCCTTCGTGAGGTGTCGTATCAAGAGCAGGGTGCATCGGTGACGTTGAAGCAGTTCGGTGTATGCGCTGAGTACTGGCCGCACCTCATTCGCTCTGTACGCATCGACCCCGGCCCCAAGGAACGCTTGCAATGGGTCCATTACGATTAGTGCAGGCTCTAATCTGGCGATCTGCTCTCCAATCGCCTCGACATCAGGTAATCCAACCCCGGGACATTGCGTTACGAACAATCTCTCTATGTCGCCTCCAAAACGATCAAACCTTGGCCGAATCGTGTCTGCCAATCCGTCTTCCGCCGTTAAAAAGATCACTGGCCTAGGTGGTCGCCTCTCGACCAGAACTCCTTCCGGCATCGGCTCCAGTCCTCGCGTCACGTTCGCGCAAATTGCCAAGACCGATGTTGTTTTCCCTATTCCGGGATCACCTTCCACGATGCAGAGTTTGCCCTCTGGTAAGAACGGCTTCCAGAGCCATCTCATTTCCTCTGGTTCGATACCGGAGATTGGAGCCAGTATGAGCTTCTTTGGCGGAGGTGCGGGTCTTTGTTGTCTTGCCATTTAGCACCCCCTCCGAGCTGGAACGAAATTCAGTTCTACTAGTCTGTCAATCTCTGTTTGAGGGATGCGGACCGCTCGACCTAACTTCACAAATCCCAGAGTCCCCTTGGCACACCAGAGTCGAATTGTGACTTCCGCACAGTTGAGTTGCTTGGCTACGTTTTTTACAGATAACAGCACTTTTTGTCTTCCTTCACGGTGGCGGTTTTTATTTGCACTCTCGGTGCACCGCCAACCTGAAGTAACTCTAAAGCCTTGCAGTAGTACGATACTACAACGTAGCATGGCACAGTAGTACAATCGAGCCAGAAATCATGTCAAATAACCTCCTAACATTTCCGGCAACGGTGGTATTTCGGACCAGCCCGTGTGAATGGGAGGCTTCGCCAGTGGGCAGACTTGATCGTTTCGGGAGTAACTCTCCGAGCGTTGTTCTGGATGCGTGGGCTATTAGGAATGAGTTCTTGGCGTTGCCAACCGAGCGGAGGACTATTCTGGACTTCCTGAACAAGACCGGAGAATTTGCTCTCGCAGGCGAGACGGTTCACCCAGTCAGCCTTGAAGCCGTTGGGGAATGGCAGCGTTACCTTCGAGCGTTGATGACTACGCCCTTTCAGGAATGGGACAAGATCAAGCGGCACTATTCGATTTCAAAGACTGAGGTGCTTACCGATAACGATCAGTTCCGGCTAACCTTTAGTTGGGGTAGCCATCCCCCGGAAGCTCAACTGGACGAAAGAATGACACTCCGCGCCATCTTGGCGACCTTTCATATAGATAAGGCTAGAAATGCCAAATTCAAGTTCTGCGCTCGGCACGATTGCCTCAAGCCATTTGAAGAGGGAAGGGCTGACAAAGTGTTTTGCAGCCAGTATTGCGCGCATTTGGAGTCGCTACGAAGCATGAGGACTCGCCAGCGCATAGAACGTATTCGCCTCTTGGAAGGCGGTCGATAGACTACGTTCTGGTGCGATCCGACTCCCCCATTTCGGAGCTTTCGGGTTCGAGGGGTGGCTTGTATGTTATTGATTTGATTGACACAGGGTCACACCGAGTTCGACAGAAAAGGCAATAGCTTGAAAACAATAGACTTAGCTGTAAATAGTTTTGAAATCTGCTTATGTTGGGTTCGACAGTGTCACACTATCAGATTGTCAGAAAAATCGAAGCCAAACTCCACCGCGATTAGGAAGAAAATCGCATCCTTGGTGTAATGGCAGAGAATCAGGTGTTACACCCCGTTTTTCAACAGAAATCTACCTACAACCTATAGGGGGAACTAAATCATCTATGTTATATCTTGGGGCGAAGTAAAAAGCGAAAGCGCTGTGGAGATGTCTATGACCGCGAAAATTAGTTGCAACGTGAGTGATGGTTTGATGCCAAGCGAGAAAGTTGTGCGGATCGAGACTGCTGACGGCAGATCGGAAGAGGTTGCAGTGTCAGCTAAGAATATTCAAAACAATAGGTTAGTAGCGTTTGAAATTGGAAGAAGAGAAGGAAATGTATTGGTGGAACTTCCACGCGAAAGCGCATCTGGGAGTTGGCGAATTTGGGTGAAAGAGTCTGCTATAGGAGGCTGAATTGGTTCTCACGGATCGCGAAATACAGGCAGCCATTCAGAGTGGGCAGATTATCATTGATCCCGTGCCCGGGGTGGAAGCTTATAGCTCTACAAGTCTTGACCTGACCCTGTCAAAGTATCTCCACATATGGAAACCGACGACGGTGACGGGGGTTGAGCAGGTAATCTGCCCGTCAACACAGGGCTACAAGTTCAATGAATTCGTCAAAGCTTATTCCGAAACAAAAGAAGTAGGCACGGATGGCTACGTCGTAAAGCCGCAAGAATTTCTACTCGGATGGACAGAAGAAAACGTCGATCTACCCACGTGTTCTCGGCTGGCGGCCCGAGTTGAGGGGAAGAGCTCATTGGCGAGGCTAGGAATTGGAATCCATATTACTGCCCCCACCATTCACGCTGGGTTCGCGGGGCCAATTCAACTCGAAATTTGTAACCATGGACTAATGAGTGTGAAACTCGTGCCCGGTATGCGAGTGTGCCAATTGATTTTTGAGCAGACGCTCGGCACTCCCGATAAGGGCTATGCAGGACAATTCTTCGGCCAAACAAAGAAATAATCCCATCCTGCCCTCAGCCGCACGTCATTTATTTCCAGAACTCAAACTGGTACACTACCATCGGATTGGCAGTGTGCTGAAACTGCGAAAAAGTGACCACCGTAATGAAAAAAGACAAATTTGGGGCGCATTCGAATGGCGATTTTCTGGTGCCCAATGATATGCTCGGCTCATGTCGGAGAATGGCGTAATTGAGCCACTAAACACGGCGAGTCGGTTTATGAAGGAGACGGACAGGGACCTCCTTGTATTCTCTGGAGCGATTGAGTCTGAGAATTCCGACGATTTCATCGATAAACTGGTTTCGTATAAAGCACCTCGCCGGAGAGCGGCTCTTTTCCTTTGTACCTACGGTGGTGACCCCCACGCCGCATATCGCATAGCACGTGCACTTCATCGGCGCTATCCCGTTGACATCAGAATATTGATTCCTTCGTACTGTAAAAGCGCCGGGACCATGATTGCCCTGTGCGCTAATTCTCTCGGATTTTCTGACTTCGGAGAATTAGGTCCACTGGATACGCAATTAACCCGACCAGATGAGATTGATCAGCGAGCTTCGGGGCTCGAAGTGTTCAGCACACTTCGGTACTTAACAGATCATGCTTTTGCCTGTTTCGAACAGAACCTTCTGACGATATTAAGAAGAAGCGGGCATTCTATCTCCACTCGGTTAGCAAGCGAAATTGCTACAAAGCTGGCAACTGGATTGGTTGAACCCATTACCGCCCAGCTCGACCCGCATCGGATCGGAATCGCACAAAGAGGATTAGAGGTTACTAAAGCGTATGGCAAACAGTTAGCCAATATGGAGAACATGCGCTACGATGCCGAAACAGTTGTAGGGCATTTGGTGAACGACTACCCCACTCATGCTTTTGTTATTGATCGCGAAGAAGCGGGGACGTTGTTTAAGAATGTGGACGGATTCAGCGAACAGGAAATGTCGATTTTTAATCTTTTGAAATCGGCATTGATTCGCCCAGTGGACACCCCCTTAATCGCCAATTTTGCTTCATTAGTGGCCGAAGAAGCATCAGAAAAAGCGCGGCCGTTGCGGAAGGAGGAACGCAGTGCCAGAAACGAACATCCAAATCGAGAGACTTCGCCAAGTGGTGAAAGACAGTCAGGCAAACCAGCGCAGAGAAGCCGACCAAACAGTAGACCGCCTTCGAAAGACAACGGAGAAGAGCAAAGAAACTCTGCGGAATCCGCTACCGCGTGAGGCCGTTTCTGGTCGTCTAGGTTGTCTAGGCTAAGTTACCCTCTTAATTGCTCTCGCCTATCCAGTTCATTCCAGACTTGTGCGCCCTCGGTTTTGTTCCGGGGGCGTCCACCTGCGCGTCTTGCGCATGGCCGCAATCTTAGTGAAGAGGCCTCAATGCGGTTTTTTAGGACACTACCAATTCGACAAACATGTAGACAGCTCGTCGTTCAGCACAAATCTTCCGCGCAACCCGCGCATCGCCGGATGCTCTTTCTTGGCCCTACCATGACATAAATTCGTGGGTGATTCTGTGGGGAGAGCCGATATGCAGAGGTATGAACCAGCACTGCTGAAATTCTCTCCAATAGTGCTGGTTCGCCTTTGTTTCTTGGTACTTGAATGTACCGAGTGATATTGGCAACATGAGTTTTCTACAACTCTTAATCAGTAGGTTGTAGGTTCGATTCCTACCGCGCTCACCATCTTCCTTTGTTTTCATCACATTTATCCCAAGCGTCTGTAACGGCTCCAACTCCGTGCACACCGCCTTGCGGCCCCCAGTTTCGCGCGGCAGCCGAATCCCGTCCGACCAGCCTGTCGGACGCTGGATGCAACTGTAACTCGGGCTGAGAAAGACTGGAAAACAGGCCTGTCTTATGAAGGACCTCCGCCAGATCTATACGCTTCGTGTTCAATCGTATCCCTCGATCAACGCCTTCGGCACCGAGAGGGCGCCACCCGCGATAAGTTCTCTCTATTGTTATTTGGACTGCGTATTCGGCAAGTGACTTTGGTCGCTGCGGCAAACACCGCACCCTTCTATTTTCAAGATGCAAGGAGATTGATATGCCCACTGTCACTGAAACCGTCCGTGAAATCGCGCTTAACCACCCATCGTCGATTCGAGTCTTTGAACAGTTCGGAATCGACTACTGCTGTGGAGGGCGAAAGCCTCTCGCCATTGCCTGTACCGAACAGGATGTCGAGGTCGGCACCGTGCTGGCCGCTCTGGTAGACGCCGCATCGGAGTCCGGCCCCGCGCTAACGGACTGGAGCAAGGCTTCGCTTGAAAGTCTGGCCGGACACATCGTCTCGCAGCGCCACGAGTATGTAAAGAAAGAGCTGCCACGCCTGGACACGCTGGCCAAAAAAGTGGTCGCGGCGCACGGATCCAATCACGCGGAGCTAGCTCACATTCAATCCGCATTGCAGGCGCTGGATCAGGAGTTGACCCAACATCTGATGAAAGAAGAACAGATCCTGTTTCCTTACATCGCCCAGTTGGAGCGTGCCCTGGCCAGCGGTAGCGCGAAACCGCACAGCTGCTTCGGAACGGTCGCCAACCCCGTTGCCATGATGATGTAGGAACACGAAGGCGCGGGAGAATTGCTGGCGAAAATCAGGCAGCTCAGCGGTAACTACACTCCGCCTTCAGATGCGTGCCCCTCTTATCACGCATACTATGCTGGCTTGCATGAATTCGAGCAGGACCTGCACCAGCACATTCATCTCGAAAACAATATTCTCTTTCCGCGCGCGATTGCGAAGGAGACCACGCTGCCTTGCTGATTTCGCCTCGCTTACAGAGGGCCCGCGTGCGCGGGTCGCTTGAATGCAAGAGCGCGCGATGCAGGTTGCCTTCGTAGCGCTCGGGTTAGGGGTGACTTATGGGATTAGTGAAAAGCGTAAATCCAGCGAGCGATGAACAGCCGCACAATCGTGCCTTGGCTACCCGCGAGCGGGAAGCTGCTCTGTCCCGTCTCGTGGTGCTGTTCATCGGCACCGGCTTGGCTTTCATGCTGCTGCCAGGGACCTTTCTCGGCGTTTGGAATCTGCTCTCCATCAGCAACAAGCACGCGGCTGCTTCGATCTCCGCCTCGTGGATTCAGGCGCACGGCCACGCTCAGGTCTTTGGATGGATCGGCACGTTCATTCTCGGTATCGGCTTCTACTCGATTCCGCGGGGTCGCAGCGCTCAGCGATTCGCGCTGTGGGAAGCCTGGAGTTGCTGGCTGCTGTGGACCGTGGGCGTAACCGCAAGGTGGACGGCCAGCGTTTACGAATGGCACTGGCGCGCCATCCTTCCTATCTCCGCATCCCTTGAACTGCTGGCATTTCTCATCTTCTTCCGCGCAGTGTCCACGCACAAGCCCCCGGGCTCATCGCAAGAACGCCCCAAGTTTGACACCTGGATTCTTGTGGTCATGAACGGAACCGTGGGCTTGCTTGGAACTCTCGCTGCCAATCTTGGCGGTTGCATCTGGGCAGCCATCCACGCTGGCTCTCCCGCCTTTGCGCAAAGTTTCGATCAGCGCTACCTGGCGTTGATGGCGTGGGGCTTTATGGTGCCCTTGGTGTGGGGATTCAGCGCGCGCTGGCTGCCCACCTTCCTGGGAATTCGCGCTCCCTGCAATCGCGGGCTCTTGCTCGCGCTCGCACTCGACATCGCAGGGGTAACGACTGCGTTGCTGGGAGCCTTCCGTGCCGCGGTGATTCTGCTGCTGGCTGCCGCCGTGTTTTCAAACTTCGCCCTTCGGGTTCAGACCCGGTCGATACAGCCGCCGAAGACGAGGGGCGTTCATTCCGCCTTCCCGTACTTCGTCCGCCTGGCGTACGCATGGCTGGTCGTGGCCGCCGTGTTGGGTGTGTGGGCAGCCTTCGCTGCGAACCCCGATGGCATCTGGGGCGCATCACGCCACGCCTTGACCGTCGGTTTCGTGTCTACCATGGTGTTCGCAATCGGCCAGCGGGTTTTGCCAGCGTTCAGTGGAATGCGATTGCTGTACAGCCCGCGCCTGATGGGCGCAAGCCTCGGCGTGCTCACCGCCGGATGCCTGCTGCGCGTCTCCTCCGAGGTGCTCGCCTACCAGGGCATTCTTCAAAGCGCCTGGAAAGTCCTGCCAATTTCGGCGCTCACCGAACTTACGGCGGTCACGCTCTTCGCGGTGAACATGATCCTGACCTTCCGCTCCCAGCCGCCCTCTGCACAGTTGGTCCAGGTTGACCTGTGCGCCCCTCAATCCGGTTCAGCCGGCAATGTGTCGTGAAGCCTGTGACTTGAGTCGCTTCGGCGGCAACCGGAATCTGCGAATCTGTAACAACAGTGAGGTGACACCATGCGGCAAAATGGGAATTCGGCAAGTCCGGCAGCTTACTTGAACATTGACTTCGACGAACGGCCGTTCCTGGTGATCTGGGAAACCACACAGGCCTGCGACCTCGCCTGCCTCCATTGCCGGGCGTGCGCCCAGCCGGCGCGCAATCCTATGGAGTTATCGACGGAGGAGGCGAAGAGTTTGATCGATGAAATTGCAGCGCTCCAAGCTCCGCTCTTCGTTATGACCGGCGGCGATCCCTTGAAGCGGACCGACATCTATGAACTCGTCCGCTACGCGGCGGATCGCGAATTAAGACCTTCGATGACCCCCAGTGCTACTCCGCTGCTCACCCGCGAGGCCATTGTGAAACTGAAGGAGAGCGGCCTTGCTCGTCTTGCCATCAGCCTCGATGGTCCCACCGCCGCTATTCACGATGGCTTCCGGCGCGTTGCGGGCTCCTTTGACTTCACCATCCAGGGCGCGCGCTGGGCACGCGAGATCGATCTTCCAGTACAGATCAACACCACGATCACGCGCCACAATCTAAAGTACCTCGACGCCATCATCGCGTTATTAGAGGAACTCGATATCGCGCTGTGGAGTGTCTTTTTTCTAGTCCCAACTGGGCGCGGCGCGGATATCGATTTGATTTCTGCGGATGAGTTCGAGCAGGTGTTTGCAAAGTTATATGAGACCTCCCGGCGGGTGAAATTCGACATCAAGAGCACGGAGGCCCAGCACTATCGGCGCTATCTGCTGCAGCGCCGCACCGAACTGCGGCGTGATGGAGCGACCAGGCCAGCCAATTTGCCTTCGGTACTCGGCACCGCCTCCGCCGACGGAATCGGACGTGCGCCCAAGGGAATCAATGACGGAAAAGGGTTCGCTTTCGTCTCCCACACCGGTGAAGTATTTCCCAGTGGATTCCTGCCAATCTCGGCCGGCAACGTACGGAGCGAATCGCTTACAAAGCTTTATCGCGAGAGTCCACTATTTCAGTCCCTGCGCGACGAGAGCAATCTGCTCGGCAAGTGCGGGCGTTGCGAGTATAAGCAGATCTGCGGAGGCTCACGCGCCAGAGCCTACGCCTTGACAGATGATATTTTCGCCGAAGAACCATGTTGCAGTTATCAACCGCGCACCACACAAAACGCCCAATCAGCCGAGGCCGCAGCTTCCATCTTCGGGTAGTCCGATTGCGTCCAATGCAGAAGCGTTTTATTACTTGTCGACAATCTGCTTTGCACAGCCGCACCAAGGAGAAACCCACCATGAGCGAATCCCCCGCATCCGCCGCCAGCCAAACGCCGCGCCTGACCGGCGCTGAGATCGTCTGGGCCACCCTCGAGGGCGAGGGCGTGCGCGAAGTATTCGGCTATCCCGGCGGAGCCATCCTGCCCGTCTACGATGCTCTGCGCAAATACCCGATCCGCCATATCCTGGTTCGCCACGAGCAATGCGCTGCTCATGCGGCAGACGGATACGCGCGCGCCTCCGGCAAGGTGGGCGTGGCGATTGCGACCTCCGGCCCGGCCGCGACCAACCTGGTCACCGGCATCGCCACCGCTATGTCGGACTCGGTGCCGATGGTCTGCATCACCGGCCAGGTCTCCTCCAAACTGCTGGGCAGCGATGCCTTCCAGGAAGTCGACATCACCGGGATTACGCTGCCCATCACCAAGCACAACTACAGCGTGACACGCACGGAGGAGGTTGCCCCGGTGCTGCGCGAGGCTTTCCTGATCGCACGTTCCGGACGTCCCGGCCCCGTTCTTGTGGACATTACCAAGGACGCGCAGCAGGGCCTGGCCGATTTCGATTTCGATGCCGCCGCACCGACTCCGCACCGCTCGCACCCGATGCTCTCGGCAGAACAAGACGCCATCAGCGAAGCTGTCGAGCTGATTCTCTCGGCCAAACGGCCGATCATCCTGGCCGGGCACGGCATTCTGGAATCCAATGCGATGAACCAGGTGCGCACCCTGGCCGAGCGCCTGCAGATTCCGGTGGCCTCGACGCTGCTGGGCCTGGGCGCCTTCCCTGCCTCGCATGAACTCTCGCTGGGCATGATGGGCATGCATGGAGAAGCCTGGGTTAACAAGGCCATTCAGAAGTCCGACCTGATCATCGCCTGCGGCATGCGATTTAGCGACAGGGTTACCGGCGTCCTCACGCGCTACGCACCAAAGGCGAAAAAGATCCACCTTGAGATTGACCCGTCTGAGGTCAACAAGAACGTGATGGTCGACGTGGCGCTGATCGGCGATCTGCGCGAGATTCTGGAAACCATCCTGCCGCGAATTGCGCCGCGCAAGGACAACAGCTGGCTGCACTCGGTGAACGTGATGAAGGGCGATGCTGCGGTGCGCGACATCAAGAACCTGCCGGACCTGGGCCATCTGTACGCTGCGCACGTGATTCACGATCTGTGGCGCGCTACCGAAGGCAAGGCCCTCGTGGTCACCGACGTGGGACAGCACCAGATGTGGGAGGCGCAGTACTATAAGCATGATTCGCCGCGCAGCCTGCTCACTTCGGGCGGACTGGGAACCATGGGATTTGCCCTGCCGGCGGCGATCGGCGCCAAGATCGCCTGCCCAGAAAAAGAGGTCTGGGTAATCGCCGGCGACGGCGGATTCCAGATGACTGCCGCCGAACTCTCCACCATTGCCCAGGAAAATCTGAACATCAACATCGCGGTGATCAACAATGGCTTCCTCGGCATGGTGCGGCAGTGGCAGGAGTTCATGTACGCGCGCAATTACGCCTGCGTGTCGATTCTTTCGCCTGACTTTGTGAAGCTCGCCGATGCCCACGGGATCCCCGGCGCCACTGTTCGCAGCCGCGCGGAGGTGCTTTCCGCGGTGGAGGAGGCGCGGCGCACAAAAGGCCCGTTCTTAATTAACTTCCATGTCGAAAAAGAGGACTCCGTTTACCCGATGGTTGGCCCCGGCTCGGCTCTCGACGAGATGATCCGCCGCCCCTCGAGCGAACCCATTCCGCTGATCGAGACATCGGAAGAGCCCTAAACTTCTGGATAGCCTTGAACCTCAGCGGTCGCTGACACACTGAGTTGTTAATTCACTCACCTGCAAAAAGGTCAGGATCGGACAATAACCTCACGCTGTTCCGAAGCGAATCGCCGTGGCCGATCGAACGTGCCAATATATGGACATGGCAGAACCCAAAGCCGCGGTAGCGATCGTCCTTGCACGCCATCCGCTGGAATCCATTTTGCTCATTCGTCGTTCTGAGCGACAAGAAGATTCCTGGTCGGGACACTGGTCGTTTCCAGGCGGCCGGCGTGATCCTGGCGACCCCGACCTGCTGCATACTGCCCTCCGCGAACTTGAAGAGGAGTGTGGAATCCGCCTCGTCCGGAAGCGTAGTGAAGTGGCATTGCCGCCGGTGCTGGCGCGGCGGAGGACGGGCCCATTCGTTTTGGTGGCGCCATTTGTGTTCGAAGTGGAGGTCGAGCTGCCCACGGTTTTGGATCCTCGCGAGGCGGTGGAAGCGGTTTGGATTCCTTTGGATGTGTGGCGAGACCCCAATCGTCACTCCCTCAGAGCTGTACCGGGCCTGCCCGGTGATTGGCTGTTCCCGGCAATCGACCTAAACGAACTGCCGCTGTGGGGATTCACCTACCGGCTGGGAACGGATTGGCTTGGTCTGCTATCCGCGCAGGGACCGATTGAGCAGGCGGGATTTGAGATAGCATGCCGCGTTCTGGACTTCCTGCTCGCCCATGGCCTGAGGCTCAGGAGCGGATGGGAGGATCGCATTGAGCAGCCGGCAATCGGTGAACCGCAGACTGCAAAGGTAGCCATGGTGGAAGGCGCGATTCCCGCTGCGTCGGTTGTCGCCCATTTTGCCATGCCAGGAGAGCTTTTCCCACGCATCAACCTCCTCGAAGTACGGCCAGATCGTATTCGCGTGGTGGGACTGGAGTTTGAGGAGTATCTGATTTTGGCATCCGGGTAGGGTGGTTAGCCCCCCAACGTTGGAGATGGCGCCGGCGGGTCTGTCTGCAACGGATAAGTGGCGTTAAATTAGGAGCGGAGATAAATGAGGATTCACAACCCGAGGCCAACCATGCACAGCGCGCACCCGGAAAACATCTTTCTTTTTCATGGCAAAGGAGGCAGTCCCGGAGGCTCCGTCCTCCAGTTGGAGGAATTGTTGCGCGGCAGGTTTCCGCGGACTCGGTTCGTTCGGCCTGCGCTTCTGCATGGCGATCCAGCGGTCACCGCAGAGGCTTCCCTTGAAGGTCTCCGTAATCTCGAAATTCCCACCGGGTCCGCGGTAATTGGCATCAGCCTTGGCGGACTGTTGGCGGCCAGACTCCAGGAAAGCGGGCGCGACGATCTGCACGTAACCTGTATCAGTTCGCCGACCTGGGCCGACGGTGTGGCATTGTCGCAAAGGATGACTCGCCGGCTTGCCATCTATTCTTCGCTGGACGAGGTCATCAAGGGACGAACCGCCAACTGGCCACAACTGGCCCGAGCGCATGACCTCCCTTGGCTGACGCACGACACGGACAAGCATAAGGAGGCTTTATCGTCCATCGTCGCAGCCGATCTCGGCAATGACGATGTTGTGTCTGCGATCATCGAGATGGAGCGCATCTTGAGAGACCGGGGGGGTGATCGTCCAGGGAGGCCGATCGTCATGATCCACTAATCTCAGAGAAGCCGACATCGGTCCTGGATCGGAAATGCACGTGTGGCGCAGCGAGTGCCAAGTTCCCGGTTTGTGCCGTTTTCATCCCGATCAGATAAACGATCACAAGCCACATCCAGCCCGCGGACAACCACAATCGTGGACGCCACCGTCAGAAGATACGAGAGACGCAACATTTCACTCTTAATCGATATCCTGAGTGGCTGGAGCAGCGGATGCTCAAGGTTGATATGCGAGACGAAGGAACAGTATGGCCGCCAACGAAATTCCGATTGCCGATTACGTTTCCAGGTTGTTGAGCCGAGCCCAGGTTGCGGAAGGTACGATGGCCTTCCACTTCGAAAAGCCATCGCACTTTGCATTCATTCCCGGGCAGGCGGCGGACTTTACTTTGTCCGATCCTCCGGAAACTGACTCGGAGGGGAACACACGCACTTTTTCCCTCGCCAGTTCTCCGTTCGAAAACCAGTTGATGTTCACCACCCGCATGCGCGATACGGCGTTTAAGCGCTCGCTCAAGAAAGTCCCTCTGGGTACCGAGGTGAGGATCGGCCCAGCGACAGGATCTTTCACGCTGCATAAGAACCCGGCCAAGGCGGCCGTGTTCCTGGCCGGTGGCATAGGGATCACTCCTTTTCTCAGCATCGTGCGGCAAGCCGACCACGATCGTCTTCCACACAAACTGCACCTCTTCTATTCCAACCGGAGACCCGAGGACGCAGCTTTTCTCGAAACTCTCCAGAGGCTGGAAAACAGCAACCCTAATTTCCAGTTGATATGCACCATGACCGATGTGGGGCAATCTCAAACGGATTGGAAAGGGGAAACGGGTTTGATCTGTAAAGAGATGTTGACGAGACATCTGAGCGCGCTGCAGGGACCAATCTATTACAGTGCCGGGCCTCCCGCCATGGTCGCCGGCATGAAGAAGATGCTGGTGGCTGCCGGCGTGGACGAGGACGACATCCGAACTGAGGACTTTGCCGGATATTGATGAGTATCGATCTATGAAGATCCCATCGCGAAGCGTCTTGCCAGGCGATTTTCGCAAGCGTTGGAGCCCCAGACAATCTCAGCCCTGCATCGCCCGCAGGCCCCGGTCGAGGTCGGCGATCAGGTCCGTTGTGCTCTCCAGTCCGATGCTCAGCCGCACCAGGCGATCGCCGTAATCGGTGCGGCTGCGCACCCGGCTCATGTCGTAGGCCAAAGCCAGGCTGGCTACCCCGCCCCAGCTGTAACCGATTTTGAACAGCTCCAGCGCGTCCACGAAGCCCCTTGTCTGCCTGCCGCTGAACTCCGGCTTTAACACCAGCGAGAACAAGCCCGACGAACCCGTGAAATCTCGCTTCCAGTGATCATGTCCGGGGCAGGACTCGAGTGCCGGATGCAGCACCGTCTGCACCTCGGGCCGGGTGGCCAGCCAGCGTGCAATCTCCAGCGCCGACCGTTCCACGTGTGCCAACCGTACCGCCAGTGTCGTCATTCCGCGCAGTGCCAGGCTACAGTCATCAGGAGAGACCGCCAGCCCTAGCCACGCCCGCACGTCGCCAAGCCGGTCCAGCTGGGCCGGGTCGCGCACCGTAACCGAGCCCAGCAGCAGGTCACTGTGACCGCCAAGGTATTTCGTCGCCGCCTGCACCGAGACGTCCACGCCGTGATCAAAGGCCTGGAACAGCACACCCGCCGACCAGGTATTGTCGAGCGCCACCGGGATGCCGCGCTCATGCGCGGCCGCGCAGATAGCAGGAACGTCCTGCACCTCCATGGTGATCGAGCCCGGGCTCTCGGTCCACACCAGGTGAGTATTGGGGCGGCAGTGCTCGGCGATACCACCGCCAATCTCTGGCGGATAGAACGAAGCCTCGATGCCGAAGCGGCTTAGCAACTTTACGGCCAGTACGCGGTTTGGGTCGTAGACGTTCTCCGGGATGAGCACATGGCTTCCGGCGGACAGAAAAGCCAAGTCCACCAGGCCGATCGCCGCCAGTCCGCTCGGAACCAGCAGAGTACGCGTGCCGCCTTCCAGCTCCGCAATACGCGCCGCCAGCTCCACGGTAGTGGGTGTGCCGTGCAAACCGTAGGAGTAGCCCACCTCTTCCTGATTCCACCCCGAGCGTGTCGAAGAGCTGTTCCGAAAAACGACGGTTGAGCCGCGATAGACCGGCGGCACCAGCGACTCAAAGCCTTCGGGAGCGTTCCCATTGGAATGGATCAGCCGGGTTTTCCAGTCTTTCGTCATAGCAGCCGGGCCTCGGAACGCGCGAACGAACGCTCTCGAATGAATTCTACTGAGGACCGGGCGCCAGCAGGATGATTTTTCCGATCCCGCCCTTTTCCGCCAGCACCTGGGCCTCCGCCGCATCGCGCAGAGCAAGCCGGCGGCCGATCGGCAAAACGAACTTGCCGTCGCGCACATCATCGGCGAATTCACGTACCTTGGAGGGATCGGGCTGGGCAAACACGCGCGTGATCTTTACCGCGGGGTACAACGCCGCGGTGCCTTCCGGTAGTACGGTTGCATACCCAAAAGCTCCCCCCGGCATTACCTTGGCGATCAACTTCACTGCCACTTCGCCGCCAACCGTATCGGCAATCGCGTCCAAATCGCTGAGCTTCGCAATCGATTCGTCGTCGTCAATTGCCACCACGCCGGAGACACCCAGAGAGCGAGCGCTTTCAATTTGCCGCTTGCGAACTCCCGCAATCACCTGTGCCCCTATCTTCTTCGCCGTATGCACCGCAGCGCGACCCACGCTGCCCACCGCTCCCGTTACCAGGATCGTCTGCCCCTTTTGCAACTTCGCCGCATGGCGCACCAGTTGGTCTCCCGTCAGGCAAACCAGCGGAATCGCCGCGGCATCCACCAGGTCCACCCCATCGGGCAGATGCGTCACCTCCGAATCGGGCACGGCCACCAGCTCGGCATAGGCCGCGTTGGTCAGCGCGAGTACGCGGTCGCCAGGTTTGAAGTTCCTCACATTCGCGCCTACTGTGTGCACCACGCCACTCACATCGCGGCCAAGAATGGCGGGGAAGGTCAACGGGAAATCCTTCTGCCTTACCCCCGAACGAACCTTCCAGTCAATCGGATTCACGCTCGTAGCAGCCGCCGCAATCAGCACCGTATCTCCGCTCACCTGCGGATCGGCTACGTTGTCTTCATACTGCAGCACCTCAGGACCGCCATACTCATGCAGCACCACTGCCTTCATCGCGCTTCTCCATGCCGGCCGCGAACCTCGCGGGCATCGGCTTTCCATTCGATGCGCGCCCGCCAGCCTTCCCCGCTATTGGATTGCATTCCAGGCCGCCCTGGCTGCCCCAAAACTATTCTGCCCCAGCTCGCATTTCAGCGTGTCTCCATTCATGCGTATCGGCTGGTTCAGAGCCTGATCCTTCAGCCATAGCTCGGAGTACTCGGAGATCGCGTCCACCTGTGCCTGTTCCACCGCATCCATCTCCAGGTTCGCCAGGTATTTGAACTGGGTCTCATCCATCGCGCCCGGTGCAGCCCACACCTGCTGGCCGTTCACGGACTTCTTCACCGGGCTGATCAGCGGATTCATGCGCACCACCCGGCTGTCGGCATCCGGCAAGTTCAATCCAGCTCCGCCGCCCGTAACTACATGCGCCAGGAACGAAGCGGCATCGGGAGGATCATCCAGGATCGAAGTCGCAAGCTTTTCGATATCGTTCTTGATTCCCGGCTTTATGAGCTCCCGCAGGAATGCCGACGGCTGCTCTCCCGGTTCCGGCCCGGGCAGGGCGACAGTCGCCGTCCCGATGCTGAGCACCGCAAGATTAACCGGCGCCTGACCCAGCACAATCGCCTCCGTTACCGCGGCCAGCACCGGGTTGTTGCAACCCGAGATCGCTCCATCCCAGTACCTCCCATCATCGCCGGGGAAGCTTGCCGGCGCGTCGAAATAGTTGACCGGCGCGTTGGTTGAGGCGTGGATGGCCTGTGCCACCGTGACATCGGCGCGCGAACCCTCGCCCCACTCCGGCCCGCTCGCCGCCGCCGAGCGGAAAAACACCGCGCGGTTGCGGTCATAGTCGAATCCGATCATCAACGCGTGCAGATCCGCATCGGCGCTGGCTCGCCGAATGCCCGCCACGGCCGTGGCCAGAGGCTGATCTCCCGTAACGACCAAAACTTTTTGCAGGGCCGGAAGCTTGTTCTTCGTGTCGTACTTCGGACCAAGCCCCGTCAGGTCGTGCAGAACGTGGTCTCCGACTGACTTGGTAGGCGAGAAGATTGCCTTCCTCTGCGCCTCATCGTTGAAGAAGGCGAGAATCCGGGCAAGAGTGAAATTCTCCAGCAGGCATCCCAGCACAATGCTTCCGCCCGAGTTGGCCGCAACCAGATTGAAATCCCGCAGAACCTCCCGGCCCAGCGCATCCGGCCCGTACAGTTCCATCAGTGCCTTCACTTGAATCAATGCCCAACTGCCACCGCCGTCAAGAGACAGAACGCGATATCGATCCATAGTATCCTTCACACGAAAGCGAAATGTTGAGTCCTGCAGCTTGCCATTGGGCCGGCCGCAGGCCCTGGGAGATGAGCAGCAGAGTACGGGGCCAGTCCTGCTCCTGTCAACGGATCGCGCATACGCCCGTGGGTGTCCACATCTGAGGTAGGTTCAATGCGATTTCTCAATTCGATGGTTGTTTTCGCCGCGCTGCTTACATGCGGCACCGCGCTGGCACAGGCAGCGCCTCCCGCGCCGGCCAGCTTTGACCAGTCGGCAATGGATTTGAAGGCCGATCCCTGCCAGGATTTCTACCAGTACGCTTGCGGCGGATGGCGGGCCTCGCATCCCATTCCGGCCGACAAATCGCGCTACGGACGCTTCGACGAACTGCGCGAATACAACCTCTACCTGCTGCGCTCCATACTGGAAGACGCCGCCAAGCCGGGCAGCCACACCGCGATTAAAAAAAAGGTTGGCACCTTCTACGCCGCCTGCATGGATGAAACAACCATCGATGCCAAAGGCATTCAGCCCATCGAGCCCTGGTTGCACAAGATTGACAAGATCAAGGACCGGCGGCAGATTCTGGACGTGATGGCCCAGATGCAGGCCAACGGACTGAGCCCGGCCTTCAACTTCGGTTCGGGACCCGATCTGCACAACTCGACCCTCAACATTGCTCACCTCGACCAGGGCGGACTGACTCTGGCCGACCGTGACTACTACCTGAAGCAGGACGCAAAAATGGTGGAAGTCCGCGGCAAATATCTGGAGCACATCCAGAAAATGCTGGCGCTCGCCGGGGAGACGACCCAACAGGCGCAGCAGGACGCCAACGCCATTCTGGCTCTTGAGACCAGCATCGCCGAAGCTTCCATGGATAAGGTAGCGCGCCGCGATCCGAAAAACCGCGATCACAAGATGACCGTCGCCGACTTGCAAACCCAGGCGCCGGAGATCGATTTCCCCCGCTACTTCCGGCTGGTGGGCGCCTCGAAGTTCGATTCGCTGAACGTGGCCAACCCGGAGTTTTTCCAGAAGCTCAGCGCACTGCTGGCCTCCGAGCCGCTCGACACTTGGAAGACCTATTTGCGCTGGAGGGTCATCAAAGGCTTGGCCCCGCTTTTGTCCAAGCCGTTGGTGGACGAAAACTTTGCGTTCCAGGGCAACTATCTCTCCGGACAGAAGGAGCTGTCGCCCCGCTGGAAGCGTTGCACCGCGCTCACCGACAGCAGTCTGGGCGAGGCGCTCGGTCCGCTCTACATCGCCAGGGCTTACCCCAAAGAGGCCAAAAAGCGCATGGACGTCCTCGTGGCCGCCATTGAAGATGCGATGGGCAACGATATTCAAAGCCTGGATTGGATGAGCCCGGAGACCAAACAAGCCGCCGAGGCCAAGCTCAAAAAGGTGAGCAACAAGGTTGGCTATCCTGCAAAGTGGAAGGACTACAGCAAGGTCGTCATCAAGCAAGACGATCTCGTGGGCAACGTGCGCGCCGCCGCCGTCTTTGAAGAAAAGCGCGACCTGGCCAAGCTGGGCAAGCCGGTGGATAAATCCGAGTGGAACATGACGCCTCCGACGGTCAATGCCTACTACGACGGAAGCGAGAACAACATCAACTTTCCCGCCGGTATCCTGCAGCCGCCGTTCTTCAGCACCAACGTGGATGAGGCGGTGAATTACGGCGGCATCGGCGTGGTCATCGGACACGAACTCACCCATGGCTTTGACGACCAGGGCCGCAAGTTCGACAGCGACGGAAACTTCGCCAACTGGTGGGGACCGAACGATGGAGCCGAGTTTGAGAAGCGGGCCGATTGCATAGCCGACGAGTACTCCAATTTCGTCCCGGTCAAAGACGACAAGGGCGATGTTCACCTCAACGGTAAATTGACGCTGGGCGAAAACACGGCCGACAACGGCGGCCTCAAGCTGGCCTACATGGCCATGAGCAAGCAGGCCGACGGCCAACTCGACCGGAAGGTGGACGGCTTCACCACCGGGCAGCGCTTTTTCATCGGCTTTGCCCAACTGTGGTGCGAAAACGTCACCCCCCAGCGCGCCCGTGAACTGGCGCTCACCGATCCGCACTCGCCCGGCAGGTTTCGCGTCGTCGGCACGGTACAGAACTCGTCTGGGTTCGCCGAAGCATTCGGCTGCAAGAGCGGGGACGCCATGGTCTCGCCCAACGCCTGCCATGTCTGGTAAAACGGCCGCCGGACGCCGGCGCCGCCAATCCAGCTTTGCCCGCGTTTCTGGCCGCTACGCTATTCCTGCTTGGCAAACCCGGCTGCTGCTGGTTCGCCGGGTTGCCGGGAGGTACAATAGACTCTTGGTATCGTCAAACTGAATGCGGCGTTCCGTCCGTCCTTTTCGGCGGCCGGAATCGCTATGCACCCTGGACCTCAATGAAGAAGTTGGCTTTGTCGCTGATCGTACTCTGTTCCTTGGCCGTGCCTGTCCTTGCCGAGCAAGACTCCGCCGTTGCTCAGCAAGACACCGGCGCTCAGCAGGACACCGTTGTCGAGGAAATCGTCGCGCGCGTCAATAACGCGATCATTACGCGTGCCGACCTGCGCCACAACGAGGAGCAATCCGCGCAGGACAGTAAGCAGCAGAGCCTCACGCAGGACCAAATCGACCAGCGTCAGGCCAACTCCCTCCGCGATCTCATCGACCAGCAGCTGCTTCTGCAAAAGGCCGCCGAGCTGGGAATCTCCGCCGACGCCGAGCTGGTCAAGCGCCTCGACGAGCTGCGCAAGCAGATGAAGGCCACCTCCATGGAGGACCTGCAGAAGATGGCCGAGTCCCAGGGCATCTCCTGGGAGGACTTCAAGCAGAACACCAAGAACGGCATCCTCACCCAGAAGGTGATCGGCTCCGAGGTCGGCTCCCGCATCCAGATCACGAAGGACGAAATTCAAAAGTTTTACGACGCCCACCAGTCGGAGATCGCCCAGCCCGAGCGCATCCGGCTCAGCGAAATTCTGATCGCCAATGACCCCAACGCGCCCAAGGGAGTGACGCTGGAACCCACTACCGATCAGGTAGCCGCCGCCCAGGCCAAAGCCAACCAGATCTATCAGCAGCTCAAGGACGGCGCCAAATTCGACGAGATTGCCCGCAAGGAATCCAACGGTTCCACCGCCGATCAGGGCGGCGATCTCGGCTACTTCAAGCGCAACGATCTCGCCAAACAACTCGAGGATCAGGCCTTCGCCCTTAAAGCCGGCGAGTTCACCCAGCCCATCCACACCCGCCAGGGCTTCATCATCCTGCACGTGGACGACCGCATCGAAGCCGGAACGCCGTCGCTGGACCGCATCCGCGACCAGATCCAGGACCAGATCTACACCCTGAAGATCCAGCCCGCCCTGCGCACCTACCTCACCAAACTGCGCGAAGAGGCTTACATCGATATCAAGCCCGGCTACACCGACAGCGGCGCCAGCCCCAACCAGACCAAGCTGATCTATGCCTCTGACATCGGTCCCCAGACCAAGCAGGTGCGCGGCAAACTGGGCATGGGAAAGAAGAAGACCATCGTGATCGCCGGCGGGGACAAGAACGCCCCGATCGTCGGCAGCACCTCTGAACTCGGCTCCGCCAAGGCCGAAGTCGATGCCAAGCAGAAGGCCATCGCGGACCGCAAGGCCGCCGAGGACGCTGAAGCCGCCGCCGCCGCCGAAAAAGAGAAGATCAGCCACATGTCGCCCAAGGAGCGCTCCAAGTACCTGGCTGCGAAAAAACGCGAGGCCAAAAAGGAAGCCAGGCTGCGGCACCAGGAAAAGATCAAGCAGAAAGAAGCCGCCGAGGAGCAAGCGCAGAACCAGGAAGACCAAGCCAAAGCCGCCAAGAAAAAGAGCAAGGCCGCTCAGGCTAAGCAAGCTCCGGGCAAAGCGGACGAATCCAAATCCGCCAACGGCAAAAAGTCGGATCAAAAGTCCGGCAAAAAATCCGCCAAAGCCGCATCCGACAAGACTCAGGAAGCCGACTCCAGCGCGCCGCCTAAAAAGAAGAAGATCTCCTGGTTCTAGAGGCGGCCCCATAAATCGGCTCTTTCACGCGGCTTTAGCCGCTGAGGGAAAAGCCCCGTGCTCCTGGCTTCTTCTCGATGTTTCCGGCCAGGCCCCAGGCCCGCGCTTTATTCCCGCCGAGCGCCCGCCACGCCAAAAGGCGGCCCGTTCGCCGGGCCGCCCTCGCGCCACCTATTGCTTCTTTACTTCTTAAACCCTTTGCGCCGCTGATGGCTGTAGGCGGCCAGCGCCGCCTCTATCACCGGATACGCATCCTGCGGCGGCTGCACTTCGTCCACCTCCACCGCTTTGCCTTCCAGCAGCTTGTAGTCCTGGAAGAAGCGTCGCAGCATCATCAGCCGGTGCGGAGGCATCCCCGCCGCCTCCGTATAGCTGTTGAACTCCGGGTCCTTGCTGGCCACGGCGATGATCTTGTGGTCTTTTTTCCCGCCGTCGATCATGGTCATCAACCCCACCGTCCGCGCCTGGATGATGGTCAGCGGAACCACCGGCTCCTGGCAGAACACCAGCACGTCCAGCGGGTCGTCGTCCTCCGCCAGCGTCTGCGGAATGAATCCGTAGTTGGCCGGATAGTACACCGCCGAATACAGTATGCGGTCCAGCTTGATCATCCCGCTGCTCTTGTCCAGCTCGTATTTCACGCTCGAACCAAACGGAATCTCAATCACCGCGTTAAACTCGCCCGGAATATGTTCACCCGGCGTAATGTCGTGCCATGCATGGATCATGAAGCACCCCTGGGAAACCTGATCTTCCGCCTATTGTACTGAATCCCGCCCGCTTCGCCCACGCGCGGCACCGCTCGGCAGCGGGTTTGCTCCCGGCTTGGCGACCAAACAACCACCGCTCGGCATCGCGGAATTTGTGCACCGTAAGTGAATCGGAATAGAATGCGCCGCAGCTTTAATCTCGAATCAAAATGCGGATTGAAAACGCGGTTGCCCTCTTAAAAGCATTCAATGGATTCCACCTGGAGTGCCGGATGCGCCCCTTGTGTCTGCTGCTCGCAGCTTCCATGGCCTTTGCGCAAGTCGATGTGCTTACTCAGCACAATGATAACCAGCGCAGCGGACTCAACACGCGGGAAATGGTTCTCAATCATCAGACCGTCCGAACCCGATTCGGTAAATTGTGGACGCTTTATTCGGACGCCAAGGTCATGGCGCAACCGCTTTACGTGTCCAGCCTGAAGAGCGCGAAGTGCCCCGCCGGCTGTAACACCGTAATTTTCGCATCGATGAAAGGCACCGTGTATGCCTACATGGCCGACCAAAAGCCCTCAACCGCCAGCGACACACTGGTTTGGGCCAGGTATTTGGGCGAGCCGCAAACGGGCAACACAAGTTTAGACCCATGGGCCGCCACCGATGATCCTTGGTGGGGGATCCTGGGCACACCGGTAATCGACCGCGCCAGCAGTTCGCTCTACGTGGTGGCATGGAACGACGACGGCCAGTACCGCATTTACAACCTCGATCTCAACTCCGGAAATGTTAAGCAGGGTCCCGTGATCATCCACGGATCCGTAGCCGGCCGGAGCTTCACTGAAAATCGCAAGGGTTGGAAGCAAGTGCGCAAACAGCGGGCGGCGCTGCTGCTTGCCGACGGTGCTCTCTACGTAGCTTTTGGCGGCGACAATCCGGAGGGTTCGGCCGGTTGGTTGTTTGTGTACGAAGCCGCCACGCTGACTCTGAAGACTGTCTGGAGTCCCACGCCGGCCGGGCGCAACGGCGGAATTTGGCAGGGTGGCCAGGGTCCCGCCGCCGACAGCGAGGGAAACCTGTACCTCCAAACCGGCGATGGCGACTTTGAGCCGGCACGCCAGCTCTACGGGAATAGCCTGCTCAAGTTGCACCTTGGCAAGGAAGGTCTCGCCGTTGCCGATTACTTTACCCCCTGCAATCAGCTTTTTCTGGATCGCTGTGATCTCGACCAGGGCTCGTCGGGCCCGCTTCTGTTTAACGGCTTTGTGGTGGGCGGCGGCAAGGCAGGCGTCCTATATCTCATGCACGCCGACAAACTGGCCAAGTATTACCCCGCGCGAGCCCTTCCAAAGAACGGTGCTTGCAACTCGATTCCGATGTGTCAGGATGGCCCCCTGATGGTTCAGAAATGGAAAGCGGCCAAGGGCCACATTCATGGATCCCCTGTGTTCTGGGAAGGTCCAGGAGGCAAAAGCTGGCTGTACGTCATGGGGGAAGGCGATCACCTCAAGGCCTTTCCCTTGGTGAACGGCAAATTTGAATGGACCGGACTGCGCAGAAGCCAGTGGGTGCCTCCCAAGCCGGGTGTCGTGCCCTGCGGCGCTCCGATGGAGAACTGGATGCCGGGCGGGATCATCAGCGTATCCAGCAACGGTAGCAACCCCGGTTCAGGTATCGTTTGGGTTTTGGTTCCAGCCAACGGAGATGCCAACAGCTACCGCGGTGTAAAGGGTATGCTCCTCGCGCTGAATGCCGAAGACGTAAGCCAGGAGCTTTGGCGAAGCCAGGGGCAGGATGCGCTGCTCTCAGACACTGGCAATAGTCTGGGACTGCTGGCGCGCTTCGCCCCTCCCACGATTGCCAACGGCAAGGTGTTTGTGGGCACGGCAGGTGACAAGGAGCCGCTGAAACGGTGGTGCGGCGGGGTACGGCCTAAGCACTTTCCAAAGAATTATGGAGTTGTTGTTTATGGTTTGAAGAAGTGATGGAATTGCGTGACTCGCTTTCCGTCCGGCGTCAACAACTGTCAGCTCGCCGTCTTCGGTTCCGAGCGGCGAACGGGCAATCCGGACCGACCCACCAGCAGTTCTAAATGGGCGGGGCCTTACCTGAGGCGAGCGTAATCACGAGACTGGTCCAAGAGGGGAAGACGACGTAAGCGGAGATGGAGCGAAGGTCCTGGAAGAAGCGGGAGCGAGTTCCGATAGCCTCGCGGGCTTGTTGCCAGAGCGTTTCCATGCAGTCACATGCGGTATGGAAGGCGAAGGCCAACAGATTCATGGCCGCGAACATCCTGGCCAGATATGTCTTCCCATGTCCGAAGTTGTGCGCCAGGTTATAACCGTTGTTTTTCAGCACGTTGAAGCTTTCGTTTTCGATCTTCCAACGGGCTCTGGCGCAAGCCGCGATCTCCACCACGTTCTCCGCCGTCACGGACAGGCTGGTCACAAAAGCGCCATCGTAAGTAGTCTTCCCCATGGCATCGAGGATGCTGACCCCAAGCCAGTTGACGTTCATCGCATCTTTGCCATCGCGCAGCGGAACCCCCTCGATCCAGCGGTATCGATACGTCAGGCTGCGGTTGCCGGGCTTGCGTTCGGTCACGGCACGCTCGTCCAACGGCGCACCCTCTACATACTTCCGAGTAGAGGAGCCATGGTGAGTTGTAGGTGTTCTTTGGCTGTATCCGCCGTTTCCAGCTTCGTGCCCGTTTAAGTCCACCATGACCCGCCGAGAGGCTCCTCCCTCACAGACCCGGCCGTGCAGATTTCCCGCAGCCGGTTCTTCAGGCGTGACTCCCCGCCCCCGACCAGGCATGTGTAATGCGAGGTAACAGCAGCGGATGCTGTCGTAGGATAGCTTGGTATCTCTCCCACGTCAGCAGCCGTCCGCGTGTGCGACGACCCAGCCATTCCCTCCATATGCGGCGAACACGCCGATAGAACTGCCGGATACTTCTGTAGTTCGATGGGCGTCCGTAATATTGGTAATGACCGCGGAGTTTGGCGTTCAGGGTTTTCTGCTGCTCGTCCACGGGCTCGTGCCGGTGTTGCTTACACCAGTCGGCGATGGCCTTCAGCCCTCTGCGGAGCCGTTTGGCTATCGTCTTCACGTGCACTGTGAACCCACCCTTCCGGTTGCGGGCGCAAAGGTGCTCGAAGCCGAGGAAATCGAAGGTTTCAGGCTTACTCCCCTGTTTCTTCGCATTCCTCGCTGCATAGCGCCCAAACTCAATCAACCGCGTCTTCTCCGGGTGCAGAGTCAGACCGTACTTCTCAAACCTCTTCGGTAAGACCCTCAGCACCTTCTCAGCGTCCTCCTTGTGCTGAAAGCACAGGATGGCGTCGTCGGCATAACGAACCTCGTAGGCTTCCCCTTTCAAACGGGGCTTCACCACATCCTCGAACCACTCATCGAGTGCGTGATGCAGGTAAATATTGGCCAGAAGCGGGCTGATCGGCTGCCCCTGCCCTGTACCTGTCTCGCTTACCAGCAGTTGGCCGTCTTCGACAACTCCGACCTTGATCCATTTCCGGATCAGGCGGAGCACGCTACCGTCACTTACGCGCTTCTCCATCATCTCGATGAGAGTGCCCCGTACAATTTTGTCGAAGAAGGAGCGAATGTCCAGTTCCAGAATCCATTCCATGGGACGGGTACAGATCACCCGCCTCACTTCATCCAGGGCCTGGTGTTGCCCGCGTCCGGGCCGAAACCCGTACGAGCAATCGAGAAAGTCCTGCTCGTAGATGGCGTTGAGCAGTTCCACTGCCACTTTCTGCACGATCTTATCCTCCAGGGCGGGAATCGAGATGGGTCTCTGTTGCCCGTTCTCCTTGGGAATATAGACTCGGCGTAGCGGTTGAACCTGATATTTGCCTGCCACGAGCCGCCCATGCAACTGGCGGACGTTCTCCTCGGCGCTGGTCTCGTACTCTGCGTACGTGACCCCGTCGATCCCGGCACTGGCATTCTTTCGTAGACTCCGAAATGCCCCAAACAACTTCTCCACTGTAATCAGGTGAGCGATGGAGTAGAACTGTCGCTTCGGATCTTCCTTGGCGAGTTCGGCTATTCTGTCGATGTCTGTGTACATAATGTGTCGAGTTCTGAGCCTCGATTATGTCTCCTTTCAACAGATTCGTACGCTTGCTTCCCCCTTCCCTCCAGTGGGTTCCGTGGCCGCTCCTTGCTGAAGCCCTGCGGTTCCCCACCTTCATAGGTACTATGAGGTCGTAAGACTGCTCAGCCATCCTTCTGTGCTTCCTTCGGTCGACCCTTGGTTGCACGTATCTCCCGACCCAATCCAAAGGCGTTCCTCCTGGTGTGGGAGAGAATGGGGAGCTCTCTTGGGTTCCCGGCCAGCCTCTTTGGAAACATGCCCTGGGCTAGAGACACCGCCGATTTCGGCCCAACCTCGCACTCACGGTTGTTGCCGAATACTGCCTTCCGCCTGTACGAGAGCGTCGGCATCGGAACCATAGACGATTTCGGTGCTGATCCTCACGGCCTGCTTCCTCACTGTGTATGCTTCGCACCCACCAGTCACCCAGTGAATGGCAACACTCGCTACTGACCCGCCCTGCTCGGCTTTGGTCAGACGGGATTTGCACCCGCTAGGCTGGATAAGAGGTTTCACTAACTCATCTTCCGTTCCTCCTCTTCCGAGCTTTTCCCAACGCGACATACAGTGTCTTGTGGCTGTCCTTCTTGCATACGAACAGAAAATCCGCGCCGGTTGCGAGCACTGCCTCGGCCATTGGTTGGCTGCTGAACAGCGCGTCGCCCAGATAGATCGGGCGCAATGGAGCAACGCGCTCGCCATGCGCGCTCAGCCAGCGCTTAGCCCCGTTGCGCTCGCAATCCTGCTTCTCAGCTCCATCCTGCGGCGCGATGAACTCCGGCATCAGTGGCAGCACCATGTTATGACCGGGAGCTACGATCATGGCGGCCAGCATGGCGTGATAATGCTCTGTTTTGCCGTTCGATCGTTTGCGCGTCAGGCACTGCGGGCAGCTCAGCTTTTGCGAACAGAAATACTCCGTGCCATCCAACGCCACCAGCGTTCGTCCGCCCAGCCGTTGAAATGCCTTGAGGCCGTCGTGCTCGCACAGTTGTTCGAGCACCTGGTCGAAGCAGGGCTGCAAAGCCTCCGGGGAGACCTTGTCCAGCATCAGGCGAATGTAGTTATCCGTGGGGATCTTCTTCATTCCGAACAGCGTATGGCAATTCGAAGTGCCCCGCCCGCGCTCCAGATGCCGCTGATGAGCAAGGAACGACTCGCTCTGCATGAAGAACAGGGAAAACGCCGAAAGCCCAATATCGGCCATCGAGTAGTCCACATCTCGGCTGCGGCGTGAATCTGGAAATCCTCCGCAGACCGTGCGCAGCCCGGCCAAAAGCGACTCAAATATCTCCATGCCCCAACAGAGCACAGCTCAATGCTCGGGCAAATAGCTATCAGGGTTCCCATTTCATTTAGAACTGCTGCCGACCCACTACCCGCCTCCTGCCAACCGCTGCGCAGCATGTAGAATCGAGGAAAGCCAGCTCGACTTCACACCCTGGCCCCCCTGCTCACTTTGGGCGGAACGCTGCTCTAACCGTTAGAATAGATACATTCCTTCTATGCCTTCTTTATTGATTGCGAGCCAGTTTTGAGCGAAGCGGCCAATACGGGTGTGCGCCCCAGCCCGGTGGCGCGTGTGCTTCGCGTGCTCCGGCCGGGCCATACCCATACCGCAGCCACGGCAACCCTGCTGTTGATGATCTCGGCGTTTCTCTCCCGCATCATCGGCCTGGTGAGGGAGAAATTCACCGCCTACCTGTTTGGCGCGGGCGGCCAAATGGACGCCTACCGCGCAGCCTTCCAACTGCCGGACACCATCGCCTACTTCCTGGTGGGTGGCGCCGCATCCATCACCTTCATCACCATCCTGAACCGCTATTACGAGCGCGGCGAAGAGGCCGAGGGCGAGCGCGTCATGTCGGTCATCATCTCCGTCATGCTGGTGGTGCTGGGCGCAGCACTCGTGGTGGCCGAAGTGCTGGCCGGGGCGTTCGTGCGCTGGTACTTCGCCGGATACTCGCCCGAGAAGGCCGCGCTGGCCACGCACATGACGCGCATTCTGCTGCCGGCGCAGCTCATGTTTTTCATCGGCGGCGTGCTCAGCGCCGTGCTGCTGGTGCGCAAGCAGTTCGCCTACCAGGCGCTTTCACCCCTGATCTACGCGCTCGGCATCATCGTGGGCGGCCTGTTGCTGCATCGCTCGCTCGGGGTCTCCTCGCTGGCCGTGGGAGCCACCGCGGGCGCATTCGCCGGACCCTTCCTGCTGAACGCCATTGGAGCCCATCGCGCCGGCATCCGTTTTCGCTTTGAACTGGACTGGGCCGACGTGGGCTTGCACGAGTGGGTGCGGCTTTCCATTCCGCTGATGCTGGGGCTCTCACTGGTGACGGTGGACGGATGGATCATCGCCTGGCTCACCTCGCATGAGAACGGCCTCTACGCCAAGCTCTACTTTGCCAAGCAGTTGTTCATGGTCCCCATCGCCATCGTGGGACAGGCCGCCGGCGCGGCCTCCATGCCTTTCTTCGTAACGCTTCTGACCAAGGGCGAACGCGGCAAATTCGCCGAGGCGGTCAACGACTCGGTCACCCGAATCCTGGCGCTCTCGTTTCTGCTCTCGGCGTGGATGATGGCCCTGTCGCGCCCCGCGGTGGATCTGGTGCTGCGCGGCGGCGCGCTGCACCGGCCCGAAGCCGCAATCATTGCGGCCTTCTTCGCGCTGTTCTCCGTCTCCTTGAGCCTGTGGTCGGCGCAAGCCATTTATGCGAGAGCCTTCTACGCCACCGGCAACACGCTCCGCCCCATGGTGGCCAGCACCATTGTGACGTTCCTATCGGTGCCCATCTACTGGACGCTCTACCACGCCTATGGCGGAACCGGGCTGGTAATCGCCTCCAATGTCGGCATCCTGGCGCAGACGCTGGTGCTGGCGGGGATGCTGCACCACGCCGGACTGGTGAGGCTGAGCGGACTGGGCTGGGCGGAGCTGGGCCGATCCCTGGCGGCAGCCTGTGCGGCCGGCGCGGTATGTGCCGCGATCCTTCACGCCATTCCCATGCCCAGCGGCTTCCGCTTCGACGCCTTGGTGCTGGCAGCAGCAACCCTGGCCTGGTTCCTGGTGAGCTTTGCGGCGCTGCAAATGATGGGATCGAGCCTGCCGGCAGAAGTGAGACGCAGACTCATCCGCAGCTGATTCGAGACGGAGAGCAGTTCGCGGGTGCCCATTCAAGCCTGTCGTTGGCTTGAGTGGGGCAGTTCCGGCAAGCGGCGGGAGGAGTTCTGAAAGAACCATTGCCGCAAGAGTGAATCGTTTGAGGGTCCGATTGTTACCATTGAGTACATCGTTCCGCTTTTTGCGCAACGATGTACTACTTTCTAACCCTGTGGATTGAAACCATTGCCCGGACTGGCAATCCTTGCCCGACAAGAACGGCCCGCAGGTCCTACCCCGCGGCCTTCATCTTCGTCTTGACCACCCTCATCTCGCTCCAGTCATAACCAAAGCGCCGTCCACAATCCAGACATACTACGTAGTGCGAACAACCGGTTGGCAGCTCTTCCGCCCAATCCAGATGCGCCTGATTTTGCCGTGCCGTTTCCATCGAAAACGGCACCGAAAGGCGAGTATGCCGGCAACCAAACAGATTAAAAACTTTTTCCAGCATATTCAGATCACACCTCGCGCCCTTCGCGCCTACCGCGGATGACTCCGCCCATTAGAAAATATCGTGAACGACTTCCAGACAGCGTCGCCCTCCTTGAAGTCCGAAGCCCGGCAGCACCGCTGCCGGGCCCTCGCAACTCGTCTTAGCGGCTTTCAGGCTCAGACCCGGATCGCCGGCTTGTCCGCCACTGCGGCCGGAGCGTCTGCCGGCGGCTTCTCGCCCGCGTTCGGCTTGCGGATATCGATTCCGCCCTTGAAGAACGCGCCATCTTCAATGCTGATCCGCTGCGCCACCACGTCGCCGGTCAGCGAACCTTCGTTTCGAATGTCCACCCGGTCGGTGGCCGTGACGTTGCCCCGCACCTTGCCCAGGATCACTGCCTCGCGGGCCGTGATATTGGCGGCGACCACACCGTTGCGGCCCACCGTTACCCGGTTCCCCGGCAGATGGATCGAACCTTCCACCCGGCCGTCGATGTAAAGCGATTCCGATCCCGTGACTTCGCCCTTGATGACCAGCGACTTTCCGATGGTGGCCTGGTCGGAGACCGCGGTGGCCGAGCTCAACGGCTTGGGCGTGCTGTTGTTGTACTCCGGGGCAGGAGTTGGTATAGAGGGCTGGCGCTGCGCATCCGCAGGCGTTGGATTAGTGCCGGGCTGTGTTGACGGCTTCCACATGTCTTCGTGAGTCCTTTCATAAACAGGTCTGCACCTGTATCGCCATTCTTGCTGTTATGTGTAAATCTGAACCGTGCAATGGCTTCCAGGGTTGGCTGCGCTCCGGTAAAAGCCTGCCGAGCTCCCCTCTAAGCACTATATTCCACTCTGCGGGAACTTTCTGCACTGTTCGTACAACTTCCGAGCTTGTACTAAATCGCCCGCCGCGCCGCATCTTGGCCCTTCGCGATTCGCGCTCCGGCCACGGACGCGATACCATCGTGGGAGCCACGAATGATCTCGGAAAGCGATTTGCTGCAGCACATCGAAGACCAGCCCCAGCGCGCCGCCGGATACAAGCAGCTCGTCCGCGAACTCTCGCTGCGGGGCCGCGAGCGCGAGGAGCTCGAATCGCTCCTCGCCGATCTTGTCGTCCGCGGCAAGCTTGTCCTGGTCGCCCGCGACCGTTACGCCATTGCCGAGGCGGCCGTCAACCGCAATCTCGTCGTCGGCTCGCTTACCATGCACCGCGACGGCTTCGGCTTCGTCCGCCCGCTGGACCGCAAGGTGCGCGAGCGCTTCGAGGGCGATATCTTCATCCCGCCCTTCGACACCGGCGAAGCCATGCACGGCGATCAAGTCCTCGTCGAGCTCTCGCCGCACTCCCGCCAGGGACGCACCGAAGGCCGCATCGTCCGCGTCATGGAGCGCGCCCACCCCACCGTCGTCGGAACCTTCCACTACGGACAGCGCCAGAACTATGTGCGTCCCATCGACGACCGCATCAAGATGGATGTCATCATCGCCGAGGGCGATGAAGTTCTCCCCGAGCCCTCCAACGCAACCAGCCGTCTCCATCTCGACCGCGTCATCGGCAGCGAAGCCAGCCACCGTCCATGGGAAGACCTGGAGGGCCTGGTGGTCGATTGCGAAATCACCGGCTGGCCCACGGCGACGAAAAATCCGCGAGGCCGCCTCATCGAGGTTCTCGGCTACGAAGACGATTTCGGTGTCGATGTCGAGATCATCATCCGCAAGCACCACCTGCCCCACCATTTTCCGCCGTCGGTCATCGACGAGGCCCGCGCCATCCCTTCCGCCATTCCTTCCGCCGAACTCAAACGCCGCCGCGATTTTCGCGACCTCACCATCGTCACCATCGACGGCGAAGCTGCCCGCGACTTCGACGATGCCGTCCTCGTGCGCCTGCTACCCGGTGGCGAATACGAGCTACAGGTACATATAGCCGACGTTTCCCACTACGTACGCCCCGGAATGGACATCGACCGCGAGGCCGAAATCCGCGGCACCAGCGTCTATTTCCCCGACCGCGCCATTCCCATGCTGCCCATCGAACTCTCCACCGACATCTGCTCGCTGCGTCCGCAGCTCGACCGCCTCGTTCTTTCCTGCAATATGCACATCGACGCACGCGGCGAGATCCGCTCCTACCAGCTGATGCCCGGCGTCATCCGCAGCGCCGAGCGCATGACCTACCAGGCCGTCCAACTTGTACTCGATGGCGACGCCAAGGCCCGCGCCCGTTACGCCCCGCTAGTGGACAACTTCCTGCTCATGCAACAGCTCGCCGAAATCCTCAACCAAAAGCGCCAGCGCCGCGGCTCCATCGACTTCGATTTGCCCGAGCCACTCATCGAGTTCGACGAGAACGGCCTGATGAAAGGCGTTACCCGCTCCGAGCGACTGTTCAGTCATCGCCTTATAGAGGAGTTCATGCTCGCCGCCAACGAGACCGTTGCCACCTACCTCGAACAAAAAGGCGTGGCCTCGCTCTACCGCGTCCATGAGCCGCCCGACCCCAAGCGCGTCCACGACTTTGAGAACCTCGCCGCCGCCTTCGGCTACTCGCTCGGCATTGGAGCCCTGCCCATCTCACGCTTCCGCATTAAGCCCGATCACCGCGCGGCCAGCGCACGCTCCACCGGACACCGGAACAAGCCGCAGGATATAGAAGTCCCGCAGGAGACGCCGATCACTCCGGCCATGTACCAGAAGCTCGCGGCGAAGATCGCCGGCAAGCCCGAGGAGCGCATCGTCAGCTACCTCATGCTGCGCTCGCTCAAGCAGGCGCGCTATTCGGAAATCAACGACGGCCACTTTGCCCTCGCCGCCACTTGCTATACGCACTTCACCTCGCCCATCCGCCGCTATCCCGACCTGCTCATCCACCGCATCCTCAAAGCTGTTCTCGCTTCCAGCGCCGAACAGCACGATGGGGCGCTTGCGATCGGCATCGGCGGCCACGTGCAGCAAAACGCGGATGCGCTATGGCCTCCCACCGCCACGGCGAAAAAGACGGGTGGCCCATTCAAGCCTTCTTCTGGCTTGAGTAGGGCAGTTGACCTTCACGAACGCAGGGACAAGTCGTCCACCAGCCCCATCTCCGAGGACGATCTCCGCCACCAAGCCGAGGACGCCAGCTTCGCCGAGCGCCGCGCCGACGCCGCCGAGCGCGAACTGGTCGAGTGGAAGAAGATGAAGTTCATGTCCGACCGCGTGGGAGAAGATTTCGACGGGCTCATCATCAGCATCACCAAATACGGAATGTTCGTCGAGCTTACCGATCTGTTCGTCGAGGGCCTCATCCCACTCAATAGCCTCTACGACGACCGCTACGCCTTCCACGAAACCACCCGCCAGATCATCGGCCAGCGCAGCCGCAAAACGTACTCGCTCGGAGACCGTGTCCGCGTCGTGCTCGACCGCCTCGACCAGGTCGAGCGCAAGCTGCAGTTCTCCCTCATCGGCGAACGCCCCGCTCCCGCGCAACGCGGCCGTAAACGCCGCCGCTATTAGCTTGATTGTTTGTTCAGGCTGCTTGCCGAATAGGGGCACAGTGCTTGTACAATCTCTGTGAAACACTGAGAGCGAGGATCTTCCGAATGGCACGAATGGTGCAATGCGCAAAGCTGGGACGCGAAGCCGAAGGCCTGGATGAGGCGCCCTTTGACGGCCCTCTCGGCCAGCGAATCTATGAGAACATCAGCAAACAGGCATGGGAAGACTGGCAGCACCACATGAAGATGCTGCTCAACGAGTATCGCCTGCAGCCCTGGAAGAAAGAGCACCAGGACTTCATCGTCCAGCAGATGGAGCAATACTTCTTCGGCACAGGCGGACAGACCCCCGAAGGCTATAAGCCAACCGGAGGCTGACCGGCGGCCGCAGAGTTCGCGGCCTGAGCGATGGCACACCGGTCCGGCGCACAATGGCGGAATCCGGTTGCGCAGGATGTTCTGGCGCAACGCGCCGGCGCTGGCGATAGCGAACGAACGAAATCCGGTTGCGCAAAACGGGCCCAGGAGAATTGCCTGAGAAACGCGGCGCAAAAATACCCGACGCGGGCCGAGTGTCCGCGTTTTCCACTGCGCTGGCCCGTTCGCAGTGCTAAAATCGACTTACCCCTTCGGCGCACCCGCGCCGTAAACCGTCGGGATGTGGCTCAGCCTGGTAGAGCACTCGCTTGGGGTGCGAGGGGTCGGCAGTTCAAATCTGCCCATCCCGACCATTTTTTATCTTTCGCCCTTTCAAAGATCCTGTCGAACGGCTTTCTGTAAGTGGGAGTTACACTTACAGCATCTATCGAGCAGTGCCAGAAGTCTTCATCTGCTCTCAATTGGCAATCAGCAACGAGAACACGTGGGCCGCTTACCGAAGGATGGCTGGCGTGGTATGTATTTCATCCACAGATCTCTGCGGGAAGTCTATCCGCGCGGCGAGTCGCGGGGCGCAGCTCCCAGTTCCACTTCCAGATGGCGAACAGGGGCGGATAGACCACCAGTTCCATCAGGAACGATGTCACAATGCCGCCGACCATGGGGACGGCGATGCGCTTCATCACATCGGCCCCCGCTCCGTTGGACCACAAAATGGGAAGCAGTCCGAAGAGCATGCAAGCCACGGTCATCACCTTGGGACGCAGGCGCTTCACGGCTCCGTGCTCGATGGCCTCGCGCAAATGGGGCCAGGTGGAAAGCTGGCCGCGGGCGGCCGCCTCGGCACACGAGAGGTCGAGATAGAGCAGCATGAACACCGCGGTTTCGGCATCCACGCCCAGCAGGGCGATCAGCCCCACCCAGACAGCGACGCTCATGTTGTAGCCCATCCAGTAGAGCAGCCAGACGGCGCCGATGGCGGAGAACGGAACGGCCAGAAGGATGATGGAGGTTTTGGCCACCGAACCGGTATTGGCGTAGAGCAGCAGGAAGACGGCAAACAGCGTCACCGGCAGCACCGTGATAAGGCGCTGGCGCACGCGCTGGATGGACTCATACTGGCCGCTCCAGACAAGCTGGTAGCCGGTGGGGACGTTGACTTTGGCGTCCACCGCGCGCTGCGCGTCGGCCACATAGCTGCCCAGATCGCGTCCGGCGACATCGACAAAGACATATCCGCTCAGCCGGCCGTTCTCGTCGCGGATCATGCCGGGACCGCTGCGCAGGGAGAGCGTTGCCAACTCGCCGAGCGGGACCTGTGCGCCGCTTTGTCCATTAGCCCCAGGTATCTGCACCAGCACACGCTCCAGAGATTGCAGGTCGCTACGGTATCCGCGGAGGTAGCGCACCGAAACCGCGTAGCGCTCGCGGCCTTCGACGGTGGTGGTCGCAGTCTGGCCGCCGACGGCGGTCATCAACACGGACTGGGCATCGTCGATGGTGAGGCCATAGCGCGCCAGCGCGTCGCGCTTGATGGTGAAGTCGAGGAAATATCCTCCGGTGGTGCGTTCGGCGTAAACACTGGCGGTTCCGTTGACTCCGTGCAAGGCCTGTTCCACCTCGTGGCCGATGCGCTCGATCTCTTCCAGATTGGAGCCCAGAACCTTGATGCCGAGCGGGGTGCGCACGCCGGTAGTGAGCATGTCGATGCGCCCCTTGATCGGCATGGTCCATGCGTTGGTCACGCCCGGCATGGTGAGGGCTTCGTTCAATCCGCCCATTCCGTAGATAAGATCGTTGGTGCTCTGGTGATCGGGCCAGATGCGCGCCAGCAGAGCGTGCGTCCACCGCGGCATACGATGGGTGTACCAGCGGTCCACCACGGGCCACTGATCGCGCGGCTTGAGCACGACGACGGTTTCCATCATTGAAAGCGGCGCAGGGTCGGTTGCGCTCTCCACGCGGCCCGCCTTGCCGAAGACCGATTGCACCTCGGGAAAGCCTTGCAGGATGCGGTCCTGCTCGTGCAGCAATGCGCTGGCCTGTCCCACGGAGATCCCCGGCGTGGTGCTGGGCATATAGAGCAGCGTGCCTTCGTCGAGTGGCGGCATGAACTCCGAGCCGAGCTTCTGATAGATGGGAATGGTGAAGGCCATCATCAGCAGGGCCACTGTGATGGGCAGCCACTTGTGATCGAGGCAGAACTCGACCACGGGCTGATAGATCCTCATCAGCGGCTTGCTGATGGGGTGCTCTTCTTCGCTGCGGATCTTGCCGACCAGAAGCGAACTGGTGATTCGCGCCAGCCACGCGGGACGGAAGGTGAAAGCCTCGACGCGCGTCATCATCAGGCGCATCGCGGGGTCGAGCGTGATGGCCAAGATCGCGGCCAGCACCATGGCCAGCGTTTTGGTAAGCGCGAGCGGTTTGAAGAGGCGACCTTCCTGCGCCTCCAGGGCGAACACCGGAAGGAACGAGACAGCGATGACCAGCAGGGCGAAGAAGCTGGGGCCGCCGACCTCCTTCACGGCGTCGATCACCACCCGGCGGAAGTCTTCCTTGCGGCCGCCGGCCTCCCAGTGCTCCAGTTTTTTGTGGGTCTGCTCCACCACGACAATGGCCGCGTCCACCATGGCTCCGATGGCCACGGCGATGCCGCCCAGCGACATGATGTTGGCGGTCATGCCCGAGAGTTGCAGAGGAATGAAGGCGATCAGAATCGTGATGGGAATGGTGACGATGGGAATGACGGCGCTGGGAAAGTGCCAGAGGAAGATCAGGATGACGAGACTGACGATGATGAGCTCTTCAATGAGGGTGTGTTTCAAGTTGTCCACGGCGCGGTCGATGAGTTCGGAGCGGTCATAGACGGGCACCACGCGCAGTCCCTTGGGCAGGGAGGGCTGCAGCAGGGCAATCTGCGCCTTCACGCGCTCGATCACCTTCTCGGCATTTTCTCCCACGCGCATGATGACCACGCCGCCGACGGCTTCGCCGCGGCCATCCAGATCGGTGACGCCGCGGCGCATCGCCGGGCCATAGTTGAGCGTGGCCACGTCGCGCACGCGAACCGCGGTGCCGCTGCCGGCGTTGTTGAGCAGGACAATGTTTCCAATGTCGTCGAGTGAGTGCAAATAGCCGCGCCCGCGCACCATGTATTCGCGGCCGCTGAATTCGACGAGGCGGCCGCCAACATCGTTGTTGGATTTGCTGATGGCGTCGGCGACGGCGTTGACCGGAATCTTGTAGGCCTGCAGGCGGATGGGGTCGATCTGCACCTGGTACTCGCGGACAAAGCCGCCGACCGGGGCGACCTCGGCCACTCCGGGCAATGACTGCAGGGCATAGCGCATATACCAGTCCTGGTAGCTGCGCATCTGGTCGAGGCTGTACTGCCCGCTGTCATCGACCAGGGCGTACTCATAGACCCAGCCGACGCCGGTTGCGTCTTTGGCCAGTTCGACGGTAGCTTCTTTGGGCAGGCGTGAGGTGATGGCGTTGAGATATTCGAGGGTTCGCGAGCGCGCCCAGTAAAGGTCGGTGCCCTCGTCGAAGACGATGTAGATGTAGGAGACTCCGAAGTCGGAGAAGCCGCGGATGTCTTTCACCCTGGGCATTCCCAGCAGGGCCGAGGTGATGGGATAGGTGAGCTGGTCCTCGATGATGTCGGGACTGCGATCCCACTTGGCATAGACGATGACCTGGGTGTCGCTCAGGTCGGGGATCGCATCGATTTTGGTGTTGCGCATAGCGCGGTAGCCGAAGATGGCAGCCACGGCGACGAGGATCAGCACGAGCCCGCGGTGGCGGGCGCAAAATTCGATGATCGGGCCGGTCATTTCGCGCCTCCCATGTCCATGCCCGGCATGCTTGCGCCGCCGGACTTTGCTCCGCCCATGTTGTTTCCGCCCGCGCTAGTCCCACTCGGGTTGGTCCCGCCAGAATTCGTCTGGTTCATGTCCATGGGCGCATTCAGGCGGGTCTCGGAGTCGAGCAGGAAGTTTCCGCTCTCCACGATGCTCTCGCCCTTCTTGAGGCCGGCGGTGATGATGGTCTGGCCATCGACAGTGGCGCCGATGGTGACCTGGCGCGGCTCAAATGTAGCGTTGTCGCGCGCGACGAAGACCGTCTGCACCGTGCCGCTGTCGAGCACGGCTTCGGCGGGCACGGCGAGATGCCGCCCGTAGGCGATGTGCAATTCGACGTCGGCCAGCATGTTGGGCTTCAGCACCAGACCCGGATTTGCCACGTCGATGCGAATCTTGGCGGTGTGGGTCTGCGGGTCCAGCTCCGGATAGCTATACCCAACCCGTCCGGTGATGATCTTGCCCGGCGCGTAGGGGAAGTGAATCACCGCCTGTTCGCCTACCTTCACATACGGCAGATCGGCCTCGAAGACGTCGGCCGTGACCCAAACATGGGAGAGATCGGCGATGGTGTACAGGTCGGTATCGCCGGTGGCCGCGGCGTTGGGATAGACCTTGCGGTCGGTGACGAAGCCGCTGACGGGAGAGTAGATGGTGATGGTCTTGCTCACCTCGCCGGTGCGGTCCAGCGCGTCGATCTGCTGGTCGGTGAGGTCCCAGAGCTTGAGCCGCTCGCGGGCAGAGTCCAGCAGCGACTGCGAACTCTTGGCCACTTCGTCATAGGGAGACTTGCCCAGCTGCTGCTGCCCGCGGCGCGCGATGAGGTACTCCTGCTGCGTCGCCACCAGGTCGGGGCTGTAGAAGGTGAACAGCGGCTGCCCCTTGTGCACCAGCTGGCCCACAAAGTTGGCGTACACATCCTCGATCCATCCCGAGGTCTTGACGTGCACGTGCGCGATGTTGCGCTCGTCGGCCGTTACCACGCCGGAGGTGCGCAGGGTGCGGCTCATGTCCTGCTCATCCACCGTAGTCAGGCGCACGCCGAGTGCACGCTGCTGGCTCTGCGGAAGGTGTATGAGTCCGGCGTCGGTCGTGGCCTGCTCGGCCGGAGTCTTCGACTCGTACATCGGCACCAGGGCCATCCCGCAGTCGGGCGCGATGCCGGGCTTGTCCGAGTGATAGGCCGGATGCATCGGGTCATACCAGAACAGAATGCGCTTCTGCGGCTCGGAGGCCACGGGAGACCCCGCCGCCGGCGCGGCGCTCTGAGCGGAAGAGGATGGATGCCATGCGGCGTGCTTGCCCATCAGCAGGAAGACGATCAGTGCGGCGGCGGCAATCAGGGCGGCGATGCGGAACGCAGTGCGGATAGGCGGGGTCATTACTGTGCCTCCGGAGCGGCCGGTGCGGTGCTGGGACCGGCGTTGGGAGCTGGGTTTGGCGTGGTGTCGAGCGAATTCAGGTCGCCGGTGAGCCCCTCGATGCGGGCAATGGCGATCTCATAGTCGGCGCGCTGCCGGCGATTGTCGAGTTCGTAAGAATAGATGGCCGTATAGTTGGTGACCACCGTGAGGAAATCCACGTTGCCCACCGTGTAGGAAGCCTGCGCGGAGTCGCGCGCCAGCTCGGCCTGGGGCAGAATCGCCTTGTCGTACAGGTCGCTCATCTGCCGGGCGGTCTGCGCCGCCGCGTAGGCCTGGCGCAGTTCGTAACTGGCTTCCAGTCGTCGGGCCTGCTCGCCCTGCTGCGCGGCGCGAACCCGCAGCTCGCCCTCGGCCACCTCCTGGCGAAGCCGGTCGCGATGCAGTGGCAGGTTCACCGTGAACTGCGCGCCCTGCATGGTGGGATTTCCCGTCCGCTGCTGAACCATGTAGCCCACGTTGAGATCGGGCGTGCTGTCCTTGCGGCTCAGCGCCAGGGCGGCGCTCTCGCGCTTCTCCATGCTGGTCTCGCGTGCCAGCATGGGATCGTTGGCCTCGGCCAGCGGTGCCAGGGTCTCCAGCGCCGGCAGGGGAGTCAGACCGTCTTCCGCCGCCGCAGCCGCCAGAGGCGAATCCGCGAACCTTCCCATCAGCGTGTTGAGCCGCGCCGCCGAGGTAAGGCGCTGCTGCTCCAGCGCCGCGGTGCGCTGCAGCAGCATGGAGATCTGCAGCCGCGCCTGCAGCACGTCCTGCTGCATAGCCTTGCCCACGCGGTAGCGCGCCTCGGCGATTTCAGCCAACTGTTCCAGGCTCTGGCGATTGCGCGCGGTGATCTCGAGCGCCAGTCCGTAATAACGGTAATCGAAGAACGCGGCCTTGGCCTCGGTCACCAGATCGCGCTCGGCCGCCGTGCGCGAAACCTCCTCCACCGCCACGTCCTTGCGCGCCACCTCGCGCTGCAACCGAAGCTTGTGTCCCAGCGGCACCATCTGCATAAAGCTGAAGCCCCGGTAGCTGGAGGGATCGTTGTCCTGCACCTGGAAGGGCACAGCGTTGCCCATCCAGGAAAGGGTGAACGAAGGGTCGGGCAGAACGCCGGCCTGCCCCGCGTGGGCGCGCTGCGCGTCGATGAGGATTGCGGCGCGGCCCAGCGAGGGATTCGCTGAGAGCACCTCGCGCACCACGTCATCCAGGCGAAGCTCAGCGGCAGCCGGTGTGGCCGCGGTAGAAGGCTGCTGCGCCCAAGCCATCGGCGCCAGCAGAAGCAAGCAAAACAATTTCTTGAACATGGATCAACTCTCTATGCGCACAAACCAATGCCAAAATAGGCGCGCGGTAGCCATGAGGCTAGGCGCAGGTCAGCGGCCCTGAGAGATCAGATAAGAAGAGTGCAGAGCAGAGACAACGGAGAAGCAAGCGGGGGAGAAGATACGCGGCTCTCGACACGAACCACCGGCAGCGCAGGCAGCGTGGCAACCGGGGAAGCCAAAGGCAATAATGCAATCTGCAGCGGCGCAACAATCACCGCCGAGGACTCGCCCAGAGCCGGCAGTGAAGCCCTGCGCTGGCAGCACGGAGCCACAGGAAGCTGCGAAGCCGGTCCATATTGGCGAGCCGAACTCGCACCCGAAGGATGACCCATCCTGGTGCAATGCGAGCAATGAGACATGGTGGCAGCAGACGCCATGTTGCAAAGCGCAAGCCCCAGTGCCGGTGCCAGAAGCACCGCAAGGAGCAGCCCGGAGGCAATGAGTCTGCGCAATTGCATGATTTATTTATACACCAGCTGTACACAGAGATGCGAATTCCAGTCGCAAGCAGGTGTGTGCTTACGAGTGCCTATAGCTGCTTACAACGTGCCGACGGGAAGCCGACCATTTAAAATCTCAACGTGTTGTCAGAGATTTAGAGACGTACCCATGGATCATGGTTAGAACTCATTCGCGCGTTGGCGAGGCGTCTATCGTGGAGTTTCTGTTTTAGGTTCCGGCCGGTCCACGACTTGAAAGACTTGGACGCGGCGATTGCCTGAGTCTAGTACATAGGCCCGGTTTTTTTCGTCTGTACATATCCCCTGGGGCCAGCGGAACTCTCCGGGCTGGTCACCGTTATGGCCGAGCCGGAACAGCAAGTTTCCATCTCGATCGAACGCTTCAATCCAGCCGAGGGCCACGGTGAGAAGGCGCCCTTGAGCATCGAATGCCATTCCCTGCACCTCACTCGTTGCACTCCCCTTTAATGTGAATTGCCGTTGAAAACGTCCTTCAGCATCCAAAACCTGAATCCGGGCGTTCTGCTTATCGAGAACAAACACCTCATTCTTGTAGATTGCGACTTCAGTCGGTTGCCTGAATTCGGCAGGACCATCTCCGCCGCCGCGCTTGCCGACTTGAGCCAGGATTTTCCCGCTGAGGTCGAGGATGATGACAAATCCACGCGACGTATCGACCAGAAAAATGCGCCCGGTTGCGCGGTCAACAGCAATGGATTCGGGGCGCTGAAATAAGCCTTCGCTCTTGAAGTTTCCTATGTACCTTATGAATTTTCCTTGAGGGCTGTAAACGGCAATCCTGCCGCGCTCAAGGTCCGTGACATAGATTTTGTCATCGGCGTCGGTGGCGATGGCGTAAGGAAAAGACATCCGGTCGCCTTTCGTGACATCGATTCGCAAAAACTTTTTGTTGGCAAAATCGAGAATATGAATGATCCGCTTGCCAGGCTCGGAGAGCAAAATACGCTGGCGGGAATCAACCGCAACCTTTGCGGCCTGGATCGGCTCCATTACGTCCTTGGGGAAGCGATTAGCCCTCCCTGCAATAATATCCAGAACCTGATCGCATACCGCCGGGGATTCCGGAGCGACATCGTGCGCCGCCGCGGAAGGTCTCACAATGTCGCGAAAGCGCTGGCAAGGGGTACGGTCTCCCAGCACGTCGCCGTCGGCGCTGAACATGCCCACATATCGCATGGGAACGGCCTCGTTCGTTCCGGCGCTGCCAGTCTGGCCAAATGCCAGCATCGATAGGATTAGGGGGAGAGCCAAGACACTACGGTAGCGGTGCCGCGTCAAATCGAGTTGAAGATCAGAATGGTGAGACAACGCCAAAATATCCTGCGACTTGTAAGCACATTCCCGCGGCCAGCTATTTTTTGCGCCAAGCGGGCTGAGCGATCCCAGAGCGCTCAAGATCGGCCACGATACTCGCTACTATAGCCATTATTAGGACAAGCTCGTTGCTTTTTTGAGCGTTGCCAACATAGTTGCGGGGAAACGGATCTTCGCAAGTCCTTGGACCAGCCGATGGTTAAGCGCGAATAGTCCTGAAATCCGCTTGGCGAAGAGGCCGTGCCAGACTTCCTCCGTTATCAGCAGAGCTCTACGTTCCTTACCACAGCTTGAAGACTTTGGTAACCACAGCGAGCGAGACTTCCGAGGAGTTCCCTTGATTCGTTTTGCTCTGGTTTGTAGGCTTGCCGGTACAGGTTCATCCGCCTATTCAGCAGGCTAAAACTGCCTATGAGAAGTTCGCCAGAGACGCCGACAACGACGACCAGACCCAGACCGGGACTGCCCGTGGTAAGCAGGAACGAGCGGGAGATTCGGAGAATACGCATTCTGCTGGTTCTCCTGGTTTTGATTGAATTGATCGCCGTGGCAGTGCCGAAAAATTCCAGCCCGTGGCGGGTCGAGATCAACGCCGTCCCGCAACTGCTGATCGGGTTCGTGTTTCTGGTGCTGATTTTCGCTCTGCACCTGGCCTCACAGCACAAATTGCTGGACGAGGTCTCGACGGCGCTGGTTGCCGCCAACTCGTATGTGAAACGGCTGGAGCAGCTCTCCCTGATTGATCCGCCGACGCAGCTTTTTAACCGGCGCTATCTCGACCAATTGCTTAATCAGCAATTAAAGTGGCTCTACCGCAGCGGCAAGTCGGCGACATTGTTGATGCTTGAGTTGCTGCCAGTGAGACGGGAAATCGCGGCCGAGGAGATTGTCATCGAAACGGCGTTTGTTCTGCGCACGAATTTCCGCGGCTCCGACTACGTGGTGCGCTATTCCAACGATCAGTTCCTTGTGGTTCTGCCGGACACGGTCGAGCAGCAGGCGCAGATTGCCCTGAGCCGGCTGATCGACAAGGTAGACCACTGGAACTTCGCCAACCAGAAATGCGAGATGGCGTTGCGGCTGGAGCTGTGCACGTGCCCTCCGGGCGGGAACCTTTGGGAGAAGCTCGGCGAGCTGGAGGAGAGGATGCGGAGCGAAGCCGGAGGCCGGACGCTGATTCCACAAAAGCCGGTCGCAGGCGACGAAAACGATCCTTGCCCTCAGGAACATGTTGTCGAGTAGTCGGTCCTGGTGGGAAACGCACACGAATACCTCTGCAGACGCGTGAGCGGCAGGCTTCGCATAAGCAGACTTTCCCTCCGGGACATTCGGGTTATCCCTACGACCGCTTCAACCGCCGGAGAGCTCTTTCCCTATCATCTTTCAGGCGCTCTTTTTGGAAGTGACGGCATAAAAGCGGGTGAACTCCTGGGCCACGTTTTTGCCCCCGCACTTCGGGCAGGTAACCGGCTCCCGGTCATGCGCCGCCAAGGTAAGAGTCTTGTCAAAAGTGCTGTGGCAATCCTTGCATGAGTACTCATAGACAGGCATCGCGATACCGCCTCCTGGATAGGTAACGGGTGGGATTCTATCGCAGTTCCAGAGCTGGCCGTAGGGTCTCCGCCATAAATTCCGCAAAAATCGAACGAAGCGGCAGCATCCAAGGTAGGAGCGGGCCGGAGGCTGCTAGAAACATGCGCAGAAAGATAGTGTTGGCGGCGGCCGCGGTGAGCGCCGCAGGAGTGGCCAGTTGCTGGCCGCAGGCGGTGGTGTGCCTGCTGCGGATGGCGTTTCCCGGATTGATCTGGGAGTTGTCCACCACGGAGCGGGCGGTTGCGATCAGCTTCGATGACGGCCCGGACCCGGTCTATACGCCGCAGGTGCTGGAAATTCTGCGCGAGCAGGGGGTGAAGGCCACATTTTTTCTGGTGGGAGAGCGGGTGCGCCGCTCTCCGGAACTGCGGCAGAGGATCGGCGAGGAAGGCCACGAGGTTGGCAACCACAGCGACTCGTGGCGGCGAAGCGTGCAATTGAGCGCCACGGAATTCGAGCGCGACCTGCTGCGCGCCGAGCAATCGCTTGGCCTGGGGAGCGGGCGCAAGCTCTTCCGTCCGGCGGGTGGGTGGATCCGTGGCAGCCAGCTACGAGTGCTGCACAAGCACGGCTACCGCGCCGTCCTCGGTTCCCCGTTCGCGTTTGATCCGTATCGGCCCCCGAGAAAGTACATCGAGTGGGCGATCGGCCGGGGACTCAAGCGGGGCGCCATCATTGTGATGCATGACTCAGGAGGAGACCGGTTTGTGAAGCTCTCCGAGTACCTTTGAGCCAGCAGGCCGGCGGATGACTCCACCGCTGTTTCTTTGCTACTCTTGCGATCAGGGTATCGTCGGCGGATGAGGCGAGCCAGGTGCGATGAAGTTCAGAGCAAAAACCCCTCTTTGGCAGCAGATTTCCTCTACAGGCTCAATTGTGTTTATCGCCACCGCCGCCGGATTGGCGGTGCTCGGCACCGCAATTCTCCTGCAGTGGATCATCTACAATGACTGGCTGCACCGGGCGGGGCTGCGGCTGGTGGGAAGTGTGCTGGCAGGCGTTGTGACATCGCTGTTCGCCTATCGCTGGCAATGGGCGATGCGGGAACAAAAGCTCCGGATGTTGCAACGCTTTGAAACCATTTTGCGGATGAACGACCGAATTCGCAATGCGCTGCAGATCATCGAATGCGCCACGTATGCCACCAACCCAGAGGCCACCAAGCCGGTCAGGGACGCGGTGGAAGTAATCGAAGGGGTTCTGCACGAAGTTCTTGCCGAGACGCATCCTGCTCTAACGGAAGTACCCGACGACAAGCCCATAGCGCCAGTGCCGGAGCTTTAACTGCGGTATTCGGCGTAATATTTATCCACGCAGGCAGGGCAGATTCCGTGGGAAAAGTCGACCCCAATATGATCGTGGAAATATTGTTCGACGGTCTGCCAGTATTCGTCGTCGTTGCGAATCTTCCTGCACTGCATGCACATGGGAATGATGTCCTTCAGCTTGGACATCTCGGTGATGTCCTCGATGATGACTAGGGCCAGGGTGTCGCCGCCGCTGGTCATGGGACTTGCCGTGACTAACAGTTCCATGGCGTTCTGGGCGGTGACGGGCAAAAACTCCATTTTCATGCGGGCGCGGCTGACCGCTTTTCCGTCGAGACAGGCGGTTACCGCATTGCGGATGACGCAGTGCTGGCAGGCCGGTCCGCGGCCGCATCCCTCTTCGACGTCGGCAGAGTGCAGGCAGTGCAGCACCTCTCCTCCGCGCCGCTTGAGAACGGTGTCCTTCTCCTGCCCGGACATGGCGGAAGCGACGCCGTTGAGGTCTGCAATCCGTACGTCGTCGTCCACGATGAACACAGGTGAAGGGATGGCGTTCAGGATTGTCCGATAAAGAGAGTTGCCGTCGAAGTCCATGGCGTTTTCGCCTCCAGTCCGGCTGTAGAGCCAGTACTTTATTATCCTACCCTGAGCTGCACTTTAGAGGGGCGATGGGCCAAACAGCGGAGGTTACCAGAGGAGCGTTTCGCCGATTACTTAGATCAGCTCCGAATGCGCCGGCGAATGGATGACAATGATACGCTGGGTGTTACGTCTGATGGGGAAAGAGGATTTCCGTGCGCCGTTCTGCTTGGCTTCAAAATCTGGTTCTGATCGTCATGGTGTCCGGCGCGGTGGCTGGAGCGGCGCAGAAATCTGCTTCACAGCTTCCGGCTCCCACGGAAAAGGCCTCTGCGGGCGCGGTTCGGCACAGCCTGCTGGCGCTGGACGAGGACCTGCAGGCGCTGGCCGAGCGGGTTGGGCCGTCGGTGGTGACGATCGATATCACCGGCTTGACGACGGTGGAGGACCCGAACACACGGCAGACAAACTACATTGCCAAGGAGCAGGCGCTGGGCTCGGGCATCATCGTCGATCCGACGGGATACATCCTCACGAATAACCATGTGGTGGAGCACGCGACTTCGATCTCAGTGCTGGTCTACCGCCGGCGCAACAAGCCGGGCGGAGGACTGGAAGAAGGCCAGCGCTTCCCGGCGACGCTAGTGGGGCGCGACTCGCTGACCGATCTTGCGCTGCTCAAAGTGAACGCAGATGGACTGCCTGCGCTGCCCCTGGCCGACTCCGACAATGTGCACGTGGGCCAGCTTTGCCTGGCCTTCGGCAGCCCGCTGGGGCTGGAGAACACGGTAACGCTGGGCGTAATCAGCTCGACGCGGCGGCAGCTCAATAGCGCCGCTCCGGTGGTGTATCTGCAGACCGACGCGGCCATCAATCCGGGAAATTCGGGCGGACCACTGGTGGACATCAAGGGCGAGGTCATCGGCATGAACACCATGATCGCCTCGCAATCGGGCGGCAGCGAGGGTGTGGGGTTTTCGATTCCCTCCAACACCATCCGCCTGGTGTATGAACAGTTGCGCGAGCACGGCCACGTCCGCCGGGGGGCGATCGGCATCATTGCGCGCGACATCACTCCCGCGCTGGCCAACGGGCTGGGCATTAAGCAGCAGTCCGGAGTGATTCTGGAAGATGTGGTTCCGGGTTCCTCCGCCGACCGCTCAGGGCTGCATCCGGGAGATATTGTTCTAAGCGTGGACGGAAAGGCTTTTCCGGATCCGCGGGCGTTGTCCGTGCTGCTCTTCCAGAAAAAGGTCGGCGACGTGGCGGTGTTCACGGTTCAGCGCGGCACGGAGGTGACGAGCCTGAAGGTCCCGGTCACCGAGCGTGAAGGCGATCCGGAGAGCATCCTCGATCCGACTCACTCGGAGGGCAACATTATTCCCAAGCTGGGGATTGTGGGGGTGCAGATTACGGAGTCGGTGGCGAAGTTAATTCCTCCGACGCGCCTTCCAGGAGGCATTCTGGTGACGGCGCTGACGGCGGGCGGCAACGCATCGCTGTTCGGTCTGGAGCCCGGCGATATTCTGCACGCTCTGAACCGCACGCCGCTGGATTCCCTGGAGACGCTGCGCAAGGTGCTCTCCGATCTGAAGCCCGGCGATCCGGTGGTGCTCAGCATTGAACGCGGGGGACAGCTGAATTACACCGCGTTTGATAATCCGGAATAGCGGCGAGCCAGGGCCGCAATGGCGGAGTCACTGACTCTGGCTAGTTTCAGGGGAATCCGGGCTGGTTTCTGGTTTATCCTGCACCAGTTCTGCGGCCGAGCAAAGGGAAAGGGCCATGCCGCCGAGCACCAGGAGGACGCCAATCAGCGGCTTGGCCGTCAAGCCGAACAACCCGGCCAGCAGCGCCGAGTATCCGGCCAGCAACACGCCTACACTGACTGTCCTCCTGCGCCTCACACTCATCGGACTCATCCAGTTGTTCCGGTCTCACGCACTTGACCGTGCCGAGCCGAAGACGTTTCACGTTCGAATGCCGCCTCGTCCCGCTCCGATTCCTCAAACCTCCGCGAGCACCGAGTTTATGTAACGTAGCGCAGCCCGGGCCGGAGTGGAAATTGAAAGAATTTATGGTTTCGATCAGGCGTGGCTATGCAACGCAGCGCGACCGGCGGACGGCCAAGAAGTGAAAGAAAACACGTGGGGAGATCTCAACGGCACGCCTTTAGAATCGGCTACCGGTTATCTCTCCTATAAATACTTTGCATAAGATGGTATGCGGGACACATGAGAACATGATGCTTTGGAGCGGCTTCGGAAAGGGGAAATCGCCCCCCGGTTTTTGGCGGTATCTCGACATTTTACGGGTTCCATTCACGGGTGACAATGAAAGCAATCGGCAACGACCTCCGGCAAGACGCTTTAACGCGGGGGCGGCGAAGCGATGCCGCTCCGTCCCTAGGTGAGAGCTGATGGGAATTCGCGTCGCGCTTCATCACAAGACAGTTTATGAGTACGACCGGCTGGTTACGCTTTCGCCGCAGGTCGTACGCCTTCGTCCGGCGCCGCACAGCCGGACGCACATCTCCAGCTACTCGCTTCGCGTGCAACCGGAAGAGCACTTCATCAACTGGCAGCAGGACCCGCAGGGCAATTTCCTGGCCCGCCTAGTCTTCCAGAACCCGACGCGCTTCTTTTCAGTGGAAGTGGATCTGGTGGCCGAGATGGCGGTCCTCAATCCCTTCGATTTCTTCCTGGAGCCGGAGTACGAGAAGTTTCCTTTTCGCTATGGAAGCGGCGACCGGCATGAACTGGGGTTGTTCCTGGAGGCACCGCCTCCGGGTCCGAGGCTGAAGGCATTTCTGGCCACCGTCGACCGGCGGGAGATGCGGACCATCGACTTTCTGGTCAACCTCAACGCCCAGCTGAACCGGGAGATCCGCTATGTGGTGCGGATGGAGCCCGGGGTGCAGACCTCGGAGGAAACGCTCAAGCTCGCCAGCGGCTCCTGCCGCGACTCGGCGTGGCTGCTGGTGCAAGTCCTGCGACAGCTGGGATTGGCGGCGCGCTTTGTTTCCGGGTATCTGATTCAGCTGAAGCCGGATGTGAAGCCGCTGGAGGGCCCGGTGGGGCCGTCGGAGGACTTTACCGATCTCCACGCCTGGGCCGAGGTGTACCTGCCCGGAGCGGGCTGGATCGGCCTGGACCCGACTTCGGGACTGTTTGCCGGGGAGGGACATATCCCGCTGGCAGGCACGCCGGAGCCGGGATCGGCTGCGCCGGTCACCGGCCTGGTAAGCCCCTGCGAGGTGGAGTTTCAGCATGAGATGAAAGTCACCCGAATCCACGAAGACCCGCGGGTGACCAAGCCGTACACCGATGAAGAGTGGCAGCGGATCTACGAGCTGGGAGAGCGGATTGACGCCGACCTGACGGCCGGCGACGTCCGGCTCACCATGGGCGGCGAGCCGACCTTCGTCTCGGTGGATGACATGGACGGCGACGAGTGGAATACGGAGGCGATGGGTCCGAACAAGCGCCGCCTGGCCGACGATCTGCTGGTGCGGCTGCGCGACAAGTTCGCGCCCGGTGCCCTGCTGCACTTCGGACAGGGCAAGTGGTATCCCGGCGAATCGCTGCCGCGATGGGCGCTAACCTGCTACTGGCGCAGCGATGGCTTTGCGCTCTGGCGCGACCCGCAGTGGCAGGCATCACCCGACCGCAACTATGGATACGGCCGCGAAGAGGCTCTGCAATTTGCCGAGGCACTGTCAGAGCGGCTGAAGGTCGATTCCGAGGCGGTGGTTGCCGCTTATGAGGACCCGCTCGCATTTCTGCTCAAGGAGCGCCAGCTTCCGGTCAACGTCGATCCGGTGGAGAACAAACTGGAGAGCGCCGAGGAGCGCGAGCGGCTGCGGAGGGTCTTCGAGCGCGGACTCGGCAATCCCGTTGGTTTTGTTTTGCCTCTGCAGCGCGGATGGGGCAAGAACGGACCAGAGTGGCAGACCAGTTTGTGGATGCTTCGAGCCCGGCATATTTTTCTTATTCCCGGGGATTCCCCAGTGGGATTCCGTCTGCCGCTGGAATCACTTCTGTGGGAGCCGGCTGGAGAGAGGCAGCAGCCGTGGCAGGTCGATCCGCTTGGCCCAGCCTCGCCGTTACCACCTCCGCCCAAGCCGTTTGATTCCTGGGTCCGGGGGTACGGGGTTCAGGCGCAACAGCGCGGGCGGCAGAGTAATTCGCCGTATTCCTACACCCAGCTTGGGCCCGTGGTGCGTACGGCTTTGACCGTGGAAGCGCGCGCGGGAGTTCTGTACCTGTTCCTGCCGCCGGTGAACTCGGCGGAGGATTTCGTGGATCTGGTGGCCTCGATTGAGGACACGGCGGCCAAGCTCAAGATGCCGGTCTGCATTGAAGGCTACCCGCCGCCCTTCGACTGGCGGGTGCGGATGCTGAAGGTCACACCGGACCCCGGCGTCATCGAGGTGAATATTCAGCCCTCCGCCAGCTGGCGCGAGCTTGCGGAAAACACCACGACGCTCTACGAGCAGGCGCGGCTGAGCCGCTTGGGCACGGAAAAATTCATGCTGGATGGCCGCCACACCGGCACCGGCGGCGGTAACCACATGGTGCTGGGCGGCCCGACCCCGGCCGACAGCCCGTTTCTGCGCCGTCCCGACCTGCTGAAGAGCCTGGTGGGTTACTGGCTGAATCATCCCTCGCTCTCCTACCTGTTCTCGGGCACCTTTATCGGTCCCACCAGTCAGGCACCACGAGTGGATGAAACCCGCGCCGATGCGATCTATGAGCTGGAGATCGCGTTTAACCAGCTCAAAGACGCCAATCCGTACGGGCTTCCGCTGTGGCTGGTGGACCGGCTGTTCCGCAATCTTCTGGTCGATGTGACCGGCAATACGCATCGCGCCGAGTTCTGCATCGACAAGCTGTACTCTCCCGACAGCGCCACGGGGCGGCTGGGACTGGTGGAACTGCGCGCCTTTGAGATGCCTCCCCATGCGCGGATGAGCCTGGCCCAGCAGCTGCTGCTGCGCGCTCTGGTGGCTCGCTTCTGGCGCTCGCCCTACGAGGAGACTCCGATCCGCTGGGGTACGCGGCTGCACGATCTGTTTCTGCTGCCGTACTTCGTCGAAAAGGATTTCCGCTGGGTCATCTCGGAGCTGCAGCAGGCGGGTTACGGGTTTGAATCCGAGTGGTTTGATCCGCACAAGGAGTTCCGCTTCCCGGTCTTCGGACGGGTCTGCTACGAGGGTGTTGAGGTCGAGCTCCGGCAGGCGATCGAACCGTGGAATGTGCTGGGCGAGGAACCTGGCACCAGCGGGACGACCCGTTTCGTGGATTCGTCGGTGGAGCGCATTCAGGTGCGGGTGCGCGGCCTGGTGAGCGAGCGCTACGCGGTTACCTGCAACGGCCGCCGGCTGCCGCTGCATCCCACGGGCACCAACGGAGAGTTTGTCTGCGGCGTGCGCTATCGCGCGTGGCAGCCGCCGCGCTGCCTGCATCCCACCATTCCGGTGCATACGCCGCTGGTGTTCGATGTGGTCAATCTTGCGGCGGGGCGTTCGGTGGGAGGATGCACCTACCACGTGGCGCATCCCGGAGGGCGCAGCTATGATACGATCCCGGTTAACTCGAACGAGGCTGAGGCTCGCCGAATGGCGCGCTTTTTCGCCTTCGGGCACACACCGGGTTCTATGGTTGTGCCACCGATCGAGGAGAATCCAGAGTTTCCGCTGACGCTGGATCTGCGGCGTGCGGCAAGCGCTGGGGTGATACGTTAGGGGGAGTCCACTGCCGAATAGTCGTGGGAATGGGAGCTCGGCGGCGACGCGCCGGAACGATTGGAAATATGACGGCGTCGAGGGGCACTGGGACGAGGTTCTGACGCCCTCCGGCCTGCCGCGCCGCCACTGGCGAGCGCTCACGGTCGCCCTCGGACGGCAGGGCCCAGAGGAATTGAGCCGCTGCTGGCAGATCGGCCAGCAGCTTTTGCGCGCCAACGGCACTTCATACAACGTAGGTGGCGACCTGCACGGGAGCGAACGCACCTGGCCGCTGGATCCGCTCCCGATGGTGATCGAAGAGCACGAATGGGCGCAGATCGAAGCAGCGGTCATTCAGCGGGCCACGCTGCTCAATGCCATGATGGCCGACTTTTACGGCCCGCAGCGCCTGCTGCATGAACGGCAGATTCCCCCGGCGCTGCTGCTGGCGAACCCGCAATTTTTGCGTGCCTGCCACGGCATCGAGCCCCGCAACGGTGTCTTTCTGCATTCCTACGCGGCGGACATGGCGCGCTCTCCCGATGGCCGCTGGCAAATCACCTCCGACCGGACGCAGGCGCCTTCAGGACTGGGCTACACGCTGGAAAACCGGCTGGTGAGCGCCCGCAGTTTGAGCAGCGTCTTCAGCACCTGCCAGGTTCGCCAACTGGCGCGCTTTTTCGACATTAGACGGGACGCGCTGCTGAATCTGGCGGCAAGCCAGCAGCATAATCCTCGGGTCGTGCTGCTCACCTCCGGGCCGCACAGCGAGACGTATTTCGAGCATTCGTTCCTGGCCGGCCACTGGGGTTTCCCGCTGGTGGAAGGCGCCGACCTGGCGGTGCGCGACAACCGCGTTTATCTGAAGACGCTCACCGGACTCGACCCCGTGGATATCATCGTGCGCCGTCTCGACGACGTCTTCTGCGACCCGATTGAATTTCGCGGCGACTCGCTGCTGGGCGTGCCGGGGCTGGTGCAGGCGGTGCGCAGCGGCAGCGTGGTGATTGATAATGCGCTGGGCAGCGGAGTGCTGGAAGCCCCGGGCTTCCTGGCTTTTCTTCCTGGAATCTGCCGTCATCTGCTGGGGGAGGAGTTGCGGATGCCGTCGGTCTCCACCTGGTGGTGCGGCGAGGAGGACGCCCGCAGCTACGCGCTGGAACATCTTGACGAGTTGGTGATCCGGCCCAGTTTCCCGCGCTCGCACCGGCAGACGGAGACGCCGGCCGCGATGGATGCGGCCAAGCGGGAAGAACTGATCGGCCGGATCCAGGCGCAGCCGGAGCGGTTCGTGGCCCAGGAACAGGTGGCGCTCTCCACCGTGCCGGTGTACACCGAGAGCGGACTGGAGACCCGGCATGTTGTGCTCAGGGCCTTTGCCGCATGGAATGGAAACTCCTACACGGTGCTGCCCGGCGGGTTGACCCGGGTCTCACGCGAGGCCTGGTCGCCGGCGGTTTCCCTGCACGACGGAGGTGGAACCAAGGACACCTGGGTGCCCGGCGGCTCGGGCGAGCCGGTTGCCGTATCGCGTCCGACGCTCGGGCCGATCGCGGCTCATCCCAGCTGGTCGAATCTTCCCAGCCGGGTTGCGGACAACCTTTTCTGGCTGGGCCGCTATGCCGAGCGCCTCGAAGACCGGGTGCGCCTGGTGCGGGCCCTGCTGCCGGCGCTCTCCGGCGAAGAGGATTTTGGCCGCACCGCCACGCTGGAGTCGGTGGTCCGCTTACTGACCGGGCTGAAGTATCTGCCGCCGGAAGTTTCCCACGCCACGCTGGGAGAACAGCTATGGCAGGTGCAGCGGCTGCTGCCCAAAATGGTTCGCGATGAGAGCCGGCCCACGAGCCTGGGCTGGACCCTGAAGCAGATGCGCCGGGTCGCCCTGAACCTGAAGGAACGCCTTTCGGCAGATACCTGGCGTGTATTGCAGCAGATTGAGAACGATTTTTCGGAGGACATTCCCACCTCCGCCGGCCCGCGGTATGTGGCTGAGATGAATCTGCTCGACAAGGCGATTGTGACGCTCTCAGCCTTTGTCGGCCTGGTGATGGAGAACACGACGCGGGGACCGGGATGGCATTTCCTGGAGATCGGCCGACGAGTGGAGCGCGCCCGTCACATGGCGCACCTGTTGGAGGCGGGAGTGGCGCAGGCGCCGGAGGAAATCGAACCGTATCTCCGCATCCTGCTCTACATCGCGGATAGCTCCATTACGTACCGCACCCGCTACCTGACCGCTCTGCGCACCGATCTGGTGCTGGATCTGCTGCTGGTGGACGAATCCAATCCGCGTTCCATCGGCTTTCAATTGGCCTCGCTGCTCAGCCACCTCGATAAGCTTCCGGAGCATGACCACACGGTCTGCGATTCCGAAAAGGCCCTGGTCGCCAAAGCCATCCATGCGGTCCGGGTGGCGCCGATGGCAGAGCTCTCGCGCAGAGACAAATCTGGCCACATGGATGCGTTGGCCGAGCTTCTGGAACAGCTGAAAGATGACATGTACGATCTATCGGATGCGCTGGCCTCGCACTATCTGAGTCCGGTCGTCTCCTCGCGCTTCGTATCGTCCCGGTGAGCATCGCATGATCTACTCGGCTATCCACATTACGCGCCAGCTTTATCAATCGCCGGTCTCCCAGTCTCTCAACGAGCTGCGCCTCACTCCGCGCTCACTGCCGGGGCAGCAGGTGCGGCAGGTGAACATCTCCATCGAGCCCGAACCGGCCACCTGGCAAAGCCGGAAAGACTACTTCGGCAACGAGGTAATCACGGTCGGCGTCTATGAGCCGCACGGCCGTTTGGTAATCGAAGCCAAAAGCGTAGTGGAGGTGGAGGCGCCATCATTGGACGCGCTTTCTCCCATGTCCTGGGAGCAGGCGCGCGACCTGATTGCCGCACATCCCGACGATGAATCGCTGGCGGCGCTGGAATTCGTTTACGATTCTCCATTCATCGCCGCTGCAGACGAACTGGCGGAGTATGCACGGCCGAGCTTTCCTCCAGGACGCCCGCTGGCGGAGGCGCTGCTCGAGCTTTCGCATCGCATCTACACCGAATTCAAATACAAGCCGAACTCCACCTCCATTGAAATGCCCCTGCTCGAAGTGTTGGGTAACCGCCAGGGCGTCTGCCAGGACTTTGCGCACGTGATGATCGGCGCGCTGCGGTCGTTGCGCCTGCCGGCGCGCTACACCAGCGGATACCTGCGCAGCAGTCCCGGCAGCCATGGAGCTGAGGCCTCGCACGCGTGGGTAGCCGCGTTTGTCCCAGGGAGCGGGTGGTTGAGCTACGACCCCACCAACGACGTGATGCCCACCGACCGCCACCTGACGTTGGCCTGGGGCAGGGACTACGGGGATGTGACACCGGTCAAGGGTGTCGCCGTAGGGGGAGGCTCCCACAGCGTGGAGGTCGAGGTGATGGTAAAGGCGATGGAAAGCAACGAAACCGCCGGCCCGGTAGCGGACTGAATAAACTGAATAAGAGGAAAAAAGCCAGGGCGTCCGGCGTATCCGGGCGCCCTGGCTTTTTCTAACCTAGTTCCAGCGGAGACTAAAGCTCGATATCTCCGTGGGCGAGTTCACCGCCGGTTTCCGTGACCCGGAAACCGAGTTTCCTGCAGATATGATGCATCTCCGCATCTTCGGCAAGCATGTTGCAGTGCACGTGTTTCAATCCTTCATCGCGGGCCACTTCCAGAGCGCGGCGGAACAGGTCCGTGCCCAGTCCCTTGCCCTGGTAGTCATCGCGGATGATGACTGCGGTGTAGGCTGAGTTGGTACCGTGCTGCTTGCTCATGCGGCTGACTCCGACAATCTCCGGCGAGCCCTTCCCATTTCTGGTCTCGGCTACCAGCGCCATCTGGCGGTCGTAGTCAATGAAGCAGATGTGGGTGAGGCGCTCGTGCGCGGTGCGCTGCCGCAGATTCATGGGTTGGAAGTAGCGCTTGGTAACCGTGCGCTCGCTCAGCTTCTCGTGGAATTTGACGATCGCGGGCTCGTCCTCCGGGCGGATCGGACGGACCGTTAGGACCTTGCCGTCTTCCAACGTCATGGAGCCAACGTACTGGATCGGATAGGGACGGATGGCAGTCTTGGGCAGTTTGTCCTCCGTCATCTCCGCCCCGTGCACCACCACGCGCGCGTCCAGCGCCAGCAAGCGCTCGGGCGAAGCCAGCAGAGGATTGATGTCGATCTCCTTGATCCAGGGCTGCTCGACCACCAGGTGGCTGAAGCGGACCAGTAGATCTTCCAGGGCCGCCAGATCGACGGCTTTGCGGCCGCGCACGCCCTTGAGCGCTTCGTAGACCTTGGTGTGCTCCATCATGCGGCGGGCCAGGGTGCTATTGAGCGGCGGCAGGCCCAGCGCGCTGTCCTTGTAAACCTCGACCAGCTGACCGCCGGAGCCGAACAGAAGCACCGGGCCGAACTGTGGATCGAGCGAGGAGCCGAGGATGACTTCGTATCCTTCCAGCTTTGCCATGGGCTGCACGGTGACGCCCAGGAAGTGGCCTTCCCCGGCCTTCTCGCGCACCGAGTCTTCGATCTGCTTATACAATGTCCGGACCGCTTCAGCGTTGCGAACATTCAGCTGTACGCCGCCTACGTCGGTCTTGTGGGTGATGGTCTCCGAGTGCAGCTTGAGCACTACGGGATAGCCGATTTCGTCGGCGGCCTTGACCGCTTCCTCCGCAGTGTGCGCGATGCGGGTCTCGGTGACAGGAATGCCGTAGGCCTTCAACAGCTCTTTTGACTCGAACTCGGTCAGGATGGTGCGGCCGGTCTGGCGCACGTGCTGAATGAGTTCGGCAGCTTTCTCGCGGTCGATCTGAGCCGATTCCGGCTTCACGTCCGGCGTCTCGTATAAAGACTTCAGGTTCCTGGCGTACTGCCACATATAGTTAAACGCTGCGCAGGCAGCATCCGGATAGGCGAAGGTTGGAATGCCGGCGCGGTTCAGAATCTGTTCGCCATAGGAGACCATCGAACCGCCCATCCAACTTGCCAGGAAGGGCTTGCCAAGGGAATTGGCATAAGGGCGCAGGTTCTCGGCGATACTGGTCGGGTCGGTCATGCCTTGCGGCGTCATGATGACGAGAATGCCGTCGGTTTCCGGGTCCTGCGCCGCGACTTCCAGCGCCTTGGCGTAGCGGTCCGGTTCGGCGTCGCCGAGAATGTCGACGGGGTTGCCATGGCTCCATGCGAAGGGCAGGAACTCGTTGTACTTTGCCATCGCCTCCGGTGACACCTTGGAGAGTTTGCCGCCGCCTTTGGAGAGCGCGTCGGTCGCCAGCACGCCGGGACCGCCGGCATTGGTGACGATGCAAAGGCGATTGCCCTTGGGACGCGGCTGCTTGGCCAGCACCTCGGACATATTGAATAGGTCCTGGATGGAATCGACGCGCAGCACCCCGGCGCGCTGGAAAGCGGCGTCCAACACGCCGTCGCTGCCGGTCAGCGAACCGGTGTGCGAGGCGGCGGCCTTGGCGGCCTCGGCAGTGCGTCCCGCCTTGATGACGATGATCGGCTTCTTCATGGAAACTTCGCGGGCGGCGCTAAGGAAGCTGCGCGGATTGCCGATGGACTCCATATAGGCCACGATCGAAGTGGTCTGCGGATCGGTGCCGAAGTATGTAATCAGGTCGCCCCAGTCCACGTCCAGCATGGAACCGATGGAGATAAAGGTGCTGAAGCCGACCATCGCTTTGTAGGACCAGTCCAGTACAGCGGTACAGAGCGCGCCGCTCTGGCTGATGAAGGCCAGATTCCCAGGCCGAGCCACGGTATGCGCGAAGGTGGCATTAAAACCGGTGAGTGGGTTCATCACGCCGAGGCAGTTAGGGCCAATCAAGCGCATCTTGCCCCGGATCGCTTCCTTGATCTGGCGCTCGTACTCAACTCCCTTTTCACCTATTTCCTTGAATCCGGCGGAGATGACGATAGCCGCAGGAACTCCGAGGCCAACGGCATCCCGGATCAGTTCAGGGACGCCATCAGAGGGCGTGGTGACCACGATGCAATCGGGCCGCTCGGGAAGGGCATGAAGATTCTTGTAGGCGTGAATACCGAGGATGTTATCGCGTTTGGAGTTGACCGGGTAAACGGTGCCGCCGAACGGTGAGCCGATCATGTTGCTTAGGACCATGCGTCCCACACTGCCCACGCGGTCGGTGGCTCCAACCAGGGCGACGGACTTGGGCTTAAACACCGCGTCCAGCGGAAGAGTGTCAGGTCGTAGAAGGTCATGTGCCGGGTCAATGAGAAGCGCGGCATCGGGGCTAGGAGCTTTTAGCATAGTCATTTGGCTACTCCAAATTCGTTGTGATTAGATCTTGCGACAGTCACGACAGTTACGGTGACTACAGAGAACACACTAAGACTGAGAAGCGGCTACTTTCGGGACCCACGCATCCGCCATGCGTGCACACCAACACATCTCTCACGCAGCCGCGTTGCTCAACCGCTGATGTCTGCATTCGGGCATTCCGGTACGCTGCTTGCTTTTGAAGCGCCAAAATGCGGACTATACCATATCACACCGCACTACCTCGTCCAGTACCGCTGGGGTCCTAAAATCTTTATTTGTATATTTCACTCCAAGCGAGCGAGCCGGAGCAGGCGGTTGGCCTTTGTGACCAACAGGGACCAACGGCAGGGCACCATTTCGACAGGATAGGGGCATGTCGGAAACCGCTCTAAGCAGCGACGCGGAAATCCTCCTTATCCGTGGCGTCGGGGTTATGCCAGCCTCCGGCGGGCGCAACTTTCTGGTCGACTTCGGTCGGCCCCCAGGTGCCTTGCTCGTATTCATCGATGGGAGAGTTGGCCTTCAATACCGGATCAACGATTCGCCACGCTTCTTCCACGTAATCCTGGCGGGCGAAGTGCGTGGAATCTCCGATCATGGCGTCGCCCAGCACCCGCTCGTAGGCTTCCATCTCCTCCGGACGGGGATGACGGCTGGCCACCATCTCCACGGTTTCACCTTTCATCGCCTCGCCGGGAGACATGACCATGGCGCCCATGGCGATTGTCATCTCGGGACTGATCCGGAATCGCAGATAGTTCTGCGTCAAGTCGCTCTCGCGAATGACCGCGGGCGGCTTGCGCAGCCGGCCGATGATCTCCGTACAGGTCACGGGCAGGTTCTTGCCCGCGCGAATGTAGAAGGGAACTCCTTTCCATCGCCAGGAATCGACTTCCAGCCGGAGTGCAGCGAAAGTTTCCGTCTTTGACTCGGGTGCGACGCCCTTTTCCTGCAGGTATCCGCGGAACTGCCCGCGTACGAGATTTTCCACCTCGAGCGGGGGAATCGCTTTCAGCACCTTCACCTTCTCATCACGGATGGACTCACTATCGGTGCGGACGGGAGGCTCCATCGTCAGGTTGCAGAGGATCTGGAAGAGGTGGTTCTGGATCACGTCGCGGATGGTTCCGGTGTGGTCGTAGAAGGCGCCGCGCCCCTCGACTCCGAAATCCTCCGCCATGGTGATCTGCACGCTATCGACGTAGTTGCGGTTCCAGAACGGTTCCATGAACGCATTGGCGAAGCGGAAGACCACCACATTGTTCACGGGACGCTTGCCAAGATAGTGGTCGATGCGGAAGATCGCGGATTCGGGAAAGGCCGCATGCAAAATCCGGTTCAGCTCCTGCGCTGAAGCAAGGTCATGGCCAAAAGGCTTCTCGACAATGACGCGGGCACCCTGAGCGCAGCCTGCATTCGCAAGCTGCTTCACAACCGTCTCGAACAAAAGGGGCGGGATGGCCAGATAATGTGCCGGATGTTGCGCTCCCTTGAGTTCGCTGCGTAGCGCCTGAAACGTTGCAGGGTCGGAGTAGTCGCCGTCCACGTAACGCAGCCAGCCGCTCAGTTTGTCGAATGCCGCGGCATCCACTCCGCCGTGTTTTTCGAGACTGTCGTGGGCTCGCGCCCGAAGCTGTTCCAGGTTCCAGCCGGCCTTGGCGACGCCGATGACGGGCACGTCGAGGTGGCCGCGCTTCAGCATGGCCTGCAGCGCCGGGAAGATCTTCTTGTAAGCCAGATCGCCCGTGGCGCCGAAGAAGACCAATGCGTCGGCATGCGGATTCGTCATGGTTCACTCCTTTTACGCAGCTTCCGTTTTGTCCTTCGGTTTTTCCAGGTGTCCGCCGAAGCCGAAACGCATTGCCGACAGCAGCTTGTCCTGATAATCGGCCTCGCCGCGCGAGCTGAAGCGCTGGTAAAGCGCGGCAGAGAGAACCGGCGCCGGCACCGCCTCGTCGATTGCCGCCTTGATCGTCCACCGGCCCTCGCCCGAGTCCGAAACACGCCCGCTGAACTGGGAGAGATTGGGATCGTTCACCAGACTGGCCGCGGTCAGGTCCAGCAGCCACGATGCGATTACGCTGCCGCGCCGCCACACTTCCGCAATGTCGCGCAAATCGAGGTCAAACTGATAATGCTCGGGGTCGCGCAGCGGCGTCGTTTCTGCATCAGCCGCATGCTGCTGCTTGCCCACGTTGGCGCCGCGCAAGATGCCCAAGCCCTCGGCGTAGGCGGCCATGAGGCCGTACTCGATGCCGTTGTGGACCATCTTGACGAAGTGTCCGGCGCCGCTGGCGCCGCAGTGCAGGTAACCCTGTTCGGCGGTGCCGTCCAACTTCTCCCGCCCCGGCGTGCGCGGCGCGTCACCGGCGCCGGGCGCCAGCGTGGCGAAGATCGGATCGAGATGGCGGACCACGTTCGGTTCGCCGCCGATCATCATGCAGTAGCCGCGCTCCAAGCCCCACACGCCGCCGCTGGTCCCCACGTCCACGTAGTGAATGCTCCTGGCCGCCAGCTCTTTCGCGCGCCGAATGTCATCCACGTAATAGGAATTGCCGCCATCGATGAGGATGTCTTCCGGGTCAAGATGAGGCACCAGGGCCGCGATGGTCGAGTCCACGACCGCTGCCGGAACCATCAGCCAGATCGCCCGGGGCTTCTCCAGCTTGGTCACAAAATCCTGCAGCGAAGAACTGCCCGTCGCATCCTCCTTGACCATCTCATTCACTGCGGCCGGCGACATATCGAAGACCACGCACTGATGGCCGCCCTTCAGGAGGCGTCGAACCATGTTGGCTCCCATTCTTCCCAGCCCAACCATTCCAAGTTGCATCACTTGCTCCTTTCCGAATGTCGTTGCACGGTTTCACGCTTCCTTGAGCTTCCGATAACGGCGGATCAAGTTGTTGGTCGAACTGTCATGACTGAGCGCGGGCTCCGCCTTGTCTTCGAGCTCAGGAATAATGCGCTGCGCCAGCGCCTTGCCAAGTTCCACGCCCCACTGATCAAACGAATTGATCTGCCAGATGGTTCCCTGGGTGAAAACGCTGTGCTCGTAGAGGGCCACAAGTTTGCCAAGAGTCTCCGGCGTGAGCCGATCGGCGAGAACGGTGTTTGACGGGCGATTGCCCTCGAAGACACGGTGCGGTACGAGCCAATCCGGCGTGCCCTCGGCTTTGACCTGCTCGGGAGTTTTGCCGAACGCCAGCGCCTCCGTCTGGGCGAAGACGTTTGCCATCAGCATGTCGTGATGGTGGCCGAGCGGATTGAGCGTATGGGCAAACGCGATGAAGTCACAAGGGATCAGCCGTGTGCCCTGGTGGATCAGCTGATAGAAGGAATGCTGTCCGTTGGTCCCCGGCTCTCCCCAATAAATAGGACTCGTCGCGTAGCTGACTTTGCTCCCGTCGAGAGTGACGCTCTTGCCGTTGCTCTCCATGGTCAACTGCTGCAGATAGGCTGGAAAGCGCTTGAGGTATTGCTCATACGGCAATACTGCGACCGTCTGAGCGCCGAAAAAGTCGTTGTACCACACCGCCAGCAGGCCCATCAGCACCGGCAGGTTGTGCTCGAACGGCGCGGTGCGGAAGTGTTCGTCCATCTGGTGAAAGCCGTCCAGCATGGCGCGGAAGTTCTCCGGCCCGATGGCCAGCATGGTCGAAAGACCGATCGCCGAGTCCATCGAGTAGCGTCCGCCAACCCAATCCCAAAAGCCGAACATGTTGGCCGTATCGATCCCGAACTTCGCTACCTCCGCGGCGTTCGTTGAGACGGCCACAAAGTGCTTGGCCACTGCCTTTTCGTCGCCGCCCAGCCCCTCACCTCCTACGCCCTCCAGCACCCAGGCCCGCGCCGTTTGCGCGTTGGTCATCGTCTCCAAGGTGGTGAAGGTTTTCGAGGAGACGATGAATAGGGTTTCTGACGGCTCCAAGCCGGCGACCGCTTCGGCGAAGTCGGTGCCGTCAACGTTGGAGACAAAGCGGAACGTCATGGTGCGATCGCTGTAGTGCTTGAGCGCCTCATAGGCCATCACCGGCCCCAGGTCGGAGCCGCCAATGCCGATGTTAATCACATTGCGAATGCGTTTGCCGGTATGTCCTTTCCACTCTCCGCTCCGCACACGGTTGGCAAAGTCAGCCATCTTATCCAGCACGGCGTGCACCTGAGGCACCACATCTTCGCCGTCCACCACGATGGAGGAACCCTTCGGTGCGCGCAGGGCCACGTGCAGCACCGCCCGCTTCTCGGTGATGTTGATCTTTTCCCCGCGAAACATCGCGTCAATCCGCGATTGCAGACCCGACTCTTTGGCCAGTTCGATCAGGAGCGCAATGGTTTCATCCGTAATGCGGTTCTTGGAGTAGTCCAGAAAGAGCCCAACAGCCTCAGCCGTCATCCGCTCACCGCGCTTGGGGTCCTCGGCGAAAAGTTTCCGCAGATGCAGTTCCCGGAGCTTTTCGTAATGGCTCTGGAGTGCCTTCCACGCCTTGTGCTTGGGCAGCGGCTCAAGAGCCCGGCTCAGGGAATCGATCTCTACAGGTGTTGCCATCGTGGTGCTCCTTTCATTTTGGCTAGGCCGCTTTGAGAGTGGAACTCTTGGAATCGATCACCGCCATCAGATCGCTCCAGGACTGAGCAAAGGACTTTGCCCCTTCCTCCTGAAGCTGGGCAGCCAGTGCGCCGGCGTCGATGCCGGCCTTGGCAAACTGCGCCAGCACTTCCTCGCAGTCTCCGCCATCGGACGGCAGGATCGTGCCCAATTCGCCATGATCGGCGAGGGCTTTCAGAGTAGCATCCGGCATGGTGTTCACCGTGAACGGCGCCGCGAGCGCCTTGACATACAGTACGTCGGAGGCCTTGGGATCCTTGGTCCCCGTGCTGGCCCACAGCAGCCTTTGAGGACGGGCACCGGCGTTGAAGATGCGCTGCCAGAGAGGCGAATCCAGCAACTCGCGGTAGGCCTTGTAAATACGTTTGGCGACGGCAATGCCGAGTTGGTCGCGCAGTAAGTCCGGCACTTTGTCGGCCACCGCAACATCCCAGCGGCTGACAAAGATGGAGGCGACGGAGCCTACCGCAGGATCAAGCCCGGCCTCGATGCGGCGCTCGATGCCGCACAAAAACGCCCCGGCGGCCGCCAGATACTGCTCGCGGGAGAACAGCAGGGTGACGTTGATGGGAATGCCCGCAAAAATGGCTTCCTCGATGGCGGGCAGGCCTTCTTTGGTGCCAGGAATCTTGATGAGAAGGTTCTTCTGTCCAGCTCGCGCGGATAGATCCCTGGCCGCGTCCAGGCTGCCGGCTGTGTCGTAGGCCAGCAACGGAGACACCTCGAGCGACACCCACCCGTCCACACCGTTCGTCCGGTCGTGTACGGATCGAAACAAGGTGGCAGCTTGCGTGAGGTCCTCCAGCGCGAGTTCGAAGAAGAGCGCCTCGCCTCTTGTTCCCCTCTTCATCTTCTCGCGGATCGTCAAGTCGTAAGTCGTGCTGTTTTTGATCGCGTGGTCGAAAATGGTCGGATTAGACGTAAGCCCCGTGACCGAGAGTTCGGCGATGTAGCGCTGAAGAGTGCCGCTGTTCAGCAGATCGCGTGTGATGTTATCGAGCCAGATGCTCTGGCCCACATCGTGCAGCAATTGTGTCGCTTTCATAACTCACTCCTGTTTCGCCGTCTGCAAGCAGGTCACTTTCCCACGTTCTCGTCCTTGCCCGCCAGCAGCATTAGGCGGATGCTTCCAGCGCATTCTTGACGATCTCCTGGGCCTCGGCGACGATCGCATTCAGGTGGCTCTCGTCGCGGAAGCTCTCCGCGTAAATCTTGTAAATGTTCTCAGTGCCGGAGGGGCGAGCGGCAAACCAGCCGGTCGGAGCCACCACTTTCAATCCGCCAATGGGGGCATCGTTGCCCGGAGCGCGGGTCAACTTGGCGGTAATCGGCTCGCCTGCCAAATCCGATGCCTTCACCGCCTCCGGCGACAGCTTTCCCAGCTTCGCTTTCTGCTCGGGAGTTGCAGCCGCATCGATGCGTGTGTAGTACGGAGTGCCGAACTCCGCGGCGAGTTCGCGATAGTGCTCGCTCGGGTCCTTGCAGGTTCGCGCGGTGATCTCGGCGGCCAGCAGGTCCATGATTAAGCCGTCTTTATCCGTGACCCACGCGCTGCCATCCCTTCGCAGGAAGCTCGCACCCGCGCTCTCTTCACCGCCAAAACAGCACGAACCATCGAAGAGACCCGGCGTAAACCACTTGAAGCCCACGGGAACCTCGGAGAGCCTGCGTCCAAGCTTGTTCACCACCCGGTCGATCATGCTGCTGCTCACCACGGTCTTTCCCACCGCCGCATTCTTGGGCCAGTCCGGACGCTCCGAGAGCAGGTAACCGATGGCAACGGCCAAGTATTGATTCGGGTTCATCAAGCCGGCAGAGGGCGTCACGATTCCGTGCCGGTCGGAGTCGGGGTCATTGGCAAAGGCGACGCGGTACTGGTCCTTGAGCCCGACCAGTCGGGCCATCGCGTACGGACTGGAACAGTCCATGCGGATCTTGCCGTCGTGATCCACGGTCATGAACGAAAAGGTCGGGTCGATCTTCGTGTTCACCACAGTGACGTCGAGTTGGTAGATGGAATTGATTGGCTCCCAATAAGGAAGTGAAGCCCCGCCCAGCGGGTCCACCCCCAACTTAAGGCCGGCGGCACGGATGCTGTCCATGTCGATCACGTTCTTCAGATCTCGGACATAGGGCAGTATGAAATCTTCCTGATGCGTGCTGCCGGCGTGGATCGCTGCGCTGAGCGGCACCCGCTTTACCCCCGCGTTGCCCTCGCGAAGCAGTTGGTTCGCCCGGTCTTCGATCCACCGCGTCACGTCGGTATCGGCCGGGCCGCCGTTGGTCGGGTTGTACTTGAAGCCGCCATCCTCGGGCGGATTGTGCGAGGGCGTTACCACGATGCCGTCGGCCAGATGGTCCTTGCGGCCCCGGTTGTATACGAGAATGGCGTGCGAGACGACCGGCGTCGGAGTCACGCCATCGTCTGGCTGGATAATCGCCTGCACTCCGTTGGCTGCCAGAACCTCAAGCGCGGTATTCTGCGCGGGACCGGAGAGCGCGTGCGTGTCTTTGCCCAGGTACAGTGGTCCGTCCGTGCCAACACGGCGACGGTATTCGCAGATCGCCTGCGTAATCGCCAGGATGTGGGCTTCCGTGAACGAACCTCGCAGCGACGAGCCGCGATGTCCGCTGGTGCCGAAGCTCACCATCTGGTTCGGGTCTTCAACATTGGGCCGGCACTCGAAATATTCCCTTTGGAGCCGTCCCACATCCACCAGCATCTCCTTCGTCGCAGGCTTGCCTGCCAGAGGAGAGATCGCCTCCTGGTTTTTCAATGCACCCGAATTGGACGGTACCTCGGTCTCACTACGCATGATTCACCTTTCAGATGTTCGCTGTGTATTGGATGATGGTGCCGTCTCCGGAGAATTTACCGGCGTCCGACAAATTTAAGCCTACAAATTCAACGAATAAGCCGAACTTTTCCGTTGCACGCGCCCCAGAGCCGAAGTGCGATGTTGCCCACTGAAATCCTCGGTGCAGTGGCTCTAATCTTCCCTAGTTCCATTCGAGACGCGGCGCTCGGGGATGCTTGGAGTGATGCTTGCACTCGCTGGCGTGATGCCTCTTCCGCAGGCCGGGCTTTCAGCCGAACGGCGCATCGAGCGCACTTTCCGATCTGTTGAGTTCGGAACAAGGGGTTAGTCGTCTTAACGAGCAATTCACAATCATTTCAACATAGACCGTAGCTGCTCATGCTGGATTGAAGCGCTCACCCTCTTACGGAGTGGAGTTCGAGCGTGAGTACCAGCTTGCTCCGCAGCCAATATACACGCACCGTACGCTCCGGTGCTTTACTTGAATTCAGCCGTGGTAGGCTGTGACGTAAGGTTTGTCACTGTTTCCGGCATTCGAGCTGTGAGGAAGAACTATGGGAGTAGTCGATCTTCTGTTTGGGCGTCCGCTGGCGTCCAGTGAGGACCAGGGAGAGAGGATCACGCCATCACAAGGCGTTCCGACCTTCGGGCTGGACGCATTAAGTTCGGCCGCGTACGGTCCGGAAGCGGCACTGACGATTCTCCTGCCCCTCGGTTTGGCGGGTGTGCATTATGTCGCCCCTCTCACCGCCGCCATCGTTATTCTCCTGATGGTCGTCTTCTTCAGCTATCGGCAAACCATAGCGGCTTATCCGAGCGGGGGCGGCTCCTACACGGTAGCCAAAGAAAACCTGGGCCCTGGAGCCGGTTTGTTGGCAGCGGCGGCACTGATGATTGACTATCTGCTGAACGTGGCCGTGGGAATTTCCGCCGGGATTGGAGCCCTGGTCTCGGCGGTGCCCTGGTTGCAGAGATACACCCTGCCGATGTGTCTGGCGGTGCTGGCAATCCTGACCGTTGTGAACCTGCGCGGAGTTCGCGAAGCCGGATCTGCGTTTATCGCGCCCACCTACCTTTTTGTCGGCACTCTGGGCCTGGTGATCGCGATCGGCATTTTCAAGGTGATCATGACAGGAGGACACCCCCATGCCCTGGTGCTGCCCCCCCATGCACCGGTAGCAGCGGCGGGGACCGTGGGACTTTGGTTGCTGCTGAGAGCTTTTGCCAGCGGCTGTACGGCGCTGACCGGCGTGGAAGCGGTGAGCAACGGCGTGCAGGCGTTCCGCGAGCCCGTGGTGCCCGCCGCGCGAAAGACCTTGACCATCATCGTGCTGACTCTGGTGTTCCTGCTGGGAGGAATCGCAACCCTGGTCTACTTCTATGGCGTCGCGGCCACCGATCCTGGACAGCCGGGCTACCAGAGCGTACTCTCGCTGGTTGCCGCGGCGGTGGCTGGCAGGGGAGCGCTTTACGGCCTTACGATGTTCTCGGTCTTGCTGGTGCTCTGTCTCTCCGCAAACACCTCGTTTGCCGACTTTCCCCGGTTGTGCCGCGCCGTCGCCTTGGACGACTACCTGCCCCACTCTCTGACGGTGCGCGGCCGCCGGCTAGTGTACTCCCAGGGCATCGGTGTGTTGGCTTTGTTGGCGGCTGTATTGCTCATCATCTTCGGAGGTATCACCGATCGTTTGATACCGCTCTTCGCTGTGGGAGCCTTTCTGGCGTTCACTCTCTCGCAGGCGGGCATGGTGGTACATTGGCGAAAAAACAATGGATCGTTCCATCATCTGCTGATCAACGGAATCGGGGCGGCGGCAACCGGAGTGACCGTCGTCGTGGTGGTCGCCGCCAAATTCACCCAGGGTGCGTGGATCGTAGTGTTGTTATTGCCGGCGGCGATTTTACTCATGGCGCGCGTACGGCGTCACTATCGCTTGGTGACGCGGGAAACCGAGGCCAAAGGGAGCCTGCTTCGGGATAATAACCAGCACCCGCCCATCGTGATTGTGCCCATCGATCAATGGAATGCGGCGGCCCAGAAGACCTTGCGCTTTGCCATGACGCTTTCTCCGGATGTGCATGCCGTGCACGTGGCCTGCGGGGAGGACGACAGTATCGCAGCGCAGTGGCAGAGCACGGTCGAACAGCCAGCGCTCGAAGCCGGAGCGCCCGTTCCGCTTCTGATCACCCTGAACTCCCCTTACCGTCTGGTCCTCCAGCCTGTCGTGGACTACGTTTTGCAGGTCGAAAAGGAAAATCGCCATCGGACGGTCGCAGTGGCGATCTCCACCATGGTTGAGCGCCACTGGTACCACTATTTCCTGCATAATCAACGGAGCGAGGTGCTGACCGCGATGCTGCTCCTGGGCGGAGACAGGCGCATCAACATCATCAATGTGCCATGGTATCTGCGCGCTTGACCGGGCTCCAGCAGACTCGCAATTCGTCCGCCTTTGTCAGGTCTGTCTGGCCGAGGTCGGACCGGCGGCCCTCGTCGCCTCAGTCACCAACAACAAATACAACCGCCAGCGACTACTCCGCTTCGCCGAGATCTGCCGCGTGAAGCAGGCCGTGGCTGCCGCGGAGAAAGCAAGAAGGCAAGCCAAAAGACTTCTTGACTTGTCCGGAACTCCCAGCCAGCACCTGTCGGAAGTTCTCCTCCCACCGTGCCGACCTTGTTCTTCTGATGGCCAGCGCTGTTCCGCTACAATCAACACGGAACTTCACCATGCCAAAACCGAAATCCAATCGCCAAGCCGCCCTGCTCGCCATCGAAAAGGTTCTCGCGCTCCTTCGCTCCGTGCACACCCTCGAAGGCACTGACAAGGATGGCGTCGAGCACCTGCTGGAGATGGCGGTCGAGAACCTCAAGAAATGAAATCTCCCTATCTCTTTGCCGGGGTCGTATGTTCCCATTCGCTTTCAATCGCCACGGCCATTAGTTCGTGTTTGGCACGCTCGGCCAGCGTATCGTTTTCCGTGTGGCACGCACACACGTACTGATTCAGCAGGTTGTTGAGCTTGTGAATATTCGCTCCGGTTTGATTCCGTTGGACAGCAACGATCAGTCCCCAATCTGGTTTCATACTTTATCGCCCTAAGTCACAATCGACCCCGGTATTCACGTTCAGTCACTATGTTCGATGGTGCCGTCGTCTCGCGCAGTTAGAGGTCTCTGGGGCCCTGAACCATGACGGTACACATGGCAGAGCATACCTCTCGCTGTATGGGCCACCAGCAAACGATCTATGACGGATTGTCCGAGGTTCCTTGCGGGTCAAATACCACCTGTGGAGCTTTCTCCATGAGAGTGCTGGTGGATATGGCGGCAATAGTAGCCATCGTGGTGGAGCAGGTCAATGACTCGAAATCGGTGCAAAACCCGGTTTTCGCACCACCTTTGCACCCCTTTTTCACAGTTCATCGCCTGCAACCAGCAGCTTTGCTTTTGCTGAAAATGAGCTGCGAGACTTGCACCTGTGAAGAGGCAATGAGCATTTCGACACCGCCTGGCTTCAAAACAAATGCGGAAGCCAATGTGCGCCGATTTGTTATTCTGGGCGCCCACGACTGATGAAAAGCCGCACCAGAGAATAAAGCGGTCATTTCAGGTTCTCTGCGCACCTTCAGTTCACCCGAAAGCCAAAAACCGATACAGGTTAGCAACACCCAGGTAATCGACCGGTGTCGTCGAGCTGCTCTCAGAGGGGGTTTTCGTGCTCAGGGCTGCGCGGAACCAGGTATCGGGCCGCCAGGCGCCAATGGAGCGCCGGTCGCGACTCTTTCCCTTCCTGCAAAACGCTAGTCACTTCCCTGCAATTACGAAGGTGCCTGTACCTTAGCGGTTTTGTCTTCCCAAATTCCCCGTCTTGAGCCGTTATAGAGGCAAGTGTCGGGTGCGGTCCTGCTGCCAAAGGAATACGGCGGTCCCGCGGCGGAGTCCGGCGCGCGGCTGCAGTCCAGCGGGAACGCTGCCGCTGCAGGGAGTCCCAGTAACGATGAATCGAGACGAGCAGAAGATCCGGAGGCTTCGCCGCACCGAGCGGGCAAGAGAGCTGCGGAAGATTCTGCTGTTCTGTGCCAACTGGTTATCTACGCCGCTGTTCCTGGTTTTTTGGGGAGCGGATTACTTTTACGCCCGCAATCATTTCTTTCTTTTTGGATGTCTTCGGCTGTTGGTTCTCCCGTCCGGCTGGCTGCTGAACGTCGCGGTGAAAAAGACCCGCAACATTGTCCGGATTCAGAGCTGGGGAGCCTTCCACGTTTTCGTGGACGCGATGCTCATTACCATCATGGCATTTCTTGCGGAAGGAAAAACCTCGGTTTACTACGCGGGCCTGAACTTGTTGACCATCGCGGTGGGCTCGTTTATTCCCTGGACGACGCTCGCCCTCGCAGGCAATGTCGGTCTTATTTACTTTCCTTACATCGTCTGGTCCCTGCTGACATGGCGCAGGGGAGGACACGCAATCTTTCTCGTCAACTGTTTCTTCATGGCCACCACGATCATTCTCACGCTGGTGATCCGCAGCTTCAACGAAACCTACCGCGTGTCGGCCATTCGAAGTCGTGTGGCCTTGCAGAATGAATTGCACCGGCGCGCCGCCATCATTGAGGAGAAAACCGCCGAGGCGCTCGGCCTGCAGGAGCAGTTTCGGCAAGCGCAGAAGATGGAAGCGATCGGGCGGCTCGCCGGGGGGATTGCGCATGATTTCAACAATCTGCTGATGGTCATCCAGGGCTACGCGGAAGTCATGCGCGACGATTATCCCGCCGATGCCGCCCACCGCGACAAGACGGAGCAGATTCTGAAGGCTTCCAGCCGGGCGGCGGCTCTCACCCGGCAAATGCTGGCCTTCGGCCGCAAGCAGATGCTCTGCCCCGTCGTACTGGAGCTGAACGGTGTGATCGACGAGACGGCGAGGATGCTGAAGCGGCTCATCGGCGAAGATATCGAGTTTCGAGTCCTGCCGGCGGATTCGCTTTGGGCGGTGGAGGTGGACCCGGACCAGATCGTTCAGGTGGTGATGAATCTTTGCGTCAATGCCAGGGACGCGATGACGCATGGCGGCGTGCTCACCGTTGCAACCGGCAATGTGACAAGCATGGAAATGCAGCAGGGACGATGTTCGGATGCACCTCCGGGGGAATACGTGAAGCTGTCGGTCGCCGATAGCGGTATGGGCATCAGCAAAGATCTGCAGGAGCGGATCTTCGAGCCCTTCTTTACGACCAAAGAGGTCGGGAAAGGCACCGGGCTGGGGCTTGCCGTGGTATACGGCATCGTGAAACAAAGTGGCGGCTTCGTCACGCTCGAGAGTGAGCCGGGGCACGGCGCCTGCTTCACCATCTACCTGCCCAGAGCAAGCCAGCCGATCCGCCACGAATCCGTGACAGCCGGCGATGCGCATCAGGCGGTTGGCAACGAAATACGGAGTTTCTGATGTCGCATTCACAAACAGCGCAAGAAGATAGGCATCACACTTCCCGGGCGCGGCTACTGGGCAAAGAAGGCCAGCCAGAAGGAACCTTGATATCCTTGCCCCGACTTCTTTCAGAGGTTCGGCGTGGCCGACGACGGATTCCAATCATGACCGAACAATAAGGAGCGCGCGAGTCTCCGGCATATGTCGGGGCATTGTTTTCCCGCAGCCGTTATGATCGTAGGCGTAACTTGAGATTGACTGTAAGTGAGGCCCGCTCATGCAACTTTCTGCAAGCCGTATTTGGCGACAATTGCCTAACGAGATTAGAGTCTCCGCCAGTAAAGTATTTTGGGCGGAGACACCGAAAGAACAGAAACAGTTCCTCTTTGCCGCTCTCGCGAAAGCAAAGAACGTTCGTGAGATTAGTGTCCGCCGAGCCCCGGTTGAGCGCCTGGTCAACTGGACGGCAGCAACTCTGTCTCTTCCTGAACAGACAGCGAATTATCTGCTGCAGGAGTATTTGCTCCACGATCATCTTGCAACGATTGTGACCTATCTCGATTTGCTTGGGATTCCGCATTCCGCTGGAATCATCGAGGAGAGCTTTGACCTCGACTCCCTGCCGAACGAGCGCGTCCGGGATGCTGCTCGAACCCTCCTCGCATCCACAGATCGCCCAGCAGCCGAACTTTACCTGAAGTATCTAGTGGTTCAGGGTGGGCCCTGGTCGGCGATTGAAGAAGTCCTGCCAACCGGGGACTTGTAAAGACACTATCCATTTTGTAAGACCAAACAGGCGTAAATGAACTCTGGAGGCCAGTTAGTCCACTCTGTCCACTTTGAGCAACTCCAACTATCTTATTGACTCTATTGTACTTGATTGATTCTATTGGGAAGGCGCAAAGCTACTGGCGGAGAGAGGGGGATTCGAACCCCCGGTACAGCTTTTGACCGTACAACGGTTTAGCAAACCGCCGCCTTCAGCCACTCGGCCATCTCTCCGCACTACTGGCTGGACTGATTATAGCGGAAGCATTTCTGTTTCGTATATCGGCCAGGGAATTCCTTTCAAATTCTTTTCCGTCGCATTGCAGCCGCTAGCTTTCCAGTTAACCGCTCCTCTCCGGAGTGAGGGATTCGGAACTCGGACTCACCTCTGCTCGACTCCCACGTCAGGCCAAGTGACCTTCTTCACCGTGATGGGGGTCACAGACGAACGGTCACGCAGGATGGAAAATCTGCGCGTTCGAATTCGCAATGGTGTTTGACTGGTGCTGCCCACCACTGCGCAACAGGTCGTATATATATAAAGGACCATCATGGATATCGCTGATTCCTCCAGTACACGCGGGAGAACGCTGTTCGCTCACTTGTTTTCTAGATTTCTTCCACAGCCCAGCGAAACGCCGCGACTGGATCGCGGCTGGATCATCGCCAATCACAAACTGGTTTCATTTCACGCCGCTTTCCTCACTTCTCTACTTAGCATTTCTGCGAACGTGACCTCGAGGTTTGATGTCATCCGGCAGATGTTTTTGAGCGTTGAAGTCGTCATCTCCTGCTTAATCTGGTATGCCGCATGGCATTGCAATATTGCGATTCATGAGATTGGGCACTACCTGGCGGCGGTCAAGACCAACAATCTTCGTCCCGAGCTTGCGGGGCATGCCGAGCAGAAGATGAACCAAGGCGCAGTTGGCCGCTGGCTCTGGTATATGGAGATGTTCGTAAAGATTCCCTACGGAGCTTTCGAGGGGGTAAATAAAGAAGGGGGAAACTATCATCCCGCCGTCAAGACGCAGAACCTGGCGGTCTCTGCGGCCGGGCCAAGGGCGAGCAAGGTGCTCAGCCAGCTCTGCTTCCTTCCCGGTATCGTTTTGATCCTGCTCGGTATCAGGATCTCCGCGCCGGCGGCCATTTACGCGGGGAGGCTGCTGTTCACCATCGGGGTGGTTGCCCTGTTCGATTTCCTGCTGGCGGACGCGGGAAAGTACAAGGCGTTCCAAGAGAGGCAGCAGGAAGCAGCGGCCAAAGCGGCCGAGGTACGCGCCGCCGAACCAGCCCAGGCATCGCTGGAGGAGCGCACGGGAAAGCCCTCCGAGCTGCGGCGCAAGCTCCGGCTGCATCGCCTGCAGGAGCTAAAGCTGCCGGACGGCAAGATTGTGTTTGCTCCCTGGGAGTTCCGAAACTCCATCATGGGGGGGCGGCACACGGAAGAGATGGGGGGCAATCTGAGCTTCCAGGAGTTCATGTTCCTGCCCCTCACCGCGCACGACTACATCGAGGCCCAGCGGGTTACCAGCCTTTTGCAAAACCGGGCAATTCAGATCATCCAGGACACGGAAGGACTGAACTTTGTCGGCATTGGCCTGGAAGGCGGAATCGTAGCGTCGTATGCGCGAGAGAAGGACGACATGATCCCGGAGGAGCGGGCGTTGAAAGTTGCGGTGCAGGCCATCCAGGAGTGCGGGTTCGTTCCTGACCGCGATGTTTGCCTGGCGATCGATCCGGCGGCCAGCGAGCTCAGCAATGCGTATCGCGAAAAGACAGGCGAAAAAGGCTCGGTTGGCCAGTACCTGTTCTGGAGAGCAGAAGATCCCAAGGTTCTGACCACCGATGAGATGGTCGATCTCTACATTCGCTGGGTCCGAAAATATCCGATTGTCTCCATCGAAGACGGCTTTGCGGAAGACGATTACGAGGGCTGGAAAAAGCTCATGGCCGCCCTCGACAAGGACATACTGATTATCGGCGACGACCTGGTTACGACCAAGGACACCACCATTCGCCGCTGCGCCGAGCAGGGGCTGATTAACACCGCGCTCATCAAGGCCAACCAGATTGGGACGCTGAGCGAGACCCTGCTGGCGACCCGCACGGCCAAAGACATGGGGCTCGCCCTGGTCGTCTCGCACCGCTCAAAATCACCCAATGAAGTCATGGAAGCCGACATCAGCTTCGCGGTGGGCGCGCTGGGGCTGAAGTGCGGCGGCGGGGCCAACACGGAGCGTCTGGTGAAGTACGGCAGAATCGTCGAACTGATGGAGCTGGCGAAGAAGAACATCCGGATCACCAGGAAGCTCGATCCCGAGAGCATCATCGTCGATATCTCCGCTCACGAAGAGCCGACCAACGCCGGCATTCCCACGGTCGGCGTGGTGGTAATGCTCGACAATGGAATGAAATTCACCGCCGCCACACCGCTCGGCACCTCGGCCGGGACGGATGAAGCCATCCACCTCGTCGACAGCATCGTCGAGGCAAACCCTCTCACGCGCAAATATCCGAATTATTTTGTCTTCAACGAGAAAGAAAAGACCTACCGCTTTGCTCCCAACCTCAAAGCGGATGCGATCGCCAAGGAGAACAGCGCTCTGGCGGATCTTTGGATGCGAACCAAGCGGTATGGCGGCAAAGGCTGCCTCAATGCGGTGGATAACGTCACGCAGATCATTGCGCCGCAATTCCTCGGAGAAAAGATTTCGGCGCTGGGCACGCTCGCCGACGTAGACCGCGAGCTGCTCATGCTCGAACTGGATCTGGCCGAGAAGCGAGGAAAGATTGCTGCTGACGCCTCGACAGAGGAAAAAATCCAGATCATGCAACGGAAAGCCAACCTCGGCATGAATGCGGTGCTTTCCATTTCGCTCGCCTTCGGACGCTTGATCGCCGCAAGAGAGGGAGTGGAGCTTCCCGACGTGCTACGGGAGATGGAGCCGGTCATCGACCGCGACGTTCTGTACGGGGTGGGAACGGCGAGGCCGGCAGGCGCAGCTGCCGCCAAGGCCGGCGCCGCGCTGGGTTGAAGAGCAAAGTGAACGGCCCGGTACGCTACCAACCGGGCCGTTCGCGACGCGAGTCTATCGGTCATCAGGCCGCGGCAGGGGGATGTTTTCCTCCTCGCAGATTTTTTCGAGCTGGCGAATGGACCAGCACGCCTTGAAATCGTAGAAAAGCCGGTAGGGCTGCTGGAGAAGTTGCAGCACATGCGCGGACTGGGGATCGCTCCATTGGGGCAGGGAGTCGATCGCCTCCTGCAGCGGCATGCCGCTTAGCTTCAGCGTGATGAGAGACCACTGCAGTTGGGACGCGTGGAGCGAAATCTCTTCGAGCCCGTTCATTAGAATTTGTTTTCGGGCCAGGAGCACCTTTCGCTCGCCCACGTTGTGCAGCACCTGCATATATTTTTCGAAGAGGACCCACTCATTTATCAGGAGCCCGATTTCCGCCGGGGTAAGCGCCCTCCAGAAAGCAATCGGATAGCGCGAGCTTAAGAAACGTCCGAGCATGAAGGCGCCCGCCTCGTACCCGGAGATGCGGCCGCGGAAACACTTGGCAAGCGCCTGCTTGAAGAATCGTATCTTGCGTTCGGGAGTGAGCATCTCGAAGACGTTGCTTTGGCCCAGGTGGTCGCCGATATCGCTCTTGAGAACCTCTTCCATGTAAAGCGCTTCGTGGTTGTCGAACCAGCCGTTCACCAGTTGGCGCGCCTGTGCGGTCTCTCCGCGCAATTCAAAATTGACCAGCCGGAGAACATCATTGAGCGTGGAGGTCTGGTCGAACTCGATGCCGCGATTCAGTTGCTGATAGTAGCGATAGGCGTAGGCAATCGAGGCGAAGCTCTTGCGTTCTTCTTCATCCAGATCGAAGAGTTCCCCCTTCATATAGCGCAGCAGCCGGCCCGGCCTAAACTTCGCCGCACCCTCATAGATGGCGGCGTGACGCGAGGAGAGCGTGATCCAGTCGCCCTCTTTGATCTCATTTCCGGTGGCGTTCGTCATGCCGCCTTGGGGCTGCAGCCTTGCCCCGCTTTTTTCCAAGCTGAGCAGGGCAGGGATTCCCAGGCCCTGGCAGATGGTGACTACATGGACAGCCGCGGAGGTCATGCTGATGATTGCGTCTATCTCCCGCATGACCGCCGAATCCGAAGGCAGGAAGGTTTTCTTGCAGAGGCAAACTTTCTCGCCCCGGCCCTTCGCCGTCAAAGCTGCGCCGGAGCTGAAGTAGACGCGGGCGGACATGGCGGTTCGAGGCAGGACCGAGACGCCGGAACAAAAATGCTTGAGGGACTTAAACTCCTCTTCTTCGATCGTGTCGCTGGTGAGCTGCTTGAGATGGTACGGCCGGATGAGTTCGGTGACGCGCTGCCGCGAGATGGTGCCCGCCTTGTGCATGTCCACCGCGGAGATGATCGCAGCGCGGCCCGCCATCCCGGTCTGATTCAGTTGCAGAAGCGCGAATAGCTGATGTCTGGTAGTTGCCTCGACGGCAAACTCGATGGTGACCGGAGACTCGAATTCTCTTTCCAGATCTCCCAGAGAAGGGACGAAATGATGCACCGCTGGAAACACGTCCTTAATCGCATCCCTGTTTTCAAAGACCGACGACTCGCTCTCCGCTGTTCCCGTCATCATCTCCTCGCCAAACAGATTGCGGGCGGTTTGCAACTCGATCCCCAGTCCGGTTTGGGTATGGCGGCTGTTGAGGACGCCGACGTAGGCGGTGTCATGCCGGACGGTGCAGATCATTTTCTGCAAAATGAGGCTGGGATAGTGTTCGGCTCCACGGCAGAGCGTCAGCACCAGTTCGAGGTTTTCTTCGAAATGCTTGTAGGCCTGGCGGGCCAAAAAGGCGGCTTGCGCAAATGGATCTTCGATCAGCCTTCGATCTGTTTTCCGGATCATGGCGCATAACATATCGGTCAACCGCACCACTTCCTCATGGGGAAGATCGGAGCGGATGTTGCTTACGACAGTTGCATACTCCTCGCGCCCAAGGCAGCGGCAGAGGTTTCTCAAATTGTTCAGAAACATCTTGTGCGCCGCCACCGTGCCATACATCTTTTCCAGGCAGGGCAGTGAACGCTCCGTCACCCCAACGTTGAGATAGGTGTCCAGCAGTCCTGGAATGTAATGGGCGGTGGCACAGCGGATGGCGAAGACGAGAGGCGCCTTGGAATCCTCTAGGCTCTGCATGGTGAGGATCTCGAGTTGCCGAATCGCATCCGCCAGATGCATTTCGAGGTGCTCCCGCTCCGCGTATGCCTGGGTGGTAAGCACGGTGAAGTCCGGCACCGGATAACCCAGCTGGCTCAACTTCAGGAGGATGAATGCCTTTTGACTGATCTCCTGCTCTGAGTGGGGTTCGCAACTGGTGGACGGGACCACAAACCTGCTTTCGGCCGGGTGGACCGGGTAGACCCCTCTCATGGAGTACTCTTGATCGGCGCAGGACAGTTGATTCACCGCATCTGCGTCGCCCTGGCGGGCATTTAGGATCAGCGAGAGGTGTCTCTTGGCTTTCTCAAAATCCTGGTTGCATAGAGCAGGGATATCCGCGTCGCTGATGGCGATGGTACCCGTGGTGCCGTCGTCGAACTCGAAATCAACGCTGGGCGGCAAATATCCAGGGCAGTTCGAAGTGGCCTCCCTCTTAAAAGAATGAAGAGCACGCCTGGACGCAACACTGCGCTGGTTGAAATAGTTGCCACGAATTCCGAAGTTGCGAATTTCAACTCCCGTCAACAGTGCCATAGGGCGACACGGTGACTCTCCGCTCTTTTTTTGTCTGTGCGGGCAATCACGACACGGAGTGATACAGCTATCGGGCAAACTGCAGGATTCGCTGCGCGGCCAATGAGGAACTTTGTTTGGAGATCGATTGGACGCTACTTAGGCGTTGTAATGAATACAGGCTCTCGCGCGGCGCGGAAGTCCACCGCAGGAACCTGTCTGTTCGTTCGTGGGCTGAGCAGGCGTGACGCCGGGCGCTATACCCGGCCGGTCTTGCAGTCGAGAACGCCCAGGCTGTAGTGATTCATCAGCAGGCGGACACTTTCCGGCACGATGCCGGTGACCAGGACGGTCCAACCGCCGTCTTCCTCGCGAATCGTCGGATCGCTTTCGAACCATAAGCGCAAGCCATTCACAATGGCTTGCGCGATTTCCTTGGTACCAACCGTTATGACCTGGGATTCCATGTGTATTTTCCCCAATTCGCCGGAAGGCGAGCGAGACTTTAGGCCTTGCCGCTGAGCGCCTGCCTGGCGCCGTCCATGGTCGGAAAGATTTGAAACAGCTTGTCCAGCCTGGTTACCTGGAACAGCGTCTGGACCCGCTCATTTACGCCCACGAGAAGCAATCTGCGCCCGTTCTTCTGATGGGAGACATAGGAATTCGTCAAGATTCCCAGGCCTGCGGAGTCCATGTACGGAACGCCCGTGAGATCGAGGATGGTGGTGGCGGATTCTGACCGCAAGACCTCCTGGAACGCAAACATGTTGCCGAGGACCATCGGGCCTTTCAATTGGTAAATGTGCTCGCTCGGGCTGGCGCCCTCCAAAAGCTCGAATGTCAAATTCTCTGTAGACATGGGCGGAGTATACTGCAGCCCCGAAATGCCTGTCACCGTGGAGAGCGCTTTTATTGGTTTGCACCGGTAAATTTTCATCGGATTGTAACCAAACGTTTCTCCCGCATCGCGGTCCGCAAAGCCACGGTCAACGCCATCTACCATGGCAACCAATACGACCCCGCCAAGCACGTCACCGTCTGCTTTGAGAGCACGCCCGAAAGCCTGACGATTACGGTGCGCGATGAAGGCCCGGGACTGGACCCGAGAGCTCTTCCCGATCCCTTGGCTCCCGAAAACTTTCTCAAATCCTCCGGACGCGGTATCTTTCTTATCCGGGCGTTCATGGACGAAGTCAGGTTTCCCGCGGTCGCCTCCGGCACCGAGATCACCATGACGAAGTTCCGGCGTCCGCCGGCCGGCGGCTCCGAAAAGGACGCCCCGGATGCGCCGAAGGCCGGTGCGAAGCACGACCAGGAGGCTAGCCAGTGACCATGAAAACCAGTTCGCGGCAAGTGGACGGCGTCACCGTCGTCGCTCTCAGCGGCCGCATCACACTCGACGAGGGCAGCGCGACACTGCGCAAAACGGTGAAGGAACTGGCCCAGCAGGGCAGCCGCAGGATCGTGCTCAACCTGGGCGGGGTCACCGGGATGGACAGCACCGGCATCGGCGAACTGATCAGCGCCTACACCAGCCTGCGCAACGCCGGCGGCGAACTCAAACTGCTCAACCTAACCCGCGAGGTGCATGAGTTGCTGCGCATCACCAAGCTGTGCACCGTCTTTGACGTGCAGGACGACGAAACCTCGGCCATCGCCGCCTTCCAGCCCTGACCGGCTTCCGGCACCGACTTTGCGTTTTGGAGATTTGGCGCACTGATTCTTTGGTCCGGGCAGCGTTGCCGGCGTGGTAGTATTCTCGACGTTCCCTCTGCTGCCCGGCCGAACGCTGGATGTGTGCAACTCCGCGGGTCGCCAGGCACGCTATTACGAACCACGCGTTAAGGAGCTCAACCCATGATCCGTGAGGACATTCTCCAAAAATTCCCGGGCCTCTTTGGTACGAAACCGGTGAACGGGCGGGAAATCAATGTCGAACAGACCATTGACATGCTCACCCGAGAGCTGCGTCCCGATATTGCCGCGGCTTTAACCGCACGCCGGTTGCTTCTGCAGACCGAAGCGCCGGTTACAAAGAAGTACGCATGGCCAAGCTGGGATGAAACCTTTGCCGACCCGGTTACAGGCAAGTCCTGGACCTTCCGCCAGATCGTGCAAGGCATGATCGACAACTTTTTAGGCCGCGAGAGCCAGTGGCGCTGGCGGCTCAATGACGAAGTGCCAGTTCCCAAGGACGCTTTTCCCCTGACCAATCCCGGACTGGAACTTACCGGGCCGTGGAATCCGCTCGACATGGCCTTTAATGCCCTGAACAGCCCGGCGCCGATGAATATGCCGGATTTTGAGGACGCCTCGCCGCCCCACTTCCAGCCCGACGGCACACCCACGACGCAGCCGGTAGGGACGTTTGCCGCCCTGCAGAACGCCAAGGAGATCTTCGCGGGCCAGTGGACGGACCGTCCCTACGAGGTGCCCAAAAAAGGAGGCAAGCGCTCCTACAAGCTCGATAAGCCTCCGGCGCAGTGGCCGATCCGCTTTGTGCGGCCTCCCAGCCTGCATGTGCGCTACGACCACGTGCTTGTGGACGGCCAACCCGCGCCCGGTCTGGTCGCCGTCACAGTGCTCTGGGTCGCCAATAACTTCGATTCTCTCCGGCGTTCGGGCACCGGCGTGTACTTTTACATCCCGAAACTGCAGACCCCGCAGGAAGCGCTGATTGTGGAGAAGCTCCTGAGCCGGCTGGAAGGCATCATCGGCGTCGAGGCCGGCACCCTGAAAATCAAGATCCTCTATGAGGAGGGGAACGCGGGCCGGACATTGCCCGCCATCGCATGGGTCCTGCGGCGCAGGCTGCTGGGCACCAACGTCGGCCGCTGGGACTACCTGGGCAGCATCATCGAAATGTGGAAGAGCGACCCGAACGGCATCTTCCCCGATCCGCAGACCATCGGCATGGCGTCGCCGAACATGATCGCCTACCAGCGCTATAACGCGCTCATGATGCTGATGGCCGGGATGAAGAACGGCGAACTGACCCAGGGCGCTCCCATCGGCGGCATGGCTGCGGTCATGTTCTATCAGTCGGGCGATCTGTATGGACGTTCCCAATACAATCCGCTGGCCATGCGGGCGATGGTAATCGACAAAATGCGCGAACGCCTGCTGGGTCTCGTCTTCGTTCCCGAGGATGGGATGCCCGCGGGGCAGATGCCGACGCTGGAAGACGTGCTGGCCAAACGAGTGAAGGGAAGGCTTTACGATTGCTACCGGCAAAGCTGGGTGGCCAGCCCGGAGCCGGCCTACGTGGCCGCCGGCAACCGTCCCCTGCAAATCGATCTCGCGCAGATTCAGGCGGTGCTCGATTCTCCGCAGGAGACGGTGGACGTGAAGGGCCGGGCGGTGGCAACCGCCGCCAGCGGACTCACGGAAGCCGAACGGGCGCTGCTGCACTCGCGCGGGGTGCTGAATGCGCAGGGCAAGATTACGCCCTGGGTTCTCACCAAGGAATCGCTCGATGCGCCGGAGAAGGTGCTCACCCCACAACTCTGGGACAGCATCTACGGCGTTCCCAAAGGCGACGTCACCATCGAGCACATTCAGCATGCGTTCTACATGAGCGCCAACTATGGCTTCCAGATTCTCAATGGAAACTTTGCGGCGGCCATTGACGACTACGAGTTGAAGCTGCGCTTTATGAACGATCTGGCCACCTACCGGATCGATGCGTCGTGGCTGTGGACGCTGGCATATCACCAGGCGGTCATCACCAAGGACGGCTATCTCAAACGTCCGGCGCTCACCGAGGACGGCGTGGAACCGTCGGTGAATGCCGAGTTCATCAAGGCCGGCACCCGCTTTACACCCGATCTGTTCGAGAAGGTGTGGAACTACCACGAAGAATGGACCGAGGCGTTTTTCGCGGAACTGGATCGCCGTGGCGATCCCGGGCGCTTCGACCGCGGCAAGGCAGCCGTGATCATGGACCTGTTGAAGCGACAACTGCTCTCGCCTCGGTACATCCAGCACAGTGCCCGCGTGCTCTTTGTCGTCGGCCGCTCCGGTGCCGAAGAGCGCAGGCAGATCCTTGAGGCGATCTTCGATCTTACGCGCGAGGAGATCGTGAAGCGCGTCGATTCGGGCACGCTGAGCGCTGCGGCCTTGTTCGCGCACGACTATGTCTTTGACATCTTTCCCGGCAGCGGCGAAGCGAGCCCGGCGTTGAAATCGCAGGAGAAACCAGTCGTCGCCGATAAGTAGTGTTCTACACCGCTGAAATCAACCTGCCGCCCTTGTCTTCCTCCGGGAAGGCGGGGGCGGCAGGTTATGGCTGGCCGCACTGATTACTGCTCCGGGCAGAAATTCCCAGGCGGCTATGGGCCGGTCCGTGTCACGCGCGGGGCATTTGTGGTGAGCACTGCTTCCCCAAGTGAGTTATCCTTGACGGGTGCCGGGACGAACTCGGCAGAATCCGAAAAATTAGACGAAAAACCTGCCTTAGGAGAAACCATGGGCCGTTTAGCCAGGAGTGTGTTTTCCCTCTCATCCGTATTCCTCTTAAGTCTCGGAAGCTTCGCCACGGACCGTCCGGCGCCGGTGATCTACAACGCCTCGGTCGAACGCGTCTTTGCCGCGGAGTTACAAGCGTTCGGAGCTTCCCCTACGAGTTCGGAGAAGGGAAAATGCCTGGTGCGCTACCAGTCTACGGGACGGTATAGCCTCTTGTGGACCGCCTCTTGCAAGCAGATCGGGAACGGTCAGGTCAGCGTAGTCTTGACGGCGGAAGGGCAATGGTTCTTCGGAGTTGGGGATGAGAAGAGTAGAGTGGCCAAGATCTTCTGGAACAACATGAATACGATCCTGGTGAATGAGTCGTCCTCCGGAGGTGCGCCGGCCGCATCGCCTCTGGTTGCGCAGCCTGCTCCTTCGCTCGCACCACCTGCTCCTTCGCCCCAACCGCTAGCTGCGAAGCCTGCTCCTTCGCCCCAACCGCTAGTTGCGAAGCCTGCTCCCCCGCCCTCATCCCGAGTTGGACACCCTGCTTCCCCGAACTCGGCAATGGTGCAAATATCTTCCGAGCCGAGCGGCGCCGACATCCTGATAGACGGCGCGTATGTCGGATGCACACCCAGCCAGCTCAGTCTTAAACCGGGTCCTCATTCCGTGAGGATCGCGAAAAAAGGCTTCGAAGCTTGGGAGCGGTCAATCACGGTGGAATCCGGGGAATCTCGCAATCTTGCTGCAGAACTGGAACAATCAATCCAGTAGCTTCCCGACTCCTCGCGGGTTTTCTTTCGCGGAGACATCGGCTACGTCAACATGAAACGAATGTAAGTCTCCATCGATCAAAAACAACAGCGGCAGATAGGGTGCACCCACATCTGCCGCTGTTGTGATCACATTTACGCCAGTTACGAAACAAAGCCGTGATCGCCCGTTCTTACCGCATCCCTGTCGAGCAAACCCTGCGCCGGTCTCTGGTCCGCCAGAAATTCCTTCAGGATTTCCGATAGCTTATCGGGCTCCGCCAGGAACGAATCGTGCCCATGCGCGGACTCGATACATTCATACGCGCAATCGGCCCCCGCCGCGCGCATCTCTTCAGCCAGCGCCCGCACGTCGCTCTCCGGAAACAGCACATCGCTGGAGATGCCAAACAGCAGCACCTTGGCGCGGACCCGCTCCCAGGCCTTTCCGTTCCAGTCGCGCTGCGGATCGAACAGATCCATCGCGCGGGTGACGGACAAATACGCGTTGGCGTCAAAGCGCTTCCAGAACAGCTTTCCCTGATACTCCAGGTAGCCCGCAATATCGAAGCGGCCGTTTTCGGACACCCACGGCGCCTCGCCCTTGCGGTCGGCCTTGCGCCCGTGCCGCTCGTGGAAAAGCCCCGCCGATTTGTATGTGGTCATCGCAATGGCGCGCGCCTGCGCCAACCCCATGCGCGGCCCCGGCCCGTCGTAATAATCTCCGCTGCGCCACTCCGGATCCAGCTTCACCACCTCGCGTTGCAGATGGTTCAACCCCAGTCCCAGCGCGCTCAACTGCGTTGCGCCCATGGCCACAACGCGGTCCACCCACTCGGGAAATTCCACCGCCCACTGCAGCGCCTGCATTCCGCCAATCGAAGGACCAATCGCCGTCCTTACATGCCGAATGCCGAGCTCTTCCAGTGCAATTTGCTCCGAGCGAACCCAGTCCCGCACCGTCACCTGCGGAAAATTCCCGCCATACGGCTTGCCCGTCGCAGGATCGAGCGAGGACGCGCTGGTCGAGCCGTAACAGCCGCCGATAATGTTGAAGCACACCACGCAGTCCTGCTCCAGGTCGAAGATTCTTTCCAGCACGTCGGGCCACCACTGGTCCACGCGCGCCGAACCCGACAGCGCGTGGCACACCAGGGTGACGTTGCTACACTCCGCGTTTGGCTCGCCATACATCGCGTAGCGCAGGCTCACCGGATCCAGCTTCCTGCCGCAGTCCAGCTCAAACGGGCCCTGTCTCGTCACCGAAACCGTGCCCTGCGTCAGGTGAAGCCTCACCGGATGAACCAGGTCTCCGGGGGAGTACACATGATTTGCCGCCATCGCTATTTTCCTTTTCCCTGGCCTACCTGAGCCGGCTGGGTATGCGTCGTGCCATTGGCGGCTTCGATCGCCTGCGCCAGGTCGGCGATGATGTCGCGCACGTCTTCAATGCCCACCGAGAGCCGCACCAGCTCCGGCGTCACGCCTGTATCCAGCTGTTCCGCCGCGCTCAGTTGCTGGTGGGTGGTGGAGGAGGGATGAATGATCAGCGATTTTGCATCGCCGATGTTGGCCACATGGCTGAACAGCTTCACCGAGTCAATCAGCTTGCGTCCTGCCTCGTAGCCGCCCTTGATGCCGAAGGTCAGCAGCGCGCCCTTTCCGTCCGGCAGATACTTGTTGGCACGAGCATAGTACTTGCTCGATTCCAGTCCCGGATAATTGACCCACTCCACGCCGGGATGCGTCTCCAGATAGTTGGCCACCTTCAGCGCATTCTCCGAGTGCCGCTCCAACCGCAGATGAATCGTCTCGGCCCCTTGCAACAACAGGAACGAGTTGAACGGCGAAAGCGCCGCTCCGGTGTCGCGCAGCCCCTGCACACGGCACTTCAAGATGAACGCCAGGTTGCCGAATGCAGTCGTGTAGCTGATGCCGTGGTAGCTCGGATCGGGATCGACAAAGTCGCGCTTGAATCGCGGCGACGCTGCCCAGTCGAATTTCCCCGCATCCACAATGATGCCGCCGATCGTCGTCCCATGTCCGCCGATGAACTTGGTCGCCGAATTCACCACAATGTCGGCACCCCACTCGATGGGACGGGCCAGCGCCGGCGAAGCCGAAGTGTTGTCGATCACCAGCGGAATCCCCGCATCATGCGCAATCTTGGCCAGCGTCTCAATGTCGGCCACATCCAGCTTCGGATTGCCCAGCGTCTCGGTATAGAGCGCCTTGGTCTTCTCGTTGATCGCCGCCCGCAATCCGTCGAAGTCGTCGGCATCCACAAACTTCACCTTGATGCCCAGCCGCGGCAGCGTGTAATGGAACAGGTTGTACGTGCCGCCGTAAAGCGAGGTGGTGGAGACGATCTCATCGCCCGCCCCAGCCAGCGTGGTAATGATCAGCGTCTCGGCCGCCTGTCCCGAAGCCGTTGCCAGGCCCGCCACGCCGCCTTCCAGCGCCGCAATCCGGTTCTCGAACACATCGGTCGTCGGATTCATGATGCGGGTATAAATGTTGCCGAACTCCTGCAATCCGAACAGCCGCGCCGCGTGCGCGCTGTCGTCAAACACATAGCTGGTCGTCTGGTAGATCGGCACGGCGCGTGCCTTCGTGGTCTTGTCTACGCTTTGGCCGCCGTGAATGGCGATCGTGGCAAGCTGCTGCTTCTTTTCGTTCTCAGGCATCGCGTCTGCTCCCTTTTCTAAATGTCGTTTAAATGTCGTTCACAACAAAAAACCCCGGCTGGTTGCCGTGGGTCGTTTGGAAACTCTTGATCTCGCTTAGCTTGTGATTCCGAATCCTCTTACCGAATCTTAGTTCCGGACTGAGCTTTGCGAACCTTCGAGCGCGCCCACGGCAGCAGGCATGCACATCATGTACATGCACATGGCCATGGCCGTCATGAGGATCGCGTTCAACATCGTGTCGTGTTTTTACCTGACTCGGCCCGGCCTTGTCAAGCGTGCCTCCCCAAAAAACATCCGCCTTTCCATCCGCCTCATTGGAGCTTTTTCCCAAATTGCCGATGATCTCCCCGGAGACCTTCTCATGAAAATTTGCTGGATTCTCGTCCTCCTCTGCTCTAGCTTTCCTGCATTTGCCCTCAGCGGCGGCCTGCAGAGAGCGGTCGTTCAAGCCATGCGCAAATCCCACTGCGCGGACGGCCAGAGCAGCGGCCAGCACGGCGCGATCTCGGAAATCTTCGGCAACGGCGGCGGCAACGAGTGTGTCGAATACGTGCTGCTCACCGAACGGGTTCGCTATGTCATTCGTCCCCGCGTCGCCATCCTGCTCCTGCTTGGCGACGACGTTTACATCAAACTTGCCGGAGACCAACTCCTGCTGCGCACCGGCGAAGCCCGTAAGGACGTCCACTGCGCCGTCCTCTCCATGACCCTGCGCGGCAGCGAAGAAGAAGAGAATGGGGAGAGGGATGAACGGCGCCGCTGCCTCTCCGATTCCGGCGACGAAGTCCCCTGCTCCGCCGGTCCGGAGGCTTTCCGCTGATTCAAATCACCAGCACTTCCCTGTATTCGCCAAACACCCGCCGCATGGCATCGCAGATCTCGCCCAGCGTGGCCAGGCTCTCCACGGCTTCCACAATCGCCGGCATCAGGTTCTCGCCGCTGCGCGCCCGCTCCTCCACCCGGCACACTGCCGCCAGCGCCCGCTCGTTATCGCGTCTGGCACGGAAGGACCGCAACCGCTCCGCCTGTTGCCGTTCCAGCTCAGGATCGATCCGCTGCAGCGCAACCGGCGCATCCTGCTCTGCATCTTCCGGCTTCGTCTGAAATGCGTTCACCCCCACCAGCACCTGCTCCCGGCTGTCCACCGACTTCTGGAATTCGTAGGCCGCGTTCTGGATCTCCTGCTGCACAAAGCCGCTCTCGATCGCCCGCAGCATTCCACCCATTGCGTCGATCTGCTCCAGGTATTCCAGCGCACGCCGTTCCATCTCGTTGGTCAACCACTCCACGTAGTAGGAACCCGCCAGCGGATCGATCACCCCCGTCACCCCGCTTTCGTACGCAACGATCTGTTGGGTGCGCAGCGCCAGCCTCGCCGACGCCTCGGTCGGCAGCGCCAGCGCCTCGTCATACCCATTGGTATGCAGCGACTGTGTCCCGCCCAGCACCGCCGACATTGCCTGCAGCGCCGTCCGCACAATGTTGTTCTGCGGCTGCTGCGCCGTCAGCGTCGAGCCGCCCGTCTGGGTATGGAAGCGCAGCATCAGCGCCTTTTCCGCGGTTGCCCCAAAGCGGCCGCGCATGATCCGTGCCCACATCCGCCGCGCTGCCCTGAACTTCGCGACCTCCTCCAGAAAGTTGTTATGACAGGCAAAAAAGAACGAGAGCTGCGGCGCCATCCGGTTTACATCCAAACCAGCGTCCACGCCCGCCTGCACGTAGGTAATCCCGTTGGCCAGCGTGAACGCAACCTCCTGCACCGCCGTCGCGCCCGCCTCCCGCATGTGATAGCCGCTGATTGAAATCGCCTTCCACTGCGGAACCGCCTCGCCGCAATAGGCAAACATGTCGGTAATCAGCCGCAGCGCCGCCGCCGGCGGATAGATGTAGGTCCCGCGCGCAATGTACTCCTTCAGCACATCATTCTGCACCGTGCCATTCAGCTTCTTCAGGTCGAAGCCGTTGCGCCGCGCCACCGCGATATACAGCGCCAGCAACACCGCCGCCGAGGAGTTGATCGTCATCGACGTGGAAACCTGGGCTAGGTCGATACCCTCAAACAGCCGCTGCATGTCCTCCACCGTGTCGATCGCCACCCCCACTCTGCCCACTTCCCCGTGCGCCAAGGGATGGTCGCTGTCGTAGCCGATCTGCGTCGGCAAATCGAAGGCCACCGAGAGACCTGTGGTCCCGTGGCTCAGCAAATAATGATATCTCCGGTTGCTTTCTACGGCGTCGCCCATCCCGGCATATTGCCGCATCGTCCACAACTGTCCGCGGTACATCGAAGCCTGCACCCCGCGCGTAAACGGAAAATGCCCAGGCGCATTCAATTCCTTGTCGTAGTCAAATCGGGAAAGGTCAGCGGGAGTGTAAAAAGGGTTAATTACGATATGCGATGTGGTCTGGAGAACCTTCTCCAGCTTCTTCGCGGCCTGGGGTTCGCGAGAGATGGGATCACGGGAGATGACTTCTTGGGACTCGGCTTCGTCGGACACGGCTGTCCTCTCTGCCCTACATCCTGGAACGCTTCCGGCGGGCTTGCCAGAACGAGCTCACTCCAAAATAAAGAAACATGCCGCCTACGGCTCCGGCCAGCGCCAGGTGGTGCCAGCCAACCTCATGCGCTACATACTTTTTGTATTCGCGGAAGAAGGCAATGGTCACCGCCAGCGAGAAGAAAAGAAACATGACTCCGCTGAGTTCCAGAAACAGCACGCGCAGCGCAGCCATCACCGGCTTCAGAAAGCCGCTCACGCCCGCCTGCACCCCGCCCAGCAACTTCTTGTTGCGCCCTGGCTTGCCGCGCAGCATCCGGAACGCCGTTCCCGCACCCGCGCCCAGCGTCCCGCCCAGCGAGAATTGTCCTCTCGAAGATTGTTCTTCGGCCATGCCTTTTATTGTAACGCCGCAGCCTGCGCCTCCCGTAGCGACATGGATCACAAACCAGGGCCGACGTATATCACTTTTCAGGGTCCAAAGATTACCATCTCGATTCCTCATGGGGCAGTTTGGCAAACGAATGCTGGCCGACAAATCGCCGAATGAGGGAGAACCGCTCCCTTCCGCACGTCGCCGAGCGGCAAACGGTTCCCAATTCAGCCATTTTGGTTCATCTCGCAGGTTTTCAAATAGCTTTCTCCCACATCAGACCTGCCGGGAGAATTTATATGCGTCGACCCTGGATCACAAACCGTCCGCTCCGCACTTATGCCCTGTCGCCGGAGCCCAAAAATCTCCAGACGCCGTTCCCGCATCTAACCACCCACAGAGAGGAGTCGGCCATGGATACACAACTGGAAAATCTCATGCGGCAGCTCGGGGAAGCCATCAACGAGTCCATCTCCTCCTCTGCGCAGGTGGCCGACGTCATCGCCCGCGTCAGGTCCGGAGGCTACGACGTCTTCGTCGTCCTAGAGGCAACGGTTGGGTTCAATCAGCGGGACGAGCACGCCGCGGTCGTCCCCACGCCGGCCCGCCCCGGCGAATCCGATCCGCACTTCAGCGCCCAGGATGCGCGCTTCCTCAAATCGTTGCGAATCTCCATTGAGCCGGTGGCCGGCCGCGACCGCGACAAATCTTCCTGAGCTCTGGTAACGTGACGGCTCGTACCTTTTTGAGCACGGAAGCGCAGCCCGTCCTGTGCTACCATCCTCTTTCATCGGCGCGAGCTCTTTTCTTAGCATCTCAATCCGGCAGCGCGCAGCGCGTGCTTCGCGCTGCAATTGGCAATTAGCAGTCGAACCTATTCGTTCAGGATAGAAGATGAAGGACACTCTGGGAGTTCTGCTAGCGGGCGGCGCGGGCGAGCGGCTTTATCCGCTCACCCGCGACCGCGCCAAGCCCGCCGTAACCTTCGGCGGTATCTACCGCATTATCGATGTCACGTTGTCCAACTGCATTAACTCCAACCTGCGCAGCATTTATATCCTCACCCAGTACAAAGCTCTCTCGCTCAACCGTCACATCCGCGAGGCATGGCAGATCGTGGCCAGCGAACTGGGCGAGTTCGTCGAAATCCTTCCTCCCATGAAGCGGGTCAGCGAGGACTGGTACAAGGGCACCGCCGACGCCGTCTACCAGAACATCTATTCCATCGGCAGCGAGCGCTCCAAGTACGTCATCATCCTTTCCGGCGATCATATCTACAAGATGAACTACGAGCTCATGCTCGAGCAGCACAAGCAATCCGGCGCCGACGTCACCATCGCCACCATCCTCATCGACCCCACCCAGTCGCGTAGCTTCGGCGTGGTCGAAATTGCCAAGGATGGCCGCGTCACCGGATTCCAGGAGAAACCAAAAACCACCGACCTGCGCTCGCCCTACAACCCGAACATGATCTCGGCTTCCATGGGCATCTACCTGTTCAACACGGAAGTCCTCATCCCCGCCCTGCTCAAGGACGCCGAGGACCCCGAGTCGCGCCACGACTTCGGCTACGACATCCTTCCCCGCATGGTCGATGACTACAAGGTGTACTCCTACAATTTCATCGACGAAAACCACAAAGAGGCGCTCTACTGGCGCGACGTGGGAACCCTCGAGGCCTACTACGAGGCCAACATGGACGTAGCCAGCGTCTCCCCCATCTTCAACCTCTACGATCAGAGCTGGCCGATCCGCGGCTACCAGCGCCAGTACCCGCCCGCCAAGTTCGTCTTCGCCGAGGCAGGACGCACCGGCACCGCCGTCGATTCCATCGTGAGCCACGGATGCATCGTCTCTGGCGGCTCGGTGCGCGACAGCGTCTTGTCGCCCGACGTGCGCGTCAACTCCTACGCCGAGGTCGATTCCAGCATCCTGTTCAGCCACGTCAGCATCGGCCGCCACTGCCGCATCCGCAAGGCCATCATTGACCGCGACGTCCACCTCCCCGAGGGGACCGTCATCGGCTATGACACCCAGGCCGACCGCCAGAAATACTTCGTCACCGAGAGCGGCATCACCGTCGTCACCCGCGACTACTCCCTCTTCGAGAGTCCGGTCACCGTCGATTACTACACCAGCGAATAGCCTTCTATCTTTCCCATCCATGCCAAGGTCCCGAGTCTCTCGTGGCCTTGCGCGTTCCAACCGTCTCTTCCTGCCGTTTTAAATTCAGAGTACATGCAAACTTTCCGCCAGCTCTGTCATCCAGTTTAAGTGGGGATCGAGGCGTTTCATTTCGACATCCACGGTGTTCCTCCAGCGCAATCGCCCACAAGCCCCAAATGAACCACGCTTGCTGCATCGCGGAAAGAGGGAAGGGTGACGGGAAGAGCGCCAAACTGGGTCATCTCTTTTCTCCTCCTCGCGCCTTGCGCCACGTTCTGCCAAAGCTCTGCTTCCACTAACCTGCATCAGGAATCGCAAACCGCCAGCCCCAACCCGCCGGAGGTCCAGCGCCCGGAGACCCGTTCCTGGCAGTCGCTGCCGGATGCTCCCACGCCGGTGCAGCCTTCGTTTCAGGCAAACAGCGCCCCAGCGGAAATCGGACAGGCAAACCTCACGCCGCCACTGGAGCCCGGCTCGACCACAACCTACCAGCTGCGATTTACTGAAACTCAACCCCATGATCCCTTCGCGAATTACCTGCAGTTCCAACTGCCCAAGCCGGACCCGGCCTATGCCGCCGGCAGCAGCTTTCTGGGCCGGACCTCCTACGCCGTTTCCAGCACCTTTCTCGCCCGAAGCGCCTCCGGAAAGCCCCGGCTGAACACCGCGTATATCCTCGGCATGCTTGCGTTGGCGGCGGTCCACACCGGTTACCGTCCCTATTGGCAGCGAACCGGAGGAGCGGTCGCCGGAGACTTTGGAGTCACCATCGGCAGCAGCGCCGGCATCAATGTCTTCCACGCTTTTGAACCCGCCATCCTGAACAAGACGCGGGCCCTTACCCCAAAGTTCCTCTATAAGCTCCAAGAACGATTCACCGGCTCCCAGGCGCCGAGGGATTCCCTCTCCACCCCGGGACAATAACGCGCCTCCCACGCAAAAGCGCCGCGCTCCATGGCAAGAACCGTGTCATGGAATCGCGACGCTCAGCTTTGTTTCGGGGACCCTTCCAACTCTGAAAAGGCTGCCCTCCCGCCCTTCAGGAGCGATGGAACTGAATGACCTGCCGTCCCCCCGCGCCCTGCGGCGCAGGTTCCTCGGGAAACAGCCGGTGCTGCTCCAGCGTGTCGATCATCATATCGATCAACGACATGACGATCTCCGGACGGTGCCGGGACTCCTCCACCAGGTGGTGGGAGCAGATCGGCTTTCCCTCCCAGTCCGGCAGCCCCTGCTCGTCGATGTCCGAGTAAATCTGGTAGCGCCCCTCGTTCGGGCACTTCGCTTTATGGCAATGCTGGGCATACTTCTTGTGCGCATCGGGAAGATTGATGGCAACCAGATTGAACATGCTTGTTCGTCTCCTAGTAGATTCGATCTAGATTCGATCTCGCTTAATTTTTATTAGCTCCAACGACTCCTAATGCTTTTCTCCGTCATCCGCCGGTGCCGGTCCGCTCCGGCTCGATCCGCGGCTGACCGCCCAAAGCCCCTTCGGCTTCCGCCTGCTCCGTCGCGCGAAAGATCTGCGTCAGTTCCTCAGGGCTAAGCGGCGACTTGGTAGCAACCGAGCGCCGCCGGATCTCCGGCAGCATCCGGTTGGCAACGCTGCGCGTGGTCTTGATCCCAAGCCGCGATAGGGCCAACAGCACGCTCTCCGATCCCGAATGCCGCCCGATCACAAACTCCGGGGTAATGCGCCCCAGCTCCGCGGCCGAAAACGGCTCGAAGCTCTGCCGGTCTTTCAACAGCGAATGGCAGTGAATCCCCGACTCGTGCTGGAAAATCGCCTCGCCCGTGATGGGCTGGCATGCCGGAATGGCGCGCACCGAAGCCCGCGCAACCAGCTCGCACAAACCCTGCAGGGCGCGGCAGTCGATCCCCGGTTCCACTCCCAGCGAGTGCCGCATCGCCATCACAACTTGCTCCAGCGCCGCGTTGCCCGCGCGCTCGCCCAGCCCCGCCACGGTGACGCTGATGCTCCCGCATCCGGCCTGGACGGCTGCAATGGTGTTGCCCGTAGCCATGCCCAGATCGTTATGCCCGTGGAACTCCAGCGATGCGTCGCCCGCCGCTTCCAGCAGCCCGCCAATCGTTGCCGCCGTCTGCAGCGGGTTCCACAGCCCAACGGTGTCTGCAATCCGCACCCGGTGCGCTCCCAGTCCCGCGGCCACGCTGATAAACTCCCGCAAAAACTCCGGCGAGGTGCGTGCCCCATCCTGCGCTCCAACCGAAACCCAGGCAAAGCGCTCCAGCGCGTACCGCACAATCTTGCGCAGCTCCCACATCACCCAGCTTTCCGTCTTGCCGATCGCGGCCAGCTGAATCGCCGACGTTGGAAACGCAATGTGGATCGCCGCCAATCCGCAGCTGGCGGTGGCGTCCACGTCGGACTCGCGCGCCCGGCTCCAGCCCGTCAGCCGTGCCGGAAGCCCAAGTCCGATCAGGGCACGAATGTCCTCGCGTTCGGCATCGCCCATGGCGGCAATGCCGCATTCCAGCTCGGGCACTCCTGCGTCGCTCAGCGTCTGCGCAATCGCCAGTTTTTCGGCGCGGCTGAACGCTACGCCCGGCGCCTGTTCGCCGTCGCGTAGCGTGCAGTCGATGATTCGCACCCTGGTTTCATTCATGACGTCTCACTCAAGATGACCCAACCCGCCTAGCACAACAGCAGGTCGGTGGCTTCCTTGCCTTCCTGCAGCGCGTCCAGAATCGTGTCGATCTTCTCTTCGTTGACTTCGCCGTACCAGGAGCCCGCCGGATAGACGATCATCAGCGGTCCGTTATCGCAGCGGCTCAGGCATCCCGTGCTGGAAACCATCACGTCTTCCATGCCGCGGTCGCTCAGCTCCGTCTCGATATACGGCAACAGCTGCGCGGAGTCCTTCTTGAAACACATGCCCTTGCTCTCTCCGCCTACGCGGAAGCTGGCACAAACTAAAATGTGGTGAGTCGGTTTCTGCATTGCACATCTCCTTCTATGATTAAGAACATCCCGTACCGCTGCCCTGGCAGCTGGATTCCACGCTGGACTTCCCGCCGCTGCAACCCTTCATCTTGCTCTTCATTGCCGCCGGAATGTCTCCGCTCCGGTGCAGGCTTTCCATCGCCTGCGCGATCAGCCCGTTGGCCTCGATCACGCGCAGCCCGCTTTGTTCCAGAATCCAGCGCGGCGAACGGCCCGCGGCGCTCACCAGAATTGAATGGCAATCGGCAATCGTGGCCGCCAGCTCACGCCAGCGCAAACTTCCATCGCCCGGCTCCGGAACCTCGCGCATCTCCACCAGCCTGGCGTCGCCTTCCTCTTCGTCGAACTCAAAGATCCAGAGGTTGTCCGCCTCGCCCAGGTGCTCGTTGATCAGGATGCCTTCCATGCTGGCCACCGCCACATACGGACGCCCCTTGCGGTCGTCGAACAATCCGTTCTTGGAGTCCTGCATCAGGGTGACAAATTCGGAGGACTGGTCGGCGCCCAGCATGCCGACAGCGTCGGCGCGGCAGCGCGAGCAATGCTCCATCTGCGGCAGCAGCGCGGCAACCTTGGCGCGAATCTCCTTCACCGCCATGGGCGCAACCTCTCCAAGATTTTCGAATGGTGTGTCCGCCACCGGAAGAAGAGGGATGCAGTTCATGATGTCGGCGCCCAATTCGCGCATCTTCATCGCGACGGCCTCCACATGGTCTTCGTTGATCCCCGGTAGAAGGATCGTGTTGATCTTGATGGTCACGCCCGCTGCCTTCAGCGTCTTGATCGCCGAAAGCTGGCGCTCCAGCAGAAGCCGCGCCGCAGCCGGCCCGCGGTAAATCGTCTTATGGTCGCGAACCCACGAGTAGATCTTTTCGCCGATCTCCGGATCGACGGCGTTCATCGTGATTGTCACGTGGCTCACCTGCAGCTTCGCCAGTTCCTCGGCATAGGGCTCCACGTTCAGCCCGTTGCTGGCCACGCACAGCAGCATCTCGGGATACTTCTCGCGCACCAAACGCAGGGTCTCCATCGTCTCATCGGGATTGGCAAACGGGTCTCCCGGCCCGGCGATGCCCACCACCTTCAGCTGCGGAACGCGCTCCAGCACCTTATCCAGGTAGGCCAGTGCCTGCTTTGGCTGCAGCACCGCACTGGTCACCCCAGGGCGGCTCTCATTCATGCAATCGAATTTCCGATCGCAGTAGTTGCACTGGATATTGCACTTGGCCGCCACCGGCAGATGAATCCGCCCCGTGGTGTGACGGACGTCCGCGTTGAAACAGGGATGTTGAGTCAGGTCCAGTGCCATGGTTTTCACCTCTTATAAATAGCTGTAGCCGATTGCGTTCGATTCCTGCTTCACTTCCAGCAGGGTATTGACAACCAGATCGAAGAGCCGTTGCGCACCCTGGTAGCCAAGATGCAAAATACGTTGTCCTCCCATGCGGTCGTGAATCGGGAAGCCCACCCGGATCAGCGGCACGCCCAGCGCCTTCGCCAGCTTGGCGGCCTTGCTGTTGCCGATCACGAAGTCCGGCTTGAGCTCCCGCAACTCCACCTCGTCCGCAATGGTCATGTAGTCCACCCCGTCTCGCACCGCAACCGGCTCGCGCAGATGGCCGCAGACTTCCGCAATGCTCAAAGCCAGCGCGCCGCTCTTGCCGCCTGAGGCGCACAGCGCGGGAACCACCCCGGTCTCGGCCAAAAACGACGCCAGTCCCACCACCAAGTCTTCGTCGCCAATCACAATGGCCCGCTTGCCGAACAGGTACTTGTGCCCGTCCACATAGGCGTCCACCAGTCGCCCGCGCTCCCGCCGGTATTTTTCCGGAGTCTTGTGCCCGCTCAGCCCTTCCATCGCCGCAAAAAACGCGTCGCTCTCCTGCACCCCGATCGGCAGCCCAATCCTCTCCGCGGGGACCAGGAAGCGGTCCCGCAGAAACGATGCCGCCGTCTTTTTGTTGCGCAGCGTCCGTCCAAACTCGATGCTGCCCGCCGCCGAACCGCTGGCCCGCAGTGCCGCAATCTTGGTGCCGCCGTCGGGAATCTTGGTGTACTTCACCATCGACTCGCCGTCGAGCGTCTCCGAATAGTCGGGAAACAGCGTCATCGGCAGCTTAAAATCCTCGGCCACCTGCTTCAGGTAGCGCAGATCCTCCGCCGACACCAGCCCTGGAAACAAATTGATAAAGCTGCTGCTGTCATACGCACTCGGAGCGGCCCCACGCTCGGCCAGTTGCTCCACCACCGCCCGCACCGCGTCGTGGAAGCCGTCCATGTGCGTGCCGCTGTAGCTCGGCGTCGAAACATGCACCAGCACTGGCTCGTCCGTCCCCGTGTGATCCTTGCGGTATTCGGTCAGCATCAGCGGCATGTTCTCGCCAATCGTCTCGGTCAGGCAGGTGGTCGCAATCCCAATCAGCTCCGGATGGTATTGCGAGGTTACGTTGCCCAGCCCCTGCTTCAGGTTCGCTCCTCCGCCAAAGATCGTGGTCGCTTCGCTGAAGCCCGAAGTCGCAATGTCCATCGGCTCGCGGAAATGGCTGATCAGGTAGCGCCGCATGTAAGTCGCGCATCCCTGCGAACCATGCAGAAACGGCAGCGCGCCTTCAATGCCGCGCATCACCAGCGCCGCGCCCAGCGGAGCGCAGGCCTTGCAGGGATTGCGCGTCGAAACCCAATTGGGGCGCGGAGCTTTCTTGATCTTCGTCTTGGTCTCAGGCACCGGCGTACTCATTTCAGCACCTCCAGCGTATTGCTGGCGCGCTTGCGCGGAGTCAGCCGCCACACGGGGCTCATCACGCTGCCGTGAACCTCGCGGGCAAAGTTCACCATGCCTTCAAAGCCGGCCAGCGCTTCCTTGCGCTCGTGGTTGTGATCGCAAAATCCAATGCCCAGCTTGTAGGCAATCGGACGCTCCTTCACGCCGCCGATAAACACGTCCACATCTTTTTCTTCCAGAAAGCTGGACAACTCCAGCGGGTTCGAGTCGTCGGCGATGATCGTGCCCTCGTCGCAAATCTGCCGCAGCTGTTCGTAGTCGTCCTTGTTGCCGGTCTGCGAACCCACCATCACCGTCGTCATTCCCAGATGGCGCAGCGCCGTGACCAGCGAAAACGCCTTGAACGCTCCCCCCACGTAGATCGCGGCGCGCTTACCCTGCAGGTCTTTCTTGTACTCGGCCAGCAGAGGCATGATCCGCTGCAGCTCTTCCCGCACCATGTTCTGCGTCAGCTTCAGCATCTCTTTGTCCTTGAAATGCTTGGCCACGTCATAAAGCGATTTCGACATGTCCTCCACGCCAAAGTAGGAGACGCGCATAAACGGAATCCCGTATTTATCCTTCATGCTCTTGGCCAGGTAGGTCATCGAGCCCGAGCATTGCACCACGTTCAGCGCGGCACCGTGCGCGCGCCGGATGTCGTCGATCCGGCCGTCGCCGGTAATGCAGGAAACCACTTCCACGCCCATGCGCTTGTAGTAGTCGCGGATCATCCAGGTCTCGCCCGCCAGGTTGAAGTCGCCCAGAATGTTGATGCTCTTCGCGCTGATGCCTTCGGTCGGGCCGGTCCCTACCAGTTGCAGCAATGCATCGCAGGCCGCGCGGTAGCCGTCTTTCTTGGTCCCTTTAAATCCCTCTGAGTGCACCGCCAGCACTGGAATTCCTTTTTCCCTGCTGACGCTCTTGCACACCGCTTCCATGTCGTCGCCGATCACGCCGACGATGCAGGTGGCATACACGAACGCCGCCTTCGGTTTGTGTTCTTCAATCAACTCGCAGAGCGCGGCGTGCAGCTTTTTCTCGCCGCCGTGCACCACGTCCAGCTCTTGCAAATCGGTCGAGAAGCTGAGTCGGTGCAGCTCCGGTCCCGACGACAGCGCGCCCCGTATGTCCCAGGTGTAGGATGCGCAGCCGATGGGCCCATGCACAATGTGCAAGGCGTCGGCGATGGGGTACAGTACGACGCGCGAGCCGCAGAAGACGCAGGCGCGCTGGCTCACCGAACCAGCCACGCTCTGCTTCTCGCAGTCGATCTGGAAGGACGCCTCTTGACCCTTCCGGAAAACCTGCCGCTCGCGCTCTCGTAAAATATCCGCCATCGCCTATTCCTCGCCGTACTTCGGTTGCTTGCTTGGATCGAAAACTACATCACCAGTTCAAAGCGTTCTTCCAGAGCGTCGCGATCCTGGCGGTCCATGATGACTCCGAGAATCTTCTCCAGCAGACGCATCGCGCCCTTGTAGCCAACCGAGGGGAAGTAGGAATGTCCCACCCGATCCATGATCGGGAAGCCATAGCGCACAAAAGGAATGTCTTCATCGCGCGCAATGTACTTGCCGTAGGTGTTGCCGATCAGCACGTCCACCTTCTCCTGCTTGATCCACTGATGCAGCAGATACATGTCAGCCTGCGCGCCCGAGCGGATCTTCGCATCGGGCAGATTCTCGCCCAGCACTTGCCGGATGCGAACGTCGAACTGCGGAGTCTGCGTGCCAGTCACCGGCGTCGGCGTGCCGGTCACGATGTACACCGGCTTCATGTCCAGCAGGTTCAAAAATTCGGTCAGCGAAACCAGCTGGTCCGGATCTCCGAAAATCGCAACCCGCTTCCCCGCAACGTACTGGTGCATGTCGGCGATCATGTCCAGCAGCCGTCCGCGGTCATCGGTGATCGAGTCCGGAACTTCCACGCCCGCCATGGTGCGCAGCGCGTCGATAAACCGGTCGGTCGCCTGCAGCCCGATCGGCAGCTCCATCAACTGTCCTGGCACGCTGCATTTCTTCTCCAGCGCTTCCACCGCAGCCGAAGAGCCGGAAAGACCCAGGCCGATGCATCCGATGCTGCCGCCCGAAGCTGCGATATCTTCCATCTTCGCTCCGCCCCTGGGATAGAACTCGTGCTTGCCCGTGTGCGGTGCATCCAGAACATCGGAGGTGTCCGGATACATGATGATCTCGACGCCCATGGTTGCTGCCAGCGACTTGAGCTCGCGCATGTCGCTCGGCTCAACCCATCCCGGAATCAGCGTGACCTTGTTGTTCTTCTCCGCGTTGGGGTCGGCGAGTTGAGTGGCCATCGCCTTCACCATGCTGGCAAATCCGGTGACGTGCGAGCCCTGGTAGCTGGGCGTACTGCAATGGATCACGCGCTTGCCTTCCGGCACCTTGCCTTCGCCGACGGCCTTGGCCACAATCTGCACCATATCGTCGCCGATCGTCTCCGACAGGCAGGTGGTGTGCACGGCGATCACATCCGGGTTATAAACCCCGAAGATGGTTTGAATCGCCGTCAGCATGTTCGCCTGCCCGCCGAAAACCGACGTGCCTTCGGTGAACGAGCTGGTCGCCGCCATCACCGGCTCTTTGTAGTGACGGGTCAGCGTGCTGCGGTGATACGAGCAGCAGCCCTGCGATCCGTGGCTATGCGGCAGGCAGTTGTGGATGCCAAGCGCGGCATACATCGCGCCGATCGGCTGGCAGGTCTTGGCTGGATTCACAGTCAGTGCGCTGCGTTCCAGAACTTCATCAGTGGTGTGGCGTAAAAGCATAAAGCATTCCCCTTCTGCTTCAAGAGCAGCGTCTGCGTGCTGGCTATGGAGTTAAACTTGCGCGGTCTAGTCGGCGGCCACTACATCTTCTTGCTTGGCCGGCGTCTGCCAGGGCGGAGTCACAAACGACCAGATCTTCATGTTCACCATGCGGTCGATGTCATTAAAGAAGTTGATCGCCCCAACAAAGCCCGCATACGGCCCGCCGTAGTCATAGCTGTGCAGCTGTTTGCAGGGAATCCCCATCTTCTGCACGCCGAACTTCTCTTTAATGCCGGCGCAGAAAATATCGGGCTTATAAATCTCCAGCAGTTTTTCGGTTTCGTAATGGCTCAAGTCGTCGATCACCAGCGTATCGCTGTCCATCTCCGGCATCATGCCCACGTAATCCTTGAACTCCATCTCGGTCATGGCTTGCAGCTTCGCCATCTCCTCGGGAGTTTTCCGTGCGCGGTAGCGCTCCGGATCGGGAACCACGTCGAGTTCTTCGATGTTCTTGCTGTCGGCATCCACCTTCAGGCCCGGCAGAACCTTGCGGCCTTCGTAGTCGTCGCGGTGACCGAATTCATAGCCCGCCGCGACCGTCTTCATGCCGATCTCGGTGAACAGCTGCTGGTAGTGGTGCGCGCGCGAGCCGCCCACAAACAGCATGGCCGTCTTGCCCTGGCAGCGCGATTTCACCACTACGCGCACCGCCTCCACCTTGGCCATCTCCTCGGCAATCACCTCTTCTATCCGCGCCTTTAGCCCGTCATCCTCAAAGTACTGACCGAGGCGGCGCAGCGACTTGGCCGACGCCTCGGCGCCGATGAAGTTCACCTTCATCCACGGAATTCCGAAGCGCTTTTCCATCATCTCGGCCACGTAGTTGATCGAGCGGTGGCACATGATCAGGTTCAGGTCAGCCGTGTGCGCGTTGGCCATGGTGTCATAGGTCGAGTTGCCGCTGAAGGTCGAGACCTGCTTGATGCCGCAGCGTGACAGAATGTCTTCCAGCACAAAGCCGTCGCCGCCGATGTTGTACTCGCCCAGCAGGTTGATCTTGAACTTCTCTTCGTGCTCCGTATTGTTCAATCCCACCACGTTCTTGAACACGCCGTTGTTGGCAATGTGGTGTCCCGCCGACTGGCTGACGCCGCGGTAGCCTTCGCAGCTGAAGCCGAAGACGTTGATGCCAAGTTCGGCCTTCATCTCCCGCGCCACGGCATGCACGTCGTCGCCGATCAGTCCCACCGGGCAAGTCGAGAAGATCGCAATCGCCCTGGGCGAGAACAGCTTGTAGGCCTCGCGCACAGCTTCCTTCAGCTTCTTCTCGCCGCCGAAGACGATGTTTTCTTCCTGCATGTCGGTGGACAAACAGTAGTTGATGTAATTCGGATCTTCTAGCGAATGGGGACGCGTCTGGTTGCGGCGCGTCAGCCACGAATAGAAGCTGCACCCGATGGGGCCGTGGGTAATGCTGAGAATATCGCGGCTCGGGCCAATCACCACGCCCTTGCAGCCGGCATAAGTGCAACCGCGCTGGGTAATAATCCCAGGGCTGCTGCGCACATTCGACTTGATCTCCGGCACGCTGCCATCTGCACGATGTTCGTTAATAACAATCTGCTCGGAGCGCTTCTGGCGAAGCTTCTTCGGATAGATCTGAATCAGTTCCTCTTTGACGTCGCGCGGATCTCTCGACATTTCTCACTCCCTGTAGTTTGCTGGCCCTCATCGGGCGCTCTATTTTTCGTCTTGGGTCGGTGAACCCGGAACTAAACTGCGACTTCCGTGCCCGGAGCAACTCCATCCACCAGGCCGAAATCGATCAGCAGCTTTTCCAGGGTGTCCATCGGCAGCGGCGTCGGGATGACGAACTTCTTGTTCTGGTCGATCGCACGGGCCAATGCGCGATACTCATCCGCCTGCGGGGCTGCCGGATTCCATTCGATGACCGTCTTGCGGTTGATCTCGGCGCGCTGCACATCGTTGTTGCGGGGAACGAAGTGAATCATCTGCGTGCCCAACAAGCGGGCAAACTCTTCGACCATCTCCCTCTCGTTATCCACGTTGCGGCTGTTGCAGATGATGCCGCCCAGTCGTACGCCGCCGGCCTGCGCAAACTTCACCACGCCCTTGGAAATGTTGTTGGCCGCATACATCGCCATCATCTCCCCCGAGCACACAACGTAGATCTCCTGCGCCTTGCCCTCGCGGATCGGCATCGCGAAACCGCCGCACACCACGTCGCCGAGTACGTCGTAGAAAACGTAGTCCAACTCATCTTCATAAGCGCCCAGCTGTTCCAGCAGGTTGATCGAGGTGATGATGCCGCGTCCCGCGCAGCCCACGCCCGGCTCCGGTCCGCCCGACTCGGTGCACTTCACCTTGCCGTATCCTTCGCGCATCACGTCTTCCAAAGCAACCTCGTCACCCTCATCGCGCAGCGTATCCAGCACCGTCCTCTGGGCCAGGCCGCCCAGCAGCAGGCGGGTCGAATCCGCCTTGGGGTCGCAGCCGACCACCATGATCTTCTTGCCCATCTCGGCCAGTGCCGCCACCGTGTTCTGGGTCGTCGTGGACTTTCCAATTCCGCCTTTTCCGTAGATAGCAATGCTTCTTCTCGCCATGTTATTGCTCCTTAAAAGTGTTCAAGATTTTGTCTGAAGGCTGTGGATACACTCATCCCGTCTTCCGGTTGGGAGGTGTGAGTACACCGCGCCGCATGAACCGATAACGGTCCGCATCACGCTGCGCAGCAAAATTTGACTTAGCTTGGAATTCGTCCTGCCAGGGCTGACAAATCGGCTAGAACAATGGCTCAACCAGGGAGCGGGTAGAACACACGCGAGCTACATCGCTGCGTCGTTTCGGGAAGAGACACTTGGAGTGGTTGACGGCCTCGGTCTCCCACTCGGTGTTCCTGTGTAGAGCTATACAATACGATGAAATGAAATCTGGAGTCCAATTCAATTTCTTTATTGCAGCGATAAGCGCAAGCCACCCGTAGTCCTCACCCGTTCCTCTAAGAAATTGATTATGGGCGGCATAAGAACTTTCAATTGGCCTTACTCGCTCGCTTCCCGTTACTCTCCACTTAATTGCTGTAATCCCGCGTGGGGTCGGGGGAGAGTTGTGTACAAAATATGCGGAATCCAGAGAACGATGCAGCATCGTGGCAAGTCGCAATCTTGCATCGTACAAGCCGGATCGTTAGTTCCGGCCTCTCCATCGACGATATGCTGCAGGAGCTCATCGCCCTTACCGTCGAGGTAACGGGCTGCGATGCCTGCCTGGTCTATTTGCCTGACCACGACACCGGGGACATCGTACTGCGCGCCTCTCAGCTGCCGCACGACGCCGAAATCGGCGCCGTCCGCCTCAACGCGGGTGAAGGCATCGCCGGATGGGTCGCCCAGCATAAATCAGCCGTGGCGCTCACCAACCGCGCCTTCGCCGATCCCCGCTTCAAACACTTCACCTCCCTGATCGAAGACACCTTCGAGGCCCTCATCTCCGTCCCCCTGGTGCGCGGCGGAGAGGTCATCGGCGTGCTCAACGTCCACCATCGTGAGACTCACGAACACACCCCCGAGGAGATCTCCGTACTCTGCTTTCTGGGCGAGCAGATGGGCGGTGCCATCGCCTACTCCCAACTCGCCGACCACAATGTCAAACTTCGCAAGGAAACAGTTCTCGTCCGTCAGCAACTGGAGGAGCGCAAAATGGTCGAGCGCGCCAAGGGAGTCCTGCAGCAGCGCTTCGGCCTCAGCGAAGAAGAGGCTTACCAGCGCCTGCGCGACGAGAGCCGCCGCCTCCGCCGCAGCATCCGCGATGTCTCCGAAGCCGTGCTGCTCGTCGAAGGTCTCGGCCACGAACGCCCGCGTCCCAAGGATTCCGGCGAAAAACGCTGACCAGCACCGCTGCCTTGCCCCTGCCCCACCCGGGTTCCCCACGCGTCCGTGCCCCCGATGGGTGATCCCATATCTGCCCTCCTTTGGCAGATGTGGGATCACCGGCCAGCCTCGCATCCCCTACCCAACCCATCCCGTAAAATTGATTCTGCCCATGTCCAATTTCCCAGTTCCGCTCCGCGACCCAGCGCCAGCAGCCGGCGGAAGCGCGGTACACGTCTGCAACCTCCTCACCGGAGCCTTCCTTTTCCTCGCCACTGCCGCCTTCGTCTTCTGGCAAAACACGCACCTCACCGTGCTGTGGGATCTCAGCTACATCCTCGAAAATGCCACCCGCATTTCGCTCGGCCAGCTCCCCTATCGAGACTTCCCGTTCCCCTACGCTCCGCTCACCTTTCTCGCCCAGGCCGCCATCATCAAGCTCTTCGGACGCGCCGTCCTCCACCACTATCTCTACGCCTCGGCCGCCTCCGGATGTGCCACGCTCCTCACCTGGCGAATCCTGCTCCGCCTGCTGACTCAATCGCTGCTGCCCGCGCGCCTCATCGCTTTTCTGCTCTCCCTGCCACTCATTTTTCTCGGCACCAGCAGCATCTTTCCCCATCCCTTTTACGACTCCGACTGCACCCTGTTCATCCTCTTCTGCCTCTGGCTGCTCCTGCGCCTGGAGTCTCTTAACTTTCCTCCGCTCCCGACCTTCGCCACGGGAATCCTTCTCGCCATCCCACCCTTCATCAAGCAGAACACCGGGCTCATCTTCCTCCTCGCTGCCGCGGCCTGTATCGCTTGGATTGCCGTCCGCAACGTCATGCGTAACCCCATCCGCAACGCCAACCGCGACGCCATCCACGCCCCAGCCACTCGCCGCGCCTGCGCTCTGCTGCTCGCCGGAGCCGCTACCGGCTTCACACTTGCGCTCGCGCTCATCCGGCACACCGTCGGACTCGCCAACTACTACCACTGGACGATTCAATTCGCCGCCTCACGACGCCTCCCCGGACTCCCCATCATGGTCGGCGTCTATCGCGACCCATCCCTCCTCTGGAGCGTCCCCGTATTCACCGCTGGCATCGTGCTTGTGCGTTTGTCCCACCCAAACGCCTGCGGCCGGCAGCGAAGCGTCCCCCATCACCTCTGCTCTCACCCCGCCTTCCGCTGGATCGCCGCTGCTCTTCTCTCTGTGCCTTTCCTCTGGGCTTTCGCCGCACTCTGGATTGAGCAAAACGACTCCGACCGCGTCGAAGCGCTCCTGCATCTCTGGCCCGTGCTGCTGATCGTCTCTCTTGCCTTCGCCCTATGGCAGCTCCCGCGCGCCTGCACCCTGACCCAACTCGTTCCCCTCATCCTCCTCGCCGTCATCCACGGAGCATTCCTCTCCCAGCAGCTCTGGGGCAGTACCTATGCCCTCTGGCCGCTCCTGACGATCCTTCTGATGGCCATACTCATTTCATTGGCATCCGACCGCCCCGCCACCCTCCCGCTCACCTCGCTTACCTTCGTCATCTCGCTCACGCTTCTCGCCGCCGGAGGCTACTATGCCCTCAGCCACGAGCGACTCCAATATGTCGATCTCTCCGGAGACACCCTCGCCCACTCCGCCCTGCCGCCGTTGCGCGGTCTCGCCATGCGCGGCGACTGGCTACCCGACTTTGAAGAGCTCGTCGCCTGCACCAACCGCGAAATTCCGCCCGCCGACGCCATCCTCATGATCCCCGGCGAAGACCTTTTCTACTTCACCACCGGACGCACCCCGCAATTCCCCGTCCTCATGATGGACAACACCGTCAACCCCTACTCCGCCGCCCAGATAGCCCAGATCGCCCGCCAGCGCAATGTCGGCTGGCTCATCGTCAAGCGCAACCTGCAGCTCCAGGAGGAGCCGATCTCCTTCCGCCCGCAGCTCCTCCAGCTTCTCTCCCGCGACTACTCCCCCGTCGAATCCCTCAACAACTACGACATCTATCGCCGCAATCCGCTCTAGCCACAAATGAAAAAGGCCCGGGGTTTTCGCCCCAGGCTGTTTGCGTTTTCTGTGACTGCTCCTACACCCGCCTCAGCCAAACCTCCTGCACCCGGTGGTCCGCTCCCTTCTGCATCACCACCTGCGCCCGCTCGCGGGTCGTCGCCACATTCCTCACCAGGTTCACCAGATTGATCCGTTCCCACACGTCGATGGCGAACGCCTGCGCATCCTCATCCGCCATCTCGGCAAAGCGATGAAAGTACGAGCGCGGATTACGGAACGCCGTGCTCTTCAGCAGCAGGAAGCGCTCCACGTACCACTGCCGGATGTGCTCTTCGGCGGCGTCCACGTAGATCGAAAAATCAATCAGGTCGCTGGCAAAAATCTTCGGCGCCTTCGACCCGCCCGGCAGATGCATCTGCAGCAGGTTCAGCCCCTCGAGGATCAAAATCTCCGGCCGCTGTATCTCCAGAAACTCATTGGGAACAATGTCATAGCTGTCATGCGAATAAACCGGAACCTTCAGCTCCTGTTCGCCCTGACGCAGGGCAATCATAAAGTCCAGCATCCTTCGCAGGTCGTAGCTCTCCGGAAAACCTTTCTTCTCCATCAAACCGCGCTCTTTCAGCACCTGGTTGGGATACAGAAATCCATCCGTCGTCACCAGCTCCACCGAAGGATGATCCGACCAGTGCGACAGAACTCCGGCCAGCACCCGCGCAAAGGTGCTCTTGCCCACCGCCACGCTGCCCGTCACCGCAATCACATACGTAGGACGCTTGGTCGGCAGACCCAGAAACGAATCCTTCACCCGCCCCAGCCCGTTCGCCGTCGCAATATGAATGTTCAGCAACCGGCACAGCGGCAGATAAATCTCCTCCACCTCGTCCAGCGTCACCGGGTCATTCAACCCGCGCAGCACATCCAGGTCCTCGCCGCTGATCTCCAGCGGCATATTGGCCCTCAGCTTCGCCCACTGCTCCCGGCTAAACTTGTCATAGAGATGCGGAAACTTCCTGCGTCTTTCCGCCGCGCTGCGATGTTCGGCTACCTTGCCCTCTGCCATCCAGTCCTTTCGCCAGCCAAAGGTCCCCGGCACTCCACCCCCGAGTATGTCCAACGAGTGTAGTCCAACCGCCGCCCGGCGCCAAAATCGCTCGCACTCGCCTTTCCCCGGTATCATCCAATCAGCTGATCATGTCTTCCCCGGCACAACCCGCCTCCGGCTGGCGATTCCTCCTCCGCGCTCTCGGACGCCGCAACTACCGCCTTTTCTTCAGCGGCCAGAGCCTCTCGCTCATCGGCACCTGGATGACCCGCATCGCCACCAGCTGGCTGGTCTACCGTCTCACCGGCTCGGCCTGGATGCTCGGCCTCATCGCCTTCCTCGGACAGGTCCCGGCGTTTCTCCTCGGCCCCTTTGCCGGGGTCTGGGTCGATCGCTGGAACCGGCACCGCACCCTGGTCTGGACCCAGAACCTCTCCATGCTGCAATCCTTCGCCCTCGCCGTCCTCGCGTTCAGCGGACGCATCAACGTCTGGCAGATCGCCCTGCTCAGCGTCGCCCAGGGCATCATCAACGCCTTTGACACCCCTGCCCGCCAGGCCTTCCTCATCGAAATGGTCGAAGACCGCGCCATCCTCCCCAACGCCATCGCCCTCAACTCCACCATGTTCAACTCCGCCCGCCTCATCGGCCCCGCCGTCGGAGGCTTCATCATCGCCGCCTTCGGCGAAGCCTGGTGCTTCACCATCGACGGCATCAGCTACGGCGCCGTCATCCTCAGTCTTCTGCTCATGCATGTCGCCGCCGCTCCACCCCGCCACCGCGAGGAGGAAAACCTCTGGCGCGAGCTGGCCGAAGGCTTCCACTACGTCTTCGGATCAGTGCCTCTGCGCTCCATCCTCGGCGTGCTCGCCATCGTCAGCCTCGTCGGCATGCCCTACGTTTCCCTGCTCCCCATCTTTGCCCGCCAGACCTTCCACGGCAGCGCCAGCACCCTTGGCATGCTCATGGGATCCATCGGAGTCGGCGCCCTCATCGCCGCACTCACCATGGCCGCCCGCCGTTCCGTCCTCGGCTTGGGACGCCGCATCGGACTCGCCACCCTCGTCTTCGGCATCGCTATCCTGGTTTTCGGAATCTCCCGCAGCCTTCCGCTCTCGATCGCCATGCTGCTCGCCGCCGGCTTCGCCATGATGCAGCTCACCGCCAGCAGCAACACCATCCTGCAAACCATCTCCGACTCCGCCATGCGCGGCCGCGTCATGAGCTACTTCGCCATGGCATTCATGGGCATGACGCCCTTCGGCTCGCTCCTCGGCGGCGCCATCGCCGCCCGCTTCGGAGCCCCCCGCACCCTGGTCTTCGGCGGCCTCATCTGCATCGTCTCCGCCGGCATCTACTTCACCGTCCTGCCTGCCATCCGCCACGCCCTGCGCCCTATCTACCGCGAACTCGGCATCCTCCCCCAGATCCCTCCGCCCATCGACCCCGCCGCCACCATGGTCTCCGACACCACCCCGCAATAAGGATTGGCGTTTCCGATAATCGTTTCGAAGGGGGAGTTTACTGGACGAATAATCTTTGCGCAGAAATCGCAAGCAGTGACTGTTTGGCTAATGATTTGGGCGGGAACATAGCTGATTCGCTAATCGTTGGAGCCGATACCCAACCATAGCGGGCGGTTTCCTACCCCATCGCCCGTTCCAACTCCCGCGCCGCACTCAGCGCCACCCAGTCCTTTCCCCATCCGGAGCTCACCTGCACTCCCACTAACCTGCCGCACGGCACCGTCACCGACGGCCATCCCAGCACGTTGAACGGCCTGGTATTGCGCAGCATCTTCACCTCCACCGCGCGAGCCTCCGGCCCCATCATCTCCTCGATCTTCGGCGGCAACACCGGAGAGGTCGGCGTCAGCACCACGTCCAATCCCGGTACGCCCCCGCGCCAGCGCTCGCGCGTCAACTCCATCGCGCGCCGCGCCTCCACGTACTCTTCCACCTTCACTAGTCGACCGTTCACAATCCGCGCCAGCGTCCGCGGATCGTACAGAGCCCCGCGCTCCTCCGCCCATTTCGCATGGAAGGCCCACGTCTCCGCGTTGCTCACCCGCCGGTCCTCGCTCACCTCGAGTTCCACCTCGCGCAGCTTCCACCCGAGCCCGCGAGCCGCTTCCACCGCCCGCTCGAATCCCGCCGCCACTTCCGCATCCAGCCCTTCGCAGAAGTACCTCCGCGCCACACCACAACGTACCGGCGACTGCACCCACCCCGGCGTCTCCGCCGCCATGACCGCAAACAGCACGCCCGCATCTTCCACCGTCCGAGCCAGCGGACCCACGTGGTCATACGACCACGCCAGCGGAATCACCCCCGCCACCGGAACCGCGCCCCACGTAGGCTTGAACCCCACCACGCCGCAGCACGCCGCCGGCAAGCGCACCGACCCTGCCGTGTCCGTTCCCAGTGCCCCAAAGCACATCCCCACCGCAACCGCCGCAGCCGAGCCCGACGACGATCCTCCGCTCACCCTCGTCCGGTCCAGCGGGTTCGGCACCGCCCCGTAGGCGCTCACCATCCCGCTGCCGCCAAAAGCAAACTCATGCAGATTCGTCTTCCCCAACACAACCGCCCCGGCTGCCCGCAGCCGCCGCACGCACTCCGCATCCGCCTCGGCCGCCGGCGCACCCTCCAGCACCCGGCTCGCCGCCGTCGTCCGCATCCCCCGCACGTCGATGAGATCTTTGATTGCGAGCGGGACTCCCCGCAACGCCCCATCCGAACTTTTGCCTGAATCCGCCGCGCTCGCCTCGCGCAGCGCCCCATCCTCATCCACGCTCACAAACGCCCGCAACTCCCCGTTCTCCGCAGCAATCCTCTCCAGGCAGCCGCGCACCGCCTCCACGGCGGAAACCTCCCCGCGCTTCATCCCAGCCAGCAGATCCGTCAAACTCCACCCGCTCCAGTATCCCCGCATCTCTCCGCCTACCGATGATGCAACTGCTCCACGTGCACCGCCTCTTCGGCCGCAATGGCGATCTCCGCCGCGTCGGCCGCTGCGATCACCTTCTCGCGGTCCAAGATCAGGCACTTGTTGGCATCCAGAGCCAGACAGCTCGCTCCCGCCCGCACCATCGTCTCAATCGTATGCATCCCCACCACCGGCACGTCGAAGCGCATGTCCTGGTTCGGCTTGGCCACCTTGACCACGGTCAGCGCTCGGCTCAGCGTGCTGGCCTCGCCATGCAAGCTCTGCATTAGCGCCCCGGCCCGCAGAATCGCCTCGTCCGTGCCCTCCATCGCCTCGATCGCTACGCAGGCCGCCTCGGCAATAACCACCGTCTGCCCAATGTCAAAGCGCGCCACGTGATGCGCCACCGCCCGCCCATACGTAATGTTGGTCAGCTCCGTATCCCCCGGAGCCCGCTTCGTCAGCACGCCCACCGGCGCCAGCATCGGCTCCAGCAGCTCGGTCGAACTCTGCAAGTGGATACCCTCGTCGCTCAGCACCTTGGCCACCGCTCCAATCAGCGAATCCGTATTCCGCGTCGTCAAACTCAGCAGCAGCTTGGCCAGCTTCAGGTCCGGACGGATCGCGCTGAAGATCTGCTTGTGCTTCACCTGCCCGGCCATAATCGCCTCGCTGACGCCTTCGGCCTTGAAGGTCTCAATCAGCTTGCTCAACTCGCCCAGGCTCAGCCAGTGCACCGCCGCCGCGCCGTGCCGTTCAATCGATGCATCGGCCTCCTCGCGGATCGCCGCCACCACCACCTCGTACCCCTTGGCCCGCGCCGCATCCAGCACCAGCAGCGGAAACTTCCCATTCCCCGCAATCAATCCCAGCCGTGTCGCCATCCCACACTCCTCGCCCCACTTTTGGTCCCGCCCACACAACAAAGCCGGAGCATACTGCCCCGGCCACCTCATCGTCCACACTTCTTCTCAGCCTGAAACTTGATTTAGATCTTCGTGTCACCCTGATTGGAATTCTCTGATTTGGATTTCCGGGTCACCCTGTGCGAAGCGAAGGGCCCCAGCAATCTCCAAATATCCAGCGCCGCCCGAGAGGCTTTCAGCCCGCAATCGATTTTGCCCTGCTCTTCAACCTTGAAACTTTGAAACCTTTGAAACCTGGCTCCTACTTCACAATCCCGCGCTCGCTCTTGCGGATAAACTCCACCAGCAGCTTCACATCCTCGGTCTGTTCCACCTCGCATTCGATCCGCTCCAGCGCCTGCGTGGTATTCAGCTTGGCCGCCAGCAGCACCCGGAAGGCTCTCTGTATCGCCTTCACCCGCTCCTTGCTGAAGCCTCTTCGCTCCAGCCCAATCGCATTCGCCCCATAGGCGTGCACGTCGCGCACCGCGCAGGCCTTGGCAAACGGCATCACGTTCTGCGTAATCGTCGTCCCGCCGCCAACGTAGGAATGTTTTCCGATGGTCACAAACTGATGCACCGGACTCAGCGCTCCGACCACCGCCCACTCCTCCACCGTCACGTGTCCGGCCAAGGTCGCAGCGTTGGCCATAATCACGTTGTCGCCGATGAAGCAGTCGTGCGCGATATGCGCGTAGGCCATCAGCAGGCACTTCGAGCCGATCCTGGTCAGCCCGCCGCCCTTCACCGTCCCGCGATGCACCGTCACATACTCGCGAATCTCGTTGTGGTCGCCGATCTCCAGCCGCGTCGGCTCGCCCCGGTAGGTCAAATCCTGCGGCCCCATCCCCACCACTGCAAACGGATGAATCCGGTTATAACTCCCCAGACGCGTCGGCCCCGTCAGCACCACGTGCGACATCAGTTCGCAGTGCTCGCCCATCTCCACGTCCGCGCCCACCAGGCAAAACGGCCCAATCGTGCACGAATCCGGCACCCGCACACTTGCGTCCACCACGGCGCTGGGATGAATGGCCATCGTTCCTACTCCGCGCTCGTTTCCGGCCCAGGCTCCGGCTTTTTCAGGCTCACCAGTTGGCAGGTCACCGTCGCCTCGCACACCACCTTGCCCTCCACCAGAACCGTGCCTTCCATCTTCACCGCCGTCCGGCGCCACACAATCACGTTCACTTCCAGACGCAACTGGTCGCCCGGAATCACCTGCCGGCGGAACTTCGCCCGCTCGATCCCCGTAAACACCGTCAGCATCTCGGCGCGGTTGGGAATCTCGGTCATCAGCAGCGTGGCTCCGGTCTGCGCAATCGCCTCCACCATCAGCACGCCCGGCATAATCGGATTCCCCGGAAAGTGTCCCCGGAAAAACTCTTCATTCACCGTCACGTTCTTAATGGCGACGATCCGCTTTTTCCGCTCCAGTTCGATGACTCGGTCAATCAGCAGAAACGGATAGCGGTGGGGCAGAATCTTTTGAATGGCTACGCTGTCGAGAGGTAGGTTCGTCAGCACATCTGGAGTCAGGCTTGCATCTGGACCGTGTAATTCGCTCAATGGACCGTCCCGAGGAAAAAATCCTAAAAGTCCCTAAAAAAATAAAGTATAGCAGCCTGGGACTCTAAGAACGCAGCGAAGGACGCGGCAAAGCAGGGCCGACGCACATCACTTTTCAGGGTCCAAAGATTACCATCTCGATTCCTCATGGGGCAGTTTGGCAAACGAATGCTGGCCGACAAATCGCCGAATGAGGGAGAACCGCTCCCTTCCGCACGTCGCCGAGCGGCAAACGGTTCCCAATTCAGCCATTTTGGTTCATCTCGCAGGTTTTCAAATAGCTTTCTCCCACATCAGACCTGCCGGGAGAATTTATATGCGTCGACCCTGCGCGGCAAAGCACGACCGCGGCTCTGCCTCGCCGCAGAGCCGCGCCGCCCTCATTGCATTCAACGTTGTCTGGGATCGTTCCGGAGGTGTTGGGCGTCATAGCTGCGCCGCAGCCATGACGCCGTGATGTGTTTAGCTGCGGCCCAAGGTCGCCTTGGCTTGCTGCACCGCAAGTTCCAGAGCCTTCTTCTGCACTTCCACGGTACGCTCGATCGACTGTTCGATGTTCTTGGTAAAGGTCTCGGCAACTTTCTGCGCCGAAATGCCGCTTCCCTTCGTGCTCTCCACCAGCGCGGTAGTCTGCTGCACAACCTGGTCGATGACGGTCTTCTGCGCTTCGATATAGCTTTCCAGAGCCTTCCCCGCGAGTTCGAACACGTTTGGCATCGTCGCCGCTGCAGCTCCCTTTTTGTAGGTGGCAATCGCCTCGGCATTCTGCTGCAGAGCGGCTTCCAGCGACTTCTTCTGCAACTCGGCCGCTTGCTCCACTCCCTTCAAAAAGAGGTTGGTAAAATCGGCAGGGGCGGTGGTCTTTACATCAGCCATGGTGAATCCCTTTCCGCTACCGCCGTCTGCGGCGGAGCGTTTTCAATGATGGATGGTTTCGCACGTCCGCTCTGTTGTCTCCAACATCGCGACGGCAAGAGGCAATTAACGATAGCATTGGATGCCAACCAGCGTCTGCTCATCACCCAATATTCTTCCATGAAAAATTCGCTGCAATCCGCTCCGCAGCGAACGGGCATTTCAAGCCCTGCCCCGCGTCACACTTAAGCCTGACTACATAGTCCTGACCCGTGCTCCACGTTCCTGGCCCGCTTCTTCTGCTCAAGCCGTTGGCTTGGGAGACGGAGGCTCGCCGCAGCGACCGAAGCGCATCCGCATCCCTTCGCGGAACCTGTCGCGCTCCTCGGGTGTCATCTGTCCCCAGCGCTCCATCATGCGGTGCCGCCAATACATCCGCCGCCCTGGGTAACCACGCCAGCCGCCAAAAAGAATCTTGCACAGGATCACCAATCCCACCGCCTGCCAGAAATCAATGAACTTCCACCCAAAAATCCCCGGCATCAAACGGTTCCACAGGCTCATCGCAATCCAGCCGAGGACCGCAATGGCCGCAACCGCAAAGACCAGAAACTTCAGCGCTCTCATCACCCAATGTCTTGTCATCTCTCTTCCTCCTCACGTTTTTAGAAACTCGTCATAAATGGCGCGCAAGCGCCGACGCAGATGAACCACCGCATAGTGCTTGCGCGAAAGCAACGTGTTCACGCTCAGCCCGGTCTCCTCGGCAAGCTCTTTAAAACTCCGGCCCTCCAACTCATGGGCAACAAATACCTCCCGCTGTTCCTCCGGCAGTTCATCCAACGCGGCCTCCAGTTCTTCCATCAGAACCCCCCGCGCATAGGCCTCCTCCGGTCCATCCTCCGGCGAAGGAATCAGTTCTTCCAACAGCAGCGGCTCGCCGTCTTCTGCAGCTCCCAAAGACTCGCCCCTTAGCGACCCGGACTTCTTTTTACGGAACAGATCGATGATCCGGTTCCGTGCCACCCGGAACATCCATGCGCTAAGCTGCTGAATCGGCCGCATCAGCCGGTAAGCCTCCACGAGTTCGTAGAAAACGTCCTGTAAAACGTCCTCCACGTCGGCCTCGTCAGGAACCCGCCTGCGAATGAAGTTCCGCAGGCGGCCCTGGTCGCGTACGATCGCGTCCGAGATGCGTTGGTCTTGCTCGCTCATCCAGGCTGTGCTCAGCGGCTCTTTCATCTATTCCTGTAGACGAATGAGCGGCCCAAATATTTTAGTCGTCATGGCTTCTAATCACGCAGAGCCGGCGAAGCATGCCGCCCCCAATTTACAATCACGGGTACAATCGTCACCGCTGGCTTACGCCCATGCCCAAACCTTCCCAATCGCCGCTCCTGCCCACCCTCACCGTGCAGCTGCCGCAGATGGTCGCCACCCTCCGCCGCTACGTCGAGCACGAATCCCCCTCCGCTGCGCCCGAAGCCATCGCCGCACTTGTCTCCCTCATCGCCCTTGATTTCGCGCCGCTCAATCCGCGTACCCGTCTGCACAAATTTTCAGGCCTCGGCCCAGCTCTGCAAATCGATTTCGCCGCCCCGCGCCGCGCCTCGCGCATTCTGCTCCTCGGCCACACCGACACCGTCTTTCCCATCGGCACCCTGCAAGCCATGCCTTGGCGCGAGCGCGGCCCACGTCTCTACGGCCCCGGAGCCTTCGACATGAAGGGCGGCATCGTGCAGGCGCTCTTCGCCCTGCGCGCCCTCGCCGCCCGTGGACCGCTGCCCTGCCATGTCACGCTCCTGCTGGTGCCCGACGAGGAGATCGGCAGCCCGGCCTCGCACCCGCTCACCCGCCGCCTCGCTCAGGCCGGCAAGGCCGTCCTCGTCCTCGAACCCGCCGCCGGCCCCGAGGGCGCCTGCAAAACCGCGCGCAAGGGAGTCGCCCGCTACACCCTCCGCGTCCACGGCCACGCCACCCACGCCGGACTCGACTTCGAGCGCGGCGCCTCCGCCATCGTCGAAGCCGCCCACCAGGTCCTCGCCATCAGCGAACTCTCCCGCCCCGCCACCGGACTCACCCTCAACCCCGGACTCATCTCCGGCGGCAGTCGCTCCAACGTCGTCGCCGCCCAAGCCGAAGTCGTCATCGACCTCCGCTTCCGCACCGCGTCCCAGGCCGCCCGCGCCGATGCCGCCCTGCACCGCCTGCGCCCCCGCGACCCCCGCTGCCGCCTCGAACTTACCGGAGGCATCGAACGCCCGCCCTTCGAGCGCTCCAGCCAAACGGTGCGCCTCTACCGCCTCGCTTCCCACTGCGCCGCCCAGCTCGGCTTCTCGCTCGGCGAAGCCTCCGTCGGCGGAGGCTCCGACGGAAACATCACCGCCTCACTCGGCATTCCAACGCTAGACGGTTTGGGCGCGGTCGGTGACCACGCCCACTCGCCCAACGAATTCGTCCTTGCCCGTCAGATGCCGCGCCGCGCCGCCCTTCTCGCCCACCTCATCGAATCCCTCGCCGAAACCTGATGGAGACGGGTGGGTGTAGATGGACGGTGGCCCATTCAAGCCATCTTTTGGCTTGAGTGGGGCCGTTGACCCTGTCTTTGCTCCTGTGTTGTTGTTCTTGTTCGTTCCGATCAGATCCGCGGCACCCGAGCCCGAGCCAGCATCGCGCTAACCCGCGCCACCGGCAGACCCACTACGTTGAAGTAGCATCCCCGTATCCGCGGAATCCACCTCGACGCCACGCCCTGGATCGCATAGGCTCCTGCCTTATCCATCGGCTCGCCGGTCGCAACGTAGGCGGCAATCTCGGCGCCGCTCATGGCCGCAAACTTCACCTCGGTCACTTCGACACCCACTTCGAAATCCACTTCCGCGTCCGTCGCCTTGCGCCACGTCAAGCACACCCCGGTCATCACCTGGTGGACGCGTCCGCTCAACCGCTTCAGCATCTGCTGCGCGTCGGCGGCATCCACCGGCTTGCCCAGGCACTCTCCACCCAGTACCACCGTCGTATCTGCGCCCAGCACCACCGCGTCCGCGGGAGCCGTCGCCAGCACCGCCAGAGCCTTTTCCTGCGCCAGCCGTTTCACATACTCCTCGGGCGGCTCTCCGGCGCGCACCCGCTCGTCCACATCCGCCGGACAAACTTCGAACGTGTACCCGGCGTTGCGCAACAACTCCGCCCGCCGTGGCGATTGAGATGCAAGAATCAGCATGGCTCTATTCTACTGCGTCTATCCAATATTCCTGTTTGCACAACAATAACGCACCACAACCGACGCCTCGGCGGCCAGCCCGTTGCCGAGGCCGCCCGAGGCGTCTGTAAAGCGGCCCTGGCCTAGAACTTGAACGCCAGCCCCGTCGTAAATCGTGCGTTGTTCTGCCATGCGCTATGGAAGTTCGTCTGCAGCGCATCCAACTGCACCCGCCAGCTCAGGTGCGGAATCAGATGGTAGTCAACTCCGCCGCCCAGTGCGTCCGCATAGGCGACCTCGCTGTGTTCCCCCTCGGCGAACGCCGATTCGTGCAGATACCCGGCTCCAATCAGTGCGTGAACATACGGCCGGAACCTGCCCACCGTAAACGACACCCGCGGCCCGAACAGGTAACTGCTCGTCCGCTCTGATGCGTTTTCCCCGAACCCCGGAATGTACAGCGAGCCGTACTGCTGGCTCACATCGGCCACCATTCCGACATGCGGAAAGATCTTGCCTTCGAGCGATCCTTCCCATCCGTTCAGAGTCCCCGTATCGGTGAGCCCCGTGCTGCCATGATTGAGCGAATAACCGAAGTAAACATTGCCCGACGTGGGAACCTGCGCCATCCCAACTACGGTCAATAAACAAAGCGAGAAAACAATTGCAGCAATTTTTCGCAAAGTAATCCTCCTCCTGTTTTCTATCAACCCAATTCTCTCTCCAGAGTTGCTGTGCAGCTAGCGCGCGAACGATGAACCGGCTTGCAAATTTAGATGATCAACTTAGTTTGCGAGAAATTCCGCCGCCGGAATACGACGCGCCCTTGTCCGCGTCGTTTTGTGCTCACGCTTCTCAGACATACGCCAACGGCGCGCTCTCCGCGCGAATGCTAAAATAGAGCATTACTTCAGCGCAGCCTCGCAATTCCTGCGGGCGTTTGAAAGCAAACAATGGACCGCACCTCGATTCGGAATTTCGCGATCATCGCGCACATCGACCACGGCAAGACCACGCTCTCCGACCGCATGCTGGAGATCACCGGCTCGCTCAGCGCCCGCGAGATGGCCGGCCAGGAGCAGGTCCTCGACGCCATGGAACTGGAGCGCGAGCGCGGCATCACCATCAAGGCCCACGCCGTCCGCATGATGTATCTGGCCAAAGACGGCCAGACCTATCAGCTCAATCTCATCGACACCCCCGGCCACGTCGATTTCTCCTACGAGGTCTCCCGCTCGCTGGCCTCCTGCGAAGGCGCGCTGCTGGTGGTCGATGCCACGCAAGGCGTCGAGGCGCAGACCCTGGCCAACAGCTACATCGCCATCAACCACGGTCTGGAAATCATTCCCGTCATCAACAAAATCGATCTGCCCAGCTCGGACATCGAGCGCACCAAGGAGATGATCGAAAGCGCCGTCGGCCTCGACGCCTCCTCTGCTCTGCCCATCAGCGCCAAAACCGGCGCGGGCGTCATCGAAGTCCTCGAGCAGATCGTGCACCGCGTCCCTCCGCCCAAGGGCAGCATCGATGCGCCTTTGCAGGCCCTCATCTTTGACTCGTGGTTTGACAGTTATCGCGGCGTCGGCGTCCTCGCCCGCGTGGTCAACGGCCGTCTTTACAAGGGCCAGAAGATCAAGCTCATGGCCAAAGGCACCACCTTCCTGGTGGACTCCATGGGCGTGCTCACCCCCAAGGCGCAGGAGATCGGCGAGCTCACCGCCGGCGAAGTCGGCTTCTTCTTCGCCACCATGAAGACCGTAGGCGACGTGAAGATCGGCGACACCATAACCGACGCGGATCATCCCGCTATCGAAGCCATGCCCGGCTTTGAAGACATCAAGCCCATGGTCTTCGCCGGACTCTACACGGTCGATTCGCACGAGCACGGCCTGTTGCGCGATGCGCTCGAAAAACTTCGCCTCAACGACGCTTCGTTCTTCTTCGAGCCCGAAAGCTCCACCGCTCTCGGCTTCGGATTCCGCTGCGGCTTCCTCGGCCTGCTCCACATGGAAATCATTCAGGAGCGTCTGGAGCGTGAGTACGATCTCGATCTCATCGTCACCGCGCCCAGCGTGCGCTACTTCGTCACCCTCACCAACGGCGAAGTACTGCAGGTCGAGAACCCGTCGCGCTGGCCCGATCCCACGCTCATCGACAAGGTCAAAGAGCCCATCATCACCGCCACCATCCTTACCGCCGAAGAGTACGTCGGTGGCATCTTCAAACTGGTCGAGGAAAAGCGCGGCAAGCAGAAGAACTTCGAGTACGTCGGCTCCAGCCGCGTCCTCATCACCTACGAACTTCCGCTCAACGAAATCGTCCTCGATTTCTACGACCGCCTCAAAACCGTCTCACGCGGCTACGCCTCGCTCGATTACCACCTCTCCGGATGGTGGGAGTCGCCCATGGTCAAGCTCGATATCCTCGTCGCCGGCGAACCGGTCGATGCGCTTTCCATCATCGTGCATCGCGACTACGCCTATGATCGCGGCAAGGCCCTGGTCTCCAAAATGCGTGAGCTCATCCCACGCCAGCAATTCGAGGTCGCCATCCAGGCCGCCATCGGCGCCAAAATCGTCGCCCGCGAAACTGTCGCTGCGCTGCGCAAAAACGTAATCGCAAAGTGTTACGGCGGAGACATCTCGCGCAAGCGCAAACTGCTGGAAAAGCAGAAAGAAGGCAAGCGCCGCATGAAGCGCATCGGCAAAGTGGACATCCCCCAGGAAGCCTTCCTGGCCGTGCTGCGCGTCTCCAGCGACGAGAGCTGAGCCCCCGCGCCAGCGGCCTTCCGGCCGTCTGTCTTGCACCCACAAACCACAACCAGCGAAGCATTCGCAAGTATGGATGTGTGCAAAACTCCCAGACGCAGATGGCGAAAAGCGCCGGAGCTCCGCCGTCAAGGACATTGTTGAATTTCTTTTAAGCTATTTACCTGCAATCATTTGCGGGGATAAAACCGGACTCGTCACCCACATAATGCCTGAAATCTGCTGTTCATAATCCATTTCGGCATAAATTTGCACCGGATTTCCACAGGGTAGAAAATTTCCTCGCACCAACAAAAACCGCCCATCGAGTGGGCGGCTCTGTATTCCATTTTCAGGCTAAATCTTACTTCTTGGCATTCGCCGCCGGCTTGGCGTCAGCAGCAGCCGCCTTCTTGGGTGGCGCGGGAACACCGGACTGGGCGTTATAGGCATCCACCACCGGCTGCGTGATGTCCACCGAGCTGGCAGCCCACAAAACCGGGCTCTGCTGGCCGGAGACATCCAGAACCACCGTGAAGCCATTGTCCTTGGCATACTTGTCCAGCACACTCACCAGCTTTTGGCCAATGCGGTTGGCAATGTCGTTCTGCTGCGCCTGGATGTCGGTGTTGGCATCCTCGTAGTTGCGCTGCAGCTGCTTCTTCTTGGAGTCAATCTCCTTCAGCAGTTCGGCCCGTGCCTCATCGTTCAGCTTGTCGCCCTGGGCATTGAACTTCTTTTGCAGTTCGTCCACTTCCTTGTTCAGGCCTTCCAGTTCCTGGCGCTTCGGGTCGAACTTCTTCTGCAGTTCCTCGAAGTCGCGCTGCCCCTCGTTCGAGCCCACAATGGCGGCTTGGATGTTGACGATGCCAACCTTGGTGGCTACGGGCACCGCCGCAGCGGCAGGTGCACTGGCCGAGGACTGAGCAAAACCGGGTACGCTGAGAATCATTGCCAGCGCCGCGGCTGGGACCAGACATGCAAAGTAGCGATTCATGAAAATTAGCCTCAACTCCTCTTCGGAGTTCACGGAGATTCCGCAGAAACCTTTCAGCTGGCGGGCGAGCCGTAAACGTTTCAGCTCCAGCCCTGATCTAAAAAATTCCCCTGACGGATGTTCTGATTATAGGTTGTGGGAAATAAAGCGTCAAACCGCAATCTATCCGTTTGAGCGTATTTTCCCTAAGCTTTCATCCCCTGGTTAAAAGGTCGTCGACACCGTGAACCGCAAGGTCTTCCTGGGTTCCCGCAGGCGGTATCCCGGATCATAGGTCGCGAGAGTATTCAGATAGGTGTACTCTCCGGCTTCGCCCGCCGGGAACATACTCCGCGTGATCAGATCTGACGGCGGAGCGATGGTATCGACCCGGGAGGGATTGTAGGCGTAGTACAGCCGGAACGGCGCGTTAATCATCGGCAACAGAATCTGCATTTCCGCGCCGGTCGACACGCGCACCGCATAATTGGTGTGGGGCAGCGGACGAATGTACTGGGGGAACTTCAGCGACACGGTTCCCACGCAGCTGAGGTAGGCCGGATCATAAGCCGGGCAGCCGAACTGCGCGGTATCCAGCTCGTTCACCTGCTGTCCGGCCAGCCGCAGCTGCGACTCGCGAATCGCCATGTTCATACCGCTATCGACAAACAGCGCCAGGGTCACCGGTCCGGCGATCGGAATGCGGTATTCCAGGTTGCCCACAATGCTGGTGTCGCCGCCCGGATACACCAGCCGCTGGATAGGAACGTTAATGGTGTAGTTGCCCGCCAGGGCGTTGTTCGGGTCCCTGGGAACCGGAACTCCATCCGGGTTGGTCAAGGGCACCGCAACCTGGTCGTTGATCAGCGCTGTCGGCGAGGCGGTGCGGATATCAAAGCCGCGCAGATCGGTGTCGCCGCCCTGGAAGAAGCGCTCAAACGGAGGCGCGGTCTTCCCCGCGAATCCGGTGATGAACGAACCCTGTACCCGGAAGCCCAGGGTCTGCAACCCCTGCTTGTTGGCGTGGAAACCCTTCATCGGTATGAACTTTTTGTACTCGCCAATCGGACGGAGGTAGTCCACGTTGCCGCCCAAGCCGGCGATATCCATGCCCACAAAGTAGCTGCTTCCCTTGTGCGGCCGCAGCGGACTGTCGATCGTGCTTTTGCTGAAGCTCGGAACCAGCTTGCTGGTCATAATCCCGTGCACCGCGTTGGTGCCGGAAACGCTGCGGAATGCCAGCTCGTAAAAATAATCCTGGGATGCCAGCGAGATCGGGTTGATGTCCGAATCGTCAAACGAGTATGTGAGACCGAAGCGCCGGAACGAGCGGCGCACCGCATAGGCGCCCGAGACCGTAATGCCCCGGCTCGACTGGGTATAGTTCTGCAGCGCACTCTGAAACGCAGCGCTCTCCATCGCCGCCGCGGTGGAGGAGATGCCGGCCTGCTGCGCCTGGTTAAACTTGAAGGTGCGGTAATACGCCGTAAAGCCGGTCTGAATCGGCTTATCGAACAGGTACGGCTCGGTAAAGCCGATGGTCGCGTTTTTCTGGTAGGTGCCCAGCGAAGCGGATAAGGTCAGCGATTCGCCCAGTCCCAAAAAGTTGTTGGTCTCGTATTTCAGCCCCACGAACGCTCCCGTCTGTCCGCTCAGGCCGCCATTCAGGCCAATCGAGTTCTTTCCCTTTTCCTTCACCTTCAGGTTGATGTCCACCGAATTGTCGGCGACATTCTGGTGCACTTCCGAATCCTGTTCGGGCTTCAGCGCCTCAAAGTAATTCAGCTGGTTCAGGCGCAGCAGGCTCAGCTCCCACAGCTGGGAGTTGTACACCTGGCCCTCTTCCAGCGCCAGCTCGCGCCGGATCACCTTGTCGCGCGTCGTCGTGTTGCCGCTGAATTCGATCCGCCGCACAAAAAACTGCTTGCCTTCGTCCACGTCGATCTTCAGCGTGATCGTCTTGTGCTCTTCGTCGATCTCCGTGTTCGGAATGTTGGTCTCGTTGATGTAGCCCAGCGTGCTGTAGGCCTTGCGCAGCTCGTCCAGACCCTTGCTGACATCCGTCCGGCTGAACCAGTCTCCGTCCTTGGTCTTGAACAGGCGGCGCAGCGCGGCCGTGTTGGTCAGCGCCTTGTTCCCCGTGAAGGTGATCTCCTTCAGCTTGTAGCGGTCCCCTTCTTCCACCGGGACCGTGATGTCCACCACCTTGCCGTGATGGGCCCCGAACGGAACGTACCAGGCGCCTTTCGTGTCGCGCATCTTCGTCTGCGGGTCCTGCACAATGGCCTTGAAGTATCCACGGTCCTGGAAGGCGAAGCGGACACGCTCGGCGTCCTCGCCCAGCTTGGTGGCATCGTAGGTGCGCGCAAACAGATTCTCCAGTATCAAGGAGTGGGGAATCCCGATCGGCTTCAGGTTCGTCATCGCCCGGCGCAGGTCTTTGCTCGGAACCTTCTTGTTGCCTTCAAACTGGATCAACCCCACCTTGACCGTGGGACCTTCTTTGACGTTGAAGGTGATGGAGACGGCCGCCGGAGGAATCTGCCGGATCTCCGTGGTGATGGTGGCAAACTGGTGGCCTTTAGACGCCAGCATTTCCTTCAGCACCACCTCCGCCCGCTTCACGTGGGTCGGATCGAACTGGCTCTCCTGGCTCAGCCCCACCTTCAGTTCCTTGAACTTGTCCAGCACGTCGCTCTGCGAAACCGCGTTCAACCCGATGTACTTGATCTCGCGAATGGTCGGCTTTTCCTTCACGTAGACCTGAATGATCCATCCCTTGGGACTCGCCTCGCGCTCGATGCGCACGTCGTCGAAGTACCCTGTGTTCCACAAAGAATGGAAGTCGCGCTCCATCGCCGCCTGGTCATACACATCGCCGGGACGCGTAAACATGCGGGCGCGAACGGTCTCGGCCGGGACGCGGCGGTTGCCGTGAATGCGTATGTCTTCAATAATTCCCTGGGCCAGCGCCATGCCGCCCAGCAGCATCAGCACCACGCAGAAGCGAAGTAAATGGATCAGGCCGCGGCGCAATGGGCGGCTCAGGCGAGGCGTGGCGCAGGCGTAATCTGAACGTAAAATGGCGAGACCCTCATACGTAAATCTTCGGCGCGGAAGGCCCCATTATACAGGTTCAGGTGCTCTGATTGCCATCGGCGGCAAACAGACTTTACTCGCTCACTATCCAGCCTTGGCAATATGCGGCGGGGGTCTTCACGCCTTCTCAACCTCGACCAGCGCCGAATAGAACGTCGCCCCGTTGCCCATGTCGGTCAACCGGTCGCTGGTCAGCGCATTAATGTTCTTGCCCCCCGGTGCGCTGCGCGCCCAGTCCAGATAGCTCGCAACCACCCCCGGAGGCACGCTGTCGTCCACCCGCGCCCTCAGCCGCAGCTCGCCGCGTCCGTTGTACACCCGCAGTTCGTCCCCGCTGGCAATGCCGCGCGCCGCGGCGTCCACCGCGTTCATCTGCAGCTCGTGTCGGTGCTCCCGCTTTTGCATCTCCGCCACGTTGCAGAACGTGGTGTTGAGAAAGTTGTCATGCTTGCGCCCCAGCAACTCCAGCGGATACTGGTTTAACGGATTTCGCCCCTGCCCGCCATGCCGCGACTCCCTGGGCGGGGTAAACGCCACCACCGGGTCAAGTCCCGCCTGGGCCAGCGATTCGCTGCACAGCTCGGCCTTGCCGCTCGCCGTGGCAAACCCTTTGGCAAACGGCAGATATGCCCCCTCGCCATCGCGCCGAACCCGCAGCTCCATCCAGTGCTCCCGCTCCAGGGCCTCGCGCGTTATGCCCGCCAGATACTCATGTTCCTTGGTTGACCCATCAACGCTCAGCGCATCGTCGATCAGCTCGTCGTCGGAGGCGCGCAAACACCTGTCGTCAAAGCCCATCCGCGCCGCCAGACGGCGGAACACCTCGGCGTTGCTGCACGCTTCCCCCAGCGGCTCCAGCGCCTGATCGGAGAGCTGCAGCGAAAGATGCCCGTACGAGGTCATCAGCTCCTTCTGCTCAAGAAACGTCGTCGCCGGCAAAACAATGTCCGCATAATCCGTCGTGTCGGTGAAGAACTGCTCGTGTACCACGGTAAACAGATCCTTGCGCTTCAACCCCTCTACCACCAAATTATGGTTGGGACACACCGCCGCCGGGTTCGACGCATACACAAACAAGGCCTTCACCGGAGGCGTCAGCCCGGCATCCGTCAACACGTCGCCCAGCCGCACCATGTTCAACACCCGCGCCGGCCGTCCCAGTGCCTTCGTCATCAGCTCCGGACGCTGCAGCGCCGTCTGGTTCAGCGTGAACGTCCCCGAAGTCGACAGCGACATCCCGCCGCCCGGATGCTTCCACGAGCCCATGATCGTCGGCAGCATGGTGATCGCCCGCACCGCCATCCCGCCGTTTTCCGACCTCTGCACCCCATAGTTCAGCCGTATGACCGCCGGGCTGTTGGCGACATACTCGTGCGCCAGCCGCACAATGTCGACCGCCTTCAGGCCGGTGATCTCCGCCACCCGCTCCGGCCCATACTCGGCCGCGCGCTTGCGCAGCTCCTCAAAGCCCGTGGTGTGCTCCGCCACAAACGCCTTGTCGTACAAGTCCTCGCCGATGAGAATGTGCATCAGCCCCAGCGCCAGCGCCACGTCGGTCCCCGGACGGATCGCCAAATGCCAGTCCGCAGCCTTGGCCGTGCGCGTGTAATACGGATCGATCACCACCAGCTTGGCGCCCTTGCGCCGCGCCTCCTGGATGAACGGCCACAGGTGAATGTTGTTGCCGATAATGTTGGCGCCCCAGGCGATGATGTAGCGCGCGTGCGGGTATTCCTGCGGCGGCACACCATACTTGGCTCCCGTCACCGACGTCAGTCCCACTCCGCCCGCCTGCGAACAGATGGTGCGATCCAGCTGCGACGCCCCCAGCCGATGGAAAAAGCGCCGGTCCATCCCGCTGCCATGAATCTGCCCCAGCGTCCCGCCATACGAGTACGGCAGAATCGCTTCCGCCCCGAACTCTTTGGCCACCGCCGCAAAGCGCTGCGCACTCTCCGCCAGCGCCTCGTCCCAGCTGATCCGCTCGAACGCCGCCGCCCCGCTGCAACCCTGTCCCTTGGGCGCCGTCCTCCGCATCGGATAGAGCAGCCTGTCCGCCGAGTACACCCGGTCCAGATACTTCGCCACCTTGCCGCAGAGAAATCCCCGCGTCACCGGATGCTCCGGATTCCCCGCAATCTTTGTCGCCCGCCCGTCCTCAATCGTCACCAACACCGAACACGCATCCGGACAATCATGCGGGCAAGCCGTGTGAACTACATGCGCCATTGCAAAATTATAGTCCCGCGCGCCACGCCTTTGCCTCTTGCTTTTGCTCTTGCTCTTGTTTCTGAAGGGTCATTCTGAGCGCAGCGAAGACCCCCTGCGCCGCTCAAATATCACGAGCCGTATCAAGGTCATTACCACCACCCAACTCCAGCCTTACAATGGACACTCTCATCTCGGAGGCACCCATTGAAGGACACGATCATTGGCTGGTTCATTGTTCTGCTGATGGTGTTGTTCGTGTCGCGATTCATAGCTCTAATTGGGGAGATGAATAAGCACCACCCGACAGAACCGGACGATGAAGCTCACTCCCACGCCCGGCTCAAGCCACGCCCGAAATGAGACGCAGGTGCAGTCGCTCTTGAAGAGCCCGACGAGGACGATGAGGAGCAGCCGTAGTTAGACAGAAAAGCCCGGGGAGATTCCCCGGGCCTGTGTCTTTCCAAGTTGTCGCAGTCCCTCAGACCTGCATCACTTCCTTTTCCTTCACCTTGAGCATCTCTTCCATCTTCTTGATCTCGTCGTCGGTGACCTTCTGCAGATGCTCCATCGAGCCCCGCTCTTCGTCCTCGGAGATCTTCTTGTCCTTCATCGCCTTCTTGATCGCCTCATTGCCATCGCGGCGAATATTGCGCACCGCCGTGCGATGCTCTTCCAGAACCTTGTTCAGGTGCTTCACCATATCCTTGCGCCGCTCCTCGTTCAGAGCCGGCACCGGAACCCGGATCACCTTGCCGTCGTTCTGCGGGTTGAATCCCAAATCCGAGCTGCGGATCGCCTTCTCGATCGCCGCCGTCAGCGACGTGTCCCAAGGCTGAATCGTAATCAGCGACGGCTCCGGCGCGCTGATGTTGCCGACCTGCGTCAGCGGAACCATCGCGCCATAGGCTTCCACGTGCACGCTGTCCAGCATGTGCACGTTGGCGCGCCCGGTGCGCTGCGAAGCCAGCTCCTTGCGGAAGTCTTCCACCGCCTTGTCCATGCGCGTCTTAAGCTGGGTAAAAACATCTTTCAGTGCGGGCAATGCCGCCATACTGATCTGAGCCATCGCTTCACTCCGTTTCAGCGGCCGGTTCTACTCCCGGCCTCTATTCCGCCGCCAATACAACGCCGCCTACTCTACCAAATCCCCCGCCCTGTGAGAACCCTTCAATGCCTGGGTGCTGGGGATGTTGACCTTGCCCGCATCTGCGTCGCGTTATTCGACGCAAATGTGCGGATGTCGCCGCCGCTCACGCCGTCACAATCGAGCCGACCTTTTCCCCCAAACACACCCGCCGGATATTGCCCTTGCAATTCAGGTTGAAGATCACGATCGGCAGGTCGTTCTCCCGGCACAGGCTGATGGCCGTGGCGTCCATCACGCCCAGCCCCAGCTTCAGCACATCGGTAAACGTAATCGTATCGAACATCTTGGCGTCGCCGTTCTTCACCGGATCGCAGTCGTAGATGCCCTCCACCTTGGTGGCCTTCATAATCACGTCGGCCTTGATCTCCATCGCCCGCAGCGACGCCGCCGTGTCGGTGGAGAAATACGGGTTCCCCGTCCCCGCCGCAAAAATGGCAACCCGCCCCTTCTCCAGATGCCGGATGGCCCGCAGACGGATGAACGGCTCGGCCACCTGGTTCATCTCGATGGCGCTCATCACCCGCGTATGCACCCCCTGCTTTTCCAGGGCGTCCCGCAGAGCCAGCGAGTTGATCACCGTCGCCAGCATCCCCATGTGATCGGCCGACACCCGGTCCATGGTCTTGGCCTGGTGGGAGACGCCGCGAAAAAAATTCCCGCCGCCCACCACCAGTCCAATCTGCACTCCCAGCCGGTGCACGTCGGCCACCTCGGCTGCAATTTCGTGCACCCGGTCGTTATCCACGCCAAAGCCCTGGCCCGCTGCCAGTGCCTCGCCGGAAAGCTTCAGTAGAATGCGCTTGTAAATGGGATCGGCCATGATTGTTTACCTCAACGAGTGTAAATGATCCGCGCCGCCCGGTCAGCAGGTACCCCATATCCGCCCATTGGCCCACACCAATCCAGTGCGCCACGCATTGGCGCGGCATGGCATCTCATCCAGATAACGGAGGGCACGGGATGGCCAATGTCGTTGAGGTCGCACCTGATTTGTATCGGATTTCATGGTTCCGCCCGGAAATCAACTTGCAGTTTAATCATTTCCTGCTCAACGACGAAGAGCCGTTATTGTTCACCACCGGGTTCCGCCGTACCTTCCCTGAAATCCGCGAGGCGGTCGCCCGCGTGCTGGACCCGAGCCGCATTCGCTGGATCAGCTTCAGCCATTTCGAGTCCGACGAGTGCGGGGCACTCAATGAGTGGCTGGCCGCTGCACCCAAGGCTGAACCCGTGTGCAGTTTCACCGGGGCCTTGGTGAATCTGACTGACTTTGCAAACCGGCCGCCCCGACCGCTCGCCGAGGGGGATCTGCTAAATACGGGAAGGTATCGTCTGCGCTTTTGCCACACCCCTCACCTGCCTCATGGCTGGGATGCTGGGATGCTGTTCGAGGAGACCCATAAGACGCTGCTCTGTTCAGACCTGTTTCATCAAGTCGGCGATTGCGAGCCTTTGACCCAAACCGATGTGGTCGGGCGCGTAAAGCAAGCCTTACTCCTGATGAACGCCGGCCCGATGCCCTGCTATATGCCTTGGTGCCCATATACGGGTGGGCTGCTGGAGAAGCTCGCGAAACTCCGGCCGGAGACGCTCGCAATCATGCACGGTTCCAGCTTCTCGGGGGACGGGGAGAAAGCGATCCGCGACGTGGCCTCTGTGATGAAGGAAGTTCTGTGCAATGCCACGATCTGAACCTGCTGACCGCAGTGGGCGCGAAACTCCATCGCGGCCGCCGCCCACGAAAAAGCGGAGCGGATTTTCTCCGCCCCGCTCGCCTTACGCTATAAAACCCAGTTACTCGGCGGCTTCCGCTGCCGCCTGCGGCTTGGCAACCGCCACGGTCTCCGTCGCCTCGCCCACCTTGAAGCGCGCAAACCGGCGCACCGAAATGTTTTCCCCCAGCTTGCCGATCACCGTCGCAATCAGCTGCGAAATCGTCACCGACTGTTCCTTGATGAAGGGCTGCTCCAGCAGGCACACTTCCTCGTAGAACTTGCCCATCTTGCCTTCCACCATCTTCTCGGCAATATTGGCCGGCTTGCCGCTGGCCACGGCCTGCGCCAGATAAATTTCTTTTTCCTTCGCCATGTCCGCCGCCGTCACGTCCTCCTTGCGGACGTAGCGCGGATCCACGGCGGCAATGTGCATCGCGATATCATGCACCAACCCCTGGAACTCCGTGGTGCGGGCCACGAAGTCGCTCTCGCAGTTCACTTCCAGAAGCACGCCGATCTTGCCCCCGGCGTGAATGTAGCTGGTCACCACGCCTTCGCTGGTGGTGCGCGTAGCCTTCTTGGCGGCCGACGCCATGCCGCGCTTGCGCAGCACCACCATTGCCGCCTCCACATCGCCGTTGGCCTCGGTGAGTGCCTTCTTGCAGTCCATCATGGGCGCCCCGGACTTGTCGCGGAGCTCTTTTACCATTGCTGCCGTAATCTCTGCCATTTGCAAAAACCTTTCTGGAATGAATGCCGCCGGGCCAAGCCAGGCTCCTGGTTGTTCTACCTGCCGATCTCAATCAATTCTCGCAAAACGACCCGCGCCGGAGTATGCAGCGCGGGTCGCCTTTACGAAATATTCGCGGGCTTACCGCGATTCCACCTCTACATCGTTGTCGGCCACGGTCGGCTCCACCTTGCGCACGCCTTTGCCGAGCACTTCTTCCATGTTCACATCTTCGCCGCCGGCAGTCTCGGCCAGCACGACTTCGGTTCCGGCTTCGTTCACTTCTTCGCTCGCCGAAATGCCCGCCGCCAGCTCCGCGCTCTGCTTGTCGCTCATCGCCTGCGAGCCTTCCACTACAGAGTCGGAAACCTTCGACGCAAACAGACGGATCGCACGCAGCGCGTCGTCGTTGCCGGGGATAATGTAGTCCACTTCGCTCGGATCGCAGTTGGTGTCCACCACGGCCACCACCGGAATGCCCAGCTTGCGCGCTTCCTTCACCGCGATCTGCTCCTTGTTGGAGTCGATCACGAAGATCGCGTCGGGCAGCCGGTTCAGGTTCTTGATGCCGGCCAGGTTCGCCTGCAGATGCTTGCGCTCCCGCTCCAGCTTGACGACTTCCTTCTTCGGCAGCAGCTCATAGCGGCCGTCGGTCGCCATCTCGTCCAGCTCTTTCAGCCGCTTTACCGACTTCTGCACCGTTACCCAGTTGGTCAGCAAGCCGCCCAGCCAGCGCTGGTTGATGTAGAACATGCCGCAGCGCGTCGCCTCTTCGGCAATCGCTTCCTGCGCTTGGCGCTTGGTGCCTACAAACAGAATCGTCCGTCCTTCGGCAGCGTTGTCCTGCACAAACTTCGACGCTTCCTTGAACATCTTCAGCGTCTTCTGCAGGTCGATGATGTAAATCCCGTTGCGCTCGCCAAAGATGTATTCCTTCATCTTCGGATTCCAGCGCTTGGTTTGATGCCCGAAGTGCACACCAGCTTCGAGCAATTCCTTCATGGTGATATTGGCCACTGAACCTCCTTGGATGGATTTGCATTGCCTGCTTGCGTCATGAGAACGCCAGACAATTCAATTCCCGTTGCCCGCCCCGTATTAGCGGGAGGGGGAAAATTTTTCGCAATTTACGCTCACGTAAAGTTGCGAAATTCTTTGGTTCCGCAAACGGCAAACCGCCGTGCGACGCCGGAACCCGCGGCGCAGAGCGTTATCTCTAAAACCCAAACCAGCCAAATGCCCGGTGCCCCACATCTGCCGTAGTTGGCAGATGTGGGAAGTAACCGTTTAGCGCTTGCTGAACTGGAAGCGCTTGCGGGCGCCCTTCTGGCCGTACTTCTTACGCTCTTTCTGGCGCGCATCGCGCGTCATCAAGCCTTCGGCCTTCATCTTGGCGCGCAGCTCGGGGTTAAACTCCTGCAGCGCGCGCGCCGTGCCCATGCGGACCGCGCCGGCCTGCGCCGTAATTCCACCGCCGGAGCAGTTGGCAATCACGTCGAAGCTGTTCGCCGTCTCGGTAAGTAACAGTGCCTGGCGCGCAATGATCCGCTGCACGTCGGTCACAAAGTGTTCCTCGAAGGCCTTGCCGTTCACCTTGATGATGCCGGTGCCGGGGCGGAGGAATACGCGGGCCACGCTCGTTTTGCGGCGCCCCGTTCCATAGTATTGAACCAGTTCAGCCATGCGATGTTGATCCTTCGCCCATCCTTAAAACGGGCGTCAAAAATTTCTCGGCAATAACGCCGGTTACGCCACCGGAGCAATCGCCTCAGGCTTCTGCGCCTGGTGCGGATGCTTCTCGTCGCGGTAAACCTTCAGCTTGGTGGCCATGGCGCGGCCCAGCTTGCTCTTGGGCAGCATGCCTTCAATGGCGTCCTGCACAATCAGCTCCGGCTTGCGCGCCAGCCGCTTGGTGAACTCTTCTTCCCGCAATCCGCCCGGAAATCCCGTGTACCGGCGGTAAACCTTGGCGTTGGCCTTCAGCCCGGTCAGCTTAACTTTGCCGGCGTTGATGACTACGACATGGTCGCCGGTATCCAGAAACGGCGTGTAGCGGGGGTTGTCTTTGCCGCTCAAAATGCGCGCGACGCGCGTCGAAAGCCGTCCCAGTGTCTGCCCATCGGCATCCACCACGTACCACTTGCGCGCAATCTCCCCTTTGGGGAAATAGGTTGACATGCCAAACTCTCCCAGATGTAAATACCGGCGATTTGAGAAGGCCATCCGGCCCGCTCCGCCTTTTTCATTTCCCCGCAGGCACCGCTACGCCCCTCAGCGATCTTTCTCGACGAGGGGATGAAGACCCAGGACTTTGGTCTGGGAACTTCTGCACGTGCATGCGGGACAAAAACCGTCAGCCGAACCGCTTCTTCTTCCCGGCCCGTGAGGCCGATGCGATCCACGGAGACAGCGTACCGTCAGGCGGGCAACCGCAGGACAGCCGAAAGACCATACGGTAGCGCATGCTGGAGTCCAATGTCAACGCCAGCCGCGCACGGGAACCCAAGAGAGCTCTCGGCTCCCTCTTCCAAACCTGCTCCCGATCTTCGCAAGTATACCACAGCGCAATCAGGGGACTGCCCACCCGGCAAAGGACCAAGTGTCGCGGCTGGCCGACTATCCGCCATCTGAGGCAATTACGTTCGCCGCGTGGCTATCCTTGGCCGGAATTGAATGCCCAGCCAAAGGATCAAGCGCTCGCGACCCGCGTGAGTGGCCGGGATTTGACGATCTATCACCGGCCTTCGTCGCGATGCTGCTCCAATCGACGGCATCTGATGTGTGGGACGCACACGGTCTGCCTATGCCGCCGATTGCACGGCTTTTTTGTAACCGGGCGCGAAGACTTCCCGAGCAAATTGCAGGAACGTCACTTTCCCGGTACGTTTCTGTTCGCCTCTGAAGGAGCCCTGGATTTTCGGGTATGCCTCTTCCATCTCCACCAGCAGTGCCGCCATTTCCTGCGACATTCCCGCCTGGTGCATCGCGGCCTTAAGTTTCTCGCCCGGGATCGTCACCACCCGGACGTTCCTCCCGATGGCCTGTCCGGCGATGCGAGCCCACTCGTCGAACGAAATTTCCTGCGGGCCCACGATGTCGATCACGTGATGGCCATCGACCGGGTTGAGCAGATACTCGGCGGCGATCTCGGCGATGTCTTGCGTCGCAATGAACGGCGCTTTTTCCGAGCCGGGTATCGATGTGTAGATGCTGTCCTGCGCGAGGATCGTGGGCAGCGCGAAGAACACGTTTTCCATGAACTCGTTCGGGCGCAGCGAGACGATGTTCTTCCCGGCAGCACGAAACTTTTCTTCCGTTTCGTAATGCCCAACGATCGGCCCCGTGCCGCTCGGCAGGAATGCTCCTGCACTGGAAAGCTGAACCACGTGCAGATCGGGATGCTTACGAATGACGCTGGCGCCGGCTTCGGTCATGCGGCGGGCCATGCCCAGCGGATCGTGCGAGGTCATCTCCATAGGCGTCAGCCAGAACAGAGCGTCGGCCCCGCGCACCGCTTGCTCCACGATGGCAGGATCGCTGTGCTCGCCGGGGATAACCTTCGCCCCGCGGCTGGCAAGGGCTTTCACTTTCTCCGGATGTCGGGCGATGACGGTGATATCGGACTTGCGGTCAAGCAGCAGGTTGGCGAGTTTATTGCCGATTTGGCCGGTAGGGGTCGTTACTGCAATCTTCATAGGATCCTCCCTCCCTCTCCAAGATGTGCCCTTTCGCCACGCGTTTCAGAAAAAGCAGCAACCTGCCCGTGAAAACGCGCGAAAATCCGGCAATCAACTCTTTTGTTTTCCGATTCTTGCCTCCAAGTCCTTTGTATGCAAACTCTCGCCGGGAAAGCTATGGTGGCTTGATTCGACTGCTAAGTCTCTTCCCTTGCAGAACTCGGGAGATTTCGGAAGCGAAATCGATCTCCCTATCTCAGCACATCCACCGTAACCGTGGTGGTCTTGCTTGTGCTCCCACTCTTGCCCGTGATCGTGATGGTGTGATTTCCGGTCGAGGCTTTCTTGCTCACCGTGACCTTCATGGTAGAGGTTCCAGCACCGGTGATTGAGCTTGGGCTAAAGCTTGCCGTCAGACCGCTCCCCTCGCCCGAAGCCGACAGGGAAATCGCCGAGCTGAAGCCGCCGGTAACCGTTGATGTGATGGTGGAACTGCCTGAGCTGCCCTGGGCGATGCTGATCGACGTGGGCGATGCGCTCAGCGAGAAGCCTGCCGCCGTTCCCGTCACCGTCAGCGAGACCGTCGTGGTCGAGGTCGTGCTGCCGGAGCTTCCCATCACCGTAATGCTGTAAGTGCCGGCGACGGTGGTGGACGCAACCGTAAACGTAAGCGTTGAGCTGCCCGTCCCGGTGATGGAGGCCGGGCTGAAACCAACCGTCACGCCCGTGGGCATCCCCGAAGCCGACAACGTAACCGCCGCGTCAAACCCGCCGCTCACCGTGCTGGTAATGGTGGAAGCACCCGAGCTGCCCTGCGCCACCGAGACCGCACCGGGCGAGGCAGACAGAGTGAAGCCCGAGGCTGCGGGCGACCCGGCCAGCGCGTTGAGCAGATTGCCCCCGTTCGGGCTGCCCCACCCGGTGGCCACATCATAGCCCGTCGTTGCCGAGTAGCCATTGCTGCCACCGGTAATGTCGTGGAAGTCCGTGTCGTAATTGGACCCGTTGCCAATCGCATAAAGGCTCGGGTTGATAAAGCCCAGCGTCTTATTGCCGTTGGCCACGGACTGCTGATTCACCAGCGCCAGATATCCGGCCCACAGCGGTGCCGCAAAGCTGGTTCCACCATACTCGTTGGCCGTGCAAGCAATCTGGTCGGCGCAGACGTAATAGCTGAAATTCGCGTTGGCGGAAACATCCGGGCCGTTGCGATAGCTCTGCGAACAGCTTGCGCAACCGCTGGCCGCGGCCGTCTGCCACGAAGGAATCGCATACCCATCCGGCGAAATGCCGCCGCCGCCATCGGCCCAGGCGCTCTCCGAACTCCAGGGCCCGGCCGCCGAGCCGGTCGCCAGGTCCGTTCCGCCCACCGCCGTGAGATACACATCATCCGCCGGATAAATCTCCGACTTGGAAGTCCACGCGCCGCTGTCCCCGGTAGCCTGGAAAAGGTTCTGCCCCTGCGCCGCAAACTCCTCAAAGTACGGATTGTCCGTGTTCGGGTCCGCCGGGGCCCAGGTCCAGGAAGAGCTCAACTGCGCGTTCAGCGGCTTGGCCGTAGCCATGGCGTTGAAGATCGCCGCATCGCTCGAGCCCACGTACATCACCAAGCTCGCCAGGCCCGGAGCCATACCCAGCGCCTGCGTCATATCGAGGGTCTGCTCCGTATCGTCGCAGTCGCCGCTGGCTCTGCTGTCCACGCAGCTCGTGCTGGTTCCGTCCGTGGAGAGCAAGGTGATCGGGACATTATTGGTCTGCTTCGCGTTCGAGTAGTAGGTGTTCAAGTCTGCCAGGTCCGTGCCGTAATATTCCAGCAACCCCAGCGACTGGCCGCTGCCGGTCAGCGCCGTTCCCCCGTAATACGCCGCCCTCATATCGCTGCCCAAAAAAGATGCCGCCGGACCGGAGCCGGTCGTGGCATTGGCCGTGGCCGCCAAATTTTTATGCAGCCCGGCGGGATGCGGAAGCGAGTAGTTATCCAGCCCCGAGATGTGCCACAGCGCAAACGGCAAATCTACCGTAGGCTCCCGGTCCGGCGCATAGAAGGTGCGGTTTTCCGTCGGGTGCTGGTAGACGCTCAGGGTCAAATGGAATGTCTTCTCAATGCTTTCCACCGTCCCTTCCACATCCACGTTCAGCCGGTTGCGCGAAGCGCCCACCACGGTCAGGCCGCTGGCATTGGCCAACCCAACCACCGTGTCGTAATCGTCCTCGGTTGGACCAAACTCCGCCGTAAACTCATCCACCGTCAGGAACTGCCGGTAAGCAGGACTGTTCGGGTCGTACACTTCCTGCAGAAAATCCTCCAGCTCGTCCTGATTGCGCAGCGGCAGGGTAATCACCAGGCGCAGGGTCTGCGTTGCGGCAAGTTTGCTCACCAATCGCGCGCTGCCATTCTGCGTCGCCGGCCGCACATGATGCGTCAACACACTCTGCGCCTGACCCACGGCAGCAGCGACCCACACGAACGCGACGAGCGCAGACATAAATCTGCTTGGTTTTCGGATCACAGTTGCCTCACTTTGAATGTTCGGAGATCGCCCCACGACAACAGCTACCCCGAATTGGATGCGCTTTTCTGGTTAAAGGCAGCCACGCCCGTCTATCAAAGATGGCCCCGAGTAAGGATCTCGGGACTCTGTATTGAGCGCCCCTTTTTGAAATCGACACCAGCAATGGAACCCAACCACGCTTCTACGGCATAATCTCAACCGTCACGGGAGCCGCATGAACAAAGGACGCCTGGAAGCCTTCAGCGACGGAGTCATCGCCATCATCATCACCATCATGGTGCTGGAGCTGAGGGTGCCGCAGGGCGCGAACCGGCAGGCGCTCCTGCCTCTCGTGCCGGTTTTTCTCAGCTACATCCTCAGCTTCGTCTACGTCGGAATCTATTGGAACAACCACCACCACATGCTCCACACCGCCACCCATGTCACCGGAGCCATCCTCTGGGCCAACCTCCACCTGCTCTTCTGGCTCTCGCTCTTCCCTTTCGCCACCGGATGGATGGGCGAGAACCATTTCGCCCCCGTGCCCACCGCGCTCTACGGCATCGTGCTCTTGATGGCCGCCATCGCCTACTACATCCTGCAGCAGCTCATCATCGCCTCGCAGGTTCCCAACTCTCTACTGAAACGGGCCATCGGCAGCGATTGGAAGGGCAAGCTCTCGCCGCTCCTGTATGCCGTCGCCATCGCCGTCACCGTCCGTTCCCCCGTGCTGGCCCAGGCCATCTTCGTCTTCGTCGCCCTCATGTGGCTCGTCCCAGACCGCCGCATCGAGCGCGCTCTCCGCCAATCCGAACCCTGAACGATAACTGGCAGGGCCGGTCGCTCAGGCGGCTCGCTGATACACACGCATCCGTGCCAACTCCTCCACCTTGCTCTGCACCTTGTAGACGATTGCGACCCGGCACGCCCCGGCCATCACCACCGAGATGCCCACCAGCGTCCCCATCGCCCATAGCGTACCCGCGGGCCATCCCGCAAGAATCAGCGCCCCTGTCAGGAAGCCGGTCACCGCGTCGCAGAGCGCCCACTCGCGTCCTTCCTCCGGCTTCAGCAGCAGCGCGATCCCGCCTTCCACTCCGGCGCCGGCCAGCAGCATGGCCATCAGCAGCGCCGTCAACGTCTCCGTCTCCTCCGGGTGAAAATAAACCAGACACACTCCGGCGCCGCCCAACAGCACGCTCCGCAAAGCGAAGAGTGTGAAATTCCAAAGAGTTTGCGAGTTAACTGCAAACACCAATTGCGCCACGCCAACCAGTATCAGCACCCAGCCGAGCAGCTCCCTCGGCAGCCTGCCGGCCATCAGCGGATACGCCAGCAGCAACAGTCCCAGCACCGCCGTCGCCGCTCCCATGGAAGCGCTCGTGAGAATTTGCCGGCGTGTGGAACTGGCTCCCATCGGCGTGGAACTGGCTCTTGGCGTGAAACTGGTTCTGATCGGTCGAGGCATGTGTGCACCCTCCCTGCGCCTCGCACAGAAAAGCGCGTAATATGAGAAGCTCTGATCCGCGGCAGAGTTGGATGACTTTCTTCCGCAGCTCCACTTTTTCCCGTCCCTCGCGCACCCGCACCCATTTTCTGCACTGCCAGTAGTGCAAATCATCCTTCCCCCAATAAAAATGCCCCGGATCGCATCCGGGGCACGGTTCATCGGGATTATCGTCTCGCCCTACTCGTAGGCCAGTGCCTCGATGGGATCTTTCTGCGCCGCCGCCAGCGCCGGATACAGCCCGCCCAGCAGCGCCCCAACGATCGCGATCACCGACGCGCGCAGCACCCAGTAGTTGTCCCACACCACCTTGTGGGTGGGGAACTTGTAGTTGATCGCCATGCTGGCCAGCCAGGTAAGCAGCAGTCCCATCAGCACTCCGCCCACGGCCAGAAGAAACGATTCGCGCAGCACCGCGTTGACGACGTAAAGCTTGGTCGCGCCCAGCGACTTCAAGATTCCAATCTCCCGCGTGCGCTCCATCACCGCCGTGTACATCGACTGGAAGATCACGATGAAGCCGATCACCACGGCGATGCCGATCACGATATTGAGGAACGGTCCCAGCCCCGGCAGGTTGGCCACCGTCATCAGCGAAGCGTATTCGGTCAGCGAGCGCACCACGTACTGCTCCATCCCCGGAATCTGCTTGATGGCCGTCACCACGGCGTCGGCGTTCTGCGGCGTGTCCGTCTTCACGTAGAACATGCTGGCCTTGCCCTCGGAACCCGCCAGCTCCTGCAGGGTCTGGATCGGCACATAGCGGCGCGCGCCCTTGCCGTGCTCCACAATCCCGCAAATGCGGAAGCTCTGGTTGAGCAGATCGAGTTGATCGCCGACCTTGACATGATGCTGATCGGCAAAAAAGTCGTCCACGATCATGTCGTCGGGTCCCTTGAACGGGCCGCCGGACAAGTAGTGGAAGGGCTGGCCCATCCTGTCGAAGTCATCCGGCGATTTGGGATTCAGGTCGATACCGTCCAGGACCTCCAGCGCCCCGGTAGTGATCATGTGCATCACGATGGGAGCCACGGCGGTCACGTGCGGAACCGCGCGGATCTTGTCCGCCACTTTCATGGAGACCGGTGCGCCGGTGATGCCGGTCAGGAAGCTGGAGCCCGGCGGCGAAACCATCACGTCAAAGCCCACTCCCTCCTGCCGTTTGGCGGAGTCGTTGAGCATGCTCAGGCACAGACCCACGATGAGCAGAATCAGCGTGACTTCCAGCGCAATCGCAAACACACTGATCACGGTGCGTAGCGGCCGGTGCACCAGGTTGGAGAAAACCATTTTATTCACCTCTTCAGGATAACACCCGGCAACCGGCATCCAACCATGAGGGACACGGAGCGCGGCGCAGATCGGCGAGTGGCCCACTCAACGTTCTTTTCGTTGAATGGGGCTGTTGAATCGACCATGAAGAGGAACCCGGAATCGCAAGGAGGAAACAATGTTCGGACTGCGTCACAAAAACCAGTGCGAGTTGCAGAAGAGCGTGGCGGTGGGCCGCGCAGGTTTAGGCGCCGCGGTAGCCGGAGCCCTTGCCGTGGGCGCATTTGCCGTGGGCGCGCTCGCCGTGGGAGCCCTGGCTATCGGCCGCCTGGCCATCGGTTCGGCCCACGTCAAGCGCATCGAGATCGACGAACTGGTGGTGGGCAAGCTGACCATTCGCGAACAATAGAGGGCCCCAGAAATCGGCTTCGCAAGGGCACAACGACCGGCTTCGCAGGGGCACAACAGTCGGCTTTGAAAGGGCACGGCTTCAGCCGTGCCACAAGAAAAGCTCATCTCACGCGGCTTTAGCCGCTGAGGGAAAGCCCATCCGTCGCCATTGATGAGACCGCTCCCAGAATTCCGCCCAAAATTATTTCGCCTGCACAAACTCCACGGCGGCGTCCAGGATTTCCTCCAGCGTCTCCGGCGCGGCCGCTTCGCCATAGACACGCAGCAGCGGCTCGGTGCCGGAGCCGCGCAGCAAGACCCATGCCTCGGCCCCGTTGTCTCCGCTGGGCGCATCGAGAAAGAACTTGAAGCCGTCCAGGTCCTCCACGCGCCGCACGTTGTATTGGCCGATGGCGCGGGGCCCGGCCGCGGCCCGTTGCAATGCACTCTGCTTTACTTCTTCGGCCAAGTGCAGGTCGCGCCGTCCGTAGCAGTGCCGGCCATATTTTTCCTGCAGCTCCTCCACCAGTTGGCCGAGTGACTTGCCCTCTTCGGCCATCACGTTAGCCAGCAGCAGCGCATTCAGCGTGCCGTCGCGCTCCGGCAAAAAGCGCGGAATCCCGATGCCGCCCGACTCCTCGCCGCCGATCAGCACCTCGGTGCCGCCCAGCACGATGTCCACCACGTGCTTGAATCCCACGCCGTGCTCGATCAACAGGCGCCCATGCGCCCGTGCGATGCGATCGAGCATGCCGGTGGTATTGAAGGCGCGAGTGACGGCGCCGGGCCACCTCTTGCGCTTCAGCAGCCACTCCAGCAGCACGGCAAAACACCGGCTGGCGTCCACCACATTGCCGTCTTCATCCGCCGCCCCGATGCGGTCGGCGTCGCCATCGGTCGCCAATCCGGCCGCGCAGTGGTGGGCCACCACGGCCTGCTGCAGCTCGCGCAAGTGCGGCAGAATCGGCTCGGGATTCATCCCCGGAAAGAGCGGATTGATTTCGCCGTGAAGTTCGATGCAATCGACGCCGATCTCTCCGAAGATACCCGCGAGGATTCCCCGCCCCGCGCCATACATCACGTCGATGGCAAACTTCTGCCTGGCCGCGGCGATTTGCTTCAGGTCCGCGAAAGCCTTGATCGCAGCGATGTAGCCGGTCTTGAAATCGGCCTCCACCACCGCGCCACCCTTGCCTTCGATGGGTGGCGTGTCGATGAGGGCTTCGATCTTTTTGGTTATTTCCGGCGTGGCCGACCCGCCGTAGCTGGCCTTGTACTTCACCCCATTCCAGTTCCACGGATTGTGGCTGGAGGTGATCATCACTCCGCCGGCGGCGCGCAACTCGCGCACCATGTAGCTGAGCGCGGGCGTAGGCGTAACCTCGCGTGCCACTTGCACCCGGATGCCGCTCGAGGCGATGGCTTCGGCTGCCACCACGGCAAAGCGGTCCGAGGCAAAGCGCGTGTCATACGCCACCAGCACTCCGCGCGACGGGTCCTCATACTGATGCACATAACGTGCAATGGCCCGGGCGACTCGTCTCACGTTGGCGTAGGTGAAGTCGTCGGCGATCACGCCGCGCCAGCCGTCGGTGCCGAACTTGATGGGCTCAAGCATCTCGTCTTCCTTCACCGACGCTACGTCAGCTTCGACTGCTTCTGCTGGTCCAGATGCTTCACGATCTTGCCCACGTCCTGCGAGCGCGCGATGGTGGTAATCAGCAGCGCGTCGCCGGAGTCCACCACGACCAACCCCTCCACCCCAATCGCCGCGATAAACTTGTCCGGAGCGTGCAGGTAGTTGCCGTGAGCATCGAGCAGGTAGTTGCCCGCCGCGGAGATGACGTTGTCCTTATGCTGCCGCTGGGTCAGCCGGTGCTCGAAGTGCGCCGCCCACGAGCCGAGGTCGTTCCATCCCCAGTCGGCGGGAATGCAGAAGATGTTTGAGCCCTGCTCGCCGGCGGCCGAGCGCGGCTCCAGAATGCCGTAATCCACGCTCTTGTCCGCACACTTGGGATAGAGCCGCGCCAGCGTCGCATCGAACTTGCGCGTGCCCCAGGCGGCGGCGATTTTTTCCAGCAGCGCCGCGGTCTCCGGCAGGTATTCCCCTAGCGCGTTCACCAGGGTCTCGGCCGACCACAGAAACATGCCGCTGTTCCAGTAAAAATTGCCCGCCGCTACAAACTGCTCGGCCACGTTCCTGTCCGGCTTTTCGCGAAAGCAGCGCACCCGCGTGACGTCACCCTGATACGTCGAGCCCGCCTCGACATAGCCGTATCCGGTTTCGGCCCGCGTAGGCTTCACGCCCATGACGACAATGTTCTCTCGGGCCGCCGCCAGCGCAATGCCGCTCCGCAGGTCTTTGCGGAACTGCTTCTGATTCCCGATCACCTGGTCGGAGGGAAACAGCCCCAGCACTGCATTCGGATTGCGGCGGTGCAGAATGAAGGCCGCCAGTCCGATGGCGGGTGCCGTGTTGCGTCCCACGGGCTCGGCCACAATCTGCTTGCGGGGCAGCGCCTTCAGCTGGCGCGCAATGGCCGGGCGCAGGTCGCCGTTGGTGATGATCCAGAAATTTTCCGCCGGGGCCATGGGCAGCAGCCGCTCCACCGTCTCCTGAATCATGGATTGCGCCGTATTGAGCGGCAGCAGCTGCTTGGCAAAGCTTTTGCGGCTCAGCGGCCAAAAGCGCGTGCCACGGCCTCCAGCGAGAATGATGGGATAAAACTCCGGCTTACGGCTCTTCGCCAAAATCGCACCTCGAATCAGGAATGGGAATGGGTGTTGCCGGTATGCAATGTCGTATCCGGCTGCTCCACGGCTTGCGAAGGCAGCCTCATGCGCAGGATCTCCGCCTGCCACTGCGGACGCAGAATCACCGGCGGCAGCGAAGCCGGAACCACCACGGCATCGCCGCGCATGAATGAGACCGGCTCGGAGCCAACGCTCTCCACCACCGCGCCTCCGTCCAGGCACACCAGCACCTGCACCGAGCTGTCGCCCGCCGCGGCACTCAGCGTCAGAGGCTCTTCGATTTTGTAGCGCTCCACGATGAAACACGGCGAGCTGACCAGCACCTCGCAGGCGTCATGCGGCGCCGCCTGCGACGTATTCATTTGAGGCGTGGTCCATCCCGCGCTGGTCTTCTCGCGGATCGCGGCCATGCCTTCCTCCAGGTGGAGCTGGCGCGGGCGTCCATAATCGTACAGACGATAGGTGAGGTCGGAGTTCTGCTGGGTCTCCACCAGAATGCAGTTGGCCCCCACCGCATGAATGGTGCCCGCGTCCACGTAGATCATCTCGCCAGAGTGCACATCCACCCAGTTCAGCATGTGTTCGGCCTGGTTGGCTTCGATGGCCATGCGGAACATTTCGCGCGTGATGCCGGGCCGCAGGCCGAGCCCGACCTGGGCTCCCTCGACCGCGCGGGCCACGTACCAGCACTCGGCTTTGCCGCACGGAGCGCCCACCCGGCGCGCACCCTCGTCGTCAGGATGCACCTGCACGCTCAGCTTTTGCCGGGGATAGAGAAACTTGATGAGCAGCGGAAAACGCGCCGCCTCGGGAGCGGCCTCGCCGGTCAGCGCAGTCCCGTGACTGAGAGCCAATTCGCGTAGGGTTTGCCCGGCCAGGGGGCCGTTGGCGACCCGGCACGCTTCGCCGGTCAGCCACACCTCGCCAACCGGCTCGGCTTCCACCCCGCGGTTGAAGTAGGGACGCAGATCGAGCGCTCCCCAAACCCGCTCGTGAAACTCCGGCAGCATGAGAAATGGATACAAGGCCGACATGCGTATTCCAGTGTACGTCGCATTGGATGCCAAGGTGCCCCACATCTGCCGCATTTAGCATTTAGCAGATGTGGGTCTTTTGCAGCTCTTTTTGGTTGGCGGGGGCGTCCTCGCCCTTACAGCGCCGCGAAGAAACTCCGCACCCGGTCCAGCCCGCGGTCGATCTCCTTGGCCGAGGTGGCGTAGGAGAAGCGGATGTGGCCAGCCAATCCGAAGGCCTCGCCCGGTACGCCCACCACGTGCCCCTCGCGCAGCAGCCGCGAGGCCAGCGTCGTGGTGTCGATGCCGGCGCGCGAGGCCACCGCACTCACGTCCGGGAAAGCATAGAACGCGCCCTCGGGCAGGTTGCACTTGACGCCGGGAATGGCGCGCAGCCCGGCCACGATGCGGTCGCGCAGCTGGATATATTCGGCGCGCATCTCGGCCACGCACTGCTGTGAGGCGGTCAGCGCGGCCAGCCCGGCCTTCTGCACAATCGAGGTCGGGTTCGACGTGGACTGGCTCTGCAGCTTCTGCAACTGGCCGATCACCGCCTTCGGCGCCATGGCAAATCCCAGCCGCCATCCGGTCATCGAATAGGTCTTGGACAGCGAGCCAATCAGCAGCAGCGAATCCTTGTACTCGGTGAGCGACCCCACCGAGAACGGCCGGCCGGTGTAGTCCAGATACACGTAGCACTCATCGCTCATCACGTAGATTCCGCGCGAGGCCGCCAGCTTGACGATGGCGGTCAAATCCTCCGGGGCGACTACCGCGCCCGAGGGGTTGTTGGGCGTATTCAGCACAATGATGCGGGTGCGCGGCGTGATCGCCTTTTCCACCATCGCGGCCGTCAGGCGGAAACCTTCCTCGGCCCGGGTCGGCACAAACGCGCACTGGCCGCCGCAGTACTCCACCATGTCCTTGAACGAGACCCAGTACGGCACCGGAATGATGACCTCGTCCCCGTGATCGATAAGCACCTGAAAGGTGTTGAACAGCGCGTTCTTGCCGCCGGTGGTGACGATGGTCTCGTCCCAGCTGTAGTTGGAGCCGAAGTCCTGCTCGTGGCGGGCCGCAATGGCCTCACGCAGCTCCCTGATTCCGGCCACCGCCGTGTACTTGGTGAAGTTCTTCTGGATGGCATCGATCGCCGCCAGCTTGATGTGCTCGGGAGTGGCAAAGTGCGGCTCGCCGGCGCCGAAGTCCACCAGGTCCACCCCCTGTGCACGCAGCGTGGTGGCGTCGTTGCTGATCGCCATGGTGGCCGAGATTTCAATGCGACCGATGCGGGCCGTGAACGGGGACGCTCCAACGGTAGAGACCATTGCAATTCCTTTCGGGGCGTTATCAATCACGTTATGAATTCCATCATGATTTGCGCTCCCTCGATTCCGCATAGGACGCGGTACTTATTTAGGAACCTGTCCCTCTACTCCGAGGCGCGCGCGCAGGCGGTTTTCCACCGACGGGGGAATCATGCCGGTAAGCTTTCCGCCCAGCGAGCAGATCTCGCGCACCAGCCGCGAACTGAGGTAGGAATACGCTCCGGCGGGCGTCATGAAGACCGTCTCCAGGCTGGAGTCCAGCTTGCGGTTCATCCAGGCCATCTGCAGCTCGTACTCGTAGTCGCTCACCGCGCGGATGCCGCGCAGCACCGCCTGTGCGCCCACGCTCCGCGCATAGTCCACCAACAGGCCTTCAAAGGACTCGACCCGCACATTGCTCCACTCGGCCGTGCACTCGATCAGCATCTCCTGCCGCTCCTCCACGCTGAACAGCGGAGTCTTTTCCGAGTTCCGCAGAACCGAGACGATCAGCTCATCAAAGATCCTGGCCCCCCGCTGAATCAGGTCGAGGTGGCCGTTGGTCGGCGGATCAAACGTTCCAGGATAGATCGCAATGACTCGCTTCAATGTCCCTCGAAGCTGCCGCCCTAAGCGGCAAAGCAACGCTAATAGTATGCCCCGTTGCTGAGGCGAATCAACCCCAGCTCCTGACGCAGCGATTGGTGCCCCATATCTGCCCGCCTTTGGCAGATGTGGGGCTGTTGACTGTGCGGGTGCTCCGTCCTAACCATCATTTGGTTAGGGCGGGGTCGTTGCCCTTGCCTCTGCCTTCGCTGGCGCGGCCGCTGTCCCGGACGGTAAACTGACCCCTCGCTGCCGCTGCCCGGCTTTTCTACCCTGGCCAGGAATGGCCGCGCTCCGCCGCTCTGCTTTTTGAGAGACAATGGGAGCGCACTCCAAGGGGCCGACCACCGCATGAGCCTTCTCGACCGGACTACGCTGCGCATCCTGTTCACCGTTCTGGCCACCTTGGGGCTGCTTGCCTTGGTATGGCTGACCCGCAAGCCGCTGCTGGTCTTTCTCTTTGCCATGCTCTTCGCCTACCTGCTGGAGCCGCTGGTGGCGCAACTGCAGCGCCGCCTGCGCTGCAACCGGGGAATCGCCATCGCCGTCACCTACGTGGCCATGCTGGTGGTGCTGCTCGTCCTGGGACTGCTGCTGGGGCCGCGCGTGGTGGAGCAGGGAGAACGTCTGTATCAGTCCGCCCCGGAGCTTTACACCAAGGTGGCCAGCGGAAGGATTGCCTTCCAGTTAGGCACGGCGCGCGGATGGAGCTATCAGACGCAGGCAGCGCTGCAGCAGTTCATCGCGCTCCACCGCGACGAAGTCTTCAACGCGGTGAGCGCCCAGAGCGCCAAAGTTACCGCCATCGCCGCCAACGCGTTCTGGCTGCTGCTGATTCCAATCCTGGCGATATTTTTCTTGCAGGACAAGAGCCGCTTTGCCCGCGGCTTCGAGGCACTGCTCGACGATCCTCACAGCCGCCAGTTGCTGGGCCAGATCATGAGCGACCTGGATGAAATGCTCTCCCACTTCGTGCGGGCGCAGGTGTACCTGGCGGCGATCTCGCTAGCCGTGTACCTGGCCATGCTGACGCTCCTGCGCGTCCCCTATTCCTGGGCGCTGGGAACCCTGGGAGGGTTGCTGGAGTTCATCCCATTTGTGGGCCCACTGATGGCGGGTGCGGTGATTCTGGCCGTCAGCTTTGGATTGAACTACGGACATCTGGTCTTGGTGCTGCTGTTTCTGCTCCTCTGGCGCGGCCTGCAGGATTACGTGATCTCGCCGCGCATCCTCGGCGGACGAGTGAAGATTCATCCCCTGGCGGCGATCTTCGGCGTGCTGGCCGGCGGAGAGATCGCAGGCGTGGTCGGCATCTACTTTGCCGTGCCGGTGATGGCGGCAGCGCGCATTTTTTGGAGTCGCTGGCGGCTGCGCACCCGCGGCCCCGACGCCCCTATCCAGGACACAGGGTTCCTGACACCCCCAAGATAGCGTGATCCCCCAGTCGTTTCCTTCACACATTCTTCATTTGCCGTTCATTCGATTGCAACGGTCTTGCCCTACCCTTGAGTCGGATAAAGAAGAGTGAGAGTTCAACCGAAGGAACGGGGAACCATGGATTTGATTCTGGAAGTACGTACCGGCCGCCGACGGGTGACCATGGCCTGCCACGGAAAACTGATCGGAGGCGAAGAAGGCGATGCCTTCCGCCGCAGCGCCCTGCTGCTGATGGGCGCGTTCAACAATATATCCATCAATTTAGAGGGCGTGCGCCACGCCGACTGCGGCGGGCTCGCCAGTCTGGCTTCCGTCTTGGCCCAGGCGGTGGAAAAGAGTAAACAGGTACGCATCACCCACGCCAGCCCCGTGTTGACCGAGATGCTCTACGCCGCCGGCCTGGAGCAATTTTTGGAACTGCGCGTACCGCTCCCGCCCTCGGCTGCGGGCGAGTTCGACGCCGCCGCCATCGCCTGAGGCAGAGGCAGAGGCAGACCACAAAGTCTATTTCGCCGGAAGCCGCGGTGGAAATGCACCAGGGGCGGAGACCATCTCCGCCCCTCTTGTTTTGACTTGGCGGGTGGCCCATTCAAGCCCTCCTTTCCTCCTTTGGGTTGAGTGGGGTAGTTGACCTTGGCCTGGATAGAGGCTCCGCTATCGAGTAGCGGCGTAGAGTCCGGCTTTAGCACTTTGGTTGGCGGTGCGCCAGGCTTCCAGGGCAATGGCGCGGTCGGCCGCTGAAGCGCGCTCGCTGACGATCGACCAACGAGGCTGCGCCGCCAGCTCTTTCTTTTGGCTCTGTGCGGCCTCTTCCAGCGAAAGAATAAACGTTTTGCCGCTGAAGCTGACCAGCAGTGTCGCAATGGTTTCTCCCGCGCGGATGGCCTGGCTGGCTTCGATCAGATAGCCGCCGGAGTGCAGAGCTTCGCCCGCTTTGAGCGCCACTTTGATCTGCGTAGCCGAGGCGATGACGCGCGTGAAGCTCCCTATGTCGGAGAAGTTGGAGCAGCGCACCGATCCTACAACGGGGTAAGCCAGGGTTTGCGAGCCGACAGCGAACGCGTGGCTGCGCAGGCTCCACATCTGGGTCAGGCCGAGCGGTCCCAGAATGCCTTTGGCGGGCAGCACCCTACCCTTGCGAAGAGGCTCGACCGGCGTGGTCACGAACGCCCTGGAGACGATCGGCGAATAGTCCACCACCAGGCGAATGTCCGAATCCAGCAAGGCCGGACGAGCCGATTGTGCGTGGCCCAAGGTAGCCGCCGCCACGGCGAGCAGCGCCGCCAGGGCAAGCGTGCATCGCAAGGTTCTCATCGCAGCGTCCTTCCCGCCATATCGTTCATTCCCGATACGCTCCCCTGCCGCTGGCCTGCATCTTATCCAGAGAAGACGGCTCGCTCCTACTTTTGGCCCTGGAAGAATGCGAGAACCTCGTCGGGATGCCCTTCGGGTTTTACCTTGCGCCAGATGTGGCCGATGGTGCCGTCCCGGGCGATGAGGAAGGTGGTGCGCTCCACGCCCATAACGGTTTTGCCGTACATGTTCTTTTCCTTGAGGACGCCGTACAGAACAGCGACTTCTTTTTCGGCGTCGGCCAGGAGGGTATACGGCAGGCTGAATTTTTCCTCGAATTTCTTCTGCGCCTTCGGCGTGTCCGGCGAGATGCCGAGGACGGTGAGACCGGCCTGGGTGAGCTTCCCGTATTGGTCGCGGAATCCGCAGGCCTCGATGGTGCACCCGGGAGTGTCGGCCCGGGGATAGAAGAACAGCACGATGGGCTTACCCTTAAGGGCGGAGAGAGTGACCGGCTCTCCGTTCTGGTCGGGCAGGGTAAAGTCGGGAGCAAGCTGGTTGAAGTCCATGACTATGTATCTATACCGCAAATCGAGGCAGGCCGTCACTGTGCTGGCGGCGGTGATGGCGGTCTTGGCAGCGCTTTCACCCCTGGCCTCGGCGCAGTGGCGGCGCGCTCCGCAGCAGGAGCGCACCACTCCCCGCGCGGTGGCCGTGCTGGAAACCTATGCCGACGGCCAGCGCCGCCTCATTCCGGTGAGCTTCTTCTACCAGCGGCACTACTACGACGCAGGCCTGTACCGCGCCGCTCCGGTGCCGTTCACCCTGAGCACCGAGACCGTCTACGAGATCGAGCAGTTCGGCAAGGCGCTGGGAACCTTTACCGTGCTGAGCGCCCTGCGCCAGGCCAATCAGGACGAGGCAGCCTGGTTCGGCAGCGGACGCTACCGGGTGGCCCCCGACCCGGCGACTCTGGCCAGGAAGCGGGCAGTCGCGTTGGTGGTGGTCGACGACCCCACGCGTCCCGTGCTGCACCGCCGCGCCGGAAGCGAAGGCGACCGCCCGCCCGGCCATACGGCGGCGGCGAAGAATAGCACGCCGAATGCTAACGACGATCCGGATCGTCCGACGCTGCACCGGAGCCCAGGCTCGGCCGGCGACGCGCCCCAGACGCAGACGGTAAACCCAACTGCGGTTCAGACTGCAACCACCAACCCGGTTCAGCTCACAGAGACCCAGGCCAGTCCGGAGCAGGACGCCGACCACCCCATTCTACGGCGTGGCAAGCCGCGCGAAGAACAGGGCGGGAGCGATCTGCCGGAGTTCAATCCGGCGCTGGTGCCGGCAGTGAATCCGGGAACCGGGGAGCCGGGCGTGCGCGCTCTCGAGCCGATGGCGCGCCAGGTTGCGGTGAGCGATGCGGGAACCTCCGACCCTCAGGACGTGACCTTTGCCTGCCGCCCGGAGCAGCGCCTGCAGATGGCGGCGCAGGCGCGCCAACTGGCCGAAGCTGAGCTGCGCCAGGCGGCATCGATGCGCGGGCTGCTCCTGCCCGAGCCCGCGAAGGCGTCAACTCCCGCGGCCGCCCCCGGAGCTCTGATATTTGACGACGAGGAGTTCGTGCCCTACGACCTGGACTACAACGACTATGCGACGGTGGTGTTTTCGGGCAGGTACAGACAGCCAGCCGCCGTTGCGACGGGTAACGCTTTGCTGCCCGCCGCAGGCGCACCGGCAGGCAAGAGCTGGGTGGTGACGGTGATTGCGCGGCAGGATGGGGACAAACTGGTGAAGCTTTACAGCGCGGTGAGCGATCCCAGGGAACTCGACTTGTATCCCGAGCTGCGCCTGGTAGATGCGGTGGACCCGGATGGCTACGGGCGCTATGCGCTGCTGTTCCGCAAGCAGGGGCGCGACGGAGTGAAGTGGCTGCTGGGCCGGGTGAGCGGCTACGAGCTTGAAACACTGTTTGAGACGTCGGGGCGCTGAGCGTGAAGCGAGTGTGGATCTGAGAGAAACAACAGGGTGTCCCGTTCAATCCGTCCTTTGGCTTGGGCGGGGTAGTTGACCTTGCTGCTGTCACTACAGCTGCCCTCACCCTGACGCAAAACAAGGACACGGCGGGTGGCCCATTCAAGCCCTCTTTCGGCTTGAGGGGGGCGGTTGTCTTCGCCGTCGCCCTTGCCGTTGCATTTGCCGTTGACCTCGCCGTTGCCTTTGTTCTTCCGTCTTTGAGTGTCCTCGTGCCCCACAAAAGCCCGCCTCACCGCGCTCCTGTCCTTGCATTTGCGGCTGTTTTTCGAGGGGTCATTCTGAGCGCAGCGAAGAACCCCAGCACCGCGCAAATCTTCCGCGCAGCCCACAAGTCACTTCAGCCAGCAATCCCGACGGGCTGCCGTTGCTCCTGCTCCTGCGGGTGCCCCATTCAAGCCTGGCTTGAGTGGGGCGGTTGACCTTGCGGTTGCAGTTAGTCTCGACCCACCGCGATACAATGCCCACCATGCGCCCCCGCTTCCAATGGAATCTCGGCCGCCGCTCGCTGCCGCTCGGCGAGCGCACCCTCGTCATGGGCGTGCTCAACGTCACGCCCGATTCCTTCTCCGACGGAGGCCGCTACCTCGATCCTCGCGCCGCCGTCGATCACGCCCACGCCCTGCTCGATGAGGGCGCCGACATCCTCGACATCGGCGGCGAATCCACCCGCCCTGGCATGCCTGTCTTAAACGCCGAAGGAGCTGTGAGTGCCCAGCAGGAGCTCGACCGCGTCCTCCCCGTGCTCCAAGCCCTGCGCCGCGAGCGTCCCGAGGCCATCCTCTCCATCGATACCTATAAATCTACCGTCGCCCGCGCCGCGCTCGACGCCGGAGCCGATATCATCAACGACGTCAGCGGCCTCACCTGGGACCCGGAGATGAGCGCCCTCATCGCCAGCCACCGCTGCGGCCTCATCCTCATGCACACCCGCGGACTGCCCAGCGAGTGGCCCAGCTTTCCACCCCTGCCCGATCCCGTTGCGCTCGTCCTCGACGAACTCCGGGCCCGCGCCGCCGCCGCACTCCAGGCGGGCATCGCGCACCAGTCCATCGTCCTCGACCCCGGCTTCGGATTCGGCAAGCGTCTCGACGAAAACTACCCCCTGCTCGCCCGCTTCTCTGAGCTGCACGCGCTGGGCTTCCCATTGCTCGCCGCCCTCTCACGCAAACGCTTCCTCACCCACACCCTCACCCGGGCCCTAACGTCCCGCGCCCAACTTCCGGTCTCGATCCCCGCTCCACCCCCCGCAGATGCGATCCCGCCTGCCGGGCGCGACGCCGCCACCCTCGCCGCCTGCGTGGCCGCAGCGCTCGCCGGAGCGCATCTCGTCCGCGTCCACGAAGTCCGTCCCGCCGTCGAAGCCCTCGCCATCGCCGATGCCATAGCGTCTGCGACCGGCAGCGAAGCGTTACCCGACTAACACCCGCAGTCGGCAGCGAAGCGTTACCCAACCCACCAGCCCGAATCAACGGACCATGGCCATCGGGGCATTGCCGCCCACGCCAGCAGCCATCGCCAAAGTTGACCAAATCGGCAATCGTTGCCAATTTCCGCGCAACCATTGCCGATTCAGTGACCCCGGCTCGCCAAACGATTATCCAATTCGTATACGGTTAGAAGTTTTTTTCCGAGTCCAGCAGAATCGTCACCGGGCCATCGTTAACCAGCTCCACCTGCATCGAGGCTTGGAATTGCCCGGTTTCGCAGCGCAATCCGCCGGCCCGCATCCGCTCCACAAAGTGCTCATACAGCCCGCGCGCCTGCTCTGGACTCGCCGCCGCGTCAAACGAAGGACGCTTGCCGCGCCGCGCATCGCCGTACAGCGTAAACTGGCTCACCGCCAGCACCGCGCCGCCCGCCTCGTTCACATTGCGGTTCATCTTTCCTTCCGGATCCTCAAAAATCCGCAGCGTGGCGATTTTTTCCGCCAAATATTCCGCGTCGCTTTCTTGGTCGCCGGAACCCACTCCCAGCAGCACCACCAGGCCGCGCTCAATCTGTCCGGTCGAGCGCGCATCCACCGTAACCCTTGCTCTTGAAACCCGTTGCACCACTGCTCGCATCCGTTCAGTAGAACTTATTCAGCCGCCATTGGATAGTGCCGTTCCGGCTTCCTCTCGCCGCGCCGCGCCAACAATCGTGCCTCTCACGCACACTTGCGCATTGACCTTCACAAAAACGAACGGTTAGGATGCTAATCGGCTCAACTTTTAGCAGGAGGCGCCAAAACAAAATGGCTGCTGTCGAAGAAAAAATTAAGCAGATTATCGTGGAACAGTTGGGTGTGGATGAAGCCGAGGTGACTTCCTCCGCTTCATTCGTGGATGACCTTGGCGCCGATTCGCTGGACATCGTCGAGCTGGTGATGGCTTTCGAAGAGGCCTTTGACATCGAGATTCCGGACGAAGACGCTGAAAAGATCAAGACCGTAAAGGATGCGACCGACTACATCAGCGCACACTCCAAGGCCTCGAAGTAACCAGCTGACGCGCATCCCTGTACAATAAATTAACGGCCACTGGAACCAGCGCCGGGCGTCACTGCCCGGCGTATGCCGTTTCGAATTGCCGTCTCGATTTCACAAGGAGAATCCAATGGCTTCCGCAGAAGAGAAAGTCAAGCAGATCATCGTGGAGCAGCTCGGGGTGGACGCAGCCGAAGTGACCGCCAGCGCTTCTTTCCAGGACGACCTGGGCGCGGATTCGCTGGACATTGTCGAACTGGTCATGGCGTTTGAAGAAGCCTTCGATGTCGAGATCCCCGACGAAGACGCCGAGAAGATCAAAACCGTGCAGGACGCCGTCAACTACGTCAACGCACACGCGAAAGGCGGAAAATAAGCGTGAGCCGCCGAGTCGTTGTCACCGGTATGGGAATGATTTGCGGTGTCGGCAACACCACGGAGGAAATGTGGGCGGCCCTGCTGGCCGGTACCAGCGGCGTTGCGCCCATCACGTTCTTTGACACGGCGCAATATGCCTGTACCATCGCCGCCGAAGTGAAGAACTTCGACCCGCTCAACTTCGTCGAGAAAAAAGAACTGAAGAAGATGGGCCGCTTCATTCACTTCGCGCTGGCCGCCGCCACTGAGGCCGTCAACATGTCGGGCCTGAAGGTGACGCCGGAAAACGACGAGCGTGTCGGCGTCTACATCGGCTCGGGCATCGGCGGCTTTGACGTCATCGAGCGCGAGCACACCGCGCTGATGGAAGGCGGACCGCGCAAGATCTCGCCGTTCTTTATTCCCGCCAGCATCGTTAATCTCGCCGCCGGACAGGTCAGCATCCGCTTTGGTGCCAAAGGCCCCAACATGGCCAGCGCCACCGCCTGCGCCACCGGAGCCCACGCCATCGGCGACAGCTTCAAGATCATTCAGCGCGGCGATGCCGATGTCATGATCGCCGGAGGCGCCGAGGCCGCCATCACGCCGATGAGCGTCGGCGGATTCGCCTCCATGCGCGCCCTCTCCACCCGCAATCACGAACCGGAGCGCGCCAGCCGTCCCTGGGACAAGGACCGCGATGGCTTCGTTGTCGGCGAAGGGGCGGGCGTTCTGATTCTCGAAGAGCTGGAGTGCGCCAAGGCGCGCGGCGCTAAGATCGTCGCCGAAATTGTCGGCTATGGCATGAGTGGCGACGCCTATCACATCACTTCGCCAGCTCCCGAGCACGAGGGTGCGTTCCGCGTCATGCGGAATGCGATCCGCGACGCCAAGCTGACTCCCGGCGATATCGGCTACGTGAACGCCCACGGCACTTCGACTCCGGTGGGAGACGGGCTGGAAGCAGCCGCGGTGCGCAATCTCTTCGGAGAGTACCGTGTGCCCGTCAGCTCCACCAAGTCCATGACCGGCCACCTGCTGGGCGGCGCTGGCGGACTGGAAGCGGGCATCACCATCCTCGCCCTGCGCGATCAGATTCTGCCCCCCACCATCAACCTGGAAAACCAGGACGACGACACGGTGGGCATGGACTTTGTTCCCAACCAGGCGCGCCGCGCAACGCTCGATTACGCGCTGTCCAACTCGTTCGGCTTTGGCGGAACCAACAGCGCGCTGGTCTTCAAGCGCTGGAGCGAGTAGCCGACGCAAGCCAAACTGCATACGCAGAAGACAAAGCCCCGACTGGTCGGGGCTTTGTCTTCTGGAAAACTTATTTGCAACACGACGCGCCGGTAAGCACCTGTTCACACAGCTGATCTACAAATTCCGGGGTCACCGAGCCATGCCCCACCAGGAAGCGCATGTAGATGGGGCCGTACAGCGCATCAAGGACGAAGTCGAGGTCGAGATCCTTGGGCAGTTCGCCGCGCGCGATTCCGCGGCGCAGCGTGATGTAGGCCTCGGCCCGGCGCGGCTTGAGAAACCGTTCGCGGAAGGCCTTCATCAACGTGGCGTCGCTTTGTCCGGCGCCCACGATCACCGAGAGGATATGGCCGCGGCGGCTGCGCAGAATCTGCACCAACTGCCGCATCTGCTGACTCATGTCCTGGCGCACCGAGCCGGTATCGGGGAAGCGGAGCTTCTGAGTAACGCCGGTGGCGAATGCGTCGGCCACCAGCGCGGCTTTGTTGGGCCACCAGCGGTACACCGTAGCCTTGCCCGCGCCGGCATCTTCCGCCACCCGCTCAATCGTAAGGTCGGCAAACCCGTTGCCTTTGACTTCCAGGAACTTCAGGGTGCTGTTCAGGATCGCCAGGCGGGTCCGCTCGCAGCGCGGACGTCCCGGCGGCCGCCGGCCGCCGCTGTCTTCGCAGCCAGTTTTTATTTCTTCTCCCATTTCCCGATGCTAGCATGGCATTCAAGGATTATGATGGAAATATAATTCAATACGTTTTGTATCGAATTTAGTCATCATGACCGGAAACGGTTGGCTGTTATGCGGAGTCCCGGCCGGTGCGCGGCCGGCCCTGGAGTGAGATCGATTCATGTGGATTGTAGCGTTAGCCCTTCGGCGTCCCTATACGTTTGTGGTGATGGCGCTGCTCATTCTGATCCTGACGCCGGTCACCGTGTTGCGGATGCCCACCGACATTTTTCCGGAGATCGACATCCCGGTGGTCTCGGTGATCTGGTTCTACACCGGCATGGCGCCGCAGGATATGGCCGACCGCATCGTCGCCAACTCCGAGCGCGGCATCAATGTCGCGGTCACCAACATCGAGCACACCGAATCGCAATCGGTTTACGGCCTGGGAGTCATCAAGATCTTCTTCCGTCCCGGGACCGACATTCAGGGAGCCATCGCGCAGATTACGGCGATCACGCAGGTCACGGTGCGCGGTTTGCCGCCGGGTACCACGCCCCCGCTGGTGATCTCCTATAACGCCTCCACCACTCCGATCATTCAACTCGGCCTCAGCAGCAAGGTTTTGCCCGAGCAGCAGATCTTCGACCTGGGCAATAGTTTTCTGCGAAACTTTCTGGCCACGGTGCCGGGCAGCGCCACGCCTTACCCTTACGGCGGAAAAGTCCGGCAGGTCCAGGTGGATCTCGATCTGCCGAAGCTGCAGGCCTACAATCTTTCGCCTGTCGATATCGTCAACGCCGTCAATGCGCAGAACCTGATTCTTCCCACCGGAACGGTCAAACTCGGGCCGCTTGAAAACAACGTGGAGATGAACGGCTCCCCGGCCACCATCGCCGAGTTGAACGATATGCCGGTGAAGACCGTCAACGGCGCCACGCTCTACATGCGCGATGTGGCGCACATCCGCGACGGCTTTGCCCCGCAGACCAACATTGTGCGGCAGGACGGCAATCGTGGCGGCCTGATGTCGATCTACAAAAACGGCAAGGCCTCCACGCTGGAGATTGTGGCCGCGCTCAAAAAGATTGTTCCCGTGGCGGCTGAGTCGCTGCCGCCGGAGTTGAAGATCAGCTTGCTCTTCGATCAGTCCCTGTTCGTGCGCGCCTCCATCCAGGGCGTGCTGCGCGAGGCGCTGCTGGCCGCCCTGCTGACGGCGGTGATGATTCTTCTCTTCCTCGGTGACTGGCGTCCTACCATCGTCATCGCGATTTCGATTCCTCTCTCCATCTTCTGCTCCATCCTGTTGCTGGCCGCCATCGGCGAGACGCTCAACATCATGACCCTCGGCGGGTTGGCGCTGGCCGTCGGCATCCTGGTGGACGATGCCACGGTCGAGATCGAAAACATCGAGCGCAACCTCGCCATGGGCAAGGAGATGCGGCAGGCCATTCTGGACGGCGCGCAGCAGATCGCCGTGCCCGCGTTCGTCTCCACGCTCTGCATCTGCATCGTCTTTGTGCCCATGTTCTTCCTCAGCGGCGTGGCGCGCTTCCTGTTCGTGCCGCTGGCTGAGGCCGTCAGCTTCGCCATGCTGGCCAGCTATCTGCTTTCCAGAACGCTGATCCCCACCCTCGTCATGTACATCATGCGCGGCCACGAGCATCGCGCCGCCGGGCCAAAGACGTTCATGGGACGCTTCCAGCGCGGCTTCGAGCGCAGCTTCGAGCGCTTCCGCTGCTCCTACCAGTCGCTGCTGGAAACCGTTCTGGAGCACCGCGGCATCTTCGTGAGCTGCTTCCTGCTGTTCTGTCTGCTCTCGCTCGGTTTGCTTGCCGTACTGGGGCAGGACTTCTTTCCGCAGGTCGATGCCGGACTGTTGCGTCTGCACGTTCGCGCCCGTCCCGGCCTGCGCGTGGAGGAGACCGCGCGGCTCTGCGATGAGGTGGAAGCGGAGTTGCACCGCCAGATTCCGGGCAACGAGATCCAGACGATTCTCGACAACATCGGCCTGCCCAACTCCGGCATCAACCAGTCGTACAGTACCTCGGGAACCGTCGGCAGCAGCGACGCCGAGATCCTGATCTCGCTCGATCCCGAGCATCATCGTCCCACTGCGGACCACATCCGCAATTTGCGCAAGCTGCTGCCGCAGCGCTTCCCCGGCGTGGAGTTCTTCTTCCAGCCAGCCGACATTGTCACCCAGATTCTGAACTTCGGGCTGCCGGCTCCGATGGATGTGCAGGTGATCGGCACCGACCAGCAGACCAGCTATGACATCGCGCAGCAGATCGCCAACCAAATGCGCCACGTTCCCGGCGCGGCGGATGTGCACGTGCAGCAGCTGCTCTCGCTGCCCACCTTGCACATGAACCTGGATCGCACCCGCATCACCCAGGTGGGATTGAACGCGCAGCAGGTGGCGCAGAGCGTTCTGGTCACGCTCAGCGGCAGCTTCCAGACGGCACCCAACTTCTGGCTGAATCCCAAGAACGGCGTTACCTACCAGATGGCGGTGCAGGCGCCGCAGTACCGCATCACCAGCCTCGACGATCTGATGGCGGTTCCGGTGAGTTCGCCGCAAGGCTCGCAGTTGCTCGGCAACCTGGTTCAGATCAATCCCGTGGCGCGCCCGGCGGTGGTCAACCACTTCAACGTGCAGCCGGTCATCGACGTTTATGCCAGCACGCAGGACCGCGACCTGGGCGGGGTGGCGGCGGACACCGAAAAGATCATCCACGGCTTCGACGGCCATCTTCCGCGCGGCACGCACATCACACTGCGCGGCCAGGTCACCACCATGCGCTCCTCGTTCGTGGGACTGGGCGCCGGACTGCTGGGCGCGATCGTGCTCGTCTATCTGCTGATCGTGGTCAACTTCCAGTCGTGGCTCGACCCGTTCATCATCATCTCCGCCCTGCCCGGCGCGCTGGCGGGCATCTGCTGGTTCCTGCTGCTCACCCACACCACGCTGAGCGTGCCGTCGCTGACCGGCGCGGTGATGTGCATGGGCGTGGCCACCGCCAACTCCATCCTGATGGTCAGCTTTGCACGCGAGCAGATGGATGAGGGTCTGGCCGCCGTTCCGGCCGCCATCGCCGCCGGATACACCCGTATGCGCCCGGTGCTGATGACCGCCCTGGCGATGATCATTGGCATGGTTCCGATGGCACTGGGCCTGGGCGAAGGCGGCGAACAGAACGCGCCGCTGGGCCGGGCCGTAATCGGCGGATTGCTGTTCGCCACCGTGGCCACCTTGTTTTTCGTGCCCAGCGTCTTTGCCATGATCCATAGCCGCCGGGAAGCCCGGCGTGCGCGCCAAGAACAGACGCCCCAGACGCCGCAGGCGTGACAGACATAACCAGTTCCCCGGAAATCGGAGTGAAACATGAGTGACCAAAACGAACCGAAGCCGCCGCAATCGCAGGGAGAAATGACGCTCGATTCGGAGCATCGCTCAGGACAACAGGCGGCGCCTCACAAGACCCAGGCCGAGCGTGACGAGGAGATCGCGGCCATCTCGCAGCACGCCAAAAAGCAGCATCCCGGCATTGAGTGTCCGCCCGACCGGCCGCCGGTCCCGCCTCGCAAGGCAGCGCTCATGGGCATCGTGGTCCTGCTGGTGCTGCTCGTCGCCGGTGGCCTCACCCTGGTGGAGCGTTTGACTCACAGCCGCGTTCTGGCGCGGGAGACCGAGCAGAGCGCCGTGCCGACCGTGGCCGTGGTACATCCGCTGGCGGAAAAGCCGGATGTGGAGCTGGTGCTGCCTGGCTCGCTGCTGGCCTTCAAGGAATCGCCCATCTACGCCCGCACTAGCGGCTACCTGCTGCGCTGGTATAAAGACATCGGCAGCCGGGTACAGAAAGGCGAACTGCTGGCGCACATCGACACGCCGGAGGTGGACCAGGAGCTGAACCAGGCGCGGGCCGCGCAGCAGCAGATGCAGGCGCAGATGGAGCTCGCCAAAATTACCGCCGCGCGCTGGGAGAACCTGCGCAAGACCGACTCGGTTTCCGCCCAGGAAGCCGATCAGCAGAGCAGCGCCTACACCCAGAGCCAGGCCAACCTGGCCGCCGCCGCGGCCAACGTGCGCCGCCTGGAAGAGCTTGAATCGTTTAAGGACGTCTACGCGCCGTTCACCGGCGTGCTCACCCAACGCAACGTCGATCCCGGCGCGCTGATCAACGCCGGGGCCGGAGGCAAGGAGCTCTTCGACTTCGCCCAGGTCGATACGCTGCGCGTCTTCGTCAGCGTCCCCCAGGCTTACGCGCCCTTCATCAAGGCCGGCGTCAATGCCGCCATCACGCTACAGGAGCTTCCCGGCCAGAAGTTCGACGCCAAGGTGGCGCGCACCGCCGAGGCCATCGACCCGGCGACCCGCACCTTGCTCACCGAAGTGGACGTGCCCAACCGCGATGGCCGCCTGCTGCCCGGCTCCTTTGGCGAGGTGCATTTTGCCGTGGGTTCCAATGTGCAGAAGCTTACGGTTCCGGTCAACGCCATGCTGTTCCGCTCCGCCGGCGCGCAGGTCGCCGTGGTCGGCCCGGATCACAAGATCGAGTTGCGCTCGCTTAACATCGGGAAAGACTACGGCACCGCGCTGGAGGTGCTGGGCGGCCTTTCGGTGAACGACCAGATCGTGGTCAACCCGCCCGACTCGCTGGAGCAGGGCCAGCAGGTCAACGTGGCACAGCCTGCGGCCCAGCCTGGCACTCAGCCGCAAGCCGCCCAGCAGAAGGGAAGCGGGTCGTGATGATTCACAACCCAATGCGCAAACCGAATCGCAGCTTTAATTGCAGCTTTAATTGCAACCCAAAGCGCCGGGCCGCGCTGGCTGCGCTGCTTGCCCTGCTCGGGCTCACCACCGGATGCACCGTCGGGCCGCGCTATCAGCGCCCCGCAGCCACGGCTCCCACCACTGCCGTGCCCTCGGCATGGAAGACCGACACTCCCTGGCAGCCGGCCGCGCCCAAGGACGCAATTCCCAAGGGCGCCTGGTGGCAGGTGTACCACGATCCCACGCTCGATGCTTACGAGCAGCAGTTGCTCGCGGCCAACCAGTCTCTGGCCGCCGCGCGCGACCGTCTGGAGCAGGCGCGCTCGCTGGCGCGCGTAGCAACCTCGGCGCTCTTCCCCCAGGCCACCGTCGATCCCAGCGTGCTGCATGAAGGCGCGGGTGCCAATCGTCCTCTGAACGGCGCACCGCCTCCGGCCACTCCATACATCCAGCAGGTCTACACCGTTCCGTTCTCGGTCAGCTATGAGGCCGACCTGTTCGGAAGCGTGCGGCACGGCGTGGAAGCAGCCAACGCGACCCTGCAATCCACGGCTGCCAACCTGCAGAACGCGCAGCTGGTGCTGACCGCCGAGCTGGCGGCCGATTACTTCTCTCTGCGCGAGTCCGACGCCGAGTACCAGGTGGTCGAAGAGTTGGTGGGCTATGAAACCAAGGGCATGGAACTGGTGAACGATCGCCACAACGGCGGCATTGCCAGCGGACTGGAAGTGGCACAGCAGGCCGCACTGCTGGATGCCACCCGGAGCCAGCTTGCGCTCGTCCACCAGGCGCGCGCGCAATATGAGCACGCCATCGCCGCCCTGATGGGAACGCCCGCGCCGGCCTTTGAGGTGGCTATTGCGCCCCTGACTGCCACGCCGCCTGTGGTGCCGCTGGGAGTTCCCTCCGATGTGCTGGAGCGCCGCCCGGACATTGCCTCCTACGAACGCCAGATCGCCTACGCCAATGCGCAAATCGGCATCGCGAAAGCAGCGTTTTATCCGCGCATCACCCTGGGCGCCAGCGGCGGCTGGCAGAGCCGCGACATCGCCACGCTGGCCAACGCGCCCAGCCTCTTCTGGGCACTTGGGGCGGATGCTCTCGAGCCCCTCTTCGAAGGCGGACGCAACCGGGCCAACCTGGCCGCCACGCGTTCGGCCTATGACGCCTCGGTGGCCGACTACCGCCAGTCCGTGCTCACTGCCTTCCAGCAGGTCGAGGACGGCATCAGCAACCTGCAAACATTGGAGCAGGCCGCAACCACGCAGGCCGCCGCCGTTGAGGACGCGCGCCGCGAACTGGCCATCGCCGACAACCGCTACGTCGGAGGCGTCGCCACCTACCTCGACGTCATCACCGCCCAGAGCACCCTGCTGACCAGCGAACGGCTGGCGGCGCAGTTGCAGGGCCAGCGCATGGTCAGCTCGGTGTATCTGGTGAAGGCGCTGGGCGGCGGATGGCAGGCCAGCGATTTGAATACGCAACAGGTCCACGCCCATGCCAGTCAGTTCTTCCAGCCATAGGCGCAGCAGGGATATAATCCCACGCGATTCCGTTCCGCGGGAGGACAAATTCGATGCCAAGACGCGCCCTACTGGCTCTCGCTGTTCTTTGGTTCGCCAGCCTGGCTTTCGCCGCCGAAGTGCGCAACCCCAGTGCGCTGCCGCCCGACGTCGTCCGCGCCAACCAGGAGCTGGACCGCAAGTTCCTTGACGGCCACCGCGTGCTCGACACCGACATGATCATGGGCCTGTTCACCAGGAGCCCCGACATTTTCTTCATCGGGCCCACCGGCGTCATTTACCAGGGCCGCGACCAGGTCCGCCAATCCATCGAAAAGTTTTTCGGCCGGGTGGTGACGATGACAGGAGTGATCGACCACGTCACCTACCTTCCCTCTGGCAACGGAGGCGTGATCGCGTACGGCCAGGTGACCTACCATCGCCAGCTGCAGGGCAGTGCGCCCGACCAGCGGGTCGTCGTCTGGACCGATTACCGGCGCAAGGAGCATGGAAAATGGGTGTTCGTCTTCCGCCACGCGCACTGGCCCCTAGCGAGCAACTCTCTGCCGTGCGCCACGCCAGCGGCAAACAGCTCGGCGGCCGGACATTAATCGCCCGCCGCTACAGTGACACAGCAACGCGGACGTCGCCCCTTGGAAAATACTTAGGGGAGAGAATCGACCTACAAATTGGCGAAGTGGTGGGTCTCGCGCAGGGTTCCGGGCCTCTGGCTGGCTTCGTCGCACCCGGTGCAGCCGGGGCAGCGCACGATTACCGAAACTTCGGGGTGATTGGCCTCAAGCTCCGAGACTATGCCATCGCGCTCCTGCTCAGACCATGAGTGCAGGCAGACAATGACGCCCTTCACCGCATCGTCCTTGATGACCCGCCGCGCCGACTTCATGCTGGCGGCGCCTACCAACTCGATTCCCGAGGCATACAACAGCGACTGGGTGCCGCAGAGTTGCGCGGTGCGTTTGGTGATGGCTAACACTTTTCTCTGATTCAAGTCAGCAGCCCTCGGAGATATTCTCTCCCACAATCCGGAGTACCTGCAATGGGGCAAAAGACTTACCATCGCTGATTGCGGTCCCTACCGAGGGATTTCGGGAGCGCTCCCAAGCAGGAAACTCGTTCAGGAAGCTAGGTGGTAGTGCCCATCGTGCTGGGTGATTCGCACCGGACATCCGAACAGGGCTTCCAGCCGGGCCGAGGTCAGCAGCTCCGCCTTGCCGCCATCGCCCACAATCCGGCCGTCGCGCATAAAGATCACGCGCTCAATCTCAGGCACGACGTCGGGCAGATGATGGGTGATCAGCAGCAGGGCGATGCCGGATTGCGCCAGCTTGCTCATGGTGCGCCGCAACTCAACCTGCGCGAAGACGTCGAGGCTGTTGCTGGGCTCATCAAACAGCAAGGCCTTCGGATTGTGGACCAGAGCACGGGCAACCATTACCCGCCGGACCTCACCGGAGGACATCTCATCAACCAACCGCCCGGCCAGATGCCCGATCTCCAGCCAGGCCAGCAGTTCGTCGGTTTTCTGGCGCATCCCGGGCAGGATTCGCTGATGTTGCGGCAGTCCGACACTGCTGAAAAAACCAGAGAGCACGGCGTCGCGCCCGGTTACGGGACGTCCGTAGAACGCACCCACGTCGTTGGTTACGATCCCCAGCATCGAGCGCAGGTCGAAGACGTTCCAGCTCTCCTGGCCGAAGATCTTCATCGCGGATTGCCCGTCATAACGCGGGTAAAGTTCGCGCGTGATGGTCTTGATGAGCGTCGATTTGCCCGAGCCGTTCGGCCCCATGATCGCGACGTGCTCGCCCGCCTCAATGCGCAGGTTCACTTCCTGCAGCACCACGCGCCCATTGCGGACAACCGTGACGTTGCACAGTTCAACCAACGGAGGCGTCGAGGGAATGGTCACGCGGTCCATGAGCTTTATGTTACTCGAAACACGGGCTTGGAAATCTGGAGTCTCGGCGCTCTCCCCGGCATTGACCAATTCCGTATTCGGAGTATTATGGTTGCTCCTGAGGTGGCAACAGATGCATCTTTCTGAGTCGATTCGTCCCATCCTGAACAAAAAAAGCAGCGTGATTTTTTCCGTCTCTCCATCGGACTCCGTTTACACGGCAATCGCAATGATGGCGGATAAGCAAGTGGGAGCGCTATTGGTGATCTCCGAAGGCCAGATCGTCGGCATCGTCTCTGAGCGCGACTACGCGCGCAAGGTCTTCCTCAAAGGAAAATCTTCCCCGAGCACCACGGTTGCGGAAATCATGAGCTCTCCGGTGATCGCAGTCTCTCCCGACCATAGCGTCGGCGACTGCATGGAGATCATCACCAAAAATCGTATCCGCCATCTCCCGGTCATGGAGCATGAGCGGCTGGTCGGCATGATCTCCATCGGCGACCTGGTCAATTCGATCCTCGCCTCCCAGCGCGAAACCATCCGCCACCTGGAGGCCTACATCACCGGCACGCCAACCTAACAGGCGCCTCCCGCCGGCAACATTCTCGGTTGCACTCGCGGCGTGAAGTTTGGCTGCGCTGCGATGTGTTACGGTGAGTTGAAGATGTGGCTGCTGTTCTACTTCACCAAGCAGCCGAGTCAGCGAAACTCATATTTCGAGCGGCTGGCGGTGAGCGCCAGTGGGCCGCTCACCCGGAAAATTCGAGGATTTCTCATGGGGACAGATCGCCCGCTGCTTCTTACGCAGGACCCGGAGAAGCTTGCCCAAGAGGTTGCGCAGCAGCTCACCGATAAGCTGGACGGATCCGAAAGGATGGACATCTCCAAACCGGAGGAAGCGCGCTATCCGCTGCTGGGAGATGTCGAGTTCGCGATCGAAGAGTTACACAACGTGTTGATGTGGGCCAGCCGGGCGCAGACCCGAATCGCCTGTATCCGTGAGGACGACGGCTTTGTGCCCGTCATTGGCGTTCCTCTGGGACGTGCCCTGCTCCGGCGATTCCCGCTGGATCACCTCCCGCCGCATTCCGGCTTCTCCCATGAATCATTTCATTATGAACGGTTGCTGGGGCAGTTTCTGCGCCCGGATGAGATCCTGTGGGCGCTACCCGGCGAGATCCCTGAGATGGTCTTTTTTCCGCTGCTGAAATTCCTCGCCGTGCGCTTCCAGTGGCTGGCCGGCAATCCTGGGTTTCAAAGTGCGCGTCCGCCTTCGGAGTCCATCAGTCCCTACCTCCCTTTTACGGTTGAGACACTCACCTCCGGTCTTCGAATCCACTACTCCAACACGTTCGCCATCAACTTCAACCACGTCTTCGGCGCGGTAACCACGCCGTTAAAGGGCTGGATTCTGCCCGGTATCTACCGATTCGCTGGCATGGACACGACGGGAAACTTTCTGTATGACAGGTCGACGTTCAGCACTCCTCCCGACCACGCTGCGAACTTGATGATCTAGCTTGGAGGAGCCGGCAGCAGCTTGTGCTGAAATCAGGAGAGCAGTTCAAGCACTTCGCAGAGTTGCCGGCGCAAGCTCTGTAGCTCTTCTTGGCGAAGTTCGCGCTTCGACGGTACGGGAAACGGCAATCCGGCCTGCGATTCGTTCTGCGCCTCCATCCCATCCTGGCTGACGGACTGGCTCAGAAGTTGGCTCATGGGAGGATTCTGCGGACGGTGCTCTCGTGTCTCTTCACGCAGCCTCTCGCGCGCTCCCGCAATGGTGAAACCGTCTTCGTAAAGCAGCTTGCGGATCTGCATGACGAATTCCACGTCCTTGCGCCGGTACATCCGCTGGCCGGTGCTGCTCTTGATGGGCCGCAGTTGCGCAAACTCCGTCTCCCAGAAGCGCAGCACATAGGTGGGCAGCTTCGCCAGCGCGCTCACCTCGCCGATGCGAAAGTAAATCTTCTCCGGAATGACAACTTCGGGTGGCGCCAGGGCGTGTTTGCGTTTGGCTGTCGGCATGGTCAGCACCGCTTCTGCTACCTGTTTGTAACACGTGTCTCGAACCGCTTCAATGCATGGCGTTCAAACGAAAAAGTCTCCGCCAGCGGAGCGGAGACTGAACAGTGAAAAAACGAGGTCTAGCCACCCCGTAGCTTCGAAGATACGACACAGCTACAACAGCACCGGCCTCGATCCTCCTCCCTTGAAGGAATCCGCTTGAGCTGCAAACTACGTCTACATCTTGGATCGAATGGTGTGCTAGTCCAAGATTTTGTAGCCAGTTACTCTGTTTGTCAATAACTATTCAACTTTATTTGCTTGATTTACCTGACCGCTTCCCGCTCACCCAAGCGGCGCGCTCGCCGGCGACTTCTCCAGGCTCATCCAGTGCGATGATGATCGCCCCGGCCAGGATCAGAAATCCTCCGGCAGCTTTGGCAACGCTCATCCGCTCTCCCAGGAAAAGGCGCCAAAGACGATGACCAGCACGACGCTGAGTTTGTCGATGGGCGCAACCTTGGAGACCGGACCAATCTTCAAGGCATGGAAGTAGCACAGCCAGGAAAGCCCCGTAGCCACTCCGGAGAGAACCAGGAACAGCCAGGTTTTGCGCGAGAGCATCTGTACCGAGCGGTCTCTCGGGTCAACGCCACCAGCAGCCAGGTGAAGACAACCACCACGGAGGTTCGGATGGCGGTGGCGAATCCACTCCGGCAACGCCGACCTTGGCGAGGACCGCCGTCACGGCCGCGAAAAAAGCCGAGAGCAGAGCCCACGTAAGCCAGTTGCCCATCGTCAACCCCATCGTTTTTTCTCCGAGCCTTCCGCGCGCCGCAGTGGTTCGCATCGCGCCGCGTTGGAACTATTCTCTTGCGAGCTCTGCCAGCAATTCTTTTCCAAATCGCTCCGCGCGCTTCGGTCCCATGCCCTTGATCTCCAGAAGTTCGCGCATGGTTTTTGGCTGGCAGCGCGCAATCTCCAGCAGGGTTGCGTCCTGCAGCACGCAATAGGCGGGCCATTGATGCTTGCGCGCCAGTTCGAGCCGCAGCGTGCGCAGCCGTTCGAAGCGTGCCTCCACCGCGCGCCCATGCAGAACTCCCACCTTGCCGCCCGCAGATTCTTTGGCCGCCGCAACTTTCGCCCGCGATGCGCGCTCACTCCGTGGAAGGGACGGCCTCACGGAAGTCGGCCTCACTGCAACCGGCGCGGCGGGAATTGGGTTCGCGGAACTCGGTGCACTGGCTTCGCTCATGCCGACAAAGCTTCGCGGCTTTTGTTCTGAACTCACCAACTGCAGGATTCGCTGGCCGAAGTTCTCAATGATTTTGTTGTGCACTTCATAGTCGTCGCGCAACTGCTCCAACGATTTCGGCGGCTGTGCGATCCACTGGTCCAACAACTGATCCGGCATATGCCGGAAGAACATGGTGCCCAGCGAGCGGACGACTTCGCGGCGCAACTCCTTCAACCTGGCCAGCCGCCCGTCCGGAGGCGTCAACACCACCGGGCCCAGGGCACGCCCGACGGCCGCGGCGCGCGGAGCCGCCGCGGACTGGAGCGATGCGGACTCGCGCTCTGTATCCATGGCCGCCGCCCGTCCCGTCAGTTTCAGGGTTGGCTGGCGGGCGCAACACACGTCGCAGTGGCAGTTCTCCGGAATCTTCGCTTCGCCAAAGTACTCCAGAATCTGGCGACGCCGGCAGCGCTCCCATCGCGCATAGTTCTGCATGGCGTTCAGTTGTTTGTCAGCCCGCTTCCGCAAAACCGCAATTTCTCTGTCGGTTATTTGAAGGTTGGTATCGCCGATCTTGTCGATAAAAAACTTCTGCATCATCACATCAGCCGGAGCAAAGTACAGAATGCACTCGGCGGGCAGGCCGTCGCGCCCGGCGCGTCCTGCCTCCTGGTAATAAGCTTCCAGACTCCCTGGCAGGTTGTAGTGAATCACCCAGCGCAGGTTGGGTTTGTTGATCCCCATGCCGAAGGCGTTGGTTGCCACCACGATGGCGTCTTCGCGATCGATGAAGCGATGCTGATTGCTGCTGCGCACCTCCTGCTCCATCCCCGCATGATAGGCCACCACCGTGCGCCCGCGCAGGCGCTCCTCCAGCAGTGCCGAGAGCTGCTCCACATGTTTGCGAGTCGAGCAATAAACAATCCCACCCGACTTGCGGCGTGAAAGATAATCGATCAGCTCCGCATCCTTGTTCTTCGCCTTGGCAAAAACGATCGACTGATAGCTGAGGTTGGGGCGGTCGAAGCCGGTGACGTGAATTGCGGGCTGATTGAGCGCCAGGTTGCGCACGATGTCGGCGCGCACCTCAGGCGTTGCCGTCGCCGTCAGCGCAATCGTCAACGGATCGCCCAACTGCTTGCGTACTTCGCCAAGGCGCAAATACTCGGGACGGAAGTCATGTCCCCACTGGCTGATGCAGTGCGCCTCGTCGATGGCCAGCAGCGACAGTTTGCGCTCGGTGATGATGGAAAAAAATCCCGGTGCGCTGAACCTCTCCGGCGCCACGTAAAACAATCCACGGAATCCATCCCGCAATTTCGCCATCGCTTCGCGCTGCTCGTCCCGGCTCTGTCCGCTGCATAGCATCATCGCCGGGATGCGCAGCGCGCGCAGCTGCCGCACCTGGTCGGTCATCAGCGAAATCAGCGGAGAGACGATCAGCGTAAGCCCGCGCAGCGCCACTGCCGGCAGCTGATAGCACAGGCTTTTGCCCGCGCCGGTCGGCATCACCACCAGCGCGTCGCGGCCCGCAAGCACGTCACTCACAATTTCGCGCTGCTGCAGCCGGAAACTTTCGAGTCCGAAGATCGAGGTCAGGATGGAATCGGCGTCCTGCATGACTGGAAGTTCCACTCTAACAGCAAAAGACCCGCTCGCTCAGCGGGCCCTGCGTGAACTCAAACTTCGCGGCAGCTTTCTTCGCGACAGTCGTAACTACAATTCGTTGAACACAACCTTGCCGCCTACAATGGTGGCGCGCACCTTGCCATAGAACTGCATTCCGTCGTACGGGCAGTTGCGTGAACGCGAGCGCGTCTTCGCTACATCGTAGGTCCAGCGCTTCTTCGGATCGAAGATCGTAACATCGGCCACCGAGCCTGCGGCCAGCGTGCCCCGGCCGTGCAGGTCCACAATTTTCGCCGGGTTGGTGGACAGCAGTTCCACCACGCGCGAGAGAGTGATTTTGCCAGTGTGCTGAAAGGTCGTGATGGTTGCCGCCAGCGCGATCTCCAGCCCGGTAATGCCGAAGGCGGCCTTGTCGAACTCCACTTCCTTTTCAAACAGGGCATGCGGCGCGTGGTCGGTTGCGATGGCGTCGATGGTTCCGTCGATGAGCGCGGCGCGCATGGCTTCCCGGTCCGAGGCCGAGCGCAGCGGCGGATTCATCTTGTAGCGCGTGTCATAGGTCGCGCAGTCTTCTTCGGTGAACAGAAAGTGATGCGGCGTGACCTCGGCAGTGACCTGCACCTGCGAGGCGCGGCCCAGGCGCATCATCTCCAGCGACTTTGCAGTGGAGACGTGGGCCACGTGCAGGCGTCCGCCCTCCTGGCTCGCCAGCCGGATGTCGCGCTCCACCATCTGCCACTCCGAGGCCGCGGGCTGCCCGCGCAGTCCCAGTTGGAACGATGTGATCCCTTCGTTCATCGGATTGCCGTGCGAGATCTTGGTGTCCTCCGCGTGCTGAATCACCGTGAGCCCCACTTTGGCCGCCAGCGCCAGCGCCTCGCGCATGATGTGGTCGTCCAGAATCGGCCGGCCGTCGTCGCTCAAGGCCACCGCGCCGGCTTCTTTCAACTCGCGGTAATCGCTGAGCTTTTCTCCCTGGCTGCCCAGCGTTGCCGCCGCAATGGGAAACACGTTGACCACCGCGCCGCGCTCCTCGTCCTGCATCCATCGCGTCAAGGCCGGCGAATCATTGATAGGGCGCGTATTCGGCATGGCGCAAACCGAGGTAAAGCCCCCGGCCGCGGCCGCCGCCGTGCCGGTGGCGATGTTTTCCTTGTGCGTCTGCCCCGGCTCGCGCAAGTGCACGTGGAGGTCGATGAAGCCGGGAGCGACGATCAGTCCTTTTACGTTGAGCGTCTCCTCGGCCACGTTCTTGGCCTCGCCCGGATTGGCGACCTCCAGCACGCGTCCGTCGCAGAGCACTACGTCGGCCGGTGCGTCGTGTCCCGTGGCGGGGTCGATCAGATGCCCGCCCTTCAGCAGCAGCGTGCTCATTTTTTTGCTCCCCGCGTTGGTCCCAACAACGATGCCAGAATGGCCATGCGCACCTTCACCCCGTTCAATACCTGCTCCAGCACCACCGACTGCGGGCAATCGGCAACCTCGTCGGTCATCTCCATGCCCCGGATCATCGGCCCGGGATGCATCACCAGAGCGTCCTTCTTTGCCAGCTTCAGCCGGGACGAGGTTAGTTGATAGCGGCGGATGTATTCGTCCACGTTGATCTGCATTCCCGAAAGGCGCTCCTGCTGCACACGCAGCATCATCACCACGTCAGCGCCGCGGATTGCCTCCTCCATATCGCGCACGATCTCCACCCCCGGCACCAGTTGCTGCGCCGAGTCGGGCAGCAGCACGTCCGGACCGCACAGCACTACGCGCGCGCCCAGTTTGCTGAAGATGTGCGCGTCGCTGCGCGCCACGCGGCTGTGGAAGATATCGCCGATAGTGACGATCTTCAGCCCCTTGAGGCTCTTCCTGTGGTTCAGGATGGTGAATGCATCGAGCAGCGCCTGCGAGGGATGCGCGTGCATTCCGTCCCCGGCGTTGATGATTGGGATATCGATGAGCCGGGAAAGAAACAGCGGTGCGCCCGAGCTGGGATGCCGCATCACGATCGCGTCCACGATCGACTGCAACGTCTGCCCGGTGTCTTTCAGCGATTCGCCTTTTTCGATGCTGGCGGTGGTGGCATGAATGACCACGGTGGAAGCGCCCAGCGACTTGGCTGCAATCTCAAAGCTGGTGCGGGTGCGGGTGGAGTTTTCGTAGAACAGCAGGGCGATGCGGCGGCCGCGAAGAGTGAGGCGCGGCCGGCTCGGATTCATGCGCTTGGCCAGCGTGAGAATTTCCAGGATCTGCCGCGAATCCAGCGGCTCGATCCCGAGCAGCGACCGGGGCTTGGCTTTCATGCTGTCCTTCGCTAGCTCCCGGATTCCGGAACCCGCTCAACCAGCAGAACCTTTTCCATCTGGTCGGTTTCGGTGAGCTTGACCTCGATGATTTCCAAGTCCGTGGTCTGCACCCGGCGGCCCACGAAGCTGGCCTCGATCGGCAACTCGCGGTGTCCGCGGTCGATCAGGGTCAGCAGCTTTACGCTGCGCGGGCGGCCCTGGTCAAACAGCGCATCCAGCGCCGCGCGAACCGTGCGCCCGGTGTAGAGCACGTCGTCGCACAGCACTACGTCTTTGCCTGTGATGTTGAAGCCGATCGGCCGGGGTTCCACCACCGGCTTGGGCCCCACGGTGGAAAGATCGTCGCGGTAGAGCGTGATGTCCAGCGTGCCCACCGGCACCGCAGTCTTCTCGATGCGCTCGATGTGCCTGGCCAGGCGCTCGGCAATCGGAATGCCCCGGCGGCGGATACCGATCAGACCGAGTGTGCTGACGCCATTGTTTTTTTCCACGATCTCGTGCGCCAGGCGAACCAGCGTGCGCTCGATTTCGGAGGCGGACATGATCTGTTCTTTTTCACGCAGATGAGGCGGCCGAGGGATGACATTCATAACTGCCCGATAATACGCGACCAATCATTGCACGGCAAGCGCCGAGCGCCGCGGCCGGAGCGTCGTCTGGCGCCCCGTGCCCACCACTGGGCCGCCTCGCAGAAAACCGGCGCGCAACTTCCCGCTCATTGCTCCCTGCGGCTGACCTCGCGTCCAAACAGGGCCGCCCCCAGTGCACCGCCCAGCGCGCTGAATACCAGAAACAGCACCGCCGCAATTCCCAGAAACAGGAGCACCATCAGAATCAGGCCGTGGTCGGTGGAAATGTAGTTGCGAAACTGTTCCATGGCCTGGCGCACGTCCGGATCGGATGCATTTGCCATGGCCTCCTGCATCTTCTCCCGGAAGGCGGTGCGCAACTCGCTGCGTTCGCTGGCGGCAAATAACCGCAGCGCGCTCAGCAGCGCCAGCAGTCCGAATCCCAATCCGCCGGAGAGCACGCCCAGCTTTGCCCCCATCCACGGCGTCACCGTCTGCGTAGTTACGCGGCGGCGATAGAGCGTAACCGCCAATCCGCCGGAGGCAAACATGCACAGCATGGCCAGCGGAATCACCGGGACCGAGGTGCCAACGGCGGCCAGCAGGCCCGCCACCAGCGCCGAACCAACCGCCGGACGCCAGAGCAGCTTGCCTTGCGGCAGCGGCTGCAACGGCAGCACGGGCGGAGCTGCGGGCGTACCGCTCTCGCTTACCATGGGCTCGGCCGGGGGCTGCACGTCCTCCGGAGTCCCCGGCGGAAGAGGCTCGGTAACCGGCGCCGTCGGTGGACGCACCGGAACCTTGATCTGCGGCGCCTGGCACTTCGGGCAGAAGGGCCGCCCGCCTTCCACCACCGCACCGCATTGATTGCAATTGTGCTCCATTGCTCAAAAGCTATCAGTCCGCGTCGCCCCGAAGCAAATATTCCTCCCCGTTCGCGGAGCACTCTTTCTGCTCTGCCGCCCGCCCTTCACTCAAAATGTTTGACTTACCCCGCCGCAACCTCATACCCTTTTTGGTTGGAGAATCCATGAAAGTTCTGGTGCTGGGCGGCGGCGGCCGCGAACACGCCCTGGTTTGGAAATTGAAGCAGTCGCCCCGGGTCACCCAACTCTTCTGCGCCCCGGGCAATGCCGGCATTGCGCAGGACGCAACCTGCGTCCCCTGCGATCTCAACCATCTGGATTCAATCCTCGAAGCGGCCGTCAAGGTCAGCCCGGATCTGGTCGTCGTCGGCCCCGAGGTGCCGCTCATGCTCGGCACGGTCGATGAGCTCCGCCGCCGTGGCATCCCTGTCTTCGGTCCCACCCAGGCCGCCGCGCAGTTGGAGACCAGCAAGAGCTTCTCCAAGGCCTTCATGACCCGCCACCGCATTCCTACGCCGCTCTACGTGCAGGTCCACTCGGTCTCCCAGGTAAAGGACGCGCTGGCCAACTTCAGCCCGCCCATCGTGGTCAAAGCCGATGGCCTCGCCGCGGGCAAAGGCGTGATCATCGCCGCCAGCAAAGAAGAAGCCGCCCGGGCTGCCACCGCCATGCTGCAGGGCCTGCTGGGCGACGCCGGACATCACGTGCTCTTCGAGGAGTTCCTCGAGGGCGAGGAGATCAGCTTCCTGGTGGTCAGCGATGGCGAACGCGTCGCGCCGCTGGTAGCCGCACAGGATCACAAACGCATCGGCGATGGCGACACCGGCCCCAACACCGGCGGCATGGGCGCCTATTCCACCTCCGGCCTGATCGACGACAACATGCGCGACTGGCTGGTGCGCCACATCGCCAAACCGGTCATCGACGGTATGGCCGAGGAGGGCAACCCCTACACCGGAGTCCTATACTGCGGCCTCATGATGACTGCCCGCGGCCCCGAGGTGCTCGAGTTCAACTGCCGCTTCGGAGACCCGGAGACCCAGCCCATCCTGATGCGCTTGGACAGCGACCTGCTTGAAGCATTTGAGGCCTGCATCGAAGGACGCCTCAGCGACGGCATCTTCCGCTGGAGTCCCGACCCCAGCGTCTGCGTCGTCATGGCCTCCGGCGGCTACCCCGGCGCTTATCAGTCCGGCGCCCCCATCACCGGCCTGGAACGCGCCGATGCCCTCGACGGCGTCAAGGTCTTCCACGCCGGCACCAGCCTCGCCGATGGCCGCATCGTTACCTCCGGCGGCCGCGTCCTTGGCGTCACCGCCCGCGCCCAAAGTCTCGAGTCGGCTGTCGCCCGCGCCTATGAAGCCGTCCGCTGCATCAGCTTCGATGGAATGCAGTACCGTAGCGACATAGCCCATCGCCGCCTGAAACCTTAAGACGAGTCCAAGAAACGAAGACAAAAAAACGGAATCCGCTTCCGGACGAGAGAGCAGAAAACGATGCATACAGAGCCGGTAGTCTCCATCCTCATGGGCAGTGACAGCGACCTCGAGATCATGAACGAGGCCGCCAAGGCCCTCGAACTCTTCGGCATTCCCTACGAGATCGATATCTGCTCGGCGCACCGCTCCCCGGCGCGCACCAGCGAATTCAGCCGCCAGGCCGCCGCCAGGGGCATCCGCGTCATCATCGCCGGAGCCGGCGGCGCGGCTCACCTGGCCGGTGTCATCGCCGCCGAGACCATCCTGCCCGTCATCGCCGTCCCCATCGCCGCCACCTCGCTGGGAGGCCTCGACGCCCTGCTCGCCATGGTGCAGATGCCCGCCGGAATTCCCGTCGCCACCGTCGCCATCGGCAAGTCCGGGGCCACCAACGCCGGAATCCTCGCCGCACAGATTCTCGCCACCGACGACCCTGCCTTGACGGAGAGGCTCATCGCCTACAAGGAAAAACTGGCGCGCGGGGTGGAAGAAAAATCTCTCAAACTGCAGCAGAGCCGCATCAAGTAAGTAGACCGAAATTGCCTTACCCGGAGGGATGAATTGCCCAACAGCGCACTTGTGTTCACGTTCCCGGAGATGCTCGCCGCGCAGGATATCGAGATCGGCCGCTGGAAGGAGTGGTTCCTGCAGCAGCCGGCGGACCTGCTCGATCTTCCCCTCGACATCGCCAAAGCGAAAGACCTGCGCTCCGCACTCTTCCACATGTTCCTGGTCGAGCTGAGCTTTGCCCAGGCGCTTAACGACCTACGCGACCCCAATGCCTCACGCGCCGATCTGCTCGCGCTTCCGCACGCAACCTTCGACGAGCTCTTCGTCATCCACCAGCAGGCCTTTGCGCTGCTAAAGCAGTGGGTCGAGCGCTCGACCCCCGAGGACGCCGCGAAGCTCTTCATTCGGGGCGAACTTCGCGTCTCCCGCAAGAAATGTTTCATTCAGGTGATGGAGCATAACGTGCGCCACTTCGCCCAGCTCGCCGTTGCGCTGCGCGTGGCCGGCCACCCCACCGACTGGATGCACGATATCCTCTTCAACCCATCGATGCCGTAGCCAAACAAAGAAGAGGGCCGGCGCACATGCCCGGCCCTTTTTCGCAATTCTCACAGGTGGCCCATATTTGCTCCTAGTTGCCAATATGTGGGGAGCATCAGGAATCAACCTCAGTCCTACACCGCCACAGTCTTCCGGATCGCGATCTCCATCGCCGGCGGATGCGTCAGCGTGTTATGAATCAAACAGCGGCGCACCGCCTCGTCCACGCCCTTCACGTGCTCGTCGCCCAATCCGGCCGGCACGTCCACTTCGATCTTGAATTGATCCAGCCGCGCCGGATTCTTCGCCTTTTCGGCCGTTACCCGAACCTTGATCCCCTCTACCGGCAGCTTCTGCCGTTTCAGGTAATCGACCGCGTAAAACGCGGCGCAGGAGCCCAGCGAGGCCAGCATCAGCTCCGGCGGCGTCATTCCCTCATCGAAGCCGCCATTCTCCTCCGGCTGGTCGCTCACAACCGAGTTCTTCCGCGCCTTGATCTCAAACTGCACCGCTCCCAAATGTTCCACCGAAACTTCCAGCATGGCCATTTTCTCCTCTCGATTTTCAGAATCCTTCGCCTCGCGTCCCGCAGGCTAACGCTCGATACCCAACGGCAGAATCCTGTCCAGCCGTTCCCGCACCGCTTGGCGCGCCCGGTGCAGCCGGCTCTTCATCGCCGCCAAGGTGATCCCCAGCTTTTGCGCCACTTCCTCGCCGCTCAGCTCCTCCACGTCGCGCAGCAGATACACCTCGCGAGCCTCCTGCGGCAGTTCCTCGATCACCTGCCACAGCAGAGACTTCATCTCGCGCCGCGCCAGCTCCACATCCACTGCTTCGCCCGGCGAGGCCAACTCCGTGCCTTCGTCCTCCATGGCCGAGAGCTGCAGCAGCGGCGCCAACGCCTCGCGCTCCCGTAGCTGCCAGCACAGGCGGCGCGCGATCTGCCCCAGCCACGCCCGGAAGGCCGCCGCTTCGCGCAACTGCCCCAGACTTCTGTAGGCCTTCAACAGAGCGTCCATCAGCACATCTTCGGCGTCCGCGTGGTTGCCGCACACCCGCAGCATCTGCCGGTACACCGCGTCCTTATGCTCGTTCACCAGCTCTTCAAAATTCATCTCTGCAATTGTGCCGCAACCGTCCGCTCCGCGCCCAATTTATCCGCAGCAATTATCTGCAAGCTGGCTTTAGAATTTTCGTCGTCCGTGCCTGGTTCCAAGGCATTTTGGCCAGCAAAACTCCCATCATGCAGATGTCGGTCGCTCCCGCAAACGTCAGCCCCGCGCCCACAAACATCGCCAGCCAGATCGCACCGTGCACGCCAGACACTGCCGCAACCGTCCCGGCCAGCACCATCAACCCGGCTCCCAGACGCACCTGCCGCTCTAGTGACCAGCGCGACTTGGCCGACTCCACCACTTCCATCCCCTGGCAGATCCAGGCCTCGGTGCCGCCCTGCAGCACTCGCACGCCCGGCTGCGCAGCCAGCCAATCGGCAACCATCTGCGCCCGTGCGCCCGCCTTGCACACCAGCACCACGCCGTCCTCCAGCCGCAAATCCTTCCGGCGAGCCTCAAATTGGTCCATGGGGATGTTCACCGCGCACGGAATATGCCCACCGGCGTACTCAGACGGCGTGCGAACGTCAATCATCTGCGAACGACGCCCGTTCTTGATCTCATCTCTTAATGCCTCTACTGTCACCGTCGTGCTCATCTTTGCCCTCTACTCTGAAGAGCCCCCGCCGGATGAAAAGGATTCTATCCGCCGCAAAAAAATGGCGGCCCGCAGGCCGCCGCGTTCCAGCGTAACGCTCTACCTTGCCGTCGCTCCAAACGGCACTTGCATTCCCGCACGCATCTGCATCATCTCGGTCACGGTGGTAAACACGAATCCCCGGTCTTTATATTCGCGGATGAGTTCGTCGGTGGCCCGCACCGTATGGCTGCGGTCTTCGCCCATGCGCAGGTGGCCGCCGTCGTGCAGCAGCACCACCTCGCCGCCCGCAATCTGCTGCCGCGCGTGCTTCAGAATCACCTCGTGAGACTTCGCCGACCAGTCAAAGCAGGTCACCCGCCACATCACCGGAAACATCTTCAGCTCCTCGACCACCTTAAACGTCCCCGGCCTGCGTCCCCCGAACGGCGGACGGAACAGGAACGGACGCTCGCCCGTCGCGTCCTCGATCGCCTTCGAGGTATCCTCCAGCTCCTTGCGCAGCTCGGCCTCGCCGGCAAAAATCAGGTTCCGATGCTGGAAGCTGTGATTGCCCACCGCGTGTCCCGCCGCGAACACCGCGCGCGCAATATCCGGACGCTCCCGCACATACCGCCCCAGCATGAAGAACGTCGCCGGCACCTGGTGCTTTTCCAGCACCTCCAGCAGCTTCATCGTCCACGGGTCGTTCGGCCCATCGTCGTAGGTCAGCGCCAGAACCTTCCGGCCCTCCTGGATGCCGTTAAAGTTTTCGCCATAGAGCTGCGACCACGGAACCATGGTGTGCGCTCCGGCAAAGGTAGCGGCGCCCGCCGCCAACGCTCCCGCTAGATAGCCGATCATCGCCCTAATTCTACGCTCTCCAGCTCGTCCGCCTCACCTGTTCTCATCGAAAGCCTGTTGCTCCCACCGCACACCCCGCGCTATGCTTCGGGTGAGCTCCTCAAACAGATCATCGACGGCGCCTCGACCATGGCCAATCTTTTTGAAGCACCCCGATATATCGCCGTAGAAGGTCCGATTCGCGTCGGCAAGAGCACGCTCACCCGTTTTCTGGCCGCCCAGTTGCACGGCCAGCTGGTGCAGGAAGCCGAGGAAAACCCATTCCTCTCCGCCTTTTACGACGGAGAACCGGGCGCGGCATTCCAGGCCCAGTTCGCCTTCCTCATCCGCCGCTACGAGCAGATGCGCGCCTTGTCGGCCGCCCGCAGCGCGCAAAAAATCATCGTCACCGACTACATCTTCGAAAAAGATAAGCTCTTCGCCAACCTCAACCTCACCGACCCCGAGCTGGCCGTCTACGACCGCTATTACAAACTCCTGCGCAGCGAGCTGCCCACCCCCGACCTGGTCATCTACCTTCAGGCCCCGCTCGATGTCCTCCGCAAGCGCCTGCGCCGCAAAAACGTCGCCAACGAGCGCGCCATCAGCGACGAATACATGGAAGAGGTCGTCAAGGCCTACGAACATTTCTTCTTCCATTACTCGGCCAGCGACCTCCTGGTGGTCAACACCGCCGAGATCGACTTTGTCGAGCGCAGCGACGATCTCCAGGTCCTGCTTCGCCGGGTCAGCGAGCCGATCAAGGGCACCCAATATTTCCTGCCCCTCGGCCAGCAGGACCACGAGCGCGAATAGCCGTTCAAGCCATTTCGCGCTTCCCAATTTGAGAATGTGCACACTATCTTTTCCGTTTATCAAGACGGAAGGAAAAACCGCGGTGCCTGCATTTACACTTATAGATCAGCAGTATAGATAGGTGTGGCCTGGATGCTCGCTCTTCGCGCCCTGCGAAGTTGTTCCAGCGGTGCGAAACGGGAACCAGCTCGTGCTTGTCGTAGGTGGGCTGAAATCACGTTCGCGGCAAGTTTCGGCTGCTGAAAGACGATCGGCCATGGCGCTTTTTGAGTGGAAGCAACAGTATTCCGTCTCTGTAAAACAATTTGACCTCGACCATCAGAAGCTCTTTTCCCTTGTCAATGAACTCAACGACGCTATGGCCCAGGGACAAGGGCGCCTCGTCGTTGGCAGCGTGCTGCAACGGCTGCTGCAATACGCGCGGGATCACTTCGCGGCCGAGGAAGCCGCCATGCGTGCGGTCGCTTTCGACGGCCTCCCAGTACACGTGGCCGAACACCGCGAACTCACCGAAAAAGTGCAGAAATTCGCGGAAGAGTACAGTAAGGGCAGCACAAGTGTCACCATTGACGTCCTCTATTTCCTGCGTGATTGGCTGGAGCACCACGTTTGCCAGACCGATCACGAATACGCCAAACCGCTGAGCCAGCGCGGAATCCGCTAACGATTCCACTGGCCCTGCGCGGAATCAGGCAGCGCGGGGCCAGTCAGCCTCGTACCATTGACCCGCCGTACAATCCATCGCCCCGGTTGCTTCGGTTCTCCGCCAGCGGCTACAATCAGCCCGGCCCCCTGGTCATTTGCGCCCCGGCGTCAGCAGCCGGAGGGCCGTCGGCCCCCGTCGCAAAAGCCGAGGGGGCGCACAGGCGGCAGCCGCTGGCTTGCGGAAAGTGCGGAGCCGCACTGGAGGAGTTCCATGAGCATCACCAGCGGCGATTTCCGCCAACGCGTCACCGTGCAAACCCTGGCGGAGAAGAAGCAAAAGCGCGAACCCATCGTCTCGCTCACCGCCTACGATTACGCCACCGCGCGCCTAGCCGATGAAGCCGGCGTGGACCTCATCCTGGTAGGAGACTCGCTCGCCCAAGTCGTGCTCGGCTATGACAGCACCCTGCCGGTCACCGTGGAGGAGATGCTGCATCACACACGCGCCGTGCGCCGCGCCGTGCACCGCGCCTTTCTGGTGGCAGACATGCCCTTCGGCTCCTATCACGCCGGCAGCCGCAAAGCGGTGGAGAACGCCGTGCGCTTCGTCAAGGACGGCGGCGCCGAAGCGGTCAAAATCGAGGGCGGAATCTCGCGCCTCCCCATCATCCATCGCATGCTCGACGCGGAAATTCCGGTCATCGGCCACATTGGATTGACTCCCCAATCCGTGCACCGCATGGGCGGCTACAAGGTGCAGGGTAAGACCGCGCCCGCCATCGACGCCCTGCTCGCCGACGCCGCCGAACTCGACCGCGCCGGCGTGGCCGCCATCGTACTGGAAGGTATCCCGCGCGAAGTCGCCGCCCGCATCACCGCCCAGGTCGCAACCCCCACCATTGGCATCGGCGCCGGCCCCGAGTGCGACGGCCAGATCCTGGTCTTTCACGATCTCGCTGGACTCACCTTCCATCCCCCGGCTAAGTTCGTGCGCCGCTATTGCAATGCCGGCGAACTCATCGCTCAGGCTATCCACTCCTACTGCGACGACGTACGCAGCGCCGCTTTTCCCGCCGACGCCGAGTCCTACCACCTGCCGCGCGAAGCGAACCGGGCTCTCGGCGAAACCGCCCCGGCTCCGCTTGCCGGACGGAAATAATCATCCATGAACGCAACCGCCAAATCCCTACTCGCCATCGTCTGTCTCTGCATCGGCCTTTCCGCGCAGCCAACTCCGCAGCCGCATACGTCCGCCTCCTCCGCAACCACCAAGAAGGCCGCCGGGCGCGCCGAATGTGTCGTCTCCGTCGGACTCTGCGTCACTGTGCCAGCCTCCTGGCAGCGTCTCGGCAACATCTTCGACGATCTCGGCTTCGTCGTCGCCGAGCCTCATCCCGGAGTTGACTCCGGCAGCTTGCCGCAGCTCACCGTCGCCGCCATCGGCCCGCTCCCCAACGAAGACAACGGCGAACCGCCATCGCTCGATTCCGTGGTGGACCTCGTTCTCACCCCCGGCGACACCTTCGCCTCGGTCGAAACCCTGCAACGCTCCCACCTGCTGCTCAACGGCGCCGAGGCCGAAATGGTGCGCGTCCAGTTCCATGACAAATCCGGCGATGCCGGACCCATCGAGGATGTCGCGCTCATCCAGGGAAGCGACGGGCTCGTCTACTCCATCGCGCTGCGCTGCGCGCCGCAGGATTTCCCGCGTCTCGAACCGCTCTTCCAGCAGACCGCGCAGAGCTGGCATCTCCAGCCCGTAGCCTCCGCACCCGTGGTTCCCGCTCTGCCCACTCCGGCGCCCGCTCCTTCGGCGCCCGCAGCTTCCTCGCAATCCAAACCCGGCTCCGCAAAGCCATGAAGATCATCCACGACATCGGCGAAATGCAGGCCGCCAGCCGCGCGGCCATAGTGCAGGGCCTCACCATCGGCTTCGTTCCTACCATGGGAGCCCTGCATGAGGGCCATCTCTCGCTGGTGCGCCATGCGCGCGCCCACGCCTCGCTCGTCGTGGTATCGATATTTGTCAATCCATTGCAGTTCGGACCCGCCGAGGACTTCGCCCGCTACCCCCGCACCCTGCAGTCCGATTGCGCCCAGCTCGAAGACGAGGGCGTCGATCTGGTCTTTGCCCCCTCCGCCGAGCAGATGTATCCCGCCGGAGCCACCACGGTCGTCCACGTCCAGGAACTCAGCGACAGGCTCGACGGACGCTCCCGCCCCGGACACTTTCGCGGCGTCAGCACCGTGGTCGCCAAGCTCTTCCACATCGTGCAGCCCGACTGCGCCGTCTTCGGCCAGAAAGATGCCGCCCAGGTCGCCGTGCTGCGCCGCATGGTGCGCGATCTCAACCTGCCCATCGAGATGATCGTCGCACCCATCGTGCGCGAAGCCGACGGCCTCGCGCTCTCCTCGCGCAACGCCTATCTCTCCGCCGGCCAGCTCCGCCAGGCTCTGGTCCTTCACCGCTCCCTGCTGCGGATCGAATCCCTGACCGCCGCAGGAGAGACGGATTCCGCGCGCCTGCGCGCCGCCGCACTCGCCATCCTCGCCTCCGAACCCGCCGCCCAACTCGACTACTTCGAAATCATCAACCCGGATACGCTCGAACCCGTCGCCGATATCACTCACGGCGCACTCGCCGCCGTCGCCGCATCCTTCGGCCCCACCCGCCTCATCGACAATCTCCTGCTGCCACCTCGCTAACAGACGGGGGTGCCCCGTTCTAGCCGTCCTTTGGCAGATGTGGGATCTGGCCAGTGCCTTTCCACAACAATGCTAGAATTCGCTCCTGATGCATCCGCGGTTCTGTGGCTCTCTAAAAACGCTTGCGTGGACCGGCCTTCTGCTCCTGCTCTGCAGCGTGGCTGCCTCTGCCGCTCCGCACAAGGAGCTCGCGCGCCGGGTGGATGCCATCCTGGCACGGGCCGACGTGGTGCGCGGCTTCTGGGGCGTTGAGATCGAGGATCTGGATACCGGAGAGGTTCTCTATTCGCACGAAGCCGACCGCCTCTTTTCTCCAGCTTCCAACACCAAGCTCTTCACCACCGCCGCGGCCCTGGCGCTCATCGGCCCCAACTACCGCTTTCGAACCACCATCGAATCCGCCGCCCCGCCCGACGCATCCGGACGCCTCACCGGAGACTTGGTGCTGGTAGGCCGTGGCGACCCTAACCTGAGCGGCCGCGCGCTTCCTTTCGACCTGAAAACCGAGCGGCCCTTTCCTCCCGCTCGCGTCATCGAGGAACTCGCCGATCAGATCGTGGCCCATGGCGTCAAAGTCATCGAGGGCGACATCGTCGCTGACGACAGCTTTTACGTCGATGAACCCTACGGCCGGGGATGGTCGCAGGAGGACCTCGTCTGGGAGTCGGGCGCTCCGGTCTCCGCCCTGGCTGTCAATGACAACGTGGTGTACTTCAACATTGTTCCCGGTGCACACCCCGGCGAGCACGCCCTCGTTACCGCCTCGCCTTTCGCCGGGGATTACGCGATCGAAAACCGCATCGTGACCACGCCTGCCGGCAGCGGCCCGCGCAAAATTTCCATTGATCGCCACATGGGCTCCAACCGCGTGCAGCTCTGGGGCACCATTCCTGTGAACGACCCTGCCACCAGCGAGGCGCTGGCCATTGAGGACCCGGCGCAGTGGTGCGCTCGCCTGCTCGCCGAATTGCTGGCCAGGCGCGGCGTCGTCCTTCATGGCCGCACCCGCGCTCGTCATCTGGAGAGGAACGAGCTCGGCACCCTGCCGGTGAAAGCAAATACGGCCAATGGAGCGGGCCTGGCGAACGGCGGCGCTGCGGAGGGCAGTGCGACTGGCGGCCCGCCACAGGCAGCTCCGCTCACCAGCGCCCTGGGTGACTATGTTGGTAACTACGGTAGCGCTCTCCCGCGCTCTCAGCCCGTGGTTCTCGCCGTCCACGATTCGCCGCCGCTCGGCGTGGACATCCGCGTCATCAACAAGGTCAGCCAGAATCTCCACGCCGAAATGCTGCTCCGCCTGTTGGGGCGCGAGAAGGGCACCAGCGGCTCGGTGGCCGCCGGTCTCGAAGTATTGCGCGGGTTTTTAACCCAGGCGGGCCTATCGCAAGAGGAATACATCTTTTACGACGGCTCCGGACTCTCCCGCCTGAACCTGGTCTCGCCCCAAGCCACCGTAAAGCTGCTGCGTTACGCGGCCAGCCAGCCCTGGGGCGCGGAATTCATCGACTCCCTGCCGCTCGCCGGAGTGGACGGAACCCTGTCGGGGCGCTTCCAAACCCTTCCTGCCGGAGCCCTGCTGCGCGCCAAGACCGGCACGCTCGACCACGTCAACGTTCTCTCCGGATATCTCACCATGGCCACCGGCCAGCAACTGGTCTTTTCGATCCTCGGCAACCACCACACCCTGTCCGGCAGACAGGCCAGCGAAGTCATCGACCAGATCGTCCTCGAAGCCGCGCGCACGGGGAACTGACCGGCCGGGCGCCTGGGGCCGAAGCGGCATCTCTTGCCGCGTACCCGAGGCAATCCATGGAGGCCGCCGGTTGGCCCGCGCCAGCCGCATCTGCCGCAGCCCTTCCCACGATGCGCTAGACTTTCAGCAGCTGGTTTATTTTGCTTGCGGAGGACGAGCATGCTTGAGATTCGCGCGGCCCAGGCCGAGGACGTGGGCACTATCCTGAAGCTGATTCGGGGCTTGGCCGAGTACGAGCACGAACCGCACGCCGTCGAGGCCACCGAGCAGGACCTGCTACGCGACGGCTTCGGCGACCACCCGCGCTTCCACTGCGCGCTCGCCGAGTGGAACGGCGAGCCGGTCGGCTTCGCCCTCTACTTCTACAACTACTCCACCTGGAAGGGCCGCCAGGGAATCTTCCTCGACGACCTCTTCGTCAATCCTGAGCATCGCGGCAAAGGCATCGGCAAGGCGCTGCTGCTGCATGTGGCCCGCATCGCCGCCGCCCAGAACTGCGGCCGCTACGAGTGGCTAGTGCTCGATTGGAATACCCCGGCCATCGAATTCTACGAAAGCCTCGGCGGCAAGCGGATGAAACAGTGGCTTCCGGTTCGGGTCGAAGGCCAAGCGCTCCAGCAGCTGGCTAAAAAGACTTAGGCCCCGCGCCTGCAGCCGGCGGCGCACCGTTACCCGACTTGGCCTCTGCAGCCGGCAGCCAGGCGTTACCCGACCCGTGAGCCTGCAGCCGGCGGCGCACCGTTACCTGACCCGGCGCTGTCTGAGTCCTTTCCTGCTGCCCCGTGGGCGAGCCAAAGCCCTCCCGCATCATCCGCAGATCGGAGTCCAGAAGCACGTAAGCCTCCAGCGGGTGGCGGTGGTGCCCCGAATCCGTACCGGAATAGCTCTCCAGAGGGGAGTCCGGGTACATAAAACGCACGTCGCTGAAGTGCACCAGGTATCCCGGGGTGGGCTCGCCTAGCGCCTCGGCCTCCACCAGCGGGAATCGGGCCCACTCCAAATACGCGCGTCCCAAGCCGGTCTTCTCCGCCGCATCCGTCGCCGCCGCAGGTTGCGGCTTGTAGTAGGTTTCGGCGCGATTGCCGGGATCGACCTCCGGGCGCAGCGAATCCACCTCCATCGAAACGTAGGCATTGGAGATCTCGGCCACCCCCGCCCACCGGAACGGGTTCACCATGTAGGGAAATGCCCCCCTGCGAATCGACGGCTCACCCTGAAACTCGACGCCATCCATGGCGGCCAGCGCGCGCCGGTGCTCAAAGTCGCGCACTCCCCACAGCACCACAATAAACAGCAGCGCGGCAATCGCGGCGCCGCGTCCCCGTGGGCCGTTGGAGCGTCCGCCAATCTCCTGATTCACCAGGCCGAACAGCCACGGAAGCACCAGCGCCGCCAGCAGCGCCGCCGTTATCAAGGGCTCGAAGATGAACACGATGTCCCACGCATACCAGTGCCGCGAAAAGGGAAAGAAGGGCCGCAATCCGTAGCTGTTGGTAAAGTCCAGCAGCAGGTGGGAGAGCGCCGCCACGCAGGCCAGCAGGTAGAGCAACCCCCATCGGCGCAGCGGTGCCGGCGCCAGCCCGCGCGCCCGTCGGGACCTTTGCCAGAGCGTGTCTGCCAGCCAGATCACGCCCACTACCAACCCCGCAAGGAACGGAATCGCCACGAAGGTATGGGTAATGCCCCGGTGCTCGATGAACTCGCAAGCCGAGCCCTTCACCATGGCCACGATATCCAGGTCCGCCGCCTCGGCCGCAAGCATCATGGTCACCGTGGCCAGCGCGGTCTTCCGGTTGAAGCCGGTGCGGGCCAGAGTTGCGCCGGTCAGTAGGTGGGTAACAGGTTCCATCAGTTTTTGAACGCCGCCAGTGCCGAACGCCATTCCTCGGCCGGAATCAACATCCTCAACGCCTGGGGAACAATCGAGAGATCGACCGGCGCCGGCCCCAGCAGCTCGCCATCGGCCTGCACCCGCAGCTCGGCGGCGCGCACCTCCGGGACAAAACATCGCACCGACTTGGCGAAGACAAACGAGAAATCGGCGTCGGGCGTCTCCAACTCGTCAAAGGGAGCAATGCCGGTCAGCGCCTGCAGCGCATAGCGCAAAATGTGCGCCCGGCTGGCATTGCGCAGCAGAACCAGACGCAGCTCCGGCGAGAGCAGGGAACTGCCCGGACGCCAATGCCGCAGCGGCCCGCCAAACGACCGCACCCGCATGGCCACCATCTCCAGCGCGGTCGTCTTGATCACCGCCCCATCGTTCGTCGTGATTTCCACCGGAAAGGCGACGAACGGATGCCGGAAGAGCAGCTTCATGCCCTGCGAGTAGTAGGCAAGGTAGCCGCCTCTCTGCTTCGCCCGGGCGTTGGCCCGGTAGATAAGCTCGGCATGCACGCCCACCCCGGCCGCAACCGTAAAAAAGCGCGAGCGCCCCATCGACTGAATGCGTCCCAGCGAGATGCTGTGCGGCGTAAAGCCCAGCAGCTGCGCCGCCGCACGCTCCGGATTTCCCGCTAATCCCAGGTCGTGCGCCAGCACGTTGCCCGTACCCAGCGGAATGACACCCATCATCGCATTGCTCTCGGCTACGCCCTGCAGCACCTCAAAGACCGTGCCGTCTCCGCCGCAGGCAATCACCGCATCGCAGCCGGAGGCGATTGCCGCACGCGCCTGCTCTCCGGCCGAGCCGCGCGCCCGCGTGGCGTCGATGTGCACCTCCACTCCGGCCCGCCTGAAAATCTCCGCAATGCGGCGAACGGTTGCTACCCGGCGCTCCAGGTGGCTTCCGGCAACAGGATTGAATAGAAGGAGGGCTTTATGAAATGCGGGCATTCTTTTGGAGTATATAGCAGGGCACCGGCAGGAAGGTTACACGCCGGATGCGAGACTCAGATGGGTAATCATCCGAGCGGTGGCTGTTTCGAAGCCGGGTGCGCCAGGTTCGGCGCCGCGTTTTTTTGCGGCGCCGAACCTGGGAAAGCAGGACTCACCAGCCCGACAACTGCCTAGAATCCGAAGGCGGAAGCCGGAGCGGCCGTCGAGGAGGACGCAAACCCCGAACCCACTCCAGAGCTCTCTTCCGTGTCTCCATCGCGCTGGGCCTCGTCGAACAGCCGCAGTGCCTCCATCAGCACCGACTGGGTGCTGCGGGTGACCGTCCGCGGGCATTCCCTGCGCTCAAAATCGATCCGGAACGCGCCGTCGGTCCAGGCCACCACCTTGTACACCGCCGGCTCTCCGCCCAACGAGCCCATGGTGGCATGGACCAGTTGACCATCGTGGAAGATCATTTCGCAGCGCTGCCCATTGCGGGTCAGCAGCAGAATGCAGCTCTTGCGCCCGATATCCAGGGTCTGCAGCAGGTCCATCACGGACATCTGCGCCAGGGTTCCGCGCACGCTGGTCGAGTCGCCAGCCTCGCGCGTCGCCTTGCTCAGCACCACCCGGTCCAGCACCCGCTTGATCCGCGCCGTGGCCTCGTCCACAAAAAACGGCTTTTCGATAAACTCTTCCACCATGGGGCCGCAGCCCGCCAATGGACCGGCAATATCGGCCCGCGATGCCAGCATCACGACCGCGGCCTGAGGGCAGGCGCCGGCCAGCTTGCCCAGCAGCTCCAGGCCGCTCAGCCCCGGCATCCGGTAGTCGCACACCACCAGGTCCGGCGCCTGGGTCTCAGTCCGCCGCAGCGCCTCTGCGGCACTGCCAACCGCATGCACCGACGCCAGGCGCGAAAGCGACTTCAGCAGCAACTCGCGAATCGAAGCATTATCGTCCACCACCAATACGTCGATCTCCGGGCCCATCATTTCGCCTTTCTTGCATCGCAATCCGCGCCAGCGGAGCTGCGCTGGTACTCTCCGCTCTTGCCGCCCTGCTTGCGCTCCAGCTGGATCGAACGGATCTCGATGCCCTTGTCTAAAGCCTTGCACATGTCATAAATCGTAAGCGCCGCCACCGAGACCGCCGTTAGAGCCTCCATCTCCACCCCGGTTCCGGCTGTCGTCGTGGCCCGGGAGAGCAGCGCGACCCCATCTTCGCACAGCGAATACGAGATATCCACGAAGCTCAGGGCCACCGGATGACACATTGGTATTAGCTCCCACGTGCGTTTGGCCGCCTGTATCCCCGCAATCCGGGCCACCTCGAACGGATCGCCCTTGGGATTGTCCGGCAGGGCCGCCAGAACCTTCGGGCTCATCACCACCCGCGCGCTGGCCTCCGCCATGCGCACCGTGGGCGCTTTTCCCGAAACATCCACCATGGTGGCCCGTCCCGAGCTGTCGTAGTGCGACAGCTTCGGCTGGGAGTCCCGCGTCTGGGACAGCCGAGTCGAAGCTTCGCCGCTCCCGGCTATCGCAGTCTTGCGCATTTTGGACTTGGCCGCCATGCCAGTTCACCTCCTGGGCTCCATGAAAAACACGTCCCGATCCGCCGCCAACTCTCCGGCGGCATGGGCCATTGTATGGGATTCCCGCCCTGGCGTCTGCGCCGGACGGGCCGCCGGAACCGATCCGTGCAGAGGTGAAGATTTGTAACAGCTGGTGCATCTCCGAAACTCTGTCACTTCACCCCAGCCGCCGCATCTGCGAAAATAAAGACGTGAGTCACCAAACAATGCAGGTAGCCGTAATCGGCGTGGGCTCCTTTGGACGCAACCACGCCCGGGTGTACAAGGAATTGAGCAGCGAGGGTGTGCAACTGGCTGCCGTAGTGGACGCCAACCTCGAGCGCGCCCAGGCCGTGGCGGCCGAGTTCGGCGGTCAGGCCTTCGCCTCCGTCGGCCAGATGCTCGCCGCCTGCCCCGGCGTCCGCGCCGCCAGCGTTGCCGTCCCCACCGTCGCGCATCTGGAGACCGCACGCCAGCTCATGGAGTGCGGCATCGACGTGCTCATCGAAAAGCCGCTGGCCCCCTCAGTAGCCGAGGCCGACGCTCTCATCGCCCTCGCCCGGCAGCATCACCGCATCTGTCAGGCCGGTCACTTGGAACGCTTCAATCCTGCGGTTCGTGCCACCTGGGCTCTGCTCACCCGCCCCATGTTCTTCGAGGTCCACCGACTCAGCGTCTTCACCCCGCGCTCGCTCGATGTCGATGTCGTCCTCGACCTCATGATCCACGACTTGGACATCGTGCTCAAAATGGCCAACTCTCCCGTGCGCGAACTCCGCGCTGTCGGCCTTCCGGTCCTCACCGGCAAAGTCGATATCGCCAGCGTCCGGATCGAATTCGAGAGCGGCTGCATCGCCAACTTCACCGCCAGCCGCATCAGCACCGAGCGTGTCCGCAAGCTGCGCTTCTTCCAGCCCGCGCAATACGTCTCGCTCGATTACTCGCGCCGCGATGTCTTTTCGCTCACCGTCAAACCAACCGCCACGGGCTTTCCTGAGATCGCACCCTGCAAGCCGGCCGTCACCGACGAAGAGCCCTTGCACGCCGAGTTGCGCAGCTTTCTCGGAGCCGTCCGCCAGCGCTCCGTCCCCGAGGTCACCCTGGAGGACGGTCGCGCCGCGCTCGACCTAGCCATCGCCATCCAGCAGCAGATGGTGGAGCACCAGAAGCGCGCGGGCCTCGACCAGGTAGCCGCCGCCATGCGCGGAGCCATCTCACTTGGGGTTACCCCATCTGAAGTTTAGGAGTCCCACGATCGAATCCGACAGCCCCAATCCGGTCGCGCCTCCACCCCCGCCCGAGCCGCAGTTCGCGCGGGTGCTCCAGCGCCGGCGCGTCCACGACCATGACGATCCCGAGTACATGCCGCACATGCTGGCCGAACTCGAGGACGAACTGGCGCGCTCGCGCAAGCGCGAGGCGTTCTGGATCTCGGTCGTCGTCCACATCGGCTTCGTCCTGCTCATCATCTTCTCGCCCGAGCTTTTGCCCAAATGGGCGCAACCCCACCTGCTGCGCGCCGAGGACCTGGCCCACTCCAAGGAACCCACCTTCCTCGTCCTGCCCAAGGACATGCAGAAGCCCCCGGAGAAGGTTCATACCAACAAGCTGAGCGACAAGAACCGTATCGCCGAAACCCCGCATCCCCAGATCGACCGCAAGACCCTGGAAACCCTGCGCAGCCAGGGAAACATGAGGCCGCCCTCGCCGCCGCCGGCTATGCCGTCCATGCCCCAGCCGTCCGTCGCCCCGCAACCGTCCCCCCCGCAATCGGCCGTCAACCAGCCGCCCCGGATGCAGCCCAGAATGCAACCCTCCGAACAGCCGGAGGAGCAGCCCATGCCCAACGCCTTCAAGATGCCGGGCTCGGTGGGAGACTCCATCGCCCAGGCCGCCCGCAACACCCGTCCCCGCTTCCCTGGAGGCGCCGGTGGCACCGGCTACGGATCGGGTCCCAGCGACCGCAATGCACGCATGGGCTCCTTCGCGATCCTCACCGACACCCAGGGCGTGGACTTCGGCCCCTACCTGTCGCGCATCCAGCAGTCGATCCAGAACAACGTGTATCTCCTCGCACCCGAGGAAGTCCGCCCACCCATGATGAAGCACGGCAAAGTCGTCATTCGCTTTCTCATCATGGCCGACGGTAAGGTGATGGGCACAAACGTTGAATCTTCCTCCGGAGATGTCCCCATCGACCGGGCCTCCTTGGGATCCATCACTGCCTCAACCCCATTCCCGCCGTTGCCGAACGAATTTCACGGCCCCTATATCGAACTGCTCGCCAGTTTCTACTACAACCCCAAAACCGGCGAAATGGAACGTGAGCAGTAACCATTTCCAGGTGGCCCACATTCGCCCTCTTTTGGCGAATTTGGGATGGCGGAAGGTGCCCCATATCTGCCGTTGTTGGCAGATGTGGGGATTTTGCTCTTGCCCTTGCTTTTGTTCCTGAGGCGTTGCTCTTGTTTTTGAGGGGTCATCCTGAGCGACGCGAAGAACCCCAACCCCCTTCAAATATCACGTGCCGCGTCAAGGTCACTTCCTCCTGAGTCGCCAAGTGCCAGTGGCCGGAGCGGCATCTTTTGCCGCGTATCCGCCAGCCCACTTTGCCATTTTCCTATTCCCCCGCCCGTTTCGCGTAGAATGGCCGCGATGCCACTTCTGAATCGCCAGCCGGAAGCTCCCTACATCCGTGGCCTGCTTGTCGTTCTCGGACTCATTCTGGCCATCTCCGCGCTGCGCTACTTCCCGTTCTTCCTGCACGAAATCCTGGGTGCGCGATGAACGCCGCAGCAAACGAAACTCCGCCCGCGAACCAGTCCCCGCTGCTGGTCGTCGCCGGACCCACCGCCAGCGGCAAGTCCTCACTCGCTATCGCCCTGGCCCTCGAATTCGGCGGCGAAATCATCAGCTGCGACTCGGTTGCCGTCTACCGCGAATTCGAGATCGGCACCGCCAAACCATCGCTCGAAGAACGCGCCCGCGTCCCGCACCACCTCATCGACGTCGTCCCCCCGGACGCCTGGTTCACCGCCGGAGACTACGCCCGCCAGGCCCGTGCCGCCGCCGCCCAAATCACCGCGCGCGGACGCCTTCCCATCGTCTGCGGAGGCACCGGCCTCTACCTGCGCGCCATGCTCGAAGGCCTCTTCGACGGCCCCGAGCGCGACGAAGATCTTCGCCGGCGCCTGCGTCATCGCCGCCGCCCCGCATCGCTCTGGCGCCTGCTGCGCCGCCTCGATCCCGAATCCGCCCTCCGCATCCATCCCAACGACGAGCCCAAGCTCATCCGCGCCATCGAGGTCTGCGCCACGGCCGCCCGCCCCATGAGCCAGCTTCTAATCCATGGCCGCAATCCCATCCAGGGCTACCGCATCCTGCGCATCGGCCTCAGCCCCCTGCGCGACGCCCTCTACGAGCGCATCAACCTGCGCTGCGCCCGCATGTTCGACGAGGGACTGGTCGAAGAAACCCGCTCCCTGCTCGCCCGCTACGGACCCGAGGTCTTCGCCATGCGCTCGCTCGGCTACCGCCAGGCCGCCGGCTACCTGCGCGGCGAATGTGGGCTCGCCGAAGCCGTCTCCGCCGCCCAGCAGGGACACCGCAACTACGCCAAGCGCCAGCTCACCTGGTTCCGCAATGATGGGCTCAGCCGTGATGCCGAATTCCACTGGATAGAGGACTTCGGCAACTCCGCAGCAGGTCGTGCCACAGACTTCGTCCGCGCTCAACTCGCCGAGCGCCCGCGGCCGGCAGCGTAGCGTTACCCGTCCCAGCGATGCCTCCATGCGCGACTTGCTCGCCGGGAGCTCTCCGCCGTGAGAGAATCTCTGTGCAATGGCGCGCACTCAGAAAACACCTCCCAGTAAGCTCAGCAAAAAACGCACGCTCCATCACGGATTGACCGGCCCGCAGAAGCTGCGCCGCATCGTCGAATCGTTCTCCAACCTGAGCGTGCTTGTCATGGCTGACCTCATCGCGGACGAGTTCGTCTCCGGCGAGATCGCCCGCGTCTCCCGCGAAGCGCCCGTGCTCATCCTCAAGCATCGCGAGCGCACCCTGATTCCCGGCGGCGGAGCCAACGCCATCATGAACCTTGCCGCGCTCGGCGTAACCGCCCTGCCCGTCGGCATGGTGGGCGACGACGAAGCCGGCCGCGCCCTAATCCAGATCTTCCGCAAGAACAAGATCTCGGTCAGTGGCATCTCCCGCCTCAAGGGCCACAGCACCACCACCAAGACGCGCATCTTGGCCTACTCCTCGCACTCTTCGCGACAGCAGGTGGTGCGCATCGACCGCGAGTGCGAGCTGTTGCCGGATACCCATCACGCCCTGATCGAACTGGTCGCCTCCGCCCGCGAGTACGTGCCCGCCGCCGATGCCGTGCTGCTCAGCGATTACGGCTACGGCGCCGTCTCTCCCCGCCTGTTCAATTTCGTCCGCGCCAAGGGAGCGCTCGGCGACACCCCCGTCACCCTCGACAGCCGCTATCGCATGTTGGACTACGAAGGCGTCACCGCCGCCACTCCCAATGAGTCCGAGGTCGAGGATGCGCTGCGTCTCAGGATCGGCGACGACCACGCCACGCTCTTCGAAGCCGGCTCCGCCCTCATCCGCCAGATGAAACTCGAGTCGCTGGTCATCACCCGCGGCAGCGACGGCATGGTCGCCTTCGAGAATGATAAAAAGATCCCGCCGCTGGAGATTCCCATCCATGGCAACAGCCAGGTGGTGGACGTCACCGGCGCCGGCGACACCGTCATCGCCACCTTCACCGCGGCGCTCGCCGCCGGAGCCGACACGGCCAGCGCCGCCCGCCTCGCCAACTACGCTGGCGGCATCGTCGTGATGAAGCGCGGCACCGCCACCGTCACCCGCGACGAACTCCTGGCCGCAATTGGTGAATAAATCAGGCGGGCGGGTGGCCCATTCAAGCTTCTTGTGGCTTGAGTGGGGTAGTTCAAAGCATCGCTGGAGGAATTTTTGGGAACCATCGTCGAGCGCGGAGAGCTGGCTGCATTCGTCGCCCACTGGCGCGATGCAGGGGAGACCGTCACCCTCGCCAATGGCTGCTTCGACCTGCTGCACGTCGGCCACGTGCGCTACCTGCAGTCCGCCCGCGCCCTCGGCGGCAAGCTCGTCGTCGCCATAAACTCGGACCAGAGTGTGCGCCGCCTCAAAGGCCCCGGACGCCCGGCCATGCCCGAGCATGAACGCGCCGAGATCATCGCCGCCCTGGCCTGCGTCGATGCCGTCGTCCTCTTCGATGAGCCCGACGTCCGCGCCCTCATCCGCGAGATCCGCCCCAACATCCAGGTCAAGGGAACCGACTACACCCCAGACACCGTGCCCGAGCGCGACGAAGTATTCGCCTACGGCGGACGCGTCGAAATCGTCGGCGACCCCAAAGACCACTCCACCACCGATCTGCTGGGCAGGATCGGGAAGTAGCCTTGATGCCGCCCCGCGTGCTCATCGTGCGTCTCGGCGCCATGGGAGATGTCGTGCATGCCCTGCCCGCCGTGGCCATGCTGCGCTCCGCCCTGCCGGAGGCGCACATCGGCTGGGTCGTGGAACAGCGTTGGCGCGAGCTGTTGTGCGCCCCCGGAACCGAACTGGCTGGCCCGCGCGTCCCCGGCCGGCCTCTGCTCGACGAACTTCATCTGGTCGATACCCGCGCCTGGCGCAAACGTCCCTTCAGCCCCGCCGTGCAGAGCGAATTCCTCTCCGCCATCCGCCGCCTGCGCCTCCGCCAATATGACTTCGCGCTCGACTTCCAGGGCGCCATCAAATCCGCGCTCCTGGCTCGCCTCTCCGGCGCCGGACTCATCTTCGGCTTCCGCCAGCCGCGCGAATCCCAGGCCCGCTGGCTCTACGCTCGCTCGGTCAAAACCCACGCCGCGCACGTCATCGACCAAAACAAGGAACTGGTGCAAGCCGCCCTGCAACACATGCACCTCTCGCCGGACACAGCCATCCTGCCGCCAGGTGCGGCCCTGCTGCCCAGCGATCCGCTCAGCGAGGCCCGCATCAGTTCGATTCTTGACACCCGGAGTCTTGCGCGCACCCCCATCGCCATCCTCAATCCCGGCGCCGGATGGGCCGCCAAGCAGTGGGCGCCCGCGCGTTACGCAGAGCTGGCCGGCCGTCTCTCCGAGTGCGGCCTGCCCTCGGTCATCAATTACGGCCCCGGCGAAAAAGATCTTGCCGAAGAAGTGGCCGCCGCCAGCAACGGACGCGCCCTAGCCCTCCCCACCACCCTCGGCGAGTTCATCGCCCTGGCCCGCCGCGCGCATCTTATCGTCGGAGGAGACACCGGCCCCATGCACATCGCCGCCCTGCTCGGCGTCAACACCGTCGCTCTCTTCGGCCCCACCGATCCTGCCCGCAACGGCCCCTATTGGCCCGCCACGCGCATCCTGCGAGACCCCGCCAGCGTCACCAGTTACAGCCACAAACGCACCACTGACTCCGGCTTGGAGAAGCTCACCGTCGAGCACGTCCTGGCCGAAATCGACTCTCTTCTGGCCTGACCGTCCGGCCGCCGCTTCGCCCCTTTTCCTCATTTCCGGAAGCCAGCCATCGCCGCCCTACGCGCCTTAACCCTCCCGATGCCGTAGAATACTAAGAGATAACTCTACAAAAAGGCCGTTCATGGACTGGGGACGTATCGCCAAGAGAATTCGCGTGCCGTTGGGCTTTCTCTTCGCGGCTTTTTTTCTCGTCTTTGCCCGTCCCCGCCTGTGGTCGCTTGCCGCCGGATCGGCCGTGGCCCTCACCGGGGTCTGGATTCGCGCCATCTCCAGCGGTCATGTCAAAAAGAATGAAGAACTTGCGACCAGCGGCCCCTACGCCTACACCCGCAATCCCCTGTACTTCGGCTCCATCGTCATCGCCACCGGCTTCGCCGTGGCCGCCCTGCGCTGGGAGCTTGCCGTCGCCCTCGTCATTCTCTTCGCAGCCATCTACGTCCCGGTGATTCGCGGCGAGGAGCAGTTCCTCGGCCAGCGCTTCGCCAATTACTCCGAATACTGCGCCCGCGTGCCCCGTCTGCTGCCCCGTCTCCGCGCCGGCGACGAAGGCCGCTCCCGCTTTTCGCCCAAACTCTATCGCCAGCACCGCGAATACAACGCCTTGCTCGGGACCCTGGCGGTCATCGCCGCCCTGGCCCTGCGGCTTTGGATGGCGCGCTAAACCCATGCGAACTCTGACGCGAATCCTTTTGCTGACTCTCGCCCTTGGCCCCTGGAGCCCAGCCCTTTACGCCCAGCAGGCGTCGATCTCCGCCAGCCCCCACTCCGCCATCGAACCCGCCGGCGACGCCTTCCACTTTCCCACTCAAACCCTCCATTACGACGCCGAGTGGCGCCTCTGGAAGGCCGGTACCGCAACCATCCGTATCGAACCCACCGGCGGGATGGAGCACGTCATCGCCACCGCCGAAGCCTCCGGCGCCGTCGCCGTCCTCTACCGCGTCGAAGACCGCATCGAGTCCTACTTCGATCTCCGCACCAACTGTTCGGACCGCATCCTCAAGCACTCCGAAGAGGGCTTTCACAAGCGCGAAACCGACCTCGTCTTCGACGCCACCCCCGGCAAAAGCGTGCTCGATGAACGCAACCTCCGCAGCGGCGAAACCCAGCACCGGGAGACCGACTCACCCGCCTGCGTCACCGATGTCCTCTCCGGAATCTTCTACGTCGGCTCCCAGCGCCTCGAACCGGGCGCCGTCCACGTCTTTCCCCTCAACGATGGAGGCAAAACCGTCGATGTCACTGCCTTCGTCGAGGGCCGCGAACTGGTGAAGACCGATGCTGGAACCTTCCGCACCGTGCGCGTCGCCGTTTACTCCAACGCCGCGGCGCTCAAGGGACGCGGAAAAGTCTGGGTCTGGTACACCGACGACGCCGCCCATCTTCCCGTGCAGATGCGTTCCCACCTCTTCTGGGGAACCATGACCCTGCGTCTCTCGCGGGTCGATAAATAATCAGGAGTTTTCCGCCAGCGCCCACATGTTGTCGCTGGTCGGAAGATGCTCCGCCACTCCGGCGCGCAGCACACGAAATCCGGCATCGCGCAGCAGCCGCGCCAGCAGCTCCGGCACAAAGTAGTTCACGTGGTCGGGGTGGCGGAAGCCGCACCAGCGCGCCCCGCGCACTACGCGATTGAAGCTGCCGAAGTTCGGAACCTTGACGATCAGCCTGGCACTGGGCCGCATCAGTCCACGAGCCGACTCCAAAGCCGCACGCGGATTCACCTCATGCTCCAGGTAGGAGTTCATGATGACCCCGGTGAAAAATCCTGCCTCAAACTGCTTCATCCCGGAAAGCGCATCCGCCTGCACCACCCGCCCGCCGCGCGGCGTCACGCGAGACTGTGCAACCTGCGCCTGTTTCCTGGAAACCTCGACGCCAAACGGAACGTAGGTCTCCGGCAGCCGTTCCAGCGCCACTCCCTCACCGCACCCCACGTCCAGCACCGGTCCCGGAGCCACAAACCGGCGCACCCATTGGCCCAGTTTGTCGCGCCGCAGCAGGCGCTTCGGGAGGGTGCTGATCCCGTGGCCTAGGTCGTGCAGCACAGGATTGCGCCCGCGCCGCTTCGCGCCCTCTTCCGCCCAGGTTTTTTCCCAGGCGAACTCCTCTTCCAGCGCTACGTATTCCGGCGGATTCACCAGATAGACCAACCCGCATCCGCCGCAGCGCTTCAGTTCCCAAGGAGCCAGCGAATACCCCAGCACTGGCCTCGATCGATTGTCATGATTGCAGAGCGGACAAGGACGCATCGCATGAATATTAGCACCCAGCGCCAGCTGACGGAGCGGCCCAGCGTCCGCGACCGGAAGGTCATCCGTTGGCCCGTACCCGACGCGACGCGCGCCCCTATTGCAGCCGGAAGCGCTCGCGCATCAGCCGCTGGAAGCGCGGACGGTACAGCAGGTCGTAGGCCAGCTCCTTGCCCGGAAACATCGCCAGCGCCGCCGTGCGCGAGTCGGCCACCATCTGCGAGGCTTCCTCCACCGTCAGCGTGGGATCCTGTGCGATCACCTGCATCACCAGGTTCATCATCAGTTGAAGGCGGCGCAATCGTTTCAGTTCATCCGCCTCGGCTTGCTCGGAATCGTTTTTGCCCTTGTCCGTGCGATCCTGATTCGTGCCATCCTGGTCCATGCGGGGACTCCTCGCCACAGCCTGCCTCCTAGTTCGATGTCGCCACCCTCCCCGCGGTAACGAAAAAATGTCGAATCGGCTCAATCCTCTTTTTTCGGGCGTCTTTTTTCGGGCGTTGACCCCAGCCCCGACCGGTACTATCCTCGTCTGTTCGCATCTAACCAGAATGAGGAGTGCCATGCCGGAGACCCCGAAGGAAGAACCCAACGAAGCATTGGTAGAAATTTTCTCGACGGAACAGGAATCCGAGGCCATGGTGGTACAGAGTCTGCTGGAGTCCGCGGACATTGAAGTCCTGAAGTTCAACCTCGATGCTCCCCAGGACATCCTGCCCGGCGTAGGAGGCGTCTCCCTCCAGGTCCGCCAAGATCAGGCTGAAGACGCCCGCGCCATCCTTGCCGAATACCAGAACAAAGGCCTCACCGAAACCGAGGCCCAGGGATAGCCCGCCTGTCGTAATCCTACGATCGGCTCCCGGCGCTTTCTCGCTGTGCGAACTCGCCCAGATAGGCGCGCAACTGGTCGCGCACCCGCCGGAATGCCGCCAGCCGTTCTTCCTCGGAGCCGTCGAGCGCCGCCGGGTCTTCAAAGCTGTGGTGAAGCCTCTTCGCCGAACCGAAAAACACCGGACACGTTTCGCGTGCGCTGTCGCACACGGTGATGACGACGTCGAAGCTCTGCCCCGCGAACTCCTCCACGGACTTCGAGCGGTGGCCGGAGATATCGATTCCCACTTCGCGCATCGCCGCAATCGCCTCCGCGCGCACCGCGCTGGGCCGGATGCCCGCGCTCTCCACCTCAAAGCGATCCCCTGCGTCCTGCCGCAACAGTCCCTCCGCCATCTGGCTGCGCGCCGAATTCCCGGTGCACAGAATCAGCACTCGCCTCTTATCGCTCATGGTTTCCCTCGCTTTGCGCGATGCAGCAGACCACGGCCGGCTGAGCCCCTTCCGGCAGCTGAAAATACCTGCGCTGGAAGTAGAACGCGACGTTCACCAGCGCGATCATCACCGGCACTTCCACCAGGGGCCCGATCACCGCTGCAAACGCCGCTCCTGAATTGATCCCGAAGACCGAAACCGCAACCGCGATGGCAAGCTCGAAATTGTTGGAGGCCGCCGTAAACGCCAGCGTGGTCGTTCTGCCGTACCCGGCTCCCAGCTTCCAGCCCATGAAAAAGGAAACCAGGAACATGATGACGAAATAAATCAGCAGCGGTACCGCGATGCGCACCACGTCCAGCGGCAGACGCACGATGTATTCGCCTTTCAACGAAAACATCACCACAATTGTGAACAGCAGTGCGATCAAAGTCAGCGGGCTCACTCTGGGCACAAAAGCGCGCTCATACCATTCGCGACTCTTAATGCGAAGTAGCACGGCGCGCGTGGCGAGCCCGGCCAGAAATGGAACTCCGAGATAGATGAACACGCTCTTCGCAATTTCCCCGATGGAGACGTTGACGATCGTGCTGTGGAGCCCAAGTTTGGCGGGGAGAACGGTGATGAATATCCAGGCATAGACGGAGTAAAAGAACACCTGGAAGAGCGAGTTAAACGCCACCAGCCCGGCGGCGTATTGCGTGTCTCCCTTGGCCAGCTCGTTCCACACAATGACCATGGCGATACAGCGCGCCAGCCCGATCATGATCAGTCCCGCCATGTATTCCGGGTAGCCGCGCAGGAACACCACTGCCAGCACAAACATGAGGATCGGCCCGATCACCCAGTTCTGGACGAGCGACAGCAGCAGGATGGCCTTGTCGCGGAAGACCAGGTGCAACTCTTCGTACCGCACTTTCGTGAACGGCGGATACATCATCACCATGAGCCCGATGGCGATGGGAATGGACGTTGTGCCGATGCTGAGCCGATTCAGAAACGGAACGATTCCCGGCACCAGCCAGCCGGAAACCACGCCCAGCGCCATCGCCGCGAAGATCCAGGCCGTAAGATAGCGATCAATAAATCCCAAACCACGAGCCGCAGATTTAGCCATGCTTTCGAACTCTCCTCTCGTGTGAATCAGCCAGCTTTGGCGGGGCTAGCCGACGCGCCCCGCAGGCTTGGTGGCCCGGATAAAAGCGCTCATGAATTTGCCATCCACCTGGGGTGCGATCACCTCCACGTCGATGCCCTCCGCCGAGAGAAACTTCCGCGCATCTTCCACGCGATAGATCCGCGTCGGCTCAATGTCTATCCCCCCAAATCCCGCCGCAGAAAGTTTGCTGCGATACTCGTGATCCTCCAGCGCTCCCGCCACGCATCCCACCCAAAGCATCACGCTCCGGCGTATCTCCGGAGTGATCTCGCCCCGGGTTACGACATCGGAAACCGCAAAGCGCCCGCCCGGCTTCAGCACCCGGAACGCCTCGCGCAACACACGGTCCTTGTCTGCCGAAAGATTGATCACGCAGTTGGAAATAATCACGTCCACCGAGTTGTCCGGCAGGGGAATCTGTTCGATTTCCCCCTTGAGGAACTCGACGTTTTCCGCGCCCGCTTTGCGCTTGTTCGCCTCGGCCAGCGCCAGCATTTCATCCGTCATGTCCAGGCCTTGCCGGTCGGCCCCACTCGCCGCGCCGAAAGCAGCACGTCAATGCCCCCGCCCGAGCCCAGGTCAAGCACAACTTCTCCCGCATGCAGCTCCGCCAGTGCCGTGGGGTTGCCGCATCCCAGTGAAGCCAGGACGGCTTCCGCCGGCAGGTCGCCGGTTTGCGCGGCGTCATATAGGTTATATAGGTTCGAGGTAATCGGGTCGCAGCAACCATCCAGGGCCGCCGATGCGCCGCAGCAACAGCTTCCGCCCGTGGTCACCCGCAGCGCCGCCTGTCCATATTTTTCCTTCACAATGTCTTTGATATTGCCGTCACTCACGATGCTTGCTCCTCACTTGCAAATCTGAACCACGTCCCGCGGTTTCACTGCCTTGTTTCGTGTGCAGCACTCGGCGTAAAGGAATTGCAGCAGCTCCTGCAGAGCCTCCGTGTTGGCCGTGTAGCGCAAAAACGTGCCTTCGCGGCGCACGTTTACCAGCCCTTCGTTCTTCAGCTTCTCCAGATGATGCGAGAGCGTGGAACTCGGAATCTCCAGCTCCGCCTGCACATCGCCCACCACCATGCCCTCGGGATGCGCCGACAGCAGCAATTGCATGATGCGCAGGCGCGCTTCGGTGCCCATCGCCGCGAACCGGTCGGCGTACTTGGTCACATTTCCCAATTTTTTTTTGTTTGAGATTACCGGCATACTTCGATATTTGTAGAATTACGGTATCTTGTCAAGTCAAACTTGCATTTCTTCCCAGACCTTACCGCGCCACGTTCGGATGAACCCCTGCCGCGTCCATATAAAACGTCACCGGCCCAAACCAATCCGTGCGGTAGGTCTTGGCCTGGTGCTCCGCCAGCCGCTCGATCACCTCCGGACGCGGATGATGAAACGGGTTGCGGATTCCCGCCGAGATCACCGCGTACTCCTGCCGCAGCCGCAGCCATCGCATCAGCCACAGCAAAAACACCGCAAATACCGCCACGTTCATCCCGCTCACCACCAGCAGGTGAAACGTCCCGCTGCGCTGGAACTCCAGCCGCTCGTCGTGCGACACCAGTCCGCGCTCGCTCAGCACCATCGCCTGGAACAGCCCCGCATACGGCTCCGTCCATAGCCCGGCAATCCGGTCCAGCACACTCTCGCCTCCAGAGTATTTCAGCAGAGACGGCGCCGCCGTCAGCAGCGCCCCCGCCGGCAAAAACGCCAGCACCGCCCCGCAGTGGACCAGCCGTGCGCCGCGCGCGCCGCAGACATAGCGTAGCGCCGCCGCGCCGCACATCATCAGCCCAACCGTGCACAGCAGATACAGCGCCGCCGGTTTGTAGCAATAAGTTTGAAGTAGAATTCCGCCGAAGAAGGCGAGCGTCGCGGCAAACAGCGGAGCCGCCGGAGGACGGCGCAGGCCAGCGGTGTCCGGATTGGCCTGCGCCTCAGCCATCAGGTGCCCCACATCTGCCGTATTTAGCAGATGTGGGTTTTTGGATCCTGGCGGTGACGAAACCCATCAGGACTATGCCTGCCCTTACAGCTTGTCCAGCTCTTCGTTGCCGATCACCACATTCCACGCAACCAGCTCGTAGTTCGCCACGCCCTTTTTGAAAAACGGATCGCCGTCGCGCACCGCCGTCAGCGCCCCCTGCGCGTTCTCCGTGGGAACCCGCACCAGAAACGCGCCTCCCGTCCGCGGATCAAACGGCCCCGCGGCCAGCAGAACTCCTTTGGCCTTCAGCTCCTTTAGATACGCGCGATGTTCCTCGGTGGCCTTCACCACCTCTTCCAACGGCAGCCGGTAACGAATCAGAACCAGTCCGTACATTTTCTATTCTCCTTGCCTAGCGGGCGTCAGCGACCGGAGCGGCATCTGTCGCCGCGTACCCGACGCCTAGCCCCGGCGCTACCGCGCCAAATGCAAAACGGTTTCCATATGATAGGTCTGCGGAAACAGATCCACCAGATGCGCTTCCTCAACTTTGTATCCGGACGCCAGCAGCGTCACCAGATCGCGGGCCAGCGTCGCCGGATCGCACGAAACATAGGCCAGCCGCGGAATCCCCAGCTCGCCCAGCCGCTTCGCCGCCCGCTCGCCCAGTCCTGCCCGTGGCGGATCAACAATCGCATAGTCCCATCGGCCGCGCGCCGCGTTCAGGTAATCCTCGGACGTGCTGTGCACTGCCTGGATGTGCGGCACCGCCGCGTTGGCCGCCAGGTCGTCATAGGAATTCTGCGCAATTTCCACCGAGGTAATCCGCTCAAAGTGCCGCGACATCGGCAGCGTGAACAGTCCCACTCCGGCATACAGATCCAGCGCCGCCCGTCCGCTCCGGTTGGCCGTCACCAGTTCCACCAGCTTCGCGGCCAAAAAGCGGTTGGTCTGGAAGAACGACCCCGCCGAAACCCGGTAGCCGTGCCCGCCCACCTGATACATCAGGCTCGTTGCCCCATCAATATACGGAACTCCCGCCCGGCTCAGCCGCCGCGAGCTCTCCAGGTTCCCGTCCTCCATATCCTCGTCCGTGGCCTTGCTGCCCACCGCTCCGCTGGCGCTGGCAAACACCGCAACCCCGGCAATCTCCGGCATCCGCTCGCGCAGCAGTTTGGCAAAGTTCTTCAGCAGCACCGGCGTAGTCGCATGATGAATAAACAGCTCCACCAGCAGCTCGCTGTCATCGTGGTTGGCAAAGAACTGAACCTCGCGCAGCGAAGGATACTGCATCGCCTCCGCCGCCAGCTCCCACATCGCGCCAATCGCCCGGTTGATCAGCGGCGAGCTGATCGGGCACTCGCGAACCGCCTCCAGCTCGTGCGAGCCATGGCGGTAGTAGCCCAGCGCAAACCCAGCGCCTGCGGCCGGCCCAGCGCCCGCGGCCGGAGCGGCTTGCCGCGTACCCGACCCAGCGTCTCCGTCCGTACTCGACTCGCCAACCTCAATCTTCATCCGCGTCCGGTTGCGGAAGCCATAGGGATCGCCCGAGTGCACCTCGATCTGCGGCAGGCTCACCTTGGCCCCGCGCAGAATCGTCTCCTGCAGAATCTGCCGCTTGTCTTCCAGCTGCGCCGTGTAGTCGGAATGCTGATAGTGGCAGCCGCCGCACACTCCAAAGTACTGGCAGCGCGGCGTAATGCGCGCCGTCGAAGGCTTCAGCACCTCCACCAGCTGAGCGCGCGTAAATCCCTTGCGCTCCTCCACCACCGTGGCTTCCACCACTTCGCCGGGTAATACATAAGGCACGAAGACGGTCTTCCCACGCCGTTCGTCGCCACTGGCAGGAATGCGGGCAAGCCCGTCTCCGCCGTAGATGAGTTTTTCTATAGTGAACTGCACTCTCTGAGGATAGCGGTTTCACCCCGCAGAAGAAAGCGCCCATTCCGAATGAGTCAATTCGAGGGCGGGCCAAGGCAGTCCATCCAATCCCTCCACCGCTGAGGGGGGTGCCCCGTTCAAGCTTCCTTTGCTTGGGCGGGGAAGTTGACCTTGCTTCTGATTTTGCTCCCCCAGGTGCCCTATCCATGCCGCCACATGTGGAACTCTCGCATTGCTCCCAGCGCTCTTTCACTACAAATAAAACAAACTCAGCCGCGGCAGCCCGTGCCGTTCCAGCAGCCGCTTGTTCCCATACTGCCGCAGCAGTTGCTCGATCTGCGCCGCAGACATCTTTCCCCGGTACGGAGCCAGTTCCCGCTCGGCCTGCGCCCGCGCCTCCATCAATTCCTCATCGCTGGCGTGGCTCCACAACGCGGCAAATAATTTTTCTTCCATCACCGTCATCCGCCGCTCCAGCGCCTCCAAATCCGCGGGTGGCCCATTCAAGCCCGGGGTCCCCGGCAAGCCCGTTGTTGGCTTGAGTGGGATACGCACCAGTTCCGCCGCCTGCTCCTTTAGCGTCGCCGCCTGCTCATCCACCAGCGTCCGCACCTCCGCCGACGGATGCCGCGTCTTCTCCATCTGCTGTGCGTTGCGCTCAAAATACCTCGCCAAATCCTCGTTGGCGATGCTGGTGGCCGACGGGTCGCGCGTCGAGCCCAGCGCGGCCTCCTGCAGCTCCTCCATCGCTGCCAGCACCTCCTGCTGGCAATACGCCAGCGAATTCACCTTGCGGGTCTTCTTCGACCGCCGCTCCCATTTGTCAAAGGCCGCATCAATGCCGCGCAGCACCGCCTCCAGCGGAATCCCCGCCTCTTTCCACGTCTCCATCAGGCACCAGTCCACCGGAGACGAGGGGAGAATGCTCCCGCGCCGCCGCTGGTAGTGCTCTTCAATGTCGGAAAAGTATGTGAAGCGTTCCATTGGTCGATGCCGCTCGGCCTTACTTCTTGCGTCCATAGGGCGCACGTTCCCGGTTGCGCTCCCAGACGATCCTCAGCCCCGTCAGCGTCAGCGCATCGTCAATCTCGCTCAAAAAACGCGAGCCGCTGGCAATAAAAGGCGCAATGCCTCCGGTGGCAATCACCCGCACCGGACCCAGCTCGCCCAGCATCCGTTCCAGAACTCCATCCACCAGCCCCACGTAGCCATAAAACAGTCCCGACTGCAGCGAGTGCACCGTGTTGCTGCCAATCACATGCGGAGGCCGTTTGATCTCCACCCGCGGCAGCCGTGCCGCTCGCTCAAACAGCGCTTCGGCCGAAATCCCGATCCCCGGCGCAATCACTCCGCCCAGGTATTCTCCCCGCGCTGAAACCGCATCGAACGTGGTCGCCGTGCCAAAGTCCACCACCACGCAGCTCGCCTTGCATTTCTCATAGGCGGCCACCGCGTTCACAATCCGGTCGGCTCCCACCTCGGCGGGATTGTCATAGTGCACCGGCAGCCCGGTCTTGATCCCCGGCTCGATGAACAGCGCCTTCACTCCGAAGTAGCGCTCGCTCATCTGCCGCAGCAGCCGCTCCAGCGGCGGCACCACCGAAGCCACAATAATCCCGCGCACCGCGCTCAACTCCAGCTCCCGCATGGCGAACAGCTGCCGCATCAGCACCCCGTACTCGTCGGCGGTCTCCTTCAGCGAGGTCGAAATCCTCCATTGCGCCGCCAACTCCGGCCCAGCCGTCCCGTCCCCCCGCATGGGAAACAGCCCAACCTCGGTCTCCGTGTTGCCCACATCCAGCACCAGCAGCATAGCGATCCATCATAGTACACAGCCGCAGCCATCTAGGTGCCCCATATTTGCCGCAGTTAGCAAATGTGGGACTCTCAAATCTCCTCCAATGCGCTCTGCGACGGGATGTAACCTCTACCTCACCCCCGCGGCCTCCAGCATCCCCGTAAACCGCGCATTGGCGTTCTCCAGCTCCATCGTCAGTGCCGGAGCCGCCACCGGTTCCAATCCCAGCCCATCCAGCTTCACCCGGTCTTTTTCCGTGGTTACAAAGCCGTTGGCGTCGTGCTGGCGCGCCAGCCGCTTCAGCAGCACAATGTCCTTCGCGGTGTACCGGTGATGGTCGCCGAACGCATACGTTCCCGCCGGATAAATCCCAATATCGCTCAGCGACTGCCAGAACTGCCTTGGCCGGGCCAGTCCGCAAAATGCCAGCGGACGCGTCGCCACCGGCTCATGCAGCACCAGCCGCCGCCGGATGTGCCACACATTAGGCTCGGCCAGCAAGGCCGCCAAATCCTCCGGAGCCACCACCGCACTGGCCCGTTCCAGCGACGAAAGCGGCTCCCGCAGCCGTCCAAACGGCAGCAGGCTCGCCCGCAGATCGCCGTGCCCCAGCAACACAATGTCAAAGTCCCGATGCAGCTGCCGGTGCTGAAACCCGTCGTCCAGAATATGCACCCGCGCCGGATTCCCCGAAGCCGCCTCGGCCGCCAGTCCCGCCAGATAACGCTCCTCGCCCACAAACACCGGAGTCTCCAAGGTCCGCGCCAGCAGCAGCGGCTCATCGCCATAGAGCGACGCCGGCCCCGCCGCGTCCACCCGCAGCACCCCGCGCGAGCTCCGCCCATAGCCCCGCGAAAGCACGTCGTACCCAATCCCCTGCGCCCGCAGCCACCGCCCCAGCGTCTGCACAAACGGAGTCTTCCCGCTGCCGCCCACGCTCAGGTTTCCCACGCTGATCACCGGCAGCCGCAGCCTCCGCACCGGCGACCGCCCGCTGTCATAGCGCTTATTGCGCGCCTTCACCAGCTGCGCAAACGTCCAGGTCAGCGGATCGGCGATCATGCCTGCTCACCCCGCGGCAGCCGCAACAGCCGCTCCACCGTGCGCGCCGTCGCGCCCCGCTCCGCCAGCAGAACCTGCTGCGCCCGCTGCCCCAGCGCCTCGCGATCCCCGCTCTCCCGCAGCAGCAGCAAAAACGTAATGCCCAGGTTCTTCGTGGTACAGCGCACCACCGCCCGCCGCTTCTCAAAGCACGTAACCACGTCGCGGAAGTTTTCCGTATGCGGCCCAACCAGAATCGGCCGCCCAAAAAACGCCGGCTCCAGAATGTTGTGCCCGCCCCGCGCCACCAGCGACCCGCCCACGAACGCCACATTCGCATAGCGATACATCGCCGCCAGCTCGCCCAGCGTGTCCAGCAGCACCACCTTGCCGCCCAGTCCCTCCGAACCGGCCTTGTCCGCATCCGGCGTCTCCGCACTCTCCGCACCGGGCGCCTCCGCAATAAACGCCGAGCGCCGCACCCAGCGGAATCGCTTCTCGTTCAGCAGCCGCGCCACGGCCTCAAAGCGCTCCCTATGGCGCGGCGCCAGCACCAGCACCGCCGCCGGATATTCCCCCGCCACTATCCGGAACGCCTGCAGCACGTATTCTTCTTCGTCTTCCACCGTGCTGCCCGCCACCAGAATCGGCGCGCCCGTCGCCAGCAGCCGCAGGCCCAGCGCGCTCACCGCCTCGCTCTCCACCGGCGGAGACGCGTCAAACTTCAGGTTTCCCGTGACCTCTACCCGGCCGGACGCCGCGCCTACCTCGCGCAGCCTCTCCGCATCCATCTCGCTCTGCGCCAAAAATAAATCCACCGGCTCCAGCACCGTGCGCAGCAATCCCCGCCATCTCCGGTACCGCGGCAGCGAACGGTCGCTGATGCGCGCATTCACCACGGCCACCCGCGCCCCGCTGGCCCGCGACAACCGCAAAAAATTCGGCCAGAACTCGGTTTCCGCCAGCACCACCAGCCGCGGCTGCAGCGCCCGCAGATACGGCCCAATACACACTCCGAAATCCAGCGGGAAGTAAAAGACATTCTCGTCGCCGAACTTGTCTCGCGCCAGCCGCTGCCCGGTGTGGGTCGTGGTCGAAACCACCACCCGGAACCCCTGCGCCCGCATCTCGCCCACCAGCGGCGCAATCGCCAGCACCTCGCCCACGCTCACCGCATGAACCCATAGAACCGGAAGCCCCGCGTCCACCCGAATCCGCGCCGGAACCCATCCCAGCCGCTCGCCCAGCCCGGCCCGGTATTTGCCCAACCGCAGCATCTGCACCACCCACCAGGGCAAGGTCAGCAGCAGCAGCAGGGCCAGCATCGCGCTGTAGAGAAAGTACACGCCAGCCATTGTAGATGGCGGAAGCAGAGTAGCGCGCGGGAAACTCCTGGCAAACTATTTCGGAGCCACCCCCTGCATCGCGTCCTCCTGCACCGTCTTCGTCGTAGCCGACTTGCTGATCGTTGATTCCCTGGGCAGGCCGCACGCCGCCGGAGGATTCGTCATCTGCTTCAGAAAATGAATTTCGCTGGGCTCGCCCGGCCGCAACGGAGACCAGTAGGACCAGCGGGTCAGCAAAGGCCGGTGATGACCTATGATCTGGTTGTCCAGAATTTTCACCCCGCATTCGAGATTGTTCCTCGGCCGGAGAATGCTTCTCTCCGGACTGTCCGCCCCCAGCCCCCGATCGCGGCTTCTGCTGAAATCACAGCCGTAGCGCTCCCGGTCTTCGTACGCCAGCTGCAACAACCCCTCGCTGTGCCGCGCCATCCCGATCTTCCGCTCGCGTATGCCGTGAGGGGCGACCGTGTCCGGCTGCAGACCGGCCTCGACACCGGCAAGCGCCTGGAAGAAGTACGCCCAAAAAGCGCGCATATTGGTTTGGCTCATCTCGTAAAATCGCGGGCAAAATCGACGAACCTCCTCTGGAACCTGCCGGGAAAGCATTGCGGGCGGCACTGCCTTCTCCACAATCTGGTCCCACTGCGCATTCCACGGCGGCTCACCCAGTTCCACCTTTTTCACGTCGAGTGGGGTCGGCGGAGCCGCTTTGGTGGACTGCGCACATAACGCCCCGGTTACCGCCGTCAAAAACACCAGGGCCGCATACCACGCTCTGCGCGCGAAGACGCTCACGCCGCTACCCTCCGCTAGCAATCGATCGTTCCTTTTCCGCCCGCGTTGCCCACTTTGGCATTTTCACGGTTACTTCCGTACCTTCGCGCCGTTCCGAATCCCGTATTCCGCTCGTCAGGTAAGCTCATAATGAGCATTGTGGCGCTCTGGCATTCCCCCCAGTCCCAGGCGCTGCTCGCACGGCCTCCATCCATCCGGGCACCCCATCCTGGGCCCCGCCTGCTTGGCCTGCAGTGGCGGAATGGTTTGACTATGCGTTCGAAAGGTTGATGAATGACTCTCTCCGGGCTGCCGATCCATGAGCGGACTTCGCTGGATCAATTCGCCTCCGAACGCCGGGAGATGGAAGATGCCTTGAACGAAGGCCAGCAACTCCTGCAATCGGTCCTGCAGAGCGGCCTCGACGGCTTTTATCTGGTGGACACGCACGGAAGATTCTTGCAGGTCAACGATGCCTATTGCGCCATCTCCGGCTACTCCCGCGAAGAACTCCTGCACATGCACGTCGCCGACGTCGAAGCCTCCGAAAGCGCAGAGGCCGTCGCTGCGCACATCGAACAGGTCATGCGCCAGGGACGGGACCGCTTCGAGTCGCGCCACCGCCGCAAAGATGGCCAGATCATCGACATCGAATCCAGTGTCAGTTTCCAGAACTTCGACGGCGGCCGCTTCTTCTGTTTCCTGCGTGACGTTACCGAGCGAAAGCGCTCGGACCTGGCGCTGCGCGAGAGCGAGGAACGTTACCGGCGGTTGTTCGCCAGCAATCCCCATCCCATGTGGGTCTTCGACATCGAAACCCTCGCCTTCCTCGAGGTGAATGACGCGGCCGTCGCCCACTACGGCTACTCGCGCGAAGAATTCCTGCGCATGACGATCGACGAAATCCGTTCCCCGGAAGATGTTCCCGCTCTGCACAAAATTCTTTCCTCCAACCCGCACGGCTACTCCTTCAACCACTGCGCCCGTCACCGCAAAAAAAGCGGCGCCAGCATCTACGTCGAGGTCGCCGACTATCGTTTTCTGCAGAATGGCCGTCTGGTCTCCCTGATCCTCTCCAACGACATCACCGAGCGCCTGAAGGCCGAAGACGCCGTGCACCGCTCCGAAGCCGCATTGCGCTCCTTCGTGGAAAATAGCCCCTTCGGAATCTTTCGTACGCACATCGAGGAAGATCGCTTTCTTGACGTCAACCCGGCTCTGGTGGAGACGCTCGGATATGCCTCAGCCGAGGAACTCTTCTCCCTCAAGCTCTCCACGGACGTCTATGCCAACCTGCAGGAGCGCGAGAAGACGTTGGCACCGCTCCTGCGCGACGGCTTCAACCGCACCGAAGTCCAGTGGAGGCGGAAAGACGGCGAGTTTGTCACCCTTCATTTAAGTGGACGTCTGGCGCAGGACCCCGTCCTCGGCGGCTTGGCCTTTGAAGGAATCGCCTCCGACATTACCGAGCGCAAGCAGGCCGAGCAGGCGCTGCGGGAAAGCGAGGATCGCTTTCGCCAGGTGGTCGAGAGTTCGCCCGTCGGTATCTTCATCCAGACCGAAGGAATCCATCGCTATTTCAATCCCGCCGCCCTCGCCCTGCTGGGTGCGGAACACGCCGGTCAGGTCGTCGGCCGGGGCTACCTCGAAGTGATCCACCCGGACAGCCGGGCCTCGGTGATGGAGCGCGCCCGTTTGGTGCGCGAAGAAAAAAAGCCCGTGCCCTTCAAGGAGGAGCGCTTGCTCCGCCTGGATGGGAGCGCTGCCGATGCGGAGATCACTGCCGTCCCGTTCGTCTTTGAAGGACGCGACGGTGCTCTGGTCTTTCTCCGCGACATCGCCACCCGCAAGCAGGAGGAGGAAAAGCGCCGCGCCCTGGAGCAGCAGCTTCTCCACGCCCAGAAGATGGAAGCCGTGGGACGTCTCGCCGGCGGCGTTGCCCACGACTTCAACAACCTCCTCATGGTCATCCAGAGCTACACCGAGCTGCTGCAGGACAGCCTTCCCGCCGATGGCACCCTGCATGAGGATACCGAACAGGTCCTCAAAGCCACCCGCCGCGCCGCCAGCCTCACCGGCCAGATGCTAGCCTTCAGCCGCAAGCAGATCATCAGCCCCGTCCTGCTTGACCTGAACGCCGTGATCGGTGAGACAGCGGCCATGTTAAAGCGGCTGATCGGCGAAGACGTTGAAATCCGCCTCCTGCTGGCCTCGTCGTGGTCGGTGGAAGCCGATTCGGATCAGATCGTGCAGGTCCTCATGAACCTCTGCGTCAACTCCCGCGATGCCATGCCCGACGGCGGCACGCTCTCCATCGCCACCGAAAATATCAACGTGGGACCGGCACGCATCGCCGCCTGCCCCCACATCGCGCCGGGCGAATACGTAAAACTCTCCGTCACCGATACCGGCACGGGCATCAGCCAGCAGGCGCAGCAGAAGATCTTCGAACCGTTCTTTACCACCAAGGAAGTCGGCAAAGGTACCGGCCTGGGACTCGCCATGGTCTACGGCATCGCCAAACAAAATGGCGGCTACGTGTGGGTGGAGAGCGAGCCGGGCCGCGGCGCCTGTTTCTCCATCTGCCTGCCCAGGGTCGCCGGCGCCATCTCTTCGGCCGCATCGGCCAAAACCGAAGCCCAGCCCCGAGGTACCGAAACCCTCCTGGTCGCCGAAGATGAACTGGCCCTCCGCGTAGTAGTCTGTGGCTATCTGCGCAGCCTGGGATACACCGTCCTGGAGGCCGCCTCGGGCCAGCAGGCGCTGGACGCAGCCGGCCAGCATGCCGCTCCCATCGATCTCCTCATCACCGACATCGTCATGCCCAAAATGAGCGGCCGGGAGGTCTCGCAAACCCTCGAGAGCCAGCGCCCCGGCCTGAAAACCATCTACATGTCCGGCTACACCGATGATGCGGTCCTGCGCCACGGCATCCACAAGCTGGGCGCAACCTTCCTGCAAAAGCCATTCAGCCTCGGCGCCCTCGCCCGCAAAGTGCGCGACACCCTGCAAAACAAAGCAGGGATCTAGAAACCCGTATCCCGCAACGACAGCCAGGTGCCCCGCCTTGGCCTAATACATACCAACCTCTTTCTACTTTTTTGGCCAGCGGGCCCGGTCAACGGTTCTGCTTCGGGATAGTGAGCTGCTTGGCGATTGATAAACAGGTATTTTTCTATGAGCGGCACCGATAGCCATCGCATACGTTCGAAACCAGATCAGAAGAGTCAACGATGCCAAGAGTTCCTCTGATAAGCGAATTAATCAACGCGGCGGGTTGATGGGGATTTTCGGATAGCTGTCGCGACAGGGGACAACCATTGCTGATCCCCCATTCAGCTTGAGCACACGCAGATGGCTTTCCTGAATGTGGAGCAGCGAATCGGCCGCCAATCAGGACAGCAGCACTAGCGTCTGAATGAAGATTCAGAGGGGCCATGCCACCTGTGGCTATGTAGGTTTGCGCTTCCGGTTCACGTCGGTTCCAACCTTTAGCTCACGATGCTCTATCGGGACGGCCTTTGTTGCCGGAAGGAAGATACTGAAGCACGTTCCTGTTTTTCCAGTGGTTGAACTTTCCACTTCGATCCTGCCGCCGATTTTCTCAACAATGCTTTTGGTTACCCACAAACCAATTCCAGTACCCTCGTCACCTTTGGTGGTGAAGAATGGTCTGAAGATGGTGTCGAGATTCTCAGCGGGGATTCCACAGCCCGTGTCAGAAACCCTGACCACAACTTCACGGTCAGGCAAAGTCTCGATGGATAGACCGAGATCACCTCGCTCGCCGATTGCATCTATGGCGTTTGTGATTAAATTCGTGAAGACCTGCCGCAACTTGCTGGAATAGATCGTCACCTCCCCCTCAGTCCAATAATCACGGCGAACCTCAATCTTTAACGATTCCAGCCTGCGACGAAACATCGCTAGAACGTCATTCAGAAGTTCGGAAACCTTGGTAACCACTGGAAGGTTGGTTTCGCGATGCGGAGCCAGTGTCTCTCGGCTCAAGTTGGACAATCTCCCAAGCTCTGTTTGAGCCAACTCCACATATTCCCTTGCGCTTTGTCCTAGCCCCGGCTCTGCCTTCAAAAGGTGGAGCAAGTTCATTAGGGATTCCAGCGGGTTGTTGATTTCATGGGCTAGGGTTGTAATAAGCCGGCCCGTAACCGCGAGTTTGTCCGACCGACTAAGAGCCAGTTCCAGTTCGTCGTTCAGTTTCCTGATCTGCGCCTCAGCCAGCTTACGCTCGGTCACATCGCGGATGGCGCTGCTGATAAACGTGCCTTCCTCTGTAGTCAGAGGGCTGAGGCTGATCTCTACCGGGAACTCGGTTCCGTCTTTTCGCAATCCGAACAGTTCCAATCCAACTCCCATTGGGCGTACTCGCGGATCGCCAACGAAGCCATCACGATGGCGCGGGTGTTGATCACGATACCGTTCGGGGATCAGGTGTTCAACGGTCTGGCCAATCAACTCCGACCGTGAGTAGCCGAACAGTCTTTCGGTCTGGGCATTCACCAGAGTGATCTTTCCGTCCCTGTCCACGATCACCATCGCGTCCGGTGCGGATTCCAAAAGACCTCGAAATTTGTCTTCGGCTCTTTTCCTGACGGTCATATCCCGGATCGCACTGATGACCATCGTTCCATCCGGCGTTTGGATTGGGCTGAGGCTAATCTCAACGGGAAACTCAGTTCCATCTTTACGGGCACCATGCAGGTCGAGCCCCGCCCTCATCGGCCTGACACTTGGGTTTCTGGCGAAGTATCCCGCCCGATGACCGGGGTGCTTAGCTCGGAAGCGAGATGGAACAAGGAGTTCCACCTTCTGTCCCAGCAGTTCCGAATCCGAATAGCCGAAAAGCTGCTCCGTCTGATGGTTTATGAGGACAATACGACCTTGATCATCGACAACCAGCATCGCATCGGGTGCAGCGTCGAGGAACGCACGAAAGTTGTCTTCAATCCAAGTAGGTGCAGGAGACGGCAATTGTGAATCACTCATGTGGATCGCCGATGAAACAGCCACGTCCAGAGCGATCAACGGGCGCAGCTTCGCTGTTTCTGAACATATTTCCTTGTGAATTGGAAGTCAAACTGCGCCGGGACTTTGGCGGTGAATTCGGAGCTTTCGGCAAGCACTCTGCAAACTTCATAAGACATGCTAATCGAAGACATACAACGAATTCATTCGATTGATGCGCTTCGCAACTTGCGCCTGCTTTGCATGTGACTGCCGCCTCGCCAGCCTCAAAGAGACCTGGCTATCCTGGCAAAGGAAAACATCAAATATGAACTTACCCAATCACAAATGACTTGACACCGACCGGCCTTCTCATGGAAGGCCTAGTATCCACCTATCTCAAATTGGGAGCAGCTCGTTTAGTTGGCTAGAAGCGTTTATTAGGCAAAGCCCGGGTGCCCCGGGTTCCCCAGGTTCCGCGCCGCTTTTTTGCGGCGCTACCCCTGGGAGAACAGCTTTTCCTTCAAATGCACTCCGCTGGTGCGCTCCCGCAGCATCTCGCCCACCAGCTTCAAAATCCGCGCCGCTGCCGCCGCAGTCCCCACTCCCCCGGCGTGAATGTTTGAAACCAGATTGCGCTGCGCGTCGCTATCTCCCGCCTGCGGACGGTACGCCAGATATGCAGAAAGGCTCTCCGCCGTCGCCAGCCCCGGACGCTCGCCCACCAGCAGCACCACCGCCTCCGGACGCAGCAGCTCGCCAATCTCGTTCATCACTCCCACCCGGCAGTGCCGGATCGCAAACACCCGTCCTGTCCGCCAGCCACGCTCATTCGCCCCGTCCATCAGCAGCGGCAGCAGCGCCGGGACCTGCGCCGCAACCGCCTTCACGGAGAGCCCGTCGCCGATCGCAATCTGCACCTCGCAGCCCGCCGCACATTGCTCGCCGATCGCCCCGCGCGCCGCCGCATTGAGCCGTCTCCCCAGATCCGGACGCAGCAGATACTCCGCCTTCGACCGCGCCTCCGTCGACACCTCGAAGATTCTCCACCGCGACAAAAACTCCTGCCCCAGATGCTCGATCAAATCCAGCTCCGCCTGCACCGCATCGCGCGCCGCCGCATGGTCGGCCCGCAGTTGCAGCTGGGTCGCCGTGCGGTACGACGCGCCGCTGCGCCCCTCCATCAGCCGCGCCGGTGTCCTCGCGCGAATCTTCTCCTCCAACTCGCGCCACTCCGCTCTCTCGCGCAGATTATTCGTCGCAACGACCATCTTCGGATCATCCGCCATGCTCTGTCGCTCCCAAGCCCGTCGCGCCTTTCAAAGCCAGTTCCAATCCGCTGGCCAACTTCCTCTGAATCTCTCCGCTCTCCGCTGCGGGTTCCATTCCGTCATAAATCCCCATCTTCTGCAGCCAGCCCAAAAACTCCGGCGCCGGACGCAGCCCTAACAGCCTCCGCACCGCCAGCGCGTCGTGATAGCTGGTCGATTGATAATTCAGCATTACGTCATCCGAGCAGGCCACGCCCATAAAGTAATTGCACCCTGCTGCCGCCAGCAGCAGCATCAAATTGTCCGCCGAATTCTGATCGGCCTCGGCATGGTTGGTGTAACAAACATCGCAGCCCATCGGAAGCCCCAGCAGCTTGCCCATAAAGTGGTCTTCCAGCCCGGCTCGGATAATCTGCCGCTCGTCGTACAAATATTCCGGCCCGATAAATCCCACCACCGTATTCACCAGGAACGGATCGAACGCCCGCGACACTCCATACGCCCGCGCCTCCAGCGTCAGCTGATCCACCCCATGATGCGCCCCCGCCGACAACGCGCTCCCCTGCCCGGTCTCGAAATACATCACCTGTTCGCCAACCCACTTCACATTGTCCGAGCGCCGCCCATGCAACTCCATCACCCGCTCGCGCCCCTCCCGCAGCATCGCCAGCGTGATCCCAAAGCTCCGGTTCGCCATCTCCGTCCCCGCCACCGCCACCGACTGGAACAGCAAATCCACCGGCGCACCGCTCTCCATCGCCGCCAGCTGCGTCGTCATGTGTGCCAAGCAGCAAGCCTGCGTCGGAATCCCATACCGTTCGATCAGCCCATCCAGCGCGCGCAAAATCCGCGCCACGCTCTCCACCGCGTCGGTCGCCGGATTCACTCCGATCACCGCGTCTCCGCAGCCGTAAAACAGCCCTTCCACCGCCGCCAGCAAAATCCCGCTTACATCGTCCGCCGGATGATTCGGCTGCAGCCGTATTCCCAGCACGCCGCGCTCGCCCATCGTGTTCCTGCAGCGCGTCACGTTGCGAATCTTCGACGCCCCCAGCGCCAGGTCGCGGTTGCTCATCAGCTTCGCCACCGCCGCCGCCATCTCCGGAGTCACTCCCCAGCGCAGCGCCCGCAGCGTAGCCTCGTCCGTCGTCTCATGCAGCAGAAATTCCCGGAACTCCCCCACCGTCAACTCCGCCACCGGCCGGAACGCGTCTTCATCCCAGCCGTCCGCAATCAGCCGCGTCACCTCATCCTCTTCCGCCGCAATCAAAGGCTCTTCCGCAAGCGTCCGCAGAGGCACATCGGCCAGCGCCCGCTTGGCCGCTACCCGCTCCTGCTCGCTGCCCGCCGCAATCCCCGCCAGCCGGTCGCCGGATTTCTCCTCGTTCGCCTTGGCCATCACTTCGCGCAGCCCCGAAAACGCAAATCGCTCCGCCATCTCAGTCCGCCTGGTCTTACGCGCAAATTATATCTTTGCAGCTTCGCATCCGTAGCTCTCGAAGCCTTATTCAGGGTGCTCTCGGCAGTCTGCCGCGCCCAAGCGCCTGCCTTCCAATCCAACCATCCGGACAGCCGACACATCCACTTAAATCGCGATCGTGACTCGTGTTCTGCGGACGCGGTCATGGCGCAGCCCAATTCGAGTGGGCATCGCGAAAAGGAGATTGGGTATTATGCCGTTGATTCAACTGGTGGAAGTTCTAGTCGTCGTAGGTGTTGTCCTCTGGCTGGTGAATCTCATTCCAATGCAGTCCACTATAAAGTCCATCATCAACGCCATCGTAGTCATCGCCGTTGTGCTATGGCTGCTGAGAGTGACCGGCCTCCTTCATTCCTTCTCCAACATCCGCGTCGGCCCCGGCCGCGGATAGGAAGAAGCCGGATGCCTGCATCCTAGCTCGTGTTTTCCGTTGATCTTTTTCTCAACCTGCGCCCGCCCTCAACTCCGCCTATAATCTCCGCCATGCGCCGCATCGCTCTCGCCGCGTCTATCCTCGCCGCTCTCGTCCTCGCCGCCTTCGCCCGGGACTTCGCCATGCCGCCGCTCGTCCCGGCCAACCGCATCGCCTTTCACGATGCCCACCCCGACGAAAAGCTCACCCTCGCCGCCGACCCCTATGACACCCCGCAAAAGGCCGCGCTCTTCCATCCCGACATGCTCGGCCACGCCGTCCTTCCCATCCTCGTCGTCTTCACCAACGACGGCGACGCCCCATCCTGCTCGACCATGCTCGCTTCCAGCTCGTCACCCGCGACCGCGCCAAAGCCGATCCCTTCACGCTCGACGACCTCCGCCGCGCCCTCACCGCCATCCGCGCCCCGCGTTCCCGCTCCGAAGACCAGATCCCCATCCCGCTCCCTGGCAAAAACTCACCGCACGGCGGAGTCTCCCCCAAGGACGCGAACCAGCTCCAGCACGCCATCTTCGCCGCCCGCGCCATCCCGTCCCACTCCACCCAGCAGGGCTTTCTCTTCTTTGACACCACCGGCCTCGACCATCCCGCCGACGGCGCCCGTCTCTACCTCACCGGCGTCACTTTCAACCAAGCCCACGAACTCATGTACTTCGAAGTCCCGCTCTCGCAGCCATAGCCCACGCGGACGGCAAAGAAGGCTGCGGCGCTCGCTCAGCCGCTACAGATACTCGCCGTATCCTTCAAAGACGCTGAGCAGCTTGGTGATTTTCAAAAGCTCCTGCACGCGCTCGCTGACCTTGAGCAGCTGCAGCCGCTTGCCGGCCCGTTTGGTAGAAACATAGACACTGACCAGCGCGCCCAGCCCGGAGCTGTCCATGTACTGCACATCGCTCAGGTCGAGAACGATGGTTTGGGCTTGCGGAAGCAGCGCGTGCACCTCGTCCTGCAGGCGCCCGGCGGTTTCGGCCACCAGCCTGCCGTGGCAGAGCAGGGTCACCGTGTCACCCGATTTCTGCCGTTCGAGGGTTAAGGATCGAAGAGGAACAACCGGATCGGCGCCCATAAGAAAACCTCCACCAGGGTTGGAAGCAATCCCTGCTCGGAATGTCGCCCGCCGGCAGCATGGATGCAAACGAAATTCCTGCTCTCCGATCTGTGCCAGCGCACCTGCCGGAAGGCAGGAAAAAGCCCGGCCTTGTGAGCCGGGCTGAAGTGGTTCACCGTACCACGCGGTTTAGTGCTGGCCCGCGGGGTGGAACTGCTCTTCTTCGGTCGAGCCCGACAGAGCGGTGGTGCTGCTCTTGCCCGCGGCGATCACCTGCGAGACGTCGTCGAAGTAACCGGTACCCACAAACGCCTGGTGCTTCACCGCGCGGTAGCCGTCCTTCTCGGCGGCAAATTCCTTCTCCTGCAGGGCGGAGTAGGCGGTCATCGCGCTCGCCTTGTAGTTGCGCGCCAGATCGAACATGGTGAAGTTGAGGGCGTGGAAGCCGGCCAGGGTGATGAACTGGAACTTGTAGTTCATGGCCCCCAGCTCCTTCTGGAACTTGGCGATGGTGGCATCGTCCAGCTTCTTCTTCCAGTTGAACGAAGGCGAGCAGTTGTAGGCCAGCAGCTTGCCGGGGAACTTGGCGTGGATGGCGTCGGCGAACTTCTTGGCTTCGGCCAGGTTCGGCTCGCTGGTCTCACACCAGATCATGTCGGCATACGGCGCATAGGCCAGGCCGCGCGAGATGGCCGTCTCCACGCCGGGCCGGATGCGGTAGAAGCCTTCCGCCGTGCGCGGCTCGCCGGTGAAGTAAGGCAGATCGTAGGGATCGATGTCGCTGGTGATCAGGTTGGCGCCGTTGGCGTCGGTGCGGGCAATCAGGATGGTCGGCACGTTACTCACGTCGGCCGCCAGGCGGGCCGCCACCAGCTTCTGCACCGCTTCCTGGGTCGGCACCAGAACCTTGCCGCCCATGTGACCGCACTTCTTGGCCGAGCTCAGCTGGTCTTCAAAGTGGACTGCGGCGGCTCCGCACTCAATCATGTTCTTCATCAGCTCGAAGGCGTTCAGCGTGCCGCCGAATCCGGCTTCGGCATCGGCCACCAGGGGCGCCAGCCAATGCTTGCTGTTGCGGCCTTCCTGGTGCCAGATCTGGTCGGCGCGCAGCAGCGCGTTGTTGATGCGGCGACACAGCTGCGGCACCGAGTCGGCGGGGTACAGGCTCTGGTCCGGATAGACCTGCCCGGAGGTGTTGGCGTCCCCGGCAACCTGCCAGCCGCTCACATAAATGGCTTCCAGTCCGGCTTCGACCATCTCAATGGCCTGGTTGCCGGTCATGGCTCCCAGGGCCTGGACGTGGGTGCGGGTCTGCATGAGTTCCCACAGGCGCTCGGCGCCGAGGCGGGCGAGGCTGTGCTCGACATGAACGGTACCGCGCAGACGCTCTACGTCGGCTGCCGTGTACGGCCGTTCAATGCCGCTCCAGCGTGCATCGGTTTTCCAGGTACGGGTGATGTCGAAGCTGTTATTGGTAGCAGTCACTGTCGTGTTTCCCTTCTCAATTGAATAAAGATCCGTTTAGCTTGCGTTTCGCGGCCGACTCTTTCCCGCCGCACGATTTCTGTGTTCCGGTGAGGGCTGCCGCCGGGCGAGCTATTATACTGCGCCGCCCGTGCCACGTCCCCGCCGGGGCGGGTTAGATCGGGTTAAATTCTCCGCTCCTCACCAGGTCCTCGCTCAGCTGCCGCGCCTGCCGGAAGGTCTCGGGCGTGCCCAGATCCTTGCCGGGATTTGCAATCAGCTTGGCGAGCTCCTCGTCGAAGAGCTGGGTGATGAACTCCGGGGTGTGCGGCACCGCCTTGCCCTGTTCATCGACGATCGGTGCCAGCGCCCAGTGTTCCATGCGCTGCGCAATCATCAGGCGGTAGATGCGGTCGGTAGCGAGATCCTCCATGTAGCCGTCCAGCAGGCTTGCGCCCTTGCCGTTCAGCACCCCGTTGCGGTAACGGATGACGGTGCGGATCGCGGCGCGGGTTCCGTTCACGGTGCGATGCCCCACTCCGGCCGGTACGGGACGGAGATTAGGATAGCGCGGTCCGAAATTCCGATGGGGGATCTGGTTGGGAATCGGGAACTGGGCCACCGCAATCTGGTTCTGATCGGGATGTCCGGTCCAGGCGCCGTCAAATCCCTGGTTGGCCTCGTTCTTCTTGTCCTTCTCCAGCACCGCCAGCGCGCGCGCGTTCAGCTCGGCGTCCTCCCGGCTGGGATACAAGGCAGTCATGCCGCCGATGGCCAGGCAGTGGTGCTTGTGGCAGATCTCCGGCAGCAGCTCGCGCAGGCTCTGGAAGAACGGGACGTCGTGCGGGATCGTGTTGCGGTCCGGCAGCACCCATTCGGGATTCTTGAAGTTGTAGTGAATCAGCGAAGCCATGTAATCCCAGCGCCCCAGGTTCAGCCCCACAATGTGCCCGCGCAGATTGAAGAGAAATTCCTCCATCTGGTAGGCCAGCGCGTGGGACTCGACCAGCGCCATGCAGCGGATGGTGCCGCGCGGCCATCCCCGCGCGTCTTCAATGGCGTCGAACAGCGCCGACCACCACAGCGCCTCGTCCGCGCTCTCCGACTTGGGAATGTAGAAGCATGGCGGATGCTTCAACGCATCGAGCTCAATCTGGTAGGCGAGCACCGCAACGTCGAACAGCGTGCCCGACATAGGCTCAGAGCCGAACACTCCGCCCTGGTGCAGATGCAGGCCGCGCACGCGCAGCCAAATGACGGTCTTGCTGGGCTCGATGCCAACTGTGCGTTCGCGCTTTTTATCTTCGCAAGTGAGCGTGCCGCGGAGTGCGGCGAGAATGTTGCGCACGCCCAGGCGCTGGTGTCCCCACTGGTTCACCGTGGAGTCTTCCAGGTCGAGCATCACGCCCGGCGCGCCGGAGTTGAGCATCTTCACCACCAGCTCGGCCTCATCGGCGGGACCGGTCATCTGATTGCGCTGGTCCTCGCACCACTCCGGAACCGGAATCTTCCACAGTTCGCGCTGCGCCTCGCCTGCCGCGAGATGCGTGGGCAGGTGTCCGTGATGCGCCGCCTCCAGCGTAGTCTTGCGCTTGGCCGCCAGCTGCTTCTGCCAGGGAGTGAAGCGCTGATGCAGCGGCAGCAGAAACTCCAGAAAGTCTTGTGGCAGCTCCGCGGCCGGCTCCGATCCGCCGGGAGGACAATTCAGGCAAAATCCGCGCGCCGGTTCACTCAGAACTGCAGACTGCGAACTGAGCGAAGCGCCGTGTGGCGTGGTGGTTGCGGACATGCATCTCCTTCAATAGCAAATAACTGGCAACGAAAAGCTTCCCTTTTCGCACGCCGCCCTACCTGCCGTTGCAGGCGCAGGGACAGGCGCGGGGGCAGGCGTTTCCGTGATCGGTCCTGCCTACAATTCAGGCACCTCAGCTCAGAGTTTCAACCCCGGTGGGACGCGGCTCGCAGCGACGCCGTTCCGGAGGAAATGCCCATCATGCCCGGACCAGAGGACAGCAGGAATGCCATGGGATTGCACCGCGGCAGGAAAGCGCTGATTCGACACCGCTCTCCCGCGTCATTAGACGCTAAGGGCAGAATCCAAGTTGCACTTTTTTGATCCCCGGGAACTCCAAACTGAGGAACGAAGTTAGAACATCGAACGAGGGTTACGCAAGCAGAAAATGAATATCTCGTGACGAAAACACCCGGAAAGTTGCACTTTCTATGAGGCGGTAAGCAGGCCAGTCTCTCTCACCCGAGCCGGAGGCAGCCGCGCCAACTTTGAGGGCCCGGCGATGGCCTCCATGAAGTGCAAGGAAACCAACAACCTGCACGGAATCTGAAGCTCTCGCCGCTAGATTTGGGAACTCACCCCTCCCCAATGTGCAACTTTTACACGGTCGCCGAGCCAAGGCGAATGGCCGGATGGATTAGATAGAAACACCGAAAAATCAACTCTTGCACAGCTTCCCCACAGCCTTTAGACAGTCGGCGGCAGGCAAGGCCTTGCATCCGCGGCGCGGCTGCCTCAAGCTCATGGGATGCCGTCCCAAAAACCAAGCGACGCCAAACCAACCGACACCGCCCCCTGTTCCCTGTGCTCCGGCACCGGATGGCGCATGCTGCGGGTGGAGCGCAAGGGACGCACGGTGGAAGAGGCAACGCGCTGCGAGTGCATCCGCCAGTTGCAAGGCGGGCGCCTGCTGGAGGCCGCCCGCATCCCCCGCCGCTACCGTCACTGCGAGCTCTCCAACTTCGAGCACGAAGGCCCGTTCCGCTCCCTGGCCCCGGCGCACATGGCGGCCCTGCGCTTCGTGCACGAGTTCCCCTTGGAAAACGCCGGCCTGCTGCTCACCGGCCCCATCGGCTGCGGCAAAACCCACCTGGCAGTGGGCATCGCCAAGGAACTGATCCTGCAGAAGTCCACCGCGTGCCTGTTCTACGACTATCGCGAACTGCTCAAGGAAATCCAGAACTCCTACAACGCCTCGGTGCAGGTCACGGAGATGGATGTGCTGCGGCCGGTCTTTGAGTCCGAGGTGCTGGTGCTCGATGAGCTGGGCGCGGCCAAGCCCACCGAATGGGTGTGGGACACGGTCTCGCACATCCTCAATACCCGTTACAACGATAAACGCACCACCATCATCACCACCAACTACAAGGACCTCGCCCCCGCAGGCTCCGCGCCGGAGACGCAGACTTCGCGCGCCGCCCGCGAAGAAACTCTCGGCGACCGCATCGGCGAGCGCATGCGCTCCCGCCTCCACGAAATGTGCCGCGTCGTCCGCGTCGAAGGCGACGACTTCCGCATGAAGTACAAAAGCGCCAGCCTGCGATGAGCAGTCGGGTGCGATGCGAGCGGGTGCCCGTCCTAGCCTTCTTTTGGCTAGGGCAGGGTTTTTGACCCTGCTCTTGCCTTTGCCTTTGATTTGGATCCTCCGGCTGGTATCCCAGATCTGTGCTCTATGGTGCCCCACATCTGCCCGCAGCAAAGTTGTGGGTGTTAGAAGTCAGACCGCCGCAACCGGAAAACGCGATGAGATACGAAAACCATTGGCAAGAAAGCTAACCCTTTTTGCACCGGATCGTAACTGAAGTGTGAATGGTTTACATTTTTGCGCAACGATGTACCATCCAGTAACCTCCCGCTGCAAAACGATTGCCCGATCCGCCAATCCTTTCCCCAAACCTGAGCAGCCAGCCGATGGCCCTTTTGCCTGCCCTAGCGAGCTAATAATTGCAGCTTGGCGGGCGCATAGCCGCCTCTGGCGGAGCGGCGATACCACTCCATGGCGCGGGCCGGATCATCGGCGGCATCGAAGATGCTGCCCACCAGAAACTCGGCTTCGGCATGGCCGCCGAGCGCGGTGGCGGCCAGGGCCGCGCATTCCTCTTCACTCAACGGATCTTCACTCGATGGAACCGCGGGCGCAGCCGCCAGATAGCAGCAGAGCTCGTGCAGAGTTGCGCCTAACGTTGCACTCCGGATGGCTTGCGAATCCGCCGGCTTGCGGGGCTTGCTCTGGCGCGGCCTCGTCTTGCGCGGCCTCGTCTGGCGCGGGATCGTTACGACGGACATCGGCTCACACTCCGGGTACACACTCTTGGTGCGCGCCGTCTTTTCAGTGTCGACGGGCCGTGCTTCGGCTCCGCCTCCCGATCTCCGGCGCGTCATACTGTAGAACGGCAGATTGGCAACGAACATTGAACGAAATTCCAAGCCGCTTGCAACTTCCGTCGAAGCCGTAGGCACTTCGCGATACACTGTCGGCGTGTTGACCTGCCGCGAATTCGACGCCTTGCACGACGCGGAGTTTTTCGCCGCGCAGCCCGCCTCGCCGGCGGTGTTTGTGCTGCGCGCCAAAGCCTCCGGCGGCGAGCCCTACGTGAGCAAGACTGCCAACCTGCGCCGCCGTCTGGAGCGGCTGCTGGGTTCGCCGAAAGATGCTGCGGCAGACGCAGTCCATAGCCGCCGCCTCAACCTGCGCGAGCGTGTCCGCGCCGTGGAGTTCTGCCCGGTGGGCGGAGATTTCGAAGCGGCATTTGCGCTCTACCGTCTGCTCCGCGCCGAGTTCCCTGCACGCTACGCCGAGCGCCTGCATCTGCGTCCGGCGCCGCTGCTATGGCTGCTGCGCGACAATCCTTACCCACGCGTTGCGGTCAGTTCGCGCATCCGCTCGCTGCGCGCCGGCGGCGAATACTTCGGTCCGTTCGCCTCGCGCGCCGAGGCCGAGCAGTACGCCAACGACTCGCTGGATTTCTTTCTGCTGCGCCACTGCACCGACGAGTTGAAGCCCGACCGATCGTTTCCCGGCTGCGTCTATTCGGAGATGAAGATGTGTCTTGCGCCCTGCTTCAAAGGATGCAGCGATGAGCGCTACGCGCAAGAAGCGGCGCGCGTGGTTCGCTACTTGGAGAGCGGCGGCCATTCGCTGCTGGTGGAGATTGGCCGGGCGCGCGACGAGGCCAGCGAGCGCCTCGAGTTCGAGGCCGCGGCCGCGGCGCACGCGCGATTGGAAAAGTTGAAAGCCGTGCGGAGCCGTCTCGCCGAAATCGTGCATCGCATCGACCGGCTGAACGGATTGCTGCTGCAGCCCTCGCACCTGCCGGGACACATCGCGCTCTTCCGCATCGCCGCAGGAATGCTCGACGGGCCGATCGCCTTCGATGTGAGCGCCGAGCGCGCCGGTTCGCAAAGCATGGAGGCGCGAATCAAGGGGCTGCTGCACTCCGCGGAAGCGGTTGCTCCCGGCAGCGCGCAGGAGTGGATGGAGCACCTGGCAATCCTCAAGCGCTGGTACTACCGGACGAACAAGGTGGGTGAGATCTTCTTTGAAGATGAGCACGGAGCGCTGCCCATGCGGCGCGTGGTCCGCGCCGTGGGGCGGGTGTTGAAAGGCGAAAAACCGGCTGGAGACCTGAGTGAGACGGCCGGCGACTACTGGGCCTATCGCGCCAGGGATGGGGGGCTTTAGGCGGCCGCACTGCTGTGCAGAGCTCGCCGAATCCTGAACCGGTGCGCCGGTAGGGCGTGTACCGACGGGATAAAAAGCGGACTGAACAATGCAACTGCTACTTACAAGATCGGCGGATACCGTAGTAATCTTGGTCCCCAAAAGTTTGGTTTGCTGGGGCGGACATTTTTATGGAACAACAATTGCATTGCCGCAACTACAACCGGTATCCCTGCGATGGCGCGGCCGAGATATTTCAGAACGGGAGATGCTGCGGTTGGGGAAAGTTGAACGACATCAGCCGCGGCGGCTGTTATCTGGAAACCGTCCATCCCATGGTAGCCGGCACCGAGGCGCGGCTGCGCATCACCATCGCCGGCACGGTGCTGGAGGTCGATGCGCGAGTGGTGTGGACGACTCCGCAGGTTGGCATGGGGTTGTACTTTGTGATCGAGTCCCAGGAAGAAGCGGACCACCTGGCGCAGATCGTGGACGAAGTCGCGGAAAAAATCCGTCCCGAAGCAGTGGAACCGGCCGCGCCACCGCAACCAGGCAGCACGGCCATCCGGATCACGCGCGAAGCAGCCCCGGAGATCCTGGCGAAGATCATTCGCCGAATGAACGAAAAAGGCGTGGTGACCCGCCAGGAGCTGATTGACATGGTGAAGGCCTCGGATTAAAAGGGGGCCATTGCCGTAATTCCGCTGCCACGGCTCCGGCCGCAGCTACTCCTTCTGCTTGCGGAAGACCACGCGGATTCCGTCGCGCCAGCGCTCGTCGAGCGCGGCCAGGGTCCAGTCCAGCTCCGGCGAAAAGTAACGCAGCATGGTTGCCGTGGAAGGATGCACGTGCAGCGCGGGCGCGGCGAGGATGAGGATGGGGTCGCGCTCGGAGAGAATGCGCTCAGGGAAATAACCGGAGCGCTGGAAGTCTCCGCGGCGGTGATGCTGACGCACGCGCGCCCAGTAGTCGAGTCCCTGCACCGGAAGATGGAAATCCTCGGCGGCTTTTAATTCAATGACGGCGAGGCGTCCGTCGCGGGTGACGCCGAGCAGGTCAATGACGGCGCGGTCGGATGCGGCAAAAGCGGGCACCTGCGGATAAAAGATGGACGGGTCCAGACGCGCGTCGATGAGCGAGAGGTCGCGCTCGACCACGGATTGCAGCCGATGCTCGGGCTGCAGGCGGTAGAAGGGATGCACGTGATCGCGGCCGACCCGCTTGAGCAGAAGCCGCTCGATCAACTGCTTCAGCAGCGGCTCGGTTTCATCATTCCATTCATACTCGGCGGGCGGTGCGCCGAAGATGACGCGCTCACTGATGCGGAAGTGGCGGTCGGGCTCCAGCGCGGCGCGGGCAAATTCCAATCCATGAAAACGAAAGCTGACGGCCGAAGCGCTGACGGCGACGCACTCCACCTGCGGGCAAAGGGCGCGCATGCGGTCGATGGAGGCGGCGAAGCGTTCCAGCGTGTGCTCGCGGTGGAAGCAGTGCACCAGGTGCGTGCTCAGGTTGAGCTCGCAGGCGAGGTCGAGTTCCTCACATTGCTCGGTGCGCTCGTCGAGCGCGAAGATGCGCCACTGGGCGGCCTCGCGGTCAAGATGGGAGAGCCGCAGCTGCGCGGTGAGCGAGCGGCCTTCGGGGACGAACAGCGCCAGCGACGCGGTGTGGGAGTTGGCGGCGAGATGCTCGCGGCAGTAGCCAGAGGACGGCGACGGAGTTATCGATGGTGGACTGGGACTCGCCCTCGCCGCAGCCAATCACCGCGATCCGCTGAGTTCCGCGGCGCAGCACACCGCGCGCGCAGACAGCCCGAAGGAGTGTTCGAGATCGGCGGAGGTGGTGAGGCGCTCCAGCGTCCAGCTGGGAAACATGCGGGTGAGCGCTCGTTCGAGGGTTCGCCGATAGCCGGCGCGCATGGCCTTGAGCGACGAGGGCGAGCGCCGCTCGGCCTGGGCGCAGATCTCGATGCGCGAAGGTTTGGCCTGGCCGAAGCGCAGAACCGAGAGCTTGAGGATTCCGTTTTTGATCTCCGCGCCGGTGGCCCGGCGCACCATGTTGGCCTCCTCCGACCAGATCTGCAACAGGCAGCGGTCGCGCTCCGGTGCGGCGGAGTAGTGCGCACTCGCGAAGTCGAATACGACCTTGCCGTCTTCGATGACGACGGCGCCGGGATGTTCGCTGACGTAGCCGGCGATGAGGTCGGCAATCTCATCGGGCGTTTGGGCGGCGCTCACGGTTTATTTTCCTTGGGAGGCTTCGGGCTTCAAAGACACGTTGTCGAATTCGACCGCGGCGGGAGCGGCAAAGCGGTCGCTCTGGCGTCCCCAGCGGCGGAAACCGGGGGCGTCAAACGAGACGCTCAGCGTGTACGTTGCCTTGCGCGAAAGACGAAAACTGCGTCCGTAACGGTCGAGCCAGGAATGCCAGTCTGGGGTCAGACTGAGCGGTTCGTAGCCCGTGCCATCGGCGGCGACGAGGCTGGCCAGAGGATGAAGTCCGGGAATGAGGCGGCCAGTGCGCGAATCGCGGACCAGCACTTCAAGTCGCACCGTGTCCTTACCGCTGAACTCAAACAGATTTTTCACACGAAGGCCGGATGCCGCGGAAGCCAGTGCGTAGGCGACGAAATAATCTCCCGAAGGCTGTTCGGCTCCGGAGGACGACTGCTGCCACAGCGCGGTAATGGCTGCGCTGAGCGCGTCATCGTAAGGCTTGAGCAGCTTCGCCTCGTCCGCGGTGGAAATGTTGGCGGTGGCTTGCGGCAAAAGCATGACATCGTTCTGCACAATCGCCACAGGTGCGAATTCGGCGACCGTGGTGCGGGTGAGATGCTCCTGCGATGGATCAGCGTCGGCAGGGTCTTTGGCGTCTTGCTCGATGGCGAAGCGCAGGGTATAGCTGCTGTCGGCATCCAGCGGAACGTTGCCGCCGTAAGCGTTGATTAACGGGTACCAGCCGTAGGCAATGGCTGCGGCTTGCTCGTTGCCGTTAGCGTCGGTGAGGGTAGCGCGCAGGTGGAGGCCGGGCACCAGGCGTCCATCGGCGAGATCGAGAACGAAGATGCGCAGATGAACGTTGTAGGCGGGCGCATCATGCCACGCGAGTTTGCCGCCGGCTTTGTCCCACCAGCCTTCGGCTGGCGTAACGGTGAAGGCGACGCGAAATTCACCGGCATGCATGTCTCCGTGGAGCGGGCCGGAGTTGGCCAGCACCCAATCGACGGCCGCGGTCTCCGCCCGGCCTTGTGCCCGCGCGAGCTGCAGCCCTTCGTCGGTTGGTTGGGCAGAGTTTGCGGGCGTTGAGGCTTGCTTGCCCGGATCCGGCGACGGTTGGGGCGGTTGCGCGCAGACGGCTGCCGCACCGAGCGCAATCCACAGCGCCATGCTTGGTAAGACACGAGCGCGCATCTATTCCTCCGGCGTTTGTAGGCTCGCCAGCCTGCGCACCTGCGGACCGTTCGGGGGCAGCGCCTGCAGCAGTTGCCGCACGCTGCGGTGCAGGACCGGATGCTCGACGGCGGGTGCGATTTGCGCCAAAGGCTCGAGCACAAAGCGGCGCAGGTGCATCGCCGGGTGAGGGATGGTCAGCTCCGGAGAATCGATCACGCGGCTGCCATACAAGAGGATGTCCAGGTCGAGCACGCGCGGCCCTTTGGGGATGATGCTGGCAGAGTCGCGCTCGCGTCCCATGGCGCGCTCGATCGATAGAAGAGATGCGAGCAGGAGATGGGGAGCGTCGTCGTTATGCAGAGACGCATCCTTGCTGTCCATCTGGAGGACGACCACGGCGTTCAGGAACCAGGGTTGCTCGGCGAGGCCGACGGGCTCGGTTTCATAAGCGTCCGAAAGCGCGGTGATGCTGGCGAGATGGCCCAGCGAGGCCACCGCCCGGCGCAGATTGGCGAGACGGTCGCCAAGGTTGGAACCCAGCGATAGGTAGACTTTCTCCATACTCTCGGCGCTTTCGGCAAAAAAGTTTGCCGGAAACATTGTAGCGGCAGGAGCCCGGATGCAGCGACGGAACCAATCGCGAATGCCACAATCCATTGTTATCCACCGGGGCACGGAAGCTGCAATACACAATCGGTGGGGGAGCGGGCCGGGCCTGCGGTGCGCATGAATACAGCATGAAACCGAGATGCCTGTGGAAAAACCCGCATAAAATCAGGCGAAAGTGCTTGTCGCTCACAAAATCACTGAGTTAAGATGTGCGGGATCGAGGCGTTTTGTGCGCCTCGTCTTCAAGGAGGAATACCCAATATGGCTGCAGGCTTGACCAAGACAGCTCTTGTTCGGCTCCTGGCGGAAAAGCTGGAAACCAGCAACAAGACGGCCGGATTGTTTTTGACCACGCTGGCGGAGATCGCCGTGAAGGAAACCAAGAAGAACGATGTTTTCGTTCTTCCCGGCCTCGGCCGTTTGAAGAAGTCCGCCCGCAAGGCGCGTATCGGACGCAATCCCCAGACCGGCGATCCGATCAAGATTCCGGCCAAGACCGTGGTGAAGTTCTATGTCGGTAAGGCAGTGAAGGATGCAATCGCACCGCCTAAAAAGGTGAAGTAGTCCAGGTTGGTTAAGCGAAGGCCGGCCCCGCACGGGCCGGCCTTTTCTCATCCAGCGAACGTTAGAAGCCGTCGCTAGAGAACCACGATGGTGATGCCGCGATTGCCGCGGCCGAAGTCGCGATCTTCCCGGATCGCCTTGTCGCGCTTGACCAGCTCCCAGCTGGCCTCGTGGGAGAGCCGGAAATCTTCACCGGGGATGAAGCCGGCAATGGAGCCGTCGCGCTGCAGGCGGTCGAGCGCCTTCCAAACCTCCTCCCGCAGCCGGCCGCCGGCGCCGCTGGAGCCGTAACCGTGGATCAGCTTGAGCAGCGTCACGCCTTCCGCGCGCGCGGAGGCCAGGGCGTGATCCAAGCGCAACAGCCCGACATTGACCGTTGGCCTGCCCTCCTCAAGATTGACGGTCTTACAATTCACGGCTCCATCGTAACGGTTTTGCACCCTGGCATCCCCAGCTCAAAGAGGGAAATCTCAAAAAAAGTATCGGGAGATTTCGGTTTGGCAGTGGCGGGCAGCCCTCGTCCGCTGCTGGAACGTTCACGTAAGTCACTGACAGCAGGAATGTTGTGTCGAGATTCCCAATACGGATCGCAGCATCATAAAATATGTTGACAATTGCACGCTCATATTTCATGATTCTTCCGTGCTGACATAGCATCCAACCAACTGTGGGCGGTTGTGCAAGGCCGCCACACAGAACTCATCGTAGGAGGACAAGACAATGACCGCATTGACACGTTGGAACCCGTTCGGGTTGGTTCGGACAGATCCGTACCGCGAACTCACCAATCTTGAAGAACGCCTGACCCGGATGTTCGGCGAGCAGCCGTTCCGTCTGATGGGTGGCCAGGAATTGGCCCCAGGAGCCTTCGTTCCGCCGGTGGACGTTTATGAGGACGAGAAGAGCATCCGGCTGAAGATGGAAGTTCCGGGGATCGAAGAGAAGGACATCGACATTCATCTCGAAAATAATCTTCTGACGGTCAAAGGCGAGCGCAAGATGGAGAGCGAGACCAAGGAAGAGAACTACCACCGTATCGAGCGGAGCTATGGAAGCTTCTCGCGGAGCTTTACGCTGCCGGCCACGGTGAATACAGCAGACGTGAAAGCGACTTACGCCAAAGGCGTGCTGACCGTCACGCTGGCCAAGCGCGCCGAGGCTCTCCCCAAGCAAATCAAGGTGGAGATAAAGCCTGAGGTGACCGAGAAGGCGGAGAAGGCCGAAAAGAAGACCGCCGCCTAATTTAGAACGCCGGATGCTGCGCGGCCAGGATGCCTGCGGCATCCAACGTGGGGGGAGTTCGGATGGATGCATGCGTCCTCCAGCTCCCTCTTTCGTTGATCAGGACTAAAATTTATCGGCCGCAGACTGCGGAACGCACCCAAGGTGCGAAGCCAGGCGGCGGCCAGGGAGCATTTTTTTATGGCAATCCGATGGGAACGGCTGACTGTGAAGGCCCAGGAGGCGATGCAGCGCGCCAGCGAGCTGGCGAGCGAAAACGGCAATCCTGAAGTGGTTCCGCTGCACCTGCTGGCGGCGCTGCTGGAAGACCGCGAGGGCATCGTGGTTCCCTTGCTGACGCGTGCCGGGGCACAGGCTGCGGCGGTGCAGGCCGAAGCGGTGCGCCAGATTAACGGGCTTCCCAAGCTTTCCAGCGCGGCGCAGCCGCATCTCTCGGATGGGCTCTCCGAGCTGCTGGACCTCTCCTTCAAAGCTGCGACGAACTTCAAGGACGAGTACGTTTCCACCGAGCATCTGCTGCTGGGGCTGCTGGGAATGAAGAAAGACGCGGCGCAGCAGATTTTGAGCGCGCAAGGCGTTACCCAGGATTCGGTGCTGAAGGCGCTGACGGCGGTGCGCGGCACCCAGACGGTGACCGACCAGAATCCCGAGTCGAAGTACCAGGCCCTGGAGCGCTATGCGCGCGACCTGACCGAACTGGCGCGGCGCGGCAAGCTCGATCCGGTGATCGGGCGCGACGAAGAGATCCGCCGCACCATACAAGTTCTCTCGCGGCGAACCAAAAATAATCCGGTATTGATCGGTGAACCGGGTGTGGGCAAGACCGCCATTGTCGAGGGGCTGGCGCAGCGCATCATCTCCGGAGACGTGCCCGAGCAGCTCAAGAACAAGCGCGTGGTTGCCTTGGATCTGGGAGCGCTGGTGGCCGGAGCCAAGTATCGCGGCGAATTTGAAGACCGCCTGAAAGCCGTGCTCAAAAACATTGAAGAGAGCGCGGGCACCATCATTCTGTTTATCGACGAGTTGCACACCCTGGTGGGTGCGGGCGCCGCCGAAGGCGCCATGGACGCCAGCAATATGCTGAAGCCGGCGCTGGCCCGCGGCGAACTGCGCGCCATCGGCGCAACCACGCTGAACGAGTACCGCAAATACATCGAGAAGGACGCGGCCTTTGAGCGCCGCTTCCAAATTGTGTATGTGGGCGAACCCTCGGTGGAGGACACCATTGCCATCCTGCGCGGGCTGAAGGAGCGCTACGAGGTGCATCACGGCGTGCGCATCAAGGACTCGGCGATTGTGTCGGCGGCGGTGCTTTCGCATCGTTACATCAGCGACCGTTTTCTGCCGGACAAGGCGATTGACCTGGTGGACGAGGCGGCGGCCTCGCTGCGCATCCAGATCGACTCGATGCCCACGGAGATCGACCAGCTGCAACGCCAGGCCACGAACCTGGAAATCGAACGTCAGGCGCTGAAGAAAGAAAGCGACGCGAACTCCAAGGAGCGGCTGGCCGCCGTGGAGCGCGAGCTGGCCGGAATCCGCGAGCAGGCCAATGCGCTGAAGGCACGCTGGCGCGAAGAAAAAGAGAGCATCGCCGAGGTGGGAAAGCTGAAGGAATCCATCGAGCAGCTCAAGGCGCAGCAACTGGAGGCGGCGCGGCGCGGCGAATACGAGCGCGCATCGCGGATCCAGTACGACGAGCTTCCCAAGGCGGAGCACAAGCTGGCGGAGCTGACGGCCAAGGCCGAGAAAAATCCCTCTCGCATGTTGAAGGAAGAGGTGGACGAGGAAGACGTGGCCCGCATTGTGAGCCGCTGGACGGGGATTCCGGTGTCGAAGATGCTGGAGGGCGAGGTGAAGAAGCTGGTGCAGATGGAGCAGCGCCTGCGGCAACGCGTGATTGGGCAGGACGAGGCGCTGGAAAAGGTTTCCAATGCCATCCGCCGCTCTCGCGCGGGGTTGAGCGATCCGCGGCGTCCCATCGGCTCGTTTATCTTCCTCGGGCCGACCGGCGTGGGCAAGACGGAGCTAGCCAGGGCGCTGGCGGAGTTCCTGTTCGACGATGAGCACGCCATGGTGCGCATCGACATGAGTGAATACATGGAGAAGCACTCGGTCTCGCGCCTGATCGGTGCACCTCCTGGATATGTCGGCTACGAGGAGGGCGGACAGCTTACCGAGGCGGTGCGCCGGCGTCCGTATTCGGTGCTGCTGTTTGACGAAATCGAGAAGGCGAATCCGGATGTCTTCAACGTCTTTTTGCAGATCATGGACGACGGCCGGCTGACCGACGGCAAGGGGCGCGTGGTGGATTTCAAGAACACGATTCTCATCATGACCTCCAACATCGGTTCGCTGTCGCTCTCCGGAGACCTGGGTTCGCCGGAGCGCTTTGCGCGGGCCAGCGAGCAGGTGTTGGCCGCGCTGCGCGGGCACTTCAAGCCGGAGTTCCTCAACCGCATCGACGACATCGTGGTCTTCCGTCCATTGGGAGCCGAGCAGCTTACCAAGATCGTGGACCTGCGCCTGGAGGATCTGCGGCAGCTGCTGGCAGACCGCAAGATTACCTTGGAGCTGACCGAGGCCGCCAAGCACACGCTGTTCACCAGCGGCTACGATCCGGCCTACGGTGCGCGTCCGCTGAAGCGGGCCATCCAGCGCTCCATCCAGGACCCGCTGGCGATGAAGATCCTCGACGGCGAGGTGCTGCACGGGGATCATGTGCTGGTGGATTCCAAGGACGGCAAGCTGACTTTCGAAGTGCAGCACAGAGAGGCCGAAGCGCCACAAAAAGAAGAGGCGCAGCCGGTGGCATAACGCTGAACCCGGTTCAAAGATGAACGCCCTGAGGTGAACTCAGGGCGTTTTCTTTGGGACCGAACTCCCAATATCTGGTACTCCGGGCCGCAGTGAAACGCCAAAGAACCACGTTGCAACAAGTATTAACGATCCAGGAGGCCCTGCGCACAACCACGAGGGCCGTGCGCCGCGTCTCATTCCGGCAAAGGAGGCTAGAAGAATATGCCAACCACTAAGGGCAATACCAGGCACACAGCAGCGCGGAAGGCAGCCAATCGCACGGCGCCGGCAAAAGCCCGGAAGACGGGCACGCAGCGCAAGTACAGTCCCGCGGCCAGCGAATACGTGAAAGAAGAGATGGAAGAGATGAAGCAAGGAAAGCTGAAGAGCGGGCGAAGCGGCAAAACAGTCCACAATCCGAAGCAGGCCATTGCAATCGGATTATCGGAGGCACGCAAGGCAGGAGCCAAGGTACCTTCAAAGCCTCGGCGCAAGGCCGCCTGACGAAACTTTCGATGGCTCTATTTGCTGTCGCCTGGGCTGCTCTTTGGGCTGCTGCCGCCGGAGTCTCCGCCCGTGCCACCGGAAGTGCTGCCCGAGGATTTTTCCGTGCTGCCGGAGCTTGCCGGCTTGCCGGAATCGGTTTTGCCGCTGCTGCTTTCCTGGTTGGATGAGCCCGCGTCTGATGCGCCCTCGGACTTAGCCGACGACGAAGAAGCCTGGGCGGAGCCCTTGCGGGCGTAGTCGGTCACATACCAGCCCGAGCCTTTGAATTGCACGGCCGGGGCGGAGATCATCTGCTTAGCCGTCTCCTTGCCGCACTTGGGGCAGGTGGTGAGCGGGGCGTCGGAGAATTTCACGATGCGCTCAAAGCGATGAGCGCAGGCGGTGCACTGATATTCGTATAAAGGCATGGTTCCTTCGGCGTGCCAGCCGCGAAAAAGGGTGACGCGGCGTATTCATTCGTGTATCTATCCTTTGATTCTAGGTTCCACGGGGCTATGCGGTCAATCATGCGGCGTGCACCTCTGGTACACTTCGCGTTTGGTACAACGTTAGGTGTGGCCGGAAAGATCTCAGGCAGCGCAGGTGCCGCCGCTCTGGAGGAACGCATGTCCGCAAACCAAGCTGCAAACCAATCCGCACACCAGGCCTCCCTCTACCTGGTCGGCACGCCGATCGGCAACCTGGAGGACATTTCCATGCGCGCCGTGCGCATCCTGAAGGAAGCGGACCTGATTGCCTGCGAGGATACGCGGCAGACGATGAAGCTGCTGAACCATTACGGCATCGACACCCGCACTATCAGCTACCACGAGCACAACGAGCTGACCCGCGCGGCTGAGCTGATCATGCACCTGGAGCAGGGGAAATCGATTGCCCTGGTTACTGACGCGGGCATGCCCGGGGTGAGCGATCCGGGCTTCCGGCTGGTCTCGCTAGCCATCCGGCACAAAGTTCCGGTGGTGCCGATTCCGGGCGCCTCGGCGTTTTTAAGCGCGCTGGTGGCCAGCGGACTGCCCACCGATTCGTTTGTCTTCCACGGCTTTCTGCCCTCTAAACTGGGGCAGCGGCGCAAGCTGCTGGAGCAGATTCAACACTCGCCGTGGACGCAGATCTTCTACGAGGCGCCGCACCGGCTGCTGGGTACACTGGAGGACATTGCGGAAGTGATGGGACCACAGCGCCGCGTGGTGGTGGCCCGCGAGGTCACCAAGATCTACGAAGAATTTGTGCGCGCCACGGCCGCCGAGGTGCTGGAAAATTTCAAGAAGCGCGATGAGGTTCGCGGCGAAATTACCCTGCTGGTGGGCCGCGCCGAGGAGCCGCCCCACGGCGTTCCGGTGGTGGCGCTGAAGAACGCGCGCACCCGCGTCCGCGAGCTGATCAAGACCGAAAACATCGACGAGAAAGAAGCCATGAAGCGGGTGGCCAAGGAGATGGGCGTCAGCAAGAGTGACGTGTACCGCGAGCTGCAGAAGGACGGAAAAAAGTAGAGTAAGATCAACCACCATGCCGACCGACTCCAGCCCTAACGGTTCCGCCGACACCCGCCAGACCTTCCTTTATTTCAGCTGGCTCACGTTGTTCCTGTATCTGGCAACGCCGGCCGGTTACCTGGTGGACATCCAGACGTCGTACATGCTGAAGAACCAGCTGCATGCCTCGGCCACCGAGATCTCGACATTCCGCTTGTTTACCGGCATTCCGGTGTACTTTGCCTTTGCCTTTGGACTGGCGCGGGACCAGTGGAACCTGTTCGGATTGCGCGACCGCGGCTTCTTCCTGATCTTCGCACCGGCCACGGTGGCGGCGTTCATATGGATGGCGACCTCGCGCCTCTCCTACCGCGGATTGCTGATCGGGATGCTGCTGGCCATGCTGGCGTCGCGCTTTATCGCCGCCGCCTATCAGGGATTGATGGCCTTGGTGGGGCAGGAGATGCTGATGTCCGGCCGCCTGAGCGTGCTGTGGAACGTGGTCAGCTCCGTCCCGGTGATTGCCGGAGCGTTTGCCTCCGGCTACATCTCCGAACATCTCAACCCCAACGAAACTTTTTTTCTGGTCGCGGGATTCACCGCTTTAATCGCGGTCATCGGCCTCTGGAAGCCGCGCTCCGTCTTCAGCCACGCCTATGACAAGCCGCAGGCCAGCAGCACCAATTTTGTCGGCAAGGTCAAACGATTGGTGAAGCATCGCGCGGTGTATCCGGCGGTGCTCATCTGCTTTCTGTGGAACTTTGCGCCGGGCGCGGCCACTCCGCTGCAGTTCTATCTGTCCAACCAGTTGCATGCCTCCGACGCCGTGTACTCCTATTACAACGGAATCTTTGCCGCCGCGTTCATTCCCACCTTTCTGCTCTACGGCTTTCTCTGCAAAAAAGTGCCACTGAAAAAACTGCTGTGGTGGGGAACCATTGTCGCCGTGCCGCAGATGATTCCCCTGGCATTCATCCACTCGGGAAACCTCGCGCTGGTCCTGGCGGTGCCCATCGGCCTGATGGGCGGCGTGGCCACGGCCTCCTACTTCGACCTGGCGATGCGCTCGTGTCCGCCCGGCCTGCAGGGAACCCTGATGATGCTGGTGGACGGCGTCTTCGCCCTCTCGGCGCGCGGCGGCGACCTGCTTGGCTCAAAGATCTACAACAGCAGCCCAACCCACGGATTCCTCTACTGCGTAATCGCCACCACCGCCGTGTACGCGCTGATCCTCCCGTTAATTCTGCTGGTCCCGAAGGAGCTGATTGCCACCGCCGACGGCGAAGCCAACCCCATCGTCGAAGCCGAGGTGCTGGACGAGATCGCAGAGACAGGACAGGCATAGTTGACAAGCGTTAAGCTACAGGCTACAGTCGGTCAATGAAAGTGCGGAGCTTCGCCCATAGGGGCTTGAAACAGCTCTACATGGAGGACGTTGCGAAAGGCGTGCCCGCCGATACCGTGGACAAGCTGCGCAAGATGCTTGCCTACCTCGACAACATGGAAGACCCCGAGGAATTGCGGGCGCTCACGGCGTGGAAGGCCCACACATTGACGGGCGATCACAAAGGCATATGGTGCCTGAGCGTTACCCGCAACCGCCGTCTGACCTTCCGCATCGATCCCTCAGAGCGCGAAATATGCGAATTGAATTTAGAGGATTACCACTAGCACAGGAGCTACCGCCATGCCGATGAAGAACCCGCCCCATCCCGGAGATTTCGTCCGGACGGAGGTTATTGAACCCGCAGGCATGTCCGTCACTGCCGCCGCCAAAGCGCTTCAGGTATCCCGCCCCGCCCTGTCCAGTTTGTTGAACGGCAAGGCCGATTTATCCGGGGAGATGGCGCTGCGCATCGAGAAGGCTTTCGGCGTGAAGATGGACACGCTCATGCGGATGCAATCCGCCTATGACATCATGCGGGTCCGCAAGCGTGAGAAGGAAATTCATGTACGGCGCGTTCATCCCGCAGTTGGCGCTCACGTATAGGTAGAACTATTCGAGCCTAATCAGGCGGAGCGCGTTAACTGTCGGCTGCTCCAGCGGTTGAGCGCAGTTCCATCTGAGCATTTGGCTCCGCGCCAACGCCAATTGGATCCCACACGCTCCGCAATACATGTCGGATTTCCACCCGAACTCGCCGCGACTCATATTTGTCCGCCGGCTTTACTCCTCTACCGCCCTCAACAACTCCTTCGTGTACCCGTGCTGTGGCGCGCTGATGATTTGTTCCGCCTCTCCGATCTCGACGATTTTGCCTTGGCGCATAACGGCGATTCGGGTGGAGAGATAGCGCACCACGGGCATGGAGTGGGAGATGAACAGGTAGGTCAGGTGGAACTCTTTTTGCAGCTGCTTGAGCAGGTTGACGATCTGCGCGGCGACGCTGACGTCGAGGGCGCTGACGGCCTCGTCGGCCACGATGAAGTGGGGGCGCAGCGCGAGGGCGCGGGCGATTCCGATGCGCTGCCGCTGGCCTCCGCTGAACTCGTGGGGATAGCGTGCGAGGGCGCTGACTTCGAGGCCAACGGCTCCCATCAGTTCAGTGGCGTGCTGGCGCAGGATGGCCTTGCCGACCTCTTCGTGGATGGCGATGGGCTCGGTGACGATCTCCTCGACCGTCATGCGCGGGTCGAGCGAGCCGAACGGGTCCTGGAAGATCATCTGCATCTTGCGCCGGGTGTCGCGCAGGGCGCGGGGGCCGATGGCGGTGATGTCGATGCCGTCGAAGCGGACCACGCCGCTGGTGGGTTCGATAAGGCGCAGCAGCATGCGGCCCACGGTGCTTTTGCCGCAGCCGGATTCGCCGACTAGGCCAAGGGTTTCGCCGCGCTCGATGGTGAGCGAGACGTCATCGACGGCGCGTAGGCTGTTCTGGTTGGGGCGTCCGAAGGCGTCGGCGGTGTCAAAGACTTTGGTGAGGTGTTCGGCTTCCAGCAGGGCCATGTTGAGCAGCGTAACACGGAGAGGAGCCCGCGGACGGTCTGCGCTCCCACATCTGCCAAAGGAGGGCAGATATGGGGCACCTGCTGCAATGAAAGCAGCTCTGGTGACGAGCTCCCCGTGTTAAAATTTCCACAGCGTATCCCTACGAGAGAATCCCTTTGATCGAACTTGCGCCTTCCATTTTGTCGGCCGATTTTGCCCGCCTTGCCGAGCAGGTGCAGCCCGTGCTGGAAGCAGGAGCCACGGTGCTGCATGTGGACGTGATGGACGGCCACTTCGTCCCCAACATTACCATCGGTCCGCCGGTGGTGGCCGCGCTGCGCAAGCACGTGACAGCGCCGCTGGACGTTCATCTGATGATCGAGAACGCCGACGACTACATTCCGGCCTTTGCCGACGCCGGAGCCAACTGGATCAGCGTGCACCAGGAGGCCTGCGTGCATCTGGATCGCGTGGTGGAGCACATCCGCTCGCGTGGCGCGCTGGCCGGGGTGGTCATCAATCCGGCGACGCCGGTGGGCACCCTCGCCGACATTCTGGACATTGTGGATTACGTGCTGGTGATGTCGGTGAATCCCGGCTTTGGCGGGCAGAAGTTCATTCCCCGGACGCTGGGCAAGATTCGCCATCTTGCGGAATTGCGGGCCGAACGGCATCTTGGCTTCCGTATTGAGGTGGATGGCGGCATCGCTCTTGATACCATAGGAGCAGTGGTGCAGGCTGGAGCTGAAATTCTGGTTGCCGGCAATGCCATCTTTGGCCGCGGGGACTCCGGCCAGAATGTTCGACAGCTTCTGCAGGCCGCCCGCTCGGCCACCATGCAGAAGGCTTAGCCAGTTATTCGAGATTGACCTGAGGTGCTTCCGGCATGATTCGTCGCGTTTTGATTGCCCTGCTGCTGGCCATGAGCCTGCTGATCATGGTGGCCTGCAAGAACCAGAAGGCCGCCAACCCGCTGGCTCACCTCAACTCCAAGCAGCCGGACAAGGTGCTGTTTGACCGCGCCACGGAAGCCATGAACAAGCACCAGTACGACACCGCGCGCCTCACCCTGCAGACGCTGATCAATGCCTACCCGGACTCCGAGTATGTTGCCCGCGCCAAGCTGATGGTGGGCGAATCCTGGTATCAGGACGGCACCACCGCCGGGCTGGCCCAGGCGGAGACCGAGTTCCGGGACTTCATCACGTTTTTCCCCAACATGCCCGAGTCAGCCGAGGCGCAGCTGAAGATCGCCGAGATTCATTACCAGCAAATGGGCAAGCCGGACCGCGATTACACCCACGCCCGCCGGGCTGAGGAAGAATATCGCCAGCTGCTGATGCAGTATCCGGATAGCAAACTGGCTACCACCGCGCGCCAGCGTCTGCTGGAGGTGCAGGAGGTGTTGGCCGAGCGCGAGTTCCGCATCCAGCACTTCTACTTCCTGCGCGGCTCGCTGCTGGCCTCGATCGCCCGCGGCAGGACGCTTACCGACACCTATCCGCTGTACAGCAAGGCCGATGAGGCGCTTTTTCTGCTGGGCCAGGCCTATGAGCAGCAGGTCGACCGTACCCGCGCCTCCAGCCTCTCCGAGGCTGTGAAGCAGCGCCTGACCAAGGACTATCTGGACAAGGCGGCCGAGGTCTACAGCAGGATCATCACCCGCTACCCGGCGCTGCCGCGTTACCAAGATGCCCGCCTGCGCCTTGCCGCCATCAACCGTCCGGTGCCCAAGCCCACGCCCGACGCCATTGCGCTGAACAAAAAGGAGCTGGCAAGCCGCACGGCGACCACCCACTACGAGCAGTTTGTGACCAACATGGGCAAGCGCCCGGACCTGAGCGCGGCGACCCGGGTCGGCATGCCCAGCATGGTTGATCCGGCGGAGACGGACGCTCCGAAGCTGGCCCACGAGATCGATTCCATCGTGAAGACTGAAACGGAAACCAAGAACGGCACGGGAAAGGTGACCGTGGCTGCGGTAGGCGCAAGCGGTGCCGTGGCGGCAAACGATCCGGCGCCGCACTCCCCGGCGGCGGCGGTCAATGCCAGCGACGTTCCGGCCGAGGCGCCCTCCCAGCTCAACGAAGCGGCATCAAGCTCCACCAGCGAAACGGCATCGAGCTCGTCCTCGGCCCCGAACGAGAAGGACGATGCCAAAAATTCTTCCAGCAGCCACAAGGTGAAGAAGAAGCGCCATTTCCACATTCCGCTTCCCCTGTAGCCAGGGTCCGGAAGAGGGATCTTGCCCGTCCGGTGGTTACCATCGGACGGGCTTTGTTCTGTCCCATCGGTCCGGCCAAAGCGACGATCCATTTGACCTCGCCCGGCGAACGCGTTAACTTGGCACCAGTTCATCCCAACTTTATCCCTGATCAGGAATCCATTCCGTGGCCTACAAAGTACTGCTTGCCGACGACAGCGTACCCGCCCAGAACATGGGCAAGAAAATCCTCATTGAAGCCGGCTATGACGTACTGACAGTCAGCAATGGCCTTGAGGCGCTGCGCAAAATTGCCGACACCCTGCCGGACATTGTGATTCTCGACATCTTTATGCCCGGATACACCGGGCTGGAGATCTGCGCGCGCCTGCGTTCCAAGGCCGCCACGGCCGAACTTCCGGTCATCCTGACGGTTGGAAAGCTGGAGCCGTACCGCCCCGAAGATGGCGCACAAGTCCGCTCCAACGCCGTCATCGTGAAGCCGTTTGCCGCCGCCGAGCTGACCGCCGCCGTGCGCAGCCTGATCGGAGTGCAGCGTGCGGAAGTGGTCTTCTCCGCGGAGAATCCTCCGCCGGCAAATGTTGCCGATCCGCTTGCGGAAGACCTCGCGGCGAGCGATGAGAAGCCGCTGAGTGAACTGCTTACCGGGATGCCCGTGGAGGCCGCCGACGAGCCGATGTTTGCCAGTGCGCCATCCGTCACGGCCGTCGAGTCCCCGCGAATTGAAGAGCCGGGGCCGGAGACGCTGGTCTTCAATCCGGATGCCGCACGCACCCCGTTCAGCGCCTCGGTGGCAGAAGCACCTCTGGCGGAACTGGACGCTCCGGCAGAGGCTGAGCCGCCTGCCATTACTGAATTCCATCTGGAGTTCGAGACACCGGCGCAGGATTCCGCGGAATCTTTCTCGGAAGGCGCACCCGTCGAGTCATGGCCCGCGGAGCCGGAGGCGGCTGCACCCTTCGCTACGCCTGCCTTCACGCATCACGCCACGCACGAGGCCACGCATGACCAGGCCGTCGCCGATACAGCGATGGCGGATCCCGAGCCGGCCACCCTTGCCTCAGAGCCCGCGGTTGCCGACGAGCCCGCCATCTCTATCATCCACGAGTCCGCGGAAAGCGAAGGACCTCTAGCCTTCGAAGAGGTTGCTGGCGTCGCGGCTTCCGTGGCGGAGCCGGATTCATCCCTGCGAGAGGGACTGGTTCTTGAGCCGTTGGTGGAAGCGCCGGAAGAGTTGGCTCAAACCGGTGTGATGGCGTCCGATACGGATGCCGGGCTCCCCGAACTCATCCTGCTGGACGATGCCGCTGCCGACGGCGACGGCGAAGATTCCATGACCGCAATGGACGAGCCGCTTACGCCGGAACAGGAAGCCAGAAGGCAGGCGTTCGAAGATCTCTTCAATTCGGATGTGCCGTTTCCGCTGGAGGAAGCTCCGGGTTCGGTCTACCAGGCCGAACCGTTTGCGCCGCCATGCCTGGAACAGAGCAGCCTGCCGGAGAGCCCGGCCCAGGAAGTTGGCGAAATCGAGACGGAGCCGGAGATCGCAACCGACGATTTCCTCGATGCGTTTGTGTCTTCGGCCGCGGAGCCGGAAGCGGTGGAGGCAGTCGAGCCACCCCCGGCCTCCGATCCGCTCTTCGCAGGCGAGCCGCAGCGGGAGGACATTTCAGCGTCAAGCGTGTCCTCTCTGGAAATCGAGCCGCCTCCGGTGGCGGAGAGTTCTTCGGTTCTTGGCGACAGCTACACGGTGCGGCCCGATGTAATCAGCGAGCCGATGCCGCAGTTCCAGACCAAGGTTCCTGCCAATGGGCCGGAGACTCCGGCTGCGGCGGCCCCGGCAGAAGCAGCCCCCGTGGAAAAGACGCATCCGGCTCCGGTGGCATCGCCGGAGCGTTCCGAACTGGTCGCCGAGGTCGCAAAGGTCGAGGCTCTGCTGGTGCAGATGCAAGCCGTCCGGCAGGTAGGCGAGCCGGCGCGGCATGCGCCGGGCGTGACCGAGTTCCCGCAGCCGGAAGCGGCACCCTCCTATCTGCAATCGTCGTGGCCCACATCTGCGTCGTCTCCTTCGACCCAAATGTGGGGAGCCGAAGAGGTGGAGTCTGCGCCGCTGCAGGCCACCGAAGATGCGCCGATCGAATTAGCCGCGGCGCCTGCGCCCGTGGAAGCGGAGTTGCCGGAGGCCGAAGCTGCGCCGGTGCAGCATGAGAAGGAATTAGAGCCAGAGCTGGTTTCGGTCCCGCTGGAGACGACGCCCGAAGAATTGGCGCACGCCAGGGCCGAGGCAGTCGAGGAGGAGCCCGCTTTCGCTCCCGCTCCGGAAGACGGATTGAACGACGCCGAACGGATTCACAAGGCGGTGGAGCGGGTCTTTGATCGCTTCCGGCCGTTGCTGATCGCGGCCATTGTGCGCGAGCTGGTCCGGCGCGACTGAGGGGTTCGATGCAAAGCTACGGGCACGGATGACCTCCGTGCCCGTAGCTTTTTTAGCTGGCCAATTCTGCGCGGCCAAGTTATGCCGGGTGCATTTTCATGGACAAATCCACGGCCTTGACCGAGTGCGTCAGCGCGCCGACGGAGATATAGTTCACGCCGCACTCGGCATACTGCCGGACGTTTTCCAGAGTAATGCCGCCGGACGATTCGATCCGCATGGGGCGCGCCTCCTGACCTATGCGCACAACCGCCTCGCGGGTCTGGGCGACGGTCAGGTTATCCAGCAGAATGGATTCGGCGCCGCACCTCAGCGCGCTGTCCAGCTCCTGCATGTTGCGCACCTCCACTTCGACCATCTGCCCGTCTTTGCGGTTTGCCATTACGCGCTCCACGGCAACCTGCACGCTGCCGGCGATGTCGATGTGGTTGTTCTTGACCAGGATTCCATCCGAGAGATCGATCCGATGGTTGAAGCCGCCGCCACAGCGCACCGCATATTTCTCCAGCAGGCGCAGGCCGGGCGCGGTCTTGCGGGTGTCGAGAATGGCTGCGCCGGTGCCATCAATCGCCGCAACGTATTTGGCCGTGATGGTGGCGATGCCGCTCAGCCGCTGCAGCAGGTTCAGGATCAGCCGCTCGCAGCTCAGCAGCGCGCGCGCGTTGTGCCAGATGGAGGCAATGGCCTGGCCCTTATGCAGGCTCACGCCGTCGAAGATTTCTTTCGAAGACGTTACCTCGGAATAGGCGTGCGCTTCGCCCTCCAGCTCGGCAAACAGTTCAAACACCCGTTGGATCGACCCGAGCCCGGCCAGCACGCAATCTTCTTTGGCGACGATGGTTGCAGTGGCCCGCTGGTGAGGCTCGATGGTGGCCAGGGTTGTGGCGTCGCGCGTGGCCTGGTCCTCCGTCAGGGCGTTGGAGAGGATGGCGCTGATCCTGCGGCTATTCCAATTCATTTCCGTTTCCTTCCGTCATCTTTCGGCGCAGCTCGGCGATCCGAACCTTCTTAGTTTCAATCAGTGATTCCAACTCCGCGCGGCGTGTCTTCAAGCCTTCGACGATGTGCGCCGGAGCTTTGGATAGAAACCCCGCATTATTGAGTTGGTTGCTGTTGCGCTGAAGCTCCGCCTCCAATTTTTCCAGCTCTTTGGTCTCGCGCGCATTCTCGGCGGCGTAATCGATCTTCTGTTCGTAAACCAGGCGCACCTCGAAGCGGGCGGTGGCGCGCGAGTTGGTGGCCTTGGCCAGAGACTCGTCCACAAACTTCAGCCCGGAAACATTGGCCAGCTGCTCGATGGCAGAGGTGTTGGCCACAAGGATGGCGCGGACATCGCCGGCGGTGAAGATCTCGATGGGCAGTTTCTCCTTGAGCGGAACCTTCACCTCGGCGCGGACGTTGCGCACCGAAACGATCAGGTCCTGCAGAATCGCCATATCGCGCTCGGCATCGGAATCCAGCTGCGCCGGGTCGGTCTCCGGATAGGCGGCCAGCGCAATCGATTTCAGCGGCGGATGCCCATCGTAAATCGCGTGCCAGATCTCTTCGGTGATGAAGGGCATGAACGGCGCAAGCAAGCGCAGTGCGCCTTCAAAGATGCGCACCACATTGGCAAAGGCGGCGCGTGCTTCCTCGCGCTCCGTCGAGAGCAGGCGCGGCTTGAGTAGCTCGACATACCAGTCGCAGTACTCACCCCAGAAGAAGTGATAGACCACGTGCGCCGCTTCGTGGAAGCGATACTCGCGCAGCGCCGCCGTGACTTCGCCGGCCACGCGATTGAAGCGCGAAAGAATCCAGCGGTCTTCGAGCGTTGCGGGGATGAAGCCATGCAAACCGCGCGAGTGGGATAACTCGACGGTTTTGTGGATCACCATGTGCGGAGTGGTTTCGGCGTTAAACTCCTCCAGCGACCAGACGTTCTGCTCCGCCGCGCGATCGACGTTCATAAACAGGAAGCGCGCAGCGTTCCAGATTTTATTGGCGAAGGCGCGGTAGCTTTCGGTGCGGCTTTCGCTGAAGGCAATGTCGGTGCCGGGTGCGGCCATGGAGGCCAGGGTAAAGCGCGCCGCGTCGGTGCCGAACTTTTCGATGACGCCAATGGGATCGACCACGTTGCCCTTGGTCTTGGACATCTTCTGGCGGTCGGCGTCGCGCACCAGCGAGTGGATGTAAACTTCGCGGAAGGGAACGATGTCGCGCTTGTCGCTCTTCTGCTCGTCCATCATGTGGCAGCCCAGCATGATCATGCGGGCGACCCAGAAGAAGAGAATGTCAAACCCTGTGACCAGCGTCGAAGTGGGATAGAAGGCGTCGCAATCGGCGGTCTTCTGCGGCCAGCCGAGCGCCGAGAACGGCAGCAGCCCTGAGCTAAACCAAGTGTCGAGCACGTCCGGATCCTGTTTGAGATCGCCGCTGCCACAATGCACGCATTTCTCGGGAGCCGTCCGCGCCACGGTGATGCCCTGGCAAACGGCGCAGTGCCACGCCGGAATGCGGTGTCCCCACCACAGCTGGCGCGAGATGCACCAGTCATGGATGTTTTCCATCCACTGCAGGTAGATGGCCTTGTAATTCTCCGGAGTAAAGCGGATGCGTCCGTCGTTGACCACATCCTGCGCAACCTGCGCCAGCGAGGGCCGTCCATCGTTGGTGGCCTTGTTGACGGCGAGAAACCACTGGGTGGAGATGCGCGGCTCGACCACGGTCTTGCAGCGGTCGCACTTGCCCAGCGGAACCAGGTAATCCTTGATGCTGACCAGCGCTCCGGCGGCTTCCAGATCGGCCACCACGCGCTCGCGCGCCGCATAGCGATCCAGTCCCTCGTAAGCTCCGGCGTTGGCATTCATGTGCGCGGTCTCGTCCATGATGACCAGCTCTTCTAAATCGTGGCGCTTGCCCGCCTCAAAGTCATTGGGATCGTGCGCAGGCGTGACCTTGACGGCGCCGGTGCCGAACTCGGGCTGGGCAAGCTCGTCGAAGATGATGGGAATCTCGCGCCCAACGAGTGGCAGCTTGACCTTGTAGCCGCGCAGATGCGCGTAGCGCTCATCGCGCGGATTGACCGCCACGGCCGTGTCGCCCAGCATCGTCTCCGGACGGGTAGTGGCGACGACGATGGATTCGCCGTCCAGCCCGATGACCGGATAGCGCAGCTCCCACAGCTTGCCGTGGGTTTCGTCATGCACCACTTCGAGATCGCTCAGCGCGGTCATGCAGCGCGGGCACCAGTTGACGATGTACGTTCCGCGGTAGATGAGTCCCTCTTCCCAGAAGCGCACAAAGGCTTCGCGCACGGCGCGCGAGAGCTGCTCGTCCATGGTGAAGAACTCGCGCGACCAATCCACCGAGTCGCCGAGGCGCTTCATCTGCTCGAGGATGTAGCCGCCGTATTGCTCCTTCCACTGCCAGACGCGTTTGAGGAAGGCTTCGCGTCCCAGCTCCTGACGCTTGACGCCCTCGCTGGCCAGCTGGCGCTCCACCATCATCTGGGTGGCGATGCCGGCGTGATCGGTGCCGGGAAGCCACATGGCGTCCTTGCCCAGCATGCGCTGCCAGCGGGCGAGGATATCCATCTCGGTGTGGTTGAGCATGTGTCCCATGTGCAGGCGCCCGGTGACGTTGGGCGGCGGCAGCAGAATGGAAAAGACGTTGGCGCCGTTGGCGGGCGTGGCGGCATGGAAGAGATTTTCGGCGACCCAGTATTCGGCCCAGCGCTGTTCGATTTCAGCCGGATCGTAGGCCTTTGGCAGTTCGTGCGGCATAGGAAGAAAGAGTCCCTCTAGCTTGAATAATCAAGTTTAGCAGAGCGAGATAACAAGCAAGGTCTGCGGGTCTTCGGGTCGCAGGAAAGCGGCTACGCGGCCCTCTTAGACTCTGGACAAAATTCGAGAGCAGAGGAGTTAGGAAGAGATCTGCCTACTCCAGCCGCTCTCGAATAAATGTATCGGTCTCCGAGATCCGGGAATCGGAAACCCCAACGGGGTGGATGCCGAAGCAGAGTCCCCGGGACGCGACTACAACTTGGGGAGGGTGGTCTTGAATGAAAAATTTGTGTACCTGGCGATGTCTGCTCTGATCGTGAGTGGAACGGCGCTGGCTCAGAGCAGTGCTATCGCGAATCCCATGCCCACTCCCATCCTCGATTCGTACACCGCAGATTTAAAGGCATGCCAGTGTTCCATCGACCATCCGGATGCTCATGGCGTTCCGGAGAGGGTGAGGAAGTCCGATGAGATGAGAGAGAAGGCCTGGGCTTCGAACAAGGTTTCCGGGGCGACGCAGCCGGTTGCCACGACGCAGCTTCCCGCGGCCATGAGCGCGAATGAAGGGAGCAGTCGCAAGCTGCATGGATCGCGTACCGGCCCTGGCACGTCGGGCGCGAAATAAGTCAGCGCCTAGCCTAGTTTTTTCACCAGTAGTTCATTCAGCACCGCAGGGTTGGCTTTGCCTTTGGAGGCTTTCATCACCTGCCCGACGAAGAAGCCGATCATGGTAGTTTTGCCGGCCTTGTACTGCTCAACCTGCTTGGGACTGGCGGCCAGTACCTCGTCGATCATCTTTTCGATCTCCGCGGTGTCGGTGATCTGCTGCGGTTTTTCCTTTTCGTAGATGACGGGGAAATCCACGTTCTGCTCGAAGGCGTGGTCGTACAGCTCCTTGAGAATTTTGGAGCTGATGGAGCCGTCTTCCAGCAGGTCGGCCGAGACTCGCGCTCCGGCCATAGTAATGGGCGAATCTTCCAGTTCGAGCCCCGCGGCCTTCAGACGTCCCTGCAGTTCGCTAATGACGAGGTTGGCCAGCCGCTTGGGTGACTTGGCTTTCTTGGCCTCAGTCTCAAACAGGGCGGCGCGGGCCTGGGTTGCGGTGAGCGTGGCGGCGTCGCCTTCGCTCAGTCCGTATTCGGCGATGAGGCGCTGGCGCTTGGCCTCGGGCAGCTCGGGCAGGGTGGCCCGGATCGCGTCCTGCCGCGCCTGATCGACGATGAGCGGCAGCAGGTCGGGCTCGGGGAAGTAACGGTAATCGTGGGCGCGCTCCTTGGAACGCATGGGGTATGTGCGCCCTTCGCCGGGATTGTAGAGGCGCGTCTCCTGCACGATCACGCCGCCGGCGTCGAGCACCTCGGCCTGGCGCTCGATTTCGTATTCGAGGGCCTGCTTGACGAAGCGGAAGGAGTTTACGTTTTTGATCTCGACCTTGGTGCCCAGCGTCTGCTGTCCGCGCGGACGAATGGAAACATTTGCGTCGCAGCGCAGCGATCCCTCCTCCATGTTGCAGTCGCTCACGCCCGTGTAGAGGATGATCTCCTTGAGGCGGGTGAGGTACTCGTAGGCCTCGTCTGGCGAGCCGATCTCGGGCTCGGAGACAATTTCAGCCAGCGGTGTGCCGCTGCGGTTCAGATCGACATAGGTCTTGAAGGCGGAGTCCACAAATCCCTCATGCATGGACTTGCCAGCGTCTTCTTCCAGGTGAAGGCGCGTGATGCCGATTCGTTTCTTTTCTCCCGCAGCCGTGCTGACCTCGATATAGCCTAGCTCGGCCAGAGGCTTGTCGAACTGGCTGATCTGGTACCCCTTTGGGAGATCGGGATAGAAGTAGTTTTTGCGGGCGAAAATGGACGTGTGGTTGACCCGCAGATTCAGCGCCTGCGAGGCCTTGACGGCATATTCCACGGCCTGGCGGTTGAGCACCGGCAGGGCTCCGGGCATGCCCAGGCAGACCGGGCAGACGTTGCTGTTGGGCTGCGAGCCGAAGACGTTGGGACAGCCGCAGAAGATCTTGGTCTGGGTGAGCAACTGCACGTGCACTTCGAGACCGATGACAGTCTCGTACTTGGACTCGGTTTGTTTCGCCGCGGTCGCCATCATGACCTCAGATTATAACGGGTGACACTAAATCCAGCTCGGTTCGTGCGGTTTGCTTCTCCCCGCCGCATTCTTTAGACTGAAATCTCAAAAATTTTTCTGCATTGCGCCTTGTACGCGCGAGCGGAGACCTACCCTTATGGCTGAGATTAAAGTTCAACTCCCCGACGGCAGCATCAAGCAAGTTCCCCAGGGCACCACCGCCCTCGACATCGCGAAGTCCATTTCGCCGCGCCTGGCCGATGCCGCCCTGGCCGCCAAACTCGCGCCTCTTGATTCCAATAGTGCCGCCGCCAGCGGCACCGCTGCCGACGATGCCTTTGCCGTCGTCGATCTCACCCGTCCCATCGAGCAGGACTCGCGCCTCCGCCTGCTCACCGAGAAGGACCCCGAGTCGCTCGAGGTCTTCCATCACTCCTCGGCCCACCTGCTGGCCGCCGCCGTGCTCGAACTGTTTCCCGAGACTAAGCTGGGCCACGGCCCGGCCACCGAAACCGGCTTCTTCTACGACTTTCTGCGCGCAACTCCGTTCACTCCCGAAGACCTCGGAAAGATCGAGACCAAGATGAAGGAAATTGCCGACCGCAACGAGCCCTTCGCGCAGGACTTCCTCAGCCGCGACGAAGGCCTCGCGCGCTTCCAGGCCGAAGGCGATTTCATGAAGTGTCATTTCATTGAGCAGTTCACCAAGCCCGATGAAAAAATTTCGCTCTACAAGACCGGCAAGTTCGTGGACTTCTGCCGCGGCCCGCACATTCCTTCCACCGGCAAGATCAAGGCCTTCAAGCTGCTCAACATCGCCGGAGCCTACTGGCTGGGTAAGGAAGGCAATCCCCAGCTGCAGCGCATCCACGGCGTCTCGTTCTACTCCAAAAAGGAGATGGACGAGTACATGCGCCAGCTCGAAGAGGCCAAGCGCCGCGACCATCGCGCCCTCGGCCAGCAGCTTGATCTCTACTCCATTCAAGATCTCGCCGGGCCCGGACTCATCTTCTGGCATCCCAAGGGCGGGCTCATCCGCACCATCATGGAAGACTGGCTGCGCGCCGAATACCTGAAGCGCGGCTACTCGCTGGTCTTCACCCCGCACGTCGCCCGCCGCGCCCTCTGGCAAACCTCCGGACACGAAGGCTTCTACGCGGAAAACATGTTCGACACCATGGAGCTCGACGACGCCGAGTATCGCCTCAAGCCCATGAACTGCCCCTTCCACATCCTTATCTATAAGGACCAGCTGCGCAGCTACCGCGACCTACCCGTGCGCCTCGGCGAGCTCGGCACCGTTTATCGCTACGAGCGCTCCGGCGTGATGCATGGACTGATGCGCGTGCGCGGCTTTACCCAGGACGACGCCCACATCTTCTGCACGCCCGCCCAGATTGAAAGCGAGGTCGAAGGCTGCATCGACTTTGCTTTAAGCGTGCTGAAAACCTTCGGCTTCGAAGAGTTCCAGGTCGAGCTCTCCGCCTGGGACCCGGAAGACCGCGCGCACTACGTCGGCTCGCCCGAGCAGTGGGAGTTGGCGCAGAACTCACTGAAAACCGTGCTGGAGCGCAAGCAGATCCCCTACAAGTTCATCCCCGGCGAAGCCGCCTTCTACGGCCCCAAGATCGACGTGAAGCTGGTCGACGCCATCGGCCGTCTCTGGCAGCTCTCCACCGTGCAGTTCGACTTCAACCTGCCGCAGCGCTTCGAACTCGAATACGTGGGCGAAGACGGCCAGCGCCATCAGCCGCTCATGGTGCACCGCGCCCTCTACGGCTCGGTGGAGCGCTTCTTCGGCGTGCTCATCGAGCACTACGCCGGAGCCTTCCCCGTGTGGCTCTCGCCCACCCAGGTCGCCATCGTTCCCATCGCCGAGCGCCACCTCGACTACGCCAACAAAGTCGGCGACGCCCTCAAGGCTGCTGGCGCGCGGGTGCACGTGGATGGACGCAATGAGAAGATGAACTCGAAGATCCGCGAGCACGCCCTGCAGAAGGTTCCCTTCATCCTCGTCGTCGGCGACAAGGAAGCGGAAACCGGCGAGGTCAACGTGCGAGTCCGCGGCCAGGACAAAGGCGAGGGAAGCGTCACGATCGAAGCCTTTGCCAATCGCGTCAAGCGCCTCATCGAATCGCGCAGCACCAAGCTGGACTAACCTCGACGTGCAAAAGATCAGAGGCAGGCTCGTGGGCCTGCCTCTTCTTTTTTCCGCCACAAGTTTTTCTTAGCGGCAGCGGGAAAATTCTGGTCCTGAGCTTGGAAATGAGTCTCCAAACTCGCGGGTAATCACGCGGCCCCAGATGAACTTCCCCTTCTCAATGAGTTCCAAGCCTACTTCACCGGGTCTGTCGTCTTTTGTGCTTCCCACCCAAGCGACACGATAACGGGCGCGGCTAAGACCATGCTCGACGCCGATCACGCACCCACGTTTCAGCAGATGTTCTATACCAGCAATGCTTGCACCGCATGTCGTGACATCGACTGTGGTCGCGTGTTGCTCGAACATCTTCCCGTTTACGTCCATTCCCCAGATACGAACCGGAACTCTAAGGGTGTGGCGAGCTTCCTGACGCTTTGCCATGGGCTTTCCCCCGCATCTTCCGACTTCTCCATCTATGGAAGCTAAACGAGGGGTTGAGGAGGGTCAATTGACTGAAGTAACCATGAAAGGAACTTTGGGAGCGCACTAAAGTGCCAAGGCGGTTCCCTCTCATAAACCCGCAGTGGGAATTAAAGCGGCGCGGCTCACGCTCTAGTCGCCTTCCTCATCCCATGCAAACAGCGCGGCCATAGCCAGCGGCGATGCCACGAAATCGGAGCGCGGACCAACCGGCGCCGCAGCGCACTGCTCGTAACTGGGAGGAACGTGTACAAATACCGGGCGAGATTCCTGCGGATTCAATTCCATCGAAGCACCCTCCACCGCTATCCTCGCTTCTTCCAATCCCGAGTGCCACGTAATTCCTCTTAATCCACATCACCGGAGTTCCGCTTCGGAGTGGCCGGACCATCCAGGAACATTGGCTTTGACCGCTCACCCATTTTGCGCGAACCGCTCAAGAAACTCCGCGCTCCGTCCGACCCTCCCCGTCGCGCCGGCTGCTTCCGCTATCATGTCCCTGTGCTCAAGCCGCTGGAACAGTATCTGCGCCGCCATCGTCTGGTCCGGGCCGGCGAACGCGTCGGCGTCGCCGTCAGCGGCGGTGCGGATTCCGTCGCCCTATTGCGCGCGCTGGCCGAACTCGCCCCCGAAATCGGCATTATCCCCTTCGTCGTTCACCTCAACCACCAGCTTCGCGGAGCGGAATCCGACGCCGACCAGGAGTTCGTCGCCTCGCTCGCCGCCCAGCTTTCCCTCGACGCCATCCTCGAATCCTGCGATATCGCCGCGCTGGCTGCGCAGCACGGGCTTTCGCTCGAAGCCGCCGGACGCCGCGCCCGCTATGATTTTTTCCAGCGCTCCGCCGCCGAACATCGCCTGGACTGCGTCGCCACGGCGCACACCCGCGACGACCAGGCCGAAACCGTCCTCCTCCGCCTGCTGCGCGGCACCGGAACCAGCGGCCTCGCCGGTATCCTCCGCACTTGCAGTCTTTCTGCCCTGTGCGACTGCGAACGGCCCAGCGCCGCCGACCGGAGCAGCGCGTCAGGCTGCGTACCCGACGCCGAAGCAAAACCCGCCCCGCGCCTCATCCGTCCGCTGCTCGCCACCAGCCGCCGGCAAATCGAGCGGTACCTGCTCTCGATCAACCAGCCCTTTCGCCACGATGCCTCCAACCTCGATCCGCGCTTTCTGCGCAATCGCGTGCGTGCCGAGCTGCTGCCCTCGCTGGAGCGCGACTACAACCCGCAACTGCGCCAGGCCCTGTGCGAGACCGCAGAGGTCGCCGCCGCTGAAAACGCCTTTCTCGAAAACCTGGTCTCCGCCGCCCTGGGCCAGCGATCGGAGCCCCAACCGGCCAAGACTCAACCAGCCCGGATCCCATTCACATCTGCGGAGCAGGCAATCGAGCTGCCGCTCTTCCAGGCGCAGCCGGTCGCCTTGCAGCGCCGCATGCTGCGCCGTCTCTGCAAACCGCACGGCTTGGCCCTCGATTTCGCCCAGCTCGAAGGCCTGCGCGACTTCGCCCTAGCCGGGCGCGCTGGCTGCATAGGGCTTCCGCGCGGCTTTACCGCCGAGGTAGTCCGCCACAAGCTCCTCCCGCTGCGGCTCCGCCTGCTCAGCCCCAAAGGCCACTAGCCGTGTCCTTTGTGGTACATCGCGGTTGGTGGGCGCTGCGCGGTGCGTGCTACCATTCTCGGATTAAGGCCTCAGGGATCGATCTTTCGACCGCCGACGCCTTATATTCGGCTCACAACCCGGTGCTCTCGACCGGCATCAAAGGGACTAAGGTGAATAGCTTATGAACCAGCCGCACAAGGACGACTGCCAGGTAGTCATCTCGGAATCCCAGTTGCGCCAACGCATCGCCGCGCTCGGAGAACAGATCTCCAGGGACTTCGAAGGCCGCGCCATCACCTGCGTCGGCGTGCTGGAAAACGGCTTCCTCTTTGTCGCCGACCTGGTTCGCGCCATCACCTGCGAAGTCCATTGCGAGTTCGTCAAGCCCTACACCCACGTCTTCCGTGACCGCAACACCGAGACCACGCAGATCTTCTACGCCCCGGAGATCGACGTTCGCGGCAAGCACATCCTGCTGTGCGAAGGCATCCTTTCCACCGGGCTGACCACCGAATTCCTGATTCGTAATTTCCAGGCGCGCGGCGCGGCCAGCATTGCCGTCTGCGGCCTGCTCGATCGCGCTTCGGACCGGCGCGTCGATCTCGAGGTTGCCTATTACGGCTTCCAGGTTGGGCCGCAGTGGCTGGCCGGATTTGGTCTCGGTCCCGGCGGCGCGCACGCGCTGCAAAGCAATTTGCCCTACATCTTCGCCGCGCCCGGCGTGGCTGCCTAGTAACCGCGCCTGCAGTCACCGTTCCGTCCTGGCAGGACGGAGTTTGCGCTGCGCGACTGGAATTCCGCCGCAGGCACCCTGTGGCGCCTGCCCTTTCGGGTCTGTATACTTTCTGGTGGCGTGCAAAATCCTGGTTCCCGCTGCCGGGATAGGCATCTAATTTAGATGTAAGGTTTCCCGAGGAGACCTTTTCCGCTGCACAGTTGTATCCAAGAGGAGTTTTTCGGTGAATTCGACGGTAAAGCAGGTCGTGTTTTGGCTCGTGATTTTACTCTCTGGCATCTTGCTCTGGTCGGTTGTCAAGAACAATAACACTGGAGTCAAAGAGCGCGAGATCAATTTCTCGCAGTTTTTGAACGAGGTGGATCAGGGCAAAATCAAGGATGTAACCGTCTACGGCGCCGAGGTCCGCGGTGACTACCTGAACGAGAAGGCGACCTTCCACTCCACCGTTCCGCCCAATTACACCGACATGTACAAGACCCTGCGCGACAAGGGCGTCAACATCACGGTCAAGGACGTCAGCGGCGGCGGCTGGCCCAGCTGGCTTCTCCAGATGTTGCCCCTGGTCATCATCCTCGGCCTCTGGTTCTTCATGATCCGCCAGATGCAGTCGGGCGGAAACAAGGCGATGTCGTTCGGCAAAAGCCGCGCCCGCCTGCTCTCCATGCAACAGAAGAAGGTCACCTTCAAGGATGTGGCCGGCTGCGATGAGGCCAAGGAAGAGCTGCGCGAGATTATCGAGTTCCTGCGCGAGGCGCAGAAGTTTCAGAAGCTCGGCGGACGCATCCCCAAGGGCGTGCTCCTGGTCGGGCCTCCCGGAACCGGCAAAACCCTGCTGGCCCGCGCGGTCGCCGGCGAGGCCAACGTTCCCTTCTTTTCCATCTCCGGCTCGGACTTCGTCGAGATGTTCGTCGGCGTGGGCGCCAGCCGCGTGCGCGACCTGTTCGAACAGGGTAAGAAGAACGCGCCCTGCATCATCTTCATCGATGAAATCGACGCCGTCGGACGCCATCGCGGCGCCGGACTGGGCGGTGGACACGATGAGCGCGAGCAGACCCTCAATCAGCTGCTGGTGGAGATGGACGGCTTCGAATCCAACGAGGGCGTCATCCTCATTGCGGCCACCAACCGTCCCGACGTGCTTGATCCCGCGCTGCTGCGACCCGGCCGCTTCGACCGCCGCGTCGTAGTGGCCCGCCCTGACGTGCGTGGCCGCGAGGAAATTCTCGCCGTCCACACCCGCAAGATTCCCATCAACGACGATGTCGATCTTTCCATCCTCGCCCGCGGCACACCGGGCTTCAGCGGCGCCGACCTGGCCAACATGGTCAACGAAGCCGCCCTGCTGGCCGCGCGCCAGAACCGCAAATCGGTGCTGATGTACGACTTCGAACTGGCCAAGGACAAGGTGCTCATGGGCGCCGAGCGCAAGTCCATGATCCTGACCGACGAGGAAAAGAAGAACACCGCCTATCACGAGGGCGGACACGCCCTGGTCGCCGCCAAGGTGCCGCACGCCGACCCCTTGCACAAGGTCACCATCATCCCGCGCGGCATGGCCCTGGGCGTTACCATGCAGCTGCCCATCGACGACAAGCACACCTACGACCGCGTCTATCTGGAGAGCCAGCTGGCCATCATGATGGGCGGCCGCGTCGCCGAGGAAATCTTCCTCAAGACCATGACCACCGGCGCCGGCAATGACATCGAGCGCGCCACCGAGATCGCCCGCAAGATGGTCTGCGAGTGGGGCATGAGCCAGCTCGGCCCACTCACCTTCGGCAAAAAAGAAGAGCAGATCTTCCTCGGCCGCGAGCTCAGCCAGCACCGCGACTACTCCGAGGAAACCGCCCGCGAGATCGACGCCGAGGTGCGCCGCTTCATCGACGCCGCCTACAAGACCGCCTTCAATGTCCTCGACGGCAACCGCGACATCCTGGAGCGCATTGCCCAGGCGCTGCTGGAGCGCGAGGTCCTCGACGCCAACGAACTGGCCATGATCATCGCCGGCCAGCCGCTCCCCAGCCCCGTGCCCCCGCCGCCGGCCGATGACTCCGGCAGCGTGCAGCAGGTGCTGCGCCCCGATACCAGCCGCCAGCCCGGCCTCAAGCCCGGCGAGCGTCCCAGCCCAGCCTAAGCCCTGCGGCCGGAGCGGCCTCTCGCCGCCTACCCGGCGCGCAGTTCGTTTCACACTTCAACAAAAAGGGTGGCCATCGCGGCCACCCTTTTTGTCATTCACAACACTGGAAAGTGCCCACCTTGCGCCGCGGAGTTCGGCGCGAAGGTGGGAAGCAACGCCCTGGGAGTTTCCTAGCTAGCTCTGCGCTCTCGCCTGCAGAAACGCTGCCACCCGTTGCCTGACGCTGAGCACCGGCCGGGGCAACTTGAGGCGCGCGCCCTCTTCCATCAGCGGCACCAGCCTGTCGAACTCCGGACCGGACTGTGCGCCGGTGAGCAGAATGCGAATGGGATGGAAGAGCTCCGGACCCTTCACGCCGCTCTCTTTCTGTACTTCCTTGATGAGCGCCTTGAAGCGCGCGGCCTCGATAGGCTCGGGCTCGGCGGCAATCTTTGCGGCGAACAGCTCCAGCACCTTGGGCGCGGACTCAGCGCCCAGCACCACGGCGTTCTCCGGCGCGGCGATCGCGGCAGCGGCGTCGAAGTGGAGCACCGAGGCGGCGCGCTCCGGCAGCTCATCCAGTTTGTTCACCGAATGCACCAGCGCGGCGGTGATGTGCGCAAGCCACGCCTTGACCTCCGGCGCGACGCTACCAACAGAGGCCTCGTCGAAGCCCAGTGTACGCAGGTAGAACGGCTCGGCCAGCGCGGCGACGCGTTCCGGCGCGGCCTGCTTGATGTAGTGACGATTGAGCCAGTAGAGCTTTTCAAAATCGAAGACCGCAGGCGATGGAGTAACGCGCGCCAGATCGAACTCCTGCACCAGATCGTTGGGTGAAAAGATCTCGCGGTCGCCTCCGGTGGGAGCCCAGCCGAGCAGCGCCATGTAGTTCATCAGCGCCTCGGGCAGCACGCCCATCTCGCGGAAGTTGGCCAGCGAGGTTGCGCCGTGCCGCTTGGAGAGCCGCTCTTTGTCGGGGCCGAGAATAGTCGACAGGTGCGCGAACTCCGGCACCGCCCATCCAAGCGCCTCATAGAGCGCCACCTGCTTGGGCGTGTTCGACAGGTGATCGTCGCCGCGGATGACGTGGGTGATTTGCATCTCCGCGTCATCCACCACCACCACGTAGTTGTACACCGGAACGCCGGTCGAGCGCACAATAATGAGATCGCTCACCGCGTCGGCGGGGAACTCAACCCAGCCGCGCACGATATCGTGAAAGCGAATCGGCTGCTGGGGAATCTTCAGGCGGATGGCGCAGGACTCGCCACTGGCGCGGCGGCGTTCAGCCTCTGCAGGCGCAAGGTTGCGGCAGGTGCCGGGATAGTTGGGCTGCTGCTGCTGGGCCATCGCCTCCTGGCGCTGGCGGTCCAACACTTCCTGGCTGCAGAAGCAGCGGTAGGCTTTGCCTTCGCTGACCAGGCGCTCGGCGTGGTCGCGATAGACCTGCCACTTGTCGCTCTGGCGATAGGGTGGGAACGGGCCTCCCACGTCGGGCCCCTCGTCCCAATCGAGGCCGAGCCAGCGGGCGTCGTCGATGAGCTGGCTTTCATAGCGCGCTTCGCTGCGCTCCAGATCGGTGTCTTCGATGCGCAGGATGAAGGTTCCGCCCTGCTGGCGTGCGAAGAGCCAGTTGAAGAGCGCGGTGCGCGCGTTGCCGACGTGAACCTGTCCGGTGGGCGATGGGGCAAAGCGGACTCGCACTTTGCCTGGGATGAACGGCTGCTCCATAGCAACGATGTTAGCAGAGAGCCGGGGCCGAGAGGCACACTCGGGACGTCAACGATTGACTGCGGAGGCAATCGTTTCCGACGCCGTGTTATGAATTGAGCAATGGTTGCGCAACTTGCGCAACCATTGACCGATGAGTCAACTGCCCGCGCAAAAGGATTGCCCAAATGGTGTATGGTTGCTGCCCGGACGGGGCGCTCAGTGGATGTGCGGGCTGGCGGCGGTGAAAGTGGACTTCTTCGTCGCCGGGGGCCGGACGACCTTCACGTCGAATTCCAGCGAAGTAGTTTTGGGCGGGAAGCACTGGCGGTTGTCACAGGCCTGGTACCGCACCTGGCCGTGGACGCGCTGTGTACCGATGGCCGCCGACTTGGGAACCCGCACCTCGGCCGTCACCGCAAAGTCTCCCGAGTAGACGCTGAGCTTGTCCTTGCCCGCGAAGGGCAGCGCCAGATCTTCGGCCTCGGGGTAGGCGATGTCCAGGATCAAGATTCCCTCGGGCGGATCGAGGTGCACCACGGTGGGCAGCAGCAGCTCGTCGTTGGGCTGGTGCGAGTTGACGTGGAATCCGCGGTTGACCCGCAGCGCGATATCGAGCGGAGCATGGCCGCCGCGCGTCACCACTACGGTGTCGATGGGGGCCACGCTAACCAGCGGCGACGAGCCCTGGGCCAGCACAGCGGAAGCGCAGAACAACAAAAGCGGCGCGGCGATGAGGTGCGAAAGCTTCATGGCTGTAGGTGTAGTCTAGCCGATTTCCACGGCAGAGACCCGCACAATTAGGACACTCTAAGACACCGGCTTGGCGGTGCTGGCGACGGCGGCCTGGATGTCCTTCTCGATCTCATCGCGCCCTGCCTGGCCGAAGACGCGATCCATCACCACGCCGTTGCGGTCGATGTAGAACGTGGTGGGCAGGTAGTCGATGCCGCCGTACAGGTCGGCGACCTTGTCCTGACCGTAGAGAATGGGATAGTTGATGGAGTGTTGGGCGGCGAACTTGACGACATCTTTCGGGTCGCCATCATCCATGGAAATGCCGATGATCTGCAGTCCCTGGCTGCCATAGCGCTTCTGCAAATCGACGAACCAGGGAATCTCCTGGTTGCAGGGCGGGCACCAGGTGGCCCAGAAGTTGAGCACCACGGCTTTGCCGCGCAGGTCGCTGAGTTTGACGGTCTTCCCCTGAAGGTCGGTGAGGACGAAGTCCGGCGCATCGTGACCGGGAATGCTGGCGGCCGCAGTACCGGCAGCACCGCCGGGTTGCGCTCGCCGGGTGTCGAGGCGATGCTTGGCCAGCAGCAGCAAGGCTGCCACCATTACCACCATCAGGGCAAAGACCACGATGTTGCGCTTCAATCCAAAATCTCCTCTGCTGTTTGAGATGCGTTAGAGGGAGAAGCGATTCAGGAAGCCGAGATAGCCGGAGAGCAGAGTGAAGCGTCCCAGCGCAATTAGCAAGCCGAAGACGATGAGCAGCACGCCGCTGAAGACTTCAACCGCGTGCAGATGGCGGCGGAAGCGGGCGTAGAAGCCGAGGAAACGATTGACGCCGAGCGAGGTGAGCAGAAACGGTACGGCCAGTCCCGCCGAGTAAACGGCGAGCAGAAGGATTCCCTTGAAGACCGTGTCCTGCGAGCCCGCCAGCAGCAGGATTCCAGCGAGGATGGGACCGATGCAGGGCGTCCATCCGAAGGCGAAGGCGAAGCCAATGAGGAACGAGCCCAGCGGACTGGAGCCGCCTTTGACGCCGTGCAGGCGCTTGTCCGAGTAGAGCGCGTTGATCTTGAACAGTCCGGTGAGGTGCAGCCCGAAGATGATGATGACGACGCCGGCAAAGATGGCCAGCGGACGATGATATTGCTGGGTGATCTGTCCCAGGCTGGTGGCAACGGCGCCCAGCGTAACGAAGACCGTGCTGAAGCCCAGGATGAAGCAGAGCGAATTCAGCATGACGGTGCGCAGCAGCTTGCGGTCGGCGGCCTGCAGGGTTTCCACGCTGGCGCCCGAGATGAGCGAGACGTAGCCCGGCACCAGCGGCAGCACGCAGGGCGAAAGGAACGACAGGACTCCGGCGAAGAACGCCGCCAAAGGCAGAGGAAGGCTGTGCATACAGGGATGATTGTACAGCGGGCGGACTAACTGCCCCACTCAAGCCAAAGGAGGGCTTGAATGGGCCACCTGTGATTCTTGCGGCACCAGCCGAAATGCCTCTCGGGCACCAGCGGAGATTTAAGCTCGGCTGGGGTCCTTCGCTGCGCTCAGGATGACCCTTCAAAAAGTTGACTACAGCGGGATGTTGCCGTGCTTCTTCGCGGGGTTTTTGTCGCGTTTGCCGTCGAGCATTTCGAGCGACTGGATGATTTTTTTGCGGGTGTCGCGGGGACGGATGACGGCGTCGACGTAGCCGCGTTCGGCGGCGATGTAGGGGTTGGCGAATCTGTCGCGGAATTCCTCGATTTTTTCGGCGCGCAGTTTGGCGACGGCTTCTTCGCCGGTGAGGCCGTGAGCTCCCTCTTGGGCGGCGCGGTCGAGTTCGCGGCGGTAGACGATGTTGACCGCGCCCTCGGGGCCCATGACGGCGATCTCGGCGGTGGGCCAGGCGTAGTTAACGTCGGCGCGAATCTGCTTGGAGTTCATGACGCAGTAGGCTCCGCCGTAGGATTTGCGGGTGATGACGGTGATTTTGGGAACGGTGGCCTCGGCAAAGGCGTACAGGAGCTTCGCTCCATGGATGATGATGCCGCTGTGCTCCTGCTGGATGCCGGGAAGGAAACCCGGAACATCTTCAAAGACCACCAGCGGAATGTTGAAGCAATCGCAGAAGCGGATGAAACGCGCGGCCTTGATGGAGGCGTCGATGTCGAGCACGCCGGCGAGGAAGCTGGGCTGGTTGGCAACGATGCCGGTGGAGCGTCCGTTGAAGCGGGCAAAGCCGATGACGATGTTTTTGGCGTAGTGCTCCTGCACCTCGAAGAAGTAAGCGTCATCGACCACGCGGGTGATGACTTCCTTGATGTCATAGGGCTGGTTGCTCTCGGCGGGAACAACGGTATCGAGCGCGTCGTCGGCGCGGTCGATGGGGTCGGAGGTGGGCTTGCGCGGCGGCTCGTCAAGATTGTTGGAGGGGATGAAGCTGAACAGTTCGCGCACTAGGGCGAGGCACTCGGCATCGTCATGGGCGAGGAAGTGGGCGACGCCGGAGATGGTGTTGTGGGTGGCGGCTCCGCCCAGCTCTTCCTTGCTGACCTCTTCGTGGGTGACGGCCTTGATGACGTCGGGGCCGGTGATGAACATGTAGGAAGTCTTCTGGACCATGAGGACGAAATCGGTAATGGCCGGGGAGTAGACGGCGCCGCCAGCGCAGGGTCCCATGATGGCCGAGATTTGGGGAACGACGCCGGAGGTGAGGACGTTGCGCAGGAAGATGTCGGCGTAACCGGCGAGCGAGCGGACGCCCTCCTGAATGCGCGCGCCGCCCGAGTCATTGAGGCCGATGACCGGGGCGCCGACGCGCAGGGCCTGCTCCATGATTTTGCAGACCTTGGCGGCGTTGGTCTCCGAGAGGGAGCCGCCGAAGACGGTGAAGTCCTGAGCAAAGACGAAGACCAGGCGGCCATCGATTCGGCCGTAGCCGGTGACGAAGCCGTCGCCGAGGATGACCTGCTCGCTCATGCCGAATTCGCTGGTGCGGTGGGTGACGAACTTGTCGGTCTCCTCGAAGCTGCCGTCGTCGAGCAGGAAAGCGATGCGTTCGCGGGCGGTCATTTTGCCCAGCTTGTGTTCGCGGGCGCGGCGCTCGTGGCCGCCGCCGGCTTCGGCCAGCTGATCGCGCTGCTGCAATTTTTCCAACTTCTGGGCTGCGAGTTTCTGCTCGATGTTCATGCGAACGGCATTATAGCCCGGCGGACGGAATTAGTTTTTGCGGGGCATGACCGGCTCGTCTCCGTCCATGCCCTGGGCGATCCAATGCCAGCGGCGGCCGTCCCAGACCAGGAGAGAGTGCAGGCTGGTGCTGTCCACGGTTTCCATCGGCTGGACGCTCATCTTTTTCTTCAGGCTCATCTTATTTGGGTTAATGGAGAGGGATTCGAAGGGGGTGTTGATGAGGACGAACTTGGTGGGATGCTTGTGCAGCTGCTTGGGGTCCTGCGTTTGCGGCTGACGCCAGTTGAAGACGATGAGGATGTCGCGGGCCGAGCCGTCGAAGTGCAGGGAGAAGGTGGAGGTGATCTTCGCATCGCCGGTACCGAAGTAGCCGTCGTAAGGATCTTCGACCTTGTAATGAAACTGATCCTGCGCGAGCAGCGGCGTTTTGCTGGTGGCCACCAGGACGAGGTCCTCATTGCCGTCGCCATCCAGATCGCCGAACAGCGGCGGAATTTTGGGATCGACGGTGAAGCTGGAGCCGAACTGCTGGGCGACGTAGGCCGCCGGGTCCGGCAGCGGCTGGGCTGATGAGGACGCGGCGGAGGAGGCGGCAGGGGCAGGCTGCTCCGCCAGGACGCAAGCAGGGAGCAGGCAGGCGGCAAGGCCGAGGGTAAGCAGGACAGTGGGACGCATAGCGCTACTGTATCCATTTTTTGGCGGCTTGGCATGAAGAAGTTGTCACAGGGCGGCCAGGCAGGGCTAAACGAGCATTTATAATTCAGCTGGTGCGGCTACTTCTGTTGAGCGATATCCACTCGAATCTTGAAGCCTTGGAAGCTTGCCTGGACGCGGCTCCGGACTATGACCTGGTGGCCAATCTGGGCGACGTGGTGGGCTACGGGGGTAGTCCCAACCAGACGGTGGAGCTGGTTCGCGCCACCGATCCGATCAATGTGCGAGGCAACCACGACCGCGCCTGCTGCGGCCTGACCGACACGACGAACTTCAATCCCCTGGCCGCCGCGGCCGCCCACTGGACGCGGAACGAGCTGAGCGACCGGAACTTGGACTGGCTGCGCGAGCTGCCCCAGGGGCCGGTGCGCGACAAGCACTGCAAGGGCGTGCAGTTTGTGCATGGCTCGCCGGTGGATGAAGACTACTACATCACCTCGGCGGTGGACGCCGGCGACGCGCTGGCGTCCGCCCGCTGCGAACTGACATTTTTCGGACATACCCATGTCCAGTGCGCGTATGCGCGTCCGCATGAGGTCAGCGGACGGCTGGTGCCGGAGCGGATGCTAACCGCCAGCAGAATGCAGATCTCCCGGCTCAACCTGATTCCCCTGAAGAGTTACCTGGTGAATCCCGGGTCGGTGGGGCAGCCGCGCGACCGCGACCGGCGCGCCGCCTTCGCGGTGTACGACAGCGTGGAACGCGAAATCCTCTTCTACCGCGTGCCCTACGACATCGCCGGAGCCCAGGAGCGAATTCTGCAGGCGGGGCTGCCGCAGATGCTGGCAGCACGGCTGGAAGAAGGTCGCTGACCCCCAGCGCGAAAGTTCCTCGACATTTCCGCAGCCAACTTTGCGACCCATGCTTTGCGATACACTCCCATTTATGTCCTTTGCAAAAACAGGCGGATTGTTTGGCGACGAGCCCGGCGCGGGCGGCGTTGAAACCACAAGCAAGGTAATGATTGCGCACGTCGATGGCGGCTCGCGCGGCAACCCGGGCCCGGCCGGATACGGCGCCTACATCACCGACGGCGAAGGCCGGAGGGTAGCCGAGCTGAGCGACTTTCTCGGGGTGCAGACCAACAATTTTGCCGAATACTCCGGGCTGATTGCGGCGCTGGAATACGCCGTGGAGCACGGCTACGGGACGGTGAAGGCCGTCAGCGATTCCGAGTTGATGGTGAAGCAGATGAAGGGGCAGTACAAGGTTCGCAGCGAGGCGCTGCTGGCCATCTATGGCGAGGCCAAGGCGCTAGTGCGCAAGCTGGACCGCTTCGAAATAAGGCACGTGCTGCGGCACCTGAACAAGGACGCCGACCGGCTGGCCAACGATGCGATGGATCGCGGGACGGCCCGGGGCGGGCGCGCTGAAACAGCCAAGCCGAGCGCTCCCCGCGCGGACGCCTATGCCAAACCGCCGGTGAAGCCGGAGGAGATAAGGGAGCTGCGCGGATTCGTGCGCGACGGCGTAGTGGAGTTTACCGGCGAGAAGTTTCCCGATGGGGTGTTTGTGGTGGTGCGGAGGGCGCGGTAAAGAGTCCTTTTTTGTTCTCCTGTAGGTAGGTACGGATGCCCGAAGCGGTTCGCCTCCTCGCCCTCGCCGTTGTGGCATTCGTTGCCGCGACACTGGCCGCGGTAACTGGCTTCGGCGGGGCAGCAGTCCTGTTGCCAATGCTGGTGTTTGTATTCGGGGTACGCGAGGCTATCCCGATCCTTACGGTAGCTCAGCTGATCGGAAACGGCAGCAGAGTCTGGTTTAACCGGCATGAGTTGGCTTGGAAGGTCGTGGGCTGGTTTGCTCTGGGCGGAGTGCCGATGGCGATTGTCGGCGGAATGTTGTTTGCCCGTGCCCCACTGGCGGCACTCACGCGGGCGCTTGGCGTGTTTCTGATATTGATTGTGGTATGGCGGCACATACCACGAAGCACCCTGTTGCGGCCGCCGCTGCAATCGTTCGCGGTAATCGGTGCTGTTTCTAGTTTCCTATCTGCATTGCTGGGAAGCGTAGGCCCCTTGATGGCTCCTTTTTTTCTGGCGTATGGCTTGGAAAGAGGCGCATACATCGGGACAGAAGCTCTCTCCACCGTGGTGATGCACATTGCCAAGCTGATTGCATACAGACAGTCTGCCATCCTCCCCCTGCACGCCGTGTTGGCGGGTTTGGCGCTCGGGCCGATCATGGTTGTCGGTTCGTTCGTAGGTAAGAGGATCGTGGATCGGATCTCAGAGCGCGTGTTTGTCGCCATCATCGAATTGACTCTACTGGCGGCGGGCGTGCAGTTTCTCTGGAAGGGCTGAACGGATTGGGGACGCGCTCTGAACTCTAGGAACCCAGCGCCTTTTTCACGGCTTCGCTGACCTGCTTGCCATCGATGCGGGCGCCGGCGAATCGGGCCATGACGTTCTTCATGATGGTGCCCATCTCCTTGGCGGTGGGCGATCCCATTTCGGCGATCACAGACTTTACAGCGGCGTCGATTTCGGCAGGGCCGACGGCCTTGGGAAGATAGCCTTCGATAAAGACAATCTCCTCCAGCTCCTTGGCGGCGAGTTCGGGGCGGTTGCCCTTGGTGAATGCCTCGGAGGCCTCATTGCGCTGCTTGATGAGGGTGGTGAGTATCTGCATCTCCTCTTTCTCGTCGAGCGGTGCGCGCTTGTCGATTTCCTTGTTTTTGAGGGCGGACTTGACCATGCGCAGAGTGGAGAGGCGTAGCTCCTGCCTGGCCTTCATCGACTCGACAATGTCTTTCTGAATTTGGGAAGTGATGCTCATAAGGCAATGATACGCCACGCCGCTGTTGTTGTTGTTGTTGCTACTACTACTGCGGGGCGGGAGCGTTGGGAGCCGGGGGTGCGGCGGGACGGCGCAGCGAGAGGGCGGTGAGTTTGCGCATGAGGTTCTGGAAGGTGATGATGCCGACCAGGTAGTCGCCTTCGACGACGGGGATCATGGCGAGGCCGCTGCGCCCGATGCGGCGCAGGACGGCGGCGAGGGACTCCTGCGGCCCGGCGACGAGGTATTCGCGGCGCATGGCCGACTGCACGTATCCGTTGCCCTCGTCCTGCAGGCTGGCGGCGATCTGCTGGCGGCTGATGATGCCCACCATGTCTGTGCCTCGGACGACGGGAAACTCCTCCTGGGGCGGTTCGACCGGACGCTTGAGCGCCTCGGCGAGGGTGTCGGCGGCGGAGATGGTGGCAAAGTCGGTGATCATGACGTCGCGTACGCGGACGCGCTCCAGCACGGCCTGCAGAATCATGCTGCGGTCTTCCATCTGGGCGGCCAGGAAGAGAAAGACGCCGGCCATCATGATCCAGAGATTGGTGGAGAGCGAGTGACTGTTGGAGTTGGTTCCCAAAAAGACCAGGCCGCCGACGACGAACAGAGTGAAGGAGAAGAACTGGCCGATGGAAACCGCGCGCCGGGTGGCGGTGACCTGATCTCCGCTGCGCGCCAGCAGCGCCCGAAGAACGCGTCCGCCATCGAGCGGATAGGCGGGCAGCAGGTTGAGCACGGCGACAAAGAGCTGCGCCCAGACCAGGCTGCGCGGCAGATCGAAGGGGGTGAGCCAGGGGTAGGCGAACAGATGCGCCTGCGGCCAGAGGAGAACCAGGGTGGCTCCCAGCAGGAGGGCCATGATCAGATTGACCAGGGGGCCGGCCAGCGACATGCGGATCTCGCGGGGAGCGTCCAGGCCGCGCTGCGATTGCTCGTCGAGCATGGCGATGCCGGCGATGGGCAGCAAGACCACGCTGCGCACGCGGATGCCGCTGCGCGCCGCAACCAGGGCGTGGGCCAGCTCATGCACCAGCACGGCGAAGAGCATGAGCAGCATGAGAGCGAAGCTGCGCATGGCTACCTGCGGTCCGCGTCCGGACTCCAGACTCCAGACCATGAAGAACATCAGCGGAAAGGTGAAGTGCAGACGGAAATGGATTCCGAAGAGATCAAGAACCGGAATGGACCAGCGCCTCATGCCATTTGCCTTGTTCTGTGCAAACCTGTGCTATGCAAACTTGTTCTGTGCATACTTGTCCCGTGCTGCGAATACACTTACTACAGTACACGGCGGAGGGCGGGGAGTAGAAGAGTCCGATGAGAGTGATCGCGGGAAAGTTTCGCAGCCGGACGCTGAAAAGCCTGGAAGGTTTGGAGACGCGCCCGACTTACGACCGGCTGAAAGAGACGCTGTTCAACGTGCTGGCGTCGGCGGGCCATGTGGAAGAATGCGCCTGGGCCGACCTGTTTGCCGGTACGGGCGCGGTGGGCATCGAGGCCCTGAGCCGCGGCGCACGGTCGGTGCACTTTGCCGAATCCAGCGTGAAGGCGGCGCGGGTGCTGCGCCAGAACCTGGCGGGGCTGGGACTGGAGGCCGAGGTGGCAGAGCGCGACGCCGCGGAGGCTCTGCGGCAGTGGGACAAGGCCGGGGTGCAGTTCGACGTGTGCTTTCTGGACCCTCCTTACCACGTGCACGGAGCCTATGGGGAGATTCTGCGCACGGTTGCGCGGGGGCAGGCGCTGCGCGAGGGCGGCATCGTGGTGGCCGAACATGAGAAGCGCTTCGATCCGGGCGAGGGCGAAGACGACCTGCGGCGGTATCGGGTGCTGAAGCAGGGAGAGAGCTCGCTCAGCTTTTACCGGCGGAGTTCCGCGTAACGCCGTGGCTAAAAAACGCGCTCCGGCTGAGGAAGTCACAGGGCCTTATGACACAGCTCACAGACACCTTAGAGAATTAAGCAAACTATACTTGTCGTGTTCAGCCGGCCGGGGTGCGGCTCTGAATTCGCAATCCATACCTTCTGGGCAATCCACAGACGCTGGCGGGGAAGCATCTTGAAGCACTCGTGCGGGATGATTCAGGCCGGTTGTTCGACGCTTCGTATGAGGCGGTTGATCAAGGGGACAGGTTCGCAGTAGCTCCCGGATATGTTGCGAGTGCACGACGAATTGGGCTGAATGCCAAACAGAGAAACTCGAAGGAGGATTGCGTAATGAATTGCGGAAAGCTGTTTATGACGGCTGCAATGGCGGCCTTGATGACGCTTGGAGTATGCGCCAGTGCGTCGGCGGAAACACCGGCAACCCCTCACAAAACCAAGGGGACCATGCACACCTACATCATCGAGCGCAACATTCCCGGAGCGGGCAACCTCTCGAAGCAACAACTGCGGGATATCTCCAAGAAGTCGAATGGAGTTCTGAAGGACATGGGCCCGGATATTCAGTGGGTCGATAGCTACGTGACCGGCGACAAGGTCTACTGCATCTACAAGGCGAAGAATGAAGATCTGATTCGTGAGCACGCCAAACGTGGCGGCTTCCCTGCGGACAAGATTTCAGAGGTTGACACCATGATCAGCCCAGCCACCGGGAAGTAGTCATCTCCACCTCCCGGGCATAGCCCGGTACCCTTTGAGGCCGCTTTACGCGGCCTCATTTTTTTGCGGGCGCAGGTCACGCTACATTACGAAGTCGGTGGGACGGACGAGCGCGTACTGCATTTCGGTCAGGTCTTGGCGCACCAGGTTGAGGCCGAAGACGCAGGTTTCAAACTCCTGCGAGAGGCGGCCGAACAGGGGCGCGACCTTGCGGTACTCCATCTGGTCGAACTGGCTGACGATGAAGTAGCTCTCCTTGCCGGCGTGAACGAAGTCGATGAGGCTTTCCAGCCGCTGGCGGCGGAGGCGGAAGCGGTTGATGGCCTCGGGAAACATTCCGCTGTAGAAGAGGGTGAAGTCGCCGATGTGCTTGCGCACCTGGCGCTCGCGGTCAAACGACTGGGCCTGGGTGCCGAAGATGGGGTCGCTTTCGAGCAGCATCTCGCCCACGTCGTCGAGCGAGCGGCCTTGCGCATTTTTGAGCGCATAGAGATTGCGGGTGTCGCAGAATTCGGTGAGCAGGTTGGCGAGATAGGCCCAGATCTCCTCGTCGCGCAGGCCAACCTCGCGGCCAAAGTGCTTGGCAATTTTATCCGCCAGTAGCGTGCGCAGCGGATGCCGGTCGCTGATCTCTCCCATGTTTGACTCACCTCCCAAGAGGCTCTGCGGCAGCCACCCTGGACATGCGCCGCAGTGCTTTCTACTTAGTCCCAATTAGATTCGCGAGCAATAGGGAAGGTGCATGAGGCGCGAAGATTGGCAGTCACCGGCGCGGAGTGCTGACAAAGCGGCTACTGAAGCGCGGCGAACGAGTGCGGAGCGAGGCGCAGGCCGCACCAGCTTTCGGCCACGACGATGGAGTTGCCGGGATGATGGGGATCGTAGCGGACTCCGGTGGCGGAACCGATGTGGCGCGGGTTCAGGTCGAGCAGCGGGCGGAGGTGCGTCACCTCCTGCGCGCACTCGTATTGCACTCCGGCGACCTGGTAGGCGTAGAGCACCATCTGCACGGATTCGCCGGTGCCGTAATCGTATTCGCACACGTCGAGCACGGTACCGTCGGTGATGCGGCCCTGGGTGCTGATGCGCTGGCGACGCAGAGCCTCGCGCTGTTCGGGAGTTTTCTTTTTGCCGTTGAGCCACGCCATGGCGCTGGCCGCGGAGACCACGGTAACGCCGGTAACGGCATAGATGGGAAGCAGGCTCATGGAAATGCGCGGCGGGCCGCAGGACGCGGGGGAACCGACTCTTTGACTTTACTACGAAAACGGGGTGGGGCGGCAGGTGCGAAAGGACATGGCCGCCGGGTAAGGCGCGGGCTTAACCCCGGGACACCGACTCAAGCCAAAAGAGGGCTTCTGCCCCAGCAACCCAACTACGGGCTTGCTGGGGACCCCGGTGAATGGGCCACCTGTGACACGCCCATCCGCTGAAAGGAACGCTTAGCCTACCTCCGGTGACTCGTTGACCACGGGGTTGCGCAGGGTGCCGATGCCTTCGACGGTGACCTCGACGACGTCGCCCTCCAGCAGCGGGCCCACGCCCTCGGGAGTGCCGGTGGCGATGAGGTCGCCAGGCAGCAGGGTGCAGAACTGCGAGATGTAGCGCAGGATGCAGTCCATGTCGAACATCATGTCGCGGGTATTGCCGTCCTGGCGGAGCTGGCCGTTGACGCGGGTCTGCACCTGGACGCCGCTCCAGGGGTCGAGCTCGGTGTTGACGACGGGGCCGACCGGGCAGAAGGTGTCAAAGCCCTTGCTGCGCGTCCACTGGCCGTCGAGTTTCTGCAGGTCGCGGGTGGTTACGTCGTTGACGATGGTGTAGCCGAGGATGTAATCGCGGGCGCTCTCGGTGTCCTTCATCTTGTGGCAGCGGCGGCCGATGAAGAATCCCAGTTCGCCTTCGTAATCGACGCGCTGGCTGATGGCGGGGCGGACGATGTGGCCTCCGGAGGCGAGCAGCGACGAGGGGGGCTTGCTGAAGATGACCGGCTCGCCCTTCATCTCATTCTGCAACTCGCGAACGTGGGCGGCGTAGTTGCGGCCCACGCACAGGATCTTGCTGATGATTGGGAACGGGATGAGCAGCTTGGCGCGCTCCAGCGGATAGGGTGGATCGATCTTTTTCCCAGAGCGAGGCTTCTCCTCCGAGCCGGGCACTTCGTCCGAGCCGGTCATGTCGTCGGGATCGGGCAGCACGATCTGCTCGGGGACGCCGGCGGCGCTCACCTGCATCTGCGGGCTGGGCAGTTCGGCGACAATTACGTCCTCGCCGTTGCGGCTTTCAACCAGGCCGAAGCGGGGACCTTCCATGGCAAGAAAGCGGCAGAATTTCATCGAACCTCCTGGGGCACCGTCTCCGAGGCCGGGGCCGATTGCGCACTCTGGTTGCCGCGCACATCGACGGCCGAGACGGCGTAGAAATATTGTTGTCCGGGATGCACGTCGGCATCACGCCATGCCGGGGACTTGAGCACGCCGGAGACCGCGGTGAAGGGCGCCGAGCCGGTGCGGCGATAGACGATGTATCCGGCCAGGTCGCTCTCGGTGTTGGGCGCCCAGGTGAGATCGATGAACGGCTTCTGTCCCACGCTGCTGAAGACGGCCTGCAGGCCGCTGGGCACGGCGGGCGGGAAAATGTCATGCGTCACCAGGTGAACCTGGGCGCTGTCGTCGCCTTCAACCTCGACTGTGGGGCGGCCGGGTGCGGCGATGACGGTGACGGCGGCGGCCTTGTAGTCGTACTCCTGCTCCCACTCGAAGCTGGTGTCGCGGGCTTCGCCGGGACCGGCCTGGCAGGGCTGCTCGGCGATAAGAGCAAATTCGGGCGGAGCCGGGGAACGGCTGCCGGCGGACGGATGCGGGCCTACGGATGGCCCTCCGGTCGCGGACGCCGGGCCTCCGCGGCGGTAAATTCGCAGGACGCAGGAGACTTCCGGCGAGGAAGTGAAGCTGGAGGCGTTGTCCCATTGCAGCAGCGGGCCCTGCGCGTCGAGCGTGGCGCGGAAGCCGGTGGGCGGCGGCTCGGTGGGCACCAGGGGAATGCGCAGCTGGTTGGAGAGTCCGGCGGAGCGGCCGCGCTGGTTAACGACCTCGAGGGCGTAGGTGGCCTGATTCTGCGACGTAACTTGCTGCGGGATCAGCGCGGCGGGCAGCAGATCCTCGTAGGAGACCACGGGACGGCGCGCCGACGGCGCCGAGGAGGACAGCTCGTTGATCGGGATCTGGGCGACGGGCGCGCCGCACTGGTTGATGGGGAACTGGTTGACCACCCGGCAAACGCGGGTGGTGGTGGGCCAGCGGATCGGCTGATGATCGGTGGTGACCGTGGGCGGCGACCAGGTGAGGACCACGCGGTTGCCCTTGCGCACGGCGGTGAGATTATTCACCGTCTGCGGCAGGCGCAGCGAGGGCGGCTGCGGCGCGCCGGGAGACGCACAGTCGGGGGCCAGCGCCAGCACGGCGGCGCAAGCGGCGAGCAGGATGGAAGTCCTAATCATCGGAACGGTTCAGGGTAACAGAAAGCCGAGGGCGGCTGCAGAGGGTTCACGGGTTCACTCCCGAATGTCAATAGAGCCGCTCCTGGCGGCGCATGTTTCCCAGACTGCCAATGTTGGCCAGGGTGAAGGCGAAGCGGTACTCGTTTTCCACGTTTACGCCGGGCACGTTGATATGCCGGTATTCGACGCTCAGGCCGCAGCAGTCCCAGTTATAGCTGCTCTGCACGGCGGCGTATTGCAGAAAGTTGAGGTTCTGGTCATAGCCCATGCTGAAGCCTCCGGAAAAGCCCCGCTTGTTGGGATGGCCGTAGCCGATCAGGTAGCGGATCTGGTTGTAGGTCAACGGCGCGTTGCCGGTGGACTCGGAGGCGGGCACGGGGATGGTATGAAAGAAGGAGTCGCTTACACCAACAAAGTATTCGCCGACGCGGTATTCGACAAAGGTTGCGCTGGAGTTGATGCGGCCCAGAACCGGGTCGTAGTCCAGCTGCCATTGCACGTCGGTATTGGCCGAGGTCTGCACCCGCAGTTTGCTGATTACCGGGCTCCAGGTGCGCGGTCCGTTGAGGAAGGCGATGCCGGTCAGGTCGTCGGTGGTGGTGAAAACGTTGCGGCGACCCGGCACCACCGCGCCGCCGAAGGATTCATCGGCGAAGTACTTCTGCTTCACCTCCCAGCTCAGCAGCTCGCGCGTGGTGCTGCTGTTTTCGCAGCGCGGGGCCAACGCGCTGACCCCGGGAATATAGGCGGGCGGCAGTTTCTCCGGGCGCTCGGCGGCCGGGGCGTTGGGCTCGCAGCCCGGCTCCTGATGGGTGGGGCGGCGGCGTCCGTAGATGCGCTGGATGATGTCGTACTGGATTTCGCTGGTGTTGGTGAGAATGTCGGTCTGGTCGAAGCGCAGGATGTGCTGGAAGTTGGTTATGCCGGTGGTGTAGCTGTAGGTAAAGATTGGCTGGATCACGTGCTTGAGGCGGCGTCCGAAGATCTCCCGGCCGAAGACCTTCTCCAGCACCGGCGGACGCAGTTCGATGGAGGCTTCCACGTCGCGGCGGTTGATCGAATCGCCGCCGGCCATCCCCACGGGATTGGCGAGCAGCGGCGATGAGGGTATGAGCTGCTGGGTGTAGAGGGTATCCTCCACCGCAATCTCGGGACGCAGATTCCAGCCGTTCCACTGCAGCGGCAGCGCTATCCGCGGGCGAATGTCGAGACGGCCAACCAGATTGGCCGTGGCAAAACCCGGAAGACTCGGGATGGCGCCCGGCTCGCTACGCTGCATGCCGCCCGCGCTGGCGTCCACCGCCCAGAAAAGGGGCGAGCCCAGCAGGGGCTGCTCCAGGGCGTTGGCCTCCGCCATGGGCAGGTGAACGATCTTGATCTGGTTGGAGAATGTGTTGGTCAGCGGATTCTGGTAGAAGTCCTGGTAGCGCTCGGCGCTGGCGTTAAGCGAAAATCCGTCCCGATTGTGCGACAGGTATCCCACCGATTTGACCTCGGCGTCGATCGCCTGTGAGTAGGTTTCCGACCAGGCCTGACGGAAGAGGAACGAGCTGAGGTAGTCGACGCTGGCCGAGGCGCGCCAGTCGTCGAGAGTGGTTTCGGCAAGCAGCTTCGCTTCCTCGCCGCCCTGCTTCTGGAACACCGGGACGCCGTTTTCCAGGATCGTGGTGCCGCGATCCATCACCCCGAAGTAGTGCAACTCGATCGAGCTTTTTTCGCTGGGCTTGCTGCGGAAGTGCACGGTCTGGCTCCAGCCGCGCGAGGAGTAGTATTCGGAGCTCAGGGTCAGGTCATTGGAGCGGTTGATGGCCCAGTACACGCCTTCGCCCATGATGAAGCCCTTGGTGGTGGAGTCGCCGGCGGTGGGCAGCAGGAAGCCGCTGGTGCGGGCCATTCCATTAGCCGGCAGCTGAGTGTAGGGGAAGTAGAAGATGGGCAGCTTCATCAGGCGGAAGCTGGAGTGGTAGAGCTTGGCGTCGTCGCCCGCCACCAGGTCGATCTTGGAGGCGTTGAAGGTCCACTTCGGGGTCTGCTCGGCGCAGGAGGTGATGCTGCCGTGGGAGACGATGTAGCGGTCCGGTCCCACCTTGCGCACCTCGCCGCCGGCGATGACAAACGGATTGCTGGTCGTGAGCACTACGTTGTTGCCCCGCACCACGGCGCCAAAGGTGCCGGAGACATCGTAGAAGGTTCCGGTATCGTCCTTCACGTTGTAGATGGCATGGGAGGCGACCAGATGGGCATCGTGCGGTCCGCCGTCGAAGACCAGCCGGCCGCTGCCCTGAACCTCGCCGGTGGCCTCGTTGTAGGTGCCGTGGTCGGCGCGCAGGACGTAGTTCTGGAAGAGGATCTCCACGTCGCCGTCGAGGGTATAAATGTCGCCTCGCTTTTCCTGCTGCCGGGCCCGGATGGTGACCTCCTGCGAGGGCTGCATCACGCCTGTTGCCGCACCGGCGGGCGGAGGCGCCTGACTGGTAAATGCCAGGGGAGCCAGCAACAGGTGACTTACGAACATGACTATGATAATTCTCAGAGTGCGAAGGTTCATTCGGATGCGTTTCGCCGGACCGCGTGGTGCGCCAAACAGAGTACGGTTGCCAAGGTAGCACGCGCAGCCGTCGGCCACAAAGTGTCGAAGTGTAACGCTTCCGGAAAAACCGCTCGCCGCTCTGGTAACTCCAAAACTCGCTCATGGACTGTCCGCACTGCGGTACACCGTGCACGTGTGTCGTGGCCTCCGTGGCCGCGCGCAGGCTCGCCTGGCGCGGCGCCCTCGCCACGTTACTCGCACCACTTCGCCGTGGACAACCTCGGTTGTCGCCAAATTGTCCGTCAGCTTTGTCCATCCGCTTTATTGTCAACCAGGGACCAGAATGCATTCAGCCGAGCCGTTTGACCGCCGCTCTGTAAACGATTCCAGCCAGCCGGCCCCGGCCAACGAGGCCTGGCGCGCCGAGGTGGCCTCGCGCGTCAACAGCTACCGCACCCGCCGCAACAGCGCCGCCGGCGAGCAGGACTCACTGGCGCTCGACTTTGGCCCGGCGGATGAGCCGCGGACTCCTGACCTGGGTTCGGCAAGCTTAGAGGCTGCTGCCGTGAAGGCCAGGAAGCTGAACCAGGCGGCAAACGCCTTTGACACCAACTATTACCGCCGCCTCAACGCCCAGGCGATGAGCGCACCGGCTGTGGCCGCAAGTTCCGCGGCCGTTCAGCACGAGCCGGAAGCCGAATATGAGACCGGGTATGAGGAAGAGTTCGGCGCCGGGGGGATTGCCGCCCGCATCGCATGCGACGATCTCGCCGGAGACAACGTGCCGCAGTGGCAGGAAGCATCGCCAGACACAGAGGCCGACGACCTCGAGTTCCAGACGGTCACCTACGGCGATGCCGCGCCGGTTGCCCAGCGCCTGGCAGATGCGGAGTCTGCAACGCTCTTTGAGGCTGCACGCGTGCCTCCCGGGGCAGCGCCCGTCGCTGCCTCAGCTTTACCCTCGCAAGGCAACCTGATCGTCTTCCCGCGTCCGCAGCTGGAGCCGCCGCTGGTGCCGCAGCCCTCGCGCGACGAGTTGGCCGAACCGGTGAACTCCCGGCCACGCATCCTCGAAGTGCCCGAGGACATCATGCCCGCCATGCAGGGCTCGCTGTTTCCGGAGATTCGCCTGGACGCCGACGAGCCCGAGGTGAGCGCCAGCCGCGAGCCGGAGATCGAAGTACCGCTGCAGGTTGTGCCGGTTTCGGCGCGGCTGATGGCCGGGCTCACCGATGGAATTGTGGTGATGGCCGCCGGAGCGCTGTTTGGCGCCATCGCCAGCCGCGCCCTGCCGGAGGTTCCGCACGCCAAACCCTTCTGGATGGCGCTAGGCGGGGTGACCGTGCTGTTTTGGGCCGTCTACCAGCATCTGTTCCTGCTCTACGGCGGCCGCACGGTTGGCATGCACATGCGGGGCATCCACCTGAGCACCTTCGACGGCCGCGTGCCGGAGTGGGCCGAGCGCCGCCGCCGCGCGCGCTTCCTCTGCCTATCGCTCGCCTCGGTGTCGCTCGGCTTTCTCTGGGCGCTGGCGGACGAAGACACGCTCTGCTGGCATGACCGGCTCTCGCAAACCTTTCCCACCTTCGACTAATTTCTGCCTTACGCACAGCAGCGCGGCCCGAGGGCCGCGCTGCGATGCCTGAAACAAGCTACCCGATCACTCTTCCGGACTGCATTCTTCCTTCTCCCGCGCCGGCAATTCCTGCTTGAGCAGGGCGAGGATCTCCTCGCGCTGCGAGCCGTGCAGGCGTTCGTTGAGTCGATCCAGGGCCAGGCCCACGATGTGATAGTGGTGCAGGCAGGTGAAGTCCGGGTCCTCGCTGACCTCCAGCCAGATTTGGTGCAGCAGAGCCAGGTCCTGTTCGCGCAGGCGCGGGGTGTGCGGGCCAAGGTAGTACTCCACCGGACCTTGCTCGGAGGAGTTGACTTCGAAGACGAGGTTGGGACGCGGCTCGGGCAGGCGCTCCCAGGCATTGCCTGTGAGCTTGCCCTGCTCGTCGGCGGTGAGCTTGTTGGAGAGGCCGCAGACGATGCGCGACGACTCCAGCCGTTGGGCGGCCTGCACGATTCCATCGAAGACGTTGGCGGTGGGCACCACCATCAGCGAAACGTGCTTGCCTTCCTTCTCGGCCAGCTCCACCACCTTGGTGAACAACTGCTGCTCGTAGTGGTCGAAGAGCTCCTCGCTGTCATAGCTGCCGCTGGCGCTGAAGCCCGGCTCGCGGTGGTAGATGCGGGCAGTCATGACCACCACATCCTGGCGCGTGGTGTCGGTGTGCTGCAGCACGTTTTTGAGGTAGTAGAGATTGCGCGGGTCGCGGATGGTGACCAGGATGTTGCCCGGGCGCACCTTCATCTCTTCGCGGTCGATCAGCGGCTGCTCGGCGACGCGGAACTCCTCTTTCATCTCGTGGTGCTCGGTGCCGCGCTGGCGGTGGGTGATCTTCTCCGAGATGACGAAGACGACAAATAGGATTGCCGAGAAGCTGACGCCGGCCATGGTGGCCAGCGGCTTGGTCATCAGGTTGACCAGCGCGGTGGCAAACAGCAGCAGGGTGATCAGGCCCAGACCGATGGGGAACTCGATCGAGCCGATTTTGATGTTGCCCGGAACGCGGAAATCGCGATGGCCCGGCTCGGTGAAGCGCAGCACCAGCATCGCCAGCGCCTTGAAGGCAAAGCTCCAGATGACGCCGAAGGCATACAGAGCGGCCAGCAGGTAAACATTGCCGCGGCTGGCGATAATGGTGACGCACTGCAGAACCGCAATCAGATTGATGAGGCGGAACGAGGTTCCGTACTTGTTGTGCGGCTTGCGGAACCAGGGCGTGAGAACGCCGTCTTCACTGATGCGGTTGAGCACGCCGTTGGCGCCGACGATGGCCGTGTTCACCGCGCCGGAGAGAATCAGCACGCCGACCAGCACCACGAAGCCCTGGAAGATGAGGCGCAGGTTGTAGGGACCGGCCATCTCCATGGCCAGGCCGCTGATGAGGTTGGCAAAGTATGTCGGACGCTTGGCGTCCGGAATGATCATCACCGCGAAGAAAGAGACCAGCGAGGTGAACAGCAGGCTGTAGAGGAAGATGACCGCGCCGGCCTTCTCCAGGTTCTTCAGCTTGGGATGCTCGATCTCGCGGTTGACCTGCGCCAGCGATTCCTCGCCGCTCATGGCCAGTACCGAGTGGCCGAAGCCGACGATCATCAGCACCAGGGGCAGCATGGCGAGCAAGGGGAAGTGCGAGAGCCAGCCCAGGGTGTCGCCGTGGTCGTGTGCGTTGGCGGTCAGAATCGACTGACTGGTGGGCATCGGCGGCAGGTGCCGGGTAGCGGGATGCAGCAGCAGAGTGAGGCAGCACCAGATGATCAGCATCACCACCATGACCGTGGTGATCTGCATGATGCGCATGGCCTTCTCGCTGGATTCGTGCATGCCCTGGATGTTCTTCCACCAGAAATAGATCGTCACCAGAACGCCGAAGCCGGCGGCGAAATAGTCGCCGTGCCAGCCGGCCATGTTGACCGGATGGCCGAGGCGGGCCGAAAGATCGGAGACGAAGCCGGCCAGATACTGTCCGGCGGAAACCGCGCTGATGGGGCCGGTGAGCACGTAGTCAAACAGCAAGGCCGAAACCGAAAGCTTGGCGAGCGAGCCGCCCATGGCTTCCTTGACCACGCGATAGACGCCGCCGCGCACGAACATGCTGCTGGACTCGATGTAGATGGAGCGCACCGCGTAGCTGAACAGCATGACGGCCAGCACGAACCAGGGCGCGCTCTTGCCGATGACGTTCTCGGCGTCGCCGCCCACGTAGTAGGCCGACGAGGCCAAGTCGCTGAGCACGATGGCCGCCGCCCGCCAGAAGCTGATAAAGCTCAGCATGACAGTGGTGGCGACAAAGACCTTGATTGCCGGACGCGAGGTGGAAATCGCTGTCAAAGTTTTCCCATTTCCGTTGTTGGTTGCCATGATAGTCAGGTGGGGCCGCGCCAGTCTTATTCCCGACGGGCGGCTCATACTCTCGCTTATAGGATCAAAATGGAGGTTCTTCCGGAAGTCGAGGCCTTGGCGCGGTCATGGCGCGATGTGGCGCAGCGCGATCATGGCGCGGCCCACCCACCTGGAGTTCTCCAGCGAACGTTGATTAGTAAGGTAACCGGAGCCGAAGAAAAATGCGAGGGAAATAAAGATGCATTTAGCCGGTGGCCCTGCACGGGTATTTATATTCGCCGAAGATTCGCCCTTTCGATCAAGCTTCAGTGTCTCCCGTTGCCGCCCCGTTCGATCACCTGCTCGTCTTCCACGCCGACCGCCACAGCCGCTTCTTCCAGCATCGACTCGAGCGGAATCGACTCCAGCAGCACCACGGCGTGGGCAATGGCGGCGTTGTCGGTGCCGGTGCCCTCCGGTGTCTTGGCCTTGATGCCGACACAGGAGGTCTCGACCTGCAGCAGCTCGGCCACCCTGGCGCGCAGCTTGGCCGCATGGGGAACGATCTTGGGCGCGGCCAGGATCATGGTGGTGTCCACGTTGACTAGGCGGAAGCCCGCCAACTCGATCTGTCGCATGGCCTCGGCCAGAAAGACCGCTGAGTCGGCGCCCTTCCAGCGCGGGTCGCTGGGCGGAAAAAAGCTGCCGATGTCGCCGGCAGCGACGGCGCCCAGCAGCGCGTCGGTGATGGCGTGCAGCAGCACGTCGCCATCGGAGTGCCCGGCCAGCCCGTGGGTGTGCTCCAGCTTGACCCCGCCGATCACGAGCGGCACGCCCGCCTGGAACTCGTGCGAGTCATAGCCGTAGCCGATGCGCATGCTCATTGGAGGTTGCCCTGGGTCTGCGGCGAAACGGTGTTCTCCGACGCCGCACGCTGCCGCTCCTGCGCGAGGACGAACTCGGCCAACACCAGATCGGCCGGCGTGGTGATCTTGAAATTGCTCGGCGATCCCATCACCACGTACACCGGTTGCCCGGCGCGCTCCACCAGGCTGGCCTCGTCGGTTCCCTGGAAGCCTTCGATCCGCGCCTCGTTGAAGATCGGGCTGAGCAGCCCGTAGCGGAAGCCCTGGGGAGTTTGCGCCTGCACGATCTGCTCGCGCGGAATGGTCGCCTCCACCAGCACGCCCTCGCCGCGGCGCTCCACCCGCTTGATGGTGTCCACCGCCGGGACCCCGGCAATGGCCGCGCCGTGGCGCTGCGCCTGCACGATGACCTCGGCGATGGTCTCCTGGGAGACGAACGGACGCACCGCGTCGTGAATCAGCACCAGGTCGTTGGACTCGGCGGGGAGCGCATCGAGCACGTTGCCCACCGATTCCTGGCGATGCTCGCCGCCTACCACCAGGTGCACCGGCTTGGCCAGAGCGGCGCGCTCCAGCACCGGCGCAAAGCCCTCGATCTCCGGCTTGCGCATGGCGATCCAGATGGAATCCAACTGCGGACAGGCGGCAAACTTGCGCAGGGTGTGAATGAGGATGGGAACGCCGTCGAGCTCCAGGAATTGCTTGGAGCGCAGTGGCCCCTTCCCGGAGGAAGGGACCGCCATGCGCGTTCCCAGGCCAGCGGCGGGGATGATGACAAAGACTTTCATAGGACGGCCTGCCAGTCTAGCGAGGGCTGCATGCAAAGATGGCGGTCGCGCGGGCAGCCCCGGCCGCGCCCATCCCGTAATCGCTTCGGCCGTCGGGCACGCTGCAAACGCCGCAGCTCCGGCCGCAGGCGCCGGCGTTAGTGCGTTTCTTCTTCGTGGGTAGCCGTGGCCGCCGGAGCCGTCTGCGCCGTCTGATGCTGTTCCGGCGAGGCAGGCTGCGGATTGTTCTTGCGCAGATCCGGCGGACGCATCTCGGGCTTGGCCATGCCGGTCTGCCCGCGCTCGTCGAACTTGCCGAAGATCATCTTGCCGGCCGTGGTCTGCAGCACGCTGGTTACCGAGATATCGACGGTCTTGCCGATCATCTTGCGCGCGTTGTCGACCACCACCATGGTTCCGTCGTCCAAATAGGCGACACCCTGGTTGTACTCCTTGCCCTCTTTGAGGATGAAGACCTTCATGATCTCGCCAGGCAGCACGATCGGCTTCAGGGCGTTGGCCAGCTCGTTGATGTTCAGCACATCCACGCCGTGCAGCTGGGCCACCTTGTTCAGGTTGAAGTCATTGGTGACGATCTTGCCTTCGTAGAGCTTGGCAAGTTCGATCAGCTTCATATCGACTTCGCGCACCGCCGGGAAATCGTCCTCGACGATGGTGACCTGGATGTGGGTGAGCTTCTGGATGCGCTGCAGGATGTCCAGCCCGCGGCGCCCGCGGTTGCGCTTGAGCGAGTCGGCCGAGTCGGCCACCAGCTGCAGTTCGCGCAGCACAAAGGCGGGAATGGTGAGCACTCCGTCCAGGAAGCCGGTTTCGGCGATGTCGGCGATGCGCCCGTCGATGATCACCGAGGTGTCCAGGATCTTGTAGCTCCGGCGCGACTGCTTTTCGCCGCCGAAGATGCCGCCCAGCGCCGCCAGATTCAGCAGGTCGCCTTTGGCCGCGCCCACGATCAGGCCCACGTAGGTCATCACCAGCATGACCAGCAGCTGCAGGAAGCTCTGCAGGCTCCCCATCGGGACGGCGTTGCGGATCACAACGCTGAACAGGTAGGCGCCCACGATGCCCAGAACGCTGCCCAAGGCCGCGCCAATGAGCCGCTTCAGGCTGATGGCGCGCAGACGCAGCTCGAACAGGATCACGGCTCCGCCCAGCAGCAGGCCGATTACGGTGTCCATCCACCTTGACAGAGCAAAGGGCTGAAGCAAGTAACAAGCCAGGCCCAGGACGACAATAAAAACAAACCGAATAATAACCAGATCCAAGAGGACCTCCCTACAGGCCCTGTCGCAACTTCCGCGGAAGCCAAACGGCCCGGCTGACCAGCTCACCGCGCCAGGCGCTCCCGGTTATTCACCGGCTCCAGAGCTGCCGGTGTGTATATGGAACTTACTCTCTATGAAAGAACCCGAACAGCACGCCCCGGCCCCTTGCCCGCTAGGCCGCCGCGCATAGCAAAAGCAGTGGAAGTATATACCAGCACAACCCGTTCCGTTGAGTAACCCGGCCCCACTTTCAAGCCAAAGCGAATGTTTATCAGTCCCGCGCCCGCAATGCAAGTTCGCGGAACATAGCTTTACAACGGTATCTCAATGGTACTGGCGGAGCCCAATTTTGCAATTGTAAAACACCGCCGCGCAAGGCACTTTTGAAAAAGCAGCTCCGGCCCGCAACTCACAGTTCGGGGCGCTTGAATGTACCTCCACTTTAGCCGCCCCGCAAGGGGAAGATGAGCGGCTAAGATCTCCCGGCAGTTTCCGGGAGATTTGGAAACCGGCGCAGATGTTCTCGGGGGAGATACTATGCGCCGGTTTTTTCTTTGCCAACGGCCGCTGCCGGCAGCGCAGGTTACCCGCTGAGGCATCACTGGCGCTTGTTCCCCATTCCACATACAATCTTGCGCATGAAAGCCATCGTCGTGACCTCGCATGAGGGTCCTGCCGGACTCGAACTCCGCGATGTTCCCGTTCCCACGCCCACCGCGCGCGAAGTCCTGGTGCAGGTGGAAGCCGTGGGCGTCAACTTTGCCGATGCCCTCGGCGCCCTGGGCCGCTATCCCGCCGGTCCCACCCCGCCCTACGTCATGGGACGCGAGTTCGCCGGTATCGCCGAAGACGGACGCCGCGTGATGGGCTACGCGCAACAGGCCGCCTGCGCCGAATACGTGGCCGTGGGCGAGGGCTACTACTGGCCGCAGCCGGAGGGCTGGTCGTCGTCGCAGTGCGCCGCCTTCCCGGTCAACTACCTCACCGCGTGGCTGCTCTACTGGAAGGCGGGACTGCTGGCCGAATCCATCGAGCCCGCCGCCGCCCGCCAGAAAGCCTGCCCCCGCGTGCTCATCCACGCCGCCGCCGGAGGCGTGGGCACGGCCGCCGTGCAGCTCGGCCACATCCTGGGATTCGAGATCTTCGGCACCGCCTCCAGCCCGGAGAAGCTCGCCCGACTCACCGAATTCGGCCTCGACCACGGCATCGACTACAAACTCGACGACTACGAGGTGCGCATCGCCAAGCTCACCGATGTCGAAGGCGTGGACGCCGCCTTCGACTGCCTGGCCGGCGAGCACACCGCCAAAAGCATCGCCTGCCTGGCCGAATTCGGACGCGTCATCCTCTTCGGCAACGCCACCGGCGAGCGCCCCAAGTTCAACACCTCCGCCATGTACGCCCGCAGCTTGAGCGCCCACGGACTCTGGCTCACCAAGCTCTCGGCCAACCACGCGCTCATCCGCGAGGCCTTGGAGTCCATGAGCCCCTACATCCGCAGTGGCCAGCTCCACCCCGTCATCGGAGCCAAGTTTCCCATCTCCGCCGCGGGCGACGCCCTGCGCCTGCTGCTGGAGCGCAAGAACTTCGGCAAGGTGGTGCTGACGCTGTAGCGGGCTAAGGGGCGCGGTTGGCCAACTTAGACCGTGTAATTCAATTGAAGTACAATTAGGCGTAGGAGTTTTTCATGCCGGCCAACGCATTAGTGCAAACACGGATCGATCCCGCGGTGAAAGAGCGAGCGGCAGCGGTGCTGGAAGAGTTGGGAATCACCGTGTCAGATGCGGTGCGCATTTTGTTGACGCGAATCGCGAACGAAGGCGCGCTGCCGTTTGCGTTGACCAACAACGCTGCGGCCCATGATGCGTGGTTCCGCGCGAAAGTGCAGGAAGCGCTGGACGATTCCCGCCCCGGCATCCCACAGGAAAAGGTCGAAGCGCACTTTGCCAAGCGGCGAGCCGCCGCCAAACGCAAGGCGCGGTAGCCGATGCACCTGGAGTGGTCGCGATTCGCGCAGGCCGATCGCGATGCGATCTTCGACTACCTTGAAGCCGACAGCCCGCAGGCGCCCATCACCGTGGATGAGCGTATACGGGAGCAGGTTGAAGGCTTGGTGCAGTTCCCGGAGAGTGGCCGCCCTGGCCGCGTCGATGGAACGCGGGAGTTGGTGATTCAGCACACGCCCTACCTCGCCGCCTACCACATCACAGGTGACACCCTGACACCGTGCGTATTCTGCGCGTGCTGCACGGTGCCCAGCAATGGCCCGAGGATATGCCTAGGCAATCGCAGGAATGAAACTCGGATCGCCTACCGCTGCATCTCTTGCGCCCGCAACGCTAAGCCGCTGGCCACCGAGGTGAACTCGTTGCCGCTGCGCACCCGCTCCGCGGTGAAGCGCGTCTCGAAGATCCTGCGCACGGCGGGTACAAACGACGTTCCGCCGGTGAGAAATACGCGGTCCACGCTGCGCGCATCCACGCCGCACCGGGAGAGCAGCCCGTCCACACACTGCTCGATCGATTGCAGCTCCTCGGCGATCCAGCGTTCGAACTCGGCGCGGGTGACGGCGATGCGCAGTTCAAGCGCGGCCTCTTGAAAATGGAACTCCGCGCGCTCACTGGATGACAGCGCAAACTTCACGCGCTGCACCGCCTGGTGCAACTGATAGCCCAGGTCTTCGTCCACCAGCATGATGAGCGCCTCGATCTTCTCCGGCTCCAAGGCCCGCCCTTGCGCGCCGCGCAGCATCTCCAACACCGCGCGGGTGCGCAGAAACGACAGGTAGTGCCAGCGCTCAAGGTTGGCGTAGATCCAGGCCGGAAGCGCCGGCAGAATCTTTTTGCCCGAGTGCGCCATGCTGTCGGCTCCCAGGGCAGGCGAAACCAGGCGGCGCACGATGCGCGCATCGAAGGCGTCGCCCGCCAATCCCACGCCGCCATTGCCCAGCAGGCCGGCGCCCTGGCGCCCGCGACGCCGGGCAGCAATAGAGGGCCCCACGTGCAGCAGAGAGAAGTCGCTGGTGCCGCCGCCGAAGTCGCCGATCAGAATCAGCTCATCGTGGTCGAGCGACGATTCGTAGGCGTAGGCTGCGGCCACCGGCTCCATCTCGAACTCCACACGCTCGTAGCCCGCGAGTTCGAACGCATGGCGCAGACGCCCCAGCGCGTAGGCTTCGTCCTCGGCGTTTTCCGCGCCCACAAACTTAACCGGACGCCCCACCGTGGCGTGGCGCACCGGCACGCCAAACTGCTGCTCGGCGTGCAAGCGGAGATCGGCCAGCATGCGCGAGATCAAATCTTCCAAGCTGTAGTGCCGTCCCAGAACCTCGGTGCCGGTGAGCAGGCGGCTGGGCAGGTAGCTCTTGAGCGACTGGATCAGCCGCCCCTTGTGCTCGGCGTCCAAATACTGTTCGACGGCCCACGGCCCGGTCCACGACTGCACGTGGCGGCGTCCGGCTTTTTTGTGCTGCTCAAGATAGAGGACCGAGCGAAAGGATTCCGTGCTGCCGGCGGCGGAGACGAAGCGCACCAGCTCTACCGCGCTGCCCGTGGCACGCGCCAGCGAACTGTTGGTGGTTCCAAAATCTATGCCGATGGCGCAGGGATGTTTACGAGCGGACTTCACACTCTATTATTCCAAAGATCGCCCGCCGATGCGCACTGCATGAGCGCGGGCGCTACTTGAATCGCAGGCCGCGGAATTCCAGCTCGGGCTGGGCTTGGTTCCACTGGCTGGAGATGTGCTCGACGGTAAGGCGCAGCACGCGCGTCTGCCCCGGGCCGAGCGGCGCCAGCGCCAGGTCGCCGGCTTCGTCCTCGCCGCCCAGCGCATGCGGAATCAGGGCGCGCAGCGGCAGGGTCTCGGTCTGCACGGCCTCGCCCAGGCTGTCGCGGAAGACCGCCTGCACGGTGCCGCCCACCACGGTGCGGTCTCCGGTGTTGCGCACCGTGAGGTCGATGTAGGTGATGGTCGAGCCGACGAAGTTATCTGCCTGGCTGAGCGTGGCCTTTTCCACCACCAGCATCGGCGAGTAGGGATCGGCGGTGGTGGGCACCTCTTTTTTGCCGTGATTCAGCAGGACGACAACGGCCAACAAGGCCAGCACCAGCCCAAAGCCCACCAGCAGCGGAATCCAGTTGCGCGGCTCGGGCTCACCAGAGTGCGAGCCGAACATCGCGGGCTCGGCGGGCGTTGGTTTTAGCGGCGGTTGCTTCGGCTCCGTCATGGCAGGCCCATTCTACCAGCGCACGGCAAGCCGCGTACGAATTGCTGTTGGGTTACCGATGTGCGGTTAATCGTTATTGGATCCGCAGAGTTTGGTTGACATGGGAATGGAGGGAAATATGATTGGGGAACTTTCAATCGGAGAACGTTTATGAAGCAGTGCCTAAGCATTCTGCTGGTATGTTGCATTCTTGCGCCTTCTTCCTTTGCCGGAGACGCCACCACAAGCGCCACGCCAGCGGCTCCTATCGCCGCAGCCGCCTTCCCCGTAAAACACTCACCCGAGGGCAATCCGATTTTGGAAGATGGAACGCCAATCCGCCTCCGATTGACTACGGCTCTGTCTTCCGCCGACTGCACCACAGGAGACCGAATCGATTTCGAAGTGATGGACCCGATCGTCCTCGACGGAATCACGGTTGTTCCGCAGGGTGGAATTGCTTGGGGCGCTGTGACCGACGCCGAGCACAAGAAATCCATGGGGCGAGCGGGAAAGCTGAACATAGCCCTCGTTGCAGTGAAACTATCCAATTCGGAGAAAGCGAATTTACGCGCGATCAAAGAGACGAAGGGAGGTGGCCATGTCGGGGCGATGACCGGCGCGATGGTTGCAACCGCAATTGTGTTCTGGCCTGCTGCTCCCCTATTCCTGTTCGTGCACGGGAAGGATACAAAGATTCCGCAGGGAACCGAGATTACGGCATATGTCGATGGCGACAAAGTGTTCGTCCCTCGGCCTGAGCCAGGCCCTGCCGCGGCCGCTGTGGCACAGCCCACGATTGAGGCTACCAGCACGGAGCTGACTCTTGTATCCACTCCTGACGGCGCGGATATCGAAGTGGACGGTGCGTTCCTTGGGAACACGCCTTCCACTGTAACGATCACAAACGGGGATCACACAGTACGAGTCAGCAAGAAGGGATACCAGCCCTACGAAAAGAATCTGCACACCGCTGGCGGCAAGATCAACCTTCGCGCAGAACTGGACGCCGCAGCTCAATAACGCTGTAATCGAGCAAAACAAACGGGAGGCTGCAGCCTCCCGTTTTCATTGCCCGCGCAACGCTTTGTGACTTCTCTGAATCCAATCACGAAAGATAGGGAACTGGCGACGTTATGCTGAAACTTTGCCTTCGGATGCTTCTCGTGCTCTGCATGCTTCCGGCGTCTTCGTTGGCGCAAAACACCGGGGCGAGCAACCCGCAGGCTGCTCCAGCGAACGCTGCTCCGGCTACCACGGCTCCGGCCGGCAGCGCTGCGGCGGACGAAAACCAGACAGACGAATCCCAGACAGACGAAAACCAGGCCGCGCCTGCTGCAGCGCCCCCGGCCACGCCGCTGCCGGTAAAGTACTCGCCCGAGGGATTTCCCATTCTGCAGGACGGCACGCCCATCCGCCTGCGGCTGACGCGAACGCTCTCCTCCGCCGATTGCAAGGTCGGTGACCGCATCGATTTTGAAGTAGAAGACCCGGTGATCCTCGACGGCGTCACGGTGGTTCCGCAGGGAACTATCGCCTGGGGGACGGTGACCGAAGCCGAGCACAAGAAGCGCATGACGCGCGGCGGTAAGCTGGCCATCGGAATCACCGAGGTGCAGATGGCCAACCTGCAAAAGGCCAAGCTGCGCGCCGACAGCGAAGCCAAGGGCGGAGGCCACACCGGCGTGATGGCCGGCGCCATGGTGGGATCCGCCGTCGTCTTCTGGCCCGTCGCTCCCGTGTTCTTGTTGATGCACGGCAAGGAGGCGAAAATTCCGGAGGGCACCGAGGTGACCGCCTACGTGGATGGCGACACGGTCTTTGTCCCCGCGGCTGGCGCCCCGCCGCCCGCTGCCGCGCAGGCTCCGCCGCAAACCGCTCCCGCACAACCGGCTGCGGCAACGCCGCCTCCGCCGCAGACGGTACAAGCGCCTTCGACACAGTCGCCTGCGGAAGAATCTCAGCAGCAGCCAACGCCAGCCGACGCGGCCGGCGCGGAGTTGACGCTCACCTCCACGCCCGATGGAGCGGATGTGGAAGTGGACGGAGCGTTCGTCGGCAGCACACCCTCCACCATTCCGATTGCGAACGGCGAGCACGCGGTGCGCGTCAGCAAGCGCGGTTACCTGCCTTACGAACGGCGGCTGCGCGTCAACGGCGGATCGATCAGCGTGCACGCCGATCTGGAAGCGGGCGGCAATCCAGCAGCACAGTAGCTGCCTTCCAGTGAGGGGCAAGCCGGCTTCGCAGCCGGGTACGCGGCAAAGGATGCCGCTCCGGCCGCGGGCGCTCGGGTTACTCCCCTGCGATGGTCATGCCCTCGATGCGCAGCGTGGGGCAGGCCGTGGCGCCGCGCCAGATGAGGTCGCTGCCGATTTCGGCGAGGTTGCTGAACATCTCGCCCAGGTTGCCGGCCACGGTGATCTCCTCGACCGGGTAGGCCAGCTCGCCGTTTTCAATCCAGATGCCGCTGGCTCCTCGCGAGAAATCTCCGGTGACAAGGTTGACGCCGAAGCCCAGGAACTCGGTGACCAGCAGCCCTTGCTTCACGCCGCGGATGATCTCCTCGTGCGATTTGTCTCCGGGCTGCACGAAGAAGTTTCCGTTGCCGATGCCGGGGGTCCCGGCGAGGCCACGCGAGGCGTTGCCCGTCGTCGCAAGGCCCAGTTTTTTCGCCGTGTAGGTGTTCAGCATGTAGCTCTTGAGCTCGCCGTTTTCAATCACCGTGGTGCGCCGCGTGGGCACGCCTTCGCCGTCGAAGGGACGCGTGCCGAAGCCGCCCGCGATGGTGCCGTCGTCGATCACCGTCAGGTTGCCGCCGAATACTTTTTCTCCCAGCTTGCCCGCCAAGAACGATGCGTGCCGGTAGATGGAGTCTCCGTTGACCGCGTCGAAGATATGGTGCAGCAGCGAGGCAGATGTCTGCCGGTCAAAGACGATGGGAACTTTCTGCGTCTTGATTTTGCGCGCGCCCAGCCGGCGCAGCGTGCGCTCGGCGGCAATGCGTCCCACCTCTTCCGGAGACTCCAGCTTGGCCAACGTGCGCGCCGCCGAATACCAGTAGTCGCGCTGCATGTTGCCTGCCTCGTCGCTGGCGATGGGTGCCACCGAAATCGAGCAGTACGAAGAGCGGTACTCGCCCACAAAGCCGTGCGAGTTGGCCAGCACGCGACGCCCGATGGCGGCGTCGAAGCTGCCGCCGTCGCTGTTGGTCAGCCGCTCGTCCACCGCCAGCGCGGCCTGCTCGCAGCGGCGCGCCTGTTCGATGCGCTCTTTGTTCGAGAGCGAATACACATCGTCGTAATAGAGACCCAGCTCGCCCGGGATCTGCCCCAGTTGCTCCGGCGCGGGAATGCCCGCCATGGGATCTTCCGAGGTGATCTTGGCCAGCTCAATCGCCGAGCGAACCAGCTGCTCCACGCCATCGGAGGAGAGATCGCTGGTGGAGGTGTTGGCCGTATGCTGTCCCACAAATACCCGCACGCCCAGCGCGCGCGAGCCTGCTTCCTTCAAGGTCTCCACCTCGCCCAGGCGCACCAGGGTAGAGAACTCCGAACCCTCGCTCACCACGGCCTCCACGGCACTTGCACCCAGCTCCAGTGCGCGCTTCACCACTCCGCTGGCGATCTCGCGCAGCCCGGTCTCCGCTGTTGTTTCGGTTGCCGCCATTCCTGTACGCTCCTGTCTTTCTAATTTCCTGTTCCGCCTACGGTCATGCGGTCAATCTTCAAGGTTGGAATGCCGACACCGACCGGAACGCTCTGGCCGTCTTTGCCGCAGGTGCCGATGCCCTCGTCGAGCTTCAGGTCGTTGCCCACCATGCTCACGCGGGTCAGCACATCCGGACCGTTGCCGATCAGGGTCGCGTCCTTCACCGGCGCGGTGATCTTGCCGTCCTCAATCAGGTAGGCTTCGCTGGCGGCGAAGACAAACTTGCCATTGGTAATGTCCACCTGCCCGCCGCTGAAATTCACCGCGTAGAGCCCGCGCTTCACACTCTTGATAATGTCCTCGGGCAGGTCGTCGCCCGCCAGCATGTAGGTGTTGGTCATGCGCGGCATGGGAATATGCTCGTAGCTCTCGCGCCGTCCGTTGCCGGTGTTGGGCAAGCCCATCAAGCGCGCCGAAAGCTTGTCTGCCATGTAGCCCTTGAGGATGCCGTTCTCGATCAGCATGGTGTTGTTGGTGGCGTTGCCCTCGTCGTCCACGTTGAGCGAGCCGCGGCGCTCGTTGAGCGTGCCGTTGTCCACCACGGTGCACTTGTCGCTGGCCACGCGCTTGCCCAGCAGTCCGGAGAACGCCGAAGTCTTTTTGCGGTTGAAGTCCGCTTCCAGGCCGTGGCCGATGGCCTCATGCAGCAGCACGCCCGGCCAGCCCGGTCCCAGCACCACTTCCATGTCTCCCGCGGGACACGCCACGGCGTTCAGCTGCAGGATCGCCTGCCGCGCCGCTTCGTTGGCAAAGTGCTCCGGAGTTTTTTCGGTGAGGAAGATCTCGAACTTGTTGCGTCCGCCGCCGCCCGAGCTTCCCTTGGCGCTTAGCTGCCCGTCGCGAGCTATGACGAAGACACTCATGCGCGACAGCGGTTGCACGTCTTCGGCAAAGGTGCCGTCGGAGCCGATCACCAGGATGCGGCGGATCTCATCGGCGTATCCGGCGCGAACCTCCTTGATGCGCGAATCGTAGGCGCGCGCGGCTTTGTCGGCGCGGAAGACCAGCTCGACCTTCTTTGACAACTCGGCGTCGGAGGCCGCATCGGTCACCGGATACAAGGCGTGCCGCGCGCTCTCCTTCAGGCTCACCACGGGAGTCTTGGCCGGCGCGCTGGCGATGAGCGCCGCGGTGCGCGCCGCGTGCAGAATCTTTTCCGGCGCAAGGTCGTCGGTGTAGGCGTAGCCGGTGCGCTCGCCGGTCACCACGCGCACGCCGCAGCCCGCGCTGATTCCCTGCGAGGCCGACTTCACCATCGACTCGTCCACCGAGAGCGCCGTCGAAGTCAGATACTCGAAATAAAGATCGGCGTAATCGCCGCCCGCGGAGAGCGCCGCACCCAGATACTTTTCCAGGTCGCGCTCGCTGAGTCCGTACTTCTCAAAGAAAAATCGCTTTTCCATAAGTTTGCTCACATCGGATTGGATGCCCCGCACACCAATTGGTGGCAGAGCCGCAAGCCGAAGGTTCGATTATAGAGGTCGAAGGGGGAAGACAACCGTGAAATGCAGTGTACGTTCGCGAGTGAGAGATGAAACGAATCACGCAGAGCAAAATGATCGGCTTATCAGTTGCCCGAATCTAAACGGCCTGCACGAACGTAATTCTTAGCCTCTTGGATCTCTTGGCAATCCGCCATTTGTCCTTCCTGCGCGAGCGCGAGCGAGTACCAGACTCGCGCTTGATCAGGGTTCGCCGGAATGTCTGTTCCACTTGCGTAGATGCGTCCAAGTGTAATCTGTGCCAAGAACTCTCCTGCCTTGGCCGCCGCCTCGTAGAGTCGCATTGCCTCGGGCAGGTTTTTGGCGGTGCCCAGACCTTCGCTGTGAATGCGGGCGAGATTGAGCATGGCGCGCGAAGCACCCGATCCGGCAGCAGCCGACAAAAGGCGAAGTGCTTCGTGATAATCCGCCTCAACATCGATTCCATCCAAGTAGCAAATGCCAAGGATGGTTTGGGCGGCAACGTTGCCGTCTTTAGCCTTATTTCGTAGGACGGCAATATCCACCTCGCCTCTCCCAGGCACGTCGCTACGCGCCGACTACTTCAGTCACCGCAGCCGGCTCTTCCAGGGTTGCCAGCTCCCACGCGGAGGTGTCGTGCAGCAGGCGGCGGACCAGCGCGGTGTGCATGGCGTGGCCGGCCAGACTGGCTTGCACGCGGCCCAGCACCTGGTGGCCGATCAGCGAGAGATCGCCGATCAGGTCGAGCACTTTGTGGCGCACGAATTCATCGGGGAAGCGCAGCGGAGGGTTCAGGATTCCTTCGCGCGTCAGCACCACGGCGTTCTCCTCGGAGGCGCCGCGAATTAAGCCCATGTTGCGCAGGGCCTCGGCCTCATGCAGAAATCCGAAGGTGCGCGCCGGGGCAATGTCGCGGGCGTAGTCGCCGCGCGATAGATCGACACAGATCGATTCTTCGCCGATGAGCGGATGGGGAAAGTTGATGCTGTAGCAGACCGAAAAATTATCCGCCGGGTAGAGGCCGATAAACTTTGGGCCCTCGCACACCTCCACCGGCTTGAGCACGCGCAGATAGTGGCGCAACCGTTTCTGCCGCCGCAGTCCCACCTGCTGCACCATCTCGACGATGGGCAGCGCGCTGCCGTCCAGAATGGGCAGTTCCAGGTTGTCCAGCTCCACGATGGCGTTGTCCACGCCCATGCCGACAAAGGCGGAAAGGATATGTTCGGTGGTGGAGATGAGCACGCCTTTCTTCATCAGGCTGGTGGCGTAGCTGACCTTGGCCACGTTGCGCCCGGTGGCCTCCACCTGGAAATCATCCAGGTCGGTGCGGCGGAAGATGACGCCCGAGCCGGACGATGCGGGCATGATGCGCATGCGTACCGCGACGCCGCTGTGAAGTCCAATGCCGGAGCACTCCACGGCCGAGCGAATTGTCTGTTCAAATCGCAACAATCGTTCCGTAACCTCCCACCAGTTTTCAGGTTACCGCCAGTTTGGGAAAATAAGTTGTGGGATTTTCACCACAGTGCGTGGCTTTGAAAAGACAGCCGGGCGGCTCCGTAGTGGAGCTTGCTATTTCTTGCCAGCCGGGCGATAGGTCTCCGGGTCGTAGGTGACGGTGGCGTCGAAAAAGCCGGGCGCAAAGGACGTGTTGTACTCGGCGTGGGAGAGAAAGCTCTGGCCGCTCATCTCGCCGTCGCGCAGGTTGGTGATGGTATAGGGCGTCTCAATTCCCTGCACCTTGCGATAGTTTCCGTAGATGGTCTCATCCTCCACCTTGTACCTGTCCGGGTCGCGCCACGTGTAACGCTGGTTGATGGGCAGGTGGGTATGGATGTCAATGCCGATGCTGAGCTGGTCGTTGTCTTTGTTGAGCAGCGTCACCACCTCAACCAGTTGTTGATCGGCCACCGACTGGCCGTCGTAGAAGAGCACGGTCTGGGGATCTTTCAACCACTCGCGCAACACCACCTCGAGCGAATGCCGGCGGCGGCGGATCACCTCCTGCACGATCTTGTCGTCATCGGCCGCGGTGCCTTTGAAAGTTTTCTCGTAACCTTTCTCGCCGTTGTAAATGTAGATGACATCGCGTTGCTTGGTGAGTTCGCGGCGCTCCTTGTCGGGATACTCATAAAAGCGCAAGAAGATTGTGCCCGCCGCGGTTGGCTTGCCGTGGAAGAAGCTGTAGCTGCGTCCCTGCTGCTGGAAGGTTTTGTAGTTGAGCCACGCATCGCCGCCGAGCGCGGCAATCATCTGGTCGAGCAACTGGCGCGCCTTGGCGGACGCAGGATCAGGCGCGGTGAGAGCCGCAGACATGGCAGGTGCGGCACTGCTCGTTGGGGCCTCGTCCGGCGCGGAGCCGATCTGCGCGGCGGCGTTGGCACAGGCCAGCAACAACATGAGCGACAATGTTTGTGAGAACAAGGAGATCGGCTTCCTCACGGTTCTTCCATCCTCCATACCTGACGCCAAGGCATGACGCGCACGTCCCACATCTGCTAACTACGGCAGACATGGGGCACCCTCGGGCATCGCGTCGGGTAACGCTGCGCTGCCGGCCGCGGGCGCCTGGTTACCCTGCCATGACGGAGCCGCCGTTCACGTTCAAGACCTCGCCGGTGATGAAGCCGGCCAGCGGGGAACAGAGAAAGACGATGGGTGCGGCGATTTCTTCGGGCCGCGCGATACGTCCCAGAGGAATCTGGCTGGCGATCCTCTCCGCCATCTCCGGCTGCGACAGCAGCGGCGCGGTCATGTCGGTGGCTACCCATCCGGGCGCCACACAATTTACATAGATGCGTTCACTGGCCAACTCTGCTGCCAGGCTTTTGACCATGCTGATGATGGCGCCCTTGGTGGCCGCGTAGTCGCAATGGAAAGCCTGGCCGCGCTGCGCCGCCGCGGAACTGACCATGACGATGTGGCCGCCGCCGCGGCGGGAGCCGCGCATGGCGCGGACCGCGTATTTGACCAGTAAAAATGCGCTGTCGAGGTTGACGGCCATGGTGGAGCGCCACTGCTCGTCGTCCATCTGGTCGACGTAGCGGTCGTGCGGCTCCCAGATGGCGTGGTTGACCACGAGAATATCGAGGTAGCCGAAGCGGGCGACCGCCTCTTCCACCAGCATCTGCTCGGCGCCTTCGCCGATGAGGTCGCTCTGCACGGCGGCACAGCGGTCGGAACCGCTGGCGATCACCACTTTTTCCGCGGCTTCGGAGGACTTCTGGTAGTTGAACAGCACGTTGGCGCCGGCCTGGGCGAAGAGCCGGACGCAGGCGGCTCCGATGCCGCGCGAGCCTCCGGTGACGAGCGCGACTTTGCCGGTTAGATCTAGTTCGAGACTCATGATCTTTCTCCGTACGGCGAACCCTGGATGGATTCCGTGCGATAGCTGCAACGCACCATCTTAGACCGACGGCGGGTCTGAGCGGGCGAAACGATTGACTGGAATGATAATCGTTGGAAGAAGCGGGTTGGAGAAAGAGGTAATGGTTGCGCAAGCTGCGCAACCATTGGCGTGACAGTTCTTTTTCGCCGCGCGACCAGTGACTGGTTCGACAATGGTTCGCGCGGTCCGAGCCCTCAGTCGGTCCTCACGTTTTCAAAGTCCGGGGAGCTCTTGGCGAGGCGTTGATGAAAGGCGCGCGCCTCGGTGATGAGTTTTCCGAAGATTCGGCGCGACACTTCGTTTTTTTCGAAGGTTCGTTCGGGATGCCACTGCACGCCGAGAACCCAGTGTCCGGGGATGGTTCCCTCGACGGCTTCGACGATGTTGTCCTGGGGCGAGCGGGCGACGACTCGCAGGGCATCTCCCGGCGTGTCCACCGCCTGGTGATGGCTGGAGTTGACGGTGATGTGCTCGCCCTGGGTAAGCGAAGCCAGGCCGGAGCCGGGCTCCACGTCGGCGGTGTGCTCGACAACGAAGGTGCGTGGCACGCCGTCGGGCCGGGCGTGCTGCACGGGGGACTCGATGTGCTGGACGAGGGTTCCGTTGCGCCAGACGTTGAGGGTTTGAGTACCGTAGCAGATGGCGAGGATGGGCTTGCGCATGTTGTGGGCGTCCTGCAGGAGGAGCTCGTCGAGGTTGTCGCGGGCCGCATCGGGCGCGGCGGTGCGGGGATGAGACGGCTGGCCGTATTTTTGCGGATCGACGTCGGCGGGCGAACCGGGCAGGAGAATGCCGTCGCAAGATTTGGCCAGCTGCGCGGCTTCGACGTTGGAGAGCTCGAGCGGGAGCACGACGGGTTCGCCGCCGGCACCGAGGATGGAGTCCACATACTGAGGCAGGGCGCGCGTGGAGTACTCAGGATCGGAGTTGGGGACGGGGATGGCGATGCGCGGCTTCATGGGCAAGATGATAACGCGCAGAGGCCATGGCGCGCCAAGGGCCGGCAGCGGGCCGGCAGCGGACTCTCCGCGGCAGGATTAAGAAAGTTTTAAGTACCGTACCACCCCTGGGCAGAAACTCTGCATCTGAGTTAGAGCCGTAGGATCTCCAAAGCCAGAGGAGCGCAGCGTGAAAATCAATATCCAGAGAGTACTCCGTAACCTGCACAACGATGAATCGGGTCAGGATCTAATTGAATATGCTTTGGTTGCAGCTCTGATTGCGTTAGGAGCGGTAGCCACAATCGGCAGCCTGGCCACCAGCATCAACCTAGCATTCTCAACTGCCGCTACGACGCTGAGCAGCGCTATCGCCTAAGAGTTGGTATCTTAGCCCAGATAGCAGCTTTGTCCGGCGAGCGGCTTGATCCAAGCAGCAGCACCACAACCCAACTGGAGCCGAGCGGCCTTCGAAGCTGAGGGCAGCTTGTTCCAGTGCGGATCTGTTTTCCGGTGCGACTCCCAATTATCTTTCTTGTGGTGGTTTGCCCAGAAAACCCGGAAGCAGAGACTCCGCATCAACTCCGATGGGCGAGGTTGTCGAGTGTGCCCAAATCCCCCAGAGGAGCGCACGGCATGAAAGCAAAAGTTTGGAGAGTATTGCGTAGTCTTCACAAGGATGAGTCAGGCCAGGACCTGATTGAGTATGCATTGGTTGCAGCTCTGATTGCGTTAGGAGCGGTAGCCACGATCGGGAGCCTTGCTACCAGCATCAACCAGGCTTTCTCCATCATTGCCACGGACATGAGCAGCGCCATCGCCTAGACCGCTGCCAGAATTCTTTCTCCGGCGAGAAGGCATCGGGGATGCGAGACTCTCCGCTGCCTTTTGCCACCTGATTTGCCACCTGAAATGCAAAAATGCAAATCACGATTTGGGAGAGCGGCAACGCGCGGCGCGGTTTTGTGCGGCGGAGGCCTCCGGCTGCATGCTGGGTTCGGCTAGGAACGAAGGGCGCGAGGAGGACGATGGCGGAGCAGATTTGGGACAGCTTTGCGCGGCTGAATGCCGGGGAGCGGTTTAAGGCGCAGTCGGCGGAGATGGGCGCGGCAGTGACCGAGGCGATTGTGGAGGCGGCACAGCTTGCGGCAGGGATGCGGGCGCTGGACGTGGCGTGCGGCGCGGGCGAGCCTTCGATTTCACTGGCCACGCGGCTGAAGGAGATGGGCAGGGGCGGCCCGGGAACCGGAAGCGTCATCGGCATGGACATGGCGGGGGCTCCGCTGGAGGTGGCGCGCGAGCGGGCGCGGGTGCGCGGGTTGGACAACGTGGAGTTTGTGCAGGGCGACGTGCATGCGATGCCGTTTGCCGGCGGCAGCTTTGACCGGGTGACAAGCCGGCTGGGAGTGATGTTCTTTGCCGACTTGACCAAGGCTCTGGCGGAGATGCATCGCGTGCTGCGTCCGGGAGGCGGAGTGGCGCTGCTGGTTTGGGGTCCGATGGAGCAGCCTTATTTCGAGACGACGATTGGCACGGTGCGACGGATGCGTCCGGAGCTGGCGGTTCCGGAGACGGCAAGGGCGATGTTCAAGTTCGGCAAAGCCGGGACGCTGAGCCGGGCGCTGGCCGAGGCGGGCTTTGGCGTGGCGGACGAGCAGCTGCAGCGGCTGCGCTGGAACTGGCACGGGACGCCGGAAGAGATGTGGGAGTACTTCCGTGGGATCACGGTTCCCTTCCGCGGGCTGCTGGAAAAAGTGGAGGGCGACGCGGCGGTGGAGCAGGCGGTGCTGGCGGCGCTGCGGGAACGCTTCGACGGCGAGTGGGTTCGGTTTGAGGCGCAGATGGTGGTGGCGAGGGCGGTGCGGTAGGTTCAACGGCGGAAGAACAAGATCAAGAGCAAAGTCAACAGACCCACTCAAGCCAAAAGAGGGCTTGAATGGGCCACCCGATCGTTGTTAGCTAGTTGAGGATTTGGGTGAAGTTGAGGAAGGTCTTGCGGTCCACATAGTACTGGTTCCGCTCAGAGAAGAAGCGCAGGGATTCCCGCCCGTTCCATTTCCATCCGGTCCAGTGGTCGGGGTCGGCGATGAGGATGGTTCCCTCGTTGATGTAGACGGGGGTCAGGTCCTTGGAGACGTAGGCGACAAATTCCTGGGTGGCTTTGAAGCTCAGGCGCTCTTCTTGTTTGGTTTCAAAAGTCTGCACGATGCAAATCTCCCTGCATAGGTTGCCTATTTATGTGTGGCTGTTTCCTGAATACTGCCACTGTGCGGAGTTGTGCGTCAATCACGATGAAGGACAATGCCCGGTAACAAAGTAGGAACCTCGGGGAGTGAAAGGATTGCACAATCTTTAACTTCAGGGCGTGGTGCTTTCGGGCTGCGGCTGGGAAGCAGGGGGCGTGAGGTGGGAGTGGGCGTAGAAGAGGTCGCTCATGGCCTGGCGGACGCGGGCGGAGAGGGCTTCCATGTCGCGCGAGTGGAGTCCGGCGGTAGGGATGGGATGGCCAGCGACGAGGCGGAACGGCGTGGGCTGGATGACGTAGGAGTTCATGGGCAACGCCTGGTAGGTTCCGACGATGGCCAGAGGGATGATGGGGACCTGGGCCTTGATGGCGGCGTAGAAGATTCCGCCGAGGAAGGGCTGGAGATGGCCGTCGGTGCAGCGTCCGCCCTCGGGAAAGACGACGAGGTTGGTTCCGGCTTTGACGGTTTGGGCGGCGGCGGAGAGCGAGCGCATGGAGTGGCGGGCATCGCTGCGGTCGATGGGGATTTGGCCGGAGCGGGTGAGATGCCAGCCCAGAAACGGAAGACGGAAGAGTTCGAGCTTGGCCAGGATGCGGAATTGGAAGGGCAGGCCGACGTAGAGCACCGGGATGTCCAGGGCCGAGGCATGGTTGGCGGTGTAGATGGCGGGCTGGGAGTGGTCGATAGCATCGACTCCCTCGACGGTGAGGGGCGCCGAGCAGGTGCGCAGGATGAGCCAGGACCAGAGACGGGCCAAGCCGTGCTGGATGCGTCCGGAGCGGTCGAAGAGGGAACTGAGCAGGGAAAGCGTTCCGAGGACTGCGGTGTAGAGATAGATGAGGGGATTGCGCACCAGGTAGGAGGCAAGACGGGTGGATGGCCTGGGCGTGGGGCGAGAGCTCATGGTTCTAGGGTAATTGAAGGGTTCAAGGTTTCAAAGTTTCGCAAGGTCAAAGGCAAGGTCGAAGTCCACTTCAAGGTCAACTGCTACACATCAAAAGCAACGTCGAAAGTCCACTTCAAGGTCAACTGCCCCACTCAAGCCAAAAGAGGGCTTGAATGGGCCACCCGCCAGAGACTTGGAGGCTGAAAAGCCTGTCCGGAGGGAGGCGGGCTATTTGGTGAGCGCTGGGGTTCTTCGCTTCGCTCAGAATGACCCCGCAAAAACAAGATCATGGCAACCAAGGTCATGGCGCATTAGCCTGCGATGCGTTTGAAATCTTTTTTGAAGGCCGGATCGGCGGAGATTTCGGTGGCGGCGGCGCGAAGTTCGGCGGCAGCATCGGCGCGGCGCCCGAGTTTTTCGAGGACGAGGGCGAGCTTCCAGTGGGCGTTGGCCTGGGTGGGCGCGCCGGCTTCGGGCGGCTGGGACAGGTAGCGGCGGAGGTAGCGCTCGGCACGGGCGAGGTCGGCGTCGGATTCGAGCAGGGCGACGGCAGCGGAGTAGAGCGGGGCGGCGTTGTCCGCGACGTGATGCTGGGCCTGTTCGAGGGCGGCGTCGAGGTCGCTCCAATGCTGCTGGTGGGCGCAGGCGCTGGCGAGATAGGCGTAGGCGGCGGCGCGGCCGGGTTCGGCGGCGATGGCCTGGCGGGCGAAGTGCTCGGCCTCGGCGTAGTGGCGGTAGCCGTCGCTATCGAGAATGGAAGTGAGATCGATGATGGCGCGGTAGAAGCGCGGATTGAGCTCGACGGCACGGCGCAGCATGGCCTCAATCTCCGGCAGGGGACGCTTCTGCATTTGCAGGAGAGCGGCTTCGGCGTAGGCACCGCGGGCAGGGTCGAGCTGATAGATCTGCTGGAGCATGTCGCGAGCCTTGGGTTTGGAGCCGCCGACGATGGCGGGGGCCTGCTGGTAGAGTCCCATGGATTCCTGCAGGCAGCGGAGGTTGTGGGGATCGAGCTGCAGGGAGAGATCGAGTTCATGGCGCATCTGGCGGGCGAGCGGGATGCCGCCGCCAAGGACTCCGGCCTTGAGGGCTTTGTCGCCCAGTGTGTCGGCGTACTGGCAGTGGTATTCGCTGCTGCCGGGGGCGGCCTCGGTGGCGCGGCGGGCGTAATCGACGGCGCGGTCGAAGTCTCCGAAGGCGTCATAGATGCCGGAAAGCCAGAAGAGAGCTTCGGCATCGGAGGGGTTGCGCTGGAGGCGCTCCTGGGCGATGCCGGAGAGCTGGCGGTAGTGTCCCTGCTCGAAGAGGGTTTGGCCGTCGGCGGAAAAGGCCAGGGCGGCGGCAAGGAGAACGAACAGCAATACCGCACGAAGGCGGAGAGAAGGAGACATCGAACCTCTTGAAAGAGGACTAGCGCGGAGAGCTGGGCGGCGGAGGTGCTGGTAACATGAGCACCATCTACTGTCGCTAGCACCGGAGTTGGACGGCGGGGCATATCCGCGGCGGACTCCGGTAGCGGGAGACCTCGAAATTACATTAATAGGAGATTAACAGAAATGGTGGCCGATGTCCGCAAAGGACTGATCATGGTGAACACCGGGGCGGGAAAAGGCAAGACGACGGCGGCCATGGGAACGGGGCTGCGTGCGGTGGGCAGCGGGCTGAGAGTTTTAATGCTGCAGTTTCTGAAGGGATCCTGGCACTACGGAGAGCTGGACGCGGTGCAGGCGTTCGGCGACCGGTTCGTCATCAAGCAGATGGGGCGCGGTTTTGTGAAGGTGGGCGGGGCGGAGACCGATGCGGAGGACATAAGGCTGGTGGAGGAGTGCTGGAAAGAGGCCGAAGCGGCGATCGGCTCCGGGGAGTGGGACCTGGTGGTGCTCGACGAGATCAACTACGCGATTGCGTATAAGATGCTGGAGGTTGAAAAAGTGGTGAATGCGCTGCAGCATAAGCCGGAAATGGTCCATGTGATCTTGACGGGGCGCAGCGCGCACCCCACAATACTGGAGCTGGCGGATACGGTGACCGAGATGCGCGAGGTGAAGCATGCGTATCAGAAGGGCATCCAGGCACAGCGAGGCATCGAGTATTAGTATTGAGGATTGCGGACCGAGCAGGGCTGAGAGATGGGTTTGACTTTTCGATTGCGAGAGAGGCGCCATGAGCTGGTTTAAGCGGGAAACGCAGGGACTGGATACGAGCGGAGAGCGCAAGATACGCACCGAGGGGCTCTGGGTGAAGTGCGACCAGTGCCGGGCAGTGATCTGGAAGAAAGAGCTGGAAGCCAATATGAACGTGTGCACCAAGTGCGACCGGCACTTCAAGCTGGACACGCGGACGCGGCTGGCTTCTCTGTTCGACGACGGAGTGTACACGGAAGAGGACGGCAACATCGAGACCACCGACCCGCTGGGCTTTAGCGATCTGAAGTCGTACAAGGGACGGGTGAGGGACGCGCAGAAGAAGACCGGGCGAAAGGACGCGATTGTGAACGCGCGGGGCAAGATCAACGGGCGCGAGGTGATTGTGTCGGCGATGGAGTATGGCTTCATCGGCGGCAGCATGGGCGCCGTGGTGGGCGAGACGATTACGCGCGCGGTGGAAAAGGCGCTGGCCGGACGAGTGCCGCTGGTGGTGATTTCCGCCACGGGCGGAGCGCGCATGATGGAAGGCACCGTGTCACTGATGACGATGGTGAAGGTATCGGCGGCGCTGGCGCGGCTGGACGACGCCAAGGTTCCCTACATCAGCGTGCTGACCGATCCGACGACGGGCGGAGTGACGGCGAGCTTTGCCATGCTGGGCGACCTGATTATCGCCGAGCCGGGAGCGCTGATCGGCTTTGCCGGACCGCGGGTGATCGAGCAGACGATCCGGCAGAAGTTGCCGGAGGGCTTCCAGCGCAGCGAGTTCCTGGTGGAAAAGGGATTCCTGGACGCGGTGGTGCACCGTCGCGAGATGAAGGACTACATTGCGCGGGCCTTCGACTGGATGACGGGCTCACAGGCCACGGGCAAGCCTTCAGGGCAGCAAGCCGCGAGCGCGTAGCAGGCGGCGCAGAAGAGCAAAAGTTGAAGAGAGGAAGGCTGCCGGCTGGCAGCCTTCCTTAGTTCGCGCAGGTTAAGACAACGTTGCGCGGCTTCGGTTCCGTCCAAACGGGGACCATCAGTGCACATTCCGTTTTTGTGTAAAAAGTTTCCCCTGCCAACTCTGCTGCCAACTTCGGAGCGGTACTGAGCATCTCTCTTCTTACTCAGAGATGCGGCTCATCCTGAGAAACCCACTCTGTACGCCGTCAGCACCATGTAAAAGGAGAGAAGATGTTATTTCCCAGAAGAATTCTGGTAGTACCTGCAATCGGGGCAGCCCTGTTGATCGGCGCCTGCGGCGGCCACCACAACACCAATGTTACCGACGCCCAGGCCGCCGCTGTTGGGACGGAGGTTATGTCGAATGTACTCGAGACCTTTAGTACCGCGAATGGCACCGTTGGGGTCGAACCTGCCGCTGCAAAACGAGCGGCGGTTACGAGCCCACTGAGTTGTACTACTGCCGGTGTCTGCACCTACGCGGCGACAACGTTTCCTTGCGTGTTCGGCACGCCCGTAACAACAGACGGAGTACTCACCGCAGTACTACCAGGAAACGCCTCATTAGCCGGAACGTACGACGAAACCACGACCACGAACACAACGACCGAGATCGAGACCGAGGCCGTGACCAACGCCAATTTCACCCTTAGCTTTGCTGCCCCGCCTACTCCGGCGCTCGGCTGCTCGTATGACGACATACTGGTGCTTACCTCAGGGAGTGTTGGGATCACGCAGACGGGCACCATCGACTTTGATCTTAGTGACGGCAATATCCAGCTGCCGTTTACCCTGACCGCGAGTGGAGATGTCCACTACACGCCGGGCGCGGACGCACCCACAACGTACATAGCGGGAGAGTGCCAAGCCAACATTACGGCCGAATATGAATTTGTACCTCCCATTCCAACCACCGCTTGCACCACCGAGGCTCCATGCCCCGTGGAAGCGGCGGTCAGTGGAAGCGTATGCGGCAAGACCATACCGGCAGACACGGTGATCCAGATCGGCAGTTTGCCAATCACGCCGCCCACTACCTAAAAATAGCTTGCGTTGCAGAAGGGCTGCCATCCGGCAGCCCTTCTTGTTGATGCGGGTTTGAGAGTGGAAGCTCCGCCGCCGATATACCATTCAGTTATGACGTTTCGCGAAGCACAGCAGCGGGGATTTTATGCGGCGCGGGTGCTGAAGCGCCAGCTGAGCGGTGCGCGCTATGCGGCGCGGGTGCTGATCTCCGGGACGATTGTGTGGTTTCTGCTGGAGGTGGTGGCGCATGTGGACCCGCTGTGGGGACTGATTTCCGCGGTGGTGGTGACCGACCTGAAGGTGCAGTCGGCGCTGAACAACTTCGTCTCGCGGATGCTGAACACGTTGATCGGGTGCCTGACCGGACTGCTGTTTCTGAAGCTGTTTGGGAACTCGGCGTGGGTGATGCTGCTGGCGATGGCGGTGGCGGTGATTATCTCGGCCGACCTGGTGCGGGTGCCGATCAGCTGGCGGATTGCTCCGATTACGACGGCGATTGTGATGACTCCGGCGCATCTTTTGCACTCTTCGCATGCGGGCTTGACGGCGGCGATGCAGCGCACGGGCGAGGTGGTGGTGGGCTCGGTGGTGGCGGTGGGGGTGTCGCTGGCGTCGGCGGGAGTGCTGCGCTGGAGGCGGGCGGGAACGGGGGCGCCGAAGGCACCGTAGAAGATCTGCAGCGCTCTCTGTAAACAGTTGAAAGATAGCTGGTTAAAGCGCGCGAGGCGGGAGCGGCGACAGGCTCCGTCGTGCTACAATTGGGTGTGCTTCTCAGTGGTAATTTCTTATCAGGCAAGCAGTTAGCGCGGAGGGGGAATTCCCCATTCAAGCCAAAGGATGGCTTGAATGGGCCACCCGAGCGGAATAATTTTTAGAGATGCCGGAAGGTAGTTAATAACTCGATGGCCGACGAAACCAACGAACCGAAGCTCCCGCTGGAAGGCGGGGGTGGTCCACCCCAGAACATACAGCCGATCAACATTGAAGAAGAGATGAAGCGTTCCTATCTCGACTACTCGATGTCGGTCATCATCGGGCGGGCGCTGCCCGATATCCGCGACGGGTTGAAGCCGGTGCACCGGCGGATTCTGTACGCGATGCACGACATGGGGCTGCTGCACAACCGCAAGCACGTGAAGTGCGCCAAGGTGGTGGGCGAAGTGCTGGGCAAATATCACCCGCATGGCGACAGCTCGGTGTATGACGCGACGGTTCGCATGGCGCAGGATTTTTCGCTGCGCTACCCGCTGGTGGACGGACAGGGCAACTTCGGTTCCGTGGACGGCGATCCTCCGGCGGCCTACCGCTACACGGAAGCGCGGCTGACCTCGATTGCGGCCGAGCTGCTGGCCGACATCGACAAGGACACGGTGGACTTCGTCGCCAACTTCGACGATTCGACGGTGGAGCCGACGGTACTGCCGTCGCGCATTCCGACCTTGCTGATCAACGGCTCGAATGGAATCGCCGTGGGCATGGCCACCAACATTCCTCCGCACAACCTGACTGAGATTGTGACGGCGGCGATTGAGCTGGTGGAAAAGCCCAACACGCAGCTGGAACGGATTCTGGAGATTGTGCAGGGGCCGGACTTCCCGACCGCCGGGTTTATCCACGGGCGCAAGGGACTGCACGAGGCTTACCGCACGGGACGCGGACGGTTCCTGATGCGGGCCAAGGTGAAGCGCGAGAACCTGACCAAGGAGCGCGAGGCGATCATCGTCACCGAGATTCCCTACCAGGTGAACAAGGCGCGGCTGATCGAACGCATCGCCGAGCTGGTGAACGAAAAGACGATTGAAGAGATCAGCGACATCCGCGACGAGAGCGACCGCGATGGGATGCGGATTGTGATGGAGCTGAAGCGCGGCTCGCAGCCGGAGATTGTGCTGAACCAGCTGTACAAGCACACCCAGATGCAGGAAAGCTTCAGCATGATTTTCCTGGCCGTGGTGAACAACCAGCCGCGGGAGATGGGACTGGTGCAGGCGATCCAGTACTTCATCGATCATCGGATCGATGTGGTTCGCAGACGCACGGCGTTCCTGCTGCAGAAGGCCAAGGACCGGGCGCACATTCTGGAGGGATACCAGAAGGCGCTGGATTATTTGGACCACGTGATTGCGATCATCCGCGGCAGCCAGAACCGGGCTGAGGCGCGCGACAACCTGGTGGCGTACTTCGCCGGGAAAAAGATCACGATCAATTTGACGGGACGCTTCCCGGAGACCGATCCGGAGAATCCGTTCAGCACGAAGCAGGCGGACGCGATTCTGGAACTGCAGCTGCATAGGCTGACCAGGCTTTCGATCGACGAGATTGTGAACGAGCTGAACGAACAGCGCGAGCGCATTGCCGAGTACGAGCTGATTCTGGGATCGGAGAAAAAGCTGCGCTCGGTGATTGTGGACGAGCTGAAGGAGATTCTGAAGAATTACGGTGGGCCGGTGAAGGACGCGCGGCGCACCATTATCCAGGACGAGGCGAAAGAGCTGCAGCTGGAAGACCTGATCGCCGACGAGCAGGTGGCGGTGACGGTGAGCCATGCGGGCTACCTGAAGCGGACCAATGTTTCCACCTACCGGCAGCAGCGGCGCGGCGGCACTGGGCGCAAGGGCATGAGCACACGGGAAGAAGATTTCGTGGAGCACATGATTGCAGCCACCACGCACAACTACATCCTGATTTTTACCAACACGGGACGGGTGTACTGGCTGAAGGTGTATGAGATTCCGGACGTGAGCGCGGCGGGCAAGGGCAAGCACGTGGGCAACCTGGTGAGTTTGCAGCCGGGCGAAACGGTACGGGCGTTCCTGTGCGTGAGCGATTTGGAAGAAGAGGGCAAGTTCATCTTTTTTGCGACGCGCCAGGGGACGGTGAAGAAGACTCCGCTGAAGGATTTTTCGAACGTGATGTCGCGCGGGATTATCGCCATCGGAATCGACAAGGACGACGAGCTGGTTTCGGCGCAGGTGACGGACGGGCAGCAATACATTCTGCTGGCGACTCACCTGGGGATGGCGGTGCGCTTCGACGAAGAGGACGTGCGCTCGATGGGGCGTCCGGCGTACGGGGTGCGCGGCATGAATTTGGCGGACAAGGATTACATTGTCGGGATGGTGGTGACTCCGAAAAACGCAACCCCTGGAGCCGAGCACAAGAGCCGCAAGAAGAAGCGCGAGGACGAGAGCGGCGAATTGATGCCGAACCTGATTCTGACGGTTTCGGAGAACGGCTACGGCAAGCGGACTCCGGTGGACGACTACCGGTTGACGGGACGCGGCGCCAAGGGCGTGATCAACATGAAGACGACGGCGAAAAACGGCAAAGTGGTGGCGATTCTGCTGGTGAGCGAAGAGAGCCAGGCGATGCTGATCAGCCAGTTCGGCAAGATCATTCGCATGGGGACGGATACGATTCGCGAGGCGGGACGCGCGACCCAGGGAGTGAAGCTGCTGGCCCTCGATGGCGACGACCGGGTGGCCGCCGCCGTGGTGCTGCCCAAGGAAGAGGCCGGCGGCAATGGCGAGGAGCCGAGCCTGCCGCTGGAATAACTACGCGTGATGCGAATGCAAACAAGGGGAGCGCTGCGGCGCTCCCCTTCTGCGTTGGGCTCACGTTTACAATTGTTGGATGCTGACATGGCAGAGTGCGGGATTCCTGTTTGCGGTGGCGATTGTGAGCGGGGCGATGAACGCGGTGGCGGGGGGCGGAAGTTTTTTGAGTTTTCCGGCGCTGCTGCTGTTGGGCGTGCCACCGATCCAGGCCAACGCGACCAATACGATTGCGCTGTGGCCGGGGATACTGGGGAGCATTGGCGCTTATCGCAATGAGCTGCGCGGCGAGGAGGCGCGGCGGGTGCTGTTGCCTCTGCTATCGACCGGCGTGGTGGGCGGAGTGCTGGGCGGGATCACGCTTCTATATACGCCGCAGCAGACGTTTCTGAAGCTGATTCCGTGGCTGCTGCTGGCGGCGACGCTGCTGTTTGCGTTTAGCCGGAAGATTACTTCGGCGCTGAAGCCGCATGGCGAGGCGGCGCTTTCGACCAAGGGCGGCGCGGCGGCGCAGTTCTTTGTGGCGTTCTACATTGGATACTTCGGGGCGGGCGCGGGTATTTTGATGATGGCCCTGCTGGCGCTGCTGGGGATGACGCACATTCACCGCATCAACGCCTATAAGACGGTGCAGGCGGCGGTGTGCAACGGCGTGGCGATTGTGACGTTCGTGGTCAAGGGCGTCATCTACTGGAAATTTGCCGGGGTGATGGTGGCGGGGGCGACGATAGGCGGATACTTTGGGGCTCACTTCGCGCAGAAGATGAAGCAGGAACACGTGCGCTGGATTGTGATTGCGATTGGAGCGGGAATGTCGGCTTACTTTTTCTGGAAGACATTTTGATGGCGACGGGGACGGTGTTTACCTGGGTGGGCTACGCGGCGGGGACGCTGACGACGATTGCGTTCTTTCCGCAGGTGCTGCACGTGTGGCAGACCAAGCGCGCCGACGACCTGCACTGGGGAATGCTGCTGATGTTCACGGTGGGCATCCTGCTATGGCTGATCTACGGGATCTCGCTGCGGCTGATGCCGGTGATTCTGCCCAATGCGGTGACGCTAGTGCTGCAGGGCGCGATTATTTTTTTGAAAATAAAGTATGCGGGGGCGGGGAAGATGTAGTTCCGGGCACGCTCGTTTCTAAACTGCGTGCTCCTGCGCCAGCGCAGTGGTACATTTTCTGGATCATGTGGAAATATCTGGCGATATTCGCGCTGCTGTTTGGCTACGTCCCGTGCAACGCTGCTCAGAGTCAGAAACCATCCAATCCAACTACGCTTATTGAGGCAGATGAGCATCACAGCCACACGCTCCAGCAGGACGGCCCCACAGTTCAGCCCGCCGATGAGCCAAAAAGCGTGCGGATCATCCTTCCCCTGAAGGACAATTATGACCTCTGGGCTTTCTGAATTAGTGTCACACTCGCGGGAGTGGGCATCGTTGGAATATTCTTTGCTTGGTGCACCCTGAACACCTTGGTTACTCAAACTAACACCACGAAAGCTGCCGCTGACGCCGCTTTCCTGTCTGCCCAAGCCGTCATGACGAGTGAGCGCGCATGGATGATAGCTAGACTTGGCAAGCCAGTAATTCCGTTCGGCGCATCCTATACCTATGTTGGGATGCCTACGCTTACGAACAAAGGAGAAAAACCCAGGCGTTTGTTTTTGAGATTGGAAATGCCGTTGTTTTCCTTGATAAAGACGAATCGCTCCCGAACGTACCTGCCTATGACGAAAAAAATATCTTTCGTTGGGTCGGCCGCGGTGTCCAGGTTGCCCCGGATGGCTATTTTGGCAGGTATATCATCTCTGACACGGCAGAAGATCCGATGCGTCTTCTCCGGGAGGAACGGATCATTTGGGCGCATGGATACGTTAGATACTGGGATGTGTTCCTGCAGAAGAGTCGGGAAACTAAATACTGCTTCCGCTGTATTCCGTGTTCGATCATTGGCATGGATGACCACAGTTTTGTGGTTGATGGCCCGCCCGCCTATCACGAGTCCAACTAGCGCCCCGAGAAGCAGAGTCCAAATTAGGACACTCCCATTCTTCCAGGGTCGACGCATATAAATTCTCCCGGCAGGTCTGATGTGGGAGAAAGCTATTTGAAAACCTGCGAGATGAACCAAAATGGCTGAATTCGGAACCGTTTGCCGCTCGGCGACGTGCGGAAGGGAGCGGTTCTCCCTCATTCGGCGATTTGTCGGCCAGCATTCGTTTGCCAAACTGCCCCATGAGGAATCGAGATGGTAATCTTTGGACCCTGAAAAGTGATATGCGTCGGCCCTGCCCATTCTTCCATGCCGTTTGACCTTGGGATGTGGAAACCGATAGAATCGAGTGGTTTGCCTGTACTGCTTGGCCTCGTTCGAGGCACCTCGCATCAGGTCCGGCGTTGCGGCGGAGGGTTGGCCGCGATGGGGTAACGGATCTGCCTTCGATCTTACGATCCATGGCTGACGATTCGGGTCTTACGAGTTGCGTGGAAGTGCAAGCGCACAGAATTTGGTTGGGAAACTCCATTGGCCGGGCGAGAAGCGCGGAAGCGTTTCGACAGAGGCGGGGTGGAGAGAAGATGTATGGAGGCATGTCTATGTACGCGGTGATCCGCGCTGGCGGTAAGCAGTATCGCGTCGCACCCGGTGACGTCGTGAAGATTGAAAAGACGTCGAGCAGCGACCAGAACATTGATTTCGAAGTCCTCGCCGTGAGCACGGAGGACGGCACGGTGGCCAAGGCTGACGATGCCAAGGTCGTGGGCGAGATCGTCGGCGAAGGACGTGCCGACAAGATTCTGGTCTTTCACTTTAAGCGCAAGAAGCAGTACAAGAAGCTGAACGGGCATCGGCAGCCGTTTACGCAGGTGCGGATTGCGGAGATCAGCGCGGGCGGGCAGACGTTCAAGGCTCCGGCGGCTGCGGCGAAATAATTTTCCGGCTCGCGCGGGGCGCGGCCTGAAGGAATAAGGACACCAGTTATGGCACATAAAAAAGGTCAGGGAACATCGCGCAACGGGCGGGATTCGAACGCGCAGCGGCTGGGCGTGAAAGCCTTTGGCGGCGAGACGGTGACGGGCGGCACGATCATCGTGCGGCAGCGCGGCACCAAGATCAAGCCGGGACTGAACGTGGGACGCGGCAAGGACGATACGCTGTTTGCCAAGGCAGACGGCAAGGTGCGCTTTATCGACCGGGGACAGATGGGGCGGTTCGTGGCCATCGACCCGATTGCGGCGGAAGCGTAAGACAACATCATTGGAAGCAAAAGGCCTCGCCTGACGGCGAGGCCTTTGTGCGTTTGGAAGGAAAATGTTGGGGGCGGTGTTGCGAAATTTTACATCTGTTGACTGCGAAAGATGTGGGACACCAGGCGTGTCACGAGTTCCGCGGATGACGTGCGCAGGAACAAGAGCAACGGCAGGGACAAATGCGCGAAGAGTTGGAGGGCGTTGCTTCCCACCTTATCCGCGCAAAGAGCGCGCGTCGAAGGTGGGGCACCCGACAGTGAGCTCGGAGAAAACGGAACAACGCGAGGACGTTGGCCGAAGTGCCTCTCCAGCGGCAACGGAAATTTGAACGGCGCTGGGGTCCTTCACTTCGTTCAAGATGACACTTCCAGGAGGTGAGGCTCGCAAGATGAGCCATCGTTCGCTTGGGTTTCACGACGGGTACGCGGCGAAGATGCCGCTCCGGCCGCGGGCGCTCGGCGCTCAGGGTGACACTTCTAAAAAAAATAGATGCATCGCGGAGAGACACACCGAAACCAGGCAAGTGCAACGGCGCCACAGCTGCATGGGGATTGATTCAACTACGGCGAGCACGATGCGGAAAAGAGAGACAGTGCGCAAAGGTGCATGGATGGCGGATGAAATGGCATCGATGAAGTTACGCGAGAGCGCGGCGGGAGACACTGGCGAGTGAGCGCGGCGAGCATACGGTGCGCAAAAGAGGGCGGGAACAATAGATTGACATATGACAATCTATCTACATTCGTTATTTCTCATCTATGCTTCTTGCACTACTTGTGGTGAAATAGCACAGCTGCAGAGGTCGCGCGCATCAATGTTCGTGGATGAGGCAACAATTCGAGTGGCATCGGGAGCCGGCGGCAACGGCTGCATGGCGTTCCGGCGGGAGAAGTTTGTACCGCGCGGCGGACCGAGCGGCGGCGATGGCGGACGGGGCGGCGACGTGATCATGGAAGCCAGCGAGCGGCACAACACGCTGGTGCATTTCCGATTCAATCCCGAGTACAAGGCGCAGCGCGGACGGCATGGCGAAGGCTCGAACCGCACGGGTCCCGAGGGTACGAGCATCACGCTGAAGGTTCCGGTGGGGACGGTGGTGTATAACGCCGAGACCGGCGAACTGGTGCACGATTTTGCCAGTGCGGATGATCGCATGATCGTGGCCAAGGGGGGACGCGGCGGACGCGGCAATCAACACTTTGCAACGCCGACGCACCAGGCTCCGCGGGAGCACGAGCAGGGCAAGCCGGGGGTGGAGCTGCGGCTGCGGCTGGAGCTGAAGCTGCTGGCTGACGTGGGACTGGTGGGCTATCCGAATGCGGGCAAGTCCACGCTGATCTCGCGCATCTCGGCGGCACGACCGAAGATTGCGGATTATCCGTTCACCACGCTGCAGCCGAACCTGGGAGTGGTGGCGCTGGGCGAGATGCCGAATGTGGTGAGCTACGTGGTGGCCGACATTCCGGGATTGATTGAAGGGGCAAGCAGTGGCGCGGGACTGGGCACTCAGTTTCTGCGGCACATTGAGAGGACGCGATGCCTGGTGCATCTGGTGGACTGCTCGGATATGAGCGGACGGCCGGACCCAGTGAAAGACTTCGAGGTGATTCTGCGCGAGCTGCGAAGCTTTGGCGCAGGACTGGAGCGCAAACCCATGATCGTGGCGGCCAGCAAGATGGACGCTGCGAATCCGGCAAAGGTGGAAAAGCTGCGGCGGCACTGCCGCAAGCTGGGTCTCGAGTTTTACGAGATCTCTGCCGTGACCGGAGCCGGCGTTACGGAGCTGGCCTGGGCGATGGCGCGCTACGTGGACGAGGTTCGCCGGCAGCTGGCCGGCGATGAAGTGGCCGGAATCGCAAAGCTAGATGCGGAGCCGGAGACCAGAACGAAAAAACCAAAACAAGGGAGAATACCAATGGCTGCTACAAAGAAAGCTGCAACGAAGAAGGCCGCTGCCAAGAAGGCACCTGCCAAGAAGACCGCCGCAAAGAAAGTTGCCAAGAAGGCCGTTAAAAAGGCCGTGAAGAAGACCGCCAAGAAGGCCGCGAAGAAGGCCGCAAAGTAGTTTGACCATGATGGTTCCGGCGCGGGCCATCGCGGTCCGCGCCGCACTTTTTTGCGCAGAATGAAAAACCCACAGCAGAACGAGTTCCAGGAAAACATAGCGCTGTACGGCGGCTCGTTCGATCCGGTGCACGTGGGTCATCTGAGGGTGGCGCGCGGGGCGGCGGAGCGGTTCGGGCTGGCGCGGGTGTATTTTGTGCCGGCCGACGTGCAGCCGCTGAAGTCGCAGCAGCGGGTGACGAATTTTTATCACCGGCACGCCATGCTGGCACTGGCCCTGGAAGGCGAGCCGCGGTTTGTGCCATCGTTGCTGGAGGCGCCGGAGATTGTGCGCGCCTCGGGACGGCCGGCCAGCTACACGGTGGACACGGTGGCCCGGATGCGGGCGCGGGTGCAGGCGGGAACGCGGCTGTTCTTCCTGATTGGCATGGACGCCTTTGCGCTGATTGCGAAGTGGCGCTCGGCGGTGGAGCTGCTGCGCTCGGTGGAGTTCATCGTCGCCAGCAGGCCGGGGTTTCCGCTGAGCGATGTGGCGCGGGCGCTGCCGGAGGAGTTGCGTCCGGATGAGGCCGGAGCAAGACAGTTGCTGGAGAGCGGATCGCTGGAGACGAACGGCGCGAGCATTCACCTGCTGCCGGGGGTGAATGAGACGGTGAGCGCGACGGAGATTCGCGAGGCGGCGCGGCGAGGGAGCGGGCTGGAAAAACTGGTGCCGCACAACGTGGCCGAGTATATTCTCAAGCTCAAGCTTTACGATGAGGCGGAAGAGGCGGGATCGCCGGAGCCTCCAAGGTTGTGAGGCGATGCGATGACTCCGCAGGCGCGTGACGGGTAACGCTTCGCTGCCGGCCGCAGGCGCATGGCCGGCCGCAGGCGCCGGGTATCTCGAAAGAAACTTGCATCCAGCGGCGAAGGCCAGCACAATAAGCAAAAACGAGGAATGATGCCCAAAACAGATATTCGAAAGCAAGTCGCGCATGCCCTTGCAGCGGTAAACAACAAGAAGGCCGAAGACGTTTCGCTGCTGCAATTGCCCGGGGAGTCGAGCACCTTTACCGATTACTTTTTGATTTGCAGCGGCAGCAATCCGCGGCAGGTGCAGGCGATTGCCGACGAGGTGGATGAGCGGCTCTCGAAAGACATGGGAGTGGAGCCGAACGCGCGCGAGGGCTACCAGACGGCGGAGTGGATTCTGCTGGATTACGTGGACTTCGTGGTGCACATCTTCAATGCGCAGCGTCGCGCCTACTACGACCTGGAACGGCTGTGGAAGTCGGCGCACAAGCTGACCTCCGAGGAGCTGCTGCATCCGAAGGCGGTGCAGGCGGCAGTGGCCGAGCGGGAGATGGAAGTTCCCAGGGCGAAGAAGAAGCCGGCGAAAAAGGCAGCCAAGAAAGTTCCCGGGGTGAGAGCGGCGGCCAAGGGGAGCGCTCGCAGGGTGAAGGCTCCGGCACGGAAGACGGCGGCGAAGAAGACGGCGGTAAAAAAGGTTTCGGCGAAAAAGACGGTAAAGAAGGCGGCGGTAAAAAAGAGCGCGGCCAAGAAGGCTGGCGCGAAGCGAAAGTAAAAACACCAGGGGACGAACCCCACGTGGTGCCCGCGGCGATGCTTCCCACCTTAGCCGCGCAGAAACGGCGCGTCGAAGGTGGGGCACCTGCACCCGAGAGGAACGTCTCCCCGAGCGACTGCCCGGAATTCCACGATGAAAATGCGGCTGGTCTCGATCACGAAGAGGAAGTCCGGCAGCAAGCAGTCGTGCGTGGACGAGTTGGTGGCGGAGTATGTGAAGCGGGCGTCGCGCTATGTGGCGGTGGAGGCCGGGGAATACCCGAGCGAGGAGGCGCTGCTGAAGAGCCTGGAGCGTCCGGGGCGCACGGCTCCGGTGCTGGTGGCGCTGGACTCCGGCGGCAAGCAGATGAGCAGCGAAGAACTGGCGGAGTTCTTCCGGCAGCACATGGAGCGGGGCACGCAGGAGCTGGTGCTGGCGATCGGTCCGGCGGATGGATGGAGCGCGGCGGCACGCGCACGCGCGCAGACGACGCTATCCCTGGGAAAGATGACGCTGCCGCATGAGTTGGCGCGAGTGGTGGTGGCCGAGCAGATCTACCGGGCGATGACCATTCTGAATCATCATCCCTACCACGGCGGACACTAAAAGGCGCTCGGCGGGTACGCGGCTAACGATGCCGCTCCGGCTGCGGGCGCTTGGGTTACTGCATCCGACAACGGGCGGCGAGGCGCTGCTTGCGGAGCTGTTCGAAGGTGAGGTTGCGCAGGATCTGGCCGTCGCGGGGAACCATGCCGTGGGAGAAATCCCAGGCGCTGTAAGGCGGGGCTTCGACCTCGGGCTCGATGATGAGTCCGCTGCAGACGATATCGACGACGTGGCCGAGGTCGGCGTGGCGGCGGACGGTGAAGCGGGTACAGGGAAAGTGTCGCTGCGAGGCGTCGCTGGGCTCGTAATCGTAGAGGTAATTGCCGGAAAGATGGAGGATGCCGCCGTCTTCGAGTTCGAGGAAGTAGTGCGGGCCTTCGCCGTTGCACTCCTCCACCCGAAAGACGCGATCGGCGCTGAAGCTGCTGGAGATGAGAAGCCGGCGTCGATCGAGTTCGTCGGCAATTTCGTTCATCCTGGGCTGGCGGGGCAGCGGCGGGTAGTCCATCATGACCGCGATGGTGATCATCAGCAGGCTCAGGTAGACGAAGATGACAATGGCAATGACTCTAAATCCGGTGTAACGGAAGGCAGCAAAGAGAGGGATTGCTCCAGCGGCGAACACCAAGCCGATGATCAGCCAGACCAATCTGCGCGTCACGCTGCCTTCAGGCGAATACACGGATCCAATCTCCATCGTTAAGAATACCGCCGCAGAGAGGGCAGATGCAGTAGAAATCTTGGGTTGGGAGAGTTTAGAGCAGAATTGGCACAGCCTCTCCCGCAAGGTAAATGGAACCGGCAATAACGACCACGGAGTGCGGGCCCAGACGCCGGGCCTGTGCGATTGCGAGCTGCAGGCCTCCGGCTACCGCGGCTGAGATGGAGTGCTCGACGCCGAGCGATTGCGCCAGCTGGGCAAGGGCCGTGGCATCGAGAGCACGAGGACTGCCGGCGGCACGGGTGAGGACCACGTGAGCCATCTGCGGCCAGAGAATCTTGGCCATCTCATCGACAGCTTTGTCGGCCATGGCGCCGAAGAGCAGGATCAGTGGGCGCTCGCCAAACTGTTCACTCAGGGTGGAGCGCAGGGCCCAGGCGCCGGCGGGATTGTGCGCGACATCGATGACGATCTCCGGGCGTTGAGGGGTGGCGGCAAAGCGCTGAAAGCGTCCCGGCCAGATCGTCTGACGAGTGCCGCGGGCGATGGTCTGCGGAGTGACGCGGAAGCCCCGCGCGGTGAGCTCCTCGGCAGCGGTAATGGCGAGGGCAAGATTGCGGAGCTGATGGCGTCCGACGAGCGGCGAGACGATCTCCACCTCCTGGCCCAGCACACTGAGCGGGTATCGCATTTCGTGGGCGGAACCATCAACGGCTAGGTCATGGATGAGGGATTCGGCCTGGGGCGACATCGAGGGCAGGTTGCGGGCGGCGTTGACGGCAAGCGCGCCCACGGCGGTGATGCGTTCGCCGAGCACCTGATTGGCTTCGGGATGCTGGGGCAGGGTGACGGCGGCGACGCCGCGGCGGAGGATTCCAGCTTTTTCGGCGGCGATGGCAGCGATGGTTTCGCCGAGAAACTTCTGGTGATCGAGATCGATATCAGTGATGACGGAGAGGATGGGTTCGACGATGTTGGTAGCGTCGAGGCGTCCGCCCATGCCGACTTCAAGGACGGCGATTTCAACGCCGGAGGAGGCGAAGAAGTCGAAGGCGATGGCGGTCATGGTCTCAAAAAAGCTGGGCGGGTGGGGCAGCTGGTCGGCGGCGACGAGCGCGGTGGCAACCCGGGTGACGCGCTGGTAGGCGGCGGCGAAGGCAGCGTCCGGTATGGGCTGGCCGCAGCAGACAATGCGCTCATTGATGCGCAGTAGATGCGGCGAAGTGTAGAGTCCGACACGGTGCGACGAGGCTTGCAGAATAGAGGCGAGCGTGGCGGCGGCGGAACCCTTGCCGTTGGTTCCGGCGATGAGCACGGAGGGGAACTTGAGCTGCGGATTGCCGAGCGCCTGGCAGAGAGTGCGCATGTGCGCCAGATCGAACTTGCGCGGGGAGTGCAGCTCGTGGCCGAGGGCATACAGAGATTCGACCGCGGATTGATAGGAGATCATGTCGCTCCGATTATCGCACTTCGAAATAGGACGGCGATGGCGCCCAAGTAAAGGCAACGGCAAGTGCGGCTGCAGGATTGTGCGAGTGCTCTAGGAGCCGAGCGGGCGCGAGTACATGCGAGCCAGGCTGATGATGCTGTAGGCAGCTTGCGCCGCTATAACGGCAAAGAGGAAGGCGTACGCGGGCGCCTGCAGGCGGCTCTCGATGAGATCGGCGAAGACTCCGGCGACGAAGAGCAGAAGGAACGGGAGGCTGGCAAACAGGATCGCGGAGGCTCCATTCTGGGGAAAGAGAATGGAGATGGCAAGCATCATAACGAAGACGATGAGCGGAGCTGTGTTGCCGAAGAAGCGGCTGCGGCGGGAGGAGCACCAGGCGGCAAGAGCGAAGAAGAAGGCAAGCAGCGCCGCCGGAGCCGCGTTGAAAAAGAAGCGGACGAGGATGCCCTCCAGAAGGCGGAGCGAAAGCGGCGTCCAGCTGACCCAGCCGGCCTGGACCAGGCCCTCGGCAAGTGAACGAAGGTCGGCGCCGTAGCAGGCGCCGAGCAGGAGCAGCGCAAGGATGGCGGCGGCCAGGAGAATGAGCAGCGCGGCCGGACGGCGATGCGGGACGGCCCAGAGCATGAAGGCGGCAGCGGGGACGAGCAGCCAGACGAGCGGCCACTGGGCTCCGACGGCGAAGGTGATGGAGACGCCGAGCAGGAGGATGCGCTTCCAGTTCCAGAAGATGACTCCGCGTGGCGCATAGAGGGTGTGGGCGGTGGCGATGGCGGTGAAGATGAGGCCGAAGGCTCCCCAGGCGGCGAAGATCTGCGGACCGGCCAGAGAGGAGCGAGCTACCATGCCGGGACTGAAGGCAAAAAGCGCGAGCGCGATGTTTCCGGCGGCGGTGCCGTAGAGGCGGCGCGCGATGTACCAGAGCGAGAAAGCCAGCGCGAGTCCGGCGAGCAGGAAGGGCGCGCGGATGAACCAGCGATGCTGGTCGAGCCAGATGGCGTCGAGCTGGAGCGGGTCGCGCGGCAGACGAAAGGACAGGCCCGCGACGGAGAGCAATGGCACCAGGGGCGACGAGGCCGACTCGGCGTCGAGCTGGAGGTGACGCGGTGTTGAATGTAATGAGGCCGCACCGCGAAGTACCTGGTCGGCTTCCAGCTGGGTGAGCGGCACCGAGTAGATGAACCAGGAGCATTGCGCGGCGAAGGCCACCAATAGAATCAGAGCGATCAGGTGGTAGGAGCGGACGGGCTTGGGAGTGCGCTGGGAGCTCATGATAGGCAATGTTTTTTGTAGCACTCGCGGAGTGGAATTGGGAGCTGAAAAAAACCGCACGGGAGGATGGCTTACACCTGCGGTGTTCGGCAGACGTGTGACACCATGCTTGATTCGCAAATGCGCGCGGATGCTACTTGCTTGCGGGGCCCAGGTTGATGCTGATCACGGTACCGAGCTCATCGCCGCAGCTGCCACATTCGCCGCCGGGAACCGCCTGGCGAGCGGACTTCCTTGGGCGGGGAACGACGAATTTCGCTTTCCTGGTTTCCACGCTGCGCAGCTGATCGATGTAAGCGGCAGGAAGTCCGCGCTCGACGGCACCTTTGACGATGAAGTTGAGGTACTCCTCGCTGGGCTTCTCCGGATTGCCGAGCTTGGCTTTTTTGTAGAGCAGGACGGAGTACTCCTTGCCTTGCTGATCGGTGACCTTGGCGGGCGAATGAAAATAGGCTCCGGAGCCGTCGAAGAGCGCGTCCTGCCAGTCGTCGAGCTTCTCTTTGCCCGAGGGAGTGAGCTCGTAGATGACGCCCCAGACTTCTTTGCCGGGTGCCTCGATGACGGTTTCTTCCGCGCCGTCCCATTCAGGAGTGTAGCCGTGGAAGCCGAGCTGATGGCCGGCCAGCTTAGCAATCGCAACCAGCTTGGCATCGGCACAGCGCGCCTGGAGCTGCCCACTGTTCATGTTGGAGCCGTAAGCGAAGTGATACAGATCTTCTGACGCGCCGTCCTGCAACACCAGTTCTGAGACTCCCGAGAAAGCTTTGCGACCACCAGACATATGTTCCTCCTACCCTTGCGAACCCTACCCTTTTATTACTACCACGTATTCCTGCCCCCTGCAGTTGAGCGCTGAGCGGGACACCGTGGCCTGATTCGACGCATCTTACCGGGGCAAGAAAGGGACAACGACATGGCAAACGATGTAAGAGTCGCACTGTTTGTGCGGCTGGAGGCAAAACCCGGAAAGGAAGCAGAAGTGGAGAAGTTTCTGCGCGGAGGATTGGCGATCGTGGAGCAGGAGCCGAAGACAACCACTTGGTTTGCGCTGCGTCTGGGGCCTTCGACCTTCGGCATCTTCGACAACTTCCCGGACGAATCCGGACGGCAGGCACATCTCGCCGGCCGGCTGGCAGGGGCGTTGAAGGAAAGGGCCGCTGAGCTGTTTTCGAAACCGCCCTCTATTGAACCAGTCGATGTAATCGCAGCCAAACTGGGACGGTCCGATATCGAAAAGGCAGCGTAGCAACCGAGCACGCTGTTGGAGGTAATCCAAACAAATTGGCGGCGGCAGCGGACACAGAAGTCATTCACTGTGTGTCCGCTGCTGCTGCTGCTGTGTAGGGAGTCAAAAATACTGAAATAAAGCGTGGTGATTCGGCAGGACTTAGCGGCTACATCTCACGCCTGATCCTGCCCACTTTTGTCAAAATAAGTGCAAATACCCTACACAGATTCTGGGATGCCCTTTGGACCCGCTATTTCCGCTGGTTTCCAGCTTGTAGCCGGACATGGCACTCAGTTTTCCCTTTTCAGGGAACTTCGAGCTGAAAGAGGATAGCACTGCCGTGAAGAATGCGCCGTCTGATCGTTTCCGGCCGTATGTACGCCGCTCGAGAAGGCGTTGGCGGCGCTCCCGGATGCGGAATGCACGAGAATTCATTCAGAGCCAAAGAAAAGACTTAAACTTCCACTCCGCAAAGTGGATTGATCCCGGCACCAGCGCAAGCTGGTTAACAAGCTCCATATCAGCCCAGTTTTATTCCAGTCGCCATGCCGACTTTCCGGGAGTAATCCGGGAAAAAGCTGTAATAAGCAGAAAACACAACCGATGTTCAGATTCTTGTTCTACCTGACACTATCGCGATGCCCAGCACTGCCTCCGCGCCACGACCGTGCGGGTAGTACACAAGTGGTCTGATGCATATAGCCCGTGAATCGTCCGGGAAGAACTTGCAGCAGTGGCAGTGGTGCTGCGGCATGTGGCTGTGCTGCCGCTTCCGGCAAGCTAACGGCTAATCGCATGCCGGAAGACTTCATCGTTGAGAACTAAGGGCGGAAGTAGTGTCGAAAAAAATGCAACCTTTGTTCCACGACTCCACTCCTAGGAGCAGCACCGCTGGACGGATCACTCCTGAATAAAGAGATTCCAGCTTACATTAATGTGGCTGTTGGTACGGCCGATGGGCACGCTTAACTGGCACCCGGCGTAATGGCTCGTCTGCAATCCGTAAGCTCCATTCGCTTCACCCATGTGGGTGATCACCAAATCGCAACCTTTGCCGAAGATTACGCATGAGCGCCCAAGTGATTTGGCGGGTCTGCACGTATCGAAGCACTGGGCCATTCTGAATTTAGCCGCCCGCGCAGAGACGCGGGATGGAGATCAAGATGTCAGCTTCGCTCTCCCGCCGAATCCTCGCCGTTTCCTCCTCACCGTTTGCCTTGGTGCGCGGCACCGCGAGAAAACTTACCCTGTTCGGCGCAGCCCTCACCCTGCTGCTCGGCCTGGCGGTCGCTCAGGCACAAAACACTTACACCGTGACAACCACCAACGAGGATGCTTCCGCTGCCGCATGTTCAGGCACCGCTCCCACTTTCACTTGTGCGACACTGCGCGACGCCATCACGGCCGCGAACGCCGACGGCTCGAGCGACACGATCAACTTCAGCGTCAGCGGCACCATCACGCTCAGCTCGATGCTGCCGAGTATCACCGGCACTCTGACGATTACCGGCGCCGGGCAAAACTTAACCCTCAGCGGAAACAACATCAGCCAAGTATCAGCGTTTGAGGTGGGTGGCGAAGCCGTCGTCGCTGTGAACAACCTTACCATTGCCGATTTCAACGGAGCCAACAACAGCGCCATCACCAACGACGGCACGCTGACTGTCACCAACAGCACATTCTCGGGTGATTCAACCGAAGAAGAGGGCGGTGCCATCTTCAACAACGGCGGCACGCTGACCGTCACCAACAGCACATTCTCGGGTAATTCAACCGCAGATGGACTGGCAGGCGGCGGCGCCATCTTCAACGGGGGCACGCTGACCGTCACCAACAGCACATTCTCGGGTAATTCAACCGGACACGATGGCGGCGCCATCTTCAGCTTTTCCAACGGCACGCTGACCGTCACCGACAGCACGTTCTCGGGTAATTATTCAACCGGCGGAGAATTAGGACAGGGCGGCGCCATCTACTTGGCACCAAATTCAGGTGCCAGCAACGTGGTGATGAACAGCACCTTCTCGGGCAATACAGCCACTAGCGGGCAGGGAGGCGGCATCTACCTGAACCAGGGCGCGCTGACCGTCGCCGACAGCACGTTCGTGGGCAATTCAGCGTCCACCGGCGGCGGCGGCGCCGTCTACAATGCGACCAATGACAGCGCCATACTAACCCTGACAAATACCATTCTGGCGAGTTCCCCCACTGGTGGAAATTGCGCGCTTGGATTTGGAGTCACGGACGGCGGCGGGAACCTGAGCGACGATGCCTCCTGCGGCTTTTCCCCGCTCTCGAACAACAACGTCACCACTCTGAATCTCGGCACGCTCGCCAACCACGGCGGCCCGACGCAGACGATTGCTTTGAATTCCGGCAGCACGGCGATTGGCTTCGACACCGCCAACTGTCCGGCCACGGACCAGCGCGGGGTGGCTCGTCCGTCCGCGACGCAATGTGACGCGGGTGCGTATCAAACAGGGACTGCCGCCATCGGCCTCGTCAAGTCAGCGAACATCGAATCCTACTCGGCGCCGGGCACCCTGGTGACCTACATGTATACGGTCACCAACACCGGCCCCATCCCCTTGAGCCAATTCATCGTCTCCGACCCGATGCCAAACCTCTCGGCGGTGAGCTGCCCGAGCGGCTCCCTCGCCCCGGCTCCTTTTTCTGCTTCCTCGGTGACCTGCACCGCCACGTACACGACGACGTCAACCGATGTGACCAACGGTGCGATCACCAACACCGGCACCGCGACCGGCACCCCGTTCGGCACACCGCCGGTCGGGCCTAACGTAACCGCCTCATCCCCCGTGACGATCTATGCAGACCAGACGGCCAGCATCGCGATTGTGTTATCGGCCATGCCCGCGAACTTCTCGGCGCCGGGCACAGTGATCACCTACAGCTATCTGGTGACCAACAGCGGCAATGTCGGTCTGAGCTCCGTCTCGGTGAGCGACTCGATGAGCGGGTTGTCGTTGATCAGCTGTCCCAGCGCCACCCTCGCTGCCGCGGCCTCAGAGACCTGCACCGCCACCTATACGACGACGACAACCGACGTGGCCGCGGGCAAGATCGCCAACTCGGCCACCGCGAGCGGCACAACCGTGCTCGACGCTCCCGTAACCTCCCCCTTGTCCACGTGGACGACCCCGGCTTCCGGCGCACCCGCGATCGGCGTGGTCAAGTCGGCCAGCATCGCAAGCTACGCCGCGGCGGGAACGCCCGTCACCTACAGCTACAATGTGACCAACACTGGCAACGAGACCCTCAATCCCGTCACGGTCACCGACCCGATGACCGGATTGTCGGCGATCAGCTGTCCTGTCACATCCCTTGCACCCACGGCGTCAGAGACCTGCACCGCCACTTACACGACGACGACAACCGACGTGACCAACGGTTCGATCATCAACACCGGCACCGCGACCGGCACCGCCGAGACCGGGTTCCAGGCGGCCGCCACGTCGACGTTGACGATCCCCTATGCGGTGGTAACGCCGTGCTCGGCTGGCTCGTATTCGACCACCGGAGACACGCCGTGCACGCCCGCTCCCGCTGGTTCCTACGTAAGCGGAACCGGCGCAATGGGGGCAACGCAGTGCGGGTTAGGGACTTACTCGAGCGACCCGGGAAGCTCCTCCTGCACGTCTGCTCTTCCAGGCTCGTACGTGGGCACCCTCGGCGCAACGGCGTCAACGCTGTGCGGGTTAGGGACTTACTCGAACGCCCCGGGAAGCGCCTTCTGCACGTCTGCTCTTCCAGGCTCGTACGTGGGCACCCTCGGCGCAACGGCGTCAACGCTGTGCGGGTTAGGGACTTACTCGAACGCCCCGGGAAGCGCCTCCTGCACGTCTGCTCTGCCAGGCTCGTACGTGGGCACCCTCGGCGCAACGGCGTCAACGCTGTGCGGGTTAGGGACTTACTCGAACGCCCCGGGAAGCGCCTCCTGCACGTCTGCTCTGCCAGGCTCGTACGTGGGCACCCTCGGCGCAACGGCGTCAACGCTGTGCGGGTTAGGGACTTACTCGAACGCCCCGGGAAGCGCCTCCTGCACGTCTGCTCTGCCAGGCTCGTATGTGGGCACCCTCGGCGCAACGGCGGCAACGCTGTGCGGGTTAGGGACTTACTCGAACGCCCCGGGAAGCGCCTCCTGCACGTCTGCTCTGCCAGGCTCGTACGTGGGCACCCTCGGCGCAACGGCGGCAACGCAGTGCGGGTTAGGGACTTACTCGAACGCCCCAGGAAGCGCCTCCTGCACGTCTGCTCTGCCAGGCTCGTACGTGGGCACCCTCGGCGCAACGGCGGCAACGCAGTGCGGGTTAGGCAGCTACCAGCCAACAGCAGGCCAAACTTCGTGCCTTCTGGCGGGCACCGGCTATTACGTAGCCAGCTCCGGACAGACCACTGAGACTGCCTGCCCGACCGGGGACACGACACTTGCGACGGGATCCACCTCAGCCAGTGCCTGCGTTCCCATCTCTTCACCGATCGCCAGCATTTCGCCAGCGAGCATTAATTTCGGAACTCTCTACTTGGGCTCGATCGTCACCAAGACGGTAACGGTGAAGAACGTCGGTAATGCGATGATGACGATTAAGGCCCCACTGATCGCCATCGTGCAAGGCGGCAACTCTGACGAGTTCATCACGGTGAACCTTTGCCCGGCGTCGCTGGCGGCCGGAAAGAGCTGCACCATGACCGTAACGTTTGTCGCGGGGCCCTTCTACAATACCCAGACCGCCACGCTGATGATCAACGACAACGCCGCGAGCAGTCCGCAGACGGTCATGCTGACCGCAACGGTCATAGATCCGGTCGCTTCGTTTAACCCAACCAGCCTGAGCCTCGGCACGGTCAAGGCGAACTCCGGCACCGCAACGAAATCCGTGATCCTCAGCAGTGCCGGCGGCACCGCGCTGTCCGTCACCAGCATCGCAATCAGCGGTGCGAATCCGGCGGATTTCTCCCAAACCAACACCTGCCCGGCTTCCATGGCGCCGAAAGCCACCTGCTCGATCAGCGTCACCTTCAGGCCTGCGGCGAAGGGGTCGCTGTCGGGAAGTCTGGTGATCACTACCAACGCCCAAAACAGCCCGCAGAAGATATCTCTGTCGGGCACGGGCGATTAAAGGCGATCCAGTGAGCGCACCACGCGTGCGGCAGAACGACAAAACGCGTGGTGCGCGCACTAGGAACGAGAAACGAATGTACGCCAATGGAAGCAAGCAAGTGCAGCTTCCTCTGCTGACAGTAATGGGCGCAGCGGGCGCTGTGTTGGGCGGGGCGAGTTGTTAAGAAATGAACCCGGCCCCCAATGGCCGGTATGGGAGAATACGCCAGCCTTCGTTGCGCCAAGATTGTTCAGCCCAGCAGGCAGGATCAGTAACGGAAAACGCCCATTGCAACTGCGATCATCGCTCCGGGACTGGATCATGAGATCCCAGTCGCTATGCCGACTTCCCGATACAAATCTGCCCGCACGGATACCCGATCCGCGTCGCATCCATTAGTATCAAACCTCATTTCAAACTGTACTTTCTTTTCTGAGGCTTAGAGGCATAGCAGAACCTCTCCAGGTTTATCGATCCCATCAGTAAATTGAATAGCGACCGACGCGACCCACAAGCGTCTATTCAGTAGAAAGCACCTCACCACCAAGGAAATTTATGAGTCACCCTCATCCCAACTCGCACCGCAGCGAGCGCGCACCGATCTTCAAAGAACCTACTTTCCTGATGTGTTCTCCCAAGCTCTACGACGTTAACTACGTCATCAATCCTTGGATGGCGGGCAACGTCAGTCGCGCCTCACGCCAGCAGGCGGCCGCGCAATGGGAAGATCTGCGTCACGCGCTGAACCAGGTGGCACGAGTGATGCTTGTGGAGCCGCAGCCGGGGTGGCCGGACATGGTTTTCACCGCGAATGCGGGGCTGGTACGAAAGGGAGTGGTGGCCATAAGCCGTTTCTTTCACCCGGAGCGGCAAGGTGAGGAGTCGCATTTCCGGAAGTGGTTCGCCGACCTGGGCTTCAAGGTTTGCGACATGCCGGCGGCAACTCCGTTTGAAGGCGAGGGCGACGCCTTGTTTGAAGCCGACGGCTCGCGGTTGTGGGCCGGCCATGGCGTAAGGACCATGCAATCCACCCACCACCGCCTCGAACAATTGTGGGACCTCGAAGTCATCTCACTGCGGCTCGTAGACCCGCGGTTCTATCACCTCGACACCTGTTTCTGTCCTTTGCGGGATGGATATCTTCTGTATTTCCCTGCGGCGTTCGACGCCGAGTCCAACGCCAAAATCGAGCTGCGCTATCCGGAGGAACTGCGCATTCCGGTTGGAGTAGTCGACGCGCTACGCTTTGCCTGCAACGCCATAAACGTAGGCCGCCTCATCGTGTTGAACCAAGTCAGCACCGCGCTCTCCCAGCGGCTGGAAGAGTGCGGCTTCCAAGTCGTGCAAGTGCGGTTGACGGAATTTCTGAAGGCCGGCGGGGCAGCCAAGTGCTTAGCCTTGCGCTTGAGCGAGATGGATGCGACACACTCAATCCGGGCAGCCTAAGGAAGCCGAAGAACTGGCAAGACACGTTTCAAAACGGCGGCGGTATTTGTCTGGAGGTGGGGGAGAAGACGATATTTATGAGATGACTCCGCCTAAGGTTGGTATCCGTCCGCCATCCACTTTGCGAATAGCTCAATGCGAGCCTGGGGCCAAGGGCCTTCCCCTCTCGGGGGCGGGGGCGGCATTACCGCGCCACCGATTCCCCGAATGCGGTCGTAGATGGCGGCCGCGTGCGTTTTGACGTCATCATAACTTCCCAAGTTGAACGCCTTGCTCATACCTCGAATGTCTCGCTCCGTAAAAAGCGGGAGAATGTCCGCTTGAAAGCTCGTCGGTTTCGTCATTGTTCCTCACAGCCATTGGATTATGCGCACGCGGCGCACGCGCCTCGTGACTCTAAACCGGAATGCCGGTTTTCACCGCTTCATTCAGCCTCTGTCTGGCTGAACGTGGATTCCCAAGAAATGAAAAGCGACGCGCATTCACACAGCTTTACGGCAGCGAGGATTTGGACGCGTCGCTGTTAATCATGCCGCCGGTATTCTTCATGACCCCCAAGATCCACGGATGCTCAACACGATCACTGCCATCATACAGAATCCTCGCGAAGGTGATCTGGATGACCAATGCGGAATCACAAGCTGCTTCGTCGATCGATCAGCTCAGTAACTTGGCGGCGAGCCAGTAGTCGACACTGAACTTTCCCGGACCAGAGCAGATCAGCCAGAAAAAGAAGAGCACGTACAGGACTTCCGGAAGGTAGACAAAATCGTCCAGCCAGCTAAGAGGCGAAAGTCCTTTAGGCATGGTGGACAGCGCGCTGGTCAGGGTGGCGACAACCATATCAATCAATAAAGCCATGCAGGCCGGGCTCGAAAAAAAACCCACGGCTACCAAAGATCCGCAAACGAACTCGACACCCGACACGAAATAAGCCGTCTGGTGGGGAAACGGGACTCTGGCCTTAACCAGCGTTTCGTAAATAACTTTCATGCCGCCGGCGACAAACAATTTGTTTGCCCCAGAAATGGCGAAGAACAGCCCGATCGAAACGCGTACCAGCAGGATGGCATATTGTTCCAAATCACTGCTACCCAGCAATGCAAACTGGACCAACCGTTTCCAATCCATCTCTCCTGCCCTCCGATATTTCGGCTCGCGATTTCCGGCGCCTTTCCAAGCTAGGGGCAACCCTCCATCATGCGCGAGGAAACATTCGCATCAGCGGTTGATGTAGGTTATGGCTGCGGGAATCCGAACATCAACCACGACTGATTGGCTACCCAATGCGGGTACAGCTCCGTCATCTGATCGAACAACTCCTGGTCGGATGTCGCGGTTTTCTGCACCCGATCGAAGTCCTGCAGGTAACGCTTGGTGTCTTGGATCGTTGAGGGAGAGTCGAGCGCGCCAGGCTTCTTGTGACCGGCGACAACAATCGCCGGGTTCAGCGCCGCTAACCGATCTAGCGCCGCGATCCAATTCTTTCGGCTCTCGGGTGTGGTGTCGCCGACGTACATGCGGCATTGGTTGTACACGACGTCGCCAGCGACGATCAGGCCGATCGATGGAACGTGTAGAGACGTCGAATCGGGACTATCGGTGCGGCCCTGCTCGATGATGCGCAATTCGTGGCCTTCGAGAGTGAACGTGTCGTGCTCATAGGGCTCAGGTGGAACCAACTTGGTGGCCACTTGCCCAGGAAAGAGCCGGCGGGCCAACCGCTCCACTTGGGGGGAGAAAGACATCTGCATGGCGTTCACCGTCTTGGGCGTTGCTATCGCCCGAGCGCCCGGGAAACGGTCGAGCAGAATGCTCAGACCGTAGAAGTGGTCGAAATGGGCGTGCGTTATATAGATGGTCTCCAAATTGCGGTTGTGCAGAGCGACCCAATCCGCGAGAGCCTCGGCCTCAGCCACTGTCCCCATTGCGTCCACCAGCACCGCGTCGTACTCGCCGAAGATTAAAGTCGACGTGATAGGGTCAAAGCCGAGCGCCTCGCCGAAAGGCTTTGGCCGCTCGCCGACCATAGTCTTTCCCGGGGCCGTAAAAACGTTCACACTAAGCGTGTTCGACGCGACAGGCGCGGTCACGCGCGTGGTCTCTTTCAGTCCATTTGTGCCGTCCATTTTGTACTCCTTTCGATGTCAGAGCGAGTGACTGTTCAAAGCAAAATTGGCAGAAGCGCGGCGACGAATCCGTTGGACGAACGCATCGATCAAGACCAGAGTACTGGCTCGACACTGCAACATGATTCTCGAGCGTCGCTTCCCGCCTATTTCTTAGCCGGGCGCCGCATCGGCGTCACCCCGGCCTGCTCCTCCGCCGTATACGGCGCTCCATAATACGGGAAATCCTTGCGAATGCGCCCGCGGTCGGGAGCAAGTCCATCGACAAGTGGTGTGTTGGCCGCCAACGTCAACATCACATCCAGCACATCATCACCGAGCGCGCGTCCATTGAAGCTGGCCACCTCAAATGCGGCGGACGTTCCAAGCTCGTAAGGCAACGTGTCGGGACACAGCCGTGCAACGATCAGCTTCCCGTATTCACCCGGGTCCGCCGTCGAACCGGCATAGGTCGTCATCTTCTCCGCAAAATCCGCGATCGCCTTCGCGAAGCGCTCTAGATCTTCAGACGGAACTGACGTATTGAATTGTTCTTTCACCTCTTGATCGCTCGGGTCGTTCAGGAAGAGATGCGTAACCATAGGCAGGCCCCAACGCGAAACTTGTACCTCCGGCGCATGGCCAAAGAGGGAGATCGTCGCCCATGCGTTGATTTTTCCCTTCCCAATCAGTACGCTCGGCACCTCCAGCACAATCGCCGTAACATTCCGCCTCGCAAAGGGATTCTGCTGATGCAGAAAGGCGCCCCCATCGTAGCGCTGGTCCTTATAGAAAGAAGTCATAAATGTGCCGAATCCAGCATTTGCCGCAAATAGCTCTGGAGCAATCCCAACATACGCACGAAGATCCGAATTAGTCGCGACCGAACCGGTTTCACCCTCAACCAGACTCTCTCCGGCGTCACCACGAAGAGCATCGTCACCCGTCGCCTTCCGCACCACAAACGGCTGAATGTGAGTATGCTCACTGCCATCTCCGTGTCGTGGTTCACCAAACCTGAACTTGAACGTAACCTCTTCCCTCGCATCTCCGTTCAGGTCGAACCGGAACGCGTAGAGCCCTTCTGGATGGAGCGTATCCGGAGCCGATAATCCCACATCCGGATTCACGGTCATCGCCATCACCGTCTTGCCCGAGGGGCCGTCAAATAAATAAAAGTCGCAGAGGTTGAGGCTCGGATCTTCCTTCGCCAGTTTGGTATCGAAATGATGTGACATACAAAATCTCCTTGAAAAGCATTGGCACCGACTCATGCGGGATGTTCCATTCGCTCCGCATAATATGGCAATCTCAGGCGGCGGACCATCCGTCGATTCAAGACAAATGTGCTACTCGGTCGCCACCTTACGCGCCTTCGACAATGCGAAAGTCGCGTTCCGCTCCGGAACCGAGTGCCTGAAGCGCCTTCTGGTATGCCCCGCTTTCATAAGTCCCAAGGGCAATCTCATAGCTGTCAAAATCGACAAGGATCGCCCGCTGCTGCAGTCCGGCTTCGTGGATCCGAACTTGGCTCGTCGACCTGGTCAAGACCCGTCCGCCGAAGGCCTTAATGGCTGGCCCTGCTGACGCGCTATAGGCCTTTACCGCCGCTTCGTCCGAAATCGATCGATACGCAACAACCCAATAACCCTTCGTCATGGTGTCCTCCGCGTCAAGGTGAATGTGAGACGGTGCTTCTTGATGAAAGCGGCTCGCGCTCGGGCGTCAGCCGCGAAGAATGGGGGCTCCGAAGGGAGCGCCCGTCAGTCCGCCATCCACGATCAGCTCGACCGCGTTGATGTACGACGAATCGTCCGAGGCAAGAAAAAGCACAGCCTTGGCCAGATCTTCCGGCTCGCCCCAACGGGCAAGTGGAACCGTGGAAGAGAAGAAGTCGGAAACTTTTGCGGATTCCTCTGCCGAGGCATTGGCGCGCGCCCCGCGCTTCCAGATGGGAGTCTTCGTCGCTCCAGGGGCCACCACGTTCACTCGAATCTTGCGCGGTGCAAGGTCTGCGGCGATGGATCGCGCCATCGAGACAAGTCCACCTTTCGTGGCAGCGTAGGCAGCCAGGCCTGGTTGACCGAGATAATTCTGCACCGATCCGTTGAAGATGATGCTGCCGTTGTCATTCATGAGAGGAGCGGCTGAATTGACGGTAAAGAAAGCACCGTTGAGGTTGGTGTGGACTACCTTCTCGAAGATGGCTTCGTCGGTCGTGCCAGTCGGCGTCTCGCCAGAAATGCCTGCATTGGCGAAGACGATGTCAAGTTTGCCAAAGTCATTGGCTAGTTCAGCGAAAAGGTTCTTCCGGTCCTCCGCAACCGTAACGTCGGCGCGATAGCCGTGCGCTTTCGATCCTAGCTCGGCGACCGCTTCATTCAGTGTCTTCTGGTCCCGGCCGGTAATGGCGACCTCAGCGCCTTCTGCAACGAAAAGGCGGGCAGTGGCCAGGCCGATGCCGCTGTTTCCGCCACTGATGAGAGCCTTCTTGCCTTCGAGTTTCATGATTCCTCCAGTCTCGCCGGGAGCGATGTCGCTCCCGGCGGAGTCGTTCATTGCGGCAGCTCTTTGCCTGACTGCTCCGCCACCATGTAAGCGGCATACCAGTCTGCCCAGTTCGCGTCGCGCTGCCCGATTCGCTTCTCGTGCTCGCCGTGGGCGGCCTCCGCACGCCGAAACGCGCTCGCCAGATCGTTCGCCGATGCAAAGGTCGTCGCCGTGTCGTCGATGCGACCGGGAAGCCGCGTCGTGATTTCCTGGAACAGCCAGCCGTTTCCGTCCGGGTCCCTGAACGAGGCGAACGAGCGGTAGCTGCGATGCTCGGGATCAGGGCCGTTGACTCGAATCCGCCCAAACAGGTAGGGCTCGTCCGGGCCAGAGTACACGTCCGCGGCGCCGTGGAACACTTCGCTGACCTCAACACCATGACGGAGCAGATTCTTGCGCGCGGCCTCGATGTCATCGACGATCAGATAAAGGCCCTGGGCTGAGCCGGGAGCCGCCCCGGTGACGTTCTTGCCGAAGATGACCGAGCACCCGGAGCCAGGCGGTGTGAACTGAATCACGCGAAAATCCTTACCGTTGTCGTAGTCGGAGTCGAGTCGCCACCCGAGTCTCGCGTAGAACTCCTTCGCGCGATCGACATCCGAGACGGGGATAACGACGATTTCGAACTTCATGTCGACTTTCGCAACGCTAGCCTCGCGGGCGGCGTCGTTAGCTTGGATTTCACTCGTCGTATTTGCCATGTCTTTCCTCCTTTGCGTTCAGCTGAATCGCTGATTGCGAGCGTCAGCCAGCAGAATCACATGTTCCCGAAGGCGTGGCGTTCGATACCTTTTGCAAAGTGAGCCTCTCCTGCCGGTCGTGAGTTGAATCCGAATCCCATCCGGACCGAGCGCTAACCGTACTTGAGCTCGGTGCTCTGTCCGACCTCGATAATGTAACCGTCAGGATCGCGGATGTAGCAGCGAATCTCGCCGTACTTGGGTATTGGCTCCGTGATGAACTCGGCTCCTCGACTTTTCCACAATTCATAGCACGCCTGGATATCCGCAACGCGGATATTCATAAAGCCGTTGATCTTATCGGGGTCGGGTACGCTGAGCGTTACCGACGGCTTGTCGGGGGTCGGCCCGCCCCCGACGTTGACAAGGAGCCAAGTATTCGCGATCTGAATGTACGCGGGCGCGCCTTCGCTGTCGCCTCTGCTCAGAATGCGACCGCCGAATACCTTCTCATAGAAGCGAGCCGACCGGTCGATGTCGGCGACAGTGAGAAAATGTGCGACGGTGAACCCCTCGCGCGGGGGCATCTCATAGCTCTTCTGTTCGACTTGGACCGCGTTCATTTGTGGCTCCTTTTGTACGCCGCTCATTGATGGCTCCTTTCGATACGGTGTAGCCTGCGTTCTCAATAGCCGCATTAGCCGGCGCGCCGCGCCTGCACCCCACCACCTAAAGAAGTGACAAAGGCTCGGACCAACGCGGCTATTTCATCGGCAGCCGTGTCTAATGCAAAATGACCGCCGTCGAGAACGTGAACTTCAGCGTTCGGCACGTCCATGCGGTAGCGCTCAGGTTCGCCGGAATCGAACGAGGACTCGTACCTGCCCCAGAGAACCAGCAGGCGGGGCTGCTTCTCGCGCATCCATGCTTGCCACTTCGGATAGGAGTCCACATTGGTTCGATAGTCGTAGAAGAGGTCGCTTTGAATCTCCGCCTGCCTTGGCTGACTCAGGAACGCGAACTCGTCCGTCCATAGATCGGGGTCATAACGTTCCACGTTCGGATCGTTTCCGACATGGCGCGTTCGCGCGGCAGCGAGCGACAACAGATTTGTACGAAGCGCGCTTTCGTTGGCAACGCGATCGGCCCAATAGGCTCGCCGCGTCTTCCAATTCGCTCCCAGGCCCTCGTCGTGCGCGACAGCGTCCTGGACGATGAGCGCCTCGATTCGGTCCGGGTTGTCCAAGGCCATGCGAAAACCTACGGGACCACCATAATCCTGCATGTAAAGCGTGTAGCGAGAAATCCCGAGCGCTTTTGTGAAACGACTCATGATCTTGGCGTAGTGATCAAACGTATACGCGAAGTTTTTCGGGTGAGGCCAGTCGCTGTGCCCGAAGCCGGGGTAGTCGGGCGCGACAAGGTGATGGCGATCGGAAAGTCGCGCGAAGAGCGTCTCGAACATTCGCGATGATGACGGAAGTCCGTGCAGCGGTAGAAGCGCCGGCGCGCCTTTCTGGCCAGCCTCTCTGTAGAAGATGGAGAGTCCATTGATCTGTATCGTGTGATAAAAGGTAGGATACCTCACAAGACATCCTTTCGAGCGTGCAACTAGCGCTTGCGGAATTTAAGCCTAAGCCGCCTTCTCCGCTGCGAGCAGTTTCACCAGAGACTGAGCCGCGGAGGTTGATGACGCGGGATTCTGCCCGGTAATCAGGCGGCCATCCACGATGGAAAACGGCTGCCAGTTGCGAACTTTTTCAAAGGTGGCTCCGAGGCGCAACAGTTCATCCTCGACAAGGAACGGCACAACCTTGGTCAGCTTAACCTCTTCTTCTTCGCCATTCGTAAAGCCGGTTACATGCCTTCCCTCTACCAGAGGCTTGCCCTGGTATTTGACATGACGAAGCACACCAGACGAGTGGCAGACCAACGCTATCGGCTTGCCGGAGTTGTAGAAAGACTCGAGCAACGCGATCGAAATAGGACTCTCGGCCAGATCCCACATGGGGCCGTGCCCGCCCGAATAGAAGACCGTGTCGAAATCTGCCGCTTTCACATCAGCCAGCGGCACGGTATGAGCGAACGCTTTCTGCGCCGTCTCATCCTTTTTGAAGCGGGCCATGGCAGGGGTTTGATTCTCCGGCAGATCGCTCTTGGGATCGATCGGCGGCTGCCCGCCTTTCGGAGAGGCGAGAGTCAATTGGACGCCGGCGTCTCTGAAAACGAAGTAGGGGGCCGCACCCTCTTCCAGCCAGAAACCGGTCTTGCGGCCAGTGTTGCCCAATTGGTCGTGCGACGTTAGTACCATCAAGATTTTCATTGTTTTCCTCCTTTGAGAAGATTCTTATCCCGGAGCTCATATCGTCATAACGATGCGCGATTTGTCCATGCGGCCGATACCACCCGTTCGGGCAGTGGCACTCTCAACCTATCCTCGAGTCGAGCCGATGCCGCAATCGTTACTGAGTGCCAATTGCGAGTTTCCGATCGAGGTGGATCATCCAGTAGGTCGGATTCATCCAGCCAGTCCTTTTCCGAAATCCTGGCCTGTCCTGGTCCGTACAATTCCGTCACCACACGTACGAACGCTGATAGCTCACATTCCTCTATTTGCATCTGGTCGTCATAGATCGAGAGTGAAAATAAATCGTTAAACATCACTGGTTCTCCCGGGTGAGCTCTGCATCTGCGCTTCGGTCGTTGATGAAGTACTCGTCGAGAGTGCAGATGCTACTTGGTGAGGTGACAACGCTAACTGTGTTCAGAAGCTTGCACGCCTGGCACGCCGCTGGCCTCAACTTTTAGAGGAGAGGCGCGCGGGCACGAGATGCCTTCAAACGGTTTTAGTGACTCATCTCCTTCAATTCCACTGGATTCCAGGATGGAATACTCTGGGCGGAATTGCCACAGCATCGAGGATTTCTGCCGCACGCTGTCCTGCTCTGCCCGTAGCAGAGCTCGATCCGTGATTTCGGAGTTGGAGCCCTCCCTTTGTGGCGAGATGTCGAAGATCGGGCAACGCTTTCAAAATGGAGCGAATCACTAAACACGGCACTACGAAAATTCCTGCTACCTAGCGTTGCGGCTGTCAGGACAAAGTTGCCAGCTGTCATGCAGCGCGCACCCTTGAGCTAAGTCAGTCACATGCACTTCATCCGTTAGCTGCATACACGAAGAGCGGAACCGATTGAGAAGTAATCATGCCGCGCAGAGTAGTTGCGGAGATTTCCGGAAGAGTTGGCAGCGCGACGCTAAGCAAGGGTCTTCTGGCACCTCGGCCGCGGGGATCAGCCCGGAAAAGAACCGGTCTGTCCACGGCCGAGCTCGTCTTCTGCAAAGGAGGACGTCATGTCCGCAGTATCGTCATCATCCACCCGGCGCAATCCCCCACGCGCCGCCGTAAGACATTTCTGGGCCTTTGCCATCGTTGCAGCCACGGCGCTGCTTGCCATCCACGGCAGCGCGCTCCTATACGCACATGGGCAAGACAAGGACAAGTACTCGCTGAGATCGCCAGGCGGAATCGCGTTCTCCGACTTCATGGGGTACGAGGACTGGTCTGTGGTCTCTTCCGCGCGCACCACAGAAGTACTTAAGGTGATCGTCGCCAATCCGTCGATGATCAAAGCGTACAAGGCTGGTGTTCCGGGAAACGGCCAGCCTTTTCCGGAGGGCTGCATGATCGTGAAGCTCCAGTGGAAGCCGAAGAAAAGCACGGAAGCGCCCTACGATGTGGATGTGCCCGATGTTTTTCAGCAGGCTTTCGTGATGGAGAAGGACAGCAAGAGATTTCCGAAAACCGGAGGCTGGGGATACGCGGTGTTCAACTACGACGCCGCTACGGACAAGTTCACCGCCGATCCCAAGGCCCTTGCGGACTGCGGAAACTCGTGCCATGTGGCAGTGAGGACGAAGGACTACATCTTCCATCCGTACCAGATGCGCTGAACCGCGCCTGACATTAAGTGCCCGTTGCAAACAATGTTCCTGTGCGAGGCTTTATTTTCGACCTGGATTTAAAGGCAATACACCGCGAGCTAAGGAGATGAAAGATGAAAGCAGTTGTTGTCCACCAATATGGCGGTCCTGAAGTACTCAAATTCGAAGACTATCCTAACCCGGTTCCGGGTTCGGGCGAGGTGCTGGTGCGGGTCGCCGCCACCAGTGTGAATCCGATCGACTACAAGCGACGTGCTGGATTAACGAAAGATTTTTACCCCATCAAGTTCCCGGGGCTTATAGGCGTTGATATTGCTGGCACTGTGGCCAAGATTGGGGCCGGTGTGGAAGGCTTTTCTGTCGGCGACCAAGTGTTCGCTATGGCGGACAATACTTACGCCGAGCTTTGTGTCGTGAAAGCCGCGGTTCTGGCGAAAGTTCCCAAGGGGCTCGATTTGATCCAAGCGGCGGCGTTGCCGCTGGTGACGACGACCGGCAACCAGCTCCTCTTGGCGACGGGAATCAACGCGGGCCAGACTGTTCTCGTCGTAGGTGCTGCTGGAAACGTCGGGCGTTCGGCGGTATTCACTGCGAAGTCACGCGGGGCGACTGTGATCGCCGGGGTTTTGAAGAGGCAGATCGATGACTCGAGGACTATTGGCGCGGATCAGTTCGTCGCAACCGACGACGACACCGCGATTGCGAATCTCCCGCCGCTCGATGCGGTGGCGGATACGGTCGGCGGAAGAACCGCCGAGAAGCTGATCGGCAAGGTCAAGCCGGGAGGAGTCTTTGCATCGGTTGTCGGAACACCGCAGAACGCCGGGGAGTACCCATCTGTAAAAGTGGTTTTCGTATTCTCACATTTCGACAGAAAAACGCTTGAGTTCATGGCCGAAGCGGTGCGAGATGGCAAGCTGGAAATCCCGATCAGCCAAAGACTGCCACTCAGTGAAGCGGCCGAGGCTCAAGCAGCGGCAGAAAAGGGTGGTGTCGGGAAGATCTTGCTGGTCGCTTGACATTATCGGGGGGCCTGATCGACGGAAGGAGCTTTCTTACGTGGTCAGCCTCGGCTCGGGAAGCTTGTTTTCGCTTCCGGGCCGCTGCAAAACCTCAGCTCAAGGAGTTGGTAGCTTCAGACAGCTTGAATTTATTCCGCCCGCGCTTTGTCTTCAGCCGTTACGACCTACACCTTAATGCCGTGACCAAAACTGCCGGCTTCAATCAACCCGTTTCCGGGACCAACAAATACGGAGGAAAATCTTATGACAACTAAGAACGCACCTACGAAACCCGCACAGATTCGCGTGGCCAAGCGGTCGCCCGCCTATTGGCGTGTCACAATCGACCACCCGCCGATCAACGTCATGGGACCGGAGATGGTCCGGCAATTCCAGGAGGTCATCGGCACTCTTGAGACCGACGAGCATGTCAGGGTCGTGGTCTTTGACAGCGCGGTCGACGACTACTTCCTGAATCACTCTGATTTCAACGCCAAGCTGGAAGAGCTGACCGGTATGCCCGCCGGTCCCACAGGCCTGCCGCCTTGGCCAGACTTTCTCGCACGTCTGACCCGTTTGCCGGTCGCCTCCATTGCGCTCATCCGCGGCCGGGCGACGGGCAACGGCAGCGAGATCACGCTGGCCTGCGACATGAGTTTTGCCAGCCGCGAAAAGGCCATCATCTCGCAATGGGAGGTGGGAGTGGGTATGGTTGCCGGCGGAGGCCCGATGGCCCGACTACCCCAACTCATCGGACGAAACCGAGCCATCGAGGTGCTCTTGGGCTCGGAAGACATCAGGGCAGAACAGGCCGAGTCCTACGGCTACGTCAATCGCGCTCTGCCCGACGCCGATCTAGACGCGTTCGTAGAGGCGCTCGCGACCCGGATCGCCGGGTTCGACAAATGGGCGATCGCCAACACCAAGCGCCTCGTCAACACCAGCCTGCCGCCGGACGTTGAGCTCGACGCCGGGTGGGATGCGTGCATCGCTTCGCTCGGGCGACCGGCCGCCCAGGATGGGATCAAAACGCTGATGGCGCTCGGCTTCCACAAGCCCGGGGATATCGAAAATCGGCTCGGATACCACTTGGGCCAACTCGCCCTGCTTGTACGGAAAGCCGCTTAACTGTGTGCAGCCCATCGTTTCGTGAACATCTGCTGCCCGGCCAAGGCGATACTTGCCGCCTTGGCCGCTCGAATGAACAATGCGCATTTCGGCCAAGTCTTCGAAAGTGACTTTCTAACCATTAGGAGGGAAATTTATGTCAAGCAACAGAACGGCAATCCCCATGAAAGCAGCGCTCACGTCGAATCCTCTTGATGTCATCCCAGACGAAATGCCGTTCGACGTACCCTATGGTTTCCCAATATCACTAGACCGAGCCCAGGAGGTGATTCACGCCGCCGTGGCAGAGGCGAAGAAGCGGAACTGGAAGATGAACGTTGCGGTGGTCGATTCCGGAGGCAACCTTGTCGCCTTTCAACGGATGGACGGCGCGATGCTTGCCTCAATTCAGATTGCGGAACACAAGGCGAGAGCAGCCGCGACCTTCCGGCGCCCAACCAAGGTCTTCGAAGACGGTATCAACCTAACGCACCTCAACTACCTACTCGCGTTCGATGGAGTCATTGCGTCTCGAGGCGGCATTCCACTGATCGACGAGGGGATGATCATCGGCGCGATAGGTTGTTCCGGTGGCACGGATTCCCAGGACGAGGTCGTGAGCAAGTCAGGCGCGGCAGTCATCAACCAACCTGCGGCGAGAAACAAATAATTCGGATATCGACAAAGAGTTGAGGAACCTCGATAGTGCGATATGAAAGCTCGCAGCTTGTGGGGGAGTTCGCTCTGACGGGGGTAGCTGGAGAAATTCTGGCGTCTCGTGGATTAGTACCGAAAAGCGCCCATCGCGACGCCCATTCTCATGCCGGGACGCGGTCGCGAGATTCCAGTTGCGATGCCGACTTATCGTTCTTTATCGGCTGACCGCCAGACCGAATGTTCCTGCTAGCCTCGGAAGTTGAAGGAGGGGATCCATCACCTCGATCGAGGTCCCGTCCCTGCAATCGGCAGATGCCAACCGTGGAAAATGGCCATGACTCTGAGCCAGAAGCATAGAAGTGCGCCCGCAATCATGAATGCGAATGACGGGTACAGGCACCTAGCCACCGCTCGCCCTCGCCCGAGTACCAAAAGTACCAATTTTCTTCCTGCAGGGGCTGGCGAGGACTGGAAAACACTGGTCACGGCTGGAAACGCACGAAAAGGCAAGCTCTTGGCCTGCTTTGCCTTAGCTCATAAATCATTGACATTTAAGGGGCTTTTGCGACGGAAGGAAAGCTGCTGGCGGAGAGAGGGGGATTGGAGCCCCGGCCGGACGTGCAAAGCAACGAAGCCCGCCAGATTTTGGCGGGCCTCGAACCCAATGTTTATGCGGGTCGGGCGTTCATTTTGACGAAATTTTTCACTTTTTCTGGCGAATATTTCATTTTTTTTGACGCCCTACAATGCTGCTGCTTCGTCTAAATGTCGAGGTTCTTTACGTCGAGGGCGTTGTCTTCGATGAACTTGCGCCGCGATTCAACGTCTTCGCCCATGAGCGTGGTGAAGATGGTTTCGGTTTCGGCGAGGTCTTCGAGTTTGACGGAGAGCAGGGTGCGGCGCTCGGGGTCCATGGTGGTCTCCCAAAGCTGCTCGGCGGTCATCTCCCCTAGGCCTTTGTAGCGCTGGATCTGATAATCCTTGCGGCCCTGTTCGAGGACGAAGTCGAAGAGTTCGCGGACGGTTTTCTTTTCCACCGGCTCGCGCGAAGCTCCCTTGGTGGAGACGCGGGCAGGCGTGCCGCCTTTGATGGTCTTGCCTTCGATCTTGTCGGCATCGGCCTGCTCGGCGGCAGAGATGGTGTCGTCGGTTTCCTCCTTGGCGGGCTCGACGTTTTTGAGCCACTCGACCTGGAATGGCGGCTGCATGAACTCGGCGATCTGGCTGTAGAGCCTCATCATCTGCTTGTATTCGGGGCTGGAGATAAGTGCCCAGCTGATGGAGTGCGGCGTGCCCTGCGAGTTGACGAAGCGCACGTCCCAGAGCTCATGCTCCTCTTCGAAGTGAGTGGTGACCGACATGAACTGCTCTTCTTTGGCGACGGCTTTGAGGCGCGCTTCGATATCGGCAATGCGGGTGGGCACCGCGTCGGGCGCGCCGTGGAAATCCTCGCGGCGGGAGAGATCGAATTCGGGCAGCATCTCGGTGACGCGCTGGTTGCGCAGGCGCTTATCCACCTTGTCGAGGTAGCCGAGGTATTCGTTGAGGCGAGTCATGAACTGGGCGAGCTGTTTGCCTTCCAGGCGGGCGGCGCCTTCGCCGCAGCGGACGACCAGACCATCCGAGGCGCGCTTGAGCATGACCTGCACGAACTCGGCATCGTTTTTGATGTACTGCTCAAAGCGGCCCTTCTTGATGCGATAGAGCGGCGGCTGCGCGATGTAGATGTTGTTGCGCCTGATGAGATCCGTCATGTGGCGGAAGAAGAAGGTGAGCAGCAGGGTGCGGATGTGCGAGCCGTCCACGTCGGCATCGGTCATGAGGATGATCTTGCTGTAGCGCAGTTTGGTGGGATCGAAATCTTCTTTGCCGATGCCGCAGCCGAAGGCGGTGATCATGCAGCGGATTTCCTCGTGGCCCAGCATCTTGTCATAGCGCGCCTTTTCGACGTTGAGGATCTTTCCCTTGAGGGGAAGGATGGCCTGGAAGCGGCGGTCGCGTCCCTGCTTGGCGGTTCCGCCTGCGGACTCGCCCTCGACCAGATAGACTTCGCAGCGTTCGGGATTACGTTCGGAGCAGTCGGCCAGTTTGCCGGGCAGCCCGCCGCTATCGAGCACACCCTTGCGGCGAGTGAGGTCGCGGGCCTTGCGGGCAGCTTCGCGCGCGCGGGCTGCGTCGATGGCCTTGTTGATGATCTTGCGGGCGACCTGCGGGTTCTGCTCGAAGAACGCGCCTAGCTTCTCGTTGATGAAGGCCTGCACGGGACCGGCGATGTCGGAGTTGAGCTTGCCTTTGGTCTGGCCTTCAAACTGAGGTTGCGGCAGTTTGACGCTGACCACGGCGACCAAGCCTTCGCGCACATCGTCGCCGGAGAGATTCTCTTTCAGGTCCTTGAACAGGCCTAGCGACTGACCGGCGGCGTTGATGGTGCGGGTGAGGGCGGAGCGGAAGCCCTGCAGATGGGTGCCGCCATCGACGGTGTTGATGTTGTTGGCGAAGGCGAAGACGGTTTCGCTGTAGGCGTCGTTATACTGCAGGCCGACTTCGACGACCAAGCCTTCCTTCTCCACCGACTCCATGTAAATGGGCTTGTCGTGGAGGACGTTTTTGCCCTTGTTGAGATGCTTGATGAACTCGGCGATGCCGCCGTTGAATTTGAATTCGGAGTGCTTGGGATCGCCGGTCTTGGGGTCGGTGGCGCGCTCGTCGGTGAGGGTAATGACCAGTCCCTTGTTGAGGAAGGCGAGCTCGCGCAGACGGTTGGCCAGCGTGTCGTAGTTGTACTCGGTGACGGTGAAGATGGTGTGGTCGGGAACGAAGTGGACCTTGGTGCCGCGCCGCTTGGTGGTTCCGGTTTTAACCAGCTTGGTGGTGGGAACGCCTTCGGAATACTCCTGCTCCCAGATGGCGCCGTCACGGCAGATCTCGAGTTCGAGCAACTCGGAGAGCGCGTTGACGCAGCTGACGCCGACGCCATGCAGGCCGCCTGAAACTTTGTAGGTAGAGCTGTCAAACTTGCCGCCGGCGTGCAGCACGGTCATGACGACCTGGGCGGCGGGCAGGCGTTCGCCATCCACATCCATCTCATCGACGGGAATGCCGCGGCCGTCGTCGCTGACGGAGACGGAGTTGTCGAGATGCACGATGACATCGATGGTGGTGGCGTATCCAGCGAGAGCTTCATCGACGGAGTTGTCCACGACCTCGTAGACGAGATGGTGCAGGCCCATTTCACCGGTGGAACCGATGTACATGGCGGGGCGCTTGCGTACGGCTTCCATGCCACCGAGGACCTTGATGGAATCGGCAGTGTAGCCGGATTCGGCGGTGGTGGCGGTCTTCTTGTCGAGTTCTTGCACGAGTGGCATTGTTTCTTTTCCGGCTTCGTCAGTAGTTGGCTTAGTGGACATTTTTTGATGTTTCCAAGTTCGTTGGGGCCCAGGCAGAGAAGCGCGCCAGGAGCCACGCCGGAAGCAACAGGCAGAACGAGTAACGGACGCTCGCAGACGGGTTCGTGTCTGCTTGACTCGCAGTGTTTGATGATTTTGGCTGCGATGGCCGAACGGTTCGAATCGTCGTCACCTGAAGGAACGGCATCTGCATTTATTTTAGCATAAAAAATGGCTCGGCGGGTGGCGGTAAGGAATTGAAATATCTGGACTTAATGGTTGTTTGTGGGATGGGTACGGGAGCTGCGGCAGCGGGTAGTGCGCCGGGGGCAACTTCGGCTCCGGCAAGAAGAAAATCAGCCTCTGCACGGCTTCCGGTTTTTCATCCGGCGGCGCAGAGGCTGGTCGTTGTGTCGGGTATGCGGCGACAGATGCCGCTCCGGTCGCTGAGGGCCTGGTCAGATCCTCATGGGCATGACGACGTAGCGGTATTTGTAGTCTTCGACGCCGGCGGGGCGGAGTTGGCCGGCGGACTGCGAGTCCTTGAACTCGATGTGGACCTCGTCGCTTTCGGTGGCCTTGAGGAACTCGAGCAGGTACTGCGAATTGAAGCCGATAGCAAGCGGCTCGGCATCGTACATGGTCTCGATCGAGTCTTCGGATTCGCCGGTTTCGGTGGAGGACGAAGAGATGCGCAGCTCGTTCTTCTCAAAGCGGATCTTGATGGCGCCGGAGCGCTCGTCGGCAAACTGCGCGACGCGCTGGATGGCCGCCTGCAGATCCGTGGTGCGGATGGTGACGCTCTTGTTGTGCTCCTTGGGAAGCACCGCCTCATAGTTGGGGAACTGGCCGGTGAGCTGGCGCGAGGTGAGCAGACGGGAGCCGAGACGGAAGAACAAAGTGGACTCGTCTTTGGCAAACTCTACAAACTCGATCTCAGGGGCGTTGAGCAGCGAGAGTAGCTCGACCATTGCCTTGCGCGGGATCAGGGTCTTCAGCTCGCCTGTAATGTCGAAGGCAAGGCCCTCTTTGGTGATGTGGGCCAGGCGATGGCCGTCGGTGGCGACCATGGTGATCGACTCCGGCTTGAGGACCAGCAGCGCGCCGTTGAGGGTGTAGCGCGACTCCTCGTTGGAGATGGAGAAGACGGTTTTGGCGATGAGGGTGCGGAAGGTCTGCGCGGGAATTTTGACCACGCCACTGGTGGGGAAGACCGGCACGCTGGGAAAGTTGGAACGGGCCATGCCCACCATCTTGGTGATGGAGCGGCCGGCGCGGATGTTGACCCAGTGGTTCTCCAGCAGCTTGATGCTGACGTCGCCATCGCCGAGGAGCTTTACGTAGTCGTAGAGCTTGCGGGCGGGGATGGTGCAGGCGCCGTCTTTTTTGACCGTGGCGGGGCAGCTGGTGCGCAGACTGAGGTCAAGATCGGTGGCGGTGATGGTCAGCTCGCCATCGTTGGCCTCAAAAAGAAAATTGGACAGGATGGGGATGGTCGTCTTGCGCTCGACCACGCCCTGGGTCGCAGTGAGTTCCTTTAAGAGTTCGGACTTGCTGACCGTAATCTCCATGGCGGTTCCTTGAGCGATCGCTGCCTCTGGCATAAGAGTCCCCAAAACCTTTCGCTGGCTTTAACTTGCTCTTATATCAAACTAAGGCCGGTGGAAACCAGCAGTATTCGCGCGGCTGATGAAAACTGTAAGCAAAAGAAAAATTATCACTGTTCGGCGGCGGGAGCGAGACGGAGCCTGGGAAAAAGAATGAATTTTTCGGGAACGGGGGCAACGCGTATTGCAGCTGCTTTTTGGTTGTACACAATCTGCACAGAAATTCCAACAGTGGGGAGATGGGGATGGAATGCTGGTTGTTGTGAAGTAAAGATATAATTATCAATAAGTTAAACGGATATCAGAGGAGATTGCTAAAACCGTGATTCAAATCAGCTGCGAAGGTTGCATAAGTTTCTGAAATTTCTTTTCCCAAAAGGAGTCCAGTTGCGGAGGAATTTGGAGCTGGGTTTGTGGTTGCTCTTACAAGAATTTAATAGAAAAAACTTCTAGTCGTAACCGTAGGCGCAGCGGAAAAGTGGAAAAGCTGAGAAGTTCTTTAGTTTGCATAGAGTTAACTGAGAAAGCGGTGCGGAAAATGGGAGCCGGTGAGAAAGAGTTCGGTGGAAGAAAGGCAGGGCCAGGGAGATTCGGCCGGGTTGTGCACAGGATGCACAGCGGCTGCACAGAGGGAAAGTCGGAAAAGAAAAGCCCGGAGCACTGGAAGTGCGCCCCGGGCCTGAAGTTAGACGGCGATTAGTTGGCCAGATGCTCTGTGAATTTGTTGAGCATGCGGTTGAGGTCCTTATCGTCCTTGCGCTGGAGGTTGATCTTCTCGATGGAGTGCAGGACGGTGGTGTGATGCTTGCCGCCGAACTGGCGTCCGATCTCGGGCAGCGACGCCTCGGTAAGGTGCTTGCAAAGATACATGGCGATCTGGCGCGGGAAGACGATCTGGCGGGAGTTGTTTTTGGCCTTGATCTCCTGCATGCGCAGGCCGAACTGCTCGCTGACCGCTTTCTGAATGGACTCGATGGTGACCTTGCGGCTCTGCTGATCGATGATGTTCTTGAGCACCTGCTGGGCGGTGGTCAGGTTGATAGTGGCTCCGGTGAGCGATCCGTAGGCAATCAGGCGGATGAGCGCGCCTTCGAGCTCGCGCACGTTGCTGCGAATGTTGCTGGCGATGAACTGGGAGACATCGTCGGGCAGCGAGATATGCTCGCTTTCGGCCTTCTTCTGTAAGATTGCGATCTTGGTTTCCAGATCGGGCGGCTGGATGTCGGCAATCAAGCCCCACTCGAAGCGGGAGCGGAGGCGGTCTTCGATTTCGGCCAGTTCCTTGGGCGGACGGTCGCTGGCGATGACGATCTGACGATTGGTGTCATGCAGCGCGTTGAAGGTGTGGAAGAACTCCTCCTGGGTGCGCTCCTTGCCGGCGAGGAACTGGATGTCGTCGATCAGCAGCACATCGACGCCGCGGAAACGGTCGCGGAAGCTCACCATCTTGTCGTGCTTGATGGAGTTGATCATCTCGTTGGTGAACTTTTCGGTGGAGAGATAGACGATGGAGCGGTCGGGCTGGCGCAGCTTGACCTCATGTCCGATGGCCTGCATGAGGTGGGTTTTGCCCATACCCACGCCGCCGTATAGAAACAGCGGGTTGTATGCCTTGCCGGGAGCAGTGGCTACAGCCAGGGCCGCGGCGTGCGCGAACTGGTTTCCGCCGCCGATGACGAAGCCGTTGAAGGTGTAGCGGGGATTGAGCTGGGCGGCGCCGTCGAAGTCAAAGCGCGACTGGGCCGCGGGACGCGCGGCTGCCGCACTGAGTCCGCCGTTGTGGCGAACGATGGTGGTAGCGGCGGGGGGTTCGGGCTCAGGCGGCGCGGGGACAAACTCGACATCGTCGTAGGTGAGGCCGAGTTTGTCGATGGCTTCCAGGATCAGGTCGTTGTAGCGCTCCCCGATGGTGCAGAACTCGGGCGAGGGTACGGTGACGAAGAGCTTTCCATCGGCGTCGTGGCTGAAGCGGGTGGGCTTGAACCAGGTGTCGTAGGAGTGGCGGTTGACCTTTTTTTCCAGGGCACCCAGGATCTGCATCCACGGATTCGGAGTTGACGATACTAAAACTGACATGTGCCGACCATTGTCCTTGGCTCAAGCCCGCGAGCTTCCCTGCCTTACGCAGTGAGGAGCTGCTAAGGCGCGGCCCTGCTGGTGCTTGGCTGGACGGAATTTTCAAAAATGTCGTCGCTGAACAGGTTCAACCGCACAGGCACAACGAAGGAACCTGCAAAGCTGATGGGCGCGGAGCGCGTAATGCCAATTGCACTGGCGGTTGGGCAGGCCCAGAAAAACATCAACCGCACACGGATACTAGCACGAATGGCAGAACCGGACCGAGCTGCTCCCTAAAGATTCTTGCGACGGAGTGTTTTCACTTTTGCCTGTTGGCAGCGGTTCGTCAAGAGGGAAATTGGCCAATGTCGCGAAGGCGGTGCAGAGCGGGCGAAAAAGTTGCGCTGCGGAGGCCGGAGATGGAGGCCAGCCAGGCCAGTTTGGCCGAATGGGCCTGTTTCATTTATACTTTCCCTTTGTTCATCGAGATTTCTTGAAGCAGGAGCAGTCAGACCAATGCCTAAACGGACTTTCCAACCCAATCGCCGCCGCCGTGCCAAAGTGCATGGATTCCGGCAGCGCATGAAGACCAAGAGCGGCCAGGCCGTGTTGTCACGGCGGCGCGCCAAGGGACGCAAGCGCGTTTCCGTGAGCGCCGGCTACCGCGATTAGCTTTAACGCGATTCACGTAGCTCGCGAATCACTAACCACGAACAACAGAAACAGAAGGCCAGGAACGCGAGCGCCGTGGATGACAGCGTGAGCGACACACCGAAAGGCAGTTTTCCGAAGAGCGCGCATTTGCGGAAGCACTCCGACTTTCAACGGGTGTATCAGCAGGGGCGACGCCACTTTTCCGGGAACATGACCGTCTTTTATCTGCCAGCCGAAGCTGTACCCGTGCCGACTGAGGCCGGGACAGCTACGCGGGCGTGTGCGCGGTCCGGGGGCAGTGTGCGCATCGGGTTCACCGTCTCCAAGGCGCTGGGAGGCTCGGTGGAGCGCAACCGGATGCGGCGGCGCACCCGCGAGGCGGTGCGGCACCACCTGCGCATGCTGAACGGCATGAGCGGCGCCGTGGACGTGGTGATCAACCCGAAGAAGAGTCTGCTGGGGGTGGAGTTTCCCCAGATCTCGAAGGAGATCGAGCGGGCCTTCACGGTGATCCGGCGGGCTTGCGAGAGCCCTGGTGCGGCAGGCGGAAGCCCGCGCGCGGCACGGGAGGCGCGGAGCCGATGAGAACGCTCCTGCTGAACTTGCTGGCGGCTTATAAGCGGTGGGTTTCGCCGCAGCTGCCGGTTGCCTGCAGGTTTACTCCGAGCTGCTCGGAGTACGCGGCGGAGGCGGTGACGCGGCACGGCGCACTGCGCGGCACATGGCTGGCGCTGTGGCGGCTGTTGCGCTGCCATCCCCTGGGCGGACGGGGACTGGATCCGGTGCCGGAAAAGTTTGGCTGCGGCTTTGGCTGCAGAACAACACATTAGAAGCAAAGCGCGCGTGCTGGCCGAGGCCGGGCGCGCAAGGTGATGTTTGTGAATTATTCTACGGCGGCCGCGGCCGCGCAGATCGGCATACTACCTTGAGCGAGTTCCAGAATCCGCAGAACCAGCCCGGCGGCATCGACAAGCGCGTGATGATTATTTTTGCGGCGACGATGCTGCTGCTGATGTTGGCCCAGCAGTTCCTGGTCAAGCCGCAGCCGCCGCAGACGGCGAAGAACGCACCGGCCGCGTCGGCCACCGGCAATCCGGGCGCGGCTCCGGCAGCAACGGGGGCGTACTCCGCAGCGTCTTCTGCACCCCAGCCGACGGCAACCGTGCAGGCAGCCGGCGAGCAGACCACGGTGGTGGAGAACGATCTTTATAAAATTACCTTCACCAATCGCGGCGGTATGGTGAAGAGCTGGGTTCTGAAGAAGTACACCGACGATTCAGGGCAGCCGCTGGACCTGGTGCACCAGGAAGCGTCGGCGGAGTACGGGTATCCGCTTTCTCTGTGGACTCCAGACGCTTCGCTGCGGGATCGGCTGAACGGCGCGCTCTATGTGGGCAGCGAAAGTGAAAACGGCACGGCCAAGGATCTTACCTTCGAGTATGCCGCCGGCGATCTGGTGGTGAAGAAGGAACTGCATTTCGACCAAAGCTATGTGGTTGGAGTGAAGACCAGCGTGCGGCTGAGCGGAAGCTACCTGACGGCGCTGCCGGCATGGCCGGCGGGATTCGGCGACGCGGTGGGCAATTCGCACGCGTCCAGCGGCAGTCGATTCGGCACCACTAGCGGGCTGCCGGCCTATGCGGATCAGCGACTCGACTACTTTCCGACCGGCGAAGATGTTAAGCGCCTGAAGCTGGACAAGAAGGGCAGCTCGATCAGCGGCGGCCGCGTGGTGACGGGCAACTTCCAGTGGGTCGGCGCCTCGGATTCCTATTTCGGCGCCGTATTCCTTCCGGATCGTCCGCAGGACACTTCTTTCGCCGAGCTGCGCAACGCGATCGAAGTCCCCAAGGATCCGACCAATCCGCAAGGTGAAAAGACCAAGGCGGAGGTTTTGGGAATTGCCGTGGGGGACCTGAACGCGCCCTCGGACGTGCGCCTGTTCGCCGGACCCAAGGCGGTGGGCGTGCTGGAGTCGGTGCGCAGTGCCGGCGGGGTGGATCTGGCAAGCACGCTGGACTTCGGCATGTTCGGCTTCATCGGGCGTCCGCTGTTTGCCTGGGTGCGCTGGACGCAGCAGCACTGGGTCTCCAACTGGGGTTGGACGATTGTGCTGGTCACGGTGATGATCAACCTAGCTCTGCTCCCGCTGCGCATCTCGCAGATCAAGTCGTCGATGAAGATGCAGAAGGTTGCGCCGCAGATGCAGCAGATCCAGGAGAAGTACAAAAAGTACAAGCTGGACGATCCGCGCCGCGCCGACATGCAGAAGGAAGTGTCCGCGCTCTACAAGGCGCACGATGTGAATCCCGTGGGCGGATGCCTGCCGGTCGTCATCCAGATGCCGTTCCTGTTCGCCTTCTACACTATGCTGCGCAACGCCATCGAGCTGCGGCACGCGCCCTGGCTGTACCTGAGCGACCTTTCGGCGCCCGACCATTACCACATCATTCCGATTGCGACCATCGTGCTGATGGTGGTGATGCAGCGCATGATGCCGGCGGCGGGCATGAGCAAGGAACAGCAGCGAATGATGAACATGTTCACGCCGGTCATGTTCGCCATGTTCACCTGGTCGGTGGCTTCTGGACTGGGCCTGTATATTGTTACCGGCACGGTGGTGCAGATTGTTCAGCAGGGGATTATGAACCAGACCGAGATGGGCCGCGAGATGCGTGCGCTGGCCGAAAAACGGGCACTGAAAGCAGCGGAAAAAAAGCGGTAGGTGATCGGGAGACTGGCCATGGCAATGGAAGACAAGATAGCGGCGGCGAAAGAGATCAACGAATTGCTGAACAACATCGTTCGGCTGGGCGGCTTCCGCGTGAAGTACCGCATTGCGGTGGACCCGCCGGTGAGTCCGGAAGCGGAGTGGGAGCGGCCGGCGATTCTGGTGGACTTCTCCGGACCGGACAGCCCGCTGCTGGTGGCGCGCGGCGGAGAGCTGCTGCACGCGCTGGAGATGGTGGTGGTGGAATCGGTGGGCGATATGCTGGACGAGCACGAGCGGATCAGCTTCGACGCCCTGGGCTTCCAACAGGCACGGACCGACGAGCTGGTGATGTCCGCGCGGGTGGCGGCCGAAAAGGTCATCAAGAGCGGGACGCCGTATGCGTTTAGTCCGATGAACAGCCGCGAGCGGCGGGTGGTGCACCTGGCGCTGAAAGACTCACCGGAGCTGCGCACCGAAAGCGAAGGCGAAGGCGCGGCCCGCCACCTCGTTGTGTACCCAAAAGATTACCGTGGGAAGGCTCCGGAGGCACCCGCCGGAGCGCGGCCCGCGGCGCGGCGCGGTGGCGAGCGGCGCGGCAGAAGATAGAAAATCGGATAAGCCAATTTGAGCCCTGTTGCGATGGAATGAGAAGATCGCTGCAGGGCTTTTTGCGGTTTGCGCGGACTCCACTGGCGGACGAAGGCGCTGCCGGAGCCGTGTGCGAGGGGAGCAGGGTGAATCTGGACGACACCATCGTGGCCATTGCCACACCACCGGGACGCGGCGGGATCGGGGTGGTGCGCCTGGCGGGCGCGGAGTCGAAGGAGATTGCCGGCAAGATGCTACGTTTTGTCGGAGGCCGCGCGCTGGAGGCAGGGCGCGCACACTTCGGCGAACTGGTGGAGATCGAAGGCGGCGAGCGTATCGATGAGGTGGTGGCGACCTGGTTTCAGGCGCCGCACTCCTATACCACCGACGATGTGGTGGAGATCAGCTGCCACGGCTCTCCGGTGGTGCTGCGCCGCGTGGTGGAGATGGCCATTGCGCAAGGGGCGCGGCTGGCCGAGCCGGGCGAGTTTACCCAGCGCGCGTTCTTGAATGGAAGGCTGGATCTGATTCAGGCCGAGGCGGTGCGCGACCTGATCGACGCGCAGACCGTGTACCAGGCGAAGGTTGCGGCGCGCCAGCTGAAGGGATCGCTGTCGCAGCTGCTGATGCCGGTGAAGGAAAAGGTGGTGGCGTTGATTGCGCGGCTGGAGGCCGGGATCGACTTTGCGGAGGACGATGTCCCCGTGATGCCGGCGGGCGAGATTCTGGCGGCAATGGAAGAGGTGAGCGCAACCCTGCAGCGACTGGAGGCAAGCTTTGCGTTTGGCAAAGTCGTGCACGAGGGACTGATGCTGGCCATCGTGGGACGTCCGAATGTGGGGAAGTCGAGTTTGTTCAATCGGCTGGTGGAGCGTGAGCGCGCCATTGTGACCGCGATGCCGGGGACCACGCGCGATCTGGTGACCGAGACCGTGGCGCTGGGCGGCATTCCGGTGCGCGTGGTGGATACGGCTGGAGTACGGGAAGCTTTGGAGCGCGACAGGCTGGACGAGGCCGAACACATTGGCATTCGTAAATCCATGGAGGCCCTGGCCGATGCCGACCTGGTGCTGGTGGTGCTCGACTGCGGCGCCGGGCCGACCGGGGTGGATCGCGAACTGCTGGCCGACGTGGCGGGCCGCGCGGCGATTGTGGTGCACAACAAGGCGGACTTGGGTGGCGGAGGCGAGCCTTTGGAGATTGCGGCGGCAACACCGGATTCGAGCATTCCAGTGGTTCGAACTTCCGCGCTGACCGGCGGAGGGATCGCCGAACTGCGGGCGGAGATTTTACGCACGGTGCGCGGAGGCGCGGCGGAGGACGGCGGAGCGATGCTGACCAACCTGCGCCAGCAGGTTCAGGTGCAAGCGTCGCTGGAAGCGCTGGCAGCGGCCGCGTCCTCGGTGCAGAACGGGATTCCTCACGAGATGGTTCTGCTGGATCTGTACAACGCACTGCGTGCGCTCGATGAGTTGAGCGGCGCAACCGCGGCGGAGGACATCCTGAACCTGATCTTCTCCACCTTCTGCATCGGAAAGTAGAACGGCTTCCAGCTTCTCAAAATCCTTTCCAATCTACATGCGTACGTGTCGTACTGTTGACGGGTACACACGGCGACGTGTATACATGTAAATGTGAAAACCATAGCGGTAATAGCTCAAAAGGGGGGTGCCGGTAAGACCACCCTCGCGATCCACTTGGCGGTCGGGGCAGAGCGGGACGACAAAACCGCAGCCGTCATTGACCTTGATCCTCAAGCAAGCGCTGCTACCTGGAGCGACGTTCGCGAAGGGGAGACCCCTGCCGTTGTCTCCGCACAACCGAACCGCCTTTCGATCGTTCTGCAGGAAGCCGAGCGAGGTGGCGCCGAGTTTGCCATCATCGACACTTCCCCCAATTCCGAATCCGCATCGCTCGCTGCGGCGCGAGCGGCTGACTTAGTTCTGATTCCGTGCCGCCCCCACCTGTTCGACCTGCAGGCCATCACCACAACCATCGAACTTGCGAGAATAGCGCACAAGCCATTTGCGGTAGTGCTTAACGCCGTTCCCGCCCAGGGCAGGCTCGGCCAGGAAACCGCCGCAGTCCTTCAACGGCTCAGCGTAACTACCGCACCTGTCCAACTCGGCCACAGGGCGGCCTATTATCACTGTTTGACCAGAGGGCAGGTTGCATCGGAATACGATCCACTTGGCAAGGCGGCAGAAGAAGTCTTCGCACTTTATCGCTGGGTGAAGGCACAGTTGGAATTGCAATCGCAACCCTTAACTAAGCTGCATGTTGGCGTGTAGCCGTGCATGGTGGTAGGCATGTATGAGTGTGTACATGTGCACAAACGAGAAAAACGCTTATGTCTAAACCGTCACTCCAGGAAGCGATGAGTCGTGCGGCTCATCGCAAGCCATACGGCCGCGCTCCCCAACTGCCGCATGCCGAGGTAGTACAGCAAACCACGGCTGCAACCGAAAAATCGCCATCAAGGCCCAAGAGCAGGATAGGGAAGAAGGTAATCAGCGGATTCTTTGAGAAAGAAGCATCCCGCCAACTCTCAAAGCTAGCCATAGATCAGGATCGCACCAACGAAGATCTGTTGCGCGAGGCGATTAACGACCTGTTTGCGAAGTATCATCTGCCGAGTATTGCGTAGTTGTTTGGTTGTTTAATTGGAATACATCCGCAAGGCGGCGTTCCGAAAGGTTTGAAGCTGCTGTATCCACGCACGTGTCCACCGCTGAAGGCGATAGAACGCGAGGGCCGCATAAAAACTGCCTGCGGTTGCTCGAACTAACCATCTGCATCGAAAAATAGAAAAAGCCTACGGCGGAGAAGCGTCACACGGCTCTGTGCGGTGCGTCACGGAGCGCTTCGCCGAATGCTGTAAAAGTGTTGAGCACTCAGAGCGGCCATGAGGATGGCAGGCGCTCTGCAAGGGGTGCGCGTGGCTAAATTCAAGGATGCCGAACATCTGGTCCGGCTGGCGGTAGTGTTCGCGGTGGTGCTGCTGGTGTTCGTTTTGATTCGGGCACACTTTATTCCCAAGAGCTTTGGAGAGTATGGCCACTATCGCGGCGACGCGCTGGCCGAGCTTGCCTCCAAACCAATGCACTATGCCGGTCACCAGGCCTGTGAAGACTGCCACAGCGACGAGGCGACCATGAAGAAAGCGGGCATGCACGCGGGCGTCAACTGCGAGGCCTGCCACGGCCCGCTCGCCCAACATGCCGAAGACCCGGCTTCCGTGGTGCCGCAGCTGCCCGATACCGGAGTGATCTGCGCGCGCTGCCATGAGGCGAACATCGCCAAGCCGAAAGACTTTCCGCAGGTGGTAAGCGCCGAGCACTCGGGCGGAGCGGTTTGCAAGAGCTGCCATCAGCCGCACAGTCCGCTGCTCAACCCCACCAAGCCAACCGCAGGCCCGGCGGGATCCCCGCAGCCGGGGCCGGCAAATGTCGGAGGCAAGCCATCATGATTACGCGACGCAAAATGCTCGTGCTGTTACCCGCCGCGGCCCTGGCCTGGGAGTACGTGCTGGCCGGGACGCCGGAGAGCGCGCCCGGATACGACCGCAACCAACACTGGTGGGGAATGCTGCTGGACATCGACAAGTGCATTGGCTGCGGCAGCTGTGTGCGCGCCTGCGCCAATGAGAACGACGTTCCCGAGGGATATTTCCGCACCTGGGTGGAGCGCTACCACGTTGCGGACTGGCAGCAGGAGACTCCGCAGGTGGACTCGCCGAACGGCGGCAAGAACGGGTTTCCTCCCAGCACGGCGACGGGCGGCAAGAACTTCTTTGTCCCCAAATTGTGCAACCACTGTGCGCACTCGCCCTGCACACAGGTCTGTCCGGTGGGCGCTACGTTTGAAAGCCCCGACGGGGTTGTGCTGGTGGATTCGACCTACTGCGTGGGCTGCCGCTACTGCATCCAGGCGTGTCCTTACGGCTGCCGCTTCCTGCATCCCACGCGGCGCACGGCGGAGAAGTGCACGCTGTGCTACCACCGCATCACCAAGGGGCTCACCACGGCATGTTGCGAGAACTGTCCAACAGGGGCGCGGCAGCTGGTGGACTTGAAGAACCCGAACGATCCGATCCACGAATTTGTGAAGACCCACAGCGTGGAGGTGCTGAAGCCCTATCTGGCCACGGGCGCCAAGGCCATCTACCACGATCTGGATGGATCAGTTCGCTAGCGGTGCGCTAAGGAGATTGCGATGATGGTTCCCGTCGATGGCTTCATGTATCCGAATGAGGTCGAGCTGCAGTGGAGCGTACTGATTGTGGTCTATCCGTTTGTGACCGGGCTGGTGGCCGGAGCGTTCATTCTGGCGTCGCTGGAGCGCATCTTCCACGTGGTTGCGGTGAAGCCCACCTACCGGCTGGCACTGCTGACGGCGCTGGCGTTCCTGATTGTGGCGCCGATGCCGCTGCAACTGCACCTGGGGCACCCGGAGCGTTCGCTGGAGATGTTCCTGACGCCGCACAAGACTTCGCCGATGGCCATGTTCGGCTTCGTCTATATGTGGTATTTGATGGCGGTGCTGCTGCTGGAGGTTTGGCTGGACTTCCGGCGTGACATCGTGCTGATGTCGCAGAGCACGACGGGATGGCGGCGCCTGCTTTACCGGGCCCTGACGCTGGGCTCCAGCAACATCAGCGAAGGCGCGCTGCGGGTGGATGAGCGTGTGGGCTGGGTGATTACGCTGATCGGCATTCCATCGGCTTTCCTGCTGCATGGTTACGTGGGATTCATCTTTGGCACGGTCAAGGCGAATCCGTGGTGGTCTTCGCCGCTGATGCCGGTGGTCTTCATCTTTTCGGCCATGGTGAGCGGCATCGCCATGGTGATGCTGGTGTACATGGCGATGATGAAGATTCGCAAACAGCCCATCGACATGCGCTGTGTGGATACCATCGCGCAGTACATGCTGTACACCTTCATCATCGACTTCGCCCTGGAGATGCTGGATCTGATTCACCGCATTTCCGTGGCGGACGAGTCGTTCCGCTCGCTGGATTTTCTGCTGCACACCAAGTTGTTCTTCTCGCAGATCGTGCTGCAGGTCATCGTGGGAACGGTGGTGCCGATCCTGACCATCGGCCTGATCCAGATCTTCCACGTGCCGGAGAAGCTGCGGCGGCTGGCCTATGGGGTGTGCGGATGCCTGACCATCGTCGGCATCTTTGCCATGCGCTGGAACGTGGTGATCGGCGGACAGCTGTTTTCCAAGAGCTTTTTGGGCTACACGACCTACAAGGTGGATTTGATCTCACGCGAGGGCGAGCTGATTGCGGCCGCGCTGCTTGTACTTCCCTTCTTCATTCTGGCCGCGCTGATGAAGATTTTGCCGCCATGGACGGAAGCTCAGACCGGGTCCACGGAGGAAGTTCGGCGGGAACAGCCGGTGGTAGCCGGCAATTGAGGTCGGAAGCCATCCAGGCGCGGTAACGGCAGACAAGGTGAGAGCGGCGCGGAAGATTCACGTACGCGCCGTTTTTCTTGCTTGCAAAGGGACAAAGAGTCACTCATTCTTTTAGCTCACCGCACCTCTTCGAAGTCTCTTTGCAACGGATCACCATGATGGGAGAGTTAAAAAAATCGCTGAACCGGCCGTTCGTCCGTTATGGCGCTTCGACGGCTGTGATTCTGCTGGCGTTCCTGTCGCGTCAGGTGCTGGAGAAGATCACCGGCGGACCGTTGCCGCCCTACATAACCTTCTTTCCGGCGGTCATGCTGGTTGCTATGCTCGGCGGCTTCTGGCCGGGAATCTTTACTACCCTGCTGTCGTCACTTGCAACCGCGACTTGGATCCTGTCTCGCAGCGCCCGGCTGGAGATCAAGGCGGGCGATCAAGTCAGCCTGGGAATCTTTATTTGCGCGGGATTCGGCATGAGCGTCTTCGCCGATGTTTACCGCCAGACGCGGCGCCGGGCCGAGGCTTATGAAAAAGAGCTGGCGGTGCGGGAGAGCGAAGCGGCATTGCAGCAGAGCCGGGAGCGGCTGCAGGTGACGCTGAGCAGCATCGGCGACGCGGTGCTCAGCTGCGACGCCGCGGGCCGGATCACGTTCATGAATCCCAAGGCCGAGGAGTACGTGGGCTGGACAACGGAAGCCGCGGCGGGCACGCCCATTCAGCAGGTACTGCGCGTGGTGGATGAAGAGACCAGCGATCCCGTGGAGGATATTGCCGCGCAGGTGCTGCGCGAGCGGAGCCCGGTGCGGCGGGCCGATCATCTGGCGCTGGTGGGCCGGGACGGCCAGAGTATTCCGATCGAAGGCAGCGCGGCGCCGATCCGGGACGCAGCCGGGGAGTTGACCGGGGTGGTGCTGGTCTTCCACAGCGTGACCGAACAACGGCGGGCACAGGAGCAGATACGGGCGAGCGAGCGCCGCTACCGGACGCTGGTGGAGACCTCCCCGGACGCGGTGGTGGTGCACCTGAACGGAAAGATCGTCTACGTGAACGCGGTAGCGTTGCGGCTGTTCGGCGCCAAATACCGGGAGGAACTGCAGGGCCGGAAGATGCTGGAGCTGGTGCATGCCGAGTTGCATGACGTGGTGCGCGAGCGCATTGGTGAGGTGGAGAGCGGCGGCATGGCGCCGCTGCGCGAACTGCGCATCGTGCGGCTGGACGGCCAAGAAGTTACGGTAGAGGCTACCGCCGGAAGCATCGACTGGCAGGGCTCGGTGGCGGTGCAGAGTATTCTGCGCGACATCACCGCGCGCAAGGCGGCCGAGGTTCTGTTTGTGCAGACCGAAAAGCTGGCCTCGGTGGGACGCATGGCGGCCAGCATCGCCCACGAAATCAACAATCCGCTTGCGGCCGTGATGAACACGGTGTATCTGGCGCGGAAAACTCCGGAGGTGCCGGAGTCGGCGGTGCGATATCTGGAGATTGCCGAAGACGAGTTGAAGCGCGTCTCCCACATCACCCGTCAGGTGCTGGGCTTCTATCGCGAAGGCAGCGCGCTGAAGCAGGTGACGGTGGACAGCATCATGGAATCAACGCTGGATCTGCTGCAGAGCAAGATCCGGACGAAGCAGGCGAAGATCGAAAAGCGCTACCGCGGCGATCTCGCGATTCGTGCGGTGGGCGGCGAGCTGCGCCAGGTGTTCTCCAACCTGGTGGTGAACAGCCTGGAATCCATCGGCGAGTGCGGCATGGTGAAGCTGCGCATCACCGGCGGGCAATGCGCCAAATGCGGGGAGCGCCTGGTGCGCATCACGGTGGCCGACAACGGACCGGGCATCCGCGAGGCGATCCGGCCGCGCATGTTCGAAGCGCTGTTCACCACCAAAGGGGATACCGGCACAGGGCTGGGGCTTTGGGTGAGCAAGCAGATTGTGGAGAAGCACGGCGGTACGATCCGCTTCCGCTCCCGCGCCACGGGTGCCCAGACCGGGACGGTATTCTCCATTGTGCTGAAGGCCGAGAGCAACCACCGCAGCAACGCATAATACGCGAGCTTCTAGAGCGGTTCCCGAGAAGCTATATCCTCTCCAAATTGTGCCCTGCCGTTGCTCCCTGCTGGTCACAACGGCCAACGTCCGGCGGCTTCGAGACCCATTATCTCGGGAACCGCTCAACGCGCCAGCTGGGCCAGCGCCTTGCGGAAGAGTTGTTCAAAGCTGGAGACGTCGGTGGGGGCGAGTTTTTCCAGCGCCTGGTTGGCGGCGGCGGGCTGGTAGCCGAGATTGATGAGCGCCGAAAGCACATCGTCTTCCAGGCGGTTGCGGAGACGCGGCGCGGCCGGCGCCACGCCGAACTCCACCAGCTTGTCCTTGAGTTCGAGCACCATGCGCTCAGCGGTTTTCTTGCCTACGCCGGGCATGCGGGTGAGCCGGGCGGCATCGGCGCCGCGCAGGGCCGCGACCAGGTCGGGGGTGCTCATGCCTCCCAGAATGTTGACCGCCAGCTTGGGACCGATGCCGCTGACCGAGAGCAGCTTTTCAAACAGCGTCTTTTCTTCGGCCAGATGAAAGCCGAAGAGCGCGATCTGGTCTTCGCGCACATGAGTATAGATGAACAGCGAGACCTCACTGCCGGTGGCGGGAAGCTGGGCAAAGGTATTCATGGAGACGGTGACGTCATAGCCGACGCCGTGGCAGTCCACGATAGCGTGGCCGGGCGAGGTGGCCAGCAGGGTTCCGCGCAGATGGGCAATCATGTGGGCTCCGCGCTCCTTATTGTGCGTCTGCGGAAGAGCAACTGCGAAAGGCTGCAAAGGTGGAGTGAAGTGCTTCCCACATCTGCCAACAGAAGGCAGATATGGGGCACCAGGCTTGGCTAACGCTGCTCGGGACGGCGCTTGTAGAAGATGTTGAACTCGAAGCCGCCGGGCGGCGGGAACAGTTCGTTCACCTTGCGCAGGCGCTCGGCCAGGGCCGGCGGAGCGAGCAGAGGATAGTCGCGCTCGCGCAGCTCGTAGTAATCCACGTCGAGGTAGAGCGAGAGCAGGTAGATGGCGATGGCATCGGCGAAGGTGGTTTCGAAATACTCCTGGCGCGCCTTCTCGGCATCGGGCGCGCTGGAGGTGACGATCTTGCGCAACTCGTTGGCGTCGAGCGAAGTCTCGCCCTTCACCTTGTCCTGCGCCTGGCTCCAGACCAGGTCGGCAAAGGTCTGCGAGAAGCCGGTGTGGTCGGCAAAGGCATGGCCCACGTTGATATAGAACTCGAAGGCGACGGAGAAGCGGTCATCCATGAGGCGGGTGGAGATGAAGACGCACTGGGCATCGCCCAGGGTGAGGTTGCGATGGCAGACGGCACGGTCGCTGAGCAGCACATCGTAACGGTCGGCGATCAAAGTCTGATCGCCATCGGCCACGGTGAGCGGGACGAAGTAGAATGCTTTGCGGGTGAGGGCCGCGGCAATTGCCGTGGGAACGGCGCCCACCATGCGCTGCAACTCGTCGGAGGAGAGGTTGACCTCGCCGCTGGCAGCGTAGCAGATGCCGTTGGGAGCCTGCTGCACGGGAGAGATCCTTAAAACTTCGGCGGGCGAATGCGTGGTTGCCTGTTGAGTGTGTGGCATAGGAAACTATCATTCTAGCGCAGGCCGGGCTTCGGCGGCGTGTGCGGTGCCGGGAAGGTGGAGGAAAAATGTTGAAGGCGAGTGAAATGGAGGCGCGCGGCAGCAAAACGCTGGTGGCCTCCGAGCCGATGGTGCGGCCCAACTGGATTGTGTGGACGCTGATGCAAGGCCTTCGCATCGTGCTGCTGACGGTGCTGTGGACCGGACTGGGGATGGGAGCGGGATTGTTCTGCGGCATCTTCGGCCTGCTGGTGGCCGCGGCGATCCATCATCAGGCGCCGGAGATGCAGCTGGCCTACCGGCACGTAGCGATTCCGCTTGCGATGGGCTCGGGCGGCTGTGCGCTGCTGTGGAACCTGTGGCGCACGGCCCAGGCGGCGGCCGAAAGGATGAAGACGACATACTGAACCAGCTTCGAGCGAAGCACCTTGGAAAGATGAAGTCAGGCGCCGTCGATCATGGAGAGAAGCGCCTGCCGCAGCCAGTCTTGTTCTTCCCGGCTCAGGTTCCCGCCGATCCGAACGGCCCTCGCTCCGGAGCGTAGGCAGACTTCATGCTTCCCCGGCACCGATTGAGGAAACCCCTTGAGATCGGGCCTCAGAGAGGTTCCCAGATTTGGGGCGGGTTTCACCAGAATTTCTTCGATTGCAGTTTTAGCGATTGGTTTTAACGCGAAGCGCCAGCCGAGGAGCTGCAGGCCGAATGAGAAGTTCGTCGCCGTCTCCACTACAACGCTGCAGGAGTAACTCACAATCGGGATGAGCGAGAGAAAGAATATCCCCAGGAGAAGAGTAATCGCGATCAATCCCCAGGGAGTGAGCGGATGGCGGCCACCCAGCTTGTCGCGCAATCCCGCGAAACCCATGCCGAACGTAATGAGGGCAAACCACCCAAAGACCAGCGCAATGCCTACGCTGAATCCAAAGGGAGGAAGCACGATGCTCCGCTGGGGCGCGGCTCCAGCGAGCCGGATGCGGCTTCCGGACGGGAGCGGAGGAATTCCGTTCACGGACAGCCGTGGTGCGCTAGCGCGGCGCGGCGCCTTCATGACGAGGGGCTGATCGAGGTTCTCCGGCTGGGTTGTTGTTTCCTGGTCTCCGGTTCGGTCGATGGCGGGTACGTGGAGAGCTTTCGCGATTGAGGCCAACCTGGCGTAGGCGGCCTGCTCATTTCCGAAACTTGCGATGCTGATTGAGTCAGCATGGCGGAGCACGAGGCGCAGAGCCCAGTAGGGGATGGGTTGGCCGTGGGAAGAGGTTTCATACTCGATCTGCAGCGCGACGCCTTGGATGTCATCGAACGAGCCGCTCTGCGCTGTGATTTTCCGCAGGTATCCTTTGCGGCGGATGTAAGTGCGTGTCATGAGATCCAGCGTCAGACGATCGGTGTGGATACTTCCCGCGATGCCTGCCAGCGCAATGACCAATCCGAATATCGCTACCAACCAGCGGAGGAAGGTAGGCCCACCCACCATGGAGCGGCAAACCATATAGAACAGTCCCCCGCCGATGAGTGCCGCGAACCAGCTGGCGACATGGTAGGGGTAGGCGAAAACAAGTTCCCGTTGGTTCTCGCGGATGAGTCTAACTTGCGATGCCATCGCGTATCTCCGGCCATCCGTTGTTGTCATACGGCGAGCGAAGTATACCCGATTAGAGCTGGGCTGAGCTGCTGAGGTGCCTTTCTGGAAGCGGCGTGGTCCAGGGGCGGAGAGTCGGAGTTGCCGGGCGCGCGCGGCGCGGGGTACACTAGAGAGTCTGTTTCAAACAGACGGATGAGGACTATGAAAGCAGCAACCCACCCCAAATACGAAGAGATCCACGTAAAGTGCGCGTGCGGCAATAGCTTTGTGACGCGCAGCACGAACCGTGGCGACATCCACGTTGAAATCTGTTCGGCCTGCCACCCGTTCTTTACCGGGAAGCAGAAGGTGCTCGACACCGCTGGCCGCATCGAACGCTTCCGCCGCAAGTATGCCAAGAACGAAGGCAAAACGGCCGCCAAGCCCGAACAGAATTGATCCCGCGGGTGGTCGGGGTCTCCGGCAAGTTATCCCACATCTGCCAAAGACGGGCAGACGCGGGTACCCGATCCTTGCTGGGGTGAAGACGCCTTCGGCGCAAGAATTGAGCCCTCGCTTCGGCGAGGGCTCACTGTTGCACGGTGCATCAGTGGTGCCCGTGTTCCTCATGCCCGCCTTCGTTGTGCCAGTGACCACCTTCACGCCATTCCCCTCGCGCGTGGTCGTCATGCCAGCCGGCGTGACCATGCTCCCAGCCAGGACGGCCAAACTCACGTCCGTGCCAGCGGTAGTAGCCATGGAAGCGATGGCCGCCCCAACCGTGGCCATAGCCCCAACCCCACCACGGTCCGACGCCGAGGAAGATGCCGTTGTAGAAAAACTGCGGCCCCCAATAGCCGGCGGGAGCACAGGCATAGGGTGCGTAATCGTAATACCCATACGGACAATCGGGCGGAGGCCCAGCTGGCGCACCTCCTCCGATTTGGACACCGATGCCGACTTGTGCTCCGGCCGGTGCTGGGGTAAATGCCAGAAGCATTGCCAGCAGAGTTCCGATTATCGAAGCGCTGAGCAGGCCTTTGCGTTTCGTTTGCTGCTCGATCTTTTTCATCTTGCCCTCCTTACAAACAGGCTCATGGTTTTGGAAGCAGATTATTCCGGGAGGGTTTTGTCACGCGACCGCAGAGGGGTGGGTAGTCCAATGCAGCGTCCGCTGCCGTTACAATGGGAGAGTGCAGAAGTTGTATGACAACCCGCGGGAACATGCGGAGCCCGGCGATGTGAGGGTTCCGGCGAAGCTGAAGATCGGCAGCGTGGAGATGGGTCCGGCCGCCGTGCTGGCTCCGATGGCCGGCATTACCGACACGGTCTTTCGCCGCTTCATCCGGCAGATGGATGGGTGCGGATTGCTGATGACCGAGTTCACCTCGGCCGACGGGGTGGTGCGCAAGAAGGACAAGAAGGCCAAGCGCTTTCTGCACTTCTATGAGGACGAGCATCCGATCTCGTCGCAGCTGTTCGGCTCGAATCCGGATTCGCTGGCCGAAGCGGCGCGGATGGTGGAGGGCTTCGGCTTCGACCTGGTGGATCTGAACCTGGGATGTCCGGCGAGGAAAGTAGTGAAGTGCAATGGCGGCAGCGGACTGTTGCGCGAGCTGCCGGCAATTCAGAAGATCTTCGAGGCGGTGCGCAGCGCGGTGACGATCCCGTTCACGGTGAAGTTCCGCGCCGGGTGGAGCGAGAGCGAGTTGGTGTTTCGCGAGCTGGCGAAGATGGCCGAGGGCTGCGGACTGGATGCAGTTGCGATGCATGCGCGCACCCGCGAGCAGGGATACAGCGGCCAGGCACAATGGCAATGGATTGCCGAGCTGAAAACGCTGGTGAAGATTCCGGTGATCGGTAACGGCGACATTCGCACACCCGAGGACGCACGCGCCATGGTGGCCGAGACCGGCTGCGACGCGGTGATGATCGGACGGGCCGCGGCTTCGAACCCGTGGATCTTCCGGCAGATTGCGCAGTACACGGCGACGGGACAATATGAAGTCGCCTCCAGAGGCGACCGCTATGAGATGATTCGGCGCTACTTCCGCATGCTGATTGCGGAAGGGTATCCGGACGCGGCGGGGAAGATGAAGCAGTTTGCCTCCTGGTTTACCCACGGCGTGGAGGGCGGAGCGAAGTTGCGCAAGGCCATCTACGAGGCCAAGAGCGCGGCGGCGATTGTGGATGCGGTGGATCTGTTTTTTACGGGCGACGTTTTTGTGCAGGAAGTTTCTGCGGCGCCGGCAGCGGTGAGCGAGCCGTGCTCTGCGGGAGACGATGCGCTCAACATTGGCGTGGACGAGGTGCTCGAGTGAGTTCGCCAGTACGCAAATGGAAGCGGGTGAAAGTGGATATCCGGGTGAGGCTGCGGCGCTGGGAAGAGAAGGACGATGCCGCCAGAGCGATGCGGAGCTTTGAGTTGAGCGAAGGCGGCATGAGCGTGTATGCGCCGGACGTGCTGGAGGTGGGGACGTTTGTGATGGTGGCGTTTTCACTGCCTCCGGAGGAGCGGGCGCTGCGCCTTCGCGCGGTGGTGAGGAACCGCCGCGGCTTCCGCTGCGGACTGGAGTTTCTCGATCCGCCGGAATCCGATCGTCTGGAGATTGCGCGCTTCCTGGGATCGCTGGCCAACGCGGCGGAGGGTTGAGCGGCGCGGAAGATTCTGTGAGACCAGTGGCGGCGGTCTGGAGCACGGGATATAATTCCGGCGCAGAGTGGAGGAATACGAAGATGAAGATTCCAACGATTGTGGCGGTGATGGTGTTGGGCGCGGCGTCGATGATGGCGCAGGCGGCGGCTCCGGGAACGGCGGCGGCTCCGGATGCGTCCAAGCCCACGGAACATGCGGCTTGCAAGCATGAGATGGCGAAGACCGGCACGAAGAAGGCCTGCCACTGCATGAAGAACAAAGACGGCAAGATGGCCTGCCCGCACATGAAAAAAGAGGCCGAGACCAAAAGCTAAACGATTGCCGTAAAAGGTAATCGTTTGGAAGCGTGAGTTGCCAGGTGAGTCAATGGTTGCGCAAGGTGAGTAGCCATTGACTAGGTAGGCAACAGGCGCTTGCGTGCAGTGTGCAAAGAGTAAATATATGCCGCGCCGCGCCGCGTTTCCTGGTTCCTCCGAGCTGAACTTTGTGGATGCAGAGCCACTCAAGATAGAGCGAGCGATCAGCCCGAGGGAGGCAGCCATCGTTGGATGGCTGCTCGATCAGGCGGCGGTAGGCGACGTATCTGGCTATCGATTGCGTCCGGCGGAAGAGTTGCGCGTTGTGGGTGGATGCGATTGCGGCTGCTGCAGTTTGGAATTCCAGCCCGGAGGATGGGGCAAGGCAGAGATCGTCGCCGAGGCCTATGCGGTTTATCCCGATGGGCAACAGGCCGGGCTGATTCTCTGGGGACGCAACCGTGAGCTTGTGCTGCTGGAGGTCTACGAATGCCACGTTGGAGCGAGCCATCGGACGCCGGAGGTCTCGGACTTGCGGCTGAAGAATAGATAAGACGCGTCTATCGAGATAGGGATAAGAGTGTGATGGGCGGCCTGGTGGCCGCCCATCGTCGTTGTACGCCGTGCATGTTCGACAGCTTGGGGGTAAAAGTCCCCTGCCCAACCTGATGGAGGTGAAGGGTTAGCGAAGCGCAAGGGCGTCACCGCGAGGTGGAGTCTGAAGGAAGCGTGGAGCAAAGACGCGAGCCGATGAACAAGAACCGGATGTGAGGCTACAGTGAGGGGCGAGCGGGCAAAGGACCGCGAAGCCCAGATCCATCAAGATCACTGACAGTAAATCCGGCGGTTGTGCGTTGGAGGCGGTCGAACTTATCACGGGAGATCTGCTATGTGTCACGGAATCGTGACTGAAGACATTGTGAGGTGTCTTGACCGCATAGTAGAAGTCTGCCGAGGGCGTAGTACTCACGCGAGTGAGGAAGGCCTGAACGATAGGAAGGGCCAATAGTACTTGGGGCTCGATGTGGGCATTGCACTAGCCACCCCGTTTCGGCGGGCCTCCGCAGGCAGGGAACGGGTATCCCCGCGACGGCTGCTTATGGAGAAGTGAAGCTCATTCGGCGCTTCCAACCTGCAAACGCCCAGCCCACTGGTTTCATCGGTGGGATTAACCTATCGAACCGCCGTATGCGGACCCGCTTGTACGGTGGTGTGGCAGGGGAGGAGAGGCGACTCTCCCCCCTATGCCGAATATGGCGGTTGCACAGGGGCCGCTGTGCAACCGCGCTGGGTTCATGGATGCTTCAGAAATCTCAGGTAGAACGCGCCGAACACCAAGACGATTCCTATATTCGCCATCAGCCGTTCCAGGAAGCGGTGCCTGAAGAACAGGATATCCACCCCGACCACGGTGGCGATCATCAGCACTATGTAGAGTACGAGCGTTGCCTGTCTCGCCATTTCAGTCACCAGTTACCCGGCATCTCTGTTTCTTCCAGCTGAAAAACCTTACTTCGAAGCCCCGAGGATTTCAAGGACGCGGTCGAAGTCTTCCAGGGATTTGTATTCGAGGACGATTTTGCCTTTGCCGCGATTGTCCTGGATCTGGACGCGGAGGCCGAGGGAGCGCTGGAGCTGCTGCTCGGCTTCGCGGACGTTGGGGTCGAGTACGCGTTCGGGCTTGGCGGCCGCCGGGGTGGGGTGCATGTGCTGGTAGGCGGCTCCCTCCAGCTGGCGGACGGACATGGAGAGCTGGACGGCCTTCTGGGCGAGGCGGTGCATGGCTTCCGGCGAGTCGAGGGTCATCAGGGCTTTGGCGTGTCCGAAGCTGAGCTGGGCGGATTCGACCAGGGTGAGGACCTCGGCGGGGAGCTTGAGTAGGCGCAGGAAGTTGGAGACGGAGGAGCGGTCCTTGCCGGTGCGCTGCGCCATCTGTTCTTGGGTGAGGCCGAATTCGCGTCCGAGGCGCTCGTAGGCGCGGGCCTGCTCGACGGGATTGAGATCCTCGCGCTGGAGGTTCTCGATGATGGTGATCTCCATGGCCTGCTCGTTGGAGACCTGGCGGACGATGGCGGGGACGGTGGCTTTGCCGGCGCGCTGGGAGGCGAGCCAGCGGCGCTCTCCGGTGACCAGCTGGAAGCGTTCGCCAAAGGGGCGGACGGTGATGGGCTGGATGACGCCGGAGACCTGGATGGATTCGGCCAGCTCGTTGAGGGCGGTTTCGTCGAAGTGGGTGCGGGTCTGGTAGGGATTGCGGTCGATAAGCTCGACGGGAAGGTCGCGCACGGCGTCGCCGGCGGGCGTGTGGATTCCCGGCTGGGTGCCGGGGCGGGACGGCGCGGGGTGGCTGGCCGCGCCCTGGAATCCGCGGGCGGCGGGAAGAAGAGTTTCGAGGCCTCGGCCAAGGGCTTTGCGTTTGTCTGGAGTCGGGTTCACTGCTGTACCTCGCTGGATGCGGTTGCTGGGGTGGTGCGTGTGTCGGTGGTGCGGAGTTCCTGGGACGTGGTGGCGCGGTTTCGGATTCGGGTGAGGACCTCGAGGGCCAGGCGGGTGTAGGCTTCGGCGCCGCGGGAGCGCGGATCGTAGAGGATGGCGGGCTTGCCGTGGCTGGGGGCTTCGGCTAGGCGGACGTTGCGCGGGATGGCCGCCTCGTAGAGCAGCTCGCCGAAGAAGGACTTGAGTTCGCTGGAGACTCCCTGGGCGAGGTTGGTGCGCTCGTCGAACATGGTGAGGACGACGCCTTCGACGAAGAGGCTGGGATTGAGGGTTTGACGGATGCGCTCGATGGTGTCGAGCAGTTCGCTGACACCTTCCAGGGCGAAGTACTCGGCCTGCATGGGGACGAGGACGGAGTCGGCGGCGACCAGGGCGTTGAGGGTGAGCAGGTCGAGCGCGGGCGGGCAGTCGAGGACGATGATTTCGAACTGGCCGCGAACGGTTTGCAGGGCGTGGCGGAGGCGGTACTCGCGGAATTCGGCGTTGACCAGCTCGACGTTGGCTCCGATGAGGTGCTTGGACGAGGGAATGATCTTGAGGTGAGCGAGCTCGGTGGGCTGGAGGAGCTCGGCGGCGTCGGCGTCGCCCATGAGGAGCTGATAGGTTCCGGGGCGCTCGGCGTTTTTGACTAGGCCGAGGCCGGAGGTGGAGTTGGACTGGGGGTCGCAATCGACCAGGAGGGTTGGGACGCTGCTGGCGGCGAAGCTGGCGGCGAGGTTGATGCTGGTGGTGGTCTTTCCGACTCCGCCTTTTTGATTGGCGATGGCAATGACCCGAGACATAGCGGCGGCTCCGATGGTGGACAAGGTTGAGGGTACTGGTTGGGAAGGCGTGAGGCAATGGGGAAAGGACGGGGGGGCTGTGGGGATGTGGTGGATAAGTGCGAAAAGCTGTGCAGAACGTTCCACGTGGAACGCGGAACGTCTGATAGCGCGGCAAGAATCCCGCTGGCTGCCGCGGACGCAGGGCGGGTAACGCGGTGCTGCCGGTCGCGGACGCTGAGTGTTCCACGTGGAACGCCCGTTTGGGCCGGTTCTCTGTTACGTGTGGTCACGTACACGTGTATACGTGTGGACTAAAATGGGGCGAATGTGGCCTAAGGGGGTGGGGATGAGTTCAAAATCGACTGCTGGTTGGACAGAACGACCCTTCGAAGCAGAGCCGGGTGACGCGGCAAAGGATGCCGCTGGCCGGTCGGGAACGCGGGGGTTCCACGTGGAACGTGGGGAAGTAGGCTTAAGGCCGAGCTACGGGCACCCTGCTTCCCACATCTGCTAAATGCGGCAGATATGGGGCACCGGCGAATGTTCCACGTGGAACTATGAAGGAGACTGCCAGGTGAGGAGGATGCGCTGGTGGGAGGACGGGAGCGGGATGGTGGTGCTGGAGCCGGGGGGCAGCAGGGACAGGGCGCGCTCGGCTTGGGCTTCGCCAATCAGCAGGGCCAGGCGGCCTCCGGGAGCGACGAGGCTGGCGGCAGCGAGCAGGGCCTGTTCGAAGTGCTCGACCGCGCGCATGGTGACCAGGGGCGCTCGTTGGGGGAGCGATTCGGCGCGGACGTTGAGGACGGAGAAGCCGGTGAGGTTGAGGGCGCGTCCGACTTCGCGCAGGAAGGTGGCTTTTTTGCCGTGGCTCTCGATGAGGGTGAGCTGGAGGCTGGGCGCCCAGTACTTGATGGGCAGGCCGGGGAATCCGGCGCCGCTGCCGAGATCGAAGAGCTCGTGCTGGGAGTTGCGCGGGCAGAGGTGGCGGGCGGCGAAGAGCGACTCGCCGAAGTGGCGCTCGACCATGGCTTCGGGCGTGCGCAGGGCGGTGAGGTTCATGCGCTGGTTCCAGCGGACGAGGAGCGAGAGATGGACGGCGATGGAATTGAGCAGAAGATCGTCGAGTTCGGCGGGCGGGACGAAGGGTGCGAGCAGAGTGCAGAGGGCGGCGGCTTCCATGGTGAATAGGATAAACGTCCGCGAATAATTGCGGGGCCGGGCTAGACCTGGGCGAGGAACAAAGGTAAGCTCCTGCTGCCGGCAGCGGCAGGAACTGCCGGCCCTGGTGGTGGAAGAAAACATCAAGGAGCGAGCTATGAAACGGCCGATCGGGATCACGATCATCGCGATGTTTCTACTGTTAAATGGGGCGGTGCTTACGGTTCTGGCTGCGACGTTGTACTCGCATCCGGATATCGGGGCGGGTTTCAGCAGCGCGTACCTCAAGCACCTGTTTCCGATCGACCGGATTGACGCGGCACAGATGCTATGGGGATGGATCGTTGGGGGGATCGTCTCCTTTGTAATCGGTGTATGGCTTTGGTTTCTTAACGAGTATGGCTGGTGGGCCATACTGATTGTTGCAGGCATCCCGTTGGGCCGCAGCTTGATTGCTGTCCCGATAGCACTCGTGATGAACTCCGGCGTCCCTCAGAAGCCTATTCCGGATGGCTTCTGGTTTCGGATGATCTTTTACGGGGTGATCGTTCTTTATCTAACTCGGCCCGACGTGCGAAACGCATTTCGAGGACCCGACCGATACCTCCAGGAGTTTGATCCCAAGCCGCAAGATTCGCGGGAGGGGCCGTAGATTTTGGCGGGGAACCAAGGTACACTTTGGCGCCGACGGCTTGCGACTGAATGGTTGAGGTCAGCGCAGAGAGCGTCAAGGAGTACACAGTGAGAAGACCCGCGGGTGTCAGTTTCCTTGCCGTGTTGATGTTTGGTTACGGCGTGCTGCTGCTGGTTCACGTGGTGCAGGTGGCGCGGCCAGATTTTGGGATCAGCTACATCAACAGCCATCTCCAGGCGCTGCTTCCCAGCGGCCGGACCGACGCGGCTGGCGTGATGTATTTTTCCGGAGTCGGGGCACTGGTTTCGCTGCTGACCGCCGGCGGGTTGTGGTTTTTGAAGGAACCGGGCCGGTGGGGGTTGCTGCTGATCACGGGGCTTCCGGTGACACGGGGGTTGATCCAGGCCGCGTCCATCGTCGCGAGCGATTCGGACAAGCTATGGAAACAGATGGGGGATGCTTTCTGGATTGAGCTTCTGGGGTATGTGCTGCTCATCATGTATCTCTTCCGGCCAGATGTTCAATTGGCATTTGGACGGCGCGATCGGTACTCCGGTGAGTTTGATCCGGGCAAAAAGCTGCCGGAGGAATACGATTACGATCGGGAGCAGTAGGAGATAGATTTACATATATCGATCTAATGAAGGATAGAAGAGGCGCCCGGCGGAACGGGCGCCTCTTCTATGAGTGCGGCTAGAAGCCGGGATGGGTGGCTTCGTCCACGTGGGGGATGAGCTGGCGGTAGATCTCGTCGGGAACGTTGGTCTGCCAGTGGTGAGTGAGGCGCGCGACGGAGACTCCGCCGAAGAATAGGGCGGCGAGGATGAGGACGGCGGCCAGCGGCTGCAGGGTGCGTCCCTGCCAGCGCTGCGCGGCGGTTGCGGCGGACTTTGGCGGCAAGGCAAACTGCAGGGCGTTCTGGGTACCGCAAGAGGAGATGCACTCCATGCAGGCGGTGCACTCGACGGAGCGGACCTGGATGAGGCGGTCGACGGGGAGGTTCTGCGGACAGGCCTTGGAGCACTTGCCGCACTCGATGCAGGCATCGGCGTCGCGGCGGATGGTGATGGGGCTGAAGAGCGAGGCCAGCGACTGCACGGCTCCGTAGGGGCAGGCGTAACGGCACCAGAAATTTTTGATGACCACGGAGAGCAGGATGAGGACGGCGACGGTGACGGCGGCGGCGGTGCTCATGCGTATGAAGAAGTGCAGCATTTTGACATCGGCCAGGATGCCGTAGGGCTGGATCATGAAGTCTTCCAGGGCGGTGGCGCTCATGCCGCCGACGATGAAGACGAAGAAGCCCATCAGTAGGTACTTGATCCCACGCAGCGGGATGTCGAGCCAGCGGGGCAGGACGAGGTTGCGCTTGAAAAGCTTGCGGCCCAGCTTCCAGAGGTATTCGGAGAGGGTTCCGACGGGGCAAAGCCAGGCGCAGAAGGCGCGCTTGAGCAGCAGGCTGCTGGCGAGGAAGATGAGGAACAGGACCATGGCGGCCGGATGAATGATGGGGACGTGTCCGGTGGCGAGCAGGTAGCGGGTGTTCATCAGGCCGGCGATGGGGAGCCAGCCATCGACTCCGGCGGGGCGGGAGACGTGGGGTCCGGTGGCGCCGGTTTCAAAGTAGCGGACGAAGAAATAGAACTGGGTGCAGAGGAAGACGTTGAGCAGGATGAACAGGCTCTGCACGATGAGCCGGGTGCGCTGCCAGCGGTCAGGCGAGGTGCGGCGCTGCGCTTTGGGCTTGGCGGTGGGGACTTCGGCGGGCGTTATGGTCTCTACGAGATTCGACATGATAAAGGTATGGAGGAAGAATCCAGCTTTCTGAATCTAGATTAGGGGATGGGGCGCAGGGGCGCTATGACTTCGGTCACAGGGGCTGATGGCAACGGCAACTGCCGTGGATGGGGAACGGGGTGCTTCCCTTTTAAGCCGCGCGTCGAAGGTCGGGCCACCCGCCCCGTCGATAGGCTGCCGAAATTACCCTGACGCCGCAGTGGAAAGTGAGCGGAGTAGAGGTCCTTCGTTGCACTCAGGATGACACCTCAAAAACAACGTCAAAAACAAAATCAACAGCGATAGCAACGGCGAAAACAAATCGCCGGGTTTGCCTCAGAAGCCTTCGAGGACGATTTTGCCGATGGAGGTGTGGGACTCGATGGCGGCGTGGGCGGCGCGCAGGTTGGCGGCGTCGATGCGTCCGGCAACCTTATTCAGTGTGGTGCGGATGCGTCCTTCATCGACAAGTGTCGATATTTGCTGGAGGATGCGGTGCTGCTCGATCATGTCCGGGGTTTGGAACGAGGAGCGGGTGAACATGGACTCCCAGTGCAGGGAGACGGATTTGGGTTTGAGCTTGTTGATGTCGAGCGGGGCGGGGTCGTCGATGAGGGCGAAGCGTCCCTGGGGAGCGATGAGTTCGACGATCTCGGCGAAGTGCTGGTCGGTGTGGGTGAGGCCGATGATGTATTCGACGAAGTGGATGCCGAGAGCACGGACCTCTTGGCTGAGTTTTTTGGAGTGATCGATGGCGTGGTGGGCTCCGTTCTGGAGGACCCACTGCTGGGTTTCAGGGCGCGAGGCCGAGGCGAGGACGGTGAGGCCGGTGAGCTGGCGGGCGAGCTGGACGAGGATGGAACCGACTCCGCCGCTGGCTCCGATGACGAGCAGGGAGGCGGATGACTGCGGTGTTTTTTCCTCGCGGCCGAGCGGCGCGGACGGACCAACCGATGGCCCTCCGGCCGCTGACGCCAGGCGGAGGCGGTCGAAGAGGAGCTCCCAGGCGGTGACGGAGGTGAGCGGCAGGGCGGCGGCCTGGGCGAAGGAGAGCGAGCGGGGTTTAGGCCCGACGAGGCGCTCATCGACCACGTGGAGTTCGCTGTTGGTGCCGGGACGGAGGATGGAGCCGGCGTAGAAAACCTCGTCTCCGGGCTTGAAGAAGGTGGCGTCGGGGCCGGTGAATTGGACGACGCCGGCGCAATCGAAGCCGAGGATTTTGGGCTGCTCCGGGGTTCCCTGGGCGCGCATGCGGACCTTGGTGTCGATGGGGTTGACGGAGACGGCGTGGACGGCGACGAGCAGGTCGCGCGGTCCGGGGGTGGGCGTGGCGAGTTCGAAGTCGAACAGGGAGTCGGGATCGGTCGGGGGCAGGGACTGGACGTAGCCAATGGCTTTCATGATGGCTCCTGGATGGTGCCGCGTGCGTGGGGAAGTGTAACGCAAAAATGCGGGGTTTCAACGTCTCAAGGTTTCAGAGGTTGAAGGCAAGTCCGGAGGATTGGTGGCCGAAAGGCCTGTAGGCGGCAATAGAGAATTGGACTGCGCTGGGGGCCTTCACTTGAACTTCGCAGGCGGGTACGCGGCAGAAGATGCCGCTCCGGCCGCGGCGCTCGACGCTCAGGGTGACACATCAAAACCCGAGCCAAACCAAAGCAAACCGATCGCGCGGGCTACTCGATTTTCTGCACGATGGAGGCATCGCCGTAATCGGTGAATTTCAGCAGGTGGTCGCAATCGAAGGAGCGGTTGCAGGGCTCGAAAGCGAAGCGCCTGGCGGCGGTGAGGGCGGCGGCGGTCTTCTTCGAGTGGCCTTGCAGGATTTCGACCTCCTGGGTATGGCCCTGGCTATCCACGCTGACGCGAATCATGACTTCCCGGGTTGCGGGCGGGTGAGTGGGCCGATTGGCGGACGCTGTTGCGGGTGGGATTGCGGGTGGCTTGGTGTGGAGCGTGGGACGAGTGGGTGGAAGCGTGACCTCGGGCGCGGATACGTTCAATGACATCGCAGAGGGGAGCGGGTGAGGCGGTAGTCCAACATCTGCTGAATGCGGCAGATATGGGGCACCCTCGGCAACGACGGCGGGCGATGGCTTGGCGGCGGGGCGGGCCAACCCAGGGGGCGCCGGGCGAATCGGTTTGGGGTCGGCGGCAGCCACGGCCGGAAGCGGCGTCGCCTTGGGGGCGAGGGTCTTCGCGCCTGGGGCGGCTGAGGCCGGGGCGCCTAGGCCTGGAGTCATGGGTCCCAGAGCGAAGACCGCGGCCAGCAGCAAAACGGCCATTGCGGCCCCGGCGCTCCAGATGACGCGAATGCGCACGCTCTCCGGCAAGTGGAGGCGGATGCGGGAGCGGTAGCGGTGGGCAACTGCGGGTGACTGGATGGGGTCGCCTACGCGGAACTGGGCAGGGGCATAGAGTTGGGGCAGGAAGCCTTCGACGGTGCCGATCAGATCGAGGGAAGCCAGATCCGACGCAGGGCCGGCCCAGTCATCGGCCGCCGGATCGACCGCCTTGAGGACGGCGTGGGTTGGATCATTTTTCGTGGCAACAACTTCTTTTGGATCCGAGCCCGGCACCGAGTTCCACATTTCGGCGATCAGTTGCTGCTGCTTGGGGTTGAGCACGGGGAAATCGAGGATGTGGTAATTGCGGAAGAGCCAGAGCAGGCGGGCCTTGCAGATGCCCGAGACAGGGATGTCTCTTCGTTTTCCGGCGACCGAGGCGATCCGTATCATTCCGCTTTGGATAGGAAGACTGCGCATGAGAAATCCCGCTCGGTAGTCTGAACCTGAGCAGCAACCTTGGGGTTGCTTTAGTGCCGCGCATTTAGGGGATTTTCATCGAACGCGTTTACGCATAGCGTGTAGAGCGAGCGGTTAGGTGGCGGGGGAGCCGGTCTGTTTGCGCTGCCGGGATTGGATTTCGATGTAGACGTTGAGCAGAGCGACGGCGGCGGGAGTGACGCCGGGGAGCCGCGAGGCCTGGCCGATGGTTTGCGGGCGCAGACGGGTGAGTTTCTCCTTCATTTCGCGGGAGAGGCCGCTGATGGCGGAGTAGTCGAGCCAGTCGGGGATGGTTTTGGTTTCGGCTTTTTTGAGGCGCTCGATGGCCTTGGCCTGCTGCTGCAGGTAGCCGGCGTATTTGACTTCGGTTTCGACCGACTTGAGTTCGACCCAGATGGCGGAGGGGAGCGGATGGGCTTGGTCTCCTGCTTCTGCTGACTGCGGCAGATGGGGGGCATCTGTCAGCGCCTCGAGGCCATCGTGGGAGAAGAACTCCGGGGCCAGCCGGCGGCAGACGGGGATGAGGTCGTCGATGGTGACCTGGGGACGGCGCAGGAGCTGGGCGAAGGTTTGTCCGGCAGGGATGGAGCCGAGCTTTTCGATGACAGCGGTGGGGAGTGGGATTTTAGAGTCAGGAGGAAGATCAACAGCAGCGTCCACTGGAGCGTCAACTGCAACATCAGCTGGTGCGTCAACTGCAACGTCAGCTGCAGCGTCAACTGCCCCGCTCAAGCCAACTGCGGGCTTGAATGGGCTACCCGCAACCGGGGCACCCGTCGAAATACGCTGGGTTTCGAGCTGCTGCTGGAGGTGGGTCATGCGGCGCTGCTTGGATTGGAAGTCGAGCCAGGCCTGGTCGGAGATGAGGCCGATGCGGCGTCCGTGGGGGGTGAGGCGGCGGTCGGCGTTGTCGATGCGCAGGTGGAGGCGGAACTCGGCGCGGGAGGTGAACATGCGGTAGGGTTCGCTGGTTCCCTTGCTGATGAGGTCATCGATGAGGATGGCGATGTAGGCTTCGCTGCGGTTGAGGGTGAGGGGCGGCTCGCCTTTGATGGCGAGGGCGGCGTTGATGCCGGCCATGAGTCCCTGGCAGGCGGCTTCCTCGTAGCCGCTGGTTCCGTTGATTTGTCCGGCGAGGTAGAGGCCGCGGATTTTGCGGGTTTCGAGAGTGCGGTCGAGCTCGGTGGGATCGATGGAGTCGTACTCGATGGCGTAGCCGGGGCGGAGTATCTCGGCGGTTTCCAGGCCGGGGATGGAGGCGAGGATGGCGAGCTGGACCTCGACCGGGAGCGAGGTGCTCATGCCGTTGAGGTAGATCTCGTGGGTGTTGAGGCCCTCGGGTTCGAGGTAGAGCTGGTGGGTGTGCTTGTCGGGAAACTTGACGATCTTGTCTTCGATGGACGGGCAGTAGCGCGGGCCGATGGAGTGGATCTGTCCGCTGTACATGGGCGAGCGGTGGACGTTCTCGCGGATGATGCGATGGGTTTCGGCCGTGGTGTAGGCGATGTAGCAAGGGACCTGAGGCTGGGTGATGCGCCGGGTGCGAAAGCTGAAGGGGGTGGGATCGGCGTCTCCGGGCTGGGGCTGAAAGCGGGAAAAGTCGATAGTGCGGCCATCGAGGCGCGGGGGCGTGCCGGTTTTGAGGCGGCAGTGGCGGAGGCCGAGGGCTTTGAGGCTTTCGCCGAGGAGGATGGAGGCAGGTTCGCCGCTGCGTCCGGCGGGGTAGGTCTGCTCGCCGCAGTGGATGAGGCCGTTGAGGAAGGTTCCGGTGGTGACGACGACGGCGCGGGCGGAGATGGTGCGGCCGTCGCGGAGGCGAAGGCCACGGATGCGGCGGGGTACCTCGTTCGGCGATGGTCCCACATCTGCTAACTGCGGCAGATATGGGGCACCCGGCGTTTCGTCTTCTACCCAGAGCTCGGCGACCTCGGCTTGCTTGATCTGGAGGTTGGGCTGGGATTCGAGGACCTGGCGCATCTTGAGGCGGTAGGCCTGCTTGTCGCACTGGGCGCGGGGCGACCAGACGGCGGGGCCGCGCGAGGTGTTGAGCAGACGGAACTGGATGCCGACGGCGTCGGTGACCTCGGCCATGACGCCGCCGAGGGCGTCGATCTCGCGGACGAGGTGCCCCTTGGCGATGCCGCCGATGGCGGGATTGCAGGACATCTGCGCGATGAGGTCGGAGTTGAGGGTGAACAGGGCGGTGCGGAGCCCCATGCGCGCGGCGGCCATGGCAGCCTCGCAGCCGGCATGGCCGGCTCCGACGACGGCGACATCGATTTGTTCGGAAACGGCCATGGCGGGAACAGCGAACGTGCTGATATTTTAGCAGCCTACCGGGGGATGGGGTTGCCGCAGTTGGGGCAGAAGGGCGCGCCGGATTGGAGCGGGGCGCCGCAGTGGGAGCAGAAGCCGCCCTGGACTTGCGGCTGGGAACTCAACTGTCCCGGTGCAGGGGGGGCGAAGAAGGGATTGGCTTCCAGCTGCCGGGCGTATCCGGAGATTTTGCTCCAATAGAGGATGAAGCAGACCAGGGCCGCGATGCCGGTGAAGAAGTTTACCAGGGGAATGAGCGAACAGGCGTGGAGGATGGCGAGGGCGAGGCCGAGCGAGCGTGCGGGTTCGCGTTCGATGGGCAGGCCGCGCTGACGGAATTCGCGCTCCAGAGAGACGGAGATGCGCGGGTAGAGGATGAACTGCCAAATGATGTTGAAGAGCGGGATGAGCAGAAGCCAAGCCGAGTCCGGACTGGCCGCGCGGTTGGCGGGGGCGCAGAGCAGGAGCGCGCGGCGAAGGGTAAGGATGTAGAAGACGCCGATGACGAGGAAGACGACGGCGATGGCGAAGAAGAGCCGGAAAAAGGGATGGTATGCGTACATCGGTCCGTAGAACGGTGAGTAGGGGTGTCCGAACATAAGGCTCCTTGCAATGGCTGGCGCGCTGCGCGCAGGCGTCGAGGTTCCCGCGGAAATCGAAGGGAACTCTAACACCACGGCGGCGAAGGGGCAATGGATGGCGGCGGCAGGTCTGGCGTGGTGGCGTGCGGGGTGCCCGTAGCCTCGCGGAAAGTCAAAGACCCCACATCTGCTGAATACAGCAGATATGGGGCACCCTCAAAAGTTGCTAAGCCGCTACCTTACTTGCTGGCTTCAGCCTCATGGAAGTTGTGGCGGATGTCGGCGAGGAAGGGATGGGCGGCTGGGGGTGGAGGTACTCTTCCCTCCAGAACGGCGCGGAAGTTGACGTTGTGGCCGTAGAAATCGCGCATGGCCCTCTCATCGACGTGAACATTGGCTCCGTTCAAGTTGACTCCGATGAAGGCGCCCTTGGAGCGCGAGTAGGTGAGGATGGAGGTGGACGCGTTGATGGCCATATTAGCGCTGGCGTTACGGCCCCACGGTCCGGCAGCGACTCCGGCGTCGGCGCCGATCTTCCAGTCAGCGGAGAGCAGATGGTTGGCTCCCTCGTGGTTCATGAACAGCATGACGAGGTTGACGTCTTCGACTCCGATCTGTGCTCCCCAGCTACCGCCTGCGATGGTGAAAAATGCCGGCGCGCTCCAACGGCCGCCGTTGACGCGGCAGGTGGCAACGCCGCGGCCGCCCTCAGCGCCGAAGATGAAGCCTCCCTTGACCAGGCTGGGGACGATGGCGACGCATCTGGCACCGGTGAGGATCTCCTGCGGAATCCCGGCGTCCGGGGCATTGGTGAGTCGGTTGAGATCCGCCGCGGCAGCTTCGAGGCGATGGTTCACATCGTCCTTATCTTCCGCGAAGGCGGACACCGAAAAGACAAGCGCGAGCAACAACAGAAAGTTCACTGCGTACTTCATGGTTGTATCCCTCTCAGGCGCCAACCGTTGACGGGTAGGCGCGGGCGAATTCCAACGCCCGGGGCACGTGCGGCTGCGCAAGCCAGCGGCCAACGGGGCCGCCAGGCGGGGAACGTCTCGACTTGTTGGAGGGGGCAACGGCGGGGAGGGTTGACCCGCGACGCTAAAAAACGAGCGCTGGAAAAGCGGGCGGGATATCCTGAGAAGCTTCGCTCTCAGAGTCCACTGCCGGAGTCCACTGCCCCACTCAAGCCAAAAGAAGGCTTGAATGGGCCACCTGTCACCCGGGGGCGACCGCCCAGCAGGACAATTCTCTAAGTTACAGGAACCGACCGACTTACTTCTGCCAGGGGCGGACCGGACGCGAGCTGGGCGGCAGGTCGCGGCTGACCAGGCGGTCATACTGATAACGGCCGCTGACGCTGCCGAGTCCCTCGTTGTAGAGGCTGGTGTAGCCGAGCGCCTCTTTGATTTCTTCGGCGAAGCGGTGCAGGGATGCCAGCTGCTCGGCGGTAGCGGGGAGCTGGCACTGGCTGGTCTTGAGAAACTTCTGGTAGCCGCGATCGACCAGCTCGGCCGGTTCGCCGGCGACCAGGATGGCGGGGAACTGGCTGACGCGTGGCATGCCGTTCCGGCCGGGCTCGATGGCAGCGATGCATCCGTTCTTGGTGATCGTGCAGGCACCGCCGGTGCGGTTGACCTGGAAGCCGTGGTCGGAGAGCCAGCTCAGGGCGTTCTCAAGGTTGCGGGGAGCGATCTTCAGGGGAGCGAAATGACCCGACATTCAGTACCTCGACGGAGTTGACGTTGCCATGCCCAAGGGGAGCGAAGCTGCCAGAGTTAGAACTATCGCACAGGCAGGGGCGATTGGGCAATCCGGAGCTGCGAGGGTGCGGATATAGCCGGAGCGGCACCTTAGGGGAGCTGGAAATGTGGGCCACCGCCAAAATCTTCCGTTGCGTGTAACTTTACCGAGCATTGCCAGTCAAACGATGTGAACGCTGATTATGGAGAGAGGATCTACGCCGATCTCAATGCGTTTAACACATATGTATGGCCTCATAGCAGGCACTTACGTCCACGGGCAAGGTCGCTTCTGGACTACCCGAGGCGCGGTTAGTGAACCCGGAAGGAGTTCGTTGTATGAAAACTACGATTGGAGCGTTTGCAGTGCTGTTGCTCGGATCCGCCCTGGCCATTGGCCAGCAACATTCATCCTATGCCGAGCCGTTTCCACAGTCCGCTAACCCGGCGCTGGCAAACGGCATGGCCGACGAGTCGTCACCTTCAGTCAACGCCGACTTGCCGTCATCCATGGCCACGAACCAAAGCGTGTTTGCGGGGAGCAATAGGGCCGACCTTGGGTCGCCATTTCCCCGGTCCGCCGACCCATCACTGGGACGCAAGGGCGATGAAATGTCACCTGACAGCAACATCAACCTTGGGTCGCCATTTCCAAGCGCCGCCAACCCATCAAGCAATCGGTGAAAAGCGGTCCTGAACCACGGTAGCGGGAGAAAAGGCTGATCTCGATCTCCCGCATTACCAACACTCTCCCGTCTTACTAATACTCTCCATTGCAACATCATGACGGAACAAGGAACAGTCCGCTTGGCTAGGGCTGGCCGCCGGGGTTCCAGGATGGCTTCCAGTCGGTGTTGGCGAGCCACTCGATGGGGGCGATCATGGATTCGATGGCGCGGGTGAGGTGGTCGAAGTCGATGTGGGCGAGGTCGTCGGTGGGCTGATGATAGTGGGGGCCGAGTCCGTAGCTGGAGACGGTTTGGGCGACGATGCCCTGGCGGGCGAGGTCGAAGTTGTCCGAGCGGCGGAAGAAGTGCTGCTCGGGGTGAGGATCGGCGACCAGCGGGGCACCTTGCCTGGCGAGCGTTGGGCCGAGGTTGCTGCGCTCCCATCCGGTGAGCCAGAGCTGGGTGGAACGGATGGCCGGGTCGGCGTGGCCGATCATTTCGAACTCGAGATTGGCGACGATGGAGGCCAACGGCAAGGGCGGGTGCTGGAGGAAATACTGGTTGCCCTGGCCGCCGGTCTCCTCGCTGCCGAAGCAGACGAACAGGATGGTGCGGCGGGGATGGGTGGGCAGCGCGCCGAGCGCGCGGGCCAGTTCAAGGACGGCCGTGGTGCCGCTGGCGTCGTCATCGGCCCCGTGGTAGATGACTTCGCCGGAGGACGTGGTGCGCACGCCGAGGTGGTCGAGGTGGGAGCTAAGCAGGATGGTTTGGGAGGCCAGCACGGGATCGGAGCCGCGCAGCAGGGCGAAGGCGTTGTAGGTGGCGCCGCCCGAGGGAAGAGGAACGCGCTGCAGTTGAGCGTCTTCGAGCCCGAAGGACGAAAACTGGCTGGCGACGTAGGTGGCGGCGACCATCTCATCGTGGGTGGCGCTGCCGCGTCCTCGCAATGCGTCGGAGGCAAGGAAGGACATCTCTCCGTGGATGTGGGCGGCGACGCTGGAGAGCTGAGCCGGATTTTGAGCCGGGCTCGGAGCCGCCAGGAGAGAAATGGCGAGAATGGCGAGCCAGCGGCGCATAGCTGATTGTAAGGCTGAGGAGCGGAGACAAAGTCATAAGGACCCACATTTGCCAACTGCGGCAAATATGGGGCACCGGCAGAATCAGTAACCCACTCAAGCCAACGACGGGCTTGAATGGGCCACCCGGCGAGCTAGCGGCGCAAGGCTGATTGTAAAGCGAGTAGAGCGGAGGCAAAGTCAAAATCCCACATCTGCTCTTGGCGGGCAGATGTGGGGCACCATTGCGGGATCACGCGGGATGGGTGAGGGGACGCGAGTTGAGGATCATCCAGGAGGTGCCGAACTTGTCGCGGAGCATGGCGAAGCGGAAGGCGAAAAAGGTTTCCGCCATGGGCATGAAGATCTCGCCGCCGTCGCTGAGCAGGTGGTAAATGCGCTCGGCCTCGGCGATGCTAACGACCGAGAGCGCAAGGTAGGCGCTGCGCATGGGCTGAAAGCGCTCGGGCGGCACGTCGCTGGCCAGCAGCTGCGTTTCTCCCAGTTCGAGGCTGGCGTGAAGGACCTGCTTCTCCATGCCGGGCGGGAAATTCTTGGGCTCCGGCATCTCGGCATAGGTCATCATCATGATGATTTTTCCGCCAAGATGCTGTTCGTAGAAACGGAAGGCCTCGGCGCAGTTTCCGCCATAGTTGAGATAGGTGTGCAGCTTCATCGGGTCGAAATTCCTTTCGGGGAGTTAGATGGTTCTCCTCAGGGAGCGGCTGAGCCAAAAAGCGGACGCCCCGAAGAGCGTCCGCTGTCAGTTGGCCCGGCCTTGCGGGTTACTTGAGCTGGTCCTCCGGTAGGACGCTCGTTCCCTCAACACGCACAGCATCCAAAGCCCAGGGATCGATGCCCAAGGCCTTGAGGATGGTGGGCGCCACTTGGACGGTGCCCACACCGGCGCGGACGGTTTTGGGTTGGAAACCAGGATTGGACAGCAGAAGAACGACATTGGTGTCGTCATGGGCGAACCCGCCGTGCTCGGCCAGTTTCTTGCTGCTGCCGGAGTATGTAACGCCGACGTTCGGAGTCACGATGATGTCCGGGGTGCGCGGATCAACGGTCGGGTCGTTGTAGTTAAGCGCAAGGGAAGTGCCGTAGTAGATCTGGCCCAGCGCGATGCCGGTGGGGGAGGCATTCTCTTCGAGGATGCTGACGGCGTTTAAAGTTTCGGAGGAGTTGGTCAGCCAGAGCAGCGAGACGTCATCTTCCGTCGGTCCAATGCCGGGGTTGATGGTGGATTCCGAGGGCGGAATATAGCCCGCGCTGGAGAGCAGGGTGGCCGGTGAGGTGCCGACGTTGAGCTGAGCGACGTAGCGGCTGGGATCGATGGGCGACTGGCCGTGCTTGGCAGTGATCACGATCATCGTCGAATCGTAGAGACCCTTCGCCTTCAATTCGTTGACGAACGCCCCAATGGAGGCGTCGACGAACTGGAATTCGCCCAGCAGCGCGGCGGTGGGCGTGCCGGTGGCATCCAGATATCCGCCCTTGGTTGCGATGCTCTTTTCAATGAGCTTCTGGCCCACGCTAACGGCCTGGAAGTTCATGCCGAAGACGGTGGGAGCCTTGGTCTTCATGGTGCCAAGGTGATTCTTCCCATCGATCTCGTTCAGGATCGCATCGACCTTTAGCGTGTCGTAGCACTGAATGTTCTGGAAGCTGTTGGTCCAGGCAGTCAGGTCCGCGCTTGTATCGCGGACTGAGCTGCAGGATACGCCGGTGGGCGTGGTAACGCCCGGAAGGCCGATCACGTCGGAGTTGATTTCAGGCGCGTAGTAGTCGTCGAGCGCAGCGGGGCCAAGGCCAGAGGCGACCGCGCTGTAGGCGGGGTGCTTGTCAGACCACGCCGCGTATCCGCCAGCCTGGTGAATGACACTGAAGATGCTGTTGGCGCGAACGAAATTCCACGGGAGAACCGGCGCGCAGCCATTCGATGGGTCGCGGACCAGTTTCTGGGTGTCGATGGAGGCGATGCCGCCGTCGGTGAGCGCAGCGCCCGGCGCGCCGCCGTTTAACTTGGTCTGGTCGATGTCGATGCCTTCTTCATACTCGGTTGTGGTGCCCGTTGGCGTCGCGTAGGGCGTGCAGGGGCCGGCCGCGAGGCCGTTGCCGGTGGTTACCGCGGGCGCGTCATAATTCCGGGCATACGCAACGTCGTAGTAGACGCCGGTCAGGGCCGGGCTTCCACCGGTGGCGAGCGCGATCAGGCCGGGAAAGGAATCCGATGGTTTTGAGGTGCTGGCGGCGACGTAGTTGATCCCGCTCTTGCCGAGGGAGGCCAGCGCGGGGCAATAGGGCTGGCCGTTGTTGACGGTGCTGATGCCCTTGGCGCAGTTCAGGAAATCCACTGCGTGCATACCGTCGACGCTGATGAGCAGAACGTGTTTGATCTGGTTTTGGTGGGAGTTATTGTCCTCGGCGATGGCAGTGCCCATCGAACAGAGAGCTGCGAGGGAAAGCAAGGCAAGCGTTTTTTTCATTGTGGCCTCCGAGCGAGAATGGTAGGGAAGGCCGGGAGGCCAAATGTTAATAAGAGTCGAATTGTTTGTGAATACCTGCCTTAGCACGGATCATTGAGAGGTCAATGACGGGGGAACGTTCGCGGGAATCCTGGGTGCTGGAAAGGTCCCGGTTCCAAGTAAACGGCCGGCGATCCGCAAGCTGAGCATGACTTTGGTTTCTTTACTTTCCTGCTGCTCCGCTTCATACTTGGCACTCCGAATCCATTACGGTTATTCCAACCATGAGCACTCTATTCCGCAGTGTGTTCACCGTGGCAGTACTGCTGGTTTCCTTTGGACTGCTGACCGAAGCTTTCCACCTGATGAACCTGCCCAGCGATCGGTCTCTGCTGGGCGGCATCGCGATGATCCTCGGGCTGGTGCTAGCCGTGCCGATGGTCGTTCACGTGATCTGGAGCAGGTTGAAATGACGATTTTGAAGGGTAATTTTCAAGACGAAGACGCTGCTCTCGCCATGCGCCTGCATGGCGGCAATCTGTTTCGCTGGCTGGGCATCGGCTTCGCGCTGATCGTAGGCTGGTTCATTCTGAGCAATGTGATCAGCGTGACCCGCATCGATGCCGGACACGCGGGCATCGAGATCAACCTGGCGGGCAGCCAGCGCGGCGCCTCCGACATTCCGATCCGCACCGGCTGGGTCTTCTACAGTCCGCTGAAGAGCCAGGTCATTCAGTTCCCAACCTATGTGCAGACGGTGAAGTGGACGGCTGACCTGAACGAAGGACATCCGGTGAACGAGGAGATGGGCTTCAACTCGAAAGAAGGGATGGAGATCAAGGCGGACGTTTCGCTCTCCTACGCGATCGACGGCGCCAAGGTGCCGGAGTTCTACGTCAAATACCGCATCAGCGATCTCGACCTGTTTACGCACGGCATTCTGCGCGACATCGTACGCAACTCGCTGAACGAAGTTGCCTCCACCTATACAGTGGAGGACATTTACGGCGAGAAGAAGACGGAGTTCCTCAACAAGGTTGAGGCGATGATTGAAAGCAAGGTGGAGCCGGTGGGAGTTTCAGTGCAGCAGTTCGGCTTTATCGGAGCGCCGCGCGTGCCCGCGGTAATTGCCAACGCGATCACCTCCAAGGCACAGGCCATTCAGGAATCCGAACGGGCCAAGAACGAACTGGCGACGATTCAGGCCGAGGCGGCCAAAAAGATCGCCGCCGCCGAAGGCGATGCCAAGTCGCAGGTGCTGCGCGCCCAGGGCGAGGCCGATGCCAATCGCATCCGCCTCAGTTCGTTGACCCCGCAACTGCTGGAGCTGCGCCGGCTGGAGAATGATCGCGCGCTGATCGACCGCTGGAACGGACAGCTGCCCACGGTCGAAGGCGGACAGGGCGGCATGATGCTGCAGTTGCCCAAGCCCTAGGCCGGCTGCGATGGGTCGAAAGCGGAAGCGCCGCGCGAGGGCGCGGCGCTTCTGCGTATGACCACTCGCAAGCTAGGCTGCTTTGGAGTACACGCTGTAGAGCGAGCGCACCTGATCGTAGGCGGCGAAGACGCTCTCGGCCTGCCGTTCGACGATGCTCTGCACTTCGGGCGGCAAGTCGGCCTGCAGCGCTTCCAGGTAGTGGGCCTTGGCGTTGTGCTCTCCAGCCTCCACGGAGCCGAGCACACCGGAGTCGCGGCCCCCAAGCTTGTACTTCAAATCGATCCAGGCGCGATGCATTTTGCTGGCGATGCTGGTGTCCTGAGATGGGTCGGCCTCACCGAGATGCCTCGCCAGGTGCTCCAGCTCGGCTGCAAACCGGGCGCGCTCCATCGCCTGCTGGGAGAAGAAAGCCCGCAAAGCGGAGTTCCGGGCGTGTTCGGCGGCTTCCAGATAGCCGGCCTGCCCGTCGCGGCAGGTCTCGATCAGCTTCTTGATGAGGTCGATGTTCTTATCACCAATGTTTTCCGCAGCAGAGAATTCAGCACTCATTTTCTAGTCCCCCACTTGTAGAGCACAGATGACGCGGGCGGCGCGGCGGGTTCAGAAAAAGACGACGGCAGAGAACCAGCCGCGCGGCGCTTTTACGGACCATCGGGCGAGCCAGCCTAAGCTGCTCTCTTGAACTGATCCCGCAGGGCGCAAACCCGGTCGTAGGCAATGGCAATGCTCTCAAACTGCCGTTCGACGATGGCGCGGACATCGAAAGGAAGGCTGCCGTCCAGAGCTTCCTGGTATTCCTTCCGTGCGTCGCTTTCCCCCGCTTCCACGGATTCAACAACGCTTTCGTCGCCGCCTCCGAATTTCTGCTTCAGATCGAACCAGGCACGATGGACCTTGCTCGCCACGCTGGTGTTGCGGCTGGGTTCAGGCTCGCCCAGGCCCTCCGCCGCGCGCTCCAGCTCTCGGGTAAATCGTGCGCGCTCCTTCGCCTCCCTATCAAAAAAGTCCCGCAGGTCGAGGTCGTTGGTGTGCTCGGCGGCACTGCGATAACCCTCTTCCCCATTGCGGCAGGTTTGAATCAAATTTTCAATGATGTCGATCGTGTTGTTCGTCATACTCAGATCTTTTCCTTTCCCTCGCGTGATTACTTACGCAAACCAGTGGGATGGGGCGGATGGCGCAGGGTTTGCAAGACCGGTGGCCGAATCCTATGTTTGAATAATGGGGATGAGCAAGACCAACGCCTGCCGCATTCTGGATTCGCTCGGCATTCACTACGAGCTGCGCGAGTACGCGATCGATCCGGAGGATCTCTCGGCGGAGAACGTCGCGGCCAAGGTCGGCCTGCCACCCGAGCAGGTGTTCAAGACGCTGGCGGTGCGGGGCGACCGCAACGGCGTGTCGGTGGCGGTGATTCCGGGCAGCTATGAGCTCGACTTCAAGGCGCTGGCGCGGCTCACCGGCGACCGCAAGGTGGAGATGCTGCCGCTGAAGGAAGTGCAGAGCGTGACCGGATATATTCGCGGCGGCGTGACCGCGCTGGGCATGAAGAAAGACTACCCCGTTTTCGCCGACGAGACGATCGAACTGTGGGATAGGGTGTGCGTCTCCGCCGGGCAGCGCGGCATGCAGATCATGATCTCCCCTGCCGATTACCTGCGGGCAAGCGGCGCGACGGTGGGCGGGATTGCGCGCGAAAAGCAGTAACAGAACGCTGTTACCGTGGGGCTGCGACTGATGATCTGCCGGTAACGATTCTTTAACAAGGAAGGGAACGCGCGCTCATGTAAAATCATCCCAAAGCTGGTTCGATACCCCCGGACATGAGCGCACCACTTAGCGGAATACGCAGGCAGGATTGGAACGATGCCGGCGGTTCTCAACTTTTCTGTGTGATTGGGAGAATTCAATGCTGCCGGAACTCAGTCATCGGGCGTGGCGAGAACTCATCGTCGGCAATAATCCGATCGTTTCCTCGAAATTCGGATTCAACCTGCTGCTGACCAATAACCGGCTTTACTACCGGAGAGGCCAGTGCGACGAAGACAATGTGTCCCATTCGGTGCAGCAGTTGTACGACTACCTTGCCAAGTACGAAGGTCTTTACCAGGACGAGCTGAAGACCATTTTTGGGAAAGATTACAAGCCCTTATTCAGCTGAAGCCAGAGTCCTGGAAGTAGGGCGGTTCAGCAGCCTTCGCAGCGCCGGCTCCAACTCGGCATCCTCAAATTGGAATCCCGCCTCCAGCAGCCGCCGGGGCAGCACGCGCTGGCTGGCAAGCAGCAGCTCGTCGGCCATCTCGCCGCCGGCCAGGCGCAGGGCGAAGGCGGGCAGCGCAAGCAGCTCAGGCCTCCCCACAATCCGCCCAAGCGTACGGGTGAATTCCGCGTTGGTCACTGGATGCGGGGCGGCCACGTTCAGTGCGCCGTGGGCGTGCTCATTCTCCAGGGCAAAGACAAAGGCGCGCGCCGCATCTTCCAGGCTTATCCAACTCCACCACTGGCGTCCGCCGCCGAGCGTGCCGGCCGCTCCCAGGCGGAAAGCAGGCAGCATTTTGGCCAGCGCCCCGCCGGAGGGACTCAGCACCAGCGAGCTTCGCATGTGGACCACGCGGACGCCGGCCATGGCCGCCGGAAGCGCCGCGGCCTCCCACTGGCAGCACACTTCGGCCAGGAACCCCAGCCCCGGCGCGCTGTCTTCTACCAGCGTCTCTTCGCCACGACTGCCATAGTAGCCGATGGCCGAGGCGCAGATGAGCACCTTCGGCTGGCCGCTCTGCTGCTGTGCCTGCGCCGCCGCCCGCGCTAGGTTGGCGGTTCCCTCGACCCGGCTGTTGCGGATCTCCGCCTTGGCTGCCGCCGTCCAGCGGACCGCCACGGGACTTCCGGCCAGATGCACGATGGCGTCGAAGACGGCGAGCTGGGAGGGATCGACCGGACTCGATGGCTGCCAGAGCAGGTCGCCGGGGCGGGCCCGTTGCGGGTCGCGCACCAAGGCCGAGACCTGGTGCTGCCGGGCTCGCAGCTGGGTGGAAACCGCGTGTCCGATCATCCCTCCGGCACCACTGACGAGTACTTTCATGGTCTTTCCCGGCGCCCCGGAATCATTCTGCGGCGCTGCGACATCGGATGCAATAGGGGCGCAGCAGGAGCGCCTGCCTGCGTACCAGTTTGGCACGGACGGGAGATTAAGGTCTAAAATCAATCATGGCGAGCTTGCGCGAGAACATTGCGACCAGCGCTTTGACCGCGACACGGTTCCGCGATCTGCTGGAAACTGCACGCGCCAATCGTCCCAACGACGATCTGGACATCGTCCACCGCGCCTACGAAATTTCCCTGCAACATCACAGCGGACAGCAGCGCGCCTCCGGCGAGCCTTATCTGGTGCATCCCCTGGAAGTGGCGATTCTGCTGGCCGAGATGAGGCTGGACACCACGGCCATCGCCGCCGGGCTGCTGCATGACGCGATTGAAGACACGGCGTTCACCGTGGAGGAGTTGAAGCAGCAATTCGGCGAACAGGTTGCCCACATCGTCGAGGGCGTCACCAAGATCAGCAAGATCGATTTCGCCTCGCGCGAGGAAGCGCAGGCGGAAAACGTGCGCAAGATGATGCTGGCCATGGTGGACGACATCCGCGTGGTGCTCATCAAACTGGCCGACCGGCTGCACAACATGCGGACGCTGCAGCACCTGTCGCCCGAGCGGCAGATGAAGATTGCCAAGGAGACGCTGGAGATTTACGCGCCGCTGGCGCACCGGCTCGGCATGGGCAAGGTTCGCGGCGAGTTGGAAGACCTGTCGTTTCCCTACGTCGATCCGGTGGGCTACAAGATGGTTTCCGAGCAGGTGGAGGCGCTGCGCAAAGACGGCGAGGCCGCGCTGGCGAAGATGGTGGAGACCATCAAGGTCAAGCTGAGCGAGGCCAAGATCAACGTGGTGCGGGTCGATTCGCGCATCAAGCGCATGTACTCCATTTATCAGAAGATGATCAAGCAGAAGATCACGGCGGATCAGATGTACGATCTGCTGGCGCTGCGGATCATTACGTATTCGGTGAACGATTGCTACGCGGTGCTGGGGATTATTCACAACGCATGGCGTCCGGTGCCGGGGCGCATCAAGGACTTTATCGCCATGCCGCGCCCCAACCTCTACCAGTCGCTGCACACCACGGTGATCGCCGAAGACGGCCATCCCTTCGAGGTGCAGATCCGCACCGAGGAGATGCACAAGCTGGCCGAAGAGGGCATTGCGGCGCACTGGAAATACAAGGACGGGCCGATCTCGGCGCGGGACGAGCAGCGCCTGGCCTGGCTGCGGCAGGTGGTGGAGTGGCAGCGCGAGATGGCCGATCCGGGCGAGTTCCTCTCCACGCTGAAGATCGATCTGTATCCCGAGGAGGTGTACACCTTCACGCCGAAGGGTAAGGTTGTCATCCTGCCGCGCGAAGCTACGCCCATCGATTTTGCCTACACGGTGCACACCGAGGTGGGACACACCTGCGTAGGCGCCAAGGTGAACGGACGCATCGTTCCGCTGCGCTCCATGCTGCGCTCGGGAGACATTGTCGAGATCATGACCCAGGTTGGGCACAAGCCGAGCCGCGACTGGCTGAGCATTGTGAAGAGCTCGCGCGCCCGGCAGAAGATCAAGCACTGGCTCAACATTCACCAGCGCGAGCGCGCCATCGAAATCGGCCACAAGCTGATCGAAAAGGAAGCGCGGAAGTACCGCATCGCGCTCAAGGACATCAAGGACCCCGAGCTGCTGAAGGCTGCCGCCGAATACGGCTTAGGCAAGGTGGACGACCTGATGGCCGGCATCGGCTACGGCAAGTACTCGGCGCGCTCGGTGCTGGCCAAGGTGCTGCCCAACAGCAATCTGCAGCCCGGCGAAGAGCACCAGGGCATCGCCTCGGCGGTGAAGCGGGCGTTCGGGATGGAGAGCAGCTCGGCGCTCACCGTGCGCGGCACCGACGACCTGCTGGTCTATCGCGCGCGCTGCTGCAACCCGATCCGCGGCGAGGAGATTGTCGGCTACGTGACGCGCGGCAAGGGCGTGGCGGTGCACAGCAAAACCTGTTCCAACGTACAAAACCTGATGTATGAGCCGGAGCGCAAGCTGGCCGTGGAGTGGGCGGCCAAAGAGCCGCGCATCGCCGGCGCGCCGTCCATCTACCCGGTCAAACTGGTGGTCAGCTGCGACGACCGGCCCGGTATCGTCACCCAGGTTTCGGCCGTCATCAGCGGAGAGGACGCCAACATCCGCCACATCGAGGCCAAGACCGGCGACTCCAAGGCCACCATCGACGTCACCTTTGAAACCCGCGATGTCAATCACCTCAACCGCATCATCACCGGAATCCGGCGCGTGGCTGGCGTATACGATGTGGAGCGCGTGCAGAAGTTATCCAGCTAAACCAGACTCTTTCTTTCCGATCGGCTAATTGGCAGGCAATTATGTCCCGCTACACGCAGAAATCCCAGTCCCACACGCAGTTGGTGGAAACCGCCTACCTCGCTTTGCAACGTTCCCTGCGCACGGCGGTGGGCATGCTGGTGGCGTGCGCCATCGTCGGCACGGTGATGTTTCGCGGGGTGCGCAACGTGCTCGGCAACCGGATCTATGTGCCGGTGATTGCGGCCACCACGCTGCTTGGCCTGGCCTACACGCTGCGCAATAGCATGGTGCTGCCCGCGCTGGCGGAGCTCCGCCGCAACCCGGGCAACCCCGATCTGCTCAAGCGCTGGAGCCGCGGCAACCTCATCGTGCAGGGCCTGTGCGCCGCCGTGGGACTGACCGGCTTTGGGCTGCAAATCCTGGGCACGGCCCCGCCGATTCCAATCGCACTGTACGCCATCGCCGCCGCCTATTTGTTTCTGCTACGGCCTACCAAGCCGTAACGCTAGAATGTTGGGTGCGTAATTACGAGGAGAAAACCCATGCGCGAAGTGATCGCTACGCCCAATGCACCGCAGGCTATCGGCCCGTATTCGCAGGCCATCCGCGCCAACGGCTTTGTCTTTGTCAGCGGGCAGATTCCGCTGGATCCGGCGACGGGACAGATTGTGGAAGGCGGGGTGGGCCAGCAGACCGCGCAGGTGCTCGACAACCTGGAGGAGATTTTGAGCGCCGCCGGCAGCGCGCTCGACAAGGTGGTTCGCACCACTGTGTACCTCAAGGACATGAGCGAGTTCACCGCCATGAACGATGCCTACGCACTATTCTTTCCTACCAACGCGCCCGCACGCGCCACCGTCGAGGTCGCACGCCTGCCCAAGGATGTGCTCGTGGAGATCGACGCGATTGCGCTGGCGGAGTGACGCGAACGCACCGCAGCAACAGCCCCACTCAAGCCAAAGGAAGGCTTGAATGGGCCACCCGCGAAATATCGCAATGAGTTTGGCTGAGCCAATCACCATCGGCATGGCGGAGTCGCCGGATGACCTGGCAGCGGCGGGAGAACTCTTTCGGGAGTACGCTGCGTGGCTCGGATTCTCGCTTGGTTTTCAGGGCTTCGATGAGGAGTTGGCGACTCTGCCCGGAAAGTACGCTTCGCCGGCGGGACGGCTTCCGCTTGCCCGTTGTGAAGGCATGCCCGCTGGAGCCGGGCGTCTGCGAGATGAAGCGCCTTTACGTGCGGCCGCAGTTTCGCGGACGACAGCTGGGCTCCATGCTCGCCGAGCATCTCATTGCGAATGCCAAGAGTGTCGGTTACGAATTGATGCGGCTGGACACGTTGCGGAATCGGATGGAGGATGCCATCCGGCTGTACCGCTCGCTCGGCTTCTATGAGATTCCGGCGTATTACTGCAATCCGCAGCCGGGGGTTTGCTACGTGGAGTTGCGGCTGCGCTAGATGTGGAGGCTCCCACATCTGCTAACTGCGGCAGATATGGGGCACCCTCGGTCCGTCGGTTGGAGTGAATGGGGCAGGTGCCTACTGCAACTCTCTTCGCAACGACTCCACTCTGCGGCGCCAGGCCACGGCGAGCACGCAGCCGATGCTGATCAGTCCGGTGCTGAGGCCGAACCAGAGGCCGCGCACTCCCCAGTCGCGGGTGAAGCAGAGCCATGCGCCCAGCGGCAGGCCGACCAGCCACCAGCCGACGAAGTCCGTAATCATCGCAATGCGGGTGTTGCCGGAGCCGCGCAGCGCGCCGATGGCCGTCACCTGCACGCCGTCAAAAAATTGGAAGACTGCGGCGATGGCCAGCAGGCGGAGCGCCACCTGCACGACCTGCGGATCGTAGGTAAAGATGTGCACGATGGGCAGCGGCAGCGTCCACAGCACCAGGGCCGAGCAGCTCATGAAGCTGGCGCTGAGAGCGATGCCGCTCCATCCGCTGACCGCGGCGGCTTCGGCGTCGCGGCGTCCGATGGCGTTGCCCACGCGCACCGAGGTGGCCTGCGCCACGCCCAGCGGCACCATAAAGGTGAGCGAGATCAGGATGAGCGCGATCTGGTGTCCGCTGACGGCCACTGCGCCCAGCCGCCCGGCCACCAGCGTGGCGGCGGAAAACACGCCCACCTCGAGCGCGATCTGCGCCGCTGCCGGTGCGCCCCGGCGCACAATGGCCGCCATGCGGTCGAGGTAGAAGCGGCGCGCATATTGCCCCAGGTGCAGGTGCTCGCGGCGGTTGAACCAGACCAGGTAGCCCAGCAGGACGCACATCATGTAGGTGCGCGCCAGAGCCGTGGACAGGCCCGAGCCGGTGGCGCCAAGGGCGGGCAGGCCCCAGTGTCCGTAAATGAGCGCGTAGTTGCCAGCCAGGTTGACCAGGTTGGCCGAGACCATGGCGAAGGCCACCACGCGCACGCGGTGCGTCCCCTGCAGAAAGACGCGCATGGCGACGAAGAGGATCTGGGCGGGGAGTCCGCAGGCCATGGCGTAGAGAAAGGGGATGGCCTGGCGCACGATCTGCGGAGCGATGCCCATCGGCGACAACAACCGCGCACTGGAGGCCACCAGCAGCGCGCAAAGCACGCCCAGCGGCAGCGCCAGTTGCAAGCCCGCCCACAGGGTGCGGTAGCACTCCTCGATGCGCCCGGCGCCGAAGTCCTGCGAAACCATGGCGTCGCTGCCCATCATCATGCCTTCGCAGACGATGGCGAAGACGATGAAGACGGCCGAGCCCAGGCTGACCGCCGCCAGCGCCGTGGGCCCCACGCGGCCGATCATGGCCACGTCCACGAAGTTCATGGACATCCATCCCACCTCGCCCAGCACGATGGGCACGGCCAGGCGCAGCAGGCTGGGCATCTCGCGATGGAGCTGTTTGAGGCTGATGCGGTGCAGGCGGATGGGCTGCGACCGGATTGGGTGCGGGGCGTTCATCGCGTCGTTGTCTACGATCCATTCTACGAGCGCAGCAAAAGGCCCCCGCGGCGGCGGAGGCCTGTGCACGTTTCTGAGGGCTTGGTGCCGAGCAATACCGTTTTGGCGGGTGCTCTGCCCAACCCGAAATGCGGGTGGTTAACCCTGGTTCTAACCCTTGGTAACTTTGCCGCTGCGCAAACAGCTGGAGCAGACACGCACCTTCTTGGTGTTGGTGGTGCCCTCGACCTTGGCCTTCACCGGATGCAGGTTAACATTCCAGCGGCGGCGGGTTTTGTTGTTGGCGTGCGAAACGTTATTGCCGAACTGCGGGCCTTTGCCGCAGACACCACATACTTGAGACATGTCGAACTCCAAAATTGTGGAACCGCTTGGGCTTTCGAGCGCTGCACTGCGATCCATCGGGACCGGAGCAACATTGGGAGTGCAGCGATTGGCTGGTTACCCAGGAAAGAAACGCGCGGAACCTTGAAATGAACAAACTGAGGCTGGTCGCCAAAATAAGATTCTACAGGAGGCTGTGGATTTCAGCAACGTCTCTATCAAACCCGGCTGCGAATCAGCCGGTTTACCGCCCGGAAGCCATCCATTGCCGGAGCAGGAACAGCCCGCCAATGGCGAAGAGGGTACCGAAGATCGTCTTGTTGTGCCGGGCCAGCCAGAGCGGCAGATAGATGTCGAAATTATCCGCCCGCTCCTCCGTGTAGCGGCCAGCCAGATCCGTCAATGGGCAACGGCCCCGGTTAAACGCCAGCCCCGCGCACTCCAGCAGAACCAAGCCGGTCAAAACGCTTGCGCGGTGGAGCTGACGAGACGTAGCCGCAACGGGAATTGCCACGATGCATCCGGCGACAAACATCCATATCGCCGTATGCAGCAGCTTGATCGCCACCAGAATAGGCAAGAGTTTCGAGCGCGTTTCCAAGGAAGTATCCAGCCGAAAGATAGACTACACTAGCGTCATGAATGAAGCGTTGAAGGCCACCCAGAACGCCGTCGAGCCCGCCTCCATCAAGGTTCACAAGACCAGCGGCAACAGCATGGAGATCCTCTGGAAGGATGGCCACCAGAGCAGCTACACCTTTGCCTATCTGCGCGACGCCTGCCCCTGCGCGCACTGCAACGACGAGCGCGAAAAGAGCCATCGCCAGCCCGACGAGCCCGCTCCGGCTGCTCCCACCGGCGGCCTGCAGATGTTCAAACCGGCGATCCGTCCCGACGAGGTCGCGCAGGTGGGCAACTACGCCATCCGCTTCGACTGGAACGACGGCCACAAGCACGGAATCTTCTCGTGGAGATACCTGCGCGACTGGTGCCCCTGCGAGAGCTGCCACTCCGGCCGCCACTCCAGCGACGGGCTGCAGTTCGATATCGAAAATCATCCGCCGAAGGAAAAGTAGCGGGCTTGTTCGGTCAAGCGTGAGCCGGGCCGGTTTCCTGATACTCTTTTCCTAGACCCGGCGGGCGCATTTCTTCGATGGACTTTCTCTCCAAACTCAATCCGCAGCAGCGTGAGGCGGTGGAAACCGTGCGCGGGCCGCTGCTTATTCTGGCCGGAGCGGGCTCGGGAAAGACGCGGGTTATCACCTATCGCATCGCCTACCTGGTGCAGCATGAGAACGTGCCCGCCGACCGCATTCTGGCCGTCACGTTTACCAACAAGGCCGCCGCTGAGATGGCAGAGCGGGTGCAGCAACTCATCGGACAGCACTCGCTGGCCAAGCCCGCCATCAGCACCTTCCACTCCTTCTGCGTGCGCATGTTGCGGCGCGATATCAATGCGCTGCAGATCAACGGCAAGGGCTACACGCGCGACTTCGTCATCTACGACGAGAGCGATCAGCAGCAGGTGGTCAAACAGGCCATCAAGCGGCTGGGCATCGACGACAAAAAGCTGACGCCGCGCAGCGTGCTCGGGCTTATTTCGTCGGCGAAGAACCACATGCAGGACCCGCAGGAGATGTATCTGAACTCGGCCGAGCCCAAGATGGAGCGCATTGCGCACATCTACAAAATTTATAAAGACGAGCTGCTCAAGGCCAACGCGCTGGACTTCGACGACCTGCTGCTGGAGAGCGTGCGCCTGCTGAAGGGCGACGCGGCCACGCGCGAAAAATATCAGCGCCGCTTCCAGTACATGCTGGTGGATGAGTACCAGGACACCAACCGTCCGCAGTACGAGATTATGTGCGCGCTGGCGGCCACGCATCACAACCTCTGTGCAGTGGGCGACGAGGACCAGTCGATTTATTCCTGGCGCGGCGCCGACATTAACAACATCCTCGACTTCGAGAAGAATTTTCCCGAGGCGAAGATCATTCGCTTGGAGCAGAACTACCGCTCGACGCAGCCCATTCTGCAGGCCGCCTCGGCCGTGGTGGGCAACAACTTGCAGCGCAAGGGAAAAAATCTGTGGACGGCGCGCGAGGGCGGCAGCAAGATTGGGTTTTACGACGCGCCCGACGGCGAAAACGAAGCGCTGTTTGCCGCCGACTTCATCTCTCGCTGGGCGCAGTCGCGGGCGCGCGAGGGCTTGGAAAATAAGGCCGCGATTCTCTACCGCACCAATTCGCAATCGCGCCTGCTGGAAGAGGCGCTGCGCCGCTATGGCCTGAACTACAACGTGGTGGGAGGCTTCAGCTTTTACGAGCGCGCTGAAATCAAGGACATGATCAGCTACCTCAAGCTCATCCTGAATCCCGACGATTCGGTGGCGCTGATGCGGGTGGTGAACACTCCGGTGCGCGGCATTGGCAAAACCACCATGGAGACCGTGGAGCGGGTGGCGCTGGAGACCAACCTTTCGTTGTGGGGCGCGCTGCAGGAGGTGGTGGAGCGAAAGCTGCTGCCTGCCCGCGCGACTGCAGCACTGGCCGCCTTCCGCGACCTGATCCGCGAAGCGCGGGCACTGGTGTTTGTTGATGTGGCCGAACGCACGAATGCCGCCGCCGCTGAGCAGGAATCCGCTTCATCGTCAGCCGGTCTTGTGGCTCCAGAGCAGGAAACTGATCTCGATGCGCAGCACGGCTTCGACTTCGGCGATGCCGACGACAGTTTCGACGTAAACCAGTTCGGCGATGCGCCGGAATTGGCGTCTGACTCCGGGGCCGACTTCGACGTTCCCGATTTTTCTCCGGAGGCGATGGAAGAGGAATCGGGTGCGGCAGCGGAGGATTCGGGCGACGCGACCTCCGAAGCGTCTCTCGATGCGTCGTCCGAAACCCATCCCGCGCAAAAAGTTTCCACCGCCGAGCTGCTCAAGTTCCTCATCGACCGCACCAAGTACATTCAGCTGCTGGAGGCCGAGGACTCGCCCGATGCGCAGGCGCGCATTGAGAACCTGCGCGAGCTGGTGAACGCCGCCATGGATTCGCGCGACCGTGGCGAGAGCATCAGCGACTTTCTCGATCACGCCGCGCTGGTCAGCGATGTGGATCAGTTCGACGAAGCGCGGCAGATCACGCTGATGACGCTGCATGCCGCCAAGGGCCTGGAGTTCCCTCTGGTCTTCCTGGTCGGCATGGAGGAGGGACTGTTTCCGCACTCGCGCACCCTGCTGTCACCCATCGAGATTGAAGAGGAGCGCCGCCTCTGCTATGTGGGCATGACCCGCGCCATGGATACGCTGATCCTGAGCCGCGCCCACTATCGCCGGCGCTACGGCACCGATACGCCCGAGCCCTCGACGCCCTCACGATTTCTGGAAGAGATTCCCATCGAGTTGCTCGAAGACGCCGGCTCGCCGGGCAAGATCAAGGGCTCCACGCCGCGCTTCCAGGAATATGGCTCCGCTCACTACGATTACGAGAACGAGGACCAGTCGGCGACGGCGTCGAACTGGGGGGGGCGCTCGCGCCAGAGCGCGCCCAAGACCACCTACAGCGGCCAGGCCTACAACTCGATCGACAACATAGCGGACTTTTTTGCCTCGCGCGGCAAGAAGTTTTCCCGTCCCGAGACGGTGGCCAGCGCGGCTCCGGCGGGCCGCGGATTGCGCAAGGGTGACCGCGTGCAGCACCCCAAATATGGCGAAGGAGTGGTCTATCATCGCGAAGGCGATGGGGAAGACGCCAAGATTACGGTACAATTTCATAGATTCGGCCTGAAGAAGCTGGTCGAGAAATACGCCCAGCTGGTCAAGGCCTAACCTGGCGTCAGCGACCGGACGGCCATCTGTTGGCCCGTACCCGTCGCTAAGCCGGTGCCGCGTATCAGTTCGCAAGGCACCGCCATCACGGCCCAACCGCGCTCACGCGCTGATTTTGATTTGCAAAGGAAAACGAAAAATGCCCAACACCTCTGCTCTACCCAAAGAAGAACGCAAGGCCGCCAAGCGCGCCGCGCGTAAAAAGGCCGCTCCCAAGGCTGCCCGCACCCACGAACGCGGCTCGGCCAAACAGAAGGTCAAGAAAGCCGCCCGCGGTACCTCGAAGCGGTAAGTCCGAAGCGGTAATTTAATTTCACCCGCGGATCTCAGCGGCCAACTCCTGCACCGTCACTTTGCGCAGGAGTTGGCCGTTTTGCTTGCTATCATTGCACTCTGAATTGTCCTCAGGAGCGCTCCGCTGGCGAATCAACTGTTGGCCCGCAAGTCGATCGACAAGCTGATTGCCGAGGCGGACGAACCCGGCCACCGTCTGCAGAAGTCGCTTGGCCCCTGGTCGCTCACCGCGCTGGGAATCGGCGCCATCATCGGCTCGGGAATCTTCGTGCTTACCGGCACGGCCGCCGCCGGAGAGCACTTCGAAGCACCGTCCATCTTCCACGCCCAGGTCATGGACATCCTGTGGAACCTGGCCCGCCACGGCAACGTGCACGGCGCGCTGATGCACGGACGCCCCGCCGCCGGTCCGGCCCTGGCCATCTCCTTCATCCTTGTCGCCATTGCCTGCTCGTTCGCCGGGCTATGCTACGCCGAGCTGGCCGCGATGATCCCCATCGCCGGCTCGGCCTACACCTACAGCTACGCCACGCTGGGCGAAATCTTCGCCTGGATCATCGGCTGGGACCTCATCCTGGAATACGCCGTCAGCAACGTGGCGGTGTGCGTCAGCTTTGCCGGATACCTGAAGGCGCAACTGGCGCAGTTCGGCCTGGTGCTGCCCGACCGCTGGAGCTCGCCCGTGTATGCGGCGGGCAAGTGGACCGGCTCGTACTTTAACGTTCCCGCGTTCCTGGTGGTGATGATTTTGAGCTGGCTGCTGGTGCGCGGGGTGCGCGAGTCGGCGCGGGCCAACAACACGATGGTGGCCATCAAGATCGGGGCCATCGCGTTGTTTCTCGTGGTGGGCGGCAGTCTGGTGCACAAATCCAACTGGGTGCCGTTTGCGCCCTCGGGATTCAGCGGCATCCTCACCGGCGGGGCCATCGTTTTTTTCACCTACATCGGCTTTGACTCGGTCTCCACCGCCGCCGAGGAGTCGCGCAATCCGCAAAAGGATGTACCCTTCGGCATCCTCGCCTCGCTGGCCGTCTGCACCGTTTTGTATGTGGGAGTGGCGCTGGTGCTGCTGGGCATGATGAAGTACTCGGTCTTCGGCTCCGGCATGGCCGCCGAGGCGCCGGTGGCCTACGCCTTGCAGCAGCTCAACGCCCGGCCCATCTGGCGCGCGGCCATCGTCATCGGGGCGCTGATGGGGCACATCAGCTCGCTGCTGGTCTTCCAGTACGGGCAGGCGCGCATCTGGTTTGCCATGTCGCGCGACGGCCTGCTGCCCGAGCACTTCTCGCGCGTGCATCCGCGCTTCAAGACGCCGCACTGGTCCACCTGGATCGCCGGCCTCGCCGTGGGCATTCCCGCGGGCATCGTCGATTTGGGGGATGCAGCCGACCTCTCGAACATCGGCACGCTGTTTGCCTTCGTGCTGGTCTCCTTTGGCGTCATCCTGCTGCGCCGCACCCAACCGGAGCGGCCGCGCGGATTTAAGGTGCCGTGGGTGCCGCTGTTTCCTATCCTGTCCATCGTTTTCTGCGGAGGCCTGATGACCGGCCTCACCGTGGTCACCTGGATTCGCTTCTTCGTCTGGCTCGCCATCGGCCTGGTGATTTACTTCGGTTATAGCCAGCATCGGAGCGAGTTCGCGTCAGGCAAACGGTAGAGGAGCGGAACATGTCGCTGATGGGTTGACAAAAGCTTCCCGACGACGAAACCCTGCGATTGGTCCGTATGGGATCGCATAGCGAGTTGTTCGCGAAATAGGCGATTCGCTGACTTCAGGCTTAAAACAAAAAGCTCAGAGATTTTGCATACAATGATCCTGTGACCTCCGATTTCCTCACGCGCCTGCCCAAGGCCGAGCTGCACTTGCATCTCGAAGGCTCCGTCGATCCGCTGACGCTGAGCCAGCTCAGCGAGAAGCATCACACGCCGTTTCCGTGGGCCAGCAACCGCTACAAGCCGCTGCCCAACTCGCACCGCCCGCTCACCGTGGACGAGGCCGCCGCGCTTTATGAGTACACGGATTTCACCGGCTTCCTCATGGCCTTCAAAGCGGTCACCGAGCGGCTGCGCGATCCCGAGGATTTCGAACTCATCACCTACCGCCTGATAGAAAAGCTCGCCGCGCAGGGCTGCCTGCACGCCGAGGTCTTCGTCAGTGTGGGCGTCATCTTCTGGCGCGGGCAGGAGTTCGATGCGCTCTTCGAAGGGCTGGAGCGGGGACGAGTGCGCGGGGAAAAGGATTTCGGCGTCAGCCTCTACTGGATCTTCGATGCCGTGCGCCACTTCGGGATCGAAGAGGCGGAAAAGGTTATTGCCACGGCCATTCGCCACCGGGAACGCCATTCCAAAAGCAGCAGCGTCATCGGCATCGGCATCGGTGGCGACGAGCGTCTGGCCGCTCCGGAGCTGTTCGCGCAGGTGTATGCGCAGGCCGTGCGCGCCGGGCTGCGGCTCAGCGTTCATGCCGGCGAAACCGTTGGCACGCCTTCGATCTACGGCGCGCTGGATGCTCTGGGGGCCGAGCGCCTTGGACACGCCCTGGGCGCCGCCGAAGACTCCGAGCTGCTGGCGCGCCTGGTCGACAAGCAGGTGCCGCTGGAGCTCTGCCTAACCTCCAACCTGCGCACCCGCTGCTGCGCCGAACTCCCGCTCCATCCGCTGCGGCGCTTCTTTGACGCGGGCGCGCTGGTCACGCTCAACACCGACGATCCCGAGATGTTCCAGACGACGCTGGTGCGCGAGTACGAGCTGGCGCGGGATGTCTTCGGATTTACCAACCAGGAGCTGCGCCAGCTGGCGGCCAACTCGTTCCGCGCCAGCTGGCTTCCGGAAGAGCGCAAGCGTGAGCTGCTGAAGCTGCTGTGAGGGCCGCGCAGTTGCCTCGTTCCGCGGCGCCGCTGTTTTGCCGGGACGTTCTGCCGACACAAGAGAAGGCAGCTCAGAGATTTATCTGACCTTGCGTCATTCGGTTACGTTTTCTATCCTCATCCGTCTTACTCCCGTGCTAGGGCTAAGTTTCGGGCGAAAAGCTTGATTGTGAGCAGATCTCTCGATAGTCTTCCAAGGTGTTCCCTGGTCAATTGAATCTCTTAGTCGGCGGTGTGGTGTGGCCATGAATCCTAAGGTGTTTCAAGCCGAACTCGATGCTCAGGTTGCCCGCTACGATTTGCTCGCCCATCCCTTTTATCAGAGCTGGAGCGCGGGCAAGCTTTCGCATGAGCATCTGCGTGCCTATGCCCTGGAGTTCTTTCATCTGGTCGCCGCCTTTCCTACCTTTCTCAGTGCCCTGCACAGCCGCCTGCACGACGGCCAGCTGCGCCGCGCCGTGCTGCGCAACCTGGCCGAGGAAGAGGTGGAAGGCCGCGCCTACACCGACATGTGGATGGACTTTGCCGAAGGCTTCGGACTTTCTTCCAACCAGGTGCGCCGCTGCCAACCCTCTGCGCCGCAGCGCCAACTCATTGAGCAGTTTTACCGCAGCGCCAGCCAGGATTCCCCGGCGCAGGTTCTGGCCGTCATCTACGCCTACGCGTCGCAGGTGCCGCAGATCTGCGGAGAGAATGCGCGCGCGCTGCTGCAGCACTATGGCGCCGATGACCGCACCTGCGGATACTTCGTGCTGCACACCTACGCCGGGGTCCGCCACGCCACGGTGTGGCGCTCCGAACTGCTTCGCCTCCTGGAGCGCAACGAGCCGATGGAGGCTCCCGCGTTGGAGTCCGCCGGGCGCGCCGCGGAGTGGCTGTGGAAGGCCATCGATGGCTGCCAGGCGTACCGGCTCAGCGAGCGCTCCATGACCGCCTGAGCCCTTCGTCTGCGACGGAGGTCCCGGGCGTCAGCCAGGGTCCGTCACCGGACCGTTGAGCGGCATCCGTTATTTCCGGCAATAGTCGCCGGCAATAGTTTCACTTGCTGTTCTCGCCGCTCTCCGATACAGTTTTTGCCCTATGGTTAAACCGGTTCCCATTGGTGCCAAAGGCGCGGCCGAAGAGCGGGTGCAGTATGAGCACACCCTCACCGCGCATCACCATCAACTCCCGCCCATCTACTCCACGCCGGACATGCTCCGGTTGATGGAGATGGCGGGCTTTTATGCTCTGCAGCCGTTCTGCGAGCCCGGCGAGATCTCGGTCGGCACCGCCGTCCAGATCGAGCATCGCATTCCGGTCGGCATCAACGCCGTGGTGCGGGCCAGCGCCGAGGTCGAATCCATCGACGGCCGGTTCTACCACATCCGCGTCTCGGTCTCCGAAGGCAAGCAGGAGATCGGCTCGGGCACCATCACCCGCACCATCGTCCGGGTGGACGAGTTCCTGAAAAAGCACGACATTCCCAAGCCGTGATTGCGGCCGGGAAGAAGTCAGGCTGTGAGAAAAAGTCCCGGCGCGCTGGTGGCAGCGCAGCCGGGAATTCTTTTGCAGGTCCGGAAATTGGTCTGCCCATCTTTGCCCGTGGTTGGCTGTGGGAGGAAATTCCTAGCCCAGCAGCATGGCCCGCAGTTCGGCCACGGTGATCTCCTGCTCGCCGGTCAGCATTACCGGGTCCACGGCGGAGTGGAAGACGTAGCTCTGCATCCCCACTTTTTTAGCCGCATCGGTGTTCACTTTCTTGTCGTCCAAAAACAGCGCCTCATGGGGTTCGCAGGCCAGCCGGCGGCAGCACTCCAGGTAGATCTCCGGCTCCGGCTTCACCGTTCCCACCTCGCAGGAGTACATCTGCACGTCGAACTCGTCGAGCCAGCGCAGCTTGCGGCGCATGGCGGCCAGCATGGTGAACTGCATGTTGCTCAGGATGGCCGTGCGGTATCCGGCGCGGCGCAGGTCGCGCGTCAGGTCGAGCATCTCGAGACTCACGTTGGTCCACTGCGTGTTGTCGTGCTCGATCAGCTCCTCGGCCTCGGCCACGCTGATGTCGAATCCGCAGTCGCGCCCCACCGCCTGCCAGTAGTGGACGTTGTCCAGCGTTCCCCGGTCGAGTTCCTCGCGGTGCGCCCAGTAAACCTGCTGGAACGCCTGCAGCGGCTGGGAGAAACGCGTGCAGAGCCTCTGCCACTGCCCCTGAGTGGGCGGCAGAGAGAGAACTTTCCCGTAATCGAAGGCGACGGCTTTGAATGGGGGCATAGTGAAATTTTACACTGGCAGCGCTGTCACCGTCCGTTCATGATGGGAGCCGCCGAAATGCCGGGTGCCCCAGGTTCGCGCCCCGCATTTGGGCGATAACCTGGGAAGCAAAAGGTTCACGCCGCGTGAGTTTGCGTTTGCTCTAAAGCTGGCGGCCTTCTTTAATCATCTCGCGGATGCTCGTGCCCTCAAGCTTTCGTCCCTTGCCGAAGTCGAGCAGGTCGCGGATGACGTCGGCGCGGTTGCGCTTCTGGGCAAGGCCATGACGGCCGCGCTTGATCAGAGCGGCCTTGACGGTCTCCAGAGCAACGCCGGTTTCCTTGCGCCGCTGCTCCGAGACAAGGCCGTCATAGAAATCCGCCCAAATCGCACCGGGTTTGCGCAGGTCGATTTGAACGGCCACCTTGCGGCCTCTCGTCGGTCAGATATTGAATGCCGGTCATGACACTCCTACGGAAGCGTGTCGTTTGCGGGAAGTGGTCACTGCTTTGGGCCACTGCCGCCGCGAACTTGGCATCGACGATTCTTGGCATACCGCTTACATGGGGTGCCCCTTGCATTGCTCGAAATGGGCTTCGGGCTCCCAGCGTCACAGGCGTTATTTCAGAAGAACTGGAATAGCCCTATGGCTCGGGCAATAACTACCATCCTTACCGCACCGTGGCTTCTACCGCAAACAGCAGAAACGGCAGCTTGGGCCATTCCACTGGCCACACTTGTGCTCCTCGTGCCGTTCTTCTTTGTTTCGGTTTGGTCGGAACGACTCGTTATGCAGTACGTGTTGCCGCGGTCTGCGATTTTCGCTTTACAACCCGGTGATACGAACGAGTCCGCGATGCGGAGAGCTGTGCGTGATGCGAATCTCTTAAGCTATGCGATTCTCTTTCTCCTCGCTTTAGGATGGCTTCTCTCCAGGCCAGTACTGATTCACCGCATTTGGTGATCCCGGGAGGAAAACGCTCCCGTCGGTGTCGTGCCTTACAATCAATTCTCCATGTCTTTTTTCTTCCAGTTGGAAGCCACCTGTGGCCCGGCGCGCGCGGGCCGCTTTGTCACTCCGCATGGAGTCGTCCGCACGCCCGTCTTCATGCCGGTAGGCACCGTGGCGTCGGTCAAGGGACTGTCGCAGGAGCTGCTCGACGAGCTCGGCGTCGAGATCCTGCTCAACAACACCTACCATCTCTACCTGCGCCCCGGAGTGGAAACCGTGCGCCATTTGGGCGGGGTGCAGAAGTTCATGGCGTGGCACAAGCCCATCCTCACCGACTCGGGCGGATTTCAGGTTTTCAGCCTCAGCGACCTGCGCAAGCTTACCGAGGATGGCGTGCAGTTCCGCTCGCACATCGACGGCTCGCTGCATTTCTTTTCGCCGGAGACTTCCTTGGCCGCCGAGATCGGCCTCGGCGCCGACGTCATCATGGCCTTCGACGAGTGCACCGAATATCCAGCCACCTACGGGCGCGCCCGCCAATCCATGGAGATGACCGCGCGCTGGGCCCGCCGCAGCCGGGATTATTTCCAGGCGCATAAACACGAGGTTCCGTGGTTCGAGGAGAAGACCCGGCAGCTCGGCTCAGAGCAGACGCAGGCGCTGTTCGGCATCGTGCAGGGCGGCATGTACCCGGAGCTGCGGCGCGAATCCGCCGAGCGCACGGTGGAGATCGGCTTTGACGGCCACGCCATCGGCGGCCTGTCAGTGGGCGAGCCGCGCGAAAAGACCTGGGAGATCGTGCATGAGACCATCCCCCTGCTCCCGGCCGATAAGCCGCGCTACGTGATGGGCGTGGGCACGCCGGAGGAGATCGTCGAATACGTGCGCCTGGGGGTGGACATGATGGATTGCGTGATGCCCACCCGTGCCGCCCGTCACGGCCTGCTGTTTACCAGCGAAGGTAAATTGAACATTAAGAACGCGCGCTTCGCCCGCGACGAGAATCCCATCGACCCCAACTGCCGCTGCCAGGTGTGTTCGCGCTACTCCCGCGCCTACCTGCGGCACCTGTATGCTTCGCAGGAGGTGCTGGCCCAGGTGCTCAACACGGTGCATAATCTCTCGCATTACCTTGACATCATGCGTCGCGTCCGAGAGACTATCATCACAGGGGAGTTTCCAAGTACCAGTCCGGCGGTCTAGCGCCGGGTCGTTTGCCCTGCACGGATACCAGAAGATACTTGGCACGGCTGGTGGATCGCTCGTGTACCGGGGTGTGTCTGCGCCATGGACGCCGCCCCGCCACGGTTAGGCTCAACGCGGTCAGGTCTCAACCGGGCCGGGTCGAATATAATTTCTACGCCGCGTGCTGCCGTGTTGGCAGCGCACAGCGGCGGGAGCTCAAAGCATGATTGCTCAACTCGCATTCCTCGTCTTTCAGTCCGGCGGCGCAGGAATGACTTCTCTCCTCATGATGGTGGCGGTGTTTGCCATCTTCTATTTCCTGCTCATCATGCCGCAGCAGAAGCGGCAGAAGAAATGGCAGGAGATGCTCGCCAACCTCAAGGCCGGCGACCGGGTCACCACCACCGGGGGCATCATCGGCATCATTCTTTCCATCAAGCAAGGCGAGGATAAGGACGCGGGCAGCATCATTCTCCGCGTTGCTCCGGACAATCTGAAAATCGAAGTTGCACGCAGCGCCATCGCGTCGGTCACCATCGACGACGGCGCAAAGAAATCTTAGGCGGTCGCGGTCTCCACCATGAAGAACCTGCTCTGGAAAGTCGTATTCATCCTCGCCACCCTGGTCGTGTTTATCTGGGGAATTTTCCTCGGAACCGATCCGCAGAAGAGCATCGAGGCCATGAAGGCCCACGGACTCGTCGCCGGCATTCAGCAGAACATCCACCTCGGTCTTGATCTGCGCGGCGGAACCCACCTCATCCTGCAGGTGCAGGTGAACGACGCGGTCAACGCCGAAACCGATCAGACCATCGAGCGGCTCAAGGACGCGCTGAAGAAGAAGAACATCGCCTACGGCGACGTTCTCAAGCTCGATGCGGCCAATAACCCGCAGACCATCTCCCTGCGCGGGGTTGACCTCGGCGCCTCCGGCGATCTGCGCTCGCTCATCGCCGACCAGTTCGGCGAATACGATCTGGTCTCCGGCCCGGACAATACCTGGTCCGTCAGCATGAAGCCGACGGTGCTGGCCACGCTCAAGAGCCGCGCCGTGTCCCAGGCCATTGAAACCATCCGCAACCGTATCGACCAGCTCGGCGTTTCCGAGCCGGTGATTCAGGAATACGGCCTGGGCGACTACCAGATCCTGGTGCAGTTGCCCGGCGTGGACGATCCGGCCCGCGTCAAGGAAGTCATGCAGTCCACGGCTATGCTGGAGATACGCCAGGCACTGGACAACGGACGCCCCTTCAATAGCGAGCAGGAAGCGCTCGCCGCTCACAATGGCGTTCTCCCGCCGGATTCAGTCCTGATGAAGGGCCGGCCCCAGGGCAGCGGCGCGAGCAGCGAGAGCCCCGACGTCTACTACCTCATCAGCCGCGTCTCCGCGGTCAGCGGTCGCGACTTGCGCTCGGCCGAAGCCGGAACCGAAGAGAGCGGCCGGCCTGACGTGACCTTCACCCTGACCCGCGACGGCGGCGACCGCTTCTACCAGTTCACCAATCAGCACGTGGGAGACTCGCTGGCCGTGGTGCTCGACGGCAAGGTGCAGGAGGTGGCCACCATCAAGGAAGCCATCCGCGACACCGGCCGCATCTCCGGCGCCTTCAGCGACCAGCAAACCAAGGATCTCGCCATGGTCCTGCGCTCGGGCGCCTTGCCGGCCTCCATCAAGTATCTTGAGGAGCGCACGGTCGGTCCCTCGCTGGGTGCCGACTCGATCCGCGAAGGTGTCCGCGCCGCCGTAGTAGGCATGGTCGCCGTGCTGGTCTTCATGCTGGTTTACTACCGCTTCGCCGGCATCAACGCGGATCTCGCGCTGATTCTGAACCTGGTCATCCTGCTCGGCTTCCTGGGCTTCTCGGGAGCCACGCTCACCCTGCCTGGAATCGCCGGCCTGATTCTCACCGTCGGTATGGGCGTCGACTCCAACGTGCTGATCTTCGAGCGTATTCGCGAAGAGCTGCGCGCCGGAAAGACTCCACCCTCGGCCGTGGAACAGGGTTTTGGCCACGCCTGGGTGACGATCGTCGATACCCACGTCACCACCATTGTTTCGGCCGCCATCCTGTTCCTGTTCGGAACCGGTCCGGTCAAGGGCTTCGCCGTCACCCTCACCTTCGGTCTGCTGGCGAACCTGTTCACCGCGGTCTTTGTCTCACGCACCATCTTTGACAGCATCCTCAACCGCCATCAACGCGGCGAGGCGCTTTCGATCTAAGTTTGTCCTGCAAGTCCGGCGGCCTTGGGACATCTCAAAGCCGCCGCAGCAAGTCCGATGCAAGGTAAGGTTTGAGCCGCGTTTTTACGCGCCAGAATTTTAGAGGAGCCCGCGCTTCTCGGGTAGAAGGCTTCTAACAGTGGAACTGTTTCGTGATACCAATATCGATTTCCTCAGCAAGAAGTGGTACTTTCTCGCCTTTTCGCTGATCTTCTCCCTTGCCGGCCTCGCTTCCATGGCGGTCCGGTACCACAAGACCGGCAGCCCTGTTCCGCTCAGCATCGACTTCCGCGGCGGCACCGTGGTGGACGTCAAGTTCAACCAGAAGCCTGACGCGAATGCCATCCGTCACGAGTTGGACCGCGCCGGCCTGAAGGATGCAACTATTCAGACCCTCACCGGCAGCAACGAGGTTCTCATCCGGCTGGATATTCGTGAAACCAGCGAGTCGGCACTCGACCGCGGCAAAGAAACCATCATCACGGCCCTGCAGATCAACGCCGAGCCGGGCAAAACCGACCTCAACAACATCGGCTACTCGTCGCTGCAGGACTATCTGCTCAAAGCCGATCCGATGCACCTCGGCACCGACGCGGCCACCCAGTACGGCCAGATCGCCCGCACCATCGTGGACTTCCGCGACAAGACCCATGGCGGCGTGCTGAACTCGGTCTCCGATGTCAGCTCGGTCGTGCCCGCCCCGGTCCTGCAAGCTCTTCAGCAGGACTTCTTCACCTCCAACTTCGGCGTGCGCAACGTCGATATCGTCGGACCCCAGGTGGGCGCGCAGCTGCGCAAGCAGGCCTTGCTGGCTACGTTGTACTCGCTGGCCGGCATGCTGATCTACCTCTGGTTCCGTTTCGAGCTGATCTATGGCGTGGCCGCCGTGGTGGCCTGCTTCCATGACACGCTGATCACCGTCGGCGCATTCTCCCTGCTCAACACGGAAATTTCGCTGACCGTCATCGCCGCCATCCTCACCCTGGTCGGCTACTCCATGAACGACACCATCGTGGTCTTCGACCGCATCCGCGAGAACATCAAGCTGCTGCGCAAGGACACCCTGACCGAGATCGTCAACAAGAGCATCAACCAGACCTTGAGCCGGACAGTGCTGACCAGCGGACTGACCTTCCTCACCGTGCTGGCTCTGTTCCTGTTCGGCGGAGAGGTGCTGCACGGCTTCTCCCTCGCCCTGGTCATCGGAATCCTCATCGGAACCTACTCGTCGATCTTCATCGCGGCCCCCATGCTGGTCGCCTATCAGCAGGGGAGCGGCAAAAAAACGATCGCCGGAGGGCCGGCATCCTCGCCGTCCAACAGCCCGGGCCGCCGCTACAAGGCGCCTGCCAAGGCGTAGCCCGCAAGCCGGTTATCGGCGTTAAGTTTTTGGCGCAGTTGAGTTTTTTGGGAATGAGTTGAGTTTTTGAAATAAGTCAGGAGAGGCGGGGATGCACCAATTCGCCTGCCTCTCCTGTATCCTGAAGGTACACGCCTGACGCCGCACGCACCTGTTGGTCAGCAATTATTTTTGTGCCTTTCCGGCTCTTACCGGGAGCAAATCCGTCGCTGCCGGTGTTTAAGGCAATAGCAGAAATGGGCGTAGCGGTAAAACTCGCATCCTGCGGGTGACTGCGGTCACATCGCGGGAGGGGGAGGAACGCGCATTTTGAAAGTGAAATACAATTTCAGTTCGCGCCTGTCGAACAATGATCGCCCCCCATGTTCGCGTCTCGCAGGGGCTGGGCGAGTAGGTACGGAGAACCGCTTTTATGTTTGAAGACAGCCTTCTGGAATCTGGCGGTCGCGACTCAAAGTTGCATCGGCGTGGCCCGTGGGCTACCGTAATTTCGTTTGCGATTCAAATCGCCATGGTTGGCGTACTCGTATTGATCCCCCTGCTCTATACCCAAACTCTTCCCCGAGAGCAGTTGATGGTTTATCTGGTTGCGCCTCCGCCTCCGCCACCCCCGCCTCCGCCGCCCGCCGCCTCGCCGGCGCCGAAAGCGGTCGTCAAGCCGCCGACTACGCAGATCGACAACGGGCAGCTGAAGGCCCCGACCAAGATTCCGGAAAAGATAGCCATGATCAAGGAAGACACGCCTCCGCCTGTCTCCGCTGGCGTGGAGGGTGGTGTGGTGGGTGGCGTGCCTGGAGGCCAGGTTGGTGGTGTGGTGGGCGGCGTTCTCGGCTCCATCGTCACTGCGGCTCCGGTCGCCGTGCCCAAGGAAGCGCCTCCGCCGCCTGCGCCGCAGCGCGTCAAGGTTTCCGCCGGTGTCACCGCCGGTCTGCTCATGACCAAGGTTCAGCCGCAGTATCCGCCGCTGGCCAAGCAGGCCCGCATTCAGGGAACGGTGGTGCTCCAGGCAGTCATCGGCAAAGATGGTTCGATCCAGCATCTCAAAGCCATCAGTGGCCATCCCATGCTGATACAGAGTGCGATCGATGCCGTCAGCCGCTGGAAGTACAAGCCGTACTATCTCAACGGCGAGCCGGTCGAGGTGGATACGCAGGTGACCGTAAACTTCACCTTAGCCGGAGGGTAACGTAACCCGGCAGTGTGGGTCCCAAGTTGGCCTTTTGGTTGGCGGCTGGGTTACCCAAAGCTCGCCATCGGCAGAGTCTCCCGGTTACACTGTACCCTCTGCCGGTTACAGGGCTATTCCGTTCCACCGGGCGGCCCAGGGATGTTCAGCAAGGGCCGCGTATCCCGAGTGGCTGCGCGTCACAACTTAAAAGGTTCAGAATTCTCAAAAAGAGTTCTGAGGAGGAAAATCAACACATGGTTCTCGCAAACCTCGCAACGTTAGTCCTGTGCAACCTGCATCACGCCGCTGTCCTGCTCCTGCAGGAGCCGGAAGGCGGCATCGGATGGGATCCAATCTCGCTGTGGAAGCAGATGGGCCTTCTGGCCAAGATCGTCGTCATCGTGCTCTTCCTCATGTCCGGCTGGTCGATCGGCATCATGATCGATCGCATCTTCACCTACTCGGCGGCCCACAGCCAGTCGCGTTCCTTCGCCACGGCCGTAGCCGGCGCGCTTAAAGATGGCAAGATCGATGAAGCCATCAAGCTGGCCGACCGCAACAAGAAGAGCCATCTGGCCAAAGTCGTTGTCGCCGGTCTGCAGGAATACAAAACCGGGGGCGACGCCACCGAAGATGAACTGGATGCCTCCCGCCGCGCACTGGAGCGCACCGAAGCCATTGTGCACGCCGAGTTGAAGAAGGGTCTCTCCGGTCTGGCCACCATCGGCTCCACCGCGCCCTTCGTCGGCCTGTTCGGCACCGTCGTCGGCATTCTGAACGCCTTCAAGGGCATCTCAGGCGCCAAGGCTACCGGTCTGGCCGCTGTCGCCGGCGGCATCTCGGAAGCCTTGGTGACCACCGCCATCGGTCTGTTCGTCGCCATCCCCGCCGTCTGGATGTTCAACTACTTCACCAGCCGCGTGGAAATCTTCGACGTCGAAATGGAAAACAGCTCCAACGAGTTGATCGACTACTTCTTGAAGCGTCGCGGCAACCGCCGGTAGCCCGGAGATTCCGGAGGTAGGAAACCATGGCAAACGGCAAGAAAAAGAAGATGGCCGGCGTCAACTCGGATATCAACGTGACTCCGATGGTCGACGTTATGCTCGTGTTGTTGATCATCTTCATGGTCATCACCCCGATGCTGCAGAAGGGCGTCAGCGTCAACCTGGCCAAGACGGACAATCCGATCCAGATGCCCGAGGCCGACAAGGAAGACTCGCTCATCGTCGCTATCATGCGCGACGGGCAGGTCTATCTCAACTCAGACAAGGTCACCCCTGAAGCTCTGACCGACAAGGTGAAGGACGAGTTGGCCAAACGGGCGGATAAGCGCATCTTCGTCAAGGCCGATGCCGGCGCTCGCTACGGCGACGTCGTCAACGTGGTCGATGACGTCCGCTCCGCCGGAGTGGACCAGCTCGGCCTGCTCACCGAAGAGCGCAAGCAGGGTTCGCTCGAAGCTCCGGCACCGGCCGGGGCCAAGTAGGAGACGACCGCGATGGCAATGCATTTAGGTGGCGGGGACGGTCCCCAGGCAAACATCAACGTAACGCCGCTGATCGACGTGTTGCTGGTGCTGCTGATCATTTTCATGGTCATCACTCCGCTCACGCCCAAGGGCCTGGACGCGCTGGTTCCCCAGCCGCCCAAGAATCCCCAGCAGCAGCAGAACAATCCGGACGACCGCACCATCGTCGTCCAGATCCTCAGAAACCGGGATGTGAAGATCAACCAGGAAAATGTGCCCATGGACAAGCTTCAGGGGCGCCTGGAAGACATCTTCAAGACCCGTGCGGAAAAGGTCGCGTTCGTCAAGGGTGATGAAGACCTCACCTTCGCCGATGTGGCCCAGGTAATCGACAAGGTTCACGCCGCCGGCGTGGACAAGGTCGGTCTTATCACGGCCAAGATTGAAGCCGGCGAGTAATCCGGTAGCGTAAATCGCGGGATGGGGAGTGGCGCCAGGGTTTCGTTCATGGCTGCACTCCCGCCCGGCGCCGGCCAGGAGCCAGCGGCCGGAGGGCCGGAAGCTGGCCCGTACCCGTCGCCAAGCTCTGGTGATTAACCCGGCGGAAAAGCTTTTCCTGAGACCCAAAGACTCCGGCCAACATTGGCAACGGAAGGTGATATTGCAAATGAACAGAATCGTACGCGTGCTGGCAGGCCTGTTCCTGGTGCTCGTCGTACTGGCGTCGGCCGGCTGCAGTAAGCTGCAGGCCCGCGATCAGCTCAACAAGGGTGTGCAGTCTTATAAGAACGCCCGCTACGAAGAGGCCATCGAGCACTTCAAGAACGCCGTCAGCCTTGATCCCGCTCTGCTCAACGCGCGCATCTATCTGGCCACAGCCTACGCCCAGCAGTATGTCCCCGGAGCCGAAACCGACGACAACAAGCGCTACGCCTCCCAGGCCATCGACGAATACAAAAAGGTCCTCGCCGCCGATCCTGGCAACCTCAATTCCGTCAAGGGCATCGCCTACCTTTATCTGCAGGAAAAGGACTTCGACCAGGCCAAGCAGTACTACAACAAGGCGGTCCAGGTCGATCCCAACGATCCGGAATCCTACTACTCGGTCGCCTTCATCGACTGGTCCGAGGCCTACAAGTTCCGTCAGGACGAGCGCAATAAACTGGGCATGAAGGCCACCGACGAGCTCAATGACAAGAAAGCCTGCGGAGCCGTCAAGGAGCACAACGCTCCCATCGTCGAGGAGGGCATCGGGCTGCTCGACAAGGCCCTCAAGCTGCGTCCGGACTATGACGACGCCATGGCCTACCTCAACCTGATGTACCGCGAGCGCGCCGACTACGAGTGTGACGACCCCAACGCCCGCCTCGCCGACCTCAAGACGGCCGACAGCTGGGTGGATAAGACCCTCGCCACCAAACGTGAAAAGGCCAACAAGCAGAGCGCCGGCGGAATCGTCGTGGACGGCCAGCCGCAGCAATAGCCCCATCGCAACCCGGCGGTTTCTTCGAGCGGCCCATTTTCGGAGGGGCCGCTCTCATTTCTGGGTAAATTCCCGGATTACGGTCCTTCCGTTTCACAACCATGGACCGTCTGCGCAACCGCGTAACCCTGGCTCAAGAGGCTCTTGCCCTCGTGGGAAAGGAGCCAGTTTTGCACTCGCGCTGCACTTCCGTAACGCTGGGCGCCGTTTTTCAGGCACCCCGGTTCCCAGCCTGCCCTATGCTGACAGCGTGGCTTTCACCAGAGCCGTCATCCTGTAAAGCTAAAGGGAATCATCCATGAAACTGAATGCAACTCTGCCGGGCAAATCCCGGTTCGTCCGTATCCTCGCCGTGGCTCTGTTCTTCTCCGCTGTCGCGCTGCAGTCCGGCCTGGCCGCCGATGCCGCCAGCATCGCCCCGGAGAACGCCAATGTCACGCCGCGGCACAAAATTAAATCGAGCATTTCCACCCGGCCCTTTTCGCACCTGGCCATCGGCGCCAACTTCGGAACCCAGGGCGCCGGACTCGAGATGGCTACCACCCTGTCGCGCAAACTCAATCTGCGCGCCGATGCCAGCTTCTTCGACTACGCTCTCTCCACCACCCAGAATGGCATCAACTACAACGGCACCCTCAACATGCGCGATGCCCGCGCCAGCATTGATTTCTTCCCCTTCGGCGGAGGCTTCCGCATCAGCGGCGGCATGGCCGCTTATAGCAAGGTCAGCCTCGGCGCCAACGCCACGGTGGCCGCAGGCCAAACCATCACGTTGAATGACACGGACTACTACAGCGAAGCGGGCGCTCCGTTGACCGGCACCGGCAGCTTTGGCTATAGCCGCAGATATGCTCCCACCGCAACCTTCGGCTGGGGCGACGCCATTCCGCGCAGCGGCCGTCACCTGGCCTTTCCGGTTGAGATCGGCGCCGCCTTCACCGGCGCGCCCACCGTCAACTTCAACTTTGCCGGCAGCGCCTGCGCAGAGCCCGGCCTCGACTGCGCCCCCGTCCAATCCGTCCCTGGATTCGAAACCAACCTCGCCGCCCAGCAGAAAAAGATCGCCAACGACGTGGCTCCTTTCCGCGTCTATCCCATCATCAACTTCGGCGTCGCCTACCGCTTCTTCTAACCATCTTGGTGCCCCATATCTGCCGCAGTCAGCAGATGTGGGGCTTTTGCTTTTTCACCCTCGCCCGCTGCCGGAGCGGCATCTGTCGCCGCGTACCCGCCGAGCGCCGCTCTGCAGTTTCCCGCACCCAGCGTTTCTGATACTATCCATTCCCTCGATCCAGCCTTGCTGTTTAGAAGGCTGTTCGCACTCATGTTCCAACGAATCCTCATCGCCAATCGCGGCGAGATCGCCGTCCGCCTAATCCGTGCCTGCCGCGAGATGGGCATCGAGCCGGTCGCGGTCTACTCCGATGTGGACCGGCGCGCGCTGCACGTCCGCTTGGCTGGTCTCTGCGAATACCTCGGCCCCGCCCAGGCATCCGAGTCCTACCTCAACATCCCCAGAATTCTAGAAGCCGCGCGCCGCAGTGGCGCCGAAGCCATCCATCCCGGCTACGGCTTTCTCTCCGAAAACCCGGCCTTTGCCCGCGCCTGCCGCGACGCCGGAATCGTCTTCATCGGACCCTCCCCCGAATCCATGGAGATGCTGGGCTCCAAAACCCGCGCCCGGCAGAACATGAAAAAAGCCAACGTTCCCATCGTTCCGGGAACCGACCGCGGCCTCACCAGCGCAGCCGAAGCGGTCGCGCTTGCCGAATCCATCGGCTACCCGGTCATGCTCAAGGCCGCTGCTGGAGGAGGAGGCAAAGGCATGCGCCTGGTCGCCAGCTCGCGCGAGCTGCCCTCCGCCATGCAGGCTGCGCAGAGCGAGGCCCTGCGCTCCTTCGGCGACGCCGAGGTCTATATCGAAAAGTTTCTCGAAAACCCGCGCCACGTCGAGATGCAGATCTTCGGCGACGCGTACGGCCACGTTGTCTACCTGGCCGAACGCGAGTGCAGCGTGCAGCGCCGCCATCAGAAGGTTCTCGAGGAAGCGCCCTGCGCCTTCGTCGATCCCGCCATGCGCCGCCGCATGGGAGAGGTCGCCGTGCAGGCCGCCAAGTCCGCCCAGTATTGCAATGCCGGAACCATCGAGTTCCTCGTCGATCCCGCCGGCAACTTCTATTTCCTCGAGATGAACACCCGCCTCCAGGTCGAGCATCCGGTCACCGAACTGGTCACCGGCATCGATCTCGTGCAGCTCCAAATCCGCGTCGCCGCCGGCGAGCCGCTGCCCTTCGAGCAGCAGGACATCGCCCCGCGCGGCCACGCCATCGAGCTGCGCATCTACGCCGAAGACCCGGCGCACAATTTCTTCCCCTCACCCGGACGCATCACCCGCCTCGTCGAACCCTCCGGTCCCGGCATCCGCCTTGACAGCGGCGTGTACGAGGGATGGGACGTTCCCCTCGACTACGATCCGCTGCTGGCCAAGCTCATCGCCTACGGAGAAGACCGCCCGCAGGTCCTCGCCCGCCTGCGCCGCGCTCTCGGCGAGTACCGCATTGGCGGCATCCAAACCAATCTCCCGCTCTTCCGCCGCATCCTGTGCGATCCCGCCTTCCAGGCCGGACACGTCGATACCGGATTCCTCGACCGCCTCCTGCGGGAAGCTCCGGCGGTAAACGCGGACGCGCCAGACGCGGAGATGCAAGATGCTCCCGCGTCGGAGGCAGCATCCATCGCCGCCATTGCTGCCGTCATATTGTCTCAGCAACAGCCTGGAGCCCAAGCGCCCGCGGCCGGAGCGGCATCCGTTGCCGCGTACCCGACGCCCGATTCCAAACCCCGCGCCTGGAAATCCGCCGCGCGTCTCGAAGCGGTGGACCGATGAGCGCGTGCAGGTGGCCCATTCAAGCCATCTTTTGGCTTGAGTGGGGCAGTTCCTCCGGCGTGCAGGTGCTCCACATTTGCCCGTCGTTGGCAAATGTGGGATGTCCCCAGGTGAACCCATGAAATACGAAGTCCTCATCGACGAGCGTTCCTACCAAATCGATTTGGAGCGCACCGCCAGCGGCTATGCGTGCAAGGTCAATGGCGAACCCTTCCCGCTCGACGTCGTCACCACCGCTCCCAACACGCTTTCCATCCTCCACCAGGGCCGCAGCTTCGAAGTTATGCGGGAACTCATGCGTGAAGTTACGGGTGAGTCGTCGTCCACCGGAGAGATGCACCTTCGCGTCGGCAGCCAGCACTTTCGCGCCGAAGTCCGCGATCCGCGCTCGCTGCGCAGCCGCCGCGCGCATTCTGCAGCCACCGCCGGCCCCGCCAGAATCTGCGCTCCCATGCCCGGCAAAGTCATTCGTCTGCTCGCCGCCGAAGGCGACCAGGTGGAAGCCGGCCAGGGCCTCATCGTCGTCGAAGCCATGAAGATGCAAAACGAAATCCAGTCCACCAAGCCGGGCAAGGTCACCAAAATCGCCGTGCGCGAAGCCTCCGCCGTTAACGCCGGAGACCTGCTCGTCATCGTCGAATAGCCCAGCGCCCGCGGCCGGAGCGGCGTCAGTTGCCGCGTACCCGGCTGCGAAGCGTTTCTAAGGTGGAAGCAACACAGTTCGCGCAATAGCAAAACGCCCAGCCGAAGCCGGGCGTCTCCCATTTCAAAGCAATCTACTTTCCGCTGTCCTTCAAAATCTCGTCGGCCAAATAGTTCTCCACCTTCGCGTGGTCGTGCAGAGATTCAAGATAGGCGGTCTTCAACAACTGCTCGCGCCGGTCGCGCAGCTGGTCTTTAATCGCCTTCTGCACCTTCGGATCGCTCAGTTCCCGCTGTCCCGCCGGCTCCTTCGAGATCAGCTTGATGATGCGATAGCCGAGGATCTGGTGGCTCGCGGGATCGGCCACCGGCAGCGCAGGCGTGACCTCGCCCGCCTTCAGCCGGCTGATCGCCTCATAGGCCTGCCGATCGCCCTGCAGCGAATTCTCCGCAATGAATCCCAGGTCGCCGCCTGAGGATGCCGTGTCGGGCTGTTCGCTGTAGTTCGTCGCCAGCATGGCAAAGTCGTCGCCGCTCTTTAGCCGGTTGGTCAGCATGGCAACCTTCTTCTGCGCCTCGGCCGGGTTCTGCGCCTTGTCGTTTTTCAGGTTGCGGACCTGCGGGTTGGGCTGCGTCGTCACCAGGATCTGCGCCAGATGATACTGCGGCGCTATCAGGTTGAACTCCGCCTTGTGCTGGTTGTAGTAGTCGCTCACGTCGCCGTCGCTCACGTTGATCTTCGACGTGACTTCTTTGTTTAGCACCTTGTCCACGGTGAGGGTGCGCCGCAGGTCGTGCTTGATCTCCTCCAGCGTCACTCCGCGATCCTTCAGCCGCTTGTCGAACTCGTCGTTACCAAACGGAGCCTTGATCTCGTTCAGCTTGCCGTCCACCTCGGCGTCGGTGGCCATCACGCCCAGCTTCTCGGCCTGCTGCACCAGCATTTCGTTCTCAATCAGTTCGTGCAGAATGCTCAGCCGCAAGCTCTGCGCCTGGTCAGGCGAAGGCTCCGGCTGCCCCTCGGTTTGACTGCGGTAATATTTCTCGATATCGGGGCGCAGAATATTGCGTCCGTTCACCTTGGCGATCACGTCGCCGGTGGCGCCGCGTCCCTTGCATCCTGCTGCGGCCATCATACCCAGCGCGCACACTGCCAGCAGCGCCGCGCGCCCTGCCTTCCACTTGCAATTCAAATTAGGATTCCTCCAACTCCGCGTCTCTTACTTCTGTCCCGCTCCGCTCGATGCCGTCTTGAGCGGAGCCGCCTGCCCAACGTCCTTCAGCTGCTTGTCCAGCACCGCGCGGAACTCATCCTCCGGCACCGCGCCTTCCATCTTCATCCCGTCCACAATCACCTCGGGAGTTGATTCCACGCCCAGCGCGTCGGCCTCTTTCATGCTGGCATCCAGGGCGGTCCTCGCTTGCGTCTTCACGCAGCTCTCCAGCGCCGCCGCATCCATCGAGTGGCGCTTGCCCACCTCCAGCGTGATGCGGTCCACTGCGGCCAGCTGCGCGCCCACCGGGCTGTGTTCTCCCTGGATCTCGCGTCCGTTGGCGTGCACGGTATCGGCAAAATCCCAGTAGGCGCTTCCGTCCGCCTTGGCCAGGCATTCGGAATCGATGGCCGCGCGCTCCGCCCAGGGATGAATCTCCTTCAGCGGAAAGTCCTTGTACACCACCCTGACGCGGTCGCCGTAGCTTTTCAGTACGTCATTCAGCGTCTGGTGCATGCGCGAGCAGTACGGGCACTCGAAGTCGTCATACACCACCACCGTCACCTTGGCGTCCTTGTTGCCCCGCACCGGCCTGCCCTGTAGGTCGATCTTGGCCATCATCTCCGCCTGCGGATCGCGCGTCAGGTCCATCTTCTTCATCGAGATCAGCGTCTTGCCGTCCTTGCTCAGCAGAAACTCTTTCGTCTGCGATTGATCGCCGAACGCTAGCACCACCGTCAGCTTGTCATAGCCCGCAAATTCCTCGCTCGGCTTGCGCTCCGTCACCTTCACGTCCACATACGGCGGCAGGTTGAACGTGGCAAGGACCTGCTTTTCAACACTGCGTTCCAATTCCGGGCTGGCCGGGCTCTGCGCCCTGCAACCGACCGCCAGCAACACCACGCACAGAAACAATCGGCGCATAATCCACTCCCCAACCCGCACTGGATTGAATTGCATGATCTTTGTGTAGGAATTATCTCACGCGCCCGTCCGCGGCACCGGTCGCAGCTGTCGTCCCACCGCAATTAGCAAAGCCGCCCAACGACGGCCGGACGCGTTGCCCCGCGCGCTTGGCGGGTGGCCCATTCAAGCCATCCTTTGGCTTGAGTGGGGCAGTTGACCTTGCCTTTGCCTTACCGCAAACTCTCCACTTTCAGCACCGCGTTCATCGAACCCGATCTGAACCCGTCCACGTCCAGCGCCACAAACTTGAATCCGCAGGCCTTGATCGCCTCGCTCATCCGGGCAAACATCTCCAGCGTCAGCGCCCGCTCCAGCTCCTCGCGGTCGATCTCGATCCGTGCCACGTCGCCGTGGTGCCGCAGCCGGAACTGCCGGAATCCCATCCCGCGCAGCGCGTCCTCGCCGCGCTCCACCTGCTCCAGCGCCTCGCGCGTCACCGGACGCCCATACTCGATGCGAGACGACAAACAGGCTGACGCCGGCTTGTCCCACACCCTCAATCCCGCCTCGGCGGCCAGCAGACGAATCTCCGCCTTGCTCAGTCCCGCCTCCAGCAGAGGAGCTGCAACCCCATGCTGCCGCGCTGCCTTATGTCCCGGACGCCAGTCCCCTTCATCGTCCGCGTTGACCCCGTAAGCCACGGCCGACCATCCCCCATACACCGCAACCCGCTCCATCACTCCAAACAGCGCGTCCTTGCAGTGGAAGCACCGCATCGCGTCGTTGCGCTGATACTCCGGGTTCTCCATCTCGTCGGTGCGCACCGTCTGTAGCGGAATCCCGCACTCCTCGGCAAAGCTCACCGCGTCGCGCATCTGCGTCCGTGCCAGCGAAGGCGAATCGGCCATCACCGCCAGCATCTCCTCGCCCAGCACCTGGTGCGCCGCCCAAGCCAAATACGCCGAATCCACCCCGCCCGAGTAGGCCACCAGCAGCCGTCCCAGCTCGCGCAACTGCCCGTAGAGCCGCTCCCGCTTGTCCGCCAGCTCATCGGAAATTGAGACCACCTTTTCCACATCCACCGCCATCTACCTATCTTAAATGAACGCGATGCACTCCCGCCCGTTCGCTGTTTCCCGGAGGATCCGTAGAAATCCATGCTCGGCTGACGGAACGTATTCAAAACAAGACCTTAAGGCTCGTAACCCCAATGATTCGTAATAACTTTGCCACTAACCACTGATTGTGGTGTACCATTCCACAGCACCGCACATATGTTGTTGTTGTGTGAGCAAGGCCTGTGCTAGAAGGCGGTAAGAACCATGATCGCAGCTCCCCTTGAATCGCCCCCGCCGGGCATTTATTTCCGGGACCTCCGCTTCTCCGAGCCACTTCCCTTCCATAGCGCCCTCGCGATCCCCACCCAAGGCATCTACGCGATTCTTGTCCGGGACGAGGGATACACGCCGCGCCCCTTTCAAGTCCTCTACTTCGGCGAGTCCGAAAGGCTGGCCCGCCGCGTCACGGCCCAGCACGAGAGCTATGGGGATTGGGAGAGACAGGCGCGCGGCGCCGATTTGTTCGTCGCCTTCTACAACACGGCCGGAACGCCAAGCCGTCAGAGGAAGGAATTGGAGAAGCAGTTGGTTCAGGATTACAACCCGCCCTGCAACCTGCGCCAGGCGGATACCAACTGCTCCATACTCAAGCCGCTGCTCGGCAGCTAGACTGGCCTTCAATGTTTAGGGTGTCATCTTGAGCAGTATGACTCGCAAAGATCGAGTTAGGACAGGAATGAACACAGGACAGGCGGTATGCTCGTAGTCGGTTGCGGTTTGCGGAAGTAGGCTGGCTGAGCGTTGGTGCTTTCGTAGCCCGTTCTTGAGCATGGTCCCAGGCCTTGTGGTTGAGACATTGGTGAAGCTTGCCAGGAGTTCTGGCAAGCGATCCCGTTTAGGAGATTACCTGCCCCACAGCTTGCATCCCTCCTACAGGATGTACCGGCTCAAATCGTGATCCTTCACGATATCGGCCAGCATATTTCCCACGTACTCGCGGTCGATCTTGGCTTCCTTCTCTTTCATATCCGGAGCCTCGAAGCTGATCTTATCCAGCACCCGCTCCATGATGGTGTGCAGCCGCCGCGCTCCAATGTTTTCCGTCGTCTCGTTGACCTTGGCGGCGAAGATCGCAATCTCCTCCAGCGCGTCGGTCGTAAACTCCAGCTTCAGTCCCTCGGTCTCCAGCAGCGCCACATACTGCTTGGTCAGCGACGACTTCGGCTCGGTCAGAATCTTTACAAAATCCTCCACCGTCAGCGACTTCAGCTCCACCCGGATGGGAAAGCGCCCCTGTAGCTCGGGAATCAAATCGCTCGGCTTCGACACGTGGAACGCGCCCGCCGCAATGAACAGAATGTGGTCGGTGCGCAGCATTCCGTAGCGCGTATTGATCGTCGTCCCTTCCACAATCGGCAGAATGTCGCGCTGCACGCCCTCGCGCGAGACGTCCGGCCCATGTCCGCTCTCGCGTCCGGCGATCTTGTCGATCTCGTCCAAAAAGATGATGCCGCTCTGCTCCACCCGGTCCAGCGCCGTCTTGGTCACCTGGTCCATGTCGATCAGCCGCTGCTCTTCCTCTCCAATCAGGTACTCGAAGGCCTCGCTCACCTTCATCTTCCGCTTCTTGGTGCGCTGGCCAAAGATGTTGGGCAACATGTCCTTGAAGTTGATGTCCATGTCTTCAATGCCCTGATTGCTGATGATCTCAAAGGCCGGCATGTTCCGCTCGCGCACATCCAGTTCCACCGTGCGCTCGTCCAGCTTGCCTTCCCGCAGCTGCTGGCGCAGCTTTTCGCGGGTCCGCGAGTGGCTCTCCCCCGGAATAGCCGAACCTGAGATGGCGGGCAGCGCGATCACCTTCTCGCTCCCACCGGCCGCGCCCGTTCCAGCCTCCGCCGTCCCCGCCTGCGCAGCCGCGCCATCGCCCGCCGTGGACGGCGTAGGCGGCAGCAGCAGGTCCAGGATGCGCTCTTCTGCGTTCATCTCCGCCTTGTCGGCCACGTCTTCCAGCTTCTCTTCGCGCACCATGTCGATGGCGATCTCGATCAGATCGCGAATCATCGATTCCACGTCGCGTCCCACGTAGCCCACCTCGGTAAACTTCGAGGCCTCCACCTTCAGGAACGGCGAGTTGGCCAGCTTCGCCAGCCGGCGCGCGATCTCCGTCTTGCCCACTCCCGTCGGCCCAATCATGATGATGTTTTTCGGCATCACCTCTTCGGCCATCTCGGGAGACAGTTTCTGCCGTCGCATCCGGTTGCGCAGCGCGATGGCCACGGCGCGCTTGGCGTCGTGCTGGCCCACCACGTATTTGTCCAGCTCAGCCACAATCTCGCGCGGCGTCAGCTCGTCCAGCGCGATCAGTTCTTCTTCCACGGTCTGTGGCAGATAAATCGCCATTGCACTCCCCTTCAGCAGCTCTTTTACAGCTCTTCGATCGTAAACTTTTCGTTGGTATAGATGCAGGTCTGTCCTGCAATCGTCATCGCGGCCTCGGCGATCTTCAGCGCGTCCAGATCGGTAAACTGCAGCAGCGCTCGCGCCGCGCTCAGCGCGTACGGGCCGCCGCTGCCGATCGCCGCAATGTCGTCGTCGGGCTCAATCACGTCGCCGTTGCCGCTCAGCAAATAGGTTTGCTGATGGTCGGCCACCAGCAGCAACGCTTCCAGCTGGCGCAGGCTCTTGTCGGTGCGCCAATCCTTGGCCAGCTCCACCGCCGAGCGTCCCAAGTTGCCGGCGTATTGCTCCAGCTTGGTCTCAAAGCGCGCGAACAAAGAAAACGCATCCGCCGTCGAGCCCGCAAAGCCCGCCAGAATCTTCCCCTGGTACAGGCGCCTGATCTTTCGCGCCCCCTGTTTGATCACATGATCGCCCAAGGTTACCTGGCCATCGCCCGCCATCACCACCCGGCCATTGCGGCGCACGCAAAGCACGGTGGTGGAGCGGATGCGGTTAGAGCGGCTGCGGTTGTTCTGGGAAGCGGTCTCGATGCAAGGATGGTCCGTACTAGATTTGGTCGGCATGGCGTAGTCCTCGATTATAGCAGCGCCGTCATCGGTCAACCTTTCCGCCACCCTGTTCCTGTTTATTCTCCATCTGTTCTTGCTTTCATCGCCTCAGAGGCCTTTTGCGTACGCCGGTAATTGTTCCCTAAGTGGACTTTCGGGCTCGCCTAAGCTCTCCGCCGGTTGACGCTTCGCCTAGCCGGTTGGTAGTCTGCGAGAGTTGATTCATCACAAATGGCAGGGCAAGGGAGGGGGCGTGCAAGCGCTCCACGAGAGCGCCGTCAGCGCTAGTTTCGTACCCTGTCCTTAATCCACGCCGTCCTGTTTCCATAAGGAGAGTTCTTTGCGGAAACGCTGGTACATTCTTTTTGTCGCTCGCGATGCCGAGGGGCAGCTCCGCAAAATTCCCATCCCGGTTCACTACCTCTACGTCTTCCTCGCCGGTGCCCTCATCGGAATGTTCACCATCACCGGCATGGCCGGCTCCTACGCCCGCATGCTGTGGAAGGTCGAGCGCTTCAACGATCTGCGCGCCGAAAAAGAGCAGATCAAGCGCGACTACTCGCAGCTGGAGCAGGTCTCCCATGAGAAAGACGTCCAGGTAGCCTCGCTCGGCTCCATCGCCGGCGAAGTCTCCGCCATCTACGGCCTCAAGACCGACGCGCGCCTGCTGCCGACCAACGACGCCGACCCTGAAAGTGCGCAGCCCGGCCGCTACCAGGCCTCGCTCGATACCCTCTACGCCCTGCGCCGTTCGGCCCTCACCGGCGCCACTGCCGCCGGCTTGCAGGTCGATCCCACCCGCCGTCTCGCCTCGCTCTCCGACTGGGCCAACGCCGCCGATGCGCCCACGCTGTGGCCCGTCGAGGGCAGCATCACCAGCTCCTTCGGCGAGCGCGTCGATCCCTTCAACGGAGAAGGCGCGTTCCATAGCGGTCTCGATATCTCGGTCCCCTACGGTACGCCCGTCCATGCCTCCGCCGATGGCGTCGTCGTCTTTGCCGACATCATGAACGGCTACGGCAACCTCATCGAGCTTGACCACGGACACGGCCTCTCCACCCGCTACGGACATCTCTCCGGCTTCGCCATCGCCGCCGGCCAGCACGTCCGCCGCGGACAGGTCATCGGATACGTCGGCGCCACCGGACGCACCACCGGGGCCCATCTGCACTACGAGGTCCGCGTCCAGAACGTCCCGGTCAATCCCCACAAATATCTCCGCATCACCACCGCGCAGCTTGGCCGGCTGGGACAAAGCTAGTCCCATGCGCGCCCCCGATGCCCATTCGCGGAAGGCTTCCCCAAAGTCCCTATTCCCGTTCGAGTTTTCGGATTCATGAACTTTTTAGCGTCGCCGGAGCATTTTCGAGGTAATCTTTCATCGACGTGCCTGCCATGAGCATTCTTGATTATTGCGCCGCCAATCCTGCCGCTGTCTCTCTCGTTGCCACTGCCGCCGACGCCATCGAGGCCATGATCCAGCGCCGCATGGGCGCCGCCGCCGTGGTCGATGAACACGGCATTGTCGCCGGCGTCTTCACCGAGCGCGACGTTATGACCCGCGTCGCCCTCAGCGGCCGCGACCCGCACCACATCCCCATCACCGATGTCATGACCACCCCGGTCCTCATGGCCACCCGCTCCACCTCCATCGCCGAGGCCACCGCGGTCATGATCAACCACCAGAAGCGCCACCTCCCCGTGGTCGAAGATGACGGACGCCTCATCGGCATCCTCTCCATCCGCCACGTCCTCGAGCGCAAAGTGGACGAACTCACCGCCCAGATCCGCGAATCGGCCAGCGTCTAACAAGCGCCTGCGGCCGGCAGCGGCGTCATTTGCCGCGTTACCCGTGGCCCCCAGCGCCTGCGGCCGGCAGCGTTACCGACGTGCGCCAGCGTTACTTACGTACCCGGCTGCGAAACTCGCGCTGGGTTAGAATTTGTCCTGTAATACAGCATCCGAAATTCACGTCTCGATATCCGTGTCTCGAATATCTGCGTCTCGAACTCATAGTACGGAGAAATTCATGCGATCTGCCCTACGAACTATCGCCTCTCTGGTGCTGTCCGCCATGCTGTTTTGCCTTACCCAGCCGCTCCATGCCCAGAACGCGGCCCTTGAACAGAGTCTCAAGGCGCAGTTCACGCTCACCAAAATGACGGCCGATAAAAGCGATATCATCACCGCCGGTTCGGTTCTCGATCTGCACAAAGACGGGCTGCAGATGTGCAGCACCGACGCGGTGTCTCCCATCACCAGCACCTACAAGAATGGAAAACTCTCCGCCGGATTTGGGTCCATGATGCTCTGGGGGGCTTCGTTGGGAGCGGCGGGCCAGAACACCACCGACATTGCGCAGCGCAAATTCGTGGCGGGAGAAAAGTTCTGGATCACCAGCTACACCGTCCAGTCCGATGCAGTGCTCCTGATGTTTTACAGCGACCCGATCAACGATGTCCGCTACTACGGACAGCTCAAAATTCCCTTTCCCAAGGGAGCCGTCCCGCCCGCCGACGAGGTGATGAGGACCATCAACGAAGTGGTCACGGCGGAGCCCATGGACAACGCCGCCCAGCCCGCTCCTGCGCCGGATTCTGCCCCGCCGCCGTCCCAGGCTCTTGCGCCCATCGCGCCGCCTCCGCCTCCGGCCGATCAGCCGCCCGCGCCCCCGAAGACCGTCGCCATCGGCCAGACCAGGGATCAAGTCGTGGCCATCTTCGGCCAGCCGCAAAAAGTGGCCAAGCTCCCCACCAAGGAAATCGATTATTACCCGGACATGAAAGTGATCTTCGTTCACGGCAAAGTCGCCGACGTTCAATAATTCTCTCCGCAAACCAATTCGCTAAATCCGGGCCGGAGCCTGCGGGCGGTTTGAGTCTGTCCAAGACTCAAACCATCCCCGCTTATCCCCGCCCACCGAGCCCCCGCGCCCGGAGCGCTGCGTTACCCGTCAGGTGCCCCTTGGCAAATGTGGGGGAATGCATTGGTGTGCCCCATTTCTGCCCTCCTTTGGCAGAAGTGGGGATGTTGCCTTCGCCGTTGCTCCTGCCTTGGCCTTCAACCTTGAAACCTTGAAACTTTGAACTCCGCTTCACCCCCGCTTTCCCTCCGCCCGCCTTTCGGAGTACTCTTTCCGGTCATGCCTATCGCGGAAAATCGTCTCATCGAACGCATTGCGCAAGCCAGCCAGGCGGCGCTCCCTACCACGCGCCGCTCCGCTCCAGGACGTATCCTCCAGTCCATCGGAGACGACTGCGCCCTGCTCTCCACCCTGCCCGGCGCGCAAACCCTGGTCACCACCGACTTTTCCCTCGAAGGCGTCCATTTCCGCCGCGAGTGGCATCCCGCCGACTCGGTCGGCCACCGCTGCCTCACCCGCGGACTCTCCGACATTGCCGCCATGGGTGGCGAGCCCTTCGCCGCGTTCCTCTCGCTTGCCCTGCCCGCCGATCTGCCGCAGCGCTGGGCCGACCAGTTCTTCGACGGCCTGCTTGAAACCGCCAAAGCCTCCGGCGTCACCCTGGCCGGCGGCGATATCTCCGAATCCCCCACCGGCGTCCTGGCCGACATCACCGTCATCGGCACCGTCCCGGAGGGCCGAGCCATCCTGCGCAGCACCGCCTCACCCGGCGACCGCATCTTCGTCAGCGGCGAACTGGGCGCGCCCCTCGCCCTGCTGGAGCAGATGTACGCCGTCCCCGAGCGCCGCTTCCGCGCCTCGTCCTACCCCGCGCACTTCTATCCCCAGGCCCAGCTCGAGCTCGCCCGCTTCCTGGCCGGCAAGCAAATTCCCTCGGCCATGATCGACATCAGCGACGGCCTCTCCGTCGATCTCGCCCGTCTCTGCACGGCCTCCCGCACCGGCGCCGTCCTGCAGGAGAACGCCATCCCCATCGCCTCGCTCAACCGCCACGAGGTCGAACTGCGCCACGCCCTCCACGGCGGAGACGAGTACCAGCTCCTGTTCACCGTTCCACCCGGCCGTCGCATTCCCTCTGAGCACAAAGGCGTCCCGCTCTCCCTCATCGGTTACATCATCGAGGGCGACGAAATCTCCATCGAGCACGAAAACGGCTACACCACCGAACTCGAGCCCCGCGGCTGGCAGCACTTCACTCCCCAGGCACTCCGTACCCCCACGCGCCCCAAATCCAAATCCTGAGAAGCTGCGGCTTTGCTCTGCTGTTGCATTTGCTCTGTCGACGGGTGGCCCATATTCGCCTTCCTTTGGCAAATGCGGGAAAGCAACGGCCATTGCATCTCCGCGCCCTTGCCTTTCCGGGTGCCGGGTGCCCCGTCCTAGCCACCCTTTGGCTAGGGCGGGGATTTTGCTCTTGCACTTGTTTTTGCTCTTTCACGGGCAATAGAAAAAGGCCACCGCGAAGTGACCTATTGTACTTATGAGTCTCCTGCATTCGAACTCCGGCAGATGTCCCTCGCCGTCGCCTCAGTTTTTCTTGGCCTTGGTCTTCTTCTCCGCCGGCTCCGCGGGCAGCGACGCCTTCACCTGCTCGATCGTCTCAAACAGCTTCGTCTGTTCGGGAACCTCGACGAACGGCTCCTTTGGCGAATCGGTCACCACGTAGATCGTCGGCGTGTGCGTGAGGCCGAGCGCCCGTCCCAGTTGGGTGTCGCCCTCCACCTTGGCGCGCAGCGCGCCGGTCGGGTCGTAGAAGGCGGGTAGCGCCGTGTGGTGCGCGGCGGCAAACTTGTCCGCCCACTCCCGCAGGTTCGCCTTGTAGATCGCGGGCTGGTTGGCAAAGATGTATGCCCGGAACTCATCGCCCAGGTGTGGATTCTGCGCCGTCGGATGCTCATCGAAGTAGCGCGCCATGATGGCCGCTTCCTCGCTCCACGGATGGCTGGGGATCAGAAAGTCGTGGCGCACCAGAGGGATTCCGTAATTGCGCTCGGCCTGCTCCAGCAGCGGTTCGGCACGGGCGCACATCGGGCACTCCAGGTCCTCGAAAGCCACCAGCGCCATCCGGTGTCCCGGCGGCGGACGCAGCGCGCTCGTGTCGCCGGCTGCCCATGCCCCCGCAGCCATCATCATCACCACCGCAACCAGACTCAACATTCTCGTCTTCATCCGCATCGTGCCCTCTTGCCTTCCTTTCGATCTACCGCTTGTCGCCTGCTGTCATCATAGACGATGCCTTTAACCCACGCATTCAGTTCCCGGCCCCGGTGCCTTCGGCTGCCGGCGGAGTCTTGTCGCTGGTTTATCCCCCCCTGCTATTAGAGCGGCTCCCGAGAAGACATTATCCTGTAGAAATTGTGCCCTGCCCTGTTGGGCACAACAGCCAACGGCCTGCGGCTTTGGAACAGCCCCTCTCGGGAACCGCTCTAGCCGCACGCAAAAATTTAGGCGTGGATCATGTCCACGCCTCAGTGGTGCAAGGAGGTTTCGTATGCCTGTTGGACGCGCCCGCGACTCATTCGTTAGCAGGCCGGCGAAAAAATCTTGTCCGTGGCCTCCAGCATTCGAACTGCTGGCAAAAAATTTAGGCGTGGATCATGTCCACGCCTCAGGTCGTGCAAGGAGGTTTCGTATGCCTGTTGGACGCACCCGAAACTCATTCGTTAGCAAGCCGGCGAAAAATCTTGTCCGTGGCCTATAGCATCCGAACTGCTGGCAAAAATTTAGGCGTGGATCATGTCCACGCCTCAGGGGTGCAAGGAGGTCTCGTATGCCAGTTAGACGTACCAAACTTTCCTTCGTTAGCAAGGCAGCGTATTTTTTTTTGACCACCGCCTGCGCGGGCGACCCCGGGGTGTTTTCCGCCCTCATTCCCCAACCATAGACCATTCCGCCAACCTCCCTTGCCCCGGGGTTTACCGGAGTGCCAATCGTTTTCCCTTTTGCGCAACCATTGCCAAATCCGTACCCTCCCATCTCAAAACGATTCACCAACTCGCCAATCGTTCCCCGGCTTGCCGCCCGCGCCTTCCCGCCTTCGGTCGAGTAGAATCGTAGCCATGCCCGTCACCGTCCGCTCCTTTGCCAAGATCAACATCGGTCTCGCCATCGGCCCGTCGCGTCGCGATGGCTTCCACGCTCTGGAGACGATCTACCAGACGGTCGCCGCCCACGACGTCATTCGAGTGGAGGCCGCACGCGGCACCGGCATCGAGATCCGCTGCAAAAATCCGCAGGTTCCCTGCGATGAAACCAATACCTGCTACCGCGTCGCCGACCGCATGCTGCGCCACTGGAAGCAACGCGCCAAGGTCAGCATCACCATCGAGAAGAATCTCCCCGTGCAGGGCGGACTTGGCGCCGGCAGCTCCAACGCCATCGCCACCATGTTCGCCCTGGAGCGCGAGATGAAAGAGCAGTTGGCCGCCGAGGACCGGCTGCGCATCGCCGCCGAAGTCGGCTCCGATCTTCCGCTGTTTCTGCTGGGTGGCAGCGTGCTCGGCATCGGACGCGGCGAGCAGGTCTATCCCCTGGCCGACCTTCCCGCCATCGCCTGCATGCTGGTCACCCCGCCGGTTGCAGTCTCCACGCCGCAGGCCTTCCGCGACTGGGATGCATTTCTTGAGAGCCAGCCGAAGCAGGCCGATTTGACGCACCCCAACGGCTCCGTTACACTATCTAAGTTCAACCGCTCGGCGTTTGAGTGGTTGAGCAACCTGGGTTTTAGCAACATGGGTGTGACCCTGGATGTATCCGGTGTTCCCGCCGATTATGACGGGGACCGGGCCGAGAATCCGCTTCTCGACCTCGTCCGAGCCGGGATAGAAAACGATTTTGAACGAGTCGTCTTTCCTCAATATCCCGAATTGCGTGACGTGAAGCGAGTACTCGAGCGCGAAGGCTCCGATTATGCTTCGCTGTCTGGATCGGGCTCAACCCTGTTTGGTTTGTTCCGCAGCCGCGAGCGCGCGCTGCAGGCCGCCGAACGGATGAGCGCAGAAGGACTGGCAACCACTGTCACCGAAACGCTGCCGCGCAGCCAGTATCGCGCGCAGATGTTTGTGAGTTAGCTTCGCGGCGTAGTTGGCAAACCAGGCCGCGGGCGCTTGGCGCTTCGGCGAATCTTGCCCCACTGGGCGGTAGACTAATGGTAGGTCAAGTGCCTTTGGAGCACTTCGTCCAGGTTCGAATCCTGGCCGCCCAGCCAGAATTCCAGGTCAGAGAATACGCAGGCAGTGCCGTTTCCAGGCCAGCCGTGCCGTGAATTGTGTCACGGCGGCCGGCCCGGAGTTAGGACGCGAATCAAGCGGGGAAAAAACAGTCCCCATAGCGGAGATAGCGATGGAATCAGTAGCCAACCCGATGGAAGCGACAGCCATAACCGAAGCCACGCAGACCGCGCCCGAAGCGGGAGCAGCCGCGCCAGCCAAGGCCGGCGAACAGCCCAAAAGCGATAAGAAGCCGGTGCTCACCCGCCGGGAGGATAAATTGCGAATCTTCTGCGGAACTGCCAATCCGGCGCTCGCCAAAGAGGTCTGCGATTTTCTCGGACTGCCGCTGGGCCAGACCTATCTGACCCAATTTTCCGACGGCGAAATTTACGTGCAGATTCTGGAGAACGTGCGCGGCGCCGATGTCTTCATCGTGCAGCCCACCTGCGACCCGGTCTCGCACAACCTGATGCAGCTGCTGCTGATCATCGACGCGCTCAAGCGCGCATCGGCCCGCCGCATCACCGTGGTGATTCCCTATTTTGGCTACGCCCGGCAGGACCGCAAGGACAAGCCGCGGGTTCCGATCAGCTCCAAGCTGGTGTCCGATATTCTGACCACCGCCGGCGCCAACCGCGCGCTGGTGGTCGATCTGCACGCCCCGCAGATTCAGGGTTTTTTCAACATTCCGGTGGACCACCTGTTTGCCTCGCCCGTGCTGGTGGACCACTTCCGCAAGGCGCAACTGCCCAACCTGACGGTGATCTCTCCCGACGCTGGTGGCGTGGAGCGCGCCCGCTTCTTCGCCAAGAAGATGGATGCGCCCATGGCCATTGTCGATAAGCGGCGCACGGAGATCAACGTAACCGAAGTGATGAACGTGATCGGCGATGTGCGCGGGCGCACCTGCCTGATCCTGGATGACATTGTGGACACGGCGGGAACGCTGGTGAAGACCGTGCAGGCGCTGCTGGATAACGGCGCGGTTTCGGTCTATGCCTGCGCCTCTCACGCCGTGCTTTCCGGTCCGGCGCTGGAGAGAATTGCCAAGTCGAACCTGAAAGAGCTGATTGTAACCAACACCATTCCGCTGAGCGAGGCGGGACAGAAGGAACCGAAGATCAAGGTGCTTTCGATTGCCGGTCTCATCGCGCGTGCGATCCAGTCGATCCACGAGGAGACCTCGGTGAGCAAGCTGTTTAGCTAAGCCCGGGCACGCACAATCTGTGCCGCGGCTTAGAAGTGAACCAGACGTGAACTTAGACGTAGAAGGAACGGACTGATGGCAACCGCAACTGCAACGAACACCGTGGAAGCAAAGCTGCGTGAAGCTTCCGACAAAAACGCCGCGCGCCGTTTGCGCACCACCGGAATGATTCCCGCGGTGCTGTATGGCGCCAAGAAGGACCCGCGCGCAATCGCCGTGGATCCCAAGCAGATTCTGAAGATTCTGCATTCGGCCTCGGGCCACAACACTATCTTCGATCTCAACGTCGATGGCGAACAGGCCAAGGCGATGGTGGTGGACTGGCAGTACGAACCGATGAAGGGCAGCCTGCTGCACGTGGACCTGAAGCGCATCGCGATGGACCAGAAGATGCGTCTCTCGATCCCGGTGCACATCGAAGGCGAAGCCAAGGGCGCCAAGGAAGCCGGCGGCCTGCTCGATCTCGTGCTGCGCGAGGTTCACATCGAGTGTCTGCCCGCCGACATCCCGAGCCATATCAGCGTGGATGTGACCAACCTTGGCGTCGGCCAGGCGATTCGCGTCGCCGACCTGCCGCAGACTGCTTCGGTGAAGTATCTCGACGAGCCGGATGCGACGGTTGTGCACATCACCTACGTGAAGGAAGAAGTGGCTGCGCCGGTGGAAGGTGCCGCTGCTGTCGCCGAGCCCGAAGTCATCAAGAAGGGCAAGACGGAAGTGGCACCCGAAGCTGCCAAGGAAACGAAGAAGAAGTAATTGCCGTGCAGGGCTCAGCCGGCTTTGCCGCCTGAGCCCCCGGCAAAGGGAGAAGCTGCGCGGTGAAACTGATTGTCGGGCTCGGAAATCCGGGCGTCGAGTACCAGTCCACACCGCACAACATGGGGTTCATGGCGATCGATCGCATCGCCGGGCAGTGCGGGGTGAAAGTTACCAACCGGCACTGCAGGGCGGTTACGGCGAGAGCGATTCTGGAAGGGCAGCCGGTTTTGCTGGCCAAGCCGGAGACCTACATGAACTGCAGCGGCGAGTCGGTCCGGGAGTTGTTGGCGAGCTACGAGGCAGACCCGGCGAAGGACTTGATCGTGCTGTATGACGAGCTGGCACTGCCGTTCGGCACCATCCGGGTTCGCGAGCGCGGCAGCGCGGGCGGACACAACGGAGTGAAGTCGATCATCGCCAGCCTGGGCGGTTTGCAGGAGTTCCTGCGGATACGGCTGGGAGTGGCGCCGGAGTACAAGCTGACGAACGGCAGGGACTACCTGCTGTCGCCGATGCGAAAAGCGCAGCAGCCGTTGGCGGAAGAGGCGCTGGAGGCGAGCAGTGAAGCAGTACGAATGGTTTTGACGCGGGGAGCGTCAGCCGCGATGAACCGGTTCAATCAGAAGGTGAACGGGGCCGGGCAAGCGGAGTAGGGATTGAGGGCGAGCGCAAGCGCAGCCCAGGAGAGAGCAGATGGATCGTAAATATGAAGTGATGTTCATCCTTCGTCCGGATACCACCGAGGAGGATATGGATCGCCTTCTTCAGACGATGGAGACCAACGTGGCCGCCACCGGCGGCAAGGTGACCGGCTTTGAAAAAATGGGCAAGCGCCGCCTGGCTTACACGGTCAAGAAGTTCCAGGATGGCATCTACATTCTGGCCTTCGTCGAGGGGCCCGGTTCGGTGCTCAAGGAGCTGGAGCGCCGCCTGCGCGTGCAGGAACTGGTGATCAAGTTCATCACCGTCCGCACCGACGAGGAAGAAAAGCGCCTGGCCAAGGTCAAGAAGCTGCGCGATTCCAAGCTCCGGGGCCAGGGAACGCAGGGCCAAGCCGCAGCGGTTGCGGCAGCTCAGGCGGCCGAGCAAGCCGCAGCCCAGGCGGTTGAGCCTGCCGCGGAATCGGCTCCGGCGGAAGTTCCTCCGGCAACGGTGTAAGCGGGTAGCCTGACGGCGGGCCGTACAAAACGATCGTGATAGTTCCGGCGCACTGTTCAAAAACCAGGGGCGCCAACAAGGAGAGTTATGGCAGACGAGAGCACAAGACAGGCAGCTCCGGAGAGGTCCGAAGCCGCGTCATCCGAAGGCGGCGCGCCGCGTCCCTCCGGCCCACGGTCTTCTTCGGGACCGCGCCCTGGCGGCGGCGGACGCCCCGGCGGCAGCGGTCGAGATGGCGGCCGCAAGTTCTTCCGGCGCAAGAAGGTCTGCAAGTTCTGCACCGAGAAGATCGACAGCATTAATTACAAGGACGTGCGCCTGCTCTCCGGTTTTGTGGCCGAGAGCGGCAAGATCGTTCCGCGCCGCCTGACGGGAGTTTGCACGCCCCATCAACGCCGCGTCACCGAGGCCATCAAGCAGGCGCGCAACATCGCGCTGTTGCCCTTCGCGGCGAACCGCTAAATTCCATTGCCGCCGCTTTGCGGCGCACGGGGCGGTGCCGAAGCAAGGCGCGAGATTAGAGAGGGATTGAGTCATGGAAGTCATTCTGAAAGAAGATGTGGCCAAACTGGGCGCGCGTGGCGAGGTGGTGAGTGTGGCCGAAGGCTATGGCCGCAATTTCCTGTTGCCCAAAAAGCTCGCCGTGGAGGCGACCAAGGCGAACAAGTCGGTCATCGAGCAGATGAAGGCTTCGTCGGTCCGCAAGGTTGCCAAGGAAAAAGGCGATGCAGAGCTGCTGGCCAAGCAGTTCGAGGGTGTGAGCCTGCAGTTTACCCGCAAAGCCGGCGAACACGATGCGCTGTTTGGCTCGGTCACCTCGGCCGACATTGCGCACGAGCTCGAGGCCAAGGGCTTCAACGTCGACCGCCGCAAGATCGAGCTGGATCAGCCGCTGAAGTCGCTGGGCGAGTTCAGCGTGGCCCTCAAACTGCACAGGGATGTTACGGTGCAGATTAAGGTGGTCGTGGCCAAGCAGGATAGCGAAGAGCCATCCGCTTAATCGCGGATAGGGGTTCTGCGGAGGCCGGCGCCGGTGGCGCTGGCCTTTCTGCATTTAGGATTGCAAAATAGATTGCTAACGAACCGAACTTTGTTCCGTCCAACCAGTGTACGCAACAGTTCCCGCCTCTGCGGCGAGGATTGAAGCGCTGGCTTCAGGGCAAAAGTGAAGGTTCCCCAAAGGAAATCATGGTGGGCCAGGGCCCGAGCCGGGTAAATGATGCCGAACTGATTCGCGCTGCGCAGCAAGGTGACCACGCTGCGTTCGAAGAGTTGGTTCGCCAGTACGATCAGCCGGTGTTGCGGCTGGCTCTGCATCTGACCGGTTCCGAGCACGAGGCCAAGGATATTTACCAGGAAGCATTTTTGAAGGCGTACCGCAACCTGGGCAGTTTTCGCTTTGAATGTTCTTTTTACACATGGATGTATCGGATCGTCTCCAACCTGTGCATGGATTATTTGCGGCGCAGGCAGGTTCGCAAGGAAGATTCCGGGGTGCGGATCAGCTCTGAGGGGGAAGAGGTCGATCTCCTGGAGCAGCTGCCCGACGAGCGGGCCGGGGCAAGCCCAGAGCAGGACCTGATGAGCCGGGAGCTGGGAAAGCGGATTGCGCGAGCGCTGACCAAGCTGACTCCGCGAGAGCGGATGGTTTTTGAGATGAAGCACTACCAGGGACTGAAGCTGCGTACTATCGGCGAGGCCCTGAACACCACGGAAGAGACGGCGAAGAACACCCTGTTCCGGGCAACGCAGAAGTTAAGGTCGGCGCTGGCTGACCTGAAGTAAAAAGTAATAAAGGTTCAGAAGTTTATTAGAAGCAGCGATACGAAGAAGGCAACTTATGAATTGCGACTGGGTACGGGAAAACATCTCGCTTTATCTTTACAACGAACTGGCCGACGATGCGCGTCACGAGCTGGAAGGGCACGCCACGCGCTGCTCCGGATGCGCCGCCGAGTTGAAGGCGATGCAAAAGTTCCATGGCGAGATGAGCGAGCTGCCGCAGCTGGAAGTAACGCCCAATCTTTTGACGTCGGCGCGCATCCAGCTCTCCGCCGCATTGGAAACTGCCCAGCAGCGCCGCGGCTGGCGCTGGATGATGGACCCGATGGCGCTGCTCCGCCAGGTGCGCTTCTCGCCCGCGCTGGCCAGCGTGATTTTCATGATCGGCTTCGGCGGCGGTCTGGGCACCATGTATCGCATGAGCGCCTCGCTGCACGGCGCGGCCATGCCTGCCGGTCAGCAGGAAGCCTCTATCGCAGGCATTCAGGATATTGTCCAGGAGCCGGGCAGTAACCGCGTACGTATCGACTATGAACGGGCCCTGCCGGAGACGGTGCAGGGTTCGGTGAACGATCCGCAGATTCAGGCGCTGCTGGTGATGGCGTCGCGCAATACCGTAAATTCAGGGCTGCGGATGAATTCCGTGGCGCTGCTGCAGAAGAACCCTGACGACCCGGCTGTGCGCGAGAGCCTGATCTACTCGCTGCGCTCGGACAGCAACCCCGGGGTGCGCCTGAAGGCCGAAGACGCCCTCGGTCCCATGGTCAAACAGGATGTCCGAGTGCGCAACGCCATGCTGGAGTCGCTGCTGAACGATAACAATCCCGGCGTCCGCGCCGGCGCGCTCAAGGCGCTGGAACCGGTGCGCGACGATACCAGCGTCCGGCTGGCGTTAACCCAGTTGGCCAAGGAAGATCCCAACCAGTTCATCCGCGAGCAATCTTCCCGCTTACTTGCCGGGACGGCGGGCCTCCAGTGGTAGAGAGCGCGCATGATGTATGGAGACGACAGGGCGGGTGAACGCGCCAAGGTCAAGATGGTAAGAGAGCGGCGAAACCGACGCGGGCAAATGCAGGTGAGCTTGTTGCTGCTCCTGCTCGCCCTGGTTCTGCCGGCAATGGCCGAGCAGAACCAGCAGCGCGTTGAGCGCGAGGGCGCCGGCTGGGTGCAGGAGAGCACCGGCCCGCTGGGCAGCGAAAAATCTCTGCTGGTGACGCACTTTGTGGGAGCGGTGAGGGTGGTGGCCGGAGCGCCGTCGGGCAGCTACCTGCTGCGCCTGCATTCCGACGAGCCGCTGGAAAAAGATGCCCGCAAGCAATTCTCCGCCTATCATCTCGGCGTAGGCCGCCGAAGCGGTGAGGTTCTGATCGAGCCGGTGGGCCCGCTTGACTTGGCGGTGCACGCCGAGCTGATTGTCCAGATTCCCTCCATTACCGACGTCGTGCATGTCGACACCCTCGCGGGCAAAATCGCCATCCAGGGTTCGGTCGATCACCTCGATCTGAAGACCCACGGCGGCGACATCGAACTCGACGATGCACAACTGCTGCATGCCGAGACCATGGGCGGCTCGGTCACCATTAATCAGCGCGTGGGCGACTCCTTCATTCGCAGCGGTGGCGGAGACATTCATGTCGATGCCGCGGTGGGCGAACTGGAGATTTCGTCGCTGGGCGGAAATATCTATCTGAAGGCGATTACCCAGGCCCGGGTGGAATCCGGCGGCGGCAACATTGAAGTATTGCGCTGCCTGGGGACATTGGTGGTTCGTACCGCGGGCGGCAACATCAATCTGGGCGAAATGGATGGCGACGTCACGGCCGAAACCGGCGGCGGCAACATTCGCGTCGGCGTGGCGCACGGCGCGGTGGTCGCCCGCACCGCGCAAGGCAACATCGAGTTGTGGAAGCTCTCCCAGGGCGCCGACGCTCACACCGGCATGGGACGGATTACCGCCGAATTTGTCGGGGACCGGAGTTCCACGCGCAATTCCGAACTGGTCACTAACATGGGTGATATCGTGGTGTACTTCATGGGAACCGTTCCAGGCAATCTCCATGCCGTGGCCGGGAGTTCTCCCTCGCATCACATTCTCAGCGACTTCCCCGAACTGAAGATCTCCAATGGCATAGCCGAGTACGGACCGCGCAGCGTAGTCGCCGAGGGATCCATCCACGGCGGCGGACCGATGATTGACATGCGGACCATGGCCGGCCAGATCGAACTGCGCAACGCCCGGTAATCCGGCTCAACCCGCACAGTCAGGATTGTGAGTCGTCGTCCTCATCGCTGCTTGGCGGAGGGGGACTTGTGACCTCGATGCTGATTTTGTCGTTGCCTTTCTCGCCGCCCTTCGTGCCTGTCAGATACACATCCCAGCTGCCTGCCGTCCCAAGATCGACCACGCCCCGGTAGTTGCCATTACCTTCCCCGTGAAAGGTGACGTGCTGTGCGTTGCTGGTTGCGCCGTCCTTCGACACCTCAGCTTCAATGCTCAGGCCGTCAGCGGCGTGGTTGGCGGCATCGACGGCATGAACCTTCAGCGTAATCGGGGCGCCGGAGTTAGCCGGCTCCGGCTCTGTGCTGAGCGTGAAGCGGTAGGGAGGGTTGCGAAAGCTGAGCAGGAGTGTGGTGGGATCGGGCAGCCCGCTGAGCCCGTCCCGGTGTAGGACGGCGAAATAGATGAGCGCGGCAGCAGCCACCACAGCGATGGTTCGGATGCGCATGAAGCAGTTCCTTATGCGAGTCTGTCGGCTTGGCGCGCACAGACGAGCGGTATCACCAGGACGCTCGCGGGGCACGGGCAGAAGACAGGCAGGATTTCAGGATTCCGCTCCATCATCATATCGGTGCTCTGCGGAGATAAAGAAAAAAATCGCTTTAGCCGCCCACTTCGATACTCAGTCTCTGCTTCCCGCTTTTGTCGCCCTGGGTTGCGGTCAGGTCCACGTCCCAGCTGCCGCCCATCTCCAGTTTCACATCTGCCTCGTAGTCGCCGCCGCCTTTGCCGTCCAGGGTCAGGTGCTGCGCGCCCTGGTCCATGCCGCTCATCGAGACATCCGCCTGCACTGTTACCCCGTCGGCAGGTTGGCCGGTGGCGTCGATGACGTGGACCTTGACGGTGATCGGGCCGTTGAAGTTCGGCGAAGCGGGATCGGTGGCCAGAGTGAAACGGAAGGGATTCAGCCGGTCGCGCGTGCCGTTGATGAGGGTGGTTGGGCTCGGCGGCAGAGCGGCCTCCTCGGACTTGCATCCGGAAGAAACCAGGGTGAGCAGCGCAACGGCGAACAAGGCTAGGGTGGTGAGTGAAGGAAGGCGCATGGGTCGAGGTTCCTCAGTCCGTGTTCTCCTGCGGCGGCAGAGGAGAGTCACTGTGGTGATGATGATCGTGGGGTATGGGCAGGATGCAGCCATCGGCCAAATCGCAGACGGCGCTCTCAAATTGAATAGTGGTGTGGTGGATATGATGACGGCTGGCCAGCATCTTGCGCAGCTCGTCGAGAATGGCGTTGCTGGCCGAAGGAGGAATGTCGGCGATGGTGATGTGCGAGGAAAGTGCGTGGGTGTCGCTGCCGATGCTCCAGATGTGCAGGTCATGCACGTCGAGCACGCCGGGCACGGTGCGCAGCTCGGCGTCGATGGTGGCCATCTCCACGCTGCTGGGCGCGCCCTCCAGAAGAATGTTCAGGCTCTCGCGGACGATGCCCGCCGACGACCAGAGGATCATGGCGGAGATGCCGATGGAGAGCGCGGGATCGATCCAGCTCTGGCCGGTGGCGGCAATGGCCCAGCCGCCGGCGATCACCGCAGCCGTGGAAAGCGTGTCACCTACCTCGTGAATGATGACCGAACGCAGGTTCAGATCGCGGCCCCCGCGCATCAGCATCAGCGTAATGGTGCCGTTCAGCAGCACACCGGCTCCAGCTACCCACATCATCAATCCAGCCTGCACCGGCTCGGGGTGGTAGAGTCGCTCGATGGCCGAATAAAAAATGAGACCGGCGATGACGATCAGGGAGATGGCGTTGACGAAGGCGGCCAGCACGCCGGCGCGGCGCCATCCGTAGGTCTTCGTGCTGGTGGCGGGCCGCTCGCTGAGGAAGACAGCCAGCCAGGAGAGCAGGAGGGCAAAGAAGTCGGAGACATTGTGCCCGGCTTCGGAGAGCAGCGCCAGGCTGTGCGCGCGGACTCCCGCAACCACCAGCAGCACGATATAAGCCAGCGTACATCCCAGCGCGAGTCGCAACATCCGCGCGGTGAGCGGGGGATGTGCGTGGCCGTGGGAGTGACCGGCGTGGGAATCCATGGATGGAGTTTACGGCGGGGCGCGTCCGGCTTCAAGCCATCGGCGGGAAAGCTGGTTCCATCCGAATATCCGAAGGCACCGCCTGGCACGATTTGGGTCATCGCCCTGCCGCGCTGAGCGCCCGCAGCCGGAGCGGTGTTATTCGCCGCGTACCCGGCTGCGAAGCGCCGTGCTTTCAAGGCTTGGCGATGATGCGTTCGACTCCGTGCGTGGAAGCTGCGAATTCGCCGAAGAGGCTGCCCTGCGCCGGGAGCCTCGGACGAATGTGCGCGCCTTCCAGGTTGAGCAGGAATTCCTTGGCTGCCAGTCCTCCGGCGTATCCTGCCAGGGTGCCATTGGAGGCGATGACGCGATGACAGGGCACGATGATCGCCACCGGGTTGTGGTGGTTGGCCTGGCCCACGGCCCGCGATGCCTGCGGCGAACCCACGGCGGCAGCTAGCTGCGCATAAGACCGTGTTTCGCCGTAGGGAATGCGCAGCAGCGCCTCCCAGCATTGGCGGTAAAACTCCGGCCCGCGCAGGTCGAGCGGCAGATCGAACTGGCGGCGCTCGCCGGCAAAATATTCGTCCAGCTGGCGGCAGACGCCGCGGAAGCGCTCCGGATCTTCGATCCAGCGCACGTTCCCCGCGTTGGGTAGCCGGGTTCCATGGAGCTTAGTTCCATGTAGCTTGCTTCCATGCGGAGTGCCCCAACGGCCGTGCAAGGCTACCACCGCCAATCCGCGCTCACTCATGGCGAGATCGAGGTGGCCGAGCGGGGAATCATAGCCGGCGGTGAAGAAAAATTCGGATGGCTCGTCAAATAGCATGGGATGCGGCAACCATAGCATGAAAGCCGAGCACATGGCCGCCCGCAGACAGGGAAAAGCGCGGGCCTTTGGGGCCCGCGCCTGTATGATTCGCCGGTCGTAGCGCGAGCTACTGGGGCTGAGACATCGACGATGCCTGCTGGCCGGTCTGCAGCTGGTCTACGCCGTTCTTAAGCAGCGTGACCTCGACCCGGCTGCCGTGCTCGGGCTTGGCAGTCTCGTCGCCCGAGGCCGAGGGCACCGTGGCGTTGCCCAAGCCGAGCTCAGAGATGCGATACACCGGGATCTGGTGATCGATGACCAGGTAGCGAACCACAGCGTCGGCCAGGTTCTGCGAGTGCTGGATCGAAGCCGTGCCATGTCCAGGCGTAAAGCCCTGCACTTCCACCAGGTATCCCTTCTGGTCCTTCATGCTGTCGGCCAGCTGGTCAAGGGCTTCCTTGGAGCTCTTGCTCAGCACCGTGGCCCCAGGACGGAAGCGGATCTCGATCTGGCTGGTGTTCTGGTACTGATCGAGGTTCTCCACCACCTGCGAGACGGAGTGCAGCTGCGTGCTGGCCTGCTGGGCGCTCTGGTCGGCCTGCTGGGCGCGGTTGGCCGCATCCATGGCGTGCTGGTCGGCAAGACCGGCGTGGGCGTCGGCGCGCTGAATGCCCGCCGTAGCGCGAGAATCAACGTCCTTCAGCATCCGGGCGTTGGCCGCCGTGAGGTCATCCAGCTCATTGGCGCGATCCCGGATCGGGGCCAGCTGGCGCTGCACGTACTTTTTGCGGGCAAACGGATTCAGGTGTCCCCAGAATCCTTCGTGGGTATCGGCCTTGAGCGGCTCTAGCTGCTGGTCCGGACTCGCCGCAGGCGAATACGTGTCAGTCGTCGTCTGCGCCTGTGCGGCGGGCGGCTGATTCGTTGCTGGGGTGGTACTTTGCTGCGCAACCACCGGCAAGGCAAGCGTGGCGATCAGGGGCAGGGCGTACAGGAAACGATTTTTCATTACAGTCCTCCGGCGGGAGTGGCCCGCTCTACCGGCGCATCCGCTCAGGGCGGTGCGCCGCTTCTCGCACTCTCTAGTACAGTTCAATTGCCAAACTGATGGGAGAAATAACTGCTTTGTTTTCAATGCAAACAGGAGACCGTCGCAGGGGCGTCATGCGTAGGAATGGACCCTGTATGTAGGAATTACCGAACTGACGGACTTGATCCGGCCCCAGGCTGGACCGCCTCAGGGCTACTGCGCCGCGCTCTTGCCCCGCAGCTTCCGGTGCAAATCCAGGATGTAGTTGTCGGTCATTCCGGCGATGTAGTCGCAGATCACCCGGGCCCCGGTTTCGTGTTCCATATGCTGCTGGTAGCTGGCCGGGAGAGCTTTGGGATGGTCCATCCAGTAGCGGAAGAGGTCGTGGATGATCTTCTCCGCGTCCGCCTTCTGGGGGCGCAGCGACTCACTGTGGTAGAGGTTCCGGGAGAGAAACTGCTTGGCCTGCGCACGCTCCGCGTCGGTGGCGGGGCTGAACCCAGCGAGACGCTCGGAATGAAGGCGGATGTCATCGACCGTCCGCACGCCCGCCTCGCGCAGCCGCAGCCGGGTATGTTCGATCATGTCGGTGACCAGATGGTTCAGCATGCGCTTGAGCGCCTCGTTGAACTTGAGCTTGTCGCCCACGCTGCTGAACTCCCGCTCCGCCTGGCGGAAGTAGCGATCAAAAATTGCCACATCGCGGCGAATCCCGTCGAGTTGCAGCAGGTGCGCCTCATAGCCATCGTCCAGGTCGGCGGTGTTGTAGGCGATCTCGTCGGTCAGGTCGATGAGCTGAGCCTCCAGCGGCGGACGCTGCTCGAGCAGGTATTCGGCCAGCTCCGGGTGCTCGGCGGACGAGTAGTCGTGCGAGTGCTTGATGATGCCTTCGCGGACCTCGAAGGTAAGATTCAGTCCGGGATGCGAAGCGTAGCGCTGCTCGAAGTGCTCGACGATGCGCAGCGCGTGCAGATTGTGATCGAAGCCCTCGCCGTGCTCGCGCATGGCCAGGTTCAGGGCGAACTCGCCGGCGTGTCCGAAAGGCGGATGACCGATGTCGTGCACCAGCGCGAGGGTCTCGACCAGGCTTTCATTCAGCTGCAGCGCGGCGGCAATGGTGCGCGAAATCTGCGCCACCTCGATGGTGTGGGTGAGCCGGGTGCGGAAATGGTCGGAGATGCGCTGGGTGAAGACCTGGGTTTTGTTTTCCAGCCGGCGGAAGGCGCGGGCATGAATAATGCGGTCGCGGTCACGCTGGAAGTCGTCACGATAGGGATGCGGCGCCTCGGGATATCGGCGCCCACGAGAGCACTCAACTCGCACAGCGTAGGAGGCCAGCATGGGGGAAGTGTAGCACTCCGGATAGCGTCGAAAAATGAAAGCCGACGGAGCATCCACTCCGGCGGCCTGGGATTTCGATCGGCTCCAGCTTACTTCGGGCTCTCCTGATCCTTGGCGAGCTTCACCTTTGCCTCATCGAGTTTCTTCTGCACCTTGGCCACGTCGCCGGGCTCAACCTCGGCGGGAATGGTTCGCTTCCACTCCTGCAGGGAGCGTTCCCACTGGGCCACGGCGAGTTTCAGCCGGTTGGTCTTCTCATAAACGTCACCCAGATGCTCGTGCACCGTCGGATCATTGTCGAGGCGATCCACAGCCTTGCGCAGCTCGGCTTCCGCCATGTCGTACTTGCCCATCTTGAAGTGAACCCAGCCGAGCGAATCCAGATAGGCTCCATTCTGCGGGTCCAGAGCAACCGCGCGCCGGATCAGGGTTAGTGCCTCGTCGAGCCGGGTGCCGCGGTCGGCCAGCATGTAGCCGAGATAGTTGAGCGTGTTCGCGCTCTTGGGATCGGAGGCTAGAACTTTGCGGAAATAACTTTCGGCCTGGGCATATTTCTTCTGGCGCTCGTAGACCGAGCCGGCGATGAAATTGACGTAGTCCTTGTCGTCCTGCTTGGTGGAAAGCTCCAATGCCTTCGTCAAGGCCTTTTCCGCGTCAGGATAACGGCGCAACCGGCTGTTCATCTGCGCCAGCGCGATCCAGACCTCGCGGTCACTCGATGGATTGCCTTTGAGCATCGCTTTAACGCGCGCCAATGCGGTATCGGCCTGTCCGTTATCGGCCTCCTGCCCGGCCAGGGTCATCTGCAGTCCCGTGTCGGTGGGAAACTTCTGTACGGCTTCGCGCGCGGCGGCCGTAGCCGCAGTCCAGTCCCTGGCGTCGCGATAGCACTCGATGAGCTGCTGATAGCCGCGGACCGCCGCGTCGTCACCCAGGGCAATCATTTTCCGGAAGGTGTCTGCCGCGAGCTGCGTTTTGTTTTCGTCGCGATAGACAATGCCGAGGCGCTCCAGGAAGATGGAGCGATTGTTGCGATCCGAGGCCGAGTAGGTGCCATCGGGTTTCTCGGTGCGTGCCAGCAGTGCTTGCAACTGCCGAGCAGCGTCGTCGAATTTGCCCAAGGCTTCTTGGACTACGGCCTGGTTGTATTCGATTTCCATCGAGTCCGGGGCAATAGCCAGGGCTTTGTTGAGCGTGTCCAGAGCCTTTTCAAACTGTCCGTCGCGGCGGTAGATCTCCGCCATGTGCAGCAGTGTCTCGGCATCCTGCGGGTCGGCGGCGGCGATTTTTTTGTACTGCTCCAATGCGGCGTCGTTCTGATTATCGTTGAGCAGGTTCTCGGCCAGCCCGCGCACTGCGTCCAGGTCGTCGCCATCCAGGTCCACCGCCTTGCGATAGGCCTCAATGGAATGCGCGTAATCTTTTTTCTGCTCGTAGGTGTAGCCCAGCACCGAATCGATGCGGGGCGTGCGGTCCGCATCCGGCACCGCCTGCAAAATGTTCAGGGCGCGTCCCGGATCGCCTTCCTCGTTGTAGAGCAGAGCCAGGGTGGTGACCGCGTCCTCCGATGACGGCTGCAGTTTGACCGCGGTGTTGAACTCGGATTCGGCCTTGGCCGTCTCACCATTCAGACGATACAGACGGCCCAGCAGAAGATGGTCCTCGACGCTCGACGGGTCCAGACGCACGATCTGTTCGTACTCTTCGGTGGCAAGACGGATCACCGCATCGGCCTGGTTCTGCGGGGCACCCTGCAGATCGCCGATGGAGCGCAGGTAGATGCGCCCCAGCAGACGCCGTGCGTCCAGGTTGTCCGGGTCGCGGCTCACCACGTCCTCGGCCTCGGTCACAGCGTCGTGGATGTCTCCGGTGCGGGCGTAGAGTTCAGCCAGCGCGGTGGCCAGGTAGGGGGAGTTCGGATCGTCCGCCAGCGCGGTCTTGTACTCGTCCACTGCCTTGGAGGCGTATTCGTCCCGGCCGCTGACCGCGGCCATATCCTCATCGATGTGCCCAAGCTGGAAGTGGTAATAGGCGTCGGCACGATTGGGCTGCTTGGGGGTGGCGGCCGCTTGCGCGGGAGCCGTTGCGGGCTGAGACGCCGCCGCTGGCGGCTTCTTCGACTGCTGTGGAGCGCTCGGAGGCTGTTGGGCAAAAGCAACAAGCGAAGCCCCAAACAGGGCAAGAACGAGCGAGCTGTGAGGAATTTTCATGTTCACCAGGCCAACGGTAACTTGGATGCACGCAGCCACACCGCCGTAGCATTTTCTATTCTAGGCTATGCGGTGCCGCGGTGACGGCATGGCAGCACGGGAAGTCAACTATTCTTCGTTCCCAGATTGCGAATCCCACGGCGGGTTCTGGGCTGCGAGTGCCCAGCTCGTCCCGATCCGGAGCTTCGGCCGGCCGTTCCCCCACTCGATCCGGGCCGGCTACTTTGCCAGCGCCACCGCCGGGCGAATCTCATGCAGGTCCACGTAATTGGTCGGATACTTTCCCGTGTAACAGGAGGTGCAGTAGTGCGGTTCGCCCTCCGGCTCGCCGCAGGAGGCGCGCAGCCCTTCCAGCGACAGGTACGCCAGCGAATCGGCGCCGATGAACTCCCTCACCTCTTCTACCGACTTGCGCGCCGCAATCAGGTGCCGCCGCTCCGGTGTATCCACCCCGTAATAGCAGGGCGAGGTCGTAGGAGGACACGAGATCCGCATATGCACCTCGCGCGCCCCGGCATCGCGCACCATGCGCACGATCTTCTGGCTGGTGGTGCCGCGCACAATGGAGTCATCGATCAGAATCACCCGCTTGCCCACCAGCAGCTGCCGCACCGGATTCAGCTTGAGCCGCACTCCAAAGTCGCGCACCCGCTGCTCGGGTTCGATAAACGTGCGTCCCACGTAATGGTTGCGCACCAGCCCGAACTGCATCGGGATGCCGCTCTCCCGCGCATAGCCCAGGGCCGCGGTCAGTCCGCTGTCCGGCACGCCCACCACCAAGTCGGCGTCCACCGGAGCCTCGCGCGCCAACTGCCGTCCCATCTGTTCGCGGCTCTCCTGCACGCTTTTGCCGAACACCAGCGAGTCCGGCCGCGCAAAATAAACCTGCTCGAAGATGCATTGCGATTGGGCCAGCGCCGGCGCGTAGAAATGCGAATGCACTCCCTCGGAGCCCACCACGATCAGTTCTCCCGGTCTAACGTCCCGTTCATACTCGGCCCCGAACAGATCGAAGGCGCAAGTCTCGGAGGCGAACACAATAGAATCCTGCTGTCCGTCGATGCCGGGGATGCGTCCCATAGCCAGCGGCCGGAAGCCGCGCGGATCGCGGGCCGCAAAAATATGGTCGGAGGTTGCCATCACGAAGGAGAATGCGCCTTCAATGCGGCGCAGCGCGTCGGCCATGGCATCCGGCAGCGTTGTCTCGTGCGATTGCGCGATCAGGTGCAGCACGATTTCAGTATCGCTGGAGGTTTGGAAGATCGAGCCTGCCAGCTCGAAGCGCTTGCGCAACTCGGTGGCGTTCACCAAGTTGCCATTGTGGGCAATCGCAATCTGTCCCTTGTTGCAGTCCACCTGGATGGGCTGCGCGTTGAGCAGCGCCGAGTCGCCGGCGGTCGAGTAACGCGTGTGCCCGATCGCATGGCTGCCCGTCAGCTTCGCCAGCACCGCTTCGCTAAAGATATCCGCCACCAGTCCCATCGACTTGTACACGGTCATGCGGCGGCCATCGCTGGCCGCGATCCCGGCCGATTCCTGTCCCCGATGCTGCAGCGCGTGCAGCCCCAGGTAACACAGCTTGGCCGACTCGGGGTTGCCGTACACCGCAACCACGCCGCATTCTTCGTGAAGCTTGTCCAATTCGATCTCGATCATGATGGCTACCGCCTTGTACTTCTCAGCCCTGGTGCGATGGAAGCGAATGGCACGGCCTGAGCCGTGCCGGTTTACCTGTGAATATTCGTGCAACGCTCGTGCCGCGCTACGCCCAGCCGGTTCAGACTCGTGCGATCTCCGCCTCGGTTTGCAGCGCCTGTTCTAATGCCTGCCGCCAGCTCTGCCGGAATGCAGCAGTCTCACCCTCGATCACCGGAGCGCCGTCGATTCGAATCGCAAATCTTGCGCCGGTTGTGGAGCCGATATGTTGCGCGTTCAATCCGTATTTTACCGCAATCTTCTCGATTGCTCCTATGTTTGTTACAGCACAAGTCAGCAAAACCCGCGAGGCGTCTTCGGCAAACAACACGCACTCGGCCGGAAGCCCGGCGGAGATGAGGTCCAGTTCAACGCCCAGGCCCTTGGCAAAGCTCAGCTTGGCCGCCGCTACTGCGATTCCGCCTTCGGCCACATCGCGGGCCGATTCCACCAGCTTTTCCGCCGCCAGCGCCTGCAGCAGATCCTGCAGCGCTTTTTCGTCTTTCAAATCCAGCTCCGGAGGTGTTCCCCACAGCTCGCCCAGCACATGCACCGCGTATTCGGAGGAGCCAAATTCAATCTGCTCCTCCGGGCTGTGCGCCTTCTGTCCCGGTGTCAGCAGCACAATCGCCCGGCCCAGCCCGCCGGCGTTTGCTCCCACGGCTAGCGTCACGTCCGGCAGAATGCCCACAATGCCCAGCACCGGCGTGGGGTAAATCCCCTCGCCCAGCGTTTCGTTGTAGAAGCTCACATTGCCGCCCGTGATGGGAGTCTCCAGCGCCAGGCAAGCCTCGCTGAGGCCGTCGATGACCTGCGAAAACTGCGCCATGATGGGCGGCTTTTCCGGGTTGCCGAAGTTCAGGCAATTGGTTGCCGCCACCGGTTGCGCGCCCGTGCAGGCCACCATGCGCGCCGCCCGCGCCACGTTGTGAGCGGCGCCCAGCTTGGGGTCCAGATAGCACCAGCGCCCGTTTCCGTAGAGCGCCATCGCCAGCCCGCGCTGGGTTTCCTCAAGATGGTCGCCCTTGATGCGGATCACGCCCGCCAGCGATCCTGGCCCCTGCGCCGTGTTGGTCTGCACCATCGAGTCGTATTGCTCGTACACCCAATGCTTTGAGCAGATGTTCGGGCTGGCCAGCAGCCGTTCAAACTCACGGTTGAAATGCCGCTTTGCTCCCAGTTCGAGTGCCCCGGGCTTTTGCCGCGGTACCGGAGCCGTCCACTCGCCCACCTCGCGGTGATAAAGCGGCGCATCGTCGGTCAGCGCCTGGTTGGGAATCTCCGCCACGGTGACTCCGTGATGCAGCACGCGCATGGTGTTCTCGTCGATCACCTGGCCCACCGTAACCGCGTCCAGTCCCCACTTGCGGAAGACCTTGAACACTTCCTCTTCGCGTCCGCGCTGGGCCACCAGCAGCATGCGCTCCTGCGATTCGCTGAGCATGATTTCATAGCTGCTCATGCCGGTTTCGCGCTGCGGCACCATGTCCAATTCGATCTCCAGCCCTACGCCGCCGCGTCCGCCCAGTTCGCACGTCGAGCAGGTGAGCCCCGCGGCGCCCATATCCTGTATGCCGACGATCGCGCCCGTCTGCATCGCCTCCAGACAGGCTTCCAGCAGCAGCTTTTCCAGGAAGGGATCGCCCACCTGCACGTTCGGACGCTTGGCCTCGCTGCCTTCGCTGAACTCCTCGCTGGCCATCGTCGCCCCGTGGATTCCGTCCTTGCCGGTCTTGGAGCCGACGTAGATCACCGGATTCCCGGCACCGGAAGCCGAGGCATAAAAGATTTCGTTCTTCTTCACCAGCCCCAGCGCAAATGCATTCACCAGCGGATTGCCCGCGTAGCAGCTCTCAAAGCGCGTCTCGCCGCCCAGGTTGGGGACGCCAAAGCAGTTGCCGTAGCTGGCCACGCCGCCCACCACTCCGTCCACTACCGCGTGGTTCTTGTGCAGTGCGGCGCGGCTGATCTCCGGTTCGTGCTCCTTCGTGATCGGTCCGAAGCGCAGTGAATCCATCACCGCCACCGGACGCGCGCCCATGGTGAAAATGTCGCGCAGAATACCGCCGACGCCGGTGGTCGCGCCCTGGAACGGCTCAATGTAGGAAGGGTGATTGTGCGATTCGATCTTGAAGGCGCAGGCCCATTCGCCGCCAATGTCGATGATGCCGGCGTTCTCACCCGGCCCCTGCATCACCAGCTTGCTTTTCGTAGGCAGCCGCTTCAAATGCACCCGCGACGATTTGTAGGAGCAGTGCTCGCTCCACATCACGCTGAAGATGCCCAGCTCGGTCAGGGTAGGCACGCGGCCCAGCCACTTCAGAATGCGTTCGTACTCCTCCGGGGTCAGTCCGTGGCTGCGGATGATTTCCGGCGTGATGTTCGGCTGTTTTTCAGGGGTGGTCATAGGCAGACATTACTATTTTCGCACGGTTGCCACCTGCGCGAAAGGCGAATCAATACAAATCGCAGGCGTCTTACGCTGTGGTAAGATGCCATTGTATGGAGGCATGCATTCGATGCGAAGTTCATCCGTCGTCAGCTCCAAAGGACAAATAGTAATTCCAGCGGAATTACGCAAGAAGTACGGGCTTAAAGAAGGCGTCCGAGTGGTTTTCGAGGATGATGGTAGCGGGCATCTTGCGTTGCGTCCCAACATCTTCGAGGAGGTCTACGCCCTTCGGGGCGCCTTCGCTGGTTATCCGCTGGAAGAGGATCTGGAAGAAGAACGTCGGCGCGAGCGCGCCATTGAAGACGCCAAGTACAAGTGAAAGACTACGTTCTGGATGCCAATGCATTGATACGATACGTCCTGAATACCGCAGGCGCGGATAAAGTGGACGCTATCTTCCAACAGCGTGAGCGCGGAGCCGCACGCGTCAGTATGTCCGTCATCAACGTGGGCGAAGTGAATTACGTTCTCATGCGCCGCATCGGCGAACGGGGTGCGGTAGAAGCGGTCAATAAGGTGCGCCACGTCGTATCCTACATTCCTGTCGAGTTAGAAGAGGCCATCGCTGCTGCGAAGATTAAGCATCAATTCAAAATGGGGTACGCGGATTGCTTTGCCGCTGCCCTCGCGCTTCGGCTGAACGGCATCCTTGTAAGCGCCGACCCAGTTTTCGAAAAGCTAGGCAAGTCCATCAAACTGGTTAAACTTCCAAGACACTCCTCAGGCGAGCCGGCCTGATGTGTTCGCGACGGTGAGCGAATGACATCGCGCGTTCCGGAGACCTGTCGCAATAGCGCCTGGCGTCATTGTCGCGTTATTGCACTTTCACCGGCACCATCTCCCGCTCGGCCTTTCCATCCACAAAGCGCACGCACGGAATCTCCAGCACCAGCACGTGATCAAGCAAGTTTGGCCGCATGCGGAACGCTCCGTCTTCAAAGCGGAACTGCACCCGGCTGCCATTGAGCACCTGTGGCAACTCAACCGGATCCTCAGGATTCGCGCAGAAATACAGCGATGCCAGATCGCAGAACTGCAGCACCGCGATCAGTGTCTCAATTTCCTCCACCGGCAGGCCGGCCTGCGGCAGCAGGCGCTCCACCCGCGCCGCCTCGCGCAGCAGAAACCCCTCCACCTGTGCGCGCTGCTCCGGCGTCCCTTTGCCGCTGTCGAGATACGGATGGGTCAGCCGCGCAAAGTGAGCGCTAACCATCAATCCGCCCAACGGCCCGGTGCTCTGCGCCGCCTGGATCGATCCCATCCACGCCGGCAAAAAAGTCTCCGGCTCGGTGTTGGCAAATGACACGGCCACGCCGGACTCCAGCTTGAACGGCGCCTGCGGCGAGGTAATGTCCCCGTCATACGGCATCCACCCCACATCGTGCAACGCAATGGCGCGCACCACGGCCTCGTCGAGCCTGGGAACCTTGCGCGAATCAAACGCCGCAGCCAGCTCAGCAGAGATGCGGCAGTGGTCCGGCTGGGTCACATACCAGTCGCTCACCCCGGCACTTTGCTGTACCTGGGCAATCGCTTCAAAGGCCGGGCGAAGCTCTCCGCGGCTTTCATGGACGGCTAATTGGCTGCGAAAAATCACTTTGGCCTCGGTGCGCGGATGCGTGCGCCCGCCGCCCGTGCCGGCCCGGTAGAGGACGGAGGCTTGCGGGCTCCCTGCAGCAGGTCGCGCAGAATGGCCGCGTGGCTGCGCTCCGGCTCTCCGGCGATGGTGAGCAGCGTCATGCAGGGTTCGCTGGCGGCCAGCTCATGCAGCATGCCCAGCGCTGCGGCGGCTTCTTCGGTGCAAAGCTCGGCCAGGTAGCGGCGGCGGAAGAGTTGCCACTGCCGCGGCCTTTCGTCAAACCAGTGGCGCAGCAGATCGCTGGGCGCAAGTTCCGCCAGCCAGGCCCGCAGTCCCAGCGATTCCTTGCGGATTCCGCCCGGCTTTCTGCGCTCCACCAGCACGCGTGCTCCATCCTCGGGCGAAGCCGCAGCGCGTGCGTTTTTGACCAGAATGGCCATTGCGATAAGATGGTACCTGATTCCGGCCATGCCAGCTCACTCGCGCTCGAATTTCCTGCTCATCCGCGGCCCCGCCCTGCGCCAGCGGCCGGCAGCGCAGCGTTACCCGACCGTCCTCGCCCTGCTCAGCGTCCTCGCGCTGCTTGCCCTGGCCGGCTGCAATGCCGAACCCCGCAAGACCGATGCCGAACTGGGACTGACTCCCACCCAAGCCATCGGCCGCCACATCTTTGACGCCAACTGTGCCCGCTGCCATGAGCCCTACTCCTCCCATGGACTGCATGGTCCGAGCCTGCGCAATCTCTACAAAAAGCAGTACTTGCCCAGTGGGCAGCCAGCCAATGACGACCGCATCAGCGAGGTCGTCATGCGCGGGCGCGCCAAGATGCCATCCTTCGGCGGAACTCTCTCGCAATCCCAGCTCGACGACCTTCTGGCCTACCTCAAGACGCTCTAGCCACTCCGGCCTCCAGACGAGGTTAGCCCCGAGCACCAACGGAGAATTGGAGTCCGCGTCTCGCGCCCCGGCATCGTACACTAAGGCAAAGCAATGGCAACCTCCGAGCTTATTCAGATTCAGACCGCGACCGCCCACGTACCCAAGCCAGGCTGGCTCCGCGCCAAGGCTCCCGTGGGCGAGCAGTATCACCAGCTGAAGCAGCTGGCCCGCGGTCTCCATCTGCACACCGTTTGCGAATCCGCGCAGTGTCCCAACATCGGCGAGTGCTGGAACCATCGCACCGCGACCTTCATGCTGCTGGGCAACCTCTGCACCCGGCGCTGCGGCTTTTGCGCCGTGCCCAAGGGACGTCCCGAGCCGATCGACTTTGACGAGCCGCGCCGTGTCGCGGAAGCGGTCGCCCGGCTGGGACTGAAGTTCGCCGTGGTCACCAGCGTAAATCGCGATGACGACAACATTGGCGGCGCCAGGGTCTTTGCCGAAACCATCCGCGAAATCCGCCGCCTCCAGCCAGACTGCTCGGTCGAGGTGCTCATTCCCGACTTTCAGGGCCATCAGGATTGCCTCGAGGTCGTGCTCGACGCCCGGCCCAACATCCTGAACCACAACACCGAGACCGTGCCGCGCCTCTATCGCGCCGCCCGCAGCGGCGCCCGCTATGAGCGCACCCTCAACCTGCTCTCCTCGGCCAAACAGCTTTCGCCCGGCACCATCACCAAGACCGGAATCATGGTCGGCCTCGGCGAAGACATGGACGAGCTGTTGCAGGTCTGTAGCGATCTTGCCGAACGCAAGGTGGACATCCTCACCATCGGACAGTACCTTGCGCCTTCGCGCAATCATCTGCCGGTCAAGCGCCTCTATCCGCCCGAAGAGTTCGCCTTTCTCAAACAGGAGGCCGAGAAGATGGGCTTCCAGCACGTGGAATCCGGCCCCCTGGTACGTTCCAGCTATCACGCCCACGAGCAGGCGGAGAGCGCCGTCACTCCCCGGCACTGAGTTTTGTTTTTCGCGCAAGGAAAAGGCCCGCCATTGCTCGCGGGCCTTTCTTTTTTTGCGTTCACCCTGCTGCTAGAAGATTTTCAACCTGATGACGAGATACTTCTTCGGGTTCGAGCGGACGGCGGAGATCAGGTCGCGGCTCTCCAACATTAAGTGGTCCACGTCGTTGTAGAGCGCGGGGTCTTTCAGCAGCTTGCCTGCCGAACCCTTGCCCTCCTGCAGTTCCGCGGAGATGGTGGAGAGGTTCGTCACCAGCGTATCCAGCTTCTTGGCGAACTCCGGGTTCTTGGCAATCTCGCCCAGCGCGCCTTGTCCGTGGTTGATCCCGTCGATCAGCTCATTCGTCTTGGCCAGCGTCTGGTTGGCGTTGTCGTAAAGCGAGGAATCGTGCAGCAGCTTGCTGACGGTTCCGTGGCCGTTATTGATGCTGTCGGCCACGGTGTTCAACTTGTCGAGAGTGGCGTTGGCCCGGTTGTACAGCGTGTCGTCGGTCAGCAGCTTGCCCAGGCTGCCGCGGCCGTTGTTGATGTCGGTCAGCATTCCATTGACCTGTGACACCGAGCTGTTCAGGTTGTTATAAAGCTGCTTGTCGTAGATCAGCTTCCCTACCGAGCCCTTCTGGTCCTCCACCGCGCTCACGATGTTGTCCAGCCGGCCGAGCAGACCGTTTACGTTCTTCAGAGTGGACTGCGAGCTGCGTATCACGTCTTGGATATCCGGCACCTCTTGCGAAGGCAGCTCGGCGCCATTGGAGATCTCGGGGCCCTTGGCCTGGGTCGAATCGATATCGATAAAGGTTTCGCCCAGCACGCCTGCCGTGGAAAGCATCACCTCCGAATCGGTGTGCAGAAACGGCCGGAACTTGGCATTCACCTTCATTTCGATCTGGACCGGAGTGTTCGCGCCGCTGGCATCGTGATGGTTCACGATGCGGATCTTCTGCACGTTTCCAATATCGACGTTCTGCAGCCGCACCGGAGCGCCGTTACGCAATCCGCCGGCATTATCCACGTAGCTGTAGAGGTGCAGCGTCGGCGTAAACAGGCCCGTCGTGCCGCTCATCAAAAAGATGAGAAACGCCAGCACCACGGCGGCGAAGACCACGGTCAGCCCCACCCGAAGCTGGGCCCAGCGAAGTTGCTTTTGACTAGGCACGGTTTCTCCTATCGAAGCTGCTTCGAATCATAACAAACCCGCTCTGCAATTTGCCCCCGCCCAGGCTTTTCACTCGGACTCCAGCACCACTTGCGCCATCGCCAGGCTGCGGATGTGGGTGATCGACACCAGCGCCCGCGTCACCCCAAGTCCTGCCGCGATCCTGCCCGCCACCCCATGGAAGACGATGACCGGCTGTCCGCTGGCGGCCCGCGTTACTTCGAAGTCGCGCCAGCCGACCCCGCGGCTCCATCCCGTACCGATGGCCTTCATCGCCGCTTCCTTGGCGGCAAAGCGTCCGGCAAAGCGCTCCATGCGATTTGGCTTGGATTCGCAATATCGGCGTTCCGCCTCCGTATAGATGCGATTCAGTAGGCGTTCGCCGTGCCGCCGGATCGCCAATTCCATTCGCTCCACTTCGCACAGGTCCACGCCAATGCCCGCAATCATGCCATCCAGCCTACACGAAACCCTGGCGTCAGCGACCGGAAGGCCATCCGTTGGCCCGTACCCGTCGCCAAGCCGTTGCCGCCCACCCGTGACGGTCTCACGCGATTCCTCCCCGCTTCAGCAGCACTATCCAACCTCCACCAGCCCATAGCGCCGGTTCCAGTGCGTCCGCAGATACTGCACGGCCACTCGCTTCTCCTCCGCCGTTGCCTCGGTGTTGTTGGCCTCCAGCAACCCGCGCGCCTCGGCCTTGGCCAGCTCCAGCAGCTTGCGGTCGCGGATCAGGTTCGCCACCCGCAGGCTCGGCATTCCGGCCTGCCGCGTGCCGAAGAATTCGCCGGGACCGCGCAGCTCCAGGTCTTTCTCCGCAATCTCAAAGCCGTCGCTGGTGCTGGCCATGGTCTCCAGCCGCTGCTGCGCCTCTTCGCTGATCTTGCCTCCGGTCATCAGCACGCAATACGACTTGGCGCTGCCCCGGCCGATGCGTCCGCGCAGCTGGTGCAGCTGCGACAACCCGAAGCGCTCGGCATGTTCGATCACCATCACCGTCGCGTTGGCCACGTCCACTCCCACTTCGATCACCGTGGTCGCCACCAGCACCTGCACCTCGCCGCCCTTGAAGCGGCGCATGACCGCGTCCTTTTCTTCGGCGCTCATCCGCCCGTGCAGCAGCCCCACTTTCAACTCCGGGAACACCTTCCCGCGCAGCTCGTCGTACATCTTGATGGCCGCCTTCAGTCCAGTATCTTTTTCGCTCTCCTCAATCACCGGATAGACCACGTAGGCCTGCTGCCCGCCCAGTACGGTCTTGCGCACAAATTCCCAAACCTCCCCGGCGCGATCGTCCGCCAGCACCCGGGTTTTCACCGGGGTGCGTCCCGGCGGCAACTCGTCGATCACGCTCACGTCGAGATCGCCGTACAGGGTCAGGGCCAGGGTGCGCGGAATCGGGGTTGCGGTCATCACCAGCACGTCGGGCTGCACCTCGCTGTTCTTGCGCATCAGCTTCATCCGCTGCATCACCCCAAAGCGGTGCTGCTCGTCCACGATTACCAGTCCCAGCCGCTCGAACTCCACCTTGTCTTCCAGCAGCGCATGGGTGCCGATCACCATCTGCGCGTGGCCGCGCGCCAGGTGGCTGCGGATGGCCTGCTTACGTCCGGCTTCCAGCGATCCGGTCAGCAACACAATCCGGTAGCCCGCCGGCTCCAGAATCCGCCGCGCCGAAAAATAATGTTGCGTCGCCAGAATCTCGGTCGGCGCCATCATGGCAACCTGGTAGCCGTTCTCCATCGCTACAGTGGCGGCTTCAAAGGCCACAATCGTCTTGCCCGAACCCACATCGCCCTGCAGCAGCCGCCGCATGGGCGAAGCCTGCGCCATATCGGCTGCGATCTCTTTCATCACCTGCTTCTGCGCGCCGGTGGGATGGAACGGCAGCATCGTTTTCAGTGCCGCCCGCACCACCTGGTTCATTTCGAACCCAATGCCCGGCTCCAGCCTTGCCTTGCGCCGCTTCAACTCCAGCCCCAGCTCCAGGAAGAACAGCTCCTCGAAGATCAGCCGCTGATGCGCCGGAGTGCGCGATGCCAGCAGGTCGGGGAAGCTCTCGCCCGCCTCGGGCCAATGCACGCGCCAGAAGGCCTCGCCGCGCGGGATCAGTCCCATCCTCCCGCGAATCGCCGCCGGAATCGCGTCGAAGATCGTATCCGGCATCTGCTCCAGCGCGGTCCGGATGGCGCGCCGGAACCAGCGCGCGTTCAGCTTTCCCGTGGCCTCGTAGATGGGCACGATCCGCCCAGTCTCCAGCGACTCGAAGTGCTTCTGCTCCTCGCTGTCGGCCGGGGCTTCGCCCTCTTCGGGCGGTTCGTGCAGAATCTCGAACTGCGGCTGCAGCATCTGCAGTCCGCCGCGGCCGAAGTTGGAAAGCTCCACTTTTCCGTAGAGCGCCACCAGCGCGCCGGGTTTGAACTTGCCCTCCAGGTAGCCGCCGCGAAACCACAGACACTTCAGCTTGCTGCGTCCCTGCCCCGCCGTCATTTCAAAGATCGGCATGCGCCGCGTCTTGAACAGGCCGCTGCCGCGCACCTCGGCAATCACCGAAGCCATCTCCCCCGGCTGCAGCTGCTCAATGCTGCGCGGGTTGATGCGGTCTTCGTAGCGGAACGGCAGATGATAAAGAAGGTCTTCGAGGGTGCGGATTCCCTTGCCGGCCAGGGTCTCGGCCACGCGCGGGCCAATGCCCTTCAGGAACTGAACGTCTGTATCGAGCTCCGCCATGCCTCGTCATGGTACCGCATGCCGGGCGCCTGCGGCCGCAGGGCAGTCCGAGCGCCAGAGTTGCGCCAGCGGCTCTTCCTCAAAGAGCTGCCAACTTTTCAGTGGCCGGCGCGCTTCCAATAAAAGCGATGAACGTGTCTGCGAACTTCTGGAGATCGCTGGCGGCGGTGTTGATCGGCAACGCGCTCTACTTTGCCTGCTCCGGCTTTCTGCCGCCTCCGGCCCGCCACAACACTGCCGGAATCGATCTGGGATTAGCCGTTGATTTCTGGTTCTGCCTGGTTGTTTTGGGATTGCTGAAACTCCGCGACCAGCACAAAAAAACGCTTCGCCCACCGCGTTGATGTAATATTGGCCGTGAGCTCCGCCGACTTCGTTATCCCCTAGGATGCGTGCATGCAACGGGTTGCAATTCTCTACGACGCCAGCCAGGCGGTGCTGTCCACCTTCGATCTCGACGAGGTCCTCAACCAGGTCCTGGAGATCGTCCGCGACTATTTCCACCTGCAAAGCGGTAGCATCATGTTGCTGGATGAATCCACCCAGCAGCTGACGGTTCGCGCTCATTTCGGCGACTGCGTGCTGCCCAGCGACGTTCCCGTGCCCTTCGGCCAGGGCATTGCCGGCACTGCCGCTAAGGCCCGCCGCCCCATCTATTCCGCCGACGTGACCACCGACCAGCGCTTCCTTGGCAAGAGTGGCAGCACCCGCTCAGAGCTGGCCATTCCCCTTATGGTGCGCGAAGAAGTGGTCGGCGTGCTCGACTGCCATAGCGACCGTCCTGACTTTTTCGACAATGAAACTGTGGACCTGCTTACCCTCTTCGCCACCCAGGCGTCCATCGGTATGCAGAACGCCAAGCTCTACTCCATGCTGCAGCGCCGCGCCGCGCAGCTGGAGGCCATCAACGCCATCGCCAAGCGCACCACCGTCGAAATCGATCTCAAGGAACTGCTCGACCGGCTCTGCACCCAGCTCCCCCACTCTTTTCCCGTCGAGCATGTAGCCATCTTCCTGCGTGACGAAGACGGCTACCTGATTCTGCGCGCACAGCAGGGAGATCTTCCCAGGGCTCTCAAGGCGGGCGACGTCATGCCGGAGGGCTACACCTTCACCACCGAAGGCGATGGCCGCGAGGAGGTCAGCCTTCCGCTGGTCTCCTTCGGAGAAAATCTCGGACTGCTGGCCTGCGTCACCACGCAAGGCAAAGCTTTTCAGCCCAATGACATTCAGGCTCTGGAATCGGTCGCCGACATCCTGGCCACTGCCACCCAGAACGCCCGCTACGTCGATCGCGTGCGTCAGTTGGCCTACCGCGACGGCCTGACCGGCGTCTTCAATCGCCGTTATTTCGACTCCCGCCTGGTCGAAGAGATCACCCGCGCCGCCCGCTACGGAGGCGGCGTCAGCGTCCTCATGATCGATCTGGACCACTTCAAGAAGATCAACGACGACTTCGGACACATGATCGGCGACGATGTTCTGCGCGCCGTCTCCACCATCTTCAACCGCCAACTGCGCAAGGTCGATGTGGTCTGCCGCTACGGAGGCGAGGAGTTCGCCGTCGTTCTGCCCGCCACCCAGGGCGGCAGTGCCGCCGCCGTGGCCAATAAACTCCGCCTCGCCGTCTCCAACGCCCAATATGCCGGAATCTCTTTGCCGGTGACCATCAGCGTCGGCGTCGCCGAGTTTCCCGCCAACGGCATTACCCGCGATGACATCGTGCACTCGGCCGACATGGCCCTCTACCAGGCCAAGGAAAACGGCCGCAACAAGGTCTGCCTCGCCCCGTCCTGCGCCGGCAGCGAACCCCAGCCTGTCCCCCGTGCTTGACGGCCTCCGGACTCCTATACTATTATTATGCCTAGAGTTACCAGCCGGATGATCCGTTCCGCTTCCCACGCCGAATGATTCCGCATTTATCATGAAGAACAAGATGTCTCTCCGCTCCCACCTGCGCTTCCACACCGCCTTACAGCTATCTCTCGCCTTGGAGAGCGCCGAGGAAACCCTCATCGGCGGACAGGCCGTACTGGAGGGCGTCATGATGCGCTCCCCAAACGCCTGGGGCATCGCCATCCGCAAGCCCGATGGAGAACTCGCGGTTCACTCCGAGCCGCTCGACCGGCCCAGCAAGAAGAGTCCCTGGAAGGCCTTGCCAATCATCCGCGGCATCGTCACCCTCGGCACGGCCATGGTGCTCGGCTTCAAGGCTCTGCGCTACTCGGCCGATGTCGCCCTGGAAGACGAAAAGACCGCCAGCGGAGAAAAGCTGGAGATGAACGGATGGGTAGCGGCGCTCAACATCGCCATCTCGCTCGGCTTCTTCATCTTCATGTACAAGTTCCTGCCCTTTGCGGCCGCCCGCTCGCTGCGCCACTGGGCTCATCAGACATCCAACTCCGCGCTGTTTGCCCTGGTCGAAGGCATCATTCGCCTCGCCATCTTTATCAGTTTCATCTGGCTCACCTCGCGCTGGAGCGATATCCGCCGCGTCTACCAGTACCACGGCGCCGAGCACAAAACCGTCTTCGCCTTCGAGGGACGCGACCCGCTCACGGCTGGGGCCGTGCAGCGCTATTCCACCTATCACCCGCGCTGCGGCACCAGCTTCCTGATGACCGTCATGATCATCTCTATCGCTGTTTACGCGCTGGTTCCGGTGCACGGATTCTGGATGGGCTTTGCCTCGCGCATTCTCCTGTTGCCGCTGATCGCCGGCGGCTCCTACGAAATCATCCGCTACGCCGCCCGCAAGCGCTCCTCGCTGTTTGCCATGATGACCATTCCCGGTCTCTGGCTGCAGCGCATCACCACCCAGCCGCCCGACGATACCCAGGTCGAGTGCGCCATCGTCGCCCTCAACCAAGCCATGGAACTCGAGCAGCAGCAGGGTGGAGAGCTGGTCATCGCATGATCTATTCCATCAAATCGCTACTTCCTCCGCAGCTGCATCTCTAGCGGCGCCTGCCGCTCTCTGCCCGCCTGTTTCCATCGGAATTCATTTTTCCCGGCTGCGGCGTGTTCACTTCGCGCGGCCTGAAAGTTCAGGAACCTTTCATGTTTGACCGCTTAGCTCAAATCGAAGCCCGCTGGAAAGAACTCAACGACGCCCTCTCGGCTCCCGAAATCGTCAACGACTCGGCCAACTATCAGAAGACCGCCAAGGCCCAGGGCGAACTCGTCCCCATCGTCGAAAAATATCAGGAGTACAAAAAGCTCCAGGCCGGCATCACCGACTCGCGCGCCATGCTCGAGGCCGAAACCGATCCCGAGATGCGCGCCTACGCCGAGGAGGAGCTGCAGACGCTCGAACAGCAGCTCGCCACCGTGGACGCCGAGCTCAAGGTTCTCCTCCTGCCCAAAGATCCCAACGACGAAAAGAACGTCGTTCTCGAAATCCGCGCGGGCACCGGAGGCGATGAAGCCACCCTCTTCGCCGCCGAAATCTTCCGCATGTACATGCGCTACGCCGAAACCCGCCACTGGAAGGTCGAAGTCCTCTCCAGCTCGGACTCCTCCGTGGGCGGCCTCAAGGAAGTCATCGCCATCATCGAAGGCCAGCGCGTCTATTCCCAGCTCAAGTATGAGAGCGGCGTGCACCGCGTGCAGCGCGTGCCGGACACTGAAACCCAGGGCCGCGTCCACACCTCGGCCATCACCGTCGCCGTCCTTCCCGAAGCCGAAGACGTGGACATCAAGATCGAAGCCAAAGACATCCGCATCGACACCTTCTGCTCCTCCGGCCCCGGCGGCCAGTCGGTCAACACCACCTACTCCGCTGTGCGCATCACCCACCTGCCCACCATGACCGTGGTCAGCTGCCAGGACGAGAAATCGCAGATCAAAAACCGCGAGAAGGGAATGCGCGTCCTGCGCTCGCGTCTCTACGAGCTCGAGCAGGCCAAGCAGCAGGAAGCTTTGGCCAAGGAGCGCCGCTCCCAGGTCGGCAGCGGCGACCGCAGCGAAAAGATCCGCACCTACAACTTCCCTCAGAACCGGGTCAGCGACCACCGCATCGGACTCACCGTCCATCAGCTAGATCAGGTGATGGAAGGCAAGCTCCAGCCCTTCGTCGATGCCCTCATCACCCACTTCCAGGCCGAAAAACTCAAGGGCGAGTCGGTTAACGCCTGAGCCACGCACGAGGAAAATCGATCTTGGTTTTGACCTTCAACCTTGAAACCTTGAAACTTTGAAACCTTGGAACCCGACTCGTGCAAATCCGCCAGACGCTCCACTCGGCCATCGCCCAACTCGAAGCTGCCGCAGTCGAAGAGTCCCGCCTGCAAGCTGAGGTGCTGATCTTTCATGTTCTCCACTGCGACCGAGCTCACCTCTTTGCCCACCCGGAGCGTGAGCTGACCTCCGCCGAGCAATCGCACTACGAACAGCTCGTCGCCCGCCGCGCCGCAGGCGAGCCCCTGCAGTACCTCACCGGACATCAGGAGTTCTGGAAGGCCGACTTCCTGGTCACACCCGCCGTGCTCATCCCGCGTCCGGAGACCGAGCACCTCATTGAGGCCGTCCTCGACCTCGTCCGCCAATTCTCCCTCGGCCCCCTCCTCAAGCTCATCGACGTAGGCACCGGCTCAGGAGCCATCGCCATCACGCTCGCCCGCGAGCTTCCCCAAGCCGAAGTCCACGCCGTCGATCTTTCACCCGACGCTTTGCACATCGCCCGCCTCAACGCCGCTCGGCTCGACGCCCGCGTGCAATTTGCGCAGAGCGACGTTCTCGCCTCGACGGTCCGCGATGCCACCTTTGATTTCGTCGTCTCCAATCCACCCTACGTGGGGCACGACGAAGCCGACAAGGTGCAGGAGGTGGTCAAACACTACGAGCCGCCGATGGCGGTCTTTGCCGGGGACGATGGCCTCGACGTCATCCGCCGCCTCATTCCGCAGGCGCGGGAGGCATTGCGTACAGGCGGCTGGCTGCTCATCGAAATCGGTTACACCCAGTCGCAGGCGGTGCGTGCGCTGCTCGGCGGCTGGCACAGCGTTCACATCATCGCCGATCTGGCTGGAATCCCCCGCGTCATCGCCGCCCGCAAGCCGGCGTAGCTTTCAGGCGGCCTTGTTGCCGCTCGACCCGAACGGAGTTTGGTCGGATGGTTTTTCGTCGGCCGAAGGGCCGTACATTCCGGGAACGGCTATGTCGCACAGCCGCAAATAAACGCCGAGCTGCGCGCGATGGTGAATCAGGTGGTTCATCACCATGCTGCGAAGCACGCTGATTCGCGGCATGGCCATCACGGTTTTGCCCTCCCATTTCATGCTCCATAGGGTGTTCATCTCTTCGTCGCTGGCCTTGGCGAGGGCGGCGCGGGCTTCGCGCACGTGCTTATCGAAGTGTGCCAGCAGGTCCTGGCTGGATTTAGGCACAAACGGCGGATACTTGCCGGGTTCGAGTTCCAGCACCTCGGTATGCAGGGTCATCGGAACCCAGCTTGGCAGGTCGGCAACGTGACCGGCCAGGCGGTCGAGCTTAAAAGATTTGGCGTGGGGCTGGAAGTCAAAGTGCTCCTGGGGTGCGCTCGCCAGCATCTTGCGGGTGTTGGCCATCTCCTGATCGAACTCGGGCAGCAGCGTGTCGTGGATCGCCATTGGGGAACTCCAGCCGCGGATGCGGACTCCAGTTCGGAGCACGAATCGCCCGCAGCGGTTGCCACATGAGGTCTCTTTTGCGGAGGACGGGCCGTCGAACGTGTGAAACTTCTGTGACATTTCCCGTATTGGCACCTGCTAAGAGTGTGAAAACAAAGTTGAGGCACGGTTACTCCACAAAATCGGGGATCGCCTTGCGCCGCGCAGGCATAAGTTTCCGCATCACCTTTGGAATCAATCCCAACAGTCCGTGCAAGGAGCAATCACCAATGACGAAGAAAACTATTGTGTGCAGTATTCTACTTACTCTCGTGCTCGCAGCAGTTTCCGCCACCGCGCAAACCGCAACCCCGTCCCAGATCGCCACCAAGACAAGCAGCACCGCGACGGCGCCCAGCAAAACCCCGCCCGCGGCAAGCAGCGCGAAAGCCTCTAGCAAAGACTCAGACAAGCTCGACATCAACAGCGCAAGCAAAAGACCTTATGAAGCTCTCGGGTGTGGGAGATGTCTACGCCGGAAAAATCATTGCCGGACGGCCTTATCGGACCAAGCGCGATTTGCTCACCCGCAAAATCATCCCCCAGGCTACCTATAACTCGATTAGCGACAAGATCATTGCCCATGCCGCTGCGGGCACGGTTGCCAAGAAATAGCGCTTCCCCCATCGTGTGCTCCGGGACCTTGTTTTCACGCAAGAATTCAACCCAGTCAGCCCCACGCGGTTCTTACGAAACTCCAAATCCGAAAGAGGCCAAATACGTTTGACTTCACTTCACTGAACAAGCTCGCTGACGAAATTCCTGAAGACGTGAAAGAAAAGCTGAAGGATGCCGCGTTGGAGAGGCTCGGAGTGTCCAAATCCGAGAGCAACGCGAGTCCGGAAGCATCGGCGGCGCCCTCCGCAGAGGAGCAAGATCAGCCGCAAAGCGATGATTCCTCCGATCCGCAGGGGCACGACGATTCCGGACAGTAAGCAGCGGCCGACGCAGACACTGCGGATGTCTTAAGACGGGGAACGCAGAGTTGGGCGCAGGCCATGCGTTTGGCCGGTGAGACTCCGCGTTCCCTCAGTAGTTCTCAAAGGTTTCCACGACGAGGTCCTCGGCGTATTCCTCCTCCTCCACTTCCTCTTTAGCCTCTGGCGGGTCTTGCCCGGCAGGGTCGCGGCTGGCCGGGCCGCCGGTGCGAGACGCCAGCAGGTCAAGCCAGGTCATCTGCAGCTCCAGACAATTTTGCAGAGACTTTGTCATCGTTTCGAGAAAGGGCGCGATGAAGAGCGGGAAGTTAAGTGCGTTCTTGTAGACTTCGATCGCGCAGCAATTCAAGCTGACCAGTGAGGCCACCGATGCTCTCTCCAAATCGAGCATTTCTCCAATTCCCACGGTGAACAGATCCTGGAGATCGCCGGGGAACCCGGTAATCGCAGTCTCCCCGGTATTGGCTGATACGGGATACAGAGCGGCGCTCGGGGCTGTCGTTGTTCTGGGGTTCATGGCTCCTCCTTGGCATGGGAAGAGTCAGTTTCCCCGCTTCCTGGTCAAGCGGTTGATGGCCTGCCGTTCGGCAAGCCCACTACCCGTCCCATTCCGTCCGGTATGACGCTATGTCCATCCTGAAGTTTGTGCGGTGACAAGGATCAAGCCTGCTTGTGACAATTCTCACCCCGCAGATGTCGGAAAACGGGCCGGAAAAGCGGTGCCGGATACCTGCGAGATAGGCGTCGGGGCTCCCGCGGCGCCCTGCGATGGTAGGATAATGGAGAGCTGGATCAGAATCCTGAGCGATGCCTCCGCTTTGTCTCTAAAGAGGCCGGACAGGATCCTGAATAGTAGTGGAAAGGGATAGGAGACTCCATGAAGAAAATGTTTGCATTCGTGATTGTTGCCGCCATGGCAATGCCTCTTTTTGCTGCCGACGGAGCTGCGACCTTCAAAGCCAAATGCGCTGGTTGCCACGGAGCTGATGGCGCCAAAACCATTCCCGCCATGGGCGTGCCCGCCATCAACACCCCAGGCGTAAAGGCCAAGGGCGTTGCCGGGCTGACCACCATCGTCGCCAAGGGCCAGGGCAAGATGCCGGCGTTCGCGGGCAAGTTGAGCGATGACGAAATCAGCGCCGTCGTAAAATTCGTGCTCACCCTGAAGTAAAACGCGATTTTGCCAACGGTTGCACGGATGCCCCGCGCAATCCACCGTTCCCATTTGCCGGCGCTTGGCGGCCCATCGGCTGCAGGCACCGGCAAATGCGCTTATTGAACTTGCTTGTCTGCTGCCGGAAGCTGTCGTAGGCTACTGCATGGGCGTACTGCCAAGACCATTCGGAGAAGGGTGAAAAGACGATGCCGGAGCGGATTGTGAAAGACAAGGCGGGCCAGGAACTCGGAAGGATTCGAGAGCTGGAATTCGGAAAATTGGAAGCCTATGACAGCTTAGGGACGGCCCTGGCCACCTACGACCCAAGGACGGATAAAACCTACGATCGCCTGGGTCTGGAAATCGGCGATGGAGATCAGCTGCACTGGGTCATCTGCCAAGCCCCGCAACTTTAAGCCCAGGCGAGCTGCAACGGCAGGGCACGACTTCGAGAGGACATGGCTTCTCGGGAAACCGCTCCAGTCAGGAAGACCTATGGCGTCCATGACGACGATTGAACATCTTGGCGAGTTCGAAGGCCAGGATGTAACCCTGCGCGGCTGGCTCTACAATCTGCGCGAAAGCGGCAAGCTGCTGTTTCCCATCTTCCGCGACGGCAGCGGCGTGGTGCAGGGCGTAATGGCCAAAAACGCCGTGTCCCCGGAGATCTTCGAGACCGTCAAAGGGCTCACCCAGGAGTCCAGCGTCATCGTCCACGGCAAGGTGCGGGCCGACAAACGCGCCCCCGGCGGCTATGAGCTGGATCTGGCGTCCGTGGAAGTCGTGCAGCGCGTCTCCGACGACACGCCCTACCCGATCTCGCTCAAAGACCACGGCGTCGAGTTCCTCATGGAGCACCGCCATCTCTGGCTGCGCTCCACGCGTCAGGTGGCCATCCTGCGCATCCGCTCCACGGTCGAACGCGCCATGCATGACTTCTTCGACCAGCGCGGCTTTACCCGCACCGATCCGCCCATTCTCACCCCGGCGGCCTGCGAGGGCACCAGCACGCTATTCCCGGTCAACTACTTTGACGAGCAGGCCTACCTTACCCAGTCGGGCCAGCTCTACATGGAAGCGGCGGCGATGGCCCTGGGCAAGGTCTACAGCTTCGGTCCCACCTTCCGGGCGGAAAAATCCAAGACCCGCCGCCACCTCACCGAGTTCTGGATGATCGAGCCCGAGTTGGCCTACGCCACCTTGGACGACGTCATGACCCTCGCCGAAGAGTTCATCACCTTCATCGTCGGGCGGGTGCTGGAGACGCGGCGGCATGAGTTGGGCGTCATCGGCCGCGACCTCGCGCCGCTGGAAAATATCCAGGCGCCGTTTCCGCGCCTTTCCTACGACCAAGCGGCCAAGCTGCTGGACGAAGGCTTCGCCGCCGGTGAGCTGGAGGCGAAGTTCGAATACGGCAACGATTTTGGCTCGCCCGATGAAACCTACCTTTCGTCCCGCTTTGACCGTCCGGTGATGATCCACCGCTATCCTGCGGCAGTGAAGGCCTTTTACATGGAGCCCGACCCGGCCGACCCCACAAAGGCCCTGTGCGTGGACGTGCTCGCCCCGGAGGGATACGGCGAGATCATCGGCGGCTCACAGCGCATGAGCTCCTACGAGCGCCTCCTGCTGCGCATTCAGCAGCACGGTCTCCCGGAAGATGCGTTCCAGTGGTATCTGGACCTGCGCCGCTATGGAGGAGTGCCGCACGCGGGCTTCGGCATGGGCCTGGAGCGCGCCGTGGCCTGGATCTGCAAGCTCGACCACGTGCGCGAGACCATCCCCTTCCCGCGCATGTTGAACCGCATGTATCCCTAACACAAACATATATCCCTTAAGACGCAAAGACGCAGATCCGGTGCGGGCAGAGATCACAGAGCATCCAACCCAGAGGGATCTTGGCATGAACAGTGTTCCCGCATCGTTTCCCGGCATCATGAAGAAAAGTATCCGAGTCATCGGCGTGCCGCTCGACCTGGGCCAGCGGCGCCGCGGCGTGGACATGGGCCCTTCGGCGGTGCGCGTGGCCGGCTTGGATGCCAAGTTGGAGGCACTGGGCCACGCCGTCGAGGACTCGGGAAACATCGCCGTAACACTCCCCGAGCAGAAGAACTGCGGCGACGAGCACTCGCGCTACCTGCGCGAAATCACCGCAACCTGCACCAGCCTGGCCGACGAGGTTCTGCACACCCTGGAGCAGGAGAAAACTCCGCTGTCTATCGGCGGCGATCACTCCCTGGCGGCCGGCTCAGTCAGCGGAGTCGCCGAATACTATCGCCGCGAGGGCCTGCACCTCGGCCTCATCTGGATCGACGCCCACTCCGATATCAACACACCGGAGACTTCTCTTTCAGGCAACGTGCACGGCATGCCGCTGGCCGCCATCATGGGACTCAATGGCCTCGATCCCCTGGCCCAGCTCTACGGCTGGTCGCCCAAAGTGCTCCCGGAGAACTGCGTGCTTGTCGGTATCCGCGACGTGGACATGGCCGAAAAGGAAAACATCCGCCGCGCCGGCATCGGCGTCTTCACCATGCGAGACATCGACGAGCGCGGCATGCGCACCGTGATGGAAGAGGCCCTGCGCATGGCCGGACGCGGCACCGTGGGATATCACATCTCCCTAGACATGGACTGGGTCGATCCCGAAGACGCCCCCGGCGTTGGCACCCGAGTCCCCGGCGGCGCCACCTACCGCGAGGCCCACCTCGCCATGGAAATCATCGCCGACCACGGCCGCATGACCAGCATGGATATCGTCGAAGTCAACCCAGTCATCGACGAATACAACCGCACCGCCGAGCTCGCAGTTGAACTGGCCAGTTCAGCATTCGGAAAGAAGATCCTGTAGGGCTTCGCGTCTTCCAGGTTTACGTCTACACCAACTCGATCATGACGCGGCGGCCGACGATCGCCGCAGCGCGCTGCAGGCTTGATAGCGTGATGTCGTTTTTCGGGTCGAGCAGACGGTCCACTTGGGTGCGGCTGGTCTTGAGCATCGCAGCCATCTTGTTCTTGGAGATTTTCTTTTTCTTCATCGCCTCGGCGAGTTGCCACGCGACGACCTCCTTGATCGCCTGCGCCTGCGTCTCTTCAAAGATGCCCTCTTCTCTGAGGAGATCGTCGATGCTGGAACCCATATGTTTTTTGCTCATCGCTCTAACTCCTTTTGACGCTTCCGCGCCAGTGCAAATCATCCTCCGGCGTCTTGCGCGTCTTCTTGATAAACCCGTGCAGCGCGACGAGGTGTTCGCGGTAAAGGCAGAGCAGCACGCGCGCCGTCCGTTTCGTCGGCAGCTCCGTCCGGATCTCCCAGAGGCCGCTTCCCAACGGCCGGCAAAGCGGCATCCCGACCGGCCAGCGCCACTGAGCCCGCAACAGGTCTTTCCCTATGGTCTGGCGTTCCGCTTCCGACAACTCCTTCAGCCACTCGCGGACAGGTTCGCCTCCCGACCGTGAGCGGTAGAAAACCACCGGGATTTTTTGCGGCTGTGGTCTTCTGCCATTCGGCGTCTTGGCCATCGATACCGTACTTTAAAAGGTACACATAGGCAAGCATTTTAATTTGGTGCAACAGTCTCCCTGAACACGTTTCTTTTCATTCCACGGTTCATGTTTCGAGCGCGGATGTCGCTCTCACGCTGCGCCATTTTTCCTGTGGTCTCTGCACGTTTCCGCCGAACCCTTATAATCATAGAAGTCGATTAAGGAAGCCCTACCTCTATGACGGCAAAAAAACTCCGTGTCGGTGTGCTCTTTGGCGGGCGCAGCGGCGAGCATGAAGTCTCTCTGTTGTCGGCCGCCTCGGTCATGCAGGCCATGGATCGCAGCAAGTACGAGGTGGTGCCCATCGGCATCACCAAGCAGGGACTCTGGCTCACCGACCTGCACGCCGAAAAGCTCATCAAGGGAGAGTTCGTCGAAGCTCCGCGAAACAAGAGCCTGCGCGCGGGCGATCCCGCCGCCACCTCGTCGGCCGCGGTGCTGGCCAAGGGCGAAGCCGTGCTCGTGCCGCCGGTTCCTTCCAACGATTCCATCGTTCCCTTTGAGACGCCGCGCAATCACGCCGCACAAGGCATCCATGTCGATGTTATTTTCCCCGTGCTGCACGGCACCTTTGGCGAAGACGGCACCATGCAGGGCCTGCTGGAACTGGCCGACATCGCCTACGTGGGCTCGGGCGTGCTGGGCTCGGCCGCCGGCATGGACAAAGACATTATGAAGCGGCTCTTTGCCGACTCGCGTCTGCCCCTGGTCAAGCACCTCACCGTCCTGCGCTCGGAGTGGGAGCGCCAGCCCAAGAAGATCGAAAAAGCCGTGGACTCGGCGCTCAAGTATCCTGTCTTCGTCAAGCCCGCCAATCTGGGCAGCTCCGTGGGCATCAGCAAGGCGCACGATGCCAGCGAGCTTCCGGCGGCCATGAACGAAGCCGCCCGCTTCGACCGCAAGATCGTCATCGAACAGGGCGTCGGCGGCAAGCGCAACAAGGCCCGCGAAATCGAGTGTGCCGTGCTGGGCAACGACGAGCCCATCGCCTCCATCTGCGGCGAAATCATCCCCGCCAAGGAGTTCTACGATTACAACGCCAAGTACATCGACGCGGGCTCCGAGCTGTTGATTCCCGCCCGTCTCGATCACACCCAGGTCCGCCAGGTTCAGGAGATGGCCATCCGCGCCTTCCAGAGCGTCGAGTGCTCCGGCCTCGCGCGTGTCGATTTCCTGATGGACCCGGTCAGCGGGCATTTCTACGTGAACGAAGTAAACACCATGCCGGGCTTCACGGCCATCAGCATGTATCCCAAGCTGTGGGCCGCCACCGGCATCGAGTACCCCGCGCTCATCGACCGCCTCATCCAGCTTGCGCTGGAGCGCCACACCGACAAAAAGCGCAACCAGTACACCAAGGACTAGAAGAAACAGGGTTCAAAGTTTCACAGGTTTCAAGGTGAAAGCCACAGCCGTTCGCTTTCACTTTGAAACCTGTTTTTCATTTGCATCTCCTTGCCGCCTGTTCTATTCTAACTAACCAGTTAGTTAATTATGGTTGCCTCTACTCCCAAACCGGCAAGCGCAAGGCCGCGCAACGCGGGGGCCAGCCGCTCCGCCATTCTGGAGCAGGCCGTCGCCGAATTCGCCGCCCAGGGCGTGGCCGGAGCCCGTACCGCCGCCATCGCCGAGGCCGCCGGAGTCAACAAGGCGCTGCTCTACTACTACTTCAAGGACAAGGAAAGCCTCTACGCCGCCTCGCTGCAGGCCGTCTTCAGCGGCTTTGCCGAAGAGCTGATGCCGGTGCTGGAGAGCCCGCTGTCGCCCGGCGAAAAGCTGCTCCGCTTTGCCCGCGCGCATTTTGAATATCTCGTCCGTCATCCCAACTATCCGCGCCTCATTCAGCAGGAGCTTTCCTGCGCCGGCAGCCGCGGCGAACCCTCCGGCGGCTTCCGGGACATCAGCACCGCGCACTTCCTGCCCATGCAGCGAGCCGGCATGCGGGTGGTCAAGCAAGGCATCGCCTCGGGCGAGCTGCGTCCGGTCGAGGGAGCAGGCACGCTGAGCGCGGTCATCGGCATGAACGTTTTTTATTTCATCTCGGCGCCCATCATGCGTGCGCTGCGCGGCGCCGATCCGTTTTCTCCCCGCGCCCGCCGCGCCCACATCGCCAGCTCGCTGGATTTCATCGCCGCCTCGCTGTTCACCGACCGCCGCCACGGAATCAGCCTGGCCCAAAAAATCGCCGAGGCACCCTCGGCTCTGCCGCGCAAGCCGCAGAACGGACCCAGTGAGGTGAGATCATGATGGCGGAAATCCATACGTTGCTGGCCCAAGCCGGGCAAGAAAGGCCAACGGCCTATGAATCCTAAATACCGCGTCTTCGCCGTGCTGGGACTGGTCTTTCTGCTCTCGCTCGGCTTCTATATCTACAGCACGCGCGGCACCGGCCAGGTGGTTCTCATCGGCACCGTCGATGCCGACCAGGTCATCGTCAGCAGCAAGGTTGCCGGTCGCATTACCCAACTCGCCGTAGTCGAGGGCCAGAAGGTCAAGCAGGGCGACCTCATCGCGCAGATCGACAAGCAGGACCTCATCGACGAGGCCAACTCCGCCCGCGCCGACATGGACAGCCTCCGCGCGCAGGTGCGCCAGAGCCGCGACACCTACGCCAGCACGCGCGGCGACACCGAGGCGCAGGTGGCCAACGCCGAAGCCTCTCTCAAGGCCGCCCAAGCCACGTTGCAGGAGAGTGAAGCCAACGAACGTCAGCAGGCGCTCGATACCGCGCGCACCGTCGCCCTGGCCGAGCAGGGCGTCTCCAGCCAGCAGGACCGCGACCGCGCCGAGCAGACCCTGGCCGCCGACCAGGCCCATGTCCGCGCCAGCCGCGACCAGGTCAACGCCGCCCGCGCAACCCTGCTCAGCATGAAGGCGCACCTCAACCAGGCGGCCGCCGCGCTCAGCAACGTCGCCGCCGTCCAGCGGCAGATGGATTCTGACCAAGCCAAGCTGGCCGAGGACGAAGTCCGCATCGGCTACACCCGCATCGTCGCCCCGGTGGATGGCGTGGTCACCGTACGCGCCGCCCTCGAGGGCGAAGTGGTCAACGTCGGCACGCCTATCGTCACCCTCGTCGATCTCACCCAGACCTGGGTCTATGCCGCGGTTCCCGAGACCGAGGAGCAGACCGTAAAACTGGGTGACACTCTGCGGGTGCGCATGCCTGCCGGCGAAATCATCAACGGCCAGGTCATCTCCAAGCAGACCGAAGCCGACTTTGCCACCGAACGCGATTACAGCCGCACCAAGCGCGACATCCGCACCGTGCGCCTCAAACTGCTGATCGCCAATCCGGGCGAGACCTACGTTCCCGGCATGACCGCCGAGGTCCTGCTGCCGCACGCTGCTAAGTAAAGGGAGCCTGTCATGAGTCCTCAAAGCCGCGGCAAGGGCTATCACGCCGGACACGAAGGCCAGGCCATCTCGGTGGAAAACATCGTCAAGAAATATGGCGATTTCGAGGCCGTCAAGGGCATCACCTTCGACGTAAAGGACGGCGAAATCTTCGGCCTGCTCGGCCCCAACGGCGCCGGCAAAAGTACTCTCATCCGCATGATGACCACGCTCATCCCCATCACCAGCGGCAAGGCCTTCATCGCCGGCTACGATGTCAGCCAGAACGCCGACGCTGCCCGCCGCATGATGGGCGTCATCCCCCAGGCCATGACCAGCGACATCGATCTCACCATCGAAGAAAACATGCGCATCTACGCCAAGCTCTACAGCGTGCCGCGCGCCGAGCGCGAGCGCAACATCAACGAGTTGCTGGAGGCCGTCGATCTGGAAAAGTGGCGCGGCGCCCAGGTCAAAACGCTCTCGGGAGGCATGCGCCGCCGTGCCGAAATCGCGCGCGGACTGGTGCACAATCCGCGCATCTTCTTTCTCGATGAACCCACCACCGGACTCGACCCGGTTTCGCGCGTCGCCGTCTGGGAGATGCTGAACACCCTCAAGAGCCGCCGCCAGCTCACCATCCTCATCACTACCCATTACATGGACGAAGCCGACCGGCTCTGCGACCGCATCGCCATCGTCGATCACGGCAAGCTGGTGGCTCTGGATTCGCCCATGGCGCTCAAGACCAGCGTGCCCGGCAACAACGTGGTCGAGGCGCAGTTCCTCAATCCGCCCTCGGGATGGCTGGAGCAGCTGCACTCGTTGCCCGGCGTGGAGAGCGTGCAGGACGAAGGCGGCAGCATGTTCCGCCTGCTCACCTCCACCGGCTCGCAAACCACTACCGCGCTGGTCGAGCTGGCGGTGCGCGCCGCCGTAGAGATTAAAACGCTCACCGTGCAGAACACCTCGCTCGACGATGTCTTCGTGCACTACACCGGACGCCAGCTGCGCGACGAGCAGGTGAAGGCCTTCGGCTTCGTCATGCCCGACCGCCCAGGAATGCGCCCATGAACCGCATGTTTGCCATCATCGAGCGCGAGATGCGCAAGTTCTTCCGCTCGCCCACTCTCATGGTCACCGCCATGATCTTTCCCCTGGTGCAGCTCGTCATTCTGGGCAACGCCTTCGGGGGTAAGATTCGCGATGCCCGCGTGGCCATCGTGGATGAAGACCATGGTCCGCAGGCGGCGCGCATTATCGAAGCCTTCCGCTCGGTGCAGGCCAACATCCGCACCTTCGTTCCCGTCGAGTACCCCGACGAGGTGCACGCCCGCGAAGATGTGCGCCAGGGAAAGCTGCAAGGCGCGCTGATCATTCCCGCGCAGTTTTCGCGCCGCTTCTATGCGGGAGACAATCCCCAGCTTGGCATGGTCGTCGATAACAGCGACCAGTTCATGTCCTCGTCGATGGAAGATGAGATGAAGTCGCTGGTCGATTCGCTCAATCAGCCCGCCGCCAGCGCCCAGCGCATCACCAACAGCATTGCCCTGGAGATCGTCGAACTCTATCCCTACATCGAATACATGAAGTACCTGCTGCCCGGCGCCATCTCCTTGGCCATGTTCGTCTCGGTCATGATCGGCGGCGGCATGCTCTACATCGACGACAAGGCGCGCGGCGTGCATGAAGGCTACCTGGTCACGCCCATCACGCGCCTGGAAATGGTGCTGGGCCTGAACATAGCCGGAGCTATCAAGGCCATCCTCGCCGGCGTCACCCTGGTCATCCTGGGCTCGCTCATCGCCGGGCTGGGCTCCTCGTTTCAGCCGATGCGCATCCTGCAATGGTTCCTTCTGGTCGCAGCCACCTCGTTCGCCTTTAACGGCATGATGTTTCTGCTGATGGTCCGGGTGGAAGATCCCCTGGTGCCGCGCGCCATGTTCGGCATTCTCAACACTCTGCTGTATTTCCCCAGCGGAGCCATCTACCCGGTCCAAGCCTTTCCGCCATGGCTGCGCGTCATCTCCTACATAGACCCGTTCAGCTACGCCGTCGACGGCCTCAAGGCAACCCTGCTCAAGGACGCATCCTGGGCCGCCTGCACCCACGATCTGCTCTACCTCGTTCTCTTCGGCTTCATCAGCCTGGCCATCTCCGTGCCGCTCTTCAAACGCACGCTGTAGGAGTGAGGTCGCCTTTCCTGCTCGACTCAACTGGAGTATGCTACCAGCACCTAGAAAGGTGCCTTCATAGGAGCAGGCAATGCTGGACATCACCAAGGACATCCAATCGCTGACCACCTTCCGCCGCCGCTCCGGCGACTTCATGAAACAGCTCAAGAAGAGTAAGCGCCCCGTGGTGCTTACGGTGAAGGGCAAGGCAGCGGCGATTGTGCAAGATGCCGAAGCCTATCAGCGCCTGCTTGATATCGCCGCCAGCGCCAACGCAGAGGAGGGCATCCGTCAGGGGCTTGATGACGTAGCGTACGGACGCACTCGCCCGGCGAGAGAAGCCTTCGACGAGATTCGCCGCAAACATGGCATACCTCGTTGAGTTGGCCGCCCGCGCGGCGCGCGATCTTGAAAGGAACGCAGCGGAGTCGGAATCTGCTGCGCGTTGGTACAACGGTCTGCAGGATGCCATCCTTGCACTGGAAACCCATCCTATGCGCAGTCCAGTGGCCCCGGAATCCTCAAAGCGTAAGCGAGAGTTGCGGCACCTGCTGTATGGAAAGAAACCTGACGTTTATCGGGTGATCTATCAGGTCGACGAAAAGCGGCAAAGCGTCCGAGTACTTCACATCCGCCAAGCAGCACGGCGGAAGAGCAAGTCTTCCGCTCTCGCATAAGAGCGGGTTTCGGCAACAAGCGGCCTATCCCTTGCGCCGCAGCTCCCGCCAGATCTCCTGCACCTGTTCTTCGGCCTCTTTGTGACTTCCGCTATTGTCGATGACGTAGTCGGCCAGCTTCGCTTTTTCCTCTTCCGCCATCTGTGAAGCCATCCGCCGCTGCACTTCCACGGCAGCCGCCTCCAGGCTCATCTTGGTGCGTGCCGCAAAGCGCTCAATCTTCTGCTCCAGTGTGCAGGTCACCACAATCAACCGGTCGAAGCGCGCTCTGCCTCCGGCTTCAATCAGCAGCGCCGCCTCGCAGATGGCCACGCTCTCGGGGTCGGCCTCACCCATCCGTCGCATCCAGTCGTCTTCAAATTCCAGCACCGCCGGATGCACGATGGCGTTCAGCTCGCCGATGCGGTGAGGGAAGGCCGCCGCCGCCAGCTTCGGCCGCGCAATCGACCCATCAGTCTCCAGAACCCCATTGCCGAAAGCCTCTACAATGCGCTCGTAAACGGCCTCGCCCGGCTCCATCATTGCGTGGGCCACGGCATCGGCGCGCAGGGTATGCGCTCCGAGCGAGGCAAACATCGCCAGCACCGTGGTCTTGCCGCAAGCAATTCCTCCGGTCAAACCAACTTTCAACATGGCAACAGTCTCATGCCTGAGCGAGCCGCAGCGCAAGCGGCGCGCCGGCCGCGGACGATTCTTCGCGCCAAAATCGCATCGCCCGGCGCAATCCTGGGCAACGTTTCAGCCCGGAAAGGCATACACTGATCGTCGGTCATCTTTCTTGTCGCGAAAGAGGTGGATCGTGAAACGCACCAGCCTGAGTCGAACTCTCTGCGGGTTGTTGGCCTTCACCGTTTTCTGTGGAGTTGCCGTCGCCGATGTTGGAGCGCAGGTACCGCAGTTCTCCACCCAGTCGCTCGACGGCCAGCGGTTTAGCGATGCCTCCCTGCGCGGGCGCGTGGTTTTACTGGAATTCTGGGCAACCTGGTGCCCGCACTGCCTTAGTGACCAGGCCGCGGTCAACAAAATCGCGCGCCGCTATTCCGGCGAGGGACTGGTAGTGCTTGCCGTCGACGTGGGCGAGCCCGAAAACACGGTCCGGAAGTTTCTCACCGCGCATCCTTCCGCCTGTCCCGTGGCGCTCGACGAAAACAAGAGGTTTTCCGCGCGCTTCGGCAAGCATGGCATTCCCTACTATGTCGCCATCGACCGCGACGGCTTCATTGCCGGGACGCAGGAGGGTGCTGGCGGCGAGGACGCGCTGATCTCGATGCTGAGCCTTGCGGGGCTGGATCAGCACTCCAATACGCCGCGCTCCCGGACGCTGCGCTCGGATGCGCCTCAACCGGTTGTGCCCCTCCTAGACTTGCCTCACCCGGATGCCCCGCCCGGCGAACCGGCCGCCAATTCCGCGGCGGTACCCAGCGGGCCCAAGATCATCGAAGTGCCGCAAACCGCGCCTGCTCCGCGCTCCACGCGTAGCCGCCACGCTCCGCCTCCCAAGCCGGCTCAGAAGACCATCTTCGTACTGGCCAGTGGCGAGCGGCTGGAGTCGGACGACTACACCATGGAGGCCGGAACTCTGCACGTGAAGGTGGGCGAAGAGCAGCGCGAGATTCCCCTGAGCGCCCTGGATGTGAACCAGACGCTCACGCTGAATCGCCAGCGCGGCATCGACCTCAAGATTCCCCAAAGCCGCAACGAGGTGTCTGTTTCGTTCTGAACCAGGCGGGGCCGGACCTGCCGCAGAGACGCGGATGCCGCTGCCGCTGGGGTTTGACACCGCCCGCCTTGCGCCCGTATCCTTATAGTCTGTCCTGAGTTGTGTTTCCCGCCAGGAGTAACAGTGTTGTCACGGTTCGCAGCGTGAGCCGGGCAATTCCTTGTGGTTCATTCGCTTATGGGCGAAGCAGGGCAGGTTGGACGGGGGCTTTCGGGCCGTGTTGTGGAATCGTGTGGCATCATGAAAATTCGCATTCAAGATCTGGAAGTCCGCAAGCTGGAATTCGCGCTTCAGTTCCAGCCCGGAGAAATTGATTTCGGCTCGGAGGTGCGGCAGGTTGGTTCGCTCTCTACCGAAGGGCGCGCCGAGCTGATTCGTGAGCACCACGGCGGCAGCCATGCGATTGACGACATCCGTCTGGTAGGCAAACTCGATGGCCGCGTGGAAGTCAGTTGCGCCCGCTGCCTGGAGCCGGTGGAAATTCCCATCGCGCGTTCTTTTGATCTCCTGTACCGTCCGCTGGAGTCCGAAAAAGGCTCCGACGAGGTGGCTATCAACGAGGCGGAGACCGAAATCGGTTATTACGCCGGCGATAGCATGGACCTGGAGGATTCTCTCCGCGAGCAGATTCTGCTCGCCGTGCCCATCAAGAGCCTTTGCCGCTACGATTGCAATGGCCTGTGCCCGGTCTGCGGAGGCAATCGCAACCAGCAACTCTGCGATTGCAATCCAAACGTGGGCGATCCCCGCTGGGCTGCCCTCAGCGAGCTGAAAAATAAATTGCAGTAGCGCTCCTTTTGGAGCGCATTTGAGAGTGCGGCCGCATTGTGCCGCAGCGAAATTTTGAAAGGTAGTCGAAATGGCAAATCCTAAACGGCGACACTCCAAGCAGCGCACGGCCCTCCGTCGCGCCCACGATCATCTCACCGCACGCTCCCTCAGCGAGTGTCCCAACTGTCACGAGTCCAAGCTCCCCCACCGCGCCTGCGCCAAGTGCGGCCACTACAAGGGCCGTGAAATCGTGGAAGTCGAGAAGGCGAGCTAGGCCTGTCTTCGCAGACCATGCCGATTACCATCGCGGTCGATGCCATGGGTGCGGACCGCGCCCCCAAGCCGGAAATCGAAGGGGCGATCTTAGCCGCACGGCAATGTGACGTCCGGGTCCTCCTGGTCGGGCAGCAGGACGTGGTGAGCGCCGAACTGGCGCTTCACCCCGAAGCTGCCGGCCTGCCCATCGAGGTCGTGCATGCCTCCGAGTTTATCGGCATGGACGAAAAGGCCGCCCAGGCGGTCAAGACCAAGCGCGACTCTTCCATGCGCGTCGGCCTCCGTCTGGTCAAAGACGGCACCGCCAGCGGCTTCGTCACCGCCGGCAACACCGGCGCCGCCATGGTTACCGCCAAAATGGTCCTGGGAGTCATTCCCGGCGTCGATCGTCCGGCGCTGGCTATGGTCTTTCCCACCGCCGCCAACACCGCCACCATCATGCTGGACGTGGGCGCCAATGTCGATTGCAAACCCCACAACCTGCAGCAGTTCGCCATCATGGGCTCGGTTTACTTCGGCTCCATCTTCAGCGGACGCTTTCCCACGGCCCACAATCCGCGGGTCGGCCTGCTCTCGGTGGGCGAGGAAGAAACCAAGGGCAACGAACTCACCCACGAAGCCTTCCAGCTCATCAAGCCTCTGGGCCTCAACTTCCTCGGCAACGTCGAAGGCCGCGACCTCTACAACGGACGCGCCGACGTCATCGTCTGCGATGGTTTCGTCGGCAACGTCGCGCTCAAGGTCAGCGAGGGCATGGTCGAGGCCGTGCGCGCCATTCTCAAGGAAGCCCTGCACTCCACCCTCACCCGGCAGATGGGCTATCTGCTGGCCCGTCCCGCCTTCGTGGAATTCAAAAAACGCCTCGACTATTCCGAGTACGGCGGAGCCCCGCTGCTCGGCGTCAAGGGCGTCGCCATCGTCAGCCACGGTTCCTCCAACGGCACCGCCATCAAGAACGCCATTCGCGTGGCCGCCGAATTTGCCCGCTCTGGCCTCAACCAGACCATCGAAGAGAAGATCCACGCAGCGCGCGATCATGCCGCCGCCGAGTAGAGCCGCCGAATCACTTTTGCACGGAGCCATCATGGCACAACGTATTCCCGGACTCGCATTCCTCTTCCCCGGCCAGGGCTCGCAAGCCGTCGGCATGGGGAAGGACCTTGCTCATCAGCATGCCGCCGCCCGCCGCGTCTTTGAAGAAGCCGACGAAGCGCTCGGATACTCCCTCAGCAAGCTGTGCTTTGAAGGGCCGGAGGAAAAACTCCGGCTTACCGAGATCACCCAGCCGGCCATTCTCACGGTTTCCGTCGCCGCCGCCCGCGTGCTGCACGAGTTGGGCATCTCCCCCAGCTTTGTCGCCGGTCATTCCCTGGGAGAGTACTCCGCCCATGTCGTCGCCGGCACCTTCAGCTTTCCGGATGCGGTGCGTACCGTGCGCCGTCGCGGCCAGTTCATGCAGGAGGCCGTGCCCGTAGGCGAGGGCGCCATGGCCGCCATCCTCAACCTGAGCGTCGAACTGGTCCGCGCCGCCTGCCACGAAGCCTCCGCCGCAAACAATGGCGAGGTCTGCGAGCCCGCCAACATCAATTCTCCCGGCCAGGTCGTCATCAGCGGCGCCAAAGCAGCGGTGGAGCATGCCGCCGAGCTGTGCAAGCACAAGGGCGCCAAGCGCGCCATCCTGCTCCCGGTCAGCGCCCCTTTCCATTGCTCCATGATGCAACCGGCGCAGGACCGCCTGTCCGCCGAACTGGCCTCGCTCACCATGCACAATCCCCAGATTTCGGTCATGTGCAATGTCGATGCCGTCCAGGTGCGCGATGCCGGAAATGCGCGCGACAGCCTGATCCGCCAGGTCACCGGAGCGGTGCAGTGGGAGGGCTCCATGCGCGCCCTCATCGCCCAGGGCGCCACCCAGTTTCTGGAAGCCGGCCCCGGATCGGTCCTCACCGGACTGCTCCGCCAGATCGACCGCTCCCAGAGCTGCCACAACGTTGAAAACGTGGCCACTCTGCAGAAGGCCACGGCCAGTCTTGCCCGCTAGCCGGTAAATGCTCACAAAAACCAGACGGCCCGCCGCTAGGCAGGCCGTCCGGGTGATCCGCCATCAGGACTTAATCCACCATCTCGTCCGGTGAAAAGCCCAGCGTCTTGTCCTTGAACTCCACCCACAGCGAACACAACTCTTTCCGGCCGTTCACGCGCACCCCGACCACCACCCCGCTGGCACTCGCCCGTGGCTTCTGCGCCCCTACGATCTTGTAGCTGCGGATCGGGCCCCAATCTCCGCCCGGCCCCCAGTCCTGGTAAAACTTGTCGAACGGGTAGCGCTTGTATTCCTCCGGATGCTGTTTCCAGTTGGGATCGTTCATCCAGATGCCGTAGGCGCCCTCGAAGTGATTCGCCTCCAGCTGGGCAAAGAACTGGTTGACCCGATGCTCTTCCGGCCAGTAGCGGTTGAACCACAGCAGGGCGGCGATCGCGATCACTGCCGCAATCGCGCAGGCCCAGCGAATGCGCCGGCGGCGCTCCGCGGCTGCATCGTAAGGTTGGGAGCCAAACAATGTGTTGGTGGACATGTCAGCTACAAGCTATGAAGCGGCGGGAGAAAAGTCAACCGTGCACTCAGCCGGCCAACCGCCGCGCGTCCCGGCGAGCGAGCGCTACTGCAGCGGCACAGTGCAGTTGGTTCCGCCATTGGGATCGTACAGTACCGGATTCATGTTGTCGGAGCAGAAGCCGCGATTCCCCGTGATCCCGATCGTGATGGGCACGCCGGAGACGCTGTACGCGTTGACGGTGGGGGAGCCGCTCACGTTGTAAAGCTGGAAGTCGTATCCGCTCTTGGGGCAGACGGCGCTGGTACATCCCAGCACCCAGTCCAGCACTCCCGCGTTGGCTGAGCTGGTCACCCCGCTGGTGGGCGACGCCAGCATATTCAACGCGGAGGCATAGCCAATCGTCGGATAGGTGGTGATATAGGTGACCTCTGCGGTATTTACGGTGCGGATCGAATAGACCGCCGAGGCCTCGTTGGCCTCAATCTTGCTATGGAGATAACTCGGAACGGCAATCGCCGCGATCACCAGAATGATGGCGACCACAATCAGCAGCTCGATGAGGGAAAACCCGCGTTCCTGCATAAGAACTCCGCACATGCTGGTTAGGCAGGCCGAATCACAAACAACTACCCGGCCTTCTGGATAAGAATGGCCAGGCGAAGTGTCCCGGGGAGGGATGACCTAATATAGCAGGGTTCCTGGAATCTGGACCATCGAAATCAAATTTTTCTGCGCTTAATGCCTAGATCAGGACGGGAATCAGGCCACTGACCCTCCCCATTCCCCTCGACATTTCATCCTGCCGGATTACTTCAGCCCGGTCTCGCGCTCTTTGGCAATCTCTGCCAGCTCGTTCTTGGGATTCTCCTTGGCAATCTGGTCGTAGATCACCTTGGCCTTGTCCGGCTGATGCTGCGCGACGTAAATACTGGCCAGCGCGAATTGCGCGGTCGCCTTGGGAACCGTGACCGCCGGCTTTTCGATCAGGCTCTGCAGCACGTTAATAGCGTCCTGGTCGCGCTTCTCGTGGCGATAGACGGAGGCCAGCCCGTACTTGGCCAGGGCGGCCAGGTCGTGGTGGCGGCTGTTGCTGATGGCGCGCAGCTGATCTTCCGCCACCGCGTCGTTGCCCAGCTCCTCTTCCGTCATTCCGGCCAGGTAGCGCGCGTATTGCCCAGAAGCGGTCCAGCCATACTTGTCGCTGACGGCGTAAAAGGCCTTCTTGGCCGTAATCAGCCGCTCCTGGTCGCTGGTAAAGGTCACCAGCGAGCCCTGCGGTGGCGTGCCCGGGGCCACCACTGGGGCGTTGTAGGTCATCAACGCCTCGCCCAGCGCGTTGGCTGCCTGCTCTTCACGCGAGCTCATATACCAGTAAATGCCGCCGCCCACCATGGCCAGCACCAGCACCACCACCGCCATCCGGATAATTCCGGCACGATGCTCGACAACTTCATGTACGGCTTCCACCGCTGATTCGGCGAACTTGTCCTGCTTTAATTCATGACGGGTATAACGCACGGGAGATTCCTTCACTCAGAGAGAACTGGCTGGAAAATCCGATGTTATCAGCCCCGCGCGCTGCAGGTCAACGAATCACGGGAAGCAGCGCGTCTCTGCCCAGGCGCATTCATCTCCTAATCCATATCCATCTCCGTCGCCCAGGCCGCAACCTCGCCCGGCTGCCGCCAAAGATGCCGATTGAAAAACTCCCGCCTCTTCCGCACAATGGGACACCGGGATTTGCCGGGAACACATGCCCGGTTCAGCCGCTCCGGTTGTATGCTGCAGCACGCACCATGGGACAACTATGGACTTCATGCTGGAACTGGATCATGTCACCAAGGCCTACGACGAATTTGTCGCCGTCGATAAACTCTCCCTGGAGATTCCCGAGGGCGAAATCTACGGCCTGCTCGGCCCCAACGGCGCAGGCAAAACCAGCTCCATCCGCATGATGATCGGCATCACCGTGCCCGACTCCGGCTCGGTGCGTCTGTTCGGCCAGCCACTCACCCGCCCCTTGCTCAACCGCGTGGGATATCTTCCCGAGGAGCGCGGCCTTTACAAGCGCATGAAGATCCTGGAAAACCTGGTCTTTCTCGCCCGCCTCAAGGGCATCGCTACGCACGAGGCCACCCGCCGCGCCCATCAGTGGCTGGAGCGGCTGGAACTGGGCAGTTGGGCCCATGCCAAGGTCGAGGAGCTCTCCAAGGGAATGCAGCAGAAGGTGCAGTTTATCGCCGCCGTGCTGCACGAGCCCGGCTTCATGATTCTCGACGAGCCCTTCAGCGGACTGGACCCCGGCAGCTCGCTGCAGCTCAAAAACGTTCTGCTCGAACTGCGCAAGCAGGGCAAAACCATCCTCTTCTCCACCCACCGCATGGACACCGTCGAGCGCCTCTGCGATTCCATCTGCCTGGTCAACCAGGGACGCAGTGTGCTGCGCGGCAGCCTGCGCGAGATCAAGTCCAGCTACGGCCGCAACCGCGTCCAGTTGGAGTACGAAGGCGAACTGCCCCTGCTGGAAGACGCTTCGCTGGTGGCCGGCTACAACGATTTCGGCAACTACGTCGAGCTGCGCCTGGCGCCGGGGGCCGATCCCCAGCAGCTGCTGGCCTGCGCCATGCAGTGCGCCAAAATCCGCCGCTTTGAGATGGTCGAACCCTCGCTGGAGGAGATCTTCCTCGAAACCGTCGAATACACCAAGGCGGTGCCCAGCCATGCGTAACCTGATGCTCATCATCGGCCGCGAATATCTGGTCCGGGTCCGCACCCGGGCGTTCCTGCTCTTCACTGTTCTCATGCCCTTGTTTATCGGTGGCGTGGTTATCCTCCCCAGCAAGCTCCTGTCGCGCGCTCCCTCCGTGCGGCATGTGGCGGTGGTCGCCGTCGATCCGGCGCTGGGCAACGCGGTTCGCGCCGACCTGACCGCCGCTCGTTTCTCCGGCGAAGAGATTGGGACCGAGCCTGCGGAGAGCGGCAAAACACCCCGGCCGCAGTTCGAGGTGAGCCTGCAAGGCGCGCCCAGTAATGAGCTGCGCCAGCAACTCACCGCGCAACTGCGCCAGGGCCGCCTCGACGGCGTCGTCTGGATCGATGCCGATGCAGCCACTTCCCGCAAGGCCGTCTACTACTCCCGCAGCGCCAATGATTTTGTGGCCACCTCGCTGGTCAGCCGAGCCCTGCGTATGGCCCTCGGCGAGCGCCAACTCGGCGCCCACGGCTTCACCCCCGACCAGATCAAAACCCTCTTCAGCCGGATCACCGTCGATGCGGTGCGCGTGGACAAGCAGGGAGCCAGCGCCAGCAACGGATTGGGCGCGCTGCTGCTCCCCTTCGTCTTGATGTTTGCCATCTACATGACCGTGCTCATCTATGGCATCTACGTCATGCGCTCGGTCATCGAGGAAAAATCCTCGCGCGTGCTGGAAGTTCTGCTGGGCAGCGTCTCTCCCATGCAGCTGATGGCCGGCAAAATCATCGGCGTCGGCGCCGTCGGACTCACCCAGATCGTCATCTGGTCCGCCTCCGGAGTCCTGCTGGGCAGCGGCGGTTATGCCATGCTCCACGGCCTGCTGGGAAGCACCATGAACGATGCCCACATCGCCCCCGCCGTGCTCATCCTGTTTCCGGTGTTTTTCGTCCTCGGCTACGCCACCTACGCCACTCTCTACGCCGCCATCGGAGCCATGGTCAACAGTGACGAAGAGGCCGCGCAACTGCAGTTTCCGGTCACCCTGCCGCTGCTGTTCTGCATAGCGCTGGCCGCCTCCATCATCAGCGATCCCAACACGCCGCTCGCCTTCTGGCTCTCCATGTTTCCCCTCACCTCGCCCATCATCATGTTTGTGCGGGTCTCGGTCTCCATGCCGCCCACTTGGCAGATCGTGCTCTCCATTGCCCTCAGCCTGGCCACGCTTTACGGCCTGGTCTGGGTCAGCGCCCGCATCTATCGCGTCGGCATTCTCATGTACGGCAAGCGTCCCAGCCTGTCCGAGATTCTCAAATGGCTGCACTACGCCTGATCGCGAGCGAAGATTGAGTCCGACCGAACCATGCCCGTCTCATGGAAATGAATCGGCTGCAAAAAAAACGGGCAGCATGCCGTTAGACATGCCGCCCTCAACCTTGAAACTTTGACACTTCGCTCTCTTACTTCACCTTGGCCTTGGCCTCGGCCATCATCGTCTCCAACTTGGCGCGGTCTTTATAGTCCGGAGCGATCTTCAGCAGCGACTCCCAGGCGGCAATCGCGCCCTTGGGATCGTTCTTGCCGGCCAATTTCACCACGCCCACGTTGAACAGGGTCTGCACGTGCTTCGGATCGTCCTTCAGCGCGCGGTCGAACTCCTTCAGCGCCTGGTCCGGGTTGCCGCTGTTGAAGTACGCTACCCCCATGTCGGTGCGCACGTCGGGGTTCGACGGAGTTTCATTCAGCGCCCGCGTGTAATAGCCGATGGCGTCGTTCCACTGCCCGGCGTCATAGTAGGTGTTTCCCAGGTTGACCAGCGTGGCAACGTCTTTCGGGTTGGTCTGCAGGCGGGCCAGCAGCGGCTGCGTCTGTGTGCTCAGCATCTCGGCCGGGGAAGGCATCGCCTGCGAGGGCATCACCGGCGCGCTGGCCGCAGCCGGCGCCGAACTATCTGCCGGTGTACCTGAGTTGTGCAGCAGATACCCTGCCAGGGTACCCACTACCAGCACCACCGCAATTGCCGTGTAAACCTGTACGTTCGTCCAGCCCGAAGCATTCTTCGCGGGTTGAGTTTTCATCGCAAACCTTCTCCTGAGGCGCGGTCTGTCCATAGCCCGCGCGGCTAACTCTCACACTCATCGTATCCCGCCCCTCGCCCCTCGCCCTGTGACGCCAATCACAAGCCTGCTTCCGAAATCGCTTGACGTGTACGGTATTGCCGTACATTCTGGCATCGTGAAAGGATGGTATGCAACTTGTTCGCTTTCGGCACAAAGGGCTAAAGCTCCTCTACGAAGACGGGAACCTCAAAGGGGTGCCCCCCGAAATGGCTGACAAGTTGCGCAAACTCCTCTTTGCCCTTGAAACCGCCGAGACGATCGAGCAGCTCGGCCGCTATCCAGGCTGGAGGTCCATCCGCTGACAGGAGCCTTACGGTCACCGGAAACTGGCGGTTGACTTTCAGCTGTGAACCGCAAGGCAACACTGCCGGAGATATTGACTTGCTCGACTATCACTAGGAGGCTAGCAATGCCCATGAAGAAGCCGCCGCATCCCGGCGACCTGATCAGAACGGAGGTCGTCGAAGCCCTTGGCCTTAGCATCTCGAAGGCTGCGGAGATATTGCAAGTGCGCCGCGCCACACTCTCCGACCTTTTGCACGGCAAAGCCTCGCTGACTCCGGAAATGGCCCTGCGCATCGAAAAGGCGTTCGGCCCGGACATGGATCACCTGCTTCGCATGCAACTTGCCTACGACGTGGCGCAAACGCGGGAGCACGCGAGGGACATCTCGATTAAGCGGTACGTCCCTGCATGAAGGCGGGCCGAGAACCGCACACCCGACGCAGTTGGCGAATGTTGAAGATCCACCCCGCTCTTCCAAACTAAACCCGCGCGTCGTACCATTCCCGTGCCGGCCGAGGACCACGCCGCCCCAACTTTATGAGCGACTCATCGAGTCTTCCCCCGGCCGCAGCCGGCAGCGCGCGCGAAGTTCTCTGGGCTTTTCTGCGGCTGGGCTGCATCTCCTTCGGCGGCCCGATTGCGCATCTGGGATACTTCCACGCCGAGTTCGTCGAGCGCCGCCGCTGGTTCAGCGAACAAAGCTATGCCGAGGTCGTCGCCCTGGCCCAGTCGCTGCCCGGCCCGGCCAGTAGTCAGGTGGGCTTCGCCCTGGGACTGCTGCGCGCCGGATGGCTGGGCGGGTTCGCCGCATGGTTCGGCTTTACCCTCCCTTCGGCGCTGCTCATGCTGGCCTTCGCCCTCGGACATTCGCGCATCACCGGCAAACTCGGCCAGGGCGCCGTCCATGGATTGCAGCTGGTCGCCGTCGCCGTGGTCGCCCAGGCAATCCTTGCCATGCGGAAAAAGCTTGCGCCGGATGCCTTACGCATGGCGCTGGCCTTGCTGGCGGCCGTCATGGTGTATGTCTCCGGCCAGACCGTGCTGGCCATCGCCTTCGGGGCGCTGCTGGGCTGGCTGTTGCTGCGGAAACCGCACCCCACCCAGCTGCATCCGGATTCTGCCGGACTTACCCCAGCCATCACCGCGGCACTCTCGCGCCGGGCGGGCCTGGCCGCCGGGGCTCTCTTCTGCGCCCTGCTGCTGTTCCTGCCCATCGCCGCATCCCTGAGCGCGAAGTTGACCGCTGCCCACTCCGCCAGCCAACCCCTTGCCGTGACCAATGCCTTTTTCCGCAGCGGAGCGCTGGTCTTCGGCGGCGGCCACGTCGTGCTGCCGCTGCTGGAGCGCGCCGTGGTGGCCCGCGGATGGGTCGATCAGGCGGCCTTCCTCAGCGGATACGGCGCCGCGCAGGCCATCCCCGGCCCGCTGTTCACCTTCGCCGCCTACCTCGGCGCCGTCATCCGGCCCACGCCCAGCCCGGTGGCGTTCGGCGCTCTGGCGTTGGTGGCAATTTTTCTTCCCGGGCTTCTCCTCATCGCCGCGCTCCTGCCTTTCTGGAGCGGGCTTCGCCAACTGCGCTGGATGCAGAGCTGCCTGGCCGGAGTCAACGCCGCGGTGGTTGGAATTCTGCTTGCCGCCTTCATCCGTCCCGTCTGCAGCAGCGCGGTTCACTCGCTCTTCGATCTGGTTGTGGCGCTGGCCGCCCTCCTGCTTCTGGTGCGCTACAAACTTCCTCCCTGGCAGATCGTCGTCTCCGTGGCGCTGCTCTCCGCTCTGGTGCAGATGCTCTAGATTCGGTCCGCCAAGCGGTCCCGCCGACCAGTGGGAGCATTTTTTGTGCAACGATTAACAAAGTAGTCATCTTTGGTTTTCAAACCATTGCCCGAAATGGCAATGGTGGGCCTGAGCTCTTCTTCAGAGAAATGCCTTGGGCACTGTCCTTTCGTTAGCTGGCGCGCAGTCTTTGCATCGCCTATGATTCGCCCATCGCGCCGCGCCGTTCGGTGCGCCGAGGATTTGCGCGGATGGCCACCTTGAGACAAAACGTTTTGCCCATTCGCAGCCGCCGCATGCCGAGCGCGCTGTACTTTGCCTCCGATGTACGGGCGCTGAACGCACTGTCGCAGTGCGAGCGCATTCCCCACGCCAGCTTCGAGTCGTCCGACTGCGTCCGGCTCGCCGGAGAAAACGTCTTCGTTCTGGCTGATGAAGAACTCTTCGCCGAGAACCTGAAGAGCCTGCGCGCTCCCAACGTGCGGGTGATTGCGCTCTCCGATCATCGTTATAGCGATACCCGCCTGGACGGCTCGGTCTACGCCTACCTTCCGGTCAACACTCCCCCTGCGCTGCTGGAGCGCGCTTTCGACAACGCCATCGATCACATGCACCTGGTGCTGACGCGGCGCGAAGCCAACGACAAACTGGCGCTGGCCAACTCCGAGATCCACGAACTCAACCGCATCGGCGCGGCGCTCAGCGCCGAGCACGACGCCGACGAACTGCTGGAATTGATTCTCAGCAAGTGCCGCGAAATCACCCGCGCCGACGCCGGTTCCATCTACCTGGTGGAAGAAAATGAGCCCGGCGAAGAGCAGCGGCTGGTGCGCGACCATCGCCGTCCCAAAAAGTTCCTGCGCTTCAAGATGGCGCAGAATGACAGCATCAAAATCCCTTTCCGTGAAGTTGTGCTGCCGGTGAGCGAGAGCTCCATTGCCGGCTACGTCGCGCAGCACGGCTGCGTGGTGATGGTCGAAGACGCCTATGCCATGGAGAGCTGGGTTCCTTACCGGGTCAACAAGCAGTTCGACATCGATTCCGGATACCACACCAAGTCGATTCTTGCCGTGGCGATGATGAATCCGAAGAACGAAATCGTCGGCGTGGTGCAGCTGATCAACGCCAAGCGCAACTGGCGCGCGCGTCTCGGCACCGATGCAGACATCGAAAGCGAAGTGGTTCCGTTCACCACGCGGCAGATGGAAATTGTCTCCTCGCTGGCCAGCCAGGCCGCAGTTGCCTTTGAGAACAGCCTGCTTTACGAAAACATTCAGCGCCTCTTCGAAGGTTTTATCAAAGCCTCGATCAGCACGGTTGAACAACGCGATCCGGCAACCTCGGGCCACTCCTTCCGGGTGGCAAACCTGACGGTTGCGCTGGCCGAAGCCGTGGGTCGCGACCAGACGCAATACCGCGACGTGAAGTTTACCCGCTCCGAGATGCGGGAAATTCGCTACGCCTCACTGCTGCACGATTTCGGCAAGCTCGGGGTACGCGAGCAGGTGCTGACCAAGGCCCGCAAGCTCTATCCCGAGCAGATGGAGATGATCATCAGCCGGTTCGAGGTCGCCCGGCGCGCATTGCAGGCCGAGTGCGGCGAACGGAAGCTGCGCTGTCTGGTGGAAGAGGGCCGCGATGCCTATGAGGGCAAGTTGGCGCAGTTTGATTCCGAACTCGAAGAGCAGTTTCAGGAACTGGACCGCCTCGCGGGAATCATCCACGACGCCAACCAACCCTCGGTGCTGCCGGTGAGAACCTTTGAGGCGCTCCACGAAATCGCGGCGAAAACATTTCGCGGTTGCGACGGGGTTGAGCGCCCGCTGCTGACTGCCGAGGAGGTTCACATGCTATCCATCCGCAGGGGCTCGCTCGATGACGGCGAACGGGCGGAAGTGGAATCGCATGTGGTGCACAGCTACAACTTCCTCAAACAGATTCCATGGACGCGGGAGATCCGCAATATTCCGGAGATTGCCCGCGGCCACCACGAAAAAATGAATGGCAAGGGATATCCCGAAAATCTGGCCTCCGCGCAGATTCCGCTGGCGTCGCGCATGATGGCGATTGCCGATATCTTTGACGCGCTACTTCACGACCGCCCCTACAAGTCAGCGGTCTCGGTGGAACGGGCGCTGGAGATCCTGGGCGAGATGGCGCAGAACAACGAACTCGATCCGCAGCTGTTTGCATTGTTCGTCAGGGCAAAAGTGTACGAACGCTGGAAGGAAGAGTGCTTCCAGTACTGAACCATCCGGGCTAAATGCGCGTCTCAGGCTGATGCGGGCAGCGGCGCGGGAACTGTTTCATTCAGCCGGTCCAGATCGAGCACGGCCTGGCTACCCTCCTCAAAATACATCATGGCAAATTTGCGGCCCCACTGGATCTCGTCCGCGGCATAGGACGAGCGGCTGTACACGGTTTGCGAGTATGTCTCGTCCACCGCATTGAGAAGCACGAGAAACTCCGCCTCGGCCTCCAACAGTTGCTCCTGGCTCCAGCCAAAGATGGGGCTCTGCGGAGAGATGGGGTGGACCACGGTCAAATTGGCGGGCAAGACGGCGACAAACTTGCGCTCCAGTTCCAGGCTGTAGAAGCGCCGCACCCGCTTATCGCCATCGGTCTCGAAGCGGCTGTGCATGACCAGCGCCTGCACGTTGAGCAACTGGCTGCGCCGTCCGTTGGCAATGCGAAATTGAAAGCTGGTCTGGTTCTCGTAGGGAGCGATCAGCGCCGCATCGCTGTAGAGCACGCGGGCGTTGGGGCGGGAAAACCGGGCAAAAACCAGACCGGCGGCCAGCGCCAGAGACAGCAACCCGAACAGCATCTGGATTGTCACCAGTGCATTCGCCAGAAAGCTGACGGGAAAGATGTTGCCGTAACCCACCGTTGCGAAGGTATCGACGCTGAAGAAAAACGCGCGCCAGAACAGCGAACCTTTATAGCCCCCCTGCAGCGCGCCAGGCCCCAACGCCAGGTAGCCGAACGCAAACAGCGCATTAGTGGCCGTGTACCAGGCTCCGGTCACGACAAAAAACTTTGGCCAGCTCAGGTTCACCATGGCGTGATAGCCAAACAGCTGGTCACTCCAGCCCTCGTGCAGCCGGCGCACGTTGAAGGAGCCATCGCGATTGACCAGGCGATAGTGCCTGCGCATCGCCAGGCTTCCGAAACCGAGATCGCGATCCAGGGGCCGCTCGGCGGGGTTGGGCGGCGGCGCGGGAACATCCGTTGACAGACTCATGGCAGCATCTCCGGCACGGATAGTTGATGCGGCTGGGCGGCACGGGGTTTCGCGGAACGGCTTGCGGGCAGCCTTCCGAAGGCTGGCGCGCGGGCCGTTCGTGGCGGAAAAGCGCCGGGAAATAGGCCGCCAGACGGTCTCTGCAATAATTTATTCATCACCCGTTCATCCAGTATTCATGCGGGTTTAAGCCTGGGTGAGCGCCA
>CAWKFM010000004.1:0-2500 GCA_963849065.1 uncultured Acidobacteriota bacterium | reverse complement strand
CGACCTTCGGGTTTAAACATGCGTGGGATGTTGCCGTGTACCTCGATTCGAACCCTACCTGTGGCGAGAATCGGGATTCTCGCTCGAAGTCTCTTGCTCAAGCAATCTGCATGATGGTCAGGATCGGCTTAGCCGGTTCGCACGTTCAACCTTGTCCTCGATCTCTTTTCCAAGTATTTTGGATTGGAATGTTAGGGCGCCAGCAGAAACTGGGCCTGTAGCTCAGCTGGCTAGAGCGCACCCCTGATAAGGGTGAGGTCGGTAGTTCGACTCTACCCAGGCCCACCATACCTTGATGAATATCATGGGGCTGTAGCTCAGCTGGGAGAGCGCGTGCTTTGCAAGCATGAGGTCACCGGTTCGAAACCGGTCAGCTCCACCATCCTTCCAATTCATTCCTGTTTGAAGTTGGAAATCAAGCCTGCTTGATTTCGAACCTTGAGCAGCGATGTTCCTCGCGAGAAGCGGGGCGTAACGTTCAATCGAACGCGGCGCAAGCGATGTTTGACAACTGAATAGCATTGGGATAATTACAAGGCTAAGTTAAATTTTATGAGTGCCTTAGATTGGCTGCCCGCGGCGTCGTGAGACGCGCGCGAATGACAAGCGTCGTGAGATGCGGCAGTCGATTGGAGAGGCCAATAAAACTTTACTGGGTACAACCGGCGTGAGTCGGATGTGCGGAGTAAATTTTATGGTCAAGCTACTAAGGGCGCACGGTGGATGCCTTGGCAGTAGGAGGCGATGAAGGACGTGGCAAGCTACGATAAGCCTCGGGGAGCCGCAAGCAGGCATTGATCCGGGGATTTCCGAATGGGGAAACCCTGTACGGTGAACCCGTACAACGGCCCGATGAATCTATAGTCGGGCACGAGCGAACCCAGGGAAGTGAACCATCTCAGTACCTGGAGGAAAAGAAAGAAACCTCGATTGCGAAAGTAGTGGCGAGCGAAATCGCATGAGCCTAAACCAGTTTTACCTTCGGGTAAGGCTGGGGTTGTAGGGCCGACAATAGTAGAGTTACCAATTCATTTGTTAGTCGAAGCCCTCTGGAAAGAGGGGCCATAGAGCGTGACAGCCGCGTAGGCGAAAACAAATGAACTCGAAGTCGGTACCTGAGTACCGCGGGGCACGTGAAACCCTGCGGGAAGCAACGGGGACCATCCCGTAAGGCTAAATACTACCTACTGACCGATAGTGAACCAGTACCGTGAGGGAAAGGTGAAAAGAACCCCTGCGAGGGGAGTGAAATAGTACCTGAAACCGTGTGCCTACAAGCAGTGGGAGGGCTATGCCCGTAAGGGAATGCCTGACCGCGTGCCTATTGCATAATGAGCCGGCTAGTTATTCTTGTCAGCAAGGTTAAGCGGAAGCGAGCCGTAGCGAAAGCGAGTCCTAATAGGGCGTTAAGTTGGCAGGAATAGACGCGAAGCGGGATGATCTACCCTTGGCCAGGTTGAAAGTGGGGTAACACCCACTGGAGGACCGAACCGGTGTTTGTTGAAAAAAGCTCGGATGAGCTGAGGGTAGGGGTGAAAGGCTAATCAAATTCCGTGATAGCTCGTTCTCTCCGAAATAGCTTTAGGGCTAGCCTCGTGTGATTTGCATTGGTGGTAGAGATCTGAATGGACTAAGGGGCTTTCCAGCTTACTGAATCCAACCAAACTTCGAATGCCAAGGACAACCAACACGGGAGTCAGACGGCGGGGGCTAAGCTTCGTCGTCGAGAGGAAAACAGTCCAGATCGCCTGCTAAGGTCCCAAAGTTCTAGCTAAGTGGGAAAGGATGTCGGAACGCCCAGACAGCCAGGAGGTTGGCTTAGAAGCAGCCATCCTTTAAAGAAAGCGTAATAGCTCACTGGTCAAGCGGTCCGGTGCCGACAATTCAACGGGGCTCAAGCTAGACACCGAAGCAGCGGATGCGTCGTAAGACGCGTGGTAGGAGAGCATTCTCAGCGGTTTGAAGCGAGACCGGAAGGACTCGTGGACTGCTGTGGAAGAGACCCTGCCGGCATAAGTAGCGATAACGGAGGTGAGAACCCTCCGCGCCGAAAGTCTAAGGTTTCCTGAGGAAGGTTAATCCGCTCAGGGTTAGTCGGTCCCTAAGGCGAGGCCGAGAGGCGTAGCTGATGGACATCCGGTTAATATTCCGGAACTCCCAAGATTTCGTTATCACGATGGGGTGACGCAGAAGGATAATCCCGACCGTATATGGCTATGCGGTTCAATGTATGTAAGCCTGACCTGGTAGGCAAATCCGCCGGGTCTTAAGGGTGAGATACAAAGCAGTCCCGTATGGGGCAAAGGGGATGAGTTCACGCTGCCAAGAAAAACCTCTAAGGAGAGATCAGGGGAACCGTACCACAAACCGACACAGGTAGACGAGGAGAATATCCAAAGGCGCTCAAGAGAACACTCGTTCAGGAACTCGGCAAATTAACCCCGTAACTTCGGGAGAAGGGGTGCCTCACTAGGGTTCATAGCCCGAAGAGGCCGCAGCG
>CAWKFM010000003.1:0-132001 GCA_963849065.1 uncultured Acidobacteriota bacterium | reverse complement strand
CAAACGCAAAAAATCCATATTTTGGGAGCGTACCGTGCGTTTGGCTGGCAGATTGAAGCTCGGCTATTACCCGCTGCCGCCCGCCGAGGGCGACAAGATCCGCAACCTTCTCCAGTTCGGCATTGAGCCTGCAAGCGTGATAGATCCTTGCGTAGGCACCGGCGCCGCATTGCAGCAGATCACCATGGGCGGCAACTGCCGCCTGTACGGGATAGAGCTTGATGCCGCGCGGGCCGCGACGGCCGCAGCCATGGGAATCATCACCATCCAGGGCAGCACGTTCGACACTCACAGCAAGGTCGAGCGATTCTCCCTGCTCTATCTCAATCCGCCGTACGACTCAGAAATTGGCACTCTCTCGAATCGCCGCATGGAGGAGCTCTTTCTCGATCACACTTTCCGCTGGCTGCGCATTGGAGGTGTGCTCGTGTTCGTCATTCCATTTGAACGTTTCAGTACTTGTGTCGACGTGTTGTCGGCGCACTTCACGGACGTCAGACCGTATTTGCTCGCTGATCCTGAATCCCAGCGCTTCGGGCAGATTGTGGTCTTTGCTACCCGGAAACGCGTGACCGGCTCGACCGTCCGCAGCTCCAGGCAAGCGCTTATCAACTACTGCAAGGGCTACATTGATATGCCCACGCTGGCAGGAGATGAAAGCCCGTATGCCGTTCCGTCTTCGCCGGGCACGACTCTGACCTATACCGGCCTGCCGCTGGACACCATCGAGGACATGCTGCCGCGCTCCTATGCCTATCAACAGGCCGTGCAGCAGTTCTTCCTTCCTGCTCCAACCGTGAGCAAGGGGCGGCCCCTGACGCCCCTACACGCCGGACATGTGGGCCTTCTGTGTACAGCCGGGCTCTTAAACGGCGTGTTCGGCGAAGGCTCTGATCGCCATCTGGCGCGCTGGCGTTCCGCCAAGAGCGTCACCACCACCGAGGAGATCGAGACGAACGAGGAGACTGGAGAAAACGTCTTCGTAAAGCGCCACACGGAGCGCTTCAGTAACGATGTGACCCTGTTGTACGAGGATGGCCGCACTCAAGTCCTTGGAGAAAAACCACCTTTACCAGACGCCGACGCCGCGGACAAGGAAGCTGCGTAGCCAGCACCTCCCGCGCCGTCGTCTTGAGGAGACAAACGTTGGAAAACGCACACCTTCGCCTTGGGCAGTTTGAGTTTCGCCAGTCCACAGACAAGATCAGCACCACGCTCCGCGTACATTGCGACTGCTATATGGGAGAGGAGGAGCAAGGCCTTCTTCTCTCCGTATTTGGCGGTGACACCGAGATTGCGGCCATTTCCGCCGCGGTAGCGGCCAATTCGGCCTTCTCGCTGAAATACCCCGGCGAGGAAGACGAGATCAGCCTCTGTGTGCGCATGGGAGAGAACGCGGCAAACATGCGCGGCACGATCCTGATCCCCGGAATGAGTCATCCCGTCCGGCACCTGGTCGTTGTCTCTCAGACCCTTCGCCAGAACGGCATCGATGGGAGCACATACCTGTTGAACTACTCCCCACAAGTGGCCTGGGCCTTGATGGCCTCGGTGATGGGATTACCGGCTCGACCGGAGTGGGGCGATTGGATCATCGACCAACTGGACTTGCAACACCGCATCTCTCCGCTGATCGGCTTCGGCTGCAATCCGTATAGCATCCGGGCGACCCGCGACGAGCTGCTCAATATCCTTAGCCAGGGCGTCCGGAGTATGGACCTTTCTTTCCCGGATACGAATGGCCCCGTCCCATGGCCGGATTTTACCGTTCGTGACTATTTCCAGGCCGCTTTCTCCGCGGCCTAACTCTCCTTGCAGCTCTCAGCTGCAAGAGCCGCAGCCAGCGCGCGCCAAGTGTTCGGTGCGCGTGTGGCAATAACCGACGTTGAAATCCACAATCCGATATTCAACCTTTTCAGACGATCACCCCACAACCCGACGATAGAAACGCTGCACGACAGGCGGGACAGCAATCTGCCCCACCACTCTCACCACAGAGCGAGATCTGCCATGGAAATGACCACGCTGTACGACTACCTCCGCATCTACGGTCCTCGAGAAATCGGGCGCCGGATCGTTGAGACGTTCCCACCGCTCCACGCTCCTGACGATCCCCCCGCTCCGGAGCTGTCGCGCTTGATGCGTAAGCCCCTGCCTGCACAGGAACTCGCCATCATGGGGTGCGTGAAGTACCTCGTAGATCATGATGCGGTGAAGATCGTGGGCGAGTGCGGCACAGGGAAGACCTTTATGGCTGGAGCAGGCGTCGCATACGTGGCCGCCCACTCCAAGCCGTTTTCCACGATTGTTATGTGCCCGCCGCACCTCACCGAGAAGTGGGCGCGCGAAATCCTGATCACGGTCCCCCACGCAAGAACCTACATCATCGAGGACCTGCGCAACGGCGGCGACCCAAAGAAGCCGCACGGTGTGGTGGAAATCCAGTACGCCAACGGCGTCATGCGCCGCCGCGGCCTTGTGACAACCCTTCCCCAATTGCGCGCCATGGGCCGGCGCGCGTGGCTCCAGCAGCATCCTTATCCGACCTACTTCATCGTGGGAAAAGAGAAAGGCAAGCTCAGCTACTACTGGAAACACGTTTACGGCAAGGCGGCTCGGAGCAGCAAGGAGCATGCAGGCAGTGTCGTCAACATCGATACATACCAACCTGTAGCCAAGGCAAACAACGGCGTGCTCGTCGAGGACGACTTCGACGAGCGCCGCAAGCACTCCGAGACGGTAGAACTCGGCAAAGGCGGCACGAAGCTGTACTCGCCTCTCTGGTCCGCCGACCGCTCGAAGATCCAGCGCATGGCTCCCATGGATTACATGGGCCGGTACATGCTCGATTTCTTCGACTTTTCGATCGCCGACGAGGTGCACCAGCTCGCCGGCGATACCGCTCAGGGCAACGGACTTGCTGTCCTGGCGCGCGTCGCGAAGAAGGTCATCACTCTCACCGGCACCATGATGGGGGGCTACGCCGATGACCTCTATAACGTGCTGTACCGCATCGATGCCCCTCAGATGGTTCGCGAGGGCTTCGAGTGGGGCGGGGCAGGACGTGAGATGTTTCAGCGGAAGTATGGCGTAATCGAGACCGTGGAAAGAATCACGGAGAGCGAGAACGCGTGCTCCCGCAATCCTAAGAAGTCGATTCAGATTCTGCGCCGCCCTGGCTGCTCGCCTATGCTGTTTGGCAATCACCTGATGGACTCCACGGCCTTCGTTTCCCTGGAAGACATCGCAGATGCGCTCCCGTCTTACGCCGAGACCGTCATCGAGGTGCATGCTGGCAACACATTGCGAGACGCCTACGACGATCTCGCTGAACAGATCAAGAAGACCATCAACCAATACCCGAAGGACAAGGGCCTGCGCAGCATCATGCTCAACACGCTGCTCTGCTACCCAGACCATCCCTTCGGCTTCGAGACGATCTACCGGAAGATGTGGGATCGCAAAACCCGCGAGTACACGATCATCAAAGTCGCGGAACCCGCGATCCTCGACCAAGAAGTCATCTACCCGAAAGAACGCGAACTGATCGATGACATTCGCGCCGAGCTGGCTGGGGGGCGTAAATGCCAGGTCTTTGCCACCTACACCGGGAAGCATGACGTGGTGGGACGGCTCGATACGGTGCTGCGCAGTGCGGGTTTCCGTGTTGCCGTGCTCCGCCCGTCGGTTGCCACCGACAAGCGCGAGGCGTGGTACGAGCGCCAGTTGTCGCTGGGTGTGGATGTTGTCATTTGCCATCCACGGCTTGTGGAGACTGGTCTCGATCTCCTGTCCTTCCCAACCATCTACTTCTACGAAACGGGCTATTCCACCTACACCTTGCGTCAGGCTAGCCGCCGTTCCTGGCGAATCGGCCAGCGGCGCGATGTGCGAGTGAAATTCTTCTCCTATGCAAACACGATGCAGAGCAACTGCATACGCCTCATGGGCCGGAAGGTTCTCGTTTCAATGATGATGGAGGGCAAGTTCAGCGGGGAAGGCCTTGCCGGTATTGAAGAGGATACCGACATGATGTCCGCCATGGCTCGCGAGTTGGTCGAACAGGGAGGCGTTGGAGAAACTGCCGACGACGTTTGGCGGCAGGTCAACCAGCAGCGCCAGGCGCAGTTTGGCTCTGCCCAGTCCGCTCCCTTGCTACTCGCCGATCCTTTGGAAATGCCCGCCGAGGAAGAACCACTTCTGGTTGCAGCTATGGCAGCCTCAGAAGTTCCCTCCGTAGTAGCTGCAACCACGGCCAGCGCACAGCCGTCATTCATCGGCTTTGCAATGACCGCAATTTCAAAACGGAGAAGGACGCCGCCCGAGCGCGTCGACAGCGGGCAACTCCCGCTCTTCGCGGCATAGCAGAGCACGGGTGTTCCCTGTTTGAGGTTCTTCCCTTCGGATGAACCTCATGGCAACGGGTGTGTTTTGTGGTTTCTCCCCCCACAGAACACCCCGTTTCGCTCTTCACTCGCTTCACAATTTCAGGAGCCCATTCTTATGGCTCGTAAAAGTTCTCACGTTTCTGGAGGCAGCGCAGCTGGCCGCGTAGGCGAACAGGAAGACCTCTGGGACTGCCTCAAAAGGCTGTTCAACGTGTCCTTTGTAAACTATTGAGAACAGAAAGTCAGATCAGCGGACTTTGCCCTGTCTCAAAAGGTGTGTGAGCCACGTCATATCGGTCAACTCATAGGGTGGCGATATTCCTCGGAGCTACCGACTTCCGTATTCGCTCAGTTTCGAGGCAGTCCTCTTTCAAAACTGCTCTGGGAAACGTCAGCGCTTCTTTGGCGCGCCCCATTTCAAACCAAAGTTGGTCCTCTGCGACAGGTGTTTCTAGAATAAGTGGAACCTCTTCTCCTATCAGGCTCGCGACTTCCTGGAAGGCAAGAATGGAAGCAAGAGAGAGAGGATCGTGCTTGCTGCGGGTATTGACCTCACTGACATGAACTTGTCGGAGGCGGTCCCCAAAATGCTTGAGAATGAAGTAAGCCTCCGTCATAGTGCTATCTACTTGCCGGGCATGACCGATGTCAAAACAAAGCGATGCCTCAGGCAATTCATCAAAGATGCAAGCAAGCTCACAAGCTGTGCGGGCTGCGGGCTTGCGTTTGTCCATGTTCTCAACACAAAGAAGACTGCCGAATCGCCTCCAAAGTGAAAAATCGTGCACCGTATCTGGATGGAGAACAATGGGCCAGCGACGCTGGTGCACAGTCGAAAGCATATCGACAATCGGCTCTTCCTCCCTGGCGGTGAACTCACTCGGTGCATGAACAGCGATGTATTCGAACTGCATCAGGTTAAGCTCGTCAAGGCCGGCGATCAGGATAGGTAATTCTCCTCTACGTAAGGCGGATAGCTCGACGGCATGAATATCCTTGCCGTTCAGCATGGTCACACCACGTCGAAAATCTGCATAGGCCAAGGCACCAGATGAAAACCCAATCAGTCGCATTAGAACACCCCGTACATTTTGGTCAGTGAGAGCATTCCTGATTTCTCATCGAAGAACAACTCAAGGAGGCCGTCCCGAAAAACATGACTCAACTCCCTTGCTCGTTGGAAGGTTTTATCCGAAAGCTCCGGCTCCAGAGGCAGCTCCTCAAGATGGTCGCGAGTTTCAGGATCGGACAACATCCCAAGAAACTCGTTATAGGAACCGAATATTCCTCCGGCGGTTGCGTCAAGGTGCCTGAGTTCAAAAAGGGTATTGGCCAGGACCTCAAGTGGCGTCCGTCGTAAGAATCGCCCCAGGCACTCGATGCACTCAGGTGAGCCATAAGCTTTTTGACAAGTCTCGGGGTTCAGTCCTTTCCCGAAGCCAAGCTGACAACCAAAACATGTCAATAGGCCGGATACGAAGATTAACTTGCGGGACATCCGCAGCTTAATATTTCGCATAGCAGCACCTTTGCCGAAACGAGTTCGCTGTTTGTATGCAAAGTCCACGGTTATAGTTCGCCAGTATCGAGCAAAATCATTCAACAGGAAGCGCGGTACATGGTAGGGCCCAGTTCCGCGCAGAAAACTATAGTCTTCCGTCAAGTAGCGCTGGAGAACATTTCTTAGCACGCGCTCGTAAGCATCCGGACGTCCCACGACCTCTGATTCTAATAAAAGCAGTATTCGGCGAGTTGTGTTACGGTTCGTGTCGTCTTCTCCGCCAATCTGGTGAATCAGGTCATGACTGAACGCCATGCTTCCGAACGTTCCCTCTGGCCCCGGGGGTTTGGCGGACAGCTTCGAAACAACTTCCTCGGTGCGGCGAGCCACTTCGAGATGCTCTGGATCGGCAGAACCGTCGACGAGCAGCGTCCAATCAATGTCACTCCCAGGCGTGAATTCGTCTCGCGCTAAGGATCCGAAAACCACAATGCTGGTATCTTCGGAGTCAAAACCAGCCAAAGCGTGCTTCAGTTCGTCCCGCTTTTCCTGAGCCAATCGTCGCGCTTCACGGATATGCGGCCAATCAGCAGATAGCCTCCGCTCCAGCTGCGTTATTTTCGACTCAGGTTCCTGCATCACGGGCTCATCCATTATGCGCCTCGCTGACTCGACCTGAAGCTCTCCGGTCTACATTCATCTGTGGAAATCCAAGATAGCCTCTGTGCACTACTTCTTTGAGCATTCAAGTTTTAGATGACCTCGCTAAATGTACTTTCCATGAGCAGCAATGTCGAGGAATTTGCACTGTGTTCGTACCAGGCCGGTACCTTGCCCGTGGCTCAGAAACCTTTTGAGACAGGGCAAAGTCCGCTGATCTGACTTCCTGTTTTCAATAGCTTGCAACAGGTGCTCGGCTAGCCTTCTGGTCCAGTGTCTCCATATCTGCTTGAGGTTCGGCTGTCTCAAAAAGGATGATCTTGGCGGTATTTTCCCGTAGCCTTTCGGGCCCGTCCTCAGGGGTTGGCGCACGTCGCTGCGCACGTCGAGCGCCAACTGCAGACAGTATCCGGCCCACCGTCAAGAAACGGATGACAGCGAACTGGCCTTGCTGGACGCGCTCGAAAGCAAGTACCGCCGAGACACCGTCATCCCGATGCCCCATCCGGCGACACCAGCGGAACGCGAACATCCCGCTGAGCAACTTCCGCTAATCGCGTAAGCACCGCCCAATCGCACGCATGACCCCTCCCCACTCTCACCATCAGGAGCATTCCCTCAATGGAATTTGTCGTCAAGAAGTCGGATATCCTTCGTGAACTCGCTGCCGTTCAGACCGCAACTGAGCGCAAGACCACCATTCCAATCCTCACCAATGTCCTGCTGAAGACTGAAAATGGATCGCTGCACATCGCTGCTACCGACCTTGACTGCAGTCTGCGGACCACCTGCCCTGCCGCCATTGCCAAAGAAGGAACGATCACCCTGCCGGCTAGGAAGCTTTTCGAGTACATTAAGCTGCTCCCCGAGGGCGACGTGTTCTTCTCTCTGGCCGAGAACAGTTGGGTGAACATCAAAGCCGGCCGTAGCAAGACGAAGATGATCGGCATGGCGGCATCAAACTTCCCGGCCCTGCCCGCGTTTCCAGCGTCCGGGATCGAGGTGCCAATTCCCATCTTCAGCGCGCTGATTCAGAAGACCATCTTCGCGGTCTCAGACCAAGAGAGCCGCTACACCTTGGGCGGTACGCAGTTTGAAATCTTCCCCGAAGGTGTCGCGATGGTTGCCACGGATGGGCACCGGCTTGGCTACCTGAAGATCGACAAGCCGCTGCCGGGGATCACTGGCGCCACTAAGCTGCTGATTCCGAAGAAGGCTCTCGGCACGCTCATGGCCTTGCTCACGCCATACGAGGACGGCATGGTGACGTTCGCTCATGACGACAACAGCCTGTTCTTCAGAGTTGCAAATAAAACTCTGACCGCGCGGAAGATGACGGGGCAGTTTCCCAATTATGCGGCCGTGCTTCCGAAGGATCAGACCATTTCGGTAGTGATCGACAGCAATGCTCTTCGCAACTCTCTGCAGCGCGTTGCCCAGTTTGCCGACGAGCGCGTGATGAGCGTCAAGATGCACTTCGAAGCGAACTCCCTGGTTCTGTCCGCTCATAACACCGAAAACGGGGAGACGGAAGAGACGCTCGATGTGGAGTATGTGGCGGAGCCGATCACGACCGCATTCAACGCCAATTACATTCGTGACATTCTTCGCTCGGTGCCGGAGAGCGACCGCGTAAGGCTCATCCTGAAGGACAAGCACTCAGCGGCGGAATTCCAGCCAGTCACCGGCATGGATCTGACGATGAACCGTCAGATCGTGATGCCGTGCCGATGAAGGTTGACGCAGCCTAAACCACGCGCATGGGTGAGATGGACACATAGACGGACAGCCATCGCCAGCAGCTAGCCCCTGAGTTCGGCGAGCTCAAAGAAAATCTGAAACCATGGAAAGCCGTAAGCCTCCGGTTCTGGCCGTCTTGACTATATGAGCTAAGTGTCCACGAATCCATTTGTGGACACTTACGGTAATGACTGGTCTATTTCGTAGAGGTGGGCGCCGCGACGGTGGCGAGGTTCCAGGGCAGAAGTTCTGCAATGCGATTAACCGGGTGGTCGGCGATGCGCGTCAATAGCTCGCGCAGGTAGGCTTCGGGATCAAGCCCGTTGAGCTTCGCCGAGCCAATGAGACTGTAGAAGGTGGCTGCGCGTTCTCCGCCGCGGTCCGATCCAGCAAACAGATAGTTCTTGCGCCCAATAGCGACGCAGCGCAGGGCGCGTTCGGCGGCGTTGTTGTCGATCTCAATGCGGCCGTCGTCGCAGAAGCGCACCAGGGCGCCCCAGAGGGCGAGCGCGTAGCGGATCGCAGCCGAGGTATCGGACTTCTTCGAGAGCTTCGCGAGCGAGGACTCCAGCCAATCGTGCATGGCGTCGAGCAGTGGGCGCGACCGCGCCTGTCGTACCAAGCGGCGCTCGTCCGGCGCACGGCCTCGGATCTCGCTCTCGATGGCGTAGAGAGCCGCGATACGCTCGACCGCTTCGGTTGCAATCGGCGACTTGTGCACCTCCATCAGCTCGTAGAACTTGCGGCGGACGTGAGCCCAGCAGGCGGCCTCCTGAATGCGGCCATTCTCGTACAACTGGTTGAAGCCGGCATAGGCATCGGCTTGCAGAGTGCCGGTGAAGTCGCGCAGATGCTGCTGCGGATGCTCGCCCTTACGATCCGGCGAATAGGAGAACCACACGGCCGGTGCCGAGGTGTCCCCAGCCGGGCGATCATCGCGAACATAAGTCCACAGCCGCCCGGTCTTCGTCTTGCCGTTGCCGGGAGCCAGCACCGGAACCGGTGTGTCGTCGGCATGCAGCTTGTTGCCGCCGAGCACATAGCGGCGCAGCGCCTCGACCAGCGGCTGCACCAGGCGGCTCGATGCACCGACCCAGTCGGCCAGCGTCGAGTCTTCCAGATCGACACCTTGGCGGGCATAGATCGCGTTCTGGCGGTGCAACGGGAGATGATCACAGTACTTCGAGGTGAGAACGTGGGCGAGCAGCGCGGGCCCTGCGATGCCGCGCTCGATCGGACGTGATGGTGCGGGCGCCTGCACGATGACATCGCATGCGGTGCAGCTCAGCTTGGGACGCACGTGACGGATCACTTTGAAGCTCTCGGGGATGTACTCAAGGACTTCGGAGACATCTTCGCCAAGCTTGCTCAGCGTCCCGCCGCACTCGGGGCAGCACTGTTGCTCCGGTTCATGTGTCTTGAGCTCGCGCGGAAGATGCGGCGGCAGCGGACGCCGCGCAGGCTTGCTTGCGGTTCGCGGTGTGGGCGATGGCTGCTCAAGGGGAGGCGCTTGCTCGCTGTGGTTGGCTTCCAGTTCTTCCAGCTTCAGCTCAAGCTGTTCGATCTGCCGCTCGACCTTCTCTGAACGCCGCCCGAACTGCATGCGTTGCAGCTTGGCGATCAGCAGCGTCAGATGCTGGATCTCATGCTGATGAGAGAGCAACTGCTCTTGAACTGAGACGAGTTCCTCATGGGTCGCCAGCAGAATCGACTTCAACGCGTCGGCATCCAGCGCGTTCAGATCCGGCAGCGTTGTGCGTGTGGCAACCATGAGCGGAGTATGCCATGAACTCTGCCGCGATGCGTCCACAGCCGCATAAATAGCTGTGCAAATCGCATTTACTCATTAGATAGCCATCAATGAATCTGCCGTGCGAATCGGCCGGCGCCAGTCGATGCCTTCACAGAGCATCGAGAGCTGCGCTCGCGTTAACGACACCGTGCCGCAGTCGGCTTTCGGCCACACAAAGCGTCCACGCTCCAGGCGCTTGGCGAACAGGCACAGTCCATCGCCATCGAACCAGAGGACCTTGATCAGATCGCCGCGCCGTCCGCGGAAGACGAAGACGTGACCGGAGAGCGGCTCGGCTTCGAGTGTGGTCTGCACCACTGCGCTCAGCCCGGTGAAGCCGCGGCGCATGTCGGTCACGCCTGCTGCAATCCAGATGCGCGTGTTTGTCGGGAACGTGATCATCCGCGCAGGCACTCCAGGATGAGGCGGAGTGTTGCAGAGTCCGCGATGCCTTCCACACGCACCACCGCTTTCGGAAACTGTATCTGAATGGAAGCCGTGGCGAGTTGCGAACTGCATGGAGCTGGCTCTGGGTTCGGCTGGGACGAAACAGTGATCTCCGGCGGACGCTCCGCTTCACTGACGGTGACTGGGAGCAGTCGCTGGCTGCTGCTAACTACCGGCTCTGCGTGATCGGCGAGCTTGCCGGCCAGATGCAGCTTGCGCCACGCGAAGACCTGGTTGGCGTTGATGCCATGACTGCGTGCGACGCGCGCCACCGACGCTCCCGGCGCTAGCGTCTCCTCGACGATCCGCCGCCTCTCCAGCGCGCTACGCTTCCTGCGCTTGCCCGCGACCGGTGCCCCATTCAAAGCATCCATCCCCGCCCCCCGGACCTCATTCGTCCACAAGCCGAGAATGCCTACTCATCAGCAGCAAGTCCACACGGTGCTCACCGGAGCCTTACGGAAAGCCTACCCGCCAGCTGGCGGCTCTCCGATTTCGAGGCGCAACAAAGAACGACTATTCAGCGAGGAGAACCCGATGGGGAAAAACAGAAAAAAGGAAGACAGATTCCAGCGAGGACCTCACGGTGGGTGCGAGGCATTGCTCTATGAATTCCGCGAACCGCCGCTCCAATCCGATGACGAAGATGATCCTCCACCAGCCGGCGGCCAGCCGCATCCACGGACTGTTCTCATCGCGGCCAAGACTGTCGATGAAGCGTTGCAGTACCTACGTTTCCACGTTCAGGGGTTCAACGTCCACACCGTCAAATGTCTCGGTGTCATCCTCTTGGTCTCCGGATCACCTGCCGACTGATAATGATTGCCACGACGACCATGGCCACGCGGTCGTGATAGCAAACAATTTTGACGCCGCCGCGAGATCTTTCGATAAGGCAGTAATTCAACAATAGCGCGCGTAGACATCACTTGACGAGTGTGGGATTCGCAAAATCATCGAAGCTAGTCGCCAGGAAGTTCATGAAATCAATAACAAGCTTCAACAAACGCATGGCCCGCTCTGCAGAGTAATCAATGAGTTCGTGCACTACCTCGTTGCGATCACCTCTCGCAAATGCACGAATATCCGTCACTAATCCGTTGTAAAACGCTTCGGCAGACCGCGAAGAGGTGCCTGCGTTGACGAGCCTTCGAACGGTCTCCTGAATCAACGTGGCGATAGTGCCGAGCCCCTTGTCGTTTATAGTGGCATCCGGTATTCCGAGCGACTTGGCCACCAGCCGTGCGCCGGAATCCATAATCCTCGTCAGGTGCAGTACGCAAGCCGTCGGCTCACCTAAGGCGAGGCAGTGGCCGGCGGATTGAATCTCGCGAAGAATTCGATCTGAACGTTTCGCAATCGGGGTGGTTGAAAGCCAGTCAGAGGCCAGCAGGGCGGCATTTTCATTCGCGACCGCTACAAAGCAGCCTTCCTCCAAATCCTGAAATAGTATCTCAGGCATTTCGGTCACCAGAGCCTGCAGCTGGTGTGGACTGCGGTTCCCAGCGGCAACCTCCATTCGAACGCGATAAGCGTAATGCCCTGCACGCGGCAACGCGCGGGAGTTCGGGTCACGCAGGAACTCCTCAATTTCGCCGAGGGCTGACGAAATCTCCCGGTGTGCGAAGAGGGCATCTCCTCTTGCAGACTCTGTGGCTCTCAACAATCGGAGTAGACGCTTTCCAGGCAGGCGCGGTAACATAAAATAAATATCCTTCAGCTAAATTGGAATCACTTCGTATGAGAGCTGGCATGCTTGCATGCACAATCCAATCCAGGGAGACCTGGCTCGCCCCGAGGCCCTACTTTTCCTTCCTCCCCTTGAGGGCCACGAAGCAGTTCTGTTAGTTCATGGTTCTTCTTGATTGTGTCAACCAAGTCGTCTTTCGGGGATACCTGCGTGGATGCATAGCCCCCAATGATGGCAAACAGCAAGAGTCCCCAAAGAAAATTACGCATTGCACAATGGGCTACGGCCATCTGAGTTACTTTGGAGTTATTGACGACGTAATGGTCCGAAATTATCTGCAAGGCTCTCTGGCATCTTCGCAAAAGGTAGGCCTGTTCAGACTCAGTTTGAGTGGGAGTTACGTCCGAGAACGTTAAGCCGTCATAGGATTGTCTCGAAAGGCCTCTTACCGCCGCAAACATTGCGCTGCATATCTGGAGCACAAGATATATAGCGCCGCCTGCTATGATCCATCGCAGGCCACGACTTTGTACGAGAAATGTTCCTGCCAGCCCGAAAAGAAATCCAAAGACAATAGTGCCTGCAATTGAGGATAGGCCCAAAATACTTGTCAGACGTGCCTCTGTGCTTTGCCTGCGAGCAGTCTCACGGTCATACAGATCGCCGACCGCATCTGCGCATTTAGTAAGCAGTGGAGAATCGGCAGGTAATGCAGCTAAGTCAGCCAACGCAGCTCGCAACTGCTTCTTGCCTTTTTCATATTCGTCGGTGGGCAGAGGAGCGGCAGTTGGAAATACAAAGTCGAACCAATCACGTATCGAGTTCATAAAGGTTGTGGCTCAGCTAGCCATTCTGCGACTGCGTCAGAAATACCGAGATTGAGGATGTCGTCTATCCAAAGCCACTGACCGTTTGGGTTAATCTCCAGAAATACATACTCCCCGTCAGTTGATTGTATTAAATCGATGGCTCCAAATGTCAGCCCTAAGAAATCCATCATCTTCATGAGCAGAGTGACTATCCGATCAGGAAGCTCAATCCTCTTGTGCGGAAGATGCGGGTTCGTCGTATGCCGCCAGTCTATTGTTGCTGAAGGGTCTGATTGAGAATCGATAGCAGCCGCAAAGACTCGGCGACCAACAATCGTCACTCGCACGTCGAATCGCTTTGGGATGAGGCCTTGGTAGATCGCAGGACTCCACTTCGCTGAATCGAGCTCTTCCAAGTGCTGTTCCAGCACCCGAGATGTATAGATGGAAAAAGCCTGACCATCGCGAGTGAAGTACCCTGTTTTGGCTGGTTTAGCCACCATGCTTCCAAAGCGTGTGAATGCGCGACGAATTGCTGCGGGGTCATTTGTGATAATCGTCGGGGGAATCGGAAGTCCGATTCCGGAAGCTAGAGACAACTGAAGCGGTTTGAATTCTGATTTCCAGACAGCGGCTGGATAACTCATCCACTGGGCGGAGAGGCCGAGCACACTCCCTAGCACTGCCGCGCGGTTCTCCTGCAAGCAGAACTGGTACACACCATCATCCATCTCTTTCGGACGCGACGGGCTGCGTAGCCGTCTGTACCAGACTGAAGTCGGATAAGCAAGCGGCTCGCCGTCACATGTGAGCCAATCCGTCTTGTTTCCCGGCTGATATGCGAGAGTGCGCGAAAAAGGGTAATCCTCGGTGTTGAGCCGAGTGTGGGCCACGCCACGACCGGCGAGTCGGCGCACAACATCGTCTGTGGCCACATCAGCTCTCGTGCTCAGAATGAGCACATGAGCGCTATGCGTCATCCGTGGTTTCTTGGATAACTGCGGTTTTTCTGGTCCCGCCCATGAATTCTCCGCGTGCATCAGGTGTATCAAGCCACTCCCCATTGACAAAGACTTGAGAAATCTGACGTGCGCAGTCGTAGCGAAGCTGCGAACCGGTTTCTTGCGGCAGATCCTCCGCAAAATGGGTCAGAAACGGCAGCTTTTCATTAGATCGATTAGTTATCATCCAGAGTCTCCGATTGAACGTCTGTGACTCGAGTTCTGCGAACGATTGCGACCCCGGTCGCATCAATCTCCAGCACCGCTGGAAGCGGATCATCGGCGGTGACCGCGTCTCGGCCCCACGCTTGCTCCGAAGCGATGGGAAACGAAGCATTTTGCAACAGAAAAGGAAGTTCGGACATGTTACTGGTCATCGGTTGTCTCGTGAACAACCGCCGACTGCCTCGTTCCCTGAATGGACAGATATCCATTCTCACCAACTTCCAGCGCCGCCGGAAGCGGATCTTCGATAGTGCTGCCAAGTGTTTGCTGCTCCGAGCTACTCAGCGACCGACTGTTACGCCACAAAAATGGATTTGAATACATGGGGCGGCATTATAGTTCTGTCAGAGTGCGAAGTGCAACTTAGAATATGTGCAAAATGCGCCCTTGAATCATTGATTCGCAGGTGTATGCCTCGGTTCTCGCAAGGGACTCGACGATGTCGTAATGTTTGAAGCTGTGAGGATGTGACCGTCTACAAAATCATCTGCAATGGGTTTTCGGGAGGATGGAAATTGCTTGTATGCTATTGAAAATAATGGTCGTGGAGAGAGGATTTGAACCCCGCACCCTGGTCCCGAACCGGATTCAGACTATCTTGCTAAGCCTCCTGGATTAAGTATCTTCCACGTAGCTGAGTCGCACAGCATGGACAGCTGCGCACTCCTCTGGAGCGGGATTGTCTCACGTTCTTGGCGTGGCACAACAGCAGGAGAATTTCGTTTTGGGTTCCGGACACCGCCTGTCCCGCCGGGTACGTCAACTAGTTTCATCATCTTCCTTCCTCTTCATATGAATAAACCACAACCCGCCCTCCAGTCAGATGTTCCGCCGCCACTGAGGGCCTATCCCCGCTTGCCCGAAGGAGCATCCCCGTATGTTCGTTGAATTGCTACCGCTGTTGCGAAATCGCACCGTCTCGATCAGCGTCGCCGTGCCTGCCAATGGCGACAACATTGTTCTAACCATCGTGCCGAAAGTCACCGACGAGAAAGCCGAAGAATGTGGCTCTATCAGGGAAGCGGCGGTGAAGGCCCTTTCTGGCGCGCTGACGCTCACGGCCCAGACCGCCGAAGAACTGGACGCCGGACTGCACCAGGCTCTTTTGCAATACGTTGGCAGCCAGCTCACGATCGAGGGATCGATCAATGAGATGGTGAAGACTGTGAAGGCGGCTGAAGAAGAAGCCAAGGAAGCGGCCAAAACCGCCGTCGCAGCCGCAAAGAAGAAGACCGGCCAGACCACCACCGGCAACAAGCCAACGCCGCCGCCGGCGCCTGTGGAGGAAAAGAAGTCCGAGCCCACGGCCCCGCCCAGCCTCTTTGACGTTGTCCCCGCAGAGGAGCCCGCGGCGAAGCCAGGAGAGGATGGATCCACCCCCGCGTCCGTTGTCGCGCCGGCACCGTCACCCGAGGCCAGTTCCGCCGCGTAATTGCGGCGGCGTTCCCATTCTCCAACCTGGCCGAACAGCCATCCCGCGCCCACATCCCTACCGCCCTCTTCAGAGAGAGTGCCAGCAGCAGTTCAGGAGAGATGTTTTCCTATGCCCATCGAAGTCGCTCAAATGGAAAGACAATTCGCCTTTGGAGGCCGAATTATCCCCGATCCCAATGCGGAGCTCACGCCGGAAGCCGTCCGCGAGTTCTTGACCTTCCAGTATCCGGAGATGTCGACGGCCACCATCGTTGGACCGGAGACCACCGGCCGCTATCTTCGCTACACCATTCAGCGATCAATCGGGAGCAAAGGCTAAGCCTATGCCCCGCCGGGTCGCGCCTAGAAATGACCATCTTCGCAGCCGTCAGCCGCTCTGTGATGCGTTACGCGCAAAGCAGAGCGGCCTAGACCAGGGTGCGGGCAGTCATGCTTATGCGAGGTTTTGCAAATGCGCAACAAGTCAGCGGCTGTCCAAGGGGGTAGAGGCAGCAGTCAGTCAAAATCAGCGGCAGAAATCCCGGATGTTGCCGCCCCCGCCGCAATTCCTCTTGCCACTCGCGTAGGGCTGCTCGCTCCGGGCGGCCCTGCACCTCTTCCTTCGCTGGATGAGGTTCGGAGCCGGTATAGCATCTACACCGGGAAGAAGACTCTCTTCAAGCTCTGTCAGAATCTCGTCGAGGAAGGTCTTGCTACCACCCGAAGCTGGGAAAAGAGCAAAGCCGATCCTCTCGCGTTCATTGACGAGTCCCTGCGGCGCTGGTGCTTTCTGCACGGCATTTCGCGTATTGAAGCCGAGTTTCAGGAGTTTTCAGTCGCAATCTGCGGCGAGGGAACTCGGCAACTGAGTTTTTCGGTGCAGCACTGGCACCTGGGCCACTTTGTTTGCAGAGCGCCTCTGACGGCGCTGGAAGAGTATGCGAAGGGCCTCGGCGCGGCGTTCTACCAGCTCCTTGCTTATACGCTCGTCCGCTCACTTGGTTCATGGGATCTCGACGATGCGGCATCCAGCGTGGAACAAATGAAGGAGTGGGCCGGGGTATCTCGTGAAGAGGAGGGCGGAACCGGGGAAGAGTTTGAAATTCCTGATCTCGATGCCTGCATTCCAGCGTTCATCGCAGAAGCGCGGAAGAAGCACGTCTCGATCCGGCACAGCCTTCGCATTCTGCGGACAAACACCAATAGCCCGTTTGAATTGTGGATCAAGTCCCTGCTCCGTATGTACGCGTTGGCTCACATTCCAATCGACAAGCGCTTGCGGGAAGACCCGGAGGAAGGGGGCTACGACTATCTGCGTCCTGTCCCGGCAACAGTTCTGTCGTTTGACGAACAGGACGCAATTGTCGCGACAGTGGACGAAGAACTTGAAAACTGGAGCCAGTGTTCGTCGCCGCCACTTCTGAGCCTGAAATTTGATCCTTTTCAACCCCGGCAAATGCGTGAGGTGTGGAGGATTCTCAGGATCACTTTTGAGATCGCGTTGGAAACAGCCAGCCTTGCGGAACAGTGGAGGCTGTGGGCTGAGGCCTTGGAGAAGAAGAATGAATACCGACATTGCAATCGGGGGCAACTCCGGGGTCGAGCTGCATAAGGCAGTGATGATTTACACGGGCACCCAGGCGTACGTCACCGTCCACGATGTGTTGCGCGACGAACAGGGGAGGCCTCACTATGGCCCCCCGGAAGCTCTCAGCGCAGACTTCTTGAAAAGCCTCTGTGATCTCTTGAAACAGAGAGCTGTGCGCGAGATTGAGGTCCTCCCGAGCAATATTCTCTGCCTCACGGACGAACTGGTTGCCTGGTGGTGTCCGGCTGCCGTTCGCCCGATGTTCTTCCTGTCGACTACGGATCAAGAAGCCAATGCGCTGTCGGGCCGCATGTTTCCGCATCCGGCCCTGGTGTTCGTCGCCACGGAGACACACCTCTCGGTTCGGGCGCTGCCCAAGAATGAACGTCCCAACAGCGACACTCAGCTCTTGAGCGCACCGTACTGGAACACCTACGAGGATGGCTCGATTTGCACGGGCAGCATGCAGGGGCCCTCCTCTGGCGTCTCTTGCTCGGCAGCGATGGAATGGGAACGCGGTTTCTTTGAAAGCGCATTCACCCACCCCTCAGACGCCGTGCGGTTGACTTCCTACAAGGGCGGCATAGTCCCGATGTGGACAAGCGTTCTCGGCGGCGATTTGTTTCCGGTGCAGCATCTCGTTCTCGCTCACGAGACCCTCCTGCAGTTCATACGCCGATCCCAGAAATAGCGAAAGGAGCAGAATATCTTGGAATCAGTTCATCACCTTCATCCTCGACTGATGGGCCGCACCCGCCCGCTACGCATCCTGCTCGTTGGCGCGGGCGGGAGCGGGAGCGCGGTCTTGCTGCAACTTCCTTTCCTGGAACAAGCCCTGCGCGCCTGGGGGCAGCCAGGCCTAGCCGTCACCGTCATGGACCCAGATGTCGTCTCCGAGGTGAACGTCGTGCGTCAGCCCTTCTCGCATGTCGATATTGGGTCGAACAAAGCCATTTGCCTGGTGGCCCGCATCAATATGTTCTGGGGCTTCGCTTGGAAGGCCATCCCGCGCTGCTTCGGGGACAGTCCGGCTGGTGCGCCGGAGTGTGATCTGCTGATCAGCTGCGTCGATACCAGGAAAGCCCGCCACCTCATTTCTCAATCGTTCAAGAAGCTCCGCGCTCCGGCATATCATCTCGATCTCGGCAACAATGCTTCCAGCGGGCAATATGTCCTTGGCCAGCCCTTTGACGTAACGGTTTCCGCGCGCTCTCAGGAGACCCGCCTTCCGACTGTTTTCGATCTCTATCCTGAGATAGCCGACATTACGATCGAGGAAAGTTCGCTTCCAAGTTGCTCGGCCGTGGAGGCGCTGGACCGGCAGGAGCCATTCATCAACCAGACCCTGGCCGTCAGTTCGCTCGCTATGCTTGCCCGCTTACTGCGATACGGGCAAATCTCATATCACGGCGGTTTTTATAACGCCGAGACCGGACGCCTTGCACCGCTCCCAGTGGATCCAATCCAGTTCGCTAAGATGCGGAGGACTGCAAAGAAACAGGCATTCAAAGGCGCGGAGCACGGCAGGCGCGCTGCCGCGTAATCCAGCTTGGCCGGATATCACCGAAGAACCCGCAAAACCGACACTCCGGTATTAACGCTGTCGCCGCCCGTTATGTCCGCGGTCCTAGGCTATGTATTTTGGGGGTGATGACGCTATCGGCGGGGACATCGAGAATTGGTCCTAGAAAACTATAGAGGCCGTCTCCTGTGCTGCTACGGCCTCTCCACTTCTATTCAATGTATTTTTACAACCGTCGGGTATAGGGTTCGTCGGCTTTGGATTCCGTCTGAGTTGGCGGAATCATTGTTCTGATTCCAACAGCAATTGCATTATGGCAAACCCTGGTTCGTTATGCAAGTTGTTCGCCTAAATAGTTGTTCGCCTAAACAATCATCACCCTGATATTGCTAATACCATTGTAACGATTCTGTACTAATTGCAGAGCCGCAACAACGATCAAGGCACCTGCTTTTGTGAGTTCACCGCTGCGATATCGAGCACTTGCGTCGATCGCACTTGTTCATAAACCTGTTTCCGCATCCACTCCGCCACAACCTTTTTGAATGCTTCGTCGTTCATATAGCGTGCGAAAATCTCCTGGTTCTGGTCCATTCGATCGATGAACTTGCCTTCCAAAGCCTTGTCGAAGACATAGCCGAAGTTTTCCAATGTGTTTGCGTTCGCGGCCTGCTGGATGGCCGTGTCCGCCACGGCCTCTTCCTTGATCTGGTCGAAGAAGAGCTGGTCAACCGGCTTGAAGTCAGTGCCGAAGCGGTCGTTCACGACGTCAATGAGCCGCGACAACTCGATCTCCTCGCTGCGGTCTACGCCAGTGCCGACTGCGGTCGGTGCGCTCACCGTTCCGCGTTCGCCGGGGCTGAGCGAGATACTGCCTTCGCTGATTTTCTGGAGCCGGTAATACTTGAGCCCGACCTCATCATCCAGGACGATGCCCGGGCCCGGCCCAATTTTAGGCAGCTTGTTGATGAAAAGGCGGACGAAGACATATAGCTTTTCAAGATCGGCATCCTGGAAAGGAATGATCTGCGACAGAAACGAGTACAAGCTTCGATAGGCGATGAGTTGTCCGCGGAATTCCTGTTGCTTCTCTGGTTCCAGCGCCGTGAAGCGCGCTGTGGGCGGCGCGAGGATATTTTCCATCATCGCGTGGTCAGTCGGAGTCTGGACCCTTTTCGGTTTGAAGAAAACCCTGGCGAACTCCTCGACCTCGGCCCCATAGTAAACCTGCTCCGCCGCCATCTTCGTATGGAGATCGTAGAGCTGGCTCGCTTCGGCCTGCTGATCGACGAGAGGAACCTCGTAGTAAGGCTTGAATGCTTCCTGGATCTCCTCCGACTCGTTCACGAAGTCGAGAACGAACGTATCCTCTTTGCCGGCGCACGTTCGGTTCAAGCGCGACAGCGTCTGGACAGCCTGCACATCGGCCAGGCGCTTATCAACGTACATTGTGTGCAGCAGGGGCTGGTCAAATCCCGTCTGATACTTTTCGGCCACGATCAGAACCTGGTAGGTGTCCTTGGCGAACTCTTCCGGCAACTGCTTCTCCCGGATGCCGCCGTTCATGCCGACCTCCGTGTACTCATCACCCACATCGAGCGTCACCGTGCCGGAGAACGCTACCAGCGTCTTGATGTCGGTGTAGCCCTTCTCCGCAATGTACTTGTCGAACTCCTGCTTATAGCGGACGGCGTGCGCACGCGAGCCGGTCACGACCATCGCCTTCGCCTTGCCGCCGATCTTGTGGTGCGTGAAGGTCCGGAAGTGCTCGATCATCACCTCGCTCTTCTGTGCGAGGTTGTGCGGGTGAAAGCTGACAAAGCGCGCCAGTGCCCGCGCGGCTTTCTTTTTATCGAGCTTCGGATCGTCCTCGATGGACTTGATCAGCCGGAAGTAGGTCTTGTAGGTCGTGTAGTTCTTCAGCACATCGAGGATGAATCCTTCCTCTATGGCCTGCCTCATGCTGTAAATGTGGAACGGCTGCGGCTTGCCGTTCGAGTCCTTGCGCCCAAAGGTCTCTAGCGTCTTGTACTTCGGCGTGGCCGTAAAAGCGAAGAAGCTGATGTTCGGCTGCTGGCCTCGTTTGGCCATCTGCTTCAGAATTTCTTCCTCGTAGTCGACTAGGCCCTGCTCTTCGGCCTGCTGCTTGGCCTTCTCCTTCAAAGCCTGTCCCGCCAGCACACCCTTCAACTCCGCTGCTGCCTCGCCGCTCTGGGAGCTGTGCGCCTCGTCCACGATCACGGCGTAGCGGCGGTCGGGAAGGTCGCCCACCTTCTCCGTCACAAACGGAAACTTCTGAAGCGTAGTAATAATGATAGGTGTGCCGGACTTCAGGGCGTCCGCCAACTGCTGCGAGTCCTCATCGATCTTCTTTACCACGCCGCTCTGGTGCTCAAACTGGTAGATCGTGTTCTGCAACTGCTGATCGAGCACGCGCCTGTCGGTGATCACCACCACCGAATCGAAGACCTTCTGGTCGTTCGCGTCGTGCAGGCTGCTCAGCCGGTGGGCCAGCCAGGCGATGGAGTTGCTCTTGCCGCTGCCTGCCGAGTGCATCACCAGGTAGTTGTTCCCGGCGCCCTCGGCGCGGGAGGACGCCTCCAGCTTCCGCACGGCATCGAGCTGGTGATAGCGCGGAAAGATCATGGTCTCTTTCTTGATCTTCTTCCCGTTAATTTCCTTCTCGATCACTTCCAGGTGCATGAAGCGCGCCAGGATGTCCAGCAGGGAGTCCCGCTGCCATACCTCTTCCCACAGATAGCTGGTCTTGTACTTGCCCGGCTGAGCCTCGGGATTGCCGCTGCCCATGCCGTCGCCGCGATTGAACGGCAGAAAGTATGTGCTCTTGCCGGCCAGCTTCGTCGTCATGTACACCAGCTCGGGATCGACGGCGAAGTGGACCAGCGTGCGCTTTTTGAACTGGAAGATCAGGTCGTTGGGGTCGCGGTCCGTCTGATACTGAATGATGGCATGGCGCACGTTCTGTCCCGTCATCGGATTCTTCAACTCGGCGGTGATGATCGGGATGCCGTTCAGGCAGAGCGTCAGGTCCAGCGACTTGCTGCTGGTGAGCTTGAAAAGAAGCTGGCGCACCACCGTAAGCCGGTTCTTGGCAGAGAGCGCCAACTCGTCCGGATTCATGCCATGCCGCGGACGGAAGTAGGCGGCCTTGATCGCCTCGCCATAACATTTGAAACCATGCCGCAGCACATCGAGACTGCCGCGCGAGTCCATCGCCTTGCACAACTCGCCGAGCAAGGTCGCTTCGGCTTCCTTACCAAGGAGCTTTTCCAGCTTCTCCCAGCTCTTCGTCTGCGTTTCTTTCACGAATGGCAGAAACTGCGTGGGATCGATGGCTCGCTCCTGATCGAAGTACGCCTGCTCGGCCTTGGTGTAACCGGACGAAGTGATCAGGTGGTGCTCAATGGCGGACTCGAAAGCCTTCTCTTTGTGATCTACGGGCATACTACAGCAGCCCCCTGCGGCTTGTAATTGCGCACGTCAATTTGGCCGGTAACAGCGGCCGAAATGATGGCGGAGCGGTATTCCTGGGATCTCTTAATGGCATGTTCGATAGCACTGACTAGGTTCCTCAGGTCGGCTGTTTCTTTATCTAGGTAATCGGCGATGGATTGTTGCTCAGTTAGAGGTGGAAACGGGAATACAAAATCTACGGCGTGACTGATGTTGTACTGCTTCTGTGCTGCGCCGTACTGCACAAGCTGCACCTGGTCTCGTCCGACTTGGGAGTTGAAGGCATACGCGAGCCACTGCGAGACGAACCTCTTATTACGTTTCACGATCATCATTGACGCGCAATTAGCCCCATCCAATTCCGGAGGTACCACGGCAGCGACACCTGGATATCCGACGCGGACCACGACAAGATCGCCTGCGTTGAGCCGACTCTTCGCTAATGGGCCGTCGCTTGTCTCCGCCGAACAGCGATTACAACTGGCCGTTTCAATCCTAAATTCGCGGACATCTCCACCCAAGAGAAAAGGAACGCCTTCGTCCGAAACATAGCTGGAGGGGTTGACGACCACGCCTACAGTAATTCCATCGGAAATGTGTCGGAGACGCTTTGTGCACCAGTGTGTGGGTATCTTCCCGATCCATGCAATTTCGGAGTCTTTTGTTGCTTTAGAGGGACTGGTGCCCGCTGCATCTGCGGCTTTGGTTCGCACGCCCCGGGAAACGGTTCGCGAAATGGTTGCCCACCTTTTCTCCTCCAACTTTAGTAGAAGACTACGCCTTCTCTCGATCAAAGCTTCAATTCTTGCGGTCTCGCGGTCGAGGAAATCCGCTATCGCGCGTTGCTCCTCAACATTGAGGGACGGGAATGGCAACTGGCCAATCTCCGAAGGATTGATTGCCGGATAGCTCACCCCGGTCGAGCGTGCAACGATCTCATCAACGATGTACGGGGAGCGCATCCAGTAACCGAGATAGCGCGAATCGACGGCGGAACCTGGGCGGAGAACGGCGAACCCAGTTGAAACTGTCAAACCGTCTTGTTGAATCCGCGAGATCGCAGTTAAGTATGTGCGAACCGTAGAGACGATCACATCGCCGAGCCGGGCTACCCGACGCGCCCTCGAAGGGGCATCGCAGAACATCATCTCCTCAGGCTTGCGGATTCGACCGTCGGAATCAACAGAGCTGATATCCACATAGTTGATGACCGTCTCAGGTTCGGTATCCTCCGGGTGTACTTCCGGATTGAATTGAACCACATACTTCAGAGGCCGGGTCTTCCATCTGTCCGGTAGCCTTCTGCCCCAAGGGACAAAACGGTCGCGAGGGTTCATCCCGCCACCTCGGCCAGGAGCTTGAGGATGTCCTGCTCGATGGTCTTGATCTCGGCCTTGATCTCTTCCAAGGGGCGCGGCGGCGTGTACTTGTAGAAGTGCCGGGTGAACGGAATCTCGTAACCAATCTTCGTCTTCGCCTCATCGATCCAAGCGTCCGGCACGTGCGGCAGAACCTCACGGCGGAAATATTCGCGAATGTCTTCCTTGAGCGGCACGTTCTCGTAGTCGCGCAGTTCGCTGTCCGGCTCCGGGTTGCCGTCAGCATCGAGGCAAATGTCCGCGCTCTCGTCGCGCTCGGACATGGTATTGAGAATTGCCTTCCGAACCGGCGCGGCCAGCTTCACTTCGGCCAACTTTAACTCTTCCGCAAGACGCTGCTCAAAAGCCGGGCGGCTCTCTTCCGCCGTGGCACTGACCATGCCTTCGAGCATAGCAACGATCTCCTGCTGGAGCTTTTTCCCAGCCTCAATCTCGCGCCGGCCTTCCTTGCCCTTCTTCTTGCTTGTCGCCAGCTTCTGGAAGGCCATCTCCTGCTGGAGCTCCTCGATGCGCTCCGCAGTGACCTGGAAGGCCAGCCGCAGCGGGCGCTCAACGGTGATCTGCCGATAGCCAAAGTCGGAGTTATCAAAGAGCTTGGAACGGCCATTCTTCGTGATGTCGCCGTATATGCCAACGATCTCGGCGATGTTCTCGTCGGAGAGTTCGTTGCGCTTGTTGCCCAAACTCTTCCTCATCTTTTGGAAGAGGTCGGTGGCATTGATAAGCTGGACCTTGCCGCGGCGCTCCTTGCGCTTCCGGTTGGTGAGCACCCAGATGTAGGTGGAGATGCCGGTGTTGTAAAACATCTGGTCCGGCAGGGCGATGATCGCCTCCAGCCAGTCCCGCTCGATGATCCAGCGGCGGATCTCGCTTTCGCCCGAACCGGCGTCTCCGGTGAACAGCGGCGAGCCGTTGAAGACGATGGCCAGCCGCGCGCCCTCTGGTTTCATCTTGGAGATCATGTGCTGGATGAATAGGAAGGAGCCGTCGTTGATGCGCGGCAGCCCGGCGCCAAAGCGCCCGCCGAAGCCCTGCTCCTCGTGTTCCTTGACGATGGCGTCGGCCTCCGGCTTCCACTCGACGCCGAAGGGCGGATTCGCCAGCAGGTATTCGAACTTCTTCCCCGGCAGCCCATCGGCGGTGAAGCTGTTGCCGAAGCAAATGTTCTCCGGCGACTGGCCCTTAATCATCATGTCCGAGCAACAGACTGCGTATGCGTCGTCGTTGTAATCCTGGCCGAAGACTTCGAGCTTGGCGTCCGGGTTCAGCTCACGCAGGAACTCCTCGGCCACGCTCAACATACCGCCGGTACCGCATGCCGGATCGTACAGCGTGCGCACGATGCCCTTGGTGCGCAGGACTCCGGAATCCGGAGTGAACAGCAGGTTCACCATCAGCCGGATGACCTCGCGCGGCGTGAAGTGGTCGCCGGCCGTTTCGTTCGACGCTTCATTAAAGCGCCGGATGAGGTCCTCGAAGATCAAGCCCATCTCGTGGTTGGGCACGGCGTCGGGGTGCAGGTCGATGTCGGCAAACTTGGAGACGACCAGGAAGAGGCGGTCCGCCTCCGCCAGCTTGCCGATCTCCTTGTCGAACTCGAAGTGCTCGAAGATCTTTCGCGCGTCCGTGGAGAAGTTCTTTATGTAGTGCGCCAGATTGGTGGCGATCTTGTCCGGGTCGCCCTTCAGCTTCTGGAAATCGAGTTTACTGGTGTTGTGGAACGAATGTCTGGAGACGCGGTTCAGGATCGGCTCCATGTCCTTGATGCTGCCGGCTGCCTTGAGCGCGGCGTGCCGGTCCAGAACCTTCTGCTTGGTCGGCTCCAAAACGCAATCCAGGCGGCGCAGAACAGTGAGTGGCAGGATGACCCTGCCGTACTGATGGGGCTTATATGGCCCACGGAGCAGATCCGCAACAGACCAGATGAACGCGACTTTTTCACTGAAATTGGACAACACGGGCCTCCATGGCCGAGCACGCGCCAGCGGGGCCGCGTGCATATGAATGCCGGTTTGCTTGACTTGAGAATCTTAGGGCAACTTTGCCACAACGGCCAGAAGAAACACAACATTCAGGATGGTGGCGGTCGAGATGTGGTGGTCCAGGGCGGTGCCGCGGAGGCTGCGCCCCTCGGCTCGCTGGTTCTGGATCGCGATCTCGTCCAGTTCCAGGGCGCGGCGGCCGATGTGGCGTCCTTCCAGCTTGGCCCGCCTCATGCCGGCCAGACCCGCTCGAGTCAGGTTGCGTTCCAACTCGGCGATTGCCCGATAATGTCTGGCTCCAGCTCCATCGAGGCGCATTCGCATGAGCTCCGCAGCGAGCGCCTGGATCCGCTCCGCTTTTCGATCCCTTGACCGAAGCAGAACGAAGCAAAACACCCCACCGGCAAAGATATGCACAGCAACCACCAAAACACACGAGGGCACTTCCGTGAAACTTCACCGAAACCAATCTTGTCCCATCCACCACTCCCGTTTCTGCTGCGGCCGCGAGGAGGCGTCCAAGACCGGACGCCTATCAATGGGCGTCGAGCGAATCGACGACCCGAATCATCCCAGAGGATACCGGGAACTTCGCTCGCCTGCGGAATTGCGGAAAGTGCTCACCCAGAAAATCTTCACGCAAAAAGGAAACTGCGGAATCTGTCACCTGCCGCTTACCGACTGCAATGACGTGGTCCCCGACCACATCGAGCCCAAGGGTATGGGAGCGGCAAGGCGCGATGACCACCCAGACAACATTCAAGCGGCGCATCGGCTCTGCAACCTCCTCAAGGGTTCAATCCGACCGAGAGTCTCATGAACTTCTTACTCTTGATCCTCTTGGACATTTCTGCCTCCAACGACGACTCCCACTACTTATCGATTGCCCGTAGGCCGCTTGAGGCCTTGATCGCGGATTGGGTGAGACAGAGGGAAGAGATCAACTTGCTGCGGGATCTTGTCGCCAGGAAGACTCCGGCCAGTCCTCAGAGGAGCCAATCCGTTCCGTCCGATGGGGATGGCTGAAAACGGCGATGGGACGCTGGCAGTGATAGAGGCTTCCGGTACTACTGCAGACGCGCCGACCCGGTTGTTGATAATTACATCAATATGTAATATTCTATATCTCGCAGGAAGGAGGCGTCATGGCCAGCGCTGATCTCAGGACCTTACGAAAACAGCATGGATGGAACCAGCACGAGTTGGCCCGCCGTCTCGGGGTATCGCAGACCCTTGTCTCGCTCTGGGAGCATGGAACACGTCCGGTTCCTGCTCAATGGCTACCGAAACTATGCAAACTTGGTCTGGAGTTCGATGCGACCAAGCTACCTATCCGGAAAGATGCGGAATCGGTGCCGGCGGATTTTGCTCAGGAGTTGTCCAATCTCGGCTATCCAGCATACGGGTACTTTCGAACTGGTTTGCCCTCCTGGAATCCCGCACAGTTTCTGGTTATGACTTTGGCGCAACCCGACCTGGATCGGCGTGTTGCGGAGGGATTGCCATGGTTGGTCAGGCATTTTGTCGGAATGGATTGGGAGTGGGTTCGGCGCGAAGCGAAGGTCCGTGATTTGCAGAACCGGCTTGGATTCACGATAACCCTAGCGAGAAAGGTCGCGGAAGAAAAACAGCAGCCAGAAGTTGCGTCGCAGCTGGCGCGGCAGGAAGAAGTTCTGCGCGGATCGCTGCTTGCAAAAGAAGACACCTTCAGCCGGGAAAATATGACACCGGTGGAGCGAGACTGGTTGCTGACAAATCGATCACCAGAAGCGCGGGCTTGGCATGTACTGTCCAATCTCGTTACGGCGCACTTGCCCAATGACTAAAACAGATCGTATTCCGAAGCCGTGGGGTGCATTTCTTCGCGAACTCGACGACCTTAAAGAGTGTGGGACTACTGCATTCCGGGATCGCTAGCATCTACACATGCTCATGCCGTTCGGCTTTGAGCATGGCGACGGATACCGGATGCGCATATGAGCAGCACTTCTGCGACAATAGGGAGTTGCTGGGATATGCCCTAAATGGAGAGCGGAAACCATGAATTCCACCATTGCGGAACATCGGGCTGAGTTGATCCAGCTCTGCCGCCAGTTTCACGTCCGCCAGTTGGAACTGTTCGGTTCGGCCCTCGGCGATGCCTACGATCCGGAGCACAGCGACCTCGATTTTCTGGTGGAGTTCGAAGCCATGCCGGACGGCGGCTATGCCGCTTCATTTTTCGGTTTCAAGGAATCGCTGGAGCAACTCTTCGGACGATCCGTCGATCTTGTCGTGGGTTCTGCCATCAGGAATCCATATTTCCGCCAGAGTATCGAGCAAAGTAAGGCGCTCCTCTATGCGGCTTGAGGCGCGGAAGTATCTCTATGACATTCAGGAGGCCGCCGGACTGGCCTCGCAGTTCACGGCCGGCAAGAGCTTTGCGAATTACCAGCAGGACGCGATGCTGCGTATGGCAGTGGAGCGGGCCTTTGCTATTATCGGCGAGGCGCTCGCGCAGCTCGCCCGCGTGGACGCCACACTGGCAGCAAGGATTACCGACTTTCGCAGCATCGTTGCCTTTCGCAATATTCTGGTTCATGCCTATGCCCAGGTGGATGAACGCATCGTCTGGGACATCGTCCAGTCGAAGCTGCCCGTCCTGGTGCGGGAAGTGGCTGCGCTCATGGACGAGGGAAACCGCCCATGAAGGAGCTTGGGTATGGCGAGCGAGTGGCGGAAACGCTCTCTTGAGAATCTCGTCGAGGTAAGGCACGAATAGGCTATATCATGCCGGACACTGGCGGTTGCATGTCAAGGAAGCTGCGCGGACGAGGCGCAAAGGGAATCGGTAATCCGAAGGTAAATTCACTCACAATCTAACCCGGCCTGCACGGCCTGCCCAGGCTCCAGTAGCTCTGAGCGCCTCACAGCCGCACTCACGCCCCATCCATCTTCGACTCCTCTGGAAACTCAACCACACGCGTCCATAAGCCGCGAATGCCAACTCATCACACTCGCGTCCCAACGGCCTTCAGTAGGCCGTTTTTCTGTTCAAAGGACAATACTCATGAAACCTTCGCACCTTGTTGAAGCGCTTATCACCGCAGTCCCTCAAAACGTTGCGCTCCATATCTGGGGCGCCTGTGGCGTCGGCAAATCCCAACTCGTTAAGCAGGTCGCGCAGCAGTTGAAGCGCGACTTTATTGATGTACGCGCCGTCCAGCTCGATCCCGTCGACTTCCGTGGTCTGCCGCGCATCAAGGACGACCGCACGGAATGGATCACGCCGAATTTCCTCCCCACAGGCGGCGAGGGCATACTCTTTCTCGATGAATTGACCTCCGCGCCACCGATGACGCAGGCCGCCTGCTATCAGCTCGTTCTCGATCGTGCGCTTGGCGACTATCGGCTCCCCGATGGATGGTCGGTGCTTGCCGCGGGCAATCCCGCTTCCGAGCGTGGCGTCAGCTATTCCATGCCGCGCCCTTTGCTCAACCGCTTCCTGCATCTCACGCTGGAACCGGATCTCGGCGAGTGGTGCATCTGGGCCGGCAAGGCAGGGATCAGGCCGGAAATCATCGCATTTCTTCGCTTCCGGACGGAGTTGTTGCACGACTCGGCCGTGCGGTCGGGTGTCAACGCCTGGCCGACGCCGCGCTCCTGGGAAATGGTATCCAGGGCGATGGACGGAATTGACGCCCGGAAGGCCAACGTCACCGCGGACGTCTACGAGATGCTGCTCATGCACCTTATTCAAGGCGCAGTGGGTGACGGCGTAGCCGCGGAGTTCATCGGCTTCCTTAACCTTTTTCACGCCCTGCCTTCGATTGACGAGATTCTCCTGAACCCAACCGGCGCGCCCTTGCCCAGCGATCCGTCGGCCCAGATTGCAATTGCCACCGCACTCGGCCGCCGCATCACTGATAGCTCGATTGCGAAGGCGAAGCTCTACCTCGAGCGTCTTCCGGATGAGCTGCAGGTCCTGTCCATGCGCGATGCTCTGCTCCGTGACCCGGCCATTGCGACCACCCCCGAATTCACCCAATTCGCCATCACTCACAGCGATTTACTCGCGTAGCTCTGGACCGATCCAGGGCTACGTCTGGAGGCTTGAAAACGAAATGATTTCCGACAAAGCAATGCTGATCTGTCTTCATATCACGATGTGGAGCGCACGCAAGTTCGACAGGCGGGTGTCTGAGGAGGTAGCGCAGTCCCACGAAGCAAACTCGAACGCCGGCCGCTACAACAAGCATCTGCTCGACCAGGCCGAGAAGCTGGAGGAACTGCGCAACCTCGCAGGCCAGATCCGCCAGTACTTCTACAAAGTGACTCTGCCCTGGTCGGACGAGGGCTACCGCTTGCTCCCGTCCCACCTCTATTTCGAGTTCACCAGCCAGATGAGCGAGTTCAAGACGGCATTCGAACAGTTGGTGCGAGAGTTTCTCGACGCCTATCCAACCTATCGCGAACAGGCCCGCAACAGCCTTGGCCTTCTGTACCGCGATAGCGACTACCCGGACTGGTCGCAGCTCACTGAGAAGTTCGACCTGACGACCGACATTCTCCCCATTCCCTGTGGCGAGGATTTCCGCGTCACGCTTGGCGCGGAGGAGAAGGCTCGCGTCGCCCGCGAGATCGATCAGCAGGTGAAGCAGTCCCTCACGCGCGCCACGTCCGAGTTGTGGTCGCGCCTCATACAGGCGGTCGCCCACCTCGCCGCGCAATTGGAGCGGCCGAAAGCCCGTTTGCATACGTCCACTCTCCGCAACGTAACCGAGATCGCCGATCTCGTTCCACGGTTGAACGTAACCAACGACGAAGAACTAACGGCGCTCGCGCAGGAGACAAACTCCCGGCTCTCCAGGTTTACCCGCCAGGACCTCGCCCAGCATCCCGCGGCGCGCACTCGGGCGGCGGGAATCGCGAACGAACTCGCAGCCAAGATCAAGCACGCGATGAAGCATCGCGGCTATGACGCCTTGGATGAATCTGCGGCCATCGGCCATGTCTCCGGAACAGCGGAGGTTCCGGCCATGGCGGTCCACATGCCCGATCCGAAGCCAACCGATCCGGCACCCCAACCCGCGCCAGCACCCGGAGTGGATCAAATTCTGGTGAGAATGTCGGATTACATGGAGCTAATCGCATGACAAATCTTTCCCCTGACACTACAACCATAAGTTGGCCAGAACGGCCAATTTATGGCTGTAATCATTAGCGGCCATTTTATGGTTGCAGATCCGTACCGAGTGCTTCAATCGACCGAATACAATCCAACAACCACTGTATCGAGTTTCAACAGTGCATTGGAAACCAATCCTATTGCCACAGTGATCGGCTTCCGACCAGAGGGAGAGCTGGTGAAATCGACGCTATATTCCTTCACACATCCTCCAAATCAGGAGCCATCCGGCAGCAGAGACTGTGGGCTGAGGGCGGGAAGCTCCGAGTGTGGATCCGCGAGCCTGTTACTCCCGCCCTTGCGGACGAATACTTTGTTTTCAAATGTTGAATATGGTCGCCTGCTCCCGCGCTCGACTTCAACTAGAACTAGGCGCTCGCCAAAAACCGTGATCAGTTCCACTCGGACCGGGGGCACTGGCTTTATCTTCTCGCGTTTGAGGCTCTTGATTCTCTCAGCCTGCTGGATCGCGGCCATATCGGATTCAACCTTGAACGCTTTCGACAGAGCCGTGTCACCGAGTGGGTTGCCGCTATCCGCGGCTCCAACATAAAGCCGTCCACCACCAGTGTTGGCAAATGCGATGATTGTTTCGACGAGCTCTGCTTCCTTCTCCGGAGACTTTGGCGAAACCCATGGTTTATATTCCACATGGTCGTTTTCACCTTCTTTCAGGTCGAGCTCTGCTTTTCTGATTGCACTGAGAGCCAACGGCTGAGGTCCGTATGTGTCGTACTCTCCATTCAGTAGGATCTTAGAGATACAGTCATTGGTCGAATGGACCAGCATGAGCCTCGTGGTGCGCGTGCCTTCCGGGACTTCACACTTTAAGGAGAGCGAACCCGTGTTCAGTGTACGGGTATCGTCTTCCGCCCCTGCAAATAGAAACTGAGCCTCAACCTCTCTTGGATCGACTCCCAGTTCAACTTCGGCGTTGACGAGACCTGGCAGCCACTCAGCCCTCACGATCCGAGCACGCGTGTCGGCGACCAGTGTAAGAAACTCGCCTTGGTTCGGAGCTCTGTTTCCAGGCGGATAGAAATCGGTGTTCTTTTCCTCGAAAACCCATCTTAGGATGGCCTCGAAAGCAGAGTTATAGGGCCTCAGCCCAAACGCAAGCAATGGTTCTTGACGCAGGTAAGTCTCCCGCTCCTGGGCTGTGTGGTCCACGCGACTAGAGAATTCCCAACCTCCCCATCCCCGTATAGCCGCATCAAACTTGCGCGTCAGCGTGGCGTGCGTAAATGTGCGGCCCACCGCTGCATTAGCGATTGCTCCTGTGCCGCTGACAATCTGTTCGATCCTGTGCAGGACTGCCTCGTCACCCTCTACCCACTCCTCCGCCAATACAATGTACCTATAGTCCTGTGCAGGACGGGAGATTGCTTGATTTTCAAGCAACAGTGCGCATCCGGTGAGGAATTGGTTTACACCTTTTTCATCGCGGACGAACGCAACTCTAAACTGCGCACCCGCGAACTTGCGATGACGGTTCTCGATCAGATCGCGTAAGCTGCGCAGGAACTCTTGTTGGTCGTTGTAAAGGCTCACGCATTCGCTCCTACGGGTGCGCATTGAGCATCGTTGTTTCTCCAGCCGCCTACGGCCCAGCGCATGTGGTCCTTGTTATTCCCTACCGACCAGATTTGTGGATCTTACTTCGATTGTGCGGCGAATCTGTCCGCCAGGCAATGGCAAATTGTTCTCGAATGGGGCGTTTCCAGCCATTGACAAGATTCTCTATCATTCATGCCCGACTTCCTGCCGAGGTTTATTCGCATATTTGCAGTGTCGTCTTGGTTCAAACGGGTGAAGTATGGTCAGCATAGACACGTCCAGTCGCGCGATTGCAGTATCTCAGAAGTATAAAGTCGTCGTCCCGTGGACGAGGCGACACCCTCGTCCGATGCGCTGTTCCAACGGCGTTTAGATCCACTCCCAGCTAGTCACGTGCTCGAAAGAACCGTGACTTTTGGAATGCTACGTCAGGACAGTTCGACTCTTGGTCTTCAAGGCTGACACACAACATAGCCAATCGCACCGATCTCAGTGCAAGCAGAGAAGTAGGACATGAGCAACCAATAAAGCTGGACGAAGTGTGCCGAAAGTGGCTCGCCCGCAGCAGCGGCTGTGAAGGCGTACTCGACCTGCGCTCGGCTCAGCGACGAAGTGACAATAAAGACCCGTTTTAGCAGGTCTGGCGCGCTACGTACCTCCTGAATCTTATGTTCAATCTCTAACCGTCCACCGCCGCGTATCATTCTTGGGATTGCGGTTACTGCCCCGGCGCCGCGATAGGGCGTCTCCCAAGACGCATATTTGGCTGGCATGGCCTCAGATGGCAGCGTCATGCGCCCGAGATTCTTAATTGCCTGTCCCACTGAATCATGAAAGGCTGAGGCGCTGAGCGATCTCTCCCCATGCTTGGCGTGGTAGAAACTAACCATCACAGGACGAGTCACGGTGCTGATACCGATAAAGTCTGCCCACTCGTCGCCAAGGTCATCGCACAGCAGCACATCAGCGTCGCGTGCAATGTCGTCGACGATGGCCCGAAATACCGACGTATCGTCAAATGCTTCTTGGCCAGCAGCGAATTCTCCTTTCTCGCTGGTCGTTTGGGCAAGCGGAAGCGCCGCTTGTAGATGGCGAAGAAAGTCCATGCCTCCGCCGAGGAGCGCCTCGTCCCGGTACAAGGAGCCATCAATGTAAGCGAGCGCGAAATCGTTGAAGAGGACGGTGAAAAGGTCTTCGCGATCGAGATAGCGGGTGAGTGGCCTGCGGTCGGGGTCGGCCCCAACCGGAAGGGCGGCATTTTCAACGAAAATACTCGTTAACAGGGGCAGCGTGAAGCTTGGCAGGGAGATTCGCGTCTTGCCCACTTTAACCAAGCCGATTCGAGCTTGGTCGTCCGGATGCACAATATGGTTCTGTATCTGCTCGGGCTGTATGGGGAAGCTTCGGTCGAGTTCCTCGAGAATGTGATCGATCTCGACCTTGGTCATTTCGACGAAGCTGCTTTGATTTTGCCGAACAAGCCGGACGGTACGTTCCCCCGCCTCCAACAAAACGCTGGCAAGACTCGGCACGTCGATTGCAACATAAGTTGGTCTCACGCCACTGGGGATCGCAGACAGGTCGATCGGTCGAGCGAAGTTTCGGATGAAGGCCGAGATCTCTCCACTGTCGGCTGCGAGCAAATCCATAACCTCGCTGGCCCAACGTACAATCTCCTCGTAGCCTGCCCGGTCAGCGCGGATAGAGATACGTCCCGTACTAGGCGTCGCCGAATAGGTACCATCGGACCGCCGCACACTGTAGCCCTGCGGCGCGAAGCGGCTGGCGCTTGACGTCGCCACCGCATTTACCAGATCAGTGGCCTCAAGCGTCTTGGAGCGCAGCGCGAGCTTCGAAGTAGACATATTCTTAAGTCGCAGCTTCTCGAAGACCGCATCATGTCGGGCGATGGCGCGCTCGACCCGCTCGCTGCCGACCTTGTCGAGATAATTAGACTTGAAGGCCGAGGGGAGATCGAGACCTGACTTAAGAACGGCTACGAAATCGCCTTTCTCCACGATCAGTAAAAACCCGAAGATACACTCAATAACTTCGGCTTCGTTGTCGAGGAATGCGGGAGAACGCTCGAACGAAAAGCATATTGCAGAATATCTCGAGTTCCTGAACGCAACGCGATCGACCCGGAATAAGTTCCTTGAAGGCGTACTGGCATTCGACCGCAGCGTCTTAAAAAGCGTGTCGATCGCGACATTTGAGAAACGCTTCTTGCGCCTGTAGAAATAGGCTGCACGGCTCACACTAAGATGTTCAATCATGACTCCCTATCACTTTTTTGGAAAAAATAATAATACTCTGCAACGACAAAAAGGAATTACACAAAATCACATTAGTGTGAGCAGTTCTGCTAAGACGGGCAAAAACAGGAAGCTACTCGCTGGGACCGCGTGATTTACTGTTCGCACGAATAGACTACAGCCCGCCAATGATTTGGAAGTCCACTTTTGTTGTATCCCAGACATCACCAACCAAATACGAATCAGAATGGCAAGCGCATTGCCAGAACTGAAGCAACCACACGGGGCCAACTTATGACTGCAAGAACACTCTCCCCAGCCGTGCGGCTCAAGCAAGGCCGGACAAAACTGCTGCTCGATTTCCCATTCTTTGGGGTTCTGATTCTGCGGCTCAAGGACGTGGAGACACCATCGATCGACACCATGGCGACCGATGGCGTCTCCCTGTTCTATAACCCTGAATTCGTGGCGAAACTGACGCCGCCGGAGCTGCTTGGCTGCTTGGCGCACGAAGTCATGCATCCGGCACTGCAACACCATACCCGGCGGGGAACGCGTTCGGCAAAACGCTGGAACGTCGCCTGCGACTACGCCATCAACCCGCTCGTTCGGGATGCAAACCTCGCTCTCCCTGCCGGTGCACTCTATGATCCGGCATTTCGGAACCTGAGCGCAGAGCGGATCTACAACTTGATCGCCGAGGACAAAGACGGCGACGCTGCCGGCGGCAGTGGCGACGGCTCCACGAATTCCGGGTCCGGAGATCCTTCGGCCCAGGGAGACGAAGGGGCTCCAGCGCACAAGGTTCCAGTGACGGACGGCGGTTTTGGCCAGGTCATCGATGCGCCCAACCCCGACAAGGAAGGCGCGTCGGCGACCAGCGACCAGATCGAGAAGCAGCAGATGAGCTGGACCGGAGCTGTTGAACAGGCCGAATTGGTCGCTCGCATGGCTGGCAAAGCTCCCGGCGGCATGCGCCGTGCCGTGGAGGCGGCGGATCGGGCAACCGTGGACTGGCGGGCCGCACTCCGGAATTCATTCGCCGCGGCAATCCCCGAGGACTACTCCTGGTCGTCTCCCAACCGGCGCCACATTGCCTCAGGCCTGTACCTGCCAAGCATTCGCAAGGATGGCGTGGGTGAAATCGTGGTCGGCGTGGACTGCTCCGGCTCGATCAACCGCCGCCAGCTCGGGCTTTTCCAGGATGAACTGAACTCCATCATCTCGGAGCGGAGGCCCCAGCGGGTGCATGTCCTCTACTTCGACACCAGGGTCCATAACGCCGCCGTCTTCGAACAGGGCGAGCCGATTACGCTCGAACCAGTAGGCGGCGGTGGGACCAGCTTCTGCCCCTGTTTTGAATACATCGAGGAGCATTCGATCCAGCCGCAGGCGCTCGTGGTCTTCACCGACCTTGAGGGCTCCTTTCCAGACGCCGCACCGAACCATCCAGTCCTATGGGCGGCCACCAAGGATCATCCGGCACCGTTCGGTGAGGTGATTCCCATGGCTGCCGCATAGCCAACCCAACACGCGTTCGATTCAGATTGCCCCCACTTCTTCTATAAACTGTGCAAGCGCGCCTGGCTCTACACCTCGGTCTGACTGCCAGTCGATTACCGGCCTGACGAGGGCAACGAGACGTGCGTCAGTTGAAAGTCGTTCTAGCTCCGGTTCAATTTCGCTAGGCTTCACCAGGAAGTGCGCGGCCCACTTCGTAAAAGCGAAAATCCACATTGCAACGATTATGGAAATGTTCCATTTGTTCCAGTTCGACGTACTAGCTAGAGGCTGATGAACGTCTCGCCGAACTCTGGTGAGTACTGACCTAAGCACCTTTACGCTCTCCCTTTGCTGCTGAAGGCCGCTGCGACCGAACAGAAACGCTGCTACCTCTGTGACCCTGCCTTCTGCGCTTCTCTTGAAGATGCCCGTTTCATCCCTGAGGGCTTGCTCCAAATAAGCGAGCAACTCCTTGACCCAAATACGACAAAGGTCATCTGCGGAAACGCGTCCATCTACGAACAGAGGGGATATTACGTCCCGATAAAGCCATGGCTCACCCCAGCCTAGGGCCCGCATATGTCCGCGCATGGAATCCACCAAGAGATCAGCATCCTCCGCGGTTAGCGCCCGCGGTAAAACCTCATGGAGAGAATCGATCAGACCACGATAAATAGTCTCGCCATTCTGTCGCCCCGCAGAGTGTTGGGTCATCCAACCCAGTACCTGTATCCTCTCCCTGTGACTGAACGACGCCGTATATTGAACGACCTCGCGCACGCCATTCGGTTTTTGGAGCTGCGATTCGAGAGAATTCAGCCCCATCCACTTAAGTAAGCCATTGGGGCTGCAAATCAGTCGGTCCCGCTGTAAGCCGGCAAGTCCGAATTGCGCCCCGAGTGCGATCTCACTCACTATTTGACTCAGCAAGGAAAGCTTAACCGCATCGGATTGCCTACTATCCTCCGGCACTGTTGCAGCTTGCGCTTCTGTCATTGAAAGTAATGCAGCTGGAGCGTGGTGCCACAGGATTTGTACGGCGAAGAACTCCGACCAGCTCAGGACGGCGTACTTAACGGGATGGAAAAAGTGCTCAGGCTGATGGGATGCGGCAAGCAGCGTTTCAATAGCGTCTTTGAAGTAGGTGCTAGCGACGTGCGCGATTGGTGCATCGACCTCGTCGTTATGTACTCGACCAAATGAGCCGCTCAAAAACTCAGCCAAAAAGGTCAGAAAATCCGTTTCCGCCGATAGCTCGACTGCATGGATCGTATTTCCCGCATGCGAGTTGGCCAGGATCTCGCCGAGTACGTCCCATTTGGCGCCGAAGTTCGTGAAGTTCCCTGCCTGTTGATCGACGCAGCCCTTAAGCCCAGGGGCCTCCTTTAGAACAAGCGATTCGCCGTTCAGCAAGCCCAAGTCCCTCATTTTCTCCCTAAGGGCGTCGCCTTCCAAACTCCGAAGCGACTGCTCCCCCGTCCACCCGGCCAGGACATCGCCAGCGACGCCTTTGTCGAGAAACCTCAACGGTTCAATGCGTTTAGGGGACGTAGCGAGCGCGGCTTTCGAGTCGAAGAGTAGCTGCACCCTTGAAGTATCGGCTTCGGTACTAGAAAATGCCTCAAATGCTTGCGTTAGAAGTTTGGACGCGTATTTGTTTACCTTGAGCAAGACGTCAGGAGGTATCGGCGTAATCAGCAGAGGGTAATTCTCATTTGCCTTTTGGATGGAGTTCGAGAGATGGAAGCCGGCGGTTGGTAATCCGTCCTGACCGACGATTAGGAAATAACGGTCGTGTAGTGTTCCGTACTTCAGACCGTACACGCGCAATCTGATCCCCCTCATCAAAGGCTTGAGCTGCTCGCAGCTAGCCAGCAGATTGTTGATCCGAGTGCTGGCTTCTTGCGTTGCGGGCTTGGGCAGCGATGTAAAAACGATGTAATCGCCGTGGCTCCCCGCATTTGGAACGACGAGTCCAATGCCTGCGTCCTCAAAGAAAGGGTCAAAAATTATGACCTGATGATTTTGGTGCCTAACCAATAGGGCCTTTACCCATTCCACAAACTCCAAGCGTCCCAAGCCGCTGCCTTCGCTCAGACGTTCAAAAAAACGTCCGTCCGACTGCGGCGGATGCACTCGGGCAAATAGTGATCTGACGCCACGGTTAATGGGAACCCATGGATCGGCCTTTCGGTCTCCCACGTGAGTCGAAAACCCCGTGCCTCCCTGATTGATGGTCTGAGCCGCTTGTAGCCGTTTCGAAGCGGCTGCGGATTTTGTCACCTTTTCGAGCCAGCCGAGCCGGACAGAGCCACCTCCTCGTCCGTTCACATGGCCGTTGACGGTAATTTCCCGTACATAGCCGACCCGCCATCTGCAACACAGATCGCAAGTTCGGTCGTCGTTGATCGAGGATGATCCATGAATCTCGACCTCCGTTTCGTCGACAACCGTGCGCAGTTGCTCAGGCACCTCGAACTCGCACTCAAATTCACGGCCCTCGACGCACTCGACAGTTGCGATACTTGAATGAACGAGTTGGCTGTCGTTGAATACACTCAGACGGACATGGAATCTGTCATAGCGCGGGAGTTGAATCGGATTCAGCTTCACGGCGAGAACTCTGGGTTTTACTTTCCAGCCCACGCTCAACAGTTCCCGCTCGCTGTCGTCCAGGGTCGGAAAGACCAACAGCTCCAAATCACCTAATCGGCCGAGATCTCTGTCCCCGAAGTCCAAGCCAGTGTCGAAATCCAGCTGTTTGACAATAAATGTCGCCAAAGCCTCATCACAATCCGATCCAATGCGAAGCAATGCTATCTTATCGGTTGGAGTCAGAGATGCACTGAATGCGCCCGCGCCCCCGTGTGGACTCAAAGGTGCGGTTCGATCTCGCGAATCTCGATTCAGCAGGTAGGCGACTGGGCGATAAACCAAGTGTGAACTGAGCGTTGTCGTTCCTATCCGCTCGGCTAGCTTCGGGGACAGCGTCAGCTTCAAGTCCTCGCTGATGCGCGACACGGCGTGGCCCTCACTCAGATGTTTCAGTAACGCCTCGGTGCCGGTGCTCTTGATGTACAGGCTGAGTCGAATGATTTGAGCCTTGTGCTCCCCAACCGATTCAAAATGGTCATCCTCCGCGGCGGACCAAGTGTTGTTAGAGTAATTGTAGGGAAGAAGTCGTCCGTAGAGGAGTCGGTTCTCGATTCCGTTGTCGGACTTTATCTGTAGCACCCAAAGCTGCAGAGCGCAGTCGCGGCAGTGCTTGGAAAACAGCCGTTCTAGCCTACCGTCCTTAACTAGATCATCCAATGAAAGCGCCATTCATTCTTCTCCGGTTCCGCCAAGTCACACTCGACGGCCTCTAAGACCGCGCATTGCACCCGACTCAATAGCCTTCGGGTTGTACAGCTGCCCGTATGCTGAAGTTGTCCCGAAGTAGGTTCTAACTAAATCACGCTCATGGGCTTCGCGTGCTTGGGAAACATTGCATTGAACTTATCATTAAGATCTTGGTAATCGCTGCGCGAATTGTCACGTAGCTCGGCTTCGTACCTCGCAATAGCTCGTTCGAAAAGGTCACGAAGACACTGCACGTCCACGCGGTAGAAGTCGCTTGTGAAATGTTCAAGCAGCTTGCCCGCACCGCGGCTAAGAATGAAGTCGTACGTCGCGGTGACTGTGCCTTTGTCGTCTGTCTTTTCGGAATTTAGACCGAACGAGTGCAGTAACGAGTTCCGCAGATGGTAGACCAGATATGCGTCTGTCTCCGAGAGACTCAGATATAGCCTTGAAAAATCTACGAATCGCTGCCTGACACTCACACTACCCGGACCCCGAGTTACGTCGGTCCCCGCACGGAACTTGCCAAGAAGGTCAATGCCAGCAAGAATGGCCATCGTGCCAGGCCAGATCGCCTCGCAGCTGGTGCGCGCACCTGTGGTCGGGTCTACGACGCAGAACGGTAATCCTGTATTTGGATTGACTCCGAAACAAGTGTCGATGTCCCTACGTAGCAAGTAGAGCTGGCTGAAACGTTCGCCACGGTTCGGTGCGGAACGGCTGCTGCGGAAGAACCAATCAAGGTTTGACATTATTCTCCATGTGCGGCCGATATAATGGTACGACAAACCTACCGACAATCAACGGGCGGTAACGGCGGCGGCAGCTAAACTCAGCGTTCGTCGGAGAATTGGCATCCAACTCAGCAGCCGTGTCGATCAGTTCTTGCCGCTGGGCGGCTTGCAAAGCGGCGATGTGGGCCAGAACTGAGCGATCTCACGCATGGTCGATTGAAACCGCTGTTCCCCGGTTTTGAGAAACAAAAGCACATGGTCTAGGAAATCATAGGCGAGGGAGTGCCAGCGCATCTCGCTAACATTCAGGGCTTCTTGAACGAGTATGGCGTGAATGAGGATTGAATTTGTAACGACAATCGAGCTGGGAAGAGCAACCGTCCCTAACGGCTTCGTCAATATCTCGAAATCAGCGTCGCCTTCATCGGACGTTGGATGGATTTGAGCCGAGGCAGAATCGTAAGCGCACGAGTATAGAAAGCAGAGATCCATCTGCTTTGCCACGTCCCTTGCTTTCGGACGCCGCCATCGGGATTGCCTGGGAGGGATCTGTTCGTATCGCGCCTTGTCTCGTTGCTGTGTATCCTTCAGGCTTTCCGGAAGCTCGCTCCTCATGTCTGGGTCTGCCAGCAGCCGCTGCCGGGCTTCGTATAATGACGCAAACGAAAAATCGTCAAATTCAGAGAACCCGCCCGTTTCACCCAGGTAACGAAGATGGAAAAGGCGGTCGATTAGCGACCGATGGAGAATCCAGGCGTCATGCTCGCTTCCGGCCCGCCATACAGCCAAAATGTTCTGCGTGCAAATCATTCCTCTGGCGACGAATCTTCGCGCGATAGTCTCTCGAAGCCCCTGACCATGCTGGGCGAATGATAGGAGTACAACGCCGCAATAAACACGGAAGGTGTCGACAGTTTGCTGGAGCGAATCTGGATTGATAGGCGGCAACGCGGCTGATTCCTGCATCACGGTCTCCTCCCTTAAGACTAACGCAAACCTCGCATCCCGCTCATCGCCAGTCCGCCGTCCGTCATCCGGCGTATCGATTCTCGGAGTAGTGTGGAGTCGCGCGGCGATTTCACCTGCCAATGATGGCCCTCCAGCCCGTACATAAAAATCATTGTAGGAATATAATGACTATGTATGGTATGTTTTCCAACCGAGAGGAAATTTATGGTCAAGGTGGCGTTTCGGGTTGTGTATCGAATCAGTGGGCGATGTTCCCGCCATCCAGCCTACAACCCCGCGAAGGACGAGCAAGCGGGTATCAAGGGGGGATGTCAGGAGTGTTATGGACTCTTCCAAGCATATCGGGCCTGTCTCACACCGCGTGAAGCGATCGGGACGTTCGAGACCACGGTTCACTCTTTCATCACCAACAAGCAGGCGCGCGGAAGGTGCGGGGACCAGCGCGCATTTGTGCCGGAGGCGCCACCGCGGCTAGTGCGGCGGCGGACCCAGGAAGATGGCGATGCGATCATTCCAGAGGTGCTCTCTGATCCAGCCGGGTGAGGAGGACGAAATGTTCGATTCGTTAGCGCCGGCTAAGGGAATCTTGCTTGGCCTGCTGATCTCAATGGCTTTCTGGACGTGTCTGGGGCTCGTCATCGTGCACCTAGACGGGGTGCGGTGCAGGGCATCGCACGCCAGAACGCAGGCCAGCTTTGTGCACTTAGCGGCCGGAAACGACGGAAAGGCTGATAGACACGGCGATCATTAGCGCAACTGCCGCAGCAATGCAAAATACCACAGAGGCCGCACCCCAAGGCTCCTATCGTGGGCGGTCATTGCCAGTGGGCGCCACGATTCCTTCCTCGGTCCCTTGCCCTCCTGGCGCAATCTGGAACGAGTGTGAGACGAAATCTCCGCGCGTGGTTCAGTTCAAACGGGCTACAGCTGTCACAAAACAAATTGTGAAGTTCAGAAAACCTTCGGAAAGGATGGTAAGGACTTGCCACGCACACGAAAGCGAAAGAAGTCGTCAGCAGCGTGAACCACAGATGCGGAGCAGTCGTAGGTGCGTCGTTGGCACCACCAATGGAAACGAGGTTCGGTCCCTCTGAGCCGCTCAACATAAAGCCGCCATCCGGTGCGGGGAAACTGGGTCGAGGTCTATTCGTGTTGCCTGATAGTTTGATCTCGCCTGAGGAACTGGCACAGAACTTGGGCTTATCGCCAGCGACTCTAGCAGATTGGAGATGCCAGCGGAGGGGCCCCGCCTACCTCAAGGTGGGGCGACGAATCTGGTATCCGAAAGATCGGGTGGACGCATGGCTGGAAACGAGACTACAGGAGACAAGTGATGCCGCTGAGAAAGCGATGCGGGAAGTGGAGTTACCGCTTCAAGGTAGCAGGCAAGGAGTACAACGGAAAGACAGACTTGGCCGCCACGAAACAAAACGAGACGCGAGCGAAGCAACTCGAGGCTGAGCATCGCATTGCCTTGGCTGAGGGACGAAATCCGTCCCGGCACATGGTCGTACGCGAATTCAGTGACGCCGCCACTGATTTCTTGGACTGGGTGAAGGTGGAGCACAGGTCGCACCCCAATAGCTTCCTGAGAATCGAGACCAGCTTCACGAGCCTAAAGATGTTCTTTGGCAGGGAGTCGGTGTCGCTGATTCATGAGGGCAGGGTAGAAGCGTTTAAGGCGTGGCGAGTCACTGAGCATGAAGTTCGCGACATCACTCTGCGGCATGACCTTCACGCACTGTCGAAGTTCTTCCGATATGCAATCAAGCAACGGTGGCATCGAGAGAATCCCGTTCGCAACGTCAAGATTCCGTCTGATGCTGATGCGGTCAGGATGCACGTAATAACCGCAGCGGAAGAGAAGGACTACTTCCTGCGAGCCGCGAAAAACAAGAATCTCTGGGATTTGGCGAGGCTGATGCGGAATCAGGGTATGCGTCCGGAGGAGGTCCTGTCCCTCGGCAAGGCAGACATAGACCTCGAACGGGGACAGCTCCATATCAGGCAAGGAAAATCCAAGGCGGCGAGGCGGACGCTCGACCTGACGGCTGAGAGCAAGTCGATCCTTGCCCGTCGCATGGAAAAGAACCCCAAGAAGAAGGACTCGCCTTGGATATTTCCATCCCCTACAAAGCCAGGAAAGCACATCGTGCGTCTCAATCGGGGGCACGATGCTGCCATCAAGGTGGACAAGAAGAAGGGCCTCAAGGCTCTCGATTTCGTGCTCTACGACTTCCGTCATACCTTTGCAACCAGACTTGCCCAAGCTGGGGTCGATCTGGCTACGCTGGCGGCAATCCTCGGCCACAGCTCCATCCGGATCGTCCAGCGGTATGTCCACCCCACGGCTGAACACAAGCGGCAAGCGATGCTGAAGTATGAGCAAACCCTCATGGATACTGACGAATTCGCACCTCAAGGTGAGGGAACCCGCAAAAATTAAGGGGCAAAAAGCATTGTCCGCTTTTTGTCCGCTTTCGAGCCAAAATGTGCCTGATTTTGGCCAATTTTTCCCCATTCAGCCACAACGAGGCCGATCATGAGAAATTCTGGAAAGCATTCACTTTCAGTTATTTGCGGGAGAATTTTGGAGGCGCGGGCCAGAATCGAACTGGCGAATAAAGGTTTTGCAGACCTCTGCCTTACCACTTGGCTACCGCGCCCCTTCCAGCGAATCCTGCAAGACTGGACAAAATCGAGGAGCAGGCGCCCCTCACGGCAAACCCTCGCGCGCAGGCGAGGGTTTCTAGAAATTACTGGAGCGGGAGACGGGATTTGAACCCGCGACTTCGACCTTGGCAAGGTCGCACTCTACCACTGAGTTACTCCCGCTCGACTGTTTTATCTTAGACAAAGCACTTTGCTCTGTCAAACCGGGCTAGGGCGCTAAGCTGTGGACATCCGCATATTTACTGACCGCCGTGCGGCGCTTCGTGCAGGGCACCGGTCCACTGCGGGTCCAACTCCGGTGCGACCACCTGACCGTCGCGGAAGTGCAGGATGCGGTTGCCGTAGTTTGCCGCTTCTGGGTTGTGGGTAATCATCAGCACGGTCTGGCCCAGCTCCCGGTTGGAGCGTTGCAACATATCCAGAACCACGTTGGAATTCTGCGTATCGAGATTTCCGGTGGGCTCGTCGGCCAGCACGATGGCCGGTTTATTAATGAGGGCACGCGCCAGGGCCACGCGTTGCTGCTCGCCGCCACTCAACTCGCTGGGGCGGTGATCGAGGCGCTTGTCGATGCCGAGCAGTTGGGTGATATAGCGGAAGTATTCGTCATCGTGGTTGGCGCTTTCGCCGGCGATGTCGAGGGCGATCCTGATATTGTCGCGGGCGGTGAGGGTCGGAAGCAGATTGAACTTCTGGAACACGAAGCCGATCTTGCGCCGCCGCAGTAGCGTTCTCTCGGAGTCCGAGGTGCGGGCAAAGTCGGTGCCATCGACGAGCACGCGGCCGGAGTCGGCCTGCGCCAGTCCGCCGAGAATGTAAAAGAGGGTGGACTTGCCGCTGCCCGATGGGCCCACCACGCTGAGAAATTCTCCTTTGTCCACCTCGAAGGAGACGCCGCGCACCGCCGGCACGTCCACTTTCCCGATGCGATAGGTCTTGCTGACATTCTCGACTTGAATAATCGCTGCCATAGGTCTCTACGTCCATTTTACACGAGCGGACGCAGCCAACCGGGTTAGCAAGCGGAAGCGCGCTGTTCGATGGCTGCCGGAGATGTGGCTGTACGCCGGGGGCCGCGGCGCTTCGTCAACAATAGCCGCAGGCGCTCCAACAGCTCAGCCTGCGCATACGTGCCTTTTCTCAACAGCAGATCCACCGGTGCGTCGGTATGGAAGATCCGCATACGGGAGCTCAGCAGCACTATCGGAATATCCGCGCTGAGGGCCTTGATGCGGCGGACCAGTTCGGGGGAGGGCGCATCGGGAAGATCCACGTTGCTTAACACCAAGTCCACCCCACATCGGGAGATAATGTTGAAGGCCTCGGCCGCTGTATTGCATGTCAACACGCGGTAGCCGCGGGTCTCGAGGGTGAGTTTATGGATGGACAGGTTCTGCTCGTCGTCCACGCAGAGAATGGTCTTTTTTACCGTCATCGTCAGGGGCTCTGTTTCTTCGTCAAGGCAAACTGCGTGGCTGTCTGTCACCAGACGTTCACAAACCAGTGCCCGAATCTTACGGAGAAGGGTTCGACCTGACAAGTGCCCAGTTCGCCAATTGCATTCTGGTCATAATGTGCTGTGCTGCTGGATCTGCAAAACCTATTGATAGCAAACGAAACGGCTGTTGACCGGAATACAAACTCGGCCTGCGCCATCTTTTCACTCCTTCATCGCCATCACATCACCGTGCGCGCGGAAATCCACAATCAGTTGCGGAACGAGGCGGCAGATTTCATGCAGTGCTTTGCGGCCCTGCTCGCTAAGGCTCTCGCGTCCGTCAAACGTTGCGCCTGAGCCGGTCACCAGCAGTGCCTCGGGCGCGCGTCCATAGAGTTCGCGAGCCAGCGCAAGCAGCGACGCGGGTTGGACGTGGTGTGTGAAGCTGTTGGCATCCCCTGCCTCGGGAGACAGCTGTTGCACGCGCACCGTGCCCGGCTCGCCGCAGTCCACCGCGTCCACAAAGAGTGCAAGCTTGCAGTGTGCAAGCTGCTCGGCCAGCTCGGGAGCCAGTTGATGGCAGCTCAGTAACTCTACGTCTGTCGCGCTGCCGGTCAACACGGAGCGCAAGCGCTCTACGGCCATCGGGCCCAGCGCATCGTCGCCGCGCAGGACGTTGCCATATCCAATCAGCAGCACGCGCGGATCGCCTGACATGCAGCGCTACCGGCGCAGCCGGTCCAATACCGTGCCATCGGCGCCCATTAGCTCGATCAGCAGAGGCATCTGGCCCGCGGCGTGGGTAGAGCAGCTCAGGCAGGGATCGAAGGCGCGCACCACGGCTTCCACGCGATTCAGCATGCCCTGCTCCAGCGTGTTGCCGCGCACGAACTGCCGCGCCACCTGCAGAACGCCACGGTTGATCGCAAGATTGTTGTGGCCGGTTGCAATCACCAGGTTGGCCGACTCGATCAATCCGTTCTGGTCGATGCGGTAGTGATGAATCAGCGTGCCCCGCGGCGCTTCCAGGATGCCCACGCCCTCGAAGTTGTTGGGCGAGGCATGCGCGCGCACATTCTTGCCCAGAATTTCCGGATCGCGCAGCAGGGTTTCCATGCGCTCCAGCGAGAACAGGATCTCGATCAGCCGTGCATAGTGGTAGTAGAAAGAGCTGAGAACCGAGTGGTGTTCCAGCTCGCGGAACTCCGCCATCTCCTCGTCGGCCTGCGGGGTTCCCGCCGACCGGCACATGTTCAGCCGCGCCAGCGGTCCTACGCGATACATTCCCGCGGCCAGCCCGAGCGGCTTGAAGTAGGTGGATTTCAGATACGAGTCGTCGTTGCTGGATTCGCCGATGTAGTTCTGGTAATCGAGGCCGGTGATGTGGTCGGCCACGATGTTCAGGTTGGCGTCCATGAAGCGCAGCCAGCCGCTGTAGGCCGCCAGCTGGTTGCCGTCGTTAGCCAAGGCCATGAACAGCGAGGGAAAATTGGCGAACGAGCGCACTTCGGCGTGGAAGCTTTCAATCTGTGATTTGAACCAGTGCAGCGTGGCGCGCGTGATGCGGATGGCTTCGGGAAGCTCGGCCAGAATCTGGTCGCGCTGCGCGGCCTCCAGCGGATGGCTCACGCCGCCGGGCACGATCCAGCCTGGGTGAATCCGCTTGCCGCCCAGACTCTCCAGCACGCGCTGTCCGAACTGGCGCAGCTTGATGCCGTCGCGCGCCATCGCCGGATGCTTGCGCACCACGCCCAAGATGTTGCGCTCCTCCGGATCGGCGTCCATCCCCAACAGAAAGTCCGGCGACGAGAGATAGAAGAAGCTGAGCGCGTGGGACTGAATGATCTGCGCCAGGTTCATGATGCGGCGCAGCTTCTCCGCCGTCTCCGGGATGCGCACCGCCATGATCTCATCGCAGGCCTTGCTGGAGGCCAGCAGGTGGCTGGTGGGACAGATGCCGCAGATGCGCGCCATCAGCGCCGGCATCTCGGTGAAGGGACGTCCTTCGCAGAGCTTTTCAAAGCCGCGCACCTGGGTCACATGGAAGCGCGCGTCCTGCACCTCTCCCTGCTCGTCCAGCTGCAACGTGATGCGGGCGTGGCCCTCGATACGGGTAACGGGATCGATCGTCAGTGTCGGCATACAGCTCCTAGGATCCGAAGCGCGTGCTGGAATCCATCTCCGGCATGCGCCCTTCCAGCAGTTCGCTGATCACATGGAAAATGTTGTCGGCCGAAGGCGGGCAGCCTGGCAAGTAGATGTCCACGGCCACCACCTCGTGCAACGGGCGCACTCGCTCCAGCAGCTTGGGCACGTTCTTAGTGGGCGCGTGGCAGTTGATGGTGGAGTTCTCCACGTAGACGCGCTCCATCACCTTGGCCAGCGGAAACAGCGTACGCATGGAGGGGATGTTGCCGGTCACCGCGCAGTCGCCCAGCGACACCAGAACCTTGGAATTCTTGCGGATGAGCTTGATCTTGTGCAGGTCCTCATCTGTGCTCACCGAGCCCTCGACCAGGGCCACATCCACATTCTCGGGAAACTGCTTGGCGTCCACCAGCGGGCTGTAGACGAGCTCAATTTTTTCCCCGAGCAGAATTAGCCGCTCGTCCATGTCCAGTAGAGACATGTGGCAGCCCGAGCATCCGTCCAGCCAAACCGTTGCCACTCGCGCTTTGCTCGGAGTCACTTCGCTCTGCGTTACTTCGCTCATTTGCCCACCTCCCGCATCATGTTCAAGTAGGGCAAAAAGGCGCGGCGCTTGAGCATCTCGCCGGCGGCCTGTCCCTTATCGCTCAGTGCGCCGGTGGGACATACCTGCACGCATTTGCCGCAGCCGGTGCAGCTCTCGCTCTCGCCCCACGGACGATTCAGGTCCGTGATCACCCTGGCCTTGGTGCCGCGGCCCATCATGTCCCAGGTGCGTGCGCCTTCGATCTCCTGGCAAACCCGTATGCAGCGTGTGCATAGGATGCAGCGGTTGTGGTCGGCAATGAAGCGCGGGTGCGAGGCATCGACCGGCATCAGGGGATGCAGGTAAGGGATGGTGATGTGGTTGACGCCCAGCTTCTGCGCCAGCGATTGCAGGTCGCAGTGGCCGTTGGTCACACACACCGAACAGATATGGTTGCGTTCGCTGAACAGCATTTCCAGGGTCAGCTGGCGGTACTCGGCCAGCCGCGGAGAGTTGACCGTGACTTCCATGCCCTCCTGAATGATGGTGACGCAGGCTGGCATCAGTTTGTTGTTGCCCTTGACCTCGACCAGGCACATGCGGCAGGCGCCGATGTTGCTCAAGCCCGCGAGCCGGCAGAGCGTCGGAATGAAGATGCCATTCTCTTCGGCCACCTCCAGAATGGTCTGGTCGGAGCGGCCGCCGCACTCGCGGTTGTCGATCGTCAGGGTGCGGATCTCAAGCCCGGGATGGTTCACGCGCCCACCTCCGCTTCCGCCTTCGCCGGATGGCAGACCCCGGCCGGGCAGCGTCCCTCTTCGATGTGCGCGCGATATTCGTCCATAAAGTATCGCAGGGTGGTCAGCGTGGGATTGGGAGCCGTCTGCCCCAACCCGCACAGGCTCGCCGCCTTCACCATGCCAGCCAGCCGGTGCAGCAATGCCAGTTCGTGTTCCCCGGCGCCGCCATCCGTAATGCGCTCCAGGATGTTCTGCATCTGGGTGGTGCCCACGCGGCAGGGAACGCACTTGCCGCAGGACTCCGACATGCAGAAATCCATGAAGAACTTGGCCACATCGACCATGCAGGAACTTTCATCCATTACGATCATTCCGCCCGAGCCCATGATGGAGCCGACGCTGGCCAACGAGTCATAGTCCACCGGGATGTCGAGGTGCTGCTCTGGAACGCAGCCGCCCGAGGGGCCGCCCAACTGCACGGCCTTGAAGCGGCGGCCTTCGGGGATTCCTCCGCCCAGCCCGAAGATGATCTCACGCAGCGTCATGCCCATGGGGACCTCGATGACACCGGTGTTTTGCACGCGCCCGGAGAGCGCGAAGACCTTGGTCCCCTTGCTCTTCTCGGTGCCGAGGGAGGCAAACCATTCGCCGCCGCGGCGGATGATGGGCGCAACGTTGGCGAAGGTTTCCACGTTGTTGATCAGCGTGGGCGCATTCCACAGTCCTGTCTGCGCTGGGAACGGAGGACGTGGACGCGGCGTGCCGCGCCCGCCCTCGATGGAGGCGATCAGGGCCGTCTCCTCGCCGCAGACGAAGGCGCCCGCGCCTAGCCGGACTTCGACTTTGAAGTCGAAGTGAGTGTCGCCGATGTTCATGCCCAGCATTCCGTGGCTCTCGGCCTGGCGAATCGCCTGGCGCAGCCGCTCGACCGCCAGCGGATACTCGGCGCGGCAGTAGATGAAGCCGCGATGGGCTCCCACCGCATAGCCGGCAATCGCCATGCCTTCGAGCACGCGGTGCGGATCACCTTCCAGCACGCTGCGGTCCATGAAGGCACCGGGATCGCCCTCGTCGGCATTGCAGATGACGAATTTGCGGTCGCCGCCTGCCTTGTGCACCGTAATCCATTTAAGCCCGGTGGGGAATCCGGCGCCGCCGCGTCCGCGCAGGCCGCTGCGCGTGATCTGCTCGATAACGCCCAGCGGTTCAAGCCGGGTGATGCAGTGAAACAGCGCCTCGTAGCCATCCGCGGAGATATAGTCCTCGATCCGCTCGGGGTCGATTTCGCCGCAGTTTTCGAGCACGATCTTGTTCTGCTTGACGAAGAACTCCAGCTTGCTGTCCATCGCCAGCGCGGCGGGGGCGGGCACATCGTCCACCACGCTGTCGATGATGGCGGCGGCGTCTTCCGGGGTCACGCCCTGGAACCTCTTCTCGTTGCTGTCGGCGGACACCAGCGGGCCGGCGGCGCACAGCCCCATGCAGCCCACTCCCTTCACCTTGCAGCAGCTCTCCAGGCCGCGCTGCTTCACTTCGCGCTCCAGCAGCGTCTTCACGTGCTCGGAGTTGGCGGAGAGGCAGCTGGAAGCCACGCAGACCTTGACGACGTGATCGTAGCTGCTGTCGCTCTGTTTGGCCTGGGCCGCGATATTGGCCAGATCGTCCTGATTCATCGGTGCTCCTCTACCACCAGCGATTCGGGCTCACTGCCCACGTAGGCCGAGATCCGCTGCTTGATCGATTCGGTGGTCATCTTGCCGGTTAGCTGGGTGTCAAAGACCACCGCCGGCGCCAGTCCGCAGGAGCCCACGCAGCGCGCCGTGAGCAACGACAGCCTGCCGTCGGGAGTGGTTTCGCCCGCCTTGATTCCGGCAACCTCGCCCACCGCGTTCAGCAGTGCGGGCGCGCCCTTGATGTAACATGCTGTTCCGGTGCAGATGACGCAGGTATGCTCGCCCGCTGGCTCCATGGTGAAGAAGTGGTAAAAGGTGGCCACGCCATACACTTTGCTTAACGGCACCCGCAGCGAGGCCGCCACGTACTTCAGGGCGTCGTCGGTGAGAAAGCCGAAGGTTTCCTGCACCGAATGCAGCACCTCGATCAGCGCGTGCGGTTCGTGACCGTGACGGCGCATCGTTCTGTCGACGAACTTCCACCGCTTATCGTCGGAGGGGGGCGGAATTGTCTTCGGTGTAAGTTGCATGCATCGCTCCTCGGTCCGAATTCATTACACAGCGCAGTCTTTTGGCACAAAAGACCGCCCCCACCATTCTGCAATCGAGTGTAGGCGTGGAGTAAACCCGACGATGTGATGATGCTCACCTGAGGATGTGTCGGCGTCCCGCCCTGGGAGGCGAATTGGCAAAAGCCAAAACAAAACCGGGCGCCGACGCCTGAGCCTCCGCGGCCGGAGCGGCGCCATTTGCCGCCTACCCGACGCGAAGCCCGAGCAAGCGCCGGGTTCAGCAGATGCGCGGCAGTTGCTCTCCGCTCAGCATGTCGATAATGCGCATGGTGCCGATGCGACTCTTCATCTTCACCAGGCCTCCGCCACCCGAGGAGACGCGGCCAATCTCCACGGCCCCGGCGGAGTTCGGATTGCCGCGCAGCAACTCCAGCGCGCGCCCGGCATCGCTCTCCGGCACAAAGACGATCATGCGCCCCTCGTTGGCCAGGTACAGCGGGTCGAAGCCCAGCACCTCGCAGGCGCCGGCTACGTCGTCGCGCACCGGAATCCTCAACTCGTCGATGGTGATCTGCAATCCCGTGGCCTCGGCAATTTCGATCAGCGTAGTGCCCAATCCGCCGCGTGTTAGGTCTCGCAGGCAGTGCACAGCGATTTGTCCCGCGATCAAATCCTGCACCGGCCCGTTCAACGGAGCGCAGTCGCTCTCAATCGCCGACTCGAACTCCAAGCCCTGCCGCATGGCCATAATGGCGATGCCGTGACAGCCCACATCGCCGCTGAGCAGCACCACGTCGCCCTCTCGCACACTGGCCGGCGCGATCGTCAATCCGTGTTCGATCACGCCCACTCCCGCCGTGTTGATGAACACGCCGTCGCCTTTGCCGCGATCGACCACCTTGGTGTCGCCGGTCACCAGTTGCACGCCGGCAATTTCGGCCGAGCGCTTCAGGCTCTGCACCACCGCCCACAGCGTCTCCATCGCGAGTCCTTCTTCGAGAATGAAGCCGCAGCTCAGGTAAACCGGACGCGCGCCGCACATCGAAAGATCGTTGACCGTGCCGTTGATGGCCAGCGAACCGATGTCGCCGCCGGGAAAAAACAGAGGATTGACCACGTAAGAGTCGGTGGTGAAAGCCAGCCGCGCGCCGCCCAGATCGAAGACCGCGCCATCGTGCCGCGTCTCCAGCAGAGGGCTGTTGAAGGCCGGAAGAATCATCTTCTCGATCAGCTGATGCATCAGCTTGCCGCCGCCGCCGTGGGCCAGCGTCACCGTCGGATAGTCGCTGATCGGGAGCGGGCAGCTTAGCGTAAAGTCTTTCAGGGTGGTCATCGGTTATCTCTTTCCCGCGGTGGCCAGCTCGGCGCGGCGGTAACGGTAGTACGCGGCGCAGGCGCCTTCGTTGGAAACCATGGGCGCGCCCAGCGGCTTCTCCGGCGTGCACTGCTTGCCGAAGGCGCTGCACTCGTGCGGCTTCTTCTGACCTTGCATGATGAGGCCGCTGATGCACAGCGGGCTCTCCTCTGCAGTATAGCCGCCCACGTTGAAGCGCAGCTCGGCGTCATACTCGGCGTATTCCGGACGCAGGCCCACGCCGCTGGAGCCAATCTCTCCAATGCCGCGCCACTTGCGGTTCACCACGCGGAACACTTCCTTGATGTAGTGCTGCGCCGGCAGGTTTCCGCCCTCGGTAACCGCCCGCGTGTACTGGTTCTCCACCTCGTGGCGCCCTTCTTCCAGCTGCGCCACGCACATCTCAATGCCTTGCAGAATATCGAGCGGCTCAAATCCCGTCACCACGATGGGAACCTTGTACTTGGCCGCAATCGGGAGGTATTCGTCATAGCCCATGATGGCGCAGACGTGTCCGGCGGCCAGAAATCCCTGCACCCGATTGGTCTCCGAACCCAGTATCGCCTCCATCGCCGGCGGCACTAGCACGATCGATACCAGCACCGAGAAATTCTTGATCCCCTGCTGCTTGGCCTGATAAACGGCCATGGCATGTGCCGGAGCCGTCGTCTCAAAGCCAACGGCGAAAAAAACAATCTCTTTGTTGGGATTTTCCTTCGCGATCTTCAGCGCTTCGAGCGGCGAATACAGAATGCGCACATCGCCTCCGCGCGCCTTGATGCCGAACAGATCGGAATCGCTTCCCGGCACCCGCAGCATGTCGCCAAAGGAGCAGAAGATGACCTCGGGCCGCATTGCGATCTGCACCGCCTTGTCGATCAGTTCCAGCGGCGTGACGCACACCGGACAGCCCGGCCCATGCACCAGTTCAATCTTTTCCGGCAGCAACTCGTCCAGCCCAAATTTCACGATGGCGTGGGTCTGTCCGCCACAGATCTCCATGAGCGTCCAGGGCCGCGTGGTGATTTTGCGAATCTGCTGCGCAAAGCCCTGCGCGGCGCCTGCGTCGCGATACTCCGATTGATATTTCACTGCTTTACTCCCGGATTCGGCGTCAGATCGCCCAACTCGCCCAGCTCGCCCATCTCTTTGAGATAGCCGAAAACCTTGCCCGCCTCTTCCTCGTCCACCACGCTGATGGCGAAGCCGACATGGACCAGCACGTATTCGCCAATCTGCGCCTCCGGAACGTAGGCCAGGTTCACTTCCTTCAGCACGCCGCCAAAATCAACGCGGGCCTGCCGTGCCAAATCTTCGCCGCTCACACTGACGATCTTTCCCGGCACTGCTAAACACATGGCTGCTCCCTCACGATTTTTTTGAATCTCAACTGTCTTGCCGCCGCCACTACTTGCCCCAGGCTGATGCCTCCGTCATTGGGAGGAACCCTCTGGTGCCAATATACCTTGACTCTGCCCGCCTGCAACCTCGCCACCGTCAACTCGGTCAGCAGCCGGTTCTGGAAGCATCCGCCGGTCAGCAAAACCGGCACCGCTGCGGCTTCATTCGCTAACCCGCCAACCACGCGCGCAATCATCTCCGCCAGCGTGTTGTGGAACTTCCGCGCCATCGTCTCCGGCCTTGTGTTGCGCGCAACCTCGGCCGTCATCGCGCGCACCATGGGAGCCCAGTCCAGCTCCGCTGGGGCCGTTTTGTCAGTCGCTGGCTTGATGGCAAAATCATACGCGCCGCTCTCCGTGCTGCGCTCCGCCAGCCACTCCAACTCCATCGCCGCCTGTCCCTCGTAGCGCGAGACTTGGCGCACGCCGATCAGCGAGGCCACCGCGTCAAACAATCGCCCCGCACTCGAAGTCCATGGGCTGTTCAATCCCTGCCGCAGCATGGCCGCAATAATCTTGCGCTCGGCGGGCGCGAAGGCACCGACCGGGTGAAGTTCCTCGCGCGCGAATATTTCTTCTCCCATGGCTTCGTATAAAGCTTCATGCAATATGCCGAGACCGCACCGCCGCGGTTCGCGCACTGCCCGCTCGCTGCCTGCCAGCCGCAGCGGACGCAGGCGTGCGACTCTGGTATATCCATATTCGTCGATCTTTAAAAACTCGCCGCCCCATACTGTGCCATCCGGACCCCAGCCGCTGCCATCCCAGGCCACGCCCAGTGCTGGAGTCTTCACCCCATTCTCCGCCATGCAGGCCAGCACGTGAGCGTAATGATGCTGCACCCGCACCGGCTCCGGGCACACACGGTTCGCGTAGCCGGTGGAGATGTAGTTGGGATGCAGGTCGCAGGCCACGCTCTCCGGCTTGGCATCGTAGAGTTCTTCCAGGCTCTCTACGACGCGCACGAAGGAATCGTTGGCCGGCTCCGTTTCCAGGTCGCCGATGTGCTGGCTGAGGAAGACCTGCCTCCCCACGGAGAGCGCCACGGTGTTTTTCTGGTGTGCGCCCACGCCGAGCAGAGTTGGCATATCCTGATCGAGCATCACCGGCAGCGGAGCAAAGCCGCGGGCGCGGCGCATGATCATCTCGCGGCCCGCCATCAGGCGCACAATCGAGTCGTCCACATGGCGCAGAATCGGCCTGTCGTGCACCAGCAGAAGATCGGCAATGTCATGCAGGCGTTCCACGGCCTCCCGCTCATCGGTGCAGATCGGCTCATCGCTCAGGTTGCCGCTGGTGGCGACCACCGCGAATCCCAGTGTCCGCATCAGCAGATGATGCAGCGGTGTGTAAGGAAGCATCACGCCCAGCGTTGGGTTGCCCGGCGCGACCAGAGACGCTAACCCCGGAGCCGCAGGCCCGGAGCGCGTCGACAGCTTGCGCCGCAGCAGCACGATGGGAGACTCAGGCGAGCGCAGCATCCGCATCTCCAGCGGCGCGGCATCGCACTCTCGCAGAACCTCGTCCTCCGCCGGAAACATCAGCGCGAACGGCTTCTCTTCGCGATGCTTGCGCTGGCGCAGCCTGCGCACCGCCTGTTCGTTGCGCGCGTCCACCATCAGGTGGAAGCCGCCCAGTCCCTTCACGCCGACAATGTTTCCCGTGCGGATCGCCGCAGCGGCACCCTCCAGAGCCGCGCCGCGTTGCGCCAGCACCGTGCCTGTCATGCTCCAGAGCTCAAGATGTGGCCCGCACTCCGGGCAAGCGTTGGGCTGGGCGTGAAAGCGGCGGTTCGCCGGGTCGCCATACTCGCGCGCGCACTCCGCGCACATAGTGAACTTCTTCATGGTAGTGCGCGGCCGGTCGTAGGGCAGCGACTCGATGATGGTGTAGCGCGGTCCGCAGTTGGTGCAGTTGGTAAACGGGTAGCCGAAGCGCCGGTTGTGCGGGTCGAAGACCTCGCGCAGGCACTCCGGGCAGGTTGCAATGTCGGGCATTACCAGCGCGGTCTTTTCGCCGTCTTCGCTTTTGCGAATCTCAAATCCCACGTAGCCGGCGGCATCGGCAAAGCTGCTTTCCAAACTTTGGATGAATGAGATCGCGGGCTTCTCGCGCTCCACCCGCAGCAGGAACTGCTCCAGCTGAGGGTGGGCGCCCTCCACCTCCACGAACACGCCGCGCGAGGTGTTGCTGACCCAACCGTTCAGCCGGAGTTCGGTTGCCAGGCGATAGACGAACGGACGGAAGCCGACACCCTGCACCGCGCCGCGAATCGTCAGCTTCAATCGCTGAAGCGGGCTCTGGCCCTCGGCCGTGCCCGCCACGCTCTGCTCTGCAGTCGCCAAGCTTCCCCTTTTCGCATCGGGCCGCTATCAATGTGCGCGTTGCCCCATCAGCAGGCTAGTTTCCGGAGTCACTTCCGGGGAGGGCGCGTGTCACCATCCCGTGTGATGCCACTCACGCCGATTGCGCTGCCCCGCTGCGCAGCCGCAGGAACTGCGCCTGCGTCCGGTAGCGCTGGTAGTCGCGTTCCAGCAGCGCCGCGTCGAATTCACCTTGCATGGCTGCCGCTGCCATCCGCGACCATCCCATGCGAAACGTGGTGTAGGCCAGCAGGTAGGGATGGAGCCGTTCGCGAATCGTGTCGCCGGAGCGCCGCATGTATTCGCCGACGAAGTAGTCGCGCGCGTTGCCTCCGATCTGCCACTCCACGATGGTTCCCGCCACATCCCAGGCAATGTCGCAGGGGCCGGGGAAAAAATGATTGTCGCCGTGGGTGCCTGCGTCCAGCTTCAGCAGCACTCCCGGCTCGGTGCGCAGCCATTCGTGCGGCAGCATGCGTCCGTCGCAGATCGCCACACGCTCCGTATTCATCTGCGACTCCGCGCCGGCTAGCTCTTCGCCGAATTCGTTCAGCCAGTTCCAGCGCAGCATGGTTTCCAACTCGGGGGTCTGCTCCGCCTGGCTTGCAAAGCCGGTGCAGCGCAAGGCCAGATAGCTCGCCATTCTCTCCAGCAATTCACGCGAGCAATCGGCTAATGTCAGCGTCCGTCCGGGCACCAGGGCATATTCGCCAAAGCCACGGCGGTGGCCCAAATAGCGTGGCGCGTAGCCGCGGTCTGCCAGCAGTGCTGCCCGAGCGCCCACAGCCTCGCCATAGTGTCCAAAGCCTTCGAAGCGGAAGATGCTCTGCTCGTCGCGCGCCAGAAACCTGGCTGGCTCCAGCGACGGCCATGCCGCGGGCATGGTGTCCGCCGGATAGCGAAAATGCCTTCGCCATTCGCCGCCTGAAATGTCCATACCCGCGCCGGGCGGAGCCAGCGGCGCCGACTGAATCAGGTGAAAGTGGTAGCGCCGCCAGCGCCGGCTTGCATCGGCGGCGCGCAACGTCGCAGGATCCACCGCGCGGCTGCCGATCAGGTGAATCCGGCTGTTCGCGACTCCACAGCCTTCCAGCGCCTCGGCCACCGCCAGAAAAGACGAGCCGCTGATGCCCGGCCCTTCGTCTATGATCAGGAACTCCGCATCGCCGGCCAGCTCAATCCATTGGCGCAGAAGTGGGCTCACCTCCAACCGGCGATCATAAGGATGGCCTGTGGGCCGCACGCTGATGCGCCGGCAAGGGATGCCGCGCAGGGTAAGCGCGGCGCAGGCCACCGCACCCAGGGTGACTCCGATACTGCGGATTCCCAGCACGCAGACGCACGTTTCGAGGCGTGTGCCGTACCCTAGCTCCTCGATGAGCATGGCTACTTTGCGCGGGTGCAGCGCATAGTAGGCGAATCCCTCCTGCACGGCAACCTCGCAGCGATCTCCGATGCGGAGTTGCTCCACCTTCTGCAAGATTGATGAAAGTGAATCTTTATGTTTGGTGAAGAGACCCTCGGCCAGTGCGTCGGTGATCTCCGAGGCAATTTCGCAAGAGATATCTGGCAGGGAAGCATTGCCTTCGGAGCCGTCCAGCAACGCACATTCCAGCTCTCCGGCGGCGATCAGCGCGGCCAGCAGGCGGTCTTCGCAGTCCTCCGGAGTCGCACTGCGCCAGCGCAGCAGCGCAGCCCGCAGGCAGGTGACCAACTCCGTTCCGCTGACGGTGCGCCTGCCGTCGCGGAAGACGTACATGTTCCAGCCTGGGTTGCTGATCGCGCAACTCATGGCACGGCGGGGCGCCTGCTCAGAACCGGCTGCGGCATTATGCGGCTTTCTTTTTCTGGCCGCGGGGCGAGCGCGAGATGTCGCCCTGCTTGTCGATGAAGTAGAGGTACTGGTTGTCACGCTCTACGGCATGCTGCAACAGGACCTTCGACTCGCCTCCTCCGCTCTTCGGCTTGTGGCAAACGTTGCCCTCGCCATCGATGAAGTAAAGGAACTTCTTATAATCCCGCTGGAGGTCCAACTTCTTGATCTTTTCAGCCATGACCGCAATTCCTCCGTTTTGCAGAGAGTAGGATTCGCGTTGGCCCTGCGGGGATGGATTGCCCTGCGTAGAAGTTTGGGCGGGAAATTTTGCCATGAAGTCCTGAGCCGGAGTCCGGAATTCAGGATTTTTTGCCGGGGGGCGCGCCGCTTTTGTGGTGAAGCAATTTCTTTTCCGCCGCGGACTTCGACTTGGGCTCGTCGGGTGAATGGGCGGCATGAGGCGGCACCTCACCGGGAGCCAGCACCTGCCGCACTACGTTGCCGATGAGCCGGTACTTGCGCGGAGTGATGGAGCCGTCCTCGTTCTGTTCGCGCAAGGTGAAGACCGGCTCGATGCCCTCGCGGTCAAAGTTCTCCGTCGAGACCGTGGCCGGAAAATATCCCATGATGAAGTGTTCGCGGTAGCCGGTCTCATAGCGATGCTTCTTCAGGTTCCAGGTGAAGACGCGAACCTGGTTGAAGTCATAGGCGATGCCGTCGTGGTTTTCGTTGAGCAGCACCAGGTACTGGGGGATGGTGCCCTTCTGCTCGTCCTGCACGGTGTTGAGCACAAAGGCCGAAAGGATGCGCTGGCCCTCGGCATACTGCACCACATCGAGAGGGAGATCGAGATCAACCATGCGCGCCAGCACCCAGCCGGTGTGGCCCTGCGCATCGCGCACCAGCCACCAGTCGTCCATCGGCTTGGGCTGGGCTTCTTCGGGATGGCTTGCTGGCGCTGCTTGATTCGCAGGCGCGGCCGCCGGCTGAGCTGGCTTCGACACAGGCGCGGCCGGTGGCTGGGTATGGAGTTTCTTTTTCGGCTCGGGCTTTATGGGTTCGCCTGCGGCACGGGCCAGCTCGGCGGCTTTTTTAGCGGCGACTTCCTCAGGCGTGGCGCGCACAGTGGCGGCGCGCTTGAGCATTTCCACCTTGGAATTTTCGGCGAGCTGGTAGAGCGTGTCGGTCTCGCGTCCGGGAGAGACGTGCATGTTCAGCTCGACGCGGGTGAGACCGTGGCCCTCGACGGGCGTGGTGCGATTGTCTTTGCTGAGATGCTGGAACTGATCGAAGGTTTCGCGGGGCACCAGCGCGCGCAACTCGATCCAGCCTTCCACCTTCTGTGCGGTGCGCACGCGTACGAAGCGGTGCTGGCGCTCCAAGACGACGACGCGATCGCCGTTGGTGACCGTGCCGACGCGGTTGTAGACGGCGGAGACGTGGTCGCGGAGGTTGGCCGAGGGCGCCGAAACGTACATGATTTCTCCGCTGCCGACCGGGCCCGTGCGCGCGCAGGAGGCTAGGAATAGCATAAACACGGGCGCGAATCGAAAAACTAGGCCCCGGGAGAGCCGGCGAAAACGGGAATTCAGGAAATACAATGGCTTCTCTTCCGTATGAAACTCCACTATAAACCAGAGCACAGGAGCGGAGGAACGATTCACCATTAAGGCAATGGTTTTGGAGGCTGGGATAACGGAATCGTTAATCGTTGCGCAAAGTTGCCAAGGATGGACGGAAGGGTAACGGTTTCCGATGCGGCGGCTAACCGGAACAATGGTTGGACCTTCGCTTGCAAGTACTCCCCACAGAGCTTTATGATGGCGCGTTCGAAGCTTGGGTGTTGCATCCGCATTGTTGTCTCGCCTCGCGCACCGCATTCACTTTCAGGAGAAGGTTTCATGTTCCGTAAGACTCGTCTTTTCACCCCCGGCCCGACGCCCCTGCTTCCGGCCGCGCAGTTTGCCATGGCCGCCGCCGACCTTCACCACCGCACGCCGGAATTCCGTGCGCTGTTTCTCAAAGTGCTGGCTCAGTTGAAGGTCTTCATCGGCACCAGCAACGATGTGGTGGTGCTGGCCGCCTCGGGCACCGGAGCCATGGAAGCCGCGGTCACCAATCTGACCAGCCCGGGCGACAAGGTTCTGGTGCTGTCTGCCGGCAAATTCGGCGAGCGCTGGGTTGCGCTGGCCAAGGCGTTCGGCTGCCAGGCGGCGGTGCTCACCAAGCCTTACGGGCAGACGTTTCCCATCGAGGAAGTCAAGGCTCTGCTGACTCCGGATGTGAAGGTCGTGTTTGTGCAGGCCACGGAAACCTCGACCGGCGTGCGTCACGATGTCTCGGCGCTGGCCAAACTGGTGAAGGGAACCGACGCGCTGCTGGTGGTGGACGCCATCACCGGGCTGGGCACCACGGCCTTCGACTTGGACGGCGACGGCATCGACATGATTATCGGCGGCTCGCAGAAGGCGTTGATGATTCCTCCCGGCCTGGCCTACCTGGCCGCCAGCGAGCGCGCCTGGGCCCGCATGGAGACCAGCACGCAGCCGCGCTATTACTTCGACCTGCGCAAGGAGCGCAAGAACGCGGTTAAGGGCGAAAGCGCCTACACCCCGTCGGTGGCGCTGATCGCCGCCATGGGCGCGGCACTCGACTACCTGGAGCAGCAGGGAGGCGGCGACCTGGCCAAGGGACGCGACCTGCTGGTGGCCAACGCCGAACTCTGCGCCCTGTGCACTCGGACCGCGGCCGAAGCGCTGGGACTCGAACTGTTCTCCACCTCCCACGCCGCCGCCGTCACGGCCATCAAGGCGCCCGCGGGCGTTTCCTCCAGCGACGTGGTCAAGGGCTTCAAGAAAGAGTTTGCCGGAGTGCTCTCCGATGGCCAGGGCGAGATGAAGGGCCAGATCCTGCGCATCGCCCACATTGGCTATCTCGACTACCTGGATTGCATTGCGATCATCGGCGGGCTGGAGCAGGTTGTGATGCAGCTGAAGCCGGATAGCTTCCAGTTTGGCGACGGCCTTCGCGCCGCGCAACTGGTGTACGCAAAAGCACGCAAGAGCGGAGAGTGAATGTGAAGATCGTGGTGGCGGAGAAAATTGCCGGTGCAGCCATGAAGGTGCTGGAGGAGATTCCCAACTGCACCGTCATTACCCCGGAGCAGTTTGTCCTGGACCCTAAACTCGCCGTTCACGATGCTGATGCGCTGATTGTGCGCTCGGCGGTGCAGGCCGACGCGGAGTTGATCGAAGCCGCCGGCAGTGTGCGCGTCATCGGCCGCGCCGGGGTGGGGGTGGACAACATCGACGTGGAGGTTGCCACCCGCCGGGGCATTGTGGTGATGAATGCTCCCGGCGCCAGCGCGGTCTCGGTGGCCGAGCTGACGCTGGGCCTGATGCTGGCCATGGCCCGCCACATTTCACGCGCCGACCAGAGCACCAGGGCTGGCAAGTGGGACAAAAAGAATCTGCAGGGCACCGAGCTTTCCGGCAAGACACTGGGCATCGTCGGACTGGGAAGGATCGGCACCGAGACGGCGGCGCGGGCCCGCGCCTTCGGCATGAAGGTGGTGGGCAGCGATCCCTACCTGTCACCCTCGCGGGCCAAGGAGCTGGGCATCGAGCTGATTTCGCTGGAGGCCTTGTACGCCCAGGCCGACTACATTTCGCTGCACGTGGCGCTGACCCACCAGACGGCCAACATGATCAACGCTGACTCCATTGCGCAGATGAAGCCCGGAGTTCGCCTGGTGAACTGCGCCCGCGGCGAGCTGGTGGACGAAGGCGCGGTGGAAGCCGCGCTGCACTGCGGACGCATCGCCGCCGCGGCGCTCGACGTCTTCCGCGAGGAGCCGCCGCGCAACAACGGGCTGCTCTCGGCGCCCAACCTGCTTGCCACGCCGCACCTGGGCGCTTCCACCCGCGAGGGACAGGAGGCGGTGGGCATCCAGATTGCGAGGCAGGTGCGCGACTACCTGCTGGAGGGCATTGCGCAGAACGCGGTCAACCTGCCCTCGCTCTCCGACGTGGAGTACCAGCAGATCAAGCCGTACATGGGGCTGGCGGGCAAGCTGGGACGGCTGGCGGCGCAGCTGTTCCGCTCCAACCTGGCCGAGATCGAGGTGAAGTTTGAGGGCGAGATCGGCGGCTGGAAGACGCAGCTGATCCGCAGCGCCGCCGTGGCCGCCATTCTGGGCACGGAAGACAATGGGCACACCAACATCATCAACGCGCTGGCCTCGGCCGACGAGCGGGGCGTGGTGGTGCGCGAGCTGCGGGTCAATCCCAACGCGCGGGTCAACCTGATCCAGCTCAATCTGATCGGTCCTACCGGGTCGGTGGATTGCAGCGGCACGCTTCTACATGGGACATCGCCGCGGCTGACGCGGCTGAATGGGATCGAGATCGAATCGCAACTGGACGGGCGGTTCATCGTGTTTTCGAATCTGGATGCGCCCGGCGTGGTGGGCTCCATCGGCACGCTGCTGGGCAAGCATGGCATCAACATTGCCCGCCTCTCGCTGGGGCGCGAAGGGCGGCAGGCGCTGGCGATCGTGCAGGTGGATGAGCAGGTCTCTGCCGAGGTGCTGGCCGAGCTGAGGAGCGCACCCTCGGTGCAGAATGTCTCCAGCGTGGTGGTGTAGATCTCTTAGATGCCGGCTTGGTGCGATCCCACATTTGCCAGAGGCGGGCAAATATGGGGCACCTGCGGAGTTCGATTGTCGGTTGAAAAGCCTCTGGGGCGGATTGGGAGATTGGAGCGGCGCAGGGATTCCTCACGTTGTTGGGAATGACGACTTAAAGACCAGGCTCGGTTTGCGCAGTTTCGATCAGGTCTGTGCGGCTTGCGCGCTAGTCAGGCGGCGCCTGCTTCTTTTAGAATGAAGTTCGCTGATGCCACTTAATCACACACTCTACGTCGATTCCGCGCCGAAGTTTGAAACATTACTGCGCCAGCTCTCCTCACAAACCATCATCGGGCTGGATACGGAGTTCATCTCCGAGGGCCGCTACGAGCCGGAGCTGTGCCTGGTGCAGCTCTCCACCCCGGAAGAGATTTTCATCGTCGATCCCATTGTGTTTCCCGGACTGCGTCCGATGTGGGAGCTGCTCGCCGCGCCGGGTCGGGAACTGGTGACCGTGGCCGCCCGCCAGGAGGTGAAGTTCTGTGCCAAGGGAGCCGAGGCGGCTCCGGCCTGCGTGTTGGATCTGCAGGTGGCCGCCGGGCTGCTGGGGTATGGATATCCGCTCTCGCACACCAATCTGTGCCTGCGGGTTTTGAACGCGAAGGTGAACGGCGGGGAGAGCTTTAGCGACTGGCGCAAGCGCCCGCTGCGTCCGGTGCAGCTGGAATATGCCGCCGACGATGTGCGCTACCTGCTGCCGATGCGGGAAAAGATTCTGGAGCGCGCCGGCAAGCTGGAGCGCACCAGCTGGGTGCGGGGCGAGTGCGATGACCTGGTGAAAAACGTACTGCGCGAGGATGAGCGGTGGAGGATCTCCGGCAGCGCGCGGCTGAGCCGCCGCCAGCTGGCGGTGCTGCGGGAGGTGTGGCGCTGGCGCGACCGGCAGGCTGCGAGCCTCAACGTTCCGGCGTCGCGGGTGCTGGGCGACAGCATGCTGATTGAGATTGCGCGCCGCTCTCCGGCCAGCGTCGAGGACCTGTTTTCGATTCGCGGCATGGACAGCCGGATGCTGCGCAAGGCCGAGCAGGATGTGGTGGACGCCGTGGCGCAAGCCCGCGCCATTGCGGAGGCCGAGCTGCCCAGCAACGAGCGGCGCGACGACCCGCCGCAGGTGGCGGTGCTGACCAAGCTGCTCTCGGTGGCGGTGGCCAACCTGGCGGCGGAGACCGATGTGGATACCGCATTGCTGGCGACGACCAGCGACCTGCAGGAGATTGTGCGCTGGTTCCTCGATCAAGAAGGCACGGCCCTGCCGGAGGTGCTGGCGGGATGGCGGGGGGAGATTCTGCAGGAATCGCTGATCGGCTTTCTGGAAGGGAAGAAAGTGGTGCGGGTAGGCAACGCGAAGCGTCCCAACCCGCTGGTGTTTGAGGCGTACCCCCAGGGAGCGTTACCCAAGGAGTAGCGGATTTGCGGGCGGCAGCTCTTCACGGGGAGCTACCGCGGAGCTACATTCTATCGAAGCTACATTCGGGTCCAGCCGCGCCACACCCACAGGCCTGCCATGAGCAGGATCAGCACCCCGCTGGAGGCAGCCAGGATGTTGAGGAAGGGGCGCAGCCGGTTCATGCGGACCGTCAGCTCCTGTTGTTCCTGCTCGAATTGCGCATCCGCGCGGGTAAGAAAGAGTTCGTCGTCCTCATGCCTGGCGAGCGCACTGCGGTAGATCAGCAGGACCACCAGCACGGTGGTCACCACGCCCCAAATCGTCAGCAACACAGACATTGGTTCCATAGACATCACCTGTGCAGTTCGTCGTGAGCACAAGGATGGCTCCCTGCCACCCCACCGCTGCGGCGAACTAGATCAAGGGATTATAGGCACGATTTGGCAAGAGTCAAGCAGGAATAATTGTCCGCTTTCTGGGGCGGGCGGGGCAACCTGGATGCGGCATTGCGGCAGGGCTGAGAACTTTTGCGACTCCCGGAGTTGCGGATGCATCAAAATTACAAGCGTTGAAATCTGCCCGGTTTAGCGCCACCGACAGGTGACACTGAAGCCCCGAGATTTGCTATATTAGGATTTTCGCCGAGGAGAAGAAAAGCCATGTCCACGACCACTACCCCCGAAGTTAAGAACGCACCCCTCACCCTCACTCCGTCCGCCATTGCAAAGGTAAAGGAGATCATGGCTCAGCAAACTCCGGTTCCCAGCGGCCTGCGCGTAGGTGTGGTGGGCGGCGGATGCTCCGGCTTCTCCTACAGCATGCAGTTTGAGAACGGCGCCGGAGCCATGGACAAGACGTTTGAGTTCGGAGACCTGAAGGTATTCATCGACGCGACTTCGCTGATGTATCTGCAGGGCGCCACGGTGGACTACATTGAGACCCTGGAAGGCGCCGGCTTCAAGTTTGAAAACCCCAACGTGAAGAGCACCTGCGGTTGCGGCTCGTCGTTCAGCGCATAGGTGCGCGCGGGCCCGGCTGGCGGCTTGACCGCTACGAACCTCAAAACCCCCGTCCGAAAAGGATGGGGGTTTTAAATTGCGCGGCGCGATGGCCGGATCAGGGCGCGGTCGTGGTGGGAGGGGGCGTGGCCGAGGTTGGAGCGGCAGCTGGGGTGGTGCCGGGCGCGGCGGCGGCAGGCGCACCCGAGGTGGCGCCAGGCTGTCCGGCGGGGGTTCCGGTGGTGGTGGTTAAACCGAGGGTCAGGTTGGGATTGTAGGGGCCGGTGAGTTGCTGGCCCTTGTCCTGGGACGGGTCGTAAATGAAGTACCACTCGTTGTAATGGTTCTTGTCGTTGAAGGAGTGAATTCCCTCTACCTTGGATTTGCTGATGACACCTAGCATGGGGCCGCCGCCCAGGAGCGGTCCCGCGCCATTGGTGGAGGTGCTGTTGGTATCCGCCGGGCCGGTGCCGGAGCTGGTTCCCGGGGAGGTCTGGGAGTTGTCGCCGGAACTGGTTGTCTGCCCACCAGTGCTGCCAGTTGTGCTGCCGGTGCCAGGTGTGGTGGCGGTGCCAGTGGTGTTGCCGGACGAGCCAAATATGCTGCCGGTCGTGCTCTGGTTTGTTGCCGTTGTGCCGAAGGCAGACGTGGTGGCCGTACCGGTCAGTCCGCCGGCAATCGTCTGAGCTGGATTGGCGGTGCCGGCTGCGCCGGCTCCGCCGACGGTGGCCGCCAGAGCGGTGAGACCCGTGCCTGTCAGCTTGATGTCTGTGATGTGGGCGATCTGCCACTGTCCATCGGGAGCCATGGGGTCCTTGTAGCGCTTGCGCAGAAAGCGGATTTTGTTGGTGTTTTCCAACTGCTCGAGGGTGTTGGGATAGGTGCCGAACTTGCGGAAGTAGAGCCGGACGGCGCGCTCGTATTGCACGCCGCGGTGGATCATCTCCACCTCGCGGTCGCGCTGGATGGTGCGGCGGTAGTTGAACGACACCTGCAGCAGGGTGATGGCGAGCATGGCGACGGCCAGCATGAGGATCAGCAGCATGTAGCCGGAGTCCCGCCGTTTGCCGATTCCGTGCCGTGGAAGGTGACAGCCCATCTCTGCTATCCCTGCGTCAGCCGGATGCTCTGGCGGTTGCTGTTGAGCAGGTCTTCCACTTCCACCGCGGTGGGTGAGATGTGGACGATCTTGTAATGACGGTCCACCACATCTCCCTCGCGTGCGATCCACACGTCGTCGCCCTGGGAGAGAAACGCTTTGGGGGTTTCCCCTGGCTTGTTGCTGAAGCCGAAGAACTTCAGGTTAATCGGCGGGGGAATGTTCGCCAACGCCTGCGCCGCTTTGGCCGCCTGTTCCTGCTGCTGTTTGGCCAGCAGCGGCGAGACCTTCACCGGGGGAATCGCCACCGCCGCGGCGCCAGCCCGGAAGATGTTTCTTCCATCGCCCTCGTACTTGATCGCCTCGGAGCTGGCCAGCAGGTTCAGGTGCAACCTGGGGTCCAGCGATTCCTCGGCCGGAGCGGCCGAACTCTGGGCGGGAGCCGTGGCCACCGCGACCGGCTGGGGCGCGCCTCCATTGGAGAGAAAGGCGCGCGCGACCATGAAAACGGCGGCCAGCACCAGTGCGATGGCGACCCACTGTTTGGTCTTACCGGTGGCTACCGCCTTCATGCCTCGCTCCTCAGATAGGTGGTGAGGTGGACCGAAACCGTCAGCTCGTCGCTCTGCATTCCGCCAAAGCTGACCGAGTCAACCAGCAGCAGCATGTGCTGCCGCTCCACGGCGTTGATAAACCGCATGTCCTGCGTATAGCTGCCGTGCACCTGCATGGTGATGCCGATGCCCTCATATCCTGGCGGCGTGGTTTTCTCCTTCTGCTTGGATGCCTGCTCGTCATATTTTACGTCGCTGACGTTAACGCCGGCGTCGCCCGCGATGTGGGACAACAGCTCCGACATCTCCGAATAGCGCCCGGTGAGCCGGTCGCGGTCGAAGTCCTGCTCCTGCTGGCGGGCGGTGGCGATGTTGCGGTCCATATCCTTGGTGGAGACGGTCGAGCGAGCCTTATTCATCTTGACCAGCCGCAATTGTTCATAGGCCTGCTGCCTCGCTTTGGGCGAGCGTCCGGCCGGAGAAAGCAGCACGGCCACCGCCGCAATGTCCAGCAACAGCAGCACGGCCACGGCAATCAGCAGTTGCGTTCGCACGTCGCGGAGCTCGACGGTCATTGCGGCCCTCCTGTGGCTTGGGCGACCTTGGTTCCGGCAGCCTTGGTTGGCGCGGCTTGGATTTGCGCGGCTTGGGTCCCCGCGGCTTTGGATCCGGAAGGTTTGCCCGCGGCAACGTTGGATTCAGCAGCCTTGCCGGACGCCTTGGCGACAGGTTTGCTACTCTCGTCCGCCGTTCTGGCGGCGGGAACGGGTTGCGGAACGTAGACGGCCGTCAGGTGGAACTGCACGGTGTCGGTAGTTTCCTTCTGCAGCTTGACGGCGCTCTCTTCCTCGATGCGCGCATTGCGGAACGAGGGGGACTGCTCCAGCCGCTTGACCAGTTCCACGGCGGCGTCGCGCGAGGTTCCGGCAACCGTCATGTGGACTTCCACCGTATCGGTTTTGGGGGAGAGCGAGGGCTGGATGGAAAGCACGTGCAGTTTGTCCGGCATGATCTGTTCCAATTGCATGAAGACGCGGGTCCAGGAGAAGGCCTTGCGCGCAATCAATCCGTTGAGGAACTTGGAATCGTCCAGCACCGGGAGGTTGGCGGGAAGCTGGACCATGGCCAGGGCCTCGGCATGCTGGTGGTCGAGGGCGGCGATTTCGGAGTTCAGTACGGCGATCTTGGCGTTGACCTCGCGCGATTGCTGCCAGTTGGTGTACGCCGTCCATAGCAGCCAGCTGGTGCACAGCGCAAGCAGCAGCACCAGCCCGCCCCATTGCCGCAGCACGCGGCGCACATCCTGGTACGGCTTGGTGGCGAGATTGATGTTCAGTCGCAAGGTCGGGTTCCTCGTTCCTTAGCGCAGGGCGCCGATGGCGCCTGCAAATTCGTTGCGCAGTTTTTCATTGACTGCGCTGGTCTCGATCAGCTCCCGCACCTTGACGCCGGTCTGCTCCTGCAAGGCGGCGGAGATTGTAGCCAACTCGCGGATTCCGCTGACCAGCACGGTTTCCACGCTCATGCCGTAGTTGTCCTGAAAATATACCAGCGAGGGATAAATATCGTCGGCCAGCTGGCGGACACCGAGGGCTCCGTTGCCGGCTCCTTCCAGGATGCGGAAGAGCAGCAGCTGGCCGTCGCTGGCCACGGCCACGGCGGTCGAGTCCTGCCCGACCTTGAGCAGCATGGTGGGACGCGGCTCGTTGACCGCACCCAGGGCTCCCAGGCTGGAGGGCATGACCACGCCGGGCGAGCAGCCGGCGGCGCGGAAGGCCGACTCGTATTCTTCCAGCACGGAGTGCAGCACGACGGCGGCGGCCACGCGCACACCCTTTGGGGTGCGCTGCACGTCGAAGCTGAGCGCAGCCTTTTCGATGTCGAAGGGCAGCGACTTGCGCAGGCGGAAGCGCACCGTGGCATCGGCTTCCTGACGCCGCTCGGGCAGCGAATCGAAATCCAGCAGGGTGACGCGCAGCACCGAATCGGGCAGCACCGCGATGACCTCCTGACCGCGCCCGCCGACGGCCGTGAGGGCCTGGGCGATGGCATCGCTGAGCGCTTTGGAGTCCTGCACGTTTTGCGCCGTGAGCGAGGGCGTGAGAGCTCCAGAGGGCAGGGCGCAGCTGTGGATGGCGCCGATGGCGCCCGTCTTGCCCTCGGCGCGGGCGGCGGCCACGCCCTGCGCAGTAACTTCGCAGGCGACGCGGGGCAGGCGGATGGTAGTTTTACGTTCCAGCATCAGCGGGTCGACTCGATAAAGGTGACTTTGTTGACTTCCTTGAGCGTGGAAACTCCGGCGCGGACCTTGTCCAGCGCCGACTCGCGCAGGAAGTTCATGCCTTCGTCGCGCGCCGCGCGGCGGATCTCGGAGCTGGGACGCCGCTCCAGGATCAGTTCCCGGATGTGATCGGTCAAGTCCAGCAGTTCGTGGATGGCGGTGCGTCCGTGGAAGCCGGTGCCGGCGCACTCCATGCAACCGGGGCCTTCGTAGAACGGCACGCCGCGCCACTCCTCGGGCCGCAAGCCGGCGAGTTCCAATTGCTCGTCGCTGTATTGCACCTCCTGCTTGCAGTGCTGGCAGATGAGACGCACCAGCCGCTGGGCCAGGATGCAGTTGAGCGAAGAGACAAAATTGTAAGGCTCGACGCCGATGTTCAAAAAGCGTCCGATGACGTCCACCACGTTGTTGGCGTGGACGGTGGTGAAGACCAGGTGGCCGGTGAGCGCGGAGTTGATGGCGATCTGCGCCGTCTCCTGGTCGCGGATTTCGCCGACCATGATTTTATCCGGATCGTGGCGGAGGATGGAGCGCAATCCGCGGGCAAAGGTGAGGCCCTTTTTCTCGTTCACCGGAATCTGGGTGATGCCGCGCAGCTGATACTCGACCGGGTCCTCGATGGTGATGATCTTGTCCTCGTCGGACTTGATCTCATTGAGTGCGGCGTAGAGAGTAGTGGTTTTGCCCGAGCCGGTGGGGCCGGTGACCAGCACCATGCCGTAGGGTTCGGCGATATATTGGCGGAACTTCTTGAGGTCGTAATCGCTGAAGCCGACCACGTCGAGGGTGAGCTTGTGGAACTGCTCGCTCATCGACTCCTTGTCGAGCACGCGCAGCACGGCGTCTTCGCCGTGGATGCTGGGCATGATGGAGACGCGGAAGTCGATGAAGCGTCCGCGGTAGCGCACGCGGAAGCGGCCGTCCTGGGGCACGCGGCGCTCGGCAATGTCGAGCTCGCTCATGACCTTGATGCGGGAGATGATGGTGGAGTGATGCTCCTTGCCGATGGGCTTCATCGCCTCCTGCAGGACGCCGTCGATGCGGTACTTGATGACCACGCAGTCGTCGCGGGTTTCGATGTGAATATCGCTGGCTCGCCGCTCCAGGGCGGAGAAGATGGTGGAGCCGACCAGCTTGATGATGGGGCTGGTGTCATCTTCCTGGGTCAGCTTTTCGATGGAAAGATTTTCCTCGCCGTTGGCGTCGTCGTCATGCACCACGTCGAGGGTGAAGGTTTCGCCGGCTTCGTCGAGCACGCGCTGCGACTGCTCGGTCTTCTTGAGGATGTCGGTGATCTCGGTGAGGGTGGCGACGCGGGGCGCCACGCGGCGGTTGAGAAGCAGGCCGATCTCGTCGATGACCATCAACTGGCTGGGATCGGGCAAGGCAATGGCGAGGCGTCCGTCGGCGAGTTCCTCGAGCGGAATGAAGTTGAAGCGGAACATCAGCTCGACCGGAACCTTGCGGAACAGTTCGTGGTGAATCTTGAAGCCCTTCAGCTCGATGTACTCGCAGCGGTAGCGGCGCGCCAACTCCTGGGCCCGTTGTTGCTCCTCGTTTGCGTCGGTAACCGGTCCTACAAAAAGCTCTTGTGTCATAACCCTCGTTGCGCCTGGTGCGGGCGCGGCTGCCGGTGTCAGGCGGCGGTAAAGCTGAAGATCGGCAGGTAGAGCGAGATCAGGATAAAGCCGACCACCAGGCCCATCACCACCAGAATGACCGGCTCGATGAGCGACATGGCCGCCGCCAGTGCCGACTGCACGTCTTCTTCGTAAAACTCCGCCACCGAACTTAGCATGGTGGGCAGCGCGCCGGTGGCTTCGCCGACCTCGACCATCTCCACTGCCAGATCGGGGAAGACCCCGGTCTGCTCCAGGCTCTGCGCCAACGTTTGGCCCTCGCGCACGCTCTTGGAGGCTTCGGCGATGCCCATGACGATGAGGCGGCTGGACATCGACTGGCCCGCGGTCTCCAGCGAGGTGACCAGCGGCAGGCCGCCAGCGAGCAGGGTAGACATCATACGCGAGAATACCGCGATCTGGTAGCGCTGCCAGATGGTGCCCACCACGGGGAGGTTCAGCTTGAAGCGGTCCAGGGTCTCGGCGCCCTGCGGCGTTTTGGACCAGCGGTTCAAGCCCAGGAAGATCGAAACCGAGGCGATGACAATCAGCGGCAGGTAGTGGCGCAGGGCCATTGCCGTGCTGATGGTGAACTCGGTGAGCGGCGGCAGCTTCTGGTTCAGATCGGAAAACAGCTCGGAAAATTTGGGAATGACGAAGGTGACCAGCATCGTCACCAGGCCGATGACGCCGCACACCAGGAGAACCGGGTAGACCAGCGAAGCAATCAGCTTTTTGCGGAAGGTGAGCCCCAGGCGCTGGAAGGAGACGAAGCGGGTGAGCACCTCATCGAGGTTGCCGCTCTTTTCGCCCGCCATCAGCGTGGTGGAGTAGATCTTGGGAAACGCGCCCTGTTTGTCGAAGGCGTCGGAGATCAGGTCTCCGCCCTTGGTGCGGTCTCGCACATCTTCCAGCAGCATACGGAAGTACTGGTTGCGCTGGCGTTTGGCCAGCAGGTCCAGGGCCTGCACAATGGGAAGTCCGGCGCGAATCAGGGTGAGGAACTGCTGGTTGAAGATGACGAACTCTTCCAGCTTGACCTTGCGCCGCCGCCGCAGCCGGATTTCGCCGCCGGAGAGCAGCCCGCGCGGCTTGACCCAGTACACCAGATAGCCGGATTGCTGATAGCGGTCTCGAATTTCCGCAGCGGAGTAGCCCGACTCGGCCTTTTCCTGCACCTTGCCGCGCTCGTCCGCAACCCGAATTACGAATTCGGCCATTCATCTCCTCCGCGTACGGCCAATGCACCGCGCGGCCCCTGGGCTTCAGTGTAACATTGTGATCCCTCAGGGATTGTAGTCCAGAGAAGCCGACTTTTATCCCAATCTCAGAAGTTCCCAGCGTCAGTGGCGGAGATAGGACCAGGACCTGAATAAGACGGGCGCGGGCCAAGGGCAATCGGCATCGGAGCTTATCTCCAAAAGAATCGCCGAACTGGGGGACTGGCGCGGGGAAACCCTGAGCAGAATGCGCAGGCTCATCAGGGAAGCAGACCCCGACGTGGTTGAGGAGTGGAAGTGGATGGGCACGCCGGTTTGGTCGCATGACGGCATTCTGTGCACGGGCGAATGCTACAAGAAAGTGGTGAAGCTTACCTTTGCCAAGGGCGCGTTTCTGCCCGATCCGGGGCGTCTGTTCAACTCGAGTCTCGAGGGAAATACACGGCGGGCGATCGACATCCACGAAGGGGAAGAAGTTGATGAGTCCGCGTTCAAGGCACTAGTTCGGCAGGCGGCGGCCCTCAACAGTACCGGAAAATCGAAAGCTGCGAAGAAAGCGAAGTCCTGAGAGCGGGCATTGCGGTGGCCGAAATGACCCTGGGACGGGAGAGGACATTTTGGCGGCGGAGGGTCCTTCGCGTTGCTCAGGATGACACTGCAGGGACGAAAGCAAAGGCAGTCAGGGTGCCAACTGTTCGCCTTCGAGGACTTCCACACCGGGCGGCGGCTGGAAGTGGAACTCCGAGTTGGGGATTGCGACGTTTTCCTGCTGGTGGTCCAGGCGGAACTCGGTTTTGCTGCCATCGAGCTCGTCCATCACGATGCGGCGCAGATAGCCCTGCGGGTCGCTCTCCAGCAGGACTTCGGAGACACGGTCTTCCATGCCCACGGGGATCCCGCGCAGTACCACGTCTCCGGCTTTCTCCGGCGCCACGTCCACGGCGAGCGAGAGGCCGCGCAGCTCTTTCTGGAGGCGGGTGCGGCCCAGCAGGTAGCGCAGGGGGGAGCGCAGATCGTCCAGACTTTTCACCTTCATGTGACGGGCCTGGCGCTCGTCCGGCTCATAGAACCAGGCGGTACTGCCGTCGATGAGGAAGATCTTCTGGTGCGGCGCGGCGTAGTCCCAGCGCATGTTGCCGGGCTTCTTCAGCCACAGGGTTCCGCTTTCGCTGCGCTGGATTCCCGCGCCAGAATAATTTTCCGTGAAATCGGCGCGCAGGGATTTCATGCTGTCATAGCGCGCATCGATTTTTTCTGCCGCCTCGCGGGCCGTGATGCCGTTTGGCTGGGCCCAGAGCAGGGAGGTGCAGAAGCACAGCAGCAGGTAGCTTCCAGTAAAATATTTTCTCATAACAGGTGTTTGGGAACCTTGTAACCCGGTTCGCCGGGCAGGGCTGCGGGCGCCTGGCCGGGAGGAAGACCGCGGGTGATGAAGGGGAAATAGTCGGGCTGCGCCACCTGCACCCGGCCGTTCACCAGGCGGTAGAGGTCGCCGCGCGGGTCCACCGGCAGGCCGTAGAGCAAGCCGGCCGAGATCATCTCCTGCCAGTTGGCGGGCAGCCGTCCGGTCTGTTTGGTGAACTGGTCCACCGCGTCCTGCAGCCGCTGGACGTCGCTATCGACGCGCAGGCAGCGCAGGCGGTTGATGGCGTTCTTGCGCAGGTTGGGATCGTCGGTGCTCTTGAGGATGTTGGTCCACATGTAGGTTGCGGTCTCGGTTTCGCCGGCATGGGCTTCCAGGGCCGCTGCCATCACCCGCATCCAGGGCAGGGCGCCGGGAATTTTGGAGCCGCGCTCGAAGGCATCGGCGGCCTTGAGCGGGTCCTTCATCTCCAGCCAGTAGATGTAGCCGAGATCGTAGTACAGGCGCCAGGCCTGGGGATTCTCACGGATGCCTTGCTCGACCAGCGCGGCAGCGGCCTGGGGATCGCCGGCGCCCTCGGGCGGCTTCTGGGAGAGGAAAACCGAGCCGAACTGATAGGTGGGAAGCAGCTTGGGATCCAATGCGGCGGTCATCTGCAGCAACGGCTTGAGGATGAGGTACTGCTTCGATTTGGCGCGGTGCTTGGTGCCGAAGTACTGCACCACCCGGGTCCAGTAGATGTCTGCCAGCAGCCCGGAGTAGCCAAGGCTCATGCGCTTGACCACGGTGGGCGAAGGGATGTAGAGGACCTCCTGCAGCGGCTCGTCATCGCGTACCCGGTCGACCTGGCGCAGCAGGAGCGCGCTGGCCGCCAGCAATGCCGCCAGCAGCAGCCCGAGACTTGTCCCCATGCGCAGATTCCTGGTCATTTCAGATTGCGCCGCTCGAAGATCCAGACCGAGGCGGTGAGCACGGCCGCCGTGTAGGCCAGAACGTACAGGGTGTTCAGCAGGATCAGCCTGGGTTCCACCGGGGTGTCATGGGCCACCTGGCTGATGACGTTGAGCGCGGCGAAGTTGGGCACCAGGTAGGCCGCCGCGGTCATCACCCAGTGAGTCACGCCCTGGGTCATGCGGGCAAGGCCGCGCAGATCGTCGCCAAAGGTGCCGATGGCGAAGATGGCGAAGGCGAAGATGGAGGAGAACACCGGGGTGGAAAAGGTGGAGAACAGCAGCGCCAGGGCGGTGATCATCACGAATTCCAGCAGGATGAAATAGACCGCCGTGACCAGTTGCAGATCGCCGCGGCCCAGCCGGTGCGAGACATAAAGCAGCGCGGCGAAGAAGCCCACGCTCATCAGCAGGGCGTTCACCGTGAGGGTCATCACCAAGCCCAGGAACTTGCCGGTGATGAACTCCCAGCGCCGGACCGGACGCGCCGCCAGCACGGTGTAGAGCGTCTTTTTTTCGATCTCTTTGGAGACTAGGCCGATGCCGATGAAGATGGCGATGACGATGCCGAACAGGGAGATTGCCGTCAGTCCGAGGTTGATGAGGACGATGCGGTTGATCTCCAGGGAGATCTGGCCGAAGATAACCGACGAGCCCACGATCAGCAGGGCGAACAGAATCAGGTTATAGAGCACGCGGTCGCGCACCGCTTCGCGATAGGTGTTGTAGGCAATTGCCCAGAGCCGTCCGGTCATGCTCGCACCTCATGCGGCTTTTGGTCTCCCGGCTTTTCATCGCCGATGCGCGCCAGGAAGTAATCTTCCAGCGTGGCCTGCACCGGGGTGACGCTGATGAGGCGGGCCTGAGTCTTGCGCAGCGTGGCCAGGGCGGTTTCCAGCGAAGGCTCGGGCAGCAGGGCGCGCACCACGTCGCCGGTGGCATGGCAGGTCGCGCCCATGGCAGAGAGCGCGGGAATCGCCTGGGCTCCGCCGCACACCACTTCCACATTGCCGCTTACCTCGCGCAGCAGGTCGGCCACCACGCCGACGCCCTTCAACTCGCCCTTGTTGAGCACGGCCACGCGGTCGCAGAGGGTTTCGGCATCGCTGAGAATGTGGGTGGAGAAAAAGATCGTCTTGCCCTCTTCATTGAGCTGCTGCACCAGGTCGCGCACCTCGCGGCGGCCAATGGGATCGAGGCCGCTCATAGGCTCGTCGAGCAGGACCAGCTTGGGGTCATGCACGATGGCCTGGGCAATGCCCACCCTTTGCAGCATGCCCTTGGAAAACTTGCGCAACTGGGTTTTGGCGGCATCGCTCATGCCTACCCGCGCCAGGGCGGTGTCCACCTTGCGCTTGCGCTCGCGGGGGTCCACTCCGCTGAGGCGGGCGTAATAGTCCAGCAGTTCCAGCGGGGTCAGGTGGTCGTAGAAATAGGGTTGTTCGGGGAGAAAGCCGATGGAGCGCTTGACGCCGATATCGCCCAGCGGGCGGTCCAGAATGCGGGCCGTGCCTGCGGTGGGAAACACCAGCCCCAGCAAAAGCTTCAGGGTGGTGGTCTTGCCCGCTCCGTTGGGCCCCAGGCAGCCGAAGACTTCGCCTTCTTCGACGGAAAGGGTCAGCGGCTTGAGGCCCTGCTTCAGTTTATTTCTGAAGAAACCGGTCTTGTAGGACTTTTCCAGTCCCTGTATCTCGATTGCGGCCATGCTCTTATGTCTGATTATAGTCGAGGGCTTCGACAGCGTCAGCTTACCAAAAGTTCATCGGCCCGTCAGTGCGGGGAACCTGGTTGTGTATCCAGCGTTGTGCAATAGAGAAGGAGGAGCCATGAGCTCCTCCTTGGTTTGAAAACCTCTATTGTCCTGCAGTTCTGAACGCTTACTGCAGCGGGCTGTCAGACGAGCTGGCGGTGGCCGTGGTGTTGTAACGGATCACGCCCGACGAATCGCTGTAGAAGTAGCGCACGCCGGTCTGCTGCACGGTGACCGGATTGCCGTTCGACATGTAGGAGGAGATCGGCGCCGAGCCGCTGGCGGTGATGTAGAACTGGTATCCGCTCTTGGTGTTGGGAGTCCCCGGAACACCGCCCACGGCGCCCAGAACGTTATCCAGGAGCAGAGCGGAGGCCGAGCTGGCCGTGGCGGCGGTGCCGCCCAGCGTGCCCAGGTCAGTGGCAAAGCCCTGTGTCGGATAGGTCGCGGCGTAGGTGACTTCCGCGGTGTTGATGGTGCGCAGCGAGCCGACGGCCGAAGCTTCATTGGCAGCGATGCGCGAACGCAGGAGGTTCGGAATGGCGATGGCGGCGATGATGAGGATGATCGCCACGACGATGAGAAGCTCGATGAGTGAGAAGCCCTTCTGTTTACGCATAGCTGGTCTCCGGTGATCCTTGTGCATGTGTGCTGAATTGAGGATGCACCCTGGAATTAAGCAATCGCCGTGCCATTTATGCTGGGCGTAAGTTGGACATCCTGCTATACATTGATAATAAGCAAGTTATGCCAAGAATCAGGTTCTAATCAGCTAGCCCTGCCTAGGTGTTTAACCCTGAAAGTGACGTTGCGCGCTATTGGGGATGGACAATCTATGTCACTGGGGGAGGATGCTGGTAATGAACCACCATTGGCCTTTCGTGCAGCGCAGGCAGCAACCCCGTTGTGCCGGCAAAACAATGAGGCGCCACTGTGAGTGGCGCCTCATTGCGTCAGGCTTGAACCCCCCCGGGAATCTTCGCCTGGTGCTGAATTACTGGCAGCGACTGCTGCCGGGCTACTACTGCAGCGGGCTGTCAGACGAGCTGGCGGTGGCCGTGGTGTTGTAACGGATCACGCCCGAGGCATCGCTGTAGAAGAAGCGCACGCCGGTCTGCTGCACGGTGACCGGGTTGGCGTTGCTGGTGTAGGTCGGAACCGGCTGCGAGCCGCTGGCGGTGATGTAGAACTGGTATCCGCTCTTCACGTTGGTAGCCGAGGACGAAGACCCACCAGGCGAAGCCGCGCCCAGAACGTTATCCAGCAGCAGGGCCGTGGCGGAGCTGGCAGTGGTGCCGCTGCCGCCCAGGACGCCCAGCGAGGTGGCAAAGCCCTGTGCCGGATAGGTTGCGGCGTAGGTGACCTCTGCGGTGTTGATGGTGCGCAGCGAGCCCACGGCGGAAGCTTCATTGGCGGCGATGCGCGAGCGCAGAAGGTTGGGGATGGCGATGGCGGCGATGATGAGGATGATCGCGACGACGATCAAAAGCTCGATCAGTGAGAAACCCTTTTGTTTACGCATTGTATAGTCTCCAGTGATGCTCTAGCAGCATGCTGCTGAATTTGGTATGCGTATTGACTTTAGCAATCGCCGTGCCATTGTTCCAAGGCGTTGTGCGCCATGGGTCTTATTCATTGATGGGAAAGGATTAGCGTGTCCGTGCAGAGTTTTTCCAGGGCTTCCGCCGTTCCTGTCCTGCCCCTGGAATTAACACTCTATGTCACCAGGGCTAGTCCCAGAATGTCATTTGCAGCAGGGATGGTAATGAATGGGCCTACCCATTGGTAACGTCAGGGCAGACGAGTCATTCGACAAATCGGACTCTGCACAAAACAAACGAGGCGCCACTGGTTGGTGGCGCCTCGGTGCGTAGCAACTGCTTGGCTACTACTGCAGGGGACTGTCAACCGAGCTGGCGGTGGCCGTAGTGTTGTAACGGATCACGCCCGAGGCATCGCTATAGAAGTAGCGCACGCCGGTCTGCTGCACGGTGACCGGGTTGGCGTTGCTGGTGTAGGTCGGAACCGGCTGCGAGCCGCTGGCGGTGACGTAGAACTGGTATCCGCTCTTGGTGTTGGGAGCCGAGGACGAAGAGCCGGCGGCGCCGCCCAGAACGTTATCCAGCAGCAGGGCATTGGTGGAGGTGGCAGTGACGCCGGTGCCACCCAGGACGGACAGCGCGGTGGCAAAGCCCTGTGCCGGATAGGTTGCGGCATAGGTGACTTCTGCGGTGTTGATGGTGCGCAGCGAGCCCACGGCGGAAGCTTCATTGGCGGCGATGCGCGAGCGCAGCAGGTTGGGGATGGCGATAGCGGCGATGATCAGGATGATCGCGACGACGATCAAAAGCTCGATCAGTGAGAAACCCTTTTGTTTACGCATTGTAATTATCTCTCTCCCGGTTCGTGCGGCGCACGACGTTCTTTCTTTAAGTCCTGCCCCTGTTGTGGCAATCGGAGTGCCATCGTTGTTGGGCCAGCCGGGAGGACGTCGCCGTCTGGCTAATCATTATTCAATTCATGGCGATAGGAAATCATCCCGGCGCGGGAACTATGCTTGAATTTCCCGCTTCGCATCCAGAAGTGACATCGGGCGGCAGAGTGCAGTGACGCAAAGTGTCATCCCCCGGCCATAGAGGTAATGTGTGTTCAGTAACATGAGGCCAGGGCACCCAAGATAAAATATGGCCGAAGGGTCAGCAGCAGATCTGGTCTCTGGAGAGTTTCAGCCCGGTCAGATTTCCCAGAACCGTGACTGCAATCTGCTCTCCGATGAAGAACTCCCGTGCGACCTTCTGCACGTCTTCCACCTGCACCGCCTCGATGCGCGCGGTGATTTCGTTCATGCCATAGAAGCGGTCGTAATACATCTCCTGGCGGGCCAGGTTGCTCATGCGCGCCATGGAGGACTCCAGGCTCAGCATCAGGCTGCCCTTCAGTTGGGCCTTGGCGCGGATCAGCTCTTCGGCGGTCACCGGAACTTCCTTCAGGTCGCGGAACTCCTTCAGCACCGATTGCACCACCCTGGGCGCCGACTCCTTCGAGGTGCCCGCATAGACCGCCAGGCAGCCGGTGTCGCGGTAGGGATTCAGCTCGCTGAAGATGGAGTAAACCAGCCCCTGCTTTTCGCGGATGTTCTGGAAGAGGCGCGAGCTCATGCCGCCGCCCAGCAGGGTGTTCAATACAAAGGAGGCGTAGCGGTTCTCGTGCGAAATCGAGTAGGAGGGAACTCCGATGCACAGCTGCACCTGCTCCAGCGATTTCTTGTTGCGCATGGAAATTTTGGCGGTCGGCTTGGGAGCCATGTCGCGCAGCTCGCTGCTGAGCGCCGGCAGGTGGGCGAACTTGCGCGTGGCCAGCTCCAGGAACTGATCGTGCTGCAGGTTGCCGGCGGCGGCCACCACCATGTTTCCGGCCTGGAAGCGCTCCCGGTAGTAGTCGAACAGCAGCTCCGGACCGAACTTTTTCACTGTGTCGCGGGTGCCCAGAATCGGCCTGCCCAACGGATGGTCCTTCCAGAAGCTCTGCACGAAGATCTCATGAACAAGATAGTCGGGGTTGTCCTCATCCATCTTGATCTCTTCCATGATGACGCCGCGCTCCTTCTTAACGTCCGCGTCATTGAAGGACGGGTTCAGCACCAGGTCGGTCAGCACGTCCATGGCGTCGGGCAGGTGCTCGTCGAGAACCTTGACGTTGAAGCACACGCACTCCTTGGCGGTAAAGGCGTCCAGATTTCCACCGAAGGAATCGACCTGACGGGCGATCATCTCGGCGGTGCGGGTGGTGGTGCCTTTGAAGACCATGTGTTCGGCGAAGTGGGAGATTCCGTTGACCTCCGGCGCTTCGTGGCGCGAGCCGGTGCGGATCCAAACTCCGGCCGACACCGAGCGGATCTGGGGCATCTCTTCACTGATGATGGTGAGGCCGTTGGGCAGGACTGTCCTGCGGGCATTGCGCAGCGCGGAATTCAGGTTATTCGTCTCTTGGTTCATCGGGCCTCCTGCACCACAAAGAGCATACGGCGCCATATCTTCCACGCGTCTTGCACTGCCAACCCCTTTTTTCTTGCCACGGCGGCTGGCGAGCTCTCCATCACAGGCACGATACAATCATACTGAATCGGGATAACGCTGTCTGGCTTTTCTGGATCAATTAATCAACAGATAAACATTAGATGCATACCGACCTGCAACAATTCGAACTTTTGGGACTGACAAATCAAGAGCTTACGGCGCTCGTCGAAGCCTTGGGCGAACCCCGCTACCGCGCCCGCCAGCTCTTTGATGCGCTGTACGGGCAACGGGTGGCAGCCCTGGACGAGATCTCGACCCTGCCCAAGCCGCTGCGGGCGCGGATGGCGGAGGAAGGCTACCGCATCGGGTTTCCCGCCATCGACCAGCGCTTTGTCTCGCGCGATGGGACGGTGCGCTACCTGGTGCGCTTCGCCGACGGGCAGAGCGTGGAAACCGTGTGGATGCCCGACGGCGATGGCGCCGGCGACGAAGCCGAAGACGGCGCGGAACTCAATACCGCCAGACCAAACACCGGAGCGGCCTCGCCCAACCGGAGGGCCACCATCTGTCTCTCCTCGCAGGCGGGATGCGCGGTGAACTGCAAGTTCTGCATGACCGCACTGCTGGGGTTGCAGCGCAACCTCACCGCCGGGGAAATTGTGGGACAGGTGCTGCTGGTTCTCAATGACCAGCAGATTGAAATCGGCCGGGACCGGATCAATCTGGTCTTTATGGGACAGGGCGAGCCATTTTTGAACTATGAGAACTTCATGCGCGCCGTCCGGCTGCTGGTGGAAGGCGCCGCGATCCCCGAATCGCGCATGACGGTTTCGACCTCGGGCATTGTTCCGCGCATCGCCGACTTCGGGGCCGAGCCGGTGCGTCCGCATCTGGCCATCTCGCTCAACGCCTCCAACGACGAGTTGCGCGAACGCATCATGCCGATCAACCGCAAGTGGAAGCTGGGCGATCTGCTGGGAGCTGCGCGGAGGTTTCCGCTGCGCAGCCGCGAGCGCCTGACCTTTGAATATGTGTTGCTTTCGGGGGTGAATGACGCGCCGGAAAATGCCCGCGAGGTGGTCGCTTTGCTGCGCGGCATCCGCGCCAAGATCAACCTTATCGCGCTGAATCCGGGCCCGGAGATTGCGTTCCAGACCCCGACCGCCGCAGCCGTGGAAGGCTTCCAGCAGGTGCTGGTCGGCGCCGGCATCCCCACCTACCTGCGCCGTCCGCGGGGGCTGGACATTTACGCCGCCTGCGGTCAGCTGAAGCGCAGCACGACCTTGCTCTCCCTAACTTAAATTTATAGGACCTATAAATAAAGCGATAACCCCTGGAGCTCCTGGGTGCATCTCATCTGACGCAAACCAGGAGGAAGAAGCATTATGTCCGATCGTCTCGCAGGATTCCGCGTTGCCATCCTCGCCACCGATCTGTTCCAGGAAGATGAGCTCATCAAGCCGCGCAAGGCCCTGGAAGAAGCCGGAGCAACAACCGTAGTGATCGCACCCCACGGCGGTGAGATCAAAGCCGCTCAGCACGAAAAAGCTACGAAGAACGTCCAGGTGGACCAGACCCTGGCCGAAGCCGATCCCGAGAAGTTCGACGCGCTGCTGCTGCCGGGAGGCCGCGGCAATGCCGAGGCCCTGCGCACCGAGCCCCTGGCCCAGGAGTTTGTCCGCCGCATCAGCGAAACCCGGCGCCCCATCGCCGCCATCTGCCACGGAGGACTGCTGCTGATCGCCGCCCATCTCGTGAAGGGGCGCCACCTGACCAGCTACAACGCCGTCAAGGACGAGTTCACCAGCGCCGGAGCGTACTGGTATGACAAAGAGGTGGTGCGCGACGGCAACTTGGTGTCCAGCCGCCAGCCGTCGGATATCCCCGCCTTCAACCAGGAGATGCTGAACCTGTTCATCGACCATCACCTCCAGTCCCACGCCGCCGCCTGACCGGTGAACTCCTCGGTGCGGAGCGGGGAGCGCAATCGCGCTTCCCGCTCCTGCATAGCGGCCCGGGCCAGTTCTGCCCGGCGGTGGAGATGGGTAACGCTTCGCTGCCGGCCGCAGGCGCTGGGCATCTGCTACCATATGCTCTGGCCGCATGACTCAAACCACATCCATCTTTACCCTGCGCGACTACGAGAGGCGCGACTTCGAGACGCTGTTCAAGCTGGACCGGCTGTGCTTCGATCCGGGCATTGCCTACAGCCGTCCGGAACTTGCCAGCTTCATCGAGCAGCGCCGCGCCTTTACCGTGGTTGCCGAGTGGGACGCGGAGCCCGACGCCGAGACCAACCCAGAGACCGACGCCGATCCGCTGGCCGCGGACGCACCGCCCGTAGGCACGCGTCCGGCCAAGGCCCAGCCGAACTCTCCACGCCGCCCCATCGCCGGCTTCGTCACCTTCCATTTCCAGAAACAGGGGTACGGCCACATCATCACGATCGACGTGCATCCTGATGCCCGCCGCCATAATCTGGGAACCCTGCTGATGAACGCCGCCTGCGAACGGCTGCGCAAGCTGACCGCCTTCATGGTCGTGCTGGAGGTCGCGGTCAACAACCACTCCGCCCTAGCGTTTTACGATAAGCTCGGTTTCAAGCGGGTCAAGGTGCTGGAGCGCTACTACAGCCGCGACGTGGACGCCATCTTCATGACCATGCGGCTGTGATTGGGGAGCGGGCGTCTCTGCGTCCGCCGAGGGCGTGGCGAACTCCTGCCAGCGCGATCAGGGCCAGGGCGAGGGCGCACACGCCATTCCACTGCCAGTGCGCCCAGGCGGCGGTGGAGATGGCCGAACCAGCCGCTCCTCCGAGAAAAAATACGATCATGTAGATGGTATTTACCCGGCTGCGCGCGCCTTCTACAAGACTGAAAATCCGCGTCTGGTTGGCAATCTGCAGCGCCTGCTCGCCTACGTCGAGAATGATCACGCCCAGGATCAAGCCCGCCATGTGGTATCCCGCAAACCACAGCACCGCGTAGCCCGAGCCCAACATTGCCAGCCCTAATGCGATGACCCAGCGCGCTCCATTGCGGTCGGCCAGCCGTCCGGCAAACGACGCCGCCAGCGCTCCCGCCGCGCCCAGGGCGCCAAAGCTGCCCGCCACGCCGGCTCCCAGGCGGTAATGCGGTGTTCCCAGCAAAAACGACAGGTTCGTCCAGAACGCGGAAAAGGCCGCAAAGATCAGGAATCCGATGGCCGATGCCTCGCGCAACGTCGGCTGCTCCATGATGAGTTTCCACAGCGAGCCGATTGCCTCTGTGTAACTCACCGCCTGCACCGGAGGAAGATTCGGGAGCCTCCACCGCAGCAGCGGCACAAACGTTGCGGTCACTGCGGCCGCGGCCAGAAAGACGGCACGCCATCCCAGCATCGCAGCCACCCAGCCGCTGGCGGCCCGTCCCAGCAGGATTCCCAGCAGAAGTCCGGTCATCACGGTTCCAATGGCGCGTCCGCTCTCGTCCGGCTCGGCCAGCTCCGGTGCGATCGGGACCAGCACGTGCGTGACCGAGGCGGTGATTCCAATCGCCACGCTGGACGCAACCAGGGTCCACAGCGACGGCGAGAAGCCTGCCGCCAGCAGCGCCACGGTGACCGCCGCGAAGAGCTTCACGATCAGTCCGCGGCGCTCCGCCACGTCGCCCATCGGCACAAACACCAGAATCCCCGCCGCATAACCCACCTGCGTCGCCACCGCCACCGTCCCAATCTGGGCGGAGGAGGCATGGAAGGTGCGGCTCATCTCCAGCAGCAGCGGCTGGTTGTAGTAAATCGTCGCCACGCTCGCACCGCTCGCCACCCCAAGGAATGGAAGTAGCCCGCGATGCTTGTGAGTCGTCATGAGTGGGATTCGGAGCGGAACAGATGCGATACCGCCAGTGTATCAGCCGGTCGCTCGCTCAAAAAGTTGCGGGCTGCCCGGCATCGCCGTATGCAGCCGATGCGTTGGCTATTTCAGTCTTCTGAGATTTCCATCGCCGCGCGGATATTTCCACCCGCGCGCCGCAGCCGCCGCACCGCCTCGGCTTTTGTCACTCCCGCGCGCAGCATGACCAGCGCCACGGGAATTTTCCCCTCGGCCTGGTCGAGCGCCCGGACCGCCACAGGACGCTCGATCTTGGCCACCCGCCGCACGATGGCGATGCCGCGCTCGACCAGCTTGGCGTTCTTCATCTGCACCTGCACCATGAGGTTGCCGTACACATATCCCAGGCGGGCCATGGCGCCGGTAGTCAGCATGTTGCAGATCATCTTCTCCGCCGTGCCCGCCTTGAGACGGGTCGAACCCTCCAGCACCTCGGCGCCTACCTCGGCTTCGATGGCAATGCCGCAGACCTTGGCCAGCTCCGAGCCTTTGCGGCAGACCACCGCGATGGTGGCCGCGCCCTTGCGCCGCGCATGTTGCAGGGCCGCCACGGTGTAGGGTGTATTTCCGCTGGCTGAGAGCCCGACCACCACATCCTTGCGTCCCGGCCTGCGCCCGGCCATGTCGCTGGCGCCCAGCTCAGCCGAATCCTCGCTGCCCTCGCTGGCAATCTCCAGCGCCTCGTTGCCTCCGGCGATCATCGCCTGCACCATCGCCGGAGCGGTGCCGAAGGTGGGCGGACACTCGGAGGCGTCCAGCGCGCCGATTCGTCCGCTGGTCCCGCTGCCCACGTAAATCAGGCGTCCGCCACGCGACAGCCGCTCGCGGATCACTTCGATCGCCTCGGCAATCTGCGGCAGAGCTCCGCGCACCGCCCGCGAAACCCTGGCGTCGGCGCGGTTCATGCGCGTGGCAAGCTCCAGTGCGCTCAGCCGGTCCAACTCATTGGCCATCGCTTGCCCCCGCTGCGATCTCCATCTTTGGCGCTCCGATCAGGAAACTTGCGCCGTAGCCCACCGCGAAGGTCGTTAGGCTTCCAAGCGCCACATACCAGGTGAAGGGAACCCGGGTGTACTGCCACAGGTAGAGATTCAGCCCAAAGCCGCAGAGCATGCCCACCATTGCTCCCTCCTCGGTAGCCCGGCGCGTCAGCACCCCCAGCAGAAAAACTCCCAGCAGGGAACCGTAGGCCACGGAGGCAATCGACAAGCCTGCCTCCAGCACCCGTCCGCCGCGCCGCGCCACAATGGCCAGCGCAAACAGCACCACGGCCCAGCCTACCGTAGCCAGCCGCGACAGAGACACCCGGCGCTGCTCGCTTGCCTGGGGATTTAGGCGGGAATAAAAGTCCACGATGGTGGTGGAGGAGAGCGAGTTCAGCGCCGCGCTCAGGTTCGCCATGGCCGCCGCCAGAATGGCCGAGATCAGCAGTCCGCTGACGCCATGCGGTATCCGCGTGACAATGAACGTCGGATAGATCGTATCGGTTCGCGTAAACGCCATCCCTGGCGGAAAGAGCCGGTAGAAGACAAACAGCATGGCCCCCACCAGCAGAAAGAGCGAGAATTGGAAGAGCACCATCACTCCGCTGGCCAGCAGCGCAAGCTTGGCCTGCCGCTCGCTGCGCGACGAGAGCAGCCGCTGCACAATCAGCTGGTCGGTGCCATGGCTCGCCGTGGTCAAAAACGCGCCGCCCACCAGTCCCGACCAGAAGGTGTAGCTCTTATAAAAATTCCACCCGAAGTAGAAGACGCGGAACTTGCCCGCCTCGGCGGCCATGCCGTGCACCGTATGCCAGCCACCAGGAACCAGGTGCAGAATGGTGAAAAAACCCACCAGCGTGCCCGTCACATACACCGCCAGCTGCACCACGTCGGTCCAGATGACGGCCGCCATGCCGCCCTCGAAGGTGTAAATCAAGGTGAGGAGGCTGACGATCCCGATGGCCGCCACGTCGCGCGCGAAATCTCCCAGCCCGCCCAAAAAGCTAGAGAGCGCGATGCCCACCACGATGGCCACGGCAAAGACCCGCACCCCTTCGGCCGCCGCGCGCGTAATCAGAAACAGCCCCGCCGTCAGCGTCCGCAGCTTCTGTCCAAAGCGCCGCTCGATCAGCTGGTAGGCCGTCACCAGTTCGCCCCGGAAGTAATGCGGAATCAGCAGGGCGCAAATAATGACGCGTCCCACCAGGTAGCCGATAACCAGCTGCAGGAAGCCGAAGTCGCGCTCATAGGCCATCCCCGGCACGCTGATGATGGTCAGCGTGCTGGTCTCCGCCGCCACAATGGAGAGAGAGATTGCCCACCAGGGGATGGTCTTCTCCGCCAGAAAGTAGCCCTTGAGCGTGCCGGTCTGCTTCCGGAAGCGCATCCCGAACAGGGTAACGCAGGCCAGATAGACCACGATCACGGCTACATCCAGCGCGTTCAGTCCCATCGGCTCCCCATACACGCCTCAGTACAGCAGATACTTCGCCCGCGTCTTCCGGAATCCTTCGATTGCCGCGTTCCACTCCATCCAAATCCGCCGCGGGTCCTGGCCTGCGCCGATCGCCTTGCTCACTGTCTCGTTCACCATCAGCTTGTCGAGGTTCTTCAACTCGTACTGCGCGGGATAGAGCGCGTGCAGCGCCGAGGCGATCTCCACGCCTAGTTCGGGAGCGTCCAGCGCATTGCGGTCGGTCACGAGGATGTTCACTCCGCCGCACTTCTTCTGCGCATACAGGTCGGCGCTGGGGGTGAATTCCGTCGGCACAAAGCGCACCCCGCCGATTGCCCTCGCGTTCAGATACTCCGCCAGTTGCCGCGCGTCGATCCACGGGGCACCCACCAGCTCAAACGGAGTGTCCGTCCCGCGGCCCACCGAAATGTTCGTCCCTTCGATCAGTCCCACGCCCGGATAGAGCGCCGCTTCGGTCAGGCTGCGCATGTTGGGCGAGGGATTCACCCACAGCACGCCGGTCGAATCCAGCCAGTCGCCGCGCTCCGATCCCTCCATCGGAACCACGGTCAACTGCGCGCCAATGCCGCGCTCGCCGTTGTAATAGCGCGCCAACTCGCCGATGGTCATTCCGTGCCGTACCGGAAGCGGGCTGTAGTTGGTAAAGCTCTCGCGGCCTGAGTCGCTGATTGGACCTTGCACGCTTACGCCGTTGATCGGGTTCGGGCGGTCGAGCACGATCATCCGCTTGCCGGTTTTGGCCGTGGACTCCAGAAAATATCCCAGCGTCGTCTCGTAGGTGTAAAAGCGCGTGCCAATGTCCTGGATGTCGTACACCACCGCATCTACCGATTGCAGGATCTCCAGCGGCGGATGCCGCTTGGCGCTGCTGTCGCCATAGACGCTGTACACCGGAATCCCGGTCGCCACGTCCTTCGAATTTCCAATCGCCGTGGTGTCCAGGGTTCCCGTTACGCCGTGCTCCGGACTGAAGATTGCCGCCAGCGCCACTCCGGGCGCCTTGGCCAGCAGGTCGATGGTGCGCCGGCCCTGCGCATCGACGCCCGTCTGGTTGGTCACCAAAGCTACGCGCGTCGTCCCGCCGTTTCGGATTCCGCGCAGCTCGCGAAAGTCGTGCGCTTCTAGCACGTCGATGCCGGTGCACACCCGGCCATTGCGGGCCGTTACCAGCCGGCCGCCCGTCATCGCCTCGTTATAGCCGGTGATGCGCGCCAGACGGAGCTTCTGCTCCTCGCTCACCGTCAAGTGCAGCTCCTGCGCCACGGCGGAGGCGATGCGGCTCCGCAGCGAAACTACCGACGCCGTCTTGCCGCCGCGCGGATGCACCGCGTTGGTCAGCACGATTACATAGCTGCTGGTCACCGGATCGATCCATATCGATGTACCGGTGAACCCGGTGTGTCCAAAGGAGCCCACGGGAAAAAACTCGCCGCGATTGCTGGAGAATGGCGAGTCGATATCCCAACCCAGCCCGCGCAGCACAGAGGCGGTCGGCGGCTGCTGCGGCGTCGTCATCTTCTCCACTGACAGAGGCGAAAGCACGTGGAAGCCGGTCAGCATGTCCTGCGCAAATTTTGCCAGATCGTCGGCGGTCGAAAAGACGCCCGCGTGCCCCGCGACACCATTCATGCGCGCCGCCGTGGGATCGTGCACCGCGCCGCGCAGCATGCGGTGGTCGTCGTCGTATTGGGTGGGAGCGATCCGCGGACGCCATGCGGCGGGAGGCAGAAAGCGCGTCTCGCGCATCCCCAGCGGCGAAAAGATATTCCGCGCCGCGTAGTCGTCGAGGCTCAGGCCCGAGATTTTTTCCACCAAAAAGCCCAGCGTCTCAAAGTTGATATCGCTGTATAGAAATCGCGAGTCCGGAGGAAACTCCGGCTGCGCGTCCATCACCATGCGGTACGCCGCTTCGCGCCCCGACCACCGCGCGTGCCAATCCAAATCCTCGGGCAGTCCGGAGAAGTGCGTCAGCAACTCGCGGATGGTGATGTTCTCCTTGCCGTTCGCGGCAAACTCCGGCAGGTAGGTTGCCACCGGATCGTTCAGGCGCAGCTTTCCCTCCTGCTCCAGCTGCATCACCGCCGTTGCCGTGGCAATGCACTTGGTCATCGAAGCAATGTCGAAGATGGTGTCCACGGTCATGGCCTCGCGCATCGGCTCCAGCGAACGCATCCCGAATGCCTTGCGATAGACCACTTGGCCGTCATGCCCCACCAGCACCACGCCGCCCGGAATCGTGCCTTGCGCCACCGCGTCGCGCATGATGGCGTCCACGCTGCTGAAAGCCCCAGCGTCTGCGACCGGAGCGGCGTCCGTTGCCGCGTACCCGACGCCGCAGCCCGCCAGCGCAAGCAGCGCAACCATGGTCATTCGAAGCATCGCCATTCGAACCATCGCAGATTGACGTTTCACTCAGCTACTCCGTGCCGTTTCCCATTGTAGGTGCTATGGTTTTCAAGATGCGCATTCGATTGCGGCTTGTCCTTATTCTTTTGGTACTGGTTGGCCTGGCAACGGCGAGCCCGGCTCCGGCCAAAAAGTCCGCCGACCGCGACCCCACCGGCGCCCGCTGGGCCGAACGTACCCTGCACAGGATGTCGCTGAAGGAAAAGGTCGGCCAGCTGTTCATGGTCTGGGCCAGGGTGGAGTTCATGAACCCCGACGGCCCCGACTACGCCCGCCTGCGCGACGAGATGCTGACCTACCATCTCGGCTCCTTCGGCATCACCTCTTCGGTCGAAAGCGGACTGCTGGTGAAGGACAGTCCGCTCGACGCTGCCGCGCTTACCAACCAGCTTCAGGCCGATAGTCCGCTGCCGCTGCTGTTTGCCGCCGACTTCGAGCGCGGCCTGCCCATGCGCTTCCAGGGCGGCACTGGCTTTCCGCACGCCATGGCCATCGGGGCCACCGGCAGCGCCGAATACGCCTATCAGTTCGGACGCATTACCGCCGCCGAGGCCCGCGCCATCGGAATCCATTGGAACTTCTATCCTGACGCCGACGTCAACTCCAATCCCGATAATCCGATCATCAACACTCGCGCCTTTGGCGAAGATCCCGCCGAGGTCAGCGCCATGGTCGCGGCCTTCATTCGCGGAGTCCACGCCGGAGGCGGCATGGCCACCGCCAAACATTTTCCCGGCCACGGAGACACCAGCACCGACTCCCATCTGGCGCTCGCGCGCGTCGATGCCAGCCGCCAGCGCCTCGATCAGGTCGAGTTCGCGCCCTTCCGCGCCGCCATTGCCGCCGGGGTCGATTCCGTCATGGTGGGCCATCTCCTGGTGCCGTCGCTGGAGCCCGATCCCAACCGTCCCGCCACCATCTCCGCCATCATCACCACCGGACTGCTGCAAACCGAGCTGGGCTTCCACGGCATTATTGTGACCGATGCGATGGACATGAACGGTCTCACCCGCATCTTCGGCGGCAACACGCCGCAAAGTTCGGGCCGCGCCGCGGTTGAAGCCCTGCGGGCCGGAGCCGACCTCATCCTCATCCCCGGCGATCTCGATGGCGCCTACAATGGGGTCTTGCAGGCCGTGGAGAGCGGCGAACTGTCCGAGAGCCGCATCGACCGGTCGGTGCTCAAACTGCTACGCGCCAAGGCCGCACTTGGACTGCAGCGCAACCGCTTCGTCGATCTCAACGCCGTCACCTCCGCGCTGGAGCGTCCGGATAACGCCGCCATTGCCCAGGAGATGGCCGACGATGCGGTCACGCTGGTCCGGCAGAGCGCGCCCGTGCCCGTGTCGCCTCTGTCGCAAACAGATCAAGCCCAAGCAATCGCCCCCGCATCCGCGCCGCAAAATCCTCCGGCGCAATTCAAGCTGCTGCCTCTGCCGCTTGGCTCGCAGGCCACTCCGCAGTTTGCCTATCACTCCGCCGTGGCACCGGGGAATCATCTGCTGGTGCTGGTTTTTACCGACGACGTGCGCAGCGAAAACGGACGTGCGCTGGCGCGCGAAATCCGCGACCGCGTGCCCGACGCCCACATTGTTTACGTTGACGACGCGCTGGCTCCCGCACTTGCGCCGCAGGTGCTCGCGGCCGCCGCCACGGCCGAGCGCATCGTTGCCGCCGTCTATGCCATTCCAACCCCCGGGCGCATGCCCGCCGCCGACAGCGGCTCGCCCGCACTGGCCAGCGGATCGTCGGCGCTACTGGCCGATCTGCTCAAGGCCGCCGCAGCCAAAACCGTGGTCGTCGCCATGGGCAATCCCTACCTCATCGCCCACTATCCCGCCATCCAGAACTACGTCTGCACCTTTTCCAGCGCACAGGTCTCCGAGGAGAGCGCCGCCAAGTTTCTCTTCGGAGAAATCCCCGCCCGCGGCCACCTTCCCATCAGCATCCCAGGCATAGCGCAGCGCGTGTCGATGGCGCCGCCGCAGCCCTGACCCCCATAACCCCGACCCCACAAAGCTAAAGGTAGCTCCTATTCGGGACAGTGAGCTTCTATGAGAAGGTCGTATAAGTCAAGGTGGCGTAAGGAGTTCTGTCAGCGGCTACCAGATGGTCTTTACCAATTTGGACCGGCGAATCCGCTTGTCGGCGGTGACGAGTGGCATATCCTCGACAACGGAAGTCGCCCCGATGAGACGGTCCTGCGGGTCACGAGGGTAGGAATCTGGAAAGCCAACAGCGACCGAGGCAATCTTCGTCGTGATGGAACGGACGATCACCTTGGAAACACACTGTCGTACAAAATCATTCACCGGCTCAGCGGTCTCAATGGGGCCATTCTGAGCTAGCCACGCCAGTTCCCAAATTGAGATGGAGGCAATTGCAATCCCATCGCCGGCTCGCGCCTCCCGAATTGCGGCAACTGCTTTTTTAGAGAGTCTTGACGGCTCAAGAGACAGCCAAACCAGAACGTGCGTATCGAGCAGGATCACAAATTCCAATCCTTCGCAGGAACCGTGTTCATGACATCGCCGACAATCCTGGCCTTGCCGATCATGTAGCCGAAAATGTCATCCTGGTTCTTTTGCGCCGGAACTAACTGCACCACAGGCTTGCCATGCTTGGTAATCACAACCGGTTCACCACTTTGCTGCACGTGATCCATGATCGCAAGGCACTGAGCCTTGAACCGCGCGGCCGCGATCTGCTTCATGAAAACCTCCACCAATGTGACCAGTATAATATGACCACATTGTAAATACCAGACTGCCGCGGTTCTTCCCCGTTGTTCCGCGATTCCTGGCGCGGAGAAAGAAAAAGGCCACCGTGTCCGGTGGCCTGTGTAGTAATCACGATTTCAATCAATCACAGCGGATGGTTGGGATCGCCGGCGAGCACGCCCAGGTCGCTGCCACTGCCGGTGTTGACCGGAATGATCGGCTCCTCTTCCGGGCTGGAGACGCGCATGGCGTCCAGCACACGCGAGGTATGCTGACCGCGGCGCATCACCATGCGTCCCGTCCGGGAGATTTCCAGAATGTGGTTGTTGCCTTCGCTCAAGACCTGGATCAGCCCTTCGATCTTCGACGCAACACCGGTGATCTCCAGCATCAGCGACTCCGGCGCCAGATCGACCACGCGGGCGCGGAAGACCTCGGCCAATTGGAAGATGGGAGCGCGGGTGGCCGGCGTGGCCGCTACCTTGATGAGAGCCAGTTCGCGCGTAACGCAGGAGAGTTGTCCCACGTCGTCTACGTCGATCACGTTTTCAATCTTGAACAGCGAGGCCTTGACGCGATGGCCCGCGCCGGGCGCGGCTTCGGCTACGATCGTCATCCGCGACACGTCGGGGCGCTCCGAGTGGCCCACGGTCAGCGAAATGATGTTGATGTTCAGGCGCCGGAAGAGCGAAGCGACGCGAGTGAGCGCGCCGGGCTTGTCTTCCACCAGTGCGACGAATGTGTGCAACATAAGCCACTTTCTCCAGGTCAAAAATTTTGTCGGACTCTTCCCGTCCTACGGCTCTTCCGGTTTTACGGCTCTTCCGAGGTCTCGATCAGCGGGTTAGGCGCGTTCGACGGCCGGCGGATCATCTCGTCCAGCGCAGAGCCGGGAGCGATCATCGGGTACACCGCGTCCTCTTTCTCCACGTGGAAGTTGATCAGGAACGGCCCTTCGGTCTTCCGCGCCTGGTCCACCGCGGGCAGAACCCCGGCGCGGTTGTTCACCGTCGTACCCGCAATGCCGTGGGCGTCGGCCAGCTTCACAAAGTCGGGCGAAAGAATCTTCACGCAGGAGTAGTTGCGCTCATACATGAACTCCTGCCACTGCCGCACCATGCCGAGGAAGCCGTTGTTGATGATGGCAATGTTGATGTTCAGGTTCTCCTGGGCAATGGTGGAAAGCTCGGCTGCGGTCATCTGGAAGCCGCCGTCGCCTGCGATGACCCAGACTTCCTTGTCCGGGCAGGCGATCTTGGCGCCCATGGCGGCCGGCAGCGCGAATCCCATGGTCCCCAATCCGCCTGAGGTAATCAGGGTGCGCGGCGCGTCGTGCTTGTAATACTGCGCCTCCCACATCTGGTGCTGGCCCACGTCGGTGACGATAATCGCTTTGCCGTCGGTGGCGCGCCAGAGGTCGTTAATTACGTGTGCCGCATACAGGTGCCCAAGGTCGGGCAGGTTCTTGATGTCGCGCACCGCGGCGTCGCCCTTCAGAACGGTCACCGCTTTGATCCAGGTGTTGTCCTTGCGCGGCGCAATGCGCGGCAGAATGGTCTCCAGAATCTCGCGCAGATCGCCGATCAGCGCCACGTCCACCTTCACGTTCTTGTTGACCTCGGCGGGGTCGATCTCGATGTGGATCTTCTTGGCGTTGGGCGCGTAGTTGGTCAGCACGCCGGTCACCCGGTCGTCGAAGCGCATGCCGCAGGCAATCAACAGATCGGACTGCTGGATGGCCTGGTTCACCCACGCCTCGCCGTGCATGCCCATCATGCCCAGCGAAAGTTCATGCGAGGCAGGGAAGGCGCCCAGGCCCAGCAGCGTCGAGGCCACGGGAATCTGCAGGCGCTCGGCCAGGGTGCGAACCTGGTCCATGGCGCCGGATTCCATAATGCCGTGGCCGGCCAGGATGATCGGCCGCTTGGCTCCCAGGATCAGCTCGATGGATTCGCTGATGGCAGCCTGCTCGGCCGAAAGCATCGGGTGCGGGCGGTGCGGAGTCGGCTCGGCGGCGGCAAAATCAAAATCGGCCAGCCCCTGCTGCGCATCCTTGGTAATGTCCACCAGCACCGGCCCGGGACGTCCCGAGCGCGCCACCATAAAGGCCTCGCGTAGCACCCCGGCGATGTCCTCCGGGCGGGTCACAATGTAGTTGTGCTTGGTGATCGGCAGGGTCACGCCGGTGATATCTACTTCCTGGAAGGCGTCTGTACCCAGCAGCTTCGAGGAGATCTGCCCCGTAATGCAAACCAGCGGCACCGAGTCCATCATCGCCGTGGCGATGCCGGTGACCAGATTGGTGGCCGCCGGGCCGGAGGTCGCAACCGCGACGCCAACCTTGCCCGAGGCGCGCGCGTAGCCGTCGGCCGCGTGCGCGGCGCTCTGTTCGTGGCGCACCAGAATATGGCGGATGGGGTACTTGCGCAGCGCGTCGTAGACAGGCAGGATCGCTCCACCGGGATAGCCGAATACTTCCCGAACGCCCTCGCCCTCGAGGGTGGCCCAGACGATCTCAGCGCCAGTGAGGCGCGTAGGTTGGCTGGCGGTGGATGCAGGTTGATCGCTCATTACCAATTCCTCCTTAAATGAATGCGGCTGCGTCAGCAGTAATCGATCCGGAATGCCGGAAAAACGTAAAGAAATGCATCGGTCTACGCCGGGCTGACTGCCTGTGAGCGTACCCGGGCCGTTGGGTGTCCCTAAGTGTACACTGCCAAGACAACGCTCTTACTATTAATAAAGCTAATATTAAACCGAGAAGCATTGCCATTTCTACGCAGCATCGCGCGCCTCCAGACGCCAGGGAGCGTCAGGCCACAAACGGTCGTATGACGACATCTCGTTATTTCTCTGCTGGTTACGCGAAACAGAATCACCTCACCTGCCGCATTTCGACCTTCGCCCAGGCTCGCTCCTCCGGTTTTCCTGCAAAATTCCTTGCTGCCGTACCTCGATCGTTCGAAAGGCTGCATCCAAACCAACTACGATCCAAAGTTACTGCTCCTGCGTCCATTCGGCTTCCGCGGCCGTGGATCAAACGGATTTCCGAGGTTTGCGATGGGTAGATTTCTGAGCATAGACGAGATGAAGCGGGTTCTCTTCGTCCGTCTTGAAGGCACCGTGACCGACGAGGTGCTGTTGAACTGCTACCAGCAAGCGCTCGAGTGGAATGCCGTCCACCGGTACCCCACCTGTGTCACCGATTGTTCGGGGGTGCAGTCCACCGAGGTCTCCGCGGGCGCCATCGGATGGATCGCGGAAAATCCGCCCGTAGTCCCCAATGACATTCGTCGCGCCGTGGTGCTGGTCGCACCCCAGAACGTAACCTATGGCTTGGCCCGGATGTATGAAATGCTCGCTAGCCAAACCCGCGACAAGGTCCACGTGGTGCGGACCATGCCAGAAGCATTCCGCCTCCTCGGTGTGGAATCCCTCGACCTTCATTCCGTCACCGAGTAGCCGAGCGGCCGCGCCGGAGCGGCATCCGTTGCCGCGTACCCGTCCAAGCGTGGCACAGAGCTGTTTCTTGGACAGGACCGGTTGATTTTGCTACGAATTCCGTTGGGGACCCTTTACCTCCACACTGCCCCGTCCTCTCCTGAAAGCACCCTGTCCAGATAAGTTGCGGCGCTGATCAGCGCAAGATGCGTAAACGCCTGGGGAAAGTTTCCCAAGTGCTGACCATTTGAGCCTAGCTGCTCTGAGTAAAGTCCGAGATGGTTGGCATAGCCCAGCAGCTTCTCAAACAGCAACTGAGCTTTTTCCAACTGTCCGGCTCGCGCAAGGCACTCAATGTACCAGAAGGAGCAGGCCGTGAAGCTACCCTCGCCGCCCGGCATTCCGTCCACGTGAGTGCGTTCGGCCTCATAGCGATGGACGAGTGTATCTTCCACCAGCCGGCTTTCGATCGCCTGCAGAGTTGAAAGCCACAGTGGGTCCACCGGGCTGATGAAGCGCATTAATGGCATCAGCAACACCGAGGCATCCAGGTCCTTGGAGCCCTTCGACTGCACGAACGACTGCAGCTCTTCATCCCAAAAGTTGGTGAAGATATCGTCACGAATCGCATCCCGCGTATTCAGCCAGTCTTGCAGTGGCGCGGACAAAGAGCGCTTTTGCGCCAGGCGAATGGCGCGGTCGAACGCCACCCAGCACATGAATCGCGAGTGCAGAAACTCCCGTGCGCCGCCCCGCACCTCCCAAATTCCTTCATCGGGCCGTTGCCAATTGTTTCCCAGCCAAACCAGAATCCGCTGCACATTCAGCCACCCGGCGTAGGTAACGGCAGTTCCATATTTATTGGCCAGATAGACGGAGTCCATCATCTCGCCATAAATATCCAATTGGAGTTGCTGATAGGCCGCGTTTCCAATTCGCACCGGGGCCGACTTCTCATAACCACCCAGCTGGTCGAGAGTAATCTCGTCCAGCTTTCGGCGGCCATCCACTCCATACATGACCTGCAAAGGACCACGCTCGGCGTCATCACTCAGGCGATCTTTCAGCCAGCCGATAAATGCCTCCGCCTCTTCCACAAATCCGAGGCGTATGAGAGCGTAAAGCGTGAACGCTCCATCGCGGAGCCAGGTGAAGCGATAGTCCCAGTTACGCACCCCGCCGATTTCCTCCGGCAGCGAGAATGTTGGCGCGGCAATCAGCGAGCCATGTTCGCGGCTGATCAGCAATTTCAGCATCAATGCCGAGCGGTTGACCATCTCCCGCCAGCGTCCTTTGTACTTTGATTTTGCGATCCATTTTCTCCAGAAGCGTGCCGTCTGGTGGAAGCGCTCTCCTACGCGCTCCATCTCCGGCGGTTGCTTCGGAGAGCGGGTCCTGCCAAACAGGAACGTGACACTTTCCCCTGCACTTAGGCGAAATTGGGCGGTGGCGTCCTGAGCTTCTCCTTGCAAGGGAATCGTGGAGTAAAGAGCCATCGGCGGACAGTTGACAGGATCCAGCGGGGTAAAAACTGCGCACTGGTCCTGAATCAGAACCGTGTGCCCGCAGCTTGCATAGTGGAAGCGGGGCTGGCACATCATCTTGAAACTGACATCGCCCCTGACTACGGTGACCGTCCGGATAATTTCGTTGGGTTCTGTCCTGTCGTTTCCAATGGGCATGTAATCGGTCAGCTCTGCAACGCCTTCGTCGGCAAGAAACCGCGTTACCAGAATATTGGTGTCAGGCAGGTAAAGCTGGCGCACTCGCCGGTTCTTGAGCTGAGGCTCAATCTGAAATCGCCCGCCTTGCTCGTCATCGAGCAAAGCTGCAAAGACGGTAGGTGAATCGAAATCCGGATAGCAGAGAAAATCTACAGACCCATTCATGCCTACTAGGGCAATCGAGCGCATGTTGCCGATTGCCCCATAGTTCTCAATTGGTTCGAAACTCATCGGGTAGTCTCTCGCACAATTTGGATGATACAAACCGGTGAACGGCGTCAAGCATTCATGGGGAGTTCCAGGACAACCGCTCTGCGGATGGCGCAGCTTCCGAATAGGCGGGAGTGCAATCTACGCGGTTCCTAATCCGCCGCATCGGAACGGACCTCACTCGTCATTCGCGGCAATCCGGCACGATCCCCTGCCCGGCAGCTTTCGCAGGGGCATCCGCAATGCGTGCTCCTTCGGCCGCCAGAGCCTCGGCAGTGTTGCGGGTTCGGTTATACACAATAACTTCGTGGCCGCCGCGGAGGAGATTGCTCATATGCTCGAGCGACTCCAGCAGGCATTCGAGAGTAAGAGCAGGGCAAATTCCTGACGAAGCTATGATCGCTCGTGAACAGTACATTTCCCCTTCCCAGTTCTCGTAAAAAAAGAGAGAGCCCGACCAACACGGACCGGATCTCCACCATCGAACGTGAGGTACTTGGATTGGCGACGGGAGCAGCTTTCGTCGAGTGCGGTACGATGCACGTTCGCTCAAAGTTCAGACATTCACTTTTCGCTTGTTTCCTCATATCGGGAAGCTGGGTGGCGCCGCGCTGCGTGGGGCAGTGTTCCGGAATCGCCACCACTGCTGCCGCCGCCGCGGATTGTGTTGCACGCGCTCTTCCATTGGTTCGTGTGGCCAAGATCGATCCCAGCCGTCCCTACACGCTAGCCGAGCTCATCTATATGGCTGAGCAGAACAACCCACATACCCGTATCTTGTGGGAGCGCGCAGGCAACGGGCGGAGGCGCTGGGCATCATTGAGTTCTGGATAGCTTGCTGTGCGGCCGCGATTGTCGTGAGCCTTTTTCTTCGCGAGACGGGAAGCGTAGCGCATCCACAACCGGCTCTCAAATAAACACCTGATGCGGCGCCAATCCGTCACAACCGTGGGGCTGCCGATCGAATCGAACTCAACCGGCACACAACCAGATTTCAGAGGAGGATGGGGGCAATGGCGCACCGAGTTGCTGATGAATTGGTGAACAAACTCGTCGAGGCTGGCGTGGAAAGGCTATACGGTGTCGTCGGAGACAGTCTGAATCCTGTTACCGATGCTTTACGACTGAATGGCAAACTTAAATTTATCCATGTGCGCCACGAAGAGACTGGCGCGTTCGCCGCCGGCGCCGAAGCTCAGTTGAGCGGGAAGCTGGCGGCCTGCGCAGGCAGCTGCGGTCCCGGAAATCTCCATCTGATCAACGGCCTCTTCGACGCTCACCGCAGCAACGCTCCGGTACTTGCGATCGCCTCGCATATTCCGACCAGTGAGATCGGTACCGAATTCTTCCAGGCAACGCATCCGGAATTCCTCTTTAAAGAGTGCAGCCACTACTGTGAGCTGATCTCGAGCCCAAAGCAGTTTGAGCGTGTTCTTCACATCGCAATGCAGAATGCAATTGGAAAAGGTGGAGTAGGCGTGATTGCATTGCCCGGAGATGTGGCCGGGATGGAACTTGAGGCCGATGGCTCCGTTCGTTCCCTGGTGGGCCGCCGTCCGTCCGTCCGTCCTTGTGACAATGAGCTGGCGCAACTGGCCGACCTGATTAATTCCGCGAAGAAAGTGGCTTTCTTCTGCGGAATTGGTTGCTCCGACGCCCACGATGAAGTGGTTGCTCTGGCGGAGAAGTTGAAAGCGCCCATCGGGCATTCATACCGGGGAAAGATGTTCATCGAGTACGACAATCCCTATGACGTGGGAATGAGCGGATTGCTTGGCTTTGGTGCGGCATTCCAAGCGATGCACGAATGCGATCTGCTGCTGCTGCTGGGTACTGATTTTCCCTATGACAAATTCATGCCAACCAAGCCCAAAATTGCCCAGGTTGACATCAGAGTGGAGAACTTGGGGCGGCGAAGCAAGCTCGATCTCGCACTGTGGGGCGATGTGCGCGAGACCGTCAGCGCGCTTATGCCAATGGTAGAGGCGAAGTCGGATCGCACGTTCCTGGATGCAATGCTTGGTAAACACAAAGAAGCGCTGCGCCGATTGAATGTTTACGTGGGTCACGTTGGAAAGCGCACACCCATGCACCCGGAGCACGTTGCGGCCGCGTTGAATGAAGCCGCTTCCGACGATGCGATCTTTACCGCGGATACCGGCATGTGTAACGTCTGGTCCTCCCGTTATATTCGAGCGACCAAGGGCCGGCGGCTGATCGGTTCCTTCAACCACGGATCGATGGCGAACGCACTCCCGCAGGCTATTGGCGCGCAACTTTGCTATCCCGGAAGACAGGTCATCGCAATGGCGGGAGATGGTGGCCTTGCGATGCTTATGGGCGACATGCTGACGATGACGCAGTACGACCTGCCCATTAAACTCGTCGTGTTTAACAACAGTGTTCTTGGAATGGTGAAGCTCGAGATGGAGGTGAATGGACTGCCGGACTATCAGACGGACCTGAAGAATCCAAACTTCGCAAAAGTTGCCGAGGCGATGGGCATGATGGGTGTAAGAATCGAAAACCCAGCCGATGTGTCCTCGGGACTGAAGAAAGCGCTTGCGCAATCGGGGCCTGCGCTTATTGACGTAGTGACCGATGCAAATGCGGTTTCGCTGCCATCCCATATCACAGCCGACCAAGTCGTTGGCTTCGGACTGACCATGGGAAAACTGGTACTCGCAGGTCACATAGACGAGGTGGTGGACACGATCGAAACCAATATTCGACATGTCGCGTGATCAATGCAACCGCAACCTTCATGCCGGCGGCACCACCATTGAATACGATTCATTGGTCGTCGCCGTCGGCATGCGCAGAGTTGCCTGAGGTGGTTAGGAAGAGATGGCAATTACGAAGACAAGAGACAATGGCAGGCAGAGTACGGGAGTGAGCCACTCGAAGAAACGGCATCTATTACAGCTGCTCAGTGCTCTCTGTTGGGCGCCACTCGCCACTTTTGGGGAATCTGGTGCGCCGTCGAGCCCAACGAGCATTTTTGCGCCGATCTCCACTCCCGCCAATTCGATCTTTGACCTCTCTCTCTTTGTGCTTGCCATTACGGGGGCGATATTCGCGGTCGTTTTTGGCTTGCTGATCTGTGCCGTGGTGCGCTTCAGAAAACGGGCACACGACGACGACCACGAGCCGCCGCAGGTTTATGGCAGCAGCCAGGTAGAGCTGGCTTGGACGGTTATTCCGGTTCTTATCGTAGTTGCTTTGTTCATGGCGACAGCACGAGTTATTGCGAGCGTCCAAAGGGCGGCTCAACCCGCAAATGCAATTGAAGTTGTTGCCATCGGCCATCAGTTCTGGTGGGAGTTTCGATATCCGGCGCTCAATGTCGTGACCGCAAACGAACTGCACGTACCGGTGAGCGATCCGGCGCATCCAGGCCCAACTTTTATCAAGCTGCTTTCCGCCGATACCGACCACAGCTTCTGGGTACCTCGCCTGGCGGGTAAAACCGACTTGATTCCAAATCGCGAAAACCGCATGTGGATTGATCCGCATGAGACTGGACTGTACCTGGGGCAATGCGCCCAATATTGCGGCACGCAGCACGCCAAGATGCTTCTGCGCGTCTACGTGCAGTCGCGCGACGAGTTTGACCGCTGGGCGCAGGAGCAAAGTCAGCCGGCGCAGACGACGCAAAACACATCCGAAGGGAAACGCGTATTTGAGACCACCGCCTGCATCAACTGCCACACCGTTGCGGGCACAATGGCCAACGGGCACTTCGGGCCTGATCTTACGCACCTGATGAGCCGGGACACGATCGCTTCCGGAGCAGCCCCGAATACACCGGACAATCTCCGGCAGTGGATTCGAGATCCTGACGCAATCAAACCTGGATCCAAGATGCCGGCCATGGGGTTGAGCGAGCAGCAGATCAATGCAGTGACGGCGTATTTGCTGACGCTCCGCTGACCGTTGAAGGAGAACACGCGATGTCCACGGATTCAATCGCATTACCCGGCATAAACGCTGCGGCTCGCCCTTTCGTCGATACGCTTCACACCTGGGTGACGACCGTCGACCACAAGCGGCTTGGCATCCTGTACATCGTTTATGCCCTGTTCTTTCTTGTGATCGGCGGGATCGAAGCATTGGTCATGCGGATTCAGCTCATGGTTCCGCACAACAACTTTGTCTCTCCGCAGGTGTTCAACCGCATGTTCACCATGCATGGGACCACGATGATATTTTTTGTGGCTATGCCCATTCTGTTCGGGTTTGCGAATTACTTGATCCCTCTGATGATCGGCGCACGCGACATGGCGTTCCCGCGGTTGAATGCTTTCAGCTTCTGGTTGACGGCATTCGGAGGTCTTCTTCTTTACTTCAGCCTGGTGGGAGCCAATGGCCTGTACGGAGCGGGAAATGCGCCTGACATGGGTTGGTTCGCCTACGCGCCACTGACCGCGCAGACCTTTTCCCCCGGACACAGCACCGATTTCTGGACGCTTGGCTTGCTCGTTTCGGGGATTGGCAGCATCGGTACGGCGATCAATATTGTTGCCACTATCGTGTGCCTGCGCTGTCCGGGAATGACCTTGGGTAAGATGCCGCTGTTTGCCTGGCTCAACCTCGTGATGGGCGGCATGGTGCTGTTTACCATAAGTCCACTCACAGCGGCTCAGCTCATGTTGATGGTTGACCGCTACCTGGGTGGCCATTTCTTCGACACCCAAGCCGGTGGCTCCGCGGTTATATGGATGCACTTCTTTTGGATCTTCGGCCATCCCGAAGTCTATATTCTCGTCATCCCGGCATTTGCCTTTGTATCCGAAATCGTTCCAGTGTTCTCCCGAAAGCCGATCTTCGGCTATCCGGTGATGGTGGCAGCGACGGTCTGCATTGGATTCATCAGTATGAGCGTATGGGCGCACCACATGTTCACCGTCGGAATGAGCGCCAACGGCAACACTTTCTTCGTGCTAACGACCATGGCAATTGCCGTCCCAACCGGCATCAAGATCTTCAACTGGCTGGCAACCATGTGGGGCGGAAAAATTGATTTGAAAGCTCCGATGCTTTTCTGCGTTGCATTCCTATTCCAGTTTCTAGTAGCTGGCCTGACTGGAATCATGCTCGGCGCAGCTCCGTTTGATTGGCAGCTTGGAAATTCCTATTTCGTGGTCGCACACTTTCACTACGTAATCGTTGGAGGAATCCTGTTTGCGCTCTTCGGAGCCTTCTACTACTGGTTCCCCAAGATGTCCGGAAGGATGTACAGCGAGACTCTAGCGAGACTGCACTTCTGGTTGTTCCTGATTGGCTTTCACCTCACCTTCGACTTCATGCACATTCCCGGACTATTGGGCATGCCACGAAGGATCTATACCTACGAGCCGGGCCGCGGCTGGGAAATCTGGAATTTCATCGCTACCATCGGCGTGTTCTTCCAGGCGGCTGGCGTTTTGATTTTCGTTGCCAACCTGCTGTGGTCGTACTTTAAAGGCGATGCGGCCGGCACTGATCCTTGGGATGCATGGACGCTCGAATGGTCTACCAATTCACCGCCCCCTGCATACAACTTCGCCGTGATTCCAACCGTTCGGAGCCGCCGACCGCTTTGGGACCTCAAGCACCCGGATGATCCAGACTGGAAGTACGAGTAGTGGAGAAATCGCAATGTCCACAGCTACGACGATCGTTGAGCCAGGTATCAAACCCAATCTCCCCGAACGCGGGCGTGTGGGAATGTTCGGCCTGATCGCTGCCGAGTCGGCGGTGTTTACCATCTTTGTCGTCGCCTACGTCTTTTACATCGGCAAGAGTTTAACCGGTCCCACGCCCAAGGACGTTCTCAGGGTACCAATCTTTTACACAATATGTTTGCTATCCAGCAGCCTGACGATCCACGTCGCCGTCCGAGCGTTGCGCATGGGGAACATTCGAAATTTCAAGACCTGGTGGTTTCTGACCATCGCTTTGGGCGCCACTTTTCTTTTCGGAACAGCCAGCGAATGGCACCGGCTCATCTATGAGGACGGATTGACCATCAGCACGAACCTGTTCGGGACCACCTACTATTCGTTGGTCGGACTGCATGGCTCTCACGTGATCGTCGGTCTTCTCTGCCTTTCTACCGTCATGACATTCGCGCTCCTGGGAAAAGTGAAACCAGAACACGCCTATCGCGTCGACGTGTTGTCGCTCTACTGGCATTTCGTGGACGCAGTGTGGGTTGTAGTCTTCACGGTGGTGTACGTGATTGGACGCTGAGGAGGACCGGAGAATGGCTTCGGAACCATTAACATCGACGGCAGGGGAGAACCCGAGCGTGGTGAATCTGCCGGCGCCGACGGCGTGGCCGATTGTTCTGGCTTTCGGCGTCACGTTGCTCTTCGCCGGATTGGTCACCAGCGTCTCCGTCAGCATTCTTGGTGCGATATTAGCCGCCGGCGGATCGGTTGGGTGGTTTTGCAACGTGTTGCCGGTCGAGGAGCATGAATCCGTTCCGGTTTTGGCGGAACCACCAGCCGTCAAGACGACCCGGCCCACGGTAGATCGGGTCAAGTGGGCGACAGGCGAATTAGTTAGAGCGCGACTTCCGCTTGAGATTTATCCGATTTCAGCGGGGGTGAAGGGCGGCTTGGCGGGAGGCGTGGTCATGGCTGTTCTGGCAGTGTTTTACGGCATTGCCAGCAGGCACGGCGTTTGGTACCCGATCAACCTCTTAGCGGTTGGATTTTTTCCGTCACTGCAGACCACCGAGCAAATTGCCGCCTTCCATTGGGACGCTTTGCTCATTGCCACAATCGTTCACCTGGTCACGTCCTTACTGGTCGGACTTCTTTATGGCGCAACGCTTCCGATGTTCCCGCGCCGCCCGATCCTGCTGGGTGGCTTCATCGCACCAATTTTGTGGTCTGGGTTGCTCCACAGTGTTCTCGAAGTCATCAATCCTGTGCTCAACCAGCGCATTGCCTGGCCCTGGTTCGTCATCTGCCAGATCGGATTCGGCGTAGTTGCGGGCATTGTGGTTTCACACCAGTTGCGTGTGCGCACTTGGCAGTATCTTCCTTTTGCCGTGCGTGCCGGTGTCGAAGCATCTGGAACCAAGGACACGACGGATGAAGGGCGACAACCATGAAATACGGGGTCATGTTTTTGATTCTTGCGACCTTGGCTGTGTTGGTTGCCGCTGCCTGCAGCAGTCCCATCGGCCGGCCCGGACCGCCAGCGGTCCGTCCCGACCAAATGGCTAATTTTGCTTTCCTCTATGCAGAAAACTGCGCAGGATGCCACGGATTCGAAGGCAAGGGCGGAGCCTCGACGGCTCTCAGCGATCCCACGTTCCTCGCCATAGCCGACGATGCGGCAATTCGTCGCACGGCCAGCAACGGAGTGCCTGGTACGCCGATGCCGGCTTTCGCGCAAAGTGCCGGCGGAATGCTCACCGACATGCAGATCGGCATCTTGGTCCGTGGAGTCCGGTCCTGGGCCCGGCCCGATCTTCTCCGCGATGCCAATCCTCCGTCCTATGCGGCGCAGCCTCCGGGCGACCCGCAACGCGGCGCCGAAGTGTATGCAACGTTCTGTTCCGCCTGTCATGGTCCGAACGGCAGGGGAGGCGAGAAAGCAAGTTCGATCGTGGACCGCTCCTATCTCTCGCTCGTAAGCGATCAATATCTCCGCACGATGGTGATTGCTGGACGGCCTGAGCTGGGCGCACCGGATTGGCGCGGTGACGTGCCCGGCAGACCCATGTCGGCGCAGGAAGTTTCCGATGTGGTGGCTTGGCTTTCAGCGCAGCGGCCAGCCAATTCAGGCCCGCAGAACCCTATCCCGGAAGCAATTTCCTCGACGAAAGGACTTCCATGACGCCACAAGATGAACCTGCAGAGCTGCGCGAACAGAGCACTTCCGATCCCTCGGAAACTGGAATCTCCCGGCGCGCGATGCTCTTTAAAGTTGGTCTGCTCTTCAACGGTTTCGTGGCCGCGATGTTAGTCGTGCCAATCCTGGGTTACATACTGTCTCCGGCCATTCGCGAAAAGAAGGTCGGCTACGAATCATGGCTCTCTCTCGGGGGACTGGAGAAGTTCCCTGCCGGCGAAACTCGGTTGGCCACCTATCGCAATCCTGTGGTCAGTCCGTGGGACGGGCAAACGGCAGATATCCCGTGCTGGGTTCGAAATGTGGATGGGCAGAGCTTCCAGGTCTTTGCCATCAATTGCGCACACCTCGGTTGCCCGGTTCGCTGGTTTCCACAGTCGGGACTATTCCTGTGCCCATGCCATGGGGGTGCCTATTATCAGGATGGTTCGCGCGCCTCCGGCCCTCCGTTGCGTGGACTGTTTGAGTACCCCCACAAAATCCAGGATGGAGAGCTCTTCATCAAGGCTGGCGAGTTGCCGACACCGGGGCAGGCTGCGAATCGTGTGCAGGGGAGGCCGACATGCGCCTGATCGATCAGATAGGCACATGGCTCGACCAGCGCCTTAAACTGGGTGCTTCCATTCGCGAAACGGCCGAGCACCCTGTCCCGCGCGAGACCGCAAGTTGGTTTTACGTTTTCGGCAGTGCAGCGATCACTGTATTCGCTTTGCAACTTGTCACCGGAATTCTTCTGGCGCTCATTTATGTGCCGTCTGCCGGAGAGGCCTGGAACAGCCTTCAGATCCTCAATCATCAAATCACACTTGGCTGGTTCATCCGGGCCTTGCACGGCTGGGGCTCGGATTTCATGCTCGCAATTGTCCTGATTCACATGGTGCAGGTCTTCCTCTTTGGGGCTTACAAGTTTCCCAGGGAACTCACTTGGATCATGGGCATCCTCCTTCTGCTTGTGACGCTCGGCATGGCTTTCACCGGCCAAGTACTTAGATTCGATCAGGACGCCTACTGGGGCTTGGGCATCGGAGCATCGATCTCAAGCCGCGTGCCGGTCATGGGGCCGCTCATTGTGAACCTCTTGTTAGGTGGTCCGATCATTGGCGGCGCAACCCTTTCGCGGTTTTTCGCACTGCACGTGTTCGTGATCCCGGGGCTCCTGATTGCGTTCGTAGGCATTCATTTGCTCTTGGTTTTGAAGTTAGGCATAAACGATTGGCCGATGCCGGGACGCATCGTTCGACGCGCTACCTACCTTCAGGAATATCACGAACTCACACATAAGCACGGTGTGCCGTTCGTGCCGCAGGCGATTTGGAAGGACGCCGCGTTTTCCGGCTTCATTCTTCTTGCGCTCACGGCCTGTGCCGTCGTTTGCGGTCCCTTCGGTCCAGGAGGTCAGCCGGACCCGACGATTATTCAAACCGCTCCGCGTCCCGATTTCTTTTTCCTGTGGGTATATGCGCTGCTTTCTTATTTACCTCCATCAGCCGAAACACCGATCTTGCTGATCGCGCCAGCGGTCGGCATCGCTGCTCTATTGGCGCTACCGTTTGTGGCGGGCGAAGGTGAAAAGCACTGGAAGCGCAGACCCATTGCTGTTCTCTCGGTTCTGCTGATCGCAGTGGCGCTGGGAACCTTGACGCAATTAGGTGAACACACGCCGTGGAGTCCAGTGATGGACGCGTGGAGCAGTCAGCCCATTCCGGCAGAATATCTGATGGGACGGACGGCTCTGGAGCGCCGTGGCGCCCTGGTATTCCAGGCGAAACAGTGCCACAACTGCCATTCGCTCGATGGCAAAGGTGGGAAACGTGGACCAGCGCTCGATCGGGTTGCCGTTCGCCTCACTCAAGATCAACTCATTCGCCAGGTAATCCAGGGAGGCGGCAACATGCCAGCCTATGGCAAAAACTTAACGCCCGCAGAGACTACCGCCCTGGTGGCTTTTCTGGAAACTCTGCATCCGCCCGGACAGGCACCGGCACATGACGCCTCGCGCGACGCGTCAATTGGAATGCCCGCGGAAGAATCCGCGCTCCCGCGCCAATAGGATGACCGATGCCAACTCCAGTCCAGTGCACCTGTAGCGCCTTCCCAATTCCGGTTGCGCTCGCTCTCATGGTCGCGGCCTGCGTCTACCTCCGTGGCTGGGTTCGCCTGCGGAATAACTCCCCAGCCGCGATGCCGGTTTGGCGAGCTGCTGCTTATATCGGCGGCCTGTTTTCAATTTGGATCGCTACAGGGTCTCCTCTCGCGCGACTCGATCATGAGCTGCTCACGATGCACATGGTGAAGCACCTCCTCATCATGGCTGTTGGGGCGCCCCTGGTTCTGCTCGGAGCGCCGGCTCTACCGCTCACGCACGGGCTCCCTCGGCGGTGGATCGGCAGCGCTGTGAACTTCATGGCCCGCTTCCCAGTGATGCACGAGCTCAAGCTATTCCTATTCAACCCGGTATTCTGCTGGCTCGCCTCCACCGCCGCCGTGATCGGATGGCATCTTCCCCCCGCGTTCGAACTGGGGATTCGCTCCCACGCCTGGCATGAAGTCGAGAGCATGTGTTTTTTGTGTGCCGGCCTTCTGTTCTGGCTACCGGTGATCCAGCCGTGGCCGCGCTCCGCGGAATACTCTCGATGGTCCGTTCCCCTTTACCTTTTCCTCGCCACCCTACCGTGCGACACACTCTCCGCATTTCTTGCGTTTTGTGATCGCGTCGTTTACCCATCATACCTGGCCGCTCCGCGCCGCTTCAGCATTTCCCCTCTGGGAGATCAACAACTGGCAGGAGCCCTGATGTGGGTGTTTGTAACCTTCCTCTATTTACTTCCGGCAGTAGTCGTCACCATCGATAACCTCTCGCCTGCACGAGCCCATGCATCGGAGCACGCTTGGCGCGGCTTGCGCACGATCGCCGGGCAGCCGCCCAATACCTCAGAAGGTGACGTTGCGTGAAGATGTTAATCGATTCGACTATCGAAGTGCCGACAGGGCGCAGCAGCCTCGGGTGAGACCGGCGACCTTCAAAAGAAAACTGTGGTGGAGGCGAGGGGAGTTGCTCTATTTGACCTCCTGTAGAATCTGTAAGTTATAGAAAATACAAGTTCACCGTTCGCACAATCCTCACCATTATTCTGGTTTTCGGCACGTATCCGGCACGTGAGAATTGCTGAATAAACGGAAAAGCTAGAGCCTAGTCGTCGACTCTAGCACACCTGAACATCGGGGAATGAGTGGCCCCGCGACCTTAAGCGATTACAGGTTTAGCGTTCTGCTTCAATCGAAGCGTATCATTCTCAGAATACGGATTGATTTCAATCGTAAGCTTGCTTATCACCGCTGTGGGTGCTTTTTGCCGGCCATGAAGCCTCATGGCAACAAATCCAACTGCCTCTAACTTATTGAGTGTACGTGTCAAATTGGGCTGAGAGCGGCCACTGAGCTGAGCCAATTCCGCCACCGATTGAGGCTTGCGGTCACGAATCAAAGAGAGAAGCTGGCGATTCTCCTTGGTGAGCAGCCGGGCAACCGTTTCCAGTGAATTGAAGCTTGGAACGTGGGCGTCCGGAGGCGCGGGGCGCAAACCCTTTGCCACAGCCGTCATCTCCTCACGCAACGATTCCAGCGATTGAATTTTCAGCTTGCTCGTCATCCTTCACCCCTTCGGTCACTTTTCACCGATGACCTTTGTTGAAACTCCGCGCTGGGCCAGAATTCGTTCCGCTTCATTAAGGAAATCCTCAACCAGTTTCGCGGCGTCCTGGTATTCGTAAGGCCGTCCGGGGTCAGTCTCTGTGCGATGCCAGTGGTCGGACTGTTGCGGAGGCTTCTTAAACCGAGAACCCTTGGCAGGTACCGGATGTGCGTTGTCGAAACCAAGAAGCCTGGTTCCATCCGGCGCATGCAGTGTCAGGGAATAATCCAGGCCATGTGGGCGTTGGCTGGTTTCCGGAACACGCTTGAATTCAAACTTCAGCCAGTATCCCTTCTCGAAATGATGGGTGCGCCCGTCGTAGCCCAAAAGATTCTCCAGCACGTAATCCTTGGCTGCGCGGCCATTCATATCCTGACATGATATGTCAGGCACGCAACATCCGTCAATGGACTGGCGCCTTTGAAGCCTACCTGTGGTTCGGGGTGGGGCAGTCACTCTCAGCCCGCTTCAAACACAGCAAAGCCTGCGTGCTAGTGCAGGCCGCAGACTCGATGACTGAACTGTTCTTGGAAGAGAGAGGTTTTGGTGGAGGCGAGGGAACGACTCTGCGATCAGCTCAGCGGCACTGTGAATATTTATTTTGTAACTATCTAGCTTCCCGTTACGCGGGTAACTTATGAAGGATTCATCTCCTGTCTACAATTGCAACACGTGAATCCTTCAACCGTTACAGGCAGATTCGCGACAAGGGGAGATTTTGTAAATGAGCAGGACTGAACCGCCTTGCACGTCTGCGCATCCGCCAGGCACCACCAAACATCAACAAGCCGAATTACTCACCGTTCAAGAGAAGCGTGAGGCATTGATTGCACCACTCACCGCCAAACTCCAGGCCCTCTGGTCAAAGGGGACGATCGCGTTCACGTCTGATGAAATCCACCTGCTGCGACTCATGAGCACACTTGTCCGGCTGTCCGACCTTGACACCCTTCAGACCCTGTCCACCGCATACAAGGCGATGCCGCCCGAGTGGTGGGATTTATAGATTTGGCAATATTCAAATGACAGAATCCAGGCCCATGAGTCCCTCCCCCTCATGGGCGGTTAGCATAAAGATGCACATGACCTAGTGAGAGTGTACTATTCATCATATACTGGGTATACTGGCAATAGAAATGACTCGGCAAGGAAGCGCAATTATGCCACGAACCAAAGATCCCACCGCCCCAACGCTCGTCAGGGCTTGTCTCTCTCTAGACGAATCGACGCTGACACTACTTGAGAAGATCAGGCACAAGTTCCACCTCACCAAGGCAAACGCATCGAAAATGATCGTTGGGCTCGCCCTCGAAAAAAAGATCAAGCTGGCAGACGTCACGAAGTTTCACCAGGAGGTCTGGAGCAACCTTTCTCTAGAGAGCGGACAGCGCTTCTCGCAGTTGATCGTCGACTGGACTCCCGAAGAGAATGCTTTGCTGTTCATGTACGCCAAGCATCTTTTTAGTTCAAATAATCGAAGCGAGGCCGTGCGTGTATTGATTGCCCACTTCGCGGTCCAGAACAAGTTCGCCGTCGTCGGTCAAGTCAAGAAGTCCACGATCATCCCTACCTAAGCGTGACCTGGGGCTGCTCGCGAAACGAGTGGCCCTCGCTGCGACTGCTCTCCCGCACAATCCTAAAAAGCAATGTACACAAGTCTTGCGGTGTGTTCTGCCCCCAATGAGCTGCCGTTCACGGAGCGCATTGGGCGGAGCCACTGGCGCGCCTGTGTTTGTGCCACGATCCGCCGCTGGGGCCTGTGAAACTGCGCCTATAAGCGGGTTACGCTAAAAATATATAAATCATAGTAAAGCTATGCAATAATTGCAGACACTGGAAAAGGCACAGTGCTTTGCAAAGGAGTTCCATGTCCCCGCGCTACAGCGAACGGCTCATTGATACCTTCCGGGATGACGAACTGTCAAAGCGGAACGGAACCGGAATTCAGGGCCGCAACGGAGGTACGTCGAAGACGCCGCGGCAGTGCTCCGGAAAAGAGAGCCTTCCGATGTACCGGCCGGCGCGCGGCGCCGCGAATCCATTCCGCTGCCAAACCTGCGGCAATCCGCAGCTTAGAGCATTCGCTACGATGTACGCGCAAGGCACATCAACCGCGGTCTCCATGAAGGGCTTTTTCTTTAAGCACGCGTACCAGAAAACATGGAGACAGACGGAAATGGCCAAGTTGTGCGCACCACCCCGCAAGAAAGCGTTTTGGTCGTCCGTCCTTTTTCTGGCGATCGCGGCCTCCGGAACATTTGCCGTGTACGTGGACCGCATGCCAACGGCCGTGAGCAGCCGGGTGATGGTGTTCTGCTTTCTTCTTGGCTGGCTTGGGCTGTACCGGGGCACGTACCACCTCTATTGGAATCTGCGGTATTTCCCGCAAAGCATGACCGAGTACCACCGCCTCCATTACTGTCCTCGCTGCGGCACGGTGACCAAGGTGTGAATTGCAAATATCTTCGCGTCAAACTCAGCCAGGCGCAGAGTGGCCGCGGGAGAGACGGTGGCGCCAATAGGAGGAGACACATCATGCGGCTTCATAGCCGGTGGTAATTGAACCAACGTGCGGGGGCGAACTGAACCGCGATGGCAAAAGCGTTGTTACACTGAATACCCCCAAAAAGGCACGGGAACACTTAAGGTACAAATTCTGGAGCAGTTCAAGACTGGTCGGTTGAGCGAATTGCCGAGCTTTTTCGTTGTGGAACCTTGTCAATACGAAATCAGAAAGCGAGGTCAGGGTGATCTTTGTTACGAAAATGGATCGAAAAACTCTGGCCGTTTCCCGGTGAATTTCTTGTCCATACAATCCGGAGAACTCTCGCATTGCCATACCTGAGCCCGCCGATCTCGCTGTGAAGATCGAGGATGTGAAGGAGAACCTCGCCTTCTAGACCGGCCTTCCTCGCTAGTGATTAGTAGTTCGCCCCAAGAAGCATTTTGTAGATTGCACAATCTAACCAACTTCTGTGAGGTACTACGTGGTAACCATCCTCATATTCGACCGCCAATCGCTATGCCAGGCGTCGATATCAATCCGCTTGAGCCTGCTTCTTCCCGAATCCACACAGGTAGCCGACTGTGCCACTGAGGCCGAGCTTGCACGTCACATCACCGACAATCCAGGGGCTACTCTGTTTCTCGGTCAAATATCTTTGCGCTCAGAAGCGATGCAGCTCGCACGGCAGTTGTCTTGCCCTGTGGTCTGGATTGCCGATCCCAAAGATGAATATCTGCCTCTACTGGCTCAACCCGCGATTCGCGGAATCATGTTTCGCACAGCGAAAGCCGCTGATCTGGCGGAGTGCATTGCCGCACTTCGGGAGCGGCGGATGTGGATACAGCAGTTGGATAACCCCGACGACGCCACATCATCCCAGCAAGAGAAGTGGGGCCTACTGACCCAAAAACAAAGACAGCTAACGGCCTTGCTGCTGGAAGGTATGCAGTGTAAGGAAATTGCGGCTCAACGCGGCACGACGTGCCAAGTCATCAAAAACAGCGTCGTTCTGATTTACGCGAAACTCGGTGTGCAAAACCGTTACGATCTGCTCAAGGCTCTTCTTGAGTTTCCGCCGACCTGCGAGCGTGCCTCCATAAAACCTCGCGCTCGCAAGAGGTAGCCACGTAACGCTCGATTACACCGGTCGATCATCCCCCGGTCGACCGGAGCACATCCCCAGCCGCAGCCAACGCTATATGGGATCTCCAGCGAGAATGTATGGGCCTTCTCCGTGCCGTTGGAGGACCGAGTGCGGAATACTTCCGGATTGCCGTCGATACGGGAGTAGCGCATTGAAGCGGCGATATCGGGGCGCCCAGCTGAAGAAATGCTCCAACGTAAGGCGCTACTTTCACAACGCGAAACCTCACTCCCTACCAACTATGTTCGCAACGGAATCCCTTTCTAATCGGTACAAATGGTTTAGGAGTAGAAACTCGGACAGCAGTTTCTGAGCGTGGCTACCCAGCTCTCGGTGTGCACGAGGATTTCGGTGTGCGCCGTACGTGGCAGTAAAAAGTTGCATTCGAGCAGAGCATTCGCCGTCGTCGCCGATCCAGGTCAGCACGCCGCCGCTCGGATTAAATGCCTGTGAAAAGAGCTTGGCCCCGTGCTGCTCGCTGCCCGTCCTGCCGCGAACGATATCTTCAAGCCGCCGATACCCAAGCATCAATTTGCTGTCTGGGTCGTCCCAAAATGAGAGAGCCAAATCCATGATCCGGCTATCAACTAAAACGAGCGGTATGATCAGTGGGAATTCTTCCTGCCACAGCGTGCCCTTTCGGGCATCTTCGAAGTGACAATCAAGCACGTAGTCATACCACCGAGACGGATGACAAGGATTGGAGCCGTCAAGCACTTCAAGGTCTGCTCTCGTCAGAGCAGAACTGTCGACTCGATCAAGGAGCTCATGTGACACGTTGTACTCCTCAATCTCCACACCATGGCTGTCAAGGATCTGCAGCACGTACGAGAACCGTCGCGGCCCTTCCCCACCATAACCAGATGCAAATCCAGATTTGACCGCCACCAAACGGTCAACCTCGTAGGTAAGCAGGAAACAATGCATGTTCGAACAGGAAAGAACCCTGGCGCGCGTTATCCGTTCGCCAAACTGAATGAGCCGGAGAACAGCGTCTTGACATTCTTTCGATATGCCAGCGATCCCGACGTACTCTATAGCCGCAAGTTCGATGCCTGCCTCAGCCATACTGATGTCTTGCCCAGTCGCCTCCCCTGGCGTTCTCCGTATTGGCGGATTGACGATGGGAGAGGACTTGCCGTTCGATGATTTACGACCGCCCATCTGACGCTCCATAACACCCAATGTAGAAATGCGTCTTCTTCATCGTACGCCTCTTTCTGGCTGACCTAGCAGTTCCGTCGATCCCCGGCTTATGCACCCTCAATTCTCCGATACAACGCTTAGGACAGTTTGGCAGGATTAGGAGCAAGAGGTAGGGCTTGTGAACCGACTTCCCTTGGCCTTGTGCTATCTGGTCGGGTGACGGGCAATCCGTAAGCTGACTCGCAAAATGAGGGGAACCCGGTTTCGGGGACACTGGCCGACTTCAGGGGAGTAATCCGTGGAGGATTTGTGGACGGCAGAAAACAATGCTGCTATTCAGATTCTTGTTCTGCCAAACAACCCTTCTTGCCAGCACCCGAAGAGGTGTTTTTGAGCGGAGGTGGTGGGTCAGCAGGGAGTCGAACCCTGACAACCCCCTTCATCAACGTCCATCCGGTATGGGCGCTGATGGAGGGGGGTGCCCTACCGTTAGGCTACTGACCCGACAATCCTATTTTTACCACGAAAGGCTCCGCCGATTGAAGATCGAGGCCGAAGGCGATACGCAACTGGGTTCTCACATTGTTCGCTTGCCGCTCGATCGAACCGCTCCGATCTCGCTGTGTCTCAAGCCAATCCGTGATCTCCGGCTCGGACAAGCCACTGATCTGACAGAGCTGAGCTGCTACCGATTTTGTTGCTCTGCTAAACAGCACATAGTCATCGAAGTTCATACCGTGAGCACTGTTCGGCGCCGCAAGACGAACGTATCTAATATCAGTGCGGGTGGCCCGCTGTAATTCGATCAACGAGGCTGACGCCGCTGTCGGCTGTGTGTGGTGAGCAATGCTGTTTCGGAGCAAGCGGTAATATGAGTAGAGTTTGTAGTCCAGCCCATCGGTAAACGAGGTGGCCACATGCTTGGGTACAACCAGCTTCCGGACGACAAAGTTCAGCAAGGGCTCGTCGTCCCTCCGCCCATCTCGGTTCCCGATCCGAGGATGGCTCTCGATCATCTTGTCCAAGAATCCCTCGAAGGCCTGCGTGATTCCGATGATGCGCAGCGCAGAACCACGTCGCGCGAAGAGGGCTGTATCGAATACGTCAACTCGGATTCCGTGCTTCGATGAAAGCTCTTGGATGAATGTTGTCGGATTCGCCGACAGTTTGGAGGCGCCGATGAACTCGCGCATCGCTAGTTCAAGGCATGCGGCGGAGGCGTCAATCTCGCCCAGTTCGCGCTTCAGTTGGTTGTAGAACGACATCCCGAAGCGTGGTTTCATGAGAGTCGATTATACAGACCGAGACACACGCTCGTTGCCTAAAGCGGACATCTTACACCGACAGAATGTGCCTCTCTCGTGACTCACTACCCGCAGATGCGCGATCATGTAGTCTGAAAGCTTAAACGCTCCCAAGCGAGGCGCACTTCTTGATTCGACGAATAGATTCTGCAGATTGGCAAACGGAAGATCTTCATAAGCTCTGGACGAAAACACCAACCAAACTCCTTGGGTCCCAAGTTGTCGCGTTTCACGCTTTTCTCGATTACTGCCGTGTGTTGCAAGAAGTCAGAGATCGGTTCCAGCAACAGGATGACGAACGCCCCTTCGACAGAGTTTTCTTCTTCCTGAGAGGAGGTTATTTCGCTTTTTCGTACCTCAACAGAGTTTTTCATCTGCTCGAACGAGCTGTGATCTTTGGTGGTCTTAACCATGGACGTAAACCGAAGGAGCAGCTTCAGAGCTATGTCCAATCGCTCGCTGAAGAGGCCCACCGCAGCGGCCAAGACAGATTGAGACTTCTCGTAATCGACGAGGTCGAGTCTGGTTCAGGCATGGGGCGCATCTTGAAAGCGATAGAAGCGGTTTTGGTTGAACCTAATTGGAAGGACTCCCTTCATTGCGATCTAACCTTCTACGCCATTCGGCCAAACAGAATGATGTCGCCTGCACTGATGAAGGCTGTGGGTAAGTGGGGCGGCAAGCGCAAGAAGGCCGCCCCCCGACTCTCCATATTGATTGATCACTTTGCAGGCTATCTTCTCGGGTATGACGACGATATGAGGTGTGGCATCCGTCGAACCTCGCTCGGATGCGCACCGAAGGAAACCTACGACCTGGTGAAACATGCCAAGGGCACGGTCAGGTTCGTCTGCAAGCCATCGAAAACCCGCATTGCATTCGCGTCCTTAGAAGGCGGATGCCTGGTAGAGTTCCTCGCGAGTGTTGCGTTTTCTCTGACCAATGAGTCCTCGGGATGTTTATTTAACTCCATCCAGTCCGGAGTGAATCTTCATGGCTGTGATCTCTGTAAAGAACGCCTAAGCCACTTGGTCCACAACAGGCAGGCAGGAAAGTACTAATTAGTACTGAATAACGCCGATCGCGACGCCCACTAAGATACCGGGCCGCGACCGCGAGATTCCAGTTGAGATGCCGACTTTCGAGGATTAATCGGCGTCGGTCAGTGCCCTGGCGAATGATTCACTCCGCCAAAATCGTTTATCCAAAGGCTGGCGTCATCGGCGCAACCTAAACCCCGGAATAGAATCGGTCATGTATTCGTCGAATATCGAGCCAACAATCCCTATCGGAGGCTGGCGGCGATGTCGCTTGGGAATGAGTTCGCCGGTACCTAATCGCGACCATGCTCCTCCTCGTTTACTAGAGGAGCAACCTTTACTTTACAGTTCCACGTCCAGAAGAGCGCCATGTCCGGCTTTGATCGCTGTTTGAAGAACTCTTGTTCCTACTCGAACTTTCACCGTTCCCGGTGCTATAGCGCCGCTGAAATAATGGCCCAGATGGTCGGTGACAATGCGATATAAGACCTCGCCCGTCTCGTTCGAGATGATCACAGTCACTCCTTTGAGCGCCGCGCCGCCCCGCGTCACGGTTCCTCGCAGGGGCGGCCCTGTAAACGATCCAGTCGACCTCGCAGCAAGCATTGTCTGTTTTGGCTGAGCGGCACTTGGGGACACCGCTGCGGCCGGCGATGGGGTGGCCATCGCCGTCACCTGGCAGGTTTCCGGTTGCGGGACGAACACGAAGGTCCGATACACCATGTCCTCCCAGACGCCCACCTCACAAGTCGCGCTGTTGATCCCGCAGCAGCTCTGAGTTGTTGAGGAGAGCGTGACGGAGGCCTGCTGCGTCTGTCCGCTGCTCGATCCGCGGGACACGGTCTGCGACCACGTCCAGGAACCAGTCTGTGCAAAGCTGATCCCGATAGGCGATAGAAGGGCCGAGATGCCGGTTGTCACCCCTTCCGTAGAACCCGAAGTCTGCGTCAAAGTCTGACCCGTGGTTTGCGCATCGGACACGGTAAAGGTTTGGGTCGTACCTGCTGCGACGGTCGTGTTTTCTAACGTATTCGACTGCAAATAAATAAAACGCGAGGGATCGGGAGTTTGGTTGGGCGCCGCATTAAGAAAAGTGTCCTGCGCCAAAATAGAGCTTATGTCGTCCTTGGTGAGCGAACCCAAGCCTGGCAGCGTAAAGCAGCTACTCGGTGTGGTTGGGCATATTTTTGTTGGCGATAGCTTTTCGGCTGGAATTCCATTAATCAGCTGATACGCGCTGACGGTCTGAACGCTCATTTCTGCATCACCCGATGTTATCGCCGCGGCTAGAGTTGCTTGGTCAGACTTGGTCAGCGTCACTACCGGATTTAGCCAAAGCAGGAAAATATCCTGGGTGTGATCGAGGAGGTCTTTGGATGACTTCAAGTTGTCTGTGCTGGTTGAGGTTGTCACTGCGGAAAACTGGCCGGTACTGCCACTGCCGCTCGACGAACTGCTCTGGAGGTTCACAGAATATCCGCCAAGGCTCTTACCTCCGCCACTAGAATCCGGGGATGGTGAGGAAAAGCTCTCTGTTATCGAAACGGATGTGCCACTCGCTTCTGATATGTTGGTCCCAATTCCGTATGTCGCGCCCGAGGACGTAGACTGGCCGAATGCGGCACTGCTTGCATTTCCCGGAGGCGCGTATAAGACTGAGATGAGCAAGAAATCAGGATGAACAGTCGATGGCTCGCATATGTAGCAATTTGCCAGACATCCAGTTTTCGTCTTTTGCCCGTTTTTGTAGCAAATTCCTGGAATGCCTCCAGGCTCTAGCCCAGCCTTCACACATGCGGCGTTCACGCCTTGCCCGAGTTGCTCGCAATGCTGTAGGCATGGTGCGCACTGCTGTGCCGTTGCGAAGCTAAATGGCAGAATAAACGACGAGAGGATACAGACAATAATCCGCAATCTTGTGGAAAGCATCTTCTACCTCCTGCTGGGCTAGATTCGCCTTAAAACTGGCCGCATCCGAGCGCCCACATTCAAAGGGAGAATTGTGGTTTTAAGTAATGCGAACGGCCATCGGTGGTTACGTCGCTCTTTGAGAAAAGAACTTGGTGGAAGTCCCGCGAATGTGGCCAGGATGACGAAAGTCAAATGCACTTGGATTTCCAGAGGCCTGAGATGAAACGTCCAGCATAGGCCATGTCAAGGACACGGCGTTCGCGGAAACGTCGGCTTACGGGGTTTTTGGTTTGACCGTGAGTTGACAAGAGTTGACGCTCTTATCAGTAAACTCCACGGCAAACGGGAGGTTGACTGACGGGACGATCGAGGGGGTCCAGACGGACGATTTGGACAGATCGACTTGTAGCTGCGGGGGCTTATCGGTGGTAACCCAGTAGGGAACCTTGGTTCCCGCATAACTGACAGAGATCACCTGGTCCAATCCCGTGCCGTCAATCAACACCGTTGCCGCGCCCAGAGTGATGCTGCCATTCTTCACTGTGGGCTTTTTGGAGGCGGCGTCTGTAGAGTCTTTGGGGATATCCACGAATATGGGCTGGGATTCGGTATTGCATACGCTTGGATCCTTATCGAAACGGCATACAACAATCTGTTTTAAATCCTTCGCCTTTTCTTTCGGAACATCCAGTAGTGCGAAATTGCTTTGCACATGCACTAAGCATTTGTCACAACCCAGCGGGTAGAGCCCGTTCACCGCGAGATTGTCAGACTTTATCCACTCAATAGCGTGGCCATAGAGTGCCTTCTGTACTCTCGGCGGCGTGTTCCCGGTCTGTACTTCGCCCAATTCGTAGACTTGGGCGCGCGGCCAACCTCTGCGATGAAACGGATGATCACGAAGAGCAAGCTGGAGCAACTCGAATTGATCAAGCCGCCCCTGGACCTCCAGCAGAAGTTTTCGGCGCTCGTAGAAAGAACTGGACGGCTTCGTACGGTGCAGCGAGAGGCATTGCGTCAGGCCGAGCACCTTTTCCAGTCTCTCCTTCAACAAGCTTTCGCGGCGGACGCCGGAATTGACCATGGCAAGCCGGCGACTATCGGCCTATGATCTTCAGAATCTCGCCCGCTCGGTTGGTTATCAGGGGCGAGTCCGCTTCGGCTGCCATTCCGGGTCGGCAGCAGTTCACCGGACACGGCAGGTGGACTCGGCGGATCGCTGAGAGCCCCAATTCCCTGCGGCTCGCTCACCCCGTCAGGTTCTCAAACTCCTGTTGGATGCGAGCTTCTTCCGCATCGGCGGACTCCCGAACTGCTTTCAACAACAACAGGTAGTCATCTTCTCCCACGAGTTTGGTTGAATGTTGTGTCGCGATAAACAGATCACTGTAACGGTTCACTATTTTGACCCCGTTGGACAGCAGCCGTTCAATCTCTTCAACAGATAGTGGATAATTTGCCGCGAATGTCTCTGGGGAGAGGACCTGAGCGGGGCTCCGGTGTGCGTAGAAGTTGTGTCGCCAAATGATGAGTTTCGTCACGAGCGGGTCTGAAGTACCTACGGATTCTTTGTCCTGCTGTAGCTGCGCCAGGTTTGGTTTCCTCGGCGTCTCTGCCAGGGAATCGACGAATGCGTTGTCCTTTAGTCGTTGGCGAAAATTTGGTTCATCGAACAGAGGCAGGTTCGCTTGGATGGTATCCAGGAGGTTAAGGAGATTGAGACTCGGGTTGCCCCCGCCGTATTGATCGTAAGCTTTGCAGAGGCGGGTCAGGACAGCATCCTTGTGAGCCTGCAACGTTAGCGACCAGAACGCGGGAGATTGACTAAATTCCCTTGAGTACTCGGGGATCGCAGCAACTAGATTCCTGACGAGTTTGTGATGTATGGCAGCGTCGACCAGTTCATTGACAAGCCCGAACAGGAGGCGATGAAACTCTCCAGAATCACGAATTAAGATTTTCATGCATCACTCCCAACGCAATCTTACCTTGGACGTTCGACCCAACGTGCCGCCGCAACTCCCAAAAGCTTCGGGTTATGAACCTAGTTCCAGTGCGTGGTTCGCGTGCGCCGATGCCCGGCGGCTTCACAGACCCTTGAGCAGCTTCGCCATCGTGGTGTCCAGACCTCGAGCAATGACCTGCAGGGTGATGATTCCTACCTCGCGCTTGCCCCGCTCAACGTCCGATATGTGTCCCCTGTTCATATCCAGCTTGAGCCGCATCGATGGTACCAAAGCCGACGCCGAGCATGGTGGCGATATCCCGGAGGTGGCTCCCCTCGATCTTCATGCGGAGGATGCAGTCACGGTCTACGACTCGGCGTGGACGTCCAAACTGCTGTGAACTATTCCATAGCTTTCCGCACAAGCCAAATCGGGCTAGGTAGCCGTTTTCGGCCCGCTGTTCATGCGGGTCTCAGACGCCCCATTCTTGACCGTTTCCACACACGCCATGTTGGGATGTCCGAGGACTTCCGGACGTTGGCAGGGATGTGGCCGTCCACGGCGATGTCGCGGCGGCCGATGTGGCGTCCTTCCAGACTAGCCCCTCTCCTGCCGCCCCGGACCCGCTCGAGTCAGATTTCGCTCCAAGCCTGTGGATCAATGAGCAGTAACCACGAATCACCCAGAAGTGCACTTCCATGAAACTTCACCGAAACCAATATTGTCCCATTCACCACTCCCGTTTCTGCTGCGGTCGCGAGAAAGCGTCCAAGGCCGAGCGCCTGACAATGGGTGTCCAGCGCATCGACGACCCGAATCATCCCAGAGGATACCGGGAACTTCGCTCACCCGCAGAATTGCGGAAAGTGCTCACCCAGAAAATCTCTGCGCAACAAGGAAACTGCGGAATCTGCCACCTGCCGTTTACAGACTGCAAAGACATCGTCCCCGACCACATCGAGCCCAAGGGTATGGGAGCGGCAAGGCGCGATGACCACCCAGACAACATTCAGGCGGCGCATCGGCTCTGCAACCTCCTCAAGGGTTCAAGACGACCGAGAGTCGCATGAATTACTTACTCTTGATCCTCTTAGACATTTCTGCCTCCGACGACGACTGCCCCTACTTATCGATTGCCCGTAGGCCGCTTGAGGCCCTGATCGAGGATTGGTTGAGGCGGGGAGAAGAGAACAAATCACTGCGAGCTCTCGTAGCCGGACAGATTTCATTCGGTTCCGGCAGGAGTTTGTCCACCCCGTTCGATGAAAGTCACTGAAGGAGAGCAGGGAGCCATCCCAGGAACTCTTCACAAGCGTGCATATAAATGTAAACAGTGTGAAAGGAAGTCTTTGTAGTATATGTAGATATAGTTGTAAATATATGACAATATGTGTAATCATAATCCGCGAGAGGTGGACGAATGAGCGCACTGGCCTTTAAAGATGCCCGTTCTGAACGGGGGCTTACCCAGAGGGAGGTTGCGGCTCGTCTGGGAGTGTCGCAGTCCTACGTGGCATTGCTGGAGCGGGGAAAGCGCCCCCTCACGCCCTCGCTCGCCCGTAAGGCTGCCCGTTTTCTCAATCTTCGGCCCACTGCAGTTCCTTGCGACCGGCACCCTCGAAGCTCCCGCACCACCACGGATTCCCTGGCAAGGTCTCTCAGCGCTCTCGGCTATCCCGGATTCGCATACCTGAGGGCCGGATGGACACGGAATCCTTCGGAAGTGCTGGTCGGGGCATTGCAGCAGGATGATCTGGATTCCAGAGTAGCGGAAGCTCTTCCGTGGGTGCTTCTGAACTATCCAGATCTTGACCGCAATTGGCTGCTCCGGGAAGCTCGCCTGCAGGGCCTAACGAACAGGCTTGGATTTCTCGTTTCGTTGGCGCTTCGCGTCCTTGAACAGCGCGGGAATCAACAGTCGGACACTTACCATGCGCTTCAGGAGCTTGAACAGTTGCTTGAACAGAGCCGCCTGGAGGCAGAATCAAGCCTCGGCCCTCGTTTGTCAGTGGCACAGCAGGAGTGGGTGCGGCAGAATCGTACGGAAGAAGCCAACCGGTGGCATGTTCTGACAACCTGGCGCCCGGAGCATTTGCAATATGCCTGAAACACCGATCAAACTCGCTCCGCACTGGCAGAAGTTCCTCTCCGAGATCGACCAGCTCTTGACGGGCCCTGCACAGATCACTTGTATCGGAGGCTTCGTGATGACCGAGGTTCACGGGGCCTCTCGCAGCACAGGCGACCTGGATCTCATCGAATCCAACAGTCAGGTTGTCGAGGAGCTGCAGAAAATTGCTGGCGAAGGATCTGAGTTGCACAAGAAGCACAAGCTCTACGTCGAGTACGTCGGCGTCGTGACAATGCCTCTTGAGTTCAGCTCCCGATTAACCCCGCTACCACTTACTCTGGAGAAGCTCACGATCTTCGTTCCGGAGGTCTACGACCTGATTCTTTCCAAGCTGGAAAGGAATAGTCCGAAAGACCAAGCGGACGTTGAATTTCTCGCACGGAAATACGCCCTCAGCTACAACATCCTGCGCAAGCGGTTTGACGATGAGCTCGATTTCATCGCCAACCGGCAATACCATCTCGCGACCCTGGACAAGTTTTGGCGAGACTGGTTTCAGGAGTAGTTGCGAACTTCCAAATGGCGAGAGCCCCAGACCATCGCTGCCCCAGGGAATCCCTTCCTCCTAGAATCAAAGAGCGTTGTCAGGCCGCTAACCTGAATCAAAGCAATCTTCCCTGAGCGACAAGCTCCCAATCTCGCTAAAAGGACAAAACCTATGAAACCATCACACCTCGTTGAGGCGCTGCTCACCGCTGTGCCTCAAAACGTCCCGCTCCATATCTGGGGTGCCTGCGGCGTCGGAAAATCCCAGCTCGTCAAGCAGGTCGCGCAGCAGCTGAATCGCGAGTTCATTGACGTACGCGCCGTCCAGCTCGATCCCGTTGACTTCCGTGGTTTGCCACGCATCAAGGATGACCGCACGGAATGGATCACGCCAAATTTCCTCCCCACAAAGGGCGAGGGCATACTCTTTCTCGATGAATTGACCTCTGCTCCCCCGATGACGCAGGCCGCCTGCTATCAGCTCGTTCTCGATCGCGCGCTTGGCGACTATCGGCTCCCCGAAGGATGGTCGGTGCTTGCCGCGGGCAATCCCGCCTCCGAGCGTGGCGTCAGCTACTCCATGCCTCGCCCTTTACTCAACCGCTTCCTGCATCTCACCCTGGAACCGGATCTTGGCGAGTGGTGCGTCTGGGCTGGCAAGGCAGGCATTCGGCCGGAAATCATCGCATTCCTTCGTTTCCGGACGGAGCTGTTGCACGATTCAACCGTGCGGTCGGGCGTCAACGCCTGGCCGACGCCGCGCTCCTGGGAGATGGTGTCCAGGGCGATGGACGGAATCGACGCCCGGAAGGCCATCATCACTGCGGACGTCTACGACATGCTGCTCATGCACCTTATCCAAGGCGCAGTGGGCGATGGCGTAGCCGCGGAGTTTATTGGTTTCCTCAACCTATTTCATGCCCTGCCTTCTATTGACGAGATTCTCCTGAACCCCACCGGCGCGCCCTTGCCCAGCGATCCATCTGCCCAAATTGCAATCGCCACGGCACTCGGCCGCCGCATCACTGACAGTTCGATCTCGAAGGCAAAGATCTACCTTGAGCGTCTTCCGGATGAACTGCAAGTATTGTCCATGCGCGATGCTCTGCTCCGTGACCGGGCCATCGCAACCACTCCCGAATTCACCAAATTCGCCGTTACTCACAGCGATTTACTCGCGTAGCCCTGGACCGATCCGGGGTTACGTCTGGAGGTGTGAAACGAAATGATTTCCGACAAAGCAATGTTAATTTCTCTTCATATCACGCTATGGACAGCGCGTAAGCACGACCGTCGCGTGTCTGAGGAAGTGGCGCAGTCCCACGAAGCAAACACAAATGCCGGCCGCTACAACAAGCACCTGCTCGACCAGGCCGAAAAGCTGGAGGAACTGCGCACCCTTGCCGGCCAGATCCGCCAGTACTTCTACAAGGTGACTTTGCCCTGGTCGGACGAGGGCTACCGTTTGCTCCCCTCTCATCTCTACTTCGAGTTCACCAACCAGATGAGCGAATTCAAGACGGCGTACCAACAGCTGGTGCGAGAGTTTCTCGACGCCTATCCAACCTATCGCGAACAGGCCCGCAACAGCCTTGGCCTTCTGTACCGCGATAGCGATTATCCGGACTGGTCGCAGCTCACTGAGAAGTTCGACCTGACGACCGACATTCTCCCCATACCCTGTGGCGAGGACTTCCGCGTCACGCTTGGTGCGGAGGAGAAGGCTCGTGTTGCCCGCGAGATAGATCAGCAGGTGAAGCAGTCCCTCACGCGCGCCACATCTGAGCTGTGGTCGCGTCTCATGCAGGCGGTCGCCCACCTCGCCTCGCAATTGGAGCGGCCGAAGGCCCGTTTGCATACGTCTACGCTGCGCAACGTAACGGAAATTGCCGATCTCGTTCCGCGGTTGAACGTAACGAACGACGAAGAACTCACGGCGCTCGCGCAGGAGACCAACTCCCGGCTCTCCAGCTTTACCCGCCAGGACCTCGCCCAGCATCCCGCGGCGCGTACTCGGGCGGCGGGAATTGCAAACGAACTCACAGCCAAGATCAAGCAAGCGATGAAAGATCGCGGCTTTGACGCCTCGGATGAATCTGCTGCCATCGTCCATGTTTCCGGAACAGCGGAATCAGTGGCCGCCGTGGTGGTCCAGATGTCCGATCCGGAGCCAACCGATCCGGCACCCCAACCCGCGCCAGCACCCGAAGCCGACCAAATCGTTGCGCGCATGCAGGACTACATGGAGCTAATGGCATCATGACAAATCTCTCTGACACTACAACCATAAGATGGCCAGAATGGCCAACTTATGGTTGTAATCAGTAGCGGCCAGGATATGGTTGTAAAGGTGTGATTCGCGCTCTAGCCGACCAGGTACCCAGCCGCTCCTCTGATGGTGGCGGGCGAACGAGACCGCGATCGAGGAACTCAATTCCCTGAGCCTGGCCATTGAGCGCGCGGACCAGTGCGTGTCATCAGTATGGACGACTCCAGTGTAAAAGCCAGCACACGCCCCAAATCCTCGTCGCTGAGTACACTGCGAAAATCGACAGCGGCGATGATCGCGGCCAATTTTCAACTTTCTCCCGTGATGAATCCAATAATTTACGCGCCTTTAACTTAGAGACATGGCAATGGAGCTTGTTACGAAAACAGAACAGTAAATGCGAGATTTACCGCCAATATTCTATTTTGTAGCTGGCGATTAACCAGCTCTGTTTTTAAGTGTTCCGTTTTTGTAACAAGAAGTAATGAAAAGCCGGCAAGAAACGAAAAAGAAACAACGCACGACCACTTGCCAGATCAAAAAGGTTGAGCTACTCTGCCTCCGTATTTAAAACTTGCTACATTTCGCTGCTCTTTTTGGAATCAATGGAATCAGGAATAAGCGGGTGAAGGTAGCTACCATATCCGTCGGCTAACGTTCTGTCTGGCCACAAGTACTGGCGCTTTAGTTTTTCACGCCAGCGCAGTACAAGGATAAAAACACAATTAGTTGTAAGAGCCGGGATGGAAAATCAGCACGCGCACCTCTTTCATAGGTGCGTCTCTTCCTAGGCCCAGGCTGCGAGGAGCGAATGAACGTCTGCCATTCCGCCAGAATCGTACTTCTGTCTCAAGCCGCATTTCTCATTCAGATAGATGGACTCATGGCTTCTGCGGCCAACGTGTCGCAGGGCGCGTGTCTTTACGATCTCGATCATTCGGCGGACCACGCATTCGAGATCTCAAACGCACAGTCGATGCACATCGATTGTGGAGGTGTTGTTGAATCGAGCGGTCGCGCCGCGAGAGCTACCGGAATCCAGATCAACAGCGCGCCATTCGGTTCCAAGCCATACGCGCCGGTGCACTCTATTGCGAACTGCAGAAGCAACCATTACCAGGCAGGTATGTGATGACAAAACGAGCCTTGATGCGCCTTCCCAAGACAAGTTCCGACGTAAAAAAGATGTGGAGCCCCGACATGAATATCCGACGCCTTGCTCTATTCGTATTTTCATTCGCCTTGTTGTTCCACCCGCATCAAGCGCTTGCCTCGACGCCGACCTACGACCAGTGCATTTACGCATTGGATCAAACGGCGTCGAAAGCCCTGAATATCAATGGCGCAATCATTATCAATGCTCCCAGTTGCGGCGTGGTTGTGGATTCATCGAGCAGTACGGCTCTGAGTTTTTCAGGCAGCGGTAGCTTCACCGCCAAGTATTTTGATGTGGTGGGGGGATATACCACCTCGGGCGCGGTGTCATTTACGCCGACTCCAACGACCAAATCCACATATCAGTCGAATCCGTTGACGTTCTTGGTTCCGCCCGTTAGCACAACTTGCAATCATACAAACTTCAGTGTAACCACAGGCTCGTCCACATTGAATCCGGGTACTTACTGCAACGGCATCACAATCAGCGGCGCTACAAATGTCACCTTCAATCCGGGAACCTACATTCTCATGGGCGGTGGATTGAATGTGACGGGGGCGAGCATTCTTAAAGGAACCGGCGTAACATTCTTTCTGACACAGGGGCTTGGCTATAACTACGGTCCGTTGTCGATCAGCAGTTCGGTTGTCGCGACCGTGTCCGCTCCCACCAGCGGTTCTTATAACGGCATTCTTTTTTACCAAGATCCTGGAATTGGCACAGGGAAAGCGGCTAGTTCGGAAACTGGTGCCTCGACTTCCTCATTCCAAGGCGTTCTGTACTTTCCAACAACCGCGCTGACGATGGCAGGAGCTCAGGCTGGAAACAATTGCTTGATCCTCGTAGCCGATACCATTTCGCTGACGGGTGCCGCGGCACTCGGGAACGGGTGCTCTGGTGGTTCACCGCTACAGCCGCCTGTGTCGGTAAGCGTGACTCCTGCCAGCGCAACTCTCTATGGCGGGCAAACCCAGCAGTTTACCGCCACCGTGGCAAACACCACTAACACAGCGGTGACCTGGACGATCAGTCCGACGGGGACTGGCACCATCAACTCGTCAGGCCTATACACCGCCCCGGCAACGATCTCTACGCAGCAGACGGTGACCGTCACCGCGACCAGTCAGGCCAGCACAACTGCATCGGCTTCGTCCACGGTAAGCTTGATGCCAAAGACTACGCCGACCATCACATGGGCGACGCCAGCGGCGATTACGTATGGCACCGCACTGAGTGCGACGCAGTTGGATGCAACGGCCAGCGTGCCAGGCACGTTCGTTTACTCGCCAGCCGCCGGCGCGGTGTTGGCAGCCGGATCTCAGACGCTTTCGGTGACCTTCACGCCCACCAACACGACCGATTACAACACCGCCACGGCAACGGTCTCTCTCGCGGTGAATGACGCGACGCCGGTCATCACGTGGGCGACTCCTGCGGCGATTACCTATGGCACGGCGCTGAGCGCGACGCAGCTAAATGCAACGGCCAGCGTTCCTGGCACGTTCGTTTACTCTCCGGCGTCAGGGGCGGTGTTGCCAGCCGGAGTGCAGACGCTTTCAGTGACCTTTACACCCACCAACACGACCGACTATAACACTGCCACGGCCACGGTCAGTCTGACGGTAGGCGACGCGACACCGGTCATCACTTGGGCCACGCCTGCGGCCATCAGCTATGGAACGGCACTGAGTGCAACGCAGCTCGATGCAACGGCAAGCGTTCCTGGCACGTTCGTTTACTCGCCGGCGTCAGGGGCGGTGTTGCCAGCCGGAGTGCAGACGCTTTCAGTGACCTTTACACCCACCAACACGACCGACTATAACACTGCCACGGCCACGGTCAGTCTGACGGTGAACAGTACCCCTGTGGCTGTGAGTGTAACTCCGCCCAGTACGGCGCTCTATGGTGGCCAGACGCAGCAGTTCTCCGCCAGCGTAACCAACACCAACAATACTGCCGTGACTTGGACAATCAGCCCAGCCGGGACGGGTACGATCAGCACGGCAGGGCTGTATACGGCGCCGGGCGCAATCTCAACCCAGCAGACGGTGACAATCACCGCGACCAGCCAGGAGAACGGAACATCTACAGGCACTGCCCTTGTGACGTTGTTACCTGAATTCGCGAATCCAACGCTCACTCTAACCGCGACCGCTCAGCCTCCTTACGTAACCGGAAGCTCCGAGACGTTTGTAGTCACCTTGAAGAATCAAGGTGGAACGCCGATACCCGGTGAGGTTGTGACCTTCACCGTCGTTGGTATGAACAGCAATAGTGGCAGCGGCACAACAGATGTCAATGGCAATGCCTCGTATACCTATACGGGAGCCCAAAGCGGCAATGACACTATCCAGGCAACGGCAAACGTCAGCGGCGAGCAGGTGATTTCGAATACGGTCTCGGCTGTCTGGATTGTGCCTGTGCAGGCAATCTCGACAACAACGGTGCTTGGAGAGTTCTTCCTGTCTGACGGATGTGGATGTTTCGACACGCTTCCGACCGCAACACCTGTGTTCGTTCAGTCGTTCCCAGTCATCAACTTTAACCCACCGGCGGGAACCATTCCGGGTAACACGTCTGCTGTGAATATAAGTTCACGGCCGTTTACGGATGTCACTACGGATTTAAATGGAAACTTCACTGGCACCATCGTAGCCCAGGGGAATGGTTACCAGGCGGGCGTGGGACCCATGGAAACTTTCCAAGTCGCTCTGTTTGGCTCCTATACGGTGGCCAGTGCGGGTGACGTGGTATTTAATTTCTACGATGACGACGGGTTTGTGTTTGGTATCGGCAATGGAGCAACACGGGTGAGCGGTTCCGACTTGGATATGCCAAGTGTGACTGCATTTTCTCAATATCCTTCCATTGGCGGCTATGACGTGCCCACTGCTCCTGTCGGCAATCAAGTGGTTGTACACTTCCCGGCTCCGGGTGTTTACCCGTACGAGGTTGATTATTCGGAGTGCTGTGACGGCGCACTGGTGTTGACCATGACCAGCGGAGCCACAAACCCAACAGGCATTCCACCGACTGGATCGCTTACTCTTACTCCGAATTCGGTTCAGCCTCTGCCGGCGGGAGGTCAACAGGCGTTTACCGTACTTGCAAGTGATGCTACAGGAGCTCCGGTACCTAATGTTGGCGTGAGTCTGGTCGTCACCGGAGTTGACGGTCTCGAATTGAGTGGGACCACCGATGGTACCGGTCATGCGACGATCCTCTATCAAGATGTGAATCCAGGTACCGCTTTGGTTCAGGCCGTGGCTTACCTCAGTGGCATGGTGACCTACTCCAATCAGGTAAGCGTTCCCTGGACTCTTCCGCCGTCCAGCACGACAATAACCAGCGGAAGCGGCAGCACGATCAACATCGGCATTTCAGCAGACAGTATCGTGACGTTGCCGAACGTTCTCCAATTGACAGGAACCGTCACAGACAGTGCGGGTTTAACACCTACGATTGCCTGGAGCCAGGTCAGCGGCCCCGGCACTGTGACGTTTGCCAATACACAGCAGGCGGTAACAACCGCTTCCTTCAGTCAGATGGGAAACTACGTAGTTCAACTGAGCGCAAGCGATGCTTCGGGCAACAGCGGATCCGTGCAGTTCCCCGTCACAGTGAACCCTGCTCCAGCAACGGAACAAGGGTGGATCGGCAGTCCGGTTTACGGATCTACCGTTTCTGGAGTGATCCCAATCACGCTTGCATCCGGAGTTACGCTTGAAAGCGGAACGCTGACATTTTATTCTGCGAACAATGTCAATAATGTGACGGTTCTGAATCCAAACACGACCGGATCTGGCCAGATCGGCACGCTAGATACGACGACGCTGGTCAACGGCTCGTACTGGATTCAACTTCAGGCCACAAACACGGCAGGACAGCTGGAATACAGTCTTGTCTTTGTCACAGTTGCTGGTAATAACAAACCGGGGCGCGTCACAGCAACCGTGACTGACCTCGTTGTCCCTTCCACCGGACTTGCCATCAACATTCAGCGGACATACGACAGCCTCAATGCAGGTACCAGCAGCGACTTCGGCTACGGCTGGTCGCTCGGCACGAATGTAAACCTCACAGTGGACACCTCAGGCAATGTGACCTTCACTTTGGGAGGGATACGGAGGACATTCTTCCTCACACCCCAATTTGGAGGATGGTTCCTCCCCTATTACACCGTGGCCTTCACCCCCGAGCCTGGCTTCTATGGGACGCTTACGGATTCGGCCCCAGGTTGCGCTGATTTGTTCGATCTCGTGCTTCCCGACGGCTCCTTGTGGTATTGCGTCGGTGGCGGGCTCTACAACCCGCCAGGGTACATCTTCACTGATCCGTCCGGAACCGCATACACGATCAGCGCGAGCGGAGCGCTGCAATCGATCGTGGATCGGAGCGGCAATGGACTGACCATCACCGCGAACGGCATTACCAGTACAACCGGCCTGTCCGTGCCCTTTGTGCGCGACGCCAGCAATCGCATCACGCAGATTACGGATCCGCAGGGCAACGTATACCTGTACTCGTATGATTCCAATGGGAATCTTGCGTCCGTCACCTACCCGAACACGACGCAGCCGAGCACGTACACCTACGACCCGAACCATCGGTATCTCAGCGGCACGGATGCTCGCGGGAATTCGCTTCCCGTGACGACTTACTACACGGCCACGGATGTCGATCCGAACGGTCTGCCCTTGAATGGGCGCTTGCAGAGCGTAACCGACGCGCTGGGTGAGACTACGAGCTACGCGTACAACCTGGTGACGAACACCACCACCGTTACCTATCCGGCTGATTCGAATCAAAATGTCGGGACGGCGACGATGGTGTACGACAGCTACGGGGACCTGCTCAGCTCCACCGACCCGCTTGGCAACACCACAACGAATGTCTACGATGCAAACCACGACCTGATTTCGGTTACCGACCCGCTGGGCCACACCAACAGCTACACCTACGATTCCAACGGGAACAAAACGTCGGCGACGTATCCGGCAACCCCGACCAGCAAGAACACAACGAGCAGTACGACTTACAACCAATACAGCGAGCCCACATCGACCACGGACGAGCTGGGCAACGTGCGGACATTCAACTACGATGCCAACTACAATCCGCAGAGTGTGACCGACACCGCGGGCACTCTGGTCAGTTTCATCTTCAATAACGACGGTACGATGGCGGCCGGGGCAATCGGTTACGACCTAACCGTGCAGCCCGCTATGGCCAGCCAGTTTACTTACGACGTGAACGGCAACTTGATTAGCAGGACTGACGCGCTCGGGCGCATGACCTCCTACACCTACAACTCGCTCGGCAACAAGCTCTCGATGACCACGCCGACTCCGGCTTCGGGTGTTGGTGGAACTGCATCCACCACCAGCTACCAGTACGATGCCTTGGGCAACCTGCTTCAGACGGCGGCGCCGCTGGGACGGACCACCAGTTCGCAGTATGACGCAAACGGCAACAAAATCTCGGATACCGATGCTCGTGGCAACGTCACGACCTACCAGTACGACGCTCTAAACCGGCTGATCACGACCACTTATCCAACCCAGCCGGCCACGACGGCAACCAAGACGTACGACTTCCGCAACAACGTGGTCAACGAAACCGATCAGGCCGGGAACATTACGCACCACACCTACGACTTGGCCGGCCGGCAGATTGCGGTCACCAAGGCGTACGGCACGTCAAATGCCAGCACTACCACCTACGCCTACTACGCCGACGGGCGCAAACAGAGCGAGACGGACGCTCTGGGCCACACTACGACCTACAGCTATGACGCTGCTGGCAGGCTCATCACCGTTGCGGGCGTGCAGGCCAACATGCAGTACGGCTACGACGACGCGAACAACAAAATATGAGCACCGACGCCAACGGCAACACAACGAAATACCAATACGACGCCCGCAAGCGTCTGACAACGACAATTTACCCGGACCAGACCACGGCTACCAACAGCTACGACGGCCCCGGCAACCTTGCCAGCGTCATCGACCAGGCGGGGAACACCGTGCAGTACACCTACGATGCCGCCAACCAGTTGCAGACGGTGGTGGAGGCGAATTCCCCTAACACGTCGAACAACACCAACCAGTATGGCTACGACTACCTCGGAGACCTCATTGGCCTGACCGACGAGAACGGCCACACCACCCAGAACGCCTTTAATCTGCTCATGGAGCCAGTCAGCAAGACCCTCCCCGACGGCTCGCTGACCGAGACGCGGCAGTACGATCCGGCGGGCAATCTGATCTCGCTGACGCACTTCAACGGCAAGACGACGACCTACAGCTACGACGACCTGAACCGGCTGCTGACCCGGACACCCGATCCGAGCCTTGGAGAACCGACGGTGAGCTTCACCTACACGCCACCGGCAAACGCTCTTCCATGACGGACGCAAGCGGCGTTACACTCTACGCCTACGACAGCCAAGACCGGCTGACCACGAAGAACACGGCGCAGCAGGGCACGTTGCATTATACTTACGACGCGGCGGGTCACGTGGCTTCCATCAGCTCCTCAACGCGGGCGGCGTTTCGGTTTCTACACCTACGACAGCCTCGATCGGCTGAGCACGGTGGTAGATAACCGCCTGCAATCGGGGCAGAACACAACCACCTATACCTACGATCCTGCCAGCAACGTGGCCACGGTCAGCTATCCCAACGGCTTGCAGTCAACGTTCACCTTCGATCAATTGAACCGGCTCACCGAGCTGTCCACGTCGCCGGTATCCAATTACAAGTACACGCTGGGACTGACGGGCATTCGTACCGGGGCAGTGGAGTCGAGCGGACGGACGCTGAGCTGGAGCTACGACGGCATCAACCGGCTGAACAATGAAACCATCAGCTCGGACCCGGCG
>CAWKFM010000002.1:0-647013 GCA_963849065.1 uncultured Acidobacteriota bacterium | reverse complement strand
GTTGCCGCCATCAAAGAAGGCCTCGTAGATGCCAATGAGCGCCGTGACCGCCACCAGCGAGATTGCCACGCCCTGGATCGCCGTACCGATGGGCGTGATGCTGGCGTTAGACAAAATATTCGTGATGGTGCTCTGGTACGATACGAAGTTCGTGGGTGTTGCCTGCAATAGCATCATGTCCGTCCGGTGGTTATTGAGCCGTTTTGGAGCCGAGGATTCCGGTGAAGGCGCCGCTCGTGGTTGACTGCGTGGAAGCGCCCAATTTGTAGACAGCGCTCGTAGTGGCGAGCTGGCCGGCTTTCACGCGGAGCAGGTCCGCTTCCGCCAGTTGGCTATAGGCATTCGCCTGCACAAGCCAGGCGTCAGCCTGCACCGTGAGAATGGGCGCTGTTCCGGAAGACGCCGAACTTGCCTGCCCAAGAAGCTGCTGCACCAGATCAAGTTCCCGGTCCGACACCGCATCCATCTGAATCGACCGCTTCATGGCGTCCTGTGCCAGTGCGTCATTCATGTCGACGATCGTCTGGATCTGGGGCGGAATGTTGGTCGTCGATGATGCGCCGTAGGTCGCCGTGTAGTAAGCCGGCACGGCAGATGTCGCATTGGGATTCCCCGACAGCAGTGCCGTCTCAAATGCCTGGTTTGTGGAGTTCTGCGAGCTGCTGCGCAAGGTCTGAATGATGGAAGCGCCGGAGCTGGCTTGCGTCTGCAGCCCGGTTGCCATCTGTTGAGACTGCTGCAGCTGACTCTGGGGGAATACGGAGTTTTGGGTGAACGAGTTGATCGCGGCCGTCTGCGTGTCGATATCGGAGAGAGGCACGCCGAGGCTGGACTGCATCATGCTGTTCAATTGCTCAACGTAGGGAATGAGAACGCTGAGATCCATCTGGGCGTGGGCAGGAGTCGGCGAGCACAAAGCGATAAACAAGCCGGCGCCGGCCATCCAAGCGGACCGGCGGGTGACGGGGTGCGTTGCGAACTGCTTCAATTTGTTCCCTAGTGACATGAAATCCTCCCTACTTCGTGTTCGTGGGCTATGTGAAAGCCGGTTTATTTGGTTGTGCTTGAGGCGCTGGAACCCGAGACCAGATAGGTGCTTGCTGGTACCGGGTGAACCATCTGTTGCTTGATCGCCCCTGTGGTGTTCGCCAGTTCAACCGATTCCAATCGGAGATTGGCCGCCAGAAGCTTGTGGCGGATCGCGGCCGAGTACAACTCCAATGCTTTCGCCTGAAGCGCGGCGTGATCCGCGTTCCCCGGCGCAACCGCGGCGCCCGAGTCCTCGACGGTATGGGACTGGGAGATGAGCGTGTTTGCCGTGAAATCGGAGGCCGAGGTGAGGGAAAAGACATCCAGCGCCTGTGAATCGGACATGTCGGTCACGGTCTGCGTGAACGGTGAGGACCCCTTGGCCGAGACGGGCGCGCCGTAGGTGGTTTGAAAGGAGGACTGCAACTGCGACGGTGGCACACTCGCGCCCCCTCGCGTAGCAGACTCCAATTTCATGGAACTGATCGCTGTGGCGCTGTTTGTGGGGAGCGCCATCACACTGGTCATCCATGGCCGGTACGTAGAGCTCGTCGTAGAGATCGACGAGTGTGCCTGGCCGATTAAGGACTGCGGGTAGATCGTGTTGGTTAAAAACTGCTCCTGCTGGTTACTGGTGCCGTCGATGTTCGAGGTGGAGCCTCCGAGCTTGGTCACGGTGTTAAAGCAGTCCGTGAACGCGCTAAATATGTCTGCATAGGCGTGCCCGGCCGGCCACACCAACAGCAATACAAGGAGCGGAGCGGCGGCGAAGACAAACCGCCGGAAGGGGGTGGTTTTCGTGGGAGATGAACTCATGCGTGTGCCTCCTGCGTCTGTGAACTTGTAAATTCTGCTGGGACGGACTGATACACCTCTCCCGATGCCTCTTCCGGCAATTCTGGGAGAGCCGAGATGCCATTGGGATACCGCTGCGACAGTAAGTACAGCTGGTGGAACATGGAAAGATCCGGATGCTGACGCTGCCAGTAGTCGCGGTAGGTCTTCTCCCGCGGCATTGTGGTCATGGTCCAGTACTCAAAGGGCGTGATGCGCACAAAGACGATCTGCGTCGTCTCCGGGTTGTCGCCTACGGCCAACAGGAACTGGCTCTGTTTGCCTTTCTCGGTCATGCCAATGCTCTTGACCGCATTGCAGACAATCGGGTTGAAATGAAGGAAGTGTTCCAGAACCTTGATGTTGCCCTTCTGGCGTCCGATGAGGCGTGTTGCCGTGGTAGAGAGGATCGCGGCGCCGATGGGTTTGGGATTATCCGGCGTGCCGGTGAAGTCCTCAACCGACTGCGAGACACCCCAAACGCAGGCATTGCGCTTACGTGCCGTGCGGAACAGCTGTTCCACCGTCACGGACAAGTCCCGCGAATCAAGCAGAGACCAGCATTCATCGAGGATGACGATGGAGCGCCGGCCCGCTTCGCCCGCAGCGCGGTTCGTCGTGGCATAGGCGATCAACAGGCTCATCGCGGTCTCAAGGCGAGGATCGTCCTTGAGCTGCTCGATGTTGAAATACAGCCAGGGGGCCGTCATAGGCACCGTGGTCTGACGGTCGAAGAGGTTGGCATACATTCCCTGCCCAACCCAGGAACCGAGTTTAAAGGCCGCGATGTGGGCTAATTCTTCGATCTTCGGCTGGCCGCGCTCCTGGAATGTCTCCAGGTCAGCCTTGAGATCGCTGAATACAGGAGTCTTAGAGCCCGAGCGTTTGGACGCGATGCGGTCATAGGTGGTCTTGATTGCCTGATCCAATATCCCGTCCAGGATGTCCGCATCGTAGTTCCCTCCCCCGCCAATCATGTAGCGGGCGAGAGTCTTAAGGAATGCAACATGGTCCTTGGAGGGCGTCGTCTGTCCAGGTTCCAGATCGAATGGGTTGATTGTGAACCTGGAATCGAGCGACATCTTGAGCATCTGTCCGCCCATTAACTCCACGGCGGTCTTGTAGGAATCGCCGCGCTCGAGGATGGACACCTTAGTGTCGCGGCGGGCACACGTAAGGAGCAGTTTGCCGATGAGAACGCTTTTGCCGGAGCCGGAGTTGGCGCAGATCAGTGCATTGGCATTTTCCAGGCTCGCATCGAAGGGTGAATACGGGAGCAGATGCCGGTATGGCGTGTGCCATAAGGTCAGCGGCTCGCGCTGCATACCGCTCCACGGCATCTCCAGCGGCACCAGATCGGCAGCGTGTTCGCTGAGCAGATCCATATCCCGACGATCACTCGTTGCGAGACCGGGCAGAGTGCCGAAGAAGATGCGTCGTTTCGCGAGCGTCTCAGCCAGCGCATTGGCGCCATTTCTCCGGGCGACCACCTGCAATAGCTGCTGGCGGCAACTTGCAAGCTGGCGCTCCGCTTGTTCGTATTCTTTGGAAGTCGTCGCCGGCTTGGATGTCCGATACGTGATGGAGAAAGACACTTGCGTCGTCTTGCAGGAGCCGGAGATGAGGCGCTCCTGGATCTCCAATAGTTCACGGGCCTGGACGGCGGCGCCCACGTCCACCTTGTGATTACCATCCTTGTCCGTCTGCGCCGCCTGCATCTTCTTATAGCGGCTCTTGTACTTCTCAATCACCTTTTGCTGGTTCGGTATGACGATGTGGACGGAGATGGTGAGAGGAAAGCCGCAGGTAAGCAGCTCCCGGATGATTCCTGGGAAGGTTGCCTCAGGTGGAACCTTCATCGTGATGCAGCCGTACAAAAAGCCGTCGATATTGAGGTAGTCTTCCGCCTCGTTCAGGATCGACACACTTCCCAACTGCTCGCGTGCCGTGAGGGGGCGAGTGCCCAGAAGGTTCGGGGAGCGGAAATTTCGCCTGGTCACAGAATTTGGACTCAGCGCGCGGCTCACCTCCGCAAAAAACTCCTCTGCAGCCATGCGCGACGGATCTAACCCCGCTGTTTTCAAGGACGACTCAATGCCACGGAGGAAACTCTCGAACTGAGTGACGATGGACAGGTGTTTCTTCTTGCCGATCTGTGCCTGCGCCTCGGTTGAGACCGGCGCTGCTGTTTTCTTGAAGAAACGCCTGATTGCGCCAGGGAAGCCGCCGCCCGTCTCAGGCTCCGCCGCTTTGGCCGCCTGTGCTTTCGGCTCATCTTTGTGGCCGGCCAGCACGCTGGTTGTGGTCCGATTCAGGCTCTCATGGAGAGCGGGGTCCCAGATGAAATACACCGCGGCCAGGCGCGTCAGAAACTCGCCGTGCTCTTCTTCCTTTCTCCATCCTTCCATTCGAATGGCATCCATGCGGCGTGCGACATCGGACTCCGTTCGTTGAAGCGCTTCGTAACGATCGATGAGACCATTCGCGTTCTCAACGACCTCGTAGCGGAACTGGACGCGCATGCTCTCTTCGGGAATCGTACGAAGCAGGGCCTCGATCCGCGACTTCATTTCGTTCATGGCGGCGTCGTCGCCGAAATACGTCAGTGAGCCGCCAAGCTGGAAGCCCGCAACGTAGCATCCATCGGTACGCACCATGACCCCATCGGCAGGCGTCAGTGCTCCTGGAAGAAAGTCGCGTATGGGAAGCAGAGAGAAGATTCCCGGCGTGACAAGAGATCGGTTGTGTTCCGCGGTGGTAGTTGGCATCAGTCCTCCTCGTCGGACAGGTATTCAGCAGAAAATTCTTCATCGTGCTCGCAAGCCGCATACGCGCGCGGCTTCGTGTACCACGCAATCAGGTCCTTCATATATCCGCGTGGCTTGCCGTACTTGAAGATTGAGAGTGAGGGCACCCCAAGAATCAGAACCAGCAGCATCAGCGCCCAGTTGAGGGGAAGAAATACGAGGTAGCGGTCCGGGAAGAAAAACTGGCCGCCCATGAGAGCCGCGATGCAGACAATACCGATGATCATCATGTCCTCGATTTCGAGGCCCATGAAATAGACCGGATTGTGCAGGTTGCGCGATACCGGTGAAATTTGCAGAGACATTCGGTTAACTCCCAACTTGCTGGCCGTTGGCGACCCAATACTCGATCAACCGCATGATTGCGGAGACCGCGCAGCACATCATCGCCGTGGCAAAGTGTTTGACCGGCCTGAGATCCGTGCGCATGGTATTGAGGTCCTCAAAGGAGATTGCGGCGCGCACCACCTCAATGGCCGCGTAGACGGGCAGGATTACGTTGGCGACCCAATTTGTCAGATTTAAGAGCGCGTTCGAGTAGGTGTCGGTGACCACCGAATTTCCGGCACTGGTTGCGACGAAGTACTCGGCAAGGCGGGTGATGCCCGAGATGCTGATCGCGACCATCACACCGATCACGCAGCGCTCCATGCTCTCCCCTTTGGAATACTTGTAAACTCCAACGGCGAGGAACAGGGCCGCCATGATCGGCATGACGATCAGGCCGAGCCAGTTGACCATCGCCAGAATTGCCTGTGCCGGATCAGTCGCACTCGACATGATTTGGCTCCTTGGGCGCGAGTCGAGGCGCGATCGCGAGTCGAATCGCGTTTGCGATACGGGCGCTGGTTTCCCAGGCTTTTTGTCCGACCAGCGACAGACAGTAGAAGAAAGAGAGAACATTAAAGACCGCAAACCCCATTCGAAGCGTGACGAGACCCATCCGAAAATGCGCCAATATCAAGACGGCTATCGCTGCATCAACGAGGAGAATCGCGAAGACGGCAAGCCGCAACATTTTGGTAAGAGGGTTGTTGTCTACCATGTGATAGAGACCCCCATCCAACCAGTCACGAGCGACCACAACCCACTAAAGCTCAGAAATGCGAGCCCTGAGAGGGCCACTGCGCCCCAAGGCTTGGAACGTTGGTAGTTGATTGCGGCCCCTACGAAGCACAGGACGGCAACATACGGGCTGATCGTCATGGCCAGGTAGTTGAACATGCTGTCCAGCACGTCGGCGGATGCGAACGCTACGGTGGAAGTAGTGCTGCTGGAAGAGGTGGACCAGGTCTTCGCGAGTGTCCAGAACGCCTGTGAACCCAACACAAAGAGCGCCGAAATGATTGACGGCAGCGGGGAGTGCCCCTCGGAACTGTCCAGAATAGCCTTGAAGCAGAGGGCAGCGGCCATCAGAGGCACGATTCTTCCCACGAGGATATTGGTGACAAAGCTCGTGATTCCGGTTGTGAGGCTGGTCGCAACGGATCCGAACGTACCCGTGCCGGCGCCGGAAGGCGGAACGGGAGCTGGCCCACCAGAGAATAGCGCGGGGATGGTCCCCGAAAAGATTGCTGGCAGAGTCAGCAGCAGTGCTCCCCAGAACAGCCACTTAAAGAAGCTTCCACCCGCGTCGTAGTTGATGCCGCCTTCCCCACGCAATCGCAAACCCGCGAGCACAATGGCCCCGAGGGCGGCGACTGGAAGAAGAGTCACCATCATGCCGGAGATCTCCGACACAAAGTCCGGCAGAGCAGTGGTCATTAGACATTCCTCAGCAGGTGGTGCAACACGGCGACCACGGGATGATTCGTGAAGATGGGGAGCTGGTGAAGACTGCCGCCGACCTGTTGGCCCTGTGCGATGAAGTACTCGATGAGTCGCGTGACGGCCGAAACAGCGAGGAAGATGCCGCCGCCCACGATACTGCTCATGTACGGCCGGTTGGCCTGATACTTGAACGCTGCAGCGACAAAGCAGCAGGCGGCGATCACCGGGCAGATTACGTTGCATATCCAATTGACGACGTTGAGAACCGCGCCCTCAACCTGAGTGGCCTGTTGTCCTTGCACCGCCTGTCCAGTCGCTGCCGACTTTCCAAGATTCTGTGCGACACCTGCAATGGGAAACGACAACAGCGTGAAGAGAGAGACAACCGCCATGAACTTTCCGTAACGGATCTTCATGCGCGAGAGAAGCGACGCCATACATCCTCCGTGTGACTAAGTAATATCAGGCATAGTGACACTATTCATAGTAATACGCAAGAGGAGAGTGTTAAATTTTCGCGCCAGGGGGCAAAATACTTTCGACAACAGCTGGATTTGCCTCGACAAGGGAGGCCTCATGGACACAAAGCGTCGCAAATCGTACGCTACTGGTGCTGCTGGAGCAGAGGATGCGGGCGCTCGGACCAAGAGTCGCCTCTGGCAAGAGAGCGAGGAGCCGAACCGCCATTCGAGGCCTTCAGTCAACGCTACCCAGCGTGGCTAGACGTTAGCGCAGAGAATTTCAGGTGGAGGCAGCGTCGAACATAAGCCCCCGACCGTCTATAATGCTGCCGGAGTGTGACATATGCCGCTATTCATCTGCCGATGGCAAAACGGTGACTTTTCCGCAGTCAGCGCATCATCGAGAGATGATGCTATCGAACTGCTGGATGAAGTCGGGAATGCTGAAGTCTGTGAACTGTTCACCGTTAAGAATTTCATGGTGCATTTTTGCCTGAAACAAGAGACGGACGAGATTGACGACTTTGTTCCGGTCGAACTGGAGGGGTTTGGCGAAGAGACCTTGGACATCCTATCTGAGCGTGTGTATCCGGCCTATTTCAAAGCTGCCATTACCGAAGGTGAAAATTGGCCGGATAACGAAGAGGTTCCTCGGGGGAAGGTGGATGCCGCGCTTCGGAGCCTCAATATAGCTCTCGCTGAAGAGCGAACCCGGCAATCGGGCGCAAAGGAACCGGAGATTTCAGACGACCCGGAGGCGGCTCACCTCCAGAAATCCGGTCTTGATTTACCGAAGACCGTGGCGGAACGGACTGTGAAAAAGCACCGCCACCGCCAGTTTCTGGAAACGCCTCTAAAGACAAACAAGGTGCAATGAGCTTGATCGCCGGCTGGCACTCCTCGTTCATTGGCCAAAGTAAGAGAGGGCGGTTTCCCGCCCGCCGCGAGTGGAGAGCTCGCAGCGGGTTAGTTCTATGGACGAAACGAGCGACGTAAACGGGAAACCAGTTCAGGTAACTTCTTATCGTCCAGACAGTGACTCCGAAATGGGCTGGAGATGGCTGGAGTTGGTTGCCGAGGGCGACTGTTGAGCTGAGTTCTGTGGAAGCGCCGCCTTGGTGAACACCATGTAGAGCTCGGTTCCGGCAGCCAACGTGACGACGATTCTCTCATTCGAGATCATCTTGGCAATCTGGGTGTCGGCGGTGTTTCCCATGTTTTGCGAGAGCTGCGATCTCATCATGTCCGCGCCGCTCAACGCCGTACTCGTATTGTTTCCAAGCATCATTGCCGTCGTTTGGCCTATCCCGGACAGTGTGGCGACCAACATCGCCTTGCCGCGGCTGCTGCCGGTCACCTCACCCTTGAGCGAGCGCAGGTTTGTATCGACCGCCACGGCGCTGATAGGCACGGTGGAGCCGTTTGGCAGATCGACGGATTCAAACGTGATCGCCATATTGCCGTGCGCATCGGCACTGTTGATGCGTCCAATCGCACGGCTTCCCGCCGGTAGGACAATTTGCCCGTCGCGCTCATAGTTGTATTCGATCACGGCAGTAACGGGTGCCGCGACCGAAGTCGTAGCCGAGGCTTCAAGCCGGGCGGCGACGTGGAAACCAGGCTCCAAGCCAAAGTTCGTGATCGCGGGTCCGAGATACTGTGAAGCATCGGCTGCGACGGGTACGCTCTTGCGCGAGAAAACGATACGTGTCTTGGTCACCTCATCATTCCACGCGCGCGCTGCCTCGCTATAGGAGGCTCCGGTTTGATATTGCGTCCCGACAGCCCCGGGCCCACCGGAAGGTTGAACGGAGGAAGAAGTTCCGTTGTATGCTGGCGGCTGGAAGGGGGCGATGGAGCCGATCGTTTTCGCTAATGCATTGAATTGTTTTGAGGTTTGCACAGCGGAGCCCGCAGAAGACACGGAGCCGACGGCGCCTTGCCCCGTTCCGGCCGGTTTGGCGGCGGCTTCCTCCGCTTCTTTCGCGTGGCGTTTCTGTGCTTCCAAGGCGTTTTTGGTCGCGAGAATATCCTTCGGCGTGATGCTATCGGGATCGCTCCCCGTTGCGGCACTCGGAGTGTTGTTTTCGTTGGCAGGCATCACCCCGGTAGTGGCGGTTGTCTGCTGTTGAGCGGGTGTCCGCTTGGAGGCCTGGCCGTGTGATTTTGTGGGCGACATCTTATGGGAGAAGATGAGCACCACGGACAACAAGGCCACCAGCAGTGCAACGCCAATGAAAATCAGTTTGACCATCCCTGCTGGGACGTGACTATTCTTCTCTGGCCGCGTGTATGGTATAGCGTCCGTTTCGGATGCTGGAGAAATGAGCGTCGGTTCTTCTAGTGTCGTCTGGGCCATTGGGTCTTTCCTCCTAAAATCCTGGTGCAACAAACGGAAGTGGAATCATCACGGGATGGTCGACGGCATCAGCCGTGGCCAGTTGCAGAAGCAGTGTTTCCCGGCTCTGCTTGAATCCCGGACGGGAAAACTGCACTACCCCGTCCAAGCGGTCGCCGGGAGAGAGCTTCACGACATCCTGGCGGAAGTCCTGGATCGACACCGGCTCGGCGAGGATTCCTTTCTTGCTGGGTTTCTTTTGAACCGGGTTGCCGAGCTGAATCTGGGGAGTCAGAACCTGAACCCAATCTCTGCTGACGTTCAAGACTGAGTAGGACACCATCATGGTGTCGCCAACCTGCGCCGCGCGTCCCAGAGATGCGGCGATGGATCTGGTCGCGGTAACGTTTGCCTTGTCCAGCTTTACTAGATCATCGGCAGTTATCCAGTGGGGTGTTGCAAGCTCAGCCTGAGCGGCGAGTGCGGCGTCAATCACGGAAACAGGTTGCACGGTGCGCACAGAGGATCGCACCGGAAAGCCCGTCACGGACGGTGATGCGATCGGTGCCGTGGCCGCCATAGAAGGATGGGGAACGCCGGACTCCGGTGGACCCGCAAAAGCCAATAGAGCCTTGTCGGGCCTGTAGTCGAGCACAAAATCGACGTCATACTGTGCGGCGGAGTTGCCAGAGGAAGTCAATTTCAGACTGATGGTTTCGCCACTGGCAAGGGCGACCAGCAGATTGCTCTCCGCAACGTCGTGGGTGAGCGGACTGACGTAAACCAACTTCGGCTCATTTTCGACGTGTTCGGCGGTGAACAGCGTAGGGGCGCCGACGGCAATCGAGGTGACCGCTTCCGGTAGATGGATGGTGCTGATATACAGGGGCTTGCAGTGAACCTCGCCAACGATGGAACTGTCGACCGGACGGCTTTCAATGCGAGCGTCAACCGAAAGAGGCGGCGCTCCCGCCTGGATCTGCATTTTTGCTGGCGGGATTGCCGGAGTTGGCGAGGGGCTTGCGTGCGGAGGTGTATTTACGGCGAAACCGGCGGCGGGCTTTGGCGCCCCGGCGTGCGAATCAGGTTGAGCAGTGTCAATGCCCTGCGTCGAAAGGTGAGTGGCGTCAGATGATGGAGGTGCGGTGACGGGTGGAGTTGGGGATGTCGACTGCGCTGATACGGCCACTGCAGTCATGGAGAGAGCAAGAGAGAGGACTAATAGCTTCATTATTGATCGCCTCCAGAGGCGAGATTTGCTGGGATTTTGTGGAGGGCGAGCTCCGCAAGGTAGAGACGCCGGACGGAAGCAACATACGCATACACATCGGCGCCTGAGTAGTGGAGACCACGACGTAGGATTGGGCGGCTGCCTCGGTAATACGCCGCCAATACCAGACGGAAGTCTCCGTCGAACTGCTGCATCAAATCGGCCAGGTATCGAACCCCGCCCGAGAGGTTTTCTGAAATATCAAACGGGTCGCGTACGCCGTAGTCCGCCGCGGTAGCCGGCATCAGCTGCATCAGCCCCATGGCGCCCTTTGGGGATATAGCTCTTGGATTCCACCCGGACTCCTGTGTGACGAGTGCGTGGACCAGCTCTTTTGGAATCTCATAGTGAGCGGCGTACGCGTCGGCGTAATAGACCTCTTCATCGTGGCCAATCTCCGGCATCGTGCTTGCCGCCGCAGAAAGGCAAAACGCCAACCAAAGGAATAGTCCAGTACAGAGCCGGATCATGGAGTGACACCTTCCAACGCCATCACCGGTGGCGCCTGGGCAACGTCATCCGGTCGGACACAAGCTGCCGTCTGAACTGCCAAGGTCTGAGTGTCGTGCTGACACATGTCGTTAGCAAAAATGCGTGCGTTGTCCATGAAACTCTCGAATCGGCCAGGTACTAGCAAACTGGCCCGATCCTTCTCAGTCTTTGCGATGAAAGGAAGCATGACTGCCTTATGGTCGTCCCTGATTTCTTCGAGGTTCAGTTTGTCGAGCGCGAGAGCAAGGGTGATCATCTCCGAAATCGACGGGGGTTTTTCCATCTTGAAAGCGCGCAATGTCTTCGCAAAGCCGGCGATGAAGTAGTGGATGGCCTTCGCACAATGCGGCGTGCGGCTTGCGACGATGGCCGCCTCCTGCTCAGGTGTCGGATGATTGATGTAGATGCGGGCACAGCGGCGCAAAAGAGGATACCCGAGCTGGCGTTCGTCGTTGGCGGTGACGATGGTAAACGGCGGACGCTTTGCCTTGATCTTGCCGAGTCCAGGGATTGTTAGTTGCCATTCGCCAAGAAACTCAAGCAGTTGAGCCTCAAAAGCATGGCTGATCTTGTCGATTTCATCGACCAATAGAATGCATCGAGCGGATGTCTCTAGCGCGCTTAGGAGCGGCCCCCCTAAATAGAAACCTCGGTCTGAGACCTTCTTTGCGGCTTCGTCAAATGTCCCGTCATGAAAACGCACATACAGTTGACGCAGTTCATCACTGAAACTGCCGATCGCCTCTTTATCAGTGAGACCTTCGTAGCACTGCAGACGTATAAGTTTCATGCCCGTTGCACGATGGATTGCGAGGGCCATCTCTGTTTTGCCGGCGCCTGCGGGGCCTTCGAGAAGAATCGGCCGATTGAGTTCCCCTGCGAGATAGATCGTGTTGGCAATTTCACGAGTGGTGAAGTAGCCAACCTCCTCGAGCGATGCGAGAGTATCGTCAGTGCTGTTGAACATGTAATATAAATAATAGTACAGATATTATTTAAAGTCCACAAAAGAACGTACCGGGGTGCGGGGAGGTTATGGAGGAATAGTTGTGCCGGTGAGAACTACGCAAGGCGCTTTAGATTTAGCACTATGCAGTCCGAAATTGCCGGTTGATGTCGGGGAAGGGACGACCTTCGCTGATCGCCCGCCGACTGGAGATAGCGTTCAAGGTGCAGTTGCGGGTTGGATTACGACGATGATCGGCAGCCATGATCGCAGGAGCGGCAACAGCAGAAAGAGGGCGATCAAGATGATCGGCTGCAGCAGCATCGGGCGCTTTCGCAGTGTGCGGGGCTGCACCTCCGACCAGTGAGGACCCGGTGACAGGCGCGCGCCGAAATAAAGGGAAGGACAAGGAGAGTTTATAAAACCGCTAATTTATTGACCTTGGGTATATGAATTCGAAGATCTATAAACTGACATCGGTTTAAGATTATGCTATTTTATGTATCGTGGGTATACAAAAGCAGGACAAGCTAAACCGGCTGCAGCGATCCCTCCCTGAAGGGCTGGTCGCCGATGCCGCCTGGCTCGAAAAAAACGGCTATTCCGGCGCCTTACGAAAAAAGTATGTCGCGCATGGCTGGCTAGACCGAGTCGCGCGCGGCGTGTACCGCCGTCCGGCACCCGAGCTCGCGTCGGAAGCTGAGAAGGGTGTTCCGTGGGAAAGCGTCGTCATATCCCTGCAGACGCTGCTGAAAGCGCATTTCGCCGTGGGTGGCCGGACCGCACTCAACCTGCAGGGCTTCGCGCACTACCTGTCCGCGGCGCCGCAGCGCGAGGTTCATCTTTACGGGATGGACAGACGTCCGGGCTGGGTTTTGAAACTCAACCTTGAGAGCCGGTTCGTATTCCATAACGCGAAGAGGCTGTTCCCGAATGACGTGGTCCTGGACGTCGACAGCGAAGCAAGCGATCCTCTGGTTTGCAGCAGCTATGTGCAGCAACGATGGGGCAAGTGGGACTGGCCGCTCGTGACGTCGTCGTCCGAGCGCGCGATCCTCGAATTGCTCGACGAGGTGCCGGAACGCGAGACGTTCCATCAAGCCGACATGCTGTTCGAGGGTCTGCGGAACTTGAGTCCGCGCAAGCTGCAGCCGCTGCTTCACGCCTGCCGCAGCGTGAAGGTGAAGCGGCTGTTCCTGTGGTTCGCGGAGAGACATCAGCCGCCGTGGCTCAAGGCGATCGAGTGCGGCGCGATAGACCTGGGTAAAGGCAAGCGCATGCTCGTCAAGGGCGGTAAACTCGACCCGAAATTCAATATCACGGTTCCGGAGTCGCTCGATGGCGATCGCTGACGATTATCGCAAGCAGGTGGCCCTGCTGATCCGGGCGGTGCCTTTCATCGCGCCGGAGAAGGAATTCGCGCTCAAGGGCGGCACGGCGATCAATCTGTTCGTGCGCGACCTGCCGCGGCTCTCGGTCGATATCGATCTGACCTACGTGCCCGTCGCGGATCGCGCAACATCGCTGAAGGCGATCGATGCAGGGATGAAACGGATCGCGGACGCGATCACGAAAGGCATGCGCGGCACGCAGATCAATGCGAGCCAGCCCAAAGGCGAGAACTGCACGACCAAGCTGATACTCAGCGCCGACGACGCGCAGATTAAGATCGAGGTTACGCCGGTACTGCGCGGTTGCGTCTATGAGCCCGCCGTCAAGCGCGTCTCGCCCAAGGTCGAAGAGCAGTTCGGGTTCGCCGAAATGCCGCTCGTCCACTTTGCGGATCTCTACGCCGGCAAGATCATGGCGGCGCTCGACCGCCAGCACCCGCGCGACCTGTTCGACGCGCGCGACCTGCTGGCAAATGAAGGCATCGACGACACGCTGCGCAAGGCCTTCATCGTCTACTTGCTGAGCCATAACCGGCCGATGGCCGAAGTTCTCGCGCCGCAGCGGCTCGATATTTCGGCCGAATACAGGCGCGGCTTCGAGGGCATGGTGGACCAGCCGGTCAGCCTCGATGACCTCCTGAAGACGCGCGAAGATCTCATCAAGGAGATCGTCGGCAAGATGCCGGAGGAACACAAGAAGTTTCTGGTTTCGGTGAAGAAGAGCGAGCCCGACTGGACGCTGCTCGGCCTGCCTGGCGCCAAGGACCTGCCGGCCGTGCGCTGGAAACTCGAAAACCTCGCGAAGCTGCCCGCCGACAAGCGGGCACAACTCCTCAAGGGGCTGAACGAAGCGCTCGGAATAAAGGAAGCTTAGGAATATGAGCCATGCGCGGCGGGAACACCTCGTCAGGTTTTATTCAATCCTGGACGAGCTCGAAAAAAGAATCGGCGGCGCGCGAACTCTCGGGGATTGTTGCGGGCGCATGAACTGGCCCGCGCGTGGCGTGTACTTCTTCCGCGGAGGTGGTGAAACGCGCTCGGATACGGGAAAGGGGCCACGCATCGTGCGTGTCGGCACGCACGCGCTGAAGACGGGCGGCAACACGACACTATGGGACCGCCTGTCCACGCACCGAGGACAAATGCGGAGCGGCGGCGGCAATCACCGCGGCTCGATATTCCGTCTGATCGTCGGAACGGCACTTATTGACCGCGACGGCCATAAATTCCCGACTTGGGGCGAGGGGAGTTCCGCTGCGAAAGACATCAGGGCGGCTGAAATCGAACTTGAACGCGTCGTGAGCCAGGTCATTTGCAAGATGCCGTTTCTCTGGTTATCAATCGGAGACGAACCGGGACCGGAGAGCCTGCGCGGAAAGATCGAAAGAAACTCAATCGCGCTGCTGAGTAACTTCAACAAGGCGCCGATCGATCCGCCGTCACCGCAGTGGCTCGGGCATCACTGCGACCGTGATCGCGTGAGGGCTTCGGGTCTCTGGAACCAGAACCACGTCGAGGAAATCTACGATGCGGATTTTCTCGACGCTCTTCAGCTGCTCGTGGCGCAAGAGGGGAAAGCATGATCGTCGTCATCCAGTGCGCCGCCAGCAAAGCTCCTGACGCCGGTCACCTCGTAACGGCGGACGGCACGCCTGTCACTTTCGTCGCACATCCGGAAATTGCTCCGAAGGATAACGAGTTCTACGCCCGGCCAGACGACGATTCCGGCGGAGGGGGTAAATCATGGCGACACGTGCTGCTCGCGTACAATCGGCAGCCGAACGGCAACCCGCTCGGGCTCCTGCCGGCATACCGGCTTTACCAAAACCCGGTCTATGAACGTCTAGTCGACAAGCTCGGCATAGAGAATGTCTACATACTCTCAGCAGGTTGGGGCCTTCTCAGATCGGATTTTCTGACGCCCTATTACGACATTACCTTCAGTCCTAGCGCGCGGGGCGCGGTGGCGTACAAGCGGCGGCACAAAGGTGATCAATACGACGACTTCCGTATGTTGCGCCAGGACACACAAGACGAAATCCTATTCTTCGGAGGCAAGGATTACGTGCCGCTGTTCTGCGCGTTGACACAGAATGTGAACGGAAAGCGGGAGGTGTTTCATAGTGCGGGGCAGGGACCTGCAGCGCCCGGCTGCATGCTCGTAAAATTCGACACAACCACGAGGACGAACTGGCATTACGAGTGTGTAAATGCGCTGCTGGATGGCTTCAATTCGTCCGAAACGCGCTTCGGGTCCCCGAAGTGGCAATCATGAGCGCGGGCGTACGTTTCACAAAGGACAATTTTGAGACTGTCTTGGCTAGTCTCTACCGATCACATCCGCGCTATGCTTAATGACCATGACCCTAATAGACGGGCTCACTATCTTCAAAGGCGACGAGGGGCCAGATTGGAAACGGACACTGGCACTGGAGGAGCGCGGACGAGAGATCGTTCGGCTGGTTCAGCGCTTTGGCGCCTCCCCAGACGCCGCCGCGAAGGAGTTTGCTCATCGGCTCTTGGTCGATATTGAGAAATGGAAAGGGATGTGCATCGGGGAGAGGATGGTAAACGCGATCCAAAACCCTCCAGCATTTGTCTGGGCCGCGTTTTACGGGGCGGTCATCGCCAACACGGACCTGGCCAAGATTCGCGCAATCATGGGCCTCAAGGGCTTTGGGGCGTCCGTTGACGAAGAAACCGGCATGCGCCGCGCGAAGGTCGCCTCGTCCGTGCTTCGCTTCTTGTATCCCGACGAATGGGGAGTGGTGGACTGGCGAACGCTCGGGATACGAAGCGCTCTGAGACGATGCGGCGGTGATATTGACCGAGCGATCGAAGCTGCTGGCAACGACGATGCCCACACTATGCGGAAGCACTTCGAACTGATAGACGAACACGTGGTCTGTGACGAGGCCCGGGCTTACCGGCAGATGCGTAGAGAAGTGCCTTTGTCCCGTGCTGCCGACATCGATATGGCACTATTCGGGCTCTCGCTAAAAGTGTGGCCTCTTCCTAACGTATGACGCTTTCGCGGTGAGGCAACCAGAGCCCATCCGGGGGGCAGGGAAGCGGCTCCGCATCGTCCCGATATGGACCGTTGGTGAGATGGCGGGGGCGCTCGACAAAATAGTTCATTTCTCGAGGGTGAAGGCCACGGTTGGCCCCTGAATGGCGGAGTCAGGGCTGCCCCCTGAATCAATCAGCGGTCGCAAGAAAGTCGGACGATCGGCCCGTGAAGCGACATGGGGATCTTTTTAAGAATCTGGTTCCGGGTGGATGGTCGCCAAACGGAAGTATTCCGCACTCGGTCCTCCAACGGCACGGGAGAAGGCCTAAAAATTCTCGATGGAGCTCCCATACAGCGTCGGCTGCGCCTGGTGACGTGCTCCGGTCGACCGGGGGATGATCGACCGGTGTAATCGAGCATTAGGTCGCTACCTCTTGGGTGCACGAGGTTTTATGGAGGCACGTTCGCATGTCGGCGGAGACTCCAGAAGAGCCTTGAGCAGATCGTAACGGCTTCGCACGCCGAGCTTGTCGTAGATCAGAACGACGCTATTCTTAATGACTTGGCACGTCGTACCGCGTTGAACCGCAATGTCTTTGCACTTCATGCCTTCTAGCAGGAAGGCCGTTAGCTGTCTTTGGTTTTGCGTTAGTAGGCCCCACTTCTCTTGCCGGGATGATGTGGCGTCGTCGAGCATCTCCAGCGTCTGTATCCACAGCCGCCGCTCCCGTAGTGCGGCAATACACTCAGCCAGATCAGAGGCTTTCGCTGTGCGAAACATGATTCCGCGAATCGCGGGCTGAGTCAGTAGAGGGAGATATTCATCTTTACGCTCGGCAATCCAGACCACGGGGCAAGAGAACTGCCGTGCGAGCTGCATGGCTTCTGAGCGCAAAGATATTTGACCGAGAAACAGAGTAGCCCCTGGATTGTCGGTGATGTGACGTGCAAGCTCGGCCTCCGTGGAACAGTCAGCTACCAGTGTGGAATCTGGAAGAAGCAGGCTCAAGCGGGTTGAAATCGACGCCTGGCAAAGCGATTGGCGGTCGAATATAAGGATGGTTACCACGTAGTACCTCACAGAAGTTGGTTAGATTGTGCAATCTACAAAATGCTTCTTGGGGCAAACTACTAATCACTAGCGAGGAAGGCCGATCTAGAAGGCGAGGTTCTCCTTCACATCCTCGATCTTCTCAGCGGGACCGGCGGGCTCAGGTGTGGCAATGCGAGAGTTCTCTGGATTGTATGGACAAGATGCTCACCGGGAAGCGGCCAAAGGTTTTGTTCTGTTTACGTAACAAATATCCCCCTGGCCTCGCTTGATTTGGAGTTGACAAGGTTCCGCAACGATATCGGGCGCCAATTCGCTCAATTAATCGGTTTTGAACTGCTCTGGAGTTGGCGTTTTAAGCGCTCTCTCTAGCGTTTTTTGGGCATACAGTTTAACAATACTTTTGCCATCGCGGTTCAGTTCGCCCCCGCCGTTGGTTCAATTACCACCGGCTATGACGCCGCATGCTGTGTCTCCTCCTGTTAGCATCACGATCTGCTCCTTGCGGCCACTCTGCGCCTGGTTGAGATTGACGCAAAGATACCTGTAATTCATACCTTGGTCACCGTGCCACAGCGAGGACAGTACTGGAGGCGGTGGTACTCGGTCATGCGCTGCGGGAAATACCGGAGATTCCAATAGAGGTGATATGCACCCAGGTACAGCCCAAGCCAGCCAAGAAGAAAGCAGAACACCATCACCCGATTGCTAACGGCCGTTGGCATGCGGTCCACATACACGGCAAATGTTCCGCCGGCCGCAATCACCAGAAAAAGGAGGGCCGGCCAAAACGCTTTCTTGCGGGGTGGTGCGCACAACTTTGCCATCTCCGTCTGTCTCCATGTTTTCTGGTAGGCATGCTTAATGAAGAAGCCCTTCATGGAGACCGCGGTTGATGTGCCTTGGGCGTACATAGTAGCGAAGGCATTAATCTGCGAATTGCCACAAGTTTTGCAGCGGAATGGATTGGCGGCGCTGTGCGCCGGCCGGTACATCGGGAGGCTCTCTTTTCCGGAGCACTGCCGCGACGTATTCGACGTACCTTCGTTGCGGCCCAGAACTCCGGTTCCGCTTTGCTGTGACGGTTCATCATCCCGGAAGCTTTCTATGAGCCGTTCGCTGTAGCGCGGAAACATGGAACTCCTTTGCAAAGCAATGTGCCTTTCCCCAGTGCCTGCAATAATGTCATATCAATACTATTATTACTATATATATATATTTTTTTTTAGCGCAAACCCGATTATGGTCACCCCCTGTCCTTCTGAAACGAATGGCGTGGGGAACACATTGTCAGGGTCCCAGCGGCGAATCGTGAGTTAACCTGCACGGGCTGCGCAGGTGCAAAGGGAGTTGCTCGAGCGCGACCATCGAATGGTTTCGAGCGACGGATTGTGGCACAAACACAGGCGCAGCCCGCTGTGCCGTAGGCTCCGCCCCAATGCGCTCCGTGATCGGCAGCTCATTGGGGGTAGAACACACCGCAAGAACTCGTGTGCTTTGCTTTTTAGGATTGCGAGGGAGAGCACGCTCAGCAAGGGCCACTCGTTTTGCGAGCAGCCCCAGGTTCACGCTTAGGTAGGGATGATCGTGGACTTTTTGACTTGACCGACAACGGCGAGCTTGTTCTGGACCGCGAAGTGGGCAATCAATACACGCACGGCCTCGCTTCGATTATTTGAACTAAAAAGATGCTTGGCGTACATGAACAGCAAAGCATTTTCCTCGGGAGTCCAGTCGACGATCAACTGCGAGAAGCGCTGTCCGCTCTCGACGGAAAGGTTGCTCCAGACCTCCTGGTGAAACTTCGTGACGTCTGCCAGCTTGATCTTTTTTTCCAGAGCGAGTCCCACGATCATTTTCGATGCGTTTGCCTTGGTGAGGTGGAATTTGTGCCTGATCTTCTCAAGTAGTGTCAGGGTCGATTCGTCCAGAGAGAGACAAGCCCTGATGAGCGTTGGGGCAGTGGGATCTTTGGTTCGTGGCATAATTGCGTTTCCTTGCCGAGTCATTTCTATAGCAAATATACCTGGTATATGACGAATAGTACAGTACTTGACATTTTTAAGCTAACCGCCCATGAGAGGGAGGGACTCATGGGCCTTGGATTCTGTCATTTACATATCGCCGAAACTATAAATCCCACCACTCGGGCGGCATTGCCTTGTATGCGGTGGACAGGGTCTGAAGGGTGTCAAGGTCGGATAGCCGGACAAGTGTGCTCATGAGTCGCAGCAGGTGGATTTCATCAGACGTGAACGCGACCGTTCCATTTGACCAGAGGGCCTGGAGTTTGGCAGTGAGTGGTGCAATCAATGCCTCACGCTTCTCTTGAACGGTGAGTAGTTCGGCTTGTTGTTGATGTTTGGCGGTGCCTGGCGGATGTGCAGACGTACAAGGCAGTTCAGTCCTGCTCATTTACAAAATCTCCCCTTGTCGCGAATCTGCCTGTAACGGTTGAAGGATTCACGTGTTGCAATTGTAGACAGGAGATGAATTCTTCATAAGTTACCCGCGTAACGGGAAGCTAGATAGTTACAAAATAATATTCACAGTTCCGCTATGCTGCCTTCGCAAATACGACAACTCCCAGCGGGCTCGCCCAGAAAGCGTTTATACAGGAATGCTCCGTGCGTCGCAGAAATGGGAACGGGCGTGGCTACCGGCTATAGCGTGAACGGAGGGTAACCGATCAAGGAAACAAAAGAGTGGCGATTGGCTGGGAAGCCCTCGCCGGGTCGTAGACCTTGACACCATCCTCCACATGAAGGCGAACGGCACCAGTCTGCAGGATATCGCCGCCATGCTCTGGTCGGCTACGGAACCATTCGCACGCGTCTGGCACAGGTGAGCTAAAAACCCTCCTCCTGAACCGCCTCCGGGCGCGAATCCGAAGAACTTAAGGTGGTGGGTTCAGCGGGCGGCAAATACTTGTGTTGCTCGATCCACGCTGCTGGAAGGAACCTCATCCTGATACGCCGAACGGACTTTCGCAAGCAGTGGAAGCAAAATCTTCCGTCGCTTCTGGATAGTCGTCGCAATCGAGAACAAATTCCTGTCCTCGAGATACGGAAGAGAGAATCGCTCCGCTGTTTGACGTGTTCCAACGAGTGAGGTGCCGTCGTAGCTGAGCACAGACTCTCGACCCTCCGGATGAAACCACACAGCCAACTGCCACCGACCGGGACGTGCAGAGGTCGGTTCTGTTAACCGCTAGGCAGGCGAGAAGAACGGAAACACCCCGGCACCAGCAATCGCTTTACGATGCACCAAAGCTAACGTCAGGCACTCGCTGGAAAGATAAATTACAAACAAATATATTGTTCTGAAATCGTATCAAAATCAAAACCTACCTTTCCTGGAAATCTGGCAAATCATAACTTCAAGTTGGATCGTGTGGTCACAGACCAACTAACATCGAAAATGCATAACATAGCCTTGAAAGCGACGTGCGCCTACTCATGTTACCTGACCATTTGGCGTTCGTACCCATTTTTACCTTGTGTATAACCTGTTCTGAACTCGTAACAAATGATGTGAATAGTGTTAACTGATATGTCCTCAAATAAAGTTTCTCTTTACTCTGTTGCCATCGTACCTACGATCGATATGCGTGCATTGCACGACTTGTTCATTACACTATTTGAAAATTCTTCCAGGAAGTACTTGCGTGTTAGTGAGAAACAATGCTAGTGTTTCGCGCGAATTCAAAGAGCCTAAGTGTTGGGTGCTGTCGCTGTCCGCAGGTGCAGTGTGCATACATGTCTGTCTGCGCGGAAAGGCTTCGGATGAATCGCACGTCGCCCGTCATATTATTTCTGTCCCAAATCCTGTTTATTGTTTCGATTGTTGTTTGTGTGCCGGTTGTTGGTAGTGCGGCGACAGCGGCGACGCCGGGCTTCTCGCCATCGCCGCTGTGGCCCTTTACCACGCCGCAGACGGTGACGCTCTCCGATAGCTCGTCGGGCGTGACCATCTACTACACCACGGACGGCTCGACGCCGACGACTTCATCGACCGCCTACACCGGGCCGTTCACGGTTTCGACTACCACCACGATCAAGGCGATCGCGGCCGGCAATGGCTACGGAGCGAGCGCGGTGTCCTCCGGAACCTACACCATCGTCGCAGCCACGCCGTCGTTCTCGCCATCGCCGCTGTGGCCCTTTACCACGCCGCAGACGGTGACGCTCTCCGATAGCTCGTCGGGCGCGACCATCTACTACACCACGGACGGCTCGACGCCGACGACTTCATCGACCGCCTACACCGGGCCGTTCACGGTTTCGACTACCACCACGATCAAGGCGATCGCGGCCGGCAATGGCTACGGAGCGAGCGCGGTGTCCTCCGGAACCTACACCATCGTCGCAGCCACGCCGTCGTTCTCGCCATCGCCGCTGTGGCCCTTTACCACGCCGCAGACGGTGACGCTCTCCGATAGCTCGTCGGGCGTGACCATCTACTACACCACGGACGGCTCGACGCCGACGACTTCATCGACCGCCTACACCGGGCCGTTCACGGTTTCGACTACCACCACGATCAAGGCGATCGCGGCCGGCAATGGCTACGGAGCGAGCGCGGTGTCCTCCGGAACCTACACCATCGTCGCAGCCACGCCGTCGTTCTCGCCATCGCCGCTATGGCCCTTTACCACGCCGCAGACGGTGACGCTCTCCGATAGCTCGTCGGGCGTGACCATCTACTACACCACGGACGGCTCGACGCCGACGACTTCATCGACCGCCTACACCGGGCCGTTCACGGTTTCGACTACCACCACGATCAAGGCGATCGCGGCCGGCAATGGCTACGGAGCGAGCGTGGTGTCCTACGGAACCTACACCATCACGTCGCCGAGCATCAGCGGCCTGTTGCCGACTTCGGGTCCTGTTGGCACGTCGGTGACGATCACAGGTACGAACTTCGGGGCGACACAGGGCACAAGCACGGTGAGCTTCAACGGGACTTCGGCAACGCCGAACAGTTGGAGTGCGACAAGCATCGTGGTTCCGGTGCCGAGCGGAGCTACGACCGGAAACGTGGTGGTAACCGTGGGCGGGTTGGCGAGCAACGGCGTGAGCTTCACGGTCTCGGTACCGCCGAGCATCAGCAGCCTGTCACCGACCTCGGGTCCTGTTGGCACGTCGGTGACGATTACGGGCACTAACTTCGGGGCGGCGCAGGGCACGAGCACGGTGAGCTTCAATGGGACTTCGGCGACGCCGAGCAGTTGGAGTGCGACAAGCATCGTGGTTCCGGTGCCGAGCGGAGCTACGACCGGAAACGTGGTGGTAACCGTGGGCGGGCTGGCGAGCAACGGCGTGAGCTTCACGGTCACGGTACCGCCTAGCATCAGCAGCCTGTCGCCGACCTCGGGTCCTGTTGGCACGTCGGTGACGATTACGGGCACTAACTTCGGGGCGGCGCAGGGCACGAGCACGGTGAGCTTCAACGGGACTTCGGCGACGCCGAGCAGTTGGAGTGCGACGAGCATTGTGGTCCCGGTGCCCAGTGGAGCGACCACGGGGAACGTGGTGGTGACGGTCAACGGGTTGGCGAGCAACGGCGTGAGCTTCACGGTCTCGGTACCGCCGAGCATCACCAGCCTGTCACCGACCTCGGGTCCTGTTGGCACGTCGGTGACGATTACGGGCACTAACTTCGGGGCGGCGCAGGGCACGAGCACGGTGAGCTTCAACGGGACTTCGGCGCCGAGCAGTTGGAGTGCGACGAGCATTGTGGTCCCGGTGCCCAGTGGAGCGACCACGGGGAACGTGGTGGTGACGGTCAACGGGTTGGCGAGCAACGGCGTGAGCTTCACGGTCTCGGTACCGCCGAGCATCACCAGCCTGTCACCGACCTCGGGTCCTGTTGGCACGTCGGTGACGATTACGGGCACTAACTTCGGGGCGGCGCAGGGCACGAGCACGGTGAGCTTCAATGGGACTTCGGCGACGCCGACCAGTTGGAGTGCGACAAGCATCGTGGTTCCGGTGCCGAGCGGAGCGACTACGGGGAACGTGGTGCTAACGGTCAACGGTCTGGCGAGCAACGGCGTGAGTTTCACGGTCGGGACGCCACCGAGCATCAGCAGCCTGTCGCCGACCTCGGGTCCGGTTGGCACCTCAGTCACGATCACCGGCACGAACTTCGGGGCGACGCAAGGCACGAGCATCGTTAGCTTCAACGGGATTTCGGCGACTCCGAGCAGTTGGAGTGCGACGAGCATCGTGGTTCCGGTACCGAGCGGAGCTACGACCGGAAGCGTGGTGGTGACCGTGGGTGGTCTGGCCAGCATCGGCATAACATTCAACGTGACGAGTCCAGGGATCACAGGGCTTAGCCCGGCTTTTGGCCCGCTTGGTACCAGCGTCACTGTCAGTGGCTCAATGTTCGGGAGCGCTCAGGGGACGAGCACCCTCACGTTCAGTGGGGTAACTGCTATACCGACCACATGGGGGCCAATGACGGTTATAGCGCCAGTGCCGGCTGGTGTGACGTCAGGACCGGTGGTCGTTACCGTGGGTGGCGTTGCGAGCAACAGTTTGGTTTTCACCGTTGCCCCTGGCATTACGAGCGTCAACCCCATTTCTGGTGCGCCAGGTACGTCGGTAAATATCACTGGCTCAGGTTTTGGATCGGCTCAAGGGACGAGCGCCGTGACCTTCAATGGAGTTCCAGCGACTCCATCGAGTTGGAGCAACACAAGTATTGTTGTGCCGGTTCCCGCGGCCGCATCCACCGGGGCCATCGTGGTTCTGGTGGGGGCAGCTGCCAGCAACGGCGTTACTTTTACCGTGCCACCGGCGATCAGCGGCCTGTCACCGACAGCCGGAGCGGCGGGCACGGTGGTAACCGTTACTGGGGCCAATTTTGGCGCGCCTCAAACAGGAACGATTACGTTCGGCGGCGCATTAGCCGCCCCTACAAGCTGGGGATCAAACAAAATTGTTGTTCCGGTTCCATCTGGCGCAACTACCGGTCCGGTCGTCGTAATTGCTTCGGGGCAAGTGAGCCACGGCGTGACGTTCACAGTGGGAACGGGAACCATAGCAGGCCTGATTTCAAGCGCGAGTAATGGCAGCGCTATCAGCGGTGCCGTGGTCGAGGCCCTCCAGTCGAACGTAGCGCTGGCTTCTGCATCTTCATCTGCCGGCGGAACCTACAGCATGGCCAACCTTACCCCCGGTGTGTATGACATTCTGGTCTCGGCACCCGGCTATGGATCTACCATTTTGACTGGCAACAACGTCACTGCGAGTCTGGCAACGACCGTGAATGCCGCGCTAGGATCTCCGGGCACGATCGCGGGCACGGTCTTTCAATCAGACGGGGTCACACCGATCAACGGTGCGAGCATCACAGCTCTGCAAGGCAGCGACACGGTTGGCACGGCGACAACAGGCCCTACAGGCGCTTACACAATTTCTAACCTGGGCGTAGCTTCCTATTCGTTGCAAGCCGCAGCTGCCGGATACACGCCGCAAAACCAGACGGGAGTATCCGTCACAGCGGGCAACACCACGACAACAAACTTCAGCCTATCTGGACAGTCGACCATTACGTACCAGTACGACCAACTCGGAAGGCTGGTCGGAGTAGTCGATTCGTTGCAGGGCGCGGCGGGATACAGCTACGATCCGGTGGGGAACATTGTGGCCATCTCCCGGGCCACTTCCGGGCAAGCGGCGATTCTGGGCTTCACTCCAGAGAGCGGTCCGGTTGGCACGACGGTCACCATCGAAGGGACGGGGTTCAGTACAACCGCGAGTCAAAATACGGTCAGCTTTGACGGCACGCGTGCGGTGGTGACATCAGCGACTGCCACGGAATTGGTTACGACCGTTCCAACAGGAGCGGCCAGCGGAACGATTAGTGTGACCACGCCGGTTGGCTCGGCGACCAGCAGCACGCTTTTTACGGTGACAAGCTCTACCGGTGCTCCGACGATTAGCAGTTTTACGCCATCCATTGCGAATGTTGGCACCGCGGTCACTATAGCGGGAACCAATTTCGATGTTCCGTTCAATGACAGAGTGCAGTTTAATATCGTTTTCTCGACAATTAGTGCCGCATCATCGACGAGCATCTCGACGAGTGTACCAACAGGTGCGGGCTCTGGGCGCATCACGGTCGGGACTTCCGCGGGCACCGCTGTTAGCGCAAATGATTTCTTCATACCGCCCTCAGGTTATACACCCGCTAGCGTAGCCTTCACTGGGCGTATGACTATCGGTGGCGTATTTACCGGCACCATTTCGACTGGCGGTCAAATCGGCATGGTGGTCTTCGACGGAATCGCCGGGCAACGGGTTAGCTTGCCAATCAGCGGCACGTTGAGTGGCGCTACAGTAGCCATCGAAAGTCCAAACGGCTCTCAGTTGGTGCAGACCGGTGTGAACACGACCGGAGGTTATCTTTACGGTACGCTCCTGCCGTCCACAGGAACGTACACCATTCTTGTAATCAGCGGTTGTCCAACCTGCACAGGTAGCATCACCCTGAACCTCGACAACGCAACCGATGTGACCGGAACTATCGTTCCGAGCTCGGCGGTGCCGGGTAATCCAGTAACGGTGACCACCAACACGCCGGGACAGAATGTGGAGCTGACGTTCAGTGGGACGGCGGGGCAGCAGGCCACTGTGTTGCTGACCAGTTCCACCTATCCAGGCTGCCTGTACGCCTACATTCTGAATCCAGATGGGAGCCAACTGGGTAACATATACCAATGCTTTACCAGCACGGGATTTATACCGTCGGTGACCCTGCCGGTGAGCGGAACCTACACGGTGGTGATCGATCCGCAGGGTGCAGACACGGGCAGCGTGACGCTCACCTTGTTCCTGACCAACGACCAGGTGGGTACCATCACTCCGAGTTCTGCGCTGCCGGGTACGCCAGTAACGGTGACTACCAACACTCCGGGACAGAACGTGGAGCTGACATTCAGCGGGACGGCGGGCCAGCAGGCCACTGTGTTGCTAACCAATTCCACCTATCCAAGTTGCGGGTCTCCTGTCGTTTCCATTCTGGCGCCAGATGGAACCCAGCTCAGCGGCACATACCTGTGCAACAGCAGCACGGGATTTATACCGTCGGTGACCCTGCCGGTGAGCGGAACCTACACGGTGGTGATCGATCCGCAGGGCGGAGACACGGGGAGCGTAACGCTCACCTTGTTCCTGACCAACGACCAGACGGGGACCATTACCCCAAGTTCGGCGCTGCCGGGTACGCCAGTAACGGTGATCACTAACACGCCGGGACAGAACGTGGAGCTGACGTTTAGCGGGATGGCGGGCCAGCAGGCTACTCTGTTGCTAACCAATTCCACCTATCCAAGTTGCGATTCTCCTGTCGTTTCCATTCTGGCGCCGGATGGGAGCCAACTCGGAAGCACAAGCCTGTGCAACAGCAGCACGGGATTGATCCCGTCGCTAACCTTGCCGATGAGCGGATCCTACACGGTGGTGATCGCCCCGCAAGGTGCAGACACGGGGAGCGTAACGCTCACCTTGTTCCTGACCAACGACCAGACGGGGATAATTACGCCTAGTTCGTCACTGCCGGGTACGCCAGTGACGGTGACTATCAACACTCCGGGGCAGAACGTGGAGCTGACGTTTAGCGGGACGGCGGGCCAGCAGGCCACTGTGTTGCTGGCCAATTCCACCTATCCAGACTGCCTGTCCGCCTGGATTCTGAATCCAGATGGGAGCCAATTGAGTTACGCATACGTGTGCGGTTCGGGATATATCGGTCCAGTGACCTTGCCGGCCAGCGGAACCTACACTGTGGTGATCGATCCGCAGGGTGCAGACACGGGTAGCGTGTCGCTAACCCTGTTCCTGTTCAACAATCAGGTGGGTACCATCACTCCGAGTTCGGCACTGCCAGGTACGCCAGTGACGGTGACCATTAATATACCAGGGCAGAGTGTGCTGCAGACCTTTAGCGGGACGGCGGGGCAGCAGGCCACTCTGTTGCTAACCAATTCCACCTATCCAGACTGCCTGTCCGCCTGGATTCTGAATCCGGATGGGAGCCAATTGAGTTACTTGAGTTACGCATACGTGTGCGGTTCCTCGGGATATATCGGTCCAGTGTCCATGCCGGCGAGCGGAACCTACACGGTGGTGATCTCCCCGCAGGATGCAGATACGGGGAGCGTGACGCTCACATTGTTCCTGACCAACGACCAGGTGGGTACCATCACTCCGAGTTCGGCGCTGCCGGGAACGCCGGTAACGGTGACCACCAACACGCCTGGGCAGAACGTGCAACTGACATTCAGTGGGACTGCGGGGCAGCAGGCTAGCCTGCTGCTAACCAATTCCACCTATCCAAGTTGCGATTCTCCTGTCGTTTCCCTTCTGGCGCCGGATGGGAGACAACTCGGAAGCACAAGCCTGTGCAACAGCAGCACGGGATTTATCCCGACCGTGACCTTGCCGGCGAGCGGCACCTACACGGTGGTGATCGCCCCGCAGGGTGCCGATACGGGCAGCGTGACGGTGACCCTGTTCCTCTTCAATAACCAGGTGGGAACCATCACTCCGAGCCCGGCGCCGCCGGGCACGCCAGTGACGGTGACCACCAATACCCCTGGGCAGAATGTGCAACTGACATTCAGCGGGACGGCAGGGCAGTCGGTGAGTCTGGAACTGACGAACTCGACTTTCCCGGAATGGAATTTGTACGCCTATGTTTTGGCTCCGGACGGGAGCGTTCTGAGCAGCACGCAGGTCGACACCACGACCGGGTTCATCAATGCCGCCGTGCTGCCTGTTACCGGAACCTACACCGTGCTGCTTGCTCCGGCGGGCACGAGTGTGGGCAGCGTGACGGTGACCCTGTTCCTCTTCAATAACGAGGTGGGAACCATCACTCCGAGCCCGGCGCCGCCGGGCACGCCAGTGACGGTGACCACCAATACCCCTGGGCAGAATGTGCAACTGACATTCAGCGGGACGGCAGGGCAGTCGGTGAGTCTGGAACTGACGAACTCGACTTTCCCGGAATGGAATTTGTACGCCTATGTTTTGGCTCCGGACGGGAGCGTTCTGAGCAGCACGCAGGTCGACACCACGACCGGGTTCATCAATGCCGCCGTGCTGCCTGTTACCGGAACCTACACCGTGCTGCTTGCTCCGGCGGGCACGAGTGTGGGCAGCGTGACGGTGACCCTGTTCCTCTTCAATAACGAGGTGGGAACCATCACTCCGAGCCCGGCGCCGCCGGGCACGCCAGTGACGGTGACCACCAATACCCCTGGGCAGAATGTGCAACTGACATTCAGCGGGACGGCAGGGCAGTCGGTGAGTCTGGAACTGACGAACTCGACTTTCCCGGAATGGAATTTGTACGCCTATGTTTTGGCTCCGGACGGGAGCGTTCTGAGCAGCACGCAGGTCGACACCACGACCGGGTTCATCAATGCCGCCGTGCTGCCTGTTACCGGAACCTACACTGTGCTGCTTGCTCCGGCGGGCACGAGTGTGGGCAGCGTGACGGTGACCCTGTTCCTCTTCAATAACCAGGTGGGAACCATCACTCCGAGCCCGGCGCCGCCGGGCACGCCAGTGACGGTGACCACCAATACCCCTGGGCAGAATGTGCAACTGACATTCAGCGGGACGGCAGGGCAGTCGGTGAGTCTGGAACTGACGAACTCGACTTTCCCGGAATGGAATTTGTACGCCTATGTTTTGGATCCGGACGGGAGCGTTCTGAGCAGCACGCAGGTCAACACCACGACCGGGTTCATCAATGCCGCAGTGCTGCCTGTTACCGGAACATACACCGTGCTGCTCGCTCCGGCGGGCACGAGTGTGGGCAGCGTGACGGTGACCTTGTTCCTGTTCAATAACCAGGTGGGAACCATCACTCCGGGCACACCAGTGACGGTGACCACCAACACCCCTGGGCAGAACGTGCAACTGACATTCAGCGGGACGGCTGGGCTGTCGGTGAGTCTGGAGCTGACGAACTCGACTTTCCCGGAATGGAATTTGTACGCCTATGTTTTGGATCCGGACGGGAGCGTTCTGAGCAGCACGCAGGTCAACACCACGACCGGGTTCATCAATGCCGCAGTGCTGCCTGTTACCGGAACATACACCGTGCTGCTTGCTCCGGCAGGCACGAGTGTGGGCAGCGTGACGCTAACTTTAGCTAGCCAATAAAGGAGGATGTGATGAGAAGGAAGATCTATTTTTATGTAGCCATGTTCATGTTGGCTACAACTACTTTGTGTTCTGGGGCATGGGCTCAGCAGGAACCTACCGCAACCGTTGATGCGACTGCACAGGCGATTCAGCTAGGCGTTCCGGTGAACATTACGACCAAGACTCCTGGCGAGAAGGTCACCTTGAGCTTTAAAGGCTCCGGAGGACAGCAGGTCAGCTTGGTCCTGTCAAATTCTACCTATACGGCCGCTTGTCCTCGGTGCGTCGTGCTAGGCGCGAGTATTTTGGGGCCGAGCGGCGCGACGCTTGGTTCGACAGGAATATCGAACGGGGCTCAAAGTGCCTTTCTCCACTCGATTAGGTTGCCGATAAACGGAACCTACGAGGTCGTTATCTCAGCCCAAGGTAACAGCGTCGGCACGGTCACAGTAACGGCCTACTCCTTTTTACATGTTTCCGGGGCCGTCGCATTAAATTCTCCGATGAAGGTAAATACGACAATCCCAGGGCAGAACGCCAGATTGACATTTAACGGCGAGGTCGGACAGCAGGTAAGCGTAGCGCTCAGCGACTCCAGCTATGCCTCTTGCGCGAAGTGCGACACTTTGGCTGTGCGCATTATGAAGCCGGATGGAACGATGCTGGGCTGGACCAAGCTCTCGAACAATGCCACGAGCGGCTCTATCGAACCTGTTACGTTACCGCTGAATGGGATTTATGCCGTGGTAATAGATCCTCAAGGTGAGCGAACTGGTGGGGTCACAATGACTCTTAGCAGTCGCTAGGATCTGTTCGCGAAGGAGTGTTCGGACGAACTCGCAGCTTTGACTTTTTGGGAGCCGGTGGAACGGTATGACTTTTGCCGATGGACAGTTTTGGAGCATTAACAAATCGGTAAGAAGTGGAGACAGATCGATGCAGAAGGTGAAGCGCTTTCATTTGATTATGATTGTTGCCGTGGCTTTTGTACTCAGTGCTGCCGTTGCATCCGCGTCGAGCCCGGCTGGACCCATGAGTCGTGAAGCATCGGAGCAACCTTCTGCTTCCCAGTCCTCCGCGGAGGCGACGGGTGCCAGTGAAACATTGTTGCCGAGCGGGAGCGTGCTGGTAATAGGCGGTCAAGTGTCGAGCTTGCCGGTGGCAACCGCGTTCCTGAAGGATTCGCACACTGGTGCTCTCACCCAGATCCCGGGCAAACTCAACTATGCGCGCAGTTGGCACACGGCCACTCTGATGCCGGATGGCACCGTGTTGGTTCTCGGTGGGGTAGGGACAGCCAATAGCATTGTTAGCCAGGCGGAGGTCTTTGACCCTGTGTCGGAGACGTTCAGCGAGGTGCCGACGGTGGGACTTACGCCACGAGCCTATCACTCGGCGACTCTCCTGACTGATGGGCGCGTGTTGATCGCAGGTGGAGCGGATGCCGCCGGTGCCGATCTGCAGCTGGATCTATGGGATTTTCGTGCAGGCCAGACCAAAACGCTTACGGTTGAGTTGCCGAGCGCCCTCAATCGCCACACGGCGACACTGCTGCCGGATGGGACGGTTCTATTGTGGGGCGGCATCGATGATCTTGGTAACGCGCTGAACAACGGTGTGATCGTAGATCCCAGAACATCCAGCATCCAATTGGAGGCCACCGCGCCTGCAAACAGCTTGCAACCGCCGCAGTTGGAGGAATCAATTCCACCGGACGGGGCAAAAGCCGTTCCGCTCAATGTACTGCTCGCACTGCGTTTCTCCGAATCGCTCGATGTAAGCACCGTAAATACCAGCAACATCAGTCTGACGGCTTCACAAGGATCATCGGTCGCGGTGAAAGTTGTTCCCGCGGAGAATGGAAGATTGGCTTTCATCAACCCGCAGGCGCCCTTGTTAAGCGACACGATCTACACCTTGTCGCTGCAGAACCTCGCGGACCCTACCGGGCAGGCTCTTCCGTCAACAACCATCGAGTTTGCTACGGTTGAAAGCGTCAGCGGTGCCGCCGGCACAGGAAACACGGGCTCAGGGCTGGAATCGCCGTGGCTGACTTTGCCACCACTCACGGCCCCTCCTGGTGTGACCGCTCTGGCAGCTCAAGTCCTGAAGCTAAACGGTGCTCCACTTCCACATGTCCTGCTCCAATTAGATTCGACAGATTCTAAAAGTGTTTATACTGACAAAACGGGAAGGTTTTTGATGCCTGGTATCACCGCCGGCCATCATGTGATGTATATAGAAGCTGAAACCGCTAACAGCAAGACGCAGGTCTACGGTCTCTACCGCGTGGGTGTCGATATTACCGCGGGACGGACGAATGTTCTGAACTACACCATCTGGATGACCCCACTGGACACGCAGCACGTGGTGACCTTTCCGTCTCCGACGACCAGCGAGGTGGTGGTAACTAATCCCGAAATTCCAAGCCTGGAGTTGCACATCCCCGCAAACACGGTTGTGGTCGATGCCTGGGGACGAGTGATTAACCACCTCGGCATTACGCCCATACCGATGAACCAACCTCCGTTCCCGTTGAAAGCAGGTGTGGTCTTCCCGGTCTACTTCACCATCCAACCGGGTGGAGCCTCATTCGTCACGACAAGCACAGCGTGGACACCGGCAGAAAGCAGCCCAAAGGGCGCGCAGATCCGTTATCAGAACTATCCAAATGCCGCTGCAGGAGCCAAGTTTGATTTCTGGAACTACGATCCGTTTCAGAAGGGGTGGTATGTTTATGGCAGAGGCCGCGTCAGCAATGACCGTACGACGATCATTCCCGACAATGGCACTCAGATCTGGTCGTTCGACGGCGCGATGGTGTCTTTGCCCGGCAATGCTCCTCCCACAGGGCCAAAGCCCGGAAATCCTACTGACGGCGAACCAGTTGATCTGCAAACGGGATTGTTTATCTATACCAAGACAGACTTAGTCCTGTCCGACGTAATTCCACTCGTTCTCACGAGAACATACCGTCAGGATGACGCAGTATCTAGGGCGTTCGGAATTGGCGCCAGCATGCAGTATGACATGTTCCTGGTCGGCGACAGTAATGTCTTCCCCGAAGGCTATACCTATCAGGACTTGGTCTTGGCGGATGGCGGAAGGGTGCATTTTACGCGCATTTCGCCCTGTGATGCCAGCGGGTATTGCGACTACACGAATGCGGTGTATGCAGCGACCTCGCTACCCGGCGAATGGTACGGAGCCACACTCGCGTACCAATCCAATGACACGTGGGCGCTAACCAAGAAGGACGGTACGTTTTATCTGTTTCCGGATTCCGACGGATCGGGAAATCCGCGTTTGGCCGCTGTCATCGGCATGCATGACCGTTATGGCAATGCGCTAACTTTCGCGCGCGATGGTATCGGCAATCTCCTAAAGCTCACCTCTCCGAACGGCCGCTGGATTCAGTTTACCTATGATGGGGTCAACCGTGTTACCCAAGCGCAAGACAATATGGGCCGCATCGTAAATTACGCCTATGATTCGGCTGGACGACTCCACACTGCTACCGACGCCAACGGTGGCGTGACGGCCTATACCTATGATGGCAACGACGACATGCTGACCATCACGGATCCGCGCAATATCACATACTTGACCAACTCCTATGACGTGAACGATCGCGTCAGTCAGCAGATTCAAGGTGACGGAGGCAATTTCTACTTTACCTATGCGCTAGATGGCAATGGCAACGTGACACAGACCACTGTGACCGACCCGCGGCAATACATCCGGCAGGTGGCATTCAACTCCGACGGCTGGATGGTCAGTGACACGAGAGCGGTAGGCAGGCCAGAACAACAGACGGTCACCTACAATCGACAGCAAAGCAGCGGACTTATCTTAAGTGCAACGGACGCATTGAACCGCCAAACAGCTTATACGTATGATTCCATGGGCAACACGACCGGCGTAACGCGATTGGCCGGTACGCAAAACGCGGTTACAACCAATTTCACATATGAACCGACCTACAATCAACTCACGTCGATTGTAGACCCGCTCGGCCATACCACGTCGCTGACCCGCGATTCCCATAGCAATGCAATCGCTATTACCGACCCACTGGGTAATTCATACACAATTGCCTACAACTCCGCGGGACAGGCCACGTCGGTTACGGACCCTATTGGAAATGCGGTGCAACTCGCGTATAACGGAGGCGACCTCGTAGGAATTACGGATCCATTGGGGCGAACCGTATCTCGTTTTGTCGATGCAGCCGGCCGGGTTGGTTCTGTCACCGATCCACTCGGGAATATCACAAAGTATGCTTACGATCCGCTCAATGAAATCACCAGCATCACCGATCCGGTAGGCAATCAATCGGTGTTTACTTATGATGGGAACGGTAACCTGCTGACCGTAACCGATGCCAACCAAAATCAGACGGTCTATACGTACAACAACATGGACCGCATTCAAACGAGGCAGGATCCGCTGAAGAATGTGGAAAGTTACCAATATGATTTGGCCGGAATCCTCAGCACGTTTACGGATCGCCGTGGAAAGGTGACAACATACTCCTACGACGGCTTGAACCGGAGAATCTTTACCGGGTTTGGAACCCAATCGGGACCCAGCTACGAAAGCACGATTAACTACACCTACGATCTTGGGAATCGGCTGACGATGACCGTAGATTCCAGTACTGGGACGATCGCGCACGGCTTCGACGGGTTGAATCGTCTTACCTCGGAGGTGACTCCGCAGGGTTCAGTCAACTACACCTATGACGCGGCCGGGCGGCGCCAGACGATGACGGTAGCCGGGCAACCGGTGGTAAACTACACCTTCGATGCCGGCAACGGGTTGACACAGCTATCGCAAGGTACAAACAATGTTGCGTTTGTTTACGATGCCGATCGCAGGCGTTCCTCTCTGACCCTGCCCAACGCGGTTGTAGTGAACTACAGTTACGATGCGGCCTCGCAATTGACCGGAATCAATTATCAGTCTGGAGCGGCGGAGCTTGGAAATCTAGCCTATACGTATGACCTTGCGGGCCGGCGTGTTGGTTCTACGGGAAGTCTCGCCCACACTCTGCTGCCTGCAGCTGTAAGCAGCGCGGCCTACAATGCCAACAATCAATTGACCAACTGGAACGGAACGTCCCTAAGCTATGATGCGGACGGCAACATGACGGGCAACGGAGGACAAAGCTTCGTCTGGAATGCCCGCAACCAGTTAGTGTCGTTCAACGGCTTGTCGTTCCAGTACGACGCCTTTGGACGCAGAACGATGAACGCGGCGGGCACCGGATTCCTCTATGACGGGGCGAACGCGGTGCAGGAGCTCACCGGCAGCACGGTCACGGCTAATATACTGGCGGGCGGAGTGGACGAGAACTTCCTGCGGACGGATGCCGGCGGAAGCTGGGACTTCCTCTCCGACGCGCTGGGGAGCACGGTGGCGCTGACGGATTCCACCGGCACCGTGCAAACGCAATACTCGTACGAGCCATTTGGCAACACCACCAGCAGCGGCCTTAGTGCCTCCAATCCTGCTCAATATACTGGACAGGATAACGATGGCACCGGGCTATACTTTTATCGCTCCAGATACTATAGCCCGGCCATGGGCAGATTCATCAGTGAGGATCCAATCGGGTTCGCGGGAGGTCAGGCAAATCTCTATGCCTATGTTGGCGATAGCCCGCTGAGCTTCGTGGATCCCTTTGGCATGGACAAGAACCCGGGTCCGCCACAGCCGCCTCCCAATGGGCCGAACCCGAACCCAAATCCAAACCCGAATCCGATTCCTCCATGCCTTACGACGATCTTGCCCTGCAGCCAGCCACCGGATACCGGGCCTGTGCCGTCTCACAATCCGCCGCAAAATCCATGCCCGCCGGGTGTAGACTGTATCTCAAACGACCCAGGACCGCAACAGCCGCCCAAAAGTCCATGGACTTTCGAGGAGGCGTTTAATTGGTGTTTTAGCTCCCTTGGCGCTTTGGGACCGGGCTATTCGCCGGATAACTCAACTGCTCCGTATGTCTACGGGCCAAACCCTCGGGGCCGCATGGTTCCACTTAATGACGATGGTGCTGGAGGTGGAAATGCTCTGTCGGGCGCCGTTGGCATACTCGGCGACATAGGTTCGTGCATAAACTCTTTGATGTCGGAGTAGTGAGGTGCTGATGAATCGTGATCGATTGCCCGATTTCTTGCAACGCCAAGATAACTCAACACCACGGTGCATCCGTAATGCCGCGCTTCTTGATGGCTTGCTGCTTAGCGGTAAACTGCCTTTCACGCCAATTCAGAGAATTGGAGCAGTCATTCTTGGACTGCTACCCTTTGTTTTTGGAATTGTAGCCATTTATTCGAGTTTGGCATGCGATACGAAGTTCATTACGGACGCCGATTGGCCAGCGGCAGCTAGTGCCGTGAATTTGATTGCGCGCCTTTGGGTTTTTGTGCTCGGTGCTGTTTTCACGCTCCTCGGAGCACGCATAATTTTTAATGCACTAACGAAGGGGCCTTCCGGAAAAGCCAGCTTGCACAGGTGACCGGCCGAACAATGCGAATGAAAAAATCAATCATCGCATATCTGCTTCATGTCGTTGTGGCGACAATCGGCACAATGATGCTGTCGGCAATTGTGGTTAAACTACTATTCGTATTGTGGAATTTGATTGATCCATCAGTCACCAGGTGGAGAGTTTACTCACTTTTATTTAAGCCATATTTTCCTGTGCAGATTCTTTGCGGGATCGCCGCAGGATATCTGAATGGCCGTCGTTTTCAAGACCGGGGTGCGACTTGGGTTTGGGTGATACCCGCAGTTCGCTTGGCGTTCGCTATAGCCACATGGAGGAGCACCAGCATTCTTGAAGATCATACACGAGCCGTAATTGGACATTTTTTCTTGGAAGACTGTCAGCCACCTTTGTGGACACGAAGCTGTATTGATCAGTCTCTAATCACGGCTCCATTGTATTCGTCCATAGCGTATTCAATCGGGACTTTAGTAGCGCGTCAATTCAGCGAACAAGTTCCAACGGATGAAGAGAAGTAAGACTCCAGTGAGGGCGGTCTGGACTTGCAGTGATGGATAGGCATTCTCGCCTGGGGTGGGTGGCCCACATCACCAGTTCGCCGAGGGTTCCCACATCTGCCGCAGTCAGCAGATGTGGGCTTTGAGTTTCTCGTGCCCTCCGCGGCTGCTTTCGCTCGGCCGCATGAGCGCACAACTTCCGCCGTCTTTCGCGTCTTCGAAAGTACACCGGCGTCCAGCCCCAACGATGTAATAACGAAGCTACGATCGCCAAAGGGCATTGTCGAAAACGTTAATGTTTCGGAGGTCTGCGCAACGATTGACCATCCCGTTATCTTTGCACTCGAAACGATTATCTTAAAAGTCAATGCTGGCCGGTTCGCCCAAATCAGCTTATTGATCAAATATTTCGCTGGCGCCGCTTTCCAGATAGTGCGATTGTAACGTGAACACACAACGTCAGCGCCGAGTTCGGCACGGCGATCGTAAGCAAGTGGTGTCGATCTGAGTATCGGAGTTCTGTTATGACTGTTCAAGATATACTGCAGGACCTCGCGAATGCCTCCGTTGAGAAGAGGCCTATCACCAATCTCGGCGTTCTCAACGAGGCCTATGACTACGGCAGCGCGTTTTCACGCGGCATTCGTCTTAATGTCGGCGGACTCGCGGTTTTACTAATTTCCGGAACCGCCAGCATTGACGACCAGGGCAGAACCGTTCACGTCGGTGACATTCGTGCTCAGACCCGCCGCACCTTCACGAATGTCGCTGCCTTGCTTGCGGCCGAGGGAGCAACGTGGCACGACATTGTCCGCACCAGTTGCTACCTACGCGACATTGACCGTGACTACAAGGAATTCAACGAGGAGCGCACCGCGTTCTACCGGGAGCAGGGCTTGACTCTGTTGCCCGCTTCCACGGGCATCCAGGCCAAGCTCTGCCGTCCTGAACTGCTGATTGAAATCGAAGCGATCGCTGTACTTCGGCAGCAGGTTCCGAAAAAGTAGCGAACTTGCGCCGCACAACGTTGGTGGACCTATCCAATGGCGAATTCGCCATCATCGGGTTGATGTGAAGATCAGTGCTTTCCTCGCCATCATTCTCGAAGTGCTTTTGCTGAGCTCTGCCTCGCTCTCTTCGCAAGAGAGAAGTGTGGGTAGCCACTGGTCTGGCGGTGCGGAAGAACCCGATCTTGTGTTTGTCGAGGCCCCCGTCATCCTTCCTGACGACTTTCTTCATCGCTTTCCGAAGGGTAGCAGTCTAGTACGACTACGCTCCAAGCAGGTATCCGATCCTGTTCAAAATCTTACGCCAGACTTTTTTGCAGCTTCTGATCCAGAAGTCTCCTTTGACGGCACAAGGGTTCTATTTTCCGGGCAGAAAGTTGCTACGGCGCGTTGGCAAGTGTGGGAGATGAATGCGGACGGATCAAATAAACGCCAAGTCACAGAATGCGTACAGGATTGTCTTCGCGCTGCGTATCTCGCTGGTGGCGATATCGTCTACACCGTTTTCAGCACAAATCAAGGATTGATCTCCTATCTGTTCGTTTCGAAGCCTGATGGTTCTGAAGCCCATCAAATTACCTTTGGCCCCGGGAATTTTCGAGTGGAGACTGTATTGAGGGATGGACGAATCCTTGCTTCGGCATCATGGCCACTTCTTTCGGTGCGGACGGTCTCTCGTACATTTTATACCCTGAGATCTGACGGTACTGGGCTCGAGTCCTTTCGTTTTGAGCCTTCTGCGGAGGGAGCGTCGTTGGACGCAGAAGAATTGGACGACGGCTCCGTGATTTTCATAAGAGGCCCAGAACAGGGAAGCGTTGCGGGAGGGAAGCTCGCGATCATCCAACGCGGCGCACCCCATGCTTCGATGCTCGACTCGCTGCCAGACGTGTTCGCGTCGCCGGGAGGCTTCGGCGCGGAGCAGATGATAGTGGCGCGCTGGATAGCTGGAACGCGAGAACTACCAGGCAGATTCGATCTGTACGAATTCAACCCCGCAAGCGGAAACTTGGGGAGGCTGATCTTAGGAGACCCGCGATTCTCAAGCGTTCAGGCCGTCCCCCTGGCCCCGCATCCAGCGCCCAAGCTGTTTTGGAGCACGGTAAAACCCAAGGAGAAGGCCGGCTTCTTCATCTCCCTCAATAGTTTCCTCAACGCAGAATCCCCGAAGGGTCAACTTCCGGCTCCTATCACGCAGGTTCGGGTTGTGAAGTTTAATTCCGCGGACAACCATGAGGAGACTCTGGGCAGCGCACCGGTAGAGGCGGACGGTTCGTTCTACGTGGCGGTTCCGGCAGACCAGCCGGTTCGTTTTGAATTGTTGGATTCACATAACCGGATCATTAAGGCAGAGCAAGGCTGGATCTGGGCGCGGCCCGGCGAGGAGCACGGCTGTGTGGGATGCCATGCGGACAGAGCTATCGTTCCCGAGAATCGTTGGCCTCTTACACTCAAGCGCTTGGATACACCCATGCGATTGGGAATTGTAGAAAATGTGACGGGACCATAAACGGCCTCGTGGGTGATGCGATAGTGCTTTTAACGAGGCGTGCCGCTGGGCCGGACGATTCGAAGCTCTGAGAAAGAAGAGCATGATGAGAGGAAGCTGGATGGTACAGAAAGTATTTCTGCTTGTATTGCTGCTTCCGGTTGGTGCCCGAGGAGGCTCTCAACCCGGCGCTACGCCGCACGAGCGACGCCCTCCGGCGGGCCAGTATCCGGGCTATCTCACCCCCGTGGAGATGAAGTTGTCGCCGAACGGCAGGGAACTTTACATTGTATGCGAGGACAGTGATTCGTTGCTGGCGCTTGATGTACGTACCCGGCACGTGATCCGCAAAGTGAGAGTAGGGCACAAACCGGCGGACGTCGCGGTTTCACCGAATGGAAGAACGCTGTACGTTTCCAATGAATGGAGCGACACGGTCAGTGAGATCGACGCACAAACCTTCAAAGTTCGCCGCACGCTCCGTGCGGGCTGGGGGCCAGTGGGACTGACTACTGACCGGAGCGGTAAGTTTCTGTACGTTGCAAATAGCGTTGGCGACGATGTCTCGGTACTCGATCTGATGCGTGGAGTGCAAATTAAGCGCCTGGCGGCCTGGCGTTCTCCGCATCAAGTAGCTCTTTCCCAGGACGGCCGGCGCATATACGTTTCCAACCTGCTACCTCATCTCGCGTCCCCCGATAGCCCACCAGTCTCTGAGGTCACGGAAATTGATACCGCTAAACAGGTGGTGACCGACCGAATACTAATTCCTGGCGCTATCGAACTGCGGCATATCGCGGAAGCTCCTGGCAAACTGGGCGGCGTGCTGCTCGTGCCCTTAATGCGTCCGAAAAACCTAAATCCCATGATTCAGGTGGCACAGGGATGGATCGTCACGCACGGAATGGCAGTCATTAGACCCGACACCTCTTTGAACGAAGGAAAGCCCGACGAGGTGACTCAGGTTCTTCTCGATGACATTGACTATTACTATGCGGGCACGAACGGAGTAGCGTTCACGCCTGATGGCCGATACGCTTTGGTGGTCTCAAGCGAAGCCGATATCGTCTCCATCATTGACACGGCCAGCCTGGAGAACTTTATTGGGCATAGCCTGGTCTCCGAACTTCCGAATCGCCTCGATTCAGCACGGAACTTCGTTGTTTGCCGGCTGCCAACCGGATCCAATCCAACTGCAGTCGTGGTTGCGGCAGATGGCAAGGTTGCATACATTGCCAATCGCTTAGACGATAGCATCACAGTTGTGGATATACCCAATATGAAAATCGCTTTGCGGATTGACCTGGGCGGCCCTCGGATCATCACTCCGTCTCGTCGAGGTGAGCGGCTGTTCCACCAGGCCAGCTACTGTTTTCAAGGACAGTTTGCTTGTGCCAGCTGCCATCCGGACAACCACGTCGATGGTCTTGCGTGGAACCTGGACACGCCGCAATTGGGACGCGACCGGGTACTGAATCGCACCTTGCGTGGAATCGCCGAAACAGCTCCCTACAAGTGGAACGGTCACAACCCGGATCTTCAGACGCAGTGTGGTCCGCGTACCGCAAAATTCCTGTTTCGCTCAGAGGGATTTAGCCATGATCAATTGGAAGACCTGGTAACGTTTGTGAAGGCAATTCCCCTTTCACCAAATCGTCACCTAGCCCGCAATGGATCGCTTACGCTAGCACAGGAGCGCGGTAGGAAACTCTTCTTCGAGAGGCGCTGCGATGTTTGCCATACTCCGGAGACTCATTACACAGCAAGAATCAGCAAGGATGTGGGAACCGCCAGTAGGTACGACACTTCAGGCTTGTTTGACATTCCTCAACTTGACCGCGTCTACGAGCATCCTCCACATCTGCACAATGGGGAAGCGTTGTCACTTGAGGAAATCTGGACAAAATTCAACGTCCAAGACAAGCACGGAATTACGTCGGATATGACCAAGGGACAACTCAATGATCTGATTGAGTACTTAAAGACTTTCTAGGGAATAGATCCCAACACAGGAGCCAACAGATGATGATTCGCTGGAAATATTGGCTGCTGGGTGCTGTGACCTTGTTGTTATTCCGACCATGTGTTGCGTCCCAGAAGACATTCCTCTACACACAATGGGAGAACTTCACCGTTGCAAACGGTATGCCCAGTGACAGAGTGTTTTCAGTTGCGGCTGACGGCGACCGTGTGTGGGCTGGTACGAGCAACGGCCTAGCTCTGATCGAAAACGGTCGAGTCGTGCGTATACTCAGTCCAAGAGAGGGTTTGGCTGACCCAGTCGTCACTTCGATTGCAGTGGACGGCATAACTGGTGACCTCTGGATCGCGACCTTCGGTGGATTGAGCCGTTATTCGGGTGGGCAGTTCCAAAACTTTACCAGCCTTGCAACGGGATTGGCCAACGACATTGTGTTCGACGTTGCTGTTCAGAATGAGTATGTGTGGGCGGCTACAGCGATGGGAATCAGCCGCCTGAATACGCATACTGGAGAATGGTCGCTCTTTGATGAAAGTAACACGCCCATGCGGAATTCTATTGTGACTCGTATCGCGGTGAACAAGCAAACAATGTTTTTCGCTACTTGGGGCGGAGGCGTGGTCGAATACGATTCAGTTACGGGGCGGTGGAGCGTTTACGATCGATTGCATTTTCACACGGACGCTAAAGCTGGCAGCGTGCAGAGTCCAGGCAGCGCATTTATCACAGGCCTTGCCTTCAACGGATACGAACAGACGCTGTGGGCCTCAACGAATTGTGGATACGGCTACGTCGCACTGAAGGGGCGGCTCCAACAATCCTTGCTTCGCGCTCCTGCCCCTGAGTTTATCAACTCGATCCGATTCAAAACTAACGATCTCTGGACCTGTACGAATGATGGCCTTGCCTATCAGAGTCTCCAGAGCGGGACTCGGGTTACCTATCGAAAGAAGGGAAATGGCGACCATGGAGAAGCGATCCTCTCCGCCCCGGAACCCAATCCAAGGAGAATCGATACTTCCGCCGCATTCGCAGGAAATCAGGTCTTCGATTTGGCTTTTGATTCCGGAGGTATCTGGGTGGCAACGGGCTCTGGACTGAGCCATGGAACTCGGAACACATCGCGGATGAAAGCCGTTCACGAACAGACCGGTGGTGTCCTGCCGTTGATCTCAGGGGCTGATCCAGACAACATAATCGCGCACGACTCGGAGAAATCACACTCCACGACTGTAAACATAGGTTTCTTCGGCCCACTCGAGAACAGTTCGGAAACTCCTTATGGCTTTGCCATGCTACATGGCGCGCAGCTGGCAATTAACGAAGCGAACGCCGATGGCGGCTATCGAGGTAGAAAATATGCGCTCAAAGTTCATAGCGATTCCGGACCGTGGGGAGCCTCAACCAGGGAGCCAGTGCGCATGATAACCGATGAACATGTTGTGGCGGTATTGGGAGCGATCGACGGTGTGTCGTCACAGATTCTTCTTCGAATCGCTGGGCAACTGGAGGTGCCGGTTGTAAATACCGGCACCAGCGATTCTACGATCACAAAAACCGGTGTTCCCTGGATTCTGCACACGCTACCCGACAACCAACAGCAGGCTCATGCATTGGCGAACTATATATTCAATCAACTCAAGCTCCGGCGCGTCGTGGTGCTCTGTGTAGATGACGCTTATGGGAATGATGGAGCAAAAAGTTTTGTGGACGCGGCCAGACTTTTCGGCCATGAAGAATCACTATTACTTAGACTCAAGCGCGGAGAGATTGAGTTGGCTGATTCGCTCAAGCGGATACGCGACGATGTGGCTGATGGTGTTGTGATCTGGAGTAGCCCGACCGTGGCGGCCGCTGTTCTAAAGGCGATGCGTGCTTCGGGAATGAGCCAGCAGGTCTTTGGATCTGATCGCCTCGCTAGTCCGCAACTGTTGGAAAAAGCCGGACGGGATGCAGAAGGAGTTGTCGTCACGAGTGGGTTGAACCCCTCAGAAACCGATCCGAAATGGCGACAGTTTCAAAATGCATACCGCCGAGCCTTCAATGATGCCCCTGACTCGTATGCCTGTCATGCATACGATGGAATGAGAATGGTCTTAGAGGCCATCAAGAGGGTGGGAACGGATCCCACGCAGGTGATGAAAGCGCTTCGCGAATATGAGTTCAAGGACTACCAGGGCGTGAGCGCACAATTTCATTTTGATCATACTCTCAACAATGTTGCCCCTCTCGCCTTATCGCGTGTGGAGGGAGGAAGATTTGTCCAATGGGCGGTGGTGCGGCCATAGAATCGGCGGGGGTATTGCAAATTTATACGTACGACGAATCTGCTCGAACACTCATACCTTCTGTCTACTGGGTAGCCAGCGAACATCCGTCATTCGGAGAACTGCGGCGTTTGCCAGTGAAGCTCCGCTTTCGTCTCACTCTGCAAAAGCCGCGCGCACCTACCGCCGCGCCATCCTCAATTCCATGCCAAGAAGCCAAAATCTTCGGTAAGTTACAACGCAGGTGAAAAAGTAGCGACGGATACCCATCTGCCGCATACCCGTAAGTATTCATCCTTAATGTGAGGTGGATTTAGCCTGCATTATTCGTGAAAAAGAAGATGCGGAAGCTCACTTCTGCTACAAACGTTGTCAAAGACAGTGTTTGAAGGTGAGCGATTAGCGAACCGCAGCTTACCTTGCAGCGGGTATTTGTGGCAGGCTGGAGTGGCGGAGCTTCCAGCGGTCCAGGCATCGAGATCGCTCATCGGCCACGAGGGGAGGTTCACCAGCAGTTGGGGAAGGTAGAGCTGGTGGGGATCAATTCCGTGCCGCCGGCAGGTCGCGGTGAAGCTCGACAGGATGGCGGCCGTGCGTCCCCCGCGGGCATTGCCCACGAACAGCGAGTTCTTTCGATTTAGAACTACGCGCTTCATCTCGTGCTCGGAAGCGTTGTTGTCGATCGGCACCGCGCCATCCTCCAGAAAAAGCGTCAGGTCCTTCCACTGATTCAGGCTATAGTTCACCGCCTCGGCCATCGGGTTCTTCGGCAACAGCGTTTTCCGCAACACGCAGAGCCGTTCGTGCAAGCTCTCCAGCAACGGCCACAAGTGTTCTTGCCAGTAGGCCAGGCGCGACTGTGCGTCCAGCGCGGCCGCATCCCGCTCGATCCTGTACAGAGCACGGTAGAACTCGACCGCCTCGCGCGCGATCTCCGGCGCCGTTTTCTCGGCATCGACAAACTTGCGTCGAGCGTGCGCGTGACAGCCGCCGCGACGGATCGCGTTACCGGCCACGACGCCGTCGTAGCCGCCATAGGCATCGGCGACCAGCACTTTCTTGTAGTCCCGCAGAAACTCGAGCGGCCCGTTCCGCTTGCGGCTCTCGGTGAAGTGAAAAACGTTGTAAGACCGGCTCTCATCTCCCAGATACACCCACTTGCGCGCCTGCCGTGTCTTGCCCCGCCACGGCTCCTGCATCGGCATTGGCGTGTCGTCGGTCAGGATCACGTGCGATGGCCGTACGCGCTCGGCCATGCGCTCGTAGAGCGGCAGGATGAGATCGGCAACGTCGCCGCACCAGACGCTCAGCGTCGAGCGCGAGATCTCGCAGCCGCTGCGATCGAAGATGTTCTCCAAACGGTAGAGCGGGAGGAAATCCGCATATTTACTGGTTACGATGTAGGCCAGCAGGCCCGGTCCAGCCATGCCTTTCTCAATCGGCGATGCGGGCTTTTCGGCCATTTCGATCTGAGCACCCACTCCTTCGCGATCGCAACGCGCGCAGGCGTACTTCCACAGCAGCCGCAGACTCGTTGTTCCGCGCTCAGTTCGTGAACGATCGTCTGTACCGGCAGATTCTCGAACGCCGCCAGATTGCGCCGTCCCTTGCGACGGCGAACCCAGCGAAGCTCGCGCTCTGGCTGCGCTGGATTGGCATTGACTTCCACATCGCCGGCGTTGACCGGCTTCGCCGCAAGCTCCTCGGAGAACGACAGCAGCAGTTGCCCCAGCTCCGCCATGCTGCGCAGCCGGTCCGCCCGCGGGCCGTAGTAGCGCTTCTTCAGCAGTTCCAACTCCTGCTGTAGTTGTTCAACCTTTAGTTCGAGTGATTGACGAAGACTCTCTTGAATCAAAGCTCGCTGCGCAAACTCATCGGCGCGTCTCTTTTGCTCATCCCGTTCCAGCAGCAGCGAGCTCAGCCGCGCCTTCAGCGCTTCAGTGTCAGTAGGGAAGATCGAGCAGTGTTTTTGCGGTCGGCACGCGATTGTGAGTTCCGGAAACAACGACAACATATCATGCACGCCGCACTTCTTCGACCCTCGTTTTATCTTTTTTCGTGATGCGTTCATATCTCGCCACGCGCTTCAGCTTGGTCATGCCGATGCCGTCCAAAAGCATCGCTAACTCGCTGGCTCGCAGCTCCACCGAGCGCTGTCCCTCGGCCACACGGGGCAACTTGAATACTCCCGACTCCAGCCGCTTGTACCACAGAACAAAACCGTCGCGATCCCACGCCAGGATCTTCAACCGGTCGCCGCGACGAGAACGGAACAGGAACAGATGGCCAGCCAGTGGATCTTCGCCGATCACCGTTCGCACCCGCTCGGCCAGACGATCAAAGCCACAGCGCATGTCCGTGGCTTCGGCGGCCAGCCAGATCCGCTGTGCCTGCGCGGCGTCGAGCGCACGCAGGCTCGGAAGCCCGATCACGCCATCGCCTCCACCGCCACAATCAGCCGCGCCAGATGATCCTGATCAAAGCCAGCAGGAACCACCAGCCCGCCCATTCGCCAGATGAACCCCGATCGTCGGATAGCTCCCGGGCACGGCCAATGAAGACACCGAAATGCTCTTTGCTCCCAACTTCGCCTCAGCTTCGATCTGCGACGGCACCGCTACTTTCAACTCCAGGAAGCCTTCGCGCGCCCCCGTGCCCACGCGCCACTTCCAGTAATGAACCCGGCTTTGCCAATCCCTACCCGACGGCAGAAGTCGGTTACCGATAAGCCGCTCGACCGCTGTGTCTCAATCCGCCCCCGCCAACGCTGCTGTGTTCCACCGCAATCTCTCATGCACCCAGATTGCTCGCGCGCTCTCGCCATGGCAAGATGCACTTCGTGGAACGCTCACGTTTGAAGTGACCCAACCCGAAAGCTGTACCAGGGGAAAGTAGAGCTTAAGCTGGCAATCGAGGTCCTCGGAGTTCAAGGACGAGGTGGTTCGAGATGCCAAAGAAGGGGCACACGGAAGAGCAGATCATTGCCGCGCTGAAGCAGTTGGAAGGCGACGACAAGACGGCCGACATTTGCCGGAACCTGGGGATCAGCCAGGCGACGTTCTACATGTGGAAGCGGCAGTACGCCGGTCTTGGCGTGCAGGAACTGCGTGAGTTGCGGCAGCTGCGGGAGAAAAACGGGAGGCTGAAGCAGATCGTCGCCGACATTACCCTGGATCGGCAGATCCTGCAGGAGATTGTGTCAAAAAAGCTGTAAGGCCTCGTCATCGGCGCCGACTGGCGAGGTGGCCCCAGCGGGCGTACCCGATCTCCGAGCGACGTGCGGCGCGGATTGTGGGCATGTCGTAGAGCACGATGCGTTACCGCAGCCGGAGGCCGTTGCAGGAAGCGCTTCGGCTTCGACTGCGGGAACTGGCCGCCACTCATGTTCGTTACGGATATCGCCGGCTCACGGTGTTGCTGCGGCGGGAGGGCTGGGCCGTGAATGCTAAACGGGTCTATCGGCTCTATGAGCGAAGAGGCCCTGAAGGTGCGCAGCATGGAGCGGAAGAAGATCGGGCGCCGGCAACGCGTTTCGCAATAACCTGCGACAGGGCCGAACCAGAGTTGGGCCGCCGACTTCGCAGCGACAAGCTGGCCGACGGCCGTTCGTTCCGCATGCTGACAGTTATCGATCAGTTCGCCAGAGAGTGTATTGGGTGGATGGCGGACCGCTCGATGCATGGCAGCCATGTGGTCACGGCGCTGACCGAAGCCATTCGCGAGCGCGGGGCGGTGCCGCGCAGCATCACCCTGGACAATGGCAGTGAATTCGCGGGTCGGGTACTGGAGGCCTGGGCCATGCAGCACGGCGTGCAGTTGTGCTTTATCCGTCCTGGCCGGCCGGTAGAGAACGGATTCATCGAGAGCTTCAACGGACGCCTGCGCGACGAGTGCCTGAACGTGGATTTCTCTTCGTTGAACGACGCACGCGAGACGCTGGCACGCCGGCGTACGCACTACAACCAGCAGCGGCCGCCCGTGGCGGCAGCGCCTGTAAGGCGGAAGAAGCGGAGTGCGGCGGAGAGGTTGAGGATCGTCGAGGAGACGCTGGTGCCGGGAGCGTCGGTGGCGCGAGTGGCTCGCAGCCATGGGATCAACGCCAGCCAGGTGTTTGCATGGCGCAAGCTCCATCTTACCGGCAAGCTGGGTGGCCATAGAACGGGAGCGACCGCCACGACGACATCGCGGTTGCTGTCGGTTAGCGTGAGCGAGACAGAACCATCGCTGATCGCAGATGCGCCCACTGTGCGGCCGCGATTTCATGTTCCTCGCAACCACCGGCTGCATCGATTCACATCCAGCTTCCGAAGGCACAGGTTCGAGTGGAAGGCGACGCCGACCTCCAGGTGCTTCGTGCGGTGCTGGAGTGCCTGCCGGGATGATCTCGTTTCCGGCGAACACACGCATCTGGATTGCAGCGGGCGTCACCGACATGCGCCGCGGCTTCACCGGACTGAGCGCCGCCGTGCAGACCACACTCGAACACGACCCGCTCTCGGGCCACGTTTTCGTCTTCCGCGGCCGTCGCGGCGATCTGCTCAAGATTCTCTGGTTCGATGGCGAAGGGCTATGTCTTTTTGCCAAGCGGCTGGAGCGTGGACGCTTCGTGTGGCCGAAGGCCGAGAGCGGAACGGTCTCGCTGACGCGAGCGCAGTTATCGATGCTCTGTGAAGGGATTGATTGGCGGCGTCTGGTGCGAACCGCGGAAACACTGATGGCGATCTGAGGACATCTGCCGATTTGCATAGCTATTTATGCGGCTGCGAGGCACATGGAAGCAGAGTTCATGGCATACTCCGCTCATGGTTCTCATGTGCACAACGCTGCCGGATCTGAGCACGCTCGATGCGGACGCGTTGAAAGCGATCCTGTTGGCAACCCACGAAGCGCTGATCACGACCCAAGCGCAACTGCTCTCGCGTGATCACGAGATCGAGCACCTGGATCTGCTGATCGCCAAGCTCCAGCGTATGCAGTTCGGACGCCGCTCGGAGAAGATCGAGCGGCAGATCGAACAGCTTGAGTTGAAGCTCGAACAGCTGGAAGCTAACCGCGGCGAGCAAACATCTCCACCAGAGAAGCCTTCGAGTTCAACGAGTACGCCTCCATTTGCAAACAAGCCCGTGCGACGCCCGCTCTTCCGCGCGAGACCAAGACGCATGAACCCCAGCAACAGTGCTGCCCCGAGTGCGGCAGTACGCTGAGCAAACTTGGCGAAGATGTCTCCGAAGTCCTTGAGTACGTTCCCGAGAGCTTCAAGGCGATCCGTCACGTGCGGCCGAAGCTGAGCTGCACCTCATGCGATGTGATCGTGCAGGCGCCAGCGCCGTCGCGCCCCATCGAGCGCGGTAGCAGGGCCGGGACTGCTGGCGCACGTTCTCACCTCGAAGTACTGCGACCACCGTGTGTCCCGAAGACGACAGCAGCAGTGTGGCTGTCGTTGAGCTAAACAAGAGATTAGGGTAGGCCCCTCGGTGACGGCGATCAGGAGCTGCCATCAAACTACCGTGTGCTGCTGTCGTTAAGAGCGATGGTGGTGAGCGACGCGGAAAAGGCGGAACCTGATCCCGTCAAGTGTGATTCAGAGAGACGAGCGTAAGCGAACTGTCGATGACAAGCCGAAAGCGTAAAGACAATGTCGGAACCGGGGATGGTGGTCGCTCCGGGATAAGCAAGGGTGGCGTCCTGAAGACCGGCCTTTGCGGCATCAGGCTCGAAGGCAGCGTGAACCTGAGAAGAGGCTCTTGTTTGGAACGGGAGAACCTGTCGTCCCGATGCAAAGGGAGAGAGTCAAGTGGTGAACCCCACAAGGCTCAGAGTACCGATGCGGGGCACAGGGGCAGAACGGCTCGCCTGCTGGCCTCCATTATTGGTGCCGGCGAACAGATAATTTCTGCGGCCTGATTGGATGTTCCGCGATGCGGCCGAGCACAGCGGCGCCTTTGGGTTGCTGCTGGTGGAATTCCCACAAGTTGCGGCCATCTATGGTGAGCTGAAAGTCGCCATAGACAAGGCCCTCGAGGAAGAAAGCGCGCAGGATCCCGGCAAACTGGAGAGCGCGCCCGAGGTGCTCGAGATCCACGATCGCCTCATCAATGCGTTTGCGGAACACTGGATCATCGTCCCGGCATTGCGGGGGCGAAGACGCTCTGAAAGCCGCCCAGCGTGAGTTTCATGAGGAAACAGGCTTCACCGTGAGGGTGTCAAAGCCGGAGTAAAAGTAGGCCGCAGAGCACCGCTCACGCGGCGCATTGTGGCCTATCGTCGCGCCTGTCGCGCCGGCGCTTATAGTGGGGCTGATCTCATACTCCCAACTATGTATTGAACCATGTATCGGAAAGCCTAATGCTGGAGTCAGGACAATCGCATGATCGCAAGTCCCGAACAGAAGGCACATTCGTCTCAACAGGAATGACGGCTGGGAGGTGTCTGAAAGTTTCGTAGTAGCAGAAGGCTACAATTCAGCGTCACACCGGTGGGTGAGCCACGGCACTGAAGCTAAGTACCTGAAATCAGTAGCATCTCTATAAGTTCTACTCATAATTTCTATTCAGTACGGAGAATGCGGCCTGACTGCCGGGGAACAGTGGCCTTTGTGTACAATGAACCGAACCTCTCATAAAATAATGTTCTTAGCGATTGTTTGCGCCTTGGCTACGTCCGCTGTTTTGTTTTTCCCTGAACCTTATCATTTTTATGTAGCTTGCGTCATGGCAGGCGCTTTCTGTATTACTGCCGTTTGGGGCGTGGGCGAAAAGAAGCCGCTGCACGATTTGCTTCCAGCTCTGCTATTGATCCTCTTAGGCAGCTTAAACGCCATGGCAGATTTTGGTCGGGGCAGTCCGTCGTTCGTCGGAGCACTTCACAGTGGTCAGCCAACTTTCGATCTGTACACATTTTACGTGGACGGTAGCTTTGGATTTCAACCCAGCATTTGGATTACTGACATCGTTGTGAATAAGCTGCGTCTAGACCGCGTTTCTCAACTTTGCTATCAAGCCTTGCCGCTGGTAATCGGCGTAGCCTGTGCCGCAAATCTACGTGATCGAAAGAAAATGTGGCGACTCGTCGCCATGTTTATTCTTGGCGGAGTGTTCGCTATTCAGTGCTATAAGCTACTGCCGGTGTGCGGTCCCGAGTTCCTTCTGGGATGGGATGCGTTCAGTGATTCGAGTGCCCGCCAGTACTTCAGTAGTGAGCAACTGCATCACCTTAGTCTATCCGTGGTAAGTCTGAATCCATGGATTCGACGAAACGGAATGCCATCTATGCACATGACATGGGCGCTCATGGCTTGCTGTGCATGTTGGAGATTTAAATATGTACGATGGTTCGGATTGGTTTCCGCGATTATTACGGCAATTTGTACCCTTACGACTGGCGAGCACTACCTTGTTGACCTTGCTGCTGCTTTCCCCTTCACTCTGGCGCTTTGGGCGCTGTTTATGGATGAATTGCCCCTTCGAGATCCTCGGCGGATGTTGAATATGGCAGTGGGAACACTGGGATACCTTGTATGGGTGTTCACTATCCGCTTTACTCCGCAGGTGTTCTGGTTCTCCCGGGTGGTGCCATGGAGTTTACTGCTGATTAGCGTTGGCGGAACGCTCTTTACTATATTTAACGGATTCCGGGAAGTTTCAAGCGGGAGCTTAGCGCAGCGGCTTGATACGGAGCACGTTGAATTCCACACTCCAGAGCTGATGGATTCAAATTAGGACACTACCCTCGGGCGTACTGGTATAGCGTCTCCCTGCTGATACCGAACTCCCGCGCAAGCACAGCCTTCTTATGGAATTTGGGAGCAGTGGAACAATCCCGAAGAGAACATGGTTGAGACCTGCGCCTACATCACCACGACACCGAACGCACTCTGTGCCGACGTCCACGACCGCATGCCAGTCATCCTACCCGATGACACTTATGATCTGTGGCTCGACTCCGGCTATCAGAAGACGGACACCATCTACGACCGGTTGAAGCCATGCAATCCCGACCTGATGAGACGATACGAAGTTTGCAGCCGGGTGAACCTGGTGAAGAACGATGATGCGGCGTGCGCGGAGCCCGTGTTGATTGAGCGCTGAGCGCTACATGCTGGTGGCAAGCAGTGCTGCCACCCATTGCAGCGCCGTGCTGCCGCCCACTGCAAGATTTTATGCTGCCAGGGAGCGCACCGTGATCCTGCCACCAGCAGTATCAGTCACGCCGAAGGCGTGTCGGAAAGCTTACTGAATCTTCCTGGTCTATGCACTCCTTGATGCCATTGCAATGGCAGTTCTGGTCAGATGCCGTATTGCCGCGGGTACTGGCGAGGCGAAGAACCGGGCCGTTCGTTTTAGTGGCTCCCTTTGTGTTCGCAGTGGATAGCGAGCTGCCCACGGTTTTGGATCATCGAGAGGCGGTAGAAGCGGTTTGGGTTCGCTGGATGTCTGGCGAGATCCCACCCGACACTGCCTGAGAGCTGTGCCAGTCTACCCGCTGATTAGCTGTTTCCGGCAATCGATCTTGAATGGAATGCCGCTGTGGGGATTTACCTACCGACTGGGAACGGATTGGCTGGGTCTGCTTCCTGAGCAGCGCCCCATTGAAGAGGCAGAATATGAGGTGGCTCGCCGGGTGCTGGTCCTGCTTGCCCATGGCTGAAGCTCAAGAGCGGAAGGGAAAATCGCATTGAGCAGCAGGAGACAGAAGTTGAGGATCAGCCCCGAAAATTGGTGCATGAATTGGTGCATGAAAGCGACCGAACTGCACACTTTCACTCGAACAGCATTACCATAAGCCTTGTAAGTGATTGATTCTGAGTAGCAGGGTAGAGGCGAGTCCGATATTCAAGACCGCCTGTTTCCGCCGCTCCTCATACAACACTCGTACAACAATACGGATTTCTTCTCATTCCTGTGCAGTTCTGAGTTGCCACCCATGCTCTGCAAGTTGTTGAAATTACGCGTATAGCTGGTCTTTCACGGCGATAACGCGGGTTCGAATCCCGCCGGGGACGCCATAAGAATCAATAAGATAGAGCTTTACCGTATGAGGCGTACGTCAAGCGTACGTCATAGTGCCTGCTATTGCAGGCCGCCCCCTTGTCTGTGGTAAACCGTAGCGTGAAATGATTTCATGCGGAGGCAATAGCTTGGGCAGCAAGCGGACGTTGGAAATTGGACTCACTGTGCTTGTGGCGATTCTCTTGTTGTTCGCCGCAGAGGGGAAGCATCCCTACGGCTATTACATGGTGCTGAGGACGGCTGCGACGGTGGGTTGGGCATATTGGGCGGTGAGGGTCTACCACGCCGGGCCACGGGGCTGGATGTGGGCTATCCTGGCTGTCGCGCTTCTGCTAAACCCGATCTTGTCGGTTCGGATGCACCGGCAGGACTGGCAGCCAATCGACCTGGCTCTCGGCCTGCTGCTGCTCGTCTGGTCAGGCTATTGGGCCTTCCGCAAGCCACGCAGTCTGTGACGTGGGTAGAGTTTCAGTATCCCGAATCTTGAATGTTTTGTTTCACCACTTCACGCTCGAAAGGCCCTGCCGATCAACAACCGACGAGAGACTAACCTTCCACCCAGGGTAGGCGGGAAAACGCGTGCCAGCATGAAAGTACCGGAAATGTGCATTATTTCGTTACAAACCATCACTCCCTAGTTGCAGCCGAGATGGAAAAATCTTTGTCCGCCAAGGAAGGACAAAAAACAGCGGTTTTGGAGCCTGTTTCAGCGGTTTTGGAGCCCTCAAAACAGGCCGAAACAGGTAGTAACCTAGCCCCTGAAACAGTCCAAAATTTGGACTCGCAGAGCACCCCTTTGTTTCAGTCACTCGGCCTCCAAAGCCATCTTGATTGCTGTCAATTCACCACCGACTTCTTTTGCCGGGTAGTCTGCCGCCACCAGTGCCACCACATTCCAAAGGGTGGCTTCCAGTCCGCCGCCACCCCCGCTCGCTGCGCAGGGGTTGGGGGTGGGCGTTCGGCAAAACCCACTTGTCTTCCCCAGGAAAAAACCGTCCGCTGAATTTTTCAATGTTGGCAGTTTTCTGGAGTCCAAAATTTGGACTGGAGACGATTCGAGACAGTGCATCGCGCCTTCCAGCAAACGCCGAAGGCAGCTCTCCCAGCCCTTTCGGCGGCGGGAAACTAGTCTAGAATACAACAATAGAAGACGATACGATAATGTAGGAGGCTAAGGCCAGATGACTCCGCCCCCTGCTCGTCCAAAGCTTTACCATATTCTTCATGTGGACCGGCTACCGTCGATTGTGGCTGATGGATACCTGCTGTGCGATGCCCTAATGGCGCAACGGACAGGCCAGGGCAGTGCGCCGGGATAAACCGGCATGAAGCAGAGGATGAAAGATCCTTGCGAGAAAGGAATAGCGAACCACTCGGCCCCGAGTTTTGCGCCGTGTTCCGCGAGGAGCAAGGCGAAGCGTAAACAGGGGATAGGTGGGCTGGGACATTGAGCTCCGAAAACTGGCAATCAGGACGCCGACGCCCTTGCCTTGTGCGGAAGGCCACATGGACGGGAACGATAGCGCGAGTTCCCGGACAGTCCTGCGTAGTCGAAGACCCCAGAGCACGCCTAGAAACTTCATGCACGAGAACCGGGAGACCTCGGAGATATCTGTGATTGAAACCGGCCACAGAACGGCGGGAGAAGGCCAAGGCCGTACTGCCCGCATGCACATCTCCGAGGAGTCGGACAGTGGTGTACTACCGATGAATCACTCGAACAATGACGGGGGACTGTCGGCGGAGAGTGAGGAGGGAAGACCGCTGATCAAGGAGAACACTCATCAACTTCACACGTTCCCGACACAGAGCGGGGTGTAGCGTGTCCCAGGGGCTGGCGAGTGTGCGGAAAGCAGCACGGAAAGATAAGAAGGTGCGGTTCACCGCACTCCTTCACCACTTGACCGTTGATCGGCTGCGGGAAAGCTTTTATGCCCTCAAGCGAAAAGCCGCCCCCGGAGTCGATGGCGTGACGTGGCAGGAGTATGAACCCGGTTTGCAGGAACACCTGATTGACCTGCACAGCCGGATGCATCGCGGCGCATACCGGGCCAAGCCATCGAGAAGGGTTTACATAGAGAAGGCCGATGGGCGGCAGCGTCCATTGGGGATTGCGGCGCTGGAGGACAAGATCGTCCAGCTGTCCGTGGTCACCATCCTCAATCAGATATACGAGGAAGACTTTCTCGGTTTCTCGTACGGCTTCCGCCCGGGGCGCAGCCAGCATCAAGCGCTGGATGCGCTGTCGTACGCGCTGCGATACAAGAAGGTGAACTACGTTCTTGACGCCGACATTCGAGGATTTTTCGATAACCTCGACAAAAGCTGGCTTATCAAGTTCGTCGAGCATCGCGTAGCCGATTCCAGAATCCTGCGTCTCATCCAGAAATGGCTGAGCGCTGGGGTACTGGAGGAAGGTATATGGTCGGAGACGACGTCAGGTACGCCGCAAGGATCGGTGGCATCACCGATGCTGGCGAACATTTACCTGCACTACACCTTCGACCTCTGGTTGGACAAGTGGCGCAAACAACGCGCACAGGGGGATGTGATAGCCGTCCGCTACGCGGACGACCTCGCCTTAGGTTTCCAACACCGAGCTGAAGCGGAGTGTTTTCTGAAGGACCTTCAGGAACGACTGTCCAAGTTCGGACTGGAACTCCATCCAGACAAAACGCGTTTGATTGAGTTCGGGCGGTTCGCCGAAGAAAATCGAACGCGAAGTGGGGAAGGCAAGCCAGAGACGTTCGACTTCTTGGGCTTTACGCATATCAGCGGAAAAGACCGGAACGGACGTTTTAGCGTTAGGCGCATGACGATCCGCAAGCGTATGCGGGCAAAGCTGCAAGAGATCAAGCAGCAACTCCGCGCACGCATGCACGACGCTACGCCGGACACCGGCACTTGGCTCCGCGCAGTTGTGCAAGGCCACTTCAACTACTACGCAGTACCCGGGAATCTGGACAGCCTCGGCATGTTCCGGGAACGGGTGCTTAGCATGTGGTGGCACGTTCTATGCCGCCGCAGCCAAAAGCGTGGGTTGACGTGGGAGCGCATGCTCGCGATTGCCAAGCGATGGCTTCCTTCTCCACGCGTGCTCCACCCTTATCCCGCGCAACGCTTCGCCGCTAACCATCCAAGATAAGAGCCGCATGCGCTAGTGAGCGCTCGTGCGGATCTGCGCAGGGGGTATCAGGCAACTGATATCCCTACTGCGACCTCACCATCCTAACGGTCACGAATCGTTGAGATCACCCTGAAGCCTCAGATCCCTCTGCTACTCGGGATTCCGAAAGGTTTAAGTTACCCTGCGTTACGATTTCCTTGGTTGCTGCCGTATCCTGGAGCAGCCCTCGGGTTTGCGGCTTCGGCTGGAAAGCCGCCGGGGACGCCAAATCAATTCAGCGACATACCGGGAAATTCCAAAACGTGGTACACAAAATGGTACACACGTTTGCGGAGCCGTCCTCGTGCGCCTTGAACCTTCCCTCTCACGCGGCCACGTAAGAGGTGCCTGAGACGACACACTCGCGTGAAGATTCCCGAAGCCGCCGGGTGCTCGCCGTTAGATCCCTGTCGTCTGATAGGTCAACACAGCCAGGCTCAATCGGTAATCATAATCGGCTTGCGCGTTACTGATCTCAGCCTGCGTCTGCTGGAGCTGGGCTTGACTGAGTTCTACAATTGAACTGAGCCCCAGCTTGTAGCGGGACTGCGCGAGATCGAGCGCTAAATTGGCTTGCTGCACCAACTGCTGGGTAACCGCCAATCTCTGGTAAGCGGTGCTCGTATTCAGCCAACTGGTGCGCACATCCCGCGAGATCAAATTGCGCAAATCCACCAATCGTTCTTGCGTTGCCTGTGCCATGAGATTCGCTGCGTGGGCTCTCGCCGTGTAGAGAAAACCATTGAAGATCGGGATGTTGACGTCTGCGCCGACGGCTCCATAGGTGTTGTTCAGGGATCCCGGATTTGGTACCACCTCGGAATCTCCTACGAAGGCGTCTCCCGTCACTCCCATTGCGCGAATGGTGGGATAGAGCAAGTCCCGCTCGGCGTTTTGAAACTTCTTGGCGGACTGGTATTGGAACTGAAGCGAGCGTATCTCGGGGCGCATGGAAAACGCTTCTGAAATCAGCCCGTCTACATTGTCTGGAGGCGGAGCCGCTTGACCGTCGCTATCGACAAGCTGAAAAACCTGCAGCGTAGGAAATCCGAGAACCATGGAAAGCGTAGCTTGGGCGGCGTTGTCATTGTTCTGAGCGTCCAGCAGCAATAGCTTAGCCTGCGCCAGATTGACGTTCGCAAAACTTAGATCCAGCTCGGAGCGCAGCTTGTTTTGGAAGAGGGCGTTGATCTGGGTTGCGACGGTTTGCCTTTCGTCGATTGTTTTTTGCGCAACGACAAGAATGGCCTGGGTTTGCAGCGCGCTATAAAAGGCTTGATTCACGGCCAGCAAAATCTGCTGCTGTGTGGCCATCAAATTTTCGTGCTCAGCCTGAGACGCATAATTCGCGCTGGAGATCAGATTTGCAGTCCGTCCGAAATCGGTGATCAACTGAGTGACCGTAACGCCCGTGGCTACGCGCTGGTAGATATGCGGGGCATTCAGTCCGCCTGCGGCGATGCGGGTGCCGGATTCCCCACCAACGCCGGTGAAATCGCCTGTAGCGGTGGGCCACAGGGCCGAGCGCGCCTCACGGGTAATTTGCTGAGAAGCCAGGGCGATCAGCCGGGCCACCGAAATTTGTGGATTGTTCTTGACCGCGATCTCTTCCGCCTCCTTCAAGGTCAACGTTTTTGGCGCACCAGGCGCCTGCGAAGCAGCGGCTGTCTGTCCGCTGGAAGAAGGTTTGTTTACGTCGTGATTGCCATCGGTCTTAGGCGTAGGCGCCGAAGGAAGACTCTGGGCAGCCGGCGTATTTGTGGATACCTGCGCGAGGCTACAAAGAGGGAAAGGAAACATTGCCAGTCCTGCAAGGATGCACATACGGTTTCGCATCGAATCACTCACCTTTGAAAATTGCTGAATATATTCCGCAGATTTCGCGGCAGGGCATGCCGCTTCCGCCGTATCACGATTTCTTCACGAAAGTTTGGTTCCGATAGGCGAGCATGTAGGCTGCCGGAACGATGAAAACGGTAAGCACCACCGAGGCTGTGAGTCCTCCGATGATGGCACGGGCCAAGGGCGCATACTGCTCGCTTCCGGTTCCCAATTTAAGAGCCATAGGCACCATGCCGATGATGGTTGCCAGGGAAGTCATAAGGATCGGGCGCAGACGCACGCGGCAGGATGTGATGATGGCTTCCTCGACCGTTTTCCCTTCTTCCTCCAGTCGATGGGCAAACTCCACGATCAAAATACTGTTGGAGGCGGAGATTCCCACCAGCATCAGCACCCCCATGAGCGACATCACATTGAGTGTGGTTCCCGTGAGCGGGAGAATGATCAATACGCCGATAAATCCCATGGGAATCGCGAGCATGATCAGCAGGGGATCTTTGAACGACTTGAACTGGGCCACGAGGATGAGATAAAGAAGAACCGCCGAGAGCGATAAGCCGATTGCAAAGCTGCGGAAGGACTGCTGCATGCCCTGCACCATGCCGCGCAGGTCCACCCGGACATTTTCTGTAAGCTTTGTTTCCCCGATGACGCCTCGTACTTCGTCTGCCACTCTGCCCAGAGCTTCGCCTGATGGAGTGACGAACACATCGATCACCCTTTGAATTTGATAGTGATCGACTTCCGTGGGAGTCTCAACATTGCGCAGTTGTACCACGCTGTCCAGCGTAGTGGGCTTCTTTATGTTGGGGCCGCGAAGCGGGATGTTGGTTAAATCGGCAAAATTATGGATCGCGGCCCGTCCGTTTTCGTAATACTGCACGGTCAGGTAATAGTCATTGCCGGTTTTGTAGTCAACCCAGTAATTGGGTGCGATCATGTAGTTGGAATTCAGCGCAGTGATGACATTGTCGACGACATCCTTTTGGGTTAGTCCAAGTTCGGCGGCATGTACGCGGTCCACATCCATCCGTAGCGCCGGATAGTTCATATCCTGCGGAATATAAACTTCTCCCACGCCAGGTAATTGTCGGATTCGGCTCGCCAGGTCCTGTGCAATGTTGTTAATCCTGGGCAAGTCCGGACTGCTTACCTGCACATCGATGGGCGCCGGCATGCCCATGTTCAGGATCGCGTCAACCATGGAACCGCTGGAAAAAAACGCCCGAACTTCCGGCAGTTGATCCGTCAGTTCCTTCTGCACCCGATCCATATATTCAAAGCTGCTCAGACGATGAGGCTCATTCAGTGCTACCTGAATCGTGGCGGTGTAGGGTCCCGCGTTGGTGGTGTACAACGACGAGAAGTCGGGAACCACGCCAATGTTAGACACCACCATCTTGAAGTCTTTTGGATCGACGACGCGATGCACCAGGTCCTCAACTTTGGCGACGTATTGTTCGGTGAGTTCGATACGGGTACCGGTCGGTACTTTCAGGTTGATCGTGAACTGGCCGGCATCGGTTCGCGGAAAAAACGCCAGACCCAGAAACGGATAGAGCGCCAGGCTCACAAGAAACAAGCCGCCGAGTATCGCAACCGTGAGCCCCGGCCGGACCAGAGCACGCCTTACCCAAAATTCGTAGGAATCCAGCAGCCGGTTGAACATCCGGTTGAACCCGGCATTGAACCGCTGCCATAAAGATGATTTAGAGGGCGTCGCAGTGGGCTCAACTTCATAGTCCTCGTGTTTCTGGTGCGCCGTGTGCGGCACGGACTTGAGAAACCGCGAGCAGAACAGCGGAATCACCGTCATGGCCACGATGTAGGAGGCGAACAGGGAGATGACCACGGAGAGAGCAAGGGCGGTGAACAGGAATTTGCTCACGCCGTATAGAAATGTCACGGGAAAGAAGACGACCACCGTGGTCAGGGTCGCCGACAGCACGGCAAGGCTTACTTCGGATCCTCCGGTCTCGGCTGCGACTTCGGGAGCAGCGCCCATTTCCAGATGCCGGTAGATGTTCTCCAGCGAAATTACCGAATTGTCGATGATGCGGGAAAAAGCCAGAGCCAGTCCGCCCAGGATCATGGTGTTGACCGTGCTGCCGCTCAAATTCAGCACCACGAACGTAGCCAACGCAGAGAGCGGAATGGATAGAAACACCGCCGTGGTTGCGCGAAAGCTGCCAAGGAAGATGAGGATCATCAGACTGGTAAGCAGCAGTCCGAGAAGGCCTTCGTGGAGCAGCGTGCGGATTGCTTCCTTCACGAACACCGACTGGTCGAAGACCACGGTTGCGACCAACTGTTTGGGAACGTCGTAGAGATGGCCGATCATCTCGCGAATACCATTCACCACTGCAATCGTGTTGGTGTCGCCGCCCTGCTTCATGATCGGCAAGTACACCGATCTTTGCCCGTCCACTCGCACCAGGTTGTATTGAATCTGGCTGGCATCTTCCGCGGCGCCTAGGTCGTTTACCGTCACCCAGGAATTCCCGACGGTTTTTACCGGAACCTGCCCCAGTTGCTTCATGTCAGTAACCAGGCTGTTCGAGTACACGTAGTAATCGTACGGTCCCATCTTCACGTCGCCGGCAGGAAGAATCAGGTTGGAGCTGTTTACGGCGTTCACCACATCGGTCGGGCTCAGCTGCCGGGAAGCCAGTTTGTAGGGATCGACGTAGACCATGATCTGCCGGTACTTTCCGCCGAACGGCGGCGGAATCTCCGCGCCCTTGACGATCGCGATCTGGTCGCGGATGGCGAACTGCCCGATGTCATGAAGTTGCGTTTGACTTAGGTTTTGTCCTTTCAGCGTCACCAGGCAGACCGGCAGGCTGGAGGCGTCGAACTTTAAAACCACCGGGGGCAGGGTACCGGGCGGCAGGCGCTTCAAATCGGCCAGAGCGAGATTCGAGAGCTCAGTTACATCGGCATCCGCGCTGGTTCCCGGCTGAAAGTAAACCCGGATGATGCTCACGCCCAGCAGGGAACGTGATTCCATATGATCGACACCGCTGGCTAACGTGAAAAAACGCTCCAGTGGATTGGTGATGTCGGTCTCAATATCCTGCGGCGGCATTCCCGAGTAAAAGGTCGCCACAACCACTTCCGGCAGGTTAATCGGCGGGAATAAATCCACCGGCATCCGCGCCAAACTGGTCACGCCGATAACGGCCAGCGCGAGGCAGATGACGATCACGAAATACGGATTGCGAATTGAAAAGCCCGGCATTTAACTTTCACTCTTCACGGTCCAGCGGACCTGGTTCTACTCTGTCTTCGTATCCTGATATTGCAGGACCTGAACAACCTGGGGATGAACTTTCTCGCCCGGTCTCAGCTCGCTGCGGTCACCCACCACGACCTGCTCGCCTTCGGCTAAGCCGGAGATTACCTCGGCGTCCGTGGCAGTTTGAATTCCCAGCACTACCGGCCTATCCTCCACCACTCCATCGCGATTTACCACGAGCACCGTTGTCTTGTCGTTTTCATGATTGATAGCCTGCAGGGGTACCACCGGAATGTCTTCCCGATGTTCAAGCGAGACATCGGCTTCGGCAAACAACCCCGGCATCAGAACGCGTTCGGGGTTCGGGACATCCACTTCCGTGTGCATGGTGCGCGTGTCCTCCCGGACGTCAACGGAGAAGCGCGCCACCTTGCCGGGAAACGCCCGATTGAGAGCGGGGACGCGAACGTTCACCGGTTCTCCAATATGGATGTAGCGAACGTAGGACTCAGGAATTGGAATCACCAGCCGATACAGATCATCTTCGGACAATCTCACCAACGGCATCGCCTGCGTGCTCGAACTGGTCCCGGCTTGCATCAGGGCTCCCATGTTGGCGTAGCGTTCGGTGACCACTCCGGAGAATGGCGCAATGATCTTCGAATAGTCGAACAGCGCTTGATCGTGCAGCAGTTTGGCCTGGGCCACGGACAACTGGCTTTGCGCAGCCTGCAATGCGGACTTGCCGGCATCCACTTGCGAGGCGGCGGCAAGGTCCTTGCCTTGGGCGTCATCGACCTCCTGCTGTGCCACAATGCCCGGTTGATTCTCGAATACTCCGTTCAAACGAGTAAATTGAAGATGCAGCGCGGTGTACTGTGCGTCATCGCGCTTGAGTTCGTGTTCGGCGCGATCCACCTGGTCGGCTGCGCTCTTGATCTCCGCCTGATCCTCCTGCAACTGTGCCTGTAGCTCGGGAATCTCCAGGGTGGCCATGACCTGGCCGGTCTTCACGTGTGATCCATAATCGACGTTTAGAGTCTTCACGTAGCCGGACTCCTTGGCATAGACGTCGATCTCCTGAAAGGGCACAAGTTCCGAGGACAGGGTGATTTGGCGGCTCAGCGTCTTCTTCCCTACCTTGGTCACTCCCGCCGTTGGCATCGTCTGCGAGGCTGCCTTAACTTGATCGGGATGTCCGCCGTTGCACGACGACGCTCCCAGCATCGCGGCGAGAGCCAATACTCCGCGAGCGAAAGCAGTGAATAGTTTTTCCTGAAGAAAACTTCCGCTATGTGTCATCAAGTTTGAAGCACCGATCTTCTCTGGTATCCCGAGCCGCGATCTGCGGCTTTCCCGCTACAATCAGTAAATCAACCCGTTTAGTATTTTGCGCAACCCTTCTACGGAAAAGTCTGGTGAAAGGCAGTAGTTGACGACCGTTTGCTTGACGTTCTGCAATCGGTCGGCGGCGGCGGGAATCTTGGAAGCAATCTCGACAGGAACGGACAACAAGCCGTGGCGATCTCCGTGCAACAGGTCTCCCGGACGAACTTCAAGGCCGCCGACCCTGACAATCTTTCCGAAGTCGAAGATATGGGCATAGGCATGGGAGACGGAGACGCTTCCGGCAAAGAGCTGGAGTTCAAGTTCCTGTATCTGGGGTAATTCCCGAACCGCACCGTCCGTGACATATCCAACGCATCCCAGAGCCCTTAAAATCGCGGCGTGTCCGTCCCCCAGAAACGCTCCGATCCCTGGCGATTTATCCATGTCCTCTAAAACCACAATCCGCGGTTCGGGAATTTGGAGGATGCTGTACCACCAATCGGTTCGCTCGCGGTATCCGCGAAATCCACTGCCTGTTATAGGAGGCCCTTCGGTGCGAACACGGGCCGTGGCCGCATAGCCCACCATGGGTGGAAAATCCTCGAACATGCACCGGATGCGGGAGTCCGCATAGCCGGTGTTGCGCAGCCTGAGCTCAAAGGTCTCGATCGCATTGCAAACCATACACGTCTCAATACGCCGCAGAGCGTCAAGAACGTTGCTGGGAACGGGCGGCTCTACAGCCATGCATTTCCTCGGTTCCAATGCGTTCGCACGATCTTTTCCACAAAGATCGTGATGCCAAAAGTTGCCCGAGCGGCAGCCTCGCCCAGTGCAGAAGGCGAAGAAAATAAGATGGAATTGACGAGCCGCTGGGAAGCTAAAAGATGAGTTGAGCGTAGGGAGGCGGCCGAATGTAGAGCCGGCCGGCAGATATAAGGGTTGGGAGCGACGCTACCGCGGAGAGCGGAGGAGCCTCAGCAGTGGTGAGATGGACCAAGATGATTGCGGCGTTCGGCGACGCCCACTCTTCGCCATCCCGATCGAGATGCTGCCGCTCCGGTTCCAGCGACCGGCGGGCAACGGACCTGTTCGCCTGGGAATGATGGGTAAGCGAAGCCTGGACGGAAGCAACCGGATACCCGAAGCGAGTCGCGAAGCTCAGCGCCAGTACGAAGATGGCAACCACGGCCACAGCACCGCGCCATCCCTGTTCACCGGCCCTCGGACGTCCCTGTTCTTGCATTCTGCAGTCACCAGTGCAGCACTGCGGGCAATTATACGCGACTACGGCGCGGAGGGTGCGAAGAGAGTTGGTCGGCACCATGGCACCGCGGAAATTCTGTGTTTGCCGGCAAAGGAAAAGCCCGCGTGAACCGGTTCGGTTCACGCGGGCCAGGTGTTTCTTGCTTACAAAGTTGTTACGGCAGGACGTAGCGGAGCGAGGTGAAGGCCATGTTCTCGTTCGCCGTCGGAGCCAGGCCAGTCGCGTCAGCCCAAGTTTGCTTGTGGGTGTACGAATACTGCATGCCATACTTCAGCGTGCCGTAGTTGCCCTTGTGCAGGTCGTACCAGAAGCCGGCGACGCCCTGAACCAGGTTCCGCATCTCTGCCGAGCAGGAGCCGCTGTCCTTCACGAAGCAGCTGGCGTTGCTGGCAACGATGCCGGTGCCGTAGCCATAGCCGCCGCCGTAGTTCGCCTGGCCGATGTACTCGTCGCCGCCGTAGAAGTAGACCTTGAGCTTCGGGGTCGGGTACACTTCGATGCCGCCCATAGCCTGGAGGTTCTGCAGCGGCGCAATCGTGCCATTCGGTTTGTATATGAAATCCACGTTGGACGAATCGCCGTAGCGGGCGGTGCCGCGGCCAAACAACGACGTTCCGACGAAGATGAGCTTCTTATGCAGAACCGGTACGTAGGCGTCCACGCCGAATCCGCCAGCGAGAGTGGTGTTGCTGGTGTTGGTTTCGGACGAAGGCAGCGTGGAGGTAGCTTCGACGCGATCACGCAGGAAGCGGCCGACCGCCTTGACTTCGAAATGGCCGAAGCTCGGGTCGAAGGCAACCTTGCCGATAAGATCCGGAGCCAGGCTGTCGGTGTAGGTATTGCTGTTACCCAGCGACCCGCTGCCCGTGCCGCCGTAGATCACGCCAGAAGGAACCTTGCCGGCCTGCTCGTAGGCTGAATTTTCGATGGCGAACGCTGCCGTCACTTTCTTGTTGTCGAACGACTTCGCCAAACGCATGGTCATGAGGCGGGCAAAGGTGAAGCCCACGACGTACTGCGCGTCGATGGTGTCCGGGTTATACCAGCCGAGTGTATCGACGCCCTGCTTGTTCAGAGTGAGCAAGCTCCAGGCCTGGCCGCCGGTGAGGCTCCAGTCGTGCCACTCCATTTCTCCGAAAGCCTGGCGGACACGAGGCGTAAAGCTGTTGCTCTGGTTCTCGTTCGCCGTGGGCGCAGCACCCAGGAAGTCCATCTCGTAGTAGCCGGTGATTTTCGCATCGCCGGCGTGGCCGATCGCCTTGAACGCCAGGCGGGACTGACGCCCAGTGCCACGGAATTCGGTCATATTCGCGGTTGGGGTGGAGGGGAAGGGAATGCCGTTGAACGAGCTGAGAACGTCGGTCTGTTCGGCATGTTGACGCCACACAGTTTCAGCCGCCAGGTAGCCGCCCGGATAGAACTCGATGCCTTTGTAATGGATGTAGGGCGGATTTTCCAACGCGCCGACTTCCGCCTGTGCCTTCTGCGCTTCCTGCGAGGCGGCGTTGACTTGGGTCTGCATGCCGGCAGCGGCGGCCTGAGCGGCAGCAGCCTGTTGCTGGGCGGCAGCGGCCTGGGCGGCAGCGGCGTCGGCGGCTTGCTTGGCAGCGGCAGCGGCAGCCTGGGCGGCAGCGTCCGTGGTTCCGGGGGCTACGGGCTGAACGCCTTTGAGCTGATCGATCTCGGCCTGCTGCGCCGCGACCTGCTCCTTCAACTGCTTGATGGCCTCGCAAGCTTCGCAAGGGGCCTTCTCTTCTGTTTTCTCAGCCTTATGTTTGTGCTTCTTGGCGGAAACTTCGCCTTCCGACGCCATTGCCATAGAGAGGCACAGGCCGGACAGCGCGATCACTGCCAGAATTTTTTGATAGCTCTTCATAATCTCTCGCTCCGAAGTCGTGCATTCGCAGATTCCCCTTGGCGTGTGCCGCCGGGTTGTGCGATTCAGTTATGTGATTGCCGAGTCCGGCAGTTCCGCCCGAACTCACGAACTCCTCTGAATTCAGCTCTTGAGGAGTACTAGTGATTCTAACTTAGCCCCCTGCTCAACACGGCAGAGCAGAGTTGTCTAACTTGGTGCGCCTCAGCCACGTTCCCGGGGCGGAAACCGAGTACTGCTATCTACGCCGTCCACAAAAAACGCGCTGATTGTTGGAATTTCCGTTAGCTGCTCAAAATCAGCCAGTGTCACAGAGCACGCCGGGTACCCGCCCTGCGCGGTACGCGTAAACGTTCATTCCACCCGGAGTATTACTTCTGAGTATCTGGTTGAGCCCGTTACTACATTGTTAAGGCAATGTTAATTTCCGGTGACACTGAAGCGTGTTCATCGAAAAATCCCGGAGGGCTGCCTGCGCGAGCTCATGGATGTCTTAAACTGAGATAGTTAGGGGGAGATGCGTGATTGGGAGAGCACACGGATCTGCGTTGAAAAATGGCGGGATGTCGGCTGCCAGTGCTACGTTTAGGCATTGTCTACACTGGATGTGCGGTACTGTGTCCTGCGGTTCTACGCGCTTTTTCTAAACCCGCGTAAGCCAAACAGCTCTCAGTAAGAATTTCCGACCGAAAAAGCCAACCTATTCCCCGGCAGGACGCGCTTTCGCCATCGGCGCATCCGGCTCCTGCTCGAGCACCCCGTGTTGCCGGCTCAGCACGTAGAGCCGGTTCTCCTGACGCACCGCGCCGGTCACCTCGAAGCCCGTCTCCGGCTCGGCCTCCCAGCTCTGTCCCTGGTCCCGGCTCACAAACACCGTGTCGGAGCCGGCCGCGCCCGCCAGCAGCCAGCCGTCTTCCGAGCGGATCGAAAGTACCTCGCGCTCCGGCAAGCCGTTCAGCACATGTTGCCACTCCCCGACCCCCGGTGCCGTACTCCGCCAGCGCAGCGCGCCCTCCCGGGTGGCAACCCACAGCTCGTCTTCGCCCGACTCGGCCATCCCCACCGTCACTTTATAGATCCGCGAGACCCAGGTAGGCAGCGGCTGCGGCCACCAGTGCTCGCCCTCGTCGCTGCTGTACCACACCTGCCGCAGGGTAGCTGCTGCCACCGTCCGGCCGCGCGCCGAAACCGAGTAGAAGTCCCGGGCTCCGTCCAAGGACGCCCCATTCATGGCCGCCTCGATCCAGCTGCCGCCCTGGTCGCCGCTAATCAGCAGACCGGAGGCGGTGGCCGCATACCAGCGCCGGCCGCCCAGGGCCAGAGCCGTAGCTCTGCCCGCAAAGCTGGAGCGCGTAATGATGTTGGCCCCGGGCCGCGGGGAAATTTTCTTTACGCTCCGCTTCGGCGCCATTCTGCGAGCCGAAGCCCTAGCGGCTGCGCCTCTGCTGGCCCCCGTGGATTTGCCCGCCTTGGCACTTACGCGTTTGGCAGCCTGGCCTCCAGAAGCGGGAACCGCTCTGCCAGGATCGGCTTTGGCGTCGGTTGACTCGCTTTCCGTTCCCATGCTTCCGGCCGCCCGGGTCTCGATCAGCAGCACCCGGCTCGGCTCCCAGCGCTGGCCACTGGCGTCCAGTACAAACAGGCCGTGATTGGTAGCCGCCACCAGTTGCCCCTCCGGAGAGCGCTGCAGGTCGAAGACCTCGTCGTTGCCCAGCCCTTCGTTCAGCTGCGTCCATTGCCCCTCGTGGCGGTGGAAGACTCCGCCGAATTCCTTGTCGTTCAGCACGCTCACGTAAAGGTCGCTGGGCTCCTGCGGATCGGCCACCAGCGCTGTCGTCTGGCGCTGGCTGAAGCCAGCGTTGGACGCATAGAACGTCTGCCCGCCGTCGTCGGAGGCGAACACACCTCCCCGGTCGGTGGCAATCAGCACCCGCTGCGAGTTGCGCGGGTCCACCAGCACGCCATTCAGGATGAAGTCCGGCGGCGAGATCAGCCGGAAATCTTGACCTCCGTCGGTGGACTTCCACAGTCCCTCGGTGGTGCCCGCGTACACCGTATCGGCATCCTGCGGATCCTGTTCCAGCACCCGGGTGCGGCGCGCGCTATCGGGCATTCCCTGCACCTTGCGAAAGAGCTTGCCACCGTTGTCGCTCCGGTATATCCCCGAGCAGGCGCTGGCAAAGACCGTCTGCGGATTCCCCCGGTCGAGGATGATGGAAAAGACGTCGGAGTCGTCGATGACCCCTTGTTTAATGCTGCTCCAGTGCAGGCCGCCGTCGTGGGTCTTCCAGGGCAGGTGCCAGGTGCCCGCGTAGATGATCTCCGAATCGCGCGGATCGATCGCCACCGACTCAACGTTCTTCAGGTCGGCGTCGCCCTCCGGACTGATCCGCTCCCAGCTCTTGCCTCCGTCCTCGCTGCGGAAGAGTCCGTCCCGCGCCCCGGCCACCAGCGTCTGCGGGTCACTCTGCGCCACCGCCAGCGCCTGCACGCTCTTGCCGCGCAGCGCCTCCGGCTCGCTCCAGCTCTGCCCGCCGTCGTGGGTCACATAAACGCCGCCGCCCGAGCCGGTGATGCTCCAGCCCGCGGCGTAAATGGTCTGCGAATTCGAGGGGTCGAAGACAATGCTCTGCAGCATCAGGTCATGCCCGGAGCCAAGCTGGGCCAGGGGACGCCAATGCATCCCATTGTCCAGCGATTCGAACACCGCTCCCCCGCCCGAGCCCAGCAGAATATGATCCGGGTAGGAGGAATCGTAGGCCAGGGTGCGGGCGTTGCCGCCAAACGGCCCTGCCAGTCGCCAGCGAGAGTGCTCCCATGGAGAATGGTCCCCAGGGGACTGGGCCGCGCCTACCGCCGCCCCGGTCAGCATCAGCGCCAGCACAACCAGCATCACCGGCCCGTATTTCAAATTCGGACTCCTCATCGCATCAACCATGATTTTTGGGGGAAAATCGCCTGCGCTCTGCCCGGCTGCACGCCCAGGCACAGCCGGACCGGCGCAAGAAAATCCCCGGCCGGATGTCATTAGAGTAACGCATCCGGCCGGGGAAAGTGTGATCGTGCGCGGCCCTTTGCCGACCGCGCATGGCTCATTCAGGCTGCGGGCTCCAGTCCTACTCGGCAGCCTTCTTGTGATGGGCCTTTTTGTGGGACCTTTCCCCCAGGGCAACCCGAGGAATCGGCTTCACCATGCTCTCGTCCACCACGGTCGTGCCTTCCGCCGGGAAGGTAGCGCCCGCGGGAACCATCCACAGATCCACTCGCTGGCTGGATTCGCTTCCGGTCCGCGGTTCGATGCGTGCCGGATCGATGCCCTTCTCCTTGACCAGATACTCCTTGGTATTCACTGCGCGAAGGGCAGCATCTTCCTTGCCCCTCTTGGATCCATCTTCCTCGGTCGTGGCGTATCCCACTACCACGCCCTTGGCGTCCGGAGCCGCGGCCAGAGCATCGGCATAGCGGTCGAGTTCAGCCTTGGCGTCGTTGCACACCCGCGTAGGACGCTTCAGATCGCGCGTGCACTCCGTGGTAGCAAACTTGCTCGCCTGCGGAACCGGCGCTTCGGCCTTCACCGCCGCCGGAACCGTGCAACTCACCTGCGTGCTCGCCGATGCGCTCAGGTTGCGGTCGTCGGTCACCGTGCAGTTCACGGTCATGGTGCTCTCCGGAACGCCCGTGGTGTCCAGCGTGTAGTGCATGCCATTGCCGCTCAGGCTGCCCGCCGTCGAGGTGCAGCTATAGGTCAGCGGACGGTTATCCGGGCTGTTGCCTTCGGCCGTGATCATCGAGGTACCGCCGCACGTCAGCGAACTCGGGTTGGCCGAGACCGCCAGGGTTGGCGGATGCTTGACATTCACCGTGAACGCCGCCTGGCAGGCCGCCGAATGCTGATGCTTGCCGGTGCCGTTGTCCATTACCTTGGCGCTCACCGTGTAGCTGCCGCCTTCCATCCCGGTGGTATCCACCGTGGCGCTCGCCCCGGTTCCACTCACCTTGCCGCCGGTGCTCTCATAGGAGTAGCTCAGCTTGCGCTTGGGCGAGAAGCCCGCCGGCGTCACGGTCACCGTGACCGGCGCGCCGGAATCCACTGTCGAGGGCTGCGCGCTGCAGGCGGCGCTCACAATTTCTTCCTTCGGCAATCCGAAGTTGAACACCAGACCAGCCTGCAGACGAACTCCGTTCAGCGTGATCGAACCGCCCGAAACGGGGTACGTGGTGTACACGTAATCAGCCTGTATGGGGCGAATCGAGAAGCGCGGAGTCACCCGGTAATCTAGTCCGCCGCCGGCAATCAGTGCAAATCGGTTGGCGTCGGGAGCCCCATCCGGCGCGATATGCGCAAACCCGAACAGCACTTCGCCGAACGGCGCAAAGTGTCCCCTGCGATAGGTGAAGGTTGGTCCACCCGTCACGGTGTGAACACTGCCATCATGGTAGTGGCCGCCGGCATCGAGCGTCAGTCCCGCCCAATTGTTTAGGTTGTAGGTGAACTGCCCGCCCCAGCCTCTATCGAAATCCGGTACGGAGCCGCCGGGGTGATACCACGAGTAGCCGCCAAACACCTGAGCCTTGGGAGCGGCATCATCCTGAGCCAACAAAAATGACGGTACGCAGAGTGCGACCGCCAACGGGAGTAGAACCGGCAACCATCGACGCAAAGACATAAGTTATCCTCCGACTTCGTTCAGAACTTTACAGGGAACAGCTCAATAGACGGGGAACCTGGCAGAAGACCGGTACATTCTGTGATGGAACTCGCGTGAGTCATTGCACCGCCAGTCTGTAAGGTCATAGCCTCTAGCACGTGCTGCACTGGAGATTGTAGCCCAAACTGACGGCTTATTCACGCATCGTTAACATTTCCGCCCCCTCTGATGTTTATCGACTCGCTTCCGCCCGCTTTCGACTAGTGTTCTGGGTCTTTCTTAATTCGGGACTACGCGAAGAAGCCCCTACTTGCCATCTCTATTATCTTGAAGCGCTGCCCCAGTCCAAGAGCGAAGACCGCGACAACGCTCGAACCTGGTTAAATATCTCAACTCGATGACTTAGATTTCTTCGCGCAGCCACGGACAAGATGCCACGAGCATATTCGGATGATTTGCGCTGCAAGATTCTGCCGGCATACGAACGGGCCGACGTCGGCCCGGAGCAGACGGCGTAGAACAGCAGTTACGGACCGCATTCCTCATGCGAGCAGTGAGCCATCCCTACTTTCGCAATCTTTTAACCAGAGGCCGCAATGATGCGGGAAGCTTGCGATAGTCTGTCGAACTCACCAGCGCCGGTTCAATGGGCGCAGGACCATTTTCTTTCAGCATCGCAGTGCCGCTCGGGCTCAGTAACAGTTGTAGAAACTTAACCGCACTCGCCCGGTTCGGAGCATCGTTCATCAGCGTGATTCCCCAGGCTACGCGGGTGCCGCGAACCGCAATGGTCTGCGCGCTGCGCGCGGTTCCCAGGCCGGGCAGTACCACTACCGCATTTCTTGCGTAATAGGAATCCATGGCCGGGTCCGACAGGTTGATCTCGTCGGGCAAATCCACGTAGCGGAAGTCGGGATTGGTGCTCGCCATCGCTTGCGCGCTGTGCTCGTAGATCAGCTGGAAATCAAATTTCTTGCCCAGCGCGGAAACCGGAGGCATAGAACGCTCCGCGCCGGGGATCACGATGTGCTCCATCAGATTGTTGGAGAGGTTCGGCACCTTGTAATAACTCTGGGCCAGCTGAAAGATCATGTAGGAGCGGTAGGCACCGGGATCGAGAAACGGATTGCCGCCGCCAATTCTGACGCCGGGCGCGGTCAGAATCTCATACCACTTCGCCGAGGCTTTGGGGACGGAGTCCGGGGGATGGAATGCAACGCTTTCATCCGCCACGATGGGCGGAAGTTTCTTCTCCGCAACCGAGCTTGCTGAATAGGCCAGCACCATCCTTCCCTGGGCGAAGACGATGTTGAAAATTGCATAGCCGGCGGGCTTCATGAACCGATCGATGTCGGAATAATCAGCCGGTGCGTAGAGGTCGCAGGCATGGCCGCCTGCGGTGATCTGGCGGCCGGCGTCCACGCTGCCCATGGCGTGATCCTCTATCGCGACGCCCGTCTGGCAGGTGAAGGTCGCCTCCAGAGGTTTGAAGGTGGGGCTGAGGCTGCCGGCGCGATAGATGATGAGGTGCTGGCCGGAGAGCGGCACGCAACTTTGGGTCTGTCCATCCTGAGTCTGCCCACTGGCGGCTGACGCCAGCACAAGTGTAAACAGAACCAATACACACCCGGCCGAGCGAGACGGCAAACATGTGTTCCTCATAGCGTTACTTTAACCTGGACACATTCCCGAAAGATGGTCGTACTAGATCTCTGCGCAAATAAAACAGACGCCATGCTGTGAAGGCATGGCGTCTGTTTTTCGTTTGGTTAAAAGTCGTACTTCATGGAGGCCAGGATCAGCCGCGGCGCGCCAAGGAATCCCAAGTAGTTGCCGGTGCTGAGACCCGAGAGACTGCCCGGGTTTACCGTGGACCAATAGTGCACATTGGTAGCGTTGTTGGCCGCGATCCGCCAGGTAGCCCACCTTCCGGCGACCTTGCGGCTGTAACGGAAACCTACGTCAAAGTTGTTGTACTGGGACGTGTAGTGTTGGTTGACGTCATCGAGCGGACGGCGACCTACATACTGCCAGTCGGCGTTGAAGTACAAGCCAGTCATCCGGGGAATGCGATACTCGGCAAGAATGTTGGACTTGTAGTCGGGAATTCCCACAAACCTCTTGTCGTTCGTCAGCGGGTTATGCGTGTCCGTGAGCTTCGGATTGAGAACTTCGATGCCGGCCACAATCATCAGGCTATCGAGTACCCTTCCCTCGAGCAGGGCTTCGGCACCGTAGTTGATCTGAGTGCCGGTGATCTCGCTGATTGCGCAGGTGGTATAGGAGCCGGTAATGGTTCCCGGAGGGCACTCGCTGTTGGGAACCGGCACAGGATTTCCAATATAAGGCCGCTGGATTCGGAATAGAGCGGTCGAGAAGTTGATCCTTGGAAACACTGCTTTGTAGCCGACCTCTTCCTCCTGGTCGCGATACGGCGAGAGAGCCGTTTTCGAGTTGATTACATAGTACGGCGCGGTGGGTTGCACCGGCGTGTCGGGTGCCTGCAGGCTGTCGGCATAGGTTCCATAGATGGTCATGTTCGCGACGGGCTTAAAGATGATGCTCCCGGAGGAACTGATGCCGTGGGCTATAAAATTGGTGCCCTTGACGTTGGATAGCACTGTACAGTCCGTTGCCGTGCAGGTAGTTGTGGGCGGAGTTCCGGGTTGACCGAGCGAGTAGTTGTTGGTCCAGGTCCAATCCTCGCTGGCCGAGCCGCGCAACAGCCAATGCGGGGTCAGCGTAATGGTGTCGCCCAGGCTGAATCCCTGCTGATGGAGGATGCTGTTCACGTAGATGCCATTGGCCTCGTTTGTTTTGGTGAGGGAGGGAAGGCCGTTCGCAGACTCTACATCAATCAGCGGATGGGCGATGCTGGCGGATTCGTATGTACCAGCAGGAGGGGTGCCGGTTCCAGTGAAGGTGCAAGCAGCATCCTCACCCTTCGGGCATAGGAGCGTATTGAACAGGGGGTTGGTGCTCAACAAGGTGGAGGGCACGACGGCATTCCAGGTCGCAAACCGGTAGCCGGTGCTACCGATCACCACATCGTGGCGAATTCCCCAGGTCTTGAAGTGACCGGTCAGGTAGGCCAAATCGCTCTTCACCTGGAAGCGCGGAGACAAGGTGTTCTGGAACGTGTTTTCGAGATATGTCTTGTAGAACCCCGGTTGGGCCAGGTATCCCGCTGCGCTTCCGCTGGCGCTGGTATTGGTGAGCACGTTGACCGGCTCGCTGATACTGCGGCTGGCAATCTGTTGCAGCACCCCGACATTGAGATGCCAGATGGGGCTGAAATCCTGCTTTACCCGCACTTCGCCGATCTGATTGTTCATATTCACACCCGCAAAGCTCTGCCCATAACCTTGAACGGTAGGATCAGGCGCCTGCGACGGCAGGATGGTGTAGGGCGTTTTCGCCGACGGAGTGAGCGTGGGAGTGTAGACAAACCAACCGGGGTATCCAAACTGATAGAGGTTGTAGTAGCTGTAGTTCCCCTCGATGGTGGTATGCGCCAAGGGATGCAAATCGAACGCCCCGGCGGCCAACTGGCGGCGCAACTGGCTGCCGTTAACATAGCCGTCGCCATCGGCGATCAACAAGTTCGTGCGATAGCCAAACAGCTTCTGAGCGCCGACGTTCGGACCGACGCGGCCTCCCAGGTCGAGGTGCGCCGTGCCGATGCTGGCGCTCTCATAGTCCGTCTCGAATTCGCCGTACCGTTCCTCGGTGGGGCGCTTGGTTACAAAGTTGAATATGCCCGAGGGCTGGGTTGGGCCATACAACTCGCCGCCCAGGCCGGTGAACACTTCGAGCCGCTCGTATTCCTCCAGCGCGGTGGGCGTAGTGACCGCAAATCCCATTCCGTCCTTGCGGTCGTTCTGCATGTTCGTTCCCTGCATGCCGCGGGCCTCGGGGCGCAGAATCTCCGGTCCCTGCTGCTCGCGGAACGAGATGAGAGGCATGTACTTGGCGATTTCGATGAAGTTCCTCGACTGCGTGTCGTCGATCATTTGACGCGGGATCACATACACGGAGTAGGGGAGATTCACGATCGGCACATTCCCCAGAGGACCGCCCGGCGTGACATTGTCCACGCGGTAGGCGTTCTGGCTGTCTGCCGAGACATTCACCGACAGTTTATTTCCGGCCGGAGCCATTACCAAATCGGCGTGGACGCTCTGGCCCGCGATCACGGCCAGTTCGCTGCTTGCGACGTGATTGAAGCCGTCGAAATCGGCTTCGACCACGTAGTTGCCCGGCGGCAGAGAGGAGAACGAATACGCACCCTGGCTGTCGGCCTCCGCTTCAGCCTTAACCTTGGTAGTCGAGTTCGTGACCGTCACGTGCGCACCGGCGAGTACCGCCTGGTCCGGGTCCTTCACGACTCCGGAGATTTGACCTGTGCTGGTGGAGGTCTGCGCAGCGGCGGAGGTCTGCCCAACTGCGGAGAGCGCTGCGAACGTAAGCAGCAAAACGCAAAGCAGAGACTTCTTCATCATCTTATTTGGCCCATTTTCTTTCTTCCATCTAACCGTTGGAGCTTGCCTTGAACAGGCCGGATCGCCAAAGCCGATGGGGGTTGCGGCTTGAATCGCCGCCGTAGGGTGTTGAGTGCTGCCTTGGCCGAGGCGGGTTCCTGATCGCCGCCGGCCCAATCCAGCTCTCTGCGGAAGCTCCAGGCGCAAGCAGAAAGCGGCCTCGGCTGGAAGAATCCTTACTCCAGATCTCAGTCGAAACTATTAGAGACGATTGGATAAGTCGTGTCAACTGTGAGCGACTTGTAAATCCAATTTAGTAGAAGATATTTGGTAGATATGTCTTGTTTGCGCGACACTCGCTGAGCCCCGCAGCCTCACAACAGGCGGTCGCCTGCCAGCTTCATGTCATAGCCGCCCAGGCTCTCCAACTCATGCCGGAAGGAAGCGCGCGCCAGCGTGTCGAGTACCGCCTGTACCTGCGGCAATCGCAAATACTTTTTGTAGAGAACCAGGTCGTACCGCTTGCTGACCAGCGGGACCAGATCCAATCCGAAGACCCGGGCCGCGGCGCTGGTGTTCATGCAACAGTCCGCCCTGCCCATTTGCACCTGGCGCGCCGAAGGCAAATGGCCGAACGCAATCTTGTCGTAGCCGCTCACCAGGTTGCCGGTGAGCCCGGCCTGCGCCAGCAGCGAATCCAACAGAACGCGGCTTCCGGCGCCCAACTCCCGGTTCGAAATCCGAACTTCGCGCCGCGCCAAATCCTCGATTCCCCGGATCTCTTTGGGATTGCCCGGCGCCACTGCGATCCCCTCTTCCCACAGCGCAAACGAGAAGACGGCCACCTCATCCTCGCCGAACATCTTGTGAATCCTCTGTAGATTCGACTCTTCGCTTTGCCCGGCCCGGATATGTGTACCCGCAATATGGATAAGGCCATTTTTCAGCAACTCCAGCGATCGGGAACTGTTCTGGTAGCTCACCACCAGTTCTACGCCCTGTCGCCGCAGATGGCGTACCAGCACCGACGCACCCGGATCGCAGCCCGCTATCAGCACGCGATCGTCGAACTTCTGGTTGTCGCCCAATACCTCCACCCTTGCCTTGGAAGCCGCTTGCGCGCTGTCTTCTAAGTTGACTAGAACACCGTCGGCTTCCGGCAGACTCCAGGTGCCCGGCTCGGGAGGCGCTCCGATCAGCCGGCCGTTCACCCGGCATAACGCCACCGGCTGTCCCGCGCGTGCGCTCCAGTCCTTGGACAGCAGGTCCACCTCTTCCATGCGCGCCGTCGGAGGCAGGCTGCTTTGCAGACGGAACAACTCCTCCACCGCCACGCCAAGAACGTCGGCCAGTTTAAGAACCACCACTGCGTTGGGGACGTATTTGCCGGACTCGATGGCATAGATGGTCTGGCGGCTCACGCCAACCGCTGCCGCCAGCTTGGCAGCGGAAATGCCGCGCTTCTGTCGCAACTCGGTCAAATTGTTCTGTACGTCCATTGAAACTCTGCACGCTAGCTGAGGGAATAAATTTCCGGTCATCAAGTTTAATTCACTTTGCCGGGGTGTGCACCCAAGCCCGACCCAGAGTCGCGATTTACGGAGCCGCACATACGCGGTTGCATCCACCGTTGCCCAGTTCAGCCGGCGTGAGATCCGGTTGATCCTGCAACTCGATCCGTAACGGCTGCTCCACCTGCGCCGTCACCTGACTTATCGGACCGTGCCGCAACTGCGGCGTTCCACCCGGCCGAAATGCAAATGAAATGTCGCCGAATCTTCTTCTAAAGAGACAGTCGATTTCATTTCTTACGCTGATTCCCCGGCAAAACAATGCATTTGACAATTCTCAATAAGGGAGAGATATTTGCAAGCTGCACAATCCGGAGTTCAACCGCAGGGAGATTGAATCTATGATTCACAAGGCGGTCAAGTACCTGAGTCTGTGTTTCGTGTTGCTCGCTCTTTCGCTTCTACCGGCTGCAGCCCAGCAAGGCAGCGAGAAACCCACCACTAACCAACCTAACCCACTCATTCAAGTCTTGCGGGCCAATGGCATTTTGAGCGCGGAGGATGTCGCCAAGATAGAGCAGGCCACTTCCGCCAAAGACGCCCAAAAACGCCTGGAAGACATTCTGCTAAGCAAGAAGGTCATCACCAAGGAACAGTACGATCAAGTTATGTCGCAGGAAGCCAACGCTGCGAGCCCCGCAGTACCGGTGGTACAAACGGAGGCAAGGGAAAACGGGGCTTCGTTCCTTAACGCCAGCATAAACGCGCAAACCTTACCGAACCCAACCGAGCCCGGCGCGCCGTCTCTGGCTGAGAAAACCCCGAGTGAAGACGTAGCTCCCGCATTGGCTCCGGTCCGCGTCTTCCCAGTGGGCGGCCTCGAGCGCGGCAAGATGGCCGCGGCTTTCAAAGCCGGCAGCGTGGGCCTCACTCCCTACGGCTTTATCAAGGCGACCATGGTGGAAGACAGCTCGTCACCCAATGGCGATGATGCTCCGCTGCCCTATATCGCCGGCAACACCGGCCCCAACGGAGATCCCGAGTTCCATATCAAGGCCCGCAGCACCCGCTTTGGCTCCAACTTCGAGTGGTATGACAAGAACCCGAATTGGACGATTACCGGCAAGATTGAAGGCGATTTTGAAGGCAACTTCAGCCGTGCCGACAACCGCAACCTATCCACCATTCGCTCGAGCAACCCTGCTCTTCGGTTGGCTTGGGGGCGCCTGGATTATAAATTTGACGCCAACAACACCGTCTCCATGCTTTTCGGGCAGGACTGGACGATCTTCGGTTCCTCCACGCTGCCCAACATGCTTGAAACCACCAATCTTGGTGTCGCGTTCGGCTCGCTCTATGAGCGCGACCCACAAATGCGCGCCGGATATACGCATAAGTTTGGCGGGCTCTCGGTCGAGCCGGAGTTCTCCTTTGATCTGCCCGCCTCCGGCATCCCGCCCAACAATGCAACCGCTGCAGGTCTTGCAGACCAGATTGGGTATGGCGAACGGGAAGGGCCAGACGCCAACCGTCCCGAGTATCAGGCAAGGGTGGTCTTTCAATGGCAATTGGACCACGCCCAAGGTGTCGCGCCGGCTCAGATCATCTTCAGCGGCTTTGACGGCAGGCGTGAATCCATCGTCGCTTCAGGCTCCGTGCCAGTCGCCTACCAGGCGTTCTTCCCCCAGGGCGCGACTGTCGGCAGCAAACAGGACGGATGGGACGGAGAGTGGCAGTTGCCGACGCGCTGGTTTACCCTGATCGGCAAGTACTACAGTGGCGCTGACTTGAGATGGTTTTTCGCCGGCCAACTCTACGACTTCTATACCGATACGGCAGGTCTGACAGGCACTGCAACTGGCACCTCCGAGGACTTAAATTCGGTTACCTTCGGAACCAACGCAGATGGAGTAGCCGTAGTGGCGCCGCAGCGTCCGGTGCGTTCTGAAGGCGGATTTGCCCAGATCGGCTTCCCCCTCGGCCGCATCTTCCATGCTGATCCCAACGGCCGCAACGCCGGCTGGTCGCTCTATGCTATGTACGGCATCGATGAGGCCAAGGCGCGCGACATCGATAAACTCGGAGCGGGTGGCGATCGCCACAAGAGCACCATGGCGGTGGGCTCGCTCAACTATAAAATGAACAAATGGATAGCGTTCTCCTACGAGGAGTCGCTCTACACTACCCACTTCAACCAGGAAGTGGCCCTGCCGCTCTATAGGGGAGTTCCATCCCGCGAGTGGAACGATCTTCGCGAAGAGGGGGGGCCGATCTTCTCCTGGTAGCGACGCGGAGAAAACATTCAATCTTTTCCTCCCGGGAATCTCGGGCCTCTCGTGGCATGTTAGCCACAGAGGACCGGGATTCCCGGGAATTTCTTTTCCGCTCGCGCATCACGGCCCAGCGAAACACGGACTCGGATGTCATCCTCAGGACTCCGAGACGACCAACGAATCGTCTTCCGCCTCGTAGGCTTCCATCCGGTTCTCTTCCTTGCGATGGATCAGCAGGTAGGCAGTTGGCACCAGAAAGACGGTGACCAACCCTGAGACCGTCAGCCCGCCGAGAATCGCCCGAGCCAGCGGTGCATACTGTTCGCTACCCGGCTCCAATGCCAGTGCCATTGGGATCAGGCCCAGAATGGTCGCCATGGTGGTCATCAGGATGGGGCGGAGTCGCACCTTGCAGGCTTCCGTCAAGGCCGGCTTGAGCGCCATCCCGGCTTTCCTGAGCGTTCCCACAAATTCCACAATCAAAATGCTGTCGGATACGGCGATGCCGGTCATCATCACAACCCCCATCAGCGACATAATGTTGAGTGTCGTACCGGTCACCAGAAGGAAAATCAGCACGCCGGACAAGCCCGGAGGAATCGCCAGAAGGATGACAAATGGATCGGAGAACGAGGCGAACTGCGCCATCAGGATCAGGTACACCAGAACCACCGCCAGAATCAGGCCGACGCCGAAGCTGGAAAACGAATGATTCATGTCCTGGACTGCGCCGCGAATTTTGACCGTGACGCCGTCGGGTTTCTGAATCTGGCCGACAATCGATTCGACCTGGCGATCAACGCGGCTTAGATCTTCCTTCTTCGGCATGACGTAGATGTCAAACTCACGGCGAAGCTGGTAGTGATCGACTTCCGTTGGAGTATGAATGGTCCGAATATCTGCCACCGATTCCAATGGAGTTGTGTTCGCATTGTTGGCCGAGCGCAGCGGAATCTGCTTAAAGTCGGTCAGCGTTTGGATCTGCGTCTCCGGATATTGCACGGTCAGCATATAGTTGTTGCCGGTTTTGGGATCGACCCAAAAGCTGGGCGCAACCATACCATCCGAAGTCAAAGCCGTGATGACGTTGTCCACAACGTTCTGAGGCGAAATTCCGAGCAGCGCCGCATGTTCGCGGTTGATGTTCAGTTCCAGGCCGGGGTAGTCCAAATCCTGCGGAATCAGAACGTCATCGACGGAGTCGAGTTTTTTCACCTTGGCTGCCGTTGCCTCGGCGATGGCATAGGCCTGCTTGAGGTTGTTGCCGCCAATCTGGATGTCAATCGGTGCCGGCTTGCCCTGATTCACCACGGAATCAACCAGCCCCCCTGCTTGAAGGTAGATTGCGACATCCGGGAAGTCTGCCGCCAGTTTCTCGCGAACCTTTTGCATGTAGGCATAGCTACCCGTCTTATGATCTTCCTTCAGGCTGACCTGGATGAATCCGGTATTCATGGCCGAGTTCGAGGTATAGATCGCAGAGAGATCGGGAGTGACGCCGATGTTGGAGACGATCATGTTCAGGTCTTGTGGAGAAACGACGCTGCGAATATCCTGCTCCATTTTCGCAACATATTCGTCGGTGACCTCAATACGGGTCCCTGCCGGCACCTTCACATCCACCACGAATTGTCCTGGATCGGTGCGCGGAAAGAATGATTTGCCAAGCAATGGATAGAGGGCGAAGCTACCAACCACAAACGCGCTGAAGACCACGACCACAGCCACAGGACGGGCCAGGCACTTCCCAATCGCCTCGTCATACTTGCTTTGCAGTAGATGAAAGCCCGCGTTGAACCGCCCGACGATATTCCGGAAAATCCGCACATGGCTGGGCAGGATCTTGCCGGACTCCAGGTCTTCTTCAATCTCCACCGGGCCGTCGGGCGGAACTTGATGCTGATGCTCCGGGCCAAGCCGGATGAACTTGGCGCAAAATAGCGGCACCACCGTCATCGCCACCAGATAGGAAGCAAACAGCGCCAGCACAACCGCAAGGGCCAATCCGGTGAACAGATACTTGCTCACTCCGAAAAGTAGCACTACCGGGAAGAACACGATGCACGTACTGAAAGTCGCAGCCAGCACGGCCAGTTGTACCTCTTTGCCGCCGCGTTCCGCCGCCACCTCGGGCGGCTCGCCCATCTCCATATGACGGAAGATATTTTCCAGTACAACCACGGAGTTATCAATCAGCCGGGATAGCGCCAGCGCAAGGCCGCCCAGCGCCATGGTATTGATCGAACTGCCGCCGAGATTCAGTCCCAAAAATGTTGCCAGACACGAGATCGGAATCGACAGAAGAACCGCAATCGTCGCCCGCACATTACCCAGGAAAAGCAGAATCATCAGTGCAGTCAGGCACAGTCCAATGGTGCCTTCGTTGAGCACGTTCTTGACCGCCAGTTTGACGAAGCTGGATTGATCGAAGACGACGTCTGTTTTTAAAACCTTGGGAACATCAAGCAGGCCGGCAACGGCTTTTCTTATTCCATTCACGATGGTGATCGTGTTCGAATTGCCGCCTTGCTTCAGCACCGGAATATAAACAGAGTGCTGTCCATCGACGCGGACGATGTTGGTTTGCAGTTGTCCGGCATCTTTCGCCTGGCCGATATCGGCCACCATGACGGACGCATTGCCCACGGTCTTCAGGGGAAGATCATTGATTTCGTCCACCACCGGAACCTGGCTGTTGGCGTAGATGTTGTAATCCTTGCTGCCAATTCGCACATCCCCGGCCGGAAGAATCAGGTTGGACTGGTTCAGGGAATTCACCACGTCCGTCACGCTCATCTGGTGGGCTTCCAGTTTGAGCGGATCAACGTAGACCTGAATCTGGCGATAGCGTCCGCCATAGGGTTGCGGCACGGAAGCCCCAGGAACATTTGCCACCTGATTGCGAACACTGAACTGGGCAAGGTCTTTCAACTGCGTCTCGTTCAGTCCCTGGCCTTTCAGCGTAATCAGGCAAACCGGCAGGTTGGCCGCATCAAACTTCAGCACAACAGGTGGCAGGGTTCCCGGTGGAAGCCTTCGCAGATTTGCCATGGCCAGGTTCGAAATGCTGCTGACTGCAGCGTTACCATCGGTTCCCGGCTGGAAATAAATCTTGATCAGGCTAACGCCGGTAAGAGAGCGTGACTCGATATGATCGATTCCACTGCCCAAGGTAAAGAAACGCTCGTAGCTGTCGGTAATATCCGATTCAACCTGCTGTGGCGGCATGCCGGCATAGAACGTGGCCACGACGACCACCGGCATGTTGACCTCGGGAAACAGATCGACAGGCATGCGCGCAACCGTGGTTACGCCCACCACGATAATGGCCAAACACATCATTAAAATGAAAAATGGATACTTGATCGCAAACGAGGACATTACTGGTTGTCCTCCTGCGCCGCGGCCAGAGAGATCGTTGCTGGCTTCGGCTGCACCTGTTCTCCGATCTGGTAGTTCGTCTGTCCGGAGACGATGACGGACTGGCTGTCGGTCAATCCACTGACAATGGCACTGCGATTAGCGCCTTCAATACCAAGTGTCACCGGAGCTTTGCCCACCTTGTTACGGCCATCTACGGTCAAAACATATGGCTGTACTTCATCTTTCACCACCGCGGATTCTGGAACCAGCAGCACGTTATTCTGTCGCTGAAGGACAATCGTGGTTTCCGCGAACATTCCCGCGCTTAAGGCCTGGTCGGTGTTCGGTACATCGATTTCGGCGAGCATGGTCCGTGTCGAGGCAGCCAACTCACGGGTAAAACGCACAATCTTTCCCGTGAACGTCTTGCCTGTGGCTTGGACTTTGACCTGTGCTTCTCCACCCACTTGAATAAATGGTACGTCCTGCTCCGGGACCGGCATGCGCAAACGCAATAGATCATTTTGCGCAACCTTCACCACCGGCATCGATTGCGTGTTGGACGATGTGCCGGACTGAATCAATGAACCCACATCGGCATATCGCATCGTGACCACTCCGTCAAACGGAGCCGTCACCACCGAATAGCCTTGCATCGCCGTCACTCGCTCACTGTCGGCATGCGAAACGCCAAGCTGCTCTTTTGCGGCATCGAGTGCAGACTTTGCAACATTGATTTTCGCCGCCGCATCCAAATCCTTTGCCAAAGAATCATCCAGTTCCTGCTCGGCAATCAGGCCCGGGCGTTCTTTGTCCACCGCCGCCAGGCGCGTGTATGCAGCATGGGTAGCGGCATAATTCGCTTCGGCGAGCGAAACCTCACTCTGGGCTCTCTCAATTTCAGATTGGCTATGCCGGATCGTAGCGTGGGACGCTGCAACCTGCGCATTGAGTTCGGGCACTTCGAGCGTCGCAATAACCTCGCCGTTATGAACATGGTCGCCGATGTCTACGTTGATCCGGCGGATGTAGCCGGAAACCTTCGCGTGGAGTTCAACCTCCTGATAAGGCTGAAACTGCCCAGCCACGGTCAACGTGCTGGCCAGATTGCCGCGCGTGGCGGGCACAACCAATGCGGTTGGTATGGGAGCGGAAGCCGTCGGCTTCTGCCTATTTCCAAGAAGCAGGCCGGACAGAGCGAGTAAAGACGCCGCTCCAGCAACGATCACGAAAGATCGTTTGTGCATGTTTCAATCACCTCTGAATATCAGCAGCTACGGGAATGGTGCGGAGTATCTCCCTTGAACCGGCGAGCAAATGCGCTAATACAAGGGGTTAGGAATCTCTGTGTATTCGATGGAAAGCTGGCTAAGCGATGAGGAAAGCCGGAGGGGGACGAAAGAAAAAGAAACTCGTGGCGCGACCGTCGGTAGATTGCGAACCCTGAGAAGTGGACGCATTCGCTCGACTTATCCTTACCGGCACGATACCTGAGCATAGAACTGCGATCGGGAGAATCCCGGAGTAGAGCGGCGAGGAAGGATTGGTTTGCGGGCGGATCTGCGAGGCGGTTTGAACCGAGCCCGGGCGCTCATTGGGAGAAAGCAGCTTGGCTTCTGCCACAGACCGGGACGGACTGACCGGCGAGTCGTACAGCGAAAGTTTATACCGCACCCCCCACACAAAGATCCCCACGACGATCAACAACAACGGGATCAGGGTTGCGTGCGCGACGCGACGGCCTGCGGTCTCACAATTCATTATTCTTAACAGGGATTATAATCCTTCTGCTCGGACAAACCAAACGCCGCTTCAACTTCACAACCTGCGACAAGCCTCCATTCAGACTCAATTTGTCGCCGGGAGGCGCCGCGGTCTTGATCAAATACGCAGAATCATCACTTCGGTGGATTTTATAAGAGCGGCGGCCGTTTGCCCCGGCTTCAGTTGCATGTCGCGGGCAGAGCGGGCGGTGATAATCGAAATGATCTGCTGCCCGCCGATCGAAATCACCACCTCCGCCAGCAGTCCGCTGATGCGAACCGATTCGATCCGCCCTACCAACTGGTTACGTCCGCTGACGCCACGCACCACCTGCTTGCTGTCCTTTTCAATTTTGGGTCGGACCTTGAAAAGCAGCCGGTCCACTTCACTCTGTGGAATGCGGTGATGCCCCCCGGTCGTCGTGACGCTGCCGAGCTTCTTTTTGTAAATCCACTGCTTGATGGTGGGGAGGCTGATTCCCAGCTGCGAAGCCGCGTCCGGCAGCCTCAGCAACTGCTCGGCCTTAGGACGGGTTTTGGCAGCGCTGTGCATCGCGACGAAATCGTACAGTCACCGGGTGCAATGGTCAACCCTGAGCTTACTGCCGGCGCATAACCTTCATAAATATTTTGAATAGTATGAAATCGTATGTTTTGTTATGTCACAACCGTCTATGCAGTACACTTTAATTGTTTCGGATAAGTGCTTTCTCGCAGTAGCGGTTCTCTGTTCCGCATCATCGCTGACTACGCTCTCCGAAGCTTGAGGAGGGTGCATGGGCCCGGGCGGAATTGCCGGACTTGGTATGACGACACAACCTGTTCGCATCCCGCTGTCGCAGGGCAGGCAGGGAATGGCGAATGTACTACCCTGGAGCGAGATATATGAAGAGCTATCAAAAAATCCTGGCTGTAATTGCGCTATCCAGCATGTGCCTGGCGGCGCCCGCACCATCGGACGCCGATGTTGCCCCCAAGAAAGTCAAGAAGCAACACGCCACCAAAGCCGAAAAAACGGAAGAAAAACCCGTTTGCGAAGCCTGTGAAGCCATCCAGCAGTTGAAAGATCAGGTCGCGGCGCAGCAGGACGCTATCAAGGCACAGCAGGCCGAGATCGATCAGCTCAAGCACGCCCAGCCGCCGGCTGCTGTCCCCGACGATGCGGCCGCTGCCGCCGCGCGGCAAGCTGAGGCCGCTGCCGCCGCGGCCAATGCCAAAGCCGCTGCCGCTCAGTCCCAAATCGCCGGCCTCCAGGCCGCGATCGATACCGCGGCCAACACCGCGTCCGACATTAAGATGAAGCTGAACACCCCCGACCCCTGCAAGGACGGCCACGAGTTCGCCACCACCGATTGCACGCTGACCTGGCACGGCATCACGCTGTACGGTGCATATGACGTCGGCGTCGGCTATGTCAGCCACGGCCTGCCGGAAAACGGCTATAACTATGAAGGCGAATCTCTGGTGAACCGAAACGGCTATGAACATCGTTTCCTCATCGCGCCGAACAACCTGTCGCAGACCGGTCTGGGCATCAAGGGCGAGGAAGAGTTTCATCCTGGCTGGTCCGTTGTGTTCAACGGTTCCACTGGCATCAATCCGCAGTCCGGCCTGCTCGCCAACGCGTCGGAAACCGACATCATCAACAACGGCCTTCCCCGGGCCAGCTATTCGATGGCCATCGACGGCGGGCGCGCGGGCCAGGTTTTCAACGATCAATTCTATGGCGGCGTTTCGTCCAAGACTTTCGGCACCCTGACCTTCGGCCGTCAGCGCTCTCTCGGCACCGATGCGATGCTCATATACGATCCCGCCAGCGGCGCCTACGCCTTCTCCTACATCGGGTATAACGGCACCATGGCCGGCGGCGGCGACACCGAGGACTCCCGTTGGGACGATGCCGTGAAGTATCGCCTCGGCTATGGCCCGGTTCATTTCGGCGCAATGTACAAATTCGCGGATGGTTCCGGCGGCTGCTACTCAGCCGCCGCCGCCGCCGGAAACTCCTGGACTGCCGCCGACTGTACTCCGGAACAGGCGCATAACAACGCCTATGGATTCGACCTCGGTGGACACGTGGGCAAGTTCTCTGCCGACGTCGTCTACCAGGTTTACAACCAGGCGATTAGCGTACTGAACCCCTTGCTGGGGCCGCAGACCACGGCGGGGTCGGGTCAGTCGACTCAGTCGACACTCAACAGCATCGATACAACCCCCATCTCCGGGAACAATCTGATCCCAACCACCAACACCCTCTATGGCATCGTGACCGACAACCGCGCCATTATGTTCGCTGCCAAATACACGTGGGACAAGTTCAAGTTGTTTGCCGGCTACGAATACATCCGGCAGGCTAACCCGACGGACCCGTTGGGTGTTGGCGCCTCGGACCAGGGCGGTTATATCCTGAGCGGCGTCGAAGACAACAATCTTGATTTGCCCAAGCACGTGCAGATCCTGTGGACGGGCGGGAAATACGCCATCGATAGCAAAACCGATATCACTTTATCCTGGTATCGGCAGATCCAGAACGACTTCCATTCTGGGGGCTGCCCAACCACAGATACTCTCCGCAGTTCCTGCGCGGGCAACCTCAACGAGGAGTCGCTCTACGTGGATCATCACTTCACCAAGCGTTTCGACGGTTATGCCGGATTTGCGTATTCCTACGTGAACGGCGGTCTGGCCGTCGCCATTCCTCATAATGGTCCTAATGGCTCCGGCGTCCCCTATAACTTCGACGACAACATTGCTCCGACCGTCGGTGGTCGTTTCCTCTTCTAATCGCTTCCGCAGCGGATGCCCCACTCAAGCTCTCTTCTTCCGGCTTGAGTGGGGCAGTTTTAGCGCGCCCCCGAAAGTGGTACTCCGAGTGGTGCCTCGCCCTGCATCTCGCTCCTTGCCTCTGTCGTATTTCATCCTTCAGTACATCTCTGTCACTATCCTCCGCTTGGTCAAAATTGAGGCAGGAGAGATTCACGGTCTGAGAAGTTCACCAGCAGTTCTAAATGGGCGGGGCCTTACCTGAGGCGAGCGTAATCACGAGACTGGTCCAAGAGGGGAAGACGACGTAAGCGGAGATGGAGCGAAGGTCCTGGAAGAAGCGGGAGCGAGTTCCGATAGCCTCGCGGGCTTGTTGCCAGAGCGTTTCCATGCAGTCACATGCGGTATGGAAGGCGAAGGCCAACAGATTCATGGCCGCGAACATCCTGGCCAGATATGTCTTCCCATGTCCGAAGTTGTGCGCCAGGTTATAACCGTTGTTTTTCAGCACGTTGAAGCTTTCGTTTTCGATCTTCCAACGGGCTCTGGCGCAAGCCGCGATCTCCACCACGTTCTCCGCCGTCACGGACAGGCTGGTCACAAAAGCGCCATCGTAAGTAGTCTTCCCCATGGCATCGAGGATGCTGACCCCAAGCCAGTTGACGTTCATCGCATCTTTGCCATCGCGCAGCGGAACCCCCTCGATCCAGCGGTATCGATACGTCAGGCTGCGGTTGCCGGGCTTGCGTTCGGTCACGGCACGCTCGTCCAACGGCGCACCCTCTACATACTCATACAGTGTCTTGTGGCTGTCCTTCTTGCATACGAACAGAAAATCCGCGCCGGTTGCGAGCACTGCCTCGGCCATTGGTTGGCTGCTGAACAGCGCGTCGCCCAGATAGATCGGGCGCAATGGAGCAACGCGCTCGCCATGCGCGCTCAGCCAGCGCTTAGCCCCGTTGCGCTCGCAATCCTGCTTCTCAGCTCCATCCTGCGGCGCGATGAACTCCGGCATCAGTGGCAGCACCATGTTATGACCGGGAGCTACGATCATGGCGGCCAGCATGGCGTGATAATGCTCTGTTTTGCCGTTCGATCGTTTGCGCGTCAGGCACTGCGGGCAGCTCAGCTTTTGCGAACAGAAATACTCCGTGCCATCCAACGCCACCAGCGTTCGTCCGCCCAGCCGTTGAAATGCCTTGAGGCCGTCGTGCTCGCACAGTTGTTCGAGCACCTGGTCGAAGCAGGGCTGCAAAGCCTCCGGGGAGACCTTGTCCAGCATCAGGCGAATGTAGTTATCCGTGGGGATCTTCTTCATTCCGAACAGCGTATGGCAATTCGAAGTGCCCCGCCCGCGCTCCAGATGCCGCTGATGAGCAAGGAACGACTCGCTCTGCATGAAGAACAGGGAAAACGCCGAAAGCCCAATATCGGCCATCGAGTAGTCCACATCTCGGCTGCGGCGTGAATCTGGAAATCCTCCGCAGACCGTGCGCAACCCGGCCAAAAGCGACTCAAATATCTCCATGACCCAACAGAGCACAGCTCAATGCTCGGGCAAATAGCTATCAGGGTTCCCATTTCATTTTTAGAACTGCTGGAAGTTCACATGGTTATTTTGAATTCGGTAAGTGATGTGTTATAAATCAAGCACCATGACCCCGACAACGGTCTTCCAACCCGCCTTCTGTTGTTGTTGTCGCTAAGCCGCGCCTTTTATCGCGACGACTGCCTTCTCCATCTCAACTAAATAGCCGCTGACGAGGGCGTCCCTTTGTGGGGCTAGCTCTCTCGCTCACCTTACGTGAGGCATATTGCATGAAGAGAATCATCCTTTTAGTTCTACTGCTCTCAGCGCCTGCGCTTTTCGCCCAAACATCCGCCGCCTCTGCTGCCGACGTGCAGGCATTGAAAGACGCCTTGGCAGCCCAGCAGCAGCAAATCCAGAAACTGACCGAGCAGGTGCAACTACTGCTGCAAAACGCGCGGCAGACTCAAGCGGCCGCGGCTGACGCGGCCAACAAAGCGGCCGCGGCCCAAACCCAGGCCAGTCAGCAACAGCAGAGCGTCTCTGAACTCAAGGGAGACGTGGCCGAACTCAAGACCAGCGTCAGCAACGCCGCGCCGGCCGCACAGGAGGTCCAGCAGACCGGGCCAACTACGGAGCTCGAAGGTCCTCTGACGATTCGCTTCAAAGGCCTCAGCATCACGCCGGGTGGCTTTGTGGCGGCCGAAACCGTGCGCCGCTCCAAAGCCTTGGGAGCTGACGTTTCCACCCCATTTAATTCGCTGCCCCTGCCCGGTGCTTCGCAAAGCAAGGAGTCGGAGTTCTTCGGCTCCGCGCGCCAGTCGCGGCCTACCGTCTATTTGTTGGGACACCTGAAGAGCGCGGAGCTCTCCGGCTACGTGTCCGGCGACTTTCTCTCGTCCGGCGTCACCTCAACATCCACCCAGACCGACGGTTACACGTTGCGTCTTCGTCAGGCGTGGGGACAGGCTCGTTTCAACAACGGATGGAGTTTCCTCGGCGGCCAGATGTGGAGCCTGGTCACCGAAAACCAGCGGGGAATCCGTCCCAGCGACGATGCCGGCAAAACCAACGATGCCCGGCCCAGGACGATCGACGCGGGATACAATGTCGGTTTCAGTTTCGCGCGGCAGTATGGGCTTCGCGTGACCAAGAACTTCGGCGATAAGATCTGGTTGGCCGCCGCCATAGAGAACCCCGAAGCTACAGCCACGCTGCATAACAACGCGGATAACTTCTTGCTCGGCGAAGCGGGCGACGGCAAAAGTTACAACTCCAGCGGAACCTACTCGTTCAATCCCTCACCCGATATCATCGCCAAGGCCGCCTTTGATCCTGGCTTTGGCCACTATGAGGTCTTCGGCCTCTACGACCGCTTCGCCGACCGTGTATTTCCTTGCGGCGATGTCGGCGCCACAACCCATTGCGACGGCAGTGCCGCAGCAGGTTCCAACGTACTGGGTGCCTATAACTCCGCGAAAAACGGTGGAGGCTTCGGCGCCAACGCCCGCTGGAACTTCGACCACAAGCACATTGTCTTCGGTCTGCATGGCTTCGGCGGCAGCGGTGTGGGCCGCTACGGCGCCGGATCGCTTTCCGATGTCACGGTGAATGCGAACGGAACCCTCGCTTTGATCCGTGGCTACCAGGGGCTGAGCACGCTCGAATGGCATGGCACCAAACTCGATCTCTACGCTTACGGTGGAGCAGAATATGCCAGCCGCACGGCGACCGAAACCGATCCTGTTACGGGCAAAGAAGTCGGCTACGGCAATCCCCTTTTTGTGAACAGCGGTTGCTACACGGAAACCCTTCCCGGCGCGGGAACCGGCTTTACTCCCGGCACGCTCGCCAATTGCGTAGGGGATACGCGCGCCCTGATCGAGGGTACATTTGGCTTCTGGTACCGCTTGTATAACGGACCGGCGGGCAGGGTTCAGTTCGGCGGGCAGTACTCTTACCTGACGCGCAACACCTGGTCCGGTGTGGGTGGAGCACCACGCAGCATCGACAACATGGTCTTAACCTCGTTCCGATACTACCTGCCGTAGGGAACGTTGCGATGGCAAGCAAGCAGCGGCCAGCAGCATTCATGGTCAATGGCCAGCGGTCGGATGCGATCGCTGGCCATTTTTTGTTCTGCCTGCGGCCTCTTTCGCCAAGAGGACGGCGAAGCCTTGAACATTGCGTTTTGGCGAGCCCATCGGAGCGCAATTGTTGACGGTTGTACAACCTCTAGCCGCGTACGAGCAACTCACTAACGTACATTCTCGCCGGTGATGGTGGGCGGGGAACAAAGAGAACAAAGCTTGTAGGTAAGGTCGTGTTCGCCGGCCTCCGTGGTGACAGCCAAACCCAGCGCGGTTGCCGATCGCAGAACCTTGGCTTGCGCGATTTTCGCGCTGGGGCAGACGGAGGATTCGCTGAGGGTGAGCCAGCTCTTGGCGGTGCTGTATACAAGATGAAGATACTCGGCATCAGCGGACTCGGAAATGCAATCCAGTTCAAAAAAACTCACTGGCCCGGTCTTGAGGAACGCGAATACCGGATCTCCCAGGGCCATGACTCCGCCGCCGCTCTGGTCATCGATGGCCAACTGGTAGCGGCCTCCGCCGAAGAGCGGTTCAGCCGCAAAAAGCATACCGGCGACTTCCCCATCTCTGCCATCTCCTGGTGCCTGGCCGAAGCCGGAATCTCCATCGGCGAAGTAGACGAGATCGCCCACGGCTTTGACTACGCCCCTTACCAGCAGATCTACTCCCTGGATCCGACCACGGAGAAGCTATACAGCGAAGTTTTTTCCAGAGAAGCTTTCCTGGCTCAGGTGGAGCGCAACCTGCCGGGATTCCCGGCGAAACGGGTCCATGCCGTAGGCCATCATTTGGCCCATGCGGCAAGCGCTTTCCTCACCTCCGGGTGGGAGGAATGCCTGGTGCTGGTAATCGATGCCATGGGCGAGGTACAGGGCGCATCGGCTTATCTTGCCGGGCCGGGCGGGCTTCGAACTCTCTGCGAGATGCCGGCCACGGATTCGATCGGCATTATCTATTCGCTGGTCACGCTCCAGCTGGGCTTCGACTTCAATGCCGACGAATACAAGATCATGGGCCTGGCTCCCTACGGAAATCCCCAGCGGCACCGCGCGTTTTTCCAGCAAGCGGTGGAACTGCGCAAAGACGGCACCCTCCGCATTCCCATCCTCGGATTGAACCGCAGCAGGGAAGCGCGCGAGAACTATCTCACCACCCGCGAGTATCTGGACCAGAACCTGGTGAAGCGCCGCCATCCTGACGAGGAGATCACCCAGGAACATTGCGATGTAGCCGCCGCGCTGCAGGAATCTCTGGAACGTGTGGTGCTGCATCTGGCGACCAGCTTCAGTGCCAGCACCGGCCAGCGGCGCCTGGCTCTGGCTGGCGGAGTCGCGCTCAACTGCACCGCCAACGGCCAGCTGCAGCGCTCGGGATGCGTCGATGAGATCTACGTACAGCCGGCCGCCGGAGACGATGGAACCGCGCTGGGCGCTGCGTTGTACCGGGCCTCGTGCGCGGGCGAAAGCCGCAATGTGCGTCTCCCCGTTCCGTTCTTCGGCCCCGCTTATTCCATGCAGGCGGTCGATGCCGCGCTGGCGGAATTCGCCGATCGCATCGAAGCCATCCGTTTCCAGAGCTTGGAAGGAACGTGTGCCGAGGCTGCCCGGCTGATCGCCGATGGCCGGGTGCTTGCCTGGTATCGCGGAAGGATGGAGTTCGGTCCTCGCGCCCTCGGCAACCGCAGCATTCTGGCCGACCCGGGCCGTCCCGAGATGCGCGACCGGGTCAACGCCATGGTGAAAAAGCGCGAGGCGTTCCGGCCATTCGCTCCGGCGGTTTCCCAGGAGCAGGCGCACCTGTGGTTTGATCTTCAACCCGGCACCGATCTGCCCTACATGATTACCACGGTCGACGTGCGCCAGGCCTATCGCTCTCAGCTGCCGGCGATTACTCACGTGAACGGCTCGGCCCGGGTACAGACCGTCTCGGAAAAAGACAGCGCGGCCTTTCACTGTCTTCTGCAAGCGGTGGGCAAGACTACGGGAAAAGAAATGCTTCTCAACACCAGTTTCAACGTAAAGGGACAACCGATCGTCAATACGCCCCGGGAAGCCATCGAGACATTCCTGGGCACCGGCATCGACTGTTTGTTCGTGGAGGATGTTCTGGTTCGGCGCCGGGATTAGAGCCCGGCAGGAGGGCGAATGAGCACCAGAGAAGCGGCCGTGCCGCGGACGGACACCCGGCTTGACTACCGGACCGGCAGCTGCATTCATCAGCTGTTTGAGGAACAGGTGGCCCGTACGCCCAACGATGTGGCGGTGGTGTTCCGGGACTCCCAACTGACCTACCGCGAACTGTCGGTCCGCGCCAACCAGGTTGCGCACCGCCTCCAGCAACTTGGTGTGGTGCCGGAAATCCTGGTCGGCATCTCGATGCAGCGCTCGCTGGAAATGATGGTGGGGATGCTTGGCATCCTGAAGGCCGGCGGCGCTTACCTGCCCTTGGACCCTGCATACCCGCGCGAACGGCTGGCGTTCATGCTGGAAGACGCGCGCGTGCCGGTGATCCTGACCCAACAGAGGCTGGCCGGTACGTTCGCTGGACACCCGGCCAAGCTGGTTGCACTGGATGCGGAGCGGGACACGCTTGCCGCGCTCAGTCCGGAGTGCCCGGCCAGTGATGTGCGCTCCGGCAATCTGGCCTACGTCATCTACACCTCGGGCTCCACGGGAAAACCCAAGGGCGTGATGGTGAGCCATCGCAACGTGGTGAATTTTTTCGCCGGCATGGACCAGAAGATCGGCCCGGAGCCGGGCGTGTGGCTGGCCGTCACCAGCATCTCATTCGATATTTCCGTACTGGAATTGTTCTGGACCCTCACCCGGGGATTCCATGTGATCCTTCAGGAGGAGCCGAACCGTACCGAGGAGGTTCACCCCGTCCGCCTGGCGCCCAGCAAGCCGCTCGAGTTCAGCCTGTTCTATTTCGGCGGAGACGAGGGCGTGGGTGGAGACAAGTACAAACTGCTGATGGAAGGGGCCCGATTCGCCGATCAAAACGGCTTTACCGCCGTATGGAGTCCGGAGCGGCACTTTCACGCCTTCGGTGGAATGTTTCCCAACCCCTCGGTCACCAGCGCCGCGCTCGCCATGCTTACCAACCAGGTGCAGATTCGAGCCGGCAGTGTGGTCTTGCCTCTGCACGATCCGCTGCGGGTGGCCGAAGAGTGGTCCGTGGTGGATAACCTGTCGCACGGACGCGTAGGCATTTCGTTTGCCTCCGGCTGGCATGATAAGGACTTCGTCTTCGCTCCGCAGAATTATGCCGAGCGGAAGAAAGTCATGTTCCGCGACATCGAAACCGTCCGCGCGCTCTGGCGGGGAGAGACGATTCAGCGCCAACGTGGGAGCGGCGGCGAGGTCGGTGTTTCCATCCTGCCGCGTCCGGTGCAGCCCGAGCTGCCCTTCTGGGTCACCGCTTCCGGAGACCCGGAGACATTCCGCATGGCCGGGGAAGCAGGCGCCAATCTGCTCACCCATTTGCTGGGCCAAAGTCTCGAGGAACTCGAAGCCAAGATCGCAATCTATCGCAAAGCCTATTCCGGCACCCAACCGGCGCATGTGACGCTGATGCTGCACACCTATGTCGGTGACACTCCGCAGGAAGTCGCCGAGCGAGTGCGCCACCCATTTTGCCAGTACCTGAAAACCTCGGTGGACCTGATGCGTCAGGTCGTCAAAGGTCTGGGAGCGGAGTTTGCCGGGGGAAACCTGACGGCGGCCGATCTCGAATCCCTCATCGATCATGCCTTTGACCGCTACTTCGAGAGCAGCGGCCTGTTCGGAACCCCGGAGAGCTGCGCTCAACTTGTGGCCCGGCTCAAGCAGATAGGCGTCGATGAAGTGGGATGCCTGATCGACTTTGGCATCGAGAGCGACACGGTGCTGGCAAGCCTGGAGAGCCTGCGGCAGTTGATGGAGAACGCCAACCGCCCGCCAAGCGAAAATTCCGATTACTCCATCCCGGCGCAGATCATGCGGTACCGCGTGACCCACCTGCAATGCACGCCCTCCCAGGCGAGAATGTTGCTGTTGACTCCCGGCGGACCCGAGGCGCTGGCCTCGGTGCGCAAGCTTATGGTGGGCGGCGAAGCGTTGCCGCTCTCCCTGGCAGCAAATCTCCACCAGCTTGTCGCCGGCGAAATCTACAACATGTACGGGCCCACCGAAACCACCATCTGGTCAACCGTGCACCGCCTGAGGAAAGACGAGAGCGCTATTTTCATCGGCTCTCCCATCGCCAACACCTCGGTCCATGTTCTCGACGAAAACCGCGAGCCGGTGGCGCCCGGCGAAGCGGGCGAACTCTACATCGGAGGCGACGGAGTCGTCCGCGGATATCTCAACCGGCCTGAACTCACGGCGGAGCGGTTCGTGGTAATGCCCTTCCGCGCCGAGGCCGCTTCGCGCCTCTACCGCACCGGCGATGTGGTGCGTCACTTGCCTGAAGGCTATCTGGAGTTTCTCGGCCGCGTGGATCAGCAGATCAAAATCCTGGGACACCGCATCGAGCCGGGCGAAATTGAAGCAGCCCTGGAAATGCACCCGGGAGTCCGGCAGGCCGTGGTAAGCGCCATGGACGGCGCCGACGGCGGAGTGCCGAGCCTGGCAGCTTACGTCAAGCCCAATGAAGCCCAGCTTCCATCCGTGCGCGAACTGCGCGCTTTTCTGGAAGCGAAACTGCCGGCCCACATGATTCCCTTCGCCTTTGTCTTCCTGGCAGCCTTCCCTCTGACTCCCAACGGCAAAATCGATCGCCGCCAGCTGCCTCGGCCGGAAGCCTTTGAGACCAGTGTTTACGCGGCTCCGCGCAATGTTCTGGAGGAGAAGCTCGCCGCCATCTGGGCGGAGGCGCTTGCGGTCGAACGGGTGGGCGTGAATGATAATTTTCTGGACTCGGGCGGCCATTCGCTCACCGCAGTCCAAATCACCTTTGCGATCCGGCGCGAGTTTTCCGTGGACCTCCCGCTCCAGGCATTGTTTGACTTTCCCACTATCGGCGGATTGGCTGCGGAGCTGGAGACAAGACTTTTCCAACCGGAAGCGGGCCCTGCTCCCAGCATCGCGCCGGCCCCGATTCGCGGCGGAGTTCCACAACCTGGAAATGGAGCGGTGACCAATGCTCGAATCGCTTGAGGCGGTCGATGGCAAAGGTCGCATCGCAGCGGCGGAGCCGCTCGTCTTTCCCTTATCGTTCGGCGAGCAGCGCCTATGGTTCCTGAATCAGTTGGAGCCGGGAAATTCCGCCTACAACGTTCCGGAGGCCATGCGCCTGACGGGGCCGCTCCAGGTGGAATGCCTGGAGAAGGCGATCGGCGAAATCGTCTGGCGCCACGAATCGCTGCGAACCATCTTCGCCCTGGTAAATGGCCAGCCGATGCAGATCGTCGCGCCCACTGTGCCAACGCGACTGGATATTTCGGATCTCAGCCACCTGCCTGAGCCGGAGCGCGAACTCGTGGCCGCCGCTGAGGCCGCAGAGCAGGCGAACCTTCCCTTCGATCTGCAGCGCGGACCTCTGCTTCGATCCACGCTTTTTGTACTGGGCGCGGAGGAGCACATCCTGTTGCTGGTGATGCACCACATCATCTCCGAGGGAGGATGGTCGATGAGCATCTTCCTCCGAGAACTGGGCATACTCTACAACGCGTACTCGTCCGGGCTGACTTCTCCGTTGCCGGAGTTGCCTTTACAGTACGGGGATTACGCGGTGTGGCAGCGGGACACGCTTCAGGGCGAGGTGCTGGAACGGCACCTTTCCTATTGGAAGGCTCAACTGGAGGGCGCGCCCCCGGTGGTTGAGTGGCCGGCAGACCGGCCGCGTCCCGCCGAACAGAGCTATCGCGGCGCGCGGCAATCGATCTTTCTTCCGAAACATCTAAAAGACGCGTTGAATTCGCTCTCCCGCCGCGAAGGCGTCACGCTCTTCATGACGCTGCTGGCGGCATTTCAGACTCTGCTCTTCCGCTTCACCGGCCAGGACGACCTGCCGGTGGGCGTTCCGGTTGCAGGACGAACGCCGCAGACCAAGGACCTGATCGGGCTGTTCCTCAACACCGTTGTTCTCCGGCCGCGCCTTTCCGCGCAGGCTCCATTTCGCCAGCTCATGAGGCAGATGCGGCAGCTTGTCTTCGACGGTCTGGCGCACCAGGACATGCCCTTCGAGGTGCTGGTCGAGTCCCTGCGGCCGGACCGCAGTTTGGCGTTTACTCCCCTGTTCCAGGTGATGTTTGCCTTCCAGAACGCGCCCCGGTCGGAGTTGGAACTCGCCGATTTGAAAATCACGCCGTTCGAATTCGAGATCCGGTCGTCCATGGTGGATCTCACCTTTTTCGCCTGGGAGTTGCCCGACGGACTGCGGGTGGTCTTCGAATACAGCACCGATCTGTTCGATCCCGCAACCATGGCGCGGATGCTGGTTCACTTCCGGGTGTTGCTGGAAGGCATCGTTCGCAATCCGAACCAGCAACTTTCAAACCTGCCGCTGTTGACCGAAGCAGAGCGAACCCAGATTCTGCAGCTATGGAACGACACGCGCGTAGAGTTTCCCTCTGCCTGTGTGCACCAGTTGTTTGAACAGCAGGCGGCCCGTCGTCCTGACGCAATCGCCCTCGCGTTTGCAGATCAGCAGCTGAGCTATGGGGAGTTGAACCGCCGCGCCAGCCAACTGGCCCACCATCTTCGTAAATGCGGAGTTGGACCTGAGGTGCTGGTGGGCCTGATGGTCGAACGTTCGGCGGAGATGGTGGTGGCCCTGCTCGGGATTCTCAAGGCCGGTGGCGCATACGTACCGCTCGATCCGTCTTTCCCGCCGGAGCGCCTTGCCTACATGGTGGAGGACAGCCAGATGCGTGTGCTCCTCACGCACAAGGGACTGGAGCAGATGCTGCCGGTCCGGCCTCCGCTGGTGATCCAACTCGACTCCGATTGGCCAGAAAATGCAGAGCACGAAGGCGAACTGCCGGAGCTGCCTGCTTCCAAGCCGGACAGCCTAGCCTACGTGCTCTACACCTCCGGTTCCACCGGCAGGCCAAAGGGCGCAGAGATCCCTCACTCCGCGCTGACCAATTTTCTACTGTCCATGCAGCGCGAGCCGGGCTTCACCGCAACCGACACGCTCCTGGCAGTCACCACTCTGTCGTTCGACATCGCCGGATTGGAGCTTTACCTGTCCCTGATCAGCGGCGGAACGATCGCCATCGCAAGCCGCGACGATGCCATCGATCCGGTAAGGCTCATGGAACGGATGAGGGATACCGGTTGCACGGTGATGCAGGCCACGCCTCCCACATGGCGGGCACTGATCGATGCCGGCTGGAGCGGCTCGGCAAACCTCAAGGTGTTCTGCTGCGGCGAAGCCCTTGTGCCCGACTTAGCGCGGGAGCTCCGCTGCCGGTGCGCAGAGCTGTGGAACGGGTATGGTCCGACAGAAACCACGATCTATTCCACCATCCATCAAGTCGCGACGGATGAGGCTCCGGTGCCGATTGGCCGGCCGATCGCCAACACCCAAGTCTTGGTACTCGACGCCAATCGCAGCCTCGTCCCTGCCGGAGCGGTAGGAGAGCTTTATATCGGTGGCGCCGGTTTGGCGCGCGGCTATCTGCGCCGCCAGGAGCTGACCGAAGAGCGGTTCATCCCGAACCCATTCACGCCCCATTCGCGCCTGTATCGAACCGGTGACCTGGCGCGGTGGCGTGCCGATGGCATCCTGGAGTGCCTTGGACGCGTCGATCACCAGGTGAAAATCCGCGGCTTCCGCATCGAATGCGGGGAGATCGAAGCAGTTCTTGGCTCTCACCCCGCGATCCGGCAATGTGCGGTGATTGCCCGCCAGATCGAAACGGGCGACAAGCAGCTGGTAGCGTATTTCGAGGCGCGGATAAGCGCTGTGCCGGCGGTCGACGACCTGCGTGCGCACCTGGAGAAATTCCTCCCAGCCTACATGGTCCCACGGTTTTTCGTCGCCATGGAAAAGCTGCCGCTGACGGCCAACGGAAAGATCGACCGCAAATCGCTTCCCGCTCCGGTGGAGCACCTTACAGGCAGAGACGAGTTCGCCGCTCCCCGCGATTCGATCGAGCAGTTGCTGGCCGGAATCTGGGCAAGGGTTTTGCAATTGGAACGGGTGGGGATCCACGATAATTTCTTCGACCTGGGCGGCCATTCTCTGCTTGCCGTGCGCGTCGTGGTTGAGATTGACAGGCTTTGCAAGACACGTCTGCCGCTGGCCACGTTATTGCGCGCGCCCACCATCGCCGATCTGGCGGCGGTACTTCGGAAACAGCAGTGGGCGCCGTCCTGGTCCTCGCTGGTCCCGCTGCGGCCCGGAGGGTCCAAACCGCCTCTGTTCCTTATGCATTCTCATGGCGGCAATGTTCTGGAGTACCATCCGCTGGTCGACTGCCTGGAGCCCGATCAGCCGGTGTATGCCCTGCAGTCCAGAGGTCTCGACGGCAATATCGTCAGGAACCAGACGTTGCAAGAGATGGCCGCGGCTTACATCTCCGAACTGAGAAGTCTTCAACCGGAGGGGCCCTATTTTTTAGGGGGATTCTGCATGGGCGGAATCCTGGCCTTGGAAGCGGCTCAACAACTCACCGCTGCGGGACAGGAAGTCGCGCTGCTGGTAATGATTCAATCCACACATCCGGACGCCCTGGGTTTCAATTCAAGGACTACGTTATTCCAGCGCTGCTGGAATCGCACAACCAAGCGGCTCGATCTGGAGGCGGAGAACCTTGCCAACCGAGGGCAGGCTTACATTTTGGAGCGGTGCCGTTACTTCTGGAGCCGGGCCTGTGCCAGGGCTGCGATTGCCTTCGACAAGATGACTGGCCGTCATCCGTCCGACCGCTCAACTTTGTCCACCGCCTACATTCTTGAGGCCGTGGCGATGGAAAACGGAAAATCCCTGGAGAATTATGTACCACGTCCATATGAGGGCGATGTCCTGCTATTCCGTGCCGGCAAACAGCTATCCGGACAACTGGTGGATGAATACCTGGGTTGGCAGCGCGTTCTCCACGGCGCGGTGGAGGTTTGCGAAGTTCCCGGTCATCAGCAAAATCTCCTGCTGGAACCCAATGTTTTGCGGCTTGGCCGGGAACTTGCCAGCCGATTGAATGCCGCCTGCCGCCGCCGCGAAGAACCGGCCGTAATGCCGCCCGCGGCATAGCCGGGCCATCCCTGGCACGCGGCCTTTGCGCCAGATGCGGCCGCGCCTACCTGTTATTCTAAAAGAGACACCATTGGCCAAAGAGGGAAGCCGGACTGGACTCCGGTGGAATGCCCGCTTCCGAGCCTAGGTTTGAATTTTGAGGTTTTAGCAAATCATGGCCGCATTAATCGACGCTATCGACGTCAAGCGCAAGATGTTTATCGAGTTCGACGGCACTCCCTTCCATTGTCTGGATGCAGAGGTGAACACCCCCACCGCGCGTGGCGGGCAGACGCTGGTCCGCCTCAAAATGCGTAACCTGCTCACCCGCGCCGTCTTTGATCGGACATTCAAGGCCAGCGACAAGTTCAAGGAGCCCGACCTGCAGATGGTTCAGGCATCGTTCCTCTACAGCGACGGAGATGGCTCCCATTTTCTCGACCAGGAGAGCTTCGAGACGCTGACCCTCTCCAGTGAAATGGTTGGGGACGCAATGGACTTTCTAGTCGAGGGCGCCATCATCGAGCTGCATAAGTACAACGGCAATCCCATCGGACTGCAGCTGCCGACCCACGTCGAGTTGGAAGTCACCTACACCGAACCCGGCGCTCGCGGCGATTCCTCCGGTGGCAACGTGACCAAGCCCGCCACGCTGGAGACCGGCATCGAAATCCGCGTTCCGCTCTTCATCAAGACCGGTGAAAAGGTCAAAGTGTCCACCGAAACGCGGGAGTTCGCGGGGCGGGCCTGATCGCGTGATCCTTGCGCCATTGACGCCGGCCAAAAGTCCGTGTTCCGATGTGACGTGTTGAACCGCAAACCTGGTCTTCCGGTGGATGCCATCCTGCCGGAGATCATCGATTCCCTAAACCGGCATCCCAGCCTCGTGATCGAAGCTCCTCCGGGCGCAGGCAAGACGACTCGCGTGCCTCCGGCTCTGCTCGGACTTGTGAGCGGCGAAGTCGTGGTGCTGGAGCCGCGCCGCATCGCCGCACGTTTGGCCGCGTGGCGAGTGGCCTGGGAGCTAGGCGAGCAGCCTGGCGAGACAGTCGGCTACCAGGTGCGCTTTGAGGAAGCAGTGGGCCCGCGCACGCGCTTGCGCTTTGTCACCGAGGGCATGCTGACCCGGCGCATGCTCTCCGATCCATTCTTAAAAGGCGTGGGCGCCGTGGTGCTCGATGAGTTCCATGAGCGCCATCTGGAAAGCGATCTAGCGCTGGCCCTGCTGAAGCGCCTGCAGCAAACGCGGCCCGAGCTGCGCATCGTGGTCATGTCGGCAACCCTCGACGCCGATCCCGTAGCGCGCTATCTAAATAGCAGCTGCCCCATCGTGCGCTCCACCGGAACACTCTTCGAGCTTTCCATCCAGCATCTGCCGTACTCCTCCAAGCCCCTTGAAGTTCAGGTGAAGCAAGCCGTGGAACTGCTGATCGACGAGCGGCACTCCGGCGACGTACTGGCATTCCTGCCCGGAGCGGCGGAGATCCGCCGCGCGATGCGCGAGTGTGAAGCCGTGGCGCGCCGGGCCAATCTGTTGATGCTGCCTCTGCATGGCAGCCTCCCGCCGAAGGAACAGGATCGCGCGCTCTCCCCTGCCGCGCAGCAAAAAATTATCCTTGCCACCAATGTTGCGGAGAGCTCGGTAACGGTCGAGGGAGTCACTGCGGTCATCGACAGCGGGCTGGCGCGCTTTGCAGCCTATTCTCCCTGGAGCGGATTGCCGACGCTGCACGTGGGCCGGGTGAGCAAGGCTGCGGCCAAGCAGCGGGCCGGGCGCGCCGGACGCACAGCGCCAGGCCGCGTGCTGCGCCTCTACTCGCAGGAGGATTATCTGCGCCGCCCCGATCACGACGCGCCCGAGATCCTGCGCAGCGATCTGTCGCAGCTTTGCCTCGATTTGCGCGCCATGCGGATTGCCAACGTGCACGACGTGGACTGGCTGGATGCACCGCCCGCTTCCGCAGTAGGGCAGGCCGAGTTGCTGCTCGACCGCCTGGGCGTGACACGCGACGCTTCATGCCAGATGGCGCAGCGCTTGGCGCGCTATCCGCTGCCGCCCCGCCTGTCTCGGATTCTGGTAGAGGCCACCGAGCGCGGCGTGGGTGAGGACGGCTGTGTGGCCGCGGCGCTGCTGGGCTCAGGCGTGCAGCTGGAGAAAAACGATCTGCTGGCTGCCCTAGAGACAGACCGGGATTATCGCCTGCAGCAGCACGTCGAGCAACTGCGCAGAATCGCGCGTCCTCCCAGACAGAAACATCACAATGACGACGCGCTGCTGATGTCGGTGCTCGCCGGCTTTCCGGACCGTGTCGCGCGGCGGCGGGCGGGCAACCAGGTGCTGCTCTCGGCGGGCACGTCGGCAGAGGTGGCGGGCGAGCCGCCGCGCTATGAGTTCATGGTGGCCGTGGATGCGGAGGACCGCAAGGACAAGCCGCTGCCGCTGATTCGCATGACGGCCCGCATCGAGCCGGAGTGGCTGATCGATCTCTTCCCGGAGCGTGTGCGGGAGCAGGCCAGCGTGGTGTGGAACCGTGCGGCCGAGCGTGTGGACGCGGTGAGCGCCTTGCTCTACGACGCGCTGGTGATTCAGGAATCGCGCGGCGCGGTGCCGGACGCGGAGGCCGCCGCCGAACTGCTGGCGCAGAAGGCAATCGAGGCCGGAATCGAGCGCTTTGTCGATCCTGACGCTCTGGCTGAACTCATGGGCCGCATCGAGTTTGCCGGCTCCGAGCCGCCCGACGTTTCGCTTGTGCTGCGCGAGATGTGTTACGGGCTGCGCAGCTTTGCCGAATTGAAGAGCGCGGCGACGAACCTGGTCGCGCTGCTCGAACAGAAGCTCGACTCGCGGCGGCTCAATGAAATCGCACCCGCGCGCATTCGCCTGCCCAACGGCCGCCAGACCAAGGTCCACTACGAGCCCGGCAAGCCGCCCTGGATCGCATCCCGCCTGCAGGACTTTTTTGGCATGCGCGAGACGCCGCGGATTGGGCCGCAGCGCACACCCGTGGTGGTGCATCTTCTCGCCCCGAATCAGCGTGCGGTGCAAACCACGACCGACTTGGCCGGATTCTGGGAGCGGCTGTATCCGCAGGTGCGCCGCGAATTGATGCGCCGCTACCCGCGCCACGCCTGGCCGGAGCGTCCGTGAGGCCGCCGCGGCCTATTCAATGACCAGGAGCAGGTCTTTGGATTCGACATGCTGCCCGGCCTTCACCAGCAGCTGTTTTATCATTCCGCCCACCGGCGAATAGACGGTGCTCTGCATCTTCATCGCCTCCATCACCAGCAGGCGGTCGCCTTTTTCAATCTTCTGGTTGAGCTGCACGGCTACGGAGGAGACAACTCCGGGGATGGGTGCGCCGATCTCGCCGGGGCGTGCGGGGTCGGCTTTGGGCCGCGTCGGTGCCTTCGCATCCAGTTTGCGGTCGCGGATGACGATCTCGCGAGGCTGGCCGTTGAGTTCGAAGAACAAGGTGCGCGTGCCGTCGGGGTGCGGCTCGCCCGTGGTGAGGAACTTGATGATCAGCGACTTTCCGGGCTCCAGTTCCACGCTCACTTCCGAGGCGCGCTCCATGCCGTAATAAAACTGCGGCGTCGGCAGCACGGAGACGTCGCCCCAGCTCTTTTGATTGTGGGCAAACTTCACGAAAACATCCGGATACATCAGGTAGCTGAGTACCTCGTCGCGCGTGGGTTCGCGGCCGATCTTCTTTTCGAGTTCGACCGCGGTCTCGTCGAGGTCCACCTTCGGAAGGTTCGCGCCCGGGCGTCCATGTCGCGGCTTGGCTCCGCGCAGAATGATCTTCTGCATCGGCTTCGGCCATCCGCCCTCCGGCTCGCCCAACGATCCCATGAACATATCGATCACCGATTCCGGCAGCGTCAAGTTATGGTCAGGCGTCAGGCGGCTGAACTGCTCGATCGTCATGTCGTGGTTCACCAGAAAGATTGCCATGTCGCCCACCACTTTGCTGGAGGGCGTGACTTTGACGATGTCGCCGAAGGCCATGTTGACCTCCGCGTAGGTGCGCGCAATCTCATGCCAGCGCGGCCCCAGGCCCATGGACTCGGCCTGCTCTTTCAGGTTGGTATATTGGCCGCCGGGCATTTCGTGGAGATACACCTCGGCGGTGCCGGCCTTGGGACTGGTGTCGAACGGAAGATAGTATTCGCGCACCACCTCCCAGTAATCGGCGCACTGGTTCAGCGCGTCCAGATCGACGCCGGTATCGCGTTTGGTGTGCGCCAGCGCGGCCACCACGGAGTTCAGATTGGGCTGGCTGGTCTGCCCGCTCATGGAAGCCATCGCGCCGTCGGCGATATGCACACCGGCCTCAGCGGCCTTCAGAATGGAGGCGGCGTTCAGGCCACTGGTGTCGTGCGTGTGGAAATGAATCGGGATGCCGATCTCCTGGCGCAGCGTCTTCACCAGCTTCTCGGCGGCGTAGGGACGGCACACTCCCGCCATGTCCTTGATGGCCAGCATATGCGCGCCCATGCGCTCCAGTTCTTTGGCCATGCGGACGTAATATTCCAGCGAGTACTTATCGCGCTTCGGATCGAGAATGTCTCCCGTATAGCAGATGGCGGCTTCGCACACCGAGTCGGTCTTGCGCACGGCCTCCATAGAGGACTTCATATTCGGCAGCCAGTTCAGCGAGTCGAAGATGCGGAAAATATCCATCCCCTGCGCCGCCGATTCCTGGATGAATTCGGCGACTACGTTGTCGGGATACGCGGTATAGCCAACGGCGTTGGAAGCGCGCAGCAGCATCTGAAAACAGATGTTGGGAATCGCCTGGCGAAGCTGCTGCAAACGCGCAAAGGGCGACTCCTGCAGGAAGCGCATGGAGACGTCAAACGTGGCGCCGCCCCACATCTCCAGGCTGAACAGATCGTGCATGCGATGGGCGACAAAGTTGGCAATCGCCATCATGTCGTGGGTTCGCACCCTGGTTGCCAGCAGCGACTGATGGGCATCGCGGAAGGTCGTGTCGGTAAGCAGCAGGCGTTTCTGCGAACCTGCCCACTCGGCCAGCCCTTGCGGTCCCAGGCGCTGCAAAAGCTGGCGCGTGCCGTCGGGCGGAGCGGCGGCAATGCGCGGCGGTATCGGGGCCGCGTCCATCCGCTTGGGTTTGGGCTTGCCCGCCACCGACGGATTGCCGTTAACGATCACCTCGCCCAGATAGGCGAGCAGGTGCGTGGCACGGTCGCGCTTGGGAGCAAAATGGAACAGCGCTGGCGTCTCCTCGATCCAGCGCGTGGTAACCCGTCCGGACTGAAACTCCGCGCTGCCGACCACGTTCTCCAGAAAAGGAATATTGGTCCTCACCCCGCGCACGCGAAACTCGCGCAGACTGCGGTCCATGCGCTGGCAAGCCTGTTGGAAGTCGCTGCCCCACGCGGTGACCTTCACCAGCAGGGAGTCGTAGTACGGAGTAATGACCGCGCCGCCGTAGGCCGATCCTCCGTCCAGTCGGATTCCGAAGCCCGCCGGCGAGCGGTAGGTAGAAAGCTTGCCGTAATCTGGAACAAAATTATTGCCTGGATCTTCGGTCGTGATCCGGCATTGCAGCGCGTAGCCGTAGAGCGGAATCTTCTCCTGCGCCGGCAGCCGCATCTCCTCGTCGTGCAGCGACCGGCCCTGCGCAACCTGAATCTGCGCGCGCACCAGATCGATGCCGGTGACCATTTCGGTGACCGTGTGCTCCACCTGGATGCGCGGGTTGACCTCGATGAAATACCACTCGCCGGAATCGGCATCCACCAGGAACTCGACCGTTCCGGCGTTGTAGTAGCCCGCGGTCTTAGCGAGTTTCACCGCGGCCTCGGCCAGTTGCTTGCGAATCGCCGGATCGAGCGAAACCGCCGGCGCGACCTCGACTACCTTCTGATGGCGCCGTTGCACCGAGCAATCGCGCTCATAGAGGTGGAGGATATGACCGTGCCGGTCGCCTAAAATCTGGGCTTCGATGTGGCGGGCGCGGCGTACAAAGCGCTCCATAAACACCGCGTCGTTGCCAAAGGCCGCAGCCGCTTCACGGCGGGCCTCTTCGAGCTTTCCGGCAAACTCAGCGGGCTTATCGACCACGCGCATGCCGCGTCCGCCGCCCCCGAAGGCCGCCTTGATGATGAGAGGGAAGCCGATTTCGGCGGCGATCTTTTCCGCCTGCTTCGCGTCGGCCACCGCTTCCTCCGTGCCCGGAACCACCGGAATGCCTGCGCGCTGAGCCAGGCGCCGCGCCGCGGTCTTATCGCCCAGCAGGTCGAGCAGATCCGCGCTGGGACCGATGAAGGTGATTCCCGCCCGTTCGCAGGCACGCGGCAGCGCCGGATTCTCGGAGAGAAATCCATAGCCGGGATGAATCGCATCCACGCCCTTTTCCTGGGCCAGCGAGACGATGCCCTCCACGTCAAGGTAGGCCTCCACCGGGCCCTTGCCCTGGCCGATCAGGTAGGCTTCATCGGCCTTGAAGCGGTGCAGCGCCAGCCGGTCTTCCTGCGAATAGATTGCAACCGTGCACAGCCCAAGTTCGTTGGCGGCACGAAGAATACGGATGGCGATTTCGCTGCGATTGAGGGCTAATAGTTTTTTCATCTGGCACCGCCGACGTTCGAAAAATTGAAGATATCAGAATGTGCCGGTGCAGGGGAAATTCACCCAGCCCCCAAGCAGCTCCGAACTGCCTATCGCGCGGCCTCTTGCGGGGATGGATATACTTTTTCTTTAGGCCTGCTGCTTGGCTTGGAACAGGACAACGGATTGAACCTCTACGCGCAGCTTCCGGCTCGAGTTCGATTGCTGGTGGCATCTATTCCGGGCAGTGTACTGCTGCAGACTTCGCGCTTTGACCTAGAGAACTACCGCAGCTACCTCTTCCTTCGCCCGGCGCGGACACTCGCCGCGGGCAGTGCCTTGCTCCAGGAAATCGAGCAGGCACTAGCCGAGGGTGCTTACGTTGCCGGATTTTTCGCCTACGAGTGCGGAGAGAGCCTGAAGGAGATCGGACGTTGTGATCCGCAGAGCACGAACCCGCCTGTTGCCTGGTTCGGCGTCTACCCCGAGGCTTTCATTTTTAACCATCGCACGGGCAGCTTTGAAGGCACACCGCCGGACGAACTCATACCAGAAGACACTCAGCCGGCTCAGAGCTTTGCGATCCGCAACATGCGCTTGGGCATCGGAGAGGAAAGCTATGCCCAAAAGATCGCGGCCATCCAGGAGTACATCCGCTCGGGCGACACCTATCAGGTGAACTTCACCGATACGCTGCACTTCGATTTTTCCGGCTCTCCGGAGGCCATGTTTGCCGCACTCTCCGACGCCCAGCCGGTGCCTTACAGCGCATTCCTTCATGGAGAGAACTGGACCATCCTGTCGTTTTCACCCGAGCTGTTCTTTCGCGTAAAGAACCGCCATATCGTAACGCGGCCCATGAAGGGCACGGCGCGGCGCGGCCGGGACATCGCCGAAGACCAAGTCATTGCGCAGTGGCTGCACAACGACAGTAAGAATCGCAGCGAAAACGTGATGATCGTGGACCTGATGCGCAACGATCTGGGACGCCTCTGTGAATATGGAACCGTGCAGGTGGAGCGGCTGTTTGAGGTAGAAAAATACGAGACGCTCTTTCAGATGGTGTCGCAGGTTTCCGGCACGCTGCGAAGCGGTGTGCGCTATTCCGATATCTTCGAAAGTCTCTTCCCATGCGGCTCCGTCACCGGAGCGCCCAAACATCGGACCATGGAAATCATTCGCCAACTGGAGAGCGGGCCGCGCGGTGTGTACACGGGCGCAATCGGTTTTTTCTCTCCTGCGCGGGAGGCGGTTTTCAACGTACCCATCCGAACCGTGGTGCTTGAGCACAACCAGGGTAGGATGGGTGTTGGGAGCGGCATCGTCATCGATTCCCAGGCCGGGGATGAGTATCGCGAGTGCCTGCTGAAATCCGAGTTCCTCACCAGCCGCGATGATCCCTTCCAACTGCTGGAAAGCATCCTGTGGAACGATGGATACAATTTGTTGCCGCTACACCTGGAGCGCATGGAGTCTTCGGCGGACTACTTTGGATTCGTCTTCGATCGCAAGGCAATCCTTGCAGCGCTGGAAGAGGAGAGCAGGCAGCTTCCGTGCGGAGCGCGGTTCAAGGTTCGAGTGCTGCTGGAGCGTTGCGGCGCGCTCACGCTCTCGCATAGTCCGGTGGAGCAGCCGGCCGGTGAGACAAAAGTAATCATCTCAGGCAGCAGAGTATTCTCCGGCGACCGTTTCTTACGGCACAAAACAACCCGCCGCCAACTCTTCGACCAGCAATACGCGCAGGCGCGCCGCGATGGCTACGACGAGGCGCTGTTCCTGAACGAACGCGGCGAAGTGACCGAGGGAGCCATCAGCAACGTGTTCCTTAAAGTAGATAACCGCTGGGTCACGCCTCCGGTGAGTTGCGGACTGCTGCCTGGAATTTACCGCCGGCATCTGCTCGAAACCAAGCCTGCACTTGAAAGAGTACTGCACATGCAGGACCTGATTTCGGCCGACGCGGTTTACATCTGCAACGCCGTGCGGGGATGCAGAAAAGTCACGGTCGTCTCGCCGCCTGTTTCCTGAGCGTCAAATGCTGTAGTCCGTGATGATCTCCTGCTCTCGAAGATAGGCGCACACGCGGTCGATGGCCGACGGCACATCCTCCGCCTCCGGTATTTGAACCTGGGCATGCACGTCCTGGTAATCCGCACTGCCCACTACAATGACCAGTATCTCGTTCGGAGCATTGAGCGCCTTGAGCCGCTCGATGTCATGCACATCGACATCCGTGATGGTAGTAATGAAGATCTGACCGCTATCGGTCAGGATTCTGGCCACTTCGCCCAGGCGCCGCATGCGCTCCTCGCGCTGGTCGAACGCATCGAGAACGTCGCTGTCCAGCCCGCGGTCAATGTTCGCGATGCCAAGGTAATAGGCAACGCAGGACTGATCGAAGAGACGCCGTTCGAGCGCCTGTGCGATTGACTTGTTCGCGGCTTCCGATGCGCCGGTGACGACCACGAACTTTGAGCGGTGACCGTAGCGGCTGACCCGCATCGCGTCGGGGATCGCGCTGTGCTCCCATCCGGCCTCGCGCTGGCGGATGTGCTCCTGCAGAATGGAACTGGAGGCAGCTGCATCGCCAGTGATGATTCCGCCGCCCGCGATCTCATAGTTATCCACTAAAACGAATCGCCCGGTGCCTTCGATGTCGGCCGTAAGGTCGAAGACGATTGGCTTGGTGGTCTCGAAGATGCAGTCGGCAACCTCGTGCCGCTCCACCTGCTGCTTGCCGAGTTCGGAAGACAAATCCGAGGCGTCCAGCACGTTGACGATCTCGACCAGACGGACCGGCGCGCGCAGGGTCGCCAGTTTTAACTTGTACTTCTTGTTCTTCACCAGCGGAGCTTTGCCCATCCAGAAAACGTTGGCGCGGAAGCGCGAACTGGTCTGGGCCAGCCTATCGCCGGACTTGCACATGATTTCGCCCGGACGCACGTAGAGCTCATCGGTCAGAGTGAAGCCGATTGCTTCGCCCGCATGGGCCTGGTCTTTTGGCGGCACGTTGAACAACTCAACCGATGCGATCTTCGACCGCTTTTGCGAGGGAAGAAACACAACTTCATCGCCCCTGCGGATCGATCCCGTCTCGATGGTCCCGGCAAATATGCGGCGGTCGTCGTTGTTGGCCGTGAACTTGTAAACATCCTGCACCGGAAAGCGGAATGGCTGTTTCTCACGCTCGCTTTGTTTGACGAACGCGTCGATGTGTTCCAGCACGGTCCGCACCCCAGGGGACCAGGGCGCGCGTTCCGCAATATTGTCACCTTCACGCGCGCTGATGGGCACGAAGTCGATGGGAGTAATTCCCACCTCACGCAGAAACACCGAATACTCGTCGCGAATCCGGGCAAACACGCCGAGGTCGTTGTTGACCAGGTCCATCTTGTTTACCAGCACCACCACCTGCCGGATGCCCAGCATTCCAAGCATGTAGCCGTGGCGCCGCGAGTTCTCCTGTATCCCTTCGTGCGCATCGATCACCAGCAGTGCGGCTTCGGCACGGGCCGCGCCCGAGACCATGTTCTTCAGAAATTCCACGTGGCCTGGAGCGTCAATGATGATGTAATCGCGCTTCGCAGTCTTGAAAAAACAGCGCGCCGTGTCGATGGTGATGCCCTGCGCCTGTTCGTCCTTAAGCGCGTCCAGCAGGAAGGCATACTCGAACGGCCGCGCGCTCTTGCGGCACGCCGCTTTTACTTGTTCCAGCTTGCCTTCCGGCAATGAATGCGTGTCGGCCATCAGGCGGCCGATAACGGTGCTCTTGCCGTGATCCACATGGCCGACCACGACGATGTTCATCTGCTCCCGCTGGGGCGGAACAGGCAGCGATGCTTCTTTCGGCAGGTTGTCAATGTTTGAATTGGTTGTCATCACATGTACCCGTCTCTGCGCAATGTCTCAAGACCGCCGCCGTCGTCTTTGTCCTGCGCTCGTCCGGAACGTTCGGCAATATTGGCAAATTTTCCGCTGCGTAACTCTTCAATGATTTCGGGCACATTCCGCGAGCCGGACTCAACCGGATTGGTGCAGGGCCAGCAGCCCAGCGAGCGATAGCGCTTTCCGCTTCCCTGGTCGAAGTAGAGCGAGACCACGGGAATATTTTCGCGCTGGATGTATTCCCAGATGTTCAGCTCCGTCCAGTCCAGCAGCGGGTGGATGCGCACATGCGTACCGGGTGCGAAATCGGTCTTAAACTGGTTCCACAACTCGGGCGGCTGATCGCCCACGTTCCATTCGTTGTATTTGTCGCGCGGGGAAAAGTATCGTTCCTTCGACCGGCTGCCTTCCTCGTCGGCGCGCACTCCTACAATCACGCCCGTGTATGGTTCTTTGTTTTCGTCGAGCACATAGTGCCGCAGCGTATGGTCCATGCGATAGCGTGGCCAGTCACCGGACAGCGTGTGCTTCAGCGCGTCGGACTTCAGGTTTTTACAGCAGCCGAGTCGGTCCACGTTGCCGTCGGGGAATGTCTGCTTGGCCGCGAGCGCTTCGCGGTTCTCGCCGTAAACCATGTTCAGGTTCCAGTCCAGCGCCAGTCGGTCGCGATATTCGATCATCTCGGGAATTTTGAAATGAGTATCGATGTGCACCAGCGGCAGCGGCACGTGGCCGAAGAAAGCCTTGCGCGCCAGCCACACCAGAACCGTGCTGTCCTTGCCGATCGACCAGAGCATGCACAGGTTCTTGAACTCGCGATAGGCCTCGCGAAGAATGTACACGCCTTTGGCTTCGAGTTTCTCCAGGTGATCCATGCTCAGGCGTTCTCCTTCTGCGGGGGCAAGCCCGTTGTAGGCTTGTTGGGCTGGAGGTTGCGGTGTGCAGGCGAACGGTGCAGCCCGCACTCCTTGTGTTCGGGCGATTCCCACCACCAGCGCCCGCTGCGAATATCTTCACCGGGACCAACGGCGCGCGTGCAGGGAGCGCAGCCGATACTCGGGAAGCCTTGATCGTGAAGCGCGTTATAGGGGACGTTATTTTTCCTGATGTAATCCCACACCTGTTCTTCGCTCCAATCAAAGAGCGGGCAAATCTTGTAGATGCCGAACTCGGCGTCCCAACTCACCAACTCCACTTCGGTACGAGTCACGCTCTGGTCGCGGCGCAGTCCGCAGATCCATGCATCCACGGTGCCGAGCACCTTGCGCAGCGGCTTCATCTTCCGGACATTGCAGCAGGCCTTGCGGTTCTCCACGCTGGAATAAAAAAGGTTGGGCCCATCCTTCGCAATCAGCGCGGCGACATCGGCAGCTTCCGGAACGCAGACCTCATACCCGATGTGGTAGCGCTCAATCGACCGCTGCATCGTGTCATAGGTTTCCTGAAACACTCTGCCGGTATCGAGCGTAAAGATCCTGGCCGCTGGACTGATTCGCACCAGCATGTCCGTCAACACTTGATCTTCGGCCCCGAAGCTGGAGGCCAGCGCGATCCGTGCCGCCCCGAACTTCTCCAACGATTGCTGCACAGCCTCTTCGGCGCTGTGCGTTGAAAGCTGAAATTCACTCAATGCAAGACTCCTTAAAATCTTCGAACTAAAGCTCGTCATTCCGACGGCGTTCACTAGATGGAATAATCTTCGGCAAAAACCCGCAAATTTCGCGGCGTGACATACACCACATCGCCCAGCTTGAGGTCGAGTTCGTTGAACTGTTTGCGCCCGAGTTCGGCTTCCAGCAGAGTCCCTGTGTCGCAACGCTGGAGTTCGAGCTTTACGTTTGGCCCCACGCCAAAGATGTGTCGCAGATTCGCGCGAATCGCACTGGCCGCGCCAGGTTCGCGCATCACGATCATCTCGTAAGGCCGGGCATAACCCAGCGCCGGGCCATCTCCGCCGGATGCGTTCTCCGGCAACGCCACTTCCAACTCTCCAATGTGGGCGTGTCCGCTATCGATGCGTCCGTGGAACAGGTTCACATTCCCTAAAAAGTTATAGACGAAGGCGCTGGCCGGGTTGTCGTAGACCTCCTGCGGAGTGCCGACCTGCTCCAGTCGTCCCTGGTTCATTACCGCCACACGGTCGGCCACTTCCAGAGCTTCTTCCTGATCGTGAGTTACAAACACGCTGGCTATGTGAAGCTCGTCATGCAGCCGCCGAAGCCAGCGGCGCAGCTCTTTGCGCACCTTGGCATCGAGCGCGCCGAAAGGTTCATCCAGAAGCAGCAGCTTTGGCTCTACAGCCAAGGCGCGGGCCAGTGCGACGCGCTGTCTCTGTCCGCCGGAGAGCTGGTTCGGATAGTGGCTCGCCAGCCTTTCCAGTTGCACCAGTTCAAGCAGGTGCAACACCCGGTCGCGGATCTCGTTTTTGGATAGACGAGACTTGCGGGGCTGAACCCGCATCCCAAATGCAACGTTTTCAAAGATGGACATGTGGCGGAACAGCGCATAGTGCTGGAAGACAAATCCGACCCGCCGCCGTGCGGGACCGTGGTTGGTGGCGTCCTCCTCGTTCAGCAGAATGCTTCCGCTGTCTGGAAATTCCAGGCCGGCAATCATGCGCAGCAGAGTAGTTTTGCCGGATCCGGATGGGCCGAGCAGAGCAACCAATTCGCCCGAGGCGACATGCAGATTCACATCGTCCACGGCGACAAAGTTGCCGAACAGTTTGCGGATATTACGAACTTCGATGCTCAAGCGTGCCCTCCGCGAATTCCCGCCCGATCCTCGATGATCTTCTTCACCGCAAGGGTCACCACGGCAACCAGACTCAGCAACGAAGCCACGGAGAACGCGGCCGCAAAGTTATATTCATTGTAGAGGATCTCCACCTGCAGCGGCAGCGTGTTGGTCTCCCCGCGAATGTGTCCGGAGACCACGGAAACCGCACCAAATTCGCCCATGGCGCGGGCACTGCAAAGGATGACTCCGTAAAGCAAACTCCAGCGGATATTGGGCAGCGTGATGGAATAGAAAGTTCTCCACCCGCTGGCTCCCAGCACCAGGGCGGCCTCTTCCTCCTCGCTGCCCTGCGCCTGCATAAAGGGGATCAACTCGCGCGCTACAAAAGGAAACGTAACGAATACGGTGGCAAGCACCACGCCGGGAACCGCAAACAGAATGCGGATATTGCGATCGTCAAGCCATCCTCCGAACCATCCGTGAAGTCCGAACAGAAGCACGAAGATCAATCCGGAGACCACGGGTGAAACCGCCAGCGGAAGATCGATCAGGCTGATCAGCAGATTCTTGCCCCGGAAAGAAAAGCGCGAGATTGCCCATGCCGCCGTCAACCCGAAGAGCAGATTCAGAAACACTGCAATGCCGGAAGCCAGCAGCGTTAAGCGGATGGCCTCGGCCGCATCCGGATCGCGGACCGAGGCCACGTAGGTCCGCCATCCTTTCGCGAACGCCTCGGCGAAAACACTGGCCAGCGGCAGTACCAGGAAAATCGTAAGGAACAAGAGCGCAACGCCAATCAAAGTCCAGCGAACAACGGCAGATTCACCCCGCCGAACCATATTCGAATTCGGAGCCGTGCTCATGCTTTCTCCTCGAATCTGCGCGTGCGGGCTTGCAGGCTGTTGATCACCAGCAGCAGCGCGAAAGAAGTAAGCAGCATCACGGAGGCAATCGCGGTTGCTCCCGCGTAATCGTATTGCTCCAGTTTGCTGACGATGAGCAGCGAGGTGATTTCCGTGTGCATGGGCATGTTGCCGGAGATGAAGATGACCGAGCCGTATTCGCCGAGTCCCCGGGCGAAGGCCAGCGTAAAGCCGGTGAGCAGGGCGGGAACGATCGTCGGGAATATGACACGGCTGAAGGTTTGCCATGCATTCGCGCCAAGGCTGGCGGAGGCTTCTTCCACATCGCTGCCCAGTTCCTGAATGACCGGCTGCACACTTCGAACCACAAACGGAAGCCCTACGAATGTAAGCGCGACGACAACGCCAAGTCGTGTAAACACAACGTCGATTCCCAGCGGATGCAGGTATCGCCCAAGCCAGCCGTTCGGAGCATACAAGGAAGTCAGCGAGATGCCCGCAACTGCCGTGGGCAACGCGAATGGAAGATCCACCATGGCGTCTGCAATCCGCTTGCCCGGAAAACTATAACGCGCCAACACCCAGGCCACGATGAAGCCGAAGACCGCGTCGATTGCCGCGCCGAGAAATGACGCGCCGAAGGTCAGCCGGTAGGAGGCCATCACCCGTGGCGAGGTCACGGTAGCAACAAATCGCGCCCAGTGCATGGTCGCCGTCTTCAGAAAGATTGCGCTCAGCGGAATCAGCACGATCAGGCTCAGATAGGTCACGGCAAAGCCCAGCGAAAGCCCAAAGCCCGGAAGAATTCCAGGCTTCTTGAAGCGAAAGCGCGGACTTTTCTCCGCACGGGTTGGCCCGGCTGTGCTGCCGGCCGTTTCGCGCGCGGGTACCGTGGACGAGGCTCCCATGTTCAACTCTTAATTCCCATAAATCTGGTCAAAGACTCCGCCGTCGGCGAAATGTGTTCTCTGCGCGTTCCGCCAGCCGCCGAAGACGTCGTCGACGGTAAACAGCATCAGCTTTGGAAACTGCGAGGCGTACTTGTCGGCCACCATCTTCGAACGCGGACGGTAGTAGTGGCGCGCCGCAATCTCCTGTCCCTCATCGGAGTACAGGTACTCAAGATAGGCGTTGGCCACCGCGGCGGTGCCGCGCCTGTTCACCACTTTGTCCACCACCGCAACCGGAGGCTCGGCCAGAATACTGTAGGAGGGGACGACGATCTCCAACTTGTCTGCGCCCAGTTCTTTGATAGCGAGAAACGCTTCGTTTTCCCAGGCAATCAGCACGTCGCCAATGCCGCGCTGCACAAACGTAGTGGTCGAGCCGCGGGCCCCCGAATCGAGCACCGGAACGTTTTTGTACAGCAGTGCTACAAACTGGCGTGCCTTGGCTTGGTCGTTGTTGTTCTGGTGCAGTGCATAGCCCCATGCGGCCAGATAATTCCAGCGCGCCCCGCCCGAGGTCTTCGGATTCGCCGTGATGACGGATATTCCAGGCTGCACCAGATCGTTCCAGTCCCTGATGTGCCTTGGATTGCCCTTGCGTACCAAAAACACAATGGTCGAGGTGAAGGGCGTGCTGTTGTTGGGCAGGCGCGATTGCCAGTTGGCCGCGACCCGCCCGCCGTTCGCGTTGATGGCGTCGATGTCATAGGCAAGAGCCAGCGTGACCACGTCGGCGGGCAGTCCGTCGATCACCGCCCGCGCCTGCTTTCCCGATCCGCTATGCGATTGTTTAATCACAACGTCCTGGCCCGTCTTGGTCTTCCAGTAGCGCGCGAAGGCGGCATTGTAGTCCTGATAAAACTCGCGCGTGGGATCGTAAGACGCATTGAGCAGCGTGACGCGCTGCTGTGCGCATGCGGTGCCAGCCACCACCACGCACAATGCGAGTACGACAAACCGGAAGACGTTGAGTTTCATCCTGTACTGTTCCCATGAGTGAATCGATAGGCCTGATCGTTTGCCGCTGGTGAAAGCACCCGTATATTCTGCCGCGCCTCTATTGAGCCGGTTCAACCCCATTCCAAACTTCCGAATCGTTCGCGGCAAGGCTGCACTGGATGGAATGCCGCGATGCGTGCAACGGCTTGGCGCACTCGCCTACAATCAGCAAACTTGGCGCAGGTAGCGATTCGTGCGATCCGAGTGAAGACAGGTCGCAACAACGAACCTGTTGGCTTGGCCGCCCGGCATGGGAGATCACCGCGCACGCGGTTTGCGCATCCAGCCCCGCGTCGCAAAGCTGGCTGGCCAGCAGTTTGTAATCGCTTCCCGGCATGTAGATCGCAAGGGTTGAGTGCGAGGTGACCAGTTTGTCCCATGCCATTGCGCCGGCTCCATTGCCGCGGTGTGCGGTGGCGAACACCACGCTTGCGGCAAAACGGCGGTCGGTCAGCGAGATGCCCGCCGCTGCCGCTGCCGCAATCGCCGAGGTCACTCCGGGCACCACCTCGAACGAAATACCGGCCTGCACCAACGCCTCGATCTCTTCTCCGGCGCGCCCGAAAATCGAGGGGTCGCCGCTTTTGAGCCGGACCACGATCGCATATTGGGAAGCGTAGGCGACCAGAAGCGAATTGATTTCCTCCTGCGTCAGCAGTTTGGTGCCGCAGCGTTTGCCGATGTCGATGACTTTGGCCGAGCCGATCAGCGCCAGTATCTCCGCGCTGACCAGGGCATCATGCAGGATGATGTCGGCCTGCTGCAGCAGGCGAGCGGCGCGCAGCGTCAACAGCTCTGGATCTCCCGGACCCGCACCAACCAGATACACCTTACCCATGTTGTTCTCCTCGATGCTTTCGTTCGCGGAACGATTTGAAGCGCTCAAACACCGCGCGGTCTGCGATACGGTGCAGCGCCTCCTTGCGCAGTCCTGGTTCCACGTGCCGCTGAAAGAACAGCTGCCGAACCGTGCCCAGCCACTCCAGCCAGCCGACGTAGCTGGAATCGAACTGCCCTTCCAGATCCTTGCGAATCCGTTGCGCTAATGCCGGGCTCTTGCCCGCCGTAGAAATTGCAATTTGCAGATCGCCGCGCCGGACCACCGCCGGATAAAAAAAGTCGCAACGCTCCGGTTCGTCCACCGAATTGCAAAGCACTCCCTGCGCCTGCGCGGCCCGGTACACCTGCTCGTTCACCGCCGGATCTCCGGTTGCGGCAATCACCAGTTTTGCGCCCGCAAGATGTTCGGCCCGAAACTCTGTTTGCGTCCATGCGACGCGGCCGTTGCGCGCAAGTTCCCGAATCGAATCGCTGGCCTCCGGCGCAATCACGTGTACCTCGGCGCCGGACTCAAGCAAACTGTCGAGCTTCTGCGAGGCAATCGTCCCCGCGCCCACCACCACACACTTGCAGGCCTCCAGCTTCAAAAACATGGGGAACAGAGCCGCCATCTACCCTTCCACTCCGTGCGGTGCCGCCGCTACCGGAAGATCGCGCTGCGCAACCTCGGCGATTCCGCCCGCCAGAAAGCCCCGAATTTCGTCGTTGGATCTGCGCGCCAGGAACTGCTGCAGGCTTTCTCCGCTATCGCGCAGTTCCGTGTAGCGGGCCAGCAGCCGTTCAATCGATTCCGGAACCTCCGAAGCCAGGCAGCGATATCCCACCGGACGCGCGATTGCCTGCATCTGGCCCACCGCGCCGCCGACGCAGAAGTAATAGGCGTCGGCGAACTTTCCGTCGACCTTGATCTTCTTACCCTCGAGTCCCAGATCGGCGATCCAATGTTGGCCGCAACTGTTCGGGCAGCCGGTAATATTCAGTTTGATTTGCTGGTCGAATCCCGGCACGCGCGCGTCGAGTTCCTCGACCACCCATCGCGCAAAGCTTTTCGTCTCAGTAATCGCCAGTTTGCAGAACTCGGTGCCGGTGCACGCCACGGTTCCGCGCCAAAAGGGAGACGCTTCAACGTGCAAACCAAGTCCTTCGATTTCGCGGCGCAACGCCTCGGTATTCTGCTCGCGGACGTTGACGATCAGCAGGTTCTGCATGATGGTGGTGCGCACTTCTCCGCCAGCAAAACGGTCGGAGAGATCCGCCACCTCGTGCAACTGTTCGCTGCTGAGGCGGCCTCGCAGCACCGACACTCCAACGTAGAAATATCCAGCCTGCTTCTGGGGATGAATCCCGGTGTGATCGCGATAGAGATCGGACGGCAACGTCTCTTCCTCGGCTCGGTCGAGTTGGAATCCCAGCCGCCGATTGATTTCGGAGAGAAAAATGTCGGCATCCCACCCGTGCTTCAAAAACAGGAACTTCAACCGTGCCTGTTCGCGGCTCTGGCGCAGCACGTCGGCATCGCGGAAAAGTTCCGCAATCGACTTGACCACCGGAATTACCTGGTTCCAGCCCACGAAGGCGTCCAGTCGCTGGCCCAGGTGCGGCGAATTGGAAAGTCCTCCTCCCACGCGAAGGGAAAAGCCGCGCTCCTCATATCCATTTCGCTTGCGGAGCAGGCCGGTCAGGCCAATGTCATTGATCTCCGGATACGAGCACCACGATTGGCAGCTGTTGACCGAGATCTTGAATTTACGCGGCAGGTTAAACAGATCGTTGTTCCCGGCGAAATAGCGGTCGATCTGCACCGCAAGGGGCGAGGGGTCGAAAGCTTCGTCGGCATCCACTCCCGCCAGCGGACATCCGGTGACGACTCTCGTGACATCGCCGCACGCGCCGGTCGTGGTCAACCCCGCGCGCCACAAACGCTCCAGCAACTCGGGAAGGTCCTCGATGCGTACCCAGTGGAGTTGAATGTTCTGGCGGACGGTGATGTCGATCAATCCGCGCGCATACTTTGCAGCAACGTCGGCAATGGTGCGAACCTGGTGGCTCAGCAGCAGACCGTTGGGGATTCGAATGCGCACCATCAGGAACGGCGCCACAAGTCCCTCGCCGCCCTTGCCGCCGGTCACTCCGGCGCCGTCGCCCTGGGTGTACACGCCCCACCACTTAAAGTAGGTGCCAAGCCACTCCGGAGGAATCGTGCTGTGTCCATCGCGGGCGAACTGGCGAATCTCGTCGAGACACTCCCACGGGTTCTTCTCTCGCTTCATCCGTTCCGCGCGCTGAGCCCTGGTTTCTTTCAATTGCTCCGGCATTCTTCCTCCCAAACGCAAAACCCACCAGCCTGAAAATCAAAGGCGGGTGGGTTGGTAAATCTAGATCTTGGTGATGAGTGCTATACCACGATCCCCCGTGCGCCAGTGTGATCCATGCCGCAACAACAAGTGCAGCACATCATTCGACCGGCCGGGCGGCACATCATCATAGTGGACTATTTATATCCGAATTTGCCTATGCGCGTCAACCAAGTGAGGCAACTTTTCAGCCGTTCAGGTTGAGCGACCAGGCCGCCCGCTCTCCCTAAGTTCTTGCAAATACGAGAAGAGCTAATCCGCCGCGGCTCTGGGGAATATCCTTATTGCGTGTGCCTGACGGGCATGGTAATAGTGAGCTGCTCTCAACTTGCAAATCAGCGAGAAAACTAAATTGCCCCAGCCAGATACGGCTTCCACCGCTTCCAACGCAGCAGCCAGCTCCAACGTGCCGGCCGCCTCACCGTCCAGCGCGTGGCGGCGAATCTTCTCGTTTCCGGTTGTCCTAGCCACTTCGCTCGCCTACCTGGTCTTTATATTTGCACGGCGTGACATTGGCGACCCCGATCTGTGGTGGCATCTGCGTAACGCCCAGTCTCTGCTGGCGAGCGGTCATTTTTCCGTCGTTGACAGCTACTCCTACACCGCGGCGGGAGCGCCCGTGATGCCGTTCGAATGGGTGGGGGAGTTACCCTACTATGCGGCGTACAAGTGGGCGGGACTTTCCGCGGTGTTCCTGCTGGTATTCCTGCTCTGTGCCGCGATTATCCTGGGAATTTTCCGTTTGAGCTACCTGGCCAGCCACGATGTGAAGAACTCGTTTGTCTTCGCGGTCGGTGGAGCGGTTCTGGCCGCGATCTCCATTGGTGCGCGGACCCTTCTGTTCGGCTGGCTCTACCTGGTGATCATGCTGCTGATTCTGGAGGCAGCGCGGCGCGGCGGCTGGAAATGGCTCTGGCTGCTTCCCCCGCTCTTTTGCCTGTGGGTGAACACGCATGGTTCCTGGCCCATGGGCATGGTGCTGTTCGGCATCTTCATCGCCTCCGGCCTGGTGGAAGGAAGTTGGGGATACGCCTATGCGACGCGCTGGTCCGGGCCGGAGCTACGGAGGCTTCTGATCACGGCCATCGCATCGGTCCTGGCTGTGTTCATCAATCCCTTCGGTGCGCGCCTTGTCGCCTATCCGTTCCGAGCCATGTTTTCATCCGGTTCGGGGATCGGCAACATTCAGGAATTTATGTCCGTTGACTTTCATACGCCTTGGGGAAGGGTCGCCATGGCCCTGATCCTCGGTGTCGTGTTGGTCGCGGTCTTCTCGCGTGAGCGCTGGCGGCTGGATGAACTTGGCTTCACCATCGCAGCTCTCTACTACGGCCTCACCTATTCCCGTTTCCTGTTCCTTGCGGGGATTCTTCTTCCACCCATCTTCGCCAGGCGGGTCAAACTGATGACTGCCTACGACCGGAGCGATGACGGGCCTGTACCGAACGCGGTTGCTCTTGCCGTTTTGCTCTGCCTGTTTACAGTCAGCGTGCCCCGCCATTCGAAATTTCAGGATCCGGTTCAGTATCCGGAGGGTGCGGTCGCCTACATCAAGGCGCACGAAATCCGCGGGAGGTTCTTCCATGAGTGGGTGTGGGGCGGATACCTGATCTGGCACACGCCCGAACTCAAGGTCTTCATCGATGGCCGGGGAGATCCCTACGTAGCTAACGGCGTGTTCAAGGATTATCTGGCGGCTGGGGCCGGAGACAACCCCCGGGCGGTCCTCGACAAATATCACGTGGACTATGTCCTCATGCCGGCCGACAGTCTGCTGGTGCAGATATTGAAGAGTGATCCGGTTTGGGCCGTGCGCTACAGCGATAAAACCAGCGTGTTGCTGCAGCGCTCTCCAACTTCTTGAGCGTCTGCTATGGATCGCGGAAAGCATTGGCAAGCAAGGCAATGGTTTTCGCTCCGGACAGTACCTTCATAGTACATAGTTGGCGCGTTTCCGCAGCCATGTACCGTTCGGTAACGGGCGGCGTCTAAACGATTGCCCATTGTGCCAATCGTTGCGCCAGCCCTAATGACCCGCTGGGCAGGATAGGTCCGCCCGCACCATGAAGTTGAACCTCCACGTTTGCGGCGGATTCGTGTTCAAGATCTGGCAAGTGCGGTAGTGCTTGAGTATGTAGTCCTCAATCGGATCGCGAGCCAGAGCTTCGGCGGGAGTCGAGGGCCAGGCGGCGGGGATCTTGTCGGTGAAATCAGTGTTCAACAGCACAAATGGTGTCCGGTCGGCCTCCAGATCGCTGAGGGTCGCTTGGTATTGGCCGGGCGTGTTGAAGCCTGGTTGGAGAAAGATCACGTGAGTCGGATTGATCGTCGCGGTCATGAAGCTATAGAACGCCTGATAGGGATGAACGTAGAGGTGCTGGCCCTCGGGAACATACTTCTGCACATAGGGAAGCACCTCGTCGGGGTACGCGAGCCGGACCATCCCTCGCCGCGTTTGCATTTTCGCGGTTGGTTTCGCCGCCTTCAGAATCGTAATCAGGCCGAATCCCGTAAATAAGACCAGGAGCAGGACCGCCGCGACCGGCCTGGTCTGCCGGAATGGGCGATCTCCCTTGTAGTGGATCTCGAGGATCGACGGCACAAGGTAGATGAAAAGCGGAGTCATATATAGGATGTGGTTCAAATCGGCGTGGCTGGTCGAGAGGATCGAAAGCAATATCCCCAGAAAGGCACAGCCGCCGAGCACGCGCGCATCCACGGCTTGCGACGGTGCGCCGCTCCAGCGGATCCAGATCGCATAAAAGGTAACGGCAATGACCAGCAGGGCAAACGCGGAGACCAACAGCGTCGGCGCGAGAAACGCAAGGATCATCGCCCGCACTCCCCAGGTAGTGGACCCAAGCACTTCGGTCAATCCGCCCGCAACCGGAAGCGCCCCGTAAATCGAGTGATTGACCGCCGAATAGTGCCGCAGCGGCCAGAGCCAGTCCTCCACCATCACCCTGGTCGCATGCTGCGAAGCAAAATAGGCGAAGGTGACCGCCACCGGAATGGCGAAGCCCACCACGCCCGGCCAAAGTTTTGCGTTAGAGACCGGGCTGCGGCTGCGGCGCGACAATCTGAGAGCCAGCGCCGCCATGGCCAGACCCAGCAGGAGCCCCGCGCCCTTCGATTGTTCGGTCAAAAATGTTAGCGCCGTGCTGCACCCCAGACATAGAGAGAAAAACTGGCTGGGTTCCTGCAACAAGGATTGCGCGCAGTAGATCGCCAGCAGGGCAAACAACGTGCTGTCCCAGTTGTGGAGTGCCATCAGGTCGAAGGGCATGCAGCCAAAGGTGAGCAGTGCCGCGGCCAACCAAGCGGAGGATCGGCTCCCCATGCGGCAGGCAAGTCGATATGTGATCACGGCGAAGACGCCGGCGTAGACCAGCATCACGCTGCGGGCGACTACAAAACTCGAGCCAAAAAGCTTGAACCATAGCGCCATCAGGTATGGTGAGCCGGGCGTAACGAAGGTAAAAAAGTCACGGTAAGGAACCTGGCCTTGCAGGATTCGTTCCGCTCCGGCCAGCGTGATGCCCTCGTTGGCATTGAAAGTTACGAAATCGCGCAACGGCCACAGGTACAGGCAGGCAGCGCAGAAGATCGCCAGCGCGATGAAGAGTTCAGTCCGGCTTTGCCCTGGCGCCGGCGATTGTCCAGTCGAGTTGGTCGTGCGGGTTTCACGCCCCGAGGCGGCGACATGACTCATGGCACTCAGCATAGCGGGAAACAGGGACAGGAGCCAGCGTGGAGATTGCCGGCATGAAATTGTCTTGAAGCCCCGTTCGTGATCTGCTACAAGTCGATGACCTGTGATCGCCATGCAGGAAAAGGTTCAGGCTGTGATTGTGTCTCGCGAAACGGAGTCCGAATCTGTATTGCGCGTAGCGGATAAACCTCAGGCAGCATGGGCGCGCTGGGTGCTGCCCTCGTTCGCCGATGTGTTCTTCCTCGTGCTGACCGGCATTCTTGCATTCACCCCGGCAAACTCCGCCTTGCTCGAGGATGCGGATACGGGCTGGCACATTCGCAATGGCGAAATCATCCTGGCGACGCATTCCGTTCCGCGTACCGATATGTTTTCCTATACCAAAGCGGGACAGCCTTGGTACGCCTGGGAGTGGTTGTATGACACGGTGATTGCCGCCATCCACCACGTTGCCGGACTCAATGGCGTGGTGCTGTTTACCGCCGTCATCATTGCCGCAACCTTTGCGCTATTGTTCGGTTTTCTGCTTCGTCGAAGCGGCAGCTTTGTGGTCGCCGTGGCACTGACGTTGCTTGCCGCAGCGGCCGCGCAAGTCCACATGCTGGCCAGGCCGCATGTTCTAAGCTGGCTGTTCACTCTGCTCTGGGTCGAGGTGCTTTTCCGCTTTGAGGAGGGGGAGCGTACGGCCTTGCTGTGGCTTCCGCCGTTGATGCTGCTCTGGGTCAATGTGCATGGTGGATTCATTTTAGGTCTCGTGCTGATTGCCTTGTTTGGTTGCGCCTCTATCTGGGACTCCTTGATGACCCCCAGGGAAGGCGACCGTCAAAAGATCATTGCGCTCGCCGGGACATTTTGCGCGTGCCTGGCAGTGACACTGATTACACCGTTCGGTTACCAACTGCACGTTCACGTCTATCAATATTTATCCAATAGCTTCTTGATGAACTCGATTGCCGAGTTTATGTCGCCAAACTTCCATGTCGCCGAGTACAAATATTTCGAACTGTTTATACTGCTCTCGATTCTTGGAGTTGCGCTGGGGCGTGTGCGGCTTGCCACCCATGAGTTGCTGCTCCTGCTGTTTTCGATTCATGCCGGCCTTTTTGCGGGGCGCAATATACCGTTGTCGGCCATCCTGATCAGTCTGGCCATCGCGCCTTTATGGGCCGGCATCGTCTCGCGCTATTCTGAGCCGGGTGCTGGTCCGCGCTGGCTTGGCTCCCTTTTAGAAACCGTAAACGATATCTCCGCGAACATGGCTGGCATGGAGAAGCGGTTTCGCGGCCATGTCCTGGCCATCGCCGCGCTGGCCGCAGCCACGGCGATTGTTTTGAACGGGGGGCGCGTGCTTTCGGCACAAGTTGTCTCGGCGCGCTTCAACGACAAGACCATTCCGGTGAAGGCCGCCGAATTCATCGCGCGAAATGGCATTCACGACCATCTCTTCAACTCCGATGGCTGGAGCGGCTATCTGATCTACAGGCTCTATCCAGGAACTAAGGTCTTTTTTGACGACCGGCATGATTTCTATGGGCAAGCGTTCATCCAGGAGTACCTGAGAACCGCCAACGCCGGCTGGCAGTGGCAGGAGACCCTGGAGAAGTATCAGGTGAAATGGGTATTGATTGCTACAGATTCGCCGTTGGCTGGCGTCTTGAAACAGAGCCGGGCTTGGCGTGCGGAATATGACGACGGCATGGCAATCGTCTTTGCTCGAGTCTCCCCATAGCAGGCTCCTAGGTTGGCGTGGGGTGACCTTGGTTTCTGGCGATCCTGCCTGACTCTTAAGTGCATTATTTTCTGTGGACTGGGACCATGCTTCCTGGTGTTTTACCGGTAAGATTCTCATCGTCGAGGGCTCGACAGAAACTATCCCGGTCGAGTATGAATTTCCCGATCGAGCAGAAATTTCCTGCGATCGATGAAAGGAGCAGCCAACATTCAGCAGAAACTCTGCATCGAAGGAATTAAGCAAGCTTTCTGGATGTGGCTTGTGAGCGTTCAAGGGGGTAACCGTGCAGCTACGGATTTCGGATGTACTTTCTGCGGTGATCGAGGTGACCGGGATCCGATCGAATCTACGCTCGGCTACGCCTGAATGCTCTTGGCCTGCTCACTGGCGTGTGCGGCTTGCCACCGATGCAACTCGCTGTTTTCGGTAATCGGCTGGGAATTTAGTCCATTTTCGAGTTAACCGGGTGACCAGGATTCGCCTAGGCGGATTTGGCGCTCATCAACCTTCAAACGCTGGCGGTGGCTCGGCCAAGGGCTGCCTGATGAAGTTAACACCACAACCTTAAGGAGATCGTGAAATGAAGAACATTCTGCGCACCCTGAAAGCTTTGCACAACGATGAGTCCGGTCAGGATCTGATTGAATACGCCCTGGTCGCGGCCTTGATCGCCCTTGGCGCGGTTAGCACAATCGGCAGCCTGGCCACCGATATCAACCTTGCGTTCAGCACGATCGCTACCAAGATGTCCAGCGCGATCGCGTAGTAGGGCGCTCTCGGCAGTGGCATGACCCAGGAGGGTTTTCCGGGCTGAATCTCTGAGTCTCTCCTGGGGTGCCTCTTTTGAGTCCAACGCATCGTGGAGAATCGAGCCAAGGGCGTACCTTTGATCGACTGGGTTGAACGCGGTCTTGGCGGTTTTTATTTTCTACTTTGAGGAACACCTGCTTTTGTATGACATGGCGGCTGAGATCTCAGGCTGCAGAATGCACCGCTTTGGCTGGTAGGGCGGAGTGGAAGTATCGATGACGACGGAAGCTCTCTTTATGACCGGTGCGTTGGTAGTCGCGGGGGTAGGTGGCGCCACGGATGTGGCCACCCGGCGCATCCCGAACTGGCTTACCTATTCGGGGATGCTGGTGGCCATCACGGGACGAACTGTGCTGCAAGGCTGGCATGGATTGGGTAGCGCGCTCGCCGGTGGCCTAGTAGGCGGGGGTGTGTTTCTGATCTTTTTTCTGCTTCATGCCATGGGCGCAGGCGATGTCAAATTGATCGCGGCGGTGGGCTGTTTGGTTGGGCCGGGCTGTGCCATCCAAATTGTTCTCGCCACCGCCATAGCGGGTGGAGTCTTGGCCGTCGTCATGTCCCTTTGGCAGGGAAGACTGCGGACTGTGCTGGGGAATGTCTTTGATCTGGTCAAGTATCATGCAGTAGCGGGTGCGGACGTGCACCCGACCCTGAATCTTTCGAATCCGCAAGCGGTTCGTCTGCCCTACGGGGTCGCGATCGCGACGGGAGTTTTGTATTCAGTAGTGGCTTTCTATCGCCGAGGTGGCATATGAATCCGAAACGAATTGTACTGGCGGTTGTACTGGCCATGGCTATCGCGGGAGTTGTGACCTACGCCTTCTATGCTCGTGTTCGAATGCAGAGGTCTGACGACATTAAGGTTGTGAAGTTGGTTGCGGCCACAAAGCCCTTGACGGCTGGGTCACCGATCACCGCCGATAGCGTTGCCTTGGTTGACTGGCCGGCGAATCTGGCAGTAAGCGGCTCTTTCACCAAACTCGAAGACGTGATCGGCCGGTCTGTCATCTATCCGATCGACGAGCACCAGCCGATTCTGGACCACGACGTTGCCCAGGCCGGCTCGGGGATCGGTCTGACCGTGAAGATTCCGGAAGGAATGCGCGCCGTGTCGGTTCGTTCCAGCGATGTGATCGGAGTGGCCGGGTTTCTGTACCCGGGCTCGCATGTCGATGTGTTGGTGACGTCCAAGCTCGATAATTCTCCGAACACGCAGACTCAGACCGTTCTTGCGAACGTCGAGGTACTTACTGCCGGACAGAAGATCGAGCCGGATCCTACGGGAAAGCCGGAAACGGTCAACGTGGTAACCCTCCTGCTTAAGCCGGAAGATGGCGAGAAGTTGGTCCTGGCCTCGTCGCAAGGTCAGATCCAGTTCGTACTGCGCAATGGCGCCGATCAGAACTCCCCTGAAACCAAAGCCGTGGACATGGCGGATTTGATGACCGGGAACAAGAAGTCCGTCGTAGTGGCGAAGAGGGTCGCGGCGGTCGCCAAACCTGTAGTTAAAGTCGAGAAGCCTCCGGTCGTTTTCTACGAGGTTGAAACCATTTCAGGCAGCAAGCGGTCCGTCGATAAATTTGAGTAAAGATTGAGTTTCGAAAAGAGGAAAACTCAAAATGCGAGCACTACACCCTGTGGTTAATTCGGCAGTTGCTCTTTTACTGTTAGCTGTCGCTATGGAGCCTGCGGTGGCGCAAACGCCGACAGAAAAAAAGGCAGACGCGCAGACTCTTGCCAGTATTGCGGCGGAGGTGCCTGCTCAAGAACCGCAAACCGCGCATTCGTCGATGCCAACGGAGACGCAATCTGTACATATCCAGGTGGGCCGGTCGATTATCCTCAACACTCAATCCCGTCTGCGCCGGATAGTGGTGAGCAGTCCGGACGTGCTGGATACGGCCATCATCAGCCCGACCCAGGTGGTGGTGACCGCAAAGAGTGCGGGCAGCAGCAGCCTCGTGCTGTGGGATGAGACCTCGAATGCCCGCATCGTCGATGTCTTTGCGGATGTTGATGTTTCCGGCCTGCGGGAAGACATTCGATCGGCGTACCCGAACGAGACGGTGGAGATTGAGCCGGAAGAGGGAAGAGTTGTTGTTACCGGAAAAGTCAGCAGCAAGGCCGTAGAAGACGATATGCTGCGGATCGCCAGCTCATATTCCAAAAATGTTGTCGACTCGACGACCCTGGAAGTGCGGCGCGAAAAGCAAGTCATGATGAAGGTGCGCTTCATCGAAGTGGACCGTACCAAACTGCAGCAGTTCGGTATCAATATTCTGAGCACGGGCGCCTCTGGTACGATTGGGTCGACCACGACCGGGCAGTTCGCTCCGCCAACCCTTCAGGGAAGCACGCTTTCGGGGGTCATTGGCCAATCCTTGACCGGTGCTAATCAGGGAGCCTTTCAGACGACCAGTTTGATGAACATTTTCCTGTACCGGCCTGACCTGAATCTGGGAGCAATGATCACGGACCTTGAAGAGAAGAATATTGCGCAGATTCTCTCCGAGCCGAACTTGATGGCCCGCAGCGGGGAACCTGCCAAGTTTCTGGCCGGCGGCGAGTTCCCTTTCCCGGTGGTTCAGGGTGGGACAGGGAATGGCACCGCTGTAACCATCGTATTTAAACCGTATGGCGTAAAGCTGGAATTCACTGCAACCGTCGTGGGTGACGAGATTCGCCTGAAGATCGCGCCTGAGGTCAGCACGCTGGATTTCACCAACGCGGTGACGATCTCCGGCTTTGAAGTGCCCGCTCTCTCTACCCGGCGGGCGGAGACGGACGTCGTACTGAAAAACGGTCAGAGCTTTGGCATTGCGGGTCTGTTGGACAGACGCACGACGATCGAACTCAGCAAAGTTCCGGGCATCGGCGATATCCCGATACTCGGGGAACTGTTTAAATCCAGGTCAGTGAACAAAACCAATACCGATCTTTTGGTACTGGTGACGCCAACCATCGTAGATACTGCAACGGAGCCGATGATGGCGCCAACACCAACCGTTCCGGTCCCCAGTTTGGAAGAGAAACAATTCGATTCAACCCTTGGTAGCCGGTACACTCAGCCGGGGAAGTCAACAACTAACGATAAGTAAGCGCGAGGTGGCAGAAGTTGAGCACTACAGTTCCCAAATCATCTGGCCGCACGCTTAGCATTGTGACGGTTTCGGTGGACAAACGGGCCGCCGCAGCTCTGCGCGAAATTGTGGATTCACTTCCTGGTTTTGAGATCACGAGTGAACTCTACCAGTGGGACACGAGCGACTCCGCCCTGGTACAGGACGTCCTGCAGCGGAATCCCGATGTCTGCATGATTGACTTTGACAACGATCGTACTGTCGCAGCGTCCCGCGCCGAACAGATCAAAACCGCGATTCCCTCCATAGCGGTGTTCGCTCTGGCCTCGGATTCGAACCCGGAGCGCATCATTGACGCGATGCGTTCCGGTTGTTCGGAGTATTTATTGAAGCCTCCTGTGCGGGAGCGCGTCGTCGAATCGCTTCTAAAGCACGAGCAGAAGAAAAAGGAGCGTACCGCTCCGGTAAAGAAGGGAAAGGTCTATTCCTTCGTGGGAGTGAAGGGTGGGACCGGTGTCACGACGCTTGCCACCAATATCGCCGCCATGGCAGCCCAGGCCGGCATGAAGACCGTGCTGATTGACATGCATCCCGACCTGGGAGATGTAGCGGTTTATCTCAGCCTGGGGCCGCATCAGTATCATTTCTTCGAACTGGTTCACAACATCCACCGTCTGGATTCCGAACTCCTCGAGGGGTTCCTGGTGAAGCACCCATCCGGACTGCATGTTTTACCGGCTCCCGATTCTTTTGGTGCCGGAAGTAAGGTTCCGGAGAGTGCGGTGGAATCCACGATCGACTTTCTCCGCGAAGAATATGACCTGGTTCTGATCGACTGTGCGCCGGGATTGAATGCGTACAACGTCGGCGCGATTGACCGTTCCGATGCGGTTTTTGTGATCGCCGCTCCGGAACTGCCGTCGGTGCGGAATATGGTCCGTTACCTGGAGCATCTGAAGCGCTATAACTGCCCGAAGGAAAAGACGCGGATCATCATCAATCGGTATGACAAGCGCTCGGCGATTAGGGAAGACCAGATCGAGAAGACCATCCGTATGCCGGTTACGCTGCTGGTACCCAACAGCTACACCGAGGTAGTCAACGCAATCAACACCGGAACGCCGATCTCCGTTAATGCAAAAACGGAACTGGCCGCCGCACTGCGCCAGTGGGTTGACAGCCTGGCCGGACCGGAGCAGGTGGGCGCCAGGCAGGAACCGAAGCGGCGCTTTGGCATCCTAGGCCTTTAAGCTTTTCTGAGAAGAGGGACGATGGCACAATTTGAGCGCGACATGACCGGAAAGGCCCCCGCACTGGACACGGATCAGTGGGCAAGAAGAGATCTGAAGCCGAAGGCATATCAAGAGATGAAATCATCTCTTCACAGGGATCTTCTTAGCCGCGTCGATCTGGAGAAGCTGAATTATCTGGATGACAACCACGCTCGCAATCAGATTCAGGCTGTCATCCAAGATCTGGTAGCGCACTCCAACATTCCGCTGAGCGCGTCTGAACGCGAGCGATTGTCGCGCGAGGTGCTCGATGAGGTGTTTGGCCTCGGTCCGCTGGAGCCGCTGCTGCAGGACCCGACCATCAGCGATATTTTGGTCAATACCTATTCCAGCGTCTACATCGAGCGGGCTGGACTGCTGGAGGAGACCAACGTTGCTTTTAAGGACGATGTTCACCTCATGCATATCATCGATAAGATTGTCTCCGCGGTCGGCCGCCGCGTGGATGAATCCTCTCCGATGGTGGACGCCCGGCTGCCGGATGGCTCGCGCGTGAACGTGATCATTCCTCCCCTCGCCGTGGATGGCCCGATCTTGTCCATCCGCCGCTTTGGGACCATTCCGCTCGAGATTGAGGATTTGCTCGCGAACCACACTCTGACCCCACAGATGCGGGATTTGCTGCAGGGAGCGGTGAAGGCAAGGCTGAACATCGTCATCTCCGGCGGTACCGGTTCCGGAAAAACGACATTGCTGAATGTTCTTTCGCGGTTCATCTCAGAGAAGGAACGAATCGTAACCGTGGAAGATTCCGCGGAACTGCAGGTGAAGCAGGAGCATGTGGTGCGCCTGGAGTGCCGGCCGCCGAATGTCGAAGGCCGGGGTGCGGTGCATCAGCGTGAGCTGGTTACCAACTGTCTTCGCATGCGCCCGGATCGGATCATCGTCGGCGAAGTCCGCGGCGAAGAGGCGCTGGACATGCTTCAGGCCATGAATACCGGACATGACGGGTCACTAACCACGATTCACGCCAACAGCCCTCGCGACGCCATTGCCCGCATGGAGACCATGGCGCTCATGGCTAACCTGAATCTGCCGGAAAAAGCTGTCCGGCAGCAGATTGCCTCGGCGGTCAACATCATTGTTCAGGTCTCGCGTATGAGCGACGGCACCAGGCGGGTGACGCACCTGACTGAAATCACCGGCATGGACCAGGAAATCGTCAGCATGCAGGATATTTATCGCTTCGAGAAACGCGGCGTCGGAATTAACGGCCGCGTGTTGGGCAGGTTCTACTCGACCGGGGTGACTCCGAGATTCGCCGAGAAGATAGTGGCCTCGGGAATTCCCGTCTCTCCCAGTCTGTTCGATATGACGGTTGAGGTGTAGTTCGGCCTGGAAAGGGCGCTCCTATGGCAATCGCAATTGTGCTGTTTCTTCTGGTGATGATCATTACGTTTTCCGTCGTGCTTTACATGACGCGGCCGACCAAGGAAGAGACTGACCTGGGAAATCGTCTTGCCGGGTTCAGCCGCGGTTCCCGTGCCGAGGCGGTCATAGACCCAGATATTATCTTGAAGCGCGAGGTTTATAGCGATCTCCCGATCATCAACGCGATTTTGCGCCGGGTCAAACTCGCGGCTGATATAGACACCCTGATCAAGCAGGCCAATTCCAGTTTAACTGTCGGCCGGATTCTGTTCGGGGCGCTTGTCATCGCGTTCGTGGTTGGAGTACTGAGCGGGAACTATATGCACAGTGCATCCCTCGGACTTGTTCTCGGTCTTGCCGCCGGGACCACTCCGTACATCTACTTGCGCATAAAACGGACTGCCCGGCTGCGCAGCTTTGAGAGCATATTGCCCGAGGCAATTGACCTTCTGGCACGTGCGCTTCGCGCGGGCCACGCCCTTACCGCGGCGATCGAGATGGTGTCGAAGGAGATTGCCGATCCGGTTGGAACGGAATTTCGGCGCGTCTTTGAGGAGCAAAATTTCGGCCTGCCGATTCGTGAAGCCCTGATAAACCTGGCAAACCGGATTCCGGTGGCGGATCTGCAGTTTCTGGTTACGGCCATGCTGGTTCAGAAAGAAACGGGCGGCAATTTGGCCGAGGTTCTCGATAAGACCGGAACGGTGATCCGCGAGCGTTCCCGATTATTGGGCCAATTAAGAATTTACACGGCGCAGGGACGTATGACGGGCTGGATTCTGGGCCTGCTCCCCTTCATCGTCTTTCTGTTAATGAATTTCGTCAATCCTAACTACGCACGTACGTTGACCAGTGATCCGATGGGCCGCAAGGCGATCTGGCTCGGATTTGGCTTGATGGTCCTCGGAGTGTGGATGATCCGTAAAATCGTGGATATCAAGGTATAAAGCCATGGTCGGAATTGTTGTCGTTGTCGCGTTAACCTTCGCTCTGAGTCTAGCGCTCTTGCTACTTCTGCTGAGCGGAAACTCTCCCGTAGCTGCGAGACTGACCGAAATTGCGGCCGAGCGTAGCGCTGATCTGCCATCCCCCACGCCCGCTACGACTGGCGTCGATGTGGCATCCCGGTTGACGAACTGGTCTGCGCCTCTGCGCAGAATGGTGGGGCTGGCAGACGACGGCGAGGTGGCTCGCCGCTTGTCTGCAGCTGGATATCGCGAACCCGTCTACGTGGAAGTGTATTACACCGTGAAATTGCTGGGCCCGGTGCTGGCTGGGCTGATTGCCGGCTTCTTGCTTCGCGGTCCCAATGTGTTGATGTGGTTCCTGATTCTGGCGGCGATTGGATTTCTGGGACCCGATTTCTGGTTGACCGGCGCAGTAGCTCGGCGCAGGGAGAGAATCCGGTTGGCGCTTCCCGACGCCCTGGATCTACTCGTAATCTGCATGGAAGCCGGTTTGGGTATGGATCAGGCGTTAATCCGCATCGGCGAGGAGTTGCGTCTCAGCCACCCGGACTTGAGCGATGAGTTGTTGCTGATCCGGCTGGAGCAGAGGGCCGGGAAGCCGCGCATTGAAGCATGGCGCAACATGGCCAATCGAACCGGTTTGGAGGTATTCCGCTCCTTTGTCAACATGCTGGTGCAGACCGAGCGTTTCGGAACGCCCTTGTCGAAGTCGCTCGGCTACTTTGCGGATTCCATGCGGACACGCCGTCGTCAGCAGGCGGAAGAGATGGCGGCCAAGACCACCGTCAAAATGATATTTCCATTGGTATTTTGTATCTTTCCGAGTATGTTTATTGTACTTCTGGTCCCTGCGGTCATTTCCATCAGCAAGAGCTTTATGAGTAGTTTCGCAAAATAAGTTTAAAAGAGGAGAGAAGGTCTATGGATACGGTTAGCGTCATTCGAATTGCTTCAGGGGTTTTGTTCGTGATCGTGCTCTTCATCCTGGTCCAGCGCCGCAAGGGCGGAGCAAGCCGCGGATAGTCAATAGGGGATCAGATTGGACCATACCACCGACATGGTTCGTGTCTACAACACGAGCAAAAGTTCCTGTCTTGGCGAGCAGATCGAACTGGCCGATAGCAGTCTGCGGCGGATGGTGGGTCTGCTCGGCCGGGCCTCTCTTGCGAAGGGTTGCGGGCTACTGATTCTGCCCTCGCAGGCGATCCATACTGTTGGCATGGCGTTTCCCATCGATGTTCTTTTCGTGGACAAGAAATACAGTGTGGTAGGCGTGCGGGAAGCCATACCACCGTTTCGCATGACCCGCGTCTTCTGGAAGGCGCTCGGGGTTCTGGAGCTTCCGGCTGGAACCATACGGGATTCCCGCACCCAGCTTGGTGATCAGCTGAAGGTGGATTTCCCGAGTTGATACCGCTTGCCAGGCGCAGCCTCTCGGCAACCGCTCGCGCCAGCGATTCCCCCTTAGCGAGGGCCCATTCAATACCGCCCATCGCTGACGGAGACCGGGCCAGCGCTTAGTGCGGAACCGGTGGGGCGGTTATAACTTTCGTACCAGAACCGCTAATAATCTGAATTTGGTCTGCCTTGGGCTTGTGGGTGCTGGCCGCATGCTGCCGCACCCGCGGCTCCTTGCGAGAAGGGATGGTTTCAATCCCTTTCAGCGCATCCCGTGCTTTGTCCGCGTATTGGCCATTCAAATCGACAAGCTGCTGGTATTGCAGATTTGCCTCGCGTCGCAGGGTTGCGCTTTCGGTGCCGCCTTGTTGAGATAAGACACGCACACGCTCAGCCAGGACCCATCGCAGTTCTTCGCCATGTGCGTTGCTGGGAAAGACTTTTACATAGTAGTCCACCGCCTTGATGGCTTCGTCCACCGATTCGGTGGTCACCATTCCCAGCAGGTAGAACTTAAGCGCGTTCGCTCCCTCGTCTGCAGCGGTGGCTTTTGGGGCAGCCAGGACTTCTGTCGGCAGATAGACCACCGATTTATTCCAGTCGAGGGCCATCCAGCGGCCTTCATCGCTTTCCTTGAAGCCGGTAATGTTGACGGCAGTGCCCGGCGCGATTTGCCCCACCACCGAGGAACTGGAGGAGGGTGTGCGCCGCAACTGAGCGGACTGCAGAACGATCGATTTGGCGATGACAGGAACGGAGGCGCCCGGCTGGTTGACCTGGCGGAGGAAAGCCAGTCCCAGGCAGAACACAAAGAGGAAGGTCCCAATACTGACCGCTGCGGCGCGGAAGCGCCGCACGCCCTTGCTGCGAGTGAGGGGGCCTCCAACCGCGGGCTGACCGGTGGAAAGAGCATCGGTTGCCAGTTCATGGGTGAAGGAGGTGCGGCAGTGAACGCATTTTGTATGCTTGGCGGAGACAATGCGATGGCAAGCCGGGCAACGGCGCACCATCGAAAGACTTACATGGCAGTCCGGGCACTCCCGCGTGCCGGGTTCATATTCGCCGCCGCAAATCATGCAGAGGGAGAGCGCTTCAGTGCCGGATTTCCAGTCGTTGGCGTTGGTTTCCATCTTGATCCTCTATCGGAGTTGCCACGTTGCGCAGTGTTGTGTCTCCAGGCAGCGAACGTCCTGGCTACATATGGTCTTTTACAAAGTTCGTCAGCCCGCGCGATAAGGCCAGAGCGTTATGCATCATCCAACTCAAATCGAAGCTGTAGGTGGTGTGCCAGTTGTCGGACTTCAACCACGCCTCGCGGAGCTTCGCCCAATAGGCGCTCCGGGCGGCCTGGCTTTCTACGGTGATCCCCTTGCCGCTATTATCTGCCAGTCTGAAATCCGCAGGAATCTGTTCCGGCAGGGTGGAGGTGCGGTCGTATTTCCATTGAATGACGTTTTCCGCCGATTTCCAATATCCCGCAGCCAGGGCCGCATCCGGACCCTTGGCGGACGACTTGAACGTAACAAAATCAGACGGCGGCACTGGGTTGAGCCTGAGAACAGGCGTTATGGAAGCCAGGGCCAGTACGATTATGACCCCGATCACCGCCGCCGGCCAAAGACTCAACCTTCCATCATCGGGTCGCATTTCCAGGCCCTCTCTCAAGATTTCAAGATGCTGCGGACCGCTTCGGCTCTAGCCAGATAGTAGATTCGTTGGTTTCAAGCAGCGGACGCAATAGGTTTCAGCATCTAAAATACAATAACTGAGCAGTTCTGGATATCGGAGACTAGCACGAGTCTATCGGGCGTGAGGCCATTTTCCTTCCGGTGTAGAAGCATATTTGTGCCGGAAGTAACTATCTGGGAGTAACCGAAGCTTGGTTGCTCCGAATCTGAAAGCCGACGGAGTGAGATGTAGTTTCAGATGCCGAGGAGGAGAGAGAATTACGTTGAAAGCTCTGCGGAGAAATATCGCTGGTGGTCACGTTTTCGCTTGTGCAGGTGCGCTTTTATTGTCATCTTTGGCGTGGCGGAGTTGAAGCTGAATATCTTGACCACACTTTGCTTACCAGTTCTTCCGGGGCTGCGCTCATCATGAGTGGTTCGCGGCAATGACGCAGGCAAGGCCCTCGTCATCATCGTTCGTAGATTGCAGCGGGTGGTATTCGGAAACGTCAGAATGAGTGTATCGATATTGTGAGCACAACCATTGTTCCTGCCCCGAAACGTCGCGATGAGCAGTTGAAGGGCGGGGCTAGGCGTGCGCCCCGGATGTTCAGCACCGGCCTGGACTCCGCGCCGCTGCCGGCTCGCGGGCTTTTTTACTCGTTTTTGGCCCACATACTTTTTTTGCTGGCCACACTGGTGATTCCGTGGAGCTACTGGATGCCGTCCAATGTTCATCTGGAGACGATGAACTCCCAGACTCGCCAGCAGGAAGCGCTGCTACTCCCGAACTTGGAGCCGATGGGCGAAAGCAGCCCGGCGGCTCCAGCCAACAACGGTGGGCCAGGAGATCACAAACAGAACCATTCCCCGGCCAAATCTGCCGAGGCAAAGGCCGTCCGCGGGGTGGTCTATGAAGGGCTGCAGCCCATCATTTCCAACCCTCCGAATCCGGACAACTATATTCAAACCATCCGCCAGCCCGATCTGCCGGCGAAACCCAAACTGCCGGCTCCTCTACCCATCCCTCCGATGGTTTCCATCGCGCCGGTCACGCCGGTGCTGGCGGCTCCCACGCCGCAGCCGGAGCCTCCTCGCGAGGCGCCCCCGGTCGAGACTGTGATTACCCCTCCACTCAGCCTGTCTCAGCAGTTGCCGAAGGTGGAGGCACCCAAGCTACCCCTGCCCGCGTCGAGTGCGCAAAATTCTTCGCTGAATGCGGTTGCCACGGCTCCCGCCCAGGCGGCCATGCCGAAGCTGGCTCCTCCACCTGTCGCGCCCGCAGTGGCGCCGAATGGAACGCACAACATTCTTGTCGTGGACGCTCTTCCCACTGCGAATCCCGCCCCTGCAACGATCCCTCCGGGAGAATTGCACGGGGCCTTCACCGTGTCTCCGAGTGGCTCAACATCCACCGGTGGCCAAGCGGGCGGCGGCACGGCTGCGAAGGGTGAACCAGGGATTGGGAGTGCAACCGGCGCGGGCACCGGCTCCTTGGCAGGAGAGGGGAACAACCCTGCAGGCGGCGGCACAGGCAACTCGGCAGGGTCCGGTGCGGGAGCAGGCGCGGGCACAGGGACAGGCAGCGGTAACTCCGGCGGCAAAGAGACGGCGGGCAATGGCTCGGGCACGGGAACAGGGCACGGCTCCGGCAACGGCACTGCCAACACCGGCCGCGGAAGCAGTCCCTTCCCGGACATTATGATCCAAGGCGGCAGCGGCGGCAGTGGACGCGCCAGCGGCAGAGCACCAACCAACTCCAAGCCGCCAGTCCCTTATGGAATTACCATCGTGGCCAGTGGCGCCAGCGGCGGCGGCTTCAAGGACTACGGCCTATTTAAGGACGGAATGTCCTACACGGTGTACCTCAACATGGACGATGCTGGCCTGCGCGGTCCGAGCTGGGCGATGCAATATGGGCTGGACTTGCGTCCCTCGGCGGATCCTTCCGATCCGCCTCCCCGCGCGTATGGCTTTCTGCAGCCTCCCTATACGGTCACGAAAACGATTCCGCATTTCTCCGCCGAAGCGGCAAGGAGAAGCCATGGCGGCACGATTGTGGTCTTCGGCGTGATCAATCCGAAAGGGAAGTGGGAGGGTTTGCGAATCATGCAAAGCCCGGATCCGGCCCTCAATCCGGTTGTGTTGAATGCTCTGGCAAATTGGACATTTAAGCCAGCCGAACTCGACGGAGCGCCAGTGTCTGTAAAATGCTTAGTAGGCGTGGTTGTGAACTCGTTGCCGGTTGAGTAGTCCATTCCTCGCACCGGCATTCCTCCTGCCGGGAGGGGCTTGGCCTTGCGCCACTACGAAGACGCGGGCGCCAGAGACACCCGGATTCCATGGACAGGTCAACCTTTCGCAGGGTATTTAAAGCATTTCATTACCGGGATTTCCGTCTGGTCTGGCTGGGTGCCTGTACTTCCAGCATTGGCACCTGGATGCAGATTGTGGCACAGGGCTGGCTGATTTACCGGTTGAGCCATTCGGCCACTTTGCTTGCGCTGGACCAGTTTCTCGGTGGGATTCCCATCTTCCTTTTCTCGCTGATCGGCGGCGTGATAGCCGACCGGGTGGAGCGCAGGAAGATTCTGCTGGTCTCCCAGTACGTCCAGATGGCGAACGCAACCATCCTCACCATTTTGGTGGCGACCGGACTGGTTCATGTGTGGTGCATTCTCTGCCTCTCGTTCCTGTCAGGTCTGGCCCAGGCGTTCGGCGCCCCGGCCTACTCGGCGCTGATTCCGACCCTGGTGAAGCGGGAGGACATTCCCAACGCGATAGCGTTGAATTCGATCCAGTTCAACATGGCGGTTACGATTGGCCCGGCGCTCGCCGGCCAGGCGTTGGCCAAGCTGGGTGAGAAGTGGTGCTTTGGGTTGAATGCGCTGTCCTTCCTCGCGCCGATCATTGCCCTGTCGATCCTCTCGTCCCGCTTTCTCCCTGCCGAGTTCACTGAATCCATGTTCGGCAGCCTGAAGCAGGGCATCAAGTTTGTTCGCCGTCAGGAATCCATGGAGGCGCTCATCGTGCTGGCGTTCTGCATGACTGCCATGAGCCTGCCCATGCGAACCTACCTCCCGGTGTTCGTCAAAGACATCTTTCATCGTGGTCCGGAAACCTATGGCAACCTGCTTTCCTGCATGGGAATCGGCTCAATCTGCGGTTCGTTGATGGTTGCGGGAAGGGGCAACATCGAAGACAAAGGCCGGATGGCTCTCACCATGATCCTCTGCCTGGGCGCCGCCATTGCGGGTTTCTCCGTGTCGAAGCGGTTATCGCTGAGCTGCGCCATGCTGGTGCTGGTGGGTGCGTGTATGATGGCCGCCTTTGCCACGGTGAACTCGCTGGTTCAGTTGACCACGACCAACGAAATGCGCGGACGCGTGATGAGCGTCTATAACTGTGCATTCCGTGGCGGCATGCCCATGGGAAACCTGGTGTCGGGATGGCTGGTTCCGGTCTTTACCGCGCCGGTGGTGCTGGGGGTGAACGGCGTGTTGCTGAGCCTGGTTGCGCTATATTTTCTATTGGTGCAGCGGCGCGTGGCCGCGCTTTAAAGCAACGGCGATTCTCCCAGTCGCATTTTTCACCATCCTGGGCTATGCTTCTCCGTTTGGCGGCTCGCTTACGCGGCTTGCCAGTCGCCCGGAGGCCCAACTCTAGTGGAACTTGTCCGATGGCTCCCGTCTGATGCCTTCAAGATCATTCTCGTGCTGTTTCTGTCCTTCCTGGTTGGGTTGGAGCGGGAAGAACACAAGGTCGTCATCGGCTCCTATTCGTTTGGAGGCGTTCGCACCTTTCCTCTGATCGGCCTGATCGGTTATTCCATTGCTCTTCTCTCAGGCGCGCAGTTGCTGCCTTTGACCGTGGGCTTTTTAGTAGTCGGAGCATTTTTGCTGCTCTCCTACTGGCACAAACTTTCCCGCGTGGGGGATTCCGCTGCGGGAGTCACTACGGAAATGTCCGGCCTGACGACTTTTCTGGTGGGGGCTCTAGTCTGCTATGGACATCTCTGGATCGCAACCACGCTCAGTGTTGCCAGTCTTCTTTTACTCGATCTCAAAGCAGCTCTTGAAAAGCTTGCGGCCCGCATCCCACCGGAAGAGATTCTAACGTTTGCCAAGTTTTTGCTGCTCTCCGGCGTCATTCTTCCGGTGCTTCCGAATCAGGAATTCAGTCGCTTCCACATCAACTTCTTCAAGACCTGGCTGGTAGTGGTTGCGGTCAGTGCGATCTCCTACGGCAGTTACGTACTGCAAAAGGCATCGAAGGGACGCGGCGGAGTGGTGCTCGCCGCATTACTGGGCGGCGCGTATTCCTCCACGGTTACCACGGTGGCCATGGCGCGCCGGGCCGTCTCTGAGCAGCATCCGCATCTGTTCGCCGGAGGCATCTTAATCGCCTCTGGCGTGATGTACGTGCGGTTGGTGATCCTCCTGGTTCTTTTTAACCGGCAACTGGCTTCCTTGCTGGCCGTGCCTTTTCTAATCCTGGCAGTTCTAGCCAGTGGCATTGGTTGGCTGTGGACTCGCCGGGCAGATGCCGCCGCTCAAAAAGCCGCGCAGAAGTTCGAACCCAAAAACCCACTTGAGCTTCTGGCCGCATTTCTTTTCGCCGGACTGTTTCTAGCCATGCTGGTGGCGACTCACCTGGCGGTCACCTATCTTGGACGAGCGGGAGTCAATACGCTGGCCGCCATCATGGGTGTTACCGACGTAGATCCGTTCATTATGGGGATGACCCAGACAGCGGGTTCCGTAACGCCTGTGAAGGTTGCGGCCTCGGCGGTGCTCATCGCCGCCTCCAGCAACAACCTGGTGAAGGGGATCTACGCGTATAGCATGGCGGACCGTAGAACCGGCGTGCAAAGCCTCGTCCTTCTCGCCGCTCTCGCCGTACTGGGGCTGGTGCCTCTGCTCTGGCTGGCACGGTAGCAGATCGAAACAGGGCTGCTGTGCCGCACTCGGCCTAGCCCGCGGTAGCTCCGTGGGTAACATGCTTGAGAGCCTCGACAAATTTGCGGTTTTCCTCAGGCGTGCCAATCGTGACGCGGATCGCCGTGCGTGCGCCCCAGCTCCCGTTGAGAGGGCGGACGATGACGCCATTCATCTGCAGGCGACGGGCCAGGGCAGCGGCGTCTTCCCCGGTTTCAATGTAGAGGAAGTTGCCCCAACTCTCGGCCGGGGTGTAGCCAAGCTCGCGCAGTTGGCGGTCGAGAATCGCCAGCTGCGCCGAGTTGTTGCGCATGGAGCGCTCGTAGTGTTCGCGGTCGTCGAGTGCGGCCAGGGCTCCGGCTTCCCCCACGCCATTGACGATGAATGCGGTTTTAAGGCGGGACAGATAGTTGATGAGCTCAGCGGGGCCCGCTCCGTAGCCGACCCGGGCGCCTGCTAGTCCATAGATCTTGGAAAAGCTGCGCAGGACGACCACGCTGCGCTCCTCGCGTACATAGTCGAGCGAGTGCGAATATTCCACGCCGCGCTCGCGGGCCAGCCATTCGGCATATTCGAAGTAGGCCTCGTCGAGCGCGACCACGACATTTTCCGGGAGGTGGTTGAGGAAGCGGTCCATCTCGTGGACGGGGACCATGGAGCCGGTGGGATTGTTGGGGTTGGCGATGAACACCAGCCGCGTCTCCGAATCAATTGCGTCGCAAATGGCGTCCAGATCGTAGCCGTCGCCCCGCATGGGGACCTGGCGCAGCTCGGCGCCGGCGGAGCGGGTAACGATGTGGTAGAGGACGTAGGAGCGCTCGCTGGTGACGGCGTTGAGTCCCGGGGCAAGCAAAGTCCGGGCAAGGATGTCCAACAGGTTGGTGGAGCCGGCGGTGACGATCAGCTGATTGGGCAGCAGGTTGTGACGCGAGGCCAGCCGTTCGCGCAAAACCATCATCTCGCTGTCGGGATAGAGATGGACGGAGCTGGCGGCAGCCTCCATGGCGCGGATCGCCAGGGGCGACGGGCCAAATGGATTTTCATTGGAGCCGAGCTTGACCATCCTCACGCCGGATTCAGCTTCGGCCTGCTGAATCCGCTTACCGGGGATGTAGGAGGCGAGAGCGCGCACCCGTTCCGGCACCAACTCCGCAAACTTTCCCATAGCTGCCTCTATTCTAGTCCAATCCGCCTGGGGTACTCACTATTGGCTACTCGTCCTCGCGACGGCGGGGCGGGCGCGGCGCGCTGCCGCCCCGCGCAGGAGACGACGGACGACGTGTGGCGCCTGCGCCAGGACGCTTGAAATCGCCAGTGCGCTTGAAGCCGCCGCCGCTGCGAGGCGGAGCGGAGCCAGTGCGCCGGGCGCCGAATCCTTTGCCGGATTCCCCGCCACGCCCGCCTGGACGAGAGTCGCCAGTGCGCTTGAAAGCGCCCGCGGGCCTGAAGTCGCTGCTGCGTTTGAAGTCTCCGCCGGAGCGCTTGTCCTCGCCAGCAGGTTTGCCCGGACCCTTGGAAGAATACTTGCGACCCGCGGAGAATCCGCCGGGCTTGCCGGCAAATCCGCGGTCGCGGCCAGCTCCGCTCTCCGGAGTCCCGCGTTCCTTGGAGTACGGACGGTCGCTGAATGACTTGCCTTCGCCGAAGCCGGCGGTCTGGTCGCTGCCCAGGTCGCGATGCTTGCTGGGCTTGACGAACTTTGGCTTGGTGAATTTGCCGAATCCGAAGCCTCCGCCCGGAGAAGCGGTCCGCTTCGCGGGAGCGCCAGTGAATCCTGTGCCTCGCTGCTTGAAACCGTCAGCGGGCTTACGGCCAAAGCCGCCCGGCTTGCGGTCACTGGGCTTGCGGTCAAAGCTGCCTTCCGCTTTGCGGGTGTAGGTGCGCTTGGGACGCTCCTCAGCGTTGGAGCCAAATTCCGCTGCCGGTTTGCGTGGATACGGACGTTTGGCTGCGAAGCCATCGTCGCGTCGTGGCTCCCGCGAAAACTCCGGCCCACGAGGCCGAGCGAATCCGCCGCCGGCCGGGCCGCGATCTTCGCGCGCCACAAACGGCCGCTTTGGCGCGGTTGCTCGAAACGCTGGGCCGGCGGCTGCGCTGCGGGTGGAACCCGCAGCAGCGCGGCGAGTGATCGGCACCGGCGTGCTTGCAGGGGCATCCTCACTGGGCTTGCCGCGACGGCCTTTCACAAAGCGGGCGGTATCGAGTCGCGGCTTGCGCTCGGGGCGTTCGTCCTTGCGCTTGACCTTGATGGGCTTCGGCTTGAAGGGCGTGTCGAGCGATTTGCGAAGCTGGTTCACCTCTTTGGGCGTCATGTGACGGAACTCGCCGGGTTCGAGATCGAGCGTGAGCGAGCCGTAGCGCACGCGCTTGATCTTCTCAATATGATGGCCGATCTGCTCGAACATGCGGCGGAGCTGGCGATTGCGTCCCTCTGTCAGCGTCACCTCGAACCAGGGATTCTCCTGGTCCACCGCAAGTTGAATCGCGGCAGGCTGGGTGAGCACGGCGAAGGAGCGGCGCTCCGTGCCGGGCTGCTTTTTGCCGCGCGCGCCCGTCAGGCCGGGCTCGGGCGGCAGCATGATTCCCTGGCGCAGCTTTTCAATCGCTTCTTCAGTGGGCTTGCCGCTGACCTTGACCATATAGGTCTTGGCAACGTGCGCGCCGGCGCGGGTGAGCTGCGCCATCAGATCGCCGTCGTTGGTGAGCAGCAACAGGCCTTCGCTCATGTAATCGAGACGGCCGACAGGAAAGACGCGCTCCTCAACGCCCTTCAGCAGATCCATCACCGTAGGACGGCCCTCGGGATCGCTGACCGTGGTCATGTGCCCCTTGGGCTTGTACATCGCCAGATAGACGTGGCGCTCCGGACCGCGCAACAACTTGCCTTCCACGCGAATCTCGTCTAGCCGCGGATCGGCCTTGGTACCGGGTTCGGTGACGGTATGTCCGTTGACGGAGACCACCCCGGTTGCGATCAACTCTTCGGCCTTGCGCCGCGAGGCGATCCCCGCCGCGGCCAAAATCTTCTGTAATCTTTCCGGTTTTGTTTCCATGGTAAGCAGCCTTTCGCTGAATCCGTTCGCCATCAGGCGATCGAGGTAGGTAACACGTAAGCAATGGCGGAGACAGAGTCCATCCCCGCGACGATTTCCGAAACTACTGGTCGAGGGTGTTCCCGGTTTCGGAGGAGCTGTCAGGCTCAACTTCTGGCTGCGGCTGGGTTTCCGGAATCGGGGCTTCCGAGACTTGGGTGGCTGAGGCTTGGGCTGCTGCGGATGGATCGGCGTCTACTCGATTCAAGTCTGACGTCTGCTCCGAAGCTTGTTCCCCCTGATCTCCGGCGTCAGCTTCTGGGGTGAAGAGGGAAGGTGCCTCAACCGGCGCGATCTCGATGGTCGCGTCCGAGGCGAGCTGCGAAAACTCCTCCATGCTGGGCAGCTCGTTTACATCGTTCAGTCCAAAGCGAAGCAGAAAATCCTTGCTGGTCTTGTACTGCATGGGGCGGCCGATCACCTGCTTACGCCCGGCCGTGGTGATCAGCTTGCGATCGAGCAGCGTTCCCAGTACGCTGGCCGATTCCACGCCGCGAATGTCGGCGATCTCCGGCGCGGTAACGGGTTGCTTATAGGCGATGACGGCGAGAGTTTCCAGCGCGGCAAGCGAAAGGCGGATAGGCGGCTTCAGGCTCTTGGCAAACGCTCGCACCACGTCATGGTGCTGCGGCTTGGTGGCCATGCGGAAGCCGCCGGCGATCTGCCGAATCTCCATGCCGCGCTCTTCGCTGGCGTAGTCGGCGACCAGTTCGCCAAGAATCTCACGGAGACGCGTGCGCACGGCTTTGTCGTCGGCAAGCTCCTGTTCGGACTTTTTGGGCTGGCGTTTGCGCGTGACCGCTTCCGGCGCGGCAACGCCAGCGGATTCCTCCGCTGCGGCTTCAGCCTGGCCGATGGGCGCTGCGAACAGCGGCTCGTCGTCTTCGCCGAAGGAGTCGATCGCTTGCGCATCCTCTGCTTGCGGAAGCGGCGTGCGCGATTGTGGCATCAGCGGGCCGGGCTCGAGTCCGTTCAGCTCCTCCACGGAAGCGTCCAGCTCAGGCAGCACGGCGGACTCGCAGGTCACATCGGCGGCGTAGGGGTACTCCGTCTGCTCATCGCTCTCCGCCGCGAGGTTGGATTGCTCCATGGCGGCGTTTTCGCGCGCGGCGGCCAGTTCTGCGAGCACAGTGTCTTTGAGCAGCACAGAGAGCTGCTCCAGCGTGATCGGCTCTTCGGCCGCGTAAATCACGGCCTCGACTTTTGCTTTCAAACTCATGCTCTCAGACTCATGCATTTAAACCAATGTTGACTTGCTTGCCGAAGCACCGACCTATTGCCAGTCGTCGCGCACGGCCGTGCCGCCTTCATCTACCAGGCGATCAAAGCCGGAAGACTTCTTGAGCACCACCTCACCAAAGACATCATCCTGCCGGCAGACCACCGCCTGCAACCGGATCATCTCCAGCAGCGCAAGGAACGCGCAGATGAGCGCCGGACGCGAGCGCAGGTGACGCAACAGTTGTTTCAGCCGGATGGGGCGGTCCTCAACCATCAGGCGGCGGCGCACGTACTCGATCATCTGCCCTACGCTGACGCCCTCTTCATCCACCTGGAGCGTTGGGCGGTTCTTCACGCGATCCAGAATCTGCTGAAAGGTTCGCACCAGGTCGATGACGTCGGCGGCCAACTCTGGCTCGGTACCCTCTGCATCGCGGAAATCCTTGAGTGCGGGATTGCTGAGCACCGCCTCTTCGAGCTGCTGCTTTTGCAGAAGCATCTGCGCGGCCTGCTTGTAGCGCTCGTGTTCGAGCAGGCGGTTCACCAACTCCAGCCGCGGGTCCTGTTCTTCGGGCGGCGCGCTGGGGTCTTTGGGCAGCAGCATCTTGGACTTGATCTGAATGAGCAGCGAGGCCGTGTAGATGAACTCCGCCGCCAGGTCGATATCGAAGTTGCGGATATGCTCGACGTAGGCCAGATACTGCGCCGTGATCTGCGCAATGGGAATGTCGTAGATATCGATGTCCTGCTTGCGAATCAGGTCCAGCAGCAGATCGAGCGGCCCGTCATAGACGCTGCCCACGCTCACCGAAAAGGGAAAAATATCGGCGAGTTCGGGCGCAGCCTTGCGGGCATCCGGCTTTCCGCCGGCGTTCTCCGGATTCTTCGTCGCTGGCCGTTCGCTCATCTTTTTCTACTCCGCTACCGTCCCCGGCGCCCGGTTTTCCGGATATTCGTAGCCCAGCGACATGCCCATCGCCTCGCGCACCTCGCCTAGGGTCTGATCGGCTGCCTTGCGGGCGCGCGCCGAACCGGCTTCGAGAATATCCCAGGCCAGCCTGGGATTGTTCTCATAAGTGCGGCGTCGCTCCTGGATCGGATTCAGCATGGCGACGATATTATCCGCCACCCATCCCTTGCACTGAATACAGCCGATGCCGGCGGTGGTGCAGCCCTGGCGAACCGCAGCCATAGTCTCTTCGGAGCTGAAAATCTTGTGCAGATCGCCCACCGGGCAGATATCCGGATTGCCCACATCGGTGCGGCGAATGCGCGCCGGATCGGTGACCATCGTCTTCAATTTCTTGCGAACATCTGCCTCGGGATCGCTAAGCAGGATGGAGTTGCCATACGACTTGGACATCTTGCGCCCATCGGTCCCGGGAAGCTTCGGAGCCGCGCTCTTAAGCGGATGCGGCTCAGGAAAAACATCGCGCGACGGAACGACGACATCATTCCCTTCGCGCGCCGGATAGAACTGATTGAATCTCCGCGCAATCTCCCGCGTGATCTCCACGTGCGCAACCTGGTCTTCGCCTACCGGAACGTGCGCTGCCTTATACAGCAGAATGTCGGCCGACTGCAGCAGCGGATAGCCCAGGAATCCGTAGGTGTTCAGGTCCTTTTCCTTCAGCTGCTCCTTCTGGTCCTTGTAGGTCGGCACGCGCTCCAGCCAGCCCAAGGGGGTCATCATCGAGAGCAGCAGGTGCAACTCGGCGTGCTGCGGCACATGCGACTGGATAAAGATGGTCGCCTTCTCCGGATCGAGCCCGGCGGCCAGCCAGTCGAAGACCATCTCAAAAATATTGTTCTTCACCCGCGAAGTGTCCGCGTAATCGGTCGTGAGCGCGTGCCAGTCGGCGGCGAAGAAAAAACACTCGTAGTCGTTCTGCAGACGGATCCAGTTCTGCAGCGCGCCCACGTAGTGGCCAATGTGCAGCTTGCCGGTCGGTCTCATGCCGCTCAGTACACGGCGGTTCGCAGCTTGTTTTGCTTCTTCCGGCATCCGTTTCTCTCTCGGGGAATCCTTCGGAAAAGTGCTCGCGGCCATCGGCGGCGAGCCTGGGCAGCGGGTAACCCCGGCTCGCCGCCGGAGAACTTCTACAACATGCCCGAAACCTCAATGTTACCACGGCGACGTTGTTGCGGCGGCGGGTGCGGAACGGCCGTTGGTCGCCTCGTCAGCTCAGCGTTGCGTAATCGTGACCTGATTGACGCCGACCATCGCCGTGTCGATGCGATTGTGCAAAGCAAAGGTCGAGTCCATGCCGACGGCGTTGCCATACTTGGGGCGCAGGTAGCGGCTGGCAAAAAACTCCAGGGCCAGGCGCGGAACCTCAACGCCATCAAACAGAACGGAGTCTACCTCCAGGCTGCCCACACCGTTGGCGGCAGACAGATGGGCCGTCCCCATAACCTGGTGTTTGCCGGTGAAGAGCGCCAGAAACGGATTGCTGCGGGTGCGGTTGGCGGTGAGCCGGTCGAAGTCGATCTCGGCCTCGCCGTGAGCAATCCCAGGCTCGCTGGTGATGCGGATATGGGAGATGCCCTCAGGCAATTTGACGCCGCCCTCGTTGAGGTAAGCGTCCCACTCGTCGGCCTTGAGCACCGTGGGATGCGTAGAGGGATTGGTGCTGCGACCGTTTTCGCCCAGCCAAGCAAATTTTTTCACGGCGTCGTCGAAGGCGGCAGAATGCGCCTGCTGGCCGCGCAACGGCAATGTTCCCAACAGCGCGAGCAGGAGAACTGGCAGCGCGGCCGCTCGCAGCGTCGCGATCACGCAGCGAGCCTTCATCTACGCCGCGCCTGGGTGGGTTCCGGAGCAGCCATGCCCGTCTGCGGTTTGGCCAGCGTGCCGCTTACCTTCCATTCAGAGCCATTGTCCTGCGAGAATTCCAGGGCGAGAACGGAATCACGCGATACCTGTCCGTCCAAATGATAGGTGCCGTCGGGCGTCTTCCATTGACTGGCGGAGATCGTCCAGCCGTCTTTGTCCAATGCGGCTTTGCCTTTGCCGGTAAACACGCGCATGGGCGCCGGTGGATCGGGAGAAACTTTCAGCGCTCCGCCCGTCCAGCTGAACGCGGCTTCGGCAGAGGCCGAGTTCATGAGCGAGGCGGCATCCCAGCCGGTCATTTTCAGCTCGTATTGCACCCCCACGGTGCCGGTGCCAACGGACGCCTTAAGCAGCGGCGTGAGCTTTTCAGCCTGAATCCGCTCGGCGCTACCGATGGATTCATAGCTTGGCTCGCCGCCCGTGAAGTCAATCTTCCAGTCCCCGGAGACTTTGCCGCCGAACAGATCGGCGCGGGTGTTCTTCAACTCCAGCATTCCGTTGTCGCTGGAGAAGTCCGTCTCAAAGGCGGAGCCAGTGATCGTGCCGAGCGTGAGGTGGCGGGAGGTGATGTGTCCGGTGGTGCGGAGGGTGGCGAAGACGTTGCTGCCGCTCCGCGTGTCTCCAAAATAGTACCAGGGAGTTTTCTTGACGTGGGGATTGAGCACCTCATTCCATCGCTCTGGATTCAGGTCGTCGGTGCTGAGGTCGAAGCTGGCCTGGCAGGGCGAGTCCGCGTCGCAGGAGCGCGGAAAGCCGGCGCTGCCGCCAAGGGAAATCTTGCCGATGGTGGCGGAGGCATTGCGCAGAGCGATGCGGTCGCGGTCGAGTTCAACGCGGGCGCTGGAAATTTCGACCGGCGCGGAGAGTCCGGGCACCTGGGCGTGCGCGTTCTTCAACTGCGCGGTGCCGGTGACCTGGGGCGCTTCAAACGAGGCCCAATCGCCGCCGATCAGCAGATCGATGGCTGCCGGACCGGTGAGGGAGAATTTCGGCGCACCGATGCCCCAAGCCCGGGCAAATTGCTGGAGACGCTCCAGCGTGGCGTCGCCCTTGAGATGCAGCGCAAAGTGCTCGCGGTCGAGCGTGCCATCGATCTTGGCCGGAGTGGCGGCGCCCAGCGGCAGGTCGAAGCTCTGCACCACCAGTGCGCGCAGCGGCGGCGAGGCTTTTGCACGACGGCCGCGACGGCCAAGCGGGAGCGCTCCGGCGGTGTTGATCGCGGCCACCGCCTTGTTGATCGTCAGTGCCTTTCCCAGCACCGAGGAGCGAACCGCAAGCGAGTTCACCTCCAGGTTGCCAACCCACGAAGAAGGCGCTTCGCTCACACGGCTGCCATGGAAGGACGCCGAGATGATGCCGGCGGCGGTCAGGTCCTCCGGCAAGTTGTGCTTGGCGCGCCGCGCCAGGTTGAGCACAGCATCGGCACCGATGTTTTCGGCGGCGATCGTCAAATCGTAGTGCGGTGAGTGAAGCCCCTGCATGGTGCCCTGCACGGAGAGTTGCCCGCCGTTCAAGGGAAGACGGCACTCGGTGTGTTGCAGCAGGATCGTGCTCACGTTGAGCTCGCCCTCGCAACTCGCACTGAGATTCGCAGCGTCGCCCGTCGAAATATCGAAGCGGCGGAAGTCGCGCAGTTCGGCGCTGGTGGTGAAATGCAGCGCCGCCGGAGAGCCCGACAGTTGTGCACTCATGTCCAGGGCTCCGCGCCACCCGCGATCTTCCCCCTCGATGAGGCGGGTAAGATTTCCGAGCTGTACCCGCTCCCAGGTGACGGTGGCTTTCATGGGTGCATCGCGCAACAGTTCGGCGCGCTGCACGGTGGCCTCGGCCTTCACCGTGCCCGTGTCGGTGACCGGCATATCGGTCCGCACCGGCCGCGCTTCCAGTCGCATGCGCCACTGGTTCTCCGCCGGACTCCAAAGCGCGAAGTCGGCCTCCGTGAAGGAGAAGACACTTTTTCTCAAACCATATTTGAAATTGATGCGCCCATTCGTCGCCTCTATGTAAGGGAAGCGGGGACGTGAAATGGAGAGGCGGGTCGCGGTGGGCGCGGCCTGGGTGCGCGCGGCCTTCCACAAAAGCGATTCGAGATTCCAGCTGCCATCGTCGCGTTCCACCAGGTTCAGGCTGGGATAGTTCAGGTTGAGGCGGGCAATCTCCATGTGGCCGCGCCACAGCGAGCTGACACCGAGGTACGCGTTGACCTCTTCGGCGTGCAGGATGGGCTCAAGGCTGTAGGCGGGGTCGTCGCCGATGGCAACGTTGGCCAGATAGAAGCCCGGTTGGGGAAGCAGACGCAACTCGATTGAATCGCAGGTAACGGGACGGCCCAGGGCCTTGCTCATCGAATCGATGACGCGGCCTTTATACCGCCCGACGTTGATAAACGGTGGCAGCACCAGGGCCGCCGCCAGCAGGACTGCAATGACGATGCCGCGGCGAATCGCCTTGCCGGAGGCTCTGCCTTCCATCTAGCGCACCACATGCAACATGCGTGACCAGCGGGTGTCGTTGAAGAAGTGGGTCACGATGTGGACGAAAAACGCTACCCGGTCGCCGACACTGGTCTTGGTGTACTGGTCGCTGGGCGTCTGGAAGGACCAATAGATAAACGTGGGCCGTCCCACCACGTTTTCCCTGGGAATGAATCCCCAGTAGCGGCTGTCATAACTCACGTCGCGGTTGTCTCCCATCCCAAAGTACGAGTGGGGCGGCACCACAATGTCTCCGCCTTGAACATAGTCCGGCAGGTGAATCTGCCACTCCGGGAAAAGTTGATCGTCGCCGGTGGGGGACACCGCGGGGAAGTCGTCGCGGTAGGGATTGTAGTCGCCGCGGGAGTGGATGACGTAGGGCTCATCCTGCAGTGTGCCATTGAGATAGACCTTGCCGCCACGCAGGTGAATGCGGTCGCCGGGAACCCCGATGACACGCTTGACCACAAATAGCCCAGGCTCGGATGGTGAAACGAAGACAATGACGTCGCCTCGCGTGGGGTCGCGGTAGGGAATGATCTTGTCCACATAGTCCGCCTTGGGAGCCAGGCGCACGCGATCGACGAAAACGTGATCCCCAATCAGCAGCGTGTTCTCCATGGAGGAGGTTGGAATCTCAAAGGCCTGCATGCAGAAGGTGATGATGAACAGGCCGATGACCAGCACCGAGGCGATCGAGGCCACGAACTCCGCCGTTGTTTCCTTCGCTGCTTCCGGTTGCCGCGCCGCTTCTTTTTCTATCGCCAACTCAGTCCATTCCTAATCTGTCCCGGCTTCAGGGAGCCAGGCGCAGAATCCGCCGCCAGCGCACGTCGCCGAGCAGATGGGAGATGCGGGCACGCAGCGTAAAAAGTTTATCATTCGCCGGGCCGCTTGCCACAGCGGCATCGTCATCGCCCGCATCCTCTTCGGCTTCCACTCGGCTGAAATAGATCAATACCGGACGTCCGATGACATTTTGGCGCGGCACAAAGCCCCAGTACCGGCTGTCCAGACTCTGGTCGCGATTATCGCCGAGGACAAAATAGCAATCCCGCGGCACGGTCAGCTCTCCATTCTTGACGAGAGTGCGCAACTGCGCGGCCCAGCGGCGGCTTACGTCCTCATCGCGCCAGTCGCCGCCCGGAAAATCATCGCGATATGGGTCTGGGACATGTTCTTTGAACACAACATAGGGCTCAGCCAGGGCGCGCCCATCGAGATACGCGCGGCCGTCCCGCAATTGTATGCGGTCGCCCGGAAGCCCGATGACGCGCTTGACGAAATGCTGCGCCGTGTCCTCCGGATAGTGAAACACAATGATGTCGCCGCGGTGGATCGCTTGATAGGGAAGCAGAAATTGCCATGCACCGGCAGGGCCCAGGCGCGTCTTATCGACCAGCAGATAGTCGCCCACCAGCAGCGTATCTTCCATGGAGCCGGAGGGAATGCGGAAGGCCTGGACGATAAAGGTGATGACGAACAGGGCAACGGTGAGCGCGACCAGGGCGAACTGCAGATGTTCGAGCACCCAAAGGCTGCGCCTCGACTCGGCCGGCGTGGTGTACGCCTCGTTTTGCGGCGGATCGTCCGGCAGGCCGGGGTTACTCATGGTGACCGCTCTGCAGGCGTTCCAGCGCCTTCTGCGCTGCCACCTGGCTGGCGGCTTTCTTGGTGCTGCCACTGCCCAGGGTGGCAAACAACTCCTGATTGGCGGCGTCGGCCACAATCACCCGCATGGTGAAGCTCTTGTGATGCGCCGGACCCTCTTCGCCGATCATCTCGTAGCGGGGCTCGGGACGTCCCGCGGCGCGCAGCAACTCCTGCAACCGCGATTTGTGATCCGCTACCAGCACGACCCCGCTGGCTCCCGAGAGGCGGTCAAGCTCAGGCTCCAGTATGTGGGAGAGTACAAAGGCGCGCGCCGGAACCATCCCGCCATCGAGGTAAAGCGCTGCCAGCAAGGCTTCCACGGCGTCCGACAGCAGAGCGGTTTTGCGCCGTCCTCCGGTTTTCTCCTCGCCTCGCCCCAGCCGGAGATAGCTGCCCAGTTGCAGATGCAGGGCGCAGTGTACGAGATGCTGCGCATTGACCAGATGAGCGCGCAGCTTGGAGAGCTCGCCCTCCTGATAGGCGGGGAAGCGCCGGTACAGTTCCTGGCTCGCAACCAGTTGAAGCACGGCATCGCCCAAAAACTCCATCTGCTCGTTGTCGGTCGCGGGCTCGGAGCTCTCGCGTGCGAACGAGCTGTGGGTGAGGGCCTGCTCCAGCAATGCGCGATTGGCGAACTGGTGCCCCAATGCCTCTTCGAGATTGTCCAGTGGAAGATGCTTCATAAGGAACGTCTAGTTCGAATGGACTCCCTCGTCCGCGCCGGCAGCCGGGGAATCTCCGGACGGCTTCTGGACCGGCTTGACGGTAATCAGTTCCACCAGGCGCGCTTTCTCCTGCTCGGCCAGCTCTCGTACCGGACTGCCCGCCTGGGAGCTCACAATAGCCTTCTCCGCGTCGGCAAGGCCAAGTTCATATTCGCGAACTTTCTCATGCGCCACGGCGAGGCGAAGCCACACCACCGCGTCGGCATGCTCCATCTCTTCGGCCACAGCGGCATCGTATTCGCGGATGGCGCTGAAGTAATCCCGCCTTTTGTAAGCCACGGTGGCAATCACCTCGTGGGCTGCTCCGCGGAGTTGCGCGATGGCGTCGGCGAACTGCCTGGTGGAGAAGCTTGTGGGCTGCGTCATCTCGCCGGCGTGCTGCAGAGCGCCCCGGGCGTCCGCGTCGGCTTCCGCAAGGCGGGCATCGCGGTCCAGGTTGCTGTCATGCGTGTTCTCCGCCAACATCCGGGCCGCGGTCAGCAAGGCCACCGCGTTGGACGGATCATACTTCAGCTCGGCGCGGGCCATCTCCAAAGTTTTGTCGGCACGGTTCGCCTGCTCATAGAGTCCCATCGCCCGCTGGAAGAGAAAGGCTCGCAACTCGCTGGCGGGATATCTCTGCGCGAACTCAGTGGCGGCGGTTTCCAACTTGGCGGGGTCCGTCTGGGCTGCGGCGCTCCGGTATGCATCCAGTTCGGCCTTCGACTTGGCCTGCGGCGCTTTTTTCGCCGCAGCCGCTTTGGCTGAGTTCTGGCTTGCAGACTGGTTTGCGGCCTGGTGTTCCGGCGATGCTGCGGACTGCGCCAGCACCGCGACGCTGGCCAACAACAGCGCGGCCGTGCCGAATCTCATTGCGATCTTCAAAGCCGTTCTCCGTTTCTATTCAACAGGACGCTTTGCAGGCGTTTGATGTCGAGCTTCGCCGCCTCGCTGAAGCGCTGCAGCTGCGGCAGAAATCCCGGCGTGTTTCGCTACGCATCGGCATGCGTGGGGTCTGTCGAGCCAGTGTAAGAGCTGCAAGCCGGGGAAGCAAATACTCCATTTGCCGCCGAACCGTCACCACGTAGATTTTTCCGTCCTCGATACGGAGGCCGCTGGAAATTCCATTCTTAGGGTTTGGGCGCTGGTGGTGAGCTCGCTGGTTTCTTCTTCTTGGCCGGATGGGCAGCCGGATGTGGGTGGTTGTCGTCCACCACGATCTTGGTGGCTGGCGGCGCGGTTCTTGCCGAGGCCGTGGTGGCTGCAAGCTGGGCTCGGAGACGGATCACCTCGGCATCGCGCGCCGCCGTCATCTGGTCCAGCCTCTCGGCAAACTTATGGCGAAGCTGGTCGAGCCGCACGATGTCGGAGGCTAGGGGCGAGTACTGCTCCGCCGGGCCGAAAGCTCCAGCTGACTCGACCAGCGGAGAGAAGGTGTCATAAACCGCGTTCAGGTCACGGTACAGCTTGAAATTTGCGGCCACAGAGCCGGGCTCGGATCGAACTTCCTGCAATAGCTGGGGTACGGCGTTGGCCAGATTCCTGCGGATGGCCGCGGCATTGTTCTCCGCCTCCTGTCGGTTGGCCGCGTCGGCCTTCCATTTCTGAATACGCAAACCCGCCAGGTCCTGATCGGATTGCCGGGCCGATGTCTCCAACTCCGTCAGCAACTCGTTCAAAGCAGCATCGGAAGCAGCCGCGGGTGCTCCTTGCGACGCCAATGGCTGGCTGGCAGCGGCCCCCGACTTAGCGGGCATCTGCGCCCAGCCGGGAGAGCCGGCCAACAGGAGAACAATCGCGGTTCGCACCAAAGACTTCATGCTCATAAGAGTACTCATCCGCCGGGTCTAAGATGCAGCCCAGGCAAGGAACGATGTGCCGAACCAACCGGTTCAGCGCCCCGCCATCCATAGGCAGCAATCAGCCAAAGATTACAGCAAAAATTGCAGCCGCGGTAATCCCCTTATTCATAAGAAGGCATTTATCCTTCCCAATCTCTGGAATGGCGCTGCCTGGGCACGCATCGGCCAGCCCGCCGCACCCCCGATTCCGGCACATCGCTGTGGCTTTGCCGTCGCGGCTTAGCAGCACTGGTGTGCTACACTGCCCTCGCGAAAGCTCGTTTTATCGCTCAAATAAGGAGCATGGAATGATGGTAACGAACGCCTGGAGTGGACGGACGCGGCGGAACGATATTTGCCGGTGGATTGCCGTGTGCGCGGTGGTGATTGGGACGGCAGCAGCTCTGGTTTCGCAGACCGCCGAGCGGCCCAGTCGGATCACGCAGCCGTTGACCTCAGGCGGGATCGTGACCCTCCCCGGATCGGTGCATCCGCTGACGCGGCGGGCGACCGACTTGGGCGAGGTGAACTCCGCGATGCCAATGAATGAGATGACGATGAACGTCTCGCTCAGCGCGGCGCAGAAAACGGAGCGCGATGCCCTGCTGGCGGCGCAGCAGGACCCGAACTCGCCGCAGTATCACCAGTGGCTGACGCAGGAGGAGTACGGGGCTCGCTTCGGGCTGACGGATGCGGACTTGAGCCAGCTGACCGGGTGGCTGGAGTCGCAGGGCTTTACGATGAACGGCGTCTCGAAATCCCGCAATGCGATTTACTTCAGCGGGCAGGCGTGGCAGGTGGAGTCGGCCTTCCACACCCAGTTGCACAAATTCCAACTGAATGGCGAAACCCACTTTGCCAACGCGACCGAACTGCAGGTTCCGGCCGGGCTTGCCGGCGTGATGCTGAACCTGCGCGGGCTGAACAACTTCCGCCCGAGGCCGCACCTGCACAAGCTGTCGGCGCCGGCCTACACGGCCGATACCAGCGACGGCCTGTTTAATTACCTGGCGCCGCAGGACTGGGCGACCATCTACGGCGTGAGCGGCGTGAATGGCGTCTATACAGCCGGCTACACCGGCACGGGCTATTACTTGGGCGTGGTGGGGCAGACCTACGCGCCGGAGAGCGACATCACCAACTTCCGCAACGCCGCCGGACTGGGCGCCGTCAACCTGATCTATGACTGCATCGATTCCAAAGTGGCCAACTGCACGGGTTCCTATGCAATCGCTCCGGACTCGGCGGGCGACCTGGGCGAGGCCGACCTGGATATCGAGTGGTCGGGCGGCATCGCCAAAAACGCCACGGTGGTCTTTGTCTATGCGCCGTACTCGGATGCGTGCTCGGACGCGTCGTGCAGCACGGGTGTCATCGATCCTGTCACGGGCAATTCTTATGGCGCCTTCGACGCGCTGCAGCGCGCGGTGCAGGATTACACGATTCCGGCGTCGGCCCCGGCTCCGATGGGTGGCAAGGTTTTGCCGGTGATCGGCATGAGCTACGGCGATTGCGAGGCGAGCTTCTCCGGAGATTCAAGCTACCAAACATGGGTTCAGGATATTGGAGTGCAGGCGAATTCGCAGGGGCAGACGATTGTGGTCAGCTCGGGCGACTCGGGTGCGGCTGAGTGCGACACACAGGGCGAACCCACGTCGGATTATCCGGCTTACCTGGGAGAATATGTTGACGTGCCAGCGGACTCCCCCAATTACACCGGCGTAGGTGGGACCACGCTGAGCGGCGATGAGAGCGATCCGACTGCGTACTGGAACCAGTCGGCCCCGGACCTGAACATTCCGGGGAACGCGATACAGTACATTCCCGAGGTGGTGTGGAACGATACGAGCAGCACAGATGGGCTTTTGGCGAGCGGCGGCGGTGTGAGCCAGTACTTTGGGCTGCCAACTTGGCAGGCCGGGTTGATCAGCGGCCAGACCTTCCGCATGGTCCCCGACATTGCGTTTGCGGCCTCGCCGAACAACGACGGCTACCTGGTGTGCTCGCAGAGCGACACCACGACGACGTACGGCACCGATTGCGCCAACGATAGTTTCTGGAGCAGCAACGGGTATATCGGCGAGAACGTGTACGGCGGCACTTCCGCTTCCACTCAGGCGTTTGGGGGATTGCTGACGCTGATGGTGCAGAAGCAGGGAACCGGATATGGGTTCGGCAATATCAATCCCACGCTCTACAACCTGGCAGCCAACGCAACGAGCTACGCGGCGGTCTTCCACGACATTACAACCGGCAATAACATCGTGCCCTGCGTTCCGTCGCAGCAAAACGCTCCGGACCCCGGCTGCGTAACCAGCGGGACGACCGGCACGATGGGCTACACGGCCCAGACCGGCTACGACTTGGCTACGGGCCTCGGTTCGATCAACGGCGGAGCGCTGTACACAGCGCTGTTTCCGAGCGCAGGGTTGGCGGCGACCACCACGACCGTGACCCAGCCGAATCCGGTCGCACTCAATGGGACGACCACGCTGACGGCTACGGTGACCTCGACCACGCCGGGAACGATCGCCGGAACGGTAACGTTTACCGTAGGCGGCACGCAGCTGGGCTCACCGGTTACCATTTCCGGCGGCACGGCGACGCTGCCCAACGTTGCGGTGACGGCGGCCAATGGCTTCGCCGTGGGTGCCAACACGATTGGTGCCGCCTATAGCGGAAGTGCGAGCTATGCGGCCTCAAGCGGATCGGCGCAACTGACGGTGACAAGCGCCCTGGCGGCAGCGACGACCACGACCATGACCCAGCCGAATCCGGTTGCACTGAACGGATCGACGTCGCTGACGGCGACGGTGACTTCGACGACGCCGGGAACGATCACCGGAACCGTGACGTTCACTCTGGGCTCGAGGAATCTGGGTTCGGGTACGGTTTCCGGCGGCACGGCGACGCTGCCCAACGTTGCGGTGACGGCGGCCAATGGCTTCGTCGTGGGCCCCAACACGATTGTTGCCTCCTATGGCGGAAGTACGAGCTATGTGGCCTCGAGCGGTTCGGCGCAACTGACGGTGACAAGCACCTCGGTGGCGGCGACAACCACGGCCCTGGTGCAGCCGAATCCGGTCGCACTGAACGGGACGACGTCGCTGACGGCGACGGTGACTTCGACGACGCCGGGAACGATCACCGGAACCGTGACGTTCACTCTGGGCTCGAGGAATCTGGGTTCGGGTTCAGTTTCCGGCGGCTCGGCGACGCTGCCCAACGTTGCGGTGACGACGGCTAATGGCTTCGCCCTGGGCCCCAACACGATTGTTGCCACCTATGGCGGAAATACGAGCTATGCGGGATCGAACGGGACGGGACAACTGATCGTTCCGGGTTACACGCTCGCCGCCAGCGTCACCTCGGTCTCCCTTACTCCCTCTGGTGTTTACAATGTCAGTTTGACGCTGATATCCAGCGACTACGCGGGGACGGTTACACTCACGCCGACCGTCACTTCGACCAACGGCACGGCGTCCAACGTTACTGCGACCCTGACCAACTCGCAGTACACCTTAGCCAGCGGCCAACAAATTACACCCATGCTGACGCTCACCGCCAGCGCCAGCGCGGCCAATCATCGTCCGATGCTCCCGTGGCAGAGTGGCGGAGTGGTGGCATTTGGCGTGCTTCTGCTGGGAGCGCCGTTCACGCTGCGCAACCGGCGCGCACTGGCCGTGCTGCTGATCGCCGCCGCAATTGTGCTGCTGGGCTTTTCGATGGCGTGCAGCAGCGGCGGCAGCACGGTGACGCCCGCACGTGTCTACACGGTGACGGTGACCCCGTCGGGCTCGGGCGTCGTGACCAACCCCGCGCCGGTGACCATCACGGTCAGGGTGAACTGATTCTCTCCAGCAACAGCCAGGCCATGCCAATGTTGAGCATCGCCTGGCTGTTGCGGCCGCGGGCCGAGCTTTCCGCATCGAGCCAATACGAACGCTGGAATGTCCCTCTGCTGGCCGCCGGTCCTGCGCTCCGACGTACAGGCAACCAGCCATGAGAAGCGTGACAACATGAAGATCATCAGAACCAAAATTCCCGACGTCGCCGTGCTCGAACCCCAGGTCTTTGGCGACGATCGCGGTTTCTTCCTGGAGAGCTACAACCAGAAGACCTTCGAAGAAATAGGATTGGGGCGCAACTTCGTCCAGGACAATCACTCGCGCTCGGCGCAGCATGTGCTGCGCGGCCTGCACTACCAGCTCGGGCAGCCGCAGGGCAAGCTCGTCCGCGTCGTCTCCGGCTCCATCTGGGATGTCGCGGTCGATATCCGGCGCAGCTCGCCAACCTTTGGGCAATGGGTCGCCGAAGAGCTCTCCGAGCAAAACAAGCGGATGTTCTGGATCCCCGAGGGCTTTGCCCACGGCTTTATCGTCACCAGTTCCAGCGCCGACGTGCTCTACAAGGCCACAGCCTTCTATGCGCCCAGCCAAGAGCGTTCTCTGCTGTGGAACGATCCCCAGCTTGCGATCGCCTGGCCGTTGACGGGTGAGCCGCTGCTCTCGCCAAAAGACCGGGCCGGGCTTTTGTTCAGCCAGGCGGAACTATACGAATAGGAGTCACGTGCGAATCTTGCTGACGGGCGTACACGGACAAGTAGGCACCGATCTGCTGCCGCTGCTCCGGCCTTTGGGAGAAGTCGTGGCCGCCAGCCGCGCCGAATGTGATCTCGCCTCGCTGGAATCGATCCGCACCCTGGTGGCCGACGTCCGCCCTGACGTGATCGTCAATCCGGCCGCCTACACTGCGGTGAATGACGCCGAAGCGCACCGCGAGTTAGCCTGCGCCATCAACGCAACCGCCCCCGGAGTGTTGGCCGAAGAGGCGCGAAAAGCGGGAGCCATGTTGGTGCACTACTCCACCGATTATGTCTTCGACGGCGCCAAGCCCGGAGCCTACACGGAAGACGATGTCCCCGCTCCGCTCAATGTTTACGGCGCCAGCAAACTGGCGGGCGAGCGTGCCGTGGCCGCCGCCGGTGGCCGATTCCTGGTGCTGCGTACCAGCTGGGTGTATGGCGCCAATGGAAACAACTTTCTGAAAACCATCCTGCGCCTGGCTGCCGAGCGCGAAGAGCTGAAAATCGTCGATGACCAGGTAGGCGCGCCCACCAGTTCCATGCAGCTGGCGCAGGCCACCGCCCGGCTGGTCCGGCAGCTCTCGGCCAAAATCGAGCCTGAGTTTCCTTCCGGTCTCTACCATGCCACCGCCGACGGAAGCGTCTCCTGGTGCGGATTCGCGCAGGCCATTGTTGCGGCAATGCAAGCCGCCGCCGGCGAGCCTCTGCGCGTCCGCCGGATTCTTCCCATCCGCTCGGAGGAATATCCCACGCCCGCGCGCCGTCCTCTGAACTCGGTTCTCTCCAACCAAAAGTTCGAGCGAACCTTCGGATTCCGCCTGGAAAGCTGGCAGCAGGGCCTTGCCGAAGCGGTTCGCGAAATCCGTCTCCGCGAGGCCAACCGATCCGCTGGGAAAAATGCCATGTAGCAACCTCGGCTCGGTTCGCCTTTTACCTCCTCCTGCCCCGCGCGAATTTCAGTGCTGCCTTTTCTCCGCTTCCGTATCTAATCACCATGGCAACCGAATCGGCGGATGTCGTCGTCATCGGCGCGGGCGTGGCCGGCCTTACGGCCGCCCGGCTGCTGGGCGAAGCGGGCGTGCACGTTCTCCTGCTGGAAGCGCGCAACCGCATCGGCGGCCGAGTCTGGACCATCCACTCGCCCGAGGGCGTGCCCGTGGAACTCGGCGCCGAGTTCATCCACGGACTCCCGCGCAACATCTTTGAAGCCGCGCGCGCCGCCCATCTCGAACTCGGCGAGTTCACCGGTCCGCGGTGGGTTCAACTCGATGGCAAACTCCAGCCCAGCGATAACTTCTTCGCCCGCACCCGGAGCGTGATGGCCCGCATGGATAGCCGCCCGCCGGACCACTCGTTTGCCAAATTCCTCGACGACTATGAAGGCGAAGATGAGGCCAAGCTGTGGGGCCTGGAGTACGTCGAGGGCTTTCACGGCGCCCTTGCCGAACGCATCAGCGTGCACTCCCTGGTGCGCAGCAGAGAGGCCGAACAGGAGGTGGAAGGCGACCGTTCCTTCCGCCTCTCGGGCGGCTACGCAGAGCTGCTTCACGCCATGCAAGCGGCGCTCCCCGCCGGCTTCGTCCAGCTTCGCCTCAACACCACCGTCCAGGCGGTGCATTGGGCCCGCCATCAGGTGCGCATCCAGGCGCTTTCCATGGGCGAAAGCGTGGAATTCGCCGCTCCCCGCGCCATCGTCACGCTGCCCCTTGGTGTGCTCCAGGCTCCGCACGGCGCGCTGGGCGCCGTCTCCTTCGACCCCGCTCTGGAGGAGAAACAGTCGGCATTGCTGCTGCTCTGCATGGGCCAGGCCATCCGGGTCTCGCTCATCTTTCGCGACCGGTGGTGGGAGCGGATCGAGGTTGGCGGCTATGGGCCGGGCGCGCTGCGCGGCATGAGCTTCGTCTTCTCGCATCAGGAGTGGTTCCCGACCTGGTGGACGCGGTCAACGTCGGCTTCCATTCTCACCGGATGGGCAGCCTCCCGCCGCGGTGAGCGCCTCAGCGGCCGCCCCGACGGGTTCATTCGGGACAAAGCTCTCGAATCGCTCTCCGCCATCTTCGCCGTTCCGCGCCCCACGCCGGAGGCTGGACTGCAGGGCTGCTACGTGCACGATTGGCAGTCGGACCCCTACGCGCGCGGCTCCTACAGCTACGTCGCCGTCGATGGAGAGAACGCGCAATCCGAACTTGCCGCCTCCATGGACGACACCCTCTTCTTCGCCGGCGAGGCCACCAACACCGAAGGTCACCACGGAGAGGTCCATGGCGCCATCGCCACCGGCGAGCGCGCCGCCCGCCAAATCCTCGGTTGATCGTAGGGAGCCATCAGGAGAGCGACGGTGCAGACGAACTCAATCCTTGCTTCAGAAGCCCAGGGAAACCTCGTTGCGTCCGGCTGGAATCCGCAGATCGATCCCTCGCTCCCGGTCTGCAGCCAGCGTCGCATTCATATCGAGCGTGGATAGCGGAATGGTGCGTGGCTGGCGATCCACCGTGAGCTGCACCTGATTGTAGGTCACCAGGTATTGCCGGGTTTCGATCCGCTCCCCGTTGGTCAGGATAAACAGGGCCGCTGGCGGCGGCGCGGAAGCAGTTGACCCAGCGCTCACTGGCAACTCCGTAATCTTCGGCCCCGTTGGAACTCGCCGTGGACGCATGTTGCCGCCTTGTGCCATGGTCGGAGGGGGCATCAGCGGCGGTCCGTATTCCTCAGGGGGCCCATCTTGTTCATAGTAGGGCTCGTCGTAATCGTCGCCATACCACCCGGGATAAATCAGCGAATTGCCCAGGTTACTGTTGCCGAAGTTGTTGTTGCGGAAATTGCGTCCGCGCGAGAATCCCGACAAACCGCTCCGTGCGCGGCCCGCACCGGAACCCGTCCGTCCGCCACCGCCGCCGTGTCCGCCGCCGCGCGCTTGCGCACTCACTGCGATCAGCAAGGCAGCGGCCAGCAACGCGACTGAGGCTACCCGTGACATGGCGGAATTATAGTCCCGAATTCTGCGTGCCCTCATATTTCCTCTGCCGAATCGGAGGCGTCGCGCCGCAGCCCGGCAGGGAAGGCAAGCCGCGCGGCCTGCCTTCCACCCCTGGGCTGCCTACGCTGCTTTTCCAAACTCGATATGGTGTACCGTCGATGCGTTCACATCGAAGGTGGCGATGATCGGCCGCTCTTCGCAAAACGGCAGCAGCATCTCTGCAATTTGCTGGTACTGTTCGCGCTGATAACGTTCTGCGTCCTCGCGCCGCGTCCAAAAGCTCAGGGCCATCACCCGGCTGGGGTCGGTGTTGGATGTCAGCACGATCTCATCCTGAAAGCCCTGCTGCTTGCGCAGGATAGGCAGAATCTTTTCGCTGGCGGTTCTGGTTAATTCCGCGGTCTTTCCGGGTTTGCATAGCAGTTCTACTACCCTTGTAAACATGAGGAACTCCTTTGGCAAGCGTTACGAACCGGTGAACTGACTGAGACAAATGAGCGGACTACAAACTGCAGAGTTGGACGCCGGCTGCGCAAGCCGGGTTGTGCGCAGCTCCCCCTAAGATGCAAAGCGCAGGAATTGGCGCGATAATGATCCTGGAGGCTGGCCCATGAACCCCACCGACTCACCCACTCCCGAGGCATCCGGGAACCAAGCGGCAGAGAACATCGCCGAGGCTCGCCAACTCTTACAAACCCTGCAGGAGCAGGTGGGCAAGCACCCCGTGCTGGAGGAAGCGCTTGAAAAGCTTGAGCTGGCGCTCAGCGCGCTTACCCTGCAGACAGGTGGCCTACTCTAGCCGAGCCCAAGCGGGATATTTCCCGCGTACCCGGCTCTCAACTCAATCGCAGCCATGCGGTTGCCCCTTCAGACCTGGGCAGGGGACTGAAGGGGCCGCAAAGCAGGAGAGTTCACCGCCGATTAGCGGTGTCCGCCCCCGCCGCCACCATGACCGCCGCCGCCAAAGCCACCGGCATGGCCGCCGCCACCAAAGCCGCCGCCGTGTCCGCCAAAGCCGCCGCCGCCAAATCCACCACGGCCACCAAAGCCGCCGCCGCCAAAGCCGCGACCACCGTAGCCACGACCACCGTAGCCACGACCACCGTAGCCGCCCCAGCCTCGACCGCCCCAGCCGTAGCCGCCCCAACCCCAGCCCCAGCCGCCATACCAGTACGGCCAACCCCAATAGCCGTACCCGCCATAACAGCCATACGGGTAGTAGTAGGGGTCACAGCCGTAGACATACCCGCCGTACGGCACGCCTACGCCAATTCCGACTGCCACCTGCGCGCTCGCCTTAGGTGGCTGCGCCAGCGCAAAGGCTATCAACAGGCCGAACAACGCGAATACAATTTTCTTTGTCATATCCGGTACCTCAAAACTCTCTTCCCATTGGAAACCCGCGTTTCCCAAAAAGTTTCGCCTTTTACCCTGCCATTCCAGTGTTCCCGTTCACTCCCTCCACGCCGGAGACCTGCGCAGGCCCCAAATCCAGCACTGCCATTGCGCACAACTGCTTGAATTGGCCACCTTTCCCCCGCATTATTCGCGGAAGGAATACAATAAAAGAGGAAGACGCTTTCTTAATCGAACAGGACTCAGCTGCATTGCTCCGGAGCCGGTCTTTTCAGCCTCGTAACCCTGTGCTGACCGTGCCGCGCTGAAATGGCGAATCGGATCGCTGAGACCTCCGCCCGCATGTTTGGCGCCGGCGCCGCGCATCGTGGCCGGGCAGTCGATTAGAAAAGGCCAGCTATCAACATCTATGGATTGGAGTCGAAATGGCAGGAAACTCAAGAACCACGTTCACCAAGCGCTCAAAAGAGCGCGCACGCCAGGAAAAACGGCAGGAAAAGTCACAGAAGATGGAACAGCGTAAGGCGGAGAAAGACACCCCTCCGGTCGAGCGCACCGGCGAGCCCGTCATTCAGTATGACGAAGACGGCCAGCCCATCGCCCTCGATTTCAACGACTTCTAACTCCCGGATTCAGCGGTTTGCAAAGCCAAAGCCCTGCGCGATTGCCGTGGGGCTTTTGCCGTCTCCGGGCACATCTTCCGGCCGCCACGCCGCATCCAACCCCTCACAAATCACAACTCTCAGGAGGCAAATTATGTTCGTGGTTACAGGAGCGAGCGGACACACCGGAAGTGTAGTCGCCGATAATCTTCTTGCCGCCGGAAAAAAGGTGCGTGCGATTGGCCGCTCGGCCGAGCGTCTGCAGCGCCTGGTGCACAAGGGCGCAGAGCCCTTCGTCGCCAGCCTTACCGACAGCGAAGCCCTCACCAGGGCGTTTCGAGGCGTGCGCGCCGTCTACGTCATGATTCCGCCCAATTATTCCGCATCGGACGTGCGTGCCGATCAGCAAGCCGTCACCGAAGCCATCGCCTCGGCCCTGGAGCGCGCCGCAGTGACGCACGCGGTCACCCTCAGCAGCGTGGGCGCCGACAAGGCCGAGGGAACCGGCCCGGTCGTCGGCTTGCATCGCCTGGAGCAGCGCCTCAACCGCATCGCCGGACTCAACGTGCTCCACTTACGCGCCGGATACTTTATGGAAAACACCCTCGGCCAGGTGGGGATCATCCACCAGACGGGCACGGCGATTGGCCCCCTCGAGCCCAATCTGCGCTTTCCCATGATTGCCACGCGCGACATCGGAGACGCCGCCGCTGACGCGCTGCTGAAGCTCGAGTTCAACTCCCATGAGACCCGCGAACTGCTTGGCCCCAACGACATCACCATGACCGAGGTGGCCGCAATTCTCGCTAAGGCGATCGGCAAGCCCGATCTCAAATACGTGCACGCGCCCGACGACAAGGTTCGCGATGCCATGCTGCAGATGGGGATGTCGGAAGATCTTGTCGCGCAGTTGCTGGAGATGTCCCATGCCATGAACGCCGGCCACATGAAGCCCCTGGAGCCGCGTAGCGCGCGCAACTCCACGTCCACCAGCTTTGCCACCTTCGCGAGGCAGGAGTTCGTGCCGCAATACAAAGGCAAAGCCGCGGCGTAAGAGGTGGCATCATAAACCGGTTTTGAAAGGGCATGACTTCAGTCGTGCCGCAAAAAGGCTCATTTCACGCGGCTTTAGCCGCTGAGGGACAGCTTCAAGCCATTTATGAGACCGCTTTAAGTCTGCTCAACCGTTCTGCCGCGGCCGCCAGCGTCTCCGGCCGCTTGCAGAACGCAAAGCGCACCTGCTGCGAACCCAGGGTCTTGTCGTTTCCCCGGCTCCCGCTGTAGTAGAAGCTGGAGCCCGGCACCGCCGCGACTCCAATCTCCTCCACCAGGTGCCGGGTAAATGCCAGGTCGTCTTCAAAGTGGAAGCCGGCCACGTTGGTCATGACGTAGTAGGCGCCGCGCGGGCGATACGCCACCAACCCCGCGCCGCGCAAAGTGTCCAGCAACTGATTGCGTTTCGCTAGATAGCCCGCAGCCATCTGCAGGTAGTAGCTGCGCGGCAGCCCCAGCGCCACCGCTCCTGCGGCCTGCAGCGGAGCCGCCGCGCCCACGGTCAAAAAGTCGTGTACCTTGCGGATCCCGAGCGTCAGTTCCGCGGGAGCAATCGTCCACCCTACGCGCCATCCGGTCACGCTGTAGGTCTTCGACATGCCGTTGATGGTGATCGTCCGCTCCGCCATGCCGTCAATCGAGGCCGGTGAAACGTGCTCCGCTCCGTCATACAGAATGTGCTCGTAAATCTCATCGGTAATGGCGAGGGCGTCGAATTCCACGCACAGGTCGCGAATCGTCTCCAGCTCGGGGCGCGTAAAAACCTTGCCCGTAGGATTATTCGGCGTATTCAAAATAATGGCGCGCGTGTTCCGGCTGAAGGCCGCCCGCAACTCCGCCGGGTCGAACCACCAGTCGCCATCCTCCGCCGCCGGCGGATGCAGCGGAACATAGCGCGGCACTGCGTCGGAGAGAATCGCATCGGCCCCATAGTTCTCGTAAAACGGCTCGAAGACGATGACCTCGTCGCCCGCGTTCACCGTGGCCAGCAGCGCCGCAATCATCGCCTCCGTGGCTCCGCAGCAAACCGTAATGTCAGTCTCCGGATCGACCTTCATCCCCTGCCACTGGGCGGCCTTGGCGGCGATCGCCTGCCGCAGATCGCGCGCCCCCCAGGTAATCGCATACTGGTTGATGTCGTCGGCGATGGCCTGCTGCGCGGCGCGCTTCAACTCCTCTGGCGCGGCAAAATCCGGGAAGCCCTGCGCCAGGTTGATGGCGTTGTGCAGCATCGCCTGCCGCGTCATCTCGCGAATCACGCTCTCGCTAAACTGCGAGGCCTTGGTGCTAATCCGGCTGGCGCTCGTCCCGCTCCCTGTCTGTGGATTCATAGCAGTCTCGAATTCCCCCATTCGATGATACGGCACCTCCCAACGCGCCGAAATTGAATCCAGCCACCCGCGGGTGCCCCATATCTGCCCGTTGTTGGCAGATGTGGGGTAGTTGACCTTGCTCTTGCTCCCGCCCTTATTCCTTTGCGGGGCCTGTCCTCCTCCGCCTTGACGCCGGACAAGGGAACAAGCTATAAACGATGCCACTATGAAGATCTGCCGCCCTTGCCGTAGCTTAAGTTCCTGCTGTTGTTGCCGGAATCGGCCTGCTGGCGGATATGAGATCGTGAATTAGGATTGGCTGCAAAGGTTTTCACGAACCCACCGCCAGGTATCCGGGCCGGTGGGCTTTTTGTTTCACTACATTTGTTTGAACGGAAGCTGCCCGCCGTGCATCGGATGAAGGTGGGCAAGTTTTTTCGCAAGCATTTCCTGCCGAGTGGCCGGGCCCCACACTTCGTTGTGAGCGGATGTGGGAGGAGCAAGCAGCCACTTCCAGGCACAATTAACGTTCAAGGGTTCGCCAACCGCGGGCCATGGAGATGAGATGGCAATTGCAAACAACATCACCGAGCTGATCGGAAAAACGCCGTTACTCTACCTGAACAAAGTCACCCAGGGCTGCGTGGCCAAGGTGGCCGTCAAGCTGGAGAGCCAGAATCCGCTGGCCAGCGTAAAAGACCGCATTGGCAATGCCATGATCGAGGCGGCCGAGCGCGACGGCAAGATCCAACCCGGCAAAACCGTGCTCATCGAGCCCACCAGCGGCAACACCGGAATCGCTCTCGCCTTCGTCGCCGCCGTCAAAGGATACGAGCTGATCCTGACCATGCCGGACACGATGAGCTTGGAGCGGCGCGTCCTTCTGCTCGCCTTCGGCGCCAAAATCGTTCTCACCCCCGGGCCCCAGGGCATGAAAGGCGCCATCACCAAGGCCGAAGAGATCCTCGCCAGTACGCCCCACGGCTACATCCTGCAGCAGTTCGATAACCCCGCCAATCCCGCCATTCATTACGCCACCACCGGCCCCGAGATCTGGAACGACACCGACGGCCAGGCCGACATCCTCATCTCCGGCGTAGGCACCGGCGGAACCCTCACCGGCGTTTCCCGCTACATCAAGGAGCGCAAGCCGTCGTTCAAGGCCATTGCCGTCGAGCCCACCGATAGCGCCGTGCTCTCCGGCGGCAAGCCCGGTCCGCACAAAATCCAGGGAATCGGCGCCGGCTTCGTGCCAAGCGTGCTGGACACCAAGCTGATCGACGAAGTCGTCCAGGTCACCAACGAGGAGGCGCTCGACTACGCCCGCCGCCTGCCCAAAGAGGAAGGCCTGCTGGTCGGCATCTCCGCCGGAGCCGCCGTTGCTGCGGCGATCAAGGTGGCCCGGCGCCCGGAGAACGCCGGCAAGCTGATCGTCGCCGTCATCCCCAGCTTCGGCGAGCGCTACCTGAGCACGATCCTCTTCGAGGAGCTGCGCAAAGAAGCCCAGGCGCTCCCCACCGTCTCGGTCAGCGAGCCCGCCAAGGCCTAGCCCGGCGCGAAAAAGAAAACCCACAGGGTGCCCCATTCTAGCCGCGTTTTTTGCGGCTAGAATGGGGCAATTGATCTCGCCCTTGTTCCTTGCCTTTGTCTGCAGGTCATAGGTGGCCCATATTTGCCCGCCTTTGGCAAATGTGGGGTACGAAAAGGATCGAGCCTCTGAGAACTTAAAAATTCGTTGCGCGCAGAAAAAGTCCCAAGCCTTTATGCCTGGGACTTTCTCTATTGAGCCTTTGAATAGCTACCAGTGCGCGGTTTACTCCCGCGTAATCCTCATCCCGCCCCACGCCAGCCCCGAGCCCACCACCGCCAGCAGAATCACCGTATTCCGCAGCTCGTCCCAGTTCTGTGAGAGCACGATGGGCGCACCCGCCGCGCCCTGATTACCAAAATAGCCGACGTTCGAATAGTGGTCTTCCAGCGCAATCCCCGTGCGCTTGCACACGTTCTCCAGCATCCGCAGATTGGCCTGATGCCCGATAAATACCTTGCGGCGGCTCTCCGACTCGGGCACGTTCGTCTGCAGGCTCCGCACCACGTCGGTCGTGGTCTTGATGGCGAACACCTGTACCGCGTGTCCCTCCTGCGCAAAGTGCCCGCCGGTAGGAATCACCACATGCTGCTGTCCCGCCGGATCGCTGCCAAAGCTGGTATCCGTAATGACATTGGGGGAAGGCACGCGAGAGGAGACGATGGACGCCGAGCTCCCATCGCCAAACAGCACGGCCTGCCGCCGGTCGTTGTAGTCGATGGTGTGGGTAAAGGCCTCGCTGTTCACCACCAGAACAAAATCCGGCAGCGCCTCGGGACGCATCTGGTTCAGGAAGTGAATCTGGGAGGCGAAGCTCGAGCACGCCGAGTGCAGGTCGAAGCAGGTCGCGCCGATGCCCAGCGCGCAGGCAATCCGGCTGGCGTCGGCCGGAATCTGCATCTCCGGCGAGCATCCCCCGGAGATAATCATCCCCAGCTGAGAGGCTTCCAGCCCGGCCCGTTTCAGGGCCATCCGCGTCGCCCCCACTGACATCTCCGTCGCCGTGGTGTGCGCCGCTTCAGCGGCCGCCCTTGGCTCCCGGTTACGCGTCTGGCGCAGATATTCCAGCGGCAGCGTGGTGCGCCGCTCTAAAATGCCGACTCGGTCTTCAATCCATTTCGCGTCCACCCCAATGTCCAGGGAGGTCAGAAATTGATTGTCCAGCACCGTCTCGGGATGAAAATGCCCAACCGCGTGGAGGTACAACAAAAAGCTTCTCCTCTATCTTTCGTTCCGCAAAACTGCTCCCCGCCTGCTTCGGTTCGCGTCCGGGCAGGTCTGGGGGATCGATCCCGCTGATGGCAAACGATCAGTCGATGGACTTGAAGTTTAAACGGAGTCGCGCCCCGGTGCAATGCCTGCACCCCGATTGCCAACAGCTGAATGGCCTGTGACAGAACTATTACCTGTTCGCCCTGCCCCTGTTGCGAATGCGTTAATCCTCCCCGCTTGTCAAGCACTCAAAAACCGATTTCAGCTCTGGTTTTCAACACGAATGTGGAAATGGGATTGTAAAAGCCCGAAACAGGCCGTCCAACCCTTGTTTTTACGCGCCCTTCTCCACCTTGCACAAACCCCGGTGCGAGAGCCAGCCAGTATGGAAATCGCCAGAAGCAGGCAAGCCGCAGCGTTGCCTTACACTATCAGCATGAAGAAGCAGCCCTGGGCCTGGATTCTGTTGTCGCTGATATTCCTGCCGCTTCCAGCTCTCGCATCCGAACGCCAGTCGGCCGCCTACCTTGGCTTTGACCGCAACGACTATCCCGGCGACGCCAATCTTTCCGCCCTGCGCAACAGCTTTGCCTTCACCGGCTATTGGCTCAGCACTCCGCCCGGCGAGCGCTCCAACAGCTGGCGCGGCAAACGCACCGCAGTGCAGCGCGCCGGCTTCGGATTCCTTCTACTCTTCAACGGACGCGACTACGCCCAGCTCAAATCCCGGCCCAATCCCGGCCCATCCGACGGCACCACTGCCGTCCGCTCCGCCCTGGCCGAAGGTTTTCCCCGCGGCAGCGTCATCTTTCTCGACCAGGAGCAGGGCGGACGCATGCTGCCCGAGCAGAAGCGTTACGTCTTCGCCTGGGCCGAGGCAGTCCGCCGCGCCGGATTCCGCCCCGGCATCTATTGCTCCGGCATCGAGATCGCCGAATCCGATGGCGGCCGCATCAGTACCGCAGGCGACCTGCACGATTCCCCGCAGGGCCGCCAGCTGGTCTTCTGGGTCGCCAACGATGCCTGCCCGCCCTCGCCCGGCTGCAGCTTTCCCCGCAACCCGCCAACGCCCGAGGCCAGTGGAACGCCCTTTGCCGAGGTCTGGCAGTTTGCCCAATCGCCCGTCCGCCCGCAGTTCGCCGCCGCCTGCCGCCAAAGCTACAACCCCGACGGCAACTGCTATCCTCCCGAGCTCCCAGGCCGCAAACTGCACCTCGACGTCAACTCCTCTCGCTCCCCCGATCCCTCGCACACCCGCCGGTAACCGGGCGTCGCTTACTCCTACGCTGTCATTCCGTCAAGCAACGCGAGGAATCCCTGCACCGTTCCAATCTCCGATGACGTTCTAAAGTTTTCAGCCAGAACTGCCCCAGGGGGCTGTCCATCGCTTCGACGCAACCGTCACGAAAGTATCAAAATCGAGTAGTCCCATTCCGGAATCCATAAGAATCAATAAGTTACTTACGTAAAAAGTTTGTTGACCTTAGCTCCACAAACCTTGTAATGTACAAACTGTCAGCGGCGACGTAAAAGCCGTATCGGTCTAAATCGTTTCATCTCCAAGCCCGGAACCACAACGCTTCGGGCAAGGGCCCCCAGGAAAATATGTTGGTCATCGGGGAAGTTGGGAACCTTGTTGCGTCCAAAGCTGCATCCAAATGTTTGCAGGATCTGGGACACGGCTTCCAGCACAGATTGAGCGACCGAGTGAATTTGCCTCGCATCTATACCCATAAGAAGTCAGGGTGCGAGGCTATAACCAGCGGGAGGCTTCGTGCCCACCGCTCCGGCAGGGTCTGCCATTCATAACTAGCAATCACAGTCAGTCACGCCGTTCCCGCAGTGCAATTCGCTACCCCCAGGGCCGGTGCAAAAGGAGAGTTCATGCGTTCAGATAAAGTGTTCGAAGCTTTACATACATTGCAGAATCGTTATATGCTCTGCCAGATCGCTTCCAAGGCCACTCGCAAGTTTCATAAGCCGAATACCCGCATTCAGGACACCACGAATGACGTTCTGAACCGCATCTCCGACAACGAGCGGGCCAATGTAATGGCCGATCCGGTGAATGCAAAAGAAGCGCAGCGTCGCGCGGCATAACCGCCCAGAATTTGTCATTACCCCTTGCGGTGGTCCGCAAGGGGTAAACTCAAAACGAAAGTAGAACGACCAAACGACAGGAAGTTTCCAAGATCAGCCGTACGCCACCCATCCGGCCACCAAGCGGCTCCAGGCCGGAGTCCCATCCCAATGGTTGCTTTGATAGCTGAGCCAATTTTCACGGTGACCACATTCCCGGCGCTTCGCGGCGCACCTGATTCCTTCCTCTCGAACATCAATCCGTAGGTGGACATGACGATCGCTGAACTGAAAGAAAAAAACATCACCGAGCTGACCAAGATCGCTCGCGAGCTTGACCTCCCCGGTTCGAGCGGCCTGCGCAAGCAGGATCTCATCTTCAAAATCCTCCAGGCGCAGAGCGAAAAAGAAGGCCACATCTTCGCCGAAGGTGTTCTGGAAATCCTTCCCGACGGCTACGGTTTCCTCCGCTCTCCTGACTACAACTATCTGCCCGGCCCCGATGACATCTACGTTTCGCCCTCGCAGATCCGCAAATTCGACCTCAAGACCGGCGACACCGTCAGCGGACAGGTGCGTCCCCCGCACGAGGGAGAAAAATATTTCGCGCTGGTCAAAATCGAGGCCATCAACTTCGAGTCGCCCGACGAGGCCCGCAACAAGATCCTGTTCGACAACCTCACCCCGCTCTATCCCCAGGAGCGCCTCAAGCTGGAAACCGTGCGCGACAACATGAGCGCCCGCGTCATGGACATGCTGATTCCCATCGGCAAAGGCCAGCGCGGTCTGATCGTCGCTCCGCCCCGCACCGGCAAAACCATGCTGCTGCAGAACATCGCCAACTCCATCACCGCCAATCATCCTGAGGTGGTGTTGATCGTTCTGCTCATCGACGAGCGCCCCGAAGAAGTCACCGACATGCAGCGCTCGGTCAAAGGCGAAGTCATCAGCTCCACCTTCGACGAGCCCGCCGCCCGCCACGTGCAGGTCGCCGAGATGGTCATCGAAAAGGCCAAGCGCCTGGTCGAGCACAAGCGCGATGTGGTGATCCTGCTGGATTCCATCACCCGTCTGGCCCGCGCCTACAACACCATCGTCCCGCCCTCCGGCAAAGTGCTCTCCGGTGGCGTAGACTCCAACGCCCTGCAGCGCCCCAAGCGCTTCTTCGGCGCCGCCCGCAACATTGAAGAAGGCGGCTCGCTCACCATCATCGCCACCGCACTCATCGAAACCGGCAGCCGCATGGACGACGTCATCTTCGAAGAGTTCAAAGGCACCGGCAACATGGAAGTCATCCTCGACCGCAAGCTCAGCGACAAGCGCGTCTTCCCGGCCATTGACATTCAGCGCTCCGGCACCCGTAAGGAAGAGCTGCTCCAGGCCAAGGAAGATCTGCAGCGCATCTGGGTCCTGCGCCGCGTCCTCAATCCGCTCTCGCCTGTCGAAGCCATGGAGCTTCTCATCGACAAGCTGAGCAAGACGCGCGCCAACGCCGACTTCCTTTCCAACATGAGCAGTCTGTAGGCATCACAAGAACTGCGCAGGGTGCCCCACCCTAGCCCCTATTTTGGGCTAGGGTGGGGTCGTTGACGTTGCTCTTGCTCTTGTTTTTTTACTTTTGTTTTTGCTCTTGTTTTTTGCTCTTGGATTTGTTTCTTAACGGGGTCATCCTGAGCGAAGCGAAGGCCCCCAGCGCTGCTCAATTCTCCGAGACTGTTTGGAAGGCCTTTCGGCCGATCAATCGAAGCAAGCACTCCCAGGAACGGGTGCCCCATATTTGCCTTCGGTTGGCAAATGTGGGATGAGTACGACGCTGGCATCTGTGAGACGCTACGCTCTACACCGCCTGTCCAATCCTACGCGCCTTCTCCATCACCCGCTCGGAGATCTTCGGCGTCTCGCTCTGCGCCGCCAGTCCCACCCACAGCGTGGCCACGGTGCGCGCGCCCAGGCACTGGGCCGCCGAGCGCAGCGCTCTCGATGCGCCCGTCGCAATCGGTATCAGAAATCCCGGCGCAGCCGACGATGCGATCAGCACCGCCTTGCGCGGCAATTGCTTCGAGCGCGGCTTGGGAGACGCCTGTCCCCAGGGCCAGTACACGCAGCCCAGCAGCCGCTCCAGAAAGGCCCGGAAGATCGCCGTCACGTTGTAGAAGTTGACCGGCGAGGCCAGCACCACGGTATCGGCCCGCTCGATCTCGGCCAGAATCCCCGCCACATCGTCCTCAATGGCGCAGCGCTGGCGCTCCATTCCCTTGTTCTGGGTGCAGCTCCGGCAATTGCGGCAGAATTCAATATGCTGGTCGATCAGATAAATCTTGCTCGTCTCCACCCCCAGCTCGCGCGCTCCGGACAGCACGGCATCCACCACGCAATCCACCGTACCGCCCTTGCGGTAGCTGCCCACGATTGCCACCATCTTCCGCGTCATGCTCGGTCCTCGGGGCGATTGTACTCCGAGCCAAAGTATTCTCTGTTGACGTTCTCTCGACCAGGTGACCAGTACGGGTGCCCCATATTTTCCCGCAGTTGGCAAATGTGGAATGAGCACGCCGCCTGCATCTCAGAACGCACCCATGCCTCCCGTATAATCAAATGTCGGACACATCCTGCTTCGCCAAGGACGGCACTCTTGCACATGCATCCACATTCCGGCGGCCCGCAGCAGCCCCCAGCGCCGCAATCGATTCCCGGTGTCAGCCAGATCATCGCCGTCGGCAGCGGCAAGGGCGGCGTCGGCAAAACCACTCTCTCCGTCAATCTAGCCCTCGCCCTCGGACGCCTCGGCTTCAAGGTCGGTCTTCTCGACGCCGACATCTACGGACCCAACGTTCCGCTCATGCTGGGCGCAACCGGCGAGCCGGAGATGACTCACGACGGACGCATCGTTCCCACCGAGCGCTACGGCATCCGTGCCATCTCGGTCGGCTACCTCAATCCCGGCGACAAGCCTCTGGTCTGGCGCGGCCCCATGCTCCACAACGTCATCCAGCAATTTCTCGGACGCGTGGCCTGGGGAGAGCTCAACTACCTCGTCATCGATCTGCCGCCCGGAACCGGCGACGTGGTCCTCTCTCTCTCCCAAACCGTGCCGCTGACCGGCGCCATCGTGGTCACAACTCCCTCCGACGTGGCTCTGCAGGATGCTCGCAAGGCCATCGAGATGTTCCGCCAGGTTCATGTCGAAATCCTCGGCCTCGCCGAGAACATGAGTTACTTCGTCTGCCCCCACTGCAATCATGAGATCGATGTCTTCTCCACCGGCGGCGGCGAGCGCACCGCCGAACAGTTCAACGTGCCTTTTCTCGGACGCATCGAGCTTGACCCCACCATCCGCGAAGGTGGAGATTCCGGTCATCCCGTGGTGCTGGCCGGGGAGCAGGCCAACAACGCCAAGAGTCTGTTCGCCTTTGCGCGCAAAGTTCTGGAGCGCACCGACCAGTTAAAGGCCGCAGGCGGCGGCAACATTCTCAGCATCGACTAGTCCAGTTCAGGTTCGTGGGGTTTCGCGGATCGAAGCGTAAAAGACGTCGGGTGCCCCACCTTCGCCGCCGCTTTTGCGGCTAAGGTGGGAGAGCAGACTGCACCGATCTTGCAAACGCCCCTTTCCTGTCCCATCCGAGCAAGGAGAATCATGGAGAGCACTGCGCCCGGCACTGACAATCCCGGCACTGCGAATCACGGCACGGCGAACCACGACGCCATGCCCACCTCCACGCCGCCCGTGGAGAATGGCAATCCCATTCCCTACTGGCACACCGCCGTGCTCCTGTCGGTACTGGTTCTCTTCAGCATTGGCAACATGAAGAGCAGTCAAGCCGTGCATGCCGGCCCTCACGTGCGCATCTACCTGGCCACCATGATCTACGAGTGGCTGCTCACCGCCTTCGTCTGGTGGGGCTTGCGCCGTTCCGGAGGCTCTCTGCGCGAATTGATCGGCGGACGCTGGCACAGCATCGGAGATTTCTTCCTCGATATCGTCATCGCCATGGGTGTCTGGTTGGGCGCGCTGATGGTCATCGCCCTCGCCGCCTTTGCCATGGGCATGAATCACCCCGGCAATCTCGGCGACGCGCAAAAGCACATCGGTTTTCTGGCCCCGCAAAACAAGCTGGAAATTCTTTTGTGGTTCGGCCTCAGCGCCACCGCCGGCTTCTGCGAGGAAGTGCTCTTCCGCGGCTACTTTCAAAAACAGTTCACGCGCCTGCTGCGCTGCCGTTGGATCGCGCTCGTCGTCGTCAGCATTCTCTTCGGCCTTGGCCATGGATACGAAGGTGTGCAGCGCATGGTGCTCATCGCCCTGCTCGGCTTCGCCTTCGGACTCATGAGCATCCTGCGCAAGAGTCTGCGCCCCGCCATGATGGCCCACACCATTCAGGACACCATCTCCGGACTTCTGCTTCGCGCCTTGCCGCACTAGACGGTGGCATCATAAGCCGGCTTTGAAAGGGCACGACTTCGGTCGTGCCGCAAGAAAGGCTCATTCCACGCGGCCTTAGCCGCTCAGGGAAAGCACCCCACACGCCTCTTGCGATGTTGCTCTCGCTCCCGCGCTGTCATTCCGAGCGGCGCGAGGAATCCCTGCCATTCTCAAATCTCCGAGGATGCCCCCGAGTTTTTCGGCCGGCATGCCGCTGGCAGCCCGTGCGCCTGCGGCTGACAGCGAAGCATTACCCATCACGATGGTCTTCCGCCTAAAACATTTCGCGACGCAAGGCATGTACGACTCGCTTATGTTTTCTTTTTTTTCTTGACATGCATTTGCAATCGACATATACAACTAAGCAATTGCAACCTTTGCGTTGCAATTACAATCCAAGATTGTTCAAAGGGAGAATAGTCATGGCAACCAAGAAAGCTGCGAAGAAGGCCGTAAAGAAGGCGGCGAAGAAAGTCGCAAAAAAGAAGTAACAACTTTCACCAAAAGGCTACACAAAAGGGGAGCGCGAAAGCGTTCCCCTTAGTGTTTATGCGGGTAAAACCCACCTCTATCATTCACTCCAGTATCGCCGCCGCCACCGCCAGCGCGGCCATCGCCGCCGTCTCCGCGCGTAGAATCGTCGCACCCAGCATCACGCTCTGCCAGCCCGCGGCGTCGAACTCCGCGAGCTCCTCGGGGGTCCATCCGCCCTCCGGTCCCACCGCAAAGGCCACCGCCCCGCCAGATATTTTTAAGGCGTCGGAAATGTTTTCGCTCTCTTCGTTTTCATTCAACAGCAGCCGCGTGGAAGCCTCCACCTGGAGCGCCTCGCGCAGCTTCACCGGCTCGTCGATCCGCGGCACGGCCAGCCGCCGCGACTGCTGCGCGGCCTCGTGCGCAATGCGCCGCCAGCGCTCTACCCGCTTGCCGGCCCCCGCCGCAAGATGCGCGTCGGTGCGCCGCGCAATCACCGGAACGATCCGTGTCACGCCCAGCTCCGTGCATTTTTCAATCGCCCATTCCATGCGGTCGAATTTGTAAATGGCCGCCACCAGCACAATCTCCCGTTCGCCGCCGCCTTCCAACTCCTCGCCCAGTGCAAACTCCACCCGCTCGGCAGTGACCTCGACAATCGTTCCCCGCCGCAGCCGTTCGCCGCAGACTATGTCGTACTCCTGTCCCACCCGCGCTCGCAGCACGCGCGCCAGGTGCGCCGCGTTGGGTCCCAGCAGCCATGCCTTATCATCGGAGAATTCGTCGGCAATCCAGCGGCGTCGTGTCATCGATCCAGCCTCATACCTCCAGCCTAAATCCCAAGCGTCCCGCGCAGCAAAAACAAAAGCGCAGGCCGCAGCCCGCGCTTCTGCACTACATTGGTGAGTAAGGTTGTTTAGCTGAAGATGTCCTTCATCTTATCGAACAGCCCGTGTTTCTGCGGACTGTTCTCCTGCCCCAGCGTTTCGGCCAGTTGCTCCAGCAAATCGCGCTGCTGCCGCGTCAGTTTGTCCGGGGTGGTCACCTTCACATCGACAAACAGATCGCCGCGCCCTGTGCCGTTGAGCACCGGCACGCCCTTCTTGCGCAGCCGGAAGCGCGTTCCCGACTGCGTACCCTCGGGAAGCTCCAGCATCGCCTCGCCATCCAGGGTTGGAATCTTCACCGTCGCGCCCAGCGCGGCCTGGGTAAACGAAATAGGAATCGCGCAATACAGGTCCTTGCCTTCGCGCTCGAAGAACGCATGCTCGGCCACGTGAAGCACCACGTACACGTCGCCCGCCGGTCCTCCGTCCAGTCCCGCATCGCCATGCCCGGAGTACAGGATGCGCGTCCCGTTCTCCACTCCCGGCGGAACCTTCACCTGCAGCGTATGCGTGCGGCTCACCAGCCGCTGTCCTTTGCACTTGGCGCACGGATGCTCGATCATCGTGCCCGAGCCCTGGCACACCGGACAGGTGCGAGCCACGCTAAAGAACGCCTGCTGATAGCGGACCTGTCCGTGGCCGTTGCACTGTTTGCATTGGCTCGGAGCCTTGCCTTCAGCCGCGCCCGTGCCGCGGCAGCTGTCGCACACTTCGTGGCGGCGGATGGTGACCTGCTTCTCCACTCCAAAGGCCGCTTCTTCAAAGGCAATGCTCAGGTCGTCGCGGATGTCGTTGCCGCGCTGTGCCCGGCTGCGCCTTCCGCCGCGTCCGCCGGCGTTGCCGAACAGGTCGCCGAAGCCGAACATCTCGCCGAAAATGTCGCTGATGTCCACCCCGCCTTGGAAGCCGCCCGCTCCCGCTCCGCCTCCGCCGTTGATGAAGGCTTCATGCCCAAAGCGGTCGTAGGCGGCGCGCTTCTGCTGGTCGCTCAGAATCGAGTAGGCCTCGCTGCACTCCTTGAAGCTCTCCTCCGCGGTGTGGTCGTCCGGATTGCGGTCCGGGTGATATTGCAGCGCCAGTTTGCGGTAGGCGCTCTTGATCTCGGTATCGCTTGCCGTGCGGGAGACCCCGAGTACTTCGTAGTAATCGCGTTTAACTTTGGTAGCCAGTGTCTAAACTCCGTGTCGCCGTATTGCCGTTAGGCTGCCGTTCCCTTATGCCTTCGAGTTCTGCGCTACCCGGACCATCGCCGCCCGCAGCACGCGGTCGCGCAGCCGGTAGCCGCGCTGCAGCTCGTCGAGCACGTGGTGGTCGGGAACCTCCGTGGTCTCCACCATCTGGATGGCGTGGTGCAGGTTGGGATCGAAGGGCTGTCCCTGGGCGGCAATCGGTTCCACGCCCAGCCGCGTCAGCACGTCGTGGAACTGGCGGTCGATCAGCTCGATGCCGGAGTGGAAGTCCGCCACCGACATTCCCTCCGTCTTCAGCGCCCGGTCCAAACTGTCCAGAATCGGCAGCAGCTGCTTCAGCGTGTCGCTCATCGCGTATTCGCGGAACTCCACCTGTTCGCGCTGACTGCGTTTGCGGAAATTCTCAAACTCCGCCTGCATCCGCGCCACCCGGTCCAACAGCAGCGCGTTCTCCGACTTCAGCTTCTCCACCTCGGAGATCTTTGTCTCCGCAATATCGCTGCTCGGGTCGCCTTGCGAAAGCTCGTGCTCCACATCCACGGGAGTGTTGTCTAATTCTTCTCTGCTCATTTTGTTATTTTTATTCCGTGTCATTTAATAGCTTGTCGAACAGCCGTGCAATGTAGGACACGGCATTGATGGTGTGCTGATAATCCATCCTCGTCGGGCCAATCACCGCCAGCCGTCCCAGAATCTCCTGCCCGCTGCGGGCAGGAGCGCCGATCAGCACGAAGTTGCTCAAATCCGGCATCGTATCTTCCAGCCCGATGATCACCCGCACCGCCTCCTGCCGCGTGTCCACATACGACGAAAGCAGCTCCACAATGCGCGTCTTCTCCTCCAGCGTCTTCAGCAGCTGCCGCAGGCGCTCGCTGTCGTTCTCCCGCTGCACCAGGTTGGCCGTGCCTTCCACAAAAACCTCGGATTCGTCGTCCTTGGCCGGCAGCGCGCCGCTGCGGTACAGTTCGGCCACCGAGCGCATCAGCTGGTCGTATTCGCTGCGCTCCATTTCAATGCGCCGCTCCAGCTCCCGGCGCACGTCCTCCATCATCCACCCGCGGAAGTTGTCGTTGATGTAGCGCGCCGCCAGGTCCAACTCGCCCTGCTCCACATCGCGGGGAAGCCGTAGCACCCGGTCGCGCACCACTCCGCTGCGCGTCACCACCACGGCCAGCACCCGCTGTTCGCCCAGCCGCTGGAAGTGCACATGCTCCAGCGCCATGCGCGGACCCGCCGCAGTCATCGTCACGCCCACGCCTGAGGAGACCAGCGAGAGCACATGCGAGGTGCGCTCCATAAACTCCTGCACGTCGTTCACGCCGTGGAAGTAGCGCTGAATCGTCTGTTCGTCGTCCGGCTTCAGGCTCACCTGGTCGCTGAGCTTCTCCGCGTAATAGCGATAGCCGTCCACCGAGGGCACGCGTCCGGAGGAGGTATGCGGCTGCGCCAGCAGTCCAGCTTCGGCCAGGTCTGCCATTACGTTTCGGATGGTGGCCGCGCTCAGTCCCTCCCTGTTGCGCCGAGCCAGCGTGCGCGAGCCGACCGGCTCACCGGTCGAGATATAGGTCTCGACGATGGCCGTCAAAATCTCCTGCTCACGTCTGCCGATGCTCGCCATTGCGAATACCTCACCACGTCCCCGGGGGCGCTGTCCCTCCAGGAGCGGCTATCTCATTTAGATGCGTCAGCTGAATCTGCGATGCGGGTTCGAGGCCCGTCCTGCTCTTGGGGAACTGCTTCAAGTTTAGCAAAGTCGGCTCAAGTTTGCGATATACTTTCCGGGCGGCATTGGCCGCGCTCCTCACGGGAGGGGTACGTCGTTTCCAGCCTTGAGATTTGGGCATGTACCGAGGTAATCAGGAACAGTGGATTGGGGGAATATGTCGAGTGACGGCGTAAAAGCTTCGGGGCAAGATCTTCGGATGGAGATGCCTGATTATTACGAGTTCCTGCAAATCAGCCCGAGCGCGGAGTCCGATACCATCCACCGCGTGTACCGGTTCCTGGCTACGCGCTTTCACCCCGATAACCGTGAGACGGGCGACACGGAGCGGTTCTACCTGCTGACGCAGGCCTACGAAGTGCTCTCCGATCCGGTGCGCCGCGCCGCCTACGACGCCAGCCGCCAGTCATCCCAGCCCGAGCCTCTCTCGGCATGGATTGATTTTATGGACAGCATGGAAGGTGAGTTGAACCGGCGACTGGCGGTGCTGACCGTCTTGTATGCCAAGCGCCGCACCAACCCGGATCGTCCGGAACTTTCCCTGCGCGATATCGAAAGCCGCCTAGGCTTTCCGCGCGACTATCTGCTGTTCACCATGTGGTATCTCCGGACCAAGGGATACATCACCCGGGCCGACAACTCGGAGTACACCATCACCGCCGAGGGCGTTGATTTTGTGGAAACGCAGCGCAAGAATATTCCAGTTCTGGAGAGGTTGCTGACCACCGGCGACATCTCCTCCGCAACGAGCGCGGCGATGAATGGCGAAGCGGCGGCAGACGAACCGGCGGCACAGTAAGCCAAGAAGCCTGAGATCACTTCCTCCGCGATGCCCTGCAACGCGCACCGCTGGAAAGCGACCATTGCTGATTAAGTACCTGGTTGCAACTCCCCGCATAGCAAGATAAGCAATGGTTGCGCGTCTTGCGCAACCATTGCCCACCCAGGCACTCCCCCCACTGGTAACGATTAACCAGACAATCAATCGTTCAGAGTTGGTGCGGCGGCGCGGAAGCCGGGGTAGAATGACTTCGCACCCCATAACTGAAAGCTATTGGCCTCCTATGCTTTTCAAAACTCTGAGCGCGACCGTGTACGGCATCGACGCTAACCTCATCGACGTGGAAGTCGATGTCTCCGGCGTCAAGATGAACGAGGATCACTTCACCACCGTCGGCCTGCCTGACACCGCGGTGCGCGAAAGCCGCGAGCGCATTCGCGCCCCGCTGAAAAACTGCGGCTACGACATTCCTCCCACCCACATCACCATCAACCTTGCCCCCGCCGACTTGAAGAAGGAAGGCTCGGGCTTCGACCTGCCGATGGCGCTGGGAATCCTCGGCGCCTACGGCGGACTGAAGCGGCAGGACCTGGGCGAGTTCGTCATTGTGGGTGAGCTTTCGCTAGATGGCAGCCTGCGTCCGGTGCGCGGCGCGCTGCCCATCGCCGTCGCCGCTCGGGCGCGCAAGATCCCCAACCTCCTGGTGCCGGAGCAGAACGCGCGCGAAGCCGCCGTGGTCGAGGGCGTCAAGGTCTATCCCGTGAAGACCCTGCTCGACGTGGTGCACCTCATCAACACCGGAGTTGGCCCCACGCCGCTGGTGGTGGACAGCCAGGCGCTGCTGGCGCAGGTGGAGCACTTCGCCGTGGACTTTAAGGACGTGCGCGGCCAGCACACCGCCAAGCGCGCCATGGAAGTCGCCTGCGCCGGCGGTCACAACATCCTGATGATCGGGCCGTCCGGCGGCGGCAAGACGATGCTCACCAAACGCATGCCCACCATTCTGCCGCCGCTCACGTTTGAAGAAGCGCTGGAGACAACCAAGATTCACTCCGTCGCCGGCGTGCTGGACGCGGGTAATGGACTGGTTGGCGTGCGTCCCTTCCGCTCACCGCACCACACCATCAGCGACGCAGGACTGATCGGCGGCGGCGCGATCCCGCGTCCCGGCGAAGTCTCGCTGGCCCACAACGGCGTGCTCTTTCTCGACGAGTTGCCGGAGTTTCCCCGCAACGTGCTGGAGGTGATGCGGCAGCCGCTGGAGGATGGAACGGTTTCGATTGCGCGCGCCGCCATGTCGCTTACCTTTCCTGCGCGCTTCATGGTGGCCGCCGCTATGAACCCCTGTCCATGCGGCTTTTTCAACGACCGCGCGCGCGAGTGCAAGTGCACCCCGCCGATGATCCAGCGCTACATCTCCAAAATCAGCGGGCCGCTGCTGGACCGCATCGACATTCACATCGACGTTCCGGCGGTGAACTACAAGGGGCTGCGCTCCAAGGTACAGGCCGAGCCATCGGCGGCGATCCGCGAACGCATCCTGCGCGCCCGCGAACGCCAACTGCAACGCTTCCGCGCCGCCGGAGAAAAGTTTTTCGCTAACGCGCAGATGGGCTCGCGCCAGATCCGCACCTTCTGCGAACTCAGCGCCGACTGCGAGCGATTGCTGGAGCGCGCCATGACCCAGTCGGGTCTGAGCGCCCGCGCCCACGACCGCATCCTAAAGGTTTCGCGCACGGTTGCCGATCTGGAAGGCGCGGAGCAGCTGGAAGCCAAGCACATCGCCGAGGCCATCCAGTACCGCACGCTGGACAGGACGTACTCGGCATAAGTGTACGAGGTAAACGCCGCGCTGGGTGGGGCGGCCCACCACATGACAGAGGCAATCGACAATCTCGGCGATCTGCGGGGGCCGGGTTCCGTGGCGGGCATCGGAGGCCAGCGCGCTGGTGGCGGCACGGGCTGGGGCAAGCCGCTGGGATCGATTCTGTCCACGCTGGCGCAGGAGTTCGGCGCCTACTCCTCGCCCGAGGAGATCGCGGTGCTGCTGGCCGGCATCCGCCTACTGGTAGGCGCGGGACTGCCCGCCGTGGACGTTGCCGACGCCATGTACGGCAGTCCCCGCGTCGTGGATGAGCTGCGCGACGGCACTCCCCAGGCGGCCAAGCGGGCGGCGATCGAGCACCTGAGCGCCGCACTCAACGAGTTGCGCGCCGCTGCCGAACCGGTTGGCGAGCCGCCAGATTCCGGTATTCCGGAGACGAGCCTGCGCATGATGACCGCGGCGGGATTTGCCGCCGGCGAAATCGCCTCCGCGCTGCGCAGTGATGCCACTCTGCGCGAAGCGATGATGCAGTCTGATTTAGCGCAGCTCCGCCAGATGCTTCCCTCGCTGCATGAAATGTTTCATGACCATGGCCGCTCCACGCACGCCGATCCGGCGATGCTGGCGGCGTTAGGCGCAAGAGCACTGCCGGAGACCGGCGCGGCGCAAGGCGCGTGGTTCGAACCGTACATGAGCCGCATTCGCGCCGCACAAAAGCGGGCTATCGGAGAGCTTCGTCCCGAAGACCATCCGGAACTCATGCTCGTCTCGGCTCCAATTCCGGAGCCGGTGGAGGAAGACTCGCGAAGCTTTGGCGCGTGGGTCATCGCGGCGATGCTGCTGCTGACCGCCCTGCTGTTCATCCTGTCGCGGTGTTGAGACGCCTGGATGGGTGCGTGCATCCGCAAAGCTGTGAGCCTCATCACAGCCAGAGTGATACGGCGAAGCCGAGAATCAACACATGCACGAGCTATCCATCGTTTCTTCCGTTCTCGACCAGTTGGACGAGTGGAAGAAGCAGCACGCGGGCCGGCAGATCTCCAAGGTTGGGCTGCGCGTGGGAGAGCTGGCCGGAGTGGACGTAGACTGCCTGCGCTTTGGCTTTGAGTGCGTGGTGAAGGACACGGAGTGGGCATCGCTCGTGCTGGAGATTGAACAGGTTCTGCGGCGGCAGCGGTGTCCGCGCTGCAATCATGAGTTCAGGGCAGAGAACTGGGCCGCGGATTTGCCCATGCCGTTTACGGCCTGTCCGGAGTGCGGCGAGGTGGGCACCATTACTATCGCTGGAGAAGAGCTACAGATTGCCTATTTCGAGGTGGAAGACGAATGAGCCAGATCGCGGTTGAAAAAAAGGTGCTGAACGAAAATCAGAAGATTGCCGCCGAGTTGCGCGAGAAGTTCCGCGAGCACAAGATTTTGGTGGTGAACATTATCAGTTCGCCGGGCTCGGGCAAAACGACGCTGCTCGAACGCACGCTGGAGCGCATGGATAAAGGCAAGCGCGTGGTGCTGCTCACCGGCGATCTGCAGACGGAGAACGACGCGACGCGGCTGGCGCAATGGGGGTTCCCGGTGAAGCAGATCATCACCGGCGGCACTTGCCATCTCGACGCGAAGATGATCGAGAAGCATCTGGCGGACTGGCCGCTGGAGAGCTTCGACCTGCTGATTATCGAGAACGTGGGCAACCTGGTTTGTCCCACCAGCTATGACCTGGGCGAGCACTTCAAGATCGTGATGCTGAGTGTGACCGAGGGCGAAGACAAGCCGCTGAAGTATCCATCGATCTTCGTAAAGTCGGAGCTGATGATTCTGAGCAAGGTGGATCTGTTGCCGTATGTGCCCTTCAGCGCCGAACTGGCCAAGAGCAATGCGCGCTCCATGCATCCGGGCATTCAGATTATCGAGAGCTCGAGCAAGGGCGACGGGCTGGACGAATGGATGAAGTGGCTGGAAGAGAAATTGGCCGCGGTGAAATCCGGTGAGCTGATCTCCGCCTGATTGCCTGATCGCCCTCGCCCGCAGCACAGGCGAGTCTGCGAGGCCGGTCACCTGGAGCGCTTCAGCCCCGCGATGCGCGCAACCCTGCCGTGGCTCGCCCCCTTTTTTATCGAGGACACATCCCGAAGCAAACTCCGTCCGGCGTTCCGGGGCCGCGGCAGACAAAAGTCGGACTCGTCGGACTTCATAGCAGAATCGTTTTCGAAGCCGTGAGCGCGACGTTCTAAGTCCGGTAGTGTACACTGAAGTAGTAATCATTCAGTCTGGCGCCGGCGTGCGAGGCATGCTCCGGCTATAGGGTGCAGCCGGCCCGAGCCGCGCGGAGCACCATGCTACGTTTTTTATTTCCTCTGATTCCTGGCAGTACAAGCCGTACCAATGCCCCCGCTTGCATTGAATCCTGAAGTACTGAGTCTTGCTTGCACGAAAACGCATCTTCTTTCTGGGGCCGCATTAAGGCGCAAAATTTTTAGGGAGAACTAAAACTAATACATGAAACGTGTCTACATCGCAGCTTTTCACCAATCCAGGTTCGGCAAACTGTTGGGGATGACGGTGCCCGAGATCGCCCAGCAGGCGATCGCGGACGTGTGCAAGGAAATCAACATCGATCCCTCATTGCTGGATGTGGGTGCAGTGGGAGCGGCCTGCAATATTTCCCTAAATAGTCAGGGCTTGGTTTCGGGATTGGTGGCGGCGGTTCCTGGGTTGGAAGGCAAACCGATTGAGAGCGTGGAGAATGCCTGCGCCTCCGGCGGACAGGCCGTGCTCTCCACCATTTTGAAGCTGCAGGCGGGCTGGGGCGAGACCGGTTTTGCCATGGGATACGAGAAGATGCGCGATGCCGAAGGCCGCATGGATGGCAAAATGATCGGCCACGCGCTGGGACTGTTTTCGCATCCCGATGAACGCCGCGGCAAGATTTACGTCTTCCCCCATCTGTTCGCTCAGATCATGGATTGCTACATGAAGCATTACAAGGTGACCGAGCGGGACCTGGCCACCATTGCCGTAGAGGAGTATGCCAACGGCAACCGCAACGCGCTGGCGCAGATGCAGAAGGTCAAGGTCACCCTGGATGAAGCCGTGACCATCGGTGAACGCAACCGCTACATCATCGACGGCCTGCCGCTGAAGACCTACGACTGCTCGCAGATTACCGACGGCTACGCGACGCTGATTCTGGCGACCGAAGAGGGATTGAAGAAGCTGGGCGTGAGCCGTGCCGACGCGGTGGAAATCGCCGGCTATGCGCAGGCTACCGACCCGCTGCTCACCGAAGGACGCAACGCTCTGGTTCCCGCCGGAGCTTACAAGGCCATGCACAAGGCCTATGAGATGGCCGGAGTGACGCCGGCGGATGTGAACGTGGCCGAGGTGCACGACTGCTTTACGGTGATGGGCGCCATCGGCACCGAAGTGATCGGCAAGGCCAAGCCCGGCGAGGGCGCAAAGTACTGGGTGGAAGGCAAGGCGCGGCAGGATGGCGAGTGCGGCATCAACCTCTCCGGCGGATTGATCGCCAAGGGCCATCCGGTGGGAGCCACCGGCGTTGCCATGCTCGGAACCTGCTTCAAACAGCTGCTGGGCCGCGCCAACGCGCAGGTGAAGAACGCCAAGGTGGCCGCGACCTTCAACGTCGGCGGCACGGCTTGCGCTTCAGTGTGCACGGTGCTGAAGCCGTAGCAGGGAAGCACTGGTTCAATTGCAAGGCCGGCGCATGTCGCCGGCCTTTTTGCGTGTGTGAATACTGGGACGGGTAACGCTCCGCTGCCGACCGCAGGCGCTGGGTCGCCGGCCTTTTGCATTGCGCAAAACAAATTACTCGTTTTCGCGTGAGGGAACGATGTGGCCTTCGCCGGGGATCAGGTCGGCGGTGGAGTACTCCTGAAACTCGTGGCAGTTGGGGCATTCGAAGCGTCCCAGGGCGGAGTTCGGGGGTAGGGAAGCGGTGCTTTTACCGGAGACATGTTCACGCGGCAGCAGGGCGAAGCGCAGCGCGCAGATTTTGCATTCGGCTAACCAGACGAGAGCCATAAAGGAATATTACCTCTTACTGAATGCGTTCGAACTGGTAGCCAGCGGCGGCCAGCGCGGTGAGCAGGTTTTCGACGTGTTCGTTGCCGCGCGTCTCCATGGTCAGGTCGATGGCGGAGTAGCCGAGATCGACGCCGAACTTGCGGTCGTAGGCGGTTTCCACGATGTTGGCGCGGTGGTCGGCCAGGACTCCGGTGAGGGTGTGCAGCGCGCCGGGGTAGTCGGGCAGGTGGATGCGCAGGCGGATCAGGCGTCCGTCTTTGGCTAAGCCGCGCTCGATGATGCGCGAGAGAATGCCGACGTCGATGTTGCCTCCGCTGATGATGGCCGCCACGCGCTTGCCGCTGCAGCGGATCTTATGATGTACCAGGGCGGCGACGGCCGCGGCGCCCGCGCCTTCGGCCACGGTCTTCTCGCGCTCCAGCAATAGCAGAATGGCGCTGGCAATCTCTTCTTCTTCCACGGTGACGATTTCGTCCACGTACTTTTGCACCATGGGCAGGGTGCGTTCTCCGGCGCGGCGCACGGCGATGCCGTCGGCCAGTGTGGAGGCTACGGGCAGCGTGACCAGGTGTCCGGCATCGACGGCGGCCTTCATCGAAGGCAGGCGCGAGGTTTGCACGCCGATCACCTGGATGCGCGGATTGATTTCCTTCAGTGCGCAGGCCATGCCGCTGATGAGTCCGCCTCCGCCGATGGCAGCGATCACCACATCGATGTCCGGCGTCTGGCTGAGCAGTTCCAATCCAAGCGTGCCCTGCCCGGCGATCACCGCATCGTCGTCGAAGGCATGGATGAAGGTGAGGCCGGATTCGGCGGCCCTTCGCTTGGCCTCGTCGCAGGCCTCGTCGTAGTTGGCGCCGTAAAGCACCACCTCTCCGCCGAAGCGGCGGGTGGCCAAGACTTTGTTCAGCGGCGTGGTCAGCGGCATCACGATCTGCGCGCTGATGCCGCGTTTGCTGGCGTGGTAGGAGACGGCCTGGGCATGGTTTCCGGCCGAGGCCGCAATCAATCCGCGCTGCCGCTCTTCCGGGGTGAGCTCAAGGATTTTATTGAGCGCGCCGCGCTCCTTGTAGGCGCCGGTCATCTGATGGTTCTCCAACTTGAGGAAGACCGTGTTGCCGGAGAGCCGGGAGAAGGTTTCCGAATGCGAACAGGGCGAAAGAAGGATCGAGTCGCGGATGCGCGCGTAGGCCCGTCTTACGTTGTCCACCGTCACCATGGGGGTTGCCGCACCTGAGGACATGATTTTCACTTTCTGCATGCGGTTCACTCGAAGGTTCATAACAGGCTCTAGGCCAGAGGGTTAAGAAGCTCGCGAAGTTGGAATTCAGTATAAGCGATTCCGCCGCCTTAACCCGGCTTGCAAACGAAAGACGTTTTCAGGGTCAACGCGAGCAGGTGGGCTTGCATCTATTCTCCCTGGATGAAAGCAGGAAGATTCGCGCCTCTCCAAAGCGATCGAGAGGCCCGACAGAGGATTTGGAAGATGGGAATGACGAGATCAGAGATCCGGTCCGTCGTCGTTTTTGGAGGCGCTGGATTTATCGGCTCGAACTGGACCGAGCGGCTGCTGCGGACCACCGGAGCCCGGGTGCATGTCTTCGACAACCTCTCACGTCAGGGATCGCGCCACAACCTGGAGCATCTGCAGGAAGTGGCGGGAACCACCGGACGATTGCAGGTTACGGTAGGCGACGTGCGCGACGCCGCGATGGTAAGCAGCGTGCTGCAGGATGCCAACGAGATCTACCACTTCGCCGCGCAGGTCGCGGTCACCACCTCGCTGGCCGATCCCCGGCTGGATTTCGAGGTGAATCTGGGCGGCACCTTCAACGTGCTCGAAGGCGCCCGGCGGCATGGCAAGAATCCCTTCCTGCTGTTTACCTCGACCAACAAGGTGTATGGCAACTTGAGCGTCGGCGAGACGGTTGGGCCACGCGGGGCGGGGAGCATGGGCTGCGACGAGCGGCGGCCGCTGGACTTCCACTCTCCCTACGGCTGCTCCAAGGGCGGGGCTGACCAGTATGTGCGGGACTATGCGCGCATCTATGGCCTACGCTCGGTGGTCTTCCGCATGTCGTGCATCGCGGGGCCGCGCCAGGCTGGCAGCGCGGACCAGGGATGGGTGGCGCACTTTCTTTATTCGGCGCTGGAGGGCCGGCCGCTGACCATTTACGGCGATGGCCGCCAGGTGCGCGACGTGCTCCACGTGGCCGACCTGCTGCGCGCTTTCGAAGCGGCCTTTGCCCGGCGCAAGGTAACGGCGGGACAGATCTACAACATTGGTGGCGGAACCGGGAAGGCGATTTCTCTGCTGGAACTGATGGATCGGGTGGAGCGGCTCACCGGCGAACATCTGGATTACGACTTCGCCGAGGCGCGCGCCGGCGATCAGGTGATCTACATCAGCGATCACAGCAAGTTTTCGCGCCACACCGGATGGCAGCCCAAGGCGGGCGTGGATGAGGTGTTGAGCAGCATTCACGAGTGGTATCTCGGTAATCGCGAAGTTTGGGCAGGGTTGCGCGTCGGGCCGGTCGAACAGGCGGGAGTGCTGTCTCCGCTGCCAAGGAGCGCCTAGTGTCTCCTGACGTGCTTGGGAACCGTAAGCCGGCCCGCTACGCCCTGGTCAATCCCAACTGGGACTTCGCGGGCTCAACCTACTTCGGATGCCGCGATCCGCACACTCCGCTGGAGCTGCTGTTTGCCGCGCAGAAGATCGAAGCCGCCGGCCATCGGGCGCTGCTGATCGACGCGCAGACCGAGGACCTGACTCTGGTCCAGACGCGCGATGAGGTGGAAGGCTCCAATCCGGATTTTCTGGTGATTCCCTCCGCGCCCTCCTATTTGTTCTGGCGCTGTCCGCCGCCGGAGCTGCGCATCCCGCAGCAGTGGTTCGCCGGGATCGGAGGACGTGCGGCGAAGGTGCTGATTGGGCCGCACGGCTCCGCCACGCCGCGGGTGGCCCTGCACAAGAGCGGCGCCGACGTGGTCATCCGCGGCGAGAGCGAAGAGGCGCTGGCCGCACTGGCCTCGGAGCCGTGGGAACTGATCGACGGCGTGTGCTTCCGTGAGCAAGGCGGCCGCGAACACTACAGTCCGGGGCTGGGCGTGGTCGAGATGCAGAGCCTGGCCGCGCTCGACTATGCCAACTACAAGGTGGAGAAGCACTGGCACCGGCATCACGTCTTCAATCAGCAGACCGGCGGGCTCGGTGCCGAGGTGGAGTTTGCCCGCGGCTGTCCGTGGAACTGCACCTTCTGCAACAAGCAGCTGTTCCGCAACAAGTTTCGCGAGCGCCCGGTGGAGGCTGTCCTGCTGGAGATCGACCGGCTGATCGCCCGCGGCGTGGACTACGTGTACTTCATCGACGAGATCTTCGGCGTGGGCAAAAACGTGCTTCGGCTGCTGGAGGAGATTGCGCGGCGGCCGGTGCGCATCGGCTTCCAGACGCGCATTGACCTGTGGGACGAGGAGAAACTCGATCTGCTGGGCCGGGCCCACACCATCTCCATTGAGTGCGGCATTGAATCGATCACCGAAGCCGGACGCGACGAGCTGAACAAGAACTGCCGCATCAGCACCGCGCGCATCAGCCAGTTGCTGATCTACGCCCGGCAACGCATTCCCTGGGTGCAGGCCAACCTGATCCTCGCCGAGCACGACGAGCGCGGCGAGATCCGCCGCTGGCAGGAGCAGATGAAGGCCGAAGGTGTCTGGGTCAGCGAGCCGGTGCCGATGTATCCGTTTCCCGGCTCGCTACTCTATGTGCAGATGTTCGGACCGCCCGACGACCAGGCCTGGGAGCGCGCCCATCATTACTACACCACGGCCTTCGCGAACAAAGGCTACAGCGACATTCAGGAAGCCCGGCCGGCGGCGCTGGAGGAGCTGGAGCGATCCTCCACGCGTTAAAGTCCGGCGTGGGACCCGCCGATACTTTCCTCTGAGAGCTGGTACGAACTCTTGAGGAGAGGAAACAGATGGCACTTTTGACCTGGAGCACCGAGTATTCGGTCGAGGTGGAAGCGATCGACAAGCAGCATCAGAAGCTGTTCGCGATGGTGAACGAGCTGCATGACGCCATGAAGGCGGGCAAAGGCACGCAAACCGCCCCGCGTATTCTTAAAAAACTGGTGGCGTACGTTTGCGAGCACTTTGCCCTGGAAGAGGCCATGATGGCCGAAGCCCGCTATCCCGAGCTGGCCCGGCACAAGGCCGAGCACGACAAGCTGACCAGCGAAGTGGCCAAGCTGATGCAGGACATTGAGAGTGGAAAGGCAGTGCTGAGCATGAAGCTGCTGCAATTCCTGCGCAGCTGGCTACAGGACCACATCGCCGGCGTCGACAAGAAATACATGCCATATATGTAGCCCTAGGATAGGTCCCGGAAGCTTTGTCCCCGTCGCGCCTGGCGCTCGCCCGAATGAGTTGAGCCAAGGCGCACGGGGAAACCTGCACCGCGAGACGGGCCTCCCGGCACCGCTCATCCGCTCCGGCCAGGGCGCAACCCTCATCAAACATTCCCCCCACGCCATCCCCCGCACAATCTTTTACGCAGCTGCCCGGCGCGGAGAATTCCCAGCGCGGCAGCTTCTTTGTCACCTCAGCGCATTTCTCAGATGAAAGCCCGATGAAAAATCTTTACGTAGCACGTAGGAAATACGCGGAAAGGGCGATTTCCCGCTTGACAGCGAAAAGAATGCAGGTAAAGTAGAGCGTAGTGGAGCAAAAGGGATCAAAGTGGAGTACATTCCCTTTAATTTGTGGCTCCCCTGGTCGGCCTTACGACGCACGGCTCGACCGGCCAGTTTGTTTTTTAAGCCCAAGAAAGGGCTCTGCACATGTTTCGCGGCAACTGCCCAACCCGACTGGATGAGAAGGGCCGCCTTAAACTGCCTGCCGATTTCAAGCATGAGATCGAAAAAAAAGGCTATGACGGCCAATTCTATATCACGAGTCTCGACGGGAAGGTAATCAAGTTGTTTCCCCTGAAAGAATGGGAAATCTTTGAGGGCCAGGTTTTTAGCCAGTCGACTTATGAGGAGCGGGAAAGGTTCTCCGATGTCACCAGCTATTACGGACAGCGGGCTGAGTTGGACGCCCAGGGGCGGCTGACGATTGCCGAGTGGCTGCGCGAAAAGTTTGGGTTGGGCGCGAAGGGCGAGATGGCTGCCGTCGGCAAGGTGAACCACATCGACCTCCGGATCATGGATGAGCTCCGCAAGTCAGTTGAGGAGAATCCGCTTAGCAAAACGGAGTTGAATGCGATGATCCGGCCGAGGAATTAGCGGGTGGACGGTAGTAGGGAATTAGAAGGTGAAGGCGCACTGAGAGGCGCGCATGGCGGAAGAGGTTTCAGCCATGCACCGGTTCTTTTAAAAGAGGCAATCGACTTTCTGGCCGTCAAGCGCGGCGGGACTTATATCGATGCCACTCTCGGGTTGGGCGGACACAGTTCGGCCATTGCAGCACTGCTGGGTCCCGAGGGCAGGCTGATCGGCTTCGATAAGGATACCCGGGCGCTGGAGATGGCCGGCCAACGGCTGGCAGCCCCTGAAGGGCGCCAACAGGACTGGCCCGAGATTACGCTGCACCACGCTTCGTATGCCGAAGTGGCGGAGCGCGTGGCTCCGGGCGGCGCGGACGGCTTACTCGCCGATCTGGGCGTCAGTTCGATGCAGTTTGAAGATGCTGGCCGAGGATTTAGTTTTCAGGCGGACGGTCCTCTCGATATGCGGATGAACCCGCATGCCGAGTTGTCCGCCGATCAAGTGGTAAACCAGTTCGACGAGAGCAATCTCGCTGACCTGATTTACGAATTCGGTGAGGAAAGGAGGTCACGGAGAATTGCCAGAGCCATTGTACGGGCGCGGCCGATAAAATCGACCGCTCATCTAGCACAAGTTGTATCGGCCGCGGCCCGGCCAATGAATCAGCCGAGAGGCAAAGGCATTCATCCTGCGACCCTGACTTTCCAGGCTATCCGGATTTACGTGAATCGCGAACTGGAGGACTTGCGGGCGCTGCTCGAAAGCGCGCCCCAGGTGGTAAAGCCGGGTGGAAGGCTGGTCGTCATCAGCTTCCACTCGCTGGAAGACCGCATGGTGAAAGACGCCCTGCGCGACGGAGCCCGCGATGGCGTGTGGGAGCCGCTGACCAGAAAGCCGGTGATTGCCTCCGAAGAGGAGATTGCGGAAAATCCGCGGTCGCGTTCGGCGAAGTTGCGGGCGGCGACGCGGAAGGAACTCCGCGGGCGGAGCGGGAAAAGATAGATTTTTTAAATGTGTTCTTAACATTGTGTGGAAAAACCTGTGCATGATGTGGAGAACTCCGGAAAAGTTAGGGAGCACGATATGGCAAGCTGGGCAGCGGCAATGCCGCAGAAGATGAATGCAGCGTTCGGCACGCGGTTGCATGCGGCGTGGCGCGCGCTGATGGGCGCACCGGTGAGCGCAACCCAGCCGAAGACGGCTTCGGCCGCGCCGCGCCGCTACATGCCCGGAGCTCCCGAGATCTACTTCCGCAAATCGATCGACAATTCGCGCCTGGTGCGCACGCCCGATCCGAAGCAGCAGAGCGAGATGCGTATGTTCACCGCGGCCGTGGTGATCTGCTTCCTGATGGCGCTGGTCTATCTCGGGCAGCATTGCAGCTCGATCGAATACGGCTACAAGATCGAAGACCTGCGTGCCAAGTGCGACCAGATGGCCGACGTCAATCGCACCCTGAAGCTGGAAGAAGCCACACTGAAAGATCCCGAGCGGATCAACGCGCTGGCCAGAGAAATGGGATTGGCGCTGCCCGCGGTGGGCCAGGTGCAGCGTATGGATGAAGGCGATACACGGGATAGCGGTGCTCCTGTGATGGCCCGCGCCGACGCGATTTCGGTGATCTCCGTCCCGAACTAAGCGGGATTGGTCTAGAGGAATGACGGCCCGGCCGCAGGTTATGCACAAACATAGCCTGTACGGGCCGCGACCGCTGTATTACCTTGGAATAATGCAGTGTTTTTGTATTCTTCCACGGTTGCCGGGCGTTCCGCGCCCGGGTGCGGATTTGTGCAGCTCTCCCCGTATCTCCGGCTCGGCAGGCATTTTCCGTTTTTGCGCAGGGGACTTTCCAGGCTCCCCGGCGGTACAGGTGTAAGCGATGGCTACAGGCGCCAAAGCCCCCATTGACGTCCAGTCTCGCCTCTTCAAGTTTGGTGCGTTCCTTTTTGTCTGGGCGCTGATCATCGTCGCGCGCCTCACGTTCCTGCAGGTGCTGCACTACCGCGAATGGGTGCAGCGGGCGGAGCGCCAGCAGCAGCGCACGGTGGAGATCTCCCCGCAGCGCGGCGTCATCTATGACCGCAACGGGCAGGCGCTGGCCATGACCGTGCAGGTCGATTCCATCTTCGCCGTTCCCAATGAAATCCCCGACCAGAAAACCACCGCGGCGCTGCTGGCCGGCGTCACCGGCGAGGACGCCGATACCTTGCTGGAGCACATGCAGGCAGAAAAGAATTTTGCCTGGATCGCCCGCAAGGTGGATGGCGAGACCGCCGCACGCGTGAAATCGCTGAACCTGCGCGGCATCTACTTTCAAAAGGAGCTCAAGCGTTTCTATCCCAAGCGCGGACTGGGCGCGCAGGTGCTCGGCTATGTAGGCATGGAAGACACCGGGCTGGCCGGCATCGAGCATGAGTACCAGAACCAGCTGAACGGTGTGAAGGGCCGCGTGGTGATTACCATGGATGCGCGGCGCAAATGGTTTGGGCACGTGGAACAGCCTCCGCTACCGGGCTCGAACGTGGTGCTCACCATCGACGAGAAGATTCAGTACATCGCCGAGAAAGAATTGCAGCAGGCGATGGAGGATACGCAGGCGGTGGCCGGCACCGTGGTGGTGCAGAATCCGCGCACCGGCGAGATTCTGGCACTGGCCAACGCCCCTTCGTTCAATCCAAACCTGACGCGCGAGATCACGCCCGCCAAGTTGAAGAACCATGCGGTCAGCGACATCTACGAGCCGGGCTCGGTCTTCAAGACCATTGACTACTCGGCGCTCTTCAATGAAAAGCTGGGACGGCCGGAAGAAATGGTGGACTGCGACCCCGGCTACATTCTGGTCGGAGGCATCCGCATCCACGATGACGGCCATGTCGGCACGGTCAATCTGGAGAAAGCCTATGCCGTGTCGAGCGACGTGGCCGCCGTGAAGATGGCGCTGCGGCTGGGGCCGGAGCGGTTCTACAACTACATCCGGGCCTACGGCTTTGGGCAGGCTACCAACATTGAACTGCCAGGCGAGACGCGCGGACTGGTGCGCGAACCCAGCCGCTGGCATGCCTCGACCATCGGATCGATGGCCATCGGACAGGCTGTCGGAGTGACGCCGCTGCAGGTGGTGTCGATGATGTCGACGATCGCCAACGACGGCGTCTACTCGCCGCCGCGCATCGTTGCGGGCGTGACGCCGCCGGACCAGGGCTACCAGCGCATCGAGTTTCGTCCCCAGGGACAACGCCGCGTCATCACCTCCTACACGGATGCTCTCATGCGCAAGTTGACTGAGGAAGTGGTGCTGGAGGGAACGGCGCGGCGCGCCATTCTGGATGGCTACACCTCGGCGGGCAAGACGGGCACCGCGCAGAAGGTTGACCCGGTGACCCATGGCTATTCGAAGAGCGACTACATGGCCAGCTTCATAGGTTTTGCGCCGGTCAACAATCCCGCGGTGACGATTGCGGTGATTCTGGATTCGCCGCGCGGGCTGCACCAGGGCGGACAGGTTTCGGCGCCGGTCTTTAAGCGCGTGGCCGAACAGGTTCTGGCCTACTATGGCGTGCCGCACGACGTGGAGCCGCAGAAAAACTCCGAGCGCCGCATGCTGGTGGCGCATGCCTCTGAAGCCGACAGGGAGGAGGCGCAGCCGCATGCGCCGGACGACGCGATGGAGTTGGATAACGTGACGAATCCGGAGGGCGCCGAAGCGGCGTCTTCGGCAAACCGGGCCTCGGCGTCACCGGCCGCGGCTTCCCTGCAGGCGCCAACGACGGCGCCGATTGATGCGCGCGGGGGCACCGTGGTGCTCGATGTGGGAGGCAGTTCCACGGTACCATCTCTATTGGGCCTTTCCATGCGCGAGGCCATCGGGACCGCGCACAAGGAAGGGTTTGAATTGCAGGTGATGGGCAGCGGGACGGCGCGCGAACAGCAGCCTCCGGCGGGCTCCTACCTGCCGCCGGGTTCAAAGATCGCGGTGCGTTTCTCACATTAGAAAAATCGCCTGCCACGCAGGCATCGGACAGATTGCGGTGATGAACTTTCTGGAAATTCTCGACGGCGCAGAGGTGCTCTCGCAGAGCGGCGACGATTGCCCCGTAAAGGGGCTCGACTACGACTCGCGCCGGGTGCAGCCCGCCTGGGTCTTCGTCGCCATGCGCGGAGAATCCACCGACGGCAACCGCTACATCGATGCGGCCATCGCCGCGGGAGCCTCCGCCGTGGTCACGGACTCAGGCACGGAGACTCCGCGCGAAGGTGTGGCGTGGGCGGTGGTGCTGCACGGGCGCCGCGCGCTGGCCCGGCTGAGCGCGAACTTCTACAAGCGTCCGGCGGAGCGGCTGCGCGTAACCGGGATTACCGGAACCAATGGCAAGACGACGGCCACGTTTATCGTCGAGTCGATTCTGCAGGCCGCGGGACGAAAGAACGCTCTGGTGGGCACCATCGAGTGCCACCTGGCCGGAGAGACTCTGCCCGCTCCGCACACCACGCCCGAGGCGCTCGAACTCAACCGCATGCTGGCCCGCTCGCTGGCCCGCGGAGCCACCGAGGCGGTGATGGAGGTTTCCTCGCATGCACTGCACCAGGGCCGCGTCTATGGCATTCCATTCGATGTCGCCGTGTTTACCAATCTCACCCAGGACCACCTCGACTATCACAAAACCATGGAGCAGTATTCTGCCGCCAAGCGCATTCTGTTTGAGGGTTGCGGTACCGAGCCTCCGCGCTGCGCGGTGGTGAATCTGGACGATGAGTACGGGCGCAGGCTGGCTGAGTTTTCGCGCCGCCGCTCGCAGCTTTTTACCTACGGCATCGAGCAGGGAGACTTTCATGCGGAGCATCTGGAGATGACTCCGCATGAGAACCGTTTTGTGCTGACCACGCCGCATGGTCCCATCGAGTTGCGCTCGCCGCTGATTGGCCGGGTCAATGTGTACAACGTACTTGCCGCCTGCGCCGCGGCCTATGCGCGCGGCTGCAGCGCGGAGCCGATCGCCCGCGGCATCGCCGCCATCAGCCGCATTCCCGGACGCTTTGAGCGCGTGGACGAAGCCCAGCCCTTCGCGGTGGTGGTGGACTTCGCGCATACCGACGATGCTCTGAAGAATTTGACGCGGCTGGCGCGTGAGTTCGTGTCGCGCAACGTCTCTCCGCAGGATGTCTTCTCGCACGGTGTTGCCGCGAACGGCAAGGGCCGCGTGATCACCGTCTTCGGATGCGGCGGCGACCGCGACCGCGGCAAGCGGCCAAAGATGGGACGCGCCGCCGGAGAGGGAAGCGACTTCGTCTTGGTCACCTCGGATAATCCGCGCAGCGAAGATCCCATGGCGATCATCGAGGAGACGCTGGCGGGCCTGCGCGAGACCGGGACGCGTTTTGCCGTTGAGCCCGACCGCCGCAAGGCAATTGCCTTGGCGCTGGCCGAAGCGCGCGCCGGAGATATCGTTCTGCTGGCGGGCAAGGGACACGAGCGCACGCAAATTATGCGCGACGCGGAAGTTCCTTTCGACGACCACCAGGTGGCCAGCGAGGAACTCAACCGCATGGGATACAAGCGGGAAGGAGCACACGCATGAGGCTTCCGTTGAGCAGGGTTGCGGAGTTCACCCAGGCAAGCGGCCGCTTCGATCATGCCGCGGTTGCCGAAGGCTACTCCATCGACACGCGCACGCTGCGTCCGGGCGATCTGTTCTTCGCCCTCAAGGGCGAGCGCCTGGATGGACATGATTACGTGGAAGTCGCGCTGCAAGCCGGTGCGGTGGCTGCCGTCATCAGCGCAGGCCAGCTTGCGCGCTTTGCCGATCACTCGCAGCTCGTGGTGGTGGCCGATACCACGCTGGCCTTGCAGAACCTGGGCGCGGCGGCGCGGCGGCTGTGGGGCAAAAAGCTGATCGCCGTCACTGGCTCGGCGGGCAAGACCACCACCAAGGATTGCATTGCGCACGTGCTCAGCGCGCAGTTCCACGTGCTGAAGTCGCTGGGCAATCTCAACAATCATTTCGGACTGCCGATGCAGCTGCTGCGTCTGGAGGCCCAACATGATTTTGCGGTGATCGAGATGGGCATGTCGCACGCGGGCGAGATCGCCACGCTGGCGAAGATTGCTGCGCCCGACGATGGCGTGGTGACCAACGTCGGCCTGGCGCATCTGGAAAGTTTCGGCACGCAGGCGGGCATCGCACGCTCCAAGTACGAGTTGATTGAAGCGCTGCCCGCGGGCGGCCATGCGTTTCTCAACGCCGACGATCCGTATGTGTCGCAATTCGGCCGCGATTTTCACGGCCACGTTACGCTCTATGGCATCGACCATCCCTGCGACTACCGCGCCGAGAATCTTGTGATGCGCGGCGTGCTGGGTTCAGGGTTTGACGTGGTCGGTCCCGGCTTCCGCGAGCCCGCCAAGCTGTCCCTGTTGGGACGCCACAACGTGCTGAACGCGTTGGTGGCGGTGGCCGTGGCCGCCGAGCACGGCGTGAAGCCCTACGATGCCGTCTCCCGTTTGTCTTCGCTCAGCGCGGGAGACAAGCGCGGCGAAGTGTGCGAAGCCTATGGCGCGATCCTCATCAACGATTGCTACAATTCGAATCCTGAAGCCCTGGACAGCATGGTGGCGGCGCTGGCGCAGACGCCGGCGCTGCGGCGCGTGGTGATCGCCGGCGAGATGTTGGAGCTGGGTCCGGTTTCGCCCGAACTGCATCGCGAGTGCGGCCGCAAGATGGCGGAACAGAAGATTGATTACGTAGTGGGCGTGCGCGGCAACGGCGAGCTGATTGCCGAAGGCGCGGCTTCGGCCGGCGTGGCCTCGGAGTTTGTGGAGACGCCCGAGCTGGCGGGCGAATGGCTGGCGCGGAATCTGCGCGAGGGCGATGCGGTGCTGCTGAAGGCTTCGCGCGGCGTGGGCCTGGAGCGTGCGCTCGCGGTGTTTGTGGCGCAACGAAAAGTTTAGTTCAATAAGGTTAGTTCAACCGCGGGCATCGGTCCGCGCAACGATCGGGGAAACTTTGCTTTATTGGCTTTTATACGAATACATATTCCGGCACTTCAACGTGGGACCGTTCCGCATCTTCCGCTATCTCACGTTCCGCACGGCCTTTGCCAGCCTGACCGCGCTGTTCATGGCGCTCATCATCGGTCCGTCGGTGATCCGCCGCCTGCGCGAGTTCCAGATCGGCCAGTATATCCGCGAGGAGGGTCCGCGCTCGCATCAGAAGAAAGCCGGCACGCCGACCATGGGAGGCCTGCTGATCGTAGTCTCCATCGTGCTGCCCACGCTACTCTGGTCGGACCTGTCCAACGCCTTCGTCTGGCTGGCCGTGGGCTCCACGCTGGCCTTCGGCGCCATCGGTTTTGCCGACGACTATCTGAAAGTTGTGCGCAAGCAGAACCTGGGATTGAACGGGCGCAGCAAGCTGCTGCTGCAAACCCTGGTCGGCTTCGTCATTGCCGTGGCGCTGATTTTCATGCAGGCCTGGGGTCAATACTCCACCCGCCTGATGGTGCCGTTCTTCAAGAAATTCCGCCCGAACCTGGTGCTCGGTCCCTTGGTCCGCCATCCTCATCTGTGGCCGATTGCATTTTTGCCCTTCATCGTTTTCGTTATCTTCGTACTGGTCGGCTCCACCAATGCGGTCAACCTGACCGACGGGCTCGATGGGCTCGCCATCGGCTGCACGCTGATTGCGGCCGGGGCGCTGACGGTGCTCACCTATGTCAGCGGCCACGCCCAGTTCTCCGAATATCTGGAGCTGCAGAGGATGCCCATGGTGGGCGAGTTGACGATCTTCTGCGGCGCCATGGTGGGCGCCTCCATCGGCTTCCTCTGGTACAACACGCATCCGGCCGAGGTCTTTATGGGTGACGTGGGATCGCTCGCTCTGGGCGGCGCCATCGGCACGGTTGCGGTCATCATCAAGCAGGAGCTGCTGCTGCCCTTTATCGGCGGAATTTTTGTGCTGGAGGCGCTCTCGGTGATTCTGCAGGTGGGCTCGTTCAAGCTACGCGGCAAGCGCATTTTTCTGATGGCGCCGCTGCATCATCATTTCGAGCAGCTGGGTTGGTCGGAGTCGAAGGTGATTGTGCGCTTCTGGATCGCGTCGCTGATCTTCGCATTGTTCGCGCTCACCACGCTGAAATTGCGGTAAGTTTAGAGCTGGAAGGCAGGATGAAGTGTATGGAAGTCAAAGGCAAGCGGGTTCTGGTGGTTGGACTGGGCAAGTCGGGCGTGGCCTCGGCGCTGTTCCTGGCCTCGCGCGGCGCCCTGGTCACCGTCAGCGACGCCAAGCGCGAAGACCAGCTGCGCGGTGAGATTCCGGCGCTGCTGGACTGCGGCATTACGGTGGAGACCGGCAAGCATGGCGAGCGCACCTTCAGCAATCAGGATCTGATCGTGGTCAGCCCCGGCGTTCCCAGCGACCTGGCCGCGCTGCAACATGCGCGCAATCTCGGAATTCCGATCATCGGCGAAATCGAGCTGACCGCGCGCTTCCTCGAAGGCAAGATCATCGCCATCACCGGCTCCAACGGCAAGACCACCACCACCACGCTGACCGGCGAAATCATCGCCTCCGGCGGAGGCAAGACACTGGTGGGGGGAAACATCGGCACCCCGGCCATCACCTTCGTCGATCAGTCAACGCCCGACACCTGGGTGGTGCTGGAGATTTCAAGTTTTCAGCTGGAGACGATCGAGAGCTTTCATCCGCATATCGCCGCGGTACTCAACCTCACGCCCGATCACCTCGACCGTCACGGTTCGATGGAGCAGTACATCGCAGCCAAAGCGCGCATCTTCGAGAACCAGGGCGCGGGCGACTTCGCGGTGTTGAACTTTGATCACGAAGCTACGCGCCAACTGGCCAAGGGAATCAAGCCGGAATTGAATCCGGCGCTGCTGTGGTTCAGCCGCAAGCATGAGGTGGAGCGCGGCGCGTTCGTGAAAGATGACGCGATTGTGGTTCGCGACGCCGTGTCTCGTAATCAGGACATGTTAGAGATCATGCCGCTGGCCGAGATTGCGCTGAAGGGCGCGCACAATGTAGAGAACGTGCTGGCCGCCGTTACCATCGGCATGGCCGCCGGAGTGGAGCCTGCGGCCATTCGCCGCGCGGTGAAGGATTTTCGCGCCGTGGAGCATCGCCTGGAGTACGTGGCCACGCTGCGCGGGGTGCAGTATTACAACGATTCCAAGGCCACCAACGTGGATGCGACGATCAAGGCGCTGGAGTCGTTTCCGGCCAACGTTCACCTCATCCTCGGGGGGCGTGACAAGGACAGCGACTACAGCGTGCTGAAGCCGCTGCTCGCCGCGCGGGTGAAGCAGGTGTACACCATCGGTGAGGCCGCGGCCAAAATCGAATTGCAAATCAGCGGCGCGGCTCCGGTGCGGAGCGTGCAGACGCTGCAGGCGGCCGTGCGCGAAGCCGCGGAATTGGCGGTCGCGGGCGACATCGTGCTGCTGGCGCCAGCCTGCGCCAGCTACGACCAGTTCTCCAGCTACGAGCACCGCGGGCGCGTCTTCAAAGAGCTGGTGCAATCCCTGGCAGGCACCGCGCCTGCCCTGCATGGCGGAGGTAAGTAGTGGCCAAGCGCGACAGCATGGATCGGTGGTTGTTCGGCGTGACCCTGCTGATGGTCTTCGCCGGACTGGTGATGGTCTTCAGCGCCTCGGCCATCGTGGCCAAGGAGAAGTTCGGCTCCGAGACTGCGTTTCTGGTGAAGCAGGGCATCTTCGCCGTCATCGGCCTTTCAGCCATGTTCGGCCTTATGCATCTGGACTACCGCAAGCTCAACCGGCCGGCGCTGGTCTTTACCTGCCTGGGCATCACATCGATTTTTCTGTTCGCGGTGTTTTTCCTGGACCGCTCGCATAACACGCACCGCTGGATCAAGCTCGGCTTCTTATCGTTCCAACCGTCGGAGCTGGCCAAGCCCGCCATCATTCTCTTCATGGCTCACTTTTTGGAGAGCCGTCTGCGCTCCATTACCGATCTGCGCCATACCCTGTTGCCGGCGGTGGCGCCCACGGCGGTTTTCAGCGTGCTGATCGTAGCTCAGCCCGACCTGGGAACGGCGATGACCTGCGCGTTTATTACCTGTGCCATCCTGTTCATCTGCGGCATGGAAAGGAAATACTACCTCTACGCGCTGGGAATCGCGGCCTTGCCGCTGTACTTCCTGCTCTTCCGCACCGCGTGGCGCTTCCGCCGCCTGATGGCCTTTGTCCATCCCCTGGCGGACCCGCAGGGCTCCGGCTTCCAGATCTTTCAATCGCTGATTGCCGTGGGCACCGGAGGACTCACCGGCCTGGGGCTGATGGAGGGCAAGCAGAAGCTCTTCTACCTGCCCGAGCCGCAAACCGACTTCATCTTCGCCGTGGTCTCCGAGGAGCTGGGCTTGATCGGCGCGGTCTGCTTCGTCGCGGCCTTTGCGTTTTTCTGCTACCGCGGATTGCGCGCAGCATGGCGCACGCGTGACAACTTTGCCCGGCTGCTGGCCGTCGGCATCACGGCCATGATCGGCATCCAGGCGTTCTTCAACATGAGCGTGGTGCTCGGGCTGCTTCCCACCAAGGGGATTCCCCTGCCGTTCGTCTCCTACGGCGGCTCGTCGCTCATCGTCACCCTGGCCTGCGTGGGCGTGCTGCTCAACATTACGCAGCAGACGGATTGAGATGAAGATCGTCCTTGCCGGCGGCGGCACCGGCGGCCATGTGATTCCCGCCCTCGCCATTGCCGAAGAGCTCCGCAACCACGGACACGAAGCCGCGTTTGTGGGTACCGCGCGCGGCATTGAAACCCGGCTGGTTCCCAAGGCCGGCTTCCCGCTTCACTTGGTCAAGGCCGGCGCGCTCAACCGCGTCAGTCTAGCCACCCGCCTGCGCACCCTGATAGATTTACCATTATCGATCTTCTCTGCGATGCGCATTCTGCGCGGCTTCCAGGCGCAGGTGGTGATCGGCGTGGGGGGCTATGCGGCCGGTCCGGCGACGATGGCGGCGGTGCTGCTGCGCATTCCGGTCGTACTGTTTGAGCCCAACGTGGTGCCCGGCTTTGCCAACCGCGCGGTGGCCCGCTACTCCGCCAACGCTGCGGTCCACTTTGAGCAGACGGGGAAGTGGTTTCCCCGGTTTGAGGTGACCGGAGTTCCGGTGCGACCCGCGTTTTTCGCGCTGCCTGCGCGGCCGAGCCCGCCGCCTACGCTGCTGGTCTTCGGCGGCAGCCAGGGCGCGCGCGCCTTGAACCGCATCGTCCGCGAGTGCGCCGCGGAGTTGTTCCAAAAAAATCCGGGTTTGAAGATCGTGCACCAGACCGGTGAGCGCGAGTTGGCGGAGTTGCGCCAGTTCTACGAAAGCGCCGGCATCGGAGTGGAAGCCCACGCGTTTCTCGATGACATGGCGCAGCGCTTTGCCGACGCCGACCTGATCGTCTGCCGCTCCGGCGCCTCCACGGTGGCCGAGATTGCGGCGGCCGGCAAGTGCGCCCTCTTTGTGCCGTTTCCCGGAGCCGCCGACGACCATCAACTGCGCAACGCCGAACTGCTCGCACGGGCCGGGGCTGCCTTGCTGATTCCGGAGAGCGAGTTGACCGGCGAGCGATTCATCAACGAAGTGACCGCACTGCTGAAATCGCCGGAACGTATGGCCGCGATGGGAGTCAAGGCCCGCGCGCTGGCGCACCGCGATGCCACCGCTCACATTGCCGGGATGGCAATCAGCGCAGCGGAGAAATCCATGGTCCGCAAATCCGCGGCCAAATCTTCATAGCGTCAGATATTCGCGGATGTAGCTGTCGTTGGAGTTCGCGATTTCATTGGCGTCTCCTTCGAACAGTTTTTTGCCGTCTTTCAACACCAGGAAAGTTGTCTTTGCATCCCAGTCCCATCCGCGCGGCACCGGCGTCATCTTGTTTTGTTGCGGGTTAAAGTAGTGCGTCGCCATGGTGAAGGCGTCCTGCAGGCGGTGGGTCACCAGCAGCGCGCTGGACTTGTAAACGTCGCGCTGTTTCACCAGCAGCTCCACGATCGTGGTCGAGGTCACCGGGTCCAGGCCCGCGGTAGGCGAGTCGTAGAGCAAGACCTCGGGGTTGGAGATCATGGCGCGCGCGATGGCCACGCGGCGCCGCATGCCGCCGGAGAGTTCGGCGGGAAACAGCTCCGTGGTGTGTTCCAGTTCCACGAAGCGCAGCGCCTCCAGAACGCGCCGCTGAATCTCATCCTCCGGAGCTTTTTCCTCGTGCAGGCGGAAGGCGACGTTGTCTTCCACCGTCAGCGAGTCGAACAGGGCCGACTCCTGAAAGACCATTCCGAGATGGCCGCGCATGGGGAACAGTTCCGTCTCGCGCATCGCCGAGATCTCCTGCCCGCGCACAAAGATGCGTCCGCTGTCGGGACGCGTCAACCCGAGAGTGAGCTTCAGGATGGTGCTCTTGCCGGCACCGGCCACTCCCAGCAGGACCTTGGTGGCGCCACTTTCGACCTCGAAGGAGAGACCGTCGAGCACGACGTGCTCATCGTAGCTCAGCCTGACATCCTCAAAGACGACTGCCTTCGTCCCGTTGTGGATGGCCTCGCTCATCGTCTAAAAGGGCCCCAGCAGGTTCATCAGCAGGCGGGTGACAAACAGGTCTGTGGCGAGGATGAGCACGCTGGCCGCGACCACGGCCTGGGTGGTGGCGCGGCCCACGCCCTGGGTTCCGCCCTTGGCGCTCATCCCGTAGTAGCAGCCCACGGTGGCGATGATGAAGCCGAACAGTACCGGCTTGACCAAGCCCATAAATATGTCTTGGTAGGCTAGGATCTGCCAGGCCGATGTCCAGTACTCGTGCAGGTCCAGGCGCAGCAGCAGCAGGGCGATGGCCGAGCCGCCGGTCAGGCCCACAAGATCAGAGATAATGGTGAGGAAAAATAACATGAACATGGTGGCCGTCAGCCGCGGCGTAACCAGTTTGCGTGTGGGATCGGTGCCCAGGGCGCGCATGGCATCGATCTGCTCGGTCACCTGCATGGAGCCCAGTTCGCTGGCCATGCCGCTGGCGTTGCGTCCGGCCACCATCAGGCTGGTGAGCACCGGGCCCAGCTCGCGCACCATGGAGATGGAGACCAGTTGCCCGGTGAAGGAAAGTGCGCCGAAGCGGGCCAGCGAGTTGGCGGTCTGCAGCGCCAGCACGGCGCCGGTGAAGAAGCCAGTGAGGACGACGATGGGCAGCGAGCCCACGCCAATGACGTCCATCTGCTGCACAATGTCGCCGATGTAGCGCGGCTGGCTGAACAGATTGGCGAAGGCGCGCCAGGAAAGGACCGAATACTCCTGCACCGCCAGAACATTGCCCTTCGCGTGTTCAGTAAGCGAGAATGCCATACAGTACGGGACGCCGTTTCTCCGGTTTTTGCCGCTGCCGCGCTTAAGCGACTATATCAAAAGGAAAGCTCCGCGTCCCAGTTGCGAATCCTCCGCCGGACGCATACAGTTGTCGGGTTGGTCCCCCCGGCAGCAAGGAGCGCGGTTGCAGCAGTCCCAGAGATTCATGCAGGAGCGGGAGTCGTGGCTTCCCTGTGGAAGCCATCGCATGCGCTATCTGCGCCTCTCCGCCGGCGATCACCGGCTGCTGCCGGCCGTGGTCTTTGTCCACGGACTCATGGGCTACAGCTTCAGCTGGCGGCACAATCTGGAGTTTTTTGCCCGGCAGCGCGAGGTCTGCGCGGTCGACCTGCTGGGCATGGGACACTCCGACCGGCCGGAGCCGGACGCGGCGGATTTCGGATTGGAAGCGGCCGCCGCGCGGCTGCTGCGGCTGCTGCGCAGCCTGGGCCATTCGCAGGTCGATCTGGTCGCCACCTCGCACGGCGGCGCCGTTGCCATGCTGGCCGCCAGCCAGGACCGAGCTTCTCCCCGCCCGATGATTCGCCGCCTGGCGTTGATTGCTCCCGCCCATCCTTTCATGTCTGAGACCCACGTTCAGCTGGCATCGTTTCTTGCCCCATTTGGCGCAATGTTTTCCAACGGACTGGCTTCGTGGGGCGCCGCCTTGCAGGACCATGCGATGGGGCTGATGTACTCGCACGAGTCGCGCATTACCGCGGAGACGCGCGCCGGATATGCGGTGAACTACGGCGATGCGCGCTCCTACGAGTACGTGCAGGAAGTGATGCGGAAATGGCGGGCAGACATGCGGCAGCTGCAGGCGGCGCTGCCCTCCATCGCCTCCATGCACGTGCTTCTGCTCTGGGGGGCCGACGATGAGATGGTCTCCGCCAGCTCGGGTTTGGAGTTGCGCAAGTGCTTCTCTTACGCAAAATTCCTGGTGCTGCCGGGGGTGGGCCATCTGCCCTATGAGGAAGCGCCCGCGGAGTTCAACCGCTGCCTGCTGCAGTTTTTGGGTGATCCGTTCGTAACCTGACGCCTCACATTGCGGCGCTGCGGCAGTCCAGGTCAATGTCATAATGAGTCACATGAGCTTGCGCGAGCAGTTCGTTGCAGCGCTTCGCGGCGTCGAGCGCGGCGCCTGGATGCGCTTCTTTGTCGCCATCGTCGGGCTCTCGCTGGCCTTTGCCTCGGCGCTGCTCTCCACCGCCTCCAGCGAGGCTGGAGATGTGCTTGCCACCATCGTCTTTGCCTCGTTCGCTCTGCTGCTGGCCGGTGTGGTCGCCGTTACAACCGTCCCTTACCTGGCGCGGCGCGTGGTGGGAAGGCACGTTCGCGATGCGCTGAACTATGAGGTCACGCGCCAGGGCCTGGTGTATCTGGCGCTTACCCTGCTGATCGGCATTGCCGCGCTCAACACCGGCAACAACCTGCTGTTCATCGTGGTTGCCGCCATGCTCGGCGCGGTGCTGGTCAGCGGCATCGTCTCGGCGGTGATGATCGGCGGGCTGGAAGCGGGCGTGCATCTTCCGCATCATGTGTTTGCCGGGCAGAGTTATGCCGGCGCGGTGCTGCTCCACAACCGGCGCCGCATTCCGGTCTTCTCCATCTCCGTGGTGCCGCCGCCTCACAAGGCGGAGCGCACCGCGTGGCGCTGGCAGCGCTCCGTATTCGTGTATCCTCCGGCGCAGAGCGGGCGCAAGGTCATCATCCGCTGGCCTGACTTTATCTGCACCAGGGTTGCGCCGCAGCCCCAGTTGCCCCCCGTTTTTGAGCAGGGCGTGTACTTTCCCTATCTTCCCGCGGGATACCGCCAGAGCGCCGAACTGAATCTGCGCTTCCCCCGGCGCGGCCGGTATGCGCAGCGCGGCGTGGGAATCTCCACCCGCTTTCCGTTTTCATTTCTCAACAAGACGCGCACCGTCGCGCTCAACCAGGAAGTGCTGGTGTATCCCTCCGTTGCGCCCAATGAAAAAGCGCTGGAGGTGCTGCCGCTCATCACCGGAGAGCTGGAGACCGATCTGCGCGGACGCGGCTCGGATCTGTACCGTATCCGCGACTATGAACCGGAGGACAGCTCGCGCCATGTCGATTGGAAGGCCACCGCGAAATCCGGCGAACTGAAGGTACGCGAGTTCACCCGCGAGGAGGAGCGCAGCCTGTGCATCATCTTCGACAATCCCGCTCCCGGCGTGCTGGACGAGGCGCATTACGAGCGCGCCATCAATACCACGGCTTCCATTGCCTGGCATTTTTTTCAGGAGAACACCGAGCTGCGCTTTGCGGCTCCGGAGCTTCTTCCCGGCGCCGATGTGTACGCCTTCCTCGAATACCTCGCGCTGGCCGGGCCGCGCACCTCGGATGCGTTTCTCGCCAGCCTGCCGGTTGGACGGCAGTACAACGTCATCATCACGGCGTGCCCGCGCGGCCATGTTCCCATGCGCCTGTGGCAAAGCTCGTGGGTTGTCTTCGCGCAGGATTAAATCAAGACATGAACCTGGTTAACTACGCCTGCGAATAATCAGCAGATTGTTGTCGGAATCGTTGTTCGGATTCGGCAGCGTTGCCAATGCGAACTCATAATCTGGGAACTGCGCCGAGCAGGTCGTTTCCAACTGAGTGCGCCATCTCTCCAGGGTTTCCCGACGAATGTCTTCCACCACGTAAACTCCGCCCGGACGAAGCTGCTCCAGCGATCCGTTCAAAAACGAAGTGTTGCTTTCGAAAGTGTGCATGCCGTCGTCAATGAGGATGTCCATGCCGCCCTGCAACGCAGGCTGCGACCAAAGGTCGCGGATCGCAGCGCCGTCAAGCTGGTCGCAGTAGAAGGTCTGGATGCGGTCATCTTCGAATAGAACCTCACGATCTATATCGGCACCAAAGACGAGTGCGCGAGGGAAGAGTTCACACCACCCACGCAGTGATCCCCCAGGCCTTCCGTTTCCTCCCATCGTCGCCGCGAACTGCGGGTCGTTGGAGCCCAAACCAAGTTCGAATATCCGCAGAGGCCGATCGCGGAGCTTGCCGAAGAGTGCCGAATACACCGTCGTATAGTTGTGCCAGTCCCGGCCTTTATCGCTGCCATGCTTGGTCATGACACGGCACATCCAGGTGGGAGCAAGTGTGTTTACACCGCGCAGCTGCTCTACCAGCGGCTGCGGCGCGTGACCGGCGGAAAAACCTTGCACCTGCGGAGTACGACGGATGAAGGCGGAGGCGAACCACCGAGGCAAGAAGTCGCTGCCGTGCCACCAGCAGAAACGGATGGATCGGAAGGATTCGGGTGAAAGCCTTTGCTGCAGTAACCTGCGCGCCGTTGCGATCATGATTCAGCTCCCGTGTGCCTATGTGCAAAACCAGCGATGCTCAATGTTGGTTGACGGCCGAGGTTTTGGCCTGGGCCGCTTGCGGCTCGCGTGTCTGGCGGATGGTCTGGGCCACGCTGGTGAGCGGGGTTCCGCAGCTTTCCACGATGTTCATCACGCGCAGCAGAATTTCTTCGCGCACCCGCGAGTAGTCGTCATAGTCGCGGGTCAGCACGTAGGCCTGCATCTCCAGTTCGATCCCGCTGCCGGAGAGGTTCGCCAGGCGTATCCACGCGGATGATGCTTCCACCCGCGGATGCTGGCGCAGCATCGCGCCGGCCTGCTCCAGCACGGCTTCGAGCTGCGCGCTGCCGGTTTCGTAGCTCAGGCTGAGGGTGCAGAAGATGCGCATCTTGTCGCGGGCGCTCAGGTTCTCCACGTTGGCGGTGGAGAGCGAGCCGTTGGGGACCGAGATCAGTCCGCGCTCGAAGGTGCGGATGCGGGTGGAGCGCAGGCCGATGTCTTCCACCGTGCCGATGGTTTGACCCACGCGGCACAGGTCGCCGACGCGAATCACGCGGTCGGTGAGGATACTGATTCCGCCGAAGAGATTTTCGATGGTCTTCTGCGCGGCCAGGGCAACGGCGATGCCGCCAATGCCGAGTCCGGCGAGTGCCGCCGAGAGATTGACGCCCGCAAGAAAGAGAATGCTGAGCAGCGCCGCGGTGGCGATGACTACCTTCAGCATGCGGTGCAGCAGCAGGATGAGCGACAGCGTGCCGCGCTCTTCCGGTGCGGTGATGCGGCGGTGCATGCGCTGCGTCCACACGGTAACGAAATCCCACAGCAGCCACGCCACGGCAACCAGCAGCGCGGTGCCCTGCACCCGCAGGTAGTACTCGCGGAAGAGCAGCGGCACGGTGAGCAGGTGCATGCCGATGGCGTGGGCGGCGGCCGTGACGAACAGCAGAATGGGGCCGCGGACGTTGTTCCACATCTCCCACTTGGCGGCGCGATGCTGGATGCGGCCCAGGAACCACTCGGGCAATCGCACCACGACGAAGGTAGTGACGGCGGCTACCAGCAGCGCAAATGGAATCAGCAGCAGGAAGGCCAGCCAGACCCAGAGCGGAATGGAAAGAATGCTGTGACGCACGACGATGGCGGGTAGGTGCTGCTCCACTTCATGCGAGCGCACGTCGTTGGCGAGGTCTTCGGTTTGGCTGAGCGTGCTCCAGCTGATGAGCCAGAGATGGCCGTTGTTGCCGTCGGGCACGCGCACCATCAGCAGCGGCAGCTCCTTGCCGTTGACGGAGAATTCGCCGGCGCGCTCCTGGTTGGCTTCCAGCTGCGGATCGTAGAGCAGTTCGGGATTGTCGGTGACCGAGCCGAGCCGGCCCACGTAGGCGTTGTTGAGCAACACCTTGAGGTCATCGACGACACGGGTAGAGTCGATCTCGGATTCCTGCCGCGGGAGTTGGAGATATTCGGCGGCGTGCCTGGTGTCGCCGCGCTGCGCAGCATCGATAAAGCCGGTGAGGGTGCCGCGCGGGTTGTCGCGCCCCAGCGGGTCGGAGTATTTTGCGGTAGGGGTCGCGGTGCTGGCGGCCGAAGAGAGTGCCTTGAAGACAGTCTGGGCCAGCAGCGGAGCACATAGCAGGCTCAGCAGCAACAAGTGGCGGAGGCAGGCTCTCAGGATTCGCATGTCTTATCAGGGTACCTCTTAGCCCGGCTCTGAGGCTAGCGCGGCGCGGAGCGCAGGGCGAACAACGATGTACGGATAAGGCAATGGTTTGGAAAGCGAAAGTGCTGAATTGGTCAATCGTTGCGCAAAGTTGCGCAACGATTAACCAGGTGGGTACGGGCGCGTCCGAAAGGATTGACGGAAAGATCAATCGTTGGTCGGGGGATGGAAGTAAAACCCGGCAGTCATTTTAGCTGTGCACCGACATCGTGGCGGATTGCGGGACTGACGATCGACTCAATTGCGAGAATGCGAAGACGTTCGGCTTCGTCAGCCTCACCGACGCCCGCGAGTATTTCGATGAGATGCTGGACGTCCTCAATGTAATTCGCAACCTCTACCTTTTGGAGCATGATGGATGAGGCGGTAGCCTCGGTATGAGTATCTGCGATACTCCTGTTGAACCGACCAGACAAGCGGTCCAGCGTTTCCTGCGGAGACCGGATGAAGGCTCGCGCCAAAGAGTAGTCCCTCGTGTGAACCAGTGCGGCTCGGGCCGACGGAAAGCACTTTCGAGCAAACTCACGATCTCCCTTTGCTATCTCTGCGAATAGAGAACTGGTTCGCTCGACCTGTTCGAGCGCTTCATTCATGGCGCTGACGTCGATAAATAAATCTCGATCTTTCGAACCCTCTCGCAGTGATGTAGCCTTCGCGTCCCTGATCGATTCGAGCTCAGCTCGGGCTGGAGGATAAACGTCCCCGAGCTGCACCCAGTAGCTAAGGGCGAATGAGAGACGGACTCCGCACAAAGCTGGATTTAAAGCCACGGCATTCTCATGGAACCAGCGATACTCCCTGAGCGCCTCATCGTACTGGCCGCACTCGACAAGGTTGCGCGCATCACGGAGTACTTGGCTCGGATCACGATCAGTCATAGCTGCGCGGTCCCTTCTACTTCGCCGCCGGCTTCCAGCGGAGGATGGGTTTGCGGGCGGCGGCGGTTTCATCGAGGCGCGACAGACGGGTGGAGTGGGGCGCGTTGCGGACGAGGTCGGGCGAGTCGATGGTTTCCTGTGCGATGGACTTCATGGCTTCGACGAAGCGGTCGAGTTCCTCCAGCGGTTCGCTCTCGGTGGGCTCGATCATGAGCGCGCCGGGGACGATCATGGGGAAGCTGACGGTGTAGGGATGGAAGCCGTAGTCGATGAGGCGCTTGGCGATGTCCCCGGTTTTGATGCCGAGCTTGGCCTGGAGCTTGTCGCTGAAGACGACCTCGTGCATCGAGGGCGTGTCGTAGGGAAGGTCGAAGGAGCCTTCGAGTTTTTTGCGCAGGTAGTTGGAGTTGAGCACCGCGTCCTCGGTGGTTTGGCGAAGGCCGTCGGGACCGTTGGCCATGATGTAGGCGAGGGCGCGAACGAACATGCCGAAGTTTCCGAAGAAGGCGCGCACCCGTCCGATGGAGTGCGGGTGCGTGTCGTCGAGGCGCAGGGTGCCGTCGGCGTTTTCGACCACGAGCGGCGTGGGCAGGAACGGCTCGAGATGCGCTTTGCAGGCGACGGGGCCGGAGCCGGGACCGCCTCCGCCATGCGGAGTGGAGAACGTCTTGTGCAGGTTGAGGTGCATGACGTCCACGCCGAAATCTCCGGGGCGCGCCTTGGCGACCAGGGCGTTCATGTTGGCTCCGTCCATGTAGAGCAGGCCGCCCTTGCGATGGAGGATCTCGGCGATCTGCGCAATCTGCTCGTCGAAGATGCCGAGGGTGTTGGGGTTGGTGAGCATGAGGCCGGCGACGTCTTCGTCCATCTCGGCTTCAAGGGCAGCAAGATCGACCATGCCGCTGGAGTTGCTGGGCAGGCCTTCCACCTGGTAGCCGACCATCGCGGCGGTAGCGGGATTGGTGCCGTGAGCGGAGTCGGGGATCAGAATTTTTTTGCGCGGGTTGCCCTGCGATTCGAGATAGGCGCGGATGAGCAGAACGCCGGTGAACTCGCCGTGGGCTCCGGCGGCGGGCTGCAGGGTGATGGCGTCCATGCCGGTGATTTCCAGGAGCTGATCGGCGAGCGCCTTCATGATGCGCAGCGCACCTTGCGAAATCTGCTGCGGCTGATAGGGATGGGCACCGGCGATTCCGTCGAGGCGGGCGACGACCTCATTGACGCGCGGATTGTACTTCATGGTGCAGGAGCCGAGCGGGTACATGCCGGAATCGACCGCGTAGTTCCAGGTGGAGAGACGGGTGAAGTGGCGGATGATCTCGATCTCACTGACCTCGGGGAGCGCGGCGGGCACGGTGCGCAGCGCGTCGCCGAGTTCGGCGGCGGCATCGGCTTCGGGCACATCGAGCGGCGGCAGGCGAAAGGCTTTTTTGCCGGGCGAGGAGTGCTCGAAGATGAGGCCTTCGTCCTGCGAGATGTGGGTGCTGGTCTTGATGTGTTCGGAGCTCATGCAGTCACCTCCAAGGGGCGAAGCTGGCGGGCGGCGGTGTCGATGGCGGCGCGGGAGGTGAGTTCGGTGGCGCACCAGAGGGCGGCGTTGCCGAGTTCGGGATAGAACTTGGCCAGCGGCAGGCCGCCGATGATTTTGTTTTCCGCGGCGAGGCGGCGCGAAATTTCGGCGGGGTCCTCGGCGGTCTGGAGGACGAACTCGTTGAAGCGCGGCGCGCCTTCAAAGAGCAGCGTGGCTTTAGCGCCGAGCGTCTTGCGGGCGTAGGCGGCCTTGGCGAGATTCTGCGCGGCCAGCGCGGGCAGGCCTTCGCGTCCGTAGACACCGAGGAAGATGTTGGCCATGAGGGCGATGAGCGCCTGGTTGGTGCAGATGTTGCTGGTCGCCTTCTCGCGGCGGATGTGCTGCTCGCGGGTCGACAGGGTGAGCACGAAGCCGCGCTTGCCGTTGCGGTCGGTGGTCTGTCCGGCGAGGCGTCCGGGGATTTGGCGGACGAACTTTTCGCGGGTGGCGATGACTCCGGCGTAGGGGCCGCCGTAGCTGAGAGGGACGCCGAAGGACTGCGCCTCCATGGAGACGATATCGGCTTCGGCGGGCGGGCGGACGATGCCGAGCGAGACAGCTTCCGCAATGGCGACGACCAGCAGAGCGCCCTTGGCGTGGGCTACGTCGGCGATCGCGGCCACGTCTTCGATGGTGCCAAAGAAGTTGGGCGACTGGATGAGGACGCAGGCGGTGTTGGAGGTGATGGCGGCGTCGAGGGCGGCGAGGTCGATGCGTCCGTTGCTGGCGAAGGCGGCCTCGGTGAGCGGCAGTCCCTGGTATTGCGCGTAGGTGGCGATGACTTGGCGGTACTCGGGATGGACGCTGCGGGCGAGGATGGCGGAGTGGCGTCCGGTGAGGCGCATGGCCATCATGACGGCTTCGGCGGCGCCGGTGGAGCCGTCATACATGGAGGCGTTGGCGACCTCCATGCCGGTGAGCTCGCAGATCATGGTCTGGAATTCAAAGATGGCCTGCAGGGTACCCTGGGCGATCTCCGGCTGGTAGGGCGTATAGGCGGTGAACCACTTGCCGCGCGAGATGAGCGCGTCAATGACCAGCGGGCGATAGTGATTGTAGGCTCCGGCGCCGAGGAGAATCTGATAGCCATTGCCGTTTTCATCGGCGCGGGCGCGGAACCAGTCGACGATTTCGCTCTCAGCCATCTGGCGCGGAATGGCGAGGTCGCGGTTGAGGCGGAACTCGGCGGGGATGTGCGAGAAAAGCTCGTCGATGGAGCTGACGCCGATTTCACGCATCATGAGAGCGCGCTCGGCGGAGGACTTGGGAAGGTAGCGCATGTTGGAATTGTAAATCCTAATGGAAAAGGCCCGCAGAGCCGGTTGGATTATGTACGGCGAACGGGTCGGGATGGGAGGCCTGCTCTCCCACCTTAGCCGCGCAAAACAAAGCGCGTCGAAGGTGGGGCACCCGTCAGCGGCCGAGTACAAAGGCAAAAGCAACAGCAACAGCAAGGTCAACTGCCCCATTCAATCCGAAGGATGGCTTGAATGGGCCACCCGCGATTTCTGATCTCTTCAGCGGCGCGGGTTATTCGTGCTCCTCGGCGATGAACTTTTCGTAGTCGTCGGCGGAGAGAAGGGCATCGGCTTCGGAGGGGTTGGCGAGGGTGAGCTTCACCATCCAGGCGGTATGGGGAGTGGCGTTGACCTTTTCGGGCGAGGTGGCAAGCTCCTCGTTGATGGCGGTGACGGTGCCGGAGACCGGGGCGTAGAGATCGCTGACGGCCTTGACGGATTCAACGGTGCCGAAGGTTTTACCGGCGACGAGTTCGGAGCCGACCTTGGGGAGTTCGACAAAGACGATGTCACCCAGGGAGTTCTGGGCGTAGTTGGTGATGCCGATGGTTCCGGTAGTGCCATCCAAAGCGAGCCATTCGTGCTCTTTGGTGTACTTGTATTCCGTCGGGTAGGCCATGGTGATCTCCAGAGATGGATTGCGCGCCGGACGGGCCGGCGGTGCATGAAGCGTTTCACGAACTGAGTGAACTTTGAGATTGTATTCCAAAGAGCAAGGGCAAGGGCAAATACAAAAGCAACACGAAGGTCAACTGCCCCACTCAAGCCAAAAACTGGCTTGAATGGGCCACTCGGACAGCGTGCTCGTCCACCCGGACAGTTATGGCTTGGGCGGTTTGGGGCGTTTGTAGAAGGGGATGGGGACGATTTTGCATTGGATGATCGAGTTGCGGCACTCGACGCCGAGTCCGGTGCCCGCGGCGGCGTATTCGACGGGGACGTAGGCGAGGGCGATGTTCTTTTTAAGAAAGGGCGCGGGGGAACCGCTGGTGACGGTGCCGATGCGGTGCCCGTCGGGAGTGGTGACGGGGTAGCCGTCGCGGGGGATGCCGCGCTCGATGGCTTCCAGGCCGACGAGGATGGTTTTGGGGCCTGTCTGGAACTGGCGGGCGAGGTTGTCGCGTCCGATGAAGTCGCCTTTGTCCATCTTGACGAAGCGGTCGAGACGGGCTTCCCAGGGGGTGATGGTGTCGGAGATTTCGTGTCCGTAGAGCGAGAGCGCGCCTTCGAGGCGGAGGGTGTTGCGGGAGCCCAGGCCGCAGGGGAGGATGCCGAACTCCTCACCGGCGGCGAGCAGCGCGTTCCAGACGCGGATACTGGTGGGTTCGTCGCTGGGGATATAGATCTCGAAGCCGTCCTCGGCGGTGTAGCCGGTGCGGGCGATGAGGGTGTTGGGCAATCCGCAGACGGTGCCGTGGGTGATCCAGTAGAACTTGACCTGGGTGAGGTCGGTGTCGGTGAGCTTTTGCAGGGTGCGCCAGCCGTTGGGGCCCTGGATGGCGATCTGGGTGTAGGCGTCGCTGAGGTTTTCGACCGCGCAATCGAAGGACTGGGCGGCGTCGCGGACCCAGTTGAAATCTTTCTCGCGGGTGCCGGCGTTGATGACCAGGAGGAAATCGTCCGGGGCGAGGCGGTGGACGATGACGTCATCGACGAAGGTTCCGGCGGGGTAGAGCAGGGCGGAGTACTGGGCCTGGTTGACGGCTAGGCGCGAGGCGTCGTTGAAGGTCATGTACTGCACGGCCACAAGCGCCTGGGGACCGTGGAGGCGGATGTCTCCCATGTGGCTGACGTCGAACAGACCGACGGAGTTGCGGACGGCGAGGTGCTCGGCAATGAGTCCGCCGCACGGACGGCTGGCGTTGGCCGGGTACTCAACGGGCATGTCCCAGCCGGCGAAGTCCACCATGCGGGCGCCCAGCTGGCGGTGCGCGGAGTTGAGAGCGGTCTTGCGGACGATGGAAGATTCGGCGATGGACAAGGACGGGACCTCGATCAGGGGAATCATGCGGTAATGCGAATCCTAAACCGTACCATGGGGCGGCGCGGAGGGGCAACGCGCAAGGCGGGCGGGTAGGGAAGGGTTGCACTGGGAGAAGATGCGCGGTAGAGTGCGCGCATGGCCCGACGATTTTTGTGCAACAACTGCGAACAGGTGGAAGAGAAGTGCAAGTGCGACCGGTACTGCTTTCTCTGCCTGGGCGAAAACGACGTGCGCCTGGTGGAGGACGGCTGCTACTACTGCCTGGAGTGCCGCGAGGCGTGCGACTATATGCCGGAGCCCAAGGGGACTGCCAACCAGAGCTGATGTGAAAGCCCCACCTCCGATTACTTTGGCAGAGGTGAGGCACCAGGCGAACCTGGGTTACCGAGCCCGGCGAAGTAGAACTTGCGCTAGGCCGCTTTCTCGAAGCCGTCGCAACCGCTGATGGGAGTGACCATCAGGTGCAACGAGGCGTTACGCGGAAGGCCACACTCATCGACCATAACCTCCGGCGCTTTGTGTGACGAGCGAATTTCAATCAACTTCTTGTCGGTTTGGTGAGGTTCGCCAAAGTGTTTACAGAGGCCACACTGTCCGTCTTTAACCAGCTGCATAACGTCCTCCCTTTGGTTCTTAGATCAGCTTAGATCAGCGAGGCCGAGGAAGGGTTGCCGCGGAAATGCGTTGGTAATTTTCGTAACTATCCGGGCTTACGGCGAATGATTTGATCCGCTGGGATAAGGACAGGAAAGATTGAATCAGCAGCCGAAGTGACCCTGGGACGGTTGAGGATATTGGAGCGGGGATGGGGGCCTTCGCTTGAGCTTCGCGGCGGGTACGCGGCAAAAGACGCCGCTTCGGCCGCGGGCGCTCGGCGCAGGATGACACCGCGGGAACAGAATCAAAAGCCAAATCACAAATAAATCAGGCCACCGGCGTTTCTTCTTATTCGACCACGAAGCGGGCGGAGGGATCGATGGTTTGTTTGGTGACCTGGTCATTGACGGTGATTTTGACGTTGTAGGCGCCGGGTTCGAGGTTGGCCAGGGACATGGATTTCTCGATGGTGATCTGGTCGCCGGTGTTGCCGTAGATGGCTGAGGACTCGTCGGCGTGCAGCACGGATTGGTTGGTTTGCAGGTTGATGATGTCGTAGGCGATGGTGGCGTTGGTCTTGCGGCTCTGCTTGTCCGGTTGCAGGTTGTAGACCTGGAGCCAGAGGTTGAGGCGCTGGTCGCGTTTGAAGCTGGCGGGCTTGCCGTTAGAGGCGTCGAGGCGGGGACGGACCTTGGTGTCGCCGATGATGAAGTTTCCGGTGCCGACGTTGCGGGCCGGGACGCGCTCCATGATGTCGGCGAGGATGAGCGAAGAGGACGCCAGTTTCTCGGGGTCGAACTCGGGGACGCGGATGGAGCGGACCAGGGTGCCGACACGGTCGCCGTTGACATCCTTGATGGCGATCTCGATTTTGTACAGACCGGGCTTGAGAGGAATGGCTTTCCAGTAGAGCTGCGAGGTGAGCAGGGCCTTGTCCATCAGCTCATTGGGCTCATCGACGCCGACGGTGTCTTCAAAGGTCGAGGCGACGCGGCCGCTGATGGTGGAGATGCGTCCGAAGATGTTGACCGAGGCGCGCTGGATGCCTTCCTTCTGCAGGAAGGTCATGTCCTTGGTTTTGATCTGGATGGTGATGGGGACCAGGACGGTGTCGGAGGTGATTTTGACGATGTCGGAGCGCATGTCGAACGGCATCAGGTTGTAGCGGATGCGGGTATTGATCTTCTCCTCGAGATCCCTGAATTTGATGGGCGGCGGGGCGGTGAGCTTGGAGTAGCGCTCCAGGGTATCAAAGGCGCTGCTGCCGTCTGTACTGGTTCCGCCGGGCATGCCGGCCATGCGGGCGGCGCGGTTGCCCGCCCCTCCCTGCGTGTTGGCGCTGCCGGCGGGAGTGTGGGCGAGCGCGTCCTTCTCGTTGGGATCGTTGGACAGGCGGAACTCGTTGCACATGCAGGAATCGACGAATTCGATGGTGATGTCGTTGCCGATGCCTTCGAGGTAGCGGTAGCGCCAGCGCTCGAAAGGATAGGTGGAGGTGCTGCCGCCGCCCTCGCCGGGCTGGCGCTGATATTGGCCGCCGGCGGGATGAGATTCGATTTCGTCGGGCGCTCCCCAGACGATGTAGATGCGTCCGCGATCGGTTCTCCAGCCGGGGGTGCCGGCGGAAAAGTGCTCGTTGGCGTACTGCATGCGGCGGTAGTGTTCCTCGCGGAAGGCGTTTCCCTCATTGTCGGGATCGGGATTGCGGCGCGCCCAGAACTGCTCGATGAAGGCATCGCGCTCTTCGTCGGTTCCCAGGAGCTTGAAAGCCTGCTCTTCTTCCGGCGTGATGATGTAGCGGACGTCCTCGTCGAGCCAGGTCTGATAGGTCTTTCCGACCTCCTTGCGGAAGTCGCGGATGCGCTCCTTGCGCTCGTCATCAGTGAGTGGCTTGGGCTGCGCGTTGTCTTTTTGGGAGCTATCGAGGTCCTTGAGGGAGGTGCCGGCATCACGCTCGCTACCGGCGTCCTGCGCCTGGGCGGGCGCGGTCAGGACCAGCACGGCCGTGGCAGGCATGGCGAGCATGGCGGCCACCATGAGGACGAAGGAAAAACGGCGCACTGGAAAAACCCGCATCAACACAATTCTCCCGGGGTTAAGGACTGCTGCGATTGTATGGATTGACCTCGGACGAAGGCAAGGCAGGCGCAGAGGCGGAGAAGAGACGGAGACGGTGAAGAACGAGGATGGCAAGCAGGGATATGAGCACGAATGGCAATGGCTTTGCCAAGGTTGAGACGGAGCCTACGGTTTACAATCAAGGCATGCAGGCTATGAACGAGGCAGGATGACGACGCGGAAAACAGCTTGGCTCTGGGTGGGCGGCGTGGTGCTGCTGGCTGGACTGGTTCTGCTCGGCTTCCAACTGAGCCGGCGGGGCGTGGTGGTGGTGCAGAGCGGACGGGTGGTGCGCGAGGATTTGACGTCGGAGGTGACCGCTTCGGGCGAGATCAGGCCCAAGACATTTGTGAACGTGGGCGCCAACGCCTTCGGCAAGATCGTGAAGCTGTATGTGAAGGAAGGCGAGCGGGTGCGCCAGGGGCAGATGCTGGCGCAGCTGGAAGACGTGCAGGCGGGGGCCGACGTGCGCGCGTCGCAGGCTTCGCTGACGGCAGCCGAGGCCGACTACACCGCGGGAGTGGAGACGCTCAACACCAACATTGCCGACCTGGACCGCGCCAAGGCCGACCTGGAGCAGAGGCAGGACGACTGGAAGCGCTCCGAAGAGCTGTACAAGGAGCAGCTGATCTCCAAGAAAGATTACGAAGCGGCCAAGAATGAGTATGCGGACGCGGTGGCCGGGGTGAGCCAGGCGAAGGCGCGGATTCTGCAGGCCAAGGCGGCGGCCGAGGCTTATAACCGGCGGATTGCGGTGCAGAAGGCGAACCTGGTGCACAATAGCGACGTGCTGAGCAAGACGGAGTATCGCGCGCCGTTTGACGGGGTGGTGACCAACCTGCCGGTGCGCGAGGGCGAGACAGTCGTGGTGGGAATACAGAACTCTCCGGGCTCCACGCTGATGACGCTGGCCGATACTTCGGTGATTACAGCCGAGGTGATGGTGGACGAGACCGACATTGTGAACGTGGAGGTGGGGCAGCCGGCCGAGGTGAGCATCGACGCGATTCCGAAGAAGAAGTTCAAGGGCACGGTGACCGACATTGGCGACAACGCGCTGGTGCGCTCGACCGGGGTGGCGACGTCGCAATCGACGGAGAGTTCGCAGGAGGCCAAGGACTTTAAGGTGGTGGTGACTCTGCAGGAGGTTCCAGAAAATCTGCGGCCGGGATTGTCGGCGACGGCTAAGATCATCACGGCGAGCAAGACGGGCGTGCTGTCGATTCCGATCCAGGCGCTGACGATTCGCCAGCGCGGCGACCTTGCGCCGAAAAAAGATAAGAGCGAGGTGCAGGCGGCGGAGAAGCCTGCGGAAATCAAGGCGTCGCGGGAAGAGGTGCAAGGCGTGTTTGCGATTCGCGGCGGCCGCGCGCGTTTTGTACCGGTGCAGACGGGGATCATGGGGACGAGCGAGATTGAAGTGCTCGACGGGCTGGGCGACGAAGGATTAAAACCAGGCGACGAGATTGTGACCGGAAGCTACAAGGCACTGCGCACGCTGAAGCCGGACGCCAAAGTGCGGATCGACAACAGCGCACCGAAGAAGGACGAAGAGCAGCCGTAAACAGCGCGGAAGCTGGACAAGGATAGCGAATGGAAACGGAAACCGCTGGCATGGAACTGGAAGTGAAGGCGCCGCCGCCGGAGTGCATCATCTGCACCCACGGGCTTTGGAAGAGCTATGACATGGGCGGCGAGCAGCAGGTGGACGCCCTCAGCGGCGTGGACCTTGCAATCAACCGCAACGAGTATGTGGCGATCATGGGGCCGTCGGGGTCTGGTAAATCGACACTTATGAATGTAATCGGCTGCCTGGATTCGCCGACGCGGGGCGTGTACTGGCTGAACGGGCAACGGGTGAGCGAGCTGAACGACGATGAGCTGGCGCGCATCCGAAACAAGGAGATTGGTTTCGTCTTCCAGACATTTAATTTGTTGGCACGAGCTTCTGCGCTGCACAACGTGGAGCTGCCGCTGATTTATGCGGGCGTGGCTCCGGCGGAGCGGCTGGAGCGGGCGCGCGCGACGCTGGAGAGCGTGGGTATGGGCAAGCGCCTGAGCCACAAGCCGAACGAACTGAGCGGCGGCCAAAGACAGAGAGTGGCGATTGCGCGCGCGCTGGTGAACCATCCTGCGCTTATTCTGGCCGACGAGCCGACGGGGAATTTGGATTCGAAGACGGGCTGCGAGATTATGGCGCTGTTCGACAACTTGCACGGGCAGGGAAACACCATTGTGGTGGTGACGCACGAGCACGATGTGGCGGAATACGCGCACCGCATTATTCACATACGCGACGGCAAGGTGGCGTATGACGAAAAGACGGCACGGGCAAGGAGCTAGGTTTCAAGGTTTCAAAGTTTCAAGGTTGGCGAGGACCCTCGGCTGCGGCCGAGGTGTTTTTGTGGGCTCCCGCTATTCAATTCGTACTTGAAGGAATGAATGTGCATTTCGCCTATGTTGTGTACATGCTGACCTTTCCCAACGGAGCCGGCCACTCCATCCGTTATTTCGGTTCCTGGTCTAATCAACTTGTCGAAGCCGATTTCACCAAAGAAGAACTGAGTGACCTCACCATCCGCAAACAAATCCTTTTCGAATCCAATGACAAGGTGCAAGTCAGTATGAAAGAGGTGGAGTTCATCCGTGCGTTGAATTCCACCGATCCGTGCATCGGCTACAACCAGTGGCCGAGGAAGCAAGCGTGATATCTGCGACGCATGCTCATGAAGCCTTGAAACCTTGCTTTCGGTGATAGGCTTGCTGCGATGAATTTGTTTTCCAATCCGATTGATGAAGCGGCGGACCGGACGAGGCCGCTGGCGGAGCGGATGCGTCCGCGCGATTTGGATGAGTTGGTGGGGCAGGAGAACATTCTGGGGCCGGGCAAGGCGCTGCGGGTGCAGATTGAGCGCGACGACATTGGCTCGATCATCTTCTGGGGACCGCCGGGCGTGGGCAAGACGACGATTGCCAAGATTATTGCCAAGCGCACCCATGCGGATTTCGTGGAATATTCGGCGGTGATGGCCGGGATCAAGGAGATCAAGCAGGTGATGGTAGAGGCCGAGCGAGCGCGGCAATATGGGCGGCGCACGATTGTCTTCATCGACGAGATTCACCGCTTTAACCGGGCGCAGCAGGATGCGTTTTTGCCGCACGTGGAGCGGGGCAACATTCGGCTGATTGGGGCGACGACGGAGAATCCATCGTTTGAGGTGAACTCGGCGCTGCTGTCGCGTTCGCGGGTGTACACGCTGAATCCGCTGACCGAGGAGCAGATTGTGACTCTACTGGAGCGCGCGCTGGTGGACGAGGAGCGCGGGCTGGGTACGATGAAGCTGACCGCGAAGTCCGAGGCGCTGGCGCGCATTGCGGCGTATTCCAGCGGGGATGCGCGCTCGGCGTACAACGTGCTGGAGATTGCGGCGACGCTGGCGTCCGCGACCGGCCCTACGTCGGCGACCGGCAGCGAAGCGTTACCCGACTCCGCACCGCCGGTGAGAGAGGAAGACAAAGGCAAGGTCAACGACCCCACATCTGCCAACGACGGGCAGATATGGGGCACCCTGGATTCTGCTGCCGCGGGCGCGGGAGTGATTGGCGCGACCGAGGTGGAGGACGCGCTGCAGCGGCGGGTGCTGCGCTATGACAAGGCGGGCGAGGAGCACTACAACCTGATCTCGGCGCTGCACAAGTCGGTGCGCAACAGCGATCCGGATGCGGCGCTGTACTGGCTGGTGCGGATGCTGGAGAGCGGCGAGGACCCGATGTATCTGGCGCGGCGGATCGTGCGCATGGCGGTGGAAGACATTTCGCTGGCCGACCCGCACGCGCTGGAGATTTGCATTGCGGCGCGCGATGCGCTGGAGTTCATGGGGCTGCCGGAGGGCGGGCTGGCGCTGGCGCACGCGGCGGTGTATCTGGCGATTGCGCCCAAGTCGAATGCGCTCTACAAGGCCTATGGCGCGGTGAAGCGCGATGTGGAAGAGACGGCGGCGGACCCGGTGCCGCTCCATTTGCGGAACGCTCCGACGCGGCTGATGAAAGAGCTCGGCTACGGCGAGGGCTACAAGTATGCGCACGACTTCGAGGAGAAAGTTACGGACATGGAGTGTCTGCCGGAGAATTTGAAGGGCAGGCAGTGGTACTTCCCGACGGAAGAAGGTGTGGAGAAGCGGATTCGGGAGCGGCTGGCGGCGCTGAGGGCCAAGAAGCAACGGATGCGGGAGTAGGCCGATGAAGCGGAGCGGAAAAGCGTGGGTAGTGTTGCTGGTCCTGTTGATGATTGGGGCGAGGATCTATCTGCGGCCGGTGAGCTTCTTTTGGCATTGCGTTTATCTGCGGGGCTGGCTGGAAGGCGTGAAGAGCCGCAAGGTGCAGGTCGAGGGCTATCGCATCCACTACGACGTGCTGGGGCCGAAGGATGGGCCGCCGGTGGTGCTGGTGCACGGATTGGGCGGGCGCGCCGAGGACTGGCTGGGGCTGGCTCCGTATTTGGCCAAGGCCGGGTATCGCGTGTACATGCCGGACCTGCCCGGCTTTGGGCGCAGCGAATGGCCGCCGGATTTTTCCTACTCGATACGGGACCAGGCTGGGGTGGTGGTTGGGTTTTGCGATGCGATGGGGCTGAAGCAGGTGGACCTGGGCGGCTGGTCGATGGGCGGATGGATTGCGCAGCGGGTTGCGATTACGCATCCGGAGCGGGTACGGCGATTGATGCTGTTCGACAGCGCGGGACTGGCGGAGACTCCGGCGTGGGACACGCGGCTGTTTACGCCCGGCGAGCCCGATCAGGTGAATCAATTGAATAAGCTGCTGATGCCGCATCCGCCGCGGGTTCCGCGGTTTATTGCGCGGGATATTCTGCGCATTTCAAGGAAGCACGCGTGGGTGATGCGGCGGTCGGTGGCGTCGATGATGACCGGCCAGGATGCGACCGACGGCGAGCTGCCGCAGCTAAAGATTCCGGTGCTGCTGGTGTGGGGCGCGGAAGACCGCATTACTCCGCTGAGCCAGGGAGAGAAGATGCAGCAGCTGATTCCGGGGGCAAAGCTGGAGACGTTTGAAGGCTGCGGACATCTGGCTCCGGAGATGTGCGCAGGGGAGATTGGGCCGAAGATGGTGGAGTTTGAGGGGCAGTGAGGAGAGCTTACTAAGTTCGGCTGGGTGGCTGAAGTGCCTCTTAGACATTGATTGAGATTTGAGCGGCGCTGGGGTCCTTCGCGTTGCTCAGGATGACACTCTTAAAAACAACCGCAAAACAACCGGCATCCACTGCAACGTCAATAGCGGAAGCTTATTTGCTGCGCTGGCGCTGGGCCTCGTAGAGGAGGATGCTGGCGGCGATGGCGGCGTTGAGGCTTTCCACTTTGGCGGAGTGGGGGATGAGGATGGCTTCGTCGGCGGCGTCGAGCAGGATGCGCGGAACTCCGTGGCCTTCGCTGCCGATGAAGATGGCGGTGGGGAGGGTGAGGTCGATTTCGTGCACGGGACGGCCAAGGTGGCTGCTGGTGACGGCAAGGCGGATACCGTGGGCGGCGAGGGCTTCGAGGGCTTCCGCGATGGTGAGCTTGATGCAGGGCAGGCGGAAGACCGATCCGGCAGAGGCGCGGGCGACCTTGGGATTGGCCGAGGAGACGGTGCCTTCGGTGGTGAGCACGCCGCTGGCGCCGAAGGCTTCGGCGCTGCGCAGGATGGTGCCGAGGTTGCCGGGGTCCTGTAGGCCGGCGCAGCCGAGGATGAGCGTGGCGGCGTTCCCACATCTGCCAACGACGGGCAGATATGGGGCACCCTCGGAGTTGGCTTCGGGTTCTTCTTCCTCCCCAAATTTGCGTCCAACTGCGGGACGCAGATGTGGGCCACCCGAAAGGAATAAATCGTCGAGGGTGGAGGCGAGGGGATGGACGAGGGCGGCGACGCCTTGCGGGGTTTCGGTGGCGACGGCGCTATGGAAGATGTCGTCGGGCAGGAGGATGGTTTCAGTGGCTCGGCCGAGCTGGGGGAGCAGGCGGTTGGCTCGCTGGCGAGCGGATTCCGAGAAGAAGACGGCGCGCAGGCGCAGGCCGCTGCGGATGGCTTCCTCGACCAGTTTGACGCCTTCGATGGCGACGGAGCCGTCCTCGGCGGGTTCGGCCTGGGTGAAGGCGCGGCGCAGGTCTTTGACCAGCGAGTTCTGGCGGCTGGTGACGGGGCGAAGCCGTTCGTGCGGCGGGTTGGAAAAGGCCTGGGTCATGCTCCTCCGGCGCGGGCCGGGGTTCGGGCAATGTAGAATGCAACTGGACCGGCAGGAAACATGATAACCTCCCGCAGGACGCAGGTTGTGCGGTAACCTTAATAGTTGTTTCCTTGTGGTAGTTTCGAGGGTGTGGATTTCAACTTGGGTTAGGTTCGCTGGTTCCGAGCCTGGAAGATGAGGTACAACGGGTGCGCCCGGAAATCATTCGCGTGAATGCAATTGAGCCCGAGCCGTCACTGGTGAGCTATGTGGCGGACAGGATTCGCAACGGCAGCGTGGTCGGGATGCCGACCGACACGTTTTACGGCCTGGCGGTGGATCCGTACAATCTACACGCGGTGGAGCGCGTGTATGAGATCAAGGAGCGGGGCCGGCACAAGCCGCTGTCTCTGCTGATTGAAAGCGTGGATCAGGCCGAGGAACTGGCGTACGAATTACCGGACGAGTTTCATCTCCTGGCGGAGAAGTTCTGGCCGGGCCCGCTGACGCTGATTGTGCGCGCGGCGCCGCGGCTGCCGCTGAAGGTGACGGCCAACTCGGGCAACATCGCGGTGCGCATGCCGGCCTCGCCGGCGGCGCTGGCCGTGGTGCGGGCGCTGAAGTGTCCGATTACGGCGACGGCGGCGAATTTGGCGGGAGCTCCGGAGTGCTGCACGGCAGCGGCCGTGGTGGAGCAGATGGGCGAGCGGGTGCAGGTGGTGCTGGACGGCGGGCCGACGCCGCGCACGGTGGCGACGACCATCGTAAATCTTACCGAGAACGGACGCTGGTCTCTGCAACGCGAGGGCGCCATCCCGCTGGCGGAGATCGAGGACCTGCTGGGCGACCAGTGATGGCGGGCGCGGGCCGCAGGTGGCTGAGGCGAATCGGGGCCGCACTGCTGGCCGTTTACGCCGGCTACTTTGCATGGACCTGCGCGGCGATCGTGGCGCAGTCGAGGCACGACGAGGTGCAGCCGGCGGACGCCATTGTGGTCTTCGGCGCAGCGGAATATTTTGGGCGTCCCTCGCCAGTGTACCGCGCACGGCTGGACCACGCCTTCGACCTGTATGAACGCAAACTGGCCCCGGTGGTGATCACCACGGGCGGCAGCGGCGGCGAGCCAACCTTTACCGAAGGCCAGGTGGGCCACGACTACCTGGTGGGACGCGGCATCAGCGACCCGCACCTGATTGCCGAGACCCAGAGCGACAACAGCGCGGAGAGCGCCGAGCGCGTTGCGGTGATCATGGCGGCCAACGGCATGCGCTCCTGCATCGCGGTGAGCGACCCCTATCACGTTTACCGAATCAAGCAACTGCTGGAGGCGCAGGGCGTGGTGGTGTGCACCTCGCCGCGCCGGCTGGAGACCGAGCCGGGGATTGGGACCCAGGCGCTGAACGTGGCGCGGGAGTCGCTGAGCTATACATTGTGGCGGTTGCACCTGTTCCGCTGGTAGCATCGTTACTGAGACCAAGGAATACATCAACCATGGAGGGATTTGGGAATGGCGCATGATCCTGGGAGCGCGGCTCCGCAGACGGGGATTTACTGGTGCAGCGTGTGCAAGACGCCGGTGCAGTTCAAGGCAGGCGACACGCTGCCGGTGTGCAAGAATCTTTGCGGAAGAGGGAAGTGGGAGTTTGTGAGAGCCGAAAAGTAGGAGTTCGAAAACTGGAAAGATGGGCCGGGGCGGATGCTCCGGCCTTTTGTTTTTGGGGATGTGTGCAGGCGGGCAGGTTGGTCGGCCGAAATGCCTTCTGACGCCGCCCGGGAAATTTGAGCGGTGCAGGGGTTCTTCGCTTCGCTCAGAATGACCCCCTCAAAAAACAGGCCGGTGCCAGCTTTAAAACAGGCCGGTGCTAGTTCTGCAGGGCGAGGACGGCGATGGCGAAGGCGGCGGAAAAGGCGGTGCTGGTAAAGTTGACCGAGTTGTTGCCGAGGCGGCCGGGGCGCTCGAGAGTGGCGCCGAGCAGGCTGTCGACCAGGGTTCCGAAGAAGGCCGCGCTGAGCACCGTGGGGTAGAAGCGGGGGAGCAGGAGGTCGGCCCACTGGCAGGCAGTGCAGACGATGGCGGCGGCGGCGAGGGCGAACAGGGTTCCGGCGATGGTGATGCCGCCGTCCTGGCCGGGGGAGACGCGCTGCAGGGTGGTGATGAGCCGGGGGCGCTGTCCGAAGGTTTGGCCGAGTTCGCTGCTGACGGTGTCTCCGGCAGCTTCGGCGAGCGCGGCCGCGGCTCCCGCGAGAAGGATGTAGCGGGGGTGGGAGAGAAACAGGAGCGGCGCGGCGCACAGGACGGCTACCGAGAGGTTGGCGAAGATCTGCAGCGCACCGCGTCCGCGGCGGCGTTCGGCGGTGCCGAGGCGCTCCTTTTTACGGCGGCCAATGCGGGTGGAGATGACGGTGAGCAGGAAGACGGCGGCGACCGGCAGCAGCGCGGCGTTGCCGGCGGCCAGGCAGAAGATGACGGTGAGAAAGACTCCGGCGAGCGCGGCGGCGGCGGTTACGGCGCGCAATCCCCAGGCAAAAAAGGCCAGGGCAAGGCAGAGTCCGATGGCCGGGACCAGTTGGAGGATGGTGCTTGGAAGGATGATCTGCCAGCTCTGAAAGAGGTTCATGCCCACGACAATCGTACTCCGAAAGGACAGGTTGCAAGGTTTCAAAGTTTCAAGGTTTCAAGGTTGCGGCGATATTGGTTCTTGCGGGCGGCGTCCGGGATTGGCCGGGCCGCGGCGAATTCCATTACAATAGCAGCACTGAACAGAGCATCGGAAATTGCCTCATGAGGCCGGAGTGCGCATGAACGTCATATGGAAGGCCGCGTGTGCGGCCGCCCTGATTGCAGCAACATTGATAGAGCTTGGATGCGGCGACGTCTATCGCCCGATCTCGACTCCGCTTCCGGTAACCAGCGGCAATCCCTCCGGCCCGGAGACGGAAGTGGTGCTGAATCTGTGTCCCGCCGGCAGCGTGTGCCTCGACAATACAGGCGCTCCCAGCGGCAGCGTGCTCACCGATATCGACGTGAGCGGCGACACCAACGCGGGCAACAAGCCGCTGTACAACACGGTGGCAAGCCCGGTGGGTCCGGCGCCCGGGAGCCTGGCCAGCCCGATGGCGTTTAACGCCGCCCGCACCGCGGTGCTCACGGCGAACACCATCACCAATTCGGTGACCCAAGCCACGCTGGGCACGTCGACCGCCGGTTTTGCGGCCAATACGACGACCGTTTCGCTGCCCACCGGCTCGGCGCCGATCGGCATCAGCTTCGAGTATTTCGGCACTTATACGCAGGATTACGTGGTGAACTCGGGGCTGAATACGTTGAACTGTCCGGGAACCGGCTCGGTGAGCGCAATTTTAGAGGCCACCGACCAGCTGGCGGCCACGGTCTGCGTGGGCCCCAACCCGGTGTTTGCCTGGATCTACTACGACCAGAGCAAGGTATTCGTGCTGGACTACACCGGAGGCGAGGTGTACGTGGTGAACACCACCTCGTACCAGGTGACGCATGTCATTCCGGTTGGCAGCGGGCCGTTCAAGGTGGCGCAGAGCAATACCGGCCAATACATTTACGTGCTCAACAGCAACGGGACGATCTCGGTCATCGACGGACTGAATGAGGCGGTGGTGCAAACGGTCACTTTGGGGACCTCGTGCCCGGTTTGCTCTGCGGCGCCGGTGGACATTGCGATGGACCCGAATTTCAGCGACACCTCGACCAATACGCAGATCAACCATGTGTGGGTTCTACATGCCGACGGGACGGTAAGCATATGGGACGGGACGACGCCGGGCAAGCTGACATGGATTACCGCGGTGTCGACGATCACCCCGGCGCAAGCGGCGGCTCCCACCCTGGCCTATCCAACGAACTTGGCGCTGATGCGGGACGGCACCTACGCGTATGTGGGCGTGGGGAACACGGATCAGATTGTAGGAATCAACACCAGCCAGCTTGCCGAGGCCGGAACGATCACGCTTGGGGTGAACCCCTGCCCGGGCGGCCTGACTTGTTCGGGCATTCCCGCGACCACCTCGATCACGGTGGGAGTACACCGGGAAACCCCGCCCACCATTCCGGGAAACCCGGCCACCCCGCTGACCTGGTTTTTGCAGAACACCGAGGTGAACGCGGCGGCGCCGACCGAGATAGTGGCGGTGTATCCGAGCACGCCGGTGCAGGTGCCGGTGGAGCTTACCACGCCCACGGTGACCAGCGTGGCGGTATCGCGGGAAGGCTCCAACACGGGCAGCACGGGCTATTCGGCGGATCTGTCTAAGGTGTACGCCACCACAACGACCAATACGATCTATTACTGCTACAACTACCAGGCGCAGCCCGTCGACTGCACCGATCCCAACGGCGAGGTCTGGACCAACGGCCAGGCCTTGACCAACGCCGAGGGAGTGGTCGACGGAATCCTAACTACCACCTACGTCACCGTGACAGGGGGCGTCGCGTCGGTGCCGCAGGGGCCGGCGTTCATTCCGGCGGGATCGGGATGTACCCAGCTGGCTGACAATCCCATGGCCATCAGCTGCCCCAACCTGTATGCCGGTACTTCGGTGGTGACGGCGGCGGCCTCGGGGACGACGCCGATCAACAGCTACGTGACCACGATTCCGGCGCCCTCGGTGGTGACCTATTGCAGCCCGGGCAATCCGGCTACGGGAGAATTCGACGGGCAGAAGAATTGTCCGGCGATGACTCCGGTGCTGGTGCTGGGGCGCAGCTAAAGGTCAAAGACAAGGTCAATTCAAAGGCCAAAGACAAGGTCGACTGGCCCATTCAAGCCAAAGGAAGGCTTGAATGGGCCACCCGCCCCGGCTTGAATGGGATACCTGGAAAGAAGCAAAATGGCGGGTCCGGTGACGGGCCCGCTTTTGGCTGCGCGCGATGGCTGGATTTAGTCGGAGGCCGAATCGTTGCGGCGGCGGCGATTGTAATGGATGGCGACGTTCAAGACGATGCTGCCGGCGTTGGAGGCGAAGTCCATGACCAGCGCCTCGACGTTCTCCGAGCCGCGGAAGCCGGTGGCGGCGGCGTGTTCGACGGGGGGATGGACGCGGAAGCGGAATCCCTGGTCGTTGAGGCTGGTGATGGCGTTGCCGATGACCATGTTGGCCAGCTCGGCCACGGTCTCGCGGATGATCTGCGGATCGGATTCCATCTCCGTGCCGGCGAGTGCGTTGGCGACCTTCATGGCGGCGCTGTCCTCGACGTCGAAGATGACGCGGCCTTCGATGTCGCCGCTGATCTCCACCATGGAAGCGGTGGCGCGCCGCTGGTATGGCGCCTCGTCCATGGAAATGTCGGAGACATTGATGGGACAGGCGAGGGTCTCGGAGAGCACGGCGTCAGTGGCGTTGATGAAGGGTTGAATCAGCTCCATCCTCATGGCGGCTACTCCTTGACCGCGGCGATGGCGGCGGTGACGGCGGCGTCGCCCAGCACGTATTTGATGACCTCGTAGAGCAGCTCCGGCTTGACCGGCTTCTGCACGAAGTGACGCGCGCCCTTCTGCAGGGCGGCGACGATGTTCTCCTGGTAGCCGACGCTGGAGACCATGATGATGCGGGCATCGGGATGCTTGCGCACGATGTGCTCGGCGGCTTCGATGCCTTCCATCTGCGGCATGGTGATGTCCATCAGCACGATGTCGGCCAGGGTGCGGTCGTACTCGGCGATGGCGGTGACACCGTCACTGGCTTCGCCGGCCAGCTCGCCGCCGTAGCACTCGATGATGCGCCCCAGGTTTTTGCGCGCAAACACCGAGTCGTCCACTACGAGGTAGCGGATAGGTTGCTGATCAGGGGCACGCAGTAGAGCCGGAAATTGCTCCATAGTCTCCTCACATTTGTCCGGTTGAACGGACGGGTTGCTGTTCCTTGACCGGCACGGCGCGGACGGCGCCGCAATGCGCGATCAGAGTGTTGGCCAGAGTTTCCAGTCCAACGACGCGGTTGGCGTAGCCACGTTCGATGGCCGCGCGTGGCATTCCGAAAACAATCGACGACGCCTCATCCTGGGCGACGGTCATGGCGCCGGCGGCCTGCATGATTCCCAGGCCTTCGGCTCCATCTTCTCCCATGCCGGTCATGAGCAGTCCCACGGCGCAGGAGCCGAACTCCTGGGCGACCGAGCGGAACAGGACATCGACGGACGGGCGGTGGCCGTTGACCTTGGCATCGTCGGAGAGCACGATGACATCTCCCAGGGGCATACGGCGGAGCTTCATATGGCGGTCTCCGGGGCAGATTAACACCCGTCCGGCGGCGACCAGATCGCCCGACTGCGCCTCTTTGACCTCCAGGTTGCAGGAGTCGTTGAGGCGGCGGGCGAAGGTGTCGGTGAATCCGATGGGCATGTGCTGCACCACCAGAATGGCGGCGCCGAAATCGGCCGGAAGCTGGCTAAGCATGAACTCCAGCGAGTTGGGGCCTCCGGTAGAGATACCGATGGCGACCACCTTGGAGGCAGGCGCCAGGACCGGCGCAATGCGCTTGGACTTGCGCTGGGCGGCGATGCCGGCAGCCGGCAGCGCGCGGCGGCGGAAGGGACTGGCGACGGCAGCCTTGATCTTTTCGATCAGCTCGTCGGCGATCTCCTGCATGCCTTCGGCCAGAACGTTTTGCGGCTTGGCGACAAAATCGAAGGCTCCCATGTGCAGGGCTTTGAAGGTGGTGGCCGCGCCTTCGCGGGTGTGGGCGCTGACTACGACGACCGGAACCTGATGCGATTTCATGATCTGGCGCAGGGTTTCGATGCCGTCCATGCGCGGCATCTCCAGATCGAGGGTGATGGCGTCGGGGCGGAGCTCCTCGATTTTCTTCAGGGCGAAGGCCCCGTCCATGGCGGTGCCGACGACGTGGATCTCGGTGTCGCGCTCCAGCAGCTGCGGAATCAGCTTGCGCATGAGCGCCGAATCATCGACAACGAGGACGCGAATCATCTGGTTGGCGGTCACTGGCCCACCCCCAGCTCTTCGGCTTCGATGGTCTTGCGGGAGTAGCCGCGACCGAGCTTCTCCACTACGTCGGCGATGCTGAGAATGAGCACTACGCGGCCATCGCCCAGGATGCTGGCGCCGCTGACCAGCTCGCTGCTGATGATGGTTTCGTCCAGGGCCTTGATGACCAGTTCCTGCTCGCCGATGAGGCGGTCCACTACCAGTCCGGCCTTGCGGTCGCCCAGGGCGACGATGATGACGAACAGTTTGGGCATGGCTTCGGTTTCGCCGTGCATGCGGCTGAGGCGGACCAGCGGCAGCACCTCTTCACGGACCTGCAGCACCTCCTGGTTGTCGATCACGTGCACCTCGCTCTCCCGGGCGCGCACGATCTCGGTCACATTGCCCAGGGGCACGGCGTAGAGGCGTCCGGAGGTGCGGAAGAGCAGGGCCTTGATGATGGCCAGGGTGAGCGGCACCTTGAGGCGGAAGGTGGTTCCTTCGCCGACGACGCTGCGCACCGAGATGGTGCCCTTGAGCCGGTCCATGACGGCCTTGACGATGTCCATGCCAACGCCGCGTCCGCTGACCTCGGTGACCTTGCTGGCGGTGCTGAGTCCGGCGTGGAAGATGAGGTCGAGGGCATCGGTTTCGCTCAGGCGCTGGGCCTGCTCGGCGGTGACGATGCCGCGATCGACGGCCTTGCGGACGACGGCGGGCAGATCGATGCCGCGGCCGTCATCGCTGGCTTCGATGACCACCTGGTTTCCCTGGTGATAGGCGTTGAGACGGATGGTTCCCTCGGGCGGCTTGCCGGCGGCGGCGCGGTCCAGCGGCGTCTCGATGCCGTGATCGACGGCGTTGCGCAGCAGGTGCATCATGGGCTCGGCCAGGGCGTCCAGAATGCTCTTGTCGAGGTCGGTGTTTTCGCCTTCGATGACGATGTTGACTTCGCGGCCGGTCTGCTTGGCGGTGTCGCGCACTACGCGCGGCAGGCGGCGGAACATCTGCTCCACGGGCACCATGCGGATCTTCATCACCGAGCGCTGCAGCTTGTTGAGGACCTGCGACTGGAAGAGCAGCACGTCGCTGGTTTTGGTGCGCAGTGGAGAGTTGCCCAGGCCGCGGTTCATCTCGGCCAGCAGCTCCTGCATCATGCTCTTGGCGATGATGAGCTCGCCCACCAGGTCGAGGACCACGTCGATGCGCTCGGCTTCGACGCGGATGACGTTCTCGGTGGCCGCGGCCGGACGCTCGTCGCGAACCTTGGGGCCCTGCAGAGCCGGTGAAGCGTCTTGCGTGGGGAGAGCTTCTTGTGCCGGTGAGAGCTGTTGTGCGAACGAAATTGTTTGCTCGCCCGTGGCGTTGTTTTCAGGAGCAGCGGCACTTTCCGTTGGAACGGCGGCCTCGGCCGTCTCCGCATAAACGCGGGAGACCACGGTGGGGATTTTGCTCTTGCGCTCCACCCAGTCGAGCGGGTGATGGCTGGCGAGGGCCACTTCGATCACGTCGGGAATCACGCCGCTGTTTTCGTCAGGCCGCATCACCAGGATGGTTCCGGCCTCCTGCAAAACGTTGCGCACCAGCTGCACGGCGGCGGCGCGCATGGGGCAGTTGGGATCGATGGCCAGCGCGAGGTTATAAACCTGCTGTCCGCGGACCGCGTTTTTGGCGATCAGCAGGCGCTCATATTCGGTCCAGTTGAACTGCGGGGCGAAGACCTCTTCCGGGTGCGGATTGAGCAGCGATTCGATGAGCCGGAAGACCGGCTCGATGGCGGGCGGCGGAAGCTGATTGCGGTAGGCGGAGAGCAGATTGTCGAACAGATCGGCGGTGACCAGTACAAGATCGGCGAGGCCGTCTCCGTTGCGGGTGGCAATCTCCGGGGTCATCACGTCTTCCACGGCGTGGGCCAGTTCGCTGAGTTCCTTGTAGCCGCAGGCCGCCGAATCTCCCTTGAGGGTGTGCACGCTGCGCCGCAGATTGCGCACCAGGTCGGCGTCGCGGGGAGACTTCTCCAGCTTGAGCGCGTCCTCATTGAGGGCCTGGAGAATCTCCTGCGCGCTCTCGAAGAAGATTTCGCGGAGCTCGTTGGCGCGGTCGTCAGAGAAGATGCCCACGGTTATGCCTCGACCTTCTCGAGCTTGCTGTATGCCGTGCCGTTGTTGAGATGAACCATGCGGAACTGATCGCTCAGTCCGAACAGGCTTTCGGCGTGCCCCACGAAGAGGTAGCCATCGGGATTGAGGCAGCGCCAGAATTTTTCGATGAGCCGCTTCTGCTCGGCCGCGTCGAAGTAGATCATGACGTTGCGGCAGAAGATGAAGTCGTTGCGCTGGGGCAGGTATTCGGTCTTCAGGTTGTGGAAGTCGAAGTGGACCAGCTCCTTGACGGAGGGCTTGATGGCATAGCGGTCCGGACCTACCTTGTCGAAATAGCGAAGGCGGTAGGTGTAATCGACGGAATCCATGTGGTGCTCGAGATAGATGCCCTCCTGGCCGGCGCGCAGGACGGAATAATTGATGTCGGAGGCCAGGATCTCCACCCTCCAGGGCGGCGGGATCAGGGGCTTGGGCGACGGCATGTCAAAGGGCAGCGGGTTGCGCAGATAGTAATAGGCGAGGGCGTCGGCCACCATCATGGCCAGGGTAAAGGGCTCCTGGCCGGTGGAGCAGCCCGCGCTCCAGATGCGCAGGTTCCAGTCGCGGCGCTCCTGCTTGCGGCGCAGCATCTCCTCCAGTACGGTCTTCTGGAACAGATCCAGCTGCGGGCGGTTGCGGAAGAAGCTGGTTTCGTTGACGGTGAGGTTTTCCAGCAGCGCGGCCAGCTCGAGTTTTCCCTCGCGGCTGGTGAGCAGGCGATAGTAGTCGTAGAAGGTACCGGCGGCGCAGGCGCGCAGACGGCGCTGCAGGCGGTCCTGCAGAAAGTGGGCGCGACGGTCGTCGAAGAACATGCCGCACTCCTGATAAATCAGGGTCTGCAGCAGCTTCAGTTCGGAGTCGCTGATCGTAATGGGAGCCGACATTGGAGACGACATGAGAGTCCTCGCCCGCCTTAGTGTGCTGGCGGGTTTGCGCCCGCGGTTTCCGCAAAATCAGAGATGTGGCGCAACTCGCCCCTCTGCATGATCTTGGCCAGGTCGATCAGGATTACCAGCTTGCCGCTGAGTTTGCCGACGCCGGTGACATAGTTCAGCTCGCCCTGCTCGAAGATGTTGGGCGGCGGTTCGATCAGCTCGGGGTTCACCTTGAGCACCTCGCTGGCGGCATCGACCACCAGGCCGACCTGATGGCCGTCGATTTCGGCGACCATAATACGGTTGCGGCGGCTGTGCTGCGCATCGCCGGCAAAGCGCTTGCGCAGGTCCACCACGGGAATGATTTTGCCGCGCAGGTTGATGACGCCTTCGATAAAGGCCGGTGCATCGGGGACCACGGTGATGTCCATCATGCGGACGATCTCATGCACGATCCCGATGGGCACGCCGAAGTTTTCCTTGCCGATGCGGAAGCCGACGATCTGCTGAAACTTTGCCATGCGATTCTCCAGCACTCTAGCGATGGGAGCCCGCCAGAGCGTACTTCGATGCTCCACTGAGTTTGCGGGGCTCTTCGTGATGCTCTTCCAGCACGAAGCGGTCCATGGACTCCAGCAGCGAGCGCGCCATCTTGGACATCTGCTCGGAGGAGGCGGCCAGCTCGGTGGAACTGGAGCTGGACTGCTGCACCATTTCGCGCATGCGTTCCATGGCGCGGACCACGGCCTGGGCGCCGCCGGCCTGCTCTTCCACTGCGGAAGTGATTTCGTGGGTGATTTCGTTGAGCCGCATGGTGGCCTGGGCGATCTGCGTCGAGCCGTGCGACTGCTCGTTGGTGGCGGCGCCGATCTCCTGCGCGAACTTGTAAACCTCGGTCACCACATTGGAGATCTTGCGCAGGGCCAAGCTCAGATCGTTGCCCAGCTCCAGCCCCTCATTGACGATGATCGTGCTCTTGTTCATGTTGTCCACGGCCTTGCGGGCCTCGTTCTGGATGCTGCCGATCAGCTCGCTGATCTCCTTGGTGGAGGTGGCGGATTTTTCCGCCAGCTTGCGCACTTCGTCGGCCACCACGGCAAAGCCCAGGCCGTGTTCGCCGGCGCGCGCTGCTTCAATGGCGGCGTTGAGCGCCAGCAGGTTGGTCTGTTCGGAGATGTCGTCGATGACCTCGATGATTTTGCCGATGTTGTCAACGCGCTCGCCCAGGTTGCCGATGATGGTGGCCGAAGAGCCGATGGCGCCATTGATGCGGTTCAGTCCTTCGGTAGTCTTCTGCATGGTTCCGATGCCGCTGGTGACCTCGTCGCGCGAGCGGTTGGAGATGTCCAGCAGCACCCTGGCGGTGTCGGCCACGCGCTGAATGCTGGCCACCATCTGATCGATGGAGGCCGAAGTTTCGCTGACGCTGGAAGCCTGCATCTGGGTGTTCTTCACCATGTTCTGCACGTTGATGCTCATCTCGTGCATGGTGCTGGTGACCTCGTCGATGGCCGAGGCCGACTGCACGTTGATCTTGGCGGCGTCCTCGGAGGCGTCGGCCACCTGGTTGGAGCCGGCGGCCACCTGCGAGGCGGCATCGCGCACCGAGCGCACCAGGTTGCGCAGGCCGGTGGTCATCTTGGAGAAGGCGGTGTTCAGCGTGTCGTGGGTAGAGCGGGGCGAGACCTCGACGGAAAGATCGCCGCCGGCGATGGCTTCGGAGACCGCCGACATCTCGCGGAAGTAGATGACCATGTTGTGCAGGGTCTGCGAGAGAGTGCCGATCTCATCGGTGCCGCGGACGTCGATCTCCTGGTCGAGATCTCCCTTGTCGCCGATCTCACGGGCCACGTCGATGATTTTCTCGAGCGGTCTGGTGATGGCGTGGGCGGTGCGGAAGGCGATGAAGATGCCCAGGCCTAGAGAGATGAGGAAGCCGGCGAGCTCAATTCCGGTGGCCAGGTGCGTAAACCATTCGCTGTTTTCAGTGGTCTTCTGGATCAGGGCGCGGTCCTCGGTCTGTACCTCGTCGATGACCTCATTGAAGCGCTTCAGTTGGTCAGTCGGATAGGTCTCGGTGTAGCGGTCCAGCAGGTCCATGGCCTTCATCTGTCCGCTTTCCACGTCTTTGTGTTGCTGGACGAAGCGTTCGGCGATGGTGGTGTACCACTCCTGATCGATGGCTTCGATGCGATTCAATCCGGCGCGCAGGTCGGCTTCGCCGGCTTTGCTCTCGGCTTCGCGCAGCAGGTCGGCGGCGTGGCCGTGGCCTTCATGGAGGCGGTCCAGTTCGGAGGGCGTTCCGGTGATCAGGAAGTTGCTGAGCGACAGGTGGTTCTCCACGATCTGGTGGCGAACGCTTTCCGTGGCCAGGGAGAGCTCATAGGCATTGTTGAGAGCGGTCCTGTCCTGATTCTTGTGGTATGACGTCCACACGCTGAAGAGGAAACCCAGCAGCATGAGCACCAGCAACAATGTGAAATTTAACAGCAGCTTATTGCGAATTTTCATTCCCTCAAACCTCCGGAAACCGGAAACTCAGATTCCCCGACCTGCGATTTGCGCCTGCTATTGGTTCCTAATGCTCTGCCTGCGGCGGGCCTTGGCCAGCCGGTTGGCCCGTTTCGTGGGCACCGGAACCAAAATCACTTTGCGCCACCGCGACTGCAAAATGAGACCGCGAACTCTCCCGGCAGACCGCTAACCGCATGAATCCAGAGAACCAAATTGGAACTCCGCTGATGTGCGCGTCAGCCTTTAGCACGTTCGGGCCTGTCTGCAAGTGAGTTGTATTGTCATTGATAGCAATCTTTCAGTCATTAAGAAAGCGGCGAAAGGGATAGTACTAAAGTTTGCTCTGCACGTGTTTTCATCCAGATAGACGAAAATGCATCCCTTTGAGGACCGACACCGGAGGTCACCTAAGATTAGGTACCGTTGGGTGGGGGGAAACGCTCGATCCGTCTTGACTCAGTTTGAGACAGGGCCTACTCTGACTTATCTCTCCCAGCGAAACGTGCCCGTGGTCAGGCGGCGCCATCCTGTCGCGGAGTGCGCCGAGCCGCTGTACTTTGGTGCGGTGATCCGGTTACTCAGCAACGAGTTCCTGATTTCCAACATGGGACAAAGAGCGAGAAGAATATGAGCGAATTGCTGCCGGTGCTGGTCGTGGAAGACGAGGAACTGCTGCTGGCTTTCCTGACGACGGCCGTGGAGCGTGGCGGAGTGAAGGCCGTGGGAGCGGCGTCGGGACGCGAAGCTCTGGGGCTGCTGGAGCGCGGCGAGTTTTCGGCGATCGTCAGCGACCTGCGCATGCCGGGGGGAATTGGTGGGGCGGAGATCTACGACTGGGTGGGGCAGAACCGCCCGGAGCTGGCCTCGCGCTTCCTCTTTATCAGCGGAAATGTCCATGACCCGCTGGCGCAGCAGACCCGGGAGCGCACCGGCGCGCTGTTTATCGAGAAGCCGTTCCGGATCGCGCAGCTGCTCGAACTGATCAAGAAGATTCTCGCGCGCAACGAGGCCGCTCATGTCTGACCCGTCGCCCATCCGCATGCTGATCGTGGACGATCAGCAGAGCATACGCCAGCTGTGCGCGGCCATCGGAGAACGGATGGGGCTGAGTTGCGTGCAGGCAGAGAGTGTTCTGGCGGCGCTGCAGCGGATGGAAGCCGAGCCCGCCGAACTGATTCTGGCGGACCTGGAGATGGGCGGAAGGAGCGGACTGGATCTGCTGGCCGAGGTGAAGCGGTGCTGGCCGCTGACCGAGGTGGCGCTGATGGGTTCCTACGGAAGCCCGGAGAGCGCGGTGCAGGCGCGGCGGCTGGGCGCCTACGATTTTGTCGTCAAACCCTTCCGGGTGGAAGAGTTCCAGCGGGTGCTGGAGCGCATGGCGGAAAAAGCCCGGCTGGTGCGGGAGAACGGATTGCTGCGGACGCGGGTGGAAAAGCTCGGCGGCGGGACGGCGGAAACGGCTCTGGACGCCGGGAGCGGAGTGAAGATGGCTCCCGCCTCGGTTGCGTCGTGCACTGACCTGGAAGAGCTGGAACGGATGACCGTGCAGCGCGTCTTTGAGCAGGTGGGCGGCGATAAAGAGCAGGCGCAGAAGCTGTTGGGAATCTCGCGGGCAACGCTGTACCGCAAGATCAAGCGTTATGGGATTGAGACCCGGCTGGCGCAGAAAGAAGCCGCAGGGGAGTAGCTGGGCTGGTCAGGTTGCGGGCTGGTCTCGGGTTGAGTCTCAAGGTGGATAGGGCAAGCGGGCGCTCCGGACGGAAGATCTCACTCCGGCTTAACTTTGGCGCAAGCTGAGCCGAAGGTTTCAGTAGCAGGATTCGGCCGCAGGCCAAGTGTGTCGGCGGCAGATGCGCATCGGGAGAAAGACGTGGAGCAGGCAAGAATATTAGTGGTCTCCAGCGACCGGGAATTTGCGGATGCGCTGGCGCAGAGCTGGCAGCACCTGCGCTACTTGCCGGAGTTCATGGTGGCCAGCGCCGATGCCGCTGCAGCGTTTACCCGCAGCGCGGTGGTGGTGACCGACGACCTGGCTGCGTTGCCGATGCTGGCTGCCGGGGTTGTGCTGGCGATTGCCGTGACCGATGAAGCCGCGACGCCGGAGGCGGGCGGAAAACTTCGCGTGGTGCGCATTGCGCGCGGCATTCTGGGCAACAGTGTGGCCAACCATGGTGCGGGTTCGGGCTGGGCGGAATATGCGGCGGCGCTGGCGCAGGAGACCGTGCTGCGGCTGGATGCGCAGGCGCAGGCGGCCGAGGTGAAGCAGCGGGTGCGGGAGTTGGAGCGCTTTGCCGCCCTGGGGCGCTTTATCGTAGAAGCGCGGCATGGGCTGGGCAATGCGTTGACCGGCGTGCTGGGCCACTCCGAGCTGTTGCTGCTGGAGGATGAAGGGATGCGGGGCGAGGTGCGGGCGCAGTTGGAGACGATTCACAGCATGTCTCTGAAGATGCACGAGACCTTTCACCGGCTTTCATCGCTGGAGATGGAATTGCGCGTGGCAGAACGGCAGGCCGAGCGGGAGACGCAGCGCTGGCCGGCGCAGTAATCAGGATTCTGGCGCAGGAAAACGATTTGAGGTGCACAGCGTGCTTAAGAAGGTTTTGATTGTTGACGATTCGCCGGCCGAGAGCCGCTTGATGCAGTCGCTGCTGCAGGTCGCCGGATATTCGGCGGTGGCCTTGAGCGATCCGCAGCGCATCGAGCAGATGGTGACCTCCGAGCGTCCCAACCTGATTCTTCTGGATGTGGTGATGCCGGGACGCAACGGCTACCAGGCCTGCCGCGAGCTGAAGGGCAGCCGCGAGTTCAGCTCCATCCCCATCGTGCTGGTGACCTCCAAGAACGGCGAGAGCGATCGCTTCTGGGGATTGCAGCAGGGAGCCGACGGGTACGTCATCAAGCCCTTCACCGGGGAACAACTGGTGGGCGAAGTGCGGAGGGTGATCGGGTAATGAGCGAGCTGCCGGACAACACGGAGCTGATGCCGCCCGACGATGATTTCGCGGCGGAAGAAGGTGCGCTGGTCGCCGAGCCCGCGCTGCCCGAGCAGCAGTACTGCATCTTCCGCGCCGGACGCGAGCGTTTTTGCCTGCATGTGCTGGAGGTGGACGAGGTGGTGGAGTGGCCGCGGCTGACCAATCTGCCGCTGTCGCCGCCGTTCCTGATGGGCGTATTCAACCTGCGCGGCAGCATTGTGCCGGTGGTGGACATTGCGTTTACCGAGGTGCGGCGGGCGGACATGCCGCCGAAGCTGGTGGTGGTGGCCTGCTTGCGGGGCGGCTCCATGGCGCCGGATGTGCGCGTCGGCCTAGCGGTGGACGAGGTGATCGGCACCTACAGCACCAGCGAGCCCCTGCTGAAGGATGAGGCGCCGCGCGACGTTCCGCACTGCGCCGGAATGCTGCGCCACGGAGAGCGGCTGGCGCTGGCACTGGATTTGAAGCGCGTGCTGGAGACGTTTCCGGTGAGCGTGATTTGAGTTGCGCGATGCACTGCGCGGCTTGCTAGAAGTTCGACAGAGCGCAAGGCGCTCGAGTGTAAGGCGGGGCAGGAGTGCCATCGCGTTGTCCGGGAGGTCGTATGAAGGGTCGTCTGAATTCGGCAATCATCGCGCTGGTGGTGATCAATCTTGCCGCCACGCTGGCGGTGTTTATGCTGGCCTACTTTGCCGGCGCCAGGTCCGGTGGAAGAATGCTGTGGGAGCTCGGCTCGCTGCACTCCGACACTCTTTACCTGATGCTGGGCGCGTTGGCCGCCATGGCCGGAAGCTCGCTGTTTGTCTTCTTCCGCCTCTCCAACACGGTCGCCGAACCGGTGAACGCGCTGGCGGAGTTCGCCGAACAGGTTGCCGAAGGCGACTTTGAGGCGCGGCTGGTGGAGGACAACTCCACCGACTTCGGCTATATCGCGCTGCAGCTGAACCACGCCACGGAGCGGGCCGCCAAGGCGATGCAGGACGAAGAGTCGCAGCGCAATTTGCAGCGCTCGGTAACCGAGTTCCTGACCGTGGTCAGCCAGATTGCGCGTGGCGATTTGACCCTGCGCGGCGCCGTGACCAGCGACGCGCTGGGCAATGTAGTGGACTCGGTCAACTACATGCTGGACAACTTTACCGCGGTGCTGCGCCGGGTACGCGATGCGGCCAATGACGTTTCGACCGGCGCCAATCAGATTCTGGGCGCCAGCGAGCGGATGGCGACGGGCGCCACGCAGCAGGACCACGAGATCACCAACACCTCGTCGGCGGTGGAAGAGCTGACGGTTTCCATGAAGCAGGTGAGCAACAACGCCGAGGCCAGCGCCGAGGCGGCGCGCCGCGCCCTCGACGCCGCCGAGCAGGGCAACCGCTCGGTGCGCGACACCCTGGAAGGCATGCAGCGCATCCGCTCCAGCGTGCAGGCGACGGCCAAAAAGATCAAGTCGCTGGGCGACCGCTCGCTGGAGATCAGCGAGATCATCAACGTGATTAACGACATCACCGAGCAGACCAACCTGCTGGCGCTGAATGCCGCGATCGAGGCGGCGCGCGCCGGTGAGGCGGGCCGCGGCTTTGCCGTGGTGGCCGACGAGGTTCGCAAACTGGCCGAGCACTCGCGCACCGCGACCAAGGACATTGCGGCGCTGATCAAAGCCATCCAGGCCGAGACCAACGAGGCCGTGGTGGTGATGGAAGAAGGCACGCGCGAGGTGGAAGTGGGCGCGCGGCTGGCCGACCAGGCTGGCAAGGCTTTGGAGGCGATCTCGGCCGTGGTGCGGCAATCGGCGGAGCTGGTGCAGGAGATTTCCCTCGCCAGCAAACAGCAGGTGCGCGGCACCGAGGGCGTGGCCAACGCCATGCAGATCATCTCCAACATTACGCGCCAGACCTCGCAGGGTGCGCGGCAGACGGCGCGCAGCACCGAGCAGATGGTGAAGATGAGCGAACAACTCAACGAGGCGCTGTCGCAGTTCCGGGTGCAGGCACCGCCGGCGCAGCCGCAACCGCCGCGCAACGAACTGCAGGCGGGCGCGGGACGCAGCTAAGATTCGCAAGCAACTAGCAAGAGACAGGCAGCATAGCAGGCGGCGATGAACGAAGCTGAGGTCAATCCGGTGCTGACCGGCCATGAAGTCCGGGAGCTGCAACTGCTCATCGAGCAGCGCTCCGGCATCATGTTCGATGAGTCGCGCGAGCGCTTTTTGACCACGCGCGTGGTGGAGCACATGCAGCGCAAGCGCCTGGGCTACGGGATGGAACTGCTGCGCCTGGTGCGCGGCTCCAACGTAGAATACGACAACCTGCTGGAGCGGCTGCTGACCCAGGAGACGAGCTTCCTGCGCTATCCGGCGCTGTTTGCGGCCTTTGAAACGCAGGTGCTGCCGGAGCTGCTGGAGCGCAAGTTCTGGGACAAGGATGGCGGGCTGCGCATCTGGAGCGCGGGCTGCGCCAGCGGCGAAGAGCCCTATTCGATTGCGCTGAGCATCTGCAATGCGGCGGGACTGGGCACCATTCCTCCGGCCAGCATCATGGCCACGGACGTGAGCCGCGAGGCGCTGGAGCGCGCCGGCCGCGCGCTGTATAGCCGCCGCGCGCTGGAAAACCTTTCGCCCTCGCAAATCGGCGCCTACTTTATTCCGATGGGCGAGCAGTACCAGGTGAGGCCGTTGCTGCGCAACATGGTGACGTTTGCTCCCATGAACCTGGCGCAGCCGGTGTATCTGGGAAAATTCGACTGCATCTTCTGCATGAACGTATTGATTTACTTCGGCGAGGAGCTGCGCTCCAAACTGATCCAGCGCTTTTACGAATACCTGGAGCCGGGCGGCTACCTCTTTCTTGGCCATGCCGAATCGGCGGCCAACGCGCCGGTGAAGTTCCAGCAGAAATTCATCAGCGGAGCACGGCTGCTGCAAAAGCCGCTGCAACCATCGGCTGCCCAGGAGCAGGCCGCGGGGAACGTGCAATGAACGGACCCAGCCCGGAGATGATCGAGCTTTTCCTCCAGGAGGCCAGCGAGCACCTGCAGTTTCTGCGCGAGTACTCAGGCATTCTGCAGGACCCCTACCCGCTCTACGAAGACATCGAGCGCCTCTACATTTCGGCGCACGGCGTGGCCGGCACGGCTGGAACCTACGGCTATCCGCTCTTCAACGAAGTGGCCGGCAAACTGGCGCATATCTTCCAGTACGCCATGAATGCAACCATCAGCGCGGAGGCCACGGCCCCGCTGGTGGAGTTCATCTATGAAGCGATTGCGGTGCTGGAAAGCGACCTGATTATGGTCAGCGCCAACGGCGTGGAGTCGCTGGAGGATATCGCGGCCTTCAAGCAACGCTATCCCTTCGCCTTCCAGGGTGCGCCGCCCGCCTCGGCCTCTGCGCCCACCGAGCAGCCGCACGCGCCCGAGCCGGAAGCGGATGCACAGAATGAATCGCTGGAAGTAGCACAAGCAGCACAAGAGGCTACGCAGGAACCGCCGCAGAGCGTCGTGCGGGCCGACGCGCAGAGCGCGCCGTTGCCTGCAGCTGAACCGCAACCTGCAGCTGCGCCGGACCCTCAACTTGCAGCCACACCGAAATTATCTGTTGCAACTGATATCGTGCCACTCGCTCCGCCGGTTGCGCCTCCGCCTGCCGCCGTGACTGCGGCTGATGAACCTGCCGCGCCGCCTGCTGCAACGCCCTCTGCGCCGCCGGTTGCGCTTTCGCCGAAAATACCTGTTGTAACGGAGGACGTGCCGGCGGCACCGCTTCCTTTGGTGCCGTCACCGTTGGCTCCTGCCGAGTCGCCGGTGAGCCTGGGTTCGCTCGACAGCTTCCTTGACAAGGTGCCGGAGCTGGAGCCCGACGAAGAGGTTCCCGCCGAGGTGCTGGAATTCTTTGTCCCCGAGGTCGAAGAGCATCTGCAGACCGTCACCGATTGTTTGCTGGCGCTGGAGGCCAATCCCAACGAAGAGGACATTCACCGCCTCTTCCGCTCCATGCACACCATCAAGGGCTCGGCCGCGCAGGTAGGCTGGCAGCGCATCGCCACCATCGCGCATCGTGCCGAAGACCTGGTGGGCCGTCTGCGCGACGGCGAACTGCAGCCCAGCGCCACCATCGTCGACCTTTGCCTGGAGACGGTCGATGTGCTGAAGAAGGTGATCTACCGGCAATGGGACGACGAAGCCGGCTTCCAGCTTGGGGCGCGCATGCTGATTGCGCGGCTGGACCGCATGGCCTCCGCCGACGTGGAAGCGACCGCCGCGGTTGCCGAGCCCGCGGAAACGGTCGCGCCGCTCCCGATGGAGACGCTGCCAGTTGAAACGGTACCGAATGACTCCGCAGCCAGGGAAGCGGCGCCGCTGGAAATGGAGGCCTTGCCGCTGGAGGCCGCCGAGTGGGAGGTGGTTGCTGCTTCGCCGGTTGAGGCAGAGCCTCTGTCTGCGGCGTCGCCGCTGGAAGAGCTTGGCGCGGCCTTCGAGCAGCCCGATGAACCGTTCTTTGCCCAGCTTGCTCCGCTGTCTCCAGCGCCCCTTCCGGCGCAGCCGCTGGCCGCGGCGGAGATGGCGGCGGCGGTGAATGCGGAAGCGCAGGCCATGCCGGATTTGCCGGCAGGTGCAAGCCACACGGCGGCCGTCAGTTCGCTGACGCCGGTGGCCGTGGCCCAATCCAAGTCGGTGCGCATCGCCCTGGAACGGCTGGACCGCATGATGAACGCGGTGGGCGAACTGGTCATCAACCGCACCCGTATGCTGGGCCGTCTGGCCGAGCTGGAAAAGCTGGCCGAGGTGCTGAACTTCTCCAAAGGCCGCATGAGCGAAAAGGTGACGGAGTTCCAGGACAAGTACGAGTTCAGCCGCATTGGTTCCGCCCCGGCGCTCTCGCAGTGGCCGGGCGCGGCGATGGAATGCGCCGACGCCTTCGGCTCCTCCTCCGGCTTTGGCGGAATGAGCGGCACAGGCTTCGGCGCGCCGGGCATGGGAAACTCCGGCTACGGCAATGCGGGCTACGGCAATTCCGGCTATGGCGGCGCGGGCTACGGCTACGGCAGCGGCAGCTTCGACGGAGGCCATTCGGATTTCAGCGAGCTGGAGATGGACCGCTACGACGACTTCGGCATCCTCTCGCGCTCGCTGACGGAAATCTCGGCCGACATCACCGAAGTGCTTACCCAGCTGGACGGCTTTGTGCGCCGCGTGGACGGCGACATCGACGAATTCACCAAGCTGGCGCATCGCCTGCAGGACGAAATTACGCAGGCGCGCATGGTGCCCATCGGCAACCTGTTCACGCGCATCGCGCGCACCGTGCGCGACGCCGCCAAGGCCAGCAACAAGCAGGTGGAGCTCACTCTTGCGGGCGCCGAGACCGAGCTCGACAACAACATCATTCAGCAGATCGCCGACCCCCTGCTGCACCTGGTGCGCAACTCCGTGGCCCATGGCATTGAGCGGGTGGACGAGCGCTACGAGGCGGGCAAGCCCGACCAAGGTAACATCGCCGTGCGCGCCTATCATCGCGGCAATCACATTTACGTCGAGGTGGAAGACGACGGGCGCGGCGTGGACTTCGAGCGCGTGAAGGCCGCCGGTATCGAGCGGGGATTCATCTCCGCCGCCGACGCCGAGCGGATGGGCCGCCGCGAGCTGCTGGACCTGCTCTTCCGTCCCGGCTTTTCCACTTCGCCGCGCCGCACCGAACTCGCCGGCCGTGGGGTTGGGTTGGACGTGGTGCAGGCCAACCTGGCTAATCTGAACGGCGAAATCGAAATCGAAACCGAGAAGGGATTCGGCACCCGCTTCACCCTCAAGGTCCCGCTGACGCTGATCATCTCGCAGGCGCTGTTTGTGCAGTGCGGGCAGCAGACGTTTGCTTTCCCGCTGGGCTTTGTGGAGGAGATCCGCCGCATCCGTCCAAGCGAGATCGAAGAGGTTGGCGGCAAGCTGATTGCCAAGGTGCGCGACGTGGTCACCGAGGTGGTGCGCTTCGACGAGGCTCTGCAACTGCCGCGTCTGCAGCCGGTCAATGGCTATCTTCGGCTGGTGCTGGTCAACGTGGGTGGTCGCCTGGTGGGCGTGGTGGTGGAAGAGGTTCTGCGCAAGGATGAAATCGTCATCAAGAATCTGGGCGAATATCTGCGCCAGGTCAAGCTTTTCCCCGGCGCCACCATTGCGCCCGACGGCAGCCTGATCCTGCTGGTCGATATCAACCGCCTCATCATGGGCGAGTCCATCGAGCGCCGTCCGCTGACCACGGCGCTGAACGCGGCGCGGCTCTTCCTGCCCGGAGCTACGGCAGTGGCGCGCGGCGAGATTCCCGCGGCCGCCATGGATGTGGTGGAGCGCGAAAAGCTGGTGGTGCTGGCCGACGACTCCATCAGCGTGCGCAAGTTCGTAGGACGCATGCTGGAAAAGGCCGGATACCGCGTCAAGCTTGCCTGTGACGGCCTGGAGGCGCTGGAGATTGCCACCTCCAACGACTGCGATTTGGTCATCACCGACCTGGAGATGCCGCGCACCAACGGATACGAACTGATGATGCATCTGCGCCAGACGCCTTCCACCAGCAAGGTGCCGGTGATGGTGGTGACTTCGCGCGCTGGAGCCAAGCATCGCGACCGCGCGTTGAAGGAAGGCGCGGCTGCCTTCATGGTCAAGCCGGTGCAGGAAGAAACATTTGTCGCACAGGTGGTGGAGCTGATCGGCACCTCGGGGCAGGCCATGGCCGCGCCCCCGGTGGTGCAGTGAAAGACGGATTGGGACAGGCAAGATGATGCAAGGCGAAAAAATCCGGGTGCTGGTGGCCGACGATTCGGCCTTCATGCGCAGGGTGCTGATCGGCATACTGGACGCCGATGGCGGCTTCGAGATCGTAGGCGAAGCGTGCGACGGCCGCGAGGCGGTGGCCCAGAACGCCAAGCTCAAACCGCAGGTCATCACCATGGACGTGAATATGCCGCACATGGACGGGCTGCAGGCCACCGAGGTCATCATGTCCACCGAGCCGCGGCCCATCGTGATCGTCAGTTCGGAATCCCGGGCCGGGGCACAGGCCACGCTGCGCGCGCTGGAGCTGGGCGCCATCGACTTTGTGGCCAAGCCCACCAGCGCCGTCGATCTGGACATGTCCTCTGTGCGCGACGAACTGGTGCGCAAGCTGCGCATCGCCGCCAAGGTTCGCGTGGTGCGCAACGTGATGCGCAAGCCTCCGATCGCGATATTTTCAACCACGGTGACTCCGGAGACAGAGCTGCTGGAGCCGGCGGCACCGGTAATGATGGCGCAGGCCGAACCATGGCAGCCGATGGCTGCTCCGTTTGCGCTGCCCAACCTGCGTCTGCCGGTCGCGGTGCTGGCTGCCTCCACCGGCGGGCCGGCGACGCTGATGAAGCTGCTGCCCCAGTTCCGCGCGGGATTTCCCGGCGCGCTGCTGGTGGTGCAACACATGCCTGGAAGCTTTACCGCGCAGTTTGCCGAGCAGCTGGCCTCGGTCTCGCAGATTCCGGTGAAGCAGGCCCAGAACGGCGAACAGCTGTGCGCCGGACAAGCCTATGTCTGTCCCGGCGATTGCCATCTGCGTGTGGTGCCGCCGGGGCGCATCGTGCTTGACGATGGGCCGCGCATAGCGGGCTACCGTCCCAATATTGACGTGACTCTGGAGTCGGTGGCCGTGCTGGCGGGCGGCAATGCGGTGGCCGCCATCCTCACCGGCATGGGTAACGACGGAGCGCGCGGGGCGCAGGCGGTGCAGGAGTACGGCGGCCTGGTGCTGGCGCAGGACGAGGCGACTTCAGTGATCTTCGGCATGCCCTTCGAGGCCATCCGCACCGGTGCCGTGCATCAGGTGCTGCCGCTCGATCAGATCGCCGCGGCCGTCACCAGGCGGTTGACGCAGCCGCAGGGCGCGTCGCGAACGGCGGGTTTATGAGTGGTTCAGGCAGGACACCATGGCGCATGCGATAAAGGAAAATCCGCGGCCGGCATCGTTCCTCTCGCGCCTGGCCAAGCCCGTGGCGGCCACCGCGGGGCCGGTGATCCTGTTCACTGCCGGCGGGGTGCGCTTTGCCGTGGAGGCCAACGAGGTTGAAGAGATTCGCGACGGCGAGGAGCGCGGTGCGGCATGCCGCCTGAAGGGTTCCAAGGCGATTGATTTCGCCCGGCAGGTCGGGCTGGGTGCCGGCCGCTTGGTGCGCTATCTGGTAATCAAGCCGGGCGATGGGGCGTCAGGCGGCGTGACTCTGGGGGTGACGGAAGTGGAGCGCATGACGAGTTTGCCCAAAGTGGTTCCGCTGCCGGGGCTGTTCCAGGGAGCCGAGCGCCAATGGTATCGCGGCCTGTTATTGCTGGAGAACGAAGTGATTCCGCTCGTAAGAACCAAATATTGGCGGCAGGCCGGCGCGCCGCCGGGAAGGACCGGAACTGGGCAGGAGTGAGACCATGAGCGACACCAGAGTGAGCACCAGCCTCGACACCCGGCGTTTCGTCACCTTTCCCCTGGGCGAGCAGCGCTTTGCGCTCGACTCCAGCCAGGTGACGGAGCTGGTGATGCCCGGTCCGGTGTACACATTTCCGCACACCATGGCGGCGCTGGAAGGCGTGCTGATCCGCCGTGGCGCGGCCATTCCGGTCTGCGATCTGGGAGCGGCCTTTGGACACGCGCCGCGCAGCCTCTATGTGATTGCGCAGTGCCGCTATGCCGGAGGCGTCCACACCGTGGCCATTCCGGTCAGCGGCGCCTGCGAACTGGTGCAGGGCGAGCGCCATGATCTTGCGCCAACGGAGGCCCCGGAAGCGGCCGCACCGGACGGGGTGACCTTCGTCGCTGGCCTGTTGCGTACCGGCGGCAAGACGGTTCCCATGTTGGACTTGGACCGGGTTGTGTCACACTGCATCAATCCATCGAATGCATTGGCCAGGGAGGCGGCGCGATGACGAACTCGGAAGTTCTCTCGCAGCGGATTCTGGTGATTGACAGCAACGTCTTCTTTGCCCGCCGCCTTACCGATGCGCTGAAGGCCCAAGGCTTTGACGTGACCCACACCACCCAGCCCACCTATGCGCTCACCATGCTGGAGTGGAACGCGCCCACCGCCATCCTGTGTGCCACCAACCTGCGCGAGCTGAGCGTCTTCGACCTTCCGCGCATCCTGCACAACGATGCGGTGACCACCAACATTCCCATCATCGCCATGGGCGAAGGCGGCGAAAAATCCCTGATGGAGGCCTTCCGCGCCGGTTGCGACGATTACATCGACCGCCGCCGCGGGCCGGAGAACATTGCCGCCCAGGTGCGCACCTTTTTGCTCAGCCGCCTGGAGGGCTTCCATCCCACGCAGATGCTCGAGTCCGATCAGACCGTGCTCGAAGGCAGCCTTTCGCACCTGGACCTGCCCGGCGTCATCCAGATGCTGGGGCACTCGCGCCAGTCGGGCGTGCTCTACATCAATGCGGAAACCATCGACGGCACCGTGTTTCTCAGCCGCGGCGACCTGCTGCACGCCGAGGTGGGCGAGATCATCGGCGACGACGCGGTGATCCGCATCATCAAGACCTGCAACGGGGTAACCCGCGGCGTCTACAAATTCGTGCCTGGCTCCATGTCCGGCACGCGAACCGTATTCCGTTCCGCCACAGAGCTGATGCTGGAGGCCTTGCGCGAGATCGACGAAGAGCGCGCCGCCAGCGAGGGAGGATATAAATGAGCGCAAAGCCGGTGGTCTATTTCATCGACGACAGCGCAACCATGCGGGAGGTGATTAAAATCGCCTTCCGGCGCGAAGAGCTCGAGGTCATCACCTGCCACGACGCCACCAGCGCCATCGACATGATGGAGCACAGCGCCCCGGACGTGGTTATCAGCGATGTGATCATGCCCGGACGCGACGGCTACGAGGTCTGCCAGTACATCAAGCAGCATCCGCGCTATGGCCAGACGCCGGTGATCCTGATGTCGGGCGTGGTCAACAAGGGAGTGGCTGAGCGTGCCTTCGCCGTCCACGCCACGGAGCTGATCCGCAAACCCTTCCAGCCGCAGGACCTGATCGCCCGCGTGCGCCATCTGCTCGCGGCGCCGGTGCTGGAACCCGTGCCCGCCCTGCAGGAGCAGCAGAACGCCAACGCCGTGCTCAGCAGCATCTTCAGCGGCCCAGTGCCGGCGCGCGCCGGCTATGGACAGCCGCGCATCCCGGGCGGCCCGGTGCCGGTGCCGCCGCGCAGCATGCCGCCAGCCATGCCGGGCGGCGCGCCCAATAACCCTCCGCGTCCGGCCGCTCCCTCGATTGCGGCCACCGTGGCGGCTGCCATGCAGCCTCCCGTGGTGGCGCCGCCGGTCTCCATTCCCGGCGCGCAGATCACCGGCTCAACACAGCTTGCCGTTCCTCCGCCCGCACCCGGACGCGTGCCCTCACCGCCGCTGCCCGGCAACGGTTCCGACGCCGGCAGAATGCGTCTGGAAATCCTGCGCCTGCACAGCCAGATCAAAAAACTCGAAGCCGAACTGGCCGCCGAACGCGAATACTCCAAAGCCCTGGAGCAGCACGTCACATCCTTGCAGGAAGTGGATTAGACGAGCGCCTGCGGCCGGAGCGGCGTCTGTTGCCGCGCACCCGACTTGCGGAGTTACAGCTCTTATACGCACAAAAGCCCGGAGCGATCCGGGCTTTTGTCTTTCCGCCGTCCCTTAACCGAACAGAATTTCTTTCTCCCGCAATTCCTTCACCGCGTCGCGCAGCTTGGCCGCGCGCTCAAAGTCGAACTTCTTGGCGGCCTCGCGCATGTCTTCTTCCATCTTGGCGAGAAACGCGTCGAACTGCTCCTGCGACTTGAATTCCGGCATGCCGTCGCTCTCCACCGGGATCTCGGCGTAGTCGGCGGCGATCACGTGGGCCAGCGACATGTCGGCTCCGCGCCCCACCGTCTGCGGCGTGATGTTGTTCTCGATGTTGTACGCCTCCTGAATGGCGCGGCGGCGGTTGGTCTCGCCGATGGCTTTGGTCATCGAGTCGGTCATGCGGTCGGCATAGAGGATCGCGCGTCCTTCGACGTGGCGCGCGCAGCGTCCGATGGTCTGGATCAGCGAGCCCGCCGAGCGCAGGAAGCCTTCCTTGTCGGCGTCCAGTATGGCCACCAGCGAAACCTCGGGCAAATCCAGCCCCTCGCGCAATAGATTGATACCGATCAATACATCGAACTCGCCTTTGCGCAGGTCGCGCAGAATGTCGATGCGCTCCAGGGTCTCGATCTCGGAATGCATGTAGCGGCAGCGCACGCCGACCTCGCTGTAATACTCCGCCAGGTCTTCGGACATGCGCTTGGTCAGCGTGGTCACCAGCACGCGCTCGCCGCGCTCCACCCGCAGCCTTATTTCATGCAGCAGGTCGTCGATCTGCCCCTTCACGCTGCGCACCTCTACCTGCGGATCGACCAGCCCGGTGGGGCGGATGATCTGCTCCACGATGACGCCCGCCGACTTGGTCAGCTCGTAGGGACCGGGCGTGGCGCTCACATAGATCGCCTGGTTCACCCGCGCCTCGAATTCTTCAAATGTCAGCGGGCGGTTATCCAGCGCCGAAGGTAAACGGAAGCCGTAGTCGATCAGGTTCTGCTTGCGCGAGCGGTCGCCGTGCCACATGCCGCGCACCTGCGGCGCGGTCTGGTGAGACTCATCCATAAACAGCAGAAAGTCGCGCGGCACATAGTCGAGCAGCGTCGGCGGAGGCTCGCCCGGCAGCCGTCCGGTGAAGTGGCGCGAGTAGTTCTCGATGCCGTGGCAGTAGCCCATCTCCTTGATCATCTCCAGGTCGAATCGGGTGCGCTGATGGATGCGTTGCGCCTCCACGATGCGTCCCTGGTTTTCCAATTCCTTCTCCCACCACAGCATCTCCTGCACAATCGAATCGATGGCCGCGCTCTTGGTCTCCGGACGCATGACGTAGTGCGATTTGGGATAGATCGGCAGCCGCTGGTACTTCTGCTTCACGGTGCTGAAGAGCGGATCGATCTGCGCCAGCGATGCCACCTCATTGCCCCACAGCTCGATGCGGTACGCGTTGTCGTCGTAGGTGGGATAGACCTCGATCACATCGCCGCGCACGCGGAACGTGCCGCGCTTGAAGTCGGCGTCGGTGCGCTCGTAAAGGATCTCCACCAGCTTGCTCGTGATGTCCTTGCGCGAAATCTTCTGCCCCTTTTCGAGGAACAGCAACATGCCGTAATAGGCTTCCGGCGAGCCCAGGCCGTAGATGCAGCTGACCGAGGCGACGATGATGCAGTCGCGCCGCTCAAACAGCGAACGCGTGGCCGAGAGCCGCAGCTTGTCCAGTTCATCGTTTACCGTCGATTCCTTCTCGATGTAAATATCGCCCGCCGGAATGTAGGCCTCCGGCTGGTAGTAGTCGTAGTAGGAGACGAAATATTCCACGGCGTTGTTGGGGAAGAAGCTCTTGAACTCGTGATACAGCTGCGCCGCCAGCGTCTTGTTGTGCGCCATCACCAGCGCCGGCCGCTGCGATTCCTCGATCACCTTGGCCATGGTGAAAGTTTTGCCCGAGCCGGTCACGCCCAGCAGCACCTGGTGCTGTTCGCCCTCGCGCAGCCCCCGAGCCAATTGCTCGATGGCCGAAGCCTGGTCGCCCTGCGGCTTGTAGCTGCTGTAAACCTTCAATTCCATTTCGGCAGGAGTCCCCACTCCACACAAAGCACCGGGCTGCTCATAACGAGCAGCGGCGGGCTTTGGGCAACTTTTGATTATATCCCGCCACAGTCGTACGCCTCTCGTGCGCGCCTTGGCGGGAAAGTCCTTTCACGCGCCTTGGGCCATGGGATACGATGCTGAAAACTGTCATTTGAGGATTCCAACGTTGGAAAACCATCGGCAAGGCGAGGCGGTTGCCGCCGCGCAGAACGGCGCTCAGGATTTGGAGCGTCTGCCTTCCCCCATTCCCTCCGGAGAAGACGCGGGAGCGGATCGCACGTCCAGCGCCATTTGGATGTTCGCCTTGGCGCTGCTGGCGTTCGCGGTGCGTGCGCCCGGAATCCTTTACGGTTTTGTCTACGACGACGCGTTCAACATCGCGCAACGCTCCCCGGTGAACTGGTCGCGCATTCCCAGCTTCTTTACCACCAATCAGTCCGCCACCACGGGATCGAATTTTTACCGTCCGGTTCTGTATGTATGGTGCGAGGTCTTCTACGGGCTCTTCGGAACCCATGCCGCGGCCTGGCATTTGGCCAGCATTCTGTTTCACGTCGCCTGCGTTGTGCTGGTATTCCGCCTGGCGCTGGCGGTGATCGAGGATCGTTTTGTGGCCTGGACCGCGGCCGCTTTGTTTGCCGTCCACCCCGCACACGTAGAGGCCATTGCATGGGCCTCCGCGGTAGGCGATCTGATGATGACCTTCTTCCTGCTCTGCTCGGTGCTGGCGTTTCTGCGCTGGACCGAGCAGGGCAAGCTGGGATGGTGGATCGCCTCCTTCGCGGCGGGCGCAGCCGGAGTGTTTACCAAAGAGACGGCCGTGGTGCTGCCGGTCGTGTTGCTGGCAACTGTGCTGGCGCTCCGCTCCCGCGCCAAGCCCGGGCTGCCGGTAATCCTGGCAACCGTTCCATTCTTCGCCCTCACCATTTTCTTCTTAGGCGTGCGCCAGTCCGTGCTGCACGCCTTCGCGCATTTGCTGACCCCGGCTACGAATGCTCAGATGATCTTCACCTGGCCGTCGGCGCTCCTGTTCTATTTGCGCTGTATGTTCTGGCCGTCGGTGGTGGTTCCGTACTACCCGCTCTCCATTGTGAAGCAGTGGAATTCCGCGGAATTCTTCGGGCCGCTGCTGGCGTTGATTGCCGTGGCGGGCATACTCGGCTATCTTCTTTGGCGGGCGGCGGGCGGCCGGCGCTTCTGCCTCTGCCTGGTGTGGATGCTGATTCCGCTGGCCCCCGTTCTCTATCTGAAAGCCCTGTTCCCGCTTGAGTTGGTGCATGATCGCTTTCTCTATATCCCGCTGGTGGGCTTCTGCATGGCGGCCGCGATGGTGCTGCAGTGGGCTTCGAAAGCCATCGAGGCCAAGACGCAGTGGCGTTTGTTTCCGATCGTGGCCGTCACTCTGATCCTGCTGCTGAGCATCGCGAGCCTGAGCCAGATGGTGTGGTGGCGGAGCAACACCACGCTGTTCACCCGCGCCCTCACCGTCACCCCGGATAATGTGCACGCGCTCGATAACCTCGGCTATGCCCATATCTCCGAGTCCCGTTACCAGCAGGCCGTGCCGCTGCTGCAGCGCTCCCTGGAGATCGATCCGCGGGACAGCAAAGCCCTGTTTGGTCTGGCTCGCATCGCTTGGCTCGCGGGAGATTATTCCGCCGCGGAGACCTATCTCACCCAGGCCGTGAGCTATGAGCCGACCTACGACATGTGGCTGCACCTGGCCAGCGTGGAGATGCACAAGAACCGGATCGATCTGGCCGAAGCTGCGGTGCGGCGGTCGCTCGCCATGAATCCCACCGGCGCGGGCGCTCACGTCGCTCTGGGAATCGTTTTGCTTGCCAAGGGCGACCGCGCCGCGGCGGCCAGTGAGTTCCAGGAAGAGCTGCGCACCTATCCCGATAGCCAGGCCGCGCAGGTGGGGCTCGCGCGCGCCACCGCCAACGCGCCTCAATAAGATGTGACGCAAGGAAGGGAAGCGCTGCCTAACGTTTGGAGCCGCGTCCGATCTCCAGCAGCTCCAGTAATTCCTCGGGGTGGTCGATCAGCGCGTCGGGCGGATGGATCTGCAGCGACTCTGGCGAAAAGCCGTAGTTGACGCCGATGGAGAACATCCCGGCGTTGTTGGCGGTCAGCACGTCGTTCTGCGAATCGCCGATCATGATGGCTTCCGTGGGCAGCACGTCGTGCTCTTCCAGCAGCACGCGCGCGCCATGCGGGTCGGGCTTCTTGGTGGCAAAGCTGTTGCCGCCGTAAATCTGCGACATATATCCGGAGAGTCCCAGGCCATCGCAAATCGCCCGCGACGGGTTGACCGGCTTGTTGGTTAGCACCGCCATCGTCAAATTGCTGCGCTGGCTGATGGCATGCAGCGTATCCAGCACGCCGGGATACACATAGGTATGGTCCAGCTTGTGTTCGCGGTAGTAGAGCAGGAAATATTCCAGCGCCGCCTGCACATACGCCTCGTCCTGCGGATCGCCCAGCGCCCGCCGCACCAGCATGGGCGCGCCGTCGCCCACGTAGCTGGCCACCACCTCCACCGGCAACTCGGGTGCGTTCAGGTAGCGCAGCATGGCGTTGATGGAATGGGCCAGGTCCAGCTCGCTGTCCACCAGCGTGCCGTCCAGGTCCCACAGCAGGAGTTTTATCTCTGCGGCTGGAATCGGCCGCTTCACGTGAATCATCTTAGTCACAGTATACGGGCGAATGCCGGTTAAGAAACGCGGTCCCGCTTTCGTTTACAATAAGCGCTTACCGAGCGTCGGCGACCGGCAGCGAAGCTTTATCCGCCGAGCGCTGCGACCGGAGGCCACCCGTTGGCCTGAACTATCCGCGTGCTCGTATTTTTTTGAGGGACAGGAATGTCGTCGAAAGCGATACAGCGTGAGCCAGCTACTTCGATAGATAAGAGCTACGAAGGGCTGGCCGCGCGGCAACTGGTCGAGATGTACCGGCTGATGGTGCTCTCGCGGCGCATCGACGACCGCGAAATCCTGCTCAAGCGCCAGCAGAAGATCCACTTTCAGGTCTCCTGCGCCGGACACGAAGCTCTGCTGGTGGCCGCCGCCACAGCCCTGCGTCCCGGCTACGACTGGTTCTTCCCCTACTACCGCGACCGCGCCCTGGCTCTGGCCCTGGGCATCACGCCGGAAGCCATGTTCCTGCAGGCCTTCGGCGCCGCCTCTGATCCAGCCTCCGGCGGCCGCCAGATGCCTTCGCACTGGGCCAGCCGTGAGCTCAACATCTTCACCGGCTCCTCGCCCACCGGCAGCCAGATCCTGCAGGCCATCGGCTGCGCCGAGGCGGGCCGCTACTTCAATCACCATTCCGACGCTGCAGCGAAAGTTCCGGACGACTACCGCGAGTTCAAGGATGTGAAGCACCGGCCTGACGAGGTCACTCTGGTCACCACCGGCGAAGGCACCACCTCGCAGGGAGAATTCTGGGAGTCGCTGAACACCGCCTCCATGGCCAAGCTGCCGGTGGTCTATCTCGTGGAAGACAACGGCTATGCCATCTCGACCCCGGTCAAGTACCAGACGCCGGGCGGCAACATCAGCCACCTGCTTAAAAACTTTCCGGACTTTTCCATCGAGGAGTGCGACGGCTGCGATCTGCTGGCCAGCTACGCCGCCATGCGCCGCGCCGTCGGCTACGCCCGCGCCGGACGCGGCCCCGCGCTGGTGCACGGCCACGTCATCCGCCCCTACTCGCACTCGCTCTCCGACGACGAGAGAATGTACCGGCCCCCGAGCGAGCTCGAGCAGGACGCCGCGCGCGATCCCATTCCGAACTTCCGCAAGTTCCTCCTCGACGAGGGCATCTGCGACCCCGCCGCCTTGGAGAAGCTGCACGCCGAGGTGGACGCCAAGGTGCAGGCCGCCAGCGATGCCGCCGCCCAAGCGGCCCTGCCGGAGCCCACCAGCTACGCCCGGCATGTGTACTCCGAGGCGCTGCGGCCCAGCGATCCGCTCTTTGAAACTGTTCCACTCTCCGAGGGCGAGCGTAGCGCCGACGACGGCACCGGCCACAGCAGCTTCCACAAAGCCGAGCGCACCATGGCCGACCTCATCAACCTCTGCCTGCGCGATGAGATGCGGCGCGACCAGCGCATCCTCATCTTCGGCGAGGATGTCGCCGACTGCTCCAACGATGAATATCTGCATGACAAGGCTGTCAAGGGCAAGGGCGGAGTCTTCAAGATCACCAGCGGCCTGCAGCGCCACTTCGGCTCCGAGCGCGTCTTCAACTCGCCGCTGGCCGAAGCCAACATCGTGGGCCGCGCCCTCGGCATGGCCGTGCGCGGACTCAAGCCGGTGGTGGAGATCCAGTTCTTCGACTACATCTGGACTGCCATGCACCAGCTGCGCAATGAGCTGCCGCTCATCCGCTGGCGCTCCAACGATTTATTTTCCGCGCCGCTGGTCATCCGCGTGGCCATCGGAGGCTATCTCAACGGCGGCGCCATCTATCACTCGCAGTGCGGCGAGAGCATGTTCACCCACACTCCCGGCATGCACGTGGTCTTTCCGTCCAACGCCCTCGATGCCGCCGGACTGCTGCGCACCGCCATCCGCTGCGACGACCCGGTGCTCTTCCTGGAGCACAAGCGCCTCTACCGCGAGCCCTTCGGACGCGCCCCGTATCCTGGCCCGGATTATTCCATTCCCTTCGGCAAGGCGCGCCTCTGGAAAGAGGGAAGCGACGTCACCGTCGTCACCTACGGAGCCACTTTGCCGCGCTCTCTGCAGGCCGCGCATCGGCTGGAGCGCGAACACGGAATCAGCGTGGAGGTGCTCGACCTGCGCACGCTCAACCCCTATGACTTCGAGGCCATTGCCGCCTCGGTGCGCAAAACCAGCCGCGTGCTGATCGTGCATGAGGACATGCTGAGCTGGGGCTATGGCGCTGAAATCGCCGCCCGCATCGGCAGTGAACTCTTCCACGACCTCGACGCACCGGTCGCCCGTCTGGGTGCCAAGGACACCTTTGTCGCCTACCAGCCAATTCTGGAGGATGCAATCCTGCCGCAAGCCCACGACATCCTCGACGCTATCCAAAAACTCTGCGCACACTAAGCGTCCATCCGCCTCACGGAATGTTATTCGCGCTCTTCGTGCAGACGTCGGAGAGCCGTTTAAACGAAATCACCGACAACGTCGGTTGCATCTCGGTGCCTTCGCTCATCGAGCCCGGCGCATTTAGCGACGGCGCGCTCGTGGCTGTCACCCGGATGGTTTGGCCAACGTGTTCCTTCAGCTTTTCCGTCTTCCCCGTGAGCTGATACTTGGCTCCCGCCGGGTCGGTCAGTTTGTAAGCACCCACCGATTGGCCCAGGCAGCCCTCAACGATAATCAGGTTCGTGGCGTCTTGGCTCCTTTCGTCGAAGCCGCCTCCGTACTGTGCCATCGTGCACGCGGCGCTCAACACCACCGCCGAGGCCAGCACGATGAACTTTCGCATGTTCATGGCGATTTCCTCCGCCTCCGCCGCAGCGAAGCGTCAAGGATTGTTACTGGTTCCCTGACAGATGCCGGAGATTCTCCTAAAGGAACGAACCGACACGGTCGGTTGCGCATCTTCATCGGTGCCTTCGCTCATGGCGCCGGGTGTGTATACGACGGATGAGTTGATGCCTCTCACCCGAATCGTTTGCCCAACGTAAGCCTGCATCCGGTCGGTATTCCCGGTGAGCCGATAAACCTCTCCGGACGCATCCGTCAGCGTGTATCTTGCATCGGAGCCATCGGCAACGCTCAAGCATCCCTCAACGGTAGCTGCCGATCGGCTCTCGCTATTCGCTTCATCGCCGTATTGCGGCGGCGTGTATTGCGCCGTCGCGCCCGCAGTCAACAACACCGCGGCCGGAATCAGCACGGCCATTTTCTTCATCTTCATAGCTATTCCTCCGCCTCGCACATTCGCCTAGCGAGCAACCGCGCCCAAGTCAGTAGGAGCCACTGCCGCTGCTTCCCTTCGTCACACCGCAGTGGGACGAGACGTGCTTGAACGAGGTCACCGACAAAGTCGGCGGCGCCTCCATGTCTTCGCTCATAGCGCCGGGGTTCACGGAGTTTTTCTCAGCCAAGCTACTGGTTCCGGTTGCCCGAATGGTTTGGCCAACGTGGGCGCTCAGCTTCTCCGTATTTCCAATGAGTTGATAAGCGGTTCCCCACCGGTCGGTCAGCGTGAAGTTTCCACCCGCTTCGGCCAGACAGCCCAGGACACGGACCTTGCCGTTGTCAGGGTGCGGCGCCGCGCCCTGGTTGTCGTAGCTGCCGCTGCCATACTGCGCCATCGTGCACGCTGCGCCCAACACCACCGCCGAGACCAGCGCGACGACTTGTTTTATCTTCATGACTGTTCCCCAGCTACGCGCCCACGCCCCTCGAGCGCGTAAACCCAGACCGCCCAGCTCAGTAGCCGCCGCCTCCCGACGTACCGCAATTGGACGAAACGCGCTTGAACGAACTCACGGACAACATAGGCGGAGCCTGCTGCGCCGGAGCATTTGCATCAGCTGCATCAGCACCCTCGCTCATGGAGCTGGGAGCGACACCGGCTTCCGATGTACCGAATCCCTTCACCCTTATGGTTTGTCCGACATGGTCTTGCAGCCGATCCGTGTTTCCGGTGAGTTGGTAACTCATCCCCGACTGGCTGGTGAGCATGAAGTTTCCGCCGGCCTCGCTGAGACAGCCCTCGACCGTGACATGTCCGCCGGAGGTCTGGTCGTTTCTATCCGCGCCGTTCTGCGCCATGGTCCACGCAGCGGATAACAGCAGTATCGAAACCAGCAAGAAGGTGTTTTTCTTCATGGTAATTCCTCCGTTGGTAGTGGTGCGCGCCGCCGCAAGCGGGTTGCACCGCGACCCCTGGAAATGCAGAGCCCACTACGGCGTGCAGCTGGGCGAGACATCCTCAAACGAGATCACGGACACCGACGGCGGCGTATCGGTGTTGGTGTCTGCCTTCGCGGCCATGGAGCCCGGCACAGGCTCACCCGACGGCTTTTCTCCCGTCACCTGCACCCTATGGCCAATGTTCTGGTACATGTTCTGCGTGTTCCCGGTGAGCTGATAGCTGGTCCCCGTCGGGTCGGTCAGCGTCAGCTCTCCGACCTCTCCGCTGAGGCAGCCCTGAACGATCACCCGATTAGGGTCAGGGAGTACGAGTGGGTTGTCGCCGCTGGACCCGCTGCCCTCCTGGGCCACCGCCCCCACCACTGCCCCCAGAAGAATCGAGCTCAGTAAAAAATATCTCCGCATGGCGATCTCCTCTCGTACGAGATGCATGGCGGGAGAATCGGTTTCAACGCGCTCTGGAATTGCAGAGTGCACGGGCCGGAGCCCCTTGGCAGCAGCGACGGACCAGGGCAATTTGCCCTATAAAAAGCGGTAACGGAACAGGTGGTAGAACGCCGTCACCCCGTCCACCCAGCGGATCTTCTTGCCCTCCGCATAGGTTCGACCGTAATAAACGATGGGCACCTGGTAGATGCGCGCCGAGGTCCGCGCCAGCTTCACCGTCAGCTCGGTTTCCATGCTGAAGCCGTCGCTCTGCAGTTGCAATTCGTCCAGCAGGTCGCGCCGCAAAACCTTGTAGCAGGCGGTCACGTCGTTCAGCGCCATGCTGGTCAGCAGGTTGCACAGCACGGTAAACATGCGGTTCAGCAGATAGCGGTAAAAGCGCGGCACGCGATGCGCCCCGCCGTGGAAGCGGTTGCCGAAGACCGCGTCAGCGCGGCCGCTCAAGATGGGTTCCAGCAGCGCGGGATAATCGGCGGGATCGTATTCCAGGTCGGCGTCCTGCACCAGCACCAGCTCGCCCCGCGCCTCGGCCAGCGCGCTCTTCAGGCAGGCTCCCTTGCCGCGATTCCGCGCGTGCGTCAGCAGCTGCACACGGTCGTCCGGCTCCCGGCACAGGCCTCTCCAGCAACTCGCGCGTGCCGTCGATCGAGCCGTCGTCCACCACCACTACTTCCTTGGCCAGTGGCGCGGTGTCCTGCCGCAGAACCCTTTCCAGCATCGTCATCACGGTGCCGCGCTCGTTGTACACCGGAATCACAATGGTCAGCGTGCGGTAAACCGGATGCTTCTCAACCGCGCTGCCGCGCTCCGCCTGTGCTGCAAGATGCATCGGGAAACCCTCAAATGACGAATCGTGTTATGTTGCGAAGGTGAGCCCGCTCACCCGCATAGCCAGTGTCGCAGAACTTCCGTCCGAGGGCGAGTTGCGCGCCTTTGCCTGCGGCTCCGTCTCGGTCTGCGTCGCCAACTCCGGCGGAGTATTCTCTGCCCTGGGCAACGCCTGCCCCCACCGCGGCGCGCCGCTTGCGGCCGGATGCGTCGCCGATGGCAAGCTGGTCTGTTACTGGCACGGGTGGGAGTTCCATCTTTCCGACGGCCGCTGCGCCGAGCCAGGACGCGCCTCGGTCGAGCGCTTCGAGTTAGTCATCCAGGGCGACGATGTCTATCTGAAATCCTGAGATCGAGCGACCCCTTCCGAAGCCAGTCCACCCGCTGCGCGGAATTCGGACGGCAATTTACCTTGACGGGCAGCCTAACCTCAAGCAAAGTACATCCGAAAACTCACACAGGCTCTGCTTTCTGTGTTGCTGCACGGAAGACAGCGGCTGCACATGTGGAGGCCAGGCATGCAGAACTCGAAGCCGAATCCATCCCATCCCACAACCAAGACAGGCAGTGCAGCGGAGTCCGGCATGGCGCGCTTCGGGCTGGCGCTGGCCAACTGGAGCGAGCGCTGGTTTCCCGATCCTCTGGTTTTTGCCCTGGCCGGCGTCGTGGTGGTCTTTCTCTTCGGACTGCTCATCCATCAGCCCGCCGGCAAACTGGCCATCGCAGGAGGCAAAAGTTTCTGGGCTCTGGTGCCATTCACCATGCAGATGGTGATGATCATCATCGGCGGCTACGTGGTTGCGAGCACGCCGGCCGTTTACGCCCTAATCCGCTGGCTGGCGAAGATACCCAAGAACGGCCGCACCGCAGTGGCCATGATCGCCCTGTTCTCCATGCTGACCTCGCTCGTCTCCTGGGGCCTCAGTCTCATCTTCAGCGGCCTGCTGGCGCGTGAGATGGCCCGCCGCGTCAAGGGCATGGATTATCGCGCGGCGGGCGGTGCAGCCTATCTGGGACTGGGCGCAACCTGGGCGCTGGGGCTGTCGTCTTCGGCGGCCATGATGATGGCCACCAAGAGCGCGGTTCCGCCTACCCTGTTGGCCGTCAGCGGTCTGATCCCGCTAAGGCAAACCATTTTCCTCTGGCAGAGCCTGATCACGGCCCTGATCCTCATCGTGGTCTCTGTGCTGATCGCCTACCTCTCGGCGCCGTCGGCAGAGAATGCCAAAACCGCCGCCGACTTCGGCATCGAGTACGAGGACGCGGGCCGGGCCTTGGAGCCGCGCACCCGGCCGGGCGAATGGCTGGAATACAGTCCGTTGCTAACCCTGTTTGTGGTGGCCTACCTGGGCTGGTACCTAGCTGACTTTTTCCGCAGCTCGCCGCAGGGAGCGCTGGCCGTGCTGGATCTGAACACCTACAACCTGTTGTTCATTACCGTGGGCCTGCTGCTGCATTGGCGTCCCAAGCGTTTTGTGCATGCGGTTTCCGAGTGCATTCCCGCCACCGGCGGCGTCATCATTCAGTTTCCGTTCTATGCGGTCATCTTCGGCATGATCGCTGGCACCGGAATGACCGACTGGCTCGCCCACCTGTTCGTCCGAATCAGCACCCAGCAGACCTATCCCCTGCTGGTAGCCATCTACTCGGCGCTGCTAGGTGTCTTCGTGCCTTCGGGCGGAAGCAAGTGGGTCATCGAAGCGCCCTACATTCTGCAGGCCGCCAATCTTCACCAGGTACACCTGGGATGGGTGGTGCAGATCTACAACGCCTCGGAGGCGTTGCCCAACCTGATCAATCCGTTCTGGATGCTGCCGCTGCTGGGCATTCTCAAACTCAGGGCCCGTGACATCGTGGGCTACGGCGTGCTGCAGATGATGGTGCACATCCCAATCGTGTTTTTCCTCTGCTGGTTCTTCGCGCGGACCATTCCCTACCTTCCACCGGTTCACTAATAGGAGGACGGAACTAAAACACCTCGCTCAGCAGCCCAAACCGCTCCAGCTGCAGCAGCCTCTGCGGAGGCCTAGCCGTGCACAGCTCGGCGCGCTCCAGAATCCATGTCTCGGCGTGCGGAATGTACACCGCGTTCAGTCCTGCCTCAATCGCAGGATTGATATCCGACTTGGGACTGTTGCCCACCATCCACGTCGTCCCCGGCTCCAGCCCATAGCGTGCGATGATCTCCCGGTAGCTCGCCGCGTTTTTCTCCGCCACCACTTCCACGGCCTCGAAGAACGGCTTCAGCCCGCTGCGCTCTACCTTGCCGGTCTGCTCGGCCACATCGCCCTTGGTCACCAGCATCAGCCGGTGGCGCTCGCGCAGAGCCTCCAGCGTGGGCCCCACGTGTCTCAGCAGCTCAATCGGCTGCTCCGCAATCACCCTCGCAATGCCGTGGATCGTCTCATGCAGCCCCGGCGTCACTGGTTCCACCGAAAGCCGTTCGAAGGTCTCCACCAGCGCTGCCGTAAAGCTGTGCAGCCCGTAGCCCAGCGTGGCGATGCAGTCGTGCTCCACCTCGTTCAGCTTGTGCCGCACCTCTTCCGCGCTGTAGTGCCGGTGGTTGAGAAACGAGATAAAGCTCGCGATGGCGCGCTCAAAATAAATGTTGTTCTCCCACAGCGTGTCGTCGGCGTCGATCATCAACGTCTGCGCATTCATTCGTAGTCCATCCATCGCGGCCATACCGGATTAGTTTATCGGATTGGCTTCTTCTCGCGTCGCAACGCCGGTGCGGCTGCTCCGGTTGTTACAATCTGACCTTACACTCGGGCTCAAGGAAATGCCGCTCACGATGCGCTCGCCACTTTTTCCCATCGCCTTTGTTCTCGCACTGCTCTCGGCGCCGGCACTCGCCCAGTCCCATCGCATCCCGCTGCCCAAAAAGTTTCCCATCGGCGGCACTGCCCCAAGCGGCGCCCAACTCAAAATCGCCGATCTCTCCCGCCGCATCGCGCGCTGGCCCGCCGTGGAGATCCCGTTCCGCTCCCGCGGTCTTACTCCGCGCCAGATCAAAATGATCGGCAAGCTGGTCGAGGCCGCGCGCCAGATCGATGCCATCTACTGGCGGCAAACCGATCCCTACGCGCTCACCCTTGCCGCCCAGCTCAAAGGCTCTGGCGCCGCGCGCGACCAGCAAATCCTGCACTATCTCTCCATCAACGGAGGCCAGTTCGATCTGCTCGACGGCCTGCGCAGCTTCATCAACGGCGACCCATCTCCCGCCGGACGCGGCTTCTACTCCGAAGGGGAAAATCCCGCGACAACCGTCGACGCCGCGCGCCAAAGCATCGAGAGCTACGTCCAGGCCCATCCCGATTCGCGCGCCGAACTCTTCAGCCCCTACACCCTCGTCCGTCCCATGGGAGCCGATCTCGTCGGCCTGCCCTATCGCACGCTCTTTCGCACCCAGCTGCTGGAGGCCGCCAAAGACCTCCGCGATGCCGCCGCCCTGGTCTCTGGACAAAGCGATGATGCTGCCTTCGCAGAGTTTCTGCGCGCCCGTGCCGACGCCCTGCTCAGCGACGACTACCAGGCCAGCGACCGCCTCTGGCTCGCCCTCAAGCAGCCCGCCATCGACCTGATCCTCGCGCCCTGCCTGCCCGCCCTCGATCCGCTCTTCGGCGTCAAGACCTCGTTCGGCGCGGCCATCATCCTTCGCAGCGCAGCCGGCAAAGACGAACAGAGCCGCCAGCTCGAGCTCCTGCGGCCCTACCTCGCGCAGATCCAGCAATCGCTTCCCCTGCCCGACGCAGCCAAGCCCCCGCTCCCGCCCACCACACTGGAACTGGTCGAGTCACCCTTCCGCGCCGGGGCTCTGCTGCACGGCTACCAGACGCCCTCATTCACTTTTTCTTCCAGCCAGGGCAGCCGCACCATCTTTTTCCGCGACCTCATCGACGCCCGCTTCCAGCACGTCATCTCGCCCCTGGTGCACAAACTGATGGACGCTTCGCAGTCCGGCCTGCCCACCGCCAACGGCTACTTCACCACCATCGTCCTGCAGGAGATCGGCCGCGAAATTGGACCTCCTGCCGATCGCAAAGCCTTCGGCCCCATCTTCCCCGCGCTGGATCAGGCCAAGGCCGATGCCGCCGGAATGTACGCCGCCGCCTGGCTCCTCGATCACGGCGTGCTGCCCAAAGAGCGCGAGCACGAGCTCTACGCCTGCGATCTGGCGGAGCTGTTGCGCACGCTACTTCCCTATGCCGCGCAAACCCAGTCCGCGCCGCCCTCCGCCGCGCTTGCGGAGTTCAACTACCTCTTCGCGCAGGGCGCCATCATGCCTCACGCCGGAACCCTCAGCCGCGGCACCGCGCGCGTGGTCTTCGCCCTCGACTTCGAACGCCTGCCCGCCGCCGTCGCCGCGCTCAACCGCGAGCTGCTGGAGATCGAGTCCAGCGGCAACCGCTCCCAGGCCGAGCAGTGGTTTGCCTGCTACGCCACGCCGTCGCCCGCGCTGCGAACGGCTCTCGAATCCAGCCATGACATCCCGGTGGATATCGCTCCTAAATTTTCCTGGGACCTACCCATCAAGTAGGGAAGTCAAAAATAGTTCGTTGCAACAGGGAATCAGCCAAAAGAAAAGCTCCGCATCTCAGCGGAGCTCTTCCATCCAATCGATTCGTGTGTCTTACGCTACACCTTGTTCGCCGCCGCCGTCTCGCTCACCCACTCCAGGTTCACCTTTTGCGGGATGATGCCTTGCTCGTGGCCCATGTTGAGCAGCTTGGCCACGGCTTCGCGGCCATCCGGACCATAATCCAGGGTGCGTTCGTTCACATACATGCCCACGAACTTGTCGGCGTCTTTTTCGTCCAGGTCGCGGGCAAACTGCATGGCATACTGCAGCGCCTGCTCGCGGTTGTCCAGCCCGTGTTGAATGCTGTCGCGCAGCGCCTTGCAAACCGTGGCGATGGTCGCCGCGCCCAGGTCCTTGCGGATGGCGTTGGCGCCCAGCGGCAGTGGCAGCCCGGTCAGCTCGCGCCACCAGCGGCCCAGATCCACAATGCGGTGCAACCCGCTGCGCTCAAAGGTAAGCTGGCCTTCGTGGATGATCAACCCGGCGTCGTACTTGCCTTCCAGGATGGCCGGAATAATCTTGTCGAAGGGCACCACCTCGGTCTGCACATCGGGAGCAAACAGCTTGAGTGCCAGCACCGCGGTCGTCAGCGTCCCCGGAATGGCGATCTTCAGCTTCTTCACTTCTTCCGGCGTGCACTGTTTGGAGGTCACGATCATCGGCCCGTAGCCATCGCCCACGCTGCCGCCGCTCGGCATCAGCGCATAGCGGTCCTGCAGGTACGGATACGCATGGAAGCTGATCGCGGTCACCTCGAAGTAGGCCTCCGCAATCGCCCGGTGGTTCAGCGTCTCAATGTCGCAAAGTACGTGGGTGAACTTCAGGCCGGGCACGCGAACCTTGTTAGTGGCCAGGCCATAGAACATGAACGCATCGTCCGAATCCGGACTGTGCGCAATCTTGATCTCAACTGCTTCAGAACCGCTGCTCTTCATAACCTTTTTTCCGGGGCCCGAAGGCCCGCCTGTAAAAGTGCAAACTTCCTACTGCGGCGGTCAGCGGCGGGGCGCCGGCGGCATGCTTTCCTCGCCGCTCTTGCCGGCCATTTCTTCCGGCCTGACGATTCCAGCCCGTTGCGATTTCCACTGCCCCCGCACGCGAACGAATACGGTGACGGCCACCCCGATCAGGGCTACCCCCGATAACGCCATCACCACAAAAAGAACTCGAATGCTCACAAGCCTCTAGCATACCAGAGCCGGGGCGCGCCGTCCGAGTCCACTCCCCGCCTGTTTCTTTGCAATCGGTTACCGGAGCGGTGAGAAAAATTACAAACCCACGCGGGTCGCGTCTTCCACTGACTTAGGACCGCGAAGCATCGCCGGCATGTTCCAGAGTGAATCGCCGGAACATGCCCGCCAGTCCCTCCGGCTTGGGGCCCGTGGGATACACCAGCGCGAATTTTCGCGCGATGCGCAGCCCATCGATCCTGGCCGTGGCGATTTTTCCCAAAGGCAGCCGGGGCACAATCGCCGCGCGCGTCACAAATCCGATTCCCAGGCCGGACTCGACGCTGGCAATGATCGCTTCGCTGGAATCCAGCTCCATCACCACCTGCAGATCGCGCATCTTCACGCCCGCTTTTTCCAGCGCCGCCTCCAGCACCCGCCGCGTGCCCGAGCCCTGCTCGCGCAGCACAATCGGCGCGCCCTTCAGCTCTTCGATCGTGATCGACTTCCGACTCTTCCACGGGTGATTCGCGGGATAGAGGAGCACCAGCTCGTCTTCCATGAAGGCCTCCACCCGCACATCCTTGCGCATCGACGGCCCTTCGATCAGGCCGATTTCGATTCGCCCCTCGATCAGCCACTCCACCACCTCTTCGGTGTTTCCGCTCCTAATCCGCAGCTTCACCCGGGGATGCTCGCGCTGGAAGCATCCCAGCATCCTCGGCAGCACATAGTAGGCAATGCTGGTGGAGGCTCCGGCGCGCAGCAGTCCGGAGTGGTTGCCGTTCAGCGTTGCCAGTTCCTCCTGCGCCGCCGCTTCCAACTCCGCAATTTCACTCGCCCGCTTCTTCACGATGCGGCCCGCGGCGGTCAGCGACACCCGCCCGCCGGTGCGGTCCAGCAGTCGCGTGCTCAACTCGTCTTCCAGTGCCTTGATCTGTTGCGTCACCGCGGGCTGGCTCAGGCGCAGCTCTTCGGCCGCGCGCCGGAAGCTCAAATGCTCGCAAACCGAGCGGAACACCTTCAGCCGGAAATTTTCCATCTCGATTCCTCCGCGCCGCGCACCCATCCTACGCAATCGCCGTCGCATGCCGCGTGACCGCCATCACAAAACCCGCGGCACTCCCGGAATCCTAATTCGTCATTCGTATTTGTGATTGGATATTCGTCCGCCATCCGGACAACACTGGTCGCATGCCGAAAAATACTTTCTTTCTGGGACTCATCCTGGCAGCCAGCGGTTTCGTCTCTCCGCCCCTTGCCCTTGCTCTCGGACTGGCCTACGGATTCACGTTCGAGCATTCCTACCACGTCGATTCCAGAAAGCTGTCACAGCTTCTGCTGCAGATCTCGGTCGTCGGTCTGGGCTTCGGCATGAACCTCAGCCAGGTGTTGCGTGTCGGACGCTCCGGCTTCTTTTACACCGCCATCAGCATCACCTCCGTCATGCTCATCGGCGTTCTGCTCGGCAGGATCATCGGAGTCGGGCGCATCTCTGGGTTTCTGATCTCGGCCGGCACTGCGATTTGCGGAGGCAGCGCCATCGCCGCCGTCGGCCCCATCTCCAACGCCTCCGATGAAGAAATGGCCGTCTCGCTGGGCACCGTCTTCGTGCTCAACTCGGTCGCCCTGCTGGCCTTCCCCGTCATCGGCTCCGCGCTGCACCTCACCCAGACGCAGTTCGGCCTATGGTCGGCCCTGGCCATTCATGACACCAGTTCGGTCGTCGGCGCCACGGCCAAATTCGGAGCCATCGCGCTCGTTGTCGGCACCACCGTCAAACTCGCCCGGGCTCTGTGGATCGTCCCTCTGTCGCTGCTCACTGCCGTCGTCACCAGGAGCAAGGCGCGCGTTCAGTGGCCCTGGTTCATCCTGTTCTTCTGCCTTGCCGCCATCGCCAACTCCTACGTCCACATCCTGCAACCGCTCTACCCCGTGTTGGCGCACCTCGGCGTCGTCGGACTCACCGTCACGCTCTACCTCATTGGCACCGGACTTTCCGTGGCAACTTTGCGCCAGGTTGGTATCCGTCCTCTCCTGCAGGGAATCGTGCTGTGGGCCCTCGTCGGCTTCAGTACCCTGGCGCTCATCCGCCTCAACTGGATTCATCTCTAGCCAACAAAAAAGCGGCAAGCCGAATCTCACGGCTTGCCGCTTTCGTTCATCACAATTCTAGTGCGAACTCGTAAACAGGAACGGCAGCACCGGGATCTGCTCCTTCTGCACCGCCTGCAGCTCATCGGGGTCGTAGCCCAGCGCCTGCACAATGGTCGGAGCCACCTGCTGGTTCAGCACCGCGGTGTGCACGCTCGCCGCCGTCATTCCCGCCTGCGAAACCAGCAGCGCCACGTGCACGTCGTCCTCGTTGATTCCGCCGTGCTCGGCAATCTTCGAGCCGCCGGTAAAGATCACCCCGGTGTTCACCTTCAAAATAATGTCCGGAGTGCGCGGATCGACCGTGGGATCGTCCCACTTGTCCTTCAGCGAATTCCCGGCAAAGATCTCCTGAATCCCCAGTGTCGCCTGGTTCGCCGGCTCGCTCAGCATCGTGGCAATGTCGGCCGTCTGCGTCTGGTCATTCAGCCAGATCAGCGAACCGTCGTCGGAAATATCAAACGCCTCGCCCGAGTCCAGCCCGTTAATCAGCGTCGCCGGCTGTCCGCCGCCAATGCCGACCCGCTTGGTGACGTCAATCGGCGACTGCCCGTGCTTGGCGCCAACGATAATGAGCGTCGAATCGTAGATCCCCTTCTTCTTCAACTCGGAGACCATCAATCCCAGCGAAGCGTCCACAAAGTCCAGCTCGCCTGCCAGTCCGGCGGAGGGCGTGCCCAGCACATCGCTGTAGCCTCTGCCCGCCAGCTTCTCGCCCACGCTCACCGCCTGGAAGTTGGTTCCGAACAGCGAAGGAACGCCAACCGCGCGGCTGTGGTCATGGTTCCAGCCGTCAATCTGGTTCAGCACGGCCTGCACGTGGGTCTCGTCGTAGCACTTGATGTTATTCAGGTCGGTCGTCCATCCGTCGTCAGGAGTGGTGTCCGGAGATGGCACCGGCGTGCAGGTGGGGAACGGCGGCGTGGTCGGGATGCCGGGGAACGCCGCCAGCGCTACCGGAATCGAGTTGATCTCCGGTCCGTAGAAGTCGTCCACGCCCTTGCCGCTGGGCCCGTTGGTCCACTCATACGATGGGTGCTTGTCCGTCCACGCCGTGGTGCCGCCATTCCGCTTCACCACCTCGAAGATGGTGTTCACCCGCAAATACTGGTGCGGATAAATCGGCGTGCAGTTATTGAACGGATCGCGCGGCAGAAAATTAGCATTGATCCCGCCGCCGCCGTTCAGCTGCGTCAGGTCCACATCCACGGCTTCGTCGTACTCCACCACTGCGCCGATCTGGCCGGGACACGGCCCTCCCGCAGTGCCGACTTCGGCGATATAGGGCGTGGTTGCCGCCGGTGGCGAAGTCTTGCGGTTGTACGTCACGTCATACCAGAATCCCGCCGTGATTGGCGAGCCGCCGGTCACCAGCGCCGTCAGTCCGGGGAAAGAGTCCGAAGGTTGTGAAGTCGCTGCGTTCGTGTAGGTGATTCCCTGCGCGCTCAATGCGGCGAGGGTGGAATTCGGGTGGCTGGCAACATAGTTGGCAAGATCCAGAGCGTGCAGGCCGTCCACGCTGATCAGCAGCACATGCTTGATCTTTCGGGTATCTTCTCGCCCGTTCGCAAATACGTTAAGGGAACAAGCGAACATCATGCTCCCCATCACTAAGGTGGTCACTAACTTTCGCATGAGATTTCCTCCTGGGGGACACCGTCTGGTTGCGCAGCAGCGCGGTTACCAATAGAACATCCGGAGGAATTCGGAAGGTGAATACAATGTTAAATCTAAAGTCGATGCTCTAGATTTTGCCAAAGCGGAACGCCGCTCTCGTGACATCTTCAGCTCTCACTTGCGCATCGCCGCCTCCACCTCATCGGCGGTATGCGGCAGCCCCGCGGTCAGGTTCACCAGCTTGCCCTTCTCATCCAGCATCACAATGTCTTCAATCCGCACCCCAAGCTTTTCCTCCGGCAGATAAATCCCCGGCTCCACGGTAAACACGTCGCCCGGCTGCAGCGGCCCGCTGCCCACGTCGTGCACCTCCAGCCCCACCCGGTGCCCCAGTCCGTGGATAAAGTATTGCCCCAGCGGCTGGCCGTGCAGGTCCTTGCCGTGGCTGTTGATGTACTCATACGCTACCGTGTAGAGCGAATCCGCTCCGTTGCCGCCCAGCGTGGTCTTGCCCGCCACCACGGCCTGCATCGCCGCCCGCTGCGCGCCCAGCACAATGTTGTAGATCTCCCGCTGCCGCGCCGTAAAATGTCCGTTGGCCGGAACCGTGCGCGTAATGTCGCTGGCATACATCGCGTATTCGCCCGCCACGTCCATCAGCACCACGTCGCCGTCCTCGATCCGCCGCGAGTTCTCCGAATAGTGCAGCACTGTCGAATCGATTCCCGCGCCCACAATCGGCGCATAAGCCGGGCGCTCGCACCCGCCGTCCTGAAACTTGTACTGCATCAGTGCCGCAATCTGGTACTCGTACAGACCGGGCCTCATCGCCTGCAGCGCCGCCCGCTGCCCGGCCATTGAAGCCTCAGTCGCGTGCCGTATGCGCTCGATCTCCCCCGCGTCCTTGTGCTTGCGCAACTCCGCAATCGCATCCCCCGCGTTCAGAAACACCGTGTAGGAGGGAAACGCGTTGCTGCGCTTCAGCCACTCCAGCGGCTCCGTCGAAGGCGTCGTCTCCGGAGCCTCCGCCAGCGCCGTGTACACCGCCCGCGTCTGCGGCACCAGCTTCAGCAGCCGGTCGTGCATCTCCTCCAGCGGCGCCACCTGGTCAAAGCCCGTCACCGAAGCTGCCTTCGGATCGTCCGCTCCCAGCTTCGCCCCCGTCCACCGCTCCTCGGTCCGGTCGCGCGCCGGCAAAAACAGAATCTCCGTGTACGGCCGCACCGCCATCCCGTCCTTGGCCTCCACTGCCGGAGCGATCACTACCGCCGCTCCCGGCTCGGCCCAGCCCGTCAGATAGAAAAAATCATTGTCCTGCCGGAAGCCGTAAATTGCCTCCGGCCCCTCGGACTCGGTCGCCGCAAACAGCACCACCACCCCGCCATTCAGCTTTTTCGCAAGCGCCACCCGTCGCAGACGATAGTCCGCATTCGGCTGCCGGTCCAGCGCGGACGCAACCGTCGTGAAGCATAGGCAGAAGCAAACACCAAGAAGAAGCGAGAGAGTCCGCGTAGGGATTTTCATGGATGCTGAGTATAAACCGGGCATGCTGAAATGTGAGTGCGGAGTGCTCTCCGTCACAATCTTCGGCTGCATCGGTAATCTATAATGAAGTTAACGCAGAAAACTGCACACCCAAACGCCTGCCACGAACGTGAGCGGGCAGATATGCCATCCCTCTTCAGCTTTACGGAGGAGCCGTGAATATTAGATACATGCCCACCAGGAACGCTAACCTCTCAGCCATGCCTATTGATTTCCAGGAACGTTGCAGTCGCGCAATGGATCAGGCGATTGGGAATGAGAAATCATCGCTCCCCATCAAAGCCAAGGCTTCGTGGTTCGCGCTTTTCAAAGCGGCGGCTCACGCCGTCGGATTCTACGTGGGAGTGCACCGGAGCTGGCTCGCGCTGCTTGCGCCTCCTGCCTCGTCGCGGATGAGCCCGGGCGCGAGCAACGCCGGCAATCCGTCCCGGAAGTCACCGGATGATCTGGCGTACAGCATGGACGTCGCCATCGGACCGCAGCACGTCGCAGCCCTGAAGAGCATGGCGGCAAGCAGTTCTGTTACGGCTGCCCGGCCCCAGCCGACGCCAGACGACTTGGCATACAGCATGGACATTGCAATCGGGGCGCGATTTACCGTGCAGAGCAGAACGGTCGAGAATAGTTCCGGCCAGGCACCGGCTGCCGAACTGCCGGAGTCCAGCAATGGTCTCGCCATGGCTGCCAAGGCCGGCAACTGACTTTAATTCACGCGCAACTCGGAAGCTGACCGGCCTCTACACCCCAACCGGAAACGGCTTGATGTGCTCTTCCTCGTTGCTCGCATCGCGCTGCCTGGAGAAGTCGAACCTTCCCTGCAGCAGGGACATCAGTCCCGTGTACCAGTACCCATACACAAACAGAATCAGGAAGGGAACCGTGACGTAGTTCTCGTTGGTGATCGCATACCACACCATGAAGCCGAAGCAGGTGCCCACCGCCATCTCGATCCACGGAATGATTCCCAGCCGCTTGCGGTATTTCTTGGCCGCCTTCACCGCCACGCTCTTTTCGCCCTTGGTCTGCACGCTGTATTTCGGAGTCCGCGCAAACGCCGACTGTTTCCCCAGCAGCGCCTCGATCACGCCCTTCGAGTTGGTAATCGTCAATCCAATCCCTAGCGCCATCAAAAACGGCAGGTAGAAAAACGTCCGCCACCATGTCTTGGGAAACAGCTGCTTCTGCGAAACCAGATAAAAGCTCGAAATGGAAAACGTCGACGCCAGGAACAGAGGAATGTCGATATACATCATCTGGAACCAGCCCTGGTAAAAGCGGATGATCATCGCCGGCAGTAGCAGCACGCTCAGCACAATCATCAGCGGATAGCTCAGGTTGGCCGTCAGGTGATACCACGCCTCAATCTTTTCCCTCGTGCTCACCTCCGACTTCATCAGCCGCGGCAGGTCCTTGATCGCGCACTGGATCAACCCCTTGGCCCAGCGCACCTGCTGCGTCTTGAACGCCGTCATCTCAATCGGCAGCTCCGCCGGACACTCCACGTCCTCCAGGTAAAGGAACTTCCATCCCTTCAACTGGCTGCGGTAGCTCAGGTCGGTGTCTTCGGTTAGCGTGTCGTGCTGCCAGCCGCCCGCCTCCTCAATCGCCCGGATGCGCCACATCCCCGCCGTTCCGTTGAAGTTGAAGAACACCCCCGACCGCGACCGTCCGCCGTGCTCCAGCACAAAGTGCCCGTCCAGCAGAATCGCCTCCACCTCGGTCAAAAACGAGTAGTGCCGGTTGATGTGCGTCCACCGTGTCTGCACCATCCCGATGTGCGGCTCGGCAAAGTGGTGGATCACCTTCATCACCCAGTCGCTGGGCGGGGTAAAGTCGGCGTCGAAGATGGCCACGTACTCGCCCTTGGCGGTCAGCAGCCCATGTTCCAGCGCGCCCGCCTTAAAGCCGGTGCGGTCGGTGCGGTGGACATGCACAATGTCGTGCCCCAGCGCGCGATATTTAGCCACCACCTCGGAGGCCACCTGTACCGTCTCGTCGGTCGAGTCATCCAGCAGCTGGATGTCCAGCAACTCGCGCGGATAATCCAGATTGCAGATCGACTCCACCAGCCGGTCCACCACAAACTGCTCATTAAAGATAGGCAGCTGGATGGTCACCCGCGGCAGCTCGGCGAAGGTCGATTGCGGCGTGGTGGTCTTGTTCTTGCGATGCCGGTAGTACATCCACACCAGCTGGTAGCGATGGAATCCGTAGCCCGCCAGAATCACCAGCACAATAAAATACGGCACCAGCAGCATCATGTCGAAGCCGTTGACCTGGTAAAGCCCCTTGAATGCCGGGTTGGTCTGCTTCTGGAGAAACTGCACCACCGGACTCGGCCGGAGCGCAAACGCAAATATGGCGGCACACTGAGTGATCAAGGCAGATCCCGAATCGTGGATTGGAGCCCAATGCAAATGGTGCGGAAAACCCAATTGTACCCGAATGGCCAGCGCCTGCGGCCGGCAGCGAAGCGTTACCCGACGCCAGCGCCTGCGGCCGGCAGCGAAGCGTTACCCGACGCCAGCGCCTGCGGCCGGCAGCGAAGCGTTACCCGACGCCGTGCGCCCGCGGCCGGCCGCGGCGTCCGTTGCCGCGTTATCCGTCCCCAACCATCGCCCGTTCGCGCCGCCCCGTTTTGCCCTGCGTCGGCTCACGCCCGAGCTGGCCGGAGTAACCAAACTGCAAAATATCGTCAACTTGTGAGATAGGTCACAGCCTCAAAGGGTATTGCCGTAGTCGAATGACTGACTGGGGTTAAGACGTGTCGTTGTCCCTGAACGGCGTTTCGGCGACGCAGGGGCTATCTTCGCCCCGCCCTTATATATAGATTTGGAGACCCGGTTCATGACCCGAATTCAAGTGACCGTAGACGGCAACGAAGCCGCCGCCTACGTCGCGCATAAGACCAACGAAGTTATTGCAATCTATCCCATTACTCCATCTTCCCCGATGGGCGAGTTCAGCGATCAGTGGTCCTCCGAAGGCAAACCCAACGTCTGGGGAACGGTTCCCGAAGTCATTGAAATGCAAAGCGAAGGCGGCGCCTCCGGAGCGCTGCACGGCGCCCTGCAGGGCGGCTGCCTGGCGACTACCTTCACCTCGTCCCAGGGCCTGCTGTTGATGATCCCCAATATGTATAAGATCGCCGGCGAGCTCACCTCCTGCGTCATGCATGTGGCGGCCCGCTCCATCGCCGCCCAGGGACTGTCCATCTTCGGCGATCACTCCGACGTCATGGCCGTCCGCCAGACCGGATGGGCGATGCTGGCCTCCAACAACGTGCAGGAGGTCATGGACACCGCGCTCATCAGTCAGGCCGCAACCCTGGAGTCGCGCGTTCCCTTCGTCCATTTCTTTGACGGCTTCCGCACCTCGCACCAGGTGGACAAGGTCGAGCAGCTCACCGAAGACGATATGCGCGCCATGATCTCGCTGGAGCGCGTCAGCCAGCACCGCCTGCGCTCGCTCTCGCCCGACCGTCCCGTGCTGCGCGGCACCGCGCAGAACCCCGACGTTTACTTCCAGGCCCGCGAGACTGTCAACCCCTACTATCTCGCCCTGCCCACCATCGTGCAGAACGAGATGAACCGCTTTGCCGCCCTCACCGGACGCCAGTACAAGCTCTTCGAGTACGTCGGCGCACCCGATGCCGAGCGCGTCATCATCCTCATGGGCTCCGGCTGCGACGCCGCCCAGGAGACCGTCGAAGCTTTGCAGGCCCAGGGACAAAATGTCGGCATCCTCAAGGTCCGCCTCTATCGTCCCTTCTCGGTCGAGCACTTCCTCGCCGAGCTGCCCGCCACCGTGCGCAGCATTGCCGTTCTCGACCGCACCAAGGAGCCCGGCTCCCTCGGTGAGCCGCTCTATCAGGAGGTTCTGACCGCGCTGGCCGAAAGCCTCGCCACCGGCAAAATCTCCTCGATGCCCCGCCTGGTCGGCGGCCGCTACGGCCTCTCGTCCAAGGAATTCACTCCGGCCATGATCAAGGCGGTCTTCGACAATCTCGCCAAGCCGGTACCCCAGAATCACTTCACCGTCGGCATCCATGACGATGTGACCCACACCTCGCTTTCCTACGACCCCGAGTTCTCCACCGAAGATCCGCAGACCGTCCGCGCCCTCTTCTACGGACTCGGAGCCGACGGCACCGTGGGCGCCAACAAGAACTCCATCAAGATCATCGGCGAAGACACCGCCAACTACGCCCAGGGCTACTTCGTCTACGACTCGAAGAAGTCCGGCTCCATTACCACCTCGCACCTGCGCTTCGGCCCCAAGCCGATCCGTTCCTGCTATCTCATCACCCGCGCCAACTTCGTCGCCTGCCACCAGTTCAACTTCCTGGAGCGCATCGACGTGCTGCGCCACGCCGAACCTGGCGCCGTCTTCCTGCTCAACAGCCCCTTCAGCAAAGACGAGGTCTGGGACCATCTGCCCCGCCCCGTGCAGGAGGAGATCATTCGCAAGAAGCTGCAGTTCTACGTCATCGACGGTTATGCCGTGGGCAAGGAATCCGGCATGGGCATGCGCATCAACACCGTCATGCAGACCTGCTTCTTCGCCATCAGCGGAGTCCTGCCCCGGGAAGAGGCCATCGCGGCCATCAAGAAGGCCATCAAGAAGACCTACGGCCGCCGTGGCGACGTGGTGGTGCAGAAGAACTTCGCCGCCGTCGATGCCTCGCTGGCCAACCTCTATCGTGTCGATGTCCCCGCGAAGAGCACCAGCCACGTCGAACTCCGCCCGCCGGTCTCCGCCTACGCCCCTGCCTTCGTGCAGGATGTGCTGGCGCCCATGATCCTGGGTGATGGAGACGATCTTCCGGTCAGCAAACTCCCCGCCGATGGAACCTATCCCACCGGCACTGCCGCCTGGGAGAAGCGCAGCATCGCCCTGCAAATCCCCGAATGGGATGAGGAGCTCTGCATCCAGTGCGGCAAGTGCGTTCTGGTCTGCCCCCACGCGGTCATCCGCGCCAAGGTTTACCCCGCCGATCTGCTGGCTGCCGCGCCCAAGGCATTCAAATCGGCTGAGCCCAAGTGGAAGAACTTCTCCGGTCAGAAGTTCACCCTGCAGGTCGCGCCCGAGGATTGCACTGGCTGCGCCCTGTGCGTCGAGGCCTGCCCCTCCAAGTCCAAGAGCGAGGCCAAGCATCGCGCCATCAACATGATCCCGCAGCCCCCGGTTCGCCAGCGCGAAGCGGATAACTGGGACTTTTTCCTTTCGCTCCCCGAGGCGCCGCGCGAGCAGCTGGCTCTGCACCACGTTAAAGACGTGCAGCTGCTGCAGTCGCTCTTCGAGTTCTCCGGCGCCTGCGCCGGCTGTGGCGAAACTCCCTACATCAAGCTGCTCACCCAGCTCTTCGGAGACCGCGCGGTCATCGCCAACGCCACCGGCTGCTCGTCGATCTACGGCGGCAACCTGCCCACCACTCCCTACACCTCGAACAAGGACGGACGCGGCGTAGCCTGGTCCAACTCCCTGTTTGAGGACAACGCCGAGTTCGGCCTGGGTATCCGCCTGGCCATCGACAAGCAGCGCGACTTCGCCCGCGAGCAGCTCATCTGTCTGGCTGGAGAGCTGCCCGAGGAGCTGGTCAAGGCCATCCTCGCCCCGGCCCCGAAGGGCGAAGCCGCCCTCGCCGCCCAGCGCGCCCGCATCAGCCAGCTCAAGCATGAGCTGCTGAATCTCAACACGCCCCACGCCCGTGCCCTGCTGCATATGGCCGACATGCTGGTGGAGAAGTCGGTCTGGATCGTCGGCGGCGACGGCTGGGCCTATGACATCGGCTTCGGCGGCCTCGACCACGTTCTGGCCTCCGGCCGCAATGTCAACATCCTGGTCCTGGACACCGAGGTTTACTCCAACACCGGCGGCCAGGCCTCCAAGGCCACCCCGCGCGGCGCGGTCGCCAAGTTCGCCGCCGGCGGCAAGGCAGGTCCCAAGAAGGATCTCGGCCTGATCGCCATGAGCTACCCGGTCTATGTCGCCCGCATCGCCATGGGCGCCAGCGACCTGCAGACCCTCAAGGCCTTCAATGAAGCCGAAGCCTTCGACGGCCCGTCCATCATTCTCGCCTACAGCCACTGCATCGCCCACGGCTATGAAATGGCCAATGGACTGGAACAGCAGAAGCTGGCGGTGCAAAGCGGACATTGGCCGCTTTTCCGCTACAACCCGGACGTGGCTCCTGGGCATCCAAACATGGTGCTGGATAGCCGTGCTCCGAGCGTTTCACTGGACAAATACATTTATAACGAGACCCGTTACACCATGCTTCGCCAGAGCGATCCGGAGGGTGCCAAGGCGCTGCTCGACGCGGCTCAGAACGATGCCATCGAGCGCTGGAAGCACTACGAAGCCCTGGCCCAGGCGTCGTCGGCTGCCGCCGCCACTACGGCGGTCGCCACCAAGGGAGAATCGCAATGATCGACCTGTCCACGCAGTATCTCGGACTCAAACTGCGCAATCCGCTGGTGGTTGGCGGCTCACCGCTATGCAACGATCTCTCCAACCTGCGCCAGATGGAGGACGCCGGCGCCGGCGCCATCGTCCTCCGCTCGCTCTTCGAGGAGGAGATCAACAGCGAGATCTACGAGCTCGACCGCTTTCTGCTGGAAAGCTCCGAGATCGGCGCCGAGAACTCCAACATCTTTCCCAATCTCGATAACTTCGGCATTGGGCTGGACCGCTATCTCGAACGCATCGCCCAGGCCAAGCAGGCGCTTTCCATTCCGGTCATCGCCTCGCTCAACGGCGTCTCCCGCGGCGGATGGGTCAGCTATGCCCGCGAAATGCAGCAGGCCGGCGCCGACGCCATCGAGCTGAACATCTACTTCATCCCCACCGACGCCGGGGAAGACGCCGAGCTCATCGAGAAGCGCTATCTCGGTCTGGTCACCGAGGTGCGCGACACTGTCACCATTCCGGTCTCGGTCAAGGTGGGCCCGTACTTCAGCAACTTCGCCCACATGGCCCGCCGTTTGGAGGCGGCCGGAGCCTCAGGCCTGGTCATCTTCAACCGCTTCTACCAGCCCGACTTCGATCTCGAACTGCTCGAGGTGCGGCCGGCGCTCACTCTCTCCAACAGCAGCGAACTGCTGGTCCGTCTCTTCTGGACGGCCATGCTCTATGGGAACATCCGGGCCGATATCGCCATCACCGGCGGCGTCCATGTGGCCGAAGACGTGGTCAAGTCGCTGATGGCCGGAGCCCGCGCCACACAGCTCTGTTCGGCCCTGCTGCAGTACGGCATCGGCTACCTGCGCCCCCTGCGCCACCAGCTCGAATCCTGGATGGACAAGCACGAATACCAGAGCGTCCGCCAGATGCAGGGATGCATGAGCCAGAAAAACGTTCCCAACCCTAAAGCGCTGCAGCGCGCCAACTACATGCACGTCCTCTCCAGCTACACCGAGGCCGTCAAGTAGCCATCGGGCAGGGAACAGGTTAAGCAGGAGTAAGAAGGAGCGGCCGCGCGCCGCTCCTTTTCCTTTTTGGCGGGCGCTCCCTTCATTGCGAGTAGGTGAAAATGAATTTCTTTTTCAGGCGGACATCCCGCGCCCTGCCCTCGCAATCCAATGCTTGGAACAGGAGGAGTTCCGATCATGAAATATGTGCTGGGGGTGTTTGCTCTGCTGTTGCTCGTGTCCACCCTGGCCTTGGGCCAGAGCTATCAACCCTTACCGTTCCCGCAGGAGGCCAACACGGCCCTGCAAGGCGGTCCCGACAACGAGATGGCGCCTGACGTCAACCTACCGTCCTCCATGGCTGCCAATCAGGGCGAGGAGGTTTTCATCTATCACGGCGGCGGCACCGCTCTTGGATCGCCCTTTCCCAGCGCCGCCAACCCATCGCTGGATCGCAGCAATGCCGACGAGACGACGCCTTCCTGGAGGGAAGAGCGCAGGCTCGGTTCGCCTTTTCCAGCCGCCGCCAACCCGGCGCACGAAGAAGAAGAATGATGAGAGAGGCTGATCGCTCCGATTTCACGTAGACCCACATTACGGCGGGAGTAGAGTTCACCCTCGATCTCCCGCCTTGTCGTTTCACCCGCCATCCTTTCGCCCCGCCTGCTCTGCTATCATAGCCAGTTCAAGCTCCCTCACAGGACCGACCGATGATCCGCCGTATACTCGCCCTTCTTGCCCTGCTCTGCGCCGGGGCCGCGCTCTGCCCCGCCGAAGAGGGGATGTGGCTCTTCAACAACCCTCCCCGCGAGCAGTTCATGCAGCAGTACAACTTCACCGTCACCGATGCCTGGCTCGATCACCTCCGCCTCGGCTCGGTGCGCTTCAACAACGGAGGCTCCGGCTCATTCGTCTCCCAGGACGGACTCACCTTCACCAATCATCACGTCGGCCGCGACTGCCTGCAGCAGCTCTCCACCGACAAGGTGGATTACATCAAGAACGGCTTCTACGCCGCCACCGAGGACGCCGAGCGCCAGTGTCCCGACCTCGAACTGAACCAGTTGGTCGGAATTCAGGACGTCACCGCCGAGGTGCAGTCCGCCGCCGCCACCGGCATGAGCGATGCCGATGCCGCCCAGGCCCTACGCCAGAAGATGTCGGCCATCGAACAGCAGTGCGCCGCCAAATCCGGCCTGCGCTGCGATGTCGTCACCCTCTACGGCGGCGGTGTCTACAATCTCTACGAATACAAAAAGTACACCGACGTCCGCCTCGTCTTTGCCCCCGAGGCGCAGATGGCCTTCTTCGGCGGCGATCGCGACAACTTCGAATTTCCGCGCTACGATCTCGACTGCGCCTTCTTCCGCGTCTATGAAAACGGTGCGCCGGCGCACCTATCCAACTATCTCGCCTGGTCGCCCACCGGCACCCGCGCCGGCGACTTGGTCTTCGTCTCCGGCAATCCCGGCGGCACTGAGCGTCAGCTCACCATGGCGGAGCTCGACTTCCTCCGGCAGGTGCAGACACCCTTCGTCATCGGTCTGCTGACCGGCCGCGACCGCATGCTGCGCGACTATGCCGCGCAATCGGCGGAGCATGCCCGCGTCGCCGGCGACGATCTGTTCGGCGTCGAGAACGCGCTGAAGGCCTACCAGGGCCGCCTGCGCGGACTGCAGGACAAAGCCCTCATGGCCTCCAAGGCCGCAGCTGAAAGCAAGCTGCGTGCCGCCGTCGAGGCCGATCCCAAACTCCGCGCCGCCTACGCCTCGGCCTGGGACGAAATCGCCAAGGCCGTCGCCGTCCGCCGCCAGCTCTTCCTTCCCTACACCTTCGTCGAGCGCGCCATCGGCTTCAACTCCCAGATGGCGCAGTATGCCCGCACCCTGGTCCGCGTCACCGCCGAAAAGCAGAAGCCCAACCCCGAGCGCCTGCGCGAATACACCGAGGCGCGGCTGCCCTCGCTGGAACAGCAGCTGTTCTCCGCCGTGCCCGTCTATCGCTCATTGGAGATTGCCACCCTCACCGAATCGCTCACCGAGATGCGCGATCAACTCGGCGCCTCCGATCCCACCGTGCAGCGCGCACTCGGCAACCGCACTCCCGCCGAGGCCGCCAAGGCCTGCATCGACGGCAGCAAGCTGGACGACCCCGCGTTGCGCAAGCAACTCTACGAGGGAGGGGAAAAAGCGGTCGCCGCCAGCACCGATCCGCTCCTCGTTCTCATGCGCGACATCGATCCCCGCGCCCGCCAGCTGCGCACCCAGTATGACAATCAGGTCGATGCCGTCCTCCGGCTCAACTCCACCCGCATCGCCAAAGCGCGCTTCGCCGTCGAGGGCACCCACAGCTATCCCGACGCCACCTTCACCCTGCGCCTCAGCTACGGCACCATCAAGGGCTACGAGGAAAATGGCAAACCCGTCGCGCCCTACACCACCATCGACGGAGCCTTCCAGCACGCCGCCGCCAACGGCAACGGCGGAGACTTCGAGTTGCCGAAGAGCTGGGTGGACGCCAAGAGCAAACTCGACCTCAAGACTCCGCTGAACTTCGTGCACACCTCCGACATCATCGGCGGCAACTCCGGCTCGCCCACCGTGGACCGCAAGGGCGAAGTTGTCGGCATCATCTTCGACGGCAACATCGAGTCGCTCTCCTGGGACTTCGCCTACGACGACCGCCAGGGCCGCGCCATCTCCGTGGACTCGCGTGCCATCCTCGAAGCACTGCGCCTCATCTACCACGCCCACGCCCTCGCCGATGAATTGCTCAACGGTCACCGCACCAAGCCCGCGCTTTCAAACTGATCATCATTTTGAAGGGTCATCCCGAGAGTTTGTGACTTTATTGATTTACAGGCCATTTTGGGCCTGTAACTATCTTTGTTTTCAGCATCTAGTTTTAACGATTTCAATAAAGTCACAAACTCTGAGCGAAGCGAAGGACCCCAGCGCTGCTCAAATGTCCGATGCCGCCTAATTACTCAAACAGTAAACCCAGCCTCGCCAACCATTGCCATTCCGAGCAATGGTTGGCCTTACCCTCCGCACCCCAGGCTTACAATCGTTTTATGCTGCGCACCTACTTCCATGTCGATATGGACGCGTTTTTCGTCTCGGTGGAGGAGCTCTACGATCCTGCGCTGCGGGGACGGCCCGTGGTCGTTGGCGGACGCGCCAACCAGCGCGGCGTAGTGGCCGCCGCCTCCTATGCGGCGCGCAAATTCGGCGTGCACTCTGGGATGGCTTTGCGCGAGGCCGGGCGGCTCTGCCCGCAGGCGGTCTTCCTCGAAGGCCATCCCGAACGCTACCGTGAATCTTCCTCGGCGGCGCGGAACGTTTTTCTGCAGTTCACTCCCGCGGTCGAGATGGCCTCCATCGACGAGGCCTATCTCGACATGACTGGTACCACGCGGCTGCACGGCCCCGCGCTGAAAGCCGCGGATTTACTGCATGAAACCATGAAGCGCCAGACGGGACTCAACTGCTCGGTGGGCATCGCCTGCGCGCGCGTGGTGGCCAAGGTTGCCAGCGACCAGGCCAAGCCCAACGGCGTGCTGCAGGTGCTCCCCGGCATGGAAGCCATTTTTCTCGCGCCTCTCGACGTGCGCCGCCTGCCTGGCGTAGGCAAGGTCACCGAAGAGCGCCTGCGTGAATTCGGCGTGCGCACCATCGGCGATCTCGCTCACCTCAGTGAATCGAAGCTGGGCCCGGCGCCCGCGGCCGGAGCGGCATCTGTTGCCGCGTACCCGTCGCCGATTCGCATCGGCGACGGTCTGGCCTCGCTGATTGAAAAGGCGCAGGGGCGCGACGCCGGCGGCTGGTACGACGAGGAGGTCGGCGAAGGCGGCGAGCCCAAGTCGATCAGCCACGAGCACACCTTCAACCGCGACCAGCGCGATCCGGCGGCGCTGGCCTCCATGCTAGCGCGGCTCACCGAGATGGTCTGCCGCCGCCTGCGCGAACATCAACTGCACGCGCGCGAGGTGCAGATCAAGCTGCGCTACTCCGACTTCACCACGCTCACGCGCGGCCGCACCCTGGAGCGCGCCACCCAACTCGACGCCGAGGTGCTGGAGATGGTGCGCGGCCTGTTCGACGCGCACTGGCAGAAGGGACGCGCGGTGCGCCTGCTGGGCGTGCAGACCAGCGCGCTCGAGTCCGGCAGCGCGCAGATGGAGCTGCTGGATGGCGGGCAGGATGTGCGCCGCAGGCAGGCCATGCAGGCCGTGGATGCGCTGCGCGACCGCTTCGGCAAGTCCGCGGTTTCATTGGCCGGCGGCATGAGTGCGCGCTTCCGCGAGCGCACCCATGAAAATCCGGCGGCGCTACCCAGCAAAGAGCCGCGCGGAAAAGATCCAAGCCCCAAGCGTTCCCCCGGCAATCGATAGCGTCAGGTTGGCCGGCGGTTTTCCTGCAGAACCTCGCCGGCCCAGCGGCAGGCGTCGCGGTGAATTTCCAGGATGGTTGCTTCCGGAACTTCACTTGCGCGGGCGAAGGCGGTGATCTCCTGCCACGCGCCGCGCTCGCAGCAGATGGCCAAACGCAACACGGTGCCCAACTCGTTGGTGCCGCCGCAAAGCGCGTTCTTGCAATCGGAGGTGAGCGGAAGCTGCGCGATGACAATCTCCATGGGGCGTTCGAGGATGGCGTCCATCAGCGATATGATCCCGACGAGGAAAGCTCCGCTGGAGTTGGCCCCGCAGAGGGTGGCGAGCACTTCGCAGCAGCGGGCGCGGACCAGCGTGCGGTAAATCAGCTCCTCCGAGCGGTCGCTGGAGAGCGAGATGGCCACCACGATCGAGACCCACTTGCGCAATTCGCGCTGCCCCAGGAGAGACAACGCGTGGCGGATGGAGCGGATGGGGAACAGTCCGAAGGATGCCGAGTTGAGATAGCGCAGCAGCCGGTAGCATAGGGACGGCTCGCGCAGGATGGCCTGCTCCAACTTGTCCACGTCGAAGTAGTTCTGATTGGCGAGGCTCAGCATCTGCACGTAAGCGAGCTGGGAGCAGGGGATCTCCTGCATGGTGACGGTTTCCGGCCGGCAGAAAAAGTATCCCTGGAAATACTGATAACCCATGCTCATAGAAAGATGGAATTGCTCGCGGCTTTCCACTTTTTCGGCCAGCAGGCGGATGCCGCGGCGGCGCATCTGGTCGGCGATGGCGGCCTGCCCGACGATATGGGTCGCCAGAACATCTACCTTGACGAGATCGGCGTAGGGCAGCAGGCGCTCGGTGTTGGGGTTGGGCACGTAGTCATCCAGGGCAATGCGGTAGCCGGCGCGATGCAGGCGTTCGCAGGCTTCGAGCACCTGCCGGTCGGCCAGCACGCTCTCCACTACCTCGATGACGACCTGATCGCGCGGCAGCACGGTGATGACGTCGTTCAGCAGGATGTTGCGCGTGCAATTGATGAAGGCGATATGTCCGTTGGTGAGCGCAGCGGCGCCGAAGAGCAGGGAAAAGTCGATGGCGTGGCAGGTGGCGGCGTCGGGATCGTCGCAGAGAAAGAGATTTTCCGGTCCGGAGCGGAAGAGCAATTCGTAGCCGTGGGTATTCTGCTCGCGGTCCAGAATCGGCTGGCGCGCCAGATAGCGCATGCCGGGGCCGGCGTTTCCGTTGCCGGCCTGCGGCGGTGGAACGGAGGTAACAGGATTGAAACGAGACGAGGTCCCCACGCTCGATATGTAGCACTCATGAAGCAGAGGTAACCAGTGAAGCCGCACTTGAAGGACAGGTCCTGCCGGACAGAAAGTTCCTTTTGAACGCCGATCTAATTTGGGAACAGAAGCGAATCGTTTTAAGAGTTGCCGCCAACCCCTCATAGATGAGAGGGGATGTGCCGCAAGATCCACGGGACGGCCATGGCCAGCAAGGCCGTGGTGATGCCTGCCATAGCCATGGCCAGCGAAGCCGTGGAGCCCTGCACCTCGGAATCGCGCAGCACCCGCGCTGTTCCCAGCGCATGCGACGAGGTTCCCATGGCCGCGCCCACCGCCATGTGGTTGGAGACGCGCACACGGCGCAGCAAGAACGGGCCGATCAGGCTGCCGACGATCCCGGCAATGATGGCCATGGAGGCGGAGACCTCCGGCACGCCGTGCAACTGCCGCGAGACTTCGATGGCGATGGGCGTGGTAACGGATTTCGGCAAGGCGCTCATCACCAGCTGCGGCGGTGCGCCCAGCAAGGCGGCAGTCATGCCGGCGGTAATCATGCCCACCACGGCGCCCGCGATGACTCCCACGGAGATCACAGGCAGCGACTTCCGCAGCTGATTGGCCTGCTTGTACATGGGCACGCCGAGCGCGACGGTGGCCGGTCCGAGAAAGAACGAGATCATGCTGCCGCCCAGCTGATATTGCTGCGGCTGGATGTGCAGACCGCGCAGCACAAGGTAAAGAACGCCGCAGGTGGTCAGCAGCGGATGCGCCCACTTTACGCGCGAGTGCGTCGCCATGGCGAGTGCATAGACGCCCAGGGTGAGCGCGGCTCCGAAGACCGGGTTGGCGGTGATCTCATTCATCTTCAGCCTGGCATTTCTCCGGCTCCAGCAGATGATGGGTCACCAATCCGGTGGTGAGCATGACGGCCAAAAGACTGACCAGGATCGACGCGGCGATGGCCATCCACTCGCCCTTGAGCGGAGCCAGCGCGGCGCCGCAGAAGACGATGATGGGAGCGAAGAACAGCAGCATGTTATCCAGCAGGACGGAGGCGGTGTGCTCCACCCACTGCAATTTGATGAGGCCGGTGAACAGGCCGGCGGTGAAGAGAATCAACCCCAGCACGGTGCCCGGCATGGGAATCCCGGTCGCATGCAGACCGACACCGCATAATTGAAAGCCCAGCAAGATCGCCATTCCACGCATGCAGGCAGTATACGGCTAACTGGTAAGACCAGTCAACTATGTATCAACTGTGGTAGGATGGCGGCATGACCGCCTCCGAGGTTTCCTCCTTCGCCAGGGTGCGCTCCACGCGGGCCCACGAACATATTGTGGAGCAGCTGCAGCGCCTGATTCTCAGCGGGAAGCTGGCGCCGGGCTCGCGCCTGCCCTCCGAACGGGCCATGATGATCGAGTTTCAGGTCAGCCGTCCCACGGTGCGCGAAGCGCTCAGGGTGGCCGAGAGCATGGGATTGATCGCGGTACGGCACGGCGATCCCGGAGGGCCCAAGGTGCTGGGCACTCCGAGCGTCGGGATTGCGCGGGTCTTCGACAGCCTGCTGGACGCAGGGTGCACCTCCGCGCTGGAGCTGCTGGAGATGCGCGTGGTGCTCGATTCGTCGGCCGCCGCGTTGGCCAGCACGCAGCCCAAGGCCCGTCTCACCGACCTGCATGAGGCGCTGTGGCAGATGCAGGCCACGACCGAACTGCGTCCGTTTGCGGAACTGGACACCAACTTCCACGAGGCGGTGATCGCAGCCAGCGGAAACCGTCTCTTCCATCTGGTCTTTCAGTCCCTGAAGGAGCCGATCCGTTCCCTGATCGAGACCAGCCTCCGCTCTCCGGTGAAGCAGAGCCGCGAAGAAACATTGCGGCAGCACGCTGCCATTGTCGATGCCATCCAGAAGGGCGATGCGCACCGGGCCGCAAGCGCGGTGCGCGCCCACCTCAGCGAGTTTTATCTTCCGGTGCTGGCGGCGCAGGACAAAGTGCGACTGAAGGCATTTTTGCGCGCGATGGAACGATAGCCGGGACTTCGCCGGGAGTTACCGATCCACGGTGGAATCCACTGCGAGGGACTCCGCCGCGAGTGCGGCGCAGCCGTTGAGCTCGATACGCGCGCGCAGATAGGCAATCACCTCGGTTAGAACCTGGTGCAAATTACGGCGCGGCTGGAAGCCGAAGGCGGCGTGGGCCTTGGCGATGCTGGGCAGGCGGCGTTCATGTCCTCAAAGCCCGGCGCGTAGGCCTGCTCGTAAGGGACGTGCACGATGGGACTGCGCGAGCCGGTGGCTTCGAGCACCCGTTGCGCCAGCTGCTGGATGGTGATCTCCGCGGTGCTGCCGATGTTGTAGATTTCGCCGATGGTGGGGTCGTGACGATTGCGATGAGGGCTTCAACGATATCGGCCACGTGGGTAAAGCAGCGCGATTGCCGCCCGCTGCCGAAGACGGTGATGGGCTAGCCGAGCAGCGCCTGGCCGGCGAAGGTGGGCAGCACCATGCCATAGCGGCTGCTCTGGCGCGTGCCCACGGTATTGAAGAGCCTCGCGATGGTGACGGGCAGGCCGCTCTGGCGATGCCAGGCCAGGGCGAGAAATTCGTCGATGGCCTTGGAACAGGCGTAGCTCCAGCGGCTCTGGCTGGTGGCTCCCAGCACGAGATCGCCATCTTCCAGAAAGGGCAGCTGGGTGGACTTGCCGTAAACCTCGGAGGTGGAGGCGAGCACGATGCGGCGCGAGTGGCGGGCGGCCAGGCGGAGCACCAGTTCGCTGCCGGCGACGTTGGTTTCAATGGTCTCCACCGGCGCCTGAATGATGCGCTTGACGCCCACGGCGGCGGCCAGGTGATAGACGATGTCGCAGCGGGAGATGAGCGAGGCGATCAGTTCGAGATGGAAGATGGTGTCGCGGTGAAAGCTGAAGCCGGGGTGCGAGAGGAGATGGGCAATGTTCTCCTCCGAGCCGGTGGAGAGGTTGTCGATGACGGCAACTTCGTGGCCCTCGCGCAGCAGAGAATCCGCAAGGTGAGAGCCGATGAAGCTGGCCCCGCCCGTAATCAGTACGCGCATTCCCGCTCCTTCTCTGATTCATTATAGGGTAGCAGGCGAGCACGGATGGGCGGCGGCGGTTAAAATGTGCGGATGATTCTGCGAAGCGATGACGTGGACCTTTTCTATGAAATAAGGGGCGACGGCCCGGATGTGGTGCTGCTGCATCCCTATCCCAGCGACCACCGCTACTGGCTGCCGCTGGCGCAGCACCTGGAGTCGCGCTTTCGGCTGGTGATGCCGGATCTGCGCGGGTTGGGACGCTCCGGCGTGGGCGAAGGTGCGACGACGATGGAAAAGCTGTCTGCCGACCTACTGCGCCTCTGCGATGAGTTGAAGATTGGGCGAGCGGTGTTCGCGGGATGCTCGGTGGGCGGATATGTGCTCTTCGAGTCCTGGCGGCGCTGGCGCGAGCGGGTGAAAGCGTTGGTGCTGATGGACACCAAGGCCAGCCTGGACAGCGACGAGGCGCGCGTCGGGCGGATGCGCAACGCGGAGGAAATTTTGCAGAAAGGGCCGGCGTGGGCGATTGAGCAGATGATGCCGCGGCTGCTGGCTCCGGTGACGATGAGCTCGCGGCTGGACGTGGTGGAGCGCGCGCGGCAGACGATGGAGCACGCGAGGGCGGCGGGCATGGCGGCCATGCAGCGCGGCATGGCCCAGCGCGCCGACAGCACGCTGACGCTGGCCGAGATCGGCGTGCCCACGCTGGTGCTGGGTGGCGAGGACGATGCGCCTGCTCCGGTGAGCGAGCTGGAAAAGATGGCGAAGGGAATCCGCGGTGCGGAGCTGAAGATCGTGCGCCGCGCCGGACACTTCGCAGCCTTCGAGCAGCCCGAGGAAGTGGGACGGCTGGTACGCGACTTTCTGGAGCGCAACGGGCGCTGAACGCGAGCAGGATTTATAGTTGTTGTGGACGGCGAGCCGAGGCGATGCACCGACTCTGCCGGTGAACAATAAGGATTGACACATATGGATGTACGGGTAAGAGCGGCGAAGCAGATCCAGGGCAGCGTGCGGACGGCGGGCGACAAGTCGGTCTCGCATCGCTATGCCATGCTGGCGGGGATTGCCGAAGGCACGTCGGAGTTTGAAAACTTTTCCAGCTCGGCCGATTGCGCCAGCACGCTGGGTTGCATGGAGGCCATGGGCGCAACGGTGCGGCGCAAGGGCAATCACGTGGAGGTGGATGGCGTGGCGGGCGTTCTGCAGGCTCCCGAGCGCGAGTTGGACTGCGGCAATAGCGGGTCGACCATGCGCATGTTAAGCGGCGTGGTGGCCGCGCAGCCGTTTACCAGCGTGATGATTGGCGACGCGTCGCTGAGCAAGCGGCCGATGCGCAGGGTGATCGACCCGCTGCAGAAGATGGGGGCGAAGATCGAGTCGCACGATGGCTGCGCGCCTCTGACCATCCATGGCGCGAAGCTGAAGGCGATGGAGTATGAGCCGCCGGTGGCCAGTGCGCAGGTGAAGAGCTGCGTGCTGCTGGCCGGTCTATTTGCCGAGGGCGAGACCTCGGTGATTGAGCCGGTGCGCACCCGCGACCACACCGAGCTGGCGCTGCGGGCCTTCGGGGCGGAGGTGACGCGCGACGGCAACCGGGTGAGCGTGCGCGGCGGACAGAAGCTGCACGCGGTGAAGACTTACGTGCCGGGAGATCTGTCGTCGGTTACGTTTTTCCTGTGCGCGGCGGCGCTGTTTCCGGGCTCGAACCTGGTGGTGGATTCGGTGCTGCTGAATCCGACGCGCTCGGTCGTGCTGGACGTGCTCGCGGGCATGGGCGTGAAGATCCAGTTCCTCAAGGTGGAGGAGCAGTACGGCGAAATGGTGGGCACCATGCAGGCCGAGGGCGGCGTCTTCCAGGGCGGGGAAATTCGCGGGGCGCAGAGTGCGGCGCTCATCGACGAGCTGCCGGCCATCGCTGCCGTGGCTCCCTACAGCGTGCGCGGGTTGGAGATTCGCGACGCCGCCGAGCTGCGCGTGAAGGAGAGCGACCGCATTGCCGCCGTGGTGCACAATCTGCGCGCCATGGGCGCTGAGGTGGAGGAGTTTCCCGATGGCATGAGGATCCCGGGCGGGCAAACGCTGCGCGGCGGCAAGGTGGAGAGCTTCGACGATCACCGCATCGCGATGGCGTTTGCCGTGGCCGCACTGCGTGCCGAGGGCGACACCATTATTCACGGTGCGGAGGCGGTTGCGGTGTCGTTTCCGGAGTTCTTCGATGCGCTGAGCGGAGTGGTGAAGTAGCGAACCGCGGAAGAGATGAAACAGGCGCCTCGAAGATGCGGCGCCTGTTTACTGTTTGGGGCTTTCGCTGGGATGTTCTGGCTGAAATGCCTCTCGGGCCGGATGGCATACTTCGACGTCGCAGGGATTCCTCGCTTCGCTTCGGAATGACAACTTAGGAGCGTTACCCACCCGGCGTTATCCGCCCATCTGCGGGTGGCTAATGGTAGCGGGGCCGTCGAGTTCGAAGATCAACTCGGTTCCTGCGGGTATGGTGAGGTTGCGGTGCTTGACGACGATGTGTCCTGCTGCCAGCGCGGCGCCGCTGGCGGTGCCGATGAACAGGCCTTCCGGTCCGGCGATGACGGCTCCGGCGACGAGACCGGCTCCGGCGAGCGAAACCATCTCCACCTTGTCCATGGGACTGAAGGCGGCGCCGCGGACGCGGCCTTCCTGATCGACATCGAGTTTGTGGGGCGTGGCCGTATCGATGACCGAGGCGGTGAAATCGAGCACCTCGCCGCTGGGCATATGCAGGCTGAGGGCCTTGATGGAGAGCGACGGCTTGCGCGAGAAGCGGCTGGCGCGGTGCGCGGCGTTGATCTGGCAGGTGACGCTGGTTCCCACCGGAATGATGGCGTGGCCATCGACCTTCACCGGCTGGGTGAGGGTGGCAAAGAAGCGCTCGCCGGGGCGCGCGCTGGCGGTGGAGATGGGGTTCAGCAGCTTGAGGCGAAGCACGGTCGCCGTGGGCAGGATGTTTTCCCCGGAGTTGGCGCGGGTCTGCAGCGCGGGCTGCGAGGCGGACGCGTCCGGCTCAACGTCGGCGGCATGGCGCGGTCCGGTTTCATAATAAGCGTCGGAGTGCTGAGTGGTCGGCGTGGCGGCGCTGGGCTTGGCCGGTTGGGCATGGACCTCGCGGGGCCGAGGGCCAACCGGCGCGGTCTGCTCCGGCTGCGGGACGCCGGTCTGTGCGTCCACCGGTGGAGTCTGCATCGGCTGGTTATCGTTGGCCAGTGACGGGTCGGAGGGGAGCGTGTCGGTCTGAGCGAAAGCGGTGGTGGTGGCCAGCAGCGCGAGGCATAACAGGCGGGGGAATCGGTTCATGGGGCAACTCCCTGGGCGAAAAGAAAGAACGCCCATTGGAGGAGCGTAGTGCAACCCTGGATGCAGCGCAAGCGCCCGAACCAAGGCGGTTACGACGGGGGCGGGCGGAGTGAAATTGCGGGCGGGGCGATTGTGCGCCGGCCGGGGAGGGTGCAAGGCTGCGGAGTAGCATATAATTCTCTACGTTTGGCGACCTTCTACCTACAAAAACGAAGCGCTAATCTCACCAAAATAAAGTGAAGAGGAATCTATGACCGAGATCGATCTGGTACATGCACGGGAAGTTCTCGATTCACGCGGGAATCCCACGGTGGAGGCGGAAGTGACGCTGAGCAGCGGGGCCAAGGGGCGGGCGATTGTACCCAGCGGCGCCTCGACGGGCGAGCATGAAGCCGTGGAACTGCGCGATGGCGACAAGTCGCGCTACCTGGGCAAGGGCGTGCTGAAGGCGGTTGACAACGTGAACAACGTGCTGGGACCTCATCTGGAGGGCCTGGACGCCTCGCGCCAGAGCGAGCTGGATGCCGAGATGATCGAGCTGGACGGCACCGAGAACAAGGAAAAGCTGGGCGCCAACGCGATTCTGGCGGTGAGCATGGCGGCCGCGCGCGCCATGGCCGACCATTACGACGTGCCGCTCTACCGCTACCTGGGCGGGGTGAACGCCTCGATTCTGCCGGTGCCCATGATGAACATCATCAACGGCGGCGCTCATGCGGATTCGAATGTGGACTTCCAGGAATTCATGGCGATGCCGGTAGGCGCGCCATCGTTTTCCGAGGCGCTGCGCTGGGGCACGGAGACGTTTCACTCCCTGAAGAGCGTGCTGAAGAAGCGCGGCTACAGCACGGCGGTGGGCGACGAGGGCGGCTTTGCGCCGTCGCTGAAGTCCAACGAGGAAGCGCTGGAAGTGATTCTGGAGGCGATCACGCTGGCCGGATACAGGCCGGGGCAGGACATTGCGATCGCGCTGGACCCGGCGTCGAGCGAGTTCTTCGAGAACGGCAAGTACGTCTTCAAGAAGGGCGACAAGTCGGCGAAGACACCCGCCGAGATGGTGAACTTCTACGCCGACTGGGTGCGGCAGTATCCGATCGTGTCGTTGGAAGACGGCCTGGCGGAGAACGACTGGGAGGGCTGGAAGCTGCTGACCGATGAGCTGGGCAACAAGATTCAGCTGGTGGGCGACGACCTGTTTGTGACCAACACGGCGTTGCTGGCGCGCGGCATCGACAGCGGCGTGGCCAACTCGATCCTGATCAAGCTGAACCAGATCGGAACCATCACCGAGACGCTGGAGGCGATCGAGATGGCGCGGCGCAACGGCTACACGGCCGTCATGTCGCACCGCTCGGGTGAGAGCGAGGACACCTTTATCGCCGATCTGGCGGTGGCGACCGGCGTGGGCCAGATCAAGACCGGCTCGGCCAGCCGCACCGACCGCATTGCCAAGTACAACCAGCTTTTGCGGATCGAAGAGGAGCTGGGGTCGGGCGCGAATTTCCTGGGCTTTGGCGCGATCAATTACAGTGGCGAACTGCTGGAGACGGCAGGCGGAGAAGACTAGCGTGTTGCGACTTTGGCGTGGAAGTTCAAGGAGAAGCCTGACGTTTCGCCGGTTGGGAGTACTGGCTTGGCTGGGTTGCGTGCTGTGCGGCGCGGCCCTGGCGCAGACGGTAACCCTGGACACCACGCCGCCGTCGCGGGCGCAGGTGCTGCAGCTGATGCGCGCCATGGGAGTGCAACAGAGCGTGGACGAATCGCTGCGCAGCACGCAGGCAAAGATAAAAGCCGCGGCACGGGCTGCGTTCGAGAAGAAAGATCCCAATGCGGACGCGGCCACGCTGAAGAAGCTGGGCGAGGTCTTCGACAGCACGCCGCTGTTCACCTTTGAAGATATCTCCGAGGCGATCATTCCGGTGTACCAGAAGAATCTGAGCGCCGGAGACGTGCAGGCGGGCATCGATTTCTACAACTCGGAGGCCGGAAAACGGCTGCTGGAAAAGGTGCCGGTGATTCTTCGCGAGGCCAACGAGCAGGGCGGGCAGCTGGTGCAGACGAAGCTGCAGGCCTATAGCGAAGAGCTGGAGCGCAAGCTGGGGGCTTTTGAGAGCGAAGTGAATTCACAGAAGCCGCCGGAGACGCCGCAACCCAAGGCGGCGGACGACGCTTCGAAGACGACGGGCAAGACGACGGACGGTACGTCCAAGTAGCGCGCCGGCAGGCGCAAGAGGCGGGAGTTTAGGAAACATCATGGCGCGACCGAAACCGGTGGTTCTTATCATCCTGGATGGCTGGGGTTACGCTCCACCCTCGAAGTCGAACGCGATCTCACTGGCGCGCACGCCCGCCTATGACAAACTGCTGCGCGAGTTTCCCAACACCCTGGTGCACACCAGCGGACGCTTTGTGGGGCTGCCCACCGGGCAGATGGGCAACAGCGAAGTGGGACATCTCAACATCGGCGCCGGGCGGGTGGTGTACATGGACATCACGCGGCTGGACCTGATGATCGAAAACGGCGAGTTGTTCAAGCATCCGCTGCTGGTGGAGGCGATGACGGAGGCGCAGAAGAACGGCCGCCGTCTGCACTTCCTCGGGCTGCTCAGCGACGGCGGCGTGCACTCGCATGAGAACCATCTCTACGCGCTGCTGCAGATGGCCAAGCGCAGCGGCGTGGAGCGCGCTTTCGTGCATGCCTTCCTGGACGGGCGCGATACGCCGCCGGACTCCGGCGCGGGCTACCTGGAAAAGCTGCAGCAGAAGATGCGCGAGTATGGCATCGGCAAAATTGCCACGGTGGGCGGCCGCTACTATGCCATGGATCGCGACAAGAAGTGGGAGCGCGAGCGCAAGGCCTTTGACGCCATGGTGCGCGGCAAGGCCGAGGCCGGCTCGACCACCGATCCGGTGCAGATGGTGAAGGACTCCTACAACCGCGGAGTGTACGACGAGTTTGTGCTGCCGTTTGTGTGCGTGGATGAGAACCAACAGCCGGTGGCGACCATTCGCGACCAGGATGTGATCATCAATTTCAACTTCCGCGCCGACCGCGCGCGTCAGATTACCCGGGTGCTGACCCGCTTGAGCGGCATCACCGAGGCGGCCGGGCGCGACCTGCCGGATGCGGACAAACTGGAAGCCGAGATTCCGGTGCGCGAGGTTCCGAAGAACCTGCACTACCTCTGCATGACCGAATACGACCAGCGCTTCAAGCTACCCACGGTGATTCAGCCGGAGCGGCTGCGCAACATTCTGGCGAACGTGATGGCCGAGCAGAATATGCGCAACCTGCGGGTGGCCGAAACGGAGAAGTATGCGCACGTCACGTTCTTCTTTAACGGCGGCGTGGAGAAGCCGTTTCCGGGCGAAGACCGTTTGCTGGTGCAATCGCCCCAGGTTGCCACCTATGACCTGAGGCCGCAGATGAGCGCGGCCGAGATTACGGCCCACGTGGTGAAGCAGATCAGGGACAACACCTTCGACGTGATGGTGGTGAACTTTGCCAACGCCGACATGGTGGGCCACTCGGGCAAGATCGAGCCGACGGTAAAGGCCGTGGAAACGGTGGACGCCTGCCTGGGCGACATTTATGCGGCGGTGAAGCGCAGCGGCGGCGTGATGCTGGTGACGGCTGACCACGGCAACGCCGAGGAGATGATCGATCCGGTGACCGGCGGGCCGTTCACGGCGCACACTACCAACCCGGTGCCATTTATCTACATTGGCGAGGCGGCAAGCCAGTTCACGCTGCGTCCGGATGGCGCGCTGCAGGACATTTCGCCGACCGTGCTGGGGGTTCTCGGCGTGGCACAGCCGAAGGAAATGACCGGGCACGATTTGCGGGTGAAGAAGCAGTAGATCTCGCGGGGATTGCAAATGCAAAGGCCACGGCGCGCTGCCGTGGCCTGCTTTATTCACTTCGCCGCCGCGGGTGCCCCATTCAAGCCCGCTTTTGGTGTCTAGTCCCATGACATCCTTTCCAAAGTGTCTCGGGACATCCTTTACACTTCCGCGCGAGCGCAGCGAGCCCGGGAGTGTAAGCCGAGATGCCTTGGAAGACCATGGACGTACGAGAACAGCGGGTGCAGTTCGTGGTGGCGGCCATGCGCCGGGAGAAGTCGCTGACGGCGCTGTGTGAGGAGTTTGGGATATCGCGTCCGACCGGGCGGTTGTGGCTGGAGCGCTATCGAGAGCAAGGCGTTGCCGGGATCGCCGAGCGCAGCCGTCGTCCCGCTCACAGCCCGCGTCTGACGCCGCCGGAGTTGGAGGCGCAGGTGGTTGAGCTGCGCCGCCGGTATCCGGACTGGGGAGCGCGCAAGTTGGGGGTTCTGCTGGAGCGCGCTGGCATGCGGCTAACCCGCAGTACGATCCATCGGATTCTGCTGCGGCGCGATCTGATCCGCCCCGCGGACCGGCACGACCAGGCGGTGGAGCGCTTTGAGCGCGCCGTGCCGAACGAACTGGGGCAGATGGACTTCAAGAGTCCCAAAGGGTGGAATGCGCCGACCGGTCCGCTGTCGGTGATGGACGACCACAGCCGCTACGTGCTGGTTTTGCAACAGACGGGGAGCACGCGTGCGGAGCTGGTGCGGGAGCAGTTGCAGAGGGCGTTTTGCGATAGCGGGGTGCCGGAGGGGATGCTGATGGACCACGGCATTCCGTGGTGGAGCGCGCGGGCCCCGATGGGGACGACGGAGCTGGCGGTGTGGCTGATGAAGCAGGGCATCCGGCTGCACTGGAGCGGGCGCTGCAGCGCCGCGGGTGGCAAGGCAAGCCGCAGCAGCAGTGGCTGGATGAGTTTCGTTGGGAGCACAACCAGGTGCGGCCTCACGAAGCTCTGCAGATGCGCACGCCGGCCTCGATCTGGCGGCCCAGTCCGCGGGCCTACGACCCGCAGCCGCCGCGCTGGGAGTATCCGGCTGGCGCGCATGTGCGACGGCTGGACGCCGACGGCAAGATCAACGCCTTTGGACGCACCTGGAACATCGGCCAGGGCCTGCGCCGGGAGTGGGTGCAACTGCTGCGGCTGGAGGATCGGGTGCAGGTGTATTACTGCCGCACCCTGGTGCGCGAACTCGATCTCGCGATCCAGCGTTCGACCTCGGTCGAACGCTGGATCGCAGACTGAATCCGCATCTCAAACTGGAAAGGATGTGTCGAGACAAACTGGAAAGCATGTCCTGGGACTAGACACCCGCTGTTGGCTTGAGTGGGGCTGTTCGCCTGCGGCGCCTGAGATGAAGTTTCATGCTGAGGTGACCTTACGCCCGAATCTGATATTTGGGAGGCGCCGGGATGCTTCACTTCGTTCAGCATGACTCCTCAAGCAAAAGCAAAACATCAGAATCAACTACCCCACTCTAGCCAACAGCGGGCTTGAATGGGCCACCCTCAATTTACCTTCACTTTAGTCTTATTACTTCACCGCCGCAGGGTTCCGCACCGGGATGTGCTCAACGATTTCGATGTCAAAGCCTTCGAGGGCGGCGACGCGGCGGGGGTGGTTGGTGAGCAGGCGGATGCGGCGCAGATGGAGGTCGGCGAGGATCTGGGCGCCGATGCCAATGTCGCGTTGGCGGGTGCGCTGGTTTTCCGGCAGGGTGGGCAGAGCGTGGTCCTTGTGGAACTGCAGGATCGGCTTGCCTTTGAGCTGCTCGACGGTGAAGCCCAGCGAGGTCTGGTGCAGGTAGATGACCGCTCCGCGGCCCTCTTCGGCAATGCGTCGCAGGGACTGATCGAGGACGCTGCCGCACTCGCACCAGGTGGCGCCGAAGACGTCTCCGGCCAGGCAGTGGGTGTGCATGCGGACCAGCGCGGGCGGCGCGTCGGGCGCATCGTCATTGGACGACCCCCCGGGCGTGCCAATATCGCCGCGCACCATGGCGACGTGGGAGTGGCCGTCGAGCTCGGAGCGGTAGGCGATCATGCGGAACTCGCCGTAGCGGGTGGGGACGATGGCTTCGCCCTGGCGCTCGACCAGATGCTCGGTGGCCATGCGGTAGCGGATGACCTCGGCGGTGGTGATGAGCTTGAGGTTGTACTGGCGGCAGAACTCGATGAGCTCGGGCACGCGCGCCATGGTGCCGTCGTCGCTCATGATTTCGCAAATGACGCCGGAGGGGTTGAGCCCGGCCATGCGCGCCAGATCGACGCTGGCTTCGGTTTGCCCGGCGCGGACGAGGACGCCGCCGGAGCGGGCGCGCAGAGGAAAGATGTGTCCGGGGCGCACCAGGTCGGAGGCGCGTGAGGCGGGATCGACGGCGACGCGGATGGTGCGGGCGCGGTCGGCGGCGCTGATGCCGGTGGTGACGCCCTCGCGGGCCTCGATGGATTCGGTGAAGGCGGTGCCGAAGGGCGACTCGTTGGCGTTGGTCATGGGCGCCAGCCGCAGGTAGTCGCAACGCTCCTCGGTCAGCGAAAGGCAGATCAGTCCGCGTCCGAAGCGGGCCATGAAGTTGATGGCTTCGGGCGTGACTTTTTCGGCGGCCATGGTTAGGTCGCCTTCGTTTTCGCGGTCCTCGTCATCGACGACGACGACCATTCGCCCGGCGCGCATCTCCTCCAGCGCGGCGGGAACTTCACAGAACGGCGGGTGACTCATACATTCCGGATTCTAGCATCTGCGGCGGGGATGCCGATGCGCGGGTGATCTGGCCTGACGGGTACGCGGCAGACTTCGCCGCTCCGGCCGCAGGCGCTGGGTGAAGCGGGCTGCGCGGTTGGGATAGAATCGGCTGGTCGTGCAAGGAAGCTGCGGTAGAAAGTCTTGAGACGATCAGGAGTGCTCATGCAGAACGGAATTGGCCGGATGGGATGTCTGGTGCTGCTGGTGGCCAGCGCCTGGGTTTCGCCTTGGGTATCACAATGCGTCGCGCAGAGTGATGCGCCCAAGCCGCAGGCGGCTGCGCTGCCGCAGCTGGACCGCTTCGAGGCGTCCATGCTGGACAAATCGATCTCGCCCTGCGTGGATTTCTACGCCTACAGCTGCTCGAAGTGGAAGGCGGCGCATCCCATCCCGTCCGATATGTCCTCGGTGGGAACGTGGACGCCGCTCTACTTGTGGAACCAGATGATTCTGCGCGAGGCGATGGAAAAGGCGGCCGAGACTCCGGGGGCCAAGGGGACCGAGCAGCAGGTGGGCGATTACTGGAAGAGCTGCATGAACCTCGACGAGCGTACGGCCAAGGGAATGCAGTGGCTGGCCGACGAACTGAAGCCGGTGGATGCCATCCAGGACAAGAAAGAGATCGCCGGGGTGCTGGCGCATCTGCACGGCGGAATTGCGCCGGCCTTTGAGGGCGACGACAACCAGACCAGCGCGCCGATGTTCGGATTTGGGCCGACGCAGGACCTGATCGATTCCTCCAGGGTGGTCGCCGGCTTTGACCAGGGCGGACTGTCGCTGCCCTCGCGCGACTATTACCTGAAAGACGACGAAGATTCGAAAAAACTGCGCGAGGAGTATCGCAAGCACCTGGTGCGCATGTTCGGGCTGGCAGGCGATGCGCCCGAGCGTGCGGCTACGGAGGCCGCGGCGGTGATCGAGATCGAGAGTGGATTGGCCAAGGCGCAGATGAACGGGGTGGAGCGCCGCGACCCGGAGAAGACCTATCATAAGCAATCGCTGGAGCAGATCCGCGCGGCGCTGCCCGACTTTGACATGGACGAATACCTGAAGGTGAGCGGCGTGCCGGTGCCTCCGTTCTACATTGTTGCCACGCTGGAGTTTTTCCCCGCGCTCGATGAGCAGATCAAGACGCGCTCGCTGGACGAGCTGAAGAGCTATCTGCGCTGGTGGACGATCAAGTCGGCGGCGAACAAGACTACGCCGGAGCTGGAGCAGGCGAACTTCGACTTTTTCGGCAGCGGGCTGAGGGGGGTTCCCAAGATGCTGCCGCAGTGGCGGCGCTGCGTTGCCTCGGCGGACGCGCACCTGGGCGAGGCGCTGGGACAGGAGTATGTGAAGATCGCCTTCCCGCCGGAGAGCAAGGCCAAGGCGCTGGAGATGACCAACAACATTCGCCAGGCGCTCAAGCAGGACATCGGCGAGGTGGACTGGATGACCGAGGCGACCAAGAAGCAGGCGATTGAAAAGCTGGACGCGATGATCGAGAAGATCGGCTATCCGAACAAGTGGCGCGACTACTCTTCGGTGAAGATCGTGCCGGGTAATTACATGGCCAACGTGGTGTCGGCCAATGTCTTTGAGGTGCACCGCGAGCTGAACAAGATCAACCGTCCGGTGGACAAGCAGGAGTGGATGATGACGCCGCCGACCATCAACGCCTACAACGACATGCAGAACAACTCCATCAACTTTCCGGCGGGCATTCTGCAGCTGCCCTACTTCAGCCCCACGCAGAGCGATGCGGAGAACTACGGGGGGATGGGCGCCACCATCGGCCATGAGATGACGCACGGCTTCGACGACCAGGGGCGCAAGTTCGACGCCAAGGGCGACCTGCGCGACTGGTGGACCGAGGCCGATACCAAGGCCTACGAGAAACGCGGCGCCTGCCTGGCCGCCGAATACACGCACCCTGTTCCGGAGCTGGGGGCCGATGTGAAGACGGATGGGAAGCGCACGCAGGGCGAAGACACGGCCGACAACGGCGGTATCCACCTGGCCATGATGGCGCTGGAGAACCTGTACAAAGCGCGCGGCAAATCGCTGGACACGCCGGGAGAAGACTGCCTGACGCCCCGCCAGCTCTTCTACGCCAGCTACGCCTTCGGCTGGTGCGAGAACGCGCGTCCGGACCAGGAGCGGATGCAGATCACCACCGATCCGCACTCGCTGAACCGGTACCGGGTGAACACCGTGCTGAGCAACCAGGCGGGTTTCGCCAAGGCGTTCGGCTGCAAAGCAGGGCAGCCGATGGTGGCCGAGCCGGCCTGCCGCGTCTGGTAGATGGCGGTGTGATGATCGCCCACATGGGAGCTACGCAGCCGGGTACGCGGCCAAGGATGTCGCTCCGGCCGCGGGCGCTCGATGAAAAAGGCCGCCAGGATATGGCGGCCTTTTGAGGGAAACTCGCGAAGGTCAGCGATTACAGAGTGGATTCGATTTCAAAGCCCCAGGCTTCCAGAAGCGGTTCCGGAATGTACTTGGAGTTTTTGTTGCGGCGTGCCCACTCACGGAGACGGGTGGAACGAAGGTACTGATCCGGGGTCAATTTGAATTCACGGACGACCTGTTCAAACTCGGTGATAGTGGGAGTCACGGGGCCGATTGGTTCCGGCTTGCCCCAGTTGGGATTTCCGCGTCGTTTTGCCATGGGATTGTCCTTATTGGTCTGCTACGGAATTCAGACGTGCAAGTAGATTCTGTGTGGAACTCCAGTCCGCAGAACGTGTTTTAGATGAACGCCAGGTTTGTTTATTAAGTCAGGCTCGAAGAACATCGCCGGCCTGTTTTACAGCATTGGATAAATTCTCCGCGCTTCGCATCCTCCCGCTAAACTCAGCCCGTCTAGCAAGGATTTACGAGTCACAATGACAAGCCATCATACTACGAAATCTGGAGTGTTTCCAGTAAAGTACTGGCCTCAGGACGGTAACGAAATGTTAAGAACCTTGTAACTTGTTTAGGTTGTGATTGTTGCGAAAACAAGAAAATACGCTTCTTCCCAAGCTGCGATATGGGGAGGTTTGCTCCCGGCGGGGAATCGGCAGCCGATTTCAGAAATCCCATTCCGGCGGTCAGACGCTCTCGCCGCCTGAGCTGGCCTCGGCGCTGGCGGTCCGCAGGCGCTTCCAAAGTTCGTCTTGTCCCATGCCGGTCTTGGCCGAATAGGGGAGTACGGAATCCACGTCATGCGCGCGCTGGAGTGCGTTGAGGGAGCTTTGCAGGCGGTTGCCGACGCGGTCCGCCTTGGTGGCCACCACCAGCAGCGGGCGATGGTTCTGGCGCAGGTAGTCGATCATCTGCGAGTCAGAGGGCTGGGGCGGGATGTTGGCGTCCACCAGGCAGAGGCAGAGCACTAGAGTTGAGCGTTCGGCGAGATAGGGTTCGATGAACTGGGGCCAAGTGCGGGTGATCGCCTTTGGAACGCGGGCATAGCCGTAGCCGGGCAGGTCGGCAAAGACCAGCTCGGGACGGGGACGGCCGGGCCAGCGAATCTCGAAGAAGTTGATGGCCTGGGTGCGTCCCGGCGTGTTGCTGGTTTTGGCCACCTTGGCGCCGACCAACGAATTGATGAGGCTGGATTTACCCACATTGGAGCGGCCCAGAAACGCCACTTCCGGCAACCCTGCGGGAGGGAAGTGCTGGGGCGCGAACGCCGAGAGCAGAAACCTGGTATGAACCTTCATCAGTACCTCCCGGCCTGTTCAAGCCGGAGCCGGGACGCGGCGCGTTCGAGTGAGTGGCAGACCGCTTCCGGTCCATGATGGCGCCGTCCACATGGAACGGGAGCCGGAAAAAGAGGCTGCTTCCGAATGATAGCGGAAAATGTTTTTAGCCGTGCGACGTATGCCCACGGTGCAGGCAGCCACCCTGCCGGCCAGTGCATTCCGCGTGCCGACGGCGGCGCGCTTCGTGTAAATTGGACTCGGTACGGTAATTCCCAAGTGTCCTGGTGAAGTGCAGCGAATGGGGAAGCATAGCCACAAGTATGGCCTGCGGACAGTTGCGGCCATAGAGGCAATCAAGGGCGCGGCGGTGATCGCACTGTGCGTGGTCCTGCTGTCATTGCTGCACAAGGACCTCGACAGTGTAGTGGACCACCTGACCGACTTCCTGCGTCTCAATCCCGACTCGCGGGTGGCCGACTGGTTCTACGATCTGGCCGACCGCACCACCGGACGCGGCATCTGGACCGCGGTTGGGGTGGGGCTGGCCTATGCGACGTGCCGCTTTGTGGAGGCCTACGGGCTGTGGAACGAACTGCACTGGGCCGAATGGTTCGCCGTGATTTCGGGTGCGATCTATGTGCCGTTTGAGGTAGTTGGCGCGATCCGGCATCCCCATTGGATCCGGTTTGCGCTGCTCAACGGCAATCTTGTGGTGGTGTTCTACATCGTGTGGATTCTGATCGAAAACCGGCGCGACCGCGAGGAAGCGGAAGCGTGCATGGCCGCCTCCAAAAAAGAGAGTGGATGAGGCCGGCGCCGGGACGCTTAACTAGGGCAGGCGGGTCCAGGTCTGGCTGCGCCCAAACAGCGAAATGCCGATAAAGCCGCGCAGATGCAGCTGATCGTGTCCCGTGGTCCAGATCTTATCCCTGTATTCCTTGCCGTTGTCAGGATCGACCACCGTCCCTCCGGCCCAGACTTCGCCGTCCTGCTGGAAGTTCCGGATGACGAGGCCGAGAATGGGCTGGTTTTTGAGATCGCCCTTACACTTGGTGCACAATTCTCCGGGTGAAGCTCCAGGGCGAAGCTGGGTGACCTTGCCAAACAGCTTGCCATCGACCAGGTAGGTCTCCACGTGGCCGTTGGGCTTGCCGTCGTCGTTGATCGCCTGCCACTGCCCCACGGCGGCCTGCAGCGTGGGCGAGAGCGGCTGTTGCCCCTGGGCGACCGCGAGCCCAGCCAGAACGAGCAGAGCGAAGGCCAAAGCGCGGACGGTTTTGCGGCGCCGGATCACAGGTGCCATCTCCTCTGACGGCAGATGAAGCGCTGCCATCGTGCGACGCAAATTTTCCCCACCAATCCTTTCGCTGCGGACACAATCTAAAACGAAAAGTCCCCCGTTGCCGGGGGACTTTTGCTGTTCGCGGAACCTGCAACTAGACCTGCGAGGCGACCGGTTCGGTGCCCTTGCGGGGACGGCGGTTGGCCTGCAGAATCTTCTTGCGCAGGCGGAGCGACTTGGGGGTGACTTCCACCAGTTCGTCGTCGGCGATGAACTCCAGGCTCTGCTCCAGGTTGAGGGTGCGGAAGGGGATCAGCCGAATGCCTTCATCGGAGGTGGAGGCGCGCATGTTGGTCAGCTTCTTTTCGCGGACGGCATTGACGTCCAGATCGTTGTCGCGCGAGTGTTGGCCGACGATCATGCCTTCATAGACCTCCACGCCGGGGCCGACGAACAGTTCGCCGCGCTCCTGCAGACTGTTGAGGGCGTAGGTGGTGGTGCTCCCGTTACGGTCGGAGATGAGCACGCCGGCGGCGCGGTGGGGAATAACGCCGAGCCATTCGGTGTAGCCGTCAAACAGCGAGTTCATCACGATGGTGCCGCGGGTTTCGGTCAGCATCTCACTGCGCAGGCCGATGAGGCCGCGGCTGGGTACGCTGAACTCGATGCGCACGCGGCCGTAGCCGTGATTGTGCATCTTGCGCATCTCGGCCTTGCGCTGGCCGAGCTTTTCGATCACCACGCCGATGTACTCCTCCGGGATGTCGACGGTGAGCAGTTCGGTGGGCTCCATCAGCTTGCCGTTGATGGTGCGGGTGACGATCTCCGGCTTGCCGACGGCGACTTCGAAGCCTTCGCGGCGCATCATTTCGATGAGGATGGCAAGCTGCAATTCGCCGCGGCCCATCACGGTGAAGGTGTCTGGCGCGGTCTGCTCGACGCGGATGGAGACGTTGGTCAGCAACTCCTTCTCAAAGCGTTCGGCGAGGTTGCGTGAGGTGACGTACTGGCCCTCGCGTCCGCAGAAGGGTGAGGTGTTGACCACAAACTGCATGGCGATGGTGGGCTCGTCGATGACGATGTGGGGCAGCGGCTCGGGGGTTTCGAAGCTGGTGATAGTTTCGCCGATGGTGATGCCGGTGACGCCAGCGATGGCGACGATATCGCCCAGTTCGGTCTCGGTGCTGTCGGTGCGCTTGAGCCCGTTGAAGCTGAACAGCTTGGTGATCTTGACCTTTTCGATCTCGCCGTTGAGCTTGGCGATGCCGACTTCTTCGCCGGTGCGCAGCGTGCCGTTGAAGACGCGCGCGATGGCCAGGCGGCCGAGGTAGTCGCTGTAATCGAGGTTGGCGACCAGGATCTGCAGCGTTGCGGCGGGGTCTCCGGCGGGCTCCGGAATGGTCTGCACGATGGCCTCAAACAGCGGCTGCAGGTTGGTGCCGGGGACGGCGAGGTCGGTGGTTGCCGTGCCCAGTTTGCCGTTGGTGTAAAGCACGGGGAACTCCAGCTGCGACTCTTCGGCGTCGAGATCGATGAACAGGTCATAGACCTCGTTGAGCACTTCCTGCGAGCGCGCATCGGGACGGTCGATCTTGTTGATGACCACGATGGGCTTCAGGTGGGCTTCCAGAGCCTTGGCAAGCACGTAGCGGGTCTGCGGCAGCGGGCCTTCGCTGGCGTCCACCAGCAGCATGACGCCATCGACCATCTTCAGCGCGCGCTCTACCTCGCCGCCAAAATCGCTGTGGCCGGGAGTATCCACGATGTTGATTTTCATGTCGTGGAAAAACACGGCGGTGTTCTTGGCGAGGATGGTGATGCCGCGCTCGCGTTCCAGATCGTTGGAGTCCATGACGCGATCCACCAGCTCCTGGTTGGCGCGGAATATGCCGCTCTGGCGCAGCATGGAATCAACTAGTGTGGTCTTTCCGTGATCGACGTGGGCAATGATGGCGATGTTGCGAATCTGGGTGGTCAAGCCGTTTCATCCTTCTCTTGGGAATGGCGAATTGTTAGCGGGCCTGCGCTGGCGGCGCGCAGTTGTATGTGGCAGGGGAACTCTGCCGCGAGTCCGTTGCACGATTCGGTTAGGAAGCGAGGAAACGAAAACTCAATTAACTGTATTTATTATAGCCGAATTTCTGATGGAAGCCCCGCGGTACGGCAGCCTTGGTAACTCGATGGCAGTGTGCGGAAGGCAATTCCGGCCTCGAGGTGGCCGCCGGTTGCGCTAAACTTCGGGAATGACCACGCTGATGCGAACCCGTGTGGAAAGTGAGCCGGAAGCAGTGCCGGCGGCGAACTTCGGAGCGGAGACCTTGCCCAGCAACTCCCGCATCTCGCGGATTGCCGTGCTGCGCGGCGAAGGCTGGTGGTTTCGCGCTACGCTGGCCCTGCTGTTTGCGCTCTACGTGCGCACCATCGGCTTTGCCCCGGTCTATGACGACAACGTGATCAGCCCGTGGAGCGGCGGATGGAGCGACGTTCCGAAATTTTTCACCCATGACATCTTCGGCTCCAACACAGGAGCGCACTCGGTTTATTACCGTCCGCTGGCGATGCTGTGGGGATTTCTATGGATCAAATTGACGGGGGGCGCGCCGGGATGGTTTCACCTGTCTGCGATTCTGCTGCACTTGGCCGTGGTGGCGATGGCCTATCTGTTCGGACGCCGCCTGTTTGGCGACCCGCGCCTGGCCCTGTTGACGGCACTGCTGTTCGGCCTCCATCCCTCCAAGGTGGAGAGCGTTGCCTGGATCGGCAGCAGTTGTGTCGATGGGCTGGGAGCAGTATTTTTCTTCGGCACGCTGATCGCGTTTCTGAAGTGTCAAGAGATGTCGCAGGCGATGTCGGAGGAGATGCCGCGCGACAGGTCGCGCAAAGGGTTTGAAATACCAAGCAGTGCTGGGCGTTGGTGGGCCGGTTCGGTGGTGTTGTTTGCCGGGGCCATGTTCACCAAAGAGACCATGGTGTGCATCCCCGTCCTCATCGCCGCCTGGCTCTGGTCGACCCTTCCGAAGTCGGCTCCCTTGGCGAGCCGCGCCGCGCAGACGCTGCGAACCTTGCTGCCCTACGGGGTGGTGTGGGCGGCCTACATGGCGATCCGGCATCGGGTGATCGAGCCAGCCGGCGCCAGCGCCGAATATATTCATCCAACATTTACACTCAGTAATCTTTGGACGGCGCCCTATGCGGTCTGGTGGTATCTCCAGCACCTGACGATGCCGTGGGGCCTGGCCGTGGAATATTCGCCGGTGGTCATCGATCATCCCACGCTGCGGAATTTCTTTCTTCCCGCGGCCGCACTGGCGGGCCTGCTTTTAGCGGCGTGGTGGCTGTGGCGGCGGCAGCGCTCGGCGGTGGCTGCGTTTCTTGGCTTCTGGTTTGTGGTCAACCTGGCGCCGCCGGTGATGGTGGCTCCCATGGTGCTGCAGCACGATCGCTACCTCTACCTCTCCGGCTATGCGTTCTGCGCGCTGCTGGCGTGGGCCATTTTGAATTTCGGAAAATTCCCAGCCAAGGCGCGGTGGGCGGCGGCTCTGTGCGTGGTGGCCCTGTGGACTGGCCTGACCTGGCACGAGATGGGCTACTGGGACGACGACATGGCGCTGTGGGGACGCGTGCTGCAGATTTCGCCTTCAAACCTCAAGGCGCAGGTGCAGATGGCGTTTCTTTACACTCAAGCCGGAGATACTCCGCATGCGCTTGGCGTCCTGAACGACGGGATGCGCGACCATCCGGATTCTCTGAGCATCTGGATGGCGCGCGCCAGCATCCTCTCCGGTAACAACCAGAAGGACGCCGCACGGGACGCATATCTGAAAGTGATGCAGTTGACCGATCCGGCTCCGGGACAGGCGGTGCAGGCCGGGGCGCGCGCGCGCATGCGGGCTGCTGCCGCCTATCAGTTGGCCCTGATGGATAACACTGCGAAGAATTTCACCGAGGCGGAGCGCTATGCGCGCACCGCAATCGGCCTGCGCTATGACGGCGTTGGGTATCACTCCGTGCTCTCCGAGAGCCTGAGCGGCGAGGGCCGCATCGACGAAGCCGAGAGCGAGAACGCGCTCGAACTGCGCCTCCGGATGGCGCAGCAGCGCGCCAACGGAACGCTCCCCGCATCCGTGAGAGAATAAGACATTACGCACGGTGTGGTTACCTTCTGAATGATTCAGCTTACGGACGCCGGGAAACGCTTCGGCCACAAACTACTCTTCGAAAACCTGAACTGGTTGATCACTCCGCAGGACCGCGTCGGCCTGGTGGGCGGCAACGGCACGGGGAAATCCACCCTGCTGAAGGTGCTGGCCGAAATCGAGTCGCTCGATTACGGCAACATCACGCGCGGCAAGGGCGTCAGCGCAGGCTACCTGCCGCAGGACGGCCTGCAGCTGCGCGGGCGCACCGTCTTTGCCGAATGTCTTTCGGTGTTTGACGATGTGCACGCCATGGAGCGCGAGCTGGAATCGCTCACCCATCGCATGAGCGAGATCGATCCGGCGGGAGCCGAGTACGAGCAGGTGAGCGATCGCTTCCACCGCGTGCAGAGCGAGTTCCTGCACCGCGATGGCTACAGCCTGGAGTCGCAGGTGGGCACCGTGCTGACCGGACTGGGCTTTGCCAAAGAAGACTGGCTGCGGCAGACCGAGGAGTTCAGCGGCGGCTGGCAGATGCGCATCTCGCTGGCCAAGCTGCTGCTGGAAAAGCCCAACATGCTGCTGCTCGACGAGCCCACCAATCACCTCGACCTGGAGACGCGCAACTGGCTGGAAGATTATCTCTCCAACTATCCGTATGCCTACGTTTTGATCTCGCACGACCGCTACTTCCTCGATGTGACGGTCAAGAAGATCGTGGAGATCTGGAACAAGAGCGTCCACTTCTACAGCGGAAATTACGACAAGTTTCTTCGCGACAAAGATCAGCGGCGCGATTCGCTGGCCTCCGCCTACCGCAATCAGCGCGAGCGCATCGAGCAGCTGGAGGCCTTCATCAGCCGCTTCCGCTACCAGGCCACCAAGGCCAAGCAGGTGCAGAGCCGCATCAAGGAGCTGGAGAAGATCGAGCGCATTGAAGTGCCCGAGGACGAGAAGACGATTCACTTCACCTTCCCGCAGCCCAAGCCCAGCGGACGCATCGTGGCTGAGTTCAAAAACGTCAGCAAGAGCTATGGCGAAAAGCATGTGCTGCGCAATGTGAACTTCACCATCGAGCGCGGCGAGCGCATTGCTCTGGTGGGCGTCAACGGCGCGGGCAAATCAACCATGATCAAGCTGCTGGCGCAGACCGAGAGCCCGACCGCAGGCGAGTACGCGCTGGGCCACAACGTCGATGTCGATTACTTTGCGCAGGACCAGTACAAGGAACTCGACACCGAGGCCCGCATGCTGGACGACCTGACCACGGTTGCGTCGCGTTCGCAGACCGAGTTGCGCAGCCTGCTGGGCAGCTTCCTGTTTAGCGAGGACGATGTCTTCAAGAAGATCGGCGTGCTCAGCGGCGGCGAACGCAACCGCTATGCGCTGGCGCGGATGCTGCTGCATCCGTCGAATTTTCTGCTGCTGGACGAGCCGACCAACCACCTGGACCTGCGCGCCAAGGACGTGCTGCTGGAGTCGCTGCAGAAGTTCACCGGCACCTGCGTCTTCGTTTCCCACGACCGCTATTTTATTGACCGGCTGGCGACGCGCGTCTTCGAGGTGGCCGACGGCGCGGTGAATATCTACCCCGGCAATTATGAGGACTACCTGTGGCGCAAGCAGAACGGCGCAGCCGCATTGGAGGATTCGCTGCGCGCTGGGTTGAGTTCAATGCCGAACTCAAGGCTGAGCGCAGCGCCCGCCGCCGTAGCCCAAGCAGTTGCCGCGCCCGGGAGCCAATCGGTGACCGAGCCGGTCGTCGAAGTAAAGCGGCGCGTGAATCCGATGAAGCGCAAACAGATGACCGAGCGGCTGGCCAAAGTGGAAGCCGAGGTGAGCCGCACCGAAACCATCATCGCCGAATCCGAAGAGGCGCTGGGCCGCTATGTGAGCGCCGAGGAGACGCAGCGCCTTTCCTCTCTGCTGGAAGAAAAGCGCCGCAGCCTGCAAGCTCTGGAGAGCGAGTGGGCTGAACTGAGCGAGGAGCTAGAGGCGACGGAATAGCCTCATTTCCCGGGCTCCCGCTCTAAGAACTCCGCCTTTACCAAAGGCGGGAGTTTGTCGGCGTGCGCCAGCATCATGGTCACCTGCCAGCGTTCGGTGTCTGACAGAATGTCTGCAAAGCCGGGCATGCCGCTCAGCCGGATGCCGTGTGTCACCTTCCAGAACGTCTCGCCCTCGGGATCGTCGGTCACCATATCGTCGCCCTGCAAGAGTTGCGGCGGCGGCGGGAACATCGCCTTGGCGATGGTCGAGTGCGACTGCGGAAGTCCGTGGCAGCCCGCGCAGTGGTGTCGGTACACATTCACACCGGCCGACAGATTGGCATCGTCGAGCGGCAGCGGATCCTTCTGGTCCGTGGCGTTTCCCAGGCTCGCATGGATCGCCATTTGGGCAATGGTTTTTTCCATGGGAAGAGGCGGCGCGTTCGTTGCCATGGAAAGTTTTCCGCTGCGCACGTACAAGAAGCCGCTGGCGAGAATCATAAAATTAGTCAGGAACACGCCGAGAATAAATCCACGCATGTTGTCACGACCTTTCCTCTTGCAAGAACTCAGATGCGTCTGGCAGCATCTCTGGTTCCTTAATTTGCGATCGGCATCCGGGATGCCCCCTTAAAACTGCGGCCCTCGATCTTTACTCGTACGGATAGAAGACGAAGAACAGCAGCGACAACCCGGCCAGCACCCACAGGCCCGCGCGAACCTCGCGGACTTTGCCTTGTGCTAGCTTGCAAAACGGATACAGCAGAAATCCCGCGGTGATGCCGACGGCGATGTTGTAGGTGAAGCACATCAGCGAAATCACGGCGAAGGCGGGGAGCGACTCGGTGTAGTCGCTGAAGTTGATGCGCGCGATGGACTCGATCATGAAGAGTCCGACGAGGATGAGCGCGGGGCCGTAGGCCTGGGCCGGAATGGCCGCAACGAACGGCGCTGTAAAGGCGGAGAGCGCAAATAGAAGGGCCACCACCACGGCGGTCAACCCGGTGCGTCCGCCGGCCTCGATGCCGGTGGCCGATTCCACAAAGGCTCCTGAGGTGGTGGTGCCGAAGATCGGCGAGAGCGCGGTGGCCAGCGCGTCGGCCATCATGGGACGCTCGATCTGCGGCAGGTTGCCCCGCTCGTCGAGAAAGCCCGCACGGGCCGAGAGTCCAATCAGCGTACCCATGGTGTCCACAAAGGCCATGATGAAGATGGTAAGTGCGACGGGCAATGCCTTGGGCGAGAGCGCGCCGCGCAAATCGAGCTGGGCAAAGATCGGCCTGATGCTGGCCGGAGTTCCAAAGAGCGCCGAAGGCCACGGCGCAACCCGCGTGGCAAAGGCCGCAACCGCCGTGACGATAATGCCAATGAGCAGTGCGCCGGGAACCTTGCGGATCACCAGGGCAGACATCAGCAGGAAGCCGAAGATTGCGACCAGCACCGGCGCCGAGGTGAGCGCGCCCGCCTTGACTGGCGCGCCCGCAACGCCCAGTTCGACGATGCCGGTCTGGTTCAGTCCGATGAAGGTAAGAAACAGGCCGATGCCCACGGCGAAGCTGTAGCGCAGCGAGGTGGGAATGGATTCCACCAGCCACTGCCGCAGGCGCAACACGGTGAGCGCGATGAACGCCACGCCGGCCAGAAAGATCGCGCCCAGCGCGGTCTGCCAGCGGATTCCCAGGCCAAGGCAGACGGTGAAGGCGATGAATGCATTCTCGCCCATGTAGGGTGCAATCGCGAAGGGACGGTTGGCGTAGAGGCCCATCAGCAGGCATCCGAACACTGCCGCCAGAATCGTCGCTGTCATCGAGGGCCCGGCAGGAATGCCCGCCGTCTTCAGGATCGCCGGATTGACCACGACGATGTAAGACATGGTGGTGAAGGTCGTGAGGCCGGCGAGGATCTCGCGGCGAATGCTGGTGCCGCGCTGCTCGATCTGAAAAAATCGGCGAAGGCGTTTCAATGGTTCGCTCTCGTTCAGCAGAGTTCCCGCCAAGCCTACCCTTCTCGTCCTGCGTGGTCAATCGGTATTGGAAATTAGTGGTTGGCACGATCATTGGTTGCGCGATAACGTGAGAGTGCATGTTTGCCCGCAGAACCCAGTGGAACCTTGCCGCCAACCGTTACTCACTCGCCGTGGAGGAGGCGCGGAGCAGCGGGCGCACGCTGCTCGATCTAACGGCGTCCAATCCAACCACCGTGGGGCTGCACTTTGAGGGCGAGCGCATCCTGCGTGCGCTGCAGCATCCGCGGGCGCTCGAATACGAGCCCGCCTCCAAGGGAATTCTTGCGGCGCGCGAGGCCGTGGCCGGCTACTACGCCGGATGGGGCGTTGCGCTTTCGGCGGAGCGAATCATCCTCATCGTCAGCACCAGCGAGGCCTACTCCTACTGCTTCCGTTTGCTGTGTGATCCCGGAGACGAGGTGCTGGTGCCGCAACCCAGCTATCCGCTCTTCGAGTTTCTGGCCGATATTCAGGACGTGAAGCTGGTGCCTTATGAACTGGTTTACGACCACGGCTGGCAGATCGAATTTGAATCGCTGCGGAGGGCCATTACGCCGCGCTCGCGGGCGATTATGGTGGTCCATCCCAATAATCCCACGGGGCACTTTACGCGGCACTGGGAGCTGGAGCGGCTTAACGCTCTGTGCCGCCACCATGAGCTTGCCCTGGTGGCCGATGAGGTCTTTCTCGACTATGGGATCAGCTCGGGGATTAGCGCTGGGATTCACGCGGGTCTCGACAACGGAAGCAGCGATGGACTCGACGGCGACATTGCAACGGAAGAGCCGCTGAGCTTTGCCGCCAACGATGCCGCGCTCACGTTCACCCTGAGCGGGCTGTCGAAGATCTGCGCGCTGCCGCAGATCAAAGTGGCGTGGATCGTCGCCAGCGGCCCGCCCGATTTGGTGCATGCGGCGCTCGAACGCCTCGACGTGATCGCCGACACCTATCTTTCGCCGAATGCTCCGGTGCAGTGGGCGGTTGCCGAACTGCTGGCCACGCGCGAGGCGATTCAGCAGCAGTTGCGCCAGCGGGTGCAACGCAATCTGCGCGAGCTCGACGCGCAGCTTGCCAAGGCGAAGATGACCACGCGGCTGGAGTTCGACGCGGGATGGTACGCCGTGCTGCGCACTTCGTCGGCGCGCTCCGACGAAGACACGGCCATCGCGCTGCTGGAGCAGGAAGGCGTACTCATCCATCCCGGCCACTTCTTCGACTTTCCCGGCGCGGGCTACCTCGTCGCGAGCCTCATTGCGCCGGAAGAGGAATTTCGCGAAGGCATCGCGCGGGTGCTGAGGGCGATGGATTCGGCAGGTTGAAGCATCGAGATTGGCGAGCTTTTGATTGAGCTGCAGCCGAATTGCAATCGACATCCTTCTCTAGCAGGATCAGCCTGCGACAACCATCAGGTGATCTACATCCGACCTCGCAGGGATCCAAATTACAACGTCATCCGGAAGGTAATCGCAAGCATATGAGTAAGGAGTGTTAGGTATTTGTTTCTCTGAAATTTAACAAGTCCGTAAAGCTTCGGTTCGCCGATCCGGAGTAGGTTTCTTGGTAGCCTAGGAGGGCCAAGATAGTGAAGAGGACTTTGATTCTAGCCGCGCTCGTCGTCGCTGCGGCGTCCATGCTGGCGGCAGAAGACTTCCACTCCCAACAGGATACTCTGGTCCTCAGCCGCAGTGTGTACGCCGGCACCGCATCTTCCATTACGGTGGGCGAGACCTTGCCCCCAAGCTGTGTGACGACCACGATCACACTGCCGCTGCTTTCCGGCGGCACGACGACGGTAAAAGTCAAATGCGGCTCGGCAACCTTTGACGGAACGTTTCCGGCAGTTTTTAACAACGACGCGTCCGACGGCAACTTTGGCATTACGTCGCCAATCTTCCTGGATTACCTGACCACGGATGGCTACCGACTGTGGTCGCTGCCCATTCCCGACGACCTCATCGTGACCAGCTTCAGCTCGAAATCCGAGCTGTCCGTGAACCTTGCGGCCGATGGCAGATCGATCACTTTCATGGGCTACCAGGGCGGTCCCGGATACCCCACCGGTCCCAATCTGTCGGATGTGTCAGCTTCCAACACGCCGGGTTTGATTGACCCGACCGATCCCTCCGTCGAGCAGTACTATCGGGCTGTCGCCGAGGTGGACGCCTGGGGCCACATTCAAATCACGGATGGCAATGCCTACAGCGGCGATAATGGACGCGCCGTGATGAAGGGCAGCAACGGCCTGTATTACATGGCTGGAAATGACAATAGCGGGGGCTTAAAAGCAACTCAGCTCACCAACGCGCCGACCGGGGATTTCCAAATCAATGACACGCAGGATGGGCTCAATCTGATCAGTTCGACCGGCGCCGAGCTGCTTTATCCTGGGCAGACGCCGCCCGTGGCTCCGAACATAAACATGATCGGCGACTTCGATATCACGCAAGTCGGCTACACTACGCCGGACAAGCCGGGCAAGGACAATAATTTCCGCGGCCTGACGATTTTTGACAACACGTTGTACGTCACCAAGGGAAGCGGCGGCAACGGCATTAACACCGTCTATCAGGTGGGCACTGCGGGCGTCCTGCCAACCGGAAGCCAGGCAGAATTGGAGAGCATGCCCATCACCATCCTGCCCGGCTTCCCCACCTCGCTGGCCGCCGGTACCAATCAGAGCGGCGCCACGACGCCGATTGCCTATCCCTTCGGCATCTGGTTTGCCGATGCCAAAACGCTGTATGTTTGCGATGAGGGTGACGGGACGTTCGTGCCGCCCCCAACTCCTGTACCAGCCAGCTTCAATGTAGCTGATAGCTCCAGCGCTACCGCGGGCTTGCAGAAGTGGAGCTTCTCCAACGGCAGCTGGCGGTTGCTCTACATCCTCCAGGACGGCTTGAATATCGGCGTTCCCTACGTAGTTCCGGACGATCCGAACCAGCTCTACACCAGCCTCTATCCGGCAACCGGTGGCTGCCGCAATCTTACCGGGAAGGTCAACCGCGACGGTACGGTGGACATCTATGCCATTACCTCGACGGTGAGCGCCAGTGGAGACAACGGCGCCGACCCCAACAAACTGGTAAAGATTACCGATCTTCTCAGATCCAAAACCATGCCGAAGCCCGACCATCACTCCGGCATAGGACACTTCGAGACCCTTCGCGCGGCGAAGTTCGGAGAAGTGCTGCGCGGAGTGGCTTTCGCCCCTCAGGATCACGATCAGGGCGAGGAGCACTAAGAGGCGAACTCGCAACCAGGATGTTGAACCGGCAGACTGGAAGCGAGCCGAAACAATTGCAATGGGAACCCTGGGCCACAGTGCAGAGTGGTCCGGGGTCCTACTTGACAGCCCACCATGCCACGCGATCGCGGCTCAAAACTTTCGAGGCCTGCGAAGCTTTGAAACCTTTCCTTCCTGCGACTATCATCACCGTATGATTCACGAGATTCTTGCGGTTGGGCCTCTGCAGTGCAATTGCTCCATCCTGGGCGACGAGTTGTCGCACGAGGCGATGGTGATCGATCCCGGCGCGGACGTTTCCAAGATTCTCGCCATTGTGGCGCGGCATGGGCTGCAGGTGAAGCAGATCGTGGTGACGCACGCGCACCTGGACCACATCGGCGGGGCGATGGAACTGAAGAAGGCCACCGGCGCGCCCATTCTGCTGAATGAAAACGATGCCATGCTGGTTTCCATGCTTCCGGTGCAGGCGCAATGGCTGGGTATGAAGAACCCCGGCAAGGTTGAGATCGACGCCAGCCCCAAGAGCGGCGATAAAGTTGTGGCCGGCGCGCTGAGCGGAGAGATTCTGCTGACGCCGGGACACACCGAGGGTTCGCTGTGTTTGTATTTTGCGCCGGAGAAAAAGCTGATCGCCGGCGACACGCTGTTTGCCGGATCGATTGGGCGCACCGACCTGCCCGGCGGAAACTACGAGAAGATTCTGCGCTCGCTGCACACCAAGGTGCTGGAGCTGCCTGACGAGGTGATCGTGGTTCCCGGCCACGGGCCGCTGACCACGATTGGGGAAGAGCGCGAGGAAAATCCGTACCTGCAGAAGTAGAAGCAAGAGCTTGGAAGAGGCCAGCAACCATTGCTCCATCTGCCAATCGTTTACGGAGTGGAATGTACTGCTTAGGCAATGGTTGCGCAACTTTGCACAATGATTGCCGGATTGGTTACTCTCCCGTTCTGTAACATTGCCTCGGCAGCCAATGGTTGAAAAGGCCAAAAAAATCTCCGCCGCGCGGAGATTTTTGCAGAGCACAAAATTCTCGGAATTACGTGGACGACGTTACTTGGACGACGGTGTGTTGGTCTTCACCGGCGCGGACTTGCTGTTGTCGAGCACCGAGCTGCCGCCGCCGGCGCGGCGGGCAGACATGGCCGCCAAGGTAAACGAGGTGAGCATGAAGATGACCGCGGCCCAAGTGGTCATCTTGGTTAGGACGTTGGCGCCCGCACGAGGTCCGAAGGCCGTCTGGCTGCCCAAGCCTCCGCCGAAGGCTCCGGCCAGGTCGGCGCTGCTGCCGCTTTGCAGCAGAACCACGGCGATGAGGAACAGGCACACAATAACGTGGACGATGGTGACCAGAACGAGAATCATGCTTATCCTTCCCGGCGGTTGCGCACGCCGGACATTTCTTAGCTTACGAAACGCCTAAGCTCTAAAGTTTTGCCTGCCTGGGACCATTTGGAATGTTCCGCTCCGGCGCAGATGGCCGGAAGGGAAGGTTGGTGCGGAAGGCGGGACTTGAACCCGCATGCCTCTCGGCGCCACCCCCTCAAGATGGTGTGTCTGCCAATTCCACCACTTCCGCACTGCTATCGCCCGGCACTGGGCTATGGGCCCGCACCGCGGCAATTCGTAAGCTTCCAAAGAGCGTGTACAGAGGCAATTCGAGTATAACAAACTCGGCGCGGATGGGAAGCCTCAGAACGGTTTCCGGGTTGTTGTGTCTTGCATTCCCAAATCAGCGCCGCGAAAAGCACGGCGCTTCGCAGCCGGGTACGCGGCAAATAACGCCGCTCCGGCCGCGAACGCCCGGCTACCAGTGCACGATCTTGGAGAACGAGTCCGGCTTGAGGCTGGCACCGCCGACCAGCGCGCCGTCGATCTCCTCCTGCGAGAGCAGGTCGTGGGCGTTCTCCGGCTTGACGCTGCCGCCGTAGAGGATACGCAGCTGCTTGGCGTACTCTTCGCCGAAGACATTCGATGCCTCCTGGCGGATGAGTTGATGGGCCGCGTTGGCCATCTCCGGGGTGGCGGTCAGTCCGGTGCCGATGGCCCAGACCGGCTCGTAGGCGACGGCCATTTTGGCGGCCTTGCGGGCGGAGATGCTGCTGAAGGCGCGGGAACACTGGCGGCGCAGCACGTCTTCGGTGACGCCGGCTTCGCGCTCCTCCTTGACTTCGCCGATGCAGACGATGGGGGCGAGACCGGCCTCGAGCGCGACCTTGAGGCGGCGGTTCACCGTGTCATCGGTTTCGCCGAAGTATTGGCGGCGCTCGGAGTGGCCGAGGATAACCCATTTACAGCCCGCGCCGAGCAGCATCTCGCCGCTGATCTCGGCGGTGAAGGCGCCTTCCTTTTCCCAATACATATTCTGCGCGCCCACCTCGATGCTGGTTCCTGCGGCCTTCTCTGCGACGGCGGCGATGTCCACAAAGGGAGGACAGATTACGATTTCGTCGCGGGTGTGCGTGGACACCAGGGGCATGAACTCGTCCATGAAATGGCGCGACTGCTCGGGGGTCTTATACATCTTCCAGTTGGCGGCAATAATCTTCTTGCGGCGGCTCATAGTTGCCTCATGTGTTGGTTGAAGGATCGATGGCGTTACGTTGCAGGTTGGTAAAGCTCCAGCGGGAGGCGTTGCGCCGCCGCTGCTCGGCTTTTGCAGCTTGAATGAAGATGGCGAGCATCTCGGGGCTGAAGAGCACGAAGCGCGCCTCATGCACGCTGCGCGCGCTAGTCAGCTCGTCGATGACGGTTGGCACCGCAAGGGCTGCCGCGGCGTCGGGCGGGTATCCGTAAACGCCGGTGGAAATTGCAGGCAGGGCCACGGAATGCAGGCCGAGGCGGTCGGCCAGGCGGATCGAGTTGCGATAGGCCGAGGCCAGGATGCCGCTCTCGCCCTGCATGCCGTCGCGCCAGACGGGGCCGACGGTGTGAATGACGAAGGCGGCGCGCAGGTTTCCGCCGGTGGTCTGCACGGCTTCGCCGGGAGGCAGGTGTCCGTCGCGGGCGACGATCTTGCGACACTCTTCGAGGATGGCGGGACCTCCGGCGCGATGGATGGCGCCATCGACTCCGCCGCCGCCCTTCAGGCCGGAGTTGGCCGCGTTGACGATGGCGTCAGTGGACTGCTGCGTGATGTCTCCGGCCTCGAAGAAGACCAGAGAACCTTCTCCGAGGTCGAGCCGGGTGAGAGTGTTCACGGTCTATTTATCGGTCAGCGCTTCCACGCCGGGCAGCTTCTTGCCTTCCAGGAATTCAAGCGAGGCACCGCCGCCGGTGGAGATGTGGGTGATCTTATCGGCCACGCCAGCCTTGTGCACGGCAGCCACGCTGTCTCCGCCGCCTACGATCGAAGTAGCTCCGGGATTGTCGGCCACGGCTTCGGCGATCTTCGTGGTTCCCTTGCTGAAGTGGTCGAACTCGAAGACGCCCATGGGGCCGTTCCAGACGATGGTGCGGGCGCGGGAGACTTCCTCGGCGAAGAGCTCGATGGTGGCCGGACCGATGTCGAGCGCCATCTGATCGGCGGGAATCGGCTGGCCTTTGGCGACGATGGTGGGCGTGGCCGCTGCGTCAAACTTGCAGGCTACGACGTGGTCCACCGGAAGCAGGAGGCGGACGTGCTTGGCCTTGGCCTCGGCGATCAGCTCGGCAGCGAGCTCCACTTTGTCGGCTTCCAGCAGGGATTTTCCGGTCTCCTGACCCATGGCCTTCAGGAAGGTATAGGCCATGCCGCCGCCGATGATGAGCGCATCGACCTTGGGCAGCAGATTGCGAATGACGCCGATCTTGTCGCTCACTTTCGCGCCGCCCAGAATCGCCAGGAATGGCTTCGCGGGATTCTCCGTGGCCTTGCAGAGATATTCCAGCTCGCGCTCCATGAGCAGGCCGGCGGCGTTCTTGTGGAGGTAGTGGGTGACGCCCTCGGTGCTGGCGTGGGCGCGGTGCGCGGAGCCGAATGCGTCATTGACGTACATCTGCGCGAGGCCCGCCAGCTGCTGGGCAAAGGCAGGGTCGTTCTTTTCTTCTTCGGCGTGGTAGCGGACGTTTTCCAGCAGCAGGGTCTGGCCGCGCTCCAACTGGTTGGCCATTTCTTCGGCCTGCATGCCGACGCAGTCAGGCGAGAAGCCGACGTTCTGGCCGCGTCCCATGCGCTCATCGATCAGGATGCGCAGGCGCTCGGCCACAGGCTTGAGACTGTAGGCGGGATCGGGCTTGCCCTTGGGGCGTCCCAGGTGCGAGACCAGGATGAGCTTGGCACCGTGGCGCAGGGCGAACTCAATGGTGGGCAGCGTCTCGCGGATGCGCGTGTCATCGGTTACGCGGCCGTTATCGAGAGGAACGTTGAAATCCACTCTCATGAGGACGCGGTGATTGTTCAGTTGCAAATCGCGGATTGAAAGCTTGGCCATGGCGTGCTCACCCGAGCGTGGTTCGAATTCGTGAATCTAAATCAAACGTGGTGCGAAACGAAAGCGGGTTCGAGGACGATACCTCAAACCCGCTGCCGGTTACAGGCCTTTCTGGCCGAAGAATGTGATCAGGTCGCGGACGCGGTTGCTGTAGCCCCACTCATTGTCATACCAGGCGAAGGTCTTCACCAGGTTGCCGCCGATCACGCGGGTCAGCTTGGCATCCAGAGTCGAAGAGCTCGGATCGCCCTTGAAGTCCGAGGAGACCAGTTCTATTTCCGTGTAGGTGAGGTAGCCCTTCAGCGGGGCGGTTTCGCTGGCCTTCTTCAGGGCCGCGTTCACCTCATCCACGGTGGTGTTGCGGCCGACTACGGTGACCAGGTCCACGGCGGAGACGTTGGGGGTTGGGACGCGCACCGCGAAGCCGTCCAACTTGCCCTTTAGCTCTGGGATGGCCAGATAGATTGCCTTGGCTGCACCGGTCGAGGTCGGAATCATTGACAGGGCGGCGGCGCGGGCGCGGCGCAGATCGGAGTGCGGGAAGTCCAGGATCACCTGATCGTTGGTGTAGCTGTGAATGGTGGTCATGGAGCCGCTGACGATGCCAAAGGTGTCCTGCAGAACCTTGGCCACGGGGGCCAGGCAGTTGGTGGTGCAACTGGCGTTGGAGACGATGTGGTGTTTGGCCGGATCGTACTTATCCTGATTGACGCCGAGCACAATGGTGATGTCTTCATTTTTGGCGGGAGCCGAGATGATGACCTTCTTGACGCTGCCGCGCAGGTGCTTTTTGGCATCGTTGGCGTCGGTGAAGCGGCCGGTGGATTCGACCACGACCTGCACGCCGAGCGAGTCCCATTCCAGCAGCGCCGGGTCCTTCTGCGCAAAGACCTTGACCTTCTTGCCATCGACGATGATGGAGTCGCCTTCGGCCCGGATATCCGAACTAAGATTGCCGAGAATGGAGTCGTACTTGAGCAGGTGCGCCAGGGTGGCCGGGCTGGTGAGATCGTTTACGGCGACGATATCGATGTTTGAATCGTTAAGGGAAGCGCGGAATACATTGCGGCCGATGCGGCCAAAACCATTGATGCCAACTTTAATCGCCATTCTTGCCTCCAGGCATTTTCAGACACGCAGCCGCGGATCGATGGCGCGTTTCGACCGCGCTCATTGCAGCCGCAGGGAATGCTAGCACCGCCTTCTTGGCGGACGCAAACGGTAAGCTGCAATGGAGAAAATTCGGTGCCGCGGCCATCCCGTTTCCACAGTGACACATTCTCATCGGGGAGGGGAATCGAATCGGTTAATGCCGCTGGTGCAGCGAATTTAGCAGCCGGGGCTCGCCCCAATTCCGCGGACGTGGTATAAGTCCCTTATGCGCAGATGGATGCGCGATCGCGTGAAGCGTCGCAATCAGAAAAATAAAAACCCGCAGCAGTCCGGAGAAGCACCGCAGGGGCCCGCGCCTCTGCAACCCACGTTCCTTGACCGCGAGAGCAACTGGACCGAGGGCGGGGAGGCGCGCGCCGATGCGCCACCAGCCGGTCCGCCGCAGCCGGTCTATGAGGCCCAGCCGGAAAAAGATCCCTTCGACGCCGAAGGCGCCGGAGCGTCGGCAGGACGGCGCGATCGCTCGCGCCGCCGGGGACGGGGCGGACGCGGACGGAATCGCACCGACCAGCAGCAGAAGGCGGCGCAGGGTGCGGGCGGCGCGCCGGGGCTGCCGATCGCTCCCGGCCAGGCCACCGGAGAGGCAGCCGAGATCGACGAGCCGGAGGCAGGCGCGGAAGCGCCCGAGTTGGAAGCCGGCGACGCCGTGCCGGTGAAAGCCGCTTCGCCCAAGGCAAAAAAAGGGGCGGTGGTGCTGGCCATCGGACTGCCGGGTTCGGGCAAGAGCTCCTGGTTCAAGCGGCACAATATTATTCCGCTCTCCAGCGATTTGGTGCGAGGACTGCTGTTCGACGATGCGACCGAGCAGCGCTTCCAGGACCTGGTGTTCTCGTCGCTGCGCTCGCTGCTGCGCGCGCGGCTGATCGCGGGCCGGCCGATGAACTTTATCGACGCCACGAACCTGTCTCCGAAGGAGCGGCACAGCTGGATCAAGATGGCGCAGGACTTCGGCTACGAGGCCCACGCGGTGTTCTTCGACGTGCATACCGAGGTGTGCATGGAGCGCAACCGCAAACGCCTGCGCAACGTGCCCGACGACGTGATGGTGCGCATGGCGCAGAAGCTGCGGCCCCCCAAGTTCGAGGAAGGCTTTGCCAAGGTAATTGTGGTTCGATTGAAGAGCAAGAAGGGCGCCGAAGCCGCGCCCCAGGCGCCGGAAGAACCGGCAGAGCCGGGGCCGATGGAAAGTGGCCCGGACGAAAGCGGTCCGATGGAGGAGTAGCACACGGATTCCGCAGTTGGAAAAGCAAAAGCGCGGACTCGAGGTCCGCGCTTCTTGCGTTTCGGAGTTAGGAGACCAGGCGGATGCTGCCGCGCGCCGGCTGCGCAATGGGAAGGCAGATGGTGAAGTGGGTGCCGTGCCCGGAGTCCTCCGTGCTGCTGCGAACCTGGATGGAGCCGCCCAACTTCTCGACGATGTTGCGCGAGATCCACAGGCCGATGCCGAGACCCTTCTCTCCCTTGGTGGTGACAAAGGGCTCGAAGACCTCCTCCAGCTTCTCCGGCGCGATGCCCGAGCCCGTATCGGAGAAGATCAGCTTCACATCCTGTCCAACTTCGATGACGTCAAGCGTGATCTTTCCGCCCTGCGGCATGGCGTCAATGGAGTTGGAGATGAGATTGGTGAAGACCTGTCTCAGTTCGCTGGCATAGACATCGATCAGCGCCTCGGTCTCATAGTGTTTCACCACCTCGATGTTTGCCTGCTGGAGTGGGCGCTGAAAGGACTCGAGCGAGGTTTCAACCAGGTCGGTGGCCTTGAGGCGGACCCGTTCGCCGGAGGTGCGATGGGGCGCGAGCGTCTCCTTGGCAATGCAGGCCAGGCGCTCGACTTCCTTTTTGGCCGACTGGATTAGGGTGCGCGAATCTTCGGTCAGCTCCGCCTGAGAGGTGAGCACGAAGAGGATGTCTCCCAGCGATGCCAAGGGGTTGTTGATCTCATGGGCCAGGCTGGCGGCGAGGCGTCCGGTGGCGGCCAGCTTTTCAGAGCGGCGCAGCGCCTCCTCCAGTTGCGAGTTCAGCTTCTTGATCTGCGCTTCGGCCTTCTTGCGCTCGGAGACGTCGCGGATGGCCGCGGTGACGACCATGCCTTCGGGAGTCTTCATCGGGCTGAGGCTGATCTCGACGGGGAACTCCGAGCCGTCCTTGCGCAGGCCGGACAACTCCAGGCCGGCGCCCATGGGACGCAGGCGCGGATCGCCGAAGAAATCGTTGCGATGTCCGGGGTGATATTTGCGGTAGCGCTCCGGGATGAGTATTTCAATCTTCTGGCCTATCAACTCCGAGCGCTCGTAGCCGAAGAGGCGCTCGCTCTCCTTGTTGATGAGTTCGATGCGGCCCTCGCTACCGATGATTGCCATGCCGTCGGGAGCCGATTCCAGCACGCCGCGGAAATACATCTCGCTGCGCCGCACGGCTTCTTCGTCGTGCTTGCGCTGCAGCGCGGTGGCGATGATGTTGGCGACGGAGCGCAGAAAATTCTGGTCATCGGAGGAGAAGGTGCGGGGACTTGCACTGTAGACGCCCAGCACCCCAAACGTGGTATCGGTTCCCTGAATGTGAACCGTGATGCCGCTGCGAATATTGTGTGCCTCCAGCAGCGGCGAGGGAACGAACGGTGTCTCCTGGGTGTAGTCCTCGACGACGACGCGCCGCTGGGATAGAAAAGTGTATCCCGCCTGGTTTTCACGGTTGACTGGAAGCGTTGTGGAGCCCACGTTCCCGGGCTTCCAACCCAGTCCGGCGCGCAGAAGGAACAGGTTTTCCGCCGGCTTGAACTCCAGCACTTCGCAGTAGCGCATCTGCAGTACCTGCGCCACCAGGCCCACGGAATCTTCGAGCAGAGCGTCGAGTTCTCCACTTTGTAACGCGAGTTGGCTCAGCTCCGCCAGTGCGGATTGTTGCTTCGTTGTGCTGTCCGTAGGATCCTCCTGCTCAGGTGGCCCAAATCCCTCGCCTGACTTATTGGTCATGAACTGACATCCCCACACTCCGGGTTGAGTGGCTATTTGTAATACGTAGGATGCGAGAAAATGAGAGGTGGATGTAGAGAGAAGGGCCTTGAGGGTCGCTTTTTGAAAATAATGTTCAAAATCAGAAGCTCGGAAAGCGATGGCAGGAACCCTGGATACGCCGTGCCAGCCCGGAGGTTTCCAATCTCGATTTAGCCTGCCAGGGAGTCGATGCGCTGCGCGACCTGGAAATCCTTGAGGGTGAGGCCGCCGGCGTCGTGAGTGGAGAGCGCCAGGGTGACGCGATTGTAGACAATCCGGATGTCGGGATGATGGCTTTCTTCTTCGGCGGTCTCCGCCACCTTGTTGACGAAGATCATGGCATCGACGAAGTCCGCGAAGGTGAAGAGGCGCTCGATCTGGTCGCCTTGCAGCGTCCAGTGCGGCAATTTCTGCAACTGCTCGGCTACCTGTTGTCTTTCCAGTTTCACCGCCATTGCAACCTCCCCTTGTCTAGACGAACTCCTTAGATAGATGCTCGCTGCAGAAGAACTGACCCGGCTGCGAGTCGATATTCTGGTGCAGATCCTCCCACACCGAGGCAGGGATGGAGAGAAAGACGCTGACCACGTTGGGATCAAACTGCCGTCCGGACCAGGTGACGATCTCCTTGCGTGCCTCATCCACGCCGCGCTTGGGCCGGTAGGGGCGGTCGGAGGTGATGGCGTCCAAGGTGTCGGCCACGGCGAAGATGCGCGCTCCCAGAGGAATCTCCTCGCCCTTGAGGCCGCGCGGATATCCGCTGCCATCCCAGTGTTCCTGGTGGGCGTAGACGATGTCGGCGGCCTCGGTGAGGAAGGAAATCTTCTTGAGGATCTTGTAGCCGAGGTAGCTGTGTTCCTTCATGAGGGTGGATTCGTCGAGCGTGAGACGCCCCGGCTTGCGCAGGATCGCATCGGGAATCGCCATCTTTCCGATGTCGTGCAAAAAGGCGCCGCGGGCCAGGGTGCGGACGATCTCGGGCCCGAGGCCCATGGCGCGGGCGATCTGGATGGTGTAGGCGGTGACGCGCTTGGAGTGGCCCTGGGTTTCGGCATCTTTCAGGTCGAGCGCATCGCCGAGGGCCTCCAGTGTCACGTCGTAGGAGTGCTCCAACTCGGCGATGGTGTTGCGCAGTTCCTTGGTGCGCTGGTTGACCAGCGATTCCAGGTTGACCTGATAGACGCGGTTCTGGACGCGCAGACGATTGGCTTCCAGGGCGCGGCGCACCACGGCCAGCAATTGTTCGCGCTCGAAGGGTTTCAGCAGGTAATCGTAGGCGCCGTAGCGGATCGCCGCCAGAGCCACGGAAATGTCATGCACGGCGGTGACCATGACCACCGGCAGTTCCTTGTGCTTGACCTTGATTGCTTCCAGCAGTCCGACGCCATCCATCTCAGGCATCATCAGGTCGGTTAACACCAGATGGAAGTTATTGTCGTCATTGAGGATAGCGAGCGCCTCGACCCCTGAGCCGGCCTGCTTGCAGTGGTAGGAGGCATTCTGCAGCATGGAACTGACTACTTCCCGGATGGCTTCCTCATCATCCACGACCAGGATACGCTCTACCGCCATAGAAGGACTCGCCTCGTAAGAAATAGCCATCCTGCGATCAGGCGCAATTGTAACTGGAAACCGGCCCGCTCGCATATTGAAGATTTCTGACGGATAATCCCAATGTTCCATTTGATAAACAAATTGCCGCAAGGGACCCGAACGGGAAGAAGATGATCCACTTTGCGCAGGAACGCGGGCGTAATCTTGCGGCGCTGGCTGCCATCGCAGGCGTGGAGCGATGGGGCGTCGGCGTATTGCTTCTGCTGGGTGCGCTGCTCGGCGGCCTCTACCTCCGGGAGCGCCGCCTGCGGCAGAAGGAACGCAGCCGGCACAGGCTGCGGCGCGAATCCGAACTGGGCGCGCTCAACGCCATAGCGGGCATGTCCGGCCGCACCTCCGATCTCGATGAGATTCTCAAGGGCACGGCACACTGCGCCCACGAGCTGTTTTCCGAGCACTGCGACATTCTGCTCTTCGATCCGGAACGCGGCGGCGTGACCCGGAGCCAGACCACGCGCAACCTGCCCGGCGCGCAACTGCAGGAACTCGGCTGCATGGTGGAGCAGGAGCTGAGCGCATACCTTCTGCGCGAACACGGCGAAGTCCTGACCGAGCAAGACCTGCCACTGCTGCCGCCCGCGGTGCAGGCATGGATGAGCGGGCGCGGCTATCCGTCTTTTGTGATGGTTGCCCTTTACTCGCATCGCAAGCTGATGGGGATTCTGTTCCTCGGCAGCGCGGCCAAAAAGCGGTTCAGCACCAGCGATTGCAGTCTGGCCGTGGCGATCGCCCGCCAGCTGGGGAACTCGGTGGAGAAGGTGCTTTTTTGCGAGGAAACCGAGAACGCCTCGCAGAACCTGCGCGACACCCAGGAGCAGCTGCTGCAGAGCGCGAAGATGTCGGCCGTCGGGCAGCTGATCGCCGGCGTGGCCCACGAGCTGAACAATCCGCTGACGGCGATTCTGGGCTATGCGCAGCTGCTGGAGACCGAACCGATTGGGGAACAGGCGCGCGATTATGTGCGCAAGCTCTACCAGCAGACGCGTCGCACTCACCGCGTGGTGCAGAACCTGCTCTCGTTCTCCCGCCAGCGGCAGCCGGTGCAGTCCCAGGTGGACTTGCGCCGGGTGCTGGAAGACAGCCTGGCGCTGCGGGAATTCGACCTGAATCTGAATGGTATTCAGGTGGAGATCGATCACGATCCGGCGCTGCCGCTCATCCTCGGCGACGCCCATCAGCTGGAGCAGGTTTTTCTCAATATCATCAACAACGCGGTGGACTCGATCATGGACCTGGGAGCCGGTGGGAGCCTGAAGATCCGCACCTATTCCGCGTCAGCGGACCGGAAGGTGTGCGTCGAATTCCGCGACACCGGCAGCGGACTGAAGGATCCGGGCAAAATTTTCGACCCGTTTTACACTACCAAGAAGATCGGCAAGGGCAGCGGCCTTGGCTTGTCCATCTGCTACGGGATCGTCAAGGAACACGGCGGCGACATTGCGGCCTTCAATCACGAGCAGGGAGGCGCGGTGTTGCAACTGAAGCTGCCGGTTGGCGGTTTGCAGAAGGTTGCCGACTGAGCCAATAACCTTAGTCACAATGGGGAGCCTGACCTGATGCCGGGTAGAAACTACGCGGTTTCGCGGGCTTGAGTTGCGCGAATCGGTGTATCTCCGAGGGAAATGCTAGGCCAATCCTAAAAATGAATGCTCATTGTGGGTATTGAGATACCACTTTGAGCCATTCGAATTCCGTAATACTAATGACCTAGTAGTACGTAAGGTGAACAAATTACTTCGGGGGAAGGTATTCATCGACCTTTTTGCATCCGTGGAATGACGGAATTGGAGAGAGTTGCCCCGTATTTCGTGCTGCCGGGCGGGAATTGGGCCTCCGGATTGCACTGAGTGATGGCGTCTGGGCATTGCCGTGCCAGGTTGGGTAGCCGAATTGCTGTCACTCCGCAGGGAGTTTATCCAAGGGGAATCTCCAGTGCAGAATATATTCCAAGCCAACTCACCCGTTGCAATTGTGCAGTGTGTTCGCAGTGCAGCCAGCCAGCGCCAGGAGCGGCGCAAGGCCATCTACGAGGCGAACCGGCGCCGGGTGTATTCGTTTGCCTTCTGGATGACGGATAACGAGCCGATGGCCGAACTGGTCTCTGAGTGCACTTTTCAGCGGGCATTCCGGGTGCATGAGGAGCCCAGCGACGAGCAGGTCGACCGAGCTCTGCTGCGAGAACTGGAAAAAGAGGCGGCGGTGGTGCTGGAGCCGCTACAGCTGCAGTGCGACACGGTGCGCGAGGTGAGCAACGTTCGCCGCAACACCCTGCGGGTTGAGTTGGAGCGCGCCATCGTAAGGCTGCCCTACACCGAGCGTATGATCTTCTGTATGCATGACGGCGACGGCTACGACCATGCCCGCATTGCGCGGACGCTGGCCATCAGCGAGAACGAATCCCGCCAGGGATTACATCAGGCGCGGCTGCGCATTCGCGAACTGGTGAAGGTGAAGACCGAAGAGTTTGCGGCCTAGGGCGCAGCAGGGAAATTGGCAAGGCAGTAAAACACAGCGCCCCGTTTGAGGGGCGTTTCTGTTGCGTGCGAGGGGCTGTCCGGAAATGAGGATGAATTATATTCTGAATTTGCCGGCGGCAAAATAAGGCGTTGACGAAGGCCGCCTTGTGGTATAAAAAGTGGTTCCACAAGCTGCGATCATCAAAATGCACTTAACGGATTGCATCTTGGCATCAGGTTGTGCCTTACATGCGGTATCTTATTGAGGTCCCCCAGCAGCGCCGGGGGAGTGGATTGGCCCGCGATTTTCTTTAATTTAAGAATGCAGAGAGGAACTGATGTCCACCACTACACCGACCAGCCGAGGTCTCGAAGATATTGTTGCAGGCTCTTCTGCTATCTGCTACATCGACGGCAAGAACGGAGTTTTGGCCTATCGCGGGATCGATATTCACGACCTCGCCGATAACGCTACGTTTGAGGAAGTCACCTACCTGCTGTGGCACGGCAAGCTGCCGAACCGCAAAGAATTAGCCGACTTCAGCCTCCAACTGGTGCGGGAGCGCAAACTGGACGCCCAGATCATCAGTTTCTTGCGGCAGGTTCCCAAGCACGCGCTGCCGATGGATGTGTGCCGCACGATCGTGAGCGCACTCGCCTTCTTCGATCCGGAAGAGAAGGTGAACACCAAGGAGGCGAACTACAACAAGGCGCAGCGTCTGTTCTCGCAGACCGGCATGATCGTGGCCAGCTACGACCGCATCCGCAAGGGTCTGCCGCTGATTGAGCCGGACCGCTCGCTCTCCTACGCGGGCAACTTCCTGCTTATGTTGAACGGTGTACGGCCCAGCGAAACTGCGATCCGCGCCCTGGATACTTCACTCATCCTGACCGCCGACCACGAGTGGAACGCCTCCACCTTTGCGGCGCGCGTAACGGCGGCCACGCTAAGCGACATGCATTCGGCGGTGACCTCCGGCATTGGTGCCCTGAAGGGACCGCTGCACGGCGGCGCCAACGAAGCCGTGATGAAGCTGCTGGAAACCATCAACGAGCGCGGCGCCGACCCGGTGGAATACGTTAAGGGTATGATCGCGCAGAAGATCAAGATTCCAGGCTTCGGCCACCGCGTGTACACCACCGAAGATCCGCGCGCCACGCACCTGCGCCAGATGTCGCGCGACCTGGGCTACTCGAGCGGCAAGCCGAAGTGGTACGACGACTCCAAGGCCATCGAAGAGTACATCAACTCGGAGAAGAAGCTGAACGCCAATGTGGACTTCTACTCTGCTTCGGTTTATCACATGCTCGGCATCGACGTGGATCTGTTTACCCCGCTGTTTGTGATGTCGCGTATGGCGGGCTGGACGGCACACGTGATGGAGCAGTTGGCCGATAACCGGCTGATCCGTCCGCGCGCGGAGTACATCGGACCGGCTTATCCGGCGAAGTGGATCCCGATCGACCAGCGCGGCTAAGAAGCGCGCAATAACGAACCGGCCCGGCTGTGCTGCTCTGCCCAACAGAGCGGTGCAGCCGGGCCTTTTGACGTTGCGCAAAGTCGGTGGTGCCGCCCACAGGGGGATCCAGCTCAGTGGTGCGGGTGGTGGCGGTGGCTGCGGGTGGCGATGCTCCCAACTACAGCGGCGATGGTGCAGAGGACGAGAATACAACCGGCGAGCAGGTGACCCTCGGGAAGGGAGATGCCCGGCAACGATCCTTTGCCGGCGGAAAAGGCGAGCAGCCCGATGTAGCCCAGGGCGGCGATAAAAAAGATCAGGACGATCCAGAAGCAGGTCGTGGCGGAGCGCGATGCACAGGCGCGGCGCTCGGGACGCGGCGGCAGCACTTGAGGAGCCGTCGAGGGCTTCGGAACGGTTGGCGGCATCTGATCAGACACGGAAGATTGGATGCTCGCCGGCGGAAAAAGTAAGCTTAGAAGCGGAGATAGAATAAGGATAATGATGTGGCGGATCTATTTCGACAATAACGCGACCACGCCTCTGCTGCCGGAGGTGTTCGAGGCGATGCGTCCCTATCTGCTGGAGAGCTTTGGCAATGCGAGCTCGATCCACCAGCGGGGCCAGCAGGCGCGGGCGGCCGTGGAAGCCGCACGGGAGCAGGTGGCTGAACTGCTGGGGGCGCGTGCCAGCGAGATTGTGTTTACCAGCGGCGGTACTGAGGGCGATAACCTGGCGCTCTTCGGCCTGGTGGAAGCGGGCGATCATGTGATCAGCTCGGCCATCGAGCACCACGCCGTGCTCAACGGCTGCCGGCGGCTGGAGGAGATGGGCGTGGCCGTGAGCTACGTGCCATGCGGCGCCGATGGAGTGGTGCGCGCCGAGGCGGTGCGCGCGGCGCTGCGTCCGGAGACGCGGCTGATTTCGGTGATGATGGCCAACAACGAGAGCGGGGCGCTGCAGCCGGTGGAGGAGATTGGCGAGATTGCCCGCGAGGCGGACGTTTATTTCCATACCGACGCGGTGCAGGCGGCGGGCAAGGTTCCGATTGACGTGGAGAGGATTGGCTGCGACCTGCTGACGGTGGCGGCGCACAAGATGCACGGTCCGCAGGGAGTTGGGGTGCTGTATGTGCGGCGCGGGACGCGGCTGCGTCCCCTGCTGGTGGGCGGACGGCACGAGCGCGGGCGGCGCGCGGGAACGGAAAATCTGGCGGGCATCGTGGGCTTGGGTAAGGCCGCGGAGATGGCGAAGGAGTGGTTCGACTCGGGCGGCGATGTGCTGATGGCTGACCTGCGCGACCGGCTGGAGCAGGGCATCTGCTGTGCGGTGAGGGGCACGCGGGTGAATGCCGCCGCAGCTCCGCGGGTTCCCAATACATCCAACCTGTTGTTTGAGGGCATTGAGGGCGAGGGTTTTGTGATTGCGATGGACCTGAAGGGGATTTCGGTTTCCACCGGCGCGGCCTGCTCCTCGGGAGCCACCGAGCCTTCGCACGTGCTGACCGCGATGGGGCTGAGCGGGGACGAGGCGCGTGGGTCGATCCGCTTCAGCCTGGGCAAGCAGAATACGGAAGAGGAAGTGGACGAGGTGTTGGCGCAGGTTCCCGGGGTTGTGGCCAAGCTGCGGGAGATCAGCCCGGCGTGGGCGGCGCGGCAGTAGGCGGATGGGAAGCGAATTGAACGAGCAGGCATTGAACCAGCAGAGGACCGTTGCAGTGGCCATGAGCGGTGGAGTGGACTCCTCGACCGTGGCGGCGCTGATGGTGCGCGCGGGCTGGAAGGTGATCGGACTGACGATGCAGCTGTGGAACCAGCGGCGGCTGCCGCAGGCGAACCCCTCCGGCGAACCGCAGGCGGGGCGGTGCTGCTCGCTGGACGATGTGTATGACGCGCGCGCGGTGGCCACGCGGCTGGGGATTCCGTACTACGTGGTGAACCAGGAGGAGCGCTTCGAGCGCGACGTAGTGCGTCCGTTTGTGGCCGACTACCTTTCGGGGCGCACGCCGATTCCGTGCTCGCTGTGCAACAACCATCTCAAGTTCGACCAGTTGCTGAGGACGGCGCGCTCGGTAGGCGCGGACGTGATCGCCACCGGGCACTATGCGCGCAATGAATTTGACGAGGCGCGCGGACGGTGGATTCTGAAGCGTCCGGCGGACCGGGCGAAAGACCAGACGTATTTTTTGTTTGGGCTGACGCAGGAGCAGTTGAGCCGCACGCTGTTTCCGCTGGGCGAGATGTGCAAGCCGGCGGTGCGCGAAGAGGCTCGGCAGCAGGGGCTGACGGTGCTGGCCGACAAGCCGGATTCGCAGGAGATCTGCTTTGTGCCAGGTGGCGATTACAAGGCGTTTCTCGATGCCTACATGGAGGAGCAGGGCGAGCGGCTGCCCGATCTCTCCGGCGAAATGGTGACCGAGGAAGGCGAGGTGCTGGGGCGGCACGAGGGGATCCACAACTTTACGATTGGGCAGCGCAAGGGGCTGGGCGCGGTCACCGGGGCGATGCCCGGAGGAGCGCTGCGCGCGCCGCTCTACGTGGTGGAGATTCGCGGCGACAGCAGGGAAGTGGTGGTGGGCTCGGCGGAGGCGCTGCTGTCGAAGACTCTGCGGGCGAAGGTGATGAATTGGATTTCCGTCGCGCGGCTGGACGGGCCGATGCGGGTGGAGGCGAAGATTCGCCATCGACATGCAGCGGCTGCGGCTACGGTAGAGCCGGTCGGCGAGGACGAAGTGCTCGTCACGTTCGATGAAGCGCAGAGGAGCGTGACTCCGGGGCAGGCGGTGGTGATGTATAGCGGGGATGAGGTGGTGGGCGGCGGGTGGATCGAGTGAGCCCTATAACAGCTTAAGGAACTCCTCAACCGGGAGCCCTGCTGCGCGGATTAGAGCGCGGAGCGTGCCGACCGAAAGTTCTTTGTGTTGGGGGATGGAGAGATTGGCCCGCTGTCCTGGCTTTGTCATAACTAAATGGCTGCCCACCTGACCTACCGTACGCCAGCCGTCTTTGGCGAAAGCATTCGCCGCTTCCTTGCCGGAGATATTTCCAAGCTTTCCCATCAGACGGAGACAACCACGGGGGTCTTCTGCGGTGGCATGGATTGCACAGCCTTCTGATCTTCTGCCCACATCCAGGCGGTGATGGCTTCCTTGATGTTCTCCAGAGCCTCTTTCTCGTCACGGCCTTGCGAGACGCAGCCGGGAAGAGCGGGACACTCGGCCACGATCCAGCCGTCTTCGGCTTGCTCCAATGCAACGTGGAAAAGCATCGCGTGGACTCCTTTCCCGAAGTATAGCGCAATGGAATTGACAGCTTCCTTGTTAATCGTCGCGAGGGTGAGGTCAGTGGCCGGAATGGCTTTGATCTGCACGGAAGCCTTGATCGGTGTAGGGGCCTTCACTTCGTTCAGGATGACACTTTAAAACAAGAACGACGCCAAGTGCCAAGGCCCGTTTGCCAACTCCCCTCCGTTGCACTACGATTTCTCACGCATTGTGCAGTTAATCGCGCGTGAGGCACTGAATGGCATCCGAAGTGGAACAAGTGGGGCGCGTGTACACCCCGCTGCGGGCGGCGCGGGGGATGGAGATTTCCTGCAAGGGGTGGGCGCAGGAGGCGGCGCTGCGCATGCTGATGAACAACCTCGATGAGGAGGTGGCCGAGCGTCCGCGCGAGTTGGTGGTGTATGGCGGGACGGGCAAGGCCGCGCGTAACTGGGAGTGTTTCGACGCCATTGTGCGGGCGCTGCGCGGGCTGGAGAACGACGAGACGCTGCTGGTGCAGAGCGGCAAGCCGGTGGGCATCTTCAGCACGCATGAGTACGCGCCGCGCGTGCTGCTGTGCAACTCCAATCTGGTGGGGCACTGGAACAACTGGGAAAAGTTCAACGAATTGGAGCGCGCGGGGCTGATGGCCTACGGGCAGATGACCGCGGGCTCGTGGATTTACATCGGCTCGCAGGGGATTGTGCAGGGGACGTATGAGACGTTTGCGGCGGCGGGAGAGCGGCACTTTCATTCGGGAGATACAGGCGGCGACCTCGCGGGCAAGTTGATCGTTTCCGGCGGCATGGGCGGGATGGGCGGTGCGCAGCCACTGGCGGCGACGATGGCGGGCGCGTCGTTCCTCGGCGTCGAGGTCGATCCGGAGCGCATCAAGCGGCGGCTGAAGAGCGGGTATTGCGACTTCATGGTGAATTCGCTGGATGAGGCGCTGCGCATTTTGAAGAACGCGTTGCGCAAGAAGGAGAACGTCTCGGTTGGATTGGTGGGCAACTGCGCGGATGTGATTCCGGAGCTGGCCGAGCGCGGGGTGGTGCCGGATATTCTTACCGATCAGACCTCGGCACACGATCCGCTGAACGGATATGTGCCCAATGGGATGACGCTGGAGGAGGCGCTGGCGCTGCGCGAGCGCGATCCGAAGACATATGAGAGGCGGGCGCTGGAGTCGATCGCGCGGCACGTGGAGGGGATGCTGCGGCTGCAGAAGATGGGGTCGGTGACCTTTGATTATGGCAACAACATAAGGACGTTTGCGTTTCAGCAGGGCGTGAAGGACGCCTACGATTTTCCGGGGTTTGTGCCGGAGTATATAAGGCCGCTGTTCTGCGAGGGACGCGGACCGTTTCGCTGGATTGCGTTGTCGGGCGCGGCGCGCGACATTGCCGTGACGGACGATCTGGTGCTGGAGCTGTTTCCGGAAAATCGAAGACTGCGGCGGTGGATTGAGCTGGCGCGCACGCGCATTCGTTTTCAGGGATTGCCGGCGCGCATCTGCTGGCTGGGGTATGGCGAGCGGGCGGAGTTCGGGCTGGCGATTAATCGTTTGGTGCAACAAGGAAAAATTAAGGCTCCGGTGGTGATGGGGCGCGACCACCTGGACTGCGGCTCGGTGGCATCGCCTTTTCGCGAGACCGAGAGGATGAAGGACGGAAGCGACGCGGTGGCCGACTGGCCTCTGCTGAACGCGCTGCTGAACACGGCTTCGGGTGCGTCGTGGGTGTCGATCCACAACGGCGGCGGCGTGGGCATTGGATACTCGCAGCACGCCGGGCAGGTGACGGTGGCCGACGGAACCGACGAGATGGCGCGGCGCATCGAACGCGTGCTGACCAATGATCCGGGGACGGGTGTGATGCGGCATGTGGACGCAGGGTACGACGAGGCGAAGAGCTTTGCCAAGCGCAAAGGGATGAAGATTCCGATGGAAAGCAAGTAGTCGGGCAATGGCCGAGAGCACAAGCACGCGAGACAAGAACAGCAAGGCCGCCGCGCACGGGCCGGCGGTGCTGCTGCATCGCATTTCGCAGCTGGTGACGATGCGCGCAGCGTCCGGGCGAGCAGAGGCAGGGAATGGGCCGCGGCGCGGACGGCAGATGCGCGAGATCGGCGTACTGAAGGATGCGGCGGTGCTGATCGTCGAAGGACGGATTGTTGCCGTGGGCAGCGGGCGCGAGGTGCTGCGCAATGCGTGGCTGAGGCAGCACGGCACCGAGGTGATGGAGTTGGATTGCCGCGGCAAGGTGGTGCTGCCGGGCTTTGTCGATTCGCATACCCATCCGGCGTTTGTGCGAGCGCGGCTGCTCGACTTTGAACTGCGCGTGGCGGGCGCAGGCTATGAGGAGATCGCGGAAGCCGGAGGCGGAATCCGCGCCAGCATTGGCGATGTGCGCGCGGCCAGCGAGGCGAAGCTGGGCGATCACGTGTACGCGGCGCTGCGGCAGGCGCAGTCGCAGGGAACGACCACGCTGGAGGCGAAGTCCGGCTATGGGCTGGACTCGGCCTCGGAGATCAAGAGCCTGCGGGCGATTCGGCGCGCGGCTCGGCATTGGACGGGAACGGTGGTGGCAACTTTTCTGGGAGCGCACGTGGTGCCGCCGGAGTTTGAGAAGAGTCCGCAGCGTTATGTGGAACTGCTGTGCACGGAGCTGATGCCCAGCATTGCGCGGCAGAAGCTGGCGCGGTATGTGGATGTTTTCTGCGAGCGTGGAGCGTTTACGCTGGAACAGACGAAACGCATCGCAGGCGAAGCCGCGCGGCTTGGACTGCGCTCGCGTCTGCATGTGGGACAGTTGACGCATACGCCGCTGGCATCGCTGCTCAACCTGCGGCCGGTTTCGGTGGATCACCTGGACTGCCTGCAGAAGGCGGACGTGGCGGCGCTGTCGGCCAGCGATACGGTGGCCACGCTGCTACCCGGGTCTAACTACTTTCTGGCCGCGAAGCCGTATCCGCCGGCGCGCAGCCTGATCGACGGCGGCGCGGCGGTGGCGCTGGCGACGGATTACAATCCGGGGACTTCGCCGACGATCAGCATGCCGATGGTGCTCTCGCTGGCGTGCACGCAGATGCGCGTGAGCGTGGAGGAAGCGCTGATGGCGGCCTGCATCAACGGTGCCTGCGCGCTGGAGCTGGGCGAGCGGAAGGGAAGCGTGGAGACCGGCAAGGACGCCGATCTGGCATTCTTCGAACTGGACGACTATCGGGAACTGGCCTACTGGTTCGGCGGCAATCCTTGCGCGGCGGTGATGATGGCGGGGCGGTTCGCGGATCTCTCCTGAGGCGGTTGGCTTTATCCACAGCGGAGATTTGCGATCGGTGGGCGGGCTGCTATAATCAAAGACACTCCAGGCGGTGATTTGCGCCTCCGGAGCCCCTTCCGTAAGCACTTTCCCGGTGCATTCAGGATGGCCAGGTAGCTCAGTTGGTAGAGCAGCGGACTGAAAATCCGCGTGTCGGGGGTTCAACTCCCTCCCTGGCCACCATTTAACTCCTTTGTAATCAATGCAAAAATCAAGCAAATCGCCAGAGTAAGCCAATTGTACAAGTGGCGTAGAAGCGATGTAGGATCGCGACATGGACATCACCGTCTACACCCGTCACGTAACGTGCCCAGCGAAGTCGGGGCCGAGGCGGTCAATCGCTGGCTCTTCAACGAAGATACGGTGGACAAAGTCTTGGCTCACCTGATGGAGAAAGGGCAGAAGGTAGCCGACGGCGACCGCCTGGGCAAGACAATCGTTTTCGCCAAAAATCACGATCATGCAGAATTCATCGAGACACGATTCAACGCGAACTATCCGTATCTGGCGGGACACTTTGCGCGGGTAATTGATTTCAAGACAGAGTACGCGCAGTCGCTGATTGATAGCTTCTCGATTCCGGAAATGGCTCCGCACATTGCGATCTCGATATCACGGAGCGCCGGAACGCGGAGCAGCAGGTTCGCCTGGCTGCGCAGCGTTGAATGCGGCGGCGAATTCGATCCTGCTGACCGACCGGGAAGGAACCATCCTGAGCGTCAATCCGGCCTTCACCAAGCTGACCGGCTACACCGCCGAGGAGGCCTGCGGCGCCACACCGAACCTGCTGACCTCCTCCGGAGTGGACAGCCATCAACGCTACCAGGACCTTTGTGAATCGGTTCTTTCGGGGCGCGTTTGGCACGGCGAACTGCTCAATCGCCGCAAAGACGGGAGCCTCTATGTTCAGGAGACGACCATTGCTCCAGTCCACTCCGAGAATGGGGAAATCACTCACTTCGTTGGAATTCTTTCCGATATCACCGATCGCAAACGTGCCGAAAAAACCATGCTACGGAGTGAGAAACTGGCCTCCGTCGGCCGCATGGCGGCAACGATCGCCCACGAGATCAACAATCCACTTTCGGCCGCCATGAATGCGATCTATCTTGCAAGTTCCGATCCTGCATTGTCCGAATTTGCGCGAGACACTCTGGGCATCGCCGAGCGGGAGCTGCAGCGGGTGGCTCACATGACCAAACAGACTCTCGGTTTCTACAAAGAATCAGGCCAGCCCCGGGCAGTGCAGCTCGCCGAACTTCTCGACAGTGTTCTGGAAATGTACGAACCGAAAGCACGAAGTAAATCCATCCGTGTACAACGCAGGTTCGGCTGCGCCGTTGCAATTCAGGCCGTGGAAGGCGAGGTGCGCCAGGTGATCTCAAACCTGGTCGCTAACAGTATTGATGCGGAATGGGGATCAGTCCGGACAACCTGAAGCGAATTTTTGAGCCATTCTTCACAACCAAGCAGGCTGTCGGCGCCGGTCTTGGTTTATAGATAACCAGCGAACTGGTGAAGAAGAACGATGGAAGGATTCGAGTGAGCAGCTAGGTAGGAAGGGGTGCTGTTTTTACGGTTTGGCTTCCGACGGAACGCCGCACCCAACCACGCTGCGGGATTGCCTGATTTCCAAGGCAGCTACGCAGGTTGGTCGTGGCATGTAAGCTGCCTATGCGTTAGACTAGGTTTTCTTCAACCGCGACCGGGACGCGCTCTGAATCGTGTGTTTCCTGATTGCAGGAGAAACTTTATTGCCAGGAACAGAATTCAGGTCACAACGGAAAGACCGCCATGCCGCACAAAGGACACAAGATTCTGGTGGTCGATGACGAGCGCAGCATAGCCGCTACACTCGCCAGGATACTTGAATATCGAGGCTACGAGACGGCTACGGCTTACAGCGGAGAAGAAGCGGTTGAAGTGGCCTGCTCCTTTCAGCCCGATTGCATTGTGAGTGACGTTATGATGGGGGCGATGAACGGCATCGATGCGGCGATTGAGATTTTACGTACTCGGCCGTACTGCAAGGTGTTGTTCATTTCCGGCAATGCTGGCTACGGAGACCTTCTGGAAGACGCGCGGGCGAAGGGTTTTGATTTCGAGATTATGCTCAAGCCAGTTCCTCCGCCTGAACTGCTGGCGAGAATAGCGCAGATTCTTTCGCGCTCAGCCGCCCAAATCAAGACCTGACTGCAGAAGAAGGCCCGCGAGAACAAACGGACCAACCCTATTGAGAGTTCGTGCTCATTGCCACACCCAACCGCACCGCTCACAACGAGTCGAGTGCTGCAGCGTGTATTTGCACAACTTGTTCTGGCAATGCGGACAAGTTCTGATCCACATCATCTTGCTTTCTGCTTCCGCTGGTTTCTCAGTCTGCCAGCCCGTGAAGGCGTCCTCTTGGCCTGGCTTCACTGGCCCTTTCAATCTTGCGTCGATTTCTTCCTTTCTCATTGCAGCTCCCTCTTCCCGCCGAACCCTGCGCGAAAGTCAAAACAACCGCAGCGTTCGCCGATTCCACGCGAGCGTTGTTTTATGCGCTTAGCTCTTCTGATCCCATCCGGTCGAGCGCGGTGAAAAGCGCAATGATCTGACGGGCGTTGCGCTCAGCGTGTTCCCGGTTAGGTGAATCTTCGCCCTGGGATAGCAACACCTCAATCGGCATGATCCTGTAGACTTTGTAACACCAGCGGCCGTCAGCGTCGGTCTCAGCGCGGAGTTCGTTCGTGACTTCATATGCGTAATCGCCGATTCGGGCTTTCATGCCGCCCTCCTTTCTGGCAGGCAGTTCTCCATTTCAAGGTCGGTCAATGAAGACGTTGCATAGGCTAAACGGGCTATCGCCTCAAGGCAGACCGAACACAGCTTTCGTCCCGGAATCACTTCTTCGTGTCTGCACAAGTCACACCGGTCATTTCCCACGCATCCCTTGCTAAAAATGCTTTGCACTGCATGCTCCTTTTCCTCTTCCGCCGCTGATTCTGAAGCGAGTGGCAATGGCGAACAACCCTAGATAGAAGCTCCGCAGATCCACTCAATCGTGATCTCTCGGCACAACCCTTTCGGGGGGTGAGGATCAGCAATGAGCACGTCTACTCGATGGTGTTCCGGTAGCAGATGTACGGTTTGCTGGCTTCAGCGGACAGGATTGCCATGTCGAGCCGCCGGTTGGCTTCATGTTCGGTCAGTCGCTCTCTCAGGCAAAGAAATCTAGCCGCTGTTTCTCTGTCCACGGCGAAGAAACTGTCGCCTACGACATAGGCGTCGTCCTGGATTACCTGAATTTTCATGGTCTGCCGGCTCCTTTCTTTCTTTCTTTCGCCGCTGATTCTGCAGCCAGCTGCCGTGGCGAACAACCCCAGAAAGAAGCCCCACAGGTCCACTCAATCGCGATCCGTGGGGCCAGCCCTTTAGAGGGGAATGAGGACAACTACCGGTCTGGAATGTCGATACGTTTCCTGCCGAATAGACGGGCATCGATGGACCAAGCGCCGGGTCCGAGCATTGCCAAGCCGACGCCTAAGGCTCCCAACAAGAGGGGAGTCCACAGATCGCCGGGACAAGAAAAAGCGATCCATAACTCAACGATCGCCACCAGTGCTCCGGTCATGGGCGTCCACAAACCGGCGAGCAGAAGCAGCCCCGCGCCGGCCGCGATCAAGCCTCGTGTCCCTGGTTCGACCGGATGCGCTCCCAGCAGTCCAATGAGTCCTTGATAAATGAGAACCATGCCGGCAACCAGGCGCAGGAAAAGCAGACCAGTTCCCGGCACCCCATCAGGAAACGTTGAGAATAGCCGTTGCAGACATACCTCCCAGATCGAGGGTACACAAGGGTACGAAATCCATTCCCATTTCGAAACCCTCAAAGATGGGGTTGGGGCTCCCCTCTTTCGAGGGGCCTACAACTTGATGATGCCGCGTTTCAGCCCGATCGTAACCGCGTGGGTTCGGTCATTGGCGCGAAGCTTGGATAGGATGTTCTTGACGTGGCCCTTGACGGTTTCCTCTGTGATCGAGAGTTGGGCTGCAATCTGTTTGTTGGCATTGCCCGCGGCAATTAATCGCAGGACATCGATTTCCCGCAAGGTCAGGGCGTCTTCGGCAGCATATTCGGCGAGTTGAGCGGCGACCTCAGGAGGAATGCGCTTCTGCCCGGCATGGACGGCACGGATCGTCTCCAGGAGTTCTTTGCGCAAAAGTCCCTTCAACAGGTAAGCCCGGGCGCCGGCCTTGAGAGCGCGCAGAACTTGTACGTCGCCGGTGTAAGTCGTCAGGACAATAATTCGTGCCTCGGGGAATTCGCTGTGAATGGCGATGATTGCATCCACACCATCCATGTCCGGCATCTGCAGGTCCATCAAGGTAACATCGGGATGGTACTTCCGGAATTGCGCGATGGCTTGGCGTCCATCGGCGGCTTGGGCGACCAACTCCATGTCTGGCTGACTGGACACCAGCGCTTCGATGCCTTCGAGGAGGAGGGGATGGTCGTCGACGGCGAGAATCCGAATGCGGTCAGGATTGACGCTCATGAGTGCACCGTCTTCTTGCGGAACCAACGAAAACCGCGCCGAGGAGCAGACGTCTCGTACGCAATCGAGCCGGGGACCGTCAATTCCACCTCGGTGCCGGCTCCGGGCCGGCTCCACACGTTCAATTGTGCGCCAATGCGCTGGGCGCGTTCGTGCATCCCTGGCAAACCCCAGTGTCCCGCCCGGCCACCCTGACCGAGGACTTTGGGGTCAATGCCGTATCCGTCGTCCCGAATACGCAGCCGGAGCAGAGGTTCGCCATAAGTAATCTCGGCTTCGATGCGGCGCGCCTGGGCGTGGAGGAAAGCATTGCGCAACGCCTCCCGCGCGATGCGATAGATTTCGTCACGAAGGATCGGCTGAAGGTTCTGTGGCGTGCCTTCCACCAGCACACGGAAAGCCGCCGAACTCTGCTTGCTATCGTAAGCGGCAAACTCCTCAGCAAGGGAAGTCATAGCCCTTTCCAAGTCGTTATTCTCAACCGTCGAGGAGCGTAAATCATGGACCGCATCCCGGCCTTCGAGAATAGCCTGATCCGCCCGCACGAGAGCATCGTCGAGAGCACGCGCTGCTTCGGCCGGACGCTCAGGAAGCAGGTTGCGGACGCCTTGAAAGAGCAGCATCAACCCCTGAAAACTCTGCAACAGGGTATCGTGCAATTCGCGCGCGATGCGCGCTCGCTCGCCGAGACGCTCTTCCAGGCGCATGCTGAATTGCTCGGCAAGCCGATGGAGGCGGATCTGATAAAGCGCCCACAGGGAGAACAACATCAAAACCGCGAAACTCGTCCGGAACCACCAAGTGCTCCACCACGGGGGCAGGACCCGGATTCGAAGGCTCGCCCCGTTCTCGTTCCAGGCGCCCCGGTTGGTGCGGCCTTGAACACGAAAGATGTAGTCCCCGGGCCGAAGCGTGGTGTATGTCGCGGACCGGCGGCGGCTGCTCACCTCGTTCCATTCGGTTTCCAGTCCTTCAAGCCGGTAACGATAGCGGATTTGTTCCGGATCGGAGTAGCTGAGAGCCGAGAATTCGAAGGTGAAGATGCTTTGAATGCGGGATAGAACCAGGGATTTGGTGAAAGAGATAGACTCCTTCAGCGGCGAGTGTTTTCCGATCGGCACCGGCTTGCCGAATAGCTGGAAAGCGGTGAGAACCACGGGAGGGATGTAGGGATCGTCTACCTTCCCCACCTCGTCCGGGAAGAAGCCGACCACTCCGGCATACGAGTTGAAGAACATCTCTCCGGCCGGACCCTTATACGCGTTTGCATAGTTGTAGAACTCGTTGTTCAGTAATCCGTCGGAGGTGTAGTAGTTGCTGAAGGTTTTGCTCGGTGGACTGAATCGCGATAGACCGTGGCTGGTGCTCAGCCACAGATCCCCATGCTCATCTTCGAGAATGCTGTTCACCGAAATGCCCGGCAGGCCATCGCGTTCGTAATAAGTGGTGAATGTGCCGGTTGCGGGATCGAATCGATCCAGCCCGTTCTGCGTGCCAGCCCAGACAATACCGGAGTGATCCACACAAACGGCATTCACCTGATCGCTGCTCAACCCAGCGCTTCCTTGACGGTAGATGGTGAACTTTCCGGTCGCGGGATCGAGACGTTGCAGGCCACCACCCAGGCTGCCGAGCCATAACGCTCCTGCCGAGTCTTCGGCGATGGCGCGATAGCGACGGATCCAAGCTTCTCCCTGCGGACGGAAGACACGGAAACGCTGGGTTGCCGGATCGAAGGCGCTGAGCCCTTCCTCGGTTCCAGCCCACAATGTGCCTTTTTGATCGACCAACAGGCCCAGTACGTTGTCGTGACTTAGACTGGAAGCATCGGCGGGATTGTGGCGGTAAGCCTGGAATCGTCTGCTCCGCCGATCGTAGCGGTCGAGTCCCCCGCCCAGCGTGCCAAACCAGAGATATCCCGAACGATCCTCCGCCATGGAGACCACCCAGGTGCTGGAAAGGCCGCCGGGCTTTCCCGCAGTTCGGTAAAAAGCAAACCGTCCAGTCTTCCGGTCGAGTCGCGTGAGCGCATTTCGGCTCCCGACCCACAAGTCTCCCTGGCTGTCCTCAAGTACGGACGACGTGTAATTGCTTGCCAGGCTGTTGGGATTGTAAGGTTCGTGCTGGTAGGTGGTGAAAGGTATCTGCCTGTAGGTAAAGCGATCGAGTCCGCCTCCTGTCGTTCCTACCCAGATGTTGCGATCGTCGTCGGCGAAAAGCGCAACAATCTGATCCGAACTCAAGCTGTCGGGATGGCGAGGATCGTTGTGATAGTGGACAAAATGCTGTCGGTCCCGGTCCAGCTTCAAGATCCCGCTGCTTGCGGTGCCGATCCACAGGGTGCCATCCGCATCCTCTTGAATCGCGCGTACACCGGGAGCCTGAGTGACTCCTGATGGGCTGCCAGCCTGCGCATATTCCACCAGCCTGTTGTTACGGCGATCGACGCGGGCCAATCCATTTCCGAAAGAATAGGTCACCCACAGAACGTTGGCGTGGTCCTCCAGCAAATCCATAACAGTTTCGATCTGCAATGAGGATCGCGGGTGCGGCGGAATCGGGATGTGTTGGGTCACCTTCCCGTTTCGGCGATCGAAGACGTCCAAGCCGTTCGTAGTGGCGACCCAGAATGTTCCATCCCGTTGTTCAAGGGTGGCGGTCACAAAGTCGCCACTCAGGCTCGCCGGGTCGCCCGGACGATGCGTATAACGGATGGCCTGCATAGTGTCCGGATTAAGGCGAACCAGCCCGGCGTGGGTTGCCAGCCAAAGCATCCCCTCGCGGTCCTGACTAATGTGCCAAACCCAGCCCTCGAGTCCTGGCGGTGACGAGGGTAGACCGTGCACGAAGCTCTCGGTCACCGGATCATAGCGTTCCAAATATTCATCCGATGCAATCCAGAGTTTTCCGGCGTTGTCTTTGAAAAGGGCATTGACGTAGCTGCCGCTCAGACTTTTCGGATTCCCGGGATCGTGGCGAAAGGCTCGCAGGCTGTAGCCGTCGTAGCGGTCCAGGCCGCTAATTGTACCAATCCAGAGGAATCCTTGAGAGTCCTGGACGACCGAACTGATCCGCCCGTGCGATGGACCTTCCCCGAACGATATATGTGAAAACCGGAGATCCGTGCCTTCGACAATCGGGAGTTTGATAACCGCGTGGTCTTGCTGCTTACCTGCGGAGCTCCCGGTGCAGCAAAGCGCGAATAGAAGTACTAGGAGGAAGAGCGTGGATCTCCTGCGGCGTTGAGACAGGAGAACTCGCGTTGCACGAATCAGAGTTCCCCATCCCTTCCAACCACACATGGGGCACCTCGCTCCTCTTTGCGCATGCATTTTATCGCAGCTCGACGCAGCCGCAAGCGGGTTTGGCTGGGCCCCTGCGCAAGCAGGATGCTGGAGGCAACGATTCCACCTCGGAATGCACTCTCAATAGGCTGAGTTCCTGCCATGTGTTCTCGATCCCCCCTCCTCTTCGGATTGCTTCTCGGCTGCGTGCTTCCCCTGGCGGCTCAGGTGAACGCTACCGGAACATTCTTGGGTCAGGTGACCGATCCCACAGGCGCCGCCTTCGTCAATGCTCAGGTCAAGGTTGTCGAACAGCAAACCGGGGTCTCCGTTAGCACGCTCACTGGTGTGGATGGCTACTCAGTCCCTCTGCTCAAGCCGGGCATCTATTCCATTCAAGTGAGTGCACCCGGCTTTGCCACAATGATTCGCAAGAACCTCGTCCTCCAGGTCCAACAGACCATTCGGCAGGATTTCAGGCTGCAGCTCGGCCAGGTGGGGCAGGAGGTAACCGTGAGCGGCGCCCCGCCGCTACTCAATACCGAATCGGGCGAGATCGGAAGCGTTCTCCCATCCCGCGCTATCGAGCAGCTTCCGTTGAACGGGCGGAACTTCTCGCAGCTCGGCTTACTGATCGCAGGAACCAACCCCGGAGCGGTCGGCGACATTCGCGCTCAAGGCAACGGCAATGAAACGCAGAGGGCTGGCGCCGAGATCATCGCGGACGGCTCGCGCGGCAGCTTCAACGATTTCATGATCGACGGCATCGACGACCGCGACCAGTCGGTTGGCACCGTCAAAGTTTTTCCAAATCTCGAAAGCATCCAGGAGTTCCAGGTACAGACGGGCAACTACGACGCCGAATTTGCTTCCGGCGGCGCGGTGGTGAATGTCCTCACCCGCTCCGGCTCCAACCAAATCCACGGCTCCGTGTTCGAGTTCCTGCGCAACGATGATCTCGACGCTCGCCAGTTCTTTGATGCGCAAAAGCCGCAGTTCCAGCAGAATCAGTTCGGCTTTTCGGTCGGCGGGCCGGTTCGTAAGAACAAGACGTTCTTTTTTGGCGACTACCAGGGACTCCGCGTGCACACTGCTCCCACGTCCATCCTCTCCGAGCCCACGGCCGCCATGCGCACTGGCGATTTCAGCGGCTATCCGGCCGTGATCGATGATCCCAACACGGGAGCGCCTTTTCCCGGCAACATGATTCCGCCCGGCCGGATTGACCCGGTCGCGCAAAACCTGCTCGCGATTTTCCCGCCGCCAAATTTGCCCGGCGTGGTGAACAACTTGCGCATTAATCCCCTGGAGGTGCAGGTTCAGGATCAGTTCGATGTGCGCGTGGACCAGGTTTTCTCGCAAAAAGATGCCATGTTTGCCCGATATACCTACGGCAGAGCGGATATCACTTACCCGACCCTACCTGTCATCAAGAACGGGGTCATCAACCCGCTGGCATTTGCTCAGGGCAGCTCCATAGCCGGCTCACTCACGCTGAACCATGCCCCCAGCCTGCAGGCGACGGTGCAGGAGATCCATCAATTCACGCCTGCGCTCTCCAATCAACTGGCGATCGGCTACACCCGGTTTTATCTGCGCGTCACTCCGCTGGAGGAGAGCGTGAATGTCGCCCAGCAGCTCGGTCTTCAGGGCGCCAATACCGGCCCCAACGCGGGAGGGATGGCCTCTCTCACCATCTCCGGCGAGGCAGGCTATAACCAATCCAGCGTGCCCGAGGTCGTCCCGCAGAATACCTGGCAGCTCAGCGACACCGTGTTCTATACCCACGGCTCCAATGTGCTGCGATTCGGGTTCAGCGTTCTGCAGAACCGATTCGGCTTCTTCCAACTGGCTGATCCGTCCGGCGCGCTGGATTTTAGCGGAACCTACAGCGGTGCCGGATTCGCGGATTTTCTTCTCGGCCTGCCGGACACCGCGGGCAAATCGTCGTTGCCGCAGGGGACGCCCTACGAGCGCTACGGTGAGTACGGCGCCTTCGCGCAAGACCAGTGGCATGCAACCGCGCGGCTCGCCGTCAACCTGGGCCTGCGTTATGACCTCTTCACGCCAGTGTCAGAGCTCCACAACCGGCAGTCTGATTTCCTGTTCAACACGGGAGCCCTCGAACTGGCCGGGCAAAACGGCGTCTCCCGGAGCATCCTGGGGCTGCAAAAGCATGACTTCAGTCCGCGCATCGGCCTCGCCTACCGCATTGGTGACCGAACCGTGATCCGCGCCGCTTATGGGCTGTTCTACTTCAACGAACAGGGCACCGGGGGCTCCACCCGGCTGTTCATCAACTACCCGTTCGCGGCGCAGTACACGATCACCTGTAGTTCGACGGTCCCCTGCCTGAGCACCTCCGCCGGCATTCCTCCGGCGTCGAGTGCAAACAGCCTTCCCACGGTTGTGTATCAGCCCACCGCCAATCTAACGCCCAACGTGCAGCAGTGGCACCTCACCGTCGAACGCCAGTTGAGTTCCTCCCTGGTGGTGCGCGCCGCCTACGTTGGCAGCCATGGCAATCACTTGAATCTCAACATTAACGAAAACGTTGCCATCCCGGGGCCTGGGCCGGTTGCTCCCCGCCAGCCTTTTCCCTCCTACGGCGTTATTTCCGGGTGGGAGCCGCGTGGCTTCTCCAACTATGACGCTCTCCAGTTATCGGCGGAAAAGCGCTACAGCGCGGGATTGTCCTTTCTTGCTGCCTACACCTGGAGCAAGAGTCTGGATGAAGGCGGGGGCGGCAACTCCTCGGATGGCGACCCGCGCATCAATATCCAGGACCCGCGAAACCTGCGCGCCAACTACGGACTCTCCAGCTTCGACTTCCGCCAGCGCTTCACTCTCAGCACGGTGTACGAGCTTCCGTTTGGACCCGGCTGGAAGTTCATGAACCATTCCAATTCGTTTACCAACGCCGTTGCCGGGGGATGGCAGATGACCAGCATCGTCACCGCACAATCGGGCTCGCCGTTCTCGGTCTTTCTGGCAACCCCGACCGCCAACACCGGCACATTCACGCGCCCCAACCGAGTATGCAACGGCAACCTGCCAACCGATCAACGGAGCATCACCGAATGGTTCGACCTCGCCTGTTTCGTGAATCCGCCGATTTATACATTCGGCAATGCTGGTCGCAATATCCTGATCGGACCGGGACTGTTCACCTGGGACTTGGGCGTGGACAAGGAATTCCGCGTGAGCGATCGATTCCGATTACAGTTTCGTTCGGAGTTCTTCAACCTGCTGAACCGGGCTAATTTCGGCTTGCCTAATGCAAACATCGGTGCGCCTGGTGCAGGCACGATCACAACTGTGGTCACCAATGCCCGCCAGATACAGTTCGCCTTACGTCTCCACTGGTAGACGGTCACGACCAAGCACATGCCCCCGGCAGCCGCACCAAGGAAGAACTGACAGCTCCACCCACCAGGCACCGTCATCACATAGAGCAACCGCCCCCGACTACGTGCCGGGCCAAAAGCTGCAACACGACCTCGACGCACCCGTACCAGCCGGCAACCAGCACCAGCCACAGACCGCCTCGGCCGTGCCGGGATACTCGGCGATCGACTCCGCCCTCGCACGCGAGGGGCAAAAAATCATTTTCACCGGAGCACCTAGTGCGAGCCACGAAAGTCGCCTGAATCTTGGTCACTTCGGCGTTCAAAGCATCGGTCCGGATGGCAGCACCTTGTACGGATTCATGATCCCCAAAGGATCGAGCGCCGCTTTGATTCGGCGCATGGTTGCCAGTTCCGCTCCGCCGCGCCATTCCTCCATCATGGAGGTCTTCGACCGGCCGATCCCGTGCTCAGCCGAAAAGCTGCCATCGAGTTGACGAACCACCTCGTTGATGGCTTCAATGATGGCTTCGGTTTGTTTCTGAAACGCCGAGTTCTCGACGCCGGTTGCGGGCAAGAGATTAAAGTGAATGTTGCCATCGCCCATGTGACCGTACGGAATCACCCGGATGCCGGGGAACTGCCGTTCGCAATCCGCTCTGGCGCGGACGAGAAATTCCGCCACTTTCGACACCGGTACGGAGATGTCATTCTTTATCGACGCAGCCTCGCGCTTCTGTGCCTCCGACTGTTCTTCGCGCAAGCGCCACAGCGAGACCCGTTCGGCCGAACCGCCCGCAAGCGCCGCATCTTGCACGAGGCCGGTATCCATGGCGGCCCCGAGGGCGTCTTCCAGTCTTTCGCGCAGCCCGACGTGGGATGAATAATCGGCGAGTTCTATCAGGACGTAGTGGTTGGCCGAATTCGCCAGCGGAAACCGCGTCCCAGAGATGTGCTTTAGCACTAGATCTATTCCGGCACCGCACATGTACTCAAACGCTTGAATGGAGTTATGGTGGCGGCCCCGGCACAACATGAAAAGATCCAACGCAGCCTGCTCCGAGGGCACTGCGCAAAACGCGACGGAGACGTCTTGAGGACGAGGGACGAGTTTGAGCACGGCTGCCGTGATGATTCCCAGGGTGCCCTCCGCTCCGACGAAAAGCTGACGAAGACAATACCCTGTGTTGTCCTTGCGTAGGCGTCGAAGTCCGTTCCATATCTCTCCGTCGGGTAAAACGACCTCCAGACCGAGCACGAGGTCGCGTGCGTTGCCATAGCGCACGGTGTTGTTTCCGCCGGCATTGGTTGAAAGCGCGCCGCCTATCTGCGCCGATCCCTCCGAGCCCATGGACAGCGGCAGCATGCAATCCTCAGCGAGTGCTGCCTCCTGCGCGCCTTTGAGCGTGATCCCAGCGTCGACGGTCAGGGTCAGGTTGACTACGTCGAGGTCGCGAACCTTATTCATCCGGGTCAGCGAGAGCACGATCTCATTACCCTCGGCGCTGGGTGTGGCGCCGTTGACCAGGCTAGTGTTACCCCCTTGCGGCACGATTGGGATGTGCCGCTCCGCGCATAACCGAACCACTGAAGCGATTTCCCCGGTGCAGGCCGGACGAATAACGGCAGGCGTGGAACCTTTGTAAAGTTGGCGCCAGTCCTCGCAGTAGGGGGCGATCTCTTGAGGATCAAAGAGGCAATTGTGTTCGCCCACGATGCAAGTCAACGCCGCTCTGAGTTCCGACCAGGATTGTGAGGTGGCTATACTGTTAGGCACTGCTATCCTCGCGCAACCGCATCTATCCTAACGCCGATCCAGTTACAAAGGTCCAGTTTTCGTCGATCAAGGGAAGCGACGATCGGAGGTTAAACATCTTCGCGAACACTACGGCGTTTACCGGTACCGATCCGACGCACAAACCGATAACTTCCGGCTTGCCCGACTTAACTGATTTCATGACAGCGTCGGCTCCCACACCCCGACTACACTGGTTGCTGCTAAACGACCGTGAAGCTCGGGAGAAGGAGCCGAGCATGATGATTATAGGCTGTGATTTTCATCCCAGTTTTCAGCAGATTGCGTGCGTAGATCAGGAAACGGGGGAGTACGAGGAGCGCCGTTTAAGCCATCGCGGAGAAGCGGAAGCATTTTACCGGTCAGTGGCAGGCAGGGCGGTGCGCATCGGAATGGAAGCAACGGGGAATGATCGTTGGTTTCATAGGCTGGTGAGTGAACTTGGTCATGAACTTCTGGTAGGGGACGCCAGCGCGATTCATGCTTCAGCTCCTCGCGAGCAGCGAACCGACAAGCGGGATGCCCGGCACATTTTGAGACTACTGCTGGAGAATCGGTTTCCAGCCATCTGGCAGCCGTCGGTGGGCAACGAGGAACAGCGGCAGTTGCTGTTGCATCGCTGCCGCCTGGTGCGCATACGGACGCGGATCAAGAATCAATTGGATTCGATCGCCAAGAGCGAGGGACTGACCGGTTCGAGGGTCTGGAAGGCGAAGCGCCGCCAGCAGATCGAGGCGTTGCCGCTGACGGGCTGGTATGCCGAGCGGCGCAAAGATCTACTCGCGCTGCTGGACGAGATGGACAAGCGAATCGAGCCTCTGGACAAGGCGGTGCAGGCAGCAGCTGAGCAAAATGCCGAAGCGCAGTTGTTGATGACCCATCCTGGTGTAGGTCCGGTAGTATCGCTGGCCTACGTGTTGATCATGGGGGATTGGAGGCGATTCCCCCGCGGCAAGCAGGTGGGCAGCTATCTGGGGCTGATTCCGTCCGAAGCGTCCAGCGGCAAGCATCAGCAGCAGATGGGACACATCACCAAGCAGGGCAATATGCTACTGCGATGGCTGCTGGTCGAAGCTGCAGTCAAGGCACAAAGCAAAGATTCGAGTTGGCACCGACAGTATATGCGCCTGTCGATCAACAAGCATCACGGCGTGGCCAAAGTGGCTATCGCCCACAAACTAGCGGTTCGTTTGTATTGGATGTTGCGCTCCGGGCAGAACTACACGCAGATCGTGGAGCGCGGTTTGCATGCGGGGCAGTCCGAATTGGCCAGTGGCTGCAGTTTCAGGCCGATTAACTGATTGGACGCCCCGCCTCTCTCGTCAGGTGAGAGAGTTTGAACAAGTAATCATGGAGCTTTACCGGGCCGAATACATGGTTGGTGGAACCTCAATGGTGACCATCGAAAGTGATTCGTCAACGTGCGAGCTTGGGTCGTTTAGCCATGCAAGACGGTTTTCTGATATGGAACGAAGCTCAGAAAAAACATCTGAGCTTCGTTCCTAGATCGATTGTCGCAGTGGCCGGTACGGGGTCAAGGGTCAAGATGAACGCCAAAGAACGGCGCCCTTGACCCCGCACCGACCACCCTGGGGATTTTGCGCGCTCGATTCGCGCTAAAGGTCTTGACAAGAGCCGGCGCAGTCATACACATCCCTAAGAGCTATAGGTGAGAAGCTGTATTCGTTGCTCGCCGCTCAGTATGTGATGGAGATGTTCCGACGCCCGCTACCAAAGGGCTCTTCCCGCTCTTGCCTCGACCGGCTCTCCAACCGCCTCACCAAGATCCTCAGCCAAGTGCGCAAACTCAACACACCATGAAGAATGGGCAGACTTTGGCCGGTTAAGCCCGTCATCCGTTCGGAATTGCGCGGAGCCGTTTGGAAACCTTGCCACGAGCAAGAGGCGGAGAGCGTGGTTGGGGCGGCTTCACAGCCCTCAATATCGACCTTTCCTTCTCACCTTGCCGTCGCGGTCCCTATCGACCAGATCCAAGAACTGAATAATGCATTGGCTCGCGAGCTCCTTGGACGACAGGAAAGTCATCAGCCCGCGCAGTGATTTCCATCCATATTCGAGGGCGCGGGAAAGATCCGGGTCGCACTTTGTCTCGCTCACCATTTAGGGCTGCTGAAGGCGGATGTTCCCGGGCGGGATGATCATGTTCTCGTTGAATTCCCGAATTCCGAGCACGGCGTCCTTAAGCAGCTTCCCGTATGGCTGATACCAAATGACGAGCATGCCGACTCGTGGACCAGCTAGGGTGCAGACTTGCTCAATGGTCCCTTCCTGAAGGTGGACCCTACATTCGATGTGGGCGTCGCCGCCCGCATTCACCTCGTCGCAGTGCTTGCTGATTTCCTCGAATAATTCTTTAACTTTCAAAGAAATCATTGTTATCCCATCCGAGGAGGACATGTAAGACTTTGCGCGACGGTAGTCTTCCTCCGCCCGGTTCAATTCTGCCTTGCGTAAGGGAGTGAGAGGCTTGTATTCACCGCCCCGGTCTTTAACCCGTGACTTGATGGCTCCTACGGCTTCATCAAGTGTGTAATGCGCGGAGCTGAAGTAGACGCGTGTATCGGGAAGCCATTTTGGAAGCATGCCGATGCTCTCGATGACGTAGACGAAGATGTTTCGAAACGAATTTTCGAGGCAGCTTTCTTTGATGGCGAGTTCCTCGACGGCTATCCAATCGGTATTGCCCCACTTGGGCCGGTAGAGAACGACATTGAGGCGTGACTCGTGCCGGAAGGGTGCCCGCATGGACTCCAACCCGTTGGTACCAGCAAGGACTTCTTGTTTACCCGGAAAGAAGAACACCTCCAAGCCCGTGCGAAGCTTGTCGAAAAGAGCCTGGGTAAGAGAAGGGTCCTGGCTCAGAAAGGAAATCGCAACATCGTACTTCGGATTTTCTGTGGTCATGCTGGTCCATCGGAAAGATGCAAACAGCGTAGCACCTGTTTTTGATCGCGCTCGAATTCCTGTGTTCTGGTCGTGTTGTCGGCTACTCGTAAGTATCTCGTGCAACCCCGAACCAGGCACTGGCATCTTCGGCAGTCTATTGGCGGCGGAGGGCGCGTTCGGCGAGGCCTTGATTTCGCTTAAACGCCACTTCTACCCACTGCCGAGCCCGGAGGTTGATATGGCGGCCAACCCAGTTTTTCCTGAGCCAGACCTACATTTCCATATCGAACCAGCGCAAAACCTGAATATCCTCCACTGCATGGGAAGGATCACCTCATCCACTGCCCCTATGCTCAAAGACGAAGTCGCAGCGTTGATTTCCCAGAACAAACATATTGTCCTGGACCTCACGAAGGTCGATTTCATCGACAGCTCCGGACTGGGCACGATCGTCAGCGCCTATACTTGAGCCAGGCGAGTGGGACGAGAGTTAAGGGTCATAAATCTGATGCCGCGCGTTAAGGAATTGTTCAGCCTGACGCGGTTGTCCACGGTGCTTGAAGGAAGCGGAGAGTTCTTTGGCATAACTCCGGACTGACACCGCCCAACAGAAAACGCGACAACGGCACGACACCCTGAGGTATGACAAGCGGAGGGAATTTCCACGGGGCTGGTGCCCGCTCCGGTGCATTCCGCAAAATAGCTCTTGTGGGCAGGAACATCGCGAAATGTGCACTCTCCACAAAGTTGAACTGGCCGAGGGTGATCTGGCGGCGATAGGGGAAGCGGCTGTTCTCCGGTTCCTGTTCATGCAACAGAGTTGAACCAGCATCTGTGACGGCAAGCGCTCAGGACACGGATGTGTCCGTGTTGAATCCAGACCTCCAACCTTTTTGGGTAATTTTGCAATCGAAATTATGGACGCGTTTTTAAGACAAGCGGTGCTGCTGAGAATTCGCTTGAACTCGGCCCGGATGACGGCCAACCCGGAAGGAATCCGAACACTCAGCGAATGGATCCGGCCAGGCAGCGTGAGCAGAGACGTTAAGGCGGCGCGAAAAGCTGGGCCGACAAGCGCAAAGCGCTGCTACAATTGTTGGCCTAATGTGGCTGTGTCACGACCGGAGCCACGCCAGTTCCACCTGCACTGCTGCAAGTCACGGTGGAGATCTATGGCATCTCTTCCAAACCCGACGATTGGGAAGTATGAGGTCATCGAAATCATCGGTGAAGGCGGGATGGGGGTGGTCTACAAAGCCCGCGATCCCCAGATCGGCCGCATGGTTGCGATCAAAAAGATCACCGCGGACTTTGGCAAGGATTCTGATCTCCTGAAGCGCTTCTTATCCGAGGCACAGGCGATTGGAAGATTGCAGCACCCCAGCATTGTGGTGATCTACGATTTGGGCGATGACGGCGGGAGTCCCTTTCTGGTGATGGAGTACCTGACGGGCCAGTCGCTTGAAAAAGTGCTGGCCTCACGCACCGAACTCCCTCTGATCCAGAAACTCGGCATCATTATGCAGGTATGCGATGCGCTGCACTGTGCCCATCAGCGCAACATTGTGCATCGCGACATCAAGCCCGCAAACGTGATACTGCTGGAAGATGGCAACGCGAAGCTGGTCGATTTTGGCATTGCCCACGCAGCCGACAGCGGACTGACGCTTACAGGCCAGATACTCGGAACCATCAGCTACATGTCGCCAGAGCAACTGAACGGACTGCCGGTGGATGGCCGGTCGGATGTGTTCTCCACCGGGGTCATGCTGTATCAGTTGCTCACCTACAATCTGCCGTTCGGCGGGCAAGGGACCGCGGCGGTCATCAACAATATTCTGCAACATCCTCCTACGCCCCTGTCGCAATACATCCGCGACTACCCGGCTGAATTCGACCAGATCCTGGATCGCGCTCTGGCGAAAGATCGCGAACAACGCTACGCCACCGCCGAAGACTTCGCCTTTGATCTGTCGCGTGTGCAGGAGGTCCTGAAGCGTGATGCAGTCAACATCTACGTCGGGCAGGCGCGGGCTTGTATCGCGAAGTCGGAACTGCCGCCGGCTCGGGAAATGCTGTCCCGGGCTCTCAAACTTGACACGCAGAATTCGGTCGCCAAACAGCTCATGTATGAAGTGCAGCGGCTTGCCGAGCGCGAGCAGACGGCCCGACGCATCCAGCAGTTGCGCACACAAGCCGAGGATGCATGGGCGCAGAAGCGCCACTCCGACGCCCTGGGACTGATTGACCAGGCGCTGCAACTGGACAAGACGGACATGGAGTTGCTGAGTCTCCGGGCGCAGATCCAGCAGGCAGAGTCTCTGCACCAGCAGGTGCTTAAGCTGCTGCACCTGGCCGAGAGCGCACAGGAGGCAGGCGAGCTTTCGATGGCCATGAGCGCCATGGAAGAGGCTCTGCAACTCGATCCCAACGATACGCAGGTGAAGCTGCTGCACGCGTCGCTGGTGCAGCAGATTACCGATCACGACAAGCAGAAGCAGCTCCGGGAACTGCTGAGCGCGATTCACCATGAGATCTCCGCCAGGCACTTCACGGCCGCCTACGAGATGCTCAAGCAGGCCGAAGCCGTCGATGCTGGCAATTGCGAAATCAAGTCCCTGCAGGAACTCGTGGACACGGTGCGGCAGCAGGAGGTGCGGCGCGGCGAGATTCAATCGCTGCGTGCCGAAGTGGAAAGCCTGATTGCAGCAGGCGATCTGGCCGGTGCCTGCGCCAAGGCAGACGAAGCCGCCGAAAGGTTTCCCGGCGAACCTGCCCTGATTCAACTGAAGGCTGCCGCCGAGAATCAGCGGGAAGCAGCGCAGCGAACCCGTTATATCGAGGCACAGATCTCCGAGGTTAACCGGTTGTTGAGCCGGGGCAACGCGGACGATGCGCTGCGGGTCCTGCAACGGGCTTGCCAGCGTTATGCCGACGACTCCCGCTTGCAATCAATGTTGGAGATGGTGCGTGCTCGTGCCGGACAGGAGAAGACAGAACAACTCAAGAAGTTGTGTCTGCAGAAGGCAAAGGAGGAAATCGGCCACGGAGATTATGACACCGCTCGGTTGACCTTGGAAATGGCGGGTCAACAGCTGCAAGGCGACTCTGAGGTTGCCGCTCTGCTGCAGGTAGTTCAAGGCAAGGCGACCGAGAACTCACTCGAAAAAAGAATAGAAACCATTTGCAGGCAGGGCCAGATGCTTGTGCAGGACGGCGAATTCGACCGTGCTCTCACCCTGCTGGAACGTTCGGTCAGCGAAATCGCCGACCCGCGGCTGGAGAATCTGCGGCAGCAGGCGAAGGCGAAGGCAGAGGAATTCAATGCGAAGGCAAACTTGGCAGCGGAGCAGGCTCGACAAATGCTGCAGGAGGGCAAGGTAGAAGAGACGTTGACGTTCCTGCTTGCTCAGCCTGGGACGTTTGGCCGGGTCCAGGCCTTCGCCGAGACTTGCGAATTGGCGCGTCTGCAGCACGAGCGCACCATGACCTCCGTCCCAACCACAACGCCAGAGGCGGCCAAGCCTGAGACCGGCCGGGAGACGCGCGAACCAAGCACGCCGCCGGCTTCCTCGTCGGATACGGTCGAGCCGCCAGCCCCTCCGGTGCAAGAGGTCGCCCCGACGGCGCCTATGTATGCCGGCAAGCCGGTGGCCGAGGCGGCGTTACCGGTCTCCGCGAGACTGCAAGTGAGTAAGACAGCGGCTACCCCGGCAAAGATCCGGACACAAAGCACCGCAGGACTGCGGTACGGCGCCGTCGCGGCGATTGCGGTGGCGCTGGCGATACTCGCTGGATTTTTCTTGTATCATCGCTCCACGCCAACTCCATTGGCGCTGGTTCCTGACTCCTATGTGGAAGTCATCGCGCAGCCCTGGGGCACGGTCAAGAGCCTCACCAGCGCCAGCGGGAGGGTGATCGCGGTGGACGAGCAGACTCCGGTCCGCATACAGGTGCCGGCAGGGGAATACACCATTTCGATGGCGGGTCCGAATGCGCAGGAACACACGGGACAGGTTTCGGTAAGCCCTGGCAAACCCGCGCAGTACAGCTATGTCTTCGAGGCGGTCGATGCGGCCAAAATTGTCAGTGCGTATTAATACGGCCCTGCTGCTTGTTCTCTGCGCGCTCTTGGTTGCTCCGGCCGTGCGGGCGAACAAGAAGAAGGATCTCCTCAAGAAGGCACAGGCCGCCGAACAGGCGGGCGATTCCGAAGGCGCGCTCTCCGCATACTGCGAACTGTCACGAGAGGATCAAAAAGATCAGACCGCGCGCGCTAAGTGCGCCGAACTTACCAGGCGCAGCGAGGAGGCCAGCCAAAGGGACACCACCATGATGTGGGCTGGCGAGCAGGCACTTGCCCAGAACCGCTTCGACGAAGCCATTCAGGATTTCAAAGCAGTGGTGGGCAAGCAGTATCACGACCAGGTTGAGCACGATCTGAATGTGGTCATTCCGCAAGCACAGCAGAAATTCGCGGCAGAGCAGCAGAGGCTCGCGGCCGAAGCGAAGGACAGCCAGCTCTTCCAGCAAGGCGTGGATGCCTACAAAAAGAATGAGTTCGAGAAAGCCAAGCCGCTCCTGTCTGCGGTAACCGGCAACAACGCCGCAAACGCCCATAACCTTCTTCAGCAGATCGACGAGTACACAAAGTCCGTTAATGAGGGTGCTCGTCTGGAGAGCGCGGGAAATTATGCGCAGGCCATCGAGCGCTTCCGGCGCGCGCTCAAGATCAAGGGCGACGGTCCAGGAAGCCTAAGACAAAAGATTGCCGGCGCAAACGAAAAACTGGCGCAGCTGTCCAGCAAGCAACTGCAGGCCTCCGAGAAGCAACCGCTGCAGGCCGGCGACCAGCCGCTAATTGACGGGATCGCTGCCTTTTACGCAGGCAACTACCAGCAAGCCGAGGAAGAGCTCTCCACTTACTCTGGAAGTGGCTCCAGGAAAGCGCTCGCGCTGTTCTATCTAGGAGCATCGACGCTCTCCCGTTACTTCCTTGCCGGTGCGGACGACAAAGCGAAGGATCTCTACAACCAGGCTATGGAAAAGTTCCGCGAAGCCCGCCGGGCGGCGGCGGGATTCAATCCGCCACCGCAGGTTGTCTCACCGCGCATTCTGGCGGTGTTCAACCAATCCGGCACGTGAGCTTGTTCCGGGTAGCGCGACGCTGGTGGCGTTCTCAGCCCTGGTACCGCAGTTCCAGCAGAGTGCAATCGTCATTCAGCGGCGTATCGCCGCAAAAAGCCTGCACGCGCGCGAAGATCTCCTCGAACGAATCGGCAGCCACTGCGTCACGCAGGCGATCATCCCCGAAGAACTCTCCGGCCGCATCCTGCGCCTCGGTAATGCCGTCGGTGAACACCACCAGGCGGTTTCCGGGCGCAAGCTGGTAGCTCTCCGTCGTGTAGGAGAGGCCATCGAGCAGCCCTATCGGGGGATTCTGCGGACGGGTGCGCGCTAGCGTCCCGCCGCGAACCAGGAAAGGCGGCACGTGGCCACAGTTGATGAACTCCAGCAGTCCCGCCGGACTGAGGCGCGCAATCGTCAGCGTCGCATATTTCTCGCCGAGGTCTTTCTGGCACAAAAAACGATTGGCAACGCCGGCGATCTCCGCCAGCGGCACCGACGCCTTCAATTGGGCATAGATCATGCCTTGCAGAATAGAGGCCAGCAGCGCGGCAGAAACGCCCTTGCCGCAGATGTCGGCCAGCACTGCCGAAATGCTGTCACCGACGGCAATCACGTCGAAAAAGTCGCCGCCGATTGCCTTGCAGGGAATATTGCGGGCCTGCACCTGCGCAAATGAACTCTCGGGAATCTTCACCGTCATGAGATGCTGCTGAATGGTCCCGGCAATCGATAGTTCTTGTTCATAGCGCCGCGTGCGCTCCTGTTCCTGAACCAGCTCCGCGTTTTCAACCAGTGCAGCGGCTTCGCGCGCAATCGTGCGCAGCAAATCATTACTCACCGCCGAAAGGTCTCGCGAGATCTGCTGGCTATCTAAATAGAGCGCCCCGCTTACCTGCGGTGCCGAGCCGTCCGGATGGCGTAGCAGCGGAATGCAGATCACGGTGCGCAGATCGAAGCTCATGATGCTCATCTGTTGCGCGAGTTCGGCGGAACTGCTGGTGTCGGTGATCAGGAACTCACAAGCTGAAGTGACCGCTTTCATTAGCGTGGAATGAGAGATAGTGCTGTCTTCTCGCAAGGTGCGCCCGCGTTCGTCCCGTCCTGCGGCCAGTTGGAGTTTGCCGCTCTTGTCGAGCAGGAAGACGAAGCCGCGCTCGGCTCTAGTGAGGCGCAACGTAGCCTCCACCAGAGTAACCAGGATCTCGTCAAGCATGCGCGCGGAATTCAGCTTTCTCGCCGCTTCCAGAAAAAGGCTCAACCGCTCCAGGTCGGCAGCCGCCCCCGTGGGTTGTCTTTCGCTGATCTGGGTGAGAAACTCGCGCGCCTCCAACTCATCCGTGCTCGGCAGCGGCTCTTCTATCTTCGGCCGCGGGCAAAAAAGAACGTATCCCAGGTCGGCGTGCCCGAACTCGATGTGGTCGTTCGGCGACAACTTCCGGCGGCCGTTCACGCGCACCCCATTCAAGTAGGTGCCGAATTTGCTGTTCTGGTCCTCAATATAGTACTGGCCGTCCTCGGCTATGATCACAGCGTGATCGCGCGACATGCGCGGATCCGCAATGCAGATGTCTTTTTCCGGCTTGCGGCCGATGGTTACCGGCAAGTGTTGCAGACGGACGACGGACTTCTCCGTGCCTCGGACCACGGACACCCATGGTGAAGAATCAGGCGGTGGTTCAGGAAAGGAAACTTCCATTGAAGGCAGAGCCATGAGACACCTCGACACCCGAAACCATCTTGCGGCTGATAAGCTTTGTGCCTGATTGTAAGTACTCGCCGCAACTTCTGCTAAACTCGGATGCGCAGCAGGCCGTCAATGCTGCCGGTAACAGGTCAACAGGCCAATTATTGTAAGATGAGAAGGTCGGAAAGGTTCCGGCGGCTTGGCAGCTCTCCACCGAACGCTGCTCCAGAATTCGGAGCTGCATACAAGATCGGTACCGATATGTCGGCATCGCAACTGGAATCTCGCGACTGCGTCCCAGCGTGAGAATGGGCGTCGCGATGGGCGTTTACCGGGACGAATCCGAGTTCAGTCCGATGGGGTCGGAATTTGAATCAATGCTACTCACCTCACACCTCGGAGGGTATCGGCGAGAATGGTAAACGTGCAAGGCCTGCTAGTCCTTGTTCAGTCGTCGGTTCATTCAATCAGCCCCGCACAATCAAAACCCCTCAACTGAAACCTGACGTTGCTCCAAAGACTAGGCCGCAGGCCACAGTGGTTTCTCACTGGCTATGTGTTCCATCGACCTAGATCCAACCGACGATCCCACTCACGGCGCTCAGCAGTTATCGTTCTTCGACGGGCACTACGACAGTTGGTGCTACCTGCCGGTGATGGCTTTGTGAGTTTCAACGACGAAGCCGAACAGTATCTGTGTGCGGCTGTGTTGCGTCCAGGCAACGTGACCGCCGCGGTAGGAGCGAAGGGGATTCTGCGTCGCCTGATCAATATGGTCTCCTACCGCTTTCCCGGTGCGCGTATCCGGGTGCGCCTCGACGGCGGCTTCGCGCATCCCGATCTGCTCTACTTCCTGGAGGGAGAACCCAATCTTGAGTACGTCATTGGGATGGCCAAAAACGCGGTGTTGAAGCGGAAAGCCAAACCTGCCATGCGGCAGGCCCGCAGGCTATCGCGTCAGAGCGGAGAGACCGAACACGTTTACGGCGAAGCCAACTATGCGGCCCGGACGTGGCCGCAACAACGCCGCATCATCATCAAGGCCGAGGTGGTGCGCGCTGAGGATAAGGAGCCAAAAGACAATCCGCGCTTTGTCATTACCAACATGAAGCAGAGTCCGCAGTGGCTGTATGAAGAGGTGTACTGCCAGCGTGGCGAGATCGAGAACAGAATAAAAGAACTGCACGATCTCCAGATCGACCGCACCAGTTGCAGCGACTTCTGGGCCAACCAGCTCCGCGTTTTGCTCACCGCCGCCGCTTACGTGCTAATGCAAGAGTTACGCCTCAGCGCCGCCCACACCAGCTGTGCCCGAGCTCAGGTCTGGACACTTCGGGAACGGTTGCTGAAACTGGGCGCCCGTGTGCTGGTTTCAGTTCGCCGCGTGGTCGTGCACCTGCCCGCGTCGTTCCCATTCCTGCCCACCTTTCGGCAAGTGGCGCTGGCACTCGGCGCCTCGCCAGGATAACGCTGCCTCGCAGCGCCCCGAAACATAAATTTCAAATTTTGCGCAAATAGCGCATGAGGAAAACCGTCGACCGGGAAGTCACGCTGAACCCATTTCTCACGCGCCCAAGCTCCTCGCCCACCGAGTACGACCAATGTCACGCAGCCACGAGCATCTTCCGACCAATCTCGCGGCGCCAACCACCGCTCGCGGCACCTTCATGAATTAAGCGGGCTAGTCGCCCTGCAACCTCGCCCAGAGCCTCCATCTCTGAATAGGAGTCACGGATGTAATCGAACGTCCCGTACTCGACGTGGATGAGGTTTTGGGTATGCGAGGCAGCAGCCGTGTACGCTCGCTGCCACAGCGTAGGAAGCCGTAAGCTCAGGTCAGCTAGCAGTTAAAAAAATGAGCCTTGTCTTGCAGACCTGCCCAGCCTCCGATAGTCAATGCGGGGCTGGGGCGTAATGACGGAGTCTGCGCAGAGAGCATGCCTACGCGCCGGGAGTTCTTCCGGAACGCCGCCGCCATGATTACAGAGCCCCCAGCAAGTGCTCAGACCTCCTGCTGCCGAACTGATGATGATGACCATCTTCCTGCGGCATGATGAGACGAAGACGCTGGATGAGATCGATGCCGATCTTGCGAAAACTGGCTTCCAGAAGAGCTTCCCACCACCGGGAATCGAGGTAGTCTCGTGGTACGTCATGATGGGGAGTGGGGAGGTCAACCTTGCGCTTTCCGCCCGCCAAGCTTCGCGACGTGAACCTCTGAACACGGCGCTTGGAGTGCGTTCCGGGCGGAGTTTTATCCGGCCTACAACTATCGCTCGGTGTGGGAGGCATCAAAAAAACAGGGGAGGTGAAGGGCAGAAAAGGAACGTCAACTCTGACTGTTTTTCGAGAGGGAACTATGCGGTGACCCGCCAATCCCGAGAAAGCCAAACGTTTTTGGTTCCCGGACAAGAAGAAACAAAGCCATGTGGAAATTCCTGAGCTATATCACTAACAACGAAACTCAATCGCGGCACGAAGAAATCTTTGACGCGGTATTTTGGATCATAGAAACGCTTGCATTGATAATCGGGATATGGATTCTACTCCTCAAACACCTGACCCAATGGATGCCGTTTCTTGTCATTGAATACTGCTGGGCGATGGATAATTTGCGTCACAATCGTCCCTAGCCCATGGCAGTTTCCGGATTCACCGCTGGCTGGCCTCCACCGCCGTCACTTAGTCAGCAGGACTGTCCGATATTCAATGAGCCCTTCGCGGACCAGCCAGCGGAGGTCCCAGGCGTCGCTCGCATTGCGGTTGCGTGCACGCGCGATCCGGCGGGGCGTGCAAAAATAGATTTATCAAGTATTTTCATCCACGTCCGCACATGAAACCTTTATCCTGCTCGTGTTTGCCCTTGATCGACGAGACCCAAAAAGAGCCCTGATCATGCTGAAAAATCGTATTCCCGCCCTTCTGTTTCTGTTCGGCCTCGCCTGCGTGCTGGTGCAGTCGCTGCCCTGCCGCGGGCAGCAGCAGACAGAGTCGGCCAATCCCTCCACCGCGCAGCAGTCGCAGGCCGATTCAACCACGGCAGCGCAGGCGGATCCGCGTGACGGTGCACCGGAGCAACCGGAGGCCGAGGGCGCCGAGAAGCCTGCTGAAGGGCTGCCGCAAAAATTCAACTTCCACGTCCAATACACCTTGGTCGGCATGGGGTATCCCTCCTTCTCCGCCAAGTACTCTAACCCTGCCTATTTGTCAGGCGGAACCGGGAGCAGCCTGCCGACCCAGGGTCAAGCTCGCGAAACAAATTCGTTCGATATGTACTACGGGTATCGATTGGGGTGGGATACGGAATTACATATTGATGGGTTGATCTGGCAGGGCTTTGGACTGAACAACACTTTCGGCATTAACGACTTCCCCAACGGGGAAGGTTTCAAGGTGGGCGTGCGCTACCCGAACTTTAGCTTCGCGCGGTTCTTCCTGCAGAAGACCATTAATTTGGATGGTAAGAGGCAGGAATTGGTTGACGACGATCAGCTGTCACTCCGCGGCAAACAGGATACGAATCGCATTACGATCACCCTGGGGAGGTTTAGCGCGAAGGACATCTTTGACAACAACAGCTATGCCAATAACCCGCGCGAGCAATTCATGAACTGGGCCTTAATGGCCAATGCCACCTGGGATTACCCGGCAGACCCCTTGGGCTTTACGACCGGAATCGCGATTGAGTGGAACAAGCCGAAGTGGACCCTGCGCTACGGATGGTTCCAAATATCGAAATTCAGGAATCAGTTCACTGCGGAAGGCATGTATCTCACGATACCGGCCGAGGACAATGCAGGCGACGGCAAGATTTTCCAAGACTGGGCAATGGTGACCGAACTTGAACACCGTCACAGCATCGGGAATCATCCAGGAACGGTTCGCCTCCTAGCTTTTGACGACCATGCGAACATCGGCAGCTATAAGGCGGCGGTTGCCCTTGCCAATAGCTCCGCCATTCTCGCAATTTATGGCACGCCCGCAAATTTCCTTGCCAGTGATAATGGTGTAACTGGCGGAATCGACAGTACACACGCCCTGCGCAACACCTGGGGCCTCGGGCTGAACATGGAACAAGAGATTACCAGGAACATCGGCGCGTTTTCCCGCATCGGTTGGAACTGCGGCCAGAACGAGGCGTGGGAGTTCACTGACGCAAACTGGACGGCGACGGTTGGCGTGAGCATTAAAGGCGAGAAGTGGAAGCATCCCGACGACGTCATCGGCGCGGCCTTCATCGCAAGCGGGATTTCACAAGCGAACCAGGATTTCCTGGCGGCAGGCGGTGTCGGCATCCTCACTGGCGACGGCGCTCTGAATTATGGCCCGGAGAAAGACATGGAACTCTACTACGACCACAAACTTTCGAAGCACTTCCGCGGTACCGTGGATTACCAGTTTGTGGACGACCCTGCTTTCAACAAAGATCGCGGCCCAATCCCCGGCATCTTCGCTCTCCGGCTGCATTTTGAGCACTAGATTTGCCGAGGCCCGTCCGCGGCATTTAACGGGGAGTGAAGTAAGGCGATTCGATATTCAGAAGGAACATATCGAGGGTGTAGCGGATCCGCTTGCCCTGATGCATTGCACCTGTTGGGACAGCAGATTTTGCGTTCTGTAACTATTGAATCTAAATTGTTGGGGTGGGTAGTGGGACTCGAACCCACACCATCCGGTGCCACAGACCGGCGTTCCACCATTGAACTATACCCACCATGGAACCGAAATCGATTATAGCAGACGCCTTGCAGCTCGCAGGCTTAGCCTCGGCAGCCCATTGTGGAAAATAGACGCCGCCCATAGCGGCCGAAACCTGATTCGCAAAAAAGGCCCGGATTGCTCCGGGCCAGCGTTGCAGCACCATAATGCTCCGCACCATCTCGATTGTCATGCCAGTGGTTGAATTCTCTGCCTTATGCCTGAGCTCTCCCGATGCCCATGTACTCAAAACCCATTCCGCGAAGCCGGTCGCTGTCGAGCATGTTCTTGGTGTCCACAATCAGCGGACGGTTCAGCAAGCTCTTCATGCGAACGAAGTCCAGGCTGCGGAACTCCGGCCATCCCGTGGCCAGAATCAGCGCCTCCACGCCCTCGGCAGCTACGTAAGCCGTATCGCACAGCGATACCATCTGCTGCAACTCCAGCCCCGCGTGGGGCATCGCGAACGGATCGTAGGCGCGTACCTGCGCGCCGCTCTCGGCCAGCTGCCGCGCCAGCGCCACCGAGGCCGAGCCCGCCAGGGAACTGGTATGCGGCTTCACCGCCAGGCCCAGCAAGCCAACGCGCTTGCCCTGTAGCGTTGGAATCACTTCGGCGATCTTGCGCATGGTGCGCTCGGCGTGCTCCTGGCTCACGGTCTGGGCCGCGGTGAGCATCCGCAGTTCCACGCCCTTGCGCTGTGCCAGTGCCGTCAGGCTCGATATGTCGCTCTCCACAAAGGTGCCGCCCAGGCCCACTCCGGCCTGCAGGCAGCGCGGAGCAATGCGCTTGTCCAGTCCCAGCGCCAGTGACAGGTCGAGGGCATCGGCGTTCACCACTTCGCACAGCGCCGCCATCTCGTTGATGAAAGAAATCTTGGTGGCCAGAAATGCCGTGGCGGCCTCGCGTACCAGCTCGGCGGTCTCGGGATTGGTCACAATCACCGGCGTGCCCCGCATCACCAGCGGACGATAGATCAGCTTCAGCGTCGCCACCGCCTGGGGACTTCTGGTTCCGAACAGAAGCCGGTCGGGCCAGTTGAAGTCTTCCACCGCGCAGCCTTCGGTCAGCGAGACCGGATGCGCGACCACGGCCAGATCGTAGCCCAATGCGCTAACCTTGCGCGCAATGCGCGTGACCGTGCCCACCGGCGCCGGACTGCACACCAGCAGAACGGCTCCGGGCTGTGCGGCAGCCGCGAGCCTTAGAGCAATCGCTTCGGTCTCCGCGGGATTGTCCTGGGCAAGGTAGATCACCTGCGAGCGCCCCACCTGGGTCTCGAGCTCGCTGGAGTAGGTCAGCCGCCCGGCCCGCACGTTGCGCCGGATGATTTCCTCCAGGTTCTTTTCGTAGAACGCCGCCCGTCCCTGCGCCAGCTCCAAAATCCGATGCTCTGCCGTATCGCAGCAGACGATGGGCGTCCCAAAATCCGCCAGACAAGCGGAGAGTACCGTACCCAGGTATCCAGCCCCATAGACGACGATTTGCATCATGACCTCTTCGCGACGCCTCCCGCCGGATGATTGGCGTGACTGTGTAACCGGGGAGGGGATTGAGTGGCGCATTCCATCGAGCGCCGCGCTTCCACCATTAAGCGTTGAGCGGCGCAGATTGACAAGGTGCGGAACGGTCATGTCCCCTCGTGCGCGGGGTGCCGGAGTGGCTGTGGCGGGTGCTTACTTGTGGCTGGCCAACAGGGTGATCTCGGTCAGATCTCGCCAGGTGTGGGCGTTGCCGCGCACAAAGGTAAGCCGCTCCACGTCGATGAAGTGGGAACCGCGGTACTGGTCCCAGCGCTCCTTGCTGGTCCGCAGCACCTCGGCGGCGCGCTCGTTGTCGTCCAGTTTGGCCACCGTAACGTGCGGCATGTAGGGGAGGGATTCGTTGAAGGCCAGAGGAGCCCGGTTCAGCAGGTCATGCAGCTCGCGCAGCTTGTAGCCGGCGTGACACAAACGGATGAATACCGTCGGCGTCGTCGGCAAAAAGCTTGCCACCTCGCCCAGCTCCACCTGGAAGGGCGCAACCGTGGTGCTCAGGCTCTGCAGCATGGACATGGCGCCCTGTTCCGAGCCCTGCAGGGGCCGGGGCGGCAGCACCGTGATGTGAGTCGGTAGATGTGCGTGCGCCGGATGGAGTTCGCGGCGTAACTCCTCCACAAACTCTCCAAGCTCGCTTCGTACGTAGGCTACCAGCGCGTATTGGACAGGAGCACAGTCGCAAGACATGGCGGGCCTGCTCATTATATGCGTTGTTTGCCGGAGTGCAAATCAGTCATCGCCTGGCGTGGCGCTTCAGCTCCCGAAACGCGAGCCTCTAATTGTCGGCTACACCGTTTTTGGATCCCGCCGCCGCGCCTGCAGAGCCCTTTAACTCGTCTCCGCGGAAGTATTTCGCCTTGTCCTGGCGCATCTCCGGCATTGCCGCATAGGGCTTGCTGTAGTCATTGTTGGCGTTCCAGAACAAGAAGCCGTTGCCGCCATCGGCGTGCGCGACCGCTACCTGAATGCGGATGTACTCCGGAGAGTAGCTCTTCGTCTTCCAGCCAAAGGCCTGCAGCCACGGACGCAATACCACGCCGCTGCCTGCCGTCACCTTCTGGAAGCGCTCCATCGACTCGCCGATGAAATGCTCCGGCGCGTCGCCCGGAGTTGTGTAGCCGTCCATGCCGAAGAAGTGCGAGGGATAGATCATCGGCGACATCACGTCGCAATACTTCGCCATCTGGGGAATGTCCTGCCCGGTGTGCGAGAGATCGATGGGCCGCTGCCAGGCCATGACGCCAAAGACATCCAGCGAAAACAACACGCCCGACGGCTTGAGTGCCGCCTGCGCCTGCCTCAGAAAGCTGACGATGACATCGCTGCGCTGCCACTCCGGATGCTCGGCCTCATAGCGGAACTTCGCGTCCTTCTGGTCGCCTTCCGCGGGAAAGCGCACATAATCGAACTGAATCTCGTCGGCACCGTGCTCCGCCGCAAACTTGGCGAGGCCAATGTCGTAATCCCAAACCTTCGTGTTGGAGGGGTCGGTCCAGACCAGCTTGCCGTTTTCCCGCCATGCTCCCCCATGGTTGCGCGATTGTACCGCCAGCTCCGGATGCCCGGTCACCAGCATCTCGTCGCGGAAGATCGCAATGCGCGCGATGGCGTGCAGGCTTTGTCCATGGAGATAGGCGATGAACTTTGGCAGGTTGCGGATTGGATAGCTTTTCTGCTCCGGTGCCAGCGGCAATCCGGTCGGCACGCTCACCGAGCCGTCCGAATCCTTAATATCAAAGACCACGCTGTTGCCGCCGGCCTGGCGCCAGGTGCGCACGATCTCCAGCCCTTTGGCGCTGCCGGCCATGGTGCCCGTCAGGTAAACCGCCCGGACCTCGAAGTTCTTCGAGATCGGCACCGGTTTCTCCGTCCAGTTCTCCTGGTAGTTGGGGATCACGATTTGGATGCCTGGCTTGGGCCAGATTCCTTTGAGTTCCGGATTCGCCGCGCGGATCGCCTGCTCCAACTCGCTGCCGGTCATAAACCGGCTCAGCGGCAAATAGTGATGCACGATGCCGGGCACACTTTCTCCCTTGGCGACCGTATGCAGTGCGCTCCCAGGAGGTGCCGTGCGGGCCGGATCCGCGTCCGCAGCCGTTGGCACCCGGCTCATTGCCGATGAGGGAACCGGAAGCGGCGCCGTACTGGCCGGTGCCGCAATGGCGCGGGCGGGAATGGGAAGCTTTGTGAAAAACACAAAAGCCGCAAGCACTACCGCGGCAAAGCCGAGAACCGACAGGGATACAGACTTCCGGGACATTTTGGCGATCCAACTCTCAATTTGAGCGGATACTACCACGCTTCACGGCCGCATAAGCTGAGTAGATCGCCTGAGCTGGCGAAAAATTGTTGCTTGAAAGGGAACCCTTTGGGTTCGGGGAAACGGCGGTATCGAATGTTCTGTGTAACTCTTTCGTTCTTTTTTCATACTACTGCATCTAACACCAACAACGAGTGAGCGGGGTGAGCATGGATGGCCGTCTATCATGCGCATGGGGTTCTGCAAAGTTGCTGAAACCGCAGGGCTTTTGTCGTTTATGCCACGAGTCGTCTTCTCTCGTAGGAGGCTGTGCCGCAAGATGTACAGAGCAAGGCCTATGAAAACCGGACTCAATGCGATCCTCGATCCCTCCCGCCGCTCCAGCGACGCCCAGGATTTTGACAATTCCCTTCGCCGCAAGATTGTCGGCCAGGATGATGCGATCGAGAAGGTTACCGAGATCTACCAGATGTTTCTGGCAGGCCTGAACCCTCCGGGTCGTCCGGTCGGCAATCTTCTCTTTCTGGGGCCCACCGGCTCGGGCAAAACCCGCGTGGTGGAGGCAGTCGCCGAAGCCCTCTTCGGAGATCCCCGCGCCATCGTCAAAATCGATTGCGCCGAGTTCCAGCACTCGCATGAGATCGCCAAACTCATCGGCTCACCCCCGGGCTATCTCGGGCATCGCGAAACTCATCCCCTGCTCACCCAGGAAGCGCTCAACCAGTGGCACACCGATCGCTTGAAGCTCTCGCTGCTGCTGTTTGACGAGATCGAAAAGGCCAGCGACGCCTTGTGGCAGTTGCTGCTGGGAATTCTCGACAAGGCCACGCTGACCCTCGGCGACAACCGCCGCGTCGATCTCTCCCAGTGCCTGATCATTCTCACCTCCAACCTCGGCGCCGGGGAGATGAATGAACTGCTCAACGGCCACATGGGATTTGCTCAGCCGCAGACCGTCATCGACAGCAAGATCGACAGCAAAATGAACCGGACCGCCACCGATGCCGCGCGGCGCAAGTTCTCGCCCGAGTTCATGAACCGCATCGATAAGATCGTAGTCTTTAAGACCTTGCGGCCCGAGCACCTGGAGAAAATTCTGGACATCGAACTGGGACTGGTGCAGCAGCGCATCCTGCAGACCTCGGGCAACAACCAGTTCGTCTTCAGCTGCACGCCGCGCGTCAAGTCGCTGCTGCTGGAGGAGGGAACCGATCCCAAGTACGGGGCGCGTCACCTCAAACGTTCTATCGAGAAGAACCTGGTGTTTCCACTGGCCAATCTGGTGGCGACCGCGCAGATCAAGCTCGGAGACTTTATCCGCATCGACCTCAATGACGAAGGCGTCATGACCTTCGTCAAGGAAGCCGAAGGCGCCCTGGTGCCGGTCCTGCTGGAAAAATACGGACCCGACTTTACCTCGGCGCAGGCAGCCAAAGTGGGACGCGCCGCCCGCCGCGATGCCGCGGCCTCCGGGCTGCTGGACCACAAATAAATTGCCCCTCGAAAACCGAATCGCCCTGCTGCAAGCTATGCGGCAGGGCGTTTCCTTTTAGACTGTTTCAACCTAGACCGTGATGCCGAGGTGCTGCCGGAGCTGCGCCAGTGCCGAGGCCGCCGTCAGGCCGTACTTCTTGCGCAGCTCTTCCGGCTTGCCGTGCTCGATGAACTGGTCCGGCCAGCCGATGCGGATGACCGGCGTGCTCAATCCCAGGCGGCTCAGCTCCTCCAGCACGGCGCTGCCGAAGCCTCCTGCCAGAGCGTGGTCCTCCAGCGTCAGCAGTGCCTCCGCGCTGCGTCCATACTGCGCAATCATCGCGGTGTCGAGCGGCTTGGCAAAGCGCGCGTTGATCACCGCCGCGGCCACGCCCTCCAAGGCCAGCGCAGCGGCGACCTCGCGGGCCAGCGGCAGCATGGCGCCAAGAGAGAAGATTGCGACCCGGTCCCTGCCGCTGTGCTGCAACACTTCGGCCTTGCCGATGGGAATGGCCACAGGCCGCTCCTTGACCTCTGTGCCCGGCCCAATGCCGCGCGGATAGCGCACCGCCGACGGGCCCTGGTGCAGCATCGCCGTGTACAGCATGTCGGCCAGTTCGTCCTCGTCCTTGGGGTCCATGTGCACGATGTTGGGGATGCCGCGCAGATAGCTGATGTCGAACAGCCCATGGTGCGTGGGACCGTCGTCTCCGCTCAGCCCGCCCCGATCCATGCAGAAGACCACCGGCAGATTCTGCAGGCAGACGTCGTGCACAATCGGGTCAAAGGCGCGCTGCAAAAAGGTGGAGTAGATGGCCACAAACGGTTTCAAGCCCTGGGTCGCCATGCCCGCCGCAAACAGCACCGCATGTTCTTCGGCGATGCCAACGTCGTAATATTTGTCCGGATGCACGGCGCGGAAGCGATCGAGCGCGGTGCCATTCGGCATGGCCGCCGTGATGGCGATGACGCGCGGGTTGGCGGAGGCGAGTTTGGCGACCGAGTCGGCAAAGACCTCCGAGTAGGTGCGCTGGCCCAGCGGCTTGGTCTCGCCGGTCTCCGGATCGTAAGGTCCCAGGCCGTGAAACTTTTTCTGCTTCTCTTCGGCGGGCTCAAAGCCGCGGCCCTTCTGCGTCATCACGTGCAGCACAACCGGGCGGTCCAGCGTCTTGAGAAACTGAAAGGTGCGGATCAGCTCGGCGATATCATGCCCGTCCACCGGCCCGTAGTATTTCAGGCCGAACTCCTCGAAGATGACCGAGGGCACCAGCATGAACTTGGCGGCCTCCTCAGCCTTGCGCGCCACCTGCGCCGCCGATTTTCCGCCCACTTTTTCCACCAGCTTGGCCGCGCGTTCGTACAGCCGGTGGTACTGCGGAGTGGTGACAATCTTGTTGAAATAGCTGGCTACGGCGCCCACGTTCTTGTCGATCGACCACTTGTTGTCATTCAGTACGATGATCAGCCGCTTGGTCTGCGTGCTGATGTTGTTGAGCGCCTCGTGGGTGATGCCGCAGGTAAAGGCGGCGTCTCCGGCCAGCGCCACCACGTGCTCCCGGCCTCCCAGCTTGTCGCGCGCCACCGCCATGCCCAGCGCGGCGGAGAGCGCCGTGCCTGCGTGTCCCGCACCGTAGCAGTCATGCTCGCTCTCGGTGCGCAGCATGAAGCCGTTCAGCCCGCCCGGCGTGCGGATGGTCGAGAACCGATCGCGCCGCCCGGTCAGCAGTTTGTGTACGTAAGCCTGATGGCTCACATCGAACAGGAAGTGGTCGCGCGGAGTTTCGAAGACGTAATGCATGGCAAGGGTCAGCTCGACAACGCCCAAGTTGGGGCCTAGATGGCCGCCGGTGCGCGAGAGCACCGTGATCAGCTCGCCGCGAATCTCCTCCGCAAGCCGCGTGAGTTCGCTCAGCGACAAGCGCTTTACGTCCGCGGGCGAGTGAATGGCGTCAAGTATGGGCGTCATGGATCGAATATCTTACTGCCTATTACCGCTCTTGTGTGCGGCTGCTTTGGTGCACATTTGCGCACATTGCGGCTAAGAGGATTGATATCCTCTAGCTACGCTTCTTTGCCCTGGACACTGTCTTTGATGTAGATGAACCGGGCTTCGTCTTGGACGCAGATTTCACCTTCGGAAAAACGCGCTTGAAGATGGTGTCCACGCTTCTCAGCTGGCGATGCAAATCGAAGGCGCGCTCCAGCGTTTTCTTCTCCACCCTGGAGGTAATCTCGGGATCGACGAAGATGAGCTCACGGAAATTTTTCTCCTCGCGCCATGCCTGCATGGCGTTGCGCTGCACGATGCGGTAAGCGTCCTCGCGCAGCACGCCGGCCTCAACCAAGTCGAGCAGCAACTGCCCGCTGAAGACAAGTCCGCCGGTCGAGTGCAGATTTCGCAGCATGCGCTCGGGATAGACCAGCAGAGTGTCCACCAGGTTGGTGGTCTTGGACAGCAGATAGTCGAGCAGGATCGTGGAGTCGGGCAGAATGACGCGCTCTACCGAGGAGTGCGAGATGTCGCGCTCGTGCCACAGCGCAACGTTTTCAAACGCCGGCTGCACGTTGCCCCGGATCACCCGCGACAGGCCGGATATCTGTTCGCAGGTCACCGGGTTGCGCTTGTGCGGCATCGCCGACGAGCCCTTCTGCTTTTCGCTGAAGAACTCTTCGGCCTCGCGCACCTCGGTCTTCTGCAGGTGGCGCACCTCAGTGGCGATTTTGTCCAGCGTGCAGGCAATCACCGCAAGCGTGGCCACGTAGAAGGCGTGCCGGTCGCGCTGAATCACCTGCGAGGAAACCGCCGCGGGCGCCAGTCCCAGCCGCTCGCAGATCAGCTCCTCGTATTTGGGATCGAGGTGCGCGCCGTTGCCCACCGCGCCGCTCAGTTTGCCCACGCGCATGTGCGCGGTGGCAAAGTCGAAGCGCTCCAGGTTGCGCTGCATCTCGCTGAACCAGTTGGCAATCTTTAGCCCGAAGGTAATCGGCTCGGCATGGACCCCGTGGGTGCGTCCAATCTGCGGGGTGTGCTGGAACTCCAGCGCGCGCCGCTGCAACACCACAATCAGCTTCTCAATATCGGCGCGCAGCACCACCGACGCCTGCTGCACCAGCAGCGCCTGTGCGGTGTCCACCACATCATTCGAGGTCAATCCATAGTGCAGCCAGCGCGACTCGGGACCGACCTTTTCCGCTACGGCCGTGGTGAACGCGATGACGTCATGCTTGACCTCGGCTTCCACCTGGTGAATGCGCGTCACTTCAAAGCCCGCGCCTTTTACGCGGATGGCGCGGGCGGCGGACTTGGGGACAATGCCTGCCTCGGCCAGGGTTTCGCTGGCGGCGACCTCCACCTGCAGCCAGGTGCGGAACTTGTTTTCGTCACTCCAAATCTGGCCCATCTCGGGGCGGGTATAGCGAGCTATCAAGGCAGACTCCTTACGCGGTGGTTGGTCGGCGCGGAAGTCCTTATTGTAACAATGTCGAAGAACAATTTCGGCGGTCGTGACGGATTCCGCCAATCAAGCCGGCATGCGAGTCTGCTGCCAGCATCGGACAAAAAAAAAGCGGCCGGGGGTGTCCCGGCCAAATCAGGAGGTTTCGTGGTTTGATGTCCGCTCCGGCAGCGCAGAAACCGGTCGTACTGGTCTTATCGGATGAATGCGGAGAATTCTTTAGCTATCCGTCACGCCCAGTAGTTGGCTCATCTCTTCATAGAGAAATCCCTTGCCGGGAAGATACGGCTGTACCCATTTGCCGTCGATCACAAACTGCGGAATGGCGCGCTTGCCGGTATTGCGGATCACCTCGTCGGCGGCGCCGGGCGTAACTTCAATGTCGATCTCCTGATAGGGGATCTTGTGTTTGTCGAGAAAACGTTTGGCTACGCGGCAGTCGGCGCACCAAGGGGCTGAATAAACTAGCAGAAGCATGTTGAATGGATGAGTCAACGCAGGGGGAAGGTTCAATTTTCGGACTGGCGGCCAAGAGAAACGCCGCCGGGTTCCCGGCGGCGTTTGTTAAAGGCAATCGAGGCTAGTTGCAGAGCAGCGCTCCGTCCGTCTTCTCCTCGCCCACTTCGCGATAGAAAAGCTGGTTGTTGTCGAGATAGACCTCGACGAACGCGGGGCGATTCTTGATGCTGCCCTGGATGAGCGCCTCCGACAGCGGGTCCTCGACATACTTTTGCAGGGCCCTGCGCAGCGGACGCGCTCCGTAGCTGCGGTCGGTGATGGTCTTCTCCAGAATCCACTTCCGCGCATCTTCGGTCACCGTGACGGTAATCGCTCTCTGCGCCAGGTTGTGATTCAGTTGCGTCACCATCAACTCCACGATCTGAATCAGGTCGTGCTCGCTGAGGGCGTTGAAGATCACGACCTCATCGATGCGGTTGAGGAACTCGGGATTGAACGTCTTTTTGACCTCGCTCTTCACCATCTCCTCAACCTTGTCGCTGATGTTCTCCTCCTTGTTCGAAGAGAAGCCGAGACCTTCGCGCTTTACCATGTGACGCGCGCCGATGTTGGAGGTCATGATGAGGATGACGTTCTTAAAGTCGACCGTGTTGCCCAGGCCGTCGGTCAACTGGCCATCCTCAAACACCTGCAACAGAATGTTGAACACATCCGGGTGCGCCTTCTCGATCTCGTCCAGCAGCACCACCGAATATGGCGCGCGCTTCACCCGCTCGGTCAGCTGTCCGCCCTCTTCGTAGCCCACATAGCCCGGAGGCGAGCCGATCAGCTTGCTGACCGAATGCTTTTCCATGTACTCCGACATGTCGAAGCGGATCAGGCTCTTCTCGCTGCCGAACATGAACTGCGCCAGCGTTCTGGCCGCCTCCGTCTTGCCCACGCCCGTGGGGCCTAGGAAGAGGAAGGAGCCGATGGGACGCGCCGGATTCTTTAATCCCGCGCGCGAGCGGCGGATGGCGCGGGCCAGGGCGCTGATCGCCTTCTCCTGCGAAATCACCCGCTTGTGCAGCTCTTCTTCAATGCGCAGCAGCTTCTGCGATTCTTCTTCCTTGATCGCCGCCACCGGAACGCCGGTCCAGCGGGAGACCACTTCCTCGATGTCCTCGCGCTGCACGATGCCCGTCGAGCTGTCGTCCAGGTGGAACTTCTCGCGCAGCGCGCGCAGATTTTCGCGCTCTTTGCGTTCTTCGTCTGAATAGAAGCGCGCCTTTTCGAACTCATGGTTCGCAATGGCGTTTTCCATGCGGTGAACGATGAACTTGATACGCTTCTGCACCTCGGTGATCTCTTCCGGCAGGGCCGACTGGCGCAGCTTGACGCGCGCCCCGGCCTCATCGATCAGATCGATCGCCTTGTCCGGCAGGAAGCGGTCCGGGATATAGCGGTTGGAGTGCGAGACCGCGAAGTTGATCGACTCGTCGGTGTAGCTGACGGCGTGGAACTTCTCGTAGCGGTCCTTGATCCCCATCAGGATCTTCACCGAGTCCACTTCATTGGGCGGCGGCACCTTCACCGACTGGAAGCGGCGTTCGAGCGAGCGGTCCTTCTCAATCGACTTGCGGTATTCGCCCGGAGTGGTGGCGCCGATGCACTGAATTTCTCCGCGCGACAGCGCCGGCTTCAGAATGTTGGCCGCGTCGAGCGATCCTTCGGCCGATCCGGCTCCCACCAGGGTGTGCAACTCGTCGATGAAGATGATCGAATTCTGGTTCTCGATCAGCTCCTTCATGATGGTCTTGAGCCGTTCTTCGAACTGTCCGCGGTACTTCGTGCCCGCAACAATCAACGAGAGATCGAGCGCGAGCACCCGCTTGTCGGCCAGGAACGACGGCACCTCGCCATCGGCGATGCGCTGCGCCAGGCCTTCGACGATCGCCGTCTTGCCCACGCCGGGCTCGCCGATCAGCACCGGGTTGTTCTTGGTGCGGCGGCACAGAATCTGAATGGTGCGGTCCACCTCGCCATCGCGGCCCACCAGCGGGTCGAGCTGATTCTCCATCGCAGCCTGGGTCAGGTCGCGTGAGAACTCGGCCAGCAGCGAGGACTCGCGGCTGGCGGCGCGCTGCGGCTGCTGCTGAACTTTTTCCTGTGTGCTGCGCTGCAGTTCTTCGCGGATGGCGGCCAGCTTCAGACCGCGCTCGGCCAGGATCTCGGCGGCGAAGCACTTCTCCTCGCGCAGCAGTCCGAGCAGCAGATGCTCGGTGCCGATGTGCTTGTGGCTCAGGCGCTCGGCTTCTTCCGAGGCGTAGGCCAGCACGCGCTTGCACTCATTGCTGAGCGGCAGGTCGACGCTGGTTGAAACCTTTTCGCGGATCGTGGTATGGGCTTCGATCTGTTTGCGAATTGAGTCCACCGACGAATGCTGGCGAAGGAAGCGATTGGTCAGCGCTTTGTCTTCGCGCAACAGACCGAGCAGAAGGTGCTCCGTTTCAATATACGGAGAGCCGAACTGGCTGGCTTCATATCGTGCAAAAAAGATCACACGCCTTGCTTTTTCGGTGTACCGTTCAAACATTTGATTTCTCCTAGCCCCTCCGCCCCGGTCATTACCGGTGACGGGAAACCTTCTCCCAGCCTCGCCTCTGGTTTCACCGGAGTACCCATCCCCCGGGAACCGCAAAAGGATTCGAATCCGAATCCCCACCGAATGGCCTTAAACGCCAGCGGTAATCAAAAAATGCCACATCCCATCTTTCCAACCAAAGAGCTCCGGGGGCCAGCTCGCAAATTCTGCTCTTTCGAACCGTACGCCCACTATGCCATTAAATCGGCGGCGAAGCTAAGAGAATAAACCCTACGAAGTCGATAAAGACTCTGGCGCTACCTCGGTCACGGTTCCGCCCGATAAAGAGAGAATGCGTCCGCAGCGGCGGGCAAATCCAAGATTGTGCGTCACCAGAATTGACGTGAGCTGGTAGGTGGCGTGCAGGCGCGAGATTAACTCGAAGACCGACTCCGCGGTTCGCTGATCCAGGTCGCCCGTAGGTTCGTCAGCCAGCAGCATTCGGGGAGCGGTCACCAGCGCGCGCGCTAGGGAAACTCTCTGCTGCTCGCCTCCGCTCAATTCACCGGAGCGATGATGCCCGCGGTCGGCCAACCCCACTTCGTGCAGCCACCGCGCGGCCTCCGCCTCTGCCTTGCGCCGGCTTTCGCCCCGCAAATACAGCGGCATCGCTACATTCTCCAGCGCCGTAAACTCCGGCAGCAGGTAGTGGAACTGCCATACATACCCCACCTGCCGGTTGCGGAACTCCGCCGCAGCTTCCTCGGAGAGCGAACTCAAACGAGTATCAGAGAAATAGACTTCGCCTGCGCTGGCCGTATCCAATGCTCCGAGAATGTGCAGCAAAGAACTTTTGCCCGCGCCGCTCTGGCCCACAATGGCCAGCATCTCGCCGGAATCCACCTGGAAAGACAGGTTGTCAAAGAGCACAAGGTCCGTGGTGCCCGAGCGGTAGACCTTGCGGAGACCCTCAACTCGGAGGATCTCGTGTTTCTCCATTGGATGCACCTTTTGCTCTCCTTGGTGCAATTTTGCCCGCCCGCTTGCGCCCATTTTAGGGCATCAGGAGAAGCCGGTCGCGGAACCCGCCTGCACCTTTCATTTCATTAGACCACGCCACGAACTGCAAGCATGCTGCGCCCATCCGCGGAGCATTTTCCTAAGTTCCAATAAAGCACCGACCCAAGCGCCCGCGGCGGGAGCGACGCACAACCAGCTACGCTGTTTCCGCTCAGCTACTCATAACGCAGCGCCTCGGCCGGCAGCACGCGAGCCGCCGACTGCGACGGATACACGGTGGCGATAAAGCTGATGGCCAGCGAGACCGCCGCGACCAATACACCGTCCATGGGACGCGGCACAAACGGAACGTAGTCCATGGCGTAGACCTCCGCGGACAGCTTGATCCAGTGGTAGTGTCCGGCGAGGATTGCCGCCGTGTATCCGGCCACCAGGCCCAGCGCCGTGCCGAGAATGCCGATGAGCAGGCCCTGCCAGATGAAGATGCGCCGGACCTGACGGCGGCGCGCGCCCATGGAGACCAGCACTGCAATGTCGCGCGTCTTTTCCATCACCATCATGATCAGAGAGATGAGGATGTTCAGCGCGGCCACGAAGACGATCAGCCCGATGGTGATGAAGGTGACCACGCGCTCCAGGCGCAGCGCGCGGAACAGGGCGCGGTTCTGCTCCATCCAGTTGGTGGTCTGGAAGCCTTTGCCGGCGGCGGCCTCGATCTGGTCGCCAATAGCCGGAGCGCGGTAGATGTCGTCCACCTTGAATTCCAGCACGCTGGCGATATTGCCGAGGCTGAAGAGCTTTTGCGAGTCGGTCAACGAGCACAGCGCCCAGGTGGAGTCGTAGTCGTAGAAACCCGACTGGAAAATTCCCACGACCTTGAATCGCATGTAGCGCGGCACCATGCCGAAGGGCGTCAGCTCACCTTGCGGACTGGTGACGAGAACCACGGAGCCCACGGTTGCGCCCAGGGTTTCCGCGAGGTCTTTGCCGAGCACGATTGGCGGCATGGCGGCGATGCGCTCGGCTGCGCCTTCGAGCGAGGATGGGTTCGACTCCTCGGCGCTTGGCTGAGTGGGCGGCTCGGCAGCGGGCGACTGCGCGGCCTGGCGTGCGCGGTCCTCGGCCTGCTCCAGCGGTTGGGCGCTGCCTTCATGCACCGACTGCAACAGGGCCGTGACCCTGCGCTCGTCGGAGGGGACGATGCCTTTGAGCACCGCTCCGCTGGCGCGCGCGCCGCGTGAGATGAGCACCTGTTCGTAGATGGCGGGAGCCGCGGCCTTGACGTGGGGAAGCTTTTCGAGGCGCTGCAGCAGCGCGCTCCAGTCGTGGATGCCATCGTTTTCCACCCGCATCAGATTGACGTGGGAGGTGGAGCCGAGCAGTCGCTCCTGCATGTCCTGGCGGAATCCGTTGTTGATGGCCAGGGCGATGATGAGCGAGGCGACCCCGGCGGCGACGCCGAGGACGGAGATGGCGGTGATGACCCCGATCACCGCCTGACGGCGCTTGGCGCGAAGATAGCGGGCGGCGATGAAGAGCTCAAAGCGCATGCAAGGGATTATAGAGGCTGCGGCGCCGGAGCCGAACGATTGGCGAATCGGATAATCGTTTCAGAGGCGATGTGTACGGATTGAATAATGGTTGCGCAAAATCCGGAACGATTGACGGAGTGGGTATCGATCGATGTCTGGATAATGGCGGAGCGGGCAATGGATCGACGGAGCCGGAACCGCCACGAGGTGTCCGGACAGAGAATGTGAGTCGCTCGGCGAATTATCGTCCGGATTTTGAGACCGTCCGTCCGGCAACGATTGGTCTGGAAGCACGACAAGTTTCGAACCAACCGTTGTAGGTGGACACTGGCCGACTTGAACGGTGGCTAGCGGGGATTTTCCGGAGCCTCGGAGGCTACTCCATGGTCTGCCGGGGCGGTCGTTGAAGCGCGTTCCAGAGCTTCTTCCAACAGCACCTTTTGACCTGCTTCCAGGACGATCTCCTTCGAAAGTCTCCTAAATCCGGGGGCCTGGATTGTAACGTCATATCCACCAGGCGGCAGGCTGAGTTCCAGCGGGGTGGTCTTGGGCGCGGGCCAGCCGTTCAGTATCAATCGCGCGCCCTTGGGATTGGTTTTAAACTGCACTTCGGCCATACCTTTCGGAGAGCCTCCGGAAAGCAAGCGCCTAATGCCGCCGACCACCTTGCCGTTGGCAGCGTTCCCCGCCGATATCAGAGTGAATGCGACTGAGACATTCTCCCCATCCCTGATGCTGACCTGAGATTGGGCGGACAGGAAACCAGGCTGTACGAGTTGGATGGTGTGGGTGCCGATGGTATCGACGCGCAACTCAGCCGGCGAGGTCAGGTTCGTACTCTTGCCGTCCAGAAGAATCGCCGCCCCGGCCGGATTGCTGGAGATCTTGAAAACCGATCCATTTCGCGTCAGGTGAGCGGCCACCGTGGAACGAGCCCCTGCAGCGATCTCCAGCGTCACCGTCTGCGTGACGAATCCTGGCTTGGAGAATGCAGCGCGGTGACGGCCGGGCGGAATCGCCCCCACGGTGGCAGGAGTGACAAAGACGGGGTCGCTGTTGCCATCGAACCGGACTTGCGCGCCCTCCGGTTGGGAATTTACCAGCGCTTCCCCCAAGAGCAAAACAGGCGTTTGAAGACCGCGCGCCCTGGAACTGCGATTCAGCTTCCTTCTGCCGCCGTGGTGCTCGGTGTAACGGGCGGTGCCTGGCGCCTTGGGGGACGCGGCACCAACACAGGCGGAGGCCAGGAACACGAGGGCCCCAAGGAGAGAAAGGCGAATTCGCCACCGGCTTGAGGGGCCCCACTGCATCGGCTTGGTCCGTCCTATGTCCAGTCGTAATCGTGTCTGTTGCCGCGCGCAAAGACCTGTGATCCGGATCTAGCGTGATCCGGATTTAGCGTGGTGCCTTTAGAGGAATGGGAATTGGCCCGGGTACCCAACCCGGAACCGCTTCATCACTATCAGGGGAAGATAATCCGGGCGGAAACACCAGACCATCAGCGAAACACCGTACGGCATGGAACGAATGTGCATTTTCCCTGCTGCCGTTTTCCACCCCGGACGTTGGAACCGGACATTGGCCCTTCGACAATTGCCCCGCTCGGGCCACCTCTGCATAATGGGCCAACGTATTTGGATTCGATATTCCTCGCCGGCAAACATGCGCCTGTGTGTTGGGGGAGCCGGAAAGCGCCAAATCATGGTGAATCTTCAGGACCACATGCAATCGCGCCCGGCAGCATCCCGCCTCGATTCGGGCTACAGAATCGTCTGGATGGCGATGTTGATCGCGATTTCCCTGGCGTTGACGGGATGTGGCGAGAAGAAAAGGACGCAGGTCAAGCTGCCCCCGCCGCCGCAGATTGCCGTGACCACCAGCCCCGAGCCAGTCGAAGCGAACCCACCTTCGCCACCGGTGCCCCTTCCAAAACCGGAACCGCCCAAAACGAAACCATGGACGCAAACCGGAATCGCCAGCTATTACGTTGCCGACCCTGGCGGCCAGAGAACGGCCAGCGGGGAGCGGTACAACGGCGCAGCCCTGACGGCGGCGCATCGCACTCTGCCGCTCCAGTCGCTGGTGCGGGTAACGAACCTGAAAACGAAGCGCCAGGTCGTGGTCCGCATCAACGATCGCGGACCTTTCGTGGATGGGCGCGTGATCGATCTTTCGGAGTCCGGGGCCAAGGCGCTGGACATCCTGCAGACGGGCTTGGCCAAGGTTGAACTGGAAGTGCTGCACACCCCAAAGGCGATCGACCTGGGCGGAAAGTGGTGTGTGCAGATCGGCGCCTTCCGCTCGCGCGATGGTGCTCTGGAATTGAAGAAATCTCTAGCCGCCCGCTATGGCCAGTCATTGCTGCAGGACTTCGCCGGAGCCACGGGGTATTGGGTTCGCCTGCTGGTGCAAGACGATGACCGTGCTCTGGCCCAAAGAGTCGCCAGCGACATCAAAGTGGGTGAAGGCGGCGTCTTCCTGGTGCGCCTGGACTAGAAGCGGTCTCTGAGACAGGGCTACTGGCGGTTCGTGGCAGCTCGAAAGCTGCATCCAAATGACAATTGAGAGTTTGTGATTCCTCTGCGGGGAAGCTTGCCTCATGCCTGAGCTCAAGTCCGCTACGGCCCGCGCCGCACGCCGGAGTTCTTTGCGGTGGTTGCAGCCGGGGACGGACAAGCCTCTGGTAGTGAAGCACGAGGGCAAAGAGGTGAAGTACCAGGTGATTACGCGCGAAGGGTATACGGCCAAGCACCCGGTGGAATAGATAAAATCAAAAGCCTGCGGGGGAGACTGCGTTGCTTCCCACCTTATCCGCGCAAAGGCGGCGCGTCGAAGGTGGGGCACCCGGCGTTTCATTCAGCAAGGCCGGGGCGCCCGGTATTTACCAGCGGTGATAGGAGGGGTGGAGCACGCTGGCGACCCGCCCGCCCTGGGTGAGTCCGGAGAGCAGATCTCGTACTTCGTTGCCGGCTTCGGACTCGGCGAGCGCCTGAGTTTCGGCGTTTCCCCAGGAGACGAGGAAATCCGGGGACTGCTCGGAGCAGATGGTCCAGTAGTAGCGCGTCTTTTTGCGGAACGGCTGTGGCTGGATCGAAACCAGGTAGCGGCCGGGCGTGTGATTCATGGGAACTCCCTCATCCTTAGATCTATGCGAAGACAGCTCCACGCGTGGACAGCTCCGCGCGGGGATACGCCGCCTGCAAAGGGTGGCGCGGTAAGGCTCGACTGTCTGGATCTGCTTCTATCATACGCCAGAAGGCCGGGTTGGCGAAGCGGCCGGGTCGAACTTTAGGCGCAACCGGCGATTTGTGTGACTAAAGGCCAATCCACTCGTGTAACTTTCGCCGCGCACAGGTCTTCCATTAGGCTGATTCCAGCTTGCCAGGAGGACATATTCCATGAAGACCTCGATCTTGATTGCCGTTCTGCTCTCTTGCACAGGGCTGTGCCTGGCGCAGCCGGTGGAGGAGTCGGCCAACCGTGCGTCGGTAAAGACCGTGGCCACGGCCATTGGGACCGAGCTGGAAAGCCATGGCGAGCGGGTGATGGGAAAAGAAATGATCCACTGGAGCACGCGGCTGGAGAAGGTGGAGGATTGCCGGGCGGAGTTTACGGTGCGCACCAGCAGCAATTATGGCGAGTCGACCGTGCGGGTGGAGAGCGTCAGCTTTTCGCTGGGCGCGCTAGACCCCTACGGCGTCGAGATGCAGCAGAAGCACTGGCTGCAATTGCCCTGCTCCGATCAGCAGCAGTGTATCTTTTCGACCACGACGTGCAGCCAGAAATCGGCCGATGGAATTGTGACCGACTGCGGCACCGCCAGCCAGAAACGGGTGGATGCCTTCGCCCTGCAGTTCGATGGCGATGCGGACTCGGCGCAGCGGCTGGAGGCGGCGTTCCGCCAGGCTATTGAAAGCTGCCGGCAGCCCGACCGGGTTACGTTTTAAGATTGCAGACCCATTTCGGCACTCGAAGCGGTCTCGGCTTTGAGGCGTCTGAATGACTTTTCCTACAGCGGCTAAAGCCGCCGGGAACAAGCCTTTCTGGCGGCACGGTTGAAGTCGTGCCCTTTCAAACCGAGCCGTGCCCTTTCAAAAACGATAGATGAGACCCGCTCTAAGGTTTTAATTCGCCGTAGCGTCACATCGGCGTGCGGCCTCGCGTTGTAGAATTCACGCAAGGCGGCCGCCGGAGTCCCGGCAGCTGCTGGAGACCACCAGGAGACCGTGACGAGGAATGGCTAAAGAGAAGAACTCTTCGGACAAGTCTGCTCCCAAGAAAACTGCTGCCAAAAAGAGCCCTGACAAGCCGGCCGCCGCAGCCAAAAAGGCGGCGGTGAAGAAGCCGGCTGCGGCGGAGATCGCCGTTGCGACGGCGGCGCCCGCCTCGCCGGCCATGCCCGCTTCCGGCGGTGCAGCTGGGCACCGGGCTCAACCTTCGGCAGCCCAACTGTATGAAGAGATTCGCCTCCGCGCCTACCAGCTGTATTGTGAGCGTGGCGGAGAGCATGGCTCGCATGAGGCCGATTGGCATCGTGCCGAGCTGGAAGTGCGGTCAAAGCATAGATAGGAGTCCATGCCCCAGGTCTTGATGGTGGACGACGACCCCGGCCAGCTGCGCATCCGCGAGATCATTTTGCGCAACGCGGGGATTGGCTCGTGCCTGGCCCACGATGCCGAAAGTGCACTCTGCTGTTTGCGCGACAGTTTGGGCGACAAGGGTGGCGAGATTGGCCTGGTGGTTACCGACCACAACCTGCCCGGATGCAGCGGCGCGGAGCTGGTGCGCCAGATTCGCCAGATTGCGCCCGCAATACCGGTGGCGGTTTTGACGGGCATGCCCGGCGTGGAGCCCGCGTACGAGGGCCTGAATGTGATCTTCTGCTTCAAGCCGCTGCCTCCCGATGAATTCATCCGGGTGATACGGGAGCTTCTCTCGCAATAACTGGTGAGAGGTGGGCAAGGTCACACCGAGATCGGTGGCCGAGATGACCCTGGAGCGGCACGGGATATTGGAAAGGTGCTGGGGTCCGCTCCGCTCAGGATGACCCTCTAAAACCAAAACCAAATCAAGAGCGGCAGATTATTAGCGACAGATCTTATAAGATACCGCCGTGTCTTAGTTCTTTCGATCCAATTCACTTACCTCTGTTCGGGGGTCCCTAAATAGCGTACTCTGCTATTTCTGTACGGATTCGGCAAGCGTCTTGCGCCGCAGTGCGAAATCGTGCACAATGACTCCAGATTTTTCAACACCCACCATGCCACAAATTGGAAGTTTCACTCTCCTGCTTGCTCTCGCCTTAAGCGTCTATGCGTTCATCGCCGGACTGCTGGGCATCGTTGCCAAAGATGACCGCTTAAGCGAGACGGCGCGCCGCGCCGGAATTGCGATTTTTCTGGCGGTCACGGCGGCCTCCGCAGTGCTGGTTTATGTAGCGTTCGCCAACGACTTTTCGGTCGCCTACATCCTCCACCACTCCAACCGCGCCTTGCCTGGGCCTTATAAGTTTGCTGCGCTTTGGTCCGGACAAGAGGGCTCGCTGCTGTTCTGGTGCTGGCTGCTGGCGTCCTATGGGCTGGTGCTGCGCCTGCGGCACAAGGTGGATACGCGGCTGGTGGCGCACGCCTCTGTGGTCATCAGCGCGGTGCAGATCTTCTTCCTCAGCCTGGTGAACTTCGCGGCGCATCCGTTTGCGTTGATGACCGGAACGATTCCTCCCGACGGCAACGGATTGAACCCGCTGCTGCAGTATCCGGAGATGGTGATTCATCCGCCGATGCTGTACCTGGGATACGTGGGCATGACGGTGCCGTTTTGCTTTGCACTGGCCGCACTGATCATGAAGTATCCCGGCGAGAAGTGGATTCACATTACGCGACGCTGGACGATGGTGGGCTGGGCGTTTCTGACCTGCGGAATCTTTCTGGGTTCGTATTGGGCGTACCGCGTGCTGGGCTGGGGCGGCTGGTGGGGATGGGATCCGGTGGAGAACGCCTCGCTGCTGCCGTGGCTGACGGGCACCGCGTTTCTGCACTCGGTGATGATGCAGGAAAAGCGCGGCATGATGAAGTCGTGGAACATGTGGCTGATCTTTTCCACCTTCCTGCTGGCGATCTTTGGCACATTCCTGACGCGCTCGGGCGTGGTGAGTTCGGTGCACGCCTTTGCCGAGTCCGACATCGGCACCTATTTCGTGGTGTTCATGGCGCTCACCTTCGCCACCTGCTGCTTCTTCTATGTGCGCAACCGCAGCTGCCTGGCGAGCGAGCACAAACTGGAGTCGCTGGTTTCTCGCGAGTCCAGCTTCCTGTTCAACAACGTGCTGCTGCTGGTGGCGACGTTCGCGGTGCTGTGGGGCACGCTGTTCCCGGTGCTGAGCGAGTGGGTGACCGGACACAAGGTCACGGTGGGACCGCCGTTCTTTAATAAGGTGAACATTCCGATTGCGCTCTGCCTGCTGCTGCTGACCGCGCTTGGTCCGCTGCTGGCATGGCGCAAGACCTCGCTGGACAGCCTGCGCAAGAACTTCCAGATTCCGATGGTGATCGCGCTGGTGTTCGCGGTGGTGCTGGTCGTGAAGGGCATGAAGCCGTGGATCGACGTCAGCTATTTCTACTCACTGATGGCCATCACGCTTTCGGTGCTGGTTGCGGCTACCATCGGCAGCGAGTTCATCCGCGGCGGGCTGGTTATTTCGCGCAAGGGCAACACCAACATCCTGAAGGGAATGTACCTGCTGACCCGGCGCAACACCCGGCGTTACGGCGGCTATGTTGTGCACATCGGCGTCGTGGTGGTCATGATCGGATTTGCCGGCGCGGCGTTTTACCAGAACAACGAGCAGGAACTGGCCTTTGGCGACAAGATGCCCATCGGGCCGTACACGCTGGTGTGCCGCTCCTACACGCAGGACAGCAAGCCGAATTACACCAGCGAGTGGGCCATTCTGGACGTGTATAAGAACGGCAAGTTGATTACCACGATGTATCCGGAGCAGCGCTTTTACAAGGCCAGCGGACAGCCGGCGACGATCGTTGCCAACCGCTCGACGATTGAGGAAGACCTGTACCTGGTGTACACGGGAAAGAATCCCGAGACCGGGCATCCGATCATTAAGGCGCATTTGAATCCGCTGGTGTGGTGGATCTGGGCGGGCGCGCACCTGATGCTGATCGGCACGCTCCTCGCCCTGGTGCCCAATATGCCGCCCCCGCCATCCAAGCCGGCCCAGCCTCCCGCGCAGTCCGCTGCGCTGGCGGAGGACGCGGCGGAGAGCCGTTCGACGGTGGAGGCCGGAAGCGATTGATGCCAGCGACGCGCAAAACCATTCACCTGCTGTCCGTGGGACTGATCCTGCTCAGCGCGCTGCTGCTGATGGGCGCCAGCGGCGACAACGATCCGGGGGGCAAGCGCTTCGACCGGCTGGGGCATGCGCTGATGTGCCAGTGCGGCTGCGGCCAGGTGATGATGGAGTGCAACCACGTGGGCTGCGCCAGCTCCGAGCAGATGCGCAAGGAGCTGAAGGCCGCCATCGACCGGGGCGACTCCGACCAGGTGATTCTGGCGGGCTTTGTCACCAAGTATGGGCCGACGGTGCTGTCTGCGCCCACCACGACGGGCTTCAACCGAGTGGCCTGGATTATGCCGGTGGTCATCTTTTTTGCAGGGTTGACGGCGGTTGCGCTGGTGGTGGTAGCGTGGAAGCGCGGCACCTCCAAAACGCCGCCCAACACCCCTGGCGCGGGTAACCCAGAGATGGATGAGTTCCGCCGCCGTGTCCACGAGGAGACAAGTTTGTGAGTTTGCTACTACTGCTGCAAATGCAAGTGCCAACCGATTCCAGCCATCCGGACGCGACCGGCGGAAGCTTTCTGCTGTTTGCGACCGTGATCTTTACGGTTGCGATCTTCTTTTACATTTTCAAGCCTGCGCCCACCGAGCACTTTGTGGAGAAGACGCGGCTATCGTATCTGTACGAACGCAAGGACCAGACATTTGAGAACCTGCGCGACCTGAACTTTGAATACAAGGCAGGCAAGTTGAGCGATGCCGATTTCGTCTCCATGCGCGACTCGATGGAGCAGGAGGCCGCGAACTTGCTGGCCGAGATTGAAGAGCTCGAACACGAAAGCGGCAGCCGCCGCGAGGTAACCGCCTGATGCGCCGGATCCATTCTGCTTGCACATTGATCTTCGTTCTTTCTCTGGGCGCTGTGGCCTTGGGCGACACCGTGACGGGCACGGTGACCAACGGCACCACCGGCAAGCCGGCGGCGGGAGTCACCGTTACACTGGTCGATCCCATGGGTGGCATGGCCGAGGTGGCCACCGCCAAGTGCGACGCCAAGGGACAGTTCACGGTGGATGCTCCGGCGGCGCGCGGGCCGCGCCTAGTGCGCGCCGAACGCAGCGGGGTGAACTACTTCAAGATGATTACGCCGGGGACCAGCAGTGTGGAGCTGAGCGTGTATGACGCGGCTTCGTCGGTGCAGGGGATCAAGGGCTCGGCCGATGTGGTGCGCATGCAGACCCAGGGCAGCACGCTGCAGGCGGTGGAGATGTTTGCCGTGAGCAACGACAGCACTCCGCCCCGCACGCTGGCGGCGCCGGTCACCTTTGACTTTGCGCTGCCCGATGGCGCGACCATTGACGAGGCCCACGCGCAGGCTCCCAACGGCCAGCCCATCTCGGTGCAGACCAAGCCCACCGGGCAGAAGGACCACTATGCGTTTTCGTTTGCGCTGAAGCCGGGCGAAAGCCGCCTGGAGGTTGCGTATCATCTGCCGTATAACGGGCAGGCCTCGTTTACGCCTCAGTTGAGCCGTCCCTTTGAGCACTTTGTGGTGCTGGTTCCCTCCAGCATGAGCTTTACGCCGAAGGACCCCAAGCAGTTCCAGGCGATGACCAATCAGCCGGGCAGCAACGTGCAGGTGAGCCTGCAGGCGCAGGCTGGGTCCGACCTGAGCTACTCGATTGCGGGCAACGGAGTGTTTCCGGAGGAGACGGATTCGCAGGACGCCTCGGCGGCGCCCGCGCCTTCGGCGAACGGACGCACGGCCACCAGTGGACCCGGCGGCGGACTGGGCAGACCGGAAGATGGTCCGGACGGATTGGCGAAATATCGCTGGTACATTCTGGCGGCGCTGGTCGCGGTACTGGTGGGCGGCGGCATCTGGACCCGGGAGCGCACCCTGCAGGAGGCACCGGAGTTGGCTGCCGCGACTTCGGTTGCAACGGCTGGGGTGACCCCGGTAGCTTCGGCTGCTGCTGCTGCGAATTCAGCGGCCCCGAGCAATCTTCTGCTCACCGCGCTGAAAGAGGAGATCTTCGCGCTGGAGGTCGAACATCAGCAGGGCAAGCTCTCGCAAGCCGAGTACGACAAGGCGCGAGCCGCGCTGGAACAGACCCTGCAGAGGGCACTGTCGCGGGCCAAGAGCTAAGGCTTCGGTAGGAGCTGCGCGAACCCCACATCTGCTGACTACGACAGATATGGGGCACCCGGTAATACCTATCCTGCGTACTGGATCTTCTCTGGCTGCCCGGCTTGCGCGCCGGGTAGCGCGTCGTTGCGCCATGCGATAGCATCTACATAGATATGGCGAACAACCTCAAGACCGCATTCCTGCTGACCGCAATGACTGTTTTTCTGGTGCTCGTGGGGCAGGCCATCGGTGGACGGAACGGCATGGTGATGGCCTTCTGCCTGGCCGGGGCGATGAACTTCATCTCCTACTTTTACAGCGACAAGATTGCCATCATGTCCAGCGGCGCGCAGGCGGTGACACGCGAGGAGCTGCCGCGGGTGTACCAGATTGTGGAGCGGCTGTGCGCCAAGACCGGGCTGCCCATGCCCAAGATCTTCGTGATTCCAACCGACTCGCCTAACGCCTTTGCCACCGGACGCAATCCGGAACACGCGTCGGTGGCGGTGACGGCGGGGATCCTCGATCTGCTGAATGATGATGAGATGGAAGGCGTGCTGGCGCACGAGCTGGGGCATGTGCGCAACCGCGACATCCTCATCAGCTCGGTGGCCGCGACCTTCGCCGGAGCGGTGACCATTTTGGCCCGCATGGCCGGATGGGCGGCGATGTTCGGCGGCGGCGGGCGCGACCGGGAGCGCGATGGCGGTCCGCTGGCCGCGATTGCCATGATGATTGTTGCGCCGATCGCCGCGTTGCTGATCCAGATGGCGGTTTCGCGCTCGCGCGAATACCAGGCCGATGCGACGGGCGCGCACTTTACGGGCAATCCCGAGGCGCTGGCCAGCGCGCTGAGGAAGATGGAAAGCTATGCGACGCGGAGGCCGCTGGTGGCCTCGCCGGCGACGGCCCATATGTATATTATTCAGCCGCTGCTGGGCGGGATCAGCTTTGGGAACCTGTTTTCCACCCATCCGCCGACGGCCGAGCGGATTGCCCGGCTGACCGGGATGCGACCCGGTAGTTACTGACCAGCGGTGGCCGGAAGTTACCTTCGGCATGGTTGGCCATGGCTTTGGGGATTTGCCTTCCGGGAAACAGCGGATACAATCTAAAAACAATGTCGCAAGCACATGGTTCCTCACAAGCATCGGGTCCCACGCTACGTCCCACGCTGCAACGGGCAGCGGAACTGGAGAGCGCCCTGCGCTCGGTCGTCCGGGGCAATGATGAGGTCGTCCGGCTGGCGCTGGTGGCGATCCTGGCGCGCGGTCATCTGCTGATCGAAGGCGTTCCGGGGGTGGGCAAGACCACGCTGGCGCACGCGCTGGCGCGCAGCATCGATTGCGAATTCCGGCGGGTGCAGTTTACCAGCGACATGCTGCCCAGCGACGTGCTGGGCATCTCGATGTACTCGGCCGTGGAGGAGCGCTTCGAGTTCAAGCGCGGGCCGATTTTTACCAACATCCTGCTGGCCGACGAGATCAACCGCACCACGCCGAAGACGCAGTCCGCACTGCTGGAGGCGATGAACGAGCGGCAGGTGACGGTGGATGGATATTCGCATCAACTGCCCAATCCGTTTTTGGTGGTGGCGACGCAGAATCCAGTGGAGCACCACGGAACGTATCCGCTGCCGGAGTCGCAGCTGGACCGCTTCCTGATCCGGGCGCGGATGGGGTATCCGGAGGCGGGCAGCGAGCGCGAGATTCTGCGCGGCAACGCGGGCGCGGCGCGGCTGGACGATCTGAGCCCGGTGCTCTCGGCGCCGGAGGTGATGGCGCTGCAGGAGGAAGTTTCGCTGGTCAGCGTGGAGGATTCGCTGATTGAGTATGCGCTGGTCATTGTGGAGCGCACCCGTACGCACGAGCAGCTGTCGCTGGGGGTTTCGCCGCGCGGCTCGCTGATGCTGTATCACGCTGCGCAGGCCATGGCGTTTTTGGAAGGCCGCAACTTCTGTATTCCGGACGACTTTAAAAAGCTGATTGTGCCGACCTTTGCGCACCGCATGGTGGTGAATGCCCGCTATGCGTCCACGCTGAAGCGGGCCGACCATTCGGAGCAGATTCTGCGCGAAGTGGTGGACAGCGTACCGGTGCCGCTGTAGCATCGTTGTTTTGCACGGAGGCACTGCGTTGACCTTTCTGCGCTTCATCCGCCTGCTGTCATTGACCCTTTGGACGGGATCGATTTTCTTCTTTGCCGCCGTGGAGGCGCCGACTCTTTTTGCGGTGCTGCCGACGCGGGCGCTGGCCGGGCTGGTGGTGGGCCGAACGCTCTCCAGCCTGCACTGGGTCGGGCTGGTCTGCGCCCTGGTCTTTCTGTTGACCTGCGTGCTGATGGCGATGGCGCAGGGCGGCGCGCCGATCTTCCACGCGCGCGACATGCTGCTGTTTGCCATGATCGGCGTCACGCTCTATCTGCACTTTGGGCTGGAGCGGCGCATGCTGAAGCTGCGCGACAGCATGGGCGTGATCGACAACGTTCCGGTGACCGACGCGCGGAGGGTGGAGTTCAACCGCATGCATGAGTGGTCCACCAAGCTGGAAGGCTCGGTGTTCATCCTGGGACTTGGGCTGCTGTATCTGGTGGTAAGGGAACAGGAGACGAGCCCGCGGAGATATTAGGCCGTCAAATTCAGCCCATGCGCTTCGATTAATCCGACGGGATTGAATCGCGCCAGGCCATGGCTTCGAGCTGGGCAGCCACGGCATCCTGAATGTCCAGGACCGGATCGACGCGGAACTCGAATGGCGCCCAGACGGTGGTCATTCCGTGGATAGCGGCGAAATCGTCTGTTTCGAGGAGCATGAAGCCGCCCCAGTCGCCGGCCCGCACACTCCTTGAAGATGGCCATGATCCGTTTTTGCAGGCCCTCGTAGTCGGCTGCAGACCCCATCGAACGCTCGTGCCACGTGACCATGTATTTCATTCCGCTTCTCCTGTCTATCGTCTGTCAATAAAGCGTCCAATCTTAGCGGATGCGGCGAGATCGCGCCAGCTCAGGTGTGTCCGGTAATCCGGAAGCTGGGCTGGCGTCTCCGTCTGCTGCGAATGCGTCGATAGCCGCTCCGTCGGTTATCATGCTGGAGGACAATTTTTCCTGCGAAACGGAATCGACGAATATCCCTATGAAGACTGGAATTATTGGGTTGCCGCAGGTGGGCAAGACCTCGCTGTTCAAGATTCTTACGCGCGCCGACATTTCTCACCGCAGCTCGAACCCGCGCGAGGCGCACATCGGCATTGCCACGGTGCCGGACGACCGGCTGGACCGGCTGGCGGCGCAGTGCAATCCGCGCAAGCTGGTGCATGCGCAGGTGGAGTTCGCCGACATGGGAGCGATCGGGCAGGAGGCGCTGAAAGAGACGGCCTATCTGGCGTCGCTGCGCGGCGTGGATGAACTGGTGCACGTGCTGCGGGTGTTTGCGGACGACTCGATTCCCCACGCGGCGGGGTCAATCGATCCGGTGCGCGATATTTCCAACGTTGAGTTTGACCTGATGGTGAGCGATTTGGGGCAGGTGGAGTCGCGGCTGGAGCGGATGAAGAAAGACCTGCTCAAGAAGAAGACTCCGGAGCTGGAAAAGGAAAACGAGCTGCTGCACAGGGCCAAAGCGTTTTTGGAAACCGAGCGGCCGCTGCGCGAGATGGAGATGACCAAGGAGGAGAAGAAGGTGGTGCGCGGCTTCATGTTCCTCTCGGAGAAGCCGATTCTGTATGTGCTGAACATCAGCGAGAGCACCACGCTGGGCGTGGATTTGGAAGCCGCGGTGGAAAAGTATGGGCTGGCGGCCTATGCGGCCAAGCCGAATACCGGGGTGAGCGCCATCTGCGGCAAGGTGGAGGCGGAGCTGGCCGACATGAGCGACGAAGAGTCTGCTGAATTTTTGGGCAGCTATGGGTTGACCGAGAGCGGACTGGCGCGGCTGATCCGCAAGAGTTACGAGCTGCTGGGACTGATTTCGTTTTTTACCGTGGGCGAAGACGAATGCCGGGCGTGGACCGTGGAGAAGCATACGCGGGCGCAGGACGCCGCGGGGGCGATCCACACCGATCTGCAGAAGCACTTCATCCGCGCGGAGACCGTGCACTGGGACACCTTGCTCGAACTGGGGTCGGAGGCCGCGGCGCGCGCGGCCGGGAAGCTGCGGCTGGAAGGCAAAGACTACATTGTGCAGGACGGCGATATTCTGCACATCCGGCACAGCGGGTAAGCGATGCATCCCATCGCACTGAGCATTTTGTTGGGATTTACGGCCGGGGTGGCGAACATCGCCGGCGGCGCGCTGCTTGCACACCGCGAGTGGGAGCAGCGCTACCTGAAATATTTTATGGCGCTGGGCGCGGGCTTCATGCTGGCAACCTCGATTACCGAGATGGTGCCGGCCAGCGTGCAGCTGGATGCACACGATGCGCCGCGCGCGGGATTTCTGGTGCTGCTCGGTTATCTCATCATTCACTTCTGCGAGCACGTGGTGAGCGGGCACTTCCACTTTGGCGAAGAGGTGCATAGCGACGAGTTCGTGAATCATCATAAGAGCAACACGGTGCTGCTCGGGTTGGTGATCCACGCATTTTTTGACGGGATTGCGATCGCGTCGGGATTCCTGGTTTCCAACTGGCTGGGGTGGATTGTTTTTCTCGCGATCTTCCTGCACAAGATTCCCGAGGGCTTTACGGTGAGCTCGGTGATGCTGGCCAGCGGGCGCAGTTCGATGCGCGCGTTTTCCTCGTCGATTATTCTGGGCGCGGCCACGCTGGTGGGAGTGCTGACCATGGTGATGATCCGCAATGGGGTCGCCATCGGCCTGCCGGTTTCGGCGGGAGTGACCATTTACGTTGCCGCCTCCGACATCGTTCCGGAGGTGAACCGCGAGCCGGGGGTGCGCATGCCGCTGCTGCTGTTTGTGGGGGTCGCGATTCTGTTCCTGCTCGACCGTATCTTTCATGTGCAGGTGTAAGGCCGGGGACGAACGAGAGCAACCGCAACGGCAAAAGCACCGGATGAAAGTGATCCGTTCGCCGAAATGCCTCGTCAAGGGCAATGGATATTGGGGCGGCGCTGGGGTCCTTCGCTTCGCTCAGGATGACCCCTCTAGAAACAAAGGCGACGGCAGGACAAGAGCAAAGACAGGACAAGGACAAAGACAGGACAAGAGCAAAGACAGGAACAAGAGCAAAGACAGGAACAAGAGCAAAGACAAGGTCAACTACCCCACTTCTGCCAAAAGAAGGCAGAAATGGGGCACCCTCAGTACCCTCGGCTCCCTCGGTTTTCTTCTCGCCCCGCGTTCTTAAAATACGAATCTTTCTGCGCTGCTGCGCAATCATAACTGCCATCTATCCTTCTGGCAGGAGTGAACGATGCGGATGCTGGTGTTGGGCGCCGGGGCGATCGGCGGATACTTTGGCGGACGGTTGCTGGAAGCGGGACAGGACGTCACCTTTCTGGTTCGCGCGCGCAGGGCCAGCGAGTTGGAGTCCTGGGGACTGGAGATTCGCAGCCCCAACGGCGACGTTTCCATTCCGCACCCACCCACGGTGCTGGCGGAGGATCTGCGCGACGGCTTCGATCTGATTCTGCTGAGCTGCAAGGCTTATGACCTGGAGAGCGCGATGGATTCGATGGCTCCGGCCATGGGGGCGCAGACGCTGATTCTGCCGCTGCTGAACGGGATGCGGCATCTGGATCTGCTGGACGCGCGCTTTGGTTCGGAGCACGTGCTGGGCGGCCTGTGCATGATCTCCACCACGCTTGAGGCCGGCGGGCGGGTGACGCACTTCAACACGCTGGACACGCTGGCCTTTGGCGAACGCGACGGCTCGCGCAGTGCGCGCGTGGAGGCCATTGCGGAGGGGTTTGCGCGGGCCAGCTTTGAGTCGCGGCTGAGCCAGTGGATTGTTCAGGAAATGTGGGAGAAGTGGGTCTTCATCGCGGCCCTGGCGGGCATCACCTGCCTGATGCGCGCCACCGTGGGAGACATCGTCGCCGCCGGGGCGGCGCCGATCACCGTGGCACTGCTGGAGGAGTGCGCGGCCATTGCCGGCGGCCAGGGCTATGCGCCGCGCGCGGAATCGCTGGGGCGCAGCCGCGACGTGCTGACCCGCGAGGGCTCGCCGATGGTGGCGTCCATGTTCCGCGATATCGAACGGGGCGCGCCGGTGGAAGTCGAACATCTGATGGCCGACCTGCTGCGGCGCGGAGAAGAGAAGTCGATCGAGGCGCCCACGCTGCGCACGGCCTGCGCCCATCTGCGGACCTACGAGGCGCGCCGTCTGCGCGAGGCCGCAGCGCGGCAGTAAGGCTGGTTAGCCCTCCAGACGACGGAGGAAGTCGCTCTCTTTCATGTGGTATTTGAAGGCTTTCCGCCCGTCCACGAAGACCACCGGAATCTGGTCCCAATACTGGCGGCGCAGTTCGGAATCGTCGTCGATGTTGACTTCGCGCCAATGGAAGGTGCCGCGATTCTCCAGAGCGCGCAGGGTGTCTTTCACCACGTCGCAGAGATGGCATCCGGGCCGCGAATAGACCACGACTTCACGCATGTGCGCGATTGTATCTTGCGGCGGAAACGGCCAGCAACCCGCCGGTTCGCAGGTGCGCATTCGCATTTCAGCACTGCCGAGGGGAGCGAGTGGGAGTAGAATCCTCTGTCTGTATTTTTACGATTCGAACGGGAGCCAATCATGATCGGAAATCAAAAGGTACTGGAGCAACTGAATGCGGCGCTGGCCTCGGAGCTGACGGCCATTGCGCAATACATGGCGCAGTCGGAGATGTGCGAGAACTGGGGGTACGGGCGGCTCAGCAGCCTTACCAAGGCTCGCGCCATCGAGGAGATGAAGCACGCCGAAGGACTCATTGAACGGATTATTTTTCTGGATGCCATCCCGGCGGTCAACGTCGCGTTGAAGCCGAACCTGGGCAAAAATCCCAAGAACCAGATGGAGATCGACCTGGCCGATGAGCTGGAGGCAGTGAAGGAATACAACCACGCGGTGAAAGTGTGCCGGGAGGCCAATGACGACGGCACCAGCGTGCTGTTCGAGAAGATGATCAAGGATGAGGAGCGGCACGCCGACTTTCTGGAGTCGCAACTGCATGCCATCGAGGAGATGGGCGTCGAAATCTACCTGTCAAAGCAGACGGGCTCGTGAGAAGGCGCGACGGCGGGGAGGAATGCGCAGGAAGACCTGGCAGCCGAAGGGCTGCGTGGTTATCCGGCGCAGTGCGGCCTGGCACCACGGTGAAGCCCGCGAGTTCGAATCAGAGCAGGCCTAACTGTTGATCGATGTCTTTCAGCTCTTCATGAATAAGGTTGCACTCCTGGGTCGCCGCAGCCAGATCGCGCTCCGCGGCCTCGACCTCGGAGGGAAGGGGCTGGGGAAATCCGGGCGTGTTCTTAGCCCGCACGCACATGGTGACGCGGTCTTCGGCGTCCAAGCGGCGGCTTTCGGCGGCATCCAGCCCGGTGGGATGGTTCAACAACTCTTCTCTACGTTGCAGCAGTCGTTTGCGGCGTTGGTCATCCATGGGGTCAGTGTGAACCGCCGGGACAGCTTCGTCAACCGCGTGCGGGTTGTGCGGGCGCTTGCGGACCGATGGAATGCCCGGCGGCGGTGGCGAATCACGTATGCAGGACTAAGGTTCCGAACCTCAAAAAATGGACAGGAATAATGGTATACTTGCTCCCAAATCCAGTCTCAGCCTTTTGCAGTTGCGAAATTATTCGCGGGCGTGTGAAGTGGCTGATTGTTTGCAGCGAGCCGTATGTTCACAGAACTCTCCCCTGAAGCCAGCATTAAGACACCGGTCACGTTTCTTTCCTCGCTGAGCCTGCAATGTGCGGCGCTCGCAGTGCTGTGCTTCCTGCCTCCGGCGGCGGGCACGCGAGCGCATCTGCGCTCGAGCGCGGAGCGCGCGCCGGAGGTGACGCCGATTTATTTCCAGAAGGAACCGGTTCCACCGGCTCCCGTGGCGACGAAGGCCGCGCCGGAGATCGCCAAGGCACAGCCGGAGAACAAGCCGGCGGTGAAGGCTGCAACTCCAGTGATTCCAACTCCAGTTACCCCAGCTCCGTCTGCGCCTGCTGCGGCTGCGCAGACGGAGGTGGCCCAGGCTGCAGCCGCTGACGACAGCAGCGGCGATGGACAGGCGCTGGCGCCGTTTCCGGCGTGGGGGATGAACGCCACGAGCAACGTCGCAGGCATGCACCACGAGGTGAAGGCGGCCATGCCGGTGTTTACGCCCGATCCCCCGATTCTGCATGGCCAGGTTCCCGATGCGGCGCGCGGAAAAGATGTGGTGATGGATGTGATGATCGACGAGCAGGGCGAGATCGTCTTTGCCCAGGTTGTGCAGGGCGTAGGGAACGGAGTGGAGCAATCGATCGCGGAGACGCTGCGTAGCTGGATTTTCGTTCCCGCGAAGTTCAATGGCGTTGCCATCGCCTCGCAGCGGCAACTGACATTTCATATCCCCGGTTAATCTGGTTGTCCGGGAGTTGGATCGGGTAAGCCGCAACGCTTCATGAGCCTGGCGATGTAGAATTCCCTCCGGCATGAGGTTCTACTATGCGCTGGCGTGCGCGGTGATCGCCGTACACGCCCTCTTCATACTCTGGGTGATCTTGGGGGCCGCGGTCACCGGACGCAATGCACTGCTCCGCTGGCTGCACATCGCCTCTCTGCTTTGGGGGGTATGGATCGAAGCTGGGCCTTGGCCATGTCCGCTTACCTGGGTGGAAAACTGGCTGGAGATTCGAGCCGGGGTTGGCTCCTATCGGGGCGGCTTCCTGCTGCATTATCTCGACCGGATCGTTTACCCGAAGATTCCTCCTGTCTGGCTCACGGAGGCCGCTGTGGTGATGGCGATGGTCAACCTGGGCGTGTATGGCTGGCGCTATCATCGGGCGAGAAAGAAGAACTGAAGGCAAGAATACCCAGCCGCTCCAGCCCCAAATTGCTTGGCGCTGCGATCCAGACTCAGCCCCACATCGACATAGGTTTTCGGACTTCTCCTCACTGCCAGCGCCGGTTTTTTTCCGGGCTCGGGCAGCAAATTGCATTCCGCGGGGATCTAACCGCGGAGGAGGGGATATGGAAAACAAGCAGAGCAACGCTAATTTAAAGGACGATGTGCTGCGTTCCGAGCACCACAGCACGCTTTCGGCGGAGGAAATTGCCAAGGCCGTGCAGCGCCACAATCGTGAGCATAAAGGCGACACGCAGGAGAAAGCCGCGCGGCAGGTAACCGCTCGCGGAAAAAAGAGCTAAACGAATATCGTGGTTCGGCTCACATCGCGGGGATGGTCGAGAAGAGCCTCCACCTGCTGAAGGAACTGAAGGGTGTGGGGCAGTTCTGCGTGTTGGTCGAAGGAAGCTTCGTCCACCCAATGCGAGTGCAGGTATAACAGCCGAGGGTCGCGGACGGAGCGAAAGCCGTGAACTTCCAGGCACCCCGGCTCCTCACGGGTGGCAAGGACGACCTTTCGCATTGCCTCGCCGAGAGCATCTTCGCATCCTTCGCGAGCGTGGAATTTACCAAAGATAAACAGCTGCATGGTGTGACTCCGTTGCATGGCCATCGAATTCAGATGCGCGACCTGCGCCGGGAGTGAGCCTGGCGGACAACTCCGCAGAAGGGTCCCATCGAATGCGTACACGGGTTGAGCGGCGAACCGTTGATCTACCCAGCTATCCAGACCTGGTGGTGATTTACCTTGGCATGCGGGTGAACCGGATCACAGGGATCAAAACGCTTCTGGGATTCGGGCCGAAGATTTCCAACTCCGCTGCCGCCCAGCCTGACGGGCTTCTGCGGTACGATATTTTATTCGCTGTTTCCCATGCACGTGGGCATGCGGCAATATTGGCGATCTCGATTCGCTGATGAAGTGGACGCGCCTCGGAGCCGCACCGGATCTGGTGACAAAACTTTCTGAGGGATTCCGGTGGAACCGGGTTCTGGCATGAGACCTATTTGCGGCAAGGTGGGATGGAAGCGATTTACGACGATGTGCCGGAGGCAATCGGGTTTATGGCCTTCGCGCCAATGGTGCCCGCCCGTGGACCGATGTTCGGCGCTGCGGCGAGGGGCGGAAAAGAAATTACCAGCCAGCCGGTCCTGTCGGAAAAGGAACTGTACGACGATCCGGCAGCGTAGAGTGTTAGCCCCAACCCGAGAGCGGCCTGCAGGCACAGGCAGCGGAGGGGCGTAATGCGGCTCGCGCGAGCCGCATTGCGCCACCTCTGATTGTGCCGATCCAGAAACACGAACCGCCCGGTTCAGGCAAGGTCGAAGCGATCTAGGTTCATGACCTTGCTCCAAGCCGCCACGAAGTCCTTCACAAACGCCTCCTTTGAGTCGTTGCAGGCATAGAATTCCGCGAGTGCCCGGAGCTGGGAGTTCGAACCGAAGACAAGATCGATACGGGTGCCGGTCCACTTGAGTTCGCCGGTGGCTCGATCGCGCCCCTCGTACACGTCATCGGATGAGGGCTGCCACTGGGTATTCATGTCGAGCAGGTTGACGAAGAAATCATTGGTCAGCGTGCCGGGCCGGTTGGTAAGGACTCCGTGTTTGGACTGACCGAAGTTCGCATTCAGGGCGCGCAGGCCGCCGATGAGAACCGTCATTTCGGGGGCAGTCAGCGTGAGCAGCTGCGCCCGATCCACCAGCCGCTCCTCGGCTGTCATGGGATGTCCATTGCGGAGGTAGTTGCGGAAGCCGTCCGCGGTTGGTTCCAGTACGGCGAAGGAATGCACATCGGTCTGCTCCTGCGAGGCGTCCATGCGCCCCGGCGAGAATGGAACCTGCACATCGTAGCCGGCCTTTTTGGCAGCCGCCTCGACGGCCGCGCAGCCTCCCAGCACGATCAGGTCAGCCAGCGAGACCTTCTTGCCTTTGCTCCCATTGGACTGCGCGCTGTTGAACTCCTTCTGGATCGCCTCCAGCTTGCCCAGGACCTTGGCTAGTTCGGCCGGTTCATTGGCTTCCCAATATTTCTGGGGCGCAAGGCGAAGGCGCGCGCCGTTGGCCCCGCCGCGCTTGTCGCTGCCGCGGAAGGTTGACGCCGACTCCCAGGCCGTGGCGACCAGCTGCGGGATGGAGAGTCCGGAGGCGAGGATTTTGGCCTTGAGGGCGGCGATCTCCGGCTCGCCGATCAGGGCATGATCCACCGTGGGGATGGGGTCTTGCCACAGCTGGGGCTCGGCAGGAACGAGCGGGCCAAGATACCGGGCGATTGGGCCCATGTCGCGGTGGGTCAGCTTGAACCAAGCCCTGGCGAAGGCGTCGGCGAGCTGATCCGGATGCTCGTAGAAGCGCCGGGAAATTTTTTCGTAAGCCGGGTCGAAGCGCAAGGCGAGGTCGGTGGTCAGCATGGATGGAGCGTGATGCTTGGACGGGTCGTGCGCATCGGGCACCGTGCCGGCGCCGGCGCCATTCTTGGGTGTCCACTGATGGGCACCGGCCGGGCTCTTGGTCAGCTCCCATTCGTAGCCGAACAGGTTGGAGAGGAAGTTGTTGCTCCAGTGGGTTGGCGTGGTGGTCCAGGTGACTTCCAGGCCGCTGCCGATCGCGTCGCCTCCTTTGCCGGTGCCAAATTTGCTGTTCCAGCCGAGGCCCTGCTCCTCGAGGCCGGCGGCTTCCGGCACCGGGCCTACCAGTGCTACATCGCCGGCGCCGTGGGTTTTGCCGAAGGTGTGACCGCCGGCGATCAGGGCCACCGTTTCTTCGTCGTCCATCGCCATGCGGCCGAAGGTGTCGCGAATATCCTTGGCGGCGGCGATGGGATCGGGCTTGCCGTTGGGCCCTTCCGGATTCACGTAGATCAGGCCCATCTGAACGGCGGCGAGAGGATTCTCGAGTTCACGTTCGCCACTGTAGCGCTCGTCGGCCAGCCACTGGCTTTCGGCGCCCCAGTAGGTTTCGTCGGGCTCCCAGACGTCCTCGCGCCCGCCGCCGAAGCCGAAGGTTTTAAAGCCCATCGACTCGAGGGCGACGTTGCCGGCGAGAATCATGAGGTCGGCCCAGGAGATTTTGCGGCCATATTTCTGCTTGATCGGCCAGAGCAAGCGGCGCGCCTTGTCGAGGTTCACATTGTCGGGCCAGCTGTTGAGGGGCGCAAAGCGCTGCTCTCCGGAGCCCGCGCCGCCCCGGCCATCGCCGATGCGGTAGGTGCCTGCGCTGTGCCACGCCATGCGGATGAACAGCGGGCCATAGTGGCCGAAGTCGGCGGGCCACCACTCCTGCGACGCCGTCATCAGGGTATTGAGGTCCTTGATCACGGCATTCAGGTCGAGGCTCTTGAATTCTTCGGCATAATTGAAATCCTTGCCGCTGGGATCGGACAGAGAAGATTGCTGGTGCAGGATCTTCAGGTTCAGTTGATTCGGCCACCAGCCCGCATTGGTCATGGCTCGGGCTGCTGCGTGTCCGCGAACGCCGCCCGATACCGGGCACTTGGATTCGGTTGACATGTTCTGCTCCTTGCTGTCGGGGATCGCCCCCGCTGCGGTGGTGAGTTTATTCTCCATATGCACATCTTCCTTCTAATAAGTCCGAAACACTGTGACGGACTACGAATTCATCCTGGATTTTCCCATTCACGGAATCGCCGCCGTTGATCCGGCTATCCTAGCCGGAAGCGCGGCGTGGAGCGCACCTGGCGCAGAGCCCCCGGAAGATGAGTTCGCATTCGCGAAGAATCCGCTTGCCGAGGAAGCCCGCGGCGGGCCGGGACACGTCGTACCACTCAACGTCCTCAACGTTGCCGCAGCGGTCGCAGATGAAGTGGTGATGCGGCATGCCGGTGGCATCGAAGCGCGCGGCGCGGCCTTCGACGGCCACTTCGCGCACTAGGCCCGCTTGCACCAAGTCCCGCAGATTGTTGTAAATCGTGGCCCGGGAAGAGCGGGGATCCACGCGATTGACGGCTTCGAAGATTTCGACAGCCGTGGGATGCCGATGGTGTTCGATCAGGAACGCCATCACGGCATAGCGCTGCGGAGTGCAGCGCAAGCCGCTGACTTCCAGGGAGCGTTTGACCGCCTCTGCGTCCATAGCGAAGTTAGACTATATCTAAGGTAATAGTTTGTCAAAACCAGCGCAGGTGCGATTCTCCGAAAGGCCCGCAGGTTGCCGGGCAGGGGCGAAAGAATCCCTCCGCCCGGGAATGTTAGAAAGGCGCCATTGAGATGGTTCGTAAGGCAGAATTTTCCGCAACGCCCGGCAGCTCACGAGCGTCTAATCGATCACGGTGAGGACGGGTGCGTGCCAGCTAGGCACGCGAAGGCCGGCCAGTACCGATTGCCCAAGGCTCCGGGCGCGGATTCCGGGAATAACAGAACACACAGGGGTGAAGCATCGATGGATGGAAGCGCTTCGGTCTCACCGGAAAAAGTACTGTCGCTGGAGCAGCAGGTTGCCCGGCTGCAGGCCCTGCTGGAAGCCTCCCGGCAGGTTCACTCGGCCATGTTGGTGAATGAAGTGCTGACCCAGACGGCGCGCATTCTGGTGCGCGAACTGGAGATGGAGGGCGCGCTGTTTTTGGAGCCATCCTCGGATGCGCCTGTAGCCTCCTACGGAGATCTGCCGGCCGCTCCTTACGAAAACTGCTGCCGGTACACCCTGGTCTCGAAAGAAAATCAGCCCCTGCTGGAACTGGTGGTGGCTCCGCCGGCGGGCGGCGAGCTTTCCTTCTACGACCAGGATTTTGTGGAGGGACTGGTGCTGCAAACGACCGTTGCGCTGGAGAACGCCACGCTGCACGAGCGCGACCTGAAGTGGGCGCGGGTGCAACAGGATCTGGATGCGGCGCGCTCGGTGCAGAGCTCGCTGCTGCCGAGAGAGATGCCGGAGATCCCCGCGTTCTCCATCGCCGGGCGTTCGACGGCCTGCTACGAGGTGGGCGGCGATTACATGGACACCATGCGGCTGGCCGATGGGAGTCACCTGATGGTGGTGGCCGACGTGGCCGGCAAGGGGCTGGCGTCGGCCATTGTGGCCTGCAGCTTCCGCTCGGCCATGCGGTCGCTGGCCGGGCAGCTGCTGCCGCTCGACGGACTGGCCACGCGGCTGAACCAGCAGCACTACGAAGATGGAACCCAGGCCCAGCTGCGCTACGTGACGGCGGCGTTTGTGCGCCTTCACGCCGAGCGCGCCGAGATTGAAATCGTCAATGCGGGGCACAATCCTGCCGCCCTGGTGCGGCCGGACGGAAGCGTGGTTATGGTGAACGCCTCAGGAACGCCGCTGGGGATGCTGCCCGGCATGAGCTACGAGGTGGAGCGGTTTGACTTCCCGGCGGGATCGCGGATTCTGCTCTACACCGACGGGCTGACCGAGGTGTTTCACGGCGCTTCCGAATTCGAAGAGGAGTTCGGCACCGAGCGCCTGGTGGCCGCCTTCCGCGGGCATCCGTCGCGCCAGGCGGACCACATTCTGAATTTCCTTTGGGAGACGCTCGGCGAGTTTTCCCAGAACGCACCACAGCGGGATGACATGACCGCGCTGGTGATCTGCCATCTCGATTCGTCCGCGCAGGAGTGCGCCACCGTATGAATGAAGGACACCTTGTACAAGTCAGCCTGCCGTCGGAGCTGGGTTACGAAAAAGTGGCCATGAGCACGGCCGCCAGTGTTGCCAAGCTGATGGGGTTTTCCGAGGACCGGATCGACGATTTGAAGACAGCGGTCGCCGAGGCCTGCATCAATGCGATCGAGCACGGCAATGAACTCAACAGCGATCTGTCGGTCGGCGTCATGCTCTCGACCAGCGACGACCAACTGGAAGTGCGGGTGCTCGACGAGGGCGCGGGGCTGAATGCGGCGGCGCCCAAGCCCGACATCGACCTGAAGGTGAGCGGCGAGCAGGACCCCCGCGGGCTGGGAATGTTCCTCATCCAGAGCCTGGTGGACGAAGCCGAATGGTACAAGGGGCCTCCGGGAAAAAGCTACGTGCGACTGGTAATCCGGCTGGCCAAGGAGGAATGCTAATGCAGGCTTCGACCAAAGTTACGCAACGCACGGCCCCAGCGGCTTCCGGTCATGAAGTCACCATTCTGGCCTTCTCCGGAGATATCTCCTCGGCGTCCAAGGACGCGATTCTTGGAGCCTACCAGGCCCTGGACGGCGCGGCCGGCAAGGTTCTGCTGAACTTTGCCGGAGTGGAGTACATCAATTCGTCGGGCATCGCGATCATCATTCAAGTCCTGCTGGAGGCGCAAAAGGCCGGGTCGCGCTCGGTTGGCATCTTCGGGCTGAGCCCGCACTTCCAGAAGGTATTCACCATGGTCGGCATTACGAAATACGCCGTGCTGTATCCCAACGAGGGTGCATCGCTGGCCGCGCTGTGAGGGCAATATGAGTGTCACCAGAAATGTCCGCTGGCTTTTCGGGTTGGTCCTGATCGCGTTCTGTGTGACCGTCTATGCCGCACCGCGCACGGCCGCGTCCGTGTTCATCGCCAAAGGGTTGGGCAAGGGCACGGTGGATTTGTCCGGTCCGTGGCAATTTCATCTGGGCGACGACCCCACGTGGGCCTCGCCCAAAATTGACGACGCCGCCGGTGAGGCCGATTGGGAGCAGATCACGGCGGACCAGCCATGGGGTGCGCAGGGATTTCCCGCCTACGTCGGCTATGCCTGGTATCGGCGGCATATTCGGATTACAAGGGCGCCGGACGCCGAGCCGGACGTAGCGCTGTTCATCCGGCACATTGACGATGCCTATGAGATTTACTGGAACGGCGTGCTGGTGGGACACAATGGCAGCCTGCCTCCGAAACCCTTCTGGTACTATGCGCAGGCGCCGCAGACCTTTGGCCTGGGGCCGGTCCGCGATGGCGTTCTGGCGATTCGGGTGTGGAAGGCGCCGCTGAAATCGTTTGATTCCGACCGGCTCGGAGGCTTGGCATCGCCTCCGGTGATCGGCAGCCCGAGTGTTATTGCGGCCTATAAAGCGGCGTCGGATTTCGAGTGGCTGCGCAGCCGGCAATACACCTTCGCGATCTCCTCCCTTTACGCCCTGGTCGCGGTGTTGAGCCTGCTCTCCTGGCTGCGTGACCGCTCGCAACGCATGTTGCTGTGGATGGCGGTATTTTCCTTCGCGCCGCTGGCGGTGCTGGTGCTGACGGGGCTGCGGATTGCCTGGTCCACCAATTTTATTCTGGGCTGCCTGCAGCCGGTAACCGGGATGCAGGACATCAGCCTGTGGTTCCTCCTGCTCTGGCTGCTCAAACTGCACGAAGGCCGGCGCCTGACGCGATTTACCCGGGATCTGGCGCTGGTGGTGCTGGCCACCCGCTCGCTGTACGGCCTGCTGATGTTTGTGGATTGGAGCAATCCCCGGATCACGGCTTACGCGCAGATCGCCGGCGCCGTGCTGACGGTGGTCTTCACGGTGACGGAAGCCTACCCGCTGGTGCTGGTGGTGCTTGCGGTCAACAAACGCCTGAACTTGTCGAACTGGCTGGTGGCGATCTGCGCGTTCCTGAAGGAAATGATTTATGTGGCGCGCATTGCACTGTCGCAGGGCAGCCGGTTTACCCACTGGACCGTGGCCGACCGAATCGACGCTCCGCTGTTTACCGTTTACAGCAATCCCTTCACCGCCCAGACCGTTGCCAACACGCTTCTTCTGCTGGCGATCATCTACGCCGTGTACCGCTACTCCAAGGAAACCTTGCAGCGCCAGGGCGAGATGGAAGCGGAGTTCAAGAGCGGCCGCGAGGTGCAGCAGGTGCTGTTTCCCGATACCCTGCCGCCACTGCCCGGCTACGCCGTTACCAGCGCCTACAAGCCGGCGCTCGAAGTCGGCGGAGACTTTTTCCAGATCATTCCGCTGTACGGGAAAGAGAAGGACTCGACGCTGATTGTGCTGGGCGACGTGAGCGGCAAAGGGCTGAAAGCCGCGCTGTCGGTGTCTTTGATTGTGGGCACCCTGCGCAGCCTGGCGGAGTCCAACTCCAACCCCTCGGAGATTTTGCGGAGGCTGAACCAGCACCTGCACGGCCGCATGCGCGGCGGCTTTGCGACCTGCTTCGCCCTCAAGCTGAATGCCGACGGAAGCTGCGCCATGGCCAATGCCGGACATCCCTCACCATTCATCAACCAGATGGAGATCGAACTGGCAGGCGCGCTACCGCTAGGTCTGGCGCCCGACACCGAGTACGAGGAATACACGGCGACGCTCAGGGAGGAAGACCATATTGTTCTCTACACCGACGGCTTGCTGGAGGCGCGGACCCGCAGCGGAGAGCTGTTCAGCTTTGAGCGCCTCAGCGAACTGATGGCGCGACGCCCCAATGCCGAGCAGGCAACGGAGGTGGCCCAGGACTTTGGCCAGGAAGACGATATTACGGTGTTGACCGTGACCCGGCTGGCCGACGGGGCCGAGTCCAGCACCCAGTTTGTGGCGCCAGTGCTGTCGCCCGCCGCGTAAAACAGGTAGATCCGATATCCCCTCTCTGGGGCATCTCACTGGACCGACGTGGCATCAGGGCACAGGGAAAGAAAGAGGAGCTGTCTGTACGTGAAGAGCCCGGCGTTCCTTTGAGGTCTGGAAGGCGACGCTCCTCCGAACGTTAGCGATAGGAAGCTTTCTTTCGGAGGGTAATGCCATGTTTCAACAAATTCTGGCTCCCACCGGAAATCTCTGGACCACCGTTCTGCTGGCGCTGCTGCCGCTTGCCGTTCTGCTGTTCATGCTCGCGGCGCTTCGCATGACTGCATGGCTTGCCGCCATCATTGCCGGTGTGGCCACCGTTGCCATTGGCGTGCTGGGATGGCACGCTCCGCTATCGGCGACATTGCGCGCCTATCTGTACGGCGGCATGCAGGGCGCGTGGGTGATTGACTGGATCACCTTCTGGGGGCTGATCATCTTCAACACCCTGGTGTTCACCGGCGACTTCGATCACTTCAAAAGCTGGATGGTCAAGCAGGCGACGGTGGACGTGCGTATCCAGACGATTATGCTGGCGTGGGCCTTCGGCGCGCTGCTGGAAGGGCTGGTTGGCTTCGGCTATCCATGGGCGGTTGTGGTGCCCATCCTGGTTGGGTTGGGGATTGCCGATCTGGATGCCATCCGGGTGGCGGCCCTGGCCAACAATGCTCCGGTCTCCTATGGCGCGCTGGGCGCGCCGGTGCTGGCCCTGGCGGCGGTAACCGGCATACCGTTGCTTTCGCTCTCCGCCTCGATTGGAGACATTGTCGCGGTGCTGGCGCTGCTGCCCCCGTTTGTGTTGATCTACCTGGTAAGCGGGTGGGATGGCCTGGTGGAAGCGTGGCCTTTGGGAATCGTTGGATCGTTGTCCTATATTCTGGGGCAGTGGCCGGTGGCGCACTACTTAGGACCCTACCTGCCGGATCTGAGCGGTGCGCTGGTTTCCTTCTGGGTGCTGTTTCTGTTTGTGAAGGTCTGGAGGCCTAAGAACATCCGGACTTTCGGAGGGGGCATCGCTACCCGTCAGGAACAGGAGGCGGCCGATCTTACGCAAGTGACTACCGGTGCGTTTCGCGCCTGGCTGCCTTACCTGATTCTGATTGCGGTGGTGGTCGCCTGGACCGGGCCTTGGTCACATCTGCCCGCCATCAGCCTGTATAAGTTGAAGGTCTCGGCCATCTCTTCCGTCACCAATAAACCGATCGCCTCGGTGTTCAGTTTCAATCCCTTGAGCGGCGGTTCGTCGATTCTGGCTTCCTGGATTCTGATCGTGCTGTACTTGCATCCCTCCCCAAAGGTGCTGGGGCGGGTGTTTGCGCGGACCTTTCAGCAGATGTGGGGTGCGCTGCTGGTGGCATTTTTCATCTTTGCAGTGGCGTATGTATTTGTGTTCACCGGCATGGCCAACTCGCTGGCATTCGGGTTTTCGAAACTCGGCTGGGGATTCGTGATTCTGGCGCCGGTGCTGGGCTGGATCGGCGTGGCGCTTTCCGGAAGCAACACCTCCACCAACGCTATGTTCGGTCCCATCCAGATGGTGACCGGACGGCTGCTGCACTTGCCGCTGCTGCTGACGCCCTCACTGAACTCGGTCGGAGCGGAGGTCGGCAAGCCGATCGCGCCGCAGACCGCCAGCGTCGGAGTTTCCACCAGCAAGTTTGTGCGCAGCGAGGGGCAGGTCATCCGCCACAACATGGCCTGGACCTTCGTCGTGCTGGGCTACCTGGTGCTGATCGGGCTGCTTTTCTACTTTGTGTTTCCGCAGAGAATGGCCGGCTAGCGACGAATCTCACTCCCGGTGCGAAGCTCGCACTCACGCAGCGCGCCGGGAGTCGTTCACCTTGCCCTCCAGCGCGTTCCATTCTTCCGCATCCAGCTTGAGCGCGGCTGCGCCGAGGTTCTCCTCCAAGTGCCGGACCGACGAGGTTCCCGGGATGGGCAGCATGACCCGGGAGCGATCGAGTAGCCACGCCAGTGCCAGTTGAGCGACCGTGGCATGGTGCTTGCGCGCGGCCTCGTCGAGCACTCCGCCGGGCTGCGCCAGCTTGCCGGCCGCCACGGGAAACCAGGGAATGAAGGCAAGGTTGTTCTTCTCGCAATATTGCAGCGTGTCCTCATGGCTGCGGTCGGCAATGTTGTACAGGTTCTGCACGCTGACGACGCGAATGGTCTTGCGCGCGTTTTCGATCTCGGCGGGCTTGACCTCGGAGAGCCCGATGTGGCGGATCTTGCCTTCGTCCTGCATCTTTTTCAACTCGCCGAACTGCTCTTCGGCGGGGACCTTGGGATCGATGCGATGCAGCTGGTAGAGATCGATGCGCTCCATCTTCAGGCGGCGCAGGCTCATCTCCACGCACTGGCGCAGATACTCCGGCCGGCCCAGCGGCTGCCACTGGTTGGGACCGGAGCGGGCGAGTCCGCCTTTGGTGGCGATCACCAGATTTTTGGGATAGGGAAAAAGCGTTTCGCCGATCAACCGCTCGCTTACCTCCGGACCGTACGCATCGGCGGTGTCGATGAAGTTGACGCCGTACTCGATGGCGCACAGCAGCACGCGCCTGGCCTCCACCGGGTTCTTGGGCTCTCCCCAGATGCCTTCTCCGGTCAGGCGCATGGCGCCGAACCCCAAACGGTTGACGGTGAGGTCGCCGCCAATCGCAAACGTGCCGCTTGGATTTGTGGTTTGTTTGGTCATGTCCGTAAAGATTCCCTCGACAGCGAAAAGTTGAAAAAAATGAGCGTAGCTTGAGGTGTCCTGCGGCGGCTTCGCCAAACTTTCGTCTCACCCCGGCAATGCATCGGCGAATCAAATCAAGCTGGCGAGAGGAGGACTCACGATGAAGCGCGGCGAAGCAAACATTACTTACATAGGCGGTCCCACGGCTCTGCTGGAAGTGGGCGGACTCCGCTTACTCACCGATCCTGGCTTCGATCCAGCGGAGACTGAATACAAGACGGACGTCTACACTCTTTACAGGATTTCCGGTCCGGCCGTGAGCGCTGCGTCGCTCGGCCGTATCGACGCCGTGCTGCTCAGCCACGACCACCACTTTGACAATCTCGACCACTCGGGCAGGGCGCTTCTGCCCCGCGCCGTCCGCGTTCTTACCACCGAGGCCGGAGCGGAACGGCTGGGCGGAAACGCGGTCGGGCTAGCCCATTGGCAGCAGTATGAGATTCCCACGCGCAACGGACGCGTGCTTCGCATCACCGGAACGCCTGCCCGGCACGGTCCACCGAACGGAGATCGCGGACCGGTTACAGGATTTGTCCTCGAATACAAAGACGAGCCGGGAGATGCAATTTACGTTTCGGGCGACACGGTGTGGTACGAGGGCGTTGCCGAGGTGGCCCGCAGATTCGATGTGAGTGTGGCCGTGCTGTTCATGGGCGCGGCAAGAGTGAAGGAAGTTGGCCCCCAGCATCTCACCATGACCGCCAAGGAAGGCGTGCATGCGGCACATGCGTTTCCCAAGGCCATCATCGTGCCGTTGCACTTCGAGGGATGGGCGCACTTCTCCGAATCGCAAAGCGCAATCGAGAGGACGTTCCGCAAACATGGGCTGGCGGATCGGCTTGCCTGGTTCCCGGCCGGCATTGCAACTCCGCTGCTGGATCGTCCGGCCAAGGCCGCCTGAGTTATTTTCGCGCCGGCAGGAGTTTCTCCAGGCGCTGGAGCGCGAGCTCGATAGTTTGAGTTTTCTTGAGCACGCCTTCGAAGAGATCGCCGGTGCGCGCGAAACGCTGGGGTGCATTGCGAATGGTGAACTGAGCGGGGCGAAGGCCTTTCTTTACCTCGCTCCACTCCAGCGGCGTGGAGACCGGTGCGTGCGGATAGGCTCGCGCCGAATAGGGCGCGGCGATGGTTTTGGATTTCGCATTCTGCTGGGCGTCGAAATATACGCGGTCCGGCTGGCGCTGCGCCACGCTGCGAGGCGTGGTGAAGAGGCCGGGGCGCTCGGCGACGACGAGGCGGGCCAGAAGCTCGGCAAAATTGCGCGAGTCTTCGTAGCTGTAAACCGGTTCGAGCGGAATGTAGATGTGGATGCCGTCGCCGCCGGTAGTTTTGGGATAGCCAGTGAGGCCGAGCGAATCGAGCACGTTGCGCACCAGCAGTGCAGCCTCGACGATTTTGTCATAGCCGCACTGGTAGGGATCGAGATCGATGAGGACGAAGTCCGGGCTGTCGATGGAATCGACGCGGCTCATCCACGGGTTCTGGTCGATGCAGCCCAGGTTGGTGAGGTAGAGCAGGCTGGCGCGGTCGTCGGCGAAGACGTAGTGGATGGGGCCGGCGCGCTTGGATTCGCTGTGCTCGGACCAGATCTTGACCTTGCGCAGCCAGGTGCCTTGATTGGCCGGCACGTCCTTCTGGAAAAAATATTGTGCATCGATGCCATTGGGATAACGCTTGAGCGAAAGTGGGCGGTCTTTGAGGTGCGGCAGGATGAGAGGCGCGACGGCGTCGTAATAGTTGAGCAGATCGCGCTTGGTGTAGCCGTCGGCGGGGAAGAGAACTTTGTTGAGGTTGGTGAGTTTGAGATGGTGTCCGTCGAGGGTGAGCGCGGCTTCGTTCGCGGTGCCGGAGAGAAGGGAAGCGAGCGATTCGCGATGCACGGCATGAGCTTGAACATCGTCGCGCAGGCCCAGATACACCGGGGCGCGGAGATGTTTTCCGGCGGTCCAGTTGCTGAACTTAATCATGGCGACGAGCTCCGGCCGCACCCAGGTTAGCCCGCTCGAGGTTACCCCACTTGGCGGCTTTGAGTTGGATGCAAAGGGCGAGCGCTTGGCGATGAGCGGCTCGAGGCGGGCGCGGAGATCGCGCAGGGTTGGCGCGGTGAAGCCAGTGCCGACGTTTCCGGCCCAGACCAGTTGGCCGTCCTCGTGAAAGCCGAGGACGAGCGCACCGATGGGATCGCGTTCGCCCGCGGTGAATCCGCAGATGAGGAACTCCTGCTGGTTGACCAGTTTGATTTTGAGCCACTCGCGGCTGCGCCGGGATTCGTAGCGGCTGGAGGCGTGCTTGGCGAGGATGCCTTCGAGGCCGTTCTCGCGGGCGGCGGCGAGCAACTCTTCGCCGGAACCGGGAAAGGTCGCAGAGAGGTGGATGACGGACGAGGGCGCGAGCACGGCTTCGAGTGCGCGGCGGCGGTCGCCGAGCGCCACGTTGCGCAGGTCGTAGCCGTCCAGATAGAGCAGGTCGAAGAGAAAGAGCACCACCGGGGTGCTGCGCGCGAGGTGGGCAACGGCGGCGGCATCGGTGTTGGCGATGCGCGGCTGGATGAGTTCGAAGCGGCTCACGCCCTCGTCGTCGAGCACGGCGATTTCGCCATCGAGGATGGCCTGGCGCGCGGCGACAAAATGCGGCAGCACGCTCAGCTCCGGATACTGCCGCTCGCAGCGGCGGCCGCTGCGGGAGAAGATGCGGAACTGGTCTTCGTCCGCAACCCCATCCAGAAAACAGAGGGCGCGCACGCCATCCCACTTGACTTCGAAGAGCCAGTCGTCGCCCGCGGGCGGCTGCGCGGCCAGCGTGGCGCTCATGGGTTCGAACCACTCGGGCAGGGGCGCAGCGCGCGCGCCCTGCAAGGTTGAGGGATCGAAACTCTTTTTCTTCGCGACGCTTTTTTTTCCGGCTCCGCTTTTCTGGTTTTCTTTTTTCTTCGCCACGCTTTTCTTGGCTCGGCTTTCCTTGGCCCCGGAAGAAGCAGCCAATTTGCGGCGCGGTTTGGCCGGCGCGGCGGAGCGTTTGGCTGGGTGCGCGGGCAGGTTTTGCGCGATCTCCTCCTGGCTTCGTCCGGTGAGCACACTTGCGGCGTAGTCCTCGATGTTCCAGCCGGGCGCGGCGAACTGATCGCGCTTTTTGATCAGCAGCCATTCGTCGCCCTTGCCGCGGTTTTTCATCCGGGCGTTTTTCATCCGGACAATGGCGAAGTCGCCGTGAAGTTTTTCGCCCGAGAGTCGGAATTTGAAATCGCCGCGCGCCAGCTGATCGTTGGCGGAGATGCCTGCATCCAGCAGTTCATAGGTGCCGCGATCCCACAGCATGACCGATCCGCCGCCGTAATCACCGGACGGGATGTTGCCTTCGAAGGAGCCGTATTCCAGCGGGTGATCTTCGACGTGAACCGCCAAGTGGCGCACGCCGGGATCGAGCGACGGCCCCTTGGGGACGGCCCAGGATTTGAGTGCACCATCCACTTCCAGGCGGAAGTCATAGTGCAGGCGCGAGGCGTCGTGGCGCTGCACGCAAAAGACGGGGCGGGGGCCGGCTGCGCTGCGGCCAACATCGCCTGGCGACGGCGCAGGTTCGGGAGTGCGTGAAAAAATCCGCTTGCGCGCGTACTCTTCGAGCATCCTTCCAACTTCGATGCTCAACATAATAGTCCTGACGCCCGGAATTCTAGCGGCGAGGAGGAGCGCGCATGCCAACCACGGTTTGGAAGGGGCAGTTGCAATTCGGACTGGTCTCGCTGCCGGTCCGGCTTTACAGCGCGGCGCGCAGCGAATCGATCAGCTTCAACCAACTCCATGCCACTGACCATTCGCGCATCCGGCAGGTGATTTTTTGCCAGGCCGAGGACAAGCCGGTGCCGCGCAATGAGCTGGTGAAGGGCTATGAGTACGAGAAGGACCACTACGTGGTGATCGACGACGAGGACATTCAGAGCGCCGCGCCCAAGACCGCCAAGGTGATGGAGATTCAGGAGTTCGTGAAGGCCGAGCAGGTGGACCCGGTGTTTCTGGAGAGCTCGTATTATATGGCTCCAGAGGAGGGCGGCGAGAAGCCGTATGCGTTACTGTTTGAGGCGCTGCGGCAGTCGCAATACTACGGCGTGGCCAAGGTTTCCATGCACAGCCGCGAGCATGTGGTGATTCTGCGGCCAGCCGGCAAGGGGCTGATGCTGCACACCATGTACTACGTGGACGAGATCCGGCGGGTGGAGGAGTTCCACACCGATACCAGCGTGATAAAAGAACGCGAACTGGAGCTGGCGAAGACGCTGATTGCCTCGCTGGCCGAAGATTTTCAGCCCGAAAAATACCATGACACGTACCGCGAAAATCTCCGCCGGATGATTGAAGACAGGGTGGCGGGACGCAAGGTGGTGGAGCCACCAGCGCCGAAGATTGCGCCGGTGATCGACATTATGGAGGCGCTGAAGCGCAGCCTTGCGGAGCGGCGCAAGCCGGTGCAGTCGGTTCGGGTGACAGCGAGCAAAGACATGGGCGAAGCGGCGGCGAAAGGAGCGACGGCGGGCAGGAAGCGCGGACGAAGCAAAGCCTCCTAGCCATTCCGGACCAGCCCTAAGCGGGCAGCGGGCGGATTACTTTCGTGCCGTGGTGCGGACAATAAGGAAGCTCCGGCGCTGACTTCGCGGTATCCTACAATATCCGTCTTAATACCGGCTCGCCGTGAGGCATGATGTCGTCGTTGGTTTTGCTCAAAGTCCTTCTGTTTGTGGAGGCTGGGTTTACGGGGTTTTTGGTGGCGGTGCTGATCGCCATTCGTCCATACTTCCGTTCGCAGACGTTTTTCTGCCGATGGATGTGGGCGTGGACGGCCCATGCCGCGTTTCTGGCGGTTGGCCTGTGGCCGAATGGCGGTGACTGGGGCAGTCCTCTTTTCAAGATAGTCTTCCTGCTTGCGTCCCAAATCCTGGGCATGCTGTTTGTGCCGCTGCTGGTTGCTGGGGCAGAGGCCTTCCGCAACTCAGGGCATGACACCGAGGTGGCGCGCCTGGGCGCCGTGGCTGCGCTGGCGGCCGCATTGGCGCTCTACATTCTGTCGCTGATGACCAACAACGCGCAGACCGGTATTTGGATCCGGACCGTTCCGCGGGAGATTGCGGTCTGTGGGGCGCTTTGCTACTGCACCTATGTTTTCTATCGCTCCTGGCGGCAATCGGATTCGGGCGGCGTTCTGCTGGCGATGCTCTCCTGCGGTTGTTACGGGGCGGTGCAGGCGCTGTTTGCAATCGTGACCGCGCGCCTTGGCTCGTCCAGTGTCCGATGGGTTGGGATGGACATTCTCTTCCAGGGCGGCATTGCCATTGCGACGCTGCTGCTGATCCTCGAAAAGCAGGCCGTGTCTGCTTCGAGGGTGGAGGATTCCGAGCAGCGGTACCGCCTGTTGTTCGAGCGCAACCTGGCGGGAGTCTTCCGCTCGCGATTGGACGGCACGCTGGTCGATGTCAATGATGCGCTCTGCAAGATGACCGGCTACCGTTCCCGCGAAGAGCTGCAACAGGCAGGCATGCTTTCGCTCTACGTTGACCCGGAGGAGCGCGACGCGGCGATTGCCAAGTTGCACGCCCAGGGACAGCTGATCAACCACGAGGTTCGCTGGCGCCGCAAGGATGGCACCGAGATCGTTACCCTGGCCAACGTGGCTCTGCTTTCCGAGGTGATGGAGGGCACGGTGCTGGATGTCTCCGAGGTGCGCCGGCTGCAGAGCCATCTTTTGCAGGCGGAAAAGATGGAAGCGGTGGGGAGCCTTGCCGGCGGCGTTGCCCATGACTTTAACAACCTTCTGATGATCATCACCGCCTATTGCGAACTGCTGGCCGAAGGGCTCACCGATGCGGAGCAGCGCGAGCAGATGGAGAGCGCGCTCAAGGCGTGCTGGAAGGCCGCCGATCTGACCAAGCAACTGCTGGCGTTCAGCCGCAGGCAGCCCATCGCTCCGCAGGTGCTGGACATGAACCAGGTGGTGGGCGAGATGAGCGGGATGCTGCGCCGGCTGATCAACGAAAATATCGATCTGCAGATTGACGTGGAAGACAGCCCGGTTTGTTGCCGGGCCGATGCGACGCACATGCAGCAGGTTTTGATGAACCTCTGCGCCAATGCCCGCGATGCGATGCCGGAGGGCGGGCGGCTGCTGATTCGTAGCTCCGGCGTTCGCGTGCCCGCCGAGCAGGCGGAAAAACTGGCGCCCATGGGGCCAGGCGAATATGTTCTGCTGACCGTCAGCGATTCGGGTTCGGGGATCGAACCCGCGATCCGCCAGCGCATCTTCGAGCCATTCTTTACCACCAAGGGAATTGGCCGAGGCACGGGGCTCGGACTTTCCACCGTGTATGGCGTGGTAAAGCAAAACGAAGGATTCATCTTCGTCGAGAGCGAGATGGGTTGCGGTACCACGTTCCAGGTGTATCTGCCGCGGGTCCAGGCTGAGGTGGAGAGCGTTGCAACGCCGCGGAAGGAAACTCGCAGTCCCGGCCGGGCCACGATTTTGCTGGTGGAAGACGAGTTGCCCTTGCGCGATGCCGGTGCGGAGTATCTCCGCGCCTGCGGCTATACGGTTTTTGCCGCGTCGAGCGGAGAAAAAGCGCTCGCCATCGCCCGGGGCACCGCGATCACCATCGATCTGCTGGTCACCGATGTCATCATGCGGGGCATGACCGGGGCCGAACTGGCCGACCAGTTGTGTTCGCTGAGACCGAATGTGCGCGTGGTGTATATGTCCGGCTATCCCGCGGATTCCCCGGTGCACCAGAAGATCGGCGGCATGCACGGCATCTACCTGCAGAAGCCCTTTAGCTTTCATCTGCTGAGCAACAAGATCGAGGAGCTGCTGGGCAACGGCGGCGCCGTGGCCCAGAGCAGCTGAAGCCTGCCATCACGTTCCATCGTTTGCCGCTTTGGCTGCGGCGGTTTTATCCTCCCGTTCTGTTCAAGGTAAAGTTCACGGTTACCTCGGTCTCGACTTCGATGGGCTTCCGGTTGAGCAGCCAGGGCTTGTATTTCCATTGCTGGACGGCTTGAATGGCAGCCTCCACCAGCAACGGGTGTCCGCTGATGACCCGCAGGTTTTTAATTTCGCCGTTTTCGTCGATGATGGCGGACAGCACCACCGCCCCTGAGATATGCGCCACGCGCGCCAGTTCCGGATACTCAGGGAGGACCTTGCAGATCAGCATTCCGGAGGCGATGCCCTCGGACACTTTGACCACTCGTGGCTTCTCCGGTGCGGGCTGGATCTTCTGGATGTTGGCGACTGCGACCGTCGTCGTGGGCACCGAGCTGAGAATGCCGCCAAGCACGCCGCCCGGCACTCCTCCCAGGACTCCGCCGAGAACGCCACCCACAACCCCACCCGGCACTCCGCCCACAACGCCACCGGGTACGCCACCTGGCTCGCCACCCGGAACGCCGCCCGGTGCGCCTTCGCCCGAGTTCGACGACGCTACTTTTTCGCTAGCAGCAGGAACAATGCTGGAGGGCAACAGGGGTGCGTGGATCGTTCCTGGAGTCTCCACGCCGCTGGCGATTGGAATGATGGGAACCAGGCGCGCGGTTTTGGCCGCCGTGCCCGAACCTGCCGGCGGCGGAGGTGGAGGCGGCGGTGGTGGTGGAGGCGCCAGCTCCAGATAGGTAATCAGTTGCGCATTGGGCAGTGAATCCGGAAATGCCAACGGGAATAGAACAAGGCTGCCTATGAGAACACAATGAACAAGGATGGAAGCAATTGTGGCAAATCCGTAATGTGGTTTTAGCCGACCACCCGATTCAAAGAGGGAATCTTCGAACATGGCCTGCTCCTTATGTTGCGAATAATGATGTCGCAACCCATGCAGCGGCTTGACGCCCACGCCCATGCGGCGGTGCGCCAGCCAATCACGCAGAGGATTGAAGAATTGGCACGTGTACCTCCTGGAGGAAATTCGGCGTCCGGAGTTTGCCGGAACGACGGCCTCTACCGGATAGGAATGCGAGCTGCTGCAGAAAGTTTCTCTGCTGCTAAGGCAAAGACGAAGAAATGTTCCCGGTTTGGGACTGGATCAGCTGCCAGGTGTGCCGCGCAATCATCAGGTCTTCGTCGGTGGGGATGATCCACGCGGAGGCGCGGCTGCCGGCGAGGCTGATTCTGGGAGCGCCGGCGGCGTTGGCGGCTTCATCGAGGCAAATGCCGATCCACGCGGCTTGCCGGCAGACGCGGCGGCGGATTTCCGCGGCGTGCTCGCCGATGCCCGCGGTGAAGACCAGCGCATCCAGTCCGCCGAGGGCGGCGGCGAGCGATCCCAACTCGCGGCTGATGCGATAAACGAACAGCTCGACGGCCTCGGCCGCATGCGGGTCGCTGCTGGCCAGCAGGGTCCGCATGTCATCGCTTACGCCGGAGACGCCGAGAAGTCCGGACTTGTAGTAGAGAAGATCGCTGACCTCGCCGGCCGTCATGCCCTTGTGCTGCAGCAGGTAAAGCACGGCGCCGGGATCGATGTTGCCGCAGCGGCGGCTCATGGGCAGGCCTTCGAGCGTGGTGAAGCCGGTGGTGGCCGCCACGCTCTTGCGCCGATGCATGGCGCACATGCTGGCCCCGCTGCCCAGGTGGGCGACCACGATGCGGCCTTCGGCTGGCTCTGCGCCAAGGAACTCGGGCAGCACGCTGGCGATGTACTCAAAGGAGAGCCCATGAAAGCCGTAGCGCCGGATGCCTTCGTCCGAGAGCTGGCGCGGCAGCGCGAAGGCGGCGGCCACCGCGGGCTGGGTGTGATGGAACGAGGTGTCAAAGCAGGCAAACTGCGGCAGCGAAGGGTTGAGCTTGGTGAGCGCCGCGATGGCCGCCAGGTGGTGCGGCTCATGCAGCGGCGCCAGCGGAATCAGGCAGCGCATCTCGTCGATCACCGAGGCATCGATGCGAACCGGCGCGGAGTAGCGTGCGCCGCCATGCACCACGCGAAGTCCGGCGGCGATGAGGCGATAGTTTTGAAAATGGCTTTCCACCCAGCCAAGCAATGCGGCGAGCGCGTCCTCGTGGGTCGCGCCCTCGTCCAGATACCGGTCGACCAGCGATGCGCCGGTGTGATCTTTCGCCGTGAAGTGCACGCGGTGTCCAATGCCGTCGCAGGCGCCATCACAAAGGAAATTCTTGCGGCTGGGGCGGATGTGACCTTCAAAGAGCGAGAACTTGACGCTCGATGAGCCTGCGTTGAGGACCAGAATGGCGTCGCTCACGAATTCCCCGCCGCTTGCCTGGCCTCCGCTTTGACTCCCTGCCCGTGGCGCGCCAGCAGCAGCGCAATGGCGCAGGAGGCAAGCCTGGAGAGTGTTTTGTCGGCGCGACTGGTGAGAATGATGGGCACGCGCGCGCCGAGCACGATGCCGGCGACCTGAGCCTCGGCAAGATATTCGAGTTGCTTGGCCAGCATGTTCCCGGCCTCCAGATCGGGTACGACGAAGATGTCAGCACGGCCGGCGACCGGCGAGACAAGCCCTTTCGATTTGGCCGCCTCCGCCGACACTGCATTGTCAAAGGCGAGCGGTCCGTCGAGGATGCCGCCGGTGATCTGGCCGCGATCGGCCATCTTGCAAAGAGCGGCCGCATCGAGCGTGGACCGGATCTTCTCCGTGACCGTCTCGACCGCCGAGAGAATCGCCACGCGCGGCTCGGGGATTCCGAGAGCGTGCGCCAGATCAATCGCGTTCTGCACGATATCGCGCTTGTCCTCCAGCGTGGGATAGATGTTGACCGCTGCATCCGTGATAAAGATTGCCCTCGGGTAGTCAGGTGCGTCGATGGCATAGACATGGCTGATGCGCCGGGCAGTGCGCAAGCCGCCATCACCGTCAACCACCGCACGCATCAACTCGTCGGTGTGGAGCGAGCCCTTCATCAGCGCTTCGACCTTGCCGGCGCGGGCCATTGTGACGGCTTGCGCGGCAGCGGCGGCGCTGTGTTCGGTGGAGATAATCTCGTAAGGCGCCAGATCGATCCCTGCCTGCGCGGCGGCAGCGCGGATCTTTTTCTCCGGACCGACCAGCACTGGGACGATGAGTTTGGCGCGGGCTGCGTCCACGGCGCCGAGCAGGGAGGGCGTGTCCACCGGATGAACAATGGCGGTGCGGATGGGGTCGAGGCCTCGGGTCGCCTCGATCAGGAGTTCATAGCGCCGACCCTTCTGGCGCAACTCGATCTCCGGCAGCAGGACGCGCGGGCGGGAGATCTTTTCCGTTGGCGCAATGACCTCTGCGGTGCCGGTAATGACTTCCTCGCCATGCTGGTTTGTTGCGCGGCAGTCGAGGAAGACGCGGTGGGACTCCTCGAGCTTGCGCGCGACCTTCACGGTCACGGTAATCGTATCGCCCAGGCCCACGGGGCGGCGGAAGTGCAGCGACTGATCGAGGTAGATGGTTCCTGGGCCGGGCAACTGCGTTCCGAGCACGGTCGAAATCAGCGCACCGCCCCACATGCCATGCGCCACCACGTGGTGGAACATGTCGCTCCTGGCAAAATCCTCGTCCACATGCGCGGGATTGATGTCGCCCGACATAATGGCGAAGACTTCGACATCTTTGTAGGTGAGCGTCCGCACCAGACTCGCTGTATCACCAGGTGCAAGTTCGTCGAAGATTCTATTTTCAATCCGCTCCATAGGGTCGCTCCCGCAGCCGCGATGGCCGACGCAGCATTATACCCACAGCAGTGTAGCTGCTACGGTGATGCAGCGCGAGTCCCGTTATGGGTCGCAGGACGTTAAACGAATATGAAAGCTGGAGAAGGTTCATCGTTGAACCTGTTTTGCTATCTTGCAATTGCTATAAAAGAAGTAAGCTGGATTCCTACAACCTCCATAGGGCGGCGTCTGCGCGGTGTGCCGCTCGCGACAGAATAGCTGTACGTCCGGGCTACAGGAGGAGTGTCATGCTTCATTCCGAGATTCAATGGCATCCCCGTCCACGCTCTCTCCGGGAGTTTCCCGAAGACACGCAGGTTCGACTGCGGCAGCTGGATTTTAATCGGACCATTGTCGTACACATTGGGAACGACAGAGTTCACATCCGGCGGATCGGACTTAATAAATTTCTGTGTCGTGAAGGCGATCTCCAAACATCGGCATCGTAGACACAGAGCCTTGCGCGCAGAGTCAGGTTTGGCGTACCCAGGTTTCAAAGTTTCAAAGTTGAAAAACCTTTGGTGCGTGCGTACCCATGCGGCGATCCGCTGAGCTTTCGCTCTTAACCTTGAAACCTTGAAACCCTGTATTTTCCTGCCCGCATTCCCGCTTCTCTCCATGAGTAACTTTCGACATAAGCCATGCGTTACCCGTAGGTGCGCGTCACTCTTTGGTTACTAGCCTCGACACTCCGAAGTAACTTGCAGTGCGCAACTGAAAGGTGTTTCATGTCGCCTTAAGTTGCGTGAAAGAACTTCGGACCAGGAGGGAATGGAAATGAGCACAGCCAAAGTAGCGGAAGCTAACGAAGTTGCAAAGAACGTGATTGCCATCCTGAAGTCCGGGGCTCTCCTCAAGGGAATCGTACGCATGCACTCGACGGATGGTTCCATGAACATCGCATGGGTCGCCATCGAGCTTCCCGTGGTCGGAGAGCGGCAGGTTGCGGTGAAGTGTGGAGCAGGTCTCCAGCCCGGCCAGGAGGTGGTCGTCGAGTGCGTTCCCAATCCTCAGAAGCCGGGTCGCTATATGTTCCAGATGGCCGAAAGCGCCGCTGCCTTGAACTGGCTGTTATGCAGGGCCAGGCAGGACCGAAGTATCGATATAAATTCAAGGCGAGGGCGTCACTGCGCCGGCTGAACGATGGCGATTCGCGTCTCCGTGCCGGCACTGCCGATGGCGATCACCTTGATGGCTCCCGTTTGGTTCACGGCGACAATCTTCTGGCCGTTCACTTCGGTCACTTCCGCCTCGGGGTAGCGCTGGCGGTAGTAATCGACCACGGCCGCGATTGAATCGGTGGTGGTGTAAACCACGCTGGCAACGGGGACGCCGATATCGGGAAGGCTTACATCCTTGACCTCGACGGGCTGCGAGTTAGGATAACGGTCGGAGCCGGAGGAACTCGTCGATGCCGGGGTTTGGGTGGGCAAGTCCCCCTGCTCGCTTCGTTCCACCAGCGTGTTCAACGCGCGCTGCACCTCCTGCGGATCGATGCTGCTGCTAGGCGAATGGACCGCAGGGTGGTTCGCGCTGGGGACGGATGCCGGCGGCGGCAGCGGCTGCCAATTGGAGTTCGTCTGCGAATCCATGGCTGGCGCAAGCGCAGATTGCGCGGGAGTGGTTCGCTGCACTGCCGGAGCAGGGCTTTCAACCGGACGGGAAGCTGCTGCGCTCCGTTCCATGTGCCTCACCCGGCTGACGACAAGCGCCGCGGCCACCACGACGACGAGGCAGAGGGCCGCCACAATCAGGATCATCTTTTTGTAGCGACGCAGCAGGTCGGCGGTAACCGATGCGACGGCGTCCCGCGCAATGGGGCTTCCGCAGGCGGAGCAGAAACGCCCAGTCGTGGGTCTTCCGCAGTGGGAGCAATAGGCCATGGCAGGCCTAGAATACGCCAATCGCTTGGCCGCGTCGTCAACTTTCCCGGTGCCAATGGTGCTGACACCGATCGTGCCGTCGGCGATACAATAAGACGTGCGAAAAATCTGGATTCCCATCATTGCTATTTTCGTCATGGTGCCGGTTGGGTTGCGCCTGGCACTCTCCGCAACACCCATCGTGGGCCTTTCAACTCCGGTCGCCGTCCTCGGCCAAGCCACTCCGGTCAGCGTGCGCGTGCGCGACCCGCACGGGGTCCGCAGCGTAGCCGTGTTCGTGGAGCAGAACGGTACCCGTTATCGCGTCGGTGAGATGGCGCAGCCTACGCGCGTGCCCGACGGCGCGTGGAACTTTACCGCCGGTCTCAAGACCACGCCGCAGCTGCAGGACGGCAAAGCGAAGCTGATCGTCGAAGCCACTTCGAACGATTTCTTCCGCAAGAGCGCGAGTTGGGAAGGTGACGTTACCGTGGTCTCGCATCCGCCCACTGTCAGTGCGGATTCCGATCAGCACTACCTGTACCTGGGCATGGCGGACCTGGCGACCTTGAATGTCTCCGGCGGCTTTACCGAAGCGGGCGTGCGTGTGGGTGATCAGACCTTCCGCGCCTGGCCCATGCCCGGCGGCAAGCCCGGTTACTTTTCGCTCTTTGCCTTTGCCTGGAACATGCCGCCCAGCACCGTGCCCGTGGTGTACGCCTCCAACGGCGTAGGCAACGATGTGACCACCCCGCTCGTCGTCCAGTTTCCCAAGAACGAGCAGCCGCATTACACGGTGCACGATTTACAGTTGAGCGACCAGTTCATCCAGAAGGTGGTCGGCGAACTCGATCCCAACGGCTCAGGCGATCTGGTGACGCGCTTCGTGAAGATCAACAACGAAATGCGGCGCGCCAACAACCAAACGCTTTCCGATCTGCGCTTCAAGACCGCGGACCACTTCCTGTGGTCGCAGCCCTTCACGCGGCAGTCTCATTCCCAGGCGGAGGCGACCTTCGCCGACGTGCGCAATTACATCTACCAGGGGAAGAAGATCGATCAGCAGGTGCACCTGGGATACGATCTCGCGGTTACCCAGCATGTGGGCGTGGAGGCTTCCAACGACGGACGAGTCGTCTATGCGGCGCCGCTGGGCATCTACGGCAACTGCATTGTGTTGGATCATGGCTACGGCCTGCAGACCATCTACGGACACATGAGCCGCATCGATGTGCATGAAGGCGACATGGTGAAGCGCGGCCAGGCGATGGGCCTCAGCGGCATGACCGGCATGGCCGGAGGCGACCATATCCACTTCGCCATGCAACTGGACGGCGTGCAGATTGACCCCAAGGAATGGTGGGACGGCCACTGGATCAAGGACCACATTGCCAGGCGTGTGGAGCTGCCTGGTTTCAGTAACTAAGCTCGCAGCTTAGCTGTTTTTCGCGTGCACCATTTCCACCAGCACACTCCGCGTCTCTTCCGGAGTGTGCACCTCGCGCAGAAATGCGATGCGCGCGCCGCGCATGCCCTCGGCAGTTTTCAATCGCAGATGAAAGCCGAGGCGGTCCACCGAGGTCATTGCCGCTTCTTCGGCCTCGATGCCCGCGTAGCTTCGTGCCAGTTGGACGAGGGAATCCTTGTGGTCGGCGTTCATGTGCGCCAGGATGCCGGCCATGGCGTCGGCCAGCGGATCGGGTTGCGCGGCGAGGTAGTCTGCGGCTGCAACCCAGCCCATCACGCCGAAGCCGCCCACGTAGTAAACGTCTACCAGTTCCATGCGGTAGAAGGAAAAATCCTCGTAGTCCACCCAATACCGGCTGTTGGCGTAACGCTCCAGGTAAAGCTTGCGCGTCTCGGCACGCTCCGCCTCCGCCACCGGGAGGACGTTTCCCATCAGCGTGACTCTGGCCGCGCCCAGCGGATCGCTTTCCGCTTCGAGTTGCGTCACCAGCAGGCTGGCGCGCGGTTCCGCCTTCAGATTTTGCGTGTGCATGGCCATGGTGCTGATGAGAAAGATGGGGCGTCCGCGCTCGTCCACGCCGTAGGGCATGACGGAGCCGAAGGGAAAGCCCATCTGTTTGCGCGACAGCGTGGAGAGACTGCCGATGCGTCCCAGATGCACCAGCGTGCGCGCCCGCTCGGCAAACGACGGCTCGGGGACCGGCGGCGTACTGGTGGCGGCTCCGCTGTAGGCATGCTTTCTCTCCGATGGTTGCACTGTCTGCCTCCTCTATCCTCAATCTCTATGGGAATGGATGCGCGTAGACGCGCGCGCGACTCGCCGCATGCCTAATTGCCGGAGCAGACGCACGCGGTAAATGCCTTGGCTGTGTAATTTTCCAGCGAGCAGGCGTACAGCGGCCAGAATGGCTTGAGTGCGACAGAGAGATTGCCCACAAAGTAGTCGCGAATGTACTGCTGGCTGGCTTCGGTTTTGGCTTCGCGATCGCCATGGAACGCTGCAATCATTTCTTCCACGGTTGCGGGCGAGAATTCCGCTTGATGGTAAGCCTGCGCGAAGTCGTACTCCTGGGACCAGGTGGTGCCGACGCCGGTCTGGTTGGAGGCCGCGATCACCTGGTAATCCTCCAGCATGGCCGAGGCGGGGTTGATGCGGGCCACGGTGAACGACGGGTTGTTGCCATCCACCGGTGTGATGGAGGGAATGATTTTGAGGGCAACGCCGCCGGGAGACTTTTCGGCACTGCCGTGCTCGGGCAAAGCGTGCGGCCCGCTGTCCATCGGCTCCAGCAGCCGCACTTCATCCATGTGGGTGTGCGCGAAAATGCCGAGCCGGATCACGCCGGCATTCGCGGCGAGCAGCTCGCCCAGTTTGTCCGAAGACAGAAACAGTGCGGGCGCCGCGCCCATGCAAACGTCTTTCATTCCGGCAACCGTCGCATACGGATCGATGCCCGGCGGAATGTGCCCCATCACCCAAACCCTTTGGCCCAATCGCCGGGCCTGCGCGAGTTGCTCCCGCAGCCACGTCATTTGCGCGGTGATTGCCGCGGGGTCGGACTTGCCGGCGCAGGTGCTGTAATTGGTCGAGAGGAAAATATCGTTGACCACGATGAGCCGCGTGTCGCGCATGGGCGCGGCCATGGTGACGCTGTAATAGCCGCCGGTGTCGAACATCTTGAGCGCCTGTTGCCGCTGCGCTGCAGGCAGCCCCTCGGCGAGGATACGGCCGGTGCGGAACAGGAACTCGCTTCGGGTATCGAAGCGGTAGTCGCCGCACGCCGAGTCGTTGTTGCCCAGCGCCACGTAGATGGGGATGGCGGGATACGCTGCGCGCAGCTCTTGCATCACAAAGCTCAAGGTCTTGAGGACGAACGCCTGATATTCGGCGTGCGTCGATTGGGGCAGCAGCGTTTGGTAGCGGCAGCCAAAGGAGTGCACCAGCAGGTCGCCGCTCACGGTCATAAACTGTGCATCGGGCAGCTGCGCGCGCATGGCCTGCAGGCTGGAGAGCAGCAGGCCATAAGGCGTATCGACGCCGCGCGCACGGCACGTCTCCTGCAATTGAGTAAAAGCCTGCTGCTGATTCGGCGACGGCGCAGCCGAGAGAATGGAATTCCATTGGCTCACCGGAGCGTCCACCAGTTGCTTGATTTTGCCGGGGTCGTGCAGCGGATCGAAGTGAATATCGCTGACCATCAGCGCGGGGATGGTTCGGCCGGCGTCCGCAACCTGGGCGGCCGGCCGCGCCTCGGCAAAACCGGCCATCGGCAAGGCGGCAAAAATCAGAAGCCCAAACACAACCCGCATCCCGTGCAACTTGCGAACCGATCTCAACGCTGCTCCTCTACCTCGCCAGCTTCAGCCGCGACAAAGCAAGGCTGGCTGCATTGTAACCGCACATGCCGTGCACTCCGCCACCGGGCGGGGTGCACGATGAGCAAATGTAGATGCGCGGGTCACTCGTCGCGTACTGTCTCCACGTGGGACGAAAGAGCAACTGCCGCCAGTCCGAGGCTCCGCCCACAATGTCGCCGCCAATAAGATTTGCATCCATCGATTCAAGATCCGAGGGAGTGAGGACGCGGCGCGCCAGCACACAATCGCCGAAGCCGGGAGCAAAGCGCTCGATCTGCGCCTCCAGGCGCGGCAGCATGTCGAAGTTCGACCCATTGGGAACATGGCAATAGGCCCACGCGATGTGCCTGCCTTGCGGCGCGCGGCTGGGATCAAACAGCGTTGGCTGCGCCAGCAGCACAAAGGGCCGCTCGGCATGTTGACCGCGCCGCATGGCGTCTTCGGAGGCGGCGATCTCCTCCAGGGTTCCGCCCAGGTGCACGGTTGCGGCGCGCGCGCATTCGGCGGCTTTCCACGGAATCGGCTGCGAGAGCGCGTAGTCCACCTTGAAGACCCCCGGACCTCGGCGATAGCGCGCGAGGCTGCGGCGGTAGGCGGGAGTGAAGTGCCTGCCCGCCATCTGCAGAAGTTGACGCGGGCTCACATCGCAGAACGCGGCGTCGAACGCACCGGCCAAGTCAAGGCTCTCCACGCGGCTCGAGGTCTTTACCGTGCCGCCGACTTGAGCGAGATGCGCGATCAGCGCTCGGGTGATCGATTGCGCCCCGCCGCGCGGAATGGGCCATCCCACGGCATGGGCGGTTGCGCCCAGCACGATGCCGAACGAAGCGCTGAGCGGCTCATCGAGTGCGAGAAACGAGTGTGCGGACAATCCGGCAAACAGCGCGGTTGTCCGTTCGCTGCCAAAGCATGCCTTGGCCAGCAATGCGGCCGGCATCAGCGCATTCCATCCAAAGCGGGCCATCCGCAGAGGATGACGCGGAAGGCGAATCACCGGCCGTAGAATTTCCGATGCGAACTCGCTCCAGTGCTCTACCAGCGGCCCAACCAGATCCCTCCATGCGCTGCCGTCCGCTCCGAGCACTCGCACGGCGGCATCCAGGTCGCGCTCCAGGGTGATCGCGGTGCCGTCATCGAAGGGATGGGCGAGCGGCGCGGAAGAGTGAATCCATTCCAGTCCGTGCTCGCGCAATGGCAGCGATGTAAAGAATGGCGAAGCCGCGGCCATGGGATGCACCGCGGAGCCGAAGTCATGATGAAAGCCGGGCAAGGTAAGCTCCAGCGTCCGGGCTCCTCCGCCGGGCATCTCCTCGGCCTCGAAGACTTCGACCTGCATGCCTGCCCGTGCCAGCACGATGGCTGCGGCCAGGCCGTTCGGGCCCGCTCCCACCACCACGGCCCTGCCGGTGGCTCTCATTGATTTGTTCCGTGCTCATCGGGCATCTCCACCACCCGGATATTGCCGTCCGATTGCAGTTCGAGCGCAGGCGCATAGAGTCCGATATATTGGCGCCGCCACCAATTGCCGGTAGCGCGCTTCTCGCTCATGGTGGTGAACCAGTATTGCCACACCACGGCGCGGATCTCGGTGGGAGGCGCGTGCGGAAAAGGATTGCCGGCGAACAGACTCAGCACGTCGCGGTCGCCGGTGAGCAGACGAATCTCGGTATTGACCACAAATGGATATTCGCGCCACGATCCCAGCGATGCGAACCACAGGTTCCAGTCCATGCGCGGCTGATAAGGCGCATAAATTTTGGGTGGTTTGTCCAATGCCTGCGGCTTGTAGCGGAACGGATACGCCGTCCAGTTCTTTCCGTCATCCGACCCCTGGAATTCGATCTGGTAAAGCTGCTTGGTCATCACCGCGAAGAGCCCATACTGATCTGCGATGCGGAAAGGCTCCAGCGCCGCCACCGGGGCTTCCGGCAACGGCACGTGCGGCGCCAGAATCCAGATCAGCCTCGCCGTCGAGGCGTAAAAGACCCAGACCAGCATCACCACCACGATGGCCAGCTTGAACGCATCGTAGGAGCGCACCAGCGTGCTGCGCGGGCTTGCGGCTTCAGCGGTCTCCGCATTCGGTTGCGCGGGCTGCTCCGTTCGCGAAACTTCGCCGGAGCGGGTTGCGGCGGGGGATTTCCAAAGCCGCGAAACGTTCTGCAGAAAACGGTCGTCCACCAGCAGAATCCCCAGCGCGAGCACCAGGTAGTTGAGAAACGTATAGTTCGCGGTGAGGATCACGCCCACCTGCCAGAGCGTAACGAAAAAGAACAGGGCGATGCGAATGCGCCGTGGCAGCCAGGCCATCCACACCAGCACCAGTTCCATCAGCAGCGTTGCGCCCACGGTTGCCGCCTGGAACCAGTGTGGCAGATGCTGCACGTACCAGCCGATCCAGGTCGGCAGCGGACAGTTCTGGTAATACTCATCCATCGCCGTAAAGTTGCGCCACTGCGGATCGCCGCTCGCCAGCTTGACCAGTCCGGACTCGAAGTAAATGCGGAACCACTCCCACTGCAGCAGAAAGTAACTGAACAGCGAGGGCGGGGCGGCGCGTCCCAGGCCGGGCCGCAGGCCACCGGGCGAAAAAAACAGCGCGAGGAAGCCGGCTTCCAGCAGCATGCTGTCCGACTGATAGCCGGAGAAATCCCGCGCCGCGGCCGTGAACGAGAGATAGCAGACGAAGCAAACCACCAGCATCCCGCGCGGCCACAGGTTCAACACCACCAGCAGCGCGGCGATCATGCCCGCCCAGCACAGGCCCATCAGCATCGGCGAGCCGCTGGAGATCCACAGCAGCGTAGGCGCGTACCAATAGCGCAGAACTCCCAACGACGACGCAGCGAACATCTTCAGATATTCGTCGGCGGGCAGAAGCCCCTGGGGGCCGATCAGTCCCCGGATCTGAAATGCCAGGGAGTAAAAGGCAGAAAAGTAGATGAGGCCCAGGGCGCGCAGAAAGATCCAACGAGGCAGCAATCGGCCGGATGCGCCCGGCTGGGAGGTAAAGAACCTGTGGAGCAAGGACGCGGGCGAAGCCAGCCCGCTTGCGGCGCGCTCCACGTTCTCGGCTCCGCTGTTCATGGCGGAAAATTATACAGGGGAACGACTGCGGCGCAACCGGACGGTCGCGTCAGTCATTCGGTTCAAAGCGGTAGCCCACCCACTTTTCGGTCACAATGTAGTGCACCGATCCATCTTCCGGCTCGAGTTTATGACGCAGGCGGTTGACGAACACATGCAGATACTCCGGCTGTTCGACGCACGCTTCGCCCCACACCGAGTTGAGCAGCGTGCGGTGAGTCACCACCCTTCCAGAGTTCTTCGCCATGTAGCTGAGCAGATCGAATTCCTTGGGAGTCAGCCGCACCTCATGTCCCCGCACCGTTACCGTCCTGGTCAGCAGGTCGATTTTGAAGTCTCCGGCTTCAATTTCGGTGTCCCGCTTTTTCTCTTTTTCTTCCCGGCTGAGCCGCGCCGTTCTCCGCAAACCGGCACGCACGCGGGCCATCAGCTCATTCATGTTGAACGGCTTGGTTACGTAATCGTCCGCACCGGAATCCAGCGCCTCGACCTTGGGCTCTTCCTCGCCCCGCACCGAGAGCACAATGATCGAAACCGCGGACTCGCTGCGTATTTTACGGCACAGCTCCAGCCCGCCCATATTCGGCATGGAGAGATCGGTAATCACCAGGTCCGGATTCCATTGCCGCATCACTTCCAGGGCCTCCACGCCGTCTCCGGCGGTCCTCACGTTATAACCGTAGCCGGAAAGAGTCGTTCGGAGCACGCGCGTGATCTGCAGCTCGTCATCCACGACAAGAATGTTGCGCTGCGCGTCGCTGGGGCTTGCTTTCATAAGGCTGGAGATTTATTAATACTTCGGCAATCCTAAACCGCACATAGAAAGTCCCTAAAGAGTTCCTAAAGATTTGTTTTCCTGGCTTGGCGGCGACCTGGGGAAAGCCGGAAGCTGCAGTTCGAACGCACCTGTACCAAAGTGCGGCGAATCGCTCTTCTTTTTAAGCAGTTGCGGATGGTACCATTTGCGCGAAATCCTGGAGACATTCTCATGTCGGCTTCGCTTCGTCCGCTCACCACCGGTCAACTGCTGGATAGGACCTTTCAGACCTATCGTCAGAACTTCCTGTTATTTGCCGGCATCAGCGCCCTGCCGCACGCGTTTCTGCTGGTGATCCAGCTGTCCACCCTTGGGATGGCCGGTGCGAGCGCCGGAATCAGGACCGGCCACTCGTTCGACCCGGCCGCCGTCGCCAGGGTCGCGTTGCTGGCATTTGTGGCTGGGTTGGTCACGCTCATTGTCTCCGTGCTGGCGAGCTCCATCGCGACGGCCGCCACGGTCTTTGGCGTCTCCGACATCTACCTCGAAAAGGAAACCAGCATCAGCTCCTGTTTTGCGCGGGTCAATGGCAAAATCGGCAAGGTCATCTATGCCTCCTTCGAGCTTGGATTCAGGGTCGGACTGGGCTTCCTGCTCTTTATCATTCCGGGGATCTACTGGGCCGGCAAGTACGGTCTCGCCGTGCCTGCCGTCGTGCTGGAAGATATCAAGGGAAAACAGGCTTGCGCGCGCAGCGCCGAGCTGACCAAAGACTCGGTCGGACGCATCGTTGCAATCTATTTCCTCACCTGGATCCTGGTGGTCTCCATCGGCGCGCTCATCGTTGCGGTACCCGGCATCGCCGCCATCAGCCTGAAGGGGACGGTGGGAACCGCCGGTTTCAAGGTGTTCCGCTACGTTGTCTCAATGGTGGTGAACACCATCGTCACCCCCGTCATGTCGATCGCTCTGACGCTGGCCTACTACGATCAGCGGGTGCGGCTGGAGGCCTTCGACATCGAGAACATGATGAGCCTGCTGGGCGAGCCGGGTTCCTCGGCGCCGGAGAATACACCGGAGAATACAATGGGGGCCACGTCGTAGGACCGGAGCAAAGGCTTTTGGCGATCCGCAGACTGGCCATCCTGGTTTTCATCCTGCTGCAGAGCGGATTACTCTGCTCCGCCTCCTCACTGCCTTGCGCCACGGCGGCGCAGTATCGCGCTCTGCTCGCCCATGTCGAGCAACAAGCCGAGCAGCCGGATGTCTCCCTTGCGGAGCTGGCGGACACCGTGCCGTCACAGTGCGAATTCGCCGCCGGAGGCCAGAACTTTCATCTCTCCAACTTCGAGCTGCGACGCCAGCTGCGCGAGATCGGGGCCAAGCCCGCCGAGCGCGCCGCCCGGCTCAAGCCATTGCAGGACGATCTGCAACAGCGCCTCAGCGGGATCGACGCCTATGAGCGAGCCGTTGACCCGACTGCCAAGCCGAAGCTGCAGGCGATCCTGCAGCAGCGCGAGTTCCGCCAGGTAGGCGGGCAGGATGCTTCGGAACTTTTGAAGCAGTGGGCGTACGGCATGCTCACCAAGCTCCTGTCGCGGATCTTCAAAGACCCATCCCAGGTGGTGCTCGGATCAAAGATCGTCGCGTGGACTCTCTGTATCCTCGTCGCCGCCTTCATTCTCCTGAAGCTTTACCGCTGGGCCATGCGCGAGCGTCCGTCGGAAGCGGTGCGCGAGGTGATTCCGTTTGCGCCGTCGGCCAAGGGTTGGCGCGACTGGCTGCGCCAGGCGCGGGCCGCCGTGGAGCGTGGCGAGTTGCGCGAGGCCGTGCACGCCGCCTACTGGGCGGCCATCTCTCACCTGGAATCCTCCGGCGCCTGGCGTCCGGACCGCGCCCGCACCCCCCGCGAGTACCTGCGGTTAATGAAGCAATCCGACCCGGCGCGCCTCTTGCTGGCCGACATCACGCGCGATTTCGAAGTGGTCTGGTACGGCAACCATCCTCCGGCGCTTACCGAATGGGAGTCATTCCTCGCCAAAGTGGAGCGCATCGGATGCCGCTGATGACCGCTCCGAAGATCGCTCCGGAAGACCGCAAGCTGGCGATTGGTTTTGCGCTCCTGATGGCATTAGCATCGGTGCTGGCGGTCTTCGCGGCCCGCGCAGGCGGCCAAGGCGGAGCGCTGCCATCCTCCTACTCCGCCGGAAACAACGGCACCAAAGCCGCGTTCTTGCTGCTTGAGCAGATGGGCTACGCGCCGCAGCGCTGGACCGCGAACCCGCGAAAGCTGGCCGATCTGCCGCCGCATGCCACACTGATTCTGGCCGATCCCATCCCCAGCGACGAAGGCGACGTGGAGGCGGTGCGGCAGTTTCTGCGCAACGGCGGGCGCGTGGTGGCAACCGGGGTGGGCTTCGCCCAGTTTGTGCCGCGGCCGCCAATCCGCGCCGGCACGCCGCACTTTCAGTGGAAGGATTATCCGGCTCATGAGCCTTCGGAGCTGACGCGCGGAATCCATGCAATCACCCTTGCGCCGAAGTTTTACTTTGACAGCGAAAAAATGGACGCGCCGTTTCTCGATGGCGACGAAAGCCCCGTTACGCGCTTCTCCTACGGCGCTGGCGAGGTCATCTGGTGGAGCAACGCCGATCCCATGTCCAACTCCGGCATCCGCGAAAGCGACAACGCGCAGCTGCTGTTGAACTCTGTAGGCGATCCCGGGCGCGGCCCGGTGCTGTGGGACGAATACTTTCACCAGGGCGGCAAAACGGTCGTCGATTCCGTGCTGGGTAGCCCGCTGCGCTGGGGACTTTTGCAGGCCGCGCTCATCGGCGCGCTGGTCTGCCTCACCTATTCGCGGAGCTTCGGTCCGGCGCGGGAGAGCGTGGCCTCCGCGCGGCTAGCCCCCATGGAGTTCGTCGAGACCCTCGCGGCGCTGTATCAGAAATCCGGCGCCGCGCACATCGCGGTGGAGATCGTCTACGAGCAGTTCCGCGGCGCCTTGCAGCGCCGCTTCTCGGTTCGCACCGATGCCGACGCTGCGCAGGTTGCCGCGGCCATCACCGCCCATCTTCCGGGAGCCGACGCCGCCGGTACGCTGGCGCTGATTCGCCGCATCGAAGAAGCGGTGGGCGATTTCAATCTGCCGGTGGAGCAAGCGACCGCGCTGGTCGGCGAGATGCACCAATTGAGTACGCGCTTGAAGTTGAAGTCCGGGTTAGCAGATAAAAGAGGAGAATGATGAATTCATTGGCTACGGTGGTGCGTCAGGTACGCGGCGAGTTGAACAAGGTTGTCCTGGGGCAGCCTGAGCTGGTTACGCAGGCGCTGGCAACCGTGCTCTGTGGCGGACACGCGCTGATTGAAGGCGTGCCCGGCGTGGCCAAAACGCTCACCGTCAAGTGTATGGCCCGCGTGCTGAATGTTGGCTTCCGGCGCGTGCAGTGCAACTCTGACCTGATGCCCGCCGACATCGTCGGCACCAACGTCTTCGACGCCAAGCTCGCCGACTTCCGTGTGCACCAGGGCCCGCTCTTCACCGAGCTGCTGCTGGTGGATGAGATCAACCGCATGCCGCCGCGCACCCAGGCCGCACTGCTGGAGGCGATGGAAGAGCGTCAGGCCACCATCGACGGAGTCAGCTATCCGCTGCCGCCCTACTTCACCGTCTTCGCCACCCAGAACCCCATCGAGTTCGAGGGCACCTATCCGCTGCCCGAGGCGCAACTCGACCGCTTCCTGCTGAAAATTTCGGTGGGTTATCCCGACCTGGCCTCCGAGGTGCAAATCCTTAACGTGCACAACGCACTCGACGTAAGCAAAGCCGAGGAGCTCGATCTTGCCGCGCTCGATTCCGACGCCCTGGAGTCCGCGCGCCAATCCGTCATCGGCGTAACGGTCGAAGCGGCTCTCACCGACTACGTTGCCCGATTGGTTCGTAAGACCCGGGACTGGCCGGCGATCCGCCTGGGAGCCAGCCCGCGTGCGGCCATCGCGGTGTTGCGCGTTGCCAAGGCCTTTGCGGCCATGGACGAGCGCGACTTCCTCATCCCCGACGATGTGAAGGCCGCCGCCAGATGCACCCTGCGTCATCGCATCCTGCTCAATCCGGAATCGGAGTTGGAAGGCACCACACCGGACGAGGCTCTGGACCAGGTCCTCCGTTCGGTTGAGGTTCCGAAGTGACGGCTTCCGAAGTCATCGTTGGCTCCATGCAGCCGTCCGCCTCCAGCGCGGACGGAACCCGCTACGGCCGGCCTCCTTTTGCCGCCGGGCAGCGCCTCTTTGCGCTGCTCTGCGCGGGACTCATCTTTATACCGCTCATGTTCCTCACGCCGTGGTTCGGCCTGGCGCTGATCGCATGGAATGTTTTTGTGGCGCTGCTCTACGCGTCCGACCTGCGCCGCCTTCCGCAGGCCAGTGAGCTCCACATCGAGCGCAGCTTTGACGGCGTGCTGAACCAGCTTCAGCCCTCGCGCGTCACCCTCACCCTCACCAACGCCTCGTCCCGCGCCATCCTCTGCACCATCACCGACGATGCACCGCAATCGCTCACCCTGCTGCCGCCGGAGCTCTCCATCTGCGTCCCGGCAAAAGATTCGGCGTCGGTCTCCTATGAAATTCGTCCTCCGCAGCGCGGCGACAGCAACTTTGGCCGAGCCTATCTCCGCTACGAATCCCCGCTGCGCATCGCCCAGGCCTGGGCCTCGTTCGACATCGCCGAATCCGTGCGCGTCTATCCCATGCTCAAGGACCGCGACCGCCAGCAGGCCGTTTTGCTGCGCAGCCGCCAGCTCGATTTGCAGCGCCGCATCTTCCGCCAGCGCGGACACGGGCGCGAGTTTGAGAGCCTGCGCGAATTCCAAACCGGGGACGAGTTGCGCGATATCTGCTGGACGGCCACCGCGCGCCGCTCCAAACTGGTGACCACCGTGCGCCAAAGCGAACGCAGCCAGACCATCTGGACCGTGGTGGACTGCGGCCGCCTGATGCGTGCCCGCATGGACGGCCGCTCCAAGCTGGATTACGCCGCCGAAACCGCCATGCGCCTGGCGCAGCTGGCCAACTACGGCGGCGACGCATCCGCGCTGCTCGCCTACGGCACCCGGATCCAGCAGCGCCGCTTGGGCGGTCGAGGGAGTCAGCATCTGCATGCCATGCTCGATCAGCTTGCCCTCCTACAGGAAGAAAGCGCCGAAGCCGACCATCTGCACGCGGCGGCCACGTTGCTTACCCACCAGAAGCGCCGCGCCATGATCGTCTGGATCACCGACCTGGCCGACCTGGCGATCACGCCGGAGGTGGTTACCGCGGCTCTCGAGGCGGCTAAGCGGCACTTCGTCGTCGTCGCCGTGCTCGGCCAGCCGGATGTGGTCCGCCTCACCGAAAGCGCGCCCACGGACTCGCAGCAAACCTTCCTTCACGCGGCGGCCTCGGAGACCCTGCACCGCCGCGAGCTGATGCTGGCGCGCTTGCGCAGCCGGGGCGTGCACGCCATTGAAGTGAACGCCCCGCAGCTCACCGGCGCGGTGTTGAATAAATATCTGGAAGTAAAGCAGAAGAACCTGATTTAAATCTCCCGCTGATGCCTACCCGAACTGACGGGTGCCCCAGGTTCGCGCCGATGCTTTTCGGCGATAACCTGGGAAGCAATGTCTTCCATCCCGGCACCAATTTGTGGTTGCATTTGCTCTGGTTGTCTCGAGAACACCCACACCAGCAGCGCTGTAAACAACGCCGCGCCCAGCGCGAACTTCAGTGCCGGATTAATCTCCAGCGGCGAGATAAATCCCTCGACCAGCCCTGCCACCACCAGCAGCGGCACGGTTCCCAACTCCAGTTTTACGGCCTCACTCCCTGCCACGCGAATCGACTCGCGCCGCGTGAGGTTGCCGGGAAACAGTAGCCCCGCGCCGAGCCGCAATCCCGCGGCCCCGGCAAAAAAAATCGCGGGAATCTCCAAACTGCCATGCCCGGCCACAAAGCTCCACAGCGAAAGCGACATCCCATGCGTACCGCACGCCGCGCCCACCACGCCCATCAGCAGCCCGTTGAAGGCGATCATGTAGAGCGTACCCAATCCCGCGGTCACCCCCATGGCAAAGGTCATAAAGCAGACCGCGAGGTTGTTGGTCATGATGGCGCCCGAGGCCAGCGGCTTCATGCCCACAATCGACTGCGTCCACATCTGGTGGCGCTCGATGCTGTCCATCATCCCCGGCCCCAGCACCTGCAGGGCAAAGTCGGCATTGCGCAGCGTGAGCAGAACGCCCGCCATGCCGCACAGCACAAACACCGAAGCAACCACCGCAAGATAGGGCTGCATCTTTCGCACCAGCGCGGGCCAGTCCTCGGCAAAAAATGCCAGGATCGAACGCAGGCTGGTCTTTTTCCCCGTGTAAATGATACTGTGAGCCCGGCCCAGCAGTTGATTCAGCCGCCGGGCATAGTGCGTGCCGGTCGCATCCTGCCGCAGAATCGACAAGTCCGCGGCAACCTGGCGGTAGAGCAGGCCGAATTCGCGCAGATCGGAGCGGCCGAGCTTCGCCGTTCCGCCGCTGCCGCATTGCGTTACCAGCGCTTCGAGCCGCTCCCAGTGCGGTTTTCGCATCTCAAGCCAGAAGTTGGAGATCATAATTTGGAGACCATGGATCGGTGACCAGTCAACAGAAGCTTAGCATCGATACCCCCGAGCAGATCAATCTGGAGTACGAACTGGCCGGCCCCGGCAGCCGTTTCATGGCGCTTTTCGTGGACCTGATAATCCAGGTGCTCTGTGCCATTGCCATCGTGATCGCCCTGTGGATCGCCGGTGTCGCCTTCCATCCCTTCCGCGGCGGCGGCACCTGGATGCTGGCGCTGACGGTGCTTCTGATGTTCGCCGTGCAATGGGGCTACTTCGCCATCTTTGAAATCCTCTGGAAGGGACAGACGCCGGGCAAGCGCCAGGCCGGCATCCGCGTCATCAATGAAACCGGACGCGCGGTCTCCGCGTACGAGGCCGTGGCGCGCAACCTGCTGCGCGTGATAGACGCGCTGCCCGGTCCCTACGCCGTCGGCGCCATCGTCATGTTTCTCAGCCCGCAGAGCAAACGCATCGGCGATTACGTGGCCGGAACCGTGGTGGTCCACGACCGGAATGCGGCAGACGACGCCATTTTCTTCAATACCCGCGGCGACGAAGCGGCAGACGACATCAACTATTCGACACTGACCACCGGCGATCTCCAGGTCATGGAGACATTCCTGCAGCGGCGTCTCGAACTCCCCTCGGAGGTGCGCCGTAAAACAGCGGAGAAGCTGGCCCATCACTTCCGCGAAAAGTGCGGTGTCCCCGATGGCACCCACACGGACAATGAAAATCTGCTGGAGGCTCTGGTGCGCGGATTCCGCCGCAGTGGCCGCTTTCATCCGCGGTAAGCTGTCATTCCGCCTATAACAACGTCCGGGTTGCCCAGACACACTTCCTCGTGACGGCGAAGGCGGGGTCAAGGGCGCCGCAGGCGTTTATCGCAGACTCTTGACGCCGCCTTCGCCGTTTCCATACTCGGCTTCGGAACGAAGCGTAGCGCAGTACAGCGTAGCTTCGTTCCATCCCAGCGTTTTTTGCGAAGTTCTCAGAAGACCCGTCATGTTTCGAATCTCACAGTGTCGGCTTGTGGCCGCACCAGCCATCTATTCGATCCGTTACCGGACCATGATTCACCTGTTCAAACTCCCCCGCTCATCGAGGGAGGCGGGCTGCCCATACAAGCGGTCGGTGCTTATCGCGCACCACGGAATGACCCGGGCTCACCCGCATGACGTGCCAGCTCCGCGTACGTCCACTCGTTGCGGAGCATCCAGTACAACCTCACCGCCAGCCGCCTGGCTACCATCACTTTGGCCACCGCGCGGCTTTTCTTAGCCGCCAGCCTGGCATAAGCGCGGCGCAACTCGGCATCGCCCCGCACCGCCGTCTGGCCGGCCTCCACCAGCAAAAACCGCATCAGCGACGACCCCTGCTTGCTGATGTGTCCCAGCCGCTGTTTATTCCCCGAACTGTACTCGCCCGGAATCAGCCCCAGATAGCTGGCCACTTTCTTGGCCGATTCAAACCGCTCCGCCTCGCCCAGCGTCGGCACCATCCCCAGCGCCGTCTGCGGACCCACCCCCGGATGCGTCATCAGCCGCCGCGCGTCTTCGCGCCCTTCGGCCTGCCGCCGCACCAGCACGTCCAGCTCGGCGATCTGCACATCCAGCTCCACCACCGTGCGCAGCAACGCATCGCGCCGCCGCGCCGCATGCTCCATCATCGGCAGCTCGCGCAGCTGCTGCATGCCTGCCGCCGACCACAGCGTTCGCCCCTTCTGCATCCCCTGGTTCAGCGCCAGAGCCTGCAGCTGGTTCTTCACCTGGGTCCGCTGCCGCATCCGGTGATGCCGATCCATCAGCAACTGCCGCACGTCGCCCCGCTTCGCCCGGATGCAGCAGCTTTTTTTCCTGTAACTCTCCTGTCAGGTTGTCAAAGATCGCAATCTGCTGAAAACCAGAATGGAAATCGCAGCCTATAATCAACATCGTTGGCTCCTTCTCCGGTCTTCTGCTTTCTTCGCAAGAACAGACTACCGCCGAACGGAGCCAACGCTGTTATGAGATCAAGCAACGCGAGGAATCCCTGCACCGTTCCAATCTCTTTACGACGCTATAGAGTTTCTTCGGCTCGAACTGCCTGTGACGGGAGTAAAGATGACCAACGATCCCCACAATCTAAAGCGCTTTGTAGACGCCCAGCAACCGGTGTACGAGCAGGTCTGCGACGAGCTGCGCGCCGGCAGCAAACGCAGCCACTGGATGTGGTTCATCTTTCCCCAGATGAAAGGCCTGGGCCACAGCGGAATGGCGGACTATTACGGAATCGCCTCGCGCCCCGAAGCCGAGGCCTATCTCGCGCACCCCGTGCTGGGTGCGCGGCTCATCGAGTGCACCCGCCTTGTGAACCAAGTCGAGGGCCGCTCCATCAACCAGATCCTCGGCTACCCGGACGATCTGAAGTTCCGCTCTTCGATGACCCTGTTTGCCTCCGCCGCCTCCGGGAATCAAATCTTCGAAGAAGCCCTGCAAAAGTACTTCGACGGCAAACCCGATCCGCTCACTCTGAAACTACTCGGCAGCTAAACTACCGGGCACGCTTCCGCTTTCCAAATGCCGGATGCGTATTCGGCAATCGTCCGGTCGCTGGAAAATTTTCCCGAGCTGGCCACGTTCAGAATCGCCTTGCGCGCCCACGCGCCGGGATCGGCATACAACGCGGCGAGCCGCCTCTGTGCCTCGCAATACGACGTCAGGTCCGCCAGGTGCATGTAATGATCGCCTCCGGTCAGCAGTGTCTCGCGCAGCGGCTCAAACACGCCCGGTTCGTTCCGGCTGAAGTGGTTCGAGAAGATCAGGTCCAGCGCCGCCCGCGTCTCCGGCTCATGTTCATAATGCCACCACGGACTGTACCAGCCCCGGCTGTTCTCCACCTCTTCTACGCTCAGCCCGAAGAGGAACATGTTTTCCTCGCCTGCCTCTTCCGCCATTTCGATGGTCGCACCGTCGCGTGTTCCTACCGTCAGCGCGCCGTTCATCATGAACTTCATATTGCTCGTGCCGCTGGCTTCATACCCCGCAGTCGAAATCTCGTTGGAAACATCGCTGGCCGGAATCAGCCGCTCCGCCAGTGAAACGTTGTACTCGGGAAGAAACACAACCTTCAGCCGTCCGCCCACAATCGGGTCGCCGTCGATCGTCCCCGCAAGGTTGTTGATGAACTTGATGATGAGCTTGGCCAACTGATACGCCGGCGCCGCTTTGCCGGCGAAGAAGATCGTGCGCGGCACTATTTGCGCCTTAGGATTGTTCCGCAGGCGGTTGTACAGGATCACCACCCGTAGCGCGTTCAGCAGCTGTCGCTTGTACTCGTGGATGCGTTTGATCTGGCAGTCGAAGATCGTCTCCGGGTCCACCTGTTCTTCGGAGTTCGACTTGAGCCAATCCGCAAAGCGTACTTTGGCGTCGCGCTTGGCCTTCAGAAACAATTCGCCGACCCGGGCATCGGCGGCGAATGATTTCAGCTGGCTGAGCTGGCTCAGGTCGGTGATCCAGCGGTCGCCGATGATTTGTGTAATGGCGCCGGCCAACTCGGGATTGGCGTTCAACAGCCAGCGCCGCGGCGTCACCCCGTTGGTCTTGTTGCTGAAGCGTTCGGGAAACATCTCGGCGAGGTCCTTCACGGTCACCGTCCGCAACAGCTTCGAGTGCACGGCGGCCACGCCATTGGTGCTGTGCGAGCCCACGATGGCAAGATTGGCCATGCGGATCTTGCGCTGCGCGCCCTCTTCCACCAGGCTCACCCGCTCCACCCGGCCCTCGTCGCCGGGGAAGCGGAGACGAACCTCATCCAGCAGCCGCCGGTTGATCTCGTAAATAATCTCCAACTGCCGCGGAAGCAGAACCTCGAACCACTCCACTGGCCACTTTTCCAGCGCCTCCGGCAATAGCGTGTGATTGGTATAGGCCAGCGTCTTGGTGGTAATTTTCCACGCCTGCTCCCATCCCAGGTGCACGTCGTCCAGCAGGATGCGCATCAGTTCGGCGACCGCCATCGAAGGATGCGTGTCATTGAGCTGGATCGCGGCCTTCTCCGGCAGCTGGTTCCAATCGGAGTTATTGCGCGTAAAGCGGCGCGTCAGGTCCGCCAGCGAACAGGCCACGAGAAAATACTCCTGGAAAAAGCGCAGCCGTTTTCCTTCTGTCGTGGAATCGTCCGGATACAACACGCGGGTCAGCGATTCCGCCTCCAGCGTCTCGCTCACCGCGCCTACAAAGTCGCCGGTGCCAAATTCCTGGAAGTCGAAGTAATCCGGCGCCGCCGCGGCCCACAGCCGAAGCGTGTTGATCGTCTTTCCCCCAAAGCCCACCACCGGACGGTCGTAGGGAATGCCGAACAGGCTCGATGGCCGGTCCGGCACGATGGTAATTTTCCCTGCGCGCACCTGGAAGGAGCAGTTCAGCTTGACTTCCACCTTCTCCTGCGCCCGCGCAATCTCCCACGGATCGCCGTTGCGCAGCCAGTTGTCGGCGGCCTCTTTCTGCCAGCCATCCACAATGGATTGCTTGAACATCCCGTACTCATAGCGCAGCCCATAACCCCAGGCCGGCAGTTGCATGCTGGCCATCGAGTCCAGGAAGCACGCCGCCAGGCGGCCCAGTCCGCCGTTGCCCAGCCCCGCATCCGGCTCCTCCTCGATCAGCTCCGGGTAATCAATCTCTTTCTCTTGGATCGCCTGCTGCACCACCGGATCGAGCAAAAGATTAGTTACGTTATTGGACAACGAGCGTCCGATGAGGAACTCCATGGAAAGGTAGTAAATGCGCTTGGGATTGTTCTTCTCGTAGGCTTGCTTGGTCTGCACCCAGCGCTGCGCCAAGATGTCCCGCACCGAATGGGAAAACGCCTCGAAGCGTTCGCGCGCGCTCGCCACCTGGGGATCGATGGCGCGGTCAAAGACCAGGTGCCGCTCATAAAATGCGTGTTCGGCCCCGATAAACGGGACATCGTCACACCCGTACCCTTGCAGTAGCTTGGCAACACTGGCCGCGCCGTCCTTGATGGGGACGACCTCGGCAATCTTCGGGCGAGGCGCACGTTGTTCGCTCATCGGGGGATTCCTTGTCTTCTGTGGTTCTGAATTAGCCCTATCCCACCACAGACGCAAATCCGCTGGAAAAGTTGCATCCACCAGCGCGAATCTCCAGACTTTCGCCTTACGCTCTCTCCGCCACCAGCATGGATTGCAGAATCTGATCCGAGATATCCCTCACCGCCCCCGGCGAATGAGCCAGGAACAGCGTGTTGGTCTTGTCGCTTTCGCCGATCGACTTCAGGGTGTCGAAGTATTGCGTGACCATCACCAGCTGCATCACCTCTTTGGCCGACGCTCCCTCCACCACCTTCTGGAACTGCTCGATCGAGACCTGCAAGCCTTCGATGATCGCCTTCCGCTGGTTGGCGATGCCTTGTCCCTGCAGCGCCTTGCTCTCGGCTTCGGCCTCGGCCTTTTTCACCACTAGAATCTTTTCCGCCTCGCCCCTGGAGTTGGCCGCCACCTGCTCGCGCTGCGCGGCGTTAATGTCATTCATCGCCGACTTCACCTTTTCATCCGGAACGATGTCGGTTACCAGCACGTTCACAATCTCGTAGCCGAACAGCGCCATGTCCACGTCGAGTTCCTGCTTCACCGCGGCGGCAATGCTGGATTGCGTGGCGAACACCTCGTCCAGCGTCATGCCCGGCACATGTCCCAGAATCACCTGCTCCACATACGACTTGATCTGCGCCACCGGGTCGGACAGCTTGTAATAGGCGTCATACGCTTTTTCCGGGCGCACCCGGTTCTGCACCGAGATCGGAATGGTCACAAACACGTTGTCCTTGGTCTTGGTCTCCATCGTCAGCGTGATCTGGTTGACCCGCAGGCTCACCACGCCCGCAACCGAGTCCACAAACGGGCGCTTCCAGTTCAATCCGGGCTCGGCTACCCGCAGAAACTTGCCGAAGCGGGTCAGGATGGCAACCTCGGCCGTCTGCACCGTAAACACGCTTCCCAGAATCAGGAAAAGAACCACGAAAATCGCGATTGCGACAGGGATCATCACCAGGAACTCCATCTGTGTCCTCCGCTGCTTTTTTTTAAAGAGAGGCAGAATTATACCCCAGAGCTGCTCCCGCCGCTCCTACAAAACGAAGCTGTGGGATAACCCTTTCCCGCAGCTCTGCATCTTTAAAGCGGTCGGGGAGTGTCCATCTGCGGACGGGCCAGCTGTCCCGCCGTCCCCGTTGTGGCGCGGTTGCCTTATTCGCCGCTGTCCCATCGGATGACCCGGATGCCTAAGCCGCCATCTGCCGGTCCTTCGAGTCGCTGTGCAACAAGAAGCGCACCGTATGCGGCGCGGTGCGCCTCGCAATCCGATCATGGAGGCTCTACATGAATGCCACCCTGCAAACTGGACTCGTAGTCGTCACGCAATTCGCACTCAAACTCCTCGGGGCCATCGTCCTCTGGATCGTCGGACGCGCACTCATCCGCTTCGCCACCAGAATGATGGGCCACGCCCTGGACCGCCAGGCCCTGGACGCCACCGTGGTCGGCTACCTGCGCTCCGCCCTCAGCATCTTGTTGAACGTCATTTTAGTAGTCGCCCTGCTCGGCTTTTTCGGCGTCGAAACCGCCTCCTTCGCGGCTCTGCTCGCCGGGGTCGGCATCGCCGTCGGCGTGGCCTGGAGCGGCCTGCTGGCCAGCTTTGCCGCCGGCGTCTTCCTGCTGGTGCTGCGCCCCTTCAAGGTCGGCGACTACATCGAAGCCGGAGGCGTCACCGGCACGGTCGAGTCCATCGGCCTGTTCGCCACCATCCTCAACACTCCGGCCAACGTCGTGGCCATCGTCGGCAACTCCAAGGTCTTCAGCGACAACATCATGAACTACACGCGCAACGACTACCGCCGCGTGGATATGACGGCCCAGCTCTCGCATGACGTCAACCCCGAGCAGGCTATCGCCCTGTTGAAGGATGCAGTCTCCCGCATTCCCAACGTGCTTGCCACTCCCGCTCCCGCGGTCGAAATTCTCGAGTTCAACCTCGCCGGACCGCTGCTGGCCGTGCGTCCCTTCTGCGCCAACGCCAACTACTGGCGGGTCTATTTCGATACCAACCGCCTCATCCAGAGCACCTTCAGCACGGCCGGCTTCCCGGCTCCGGAGCAGCACTACAAACTGCGCGGCACCTTGCAGGAGGAGGTACGGCAGAACATGCAATCCGCCGCCTGATTTTCATGAAACCGATTTTCATGAAACTGAATTTCATGAAAGATGCCCCGTGAAGGCCGCGATACTTACCTTGCCGGGCCGGCTGCTGGACCGGCCTCTGCGCCTGCAAGAGGTAGCCAAACCCGAGGCGGGCAGCGGACAGCTCTTGCTCCGTGTGCTCGCCTGCGGGGTCTGCCGCACCGACCTGCACATCGTGGAAGGCGAGCTGCCTCCGCGCCGCGAGCAACTAATCCCCGGACATCAGATCGTGGGCGAAGTCCTGCAAGGCGGAACCGCGCAACTTCCGCCAGGCACCCGCGTCGGCGTCTCCTGGATCGGTGGAACCGACGGCACTTGCTGGTATTGCCAACACAACTTTGAGAACCTCTGCGACGCGCCCACCTTCACCGGCTACAGCGTCAACGGCGGCTACGCGGAGTTTGCCCTGGCCCGCGCCGACTTTGTCTTTCCGCTGCCGCAGTCGCTCGACGCTCTCCACGCCGCGCCGCTCCTGTGCGCCGGCATCATCGGCTTCCGCAGTCTGCGCGTCGCCGGAGTGGAGCGCGGCGAACGCGTAGGACTCTTCGGCTTCGGTGCCTCCGCGCACTTGGCCATCGAAGTCCTCCGTGCCTGGGGATGCCCGGTCTACGTCTCCACCCGTGGCGAGTCGCACCGCAAACTCGCCGAATCGCTGGGCGCAACCTGGGTCGGCTCGGAGGTCGAGCGCCCTCCGGTCCTACTCGACCGGGCCATCACCTTCGCACCCAGCGGGGCCGTGGTGGTGGCCGCGCTCTCCAGCCTGCGCAAAGGCGGCGTCGTGGCCATCAACGCCATCCATCTCGACCACATTCCCGAGTTCGACTACGACCGCCTCTTGTGGGGAGAGCGCCAGCTCCGCAGCGTCGCCAACATGACCCGCGCCGACGCCCGCGACTTCCTCGCCCTGGCCACCGAGATCCGCATCCAGCCCAAGGTCACCACCTTCGCCCTCGACGACGCCAACGAAGCCTTGGCCGCCATCAAGAGCGACGCCATCAATGGCGCCGCCGTAATCGTTCCGTAGGCTCTTGCTCCTGCCTTTGCTCTGGCTCCTGCCTTTGTCTTCGCTCCTGCCTTTGCCTCTGTTCCTGAGGTGTCATCCTGAGAGTTTGTGACTTTATTGATTTACAGGCCATTTTGGGCCTGTAACTATCTTTGTTTTCAGCATCTAGTTTTAACGATTTCAATAAAGTCACAAACTCTGAGCGAAGCGAAGGCCCCCTACTCCGCACAAATATCACCTGTCGCTTCAAGGCAATCTCAACCCGCAATCGATTTTCCCCCGCACCGCTCTATCGCGGCTCCGGCAATTTCCGAAACGACACCAACTCCCAACGCCCCTCCGGTACCGAGTTCTCTCTCCGCAAAATGTACAGGTTTCCATCGTCGGCCCGAACTTTGTAGAACTCCTTCTCGGGCTCATACCACTGGTCGACAATCTCTTCCACCCGATACTCATGCCCGTCCAGCCGGAAGCGGACCGGCCTTTCATCCGCCTTCCATCCCGCGTAGCACTCGACCTCCACCTTCATCGCGTCTCGATTTCCGCGCACCCGCCGCCTATTTCGGCGCGTAGAAGAGATAGTCCGCCGAATACGGTATGCGAATTTCCTGGCCTGCGTGCGCCGCGTCGCAGCCACTCGCCGGAGCTTGGCCGCCCTTGGTGTCGAGGCGCTGAACCGTCGTCACGCGAGAGAGCCGTCCGCTGCCCTCATGGCTGACCACGTTGACCAGCAGCCATGGAATGGATTCTGGATCGGGTGAAGCCTTGGCCACGGCTTTGCCGACGATGCGGCTGCCGTCGGTCGCCTCCCACGAAGGCCCGGCAAAATGCTTGCCGAAAAGTTTGCCGTCCTTGCCCACAAGTTTGGCGTCGGGAGCCTTCAACACCCACGTAAACTGCCCGCTATCCTCTTTGCAGGTGTAAATCTGGTCGCCTTTCCCGCGAACCCGGAAAACCAGAGATTCGTTCCCCGGTGGCTGGAGTTGCTCCGGCACCTGCTGTGCGTCAGAAGCAAACGCCAAAACGATACTCAGGACGGCAAACACGACGGAGGACGAGAGTCTGCAAACATGTAGGCGCATGAAGAGAGTAGAGTCCGCCTGTAGCGGAAAGGTTGGCATCGCCCCGCACTGGAACTTTAAATTTGTCTCGTTGTTTGGTCTGCGGCGAGAGTAGGAATCTAAACCCCGCCGCCGTCTTTCAGCACCGCCATCGCCGCGTTGCGCCCGTTGATGCCGATCACGCTGCCGCCCGGATGCGTGCACGCTCCGCACAGGTACACCCCCTGCATCGGAGTCCGCGCCGCCAGCCGCTTGGACCACATATACGGCGGCAGGCACTCCCCCTGGAAGATATGCCCGCCCGTCAGTCCCACGCGCTCTTCGATGTCGGGCGGCCCCAGCACCTGCGCGTCAACCACCGCCGAATCCAGGTTCGAGCAAAAGCGCCCCAGCGACCGCATCGCCAGCCGCTTCACCTCATCGCGCTGCTCATCCCATGTGCCGTGCGCAAATCGATAAGGAACATACTGCGCAAACACCGACATCGTCTGCAGCCCCGCCGGAGCCACCGTCGCATCGTGCACACTCTGGAAATACAACTCGCACCACAACTGCTCCGGCAACTCGCCCCTCCGTGCCGCGGCGTAGCCTGCCTTCCACTCCTGTTTCGTCAGCGGAGCATTGATCTGTCCATAGTGATGCGCCTGGTTCGTTCCCGGCCGCGCCCTAAAGTCCGGCAGCTCGCGCAGCAGCACATTCAGCTTTACCGTGCAGCCCTCGATGGGAACGCTCTCCACCTGCTCGCGCCACTTCGCATCCGCCTGCGCGCCCAGCATGGCCAGCGTCCGCCGAGGGTCGGCGTTGGACACCACCACCGGAGCCGCAATCCGCTCGCCGCCTTCCAGCACCACCCCCTCGCCCGGCACGATCTGCGCCACCGGAACTCCCGTGGCAACCACCGCACCGGCCTCACGCGCCGCATCGCAAAAGTAAAACGACACCATCCCCATCCCGCCGCGCACATACCCCCACATCCCCGGCATTCCGCCCAGCCGTCCCGACGAGTGATGGAAGCGGATCGAGGCCGTTCCCGCGTCGAACGGACTGGCATGGGTCCCAATCACCCCCTGCCCCAGATACGCCTCTTGCAGCCGCTCGTCCTGCAAATACCGCTCCACAAACTCCGCCATCGACCAGTCGAACAGCACATGCCTGGCTTCTTCGTCCTCACCCAGCCGCTCGTCAATCTGCTCCCGTGTCGGAGCCTCGCCAATCCACAAATCGCCCTCGCCCGCCGGACGCAGCTTATCGCGCAGCCTGCGGACCACATCGTTCATCGCCCGCCAGCCCTCCACGTCGCGCGGAGAGAATCGCTGCACCTCGGCCTCGCAGGCCTCCTCGTCGTCCCATAGCTGAATGCTCGACCCATCAAGAAAGGGAACAAACAGCCCATTTACCGCCGGAGTCCACTGGAAGCCGCGCTCCGCCAGCCTCAACTCGGCCAGCACCAGCGGATGCAGCAGCCCCGCTAGGTACGCGCACGGCGACATGTACACCTTGGGGAACGGCTCTTCGATGGTGCATGCGCCGCCCACCCGCGTCCGGCTCTCCAGCACCAGCACCTGCCGTCCCGCCTGTGCCAGGTAGGCGGCGCACACCAGCCCGTTGTGCCCCGCTCCGGCCACAATCACGTCCCACCGGCGCCTTGCCAGTTCGCGCACCGTGGCAGGCAGTCCAATTTCACCGAGCACGGCAGCCGTAGGTGAGGTCACGCTTTTCTCCTTCGTTCCGGGTTTTGAGGTGCGGCGCGCCATGGGGTGCGATTGACGTGCGATTGACGATACGCAATCAGACGGGCTCCGGCAAGTCAGCCGCAGGCGTTCGCGCCGTGCAACCCGGGCGCGGGAGCGGCCCAGCGGTCACCTTCCGCCGTGACTCCGGTCACCGCAAAGTATGCGCTTCTGGGGTACTACGTCTCCGACAGCCTCGCGGCCACAATTTGTCAGCCTGGGCCTCAGCGGCTGCCGTCGGGCGGCCTGCGGAGATCTGGTGAGCAAGGCAGCTTTCCAGCGCAATCAGTCACACCGGAGGCCTGAGACATTGTCCTTCAGGTGAACTGTCATGCTTGAGTTGGCGCTTAAAGACGGAGTCATAGCGGCAGTCCGGGGCAGCGTGGTTGATGCCTTTTTCCCCGATCACCTCCCGCACATCTTCAACGTTCTCACCGCGGGCCAAGACGCGAGTTCCGTCATCGAAGTCGTCTCCCACATCAGCTCTGACACTGTCCGCGGCGTAGCCCTCACCACCACCCGCGGCCTCGAGCGCGGCGGCCCCATCGTGGATACCGGCCATCCGCTCTCCGTGCCGGTGGGCCAGCGCGTCCTGGGCCGCGTCTTTGACGTCTTCGGCAACACCATCGACCGCAAAGCCCCGATCACCGGAGGCGAGTGGCGCTCCATTCATGCTCCGCGCGTCCCTCTCTCTCGCCGCATGGCTACCTCCGAGGTCTTCCACACCGGCATCAAGGTCATCGACGTCCTCTCCCCCTTGGAGCGCGGCGGCAAAAGCGGATTGTTCGGCGGCGCCGGCGTCGGCAAAACCGTCCTTATCATGGAACTCATCCACAACACCATCGGCGGTCACAGCGGCATCAGCGTCTTCTGCGGAGTCGGCGAGCGCTGCCGCGAAGGCGAGGAACTCTATCGCGAACTGCAGTCCGCCGGCGTTCTGGACAAAACCGTTCTGGTCTTCGGCCAGATGAACGAGCCCGCTGGAACCCGTATCCGCGTCGGCCACTGCGCCCTCACCATCGCCGAATACTTCCGCGACGACGCGCGCCAGGACGTGCTGCTGCTCATCGACAACATCTTTCGCTTCATCCAGGCCGGCTCCGAGGTCTCGGCTCTCACCGGCCAGCTGCCCTCGCGCCTGGGCTACCAGCCCACCCTTGGCACCGAACTCGCCGACCTCGAAGAACGCATCTGCAACACCACCAACGGAGCCATCACCTCCGTGCAGGCGGTTTACGTGCCCGCCGACGACTTCGGCGATCCCGCTGCCATCCACACCTTCGGACACCTTTCGGCCTCCATCGTGCTTGCCCGCAAACGCGCTTCCGAAGGTCTCTTTCCCGCCATCGACCCGCTGCGCTCCAACTCGCGCATGATCAGCCCGGCCATCGTCGGCATGCGCCACTACCGCATCGCGCAGGAGATTCGCAAAACCCTTTCGACCTACGAAGAGTTGAAAGACATCATCGCCATGCTCGGCATCGAAGAGCTCTCCAATGAGGACCGCCACGTGGTTCATCGCGCCCGCCGCCTGGAGCGCTTCCTCACTCAGCCGTTCTTTGTCACCGAGGGATTCACCAATCAACCCGGCAAACTGGTCTCGCTGGAAGACTCGCTCGACGGTTGCGAGCGCATTCTCAACGACGAGTTTGCGGACTACCCCGAGCAAGCGCTGTACATGATCGGTCCCATCCAGGAGGCGAAAAAGCCATGAAACTCAAAGTGTGGCTACCCACAACGGTGCTCCTGGATGAGACCGTCATCAAGGTCAAGGCTGAGGCCGAGAACGGCCACTTCTGCCTGCTGCCGCGCCACGTCGATTTCGTAGCCGCTCTGGTGCCGGGGATCCTCTCGTTTGTGCCCGCCTCGGGCGACGAGGAATTTCTGGCCATCGATCACGCCATCCTCGTCAAGTGCGGTCCCAACGTCTCGGTCTCCACCCGCCGCGCCGTGCGTTCGCCGGAGCTTGCGGCTTTGCGGAAAACCCTCGAAGAGCAGATCCGTACCCAGAACGAACAGAACCGGAAGACCCGGGCCTTCGAAATAAAACTGGAAGCGGAACTGGTTCGCAACCTTTTGGAGGCGCAACGAAATGCCTGATCCGAAGCCCATGCCGCTGCCTGATTGCCGTCCTGAAGCGCCGGGTCCGGAAGCTTCGCCCATGGAAGCCAAGCTGCCCGCCTCCGCCCGCGCCATGGTGAACCGTGTGCAGGCCAAGCAGGTGCAGATGCTGCGCGCGCGGGTCAACCACGAGAATGCCTACTGGCGCGCGGTCGCGTTATTCGGAGTCGTGGGCTGGTCGGTTACCGTCCCCACCCTGGCCGGAGTCGCGCTCGGCATTTGGCTCGACCGCGTGCTGCCCAGCCCGTTCTCGTGGACGCTGACGCTGTTGTTCGTCGGCTTGATCGTCGGCTGCCTGAACGCATGGAGCCATATCAAGAACGATCCGAAAGGTTGACGATGCCGCACTTCTTCCAACTCGTTTTGCTGCTCTTCGCAGGCATGCTGCTCGGTATCGTCTACTTCGGCGGACTCGCCTGGACCGTGCGGCGCCTCGTTGCCGGTGGCGGAGCCCTGCTCACCGCCGGCAGCTTCCTGGTGCGCGGCGCGCTCCTGCTCGCAGGCTTCTGGCTGCTGGCAGGCACCCACGCGGAGTACTGGATCGCGTGCCTCGTCGGATTCACCGCGGCCAGGGTGTTTCTTTCCAAGCTGGTTGTCTCGTCCAAGGCCGCACCATCCAAGGCTGCACCATGGGAGCTCTGCATTGCCCGCCCGGAGGATACCCATGCATCTCACCACTGATGAAATCATCCTCTATCGCCACGGCTTCATCGTTCTGAACGCCACGCTGGTGTACACCTGGGTGGTGATGCTCCTGCTGACCGTCATGTCATGGCTGGTCACGCGCAACATCTCGCTCACCCATCGCCGCTCCCGCTGGCAAAATGCGCTGGAAGTAATCGTCAGCGTCATCCGGCAGCAGGCCCGGGAGATCGGCGGCAAGGGAGCCGACTTCTATGTTCCCTTCGTCGGCACGCTCTTCCTCTTCATCGCTCTCTCCAACCTGCTCGACGTCGTTCCCGGCTGGCATGCCCCCACCGGATCGCTTTCCACCACCATAGCCCTGGCGATCTGCGTGGCGGTTCACGTTCCCATCCTGGCCATCCGCGAGCAGGGCTGTATCGGCTATCTGCGCCATTATGTTTCGCCCACCGTGGTCATGCTTCCGCTGCACATCGTCAGCGAATTTTCCCGAACCCTGGCGCTCGCCGTGCGTCTGTTCGGCAATGTCATGAGCGGCGGCATGATCGTGGGAATTCTTCTGGCCATCGTCCCCTTGTTTTTCCCGGTTGCTATGCAGGTGCTTGGCCTGCTCACCGGAATCATTCAGGCCTACATCTTCGCCATTCTTGCCACGGTGTACATCGGAGCGGCCGCCACGGCGCATGAGCAGCCACATCCAACGCCGCCAGCGCCGGTTGTTCGAAAGGAGTCGTAAGCATGGAAAACGCAACAGTCGTCGGAGTTGTTTCCATCGCAGCCGCTGCCGGGTGCATGGGCATCGGTGCGCTCGGGCCGGCCATAGGCGAAGGCCTCGCGGTCGCCCACGCGCTCACCGCCATCGCCCAGCAGCCCGATGAGTCTGCCACCATCAGCCGCACGCTCTTCATTGGTTTGGCCATGATCGAGTCAATTGCCATTTATTGCTTTGTTATCTCCATCATCCTGATCTACGCCAATCCCTTCTGGAGCCACATGATTGCGGGAGGCGCAAAATGAAGCTGTTTGACTGGTTCACCATCTTCGCGCAGATCGTGAACTTCCTCATCCTGGTCGCTCTGCTCAAGCACTTTCTGTACGGCAGAATTCTGCAGGCCATCGATTCGCGCGAAGACGCCCTCAAGTCCTGTCGGGCCGAAGCAGAGGAAAATCTCCATCAGGCCGAGCTGGAGAAACAGGATTTCCAGAAACGCCTGCATGAGTTGGAAGACGCCCGCGACGCCATGCTTACGCAGTCCCAGCAGGATGCCGACCGCAAGCGTCTCGACCTGATGAAAAAAGCGCGCGAGGAAATCTCCGCCTTGGAGGATCGTTGGCGCGCCGATCTGGAACGCGAGCGTACCGCTCTCTTCCAGGACATTCGCGGCCGTGCCGCCGGAGAAATTCTCTTCGTCGTGCGCCGCGCCCTGCACGATCTTGCCTGCTGCGATCTCGACCAGTGCGCCGCCCGCGTCTTTCTCAACAAGCTGTCTTCGATGGAAGTGGGCGCCTGGAAGGAGTTGGCAGGCCAGTCCATCGTCGTCCGCTCCGCCTCCGAACTGCCCGTCGAGATTCAGCAGAAGATTGAGGCGATCCTCACCGCGCAGGCGATCGCGCCGCTCATGATCCGCTTCGAGAAAGCCTCCAGCCTGGGCTGGGGACTCGAACTGCGCGCCAACGGTCAAAAGATCGCCTGGAGTGCCGAAGGATACGTGGACGCCCTGGAAGAGCGACTCCGCGATGCACTGGAGAAGAAGACAGGCGAGGTCGCCCAATCGGTGGCATCATGAGCGAGAAAAACTCCTTACACACGGTTCTGGAAGAAGCGCTGGGCGCAATCGATCGTGCCGCGGAGCAGGAGAGTTCCAGTCCCGCCCTGCAGGAATACGGCGAAGTCGTCTCCATCGCGCAGGGCATCACGCGCGTCAGTGGATTGCCTCACGTGCAGTCGGAGGAGGTGGTGCGCTTCTCCGGCGACGTTCCCGGCATCGCCTTCAACCTCGATCCCGATGAGGTCGGTGTTTTTCTGCTCGACCATGGCAACGAACTCATGGCCGGCTCCGAGGTTCGCCGCACCGGCCGCAGCCTTGAGGTGCCGGTAGGCGAGGGCTTGCTCGGCCGCGTGGTCGATCCCCTGGGCCGTCCTCTCGACAACGGCGGTGACATCCCCGTGGCTGCCCGCGCGCCCATCGAATGCGAAGCTCCGCCCATCCTCGACCGCGCTCCCGTCACCGTCCCGCTGGCCACCGGAATCAAAGTCATCGACGCGCTCATCCCCGTCGGACGCGGACAGCGCGAACTCATCCTCGGTGACCGCCAGACCGGCAAAACCGCCATCGCCGTCGATTGCATGATCAACCAGAAGGGCCAGGATGTCATCTGCATCTACTGCGCCATCGGCCAGCGCAGCGCATCGGTCGCCCGCGTCATCGCCGACCTCCACGATCGCGACTCGCTTCCGTACTGCATCGTGGTCGTTGCCTCCGGAGATGCGCCCGCCGGGCAGCAGTTCGTCGCGCCCTACTCCGCCATGGCCATGGGTGAGTACTTCATGCGCCGCGGACGCGACGTGCTGGTCATCTTCGACGATCTCAGCCGCCACGCCCGCGCCTACCGCGAACTCTCTCTGTTGCTGCGCCGTCCCCCCGGCCGCGAAGGTTTTCCCGGCGACATCTTCTACATTCACTCCCGCCTGCTGGAGCGCTCCACCCATCTGCGCAAATCGCTCGGCGGTGGCTCGCTCACCGTCCTGCCCGTGGTGGAAACCGAAGAGCAGAACATGGCCGCTTACATTCCCACCAACCTCATCTCCATCACCGACGGCCAGATCTACGTCACTCCTACGCTCTTCCAGAAGGGCATTCTTCCCGCGGTCGATGTCGGCAAGTCCGTCTCCCGTGTGGGCGGCAAAACTCAGCTGCCCGCCTACTGGGCCGTGGGCGGCAAACTGCGCCTCTTCTATTCGCAGTTTGAAGAACTCGAAGTCTTCTCCCGCTTCGGCACGCGCCTCGACGAGCACACCCGCCAGACGCTGGCACGCGGCCAGAGTGTGCGCGAAGCGCTCAAGCAGCCGCAATACGATCCCATGCCGCCCGCCGAGCAGATCGCCGTCCTGCTGGCCGCCAGCGCCGGCACCTTCGATAACCTGTCCGCCGATGATGTGGTGCGGGTCTCCAATAAAATCCGCGAAGCGCTTCCGCTCCGCATGCCCTGGTTTGCCGCAGCCGTCGCGGCCGGAAACGAACTGTGCGCCGCCGACCGCGAAGCGCTGCTCACCCTGGCCCAAAACGCGGCCTCGCCGCCGCCCATTCCTGGTGCATCCAAATGAAATCCCTCGAAGAGCTGCGCCGAAACATGGCCGTCACCAGCGAGCTGCACTCCCTGGTCAAAACCATGAAGGCCCTTGCGGGTGTCAACCTCCGCCAATACGAGCGGGCCGCGCTGGCCATCAACGAATACGACAGCACCATCGAAGCCGGCCTCCAGGTCGCCCTGCAATACGTGCCCGAGCCCGCGCCTCCCAAGCACGGAGGCCGTCGCATGGGCGCCCTGGTCTTCGGCTCCGACCAGGGCATGTGCGGCCCACTGAATGAGCGCATCGTCTCCCACGCCGACCGCGCTTTAGGCAAGCTCTCCCGCACGCGCGGCGAGCAGACCCTCCTCGCCGTGGGCCTTCGCGCCGCCGACCGCCTCAAATCCCTCGGCTTCACCGTGGAGCAAACGCTGGAAGTCCCCAGCTCCATGTCGGCCGTGGGAACGGTGGTGCATGAGGTGCTCATCAAAATTCAGGAATGGTATCTGCAGCGCGGCATCGAAGTCATCGTGCTGTTTTACTGCCAGGCGCTCGCCGTTCCCATCTTCCGGCCGCGCGGGGTGCGCCTGTTGCCGGTCGATCTCGAGTGGGTCCGCCGCCTCAAGGCGAAGCCCTGGCCTTCCAAGACAATCCCCACTTTCACCATGGACAAGTCGCAGCTCTTCCATGCCCTCATCCGGGAATATCTCTTCGCGTCCCTCTTTCGCGCACTGGCCCAATCCCTGGCCAGTGAAAACGCCAGCCGCCTCGCCGCCATGGAGGTGGCAGACCGTAACATCGAGGAGCGCTCCGGCACCCTCACCGCGGAATTCCGCCACTGCCGCGAAGACGCCATCACCTCCGAGCTGCTCGACCTGGTCACGGCCTTCGAAGCGCTCACCACGCCCGCCGATAAGTAACCCGCCGGGCGCCTGCAGCCGGCGCGTTACTCATCCGCGTACCCGGCTCCAAAGCCCTTGGCGCGGCTAAGCTGGAAAGCCTGCGCCTTACGCCAGCGCCGCCGTTGCCACGCCCTCCGCAATGCGATGGGTGGTCCAGGTGTCAACGTTGTAAAAGCGCACCTTGGCTTCGCCATCCATGTGCATCTTCAGCAGCGCGATCAAATCCGCGTACACATAGCGGTGATGGTTCTCGGCGTGGTCCTGGGTCTCCCAGAACGTGGAGACCACAAACTCGCAAGGTTCGTCGCTGGATTGCAAAACCAATAGATCGACCAGTCCCGGCTGCTTGCGCAGCAACGGCAGAATCTCATCATGGATGATATCCCGTGTCAGCGAACTGGTGTCCGGAAGCACATGAAACGATACAGTGTGGTTGTACATAAAACACCTCTGGACGGAAAGATGAATGCCAAACAACTCCCGCGGAAATCCGTTCCGTTTTCCGGGGCGAAAGCAGCCGCTCCACGATTCGAGGCATGAGACAGGGAGAAACTCGGAGTCCATCCATTGCGCACCCCCAAAAGCCGTCGAGGTGGGACGGCCACAATGCGCTGGAGATTGAACCCCCACGCATCGCCTAGATGCTTACTACAGACCCGCGCCGCCGTCCGTAATGGCGGTCACGCCACATTGTGATGGAAGATAGCCGTGTCGCTGAGGATGGCTGGTCGGGGGTTAGTTGAGCCGTGCTCTTACCTGCGCGCTGCTGGTGTCAGATAGCGGCAGCGGCAGGTTTTCGGAAAGCCGCACCGTGACCTTATTCTCGCTGACTTCCACCGTGGGATGCATTCGCTGCGCGCAATCCGCGCATAGCCAGAGGTAGTCGGTCATGCGCTCGTCGCCGCCGTTTTTGCTGCCCAGGTCAAGGTCCAGGCGGAACAGCTTTCCTTCATCATGATGACGGGTAGCGCTGCAGTAGCGATTCACACATTTCACGGTCATGACAGACTCCGCTCGCAAACTTGCCTCTCACCCTATCGCAACCTCGTTCCGGAATCTGTACCTTTCAACCCGGTCAGTAGTGAGGTTGCTCACAAATAAGATGCAGCGGAAACAATCCCGCGGGCGGCAATCGCCCCGAAATCATCCTCCCCGGCGGAACCTCAGCCGATGGTGACACGGTCTCGTCCGTCCATCTTGCTCTTGTACATCAATTCGTCGGCGCGCTTGATCACGGACTGATCCGTATCGTCGCCCAGCATCAGCGTGGCGCCCATGGAGGCGGTAATCCTCAGCTCTCCCGCGGCCAGGGGAATGGTCGTCTCGGAAATCAGCATCCGGTAGCGTTCGGCGGTGGCGCGCAGCCCCTCCATGCTCGTGCCCGCCACGATCACCAGAAATTCTTCGCCGCCCCAGCGTCCCAGCACGTTGCCCGAGCGCAGGTTATGCTGCACGGTCCGGCACATTGTCTTGAGCGCCCGGTCCCCGATCTCGTGTCCGTGTTCGTCGTTCACCTGTTTGAAGCGGTCCACGTCCACCATCAGCAGCCCGATCTTGCGGCCGAACTGCTCCACCTCCTGCAGCGACTGCTTCACCTTCAACTCGATATAGCGGCGGTTCGGAACCCCGGTCAGCGGGTCGAGAAAGACCAGGTCTTCCAGCTCTCCCACCCTGCGCTCCATGTGCTTTTTGGCGCTGATGTCGCTGAAGACCTCGACTGCCCCGACGATCTTTCCCTGGCTGTCGGCGATCGGCGCCGCGCGCACCGAGACAGGTATGCGATGTCCCAGCTTATGCCGCAGAAAGATCTCGCTCTCCCGCCGCTGCCCATCTTCGATGGTCTTGCCCAGCGGGCACCCATGCAGGCAAAGCGCGCAGCCTCCGGCGGCAACATGCATCAGAATGTTATCGAAGCAGGAGCGTCCCACCACCTCGTCGGCGGAGTATCCCGTCAGCTGCTCCGCGCCCTTGTTCCAGTACAGAATCTTCCGCTCCCGGTCCACGAAGTACACCCCATCGTGCAGACTGTCGAGCAGCCGCTCATGGAACGACAAATTGACGTCCATGGGGAGCAGCTTGGAGTGATCGATCGATTCGGGCATGAAATCCTCAGGAGAAAAATCAGCTGTCATAACTTTACCGTAGGACATATCGATGTTCGCCCAGGCGTTCATCAATGTCTGGTGTCTTTAGTAACCCACGGTAACAACTTTCCGTCGGCAATTTCTCAAGAAACCTATCGGCCAAGCCGCGCTGCAACTTGAACGAGTCTGCTCCCTACGCGGATCTCCGGGGCGTCAGAGGTCAGGGTGCCCCATATTTGCCTTCTTTTGGCAAATGTGGGACCACGGCCAAGCCACCGGCTCCAGTCTTCCTTCTAAGCGGATTTCCGAGGTATCGCTGGCCGCTCCGTCCGCCCGGCTATGGCCTGTGCCACCGCCTCGACAAGTCCGGCCAAGTCGGCGGGACCCTGATGAAGCCGCCCATTGATGAAAAATGCCGGAGCGCCCGCAACCCCGCTGCGCAGCGCTCCGCTCAAGTCCGCTCGAACGCGCGCCGCAAACCGCTTTTCCTCCAACGCCAGGCTCAGCGCCGCGGGAGCCAACCCGAGCCTCCGCGCCAGCTCCAGATAGAGCGCGCCTCCCAGCCGCGGCTGATTTTCAAACAGCAGCTGGTGCATCTCCCAGAATTTGCCGTAAGCGGCGGCAAACTCCGCCGTCTCGGCTGCGCACTGCGCATCTGGATGAAGTTGCCTGCGGGGAAAGTTGCGGAAGACGACGCGAAGGCCGCCGCCAAAGCGCTCCCGCAGCTGCTGCACAACGGGACGGGCCGCCGCACATGCGGGACACTGGTAGTCGCCATACTCCACCAGCGTCACCGCCGCGTCCGCCGGGCCTGCCGCGTGGTCGTCCCGCGAGACAGGCGATTTCAACCGGCTCATACGCCTCTCCAGCCTGAACCAATTCTCCAGGGCCGCCCTAACGGCGGGGAACGCGCTGACACTTAGCAGATGCGGATGGCCCTCCCATGGACGTTCTAATTTTTATTGCTGCTCTTGCTCTTGCCTTTGCTCATGCTCTTGCTCCTGAGGTGTCACCCTGAACGAAGTGAAGGGCCCCTGCACCGCTCAAATATCGAGTGCCACTCCCGGTACCTTCAACCCGCAATCGATTTTGTCCCTCACCCTTCCCCTCAAGTAAACTAAAACCACAATGAATCCCGGAATCGAGAACATTCGCAAACGCGGCAGCCGCATCGTTGCCGAAGGTGCCCACATGCTGCCCGCAGCCTCGCTCATGATGGCCGAAGGAGTCATCGACTCGCTCGACGACCTCAAAAAGCCGTTCGTCACCGTCATCAACTCCTACACCAACCAGATCCCCGGCCACGCCCATCTCGACAAAATCGGCGCGCTCGTTCGCGACGAACTCAAGGCCCTCGGCTTCAACGTCTGGTACGCCAACGTCGGAGGCGCCGTCTGCGACGGAATCGCCATGGGCCACTACGGCATGAAGTATTCGCTGGCCTCGCGCGAACTCATCGCCGACCAGATCGAAACCATCCTCGGCGCCCATCCCTGCGACGGATGGATCGGCATCGCCAACTGCGACAAGATCGTCCCGGCTATGTACAACGCCATGGCGCGCATCAACATTCCCGCCGTCTACCTCAGCGGAGGCCCCATGCTCGCCGGCCCCGGCGGCACCGACCTCATCACCGTCTTCGAAGGCGTGGGCAAACACAGCGTCGGCAAAATGAGTGACAGCGAACTGCGCTCGCTGGCCGAAAAAGCCTGCCCCGGATGCGGCAGCTGCGCCGGCATGTTCACCGCCAATTCCATGAACTGCCTCGGCGAAGCCATCGGACTCTCGCTCCCCGGCACCGGAACCATCCCCGCCGAGCGCTGGACCGACAACACCTTCACCAGCACCGAGCCCAATCCCGAGCGCATCGCGCTCTCCCGCCGCGCCGCCCACGCGCTGCAATACTGTCTGGAAAAAGACATTCGCCCGCTGGACATCATCACCGAACAGTCCCTCACCAACGCCTTCGTCCTCGACATGGCGATGGGCGGCTCCACCAACACCATCCTCCACACCCTGGCCCTGGCCTACTCCGCGCAAATCCCCTTCGACCTGCGCAAGCTCAACGAAATCTCCGCCCGCACCCCCAACATCTGCAAAGTCTCCCCCAGCCGCCCCGAGATCCACATCGAAGACGTCAACCGCGCCGGAGGCATCCCGGCCATTCTCAAAGAACTCGACCGGGCCGGATCGAATGGATTCACTCCCACGGGGTTGAAGCTCGATGCACTCACCGTGAACGGACGCCTCTCCGACGCCGTGCAAGCCGCCCCTGCCGCCGATGGCAACGTGATCCGCACCATGGAGAAGCCTTTCTCCAAAACCGGAGGCCTTGCCGTCCTCTTCGGCAACCTCGCACCCAACGGCGCCGTCGTCAAAGTCGCCGGAGTCGATCACGACATGATGGAATTCGAAGGCCCCGCCCGCATCTACGAATCGCAGGAAGATGCCCTGCGCGGCATCCTCGCCGGCGAAGTCAAAGACGGCGACGTGGCCATCATCCGCTACGAAGGCCCACGCGGAGGCCCCGGCATGCAGGAGATGCTCTCGCCCACCGCGGCCCTGGTCGGCGCAGGCGTCCGCGCCGCCCTCATCACCGACGGACGCTTCTCCGGCGGAACCCGTGGCCTCTGCATCGGCCATGTCTCGCCCGAAGCCGCAGCCGGAGGCCCCATCGCCGCCGTCCGCGAAGGCGACCGCATCTACATCAACGCCGCCACCTGCCGCCTGGAACTCAAACTGCCCGACGAAGAAATCGCCCGCCGCCTCGCCGAGCTCCCCAAGTTCGAACCCAAAGTAAAACGCGGCTGGCTCGCCCGCTATCTCCAACACGTAACCAGCGCCGACACCGGCGCCGTCTTCGAAATCTAAGGCGCAGAGCTAATTTCACATTCGCCACAGGAGGGCGGCGTGGAATTAGCTCTGCCATTTACGCTACGGAATTTAGAGTCGCGTGCGGGTGGCCCATTCAAGCCTTCCTTTGGCTTGAGTGGGGTAGTTCTCGTCGGACTCCAACGATGTACCAACGAAGCAATAACTCGCAAAAAGGTAGTATCGAAATCGCCAATCGTTCAAGAAAATCTGCGCAACGATTCACTATTCCGCCAACCCGCGCCTCGTAACGATTATCAGAAAAGAAATCGTTACTGGGACTCTTCTCAGCAGGATTTTCCGCCCTGCCTAGCTCTCCAGGCACGCAATAATCCCTTCCACCACGCGTTTTGTCTCATGCGTATCGCGAACGCAAATCGACGGCACGCCGATTTGCTTGGGCGGATAGTCGTTGCCTCCGGGAAAGATTGCGTCGCCTATAAAGATCATCTCTTCGATCTGAATGCCCAGAATCTCGCGCAGTTTGCGGATGCCGTACGCCTTATCAATGCCCGGCTTGGTCACGTCGATCGACGTCGTCCCGCCCATGCGCACCGAAAATTCCGGAATCTGCGTATCGAGAATCGCCTTGATTTTCGTGCGCTTGGCGAAGTCCGGGTCCCACTTCTCTTTCTCCACCAGCGGCGCCTGCTGCCCCAGCGCCGAGAAGGTGATCTGGCTGCCGCGGTCCTCGATGATCTCTCCCCATGTCTGCTCCGGCTTGAATCCCGTGACCTCCATCGCGTGATGGAACGAGCTGAGAATCTTCTCCTTCTCCGCGCCGGTCAGGTCGTCGGCATAGAGCTTGTTCCACACGCCGTCGTACTGGAAGAACTTGGTGCCGCACGTAGGCAGCAGCAACAGGTTCTTCATGCTCTCCCCGTGCGGAAGATGCGACACCACCTGCTTCTGAAACTGCGGCCAGTCGCCGCCGGAAATCACCGCCACCTTCGCAACTCCCAGCAGCCTCGTCAGCAGCGCGGCCATCTCGGCGTCCAGTGCGGATTTACTTTCGGCCAGCGTGCCGTCCAGATCGAACACAATCAGCTTCTTCAAGGCTGCCACTCTCCATTTCCGTCCTCGATCTTAAATCAAAATTCCCGCACCTTGGGCGCGAATTGCCCCGCCGCAACGAGCAACTGCGTTACACTGCTGCCGCCGCCATGTTGACGCTGAATGGAAGAATCTCCGAGCTGATTACCGGTGTGCTGGAGCGAATCTCCGCGCTGCTGCGGCGCTTCCGCTCCGCCAAGACGAGCCCCAAGCAGGCCCACCTGCGCACCGGCCGCCAGGGCGAGCGGCTGGCCTACTACTTTCTGCGCCGCCAGGGATACACCATGGTGGCGCGCAACTGGCGTACCCGCGGACGACGCGGCGAGATCGACCTGATCGGCTGGGACGGAAATGTCCTCTGCTTCATCGAAGTGAAAACCCGCAGCAGCCACGGCCTGGCGCCCGCCGAAGCGGCCGTGAACCGAGCCAAGCAGCGGGAGTTGCGCGGCATGGCGGCGCTCTATCTTCGCCAATGTAAGTCGCACCCGTCTTCGCGCTTCGATGTGGTCAGCGTTTACCTGGCCGCGGGAGCGGAGACGGAAGTGGAACTTTTCAAAGACGCCTTCCCTTGGCGTACTATGAGTGGACAACGCCGCTCCTTTGGCCAGCGGTACGTGTAACCGGGTGAGGGAAGTGGTGCGAGGGGAACGCCTGTGCCTGAACTGAGAAAAGATCCGGTAGTTGGACGTTGGGTCATCATCTCCACGGACCGCGCCAAGCGGCCCAGCGACTTTCTTCATTACAAGGTGGTGCAGAAGGGCGGGTTCTGTCCGTTCTGTCCGGGCAACGAGAGCAAGACTCCGTCCGAGGTGCTGGCCTACCGCCCCGACTCCAACGGCAGCGGGCAGAAGAACGGCGCGGGCTGGACGGTGCGCGTGGTGCCCAATAAATTTCCCGCGCTGGGCATTGAAGGCACTCTGAACCGCCAGGCCGAAGGCATGTTCGACAAGATGAATGGACTGGGCGCGCACGAGGTCATCGTGGAGTCGCCCGATCATGCCTCGCATCTGGCGCTGATGCCGCATAAAAATATCGAGAGCGTGCTGTGGGCATGGCGTGACCGCATCGTCGATCTCAAGCAGGACCGCCGCTTCAAATACATTATGATCTTCAAGAACCACGGCGAGGCCGCCGGAGCCACGCTGGAGCATCCCCACGCGCAACTCATCGCGCTGCCCATTGTGCCCAAGCGCGTGGCCGAGGAGCTGGAAGGTGCCAAGCAGTACTACACCATGAAGGAGCGCTGCATCTTTTGCGACATGCTGCGGCAGGAGCTGGAGCGCCCTGTACGCATCGTCAGCGAAAACGAGGACTTCGTCACCTTCGCGCCGTTCGCTCCGCGCTTTCCGTTTGAGACCTGGATTCTTCCTCAGCGCCACGAGTCGGCGTTCGAGAATCTTTCCTCCCATCAGATGATCAACCTGGCTGCGGCGCTCAAGCAGCTGCTGCTCAAGTGCGAGCTCTCGCTCGACGGCCCGGCCTACAACCTTGCGCTGCACACCTCGCCGGTGCAGGAGAGCTCGCTCGACTACTACCACTGGCATATCGAGTTCGTCCCCAAGCTGACCAATACGGCGGGCTTCGAATGGGGCACGGGCTTCTACATCAATCCCACGCCGCCCGAGGAGAGCGCGCGGTTTTTGCGCGAGGTCGCAGTGCCCGGAGAGGTGCAACGAGTAAAGTAGTTCTGGGATGGGTTGCGATCAGGATTCGATGAGCGGCGAGGCCGAACAGCCATCGCCATTGGAAGCCGTTGAAGACGGCGTGCCGCCTGTACTACAGGTTGGCGGCGAACTGCCGCACATGGTCCGCGCCCTGCGCCACCGTGATTTCCGTCTGTTCTGGGGCGGCAACTTTCTTTCCAACATCGGCACCTGGATGCAGAACGTGGCCATGGGCTGGCTGGTTCTGCAACTGGCGCCCAGCCATGCCGCCTTCTGGCTGGGCATAGTGGGCTTTGCCTCCAGTCTGCCGATGCTGGCCTTCTCTCTGCTCGGCGGTGTGATCGCCGACCGCATCGACCGCCGCAAGCTAATGCTGATCACCCAGTCGGCGATGATGATCTTCGCCTTCATTCTCTGGGGTCTCACGGCGTTGCACTGGATGAGCCTGCCGCTGCTGGTATTGCTCTCCTTTGCCACCGGCGTCGCCATGGCGCTGAACGCTCCCAGCTACCAGGCGCTGGTGCCGCAGTTGGTGCCCCGCGAGGACCTGGCCAACGCCATCGCGCTCAACGCCGCGCAGTTCAACCTCTCGCGCGTCTTCGGCCCCACGCTGGGAGGCTTTGCCATGGCGTGGTTCGGCGTGCAGGGAAACTTTCTGCTCAACGCCCTCAGCTTCGTCGCCGTGCTGGTGGCGCTGGCCTTCATCCACTATCCGCCGCTGCCGTCCGCCGGCGAAAGCACCATGTGGGAGGATCTGACCGAGGGGCTGCGCTACGTCTATGAGCGCAAGGAACTGCTCACCCTGCTGGCCATGACGGCGGTTGCCAGCGTTCTCGTCGTGCCCTACGTCAACTTTGTTCCGCTCTTCGCCAAGCAGATTCTGCATCTGGATGCGAGCGGCTTCGGCCTGCTGATGGCGGCCAACGGCGGAGGCGCGTTTCTGGCCGCCGTCACCATGGCCCTGCCGCATCACGGCAAGCACCGTGGGCGCATTGTCTTCCGCTCCGCGCTGGCCTTTTATGGGTTCGTAGCGCTGTTTGCGCTCTCGCACAACCGCTGGCTGAGCGCGTTGATGCTGGTGGCCACCGGATATTTCATGATCCTGATGATCGCCACCGTGAACGTCATGCTGCAACACCTGTCGGAGGATAAGATGCGGGGCCGCGTGATGAGCATTTACGCCATGGCGTTCCTGGGCTTCTCCCCGCTGGGAAGCCTGATGGCCGGCTCGCTGGCCGGAACATTCACCGCGCCGCTTACGCTAGCGGCCATGGCGGCCCTTGCCATGGCGCTCAATATCGCAATCTACCGCATGCGGCCGGCGTTGGGTCAGTTGGAGTAGTTTGTCCTACGCCGTCGTGTGAACCTCGGAAGGCTTCGCGGCGCTGGCGTCCGGAGCCAGGGCCGGGGCCGGAGTTTCTGCCCTATCCACAACCTGTCGGTCCGTGACTCCCAATATCTTCTTCAGTGCCGGCAACCCGTTGCGCATACACTCCTCTCCGATGGCGATCAACTCGTCGGCGCGCTCGAAATCATCGTAAGCGAAGCCGTCCACATTGGGATGCAGCAGCAGATCGGCGTCATGCTCCCACTGCAGGCTCATGCGGAGCTGGGCGATGGCGAAGCACTGGCCGATGACGTCGAAGAAATGCTTCGGCGGCTCGTTCCCGTTCCAGTGCGAGCGCAGGTGTACGCCCAGCACGCAATCGATGCCCATCTGTTTTAGCGGCGTGGTAGGTACCTCGTAACTCAGCATGCCATCCACGTACAGCTTGCCGTGGATGGCGACCGGCGTGAAGATTCCGGGATAGGCGCAGCTGGCACGCACCGCCTCGGAGAGCGGTCCGCTGCGGAAGACCGCGGGCTTACCACTGGCCAGCTCCGTTGCGACCACCGCCAGCGGAATGCGCAACTCGGAAAATTCCTTGTACGTACACATCCGGCAGAGAAACACGCCCAACCGGTCGTTGTTGCAGAAGCCGCCGCGCTCCAGCGTCCAGCGGGCAAGGTCCTTAAAGCGCATGTGGCGGCCGATCTCCGCCAATTTCGCGGCGGAGAGCCCGCTACAGTAGCCCGCGCCGACAATGGATCCCGCGCTGGTGCCCGCGATGGCGGCAATCGGAATTCCCGCTTCTTCCAGAACCTTGAGCACGCCAACATGCACCAGGCCGCGGGCAAAGCCGCCGCCCAGGGCCAAACCCAGAGTACGCCGGGGCGCAACAGCATCAGTTTTCTGAGGTGCGCTCAACTCGTGGAAGAAAACCTGTACGGAGCGCGAAATTTGGGAAAGCTGTTTCATACTAACCAGCCTCTACGCTATTAAAACCTGTGATCGAGGACGAAGTTGCGTTGTCCTTAACCCCAATTACTATGATTCTCAAAAGGGCATTACGAGTTGTCGCCCGGTAATTTTTTCGCCACCAAGCGCAAGCCCTTAGGTCTTTCCGCGGGCGGATGCGCGCAAACGCTTGCTCCCAAGGCCATTGTTTGCGAACATGGGTGGATAAGATTACGGTCAGGTCTGCCACTTTGTCCAACGTCCCGGCTCACAAGAAAACCATGCATGAACCCACAGGCTCCGCCGAGGCCGCGAAATCGCCGTCGGGAAAAAAGACGGTGTATGAGACTTCTGCCGGCGGAGTCGTGCTGCGGCATATTCGCGGCACCTGGCAGGTGGCCATCATCGAGCCCAACATCATCAACGCCGATACCATCACCCGGCGGGCCAAGGCGCGTCCCGAAGGCACGGTCTTTGCCCTGCCCAAGGGCGGGGTAGATGAGGGCGAAACTACCGAGCAGAGCGCCGACCGCGAAGTTTACGAGGAGACCGGCGTGCGCGGTCTGCTCCTGTTCCGCCTCACCACCATCCGCTATCTCTACCAGCGCTCCTGGGGAGGCCGCGAGCATGTCTCCAAGGCGGTCAGCTTCTACCTGTTTCTCTACCAATCCGGCCGGCTGGGGCAGATTCATCCGGAGATGCGCGACGAAGTCCGCAAAGCCTTCTGGTTTCCTCTCGACAAAGCCCATCGCAAGCTGACCTATCGCGGCGAGAGGGAAGTGCTGAAGATGGCGCAGAAGATCGTGCGTGAGCATCCCGAGCGGCTGACCCCGCCCCCCTCGCATGTGGCCAGCGGCCCGGCGGTGGAGCGCCCGGCCGCGCAGCAGCGCAGCGCCTCGCAGCGCACCAACTGGACCCCGCGCCCGGCGCAACCGAAGGGTGGCCAACCGCGCGGTGACCAGCCGCGAAGCGGTGCATCGCGCAGCGGCCCGCCACGAAATGGTCCAGCGCGCGGAGGACAGCCGCCTGGCGGAGCCCAGCCGCGCGGACCTGCACAGCGCGCGGGCGAGACGCGTTCCGGCCCGCAGTCCGGTCCTGCCGCGTCCCGCTCCAATCCGCATCCATATCACAAGGAGACGTGATCTGCGCACTTGCGCAATGCGCCTGTCTGTGATTCTTCTTTGGCTTGTATCTCCATTCCTTGTAATAATTTAAGAAGATTTCGCTTGACTCCCCCGCAATTTGTCCGCTATGCTTAGTTCAATTAAATAAGGCGCGCGCCGTTGCCATCCTCACCCCACATTCTCGGCGCGCGCCGCTTCTTTTTTGCGGGGTTTTTTCTCATCAACTTCTGATCTCCCAATCCAATCGTTATGCTGACTTCGCAATCGCGGCTGGTTGTGCCGATTGCGCGCATCTTCTTCTCTGAATTTGAAGATTTTCCTCCCTTTTCTGCATCCCACCTCTTGCAGTCATTCGTTTGTCTCCACCCGGAGAAGACATTGCTGAAGAGAATTGAGAAAGTTGCCGTACTCGGCGCGGGAACCATGGGTTCCCGTATTGCTGCCCATCTGGCCAACGCGGGACTTAGCCCCTACCTGCTGGATATCGTTCCTCCAGAGGCCGCCGGAGCGTCTAACCGTAACCGCATCGCAGAAGCAGGTCTGGACGGCGCGCGCAAATCCAGGCCCGCCGCCTTTATGGAACCTGCCCTGGCCCGCTTGGTCGTCCCCGGAAACTTCGAAGACCATCTCGGCCTGCTGGCCGGCTGCGACTGGATCATCGAGGCCGTGGTGGAGAACCTGGAACTCAAGCGCGCCCTGCTGCGTAAGGTCGAGGCTGTCCGCAGTCCTGGTTCCATCGTTACCACCAACACCAGCGGCCTTCCCATTCACGACATCGCCGAGGGCTTCAGCCAGGAGTTCCGCCGCCACTGGTTTGGCACCCATTTCTTCAACCCGCCGCGCTACATGCGCCTGCTGGAGATCATTCCCACCGCGGAGACCGATCCGGCGGCCATGGAGGCGGTGGCACACTTTGCCGGCCTCCGACTCGGCAAGGGCATCGTCTATGCCAAAGACACGCCGAACTTCGTCGCCAACCGCATCGGCACCTTCAGCGTCATCAACATTCTGCGCCTCATGCAGGAGTTCGATTTCTCCATCGAGGAGGTCGATGCGCTGACCGGTTCCACCGGAGGCTTTCCTAAGTCGGCCACCTTCCGCACGCTCGATATGGTGGGCCTGGATGTTCTCGACCACGTAATTCAGAACTCCAAGCGGATGGCGCTGGCCAGGGCCGCCGCTACTTCATCCGACCAGTCCGGTACTCCGTCCATTGCTCCCACCGATGAGCGCGGCATCCTGGAGTTGCCCGCCTTCTACCGGCAGATGATTGAGCGAAAGATGCTGGGCGACAAGACTGGCGGCGGCTTCTATCGCAAGGAGCGCAGCAAAGATGGCGAAACTCGTCTCGCCATCGATTGGAAGACGCTTGAATATCGTCCCGCGCAGCGCCCCAAGTTTCCGTCGCTGGAGATGGCCAAGAACGTCGATTCGCTGGGCGAGCGGCTGCGCCTGTTGACCGGCTTCAACGGCGAGAAGCTCGACAAGGCCGGACAGTTTCTCTGGACGCTGCTCTCCGAGCTGTTCACCTATTCGGCCAACCGCATCCCCGAAATCAGCAGCAACATCGTCGAAATCGACCGCGCCATGCGCCTGGGCTACAACTGGGAGATGGGGCCGTTCGAGCTGTGGGATGCGGTCGGCGTTCCCGCCTCGGTGGAGCGCATGAAGCAGGAGGGCAAACCGGTTGCCGCCAACGCAGAGACGCTGCTCGCCGCCGGCCAGCAGAGCTGGTACACTGACCTGCCGAAGACCGCCAGTGGCCTCGCCTACTTCGATTTCGTCACCCGCTTGCCGCAGGAGAAGAAGGTCCCAGAGGGCGTCTGGAGCGTGACCGCTGCGCGCAAATCGCGCGGCGTGGTCAAGTCGAACTCCGGTGCGTCGCTCATCGACCTCGGCGATGGCGTCGGATGCATCGAGTTCCATTCCAAGATGAACGCCCTGGGCGCCGATATGATTCAGCTCACCTCGCAGGTGCTCAAGCCGGGCGGCGCGGGAGACAGCTTCGACGCCTTCGTGCTCAACAACGACGCGCCCAACTTCTCCGTCGGCGCCAACATCATGCTGCTGCTGATGGCCGTGCAGGACGAAGAGTGGGACGAGGTGGACATGATGATCCGCCAGTTCCAGGGCATGACGCAGCTCATCAAGTTCTCGCCCAAGCCGGTGGTCTCGGCGCCCTTCGGCATGAGCCTGGGAGGCGGCTGCGAGGTCTCTCTGCACGCCGCCGCGCGCCAGCCTCACGCCGAGCTTTACATGGGACTGGTCGAAGCCGGCGTTGGACTGCTGCCCGGCGGGGGCGGCTGCAAGGAGATGACGCTGCGCGCCGTCGATGCCGCGCAGGCAATGCATCCCGAGGGCGTCGCCGAGTCCGTCGAACTGGTGGATGAGATGAAGAAGGCCTTTGAGACCATCGCCATGGCCAAGGTCTCCACCTCTGCCTTCGAGGCCCGCGGACTCGGATTCCTCAACCGCGCCGACCGCGTCACCATGAATCGCGAGCGGGTGCTCACCGACGCCAAGGCGCGCGCGCTGGAGCTGGCCCGCTCCGGCTATCGCGCGCCGGTGCCGCGCAGCGATATTCCGGCGCCCGGAGAAAACATTCTCGCAACCCTCAAACTCGGAGTACATCTCATGCGCCACGGAGAATTCATCAGCGACCACGAGGTGAAGATCGCCAGCAAAGTGGCCGAGGTGCTCTGCGGCGGAGCGCTCACGCCGGGCACTCCAATCAGCGAGCAGTACCTGCTCGACCTGGAGCGCGAAGCTTTCAAGAGCTTGTGCGGCGAGCGCAAAACGCAGGAGCGGATTCAGTTCACGCTCAAGACCGGAAAACCGCTGCGGAATTAATGGGCCAACTGAAATCGGTCGGGGAGATCGCAAGTATGCCGGAAGCCGTCATCGTAAGCGCCGTCCGCACCGCGGTCGGCAAGGCCTTCAAGGGAACGCTTCGCAGCACCCGCCCCGACGATCTCGGCGCGGTGGTCATCCAGGGAGCGCTGGCGCGCGTGCCCCAACTCGACCCAACGGAAGTTGAGGACGTGATCCTGGGCTGCGCCATGCCGGAGGCCGAGCAGGGCCTGAACGTGGCGCGCATCGCCATGCTGCGCGCCGGGCTGCCGGTGGAAACCTCGGCCATGACCATCAACCGCTTCTGCGCCTCGGGACTGCAGGCCATCGCCCTGGCCAGCGAGCGCATCGCGGCTGGCGGCGCCGAGGTGATCGTCGCCGGCGGCACCGAATCGATGTCCCTGATTCCTCTCGGCGGCCACAAAGTCAGCTGCAATCCCTGGCTGGTACAAAATTATCCTGACTCCTATCTCTCGATGGGTCTCACCGCCGAGCGGATTGCCCAGCGTTTCGGCATCAGCCGTCAGCAGGCCGATGAGTACAGCTACCACAGCCATCAAAAAGCTCTGGCCGCCATCGCTTCAGGAGCCTTCGAGGACGAGATCGTCCCTGTCCCGGTCACCTTTGCTACGCCAGCCCCGCTAGCCACGCGGGGCGCAGCGGCGGCCAAGCCGGCCGTGCAGGCCATCGAGTTCAAAGTAGATGAAGGCCCGCGTGCCGACACGACGCTGGATGTCCTCGCCGCGCTCAAGCCCTCGTTCCATGTGCGCGGCATGGTGACCGCCGGCAACTCCTCGCAGATGAGCGACGCCGCAGCGGCCTCGGTGGTGATGAGCGCCGCTCGCGCCCGCGCCCTGGGACTCAAGCCGATGGCCCGCCTCGTGGCCTACGCTACGGCGGGTTGCAAGCCGGAGGAGATGGGCCTCGGCCCGATCTATGCGATTCCCAAGGCGCTGAAGCTGGCCGGGCTCACCCTCGACCAGATCGGTGTCATTGAATTGAATGAGGCCTTCGCCGCGCAGGCCCTGGTGGATATTCGCGAGTTAGGGCTCGATCCGGCCAAGGTTAATCCCAACGGTGGAGCGATTGCCCTCGGCCATCCTCTGGGATCTACCGGGGCCAAGCTCACCGCAACCGTGCTGCGCGAGATGAAGCGCGGCAACCACCAATACGGAATGGTCAGCATGTGTGTCGGCACCGGAATGGGAGCCGCCGGCATCTTTGAAAAGAGCGACTAATATCGATCTGTCCCAGAAAGCAGTCAGCGAAATCGGGAGGAGCAACATGGCAACCACAGCCACACCGGCGCAGAAAAAAACAGGCGGCATCTTCCTCATCGAGGAGACCAACCCGCACGAGGTGTTCACCCCGGAAGATTTCAACGACCAGCACAAACTCATCGAGCAGACCGCCGACGATTTCTCCCAGCAGGAGATCGTCCCCAACTCCGCCCGCATCGAGCAGAAGGATTTTGCCCTCAGCCGCGAGCTGATGACCAAGGCCGCCGCGCTTGGATTGACAAGTGTCGATATATCTGAGGAGTTCGGCGGCATGGAGATGGACAAGGTGTCGTCGTCCATCGTTGCCGACCGCATGGCCAAGCAGGGCTCGTTCGCCGTCACCTTCAGCGCCCATGTCGGCATCGCGACCTTGCCCATCGTCTGGTTCGGCACCCCGGAGCAGAAAAAGAAATATCTTCCCCTGCTGGGCAGCGCCGAATGGATCGGCGGCTACGCCCTTTCGGAGAGCAGTTCGGGCTCCGATGCCATGAATACGCGCACCCGCGCCGTGCTCTCCGCCGACGGCACCCACTACCTGCTCAACGGCGAAAAGATGTGGATCACCAACGGCTCGATGGCCGATGTCTTCGTGGTCTTTGCCAAGGTGGATGGAGAAAAGTTTACGGCCTTCATCGTCGAGCGTACCTTCCCCGGCTTCAGCACCGGCCAGGAAGAGCACAAGCTCGGCATTCGCGGCTCCTCCACCTGCCCTTTGATTCTCACCGACTGCCAGGTTCCGGTGGAGAACGTCCTCGGCGAAGTCGGCAAGGGAGCCACCATCGCGTTCAACATTCTCAACGTGGGACGCTTCAAACTGGGCGCGGCCTGCGTGGGAGGCGCACGCACCTGCCTCGCCAATTCCATCCAGTGGGCCAAAGAGCGCAAGGCTTTCGGTAAATCCATCTCCGAGTTCGGCATGGTGCGCGAGCTGCTGGCCGACATCGCCATCGGCATCTTCGCCGGCGAGGCGCTCGTCTACCGAACCGTGGGCATGATGGATGTTGCGACCGCCTCCATCGAAAAGGGTTCGCCCGACGAATCCAAGCTCATCCGCAAGGCCATCGAAGAGTATGCCGTCGAGTGCTCCATCATCAAGGTCTGGGCCTCGGAGATGTTCGACTACGTGGTGGACAACCAGGTGCAGATCTTCGGCGGCTATGGCTTTGTCGAAGAGTATCCGGCCGAGCGCGCCTACCGCGACTCGCGCGTCAACCGCATCTTCGAAGGCACCAACGAGATCAACCGCCTCATCATCACCGGATGGCTTTTGAAGCGCGCCATGAGCGGACAGCTCCCCCTGCTGCCCGCGATCAAGAAGCTGATGGACGAGATCATGTCTGGCCCCAGCTTTGCCGAAGAGGACAACCGTCCGCTGGCCGAGCAGCGCAAACTGCTGGCCAACGCCAAGAAGATCGGATTGATGGTCTCCGGCGCCGCCTCGCAAAAATACATGCAGCAGATGCCCGATCACCAGGAGGTGATGGGCGCCATCGCCGACATCGTGATCGAAATCTATGCCATGGATTCGGTGCTGGCGCGTACCCTGAAGCTAATCGAAAGCCAGGGCGAGTCTGGCTCGGCCACGGCCATCGCCATCAGCCAGGTCTATCTGCAGCAGGCCTTCACACGCGTTGAGGCCGCCGCCAAAAAAGCCCTGGCCGACGTGGCCGAAGGGGACATGCTGCGTACCCAGATGACCATCCTGCGCCGCCTGGTTAAAATGGAGCCGTTCAACGTCATCGCCGCCCGGCAGGCGATTGCGATCCGCGTACTGGAGGCAGGGAAGTACGCGCTCTGACCCACGCTTTATAATTGGGGCGGGAGCTAACCCATGCAGCGCTGGACAATCCGGATTGCTCTCACGCTGCTTGCCTTCTGCGCCCTGGCCTACGCCGTCGACTGGATCAGGCTGCAACTGCGCGAGCGCCGTGGCTCCGCCTACGGCTCGGTGATGGTGGATAACAGCGAGGTGGTCAAAGACAAGGGCGGCAAAGTCGAGTATTTCGACAACGGGCCGCAACCCACACCCTGTGTTCACTCGCTCTTCCCGCATGACGCCGAGCCCGCCTGCTGGTGGCTGGCCCGCCACTCCGATCAGACGCAGTCCGTGAATTAATTTGCCGACTATTCATCGCCTTTCGGGATTAGCTGCCTTGAATTCCGGCCACTCGGCCACGTACACCTTAGTCCGTGCGTGACCTCCGGTAACCCGCTTTTTGTCGTAGGATCACAGTAGGACTACGAGCGCCTTTCACGACCTCGCAATGCCGAAACAGCACTCCATCTTCGTTCGAGTTACGGTCCTGCTGCTCTCTCTGCTGGTGGCTATCTGTGCCGCCGAGTCGCGCCAGCTCAGCGTCTATGCGCCGCAGACCAGCTACCAGGTGGCCATTCTGGTGCGCGGCGGCGTGGACTACGTCGGCCTCACCGCTCTGCTCGAACCGCTCGGCCCCGTGGAGACGAGCATCAAGGGCGACAAACTCGCGCTCTCCTTCAACGGCGTCGAAGCCGAGTTCCAGGAGGGCACGCGGCAGGCGCGCGCCGGTGCCAATTCCAAGCTTGAGATGAGCGCCAATTTCCTTCTGGCCGATGGCCGCGGCTACATTCCGGTGGCGTGGATCAACCAGCTCCTGCCGATTCTTTCCGGTCAGCCGGTGGAGTTCCACGCCCAGTCCGGCCACCTGTTTATCGGCTCTCCGCAGATCCATTTTTCCGCCGAACTGCGGCAATCGCCCTCGCGGCTTGTGCTCACGTTTCCGGCTCCGGTCAACCCCTCCATTCAGGTCGAAAAGGGACGCGTCCACCTCTTCTTCCGCCATGAGCCGGTGGTCAGCAGCGGGGCTGACAACGTTCATTACGGCGATCCCTTTCTGCGCGGCACCACCTTTGCCGAAGTGCCCGGCGGCGCTGAGTTCGTCGCCACCGTTCAGCAGCCGGCCACGGCCGCGGTTGGCGACGGCGGGCGCACTGTCACCATCGCGCCGGTAGGATCTTTACCCGCCGCGCCGCCGCAGCTAAGCGGTGCCGTGTCCGCCGCAGGGACGTCCAATGCCAGGCCCGCGCCGCGCCCGCGTCCATTCGTGGTTCTGGATGCTGCTCATGGAGGGGACGACAACGGAGAAGCTCTTTCCCCCACGCTGCAGGAAAAAACGGTCAACCTGGCCCTGGCCCGCCAGCTGCAAAAAGAGCTGGAGGCGCGCGGCATTCCTGTCGTGCTCACCCGCTCAGCGGACAACGCGCTCACGGCGGACCAGCGTGCAACCTCGGCCAACACCTCCCATGCCTTGCTCTATATTGCGCTGCACTCCTCGGGCACCGGCCACGGCGTGCGCATCTACACCGCCCTGCTGGCACCGGCGCAGCCCGGCCAGGGCGCGCGTACTTTCGTTCCCTGGGAAACGGCGCAGTCGCCCTATCTGGCAAAGTCCAGCGCCGCCGCTGCAACCCTGGCCTCCGCTTGTGACCTGGCAACTCTGCCGGTGCGCAGCTCGGCTGCCCCCTTGCGTCCTCTCAACAGCGTAACTCTGTCCGCCGTCGCAGTGGAGGTTGCGCCGCTAGGTTCCTCCACCGAAGAACTCGCCTCGCCGGAGTACCAACAGAAGGTCGCCGCCACGCTCGCCAGCGGCATTGCCGTCCTGCGCACTCAGGCGGATGAGCGTCAGACGGAAATGGCGCCGTGATCAGCCGCAAGCTGCAGATCGTCATCGTCGTCCTGGTGCTGGCCATCCTCGCCATGGGCCTTTATCTGGTCCATCTCAAGCGCAAGGCGGAGTCGATCGGCACCGCGCCCATAACCCAGGTTTTGGCCCCTCCATCCAGCGGCCCAGCCCAGCAGATGACCCTCTACCTGGCCAATGATGCAGACGATTCGCTGCGTCCTGTCAGCATCGCCTCCGCTCTTCCCGCGGATGCGGGCGAGCGCGGACGGCTTGCCCTGCAGACCCTGGTCGCCCGCTACCGGCGGCCGGATTCGGCGCATCCGCTCAGCGTCGGCGCCGATGTGCAGGAGGTCTATTTGCTCGATCCGGCCTCGGCGGTGGTCAATTTGAACGCAGATTTTTCCGACTCCCATCGCAGCGGTATCGAAGTCGAGCAGCTGAGCATATTTTCGATGGTGCTCACCCTGAAAGCCCAACTCCCGCAGCTTACCCGTGTGCGCTTTCTGGTGGACGGCAAAAGCCGCGACACCCTCGCCGGCCACATCGACCTCACCGGGTGGTTCGACACCGCCTTGGTGTCCGATGCCTCCCACGAGCAGCTTGCCAAAGGCTCCGAATAGCCTGGCGCCTGCAGCCGGCAGCGTACTTTACCCGCCCAGCGCCTGCAGCCGGCAGCGTAGCGTTACCCGCCTAGCGCCGCCCCCGGAGCGAGTGTCCACCGCACTCGCCACGTCACAGCCAGATGTGACGGAAATCGCGTGCATTTGTGTCCCAGCGGTGATACTTATCCCAAAGCCAATTTACGAATTTCACAACCAGGAGTGAACCAATGACCACCAAGGCGCCAAGCCCGGTCGAACCATCCTCCGCCTCCGTCCCATTGCTGGACCGGCAGGCCAAACTTGCAATGCTCTCGCAGTTCCTGGGCTTCATGTTGGACGCCTATGACATGGCGCTGGTATTGGTTCTGGCTCCGATACTTGTCAAGGTCTTTGTTTCTCCCAAGGGCAGTGCCGCCTGGCAATACCTCACCATCATCTTCAGCTACTCCATCACCATGGCTGCGCGCCCCATTGGCTCGGCCTTATTTGGGCGATTCGCGGATAAGATCGGCCGGCGTCTGCTTCTCATCTTCACCATTGGCGGCGTCGGCGTCATGTCGCTGCTCGGTGGTGTACTCCCCACCTATCAGCAAATCGGTGTCTGGTCGTACGTGATCTTCTGCCTGCTGCGCTTCTTTATGGGATGTTTTTTCGGCGGCGAATACGCCATCGGCCACACCTTTGCGATCGAACACGCCCCAGTCAAAAAACGCGGCGCGGTGGGCGGCTTTATCCAGTCCGGATTCCCGCTCGGCTACGTCTTGGCTTCGCTGGTCTTTGCCGGAATTTCGGCGCTGCTCACCAAGGCTGCAATGCAGCAGTTCGGATGGCGCATTGCCTTTATAACGGGCATCCTGCCGGTCCTTCTGGCGCTCGCAATCCGCGGCAGTCTGCATGAGTCGCCCGAGTTCGAAAAGAACAAGGCGGCCGGGAGCATGGACCAATCTCCCTTCCTCAGCCTCTTCAAACCTCCGGCCCTGGGAACCTTCATTCAGGTCTTTTTCTTCATGACCGGTCTGTTCCTTACCGACTACTCGGTCTACGGCTTTCTGCCCCACCTGCTGACGCTCAATGGACGCGGATTCAACGCCACCACCTACAGCCTCATTTACGGCTTCGCGCTCTTTATGGCCTTCCTGGGCTACAACTTCTACGGCTGGCTCAGCGACTACACAGGACGCAAGATCCTCACCCAGTGGTATTGTGTTTTTCTGATCATCTTCGGGATTCCGGTGTTTTACGTGCTGTATCATGCAGCACTGGAGCACAATATCTGGAAGGCCATACTGGGCACGACCATGGCCGGAATGCTGAAATTAGCATGGGGAATTGTTCCCGCCTATCTATGCGAGCGCTTCCCCACCAGTCGCCGCGCCACCGGTGTCGGCTTCGGCTATTCTTCCGGTGCGCTCATCGGAGCCTGGTTTGGCGTTTATGTATGGTGGGCCCACAAGATTCCGTTTATCGCAAATATCGAGAAGCAGGATCTCTGGCTCTCTCCGGCTGTCATTCTCACCGTGGGAGCTTTGATGACCATCGGAAGCCTCTACTTCTCGCCTGAAACCAAAGACCTGCATCTCGATGAGGTAAAGAGCAGTTAAGTTTTCGGAATTTCCGGCAGAGGCAGAAGATGAGAGGAAAAACCACCCGCTACACCTTTGTCATCGAGTTTCTGGGCGGCACTTACGTCCACCAGGCAAGCGGCGAATCTCCCGAGCTGGCATTGCGCGCATGGCTGCGCCTTGCCAGCGCGGAGCAGTTCGAATGGGCCGCTTATCGCGTGGAACTACTGCGCGCGCTCCTCGACCAGGGCGCCGTCCCCATCGAAGGCTGCCAGAACGTCTGGAGCATGTCGGGGATGGCTGCCGACCACCTCTTCCTGATCCACATCATCGGCAGCGAAAGCGGCGCGGCTGCGGGCAAAAGCCTCGCCGAGGCGCAGATGGGCGCCGACTACCGGCGCTGGGGACGTGGCGACCACTGATGGGACGACCCTAATTCCCTTGCCATGCGGTGCAGCAATTCAGAGCACACTTCTAGGGCCTAGGGCTGATATCCAAACTTCCGGCGTGGCGGGAAACTCCTTGCGAGGTATTCTCCCATGCTTCATGAGATGAACCGCTTCGTCCTCGCACACGACCGTTATCTCGCGCTCGATCAGGCCCGCGGCGAGTGCACAACCCCCGCCCAGCGCGAGTTCATGCACATTCAAATCCTCGAGGCCTACCTCGAAGTGCAATACCATGCCCGCCACATCGCCGGCCTGCAGTACGCCGACGGCAACGAATACGTGGATCAAAATTAAAGGCCGCGCTGTCCTCTAGCGCGGCCTTGCCATCTTCGTTCACCCAGCGCCTGCGGCCGGCGGCGGCGTCTGTCGCCGCGTTACCCATCCCTAACCGGCCGTTCTACTTCTGCGACGCTACTTCCGTGGTGTGTGAGACCAGTTTCACCAGCTCCGAGTAGTCTTTCTTCTCCAGCCCGTGCACCTGCTTGTTGTACTCATCCACCTTGGCCGAGTAGTTCATCGAGCAGAACTTGGGGCCGCACATCGAGCAGAACGAAGCGTCCTTGTAGAACTTGTCCGGCAACGTCTCATCGTGCATGGCACGCGCCGTCTCCGGGTCCAGCGACAGCTCGAACTGCTTCTCCCAGTCGAATTTATAGCGCGCGTAACTCAGCGCATTATCGCGCTCCTGCACCCCCGGACGGTGCCGCGCCAGGTCCGCCGCGTGGGCCGCGATCTTGTAGGCGATGATCCCGTCCTTCACGTCCTTTTCGTTGGGCAGTCCCAGGTGTTCCTTGGGAGTCACATAGCAGAGCATCGCCGCGCCGTACCAGCCGATCATCGCCGCTCCGATCGCCGATGTGATGTGGTCGTAGCCCGGCGCAATGTCGGTCACCAGCGGCCCCAGGGTGTAGAACGGCGCGCCGTCGCACCACTCCACTTCCTTGTCCACCTGCTCCTTGATCTTGTCGATAGGCACGTGTCCCGGCCCCTCGATCATTACCTGCACGTCGTATTTCCATGCGATGCGGGTCAGCTCGCCCAGCGTCTTCAGCTCGGAGAATTGCGCCTCGTCGCTGGCGTCGGCGATGCAGCCGGGCCGCAGTCCGTCGCCCAGCGAGAAGCTCACGTCGTACTTCGCCATAATCTTGCAGATGTCCTCAAAGCAGTCGTAGAGGAAGTTCTGCTTGTGGTGATGCGCCATCCACTGCGCCAGAATTGCGCCGCCGCGGCTGACAATGCCGGTGATGCGCGAGGCCACCAGCGGCAGATACTGCACCAGCACGCCGGCGTGGATGGTCATGTAGTCCACTCCCTGCGATGCCTGCTCCTCGATCACCTCCAGCATCAGCGATGCCGTCAGGTCTTCGATGCGCTTCACCCGTGCCACCGCCTCATAGATCGGCACCGTTCCCATCGGCACCGGGCAGTGCCGCAGCAGCGTCTCGCGGATGCCGTGGATATCGCCGCCGGTGGACAGGTCCATCATCGTATCGGCGCCGTAGTGCACCGAGGTGTGCAGCTTTTTCAGCTCCTCCTGCACATTCGAGGTCACCGCCGAATTCCCGATGTTGGCATTGATCTTGCACAACGAGTCCACGCCGATGCACATCGGCTCCAACTCGGGATGATTGATGTTGGCCGGGATGATCAGCTTGCCCTCGGCAATCCGGCTGCGCACCAGCTCCGGCGCCAACTTTTCGCGCCCGGCCACGTACAGCATCTCCTCGGTCACCTGGCCTTTGCGCGCATAGTGCATTTGCGTCACGTTCCCGTCGCCCGTGCGCGCCGCCTCGTCCCGCCGCCGCGCAATCCACTCCTGCCTCAGCTTCGGAATTCCCTCCGTGGAAATTTCATGGGGCGAGACGCTGCTCGTTCCCTTGCCGTTCGATCCGTTGTCTGCACTCATTCCTGCCAACCCCTTCTTCGTCCTTGGCTATTACGTCCATTCGTCAAGCGCTCATTATACGATGCAAGCAGCGTCTCTCATGACGCGCCATTGCAGAGTCTTTCCATCCAGTTCTGCATCAAAAGAAATGGCCCTTGAACTTGACCACAGCTGACTCCCGAAGTACCCTCTATGCAACGGGGTTTTAGGATGGCAGCTCTGGTTCGTCTTGCGGCCTGCTGTTTTCCTTTTTGGGTGGAAAATGAATAACAAGTTCGTGAAGTTCGGTGTGCCTATTGTGCTCATCGTGACCGGTCTCGCCTATCTGGCCTTCAGCGGAATTCAGGAGAGCAAAAGCTACTACGTCACCATCAAAGAGATGCATGAAATGGGCGACGGCGTCTATTCCAAGCGCCTGCGTGTTGCCGGCAACGTGCAGCCCGGCTCCATTCATCGCCAGGGCACCCACGTCGAGTTCGTACTCGCCGAAGCGGGACGCACCCTTAACGTAGCCTATTCCGGCACGGAAGCCCCACCGGACACCTTCAAAGACAACGCCAACGCCCTGGCCGAAGGCAGCTACGGACGCGACGGCGTCTTCCACGCCAAACAGCTCCAGGCCAAATGCGCCTCCAAGTACGCGCCCGCGCAGCCCGGTGCCAGTGACGGCAGCGCGCCGCCGTCCGCGCCGCCCGAAAAGGCTCAGGCCGCTGATCCTTCTTCCATGTGAGCTTTTCGAGTTCACTCATCGACGTGACCGCAGCAATCCATAGTTTTCTGCCCGGCTCTGCCCTCGGAGCCGCGCCAACCGGAGAGAAATCGTTCCACTTCCACTACGTGTGACTGACACTTCGCAATCCCAACCAGCTGTCTCCGTTCACGATGTCGTGCGCCACTTCGGGCGCTTCGCCGCCCTGCGCGGCGTCACCGCCGACTTCGCTCCCGCACGCCTCTACGTGTTGCTGGGCGAAAACGGCGCCGGCAAAAGCACCCTGCTGCGCATCATCGCCGGACTGCTCGCACCCTCGCGCGGCACGGTTCACGTCCTGGGCTCGTCCGACATCAAATCGGTCGCCACGCGCTTCGGCTACATGGGCCATGCTCCGCTGCTCTACGATGAAATGTCGGCGGTCGAAAACCTCCTGTATTTCTCCGCGCTCTACGGATGCAGCAACCGCGAGCGTTGCGAGGAGGCCATCCGCACCGTCGGCCTCGATCCCACGCTGGAGCGCCGCGTCGGCCAGTATTCGCAGGGCATGCGCCAGCGCATCTCACTGGCCCGCGCCATTGTGCATTCTCCCGAATTGCTTTTTCTTGACGAGCCGTTCTCCAACGTCGATATCCGCTCCGCCAAGCAGATGACCAGCCTGCTGGCCAAAATGCGCGACCAGGGAACCACCATCTTCGTCGTCACCCACCAGGCCGCCATCATGGAGCCGGTCACCGACGAATGCTTCGTCCTCGACGCCGGACGCCTCGTCGCCCGCGAGAAGGGAATACCCGCCCGCCTGCTCACGCCCTATCTGGCCGAAGAGCGCGCGGCTCTGCAGTCACAAACGTTGCAATCCCAGTCGTTGCAGTCCCAAAGAGAGGCCGGAGAATGACCTCGGTTCCCGGCCTCTGGGCCATCACCCGCCGCTCGCTGGTCAAGGACTTGCGCCTCGAGTGGCGCTCCAAGGATGCCATCAACAGCATGTTGTTCTTCGCCCTGCTGGTGGTTGTCATCTTCAGCTTCGGCTTCGACCCCACCGCCGAGGAGTCGCGTAAAATCGCCGGCGGCCTGCTCTGGGTCGCCATCCTCTTCGCCACCGTCGTCGCCCTCAACCAGACGTGGACGCGCGAGCTGCGCAACCAGGTTCTGGACGCCTATCGCCTCTCGCCCGCGCCGCCGCAGGCGCTTTTTATCTCCAAAGCCGTGGGCAACTTCCTCTTTGTCGCCATTCTGGAAGTCCTCATGGTCCCGCTCTTTGTGGTCTTCTACAACCTGCGCTCAGTGGGACCGGTCTGGCAGTTGTTCGTCGTCGCCCTGCTGGCGACCTGGGCCCTGGTGGTCAACGGAACCTTCTTCGCGGCGCTCTCCATCCGTACCCGCAGCCGTGAGATCATGCTGCCGCTCATTCTGTTTCCCATCTCCATCCCGGCGCTGCTGGCCATGGTCGATGCCACCACCGCAATCCTCACCGGCGATAACTCGCCCGTCTTCTGGATTCGCCTGCTGGCGGTGTATGATCTCGTGTTTACCAGTGTCTGCCTCCTCTTGTTCGAACCGGTGCTGAACGCGGAATGAAAACTCTATTCAAACTTCTCGCTGTGCTCACGATCCCGCTGCTGGCCTACGGCTTCTGCCAGGGTATGTTCATCGCCCCCAGGGAAGCCACCATGGGCGACGTGCAGCGCATCTTCTACTACCACCTTCCCTCGGCCTGGATCGCCTTCCTGCTGTTCTTCGTCAACTTCCTGGCCTCCATCTGGTATCTGTTCCGCCGCAGCACCGGTGCCGACGCGCTCGCCCTGGCCTCGGCCGAGGTCGGCGTCTCTTTCTGCACCATCGTGCTCATCACCGGACCGCTCTGGGCGCGTCCCGTCTGGGGCATCTGGTGGACCTGGGATGCGAGGCTCACCAGCACGCTGGTGCTATGGCTCATCTACGTCAGCTACCTGGTGCTGCGCCACTACGCCACCGGCGGACAAGTCCCGGTGCTGGCCGCTGCTCTTGGTATATTCGGATTTGTCGATGTTCCGATTGTCTACATGGCCATCCGCTGGTTCCGCACCCAGCACCCGCAGCCGGTGATCGGCGGCGGCCAGGGCTCGGGACTCGACCACCGCATGTGGGTCGCCGTCCTGTGGAACCTGGCGGCCTTCCTGCTGCTCGCCATCCAGTTTGTCTGGATTCGCTACCGTCAGGCCCTGGCCAGCCACGCTCTCGAAGAAGCGCACGCCCAGGCATCGCTCGAATACGAATCGGGGGACGCACGATGAATATCGCAAACGGCAACGCCTATCTCTACGCGGCCTACGCCGTGGTCTGGATCGTCCATTGCACCTACGCCCTCACCCTGGTCAACCGCGGCAAGCGCATGAAGCGCGAACTCAAGGAACTGCACCGCCAATAGCCGGTGACTGCCGACTTGCTGGGGTGGAAGCCTGTTTTTGGCTTGAGTGGGGCAGTTGACCTTGCTCTTGCCTTTGCCTCTAGCCATTGCCTCCACCACAAATACGCTCCCGCAACTTCCTCCGCCTTTCCGGGGTTCGCATCTCTGTTGTATTTCAGCTACGGACCGCAGAATTAAACTCTCCCCGCGTCAGAGTAGCTGCATCGAATCGAGCAGCGCAGGCGGAATCCACCAGCAACGCATGCGTTAGAGGAAAGAGGAAAGAGAATGAAAAAGTTCGCAGCAGTGCTCGCAGTGTTCCTGATCTGTTCCTTCGCGGTTTTTGCCCAGGAGCATGGCCAAAAAGGAGCACCAAGTGGCGGTCATCAAGCCGTCGGCGGCGGCCACATTCCCGCCCATGGCCCCGCGCCGGCCACGCATCCCACTCCTGCTCCCAAGGCAGAGAAGGGCCCCGCCATCCACGACCAGGAAGGCCATCCCGAGGCGCCGCACGTGCACGCCAATAATCAATGGGTCGGCCACAACACTGGACGCAACGACCCTAATTATCATCTCGATCATCCCTGGGAGCACGGACATTTCCCCGGTGAGATCGGTGCCTCGCGCGTCTGGCGTCTTGGCGGCGGCGGCCCCAGCCGTTTCTGGTTCGGCGGGTTCTTCTTCAGCGTCGCGCCCTATGACCTTGGCTACTGCGGCGACTGGGACTGGGCCACCGACGACATCGTGCTCTATGCCGATCCCGATCACATCGGCTGGTACCTCGCCTACAATGTCCGCCTCGGAACCTACGTCCACGTGATGTATCTCGGCAACTCCTAACTGCCGGGTGCCCTGTTCAACCACCCTTTGGTTGGGCGGGGGCCTTTGACCCGGCTTTTGAATTCATTCGCTCCCGGACGTCAAACTTTTTACCGTCTCCACCGGGAGTCCGCGACCGGAGCGGCGTTTTTCGCCGCGTACCCGCCGCCACTTCCGTTTATTGTGGATCTGTCAGCCCTTTTACTGTCTCCACCGTTGACGCGAAATCGTCATCGGCGTGCCCGGCTGTCATCGCCTTCTGGTACACCTTTTCGATCGCCTTCAGAGCGGGCAAATCGATCTTTACCTGCGATCCCGCCTCCAGCATCAGGTGGATATCCTTCAGCATCAGCCGCAGGGGAAAATTCGGCGACCAGTCCTGCTTCAGCACAAAGCTGGATTTGTAATCGGTCAATCCGCTACGTATCATCGACGACTCCACCAGCTCCACCATTTTCTCCGCTGGAACCCCCAGCTTCCCGGTCAGCGACAGCGCCTCGGCAAAGCCCTCGAAGATCGCCGCCAACATCAGGTTCATGCCGATCTTCGCGCTTTCGCCTGCGCCGGTTTCGCCCACGTGGATCACCTTCCGGCCCATCGCCATAAACAGAGGCTCCAGTGACTCCACCGTCTTCTCTGGCCCGCCCACGATGAACAACAGCTGCCCGCTCTCGGCGCCAATCTTCGAACCCGTCACCGGAGCGTCCACAAACTCAGCGCCCTTCGCCCGCACCCGCGCGGCAAACTCGCGCGTAGCCTTTGGAGAAATCGTGCTCGAATCCACCACCGTCATCCCTGGCCGCAGACTCGCCTCCACGCCCTCCGGACCGAACAGCACGCTCTCCACCGCCTTGGTGTCGGCAACGCACATCCACACCACCTCGGCATCTCGAGCGGCCTCTGCCGCCGTCGCCGCCGTCCGTGCTCCATCCAGATTCTTCGGTGTCCGGTTCCACACCGTTACCTCGTGGCCGGCCTTAATCAGGTTCGCCGCCATCGGACGGCCCATGATTCCCATTCCCAGGTATGTAACCTTCATCGGACTCTCTCCTTCCTCAAACCGCAAAATCTTGATTAAAAGCCAGAGCCGTCCATGTTGCAAGCCCTGCCGTAGAGTTACGATAGGAAATCATGCGCGGCGACCAATGGAACCGGATGCTCAACGTCAGCATCAGCAAGAAAGCAGGCGACCTGAGCCGGCTGGTGCACCACTCCGCCATGGCCAAGCGCACCGGTCGCACCCACCGGCCGGTGCTCGCCGCGGAAGGTCAAATGGGCGTCACATTCATCGGCCATGCATCCTTCTTTCTGCAAATCGGTGGATCGAACGTGGTCATCGATCCCATCTTTGCCCGCTGGCTCTTCGTCCTCAAGCGCCTGCGCCGCCCCGGCCTGCGGATACAGGACCTTCCCCCAGTCGATGCCGTTCTCGTCACCCACGCCCACTTTGACCACCTGCACCGCCCATCTCTGCGTGCCATTGCCCGCGCCACCCGCCGCCAGACAGGACGCGCGCCCCTGCTCATCGTCCCCTCCAACGTCAGCGACCTGGTCTTCGACCTCGGCTATAGGAGCGTCGTCGAACTGGGTTGGTGGGAGGAGCTCCAGCTCGGCAAAACCCGTATCACCGCCACGCCCTCCAAGCACTGGGGCGCGCGCGTCATTCGAGACATGCATCGCGGATACGGCGGCTACGTCCTGCGCAGCGGTCCCCATTCCATCTATCACTCCGGAGACACCGCCTACTTCGACGGCTTTGCCGAGATCGGTCGCCGTCTCAACCCTGAGGTCGCCCTGCTGCCCATCGGCGCCTACCATCCCGAGAGCTTCCGCGCCGTCCACACCAGCCCGGAAGACGCCCTCCAGGCCTTCGTCGACATGGGTGCCCGCCACATGATCCCCATGCACTACGGAACCTTCAAGCTCTCCCAGGAGCCCGTGGACGAGCCCGTGCAGCGCCTGCTCTCCGGAGCCCGCCGCCTCGACATCGCCGATCGCGTCCGCGTCCTCGAAGAAGGCGTCGCCGAATTCTTCTGATTTCAATTTCAAGATTTGATTTACCGATTCTGCTCTTGCGATTTTGCTCTACCGATTTTGATCCAGCGATTTTGACTTAAAAGATTTTGATTTAAGAGTGTCATCCTGAGAGTTTGTGACTTTATTGATTTACAGGCCATTTTGGGCCTGTAACTATCCTTGTTTTCAGCATCTAGTTTTAACGATTTCAATAAAGTCACAAACTCTGAGCGAAGCGAAGGACCCCTGCGCAGCTCAAATATCGAGTGCAGCTTCCAGGCCATTTCGGCCACCATCGATTTTTCCCACCGTCCCTACCACGCCAGCAGCACCCTCACATCCCTCACGTTGGTCCCCGTCGCGCCGGTCACCACCGTGTCGCCCAGCTCCTCAAAGAACGGATACGCATCAAATCCCGTCAGCGCCGCCTCGGCGCTCAATCCCTTCTCCTCTGCGCGCGCCATGGTCGTCCCATCCGCCACCGCTCCGGCCGCCGGACTGTTCCCATCGATCCCATCCGTCCCCGCGCTCAGCACGCACAGATTCTCTCCCGCGATGCGCTGCGCGCAATATAGTGCGAACTGCTGGTTGCGTCCGCCTCGGCCCGCTTTCCCAACGACCGTCACCGTCAGCTCCCCGCCGGAAATCAAACATACCCGCGAGCAGCCTTGCCGCAGTTCGCGTACCCGTTGCAACAAATAATCGCCCGCCCTGCCGTAATCCCAGTCATCGCAACTGTTGTCGATCTGGATGGCGAAGCCGTTCCGCGCCGCCCACTCCACGGCCGCCTTCTGCGCGCATGCATTGGAAAGCACCGGCCACCACCGCGACCGCTCAAACAGCGGGTCGTCCGCCTTCGGAGTCTCCTCCAGCCCGCGCCGCCGCAGCAGCTCGCGCACGCTCCACGGCAGCTGTGGCAGCAACTCATAGCGCTCCACAATCTCATAGCACTGCTCCACCGTCGAGCTGTCCGGCATGGTCGGTCCGCTCGCCAGCGAATCCAGTTTGTCGTCCGGCACGTCGGAAATGAGTATGGAAAGCTGATGCGCCGGTGCGGCCGCCACCGCCATCCGTCCGCCCTTCACGGCCGAAAGATGTTTGCGCACCGTGTTGATCTGCGCAATCGGCGCGCCCGAGTGCACCAGCACCCGGTACGTCTCCATCAGATCTTCGAAAGGAATCTGGTCGCTGACCGGCTTTTCCACCATCGCCGAGCCGCCGCCACTCAGTAGGTAAATCACCAGCGAGTGTCGGTTCAGCGAATCCAGCGCCCGCAGAATCGACTCGGCGGCCAGCAGCGATTCATGGTTCGGCAGCGGATGCCCGCCCTCGAAATACCGGAAGCCGTATACCTGTGCCGCCGCTTCCTGACGTGCGGATGGTGCCGCGACAATCCCGCTGAGTTCCACTCCCGCGCCCAGCACGTGCCGCAATTGCTCCACGCTCGCGTGCCCCGCCTTGCCGATGGAGACCACGAAGATGCGCGAGAACGTCCCCAGGTCGTACAGGTCGTCGCCCACCTGCAGAATCCCGCGCTCATAGTGCAGCTTGCGTCCGAACGCCCGCTCCACGCTGCACTCCTCCAGCGCGTGCCGGAAGATCTCCCGAGCCGTGTCACGCATCGCGCCCTGCACGCACTCTCCGCCCGCGCCATCCTCGAGCACTTTCATGCGCGAAATTATACGGCAGAACCAGCGTCCATGACCGGAGCGGAACGCGTCGCCGCATCTTCGTGTCGCGCTAGCCCCTCTCCCGCACTCCTACCACTTCGCTCACCCACCCGCGCACCGCCTCGCGCAGCTCTTCCAGATGTCCTGCAAAAAAGTGGTCGGCCCCTGGAACCACCACCAGTCGCTTGGGTTCGCCTGCTGCGTCAAAAATCCCCTCCAACTGCGCCACGCTGGCAAACTGGTCGTGGTTGCCGCTCACCATCAGCTTCGGCAGTGTACTCTCCTGCAGCAGTTCGTAGCGGTACGCGCGTCCGTCGGCGTTCACCGGAGTCCCCACCAGGATCAACCCGTTTACCTTCGGATGCACCACCGCCGCACGCAACCCAACAGCCGCGCCAAACGAGAACCCCGCAAACAGAAGCGGCAGCCCAAATCGCTCGCTCAGGTAGTCCAGCGCGACTCGCACGTCGGCAATCTCTCCGCGTCCATCGTCGTGCTCACCCGCGCTGCTCCCCGCGCCGCGAAAGTTAAAACGCAGCACCGGAAAGCCAAATCCGTTCAGCGCCTTCATGGTGCGGAAGACGACCTTGTTGTGCATGGTCCCGCCGTACAGCGGATGCGGATGGCACACCACGCACGCATACTCGGCACTCGGCGCTCCCAGGTTGAGCAGCGCTTCCAGTCGTCCCGCCTCGCCCTGCAGAAACAGCGATTCAATGCTGCCTTGCCACGGACTCATCCCCGCGCTTTCAGCTTGATCGAATCCAGCACAGACACTCCGGTCTTGCCCTCGCGCGAAGTCAGCGGCCGGTTCGAGTGGCAGGTCGCCAGCAGCAGCGTCTCGCCGTTCGACAGGAAGCGCACAAACCAGTTGTCGCCCTCCTCATCGCGAAACCGCGCGCTGGCCTGCTTCTTGGTGCTCTCCCCGGTCTGCAGCCGTCCCGCCACCGGAGCCGTATCCAGAAAGTGCTGCAGGTAGTCGCGCGCATCCAGCGCCTTCACGCCCTCGTTGCGATGATAGGCCGTCACGATCACAGTGGTCTCGCTGGCCTCTGACTCCACCTGGATATCGTCGTTCGTCTGGCGCAGATTCCAGAAGGTTGGCACCGCGATGCTCACATGTCCGCGCGGCACAATGTAGGTTCCAGGTTGATGCCCGTTGTCCTTTGGCGATGGCTTGCCTGCCGACTTTGCCGCCGATTTCGCTGCGGGCTTGATTGACTTTCCAACTGCGGTTTTCTTCGCCGCATTCTTGGTGGCCGAGGTTTTCTTTGAGGTCTTCGTTTTAGTGGGCATACTCTCACTCTAACGCCTTGCCGCGCCTCCGGTCGAACCCGGAGCGCGGGGGCATCTCCCCAGTTATCGGCAGAAGTTATCAGTTGCCGTGCGTAACCGCCTCTTTCAGCGCGTTGCGCAACTCTTCTGCCGTGTACATCGGAGGCTGGCAGGTGAAGCCGCTGCACAGCAGCGCAACCGCCCGCCCGTCTTGCACGGCGGGAACCGCAGCGATCGTCTCAGCCAGCGCCGCCGGCAGCGCGGTCTTCACCGCAGCCGCGTCCTTCACCCGCAGCACAATCTTGCCCAGCGCAAATGGCGCCAGCGCCTCGGCGAACAGATCCTCTGCCTGCGGACCCTGCCCCACCACTACCACCTGCGTGTGCGGACGCGCCAGCCACACCGCGGCCAATCCATAGCTGCCGCCGAAGATGCCGTACTGTTCGATCACCCCGGCAAATACCTCCAGCGTCTCTCGCGCCAGGTTGCGCAGCTCGGAGTCGCCGTTCAGCGCGTGCAGACGCAGCAGTGCCAGCGCCGCCGCCGGGTCGCCCGCCGGAGTCGGCGAATCCCGGAACGGTTTCCGCCGCGACGTCAGCGCCCCCACCGCATCCTTGGCCGCAGCACTGTCCAAATCGAAAAATCCGCCATCGCTGTCATCGTGGAATCCCGCAATCATGCGCGCCGCAATTTCCCCCGCGCGCTCGTAGTAGCGCAACTCGCCGCTCGCCTCGTAAGCGTCCAGGCAGGCCAGCGTGGTGTAGGCATAATCCTCCAGAACTCCAGCAGGCCGCTGCCGGGTTACGTGTTGCGCCACGTGGTCCGTGCTGTCCTCCGCATACGCAATCACATGCCGCAATCCGCCGTCGGCCAAATACGCCTCGGCCAGCAAACGCTCCAGCGAGCGCAGCGCAAACTGCAACTCAGCCTCATCGCCCAGCACTCGCGCAGCCTGCAGCACCGCCGAAATGCACAGCGCGTTCCATCCCGTGTACAGCGTGCGGTCCACAAACGGAGTTGGCCTCAGCAGCCGCGCCGCGTACAGCTTCTTCTTCGCCGATTCCAGCAGCTGAGCCGTCGCTTCCATCGTGCGTCCCTGCTGAGCGGCAATCTGCTCCACCGTCTCCCGCACCCACAAGACGTTTTTCTCCGGCTCGTGCGGCATCTCGCCCTGCTCGCCGATGTCGTAGTGCGACGCGGCCACCGCCAGCTCTTCCGCCGTCAGCACTGCCTGCGCCTCTGCCAGAGTCCAGGTAAAGTAGCTGCCGTCGTCATGCAAATCGATATCAGCATCCTGCGAGCCGTAGTATCCGCCGCGCTCCCGGTCGCTTAGCCACTCCCGCAGCCAGCGCAACATGTCGCGCGCCACGTCGGCAAACAGAGGATTGCCCGTCGCCTGCCACGCGTGCACATAATTCTTCAGCAGCTCGCTGTTGTCATACGCCATCTTCTCGAAGTGCGGCACGCACCAGCGCTCGTCCACCGAGTAGCGATGGAAGCCGCCCGCCAGCTGGTCATACACACCGCCACGCGCCATCTTTTCCAGCGTGGTCTCGATCACCCGGCCCACCAGCTTCTCCCCGGTGCGGGCGTACCAGTCCAGCAGCAGGTTCATCATCGCAGGATAGGAAAACTTCGGAGCATTGCCGTAGCCGCCGTTCTCGCGGTCGAAGTTGCCCAGCGCTGACTGCACCATCTTGGCCACGATCGCCGCCGAAAACTCGCCGCGCTGCCCCGGCAATCCCTCCGAGCGCGCCAACTGGTGCATAAGCTCTTCGCTCTCGATCTCCAGCTCCGTCCTTCGTTCGCGGAAGGCCTCGGCAATCGCCAGCAGAACCCGACCGAAGCTCGCCCGTCCATAGCTGTCCACCGGAGGGAAGTAAGTCCCGCCGAAAAACATCTTGCCGTCCGGAGTCAGAAATACCGTCAGCGGCCACCCTCCCTGCCCGGTAATCGACGCCACCGCCGCCTGGTAGCGCGCGTCCACATCGGGACGCTCATCGCGGTCCACCTTGATGCAGATGAAGTGCTGGTTCAGAATCTCCGCGGTCTCAGCCGACTCATACGACTCGCGGTCCATCACATGGCACCAGTGGCACCACACCGCGCCCACGTCCAGCAGAATCGGCTTGTCCTGCGCCTGCGCCAGCGCAAACGCCTCCGCGCCCCACTCGTGCCACGCCGTGGGCTGGTTCATCGCAGATCTCAAATAAGCAGAGGAGGCTTTGGCAAGGGAGTTCGGCGCGTGCGTACTCATGCCGAACAGTGTAACGCGAAGCCTAAAACTTTTCTCGATCGTCTACGAAAGATATCAGAGGTGGTCTCAACAGTTTTGAAAGGGCATGACTTCAGTCATGCCGTAAGAAAGGCTCATTCCACGCGGCTTTAGCCGCTGAGGAAAGATGCCTCAATCCATGCATGAGACCGCTTCTAGTGCGATTCAATGCGCGCGCCGAACCGAGCCAGACGCCGAAACAGTGGCGCGCCCCACGCTCCCATGGCGAGCAAAGCCCCGAACAGCACGATCGCATCGATGCTCTCGCGCCCCTGGCGATTCCAGTATGCGGCCGCATCCAGATTGAGCCAGATGGCAAATTCATCCAGCGTAAGCGCCGCGCCGGAGCCGTATCCCAGGGCCAGCAGGCGGCTCAGAAAGATCGCGCCCGCACTGCTCCCGTCTCCCGCCTCCGTAAGTTCCCCATAGCCGCAAATCAGCAGCAGAAATATTCCCCACACCAAGTGGTGGATATGCCGTCCACCCACCTCAACGTAATTGAACGGCCCCACATGATGAACAATCGCTGAGACCAGCAGGCGCACGGCCAGGAACGTCAGAAAGAAACTTACCGAGGCCAGAAAAAGCCGCCGTCGCGGCCGGTCCGGAATCTGCTGATGGATCAACAGACCGAGTTTGGTCAAGTGCAGCGTCAATAAAATCAGGGTGGTGGACAGGCTGATAAAGATCAGCAGAATCCAAGCTCCAGAGATATGCATAGCTAAGCATGATGCACCGGTGCATACAGAAAATGAAAGCCGGGTGGCCCATTCAAGCCGGGGTCCCCGGCGAGCCTGTAGTTGGCTAGCTGGGGTGGAAGCCATCCTTCGGCTTGAGTGGGCGGTTGACCTTACCTTTTGTTTGCCGCCTTTGACCTTGCCCTACTGCAGCAGATAGCTTCCGATCTCCACATACAACTCAATTGCCCGCATCAGCTCCGCCTTGGCCAAAAACTCCCTATCCGTATGCGCCACCAGAATCGAACCGGGCCCCAGCAGTACCGGCTTGCCCCAGGCCGAAAGCGCGGGAATGTCGGTGGTAAACGAGGCCGTCATCGTCTCGATCCCCGGCACGGTAAGGAAGTGCATGTAGGGAATGTCCAGCACGAACTCGACCTCCGCCAGTTCACCCACGGCGAAGGCGATTTCGTCGCGCAGCTTCTCCGACGGCCCCACCAGCCGGTAAAGCAGCTGTGCCTTGGCAAAGTCCGGAATCACATTCGTCGCTCGGCCGCCTTCGATAATGCCGATATTGGCCGTGCTCGGCCCAATCTCCGGATTGTGCGGCAGCTTCATCGCCCGCAGTTTCTGCAGCGCGTCCAGCAGCTTTTCAATCGCCGACTCGCCCAGCTCCGGATACGCCGAGTGAGCCATCCGTCCGTGCGCCGTTACCTCCACCCGCAGCGCGCCCTTGGAAGCCACCGCGATGCGGTTGTCTGTCGGCTCTCCGTTTACCAAAAAGCGTGAGCCGCGCGGATGTTGGTTCGCCACCCGTGCGCCCAGGGAGTCGCGCTCCTCGCCCACCACAAACAGCAATCCGGCAGATTTTCCCGCCTTGCGCAGCCGCTCGCAGGCCGCGACCATTGCGGCAATAATGCCCTTGGCGTCGCAGGCCCCGCGTCCGTAAATGTTGTCGCCGTCCTCGCGCGAAGGCAAAAACGGCGGCACCGTGTCCATGTGCGTGGAAAATACCACCGCGGGCGTATCCACCTCGGCCGGCCGGGCATACACGTTGATGCGCTCGCCCTCGACCGGCATCCGCTCCACCGCGTAGCCAAGCTTTTCCAGATGCGCGGCCAGAAAGTTCGCCGCCGCGCCCTCATTGCCGGTGACCGATTCAATGTCGATGAGCTGCCGGGTCAGCGCTACAGGATCCATGCCAACAGCATAGCAGGCCGCCGAATGCGCGCAACTCGTCGTTCCCCCGCCTAAAAGCGACAGCCCGAAGGTGAACACCTGCGGGCTGTCGTTCAGTTAGCGTTTGTGTTCCTCGTGTCCGCCACCGCCACCGTGTGCTGCCCCACCGTGTGCGGCGCCACCGTGTGCTGCCCCACCGTGTGCGGCAGGTCCACCGTGTGCACCAGGTCCGGCGTGTGCACCGGGTCCAGGGTGTCCGGCGGGCCCACGTCCACCACCGTGGTAACCACCCGGCGAGCCCCAGCCGCGCTGGCCATAGCTATGTCCATGCCAGGCGTAGTAACCATGGAAGCGATGGCCGCCCCAGCCATGGTTATAGCCCCAGCCGAACCACGGCCCGGCACCGATGAAGATGCCGTTGTAAAAATACTCCGGTCCCCAGAATCCGACGGGAGCGCAAGCATACGGTGGGTAGTCGTAATATCCATACGGGCACACCGGAGGAGCCTCAGCTACCACCGGGGCGCCGCCACCGATCTGGACCCCTATACCGACTTGTGCGGCAGCCGGTGCCGGCATAAATACCAGAAGCATCGCCAACAGACTGCCAATCATCACGCCACAAATTGAGCTTTTCATCTTCATTTCTTCTCTCCACCTTTCCTGTCTTGGGCCCTGCAACTCGTTTTCTTTGTTCGCACGAGTAACGATTCTCCCCGTTGCTGTGCATCACTGACTGCCAGAACCCGCCTCATGTCTATGTCCTGAACACCAATGGCGGCCAAAAGATGCGGCGCTACAGCACAAACACAATACGCCCTACAACAACATTGCGGAAGCGTCAGGATCGAGAATTTCGATGGAGAGAAGCTGCATCGGCGGCGGCATCCCAGCCTTTTTCCCGCCAAAAAAGAAAGCTCCCGCAATTGCGAGAGCTCTCTCTTTTCTGCTGGTTGATGTTTAGTGACCGGCCATGGCCTTGGCTTTTCCTGCCGGCGTCGAGTTCTTTTCGATGCGCATCTTGTAGAAGCTGCGCCATACGAAAGTGACCGACACCAGGAAGAAGGCGAGTGCCAGCAGGTGGGTCAGCAGGGGGCTTCTCCCAGCCAGAGTCACTCCCAGCGGCACCGCCAGCAAGCCGAACAAGGTGGTGAACTTGATGACCGGGTTCATGGCCACCGACGAGGTGTCCTTGAACGGGTCGCCCACCGTGTCGCCCACCACGCACGCATCGTGCAGCGGCGTTCCCTTGGCCTTCAGCTCGGTCTCTACGATCTTCTTGGCGTTGTCCCACGCGCCGCCCGCATCGGCCATGAAGATGGCTTGGTACAAGCCGAAGATCGCGATCGAGAACAGGTAGCCGATGAAGTAGAACGGCTCGATCAAGGCGAAGGCAAGCGTCGCGAAGAACACCGCCAGGAAGATGTTGAACATGCCCTTCTGCGCATACTGCGTGCAGATCTCAACCACCCTCTTGGAGTCTTCCACGCTGGCCTTTTCCACGCCCTCCAGCTTGATGTTGTCCTTGATGAACTCCACCGCGCGGTAGGCGCCGGTCGAAACCGCCTGGGTCGCCGCGCCGGTGAACCAGTAGATCATGGCGCCGCCGGTGATCAGGCCGAGCACAAATGGAGCATACAGCAGAGACAGTTTGTCCACGTCGTGGGTCAGTCCGCCGGTCAGGCCCATGATGATCGAGAAGATCATCGTGGTTGCGCCCACCACGGCGGTGCCGATCAGCACCGGCTTGGCGGTTGCCTTAAACGTGTTGCCCGCGCCGTCGTTTTCTTCCAGCAGATCCTTGGCGCGATCGAAGTTCACGTTGATGCCAAAGTCCCGCTTGATCTCCGCCTTCACGTTCGGAACCTGCTCGATCAGCGACAGCTCGTACACCGATTGTGCGTTGTCGGTCACCGGACCGTAGGAGTCCACCGCAATCGTCACCGGACCCATGCCGAGGAAGCCGAAAGCCACCAGTCCGAAGGCAAACACCGCCGGAACCAGCATCATCGTGCTCGGAATGGAAATGCTCACGAAGTAGGCAACCGACATCAAGCCGACCATCGCCAACCCCAGCCAGTAGGCGGAGAAGTTGCCCGCCACAAAGCCCGAAAGGATGTTCAGCGAAGCCCCGCCCTCGCGCGACGCGGTGACCACTTCCTGAACGTGCGCGCTGTTGGTCGAGGTAAACACCTTCACCAGCTCCGGAATCACCGCGCCCGCCAGCGTGCCGCAGCTGATGATCGAAGCCAGCTTCCACCACAGCGTCGAATCGCCGCCCAGCTCCGGAATCATCAGGTACGTGGCGACATAGGTCAGGGCAATCGAAACGATCGAAGTCAGCCACACCAGCGAAGTCAGCGGTGCCTCGAAGTCCATCGTGTCGCTGTTGCCGTACTTGGCCTTGGCAATCGCATGGTTCAGGAAGTAGGAGCCGGCGGCTGCCACCATCATCATCACGCGCATCACGAAGATCCACACCAGCAGCTGTACCTGCACCACCGGATCGTGCACGCCCAGCAGGATGAAGGTGATCAGCGCCACGCCGGTCACGCCGTAGGTTTCAAAACCGTCGGCCGAGGGACCAACCGAGTCGCCCGCGTTGTCGCCCGTGCAGTCGGCAATCACGCCGGGGTTACGAGCGTCGTCTTCCTTGATCTTGAAGACGATCTTCATCAAATCGGATCCAATGTCGGCGATCTTGGTGAAGATGCCGCCCGCGATGCGCAGCGCAGCCGCTCCCAGCGATTCGCCGATGGCGAAGCCGATAAAGCACGGACCGGCGTAGTCGCCCGGAATGAACAGCAGAATGCACAGCATGATCAGCAGTTCCACGCTGATCAGCATCATGCCGATGCTCATGCCGGCCTTCAGGGGAATGTCGTAAACCGGGAAGGGCTTGCCGCCCAGCCCTGCAAACGCGGTGCGCGAGTTGGCAAAGGTGTTCACCCGGATGCCGAACCACGCCACGCCGTAGCTGCCCGCGATGCCCACCAGGCTGAAGCCCAGGATGATCGGCAGCGTCACTCCGACCGGCTTGCCCGGAACCGGCGCCAGCCAGCCAAAGTAGGCCGCAATGATCACCGCGATGAACGCCCACAGGATCATGATGAACTTGCCCTGCGTCGTCAGATAGGTCTTGCACGTCTCGTAAATCAGCTCGGAGATTTCGAGCATCGCGCGATGGACCGGCAGGTTTTTCAGGTGGGTATAGATCGCCAGGCCAAACAGCAGCCCGAAGACGCAAAACACAATGCCGATCAGCAACAAGTTGTGTCCATTGATGGCGCCGTTGAAGAAGCTGACGCTGCGCAGATCGGGCAACTTGAGTGCGGCTTCGCCGCCGGCCGGCTCGGCCAGCGCTGCCATCGAGGTGAAAAGTGTAAGGGCCAGCAGTGATACGCCGCGCCCCAGGCGGTTGAGGCTCTGCGGGAGCCACAGTTTCATACAGATTCCTCCGAGTTCAAAACTCGTTACGGGTGATAAATCTCCATCCAATGCCTGCGCACGAAATCATGCGGTGCGGCGGAGCCACACCGGGATCGCTTCCGGGCGCAAAACATCCGAACCCGAAACGCGCTTCCACTTCAAGGAATGTTGAGGCTTGGCCGCGTTGGGTGTCGCAAGGAGCTGTTTGCGAGACGCTCCACTGCCCACAAATTTCCCATCTCGGCAATTATGCGGGTAGCGACTGTTTATACCACGCCGGCAATTTCCAATTCAATGATATGAAACCAGGAACCCGCTATATTTCTCACCTGGCTTCGTTATTTATTCGCCGCGCGCGCCGGGCGCGGATTTTCTGCCTGCCCTGGCGATCTCTGCTCCGCCATCTCCCAACCCACTCTGGCGAATCTAATGGCCCATCATGGCTCCCACCCAGCTTCCACACACCTGGCGCGATCTGTTCCGGCTGGATCTCTGGTACTCCGATCTGTTTCACCTGGTTCATTACCAGCTGCCCAAAATCGTGGTCACCATTATCCTGGCCTTCGTCCTGGTCCGCATTCTCAATCTCGTCTGCGGCCGGTTGGCCCGTGCCGACCACGCGCATCTGCCCGTCTCCGCCCACCGCACCCAGCAGCTCCGCACCATCTCGTCGATCACCCGCAGTGTTGGCCTCGCCCTGATCGTCTTCTTCGCCCTCGTCAGCATCCTCTATGACCTCAACATCCATGTGGAGCCGCTCATCGCCAGTGCCGGAATCGCCGGACTCGCCGTAGGATTCGGTGCACAGACCCTGGTGCATGATGTGCTGAACGGCTTTTTCATCCTGGTGGAAAACTGGTTCGACGTAGGCGACACCATCAAGGTCGGCTCCTTTCAGGGAACGGTCGAAACCCTCACCCTTCACCGCACCGTCCTGCGCGACGGCGATGGCTCGGTGCACACCATCCCCAACTCCACCATCACCGCCGTCACCAATCTCACCCGCGACTGGACCCAGATCGCCCTGCAGGTCGCGGTCGACTATCAGGAGAGCAGCGAGCGGGTCATCCAGTTACTGCAGCAGATCACCGCCGCCATTCACAGCGACGAACGCTTCCGGGGAGCAATGATTGGCGACCCCCAAGTGCCGGGCATCGACCGCGTCACGGGCAACGAGGTGGATTACCTCATCCTGGTCAAGACCAGTCCTGCGGCACAGGACGCGGTCACGCGCGAGCTCCGCCGCCGCATTAAGGAATGTTTCGAGAGTAACCATATCCGCCCCGGAGGCCAGACCCGCTACTACGTCGGGGAGGGACCTGCGCCTCCGCAGCCCTAGCCGGAGCTGTATTCCCTCGATGGTCCAAAAAATCTTCGGACTGCATCACCGGAGACAGGCCGCTAGCATCTCAACCTCCCCGCCACCGCATCTCACCGATTTGTCATGTTGCGCTTTGTACTTATCGGCCTGGTGGTTGGAGCGGCGGTCTTCGCTCTGTGGTACCTCCTGTTCGTGCGCTTCAACCACCGTCGAGGGCTGCGCGTCCTGCGCTGGCTGCAGGGTGCCATCGCGGATCACGGCCAGATTACCGGCGTCTCATGGCCCAGCGCAGCGCACTTTCGCGCCCGGCTCAGCCTGCCCGGCTCCGCCTTCCATCAGCCATTTTTCGACGTTCGCCTTGCGCCCCGCCATGTCCCTGTGCGCTGGGCGTTGTGGTGCTGCCGCCAGTGCCAGGAGACCATCACCTTTCAAGCCAACCTCTCCTGTCCGCCCGGCGAATGCCTGGAGATCGGACGCACCCGCTGGTTCGGCCTCAACCGCCACCGCGGTCAGGAATCCGCACTCTGGCCCCGGCACACCATTGCCACCCTTTACATCTCCACCCAGCCCTCCTGGGAGCCGCAGCTCTCCGGCCGCATCAACGGCGTGGTGGCAACCCGCGACTTCGACTTTCTCTCCGTCTCCTTCCGCACCCGGCCGCCGCATTTTTCGGTCAGCGTTTCCCTTCACGAAACGCTCCGTCATCCCAGCGGAGAGCTCGCCATCCTGGAATGCCTCCGCGAACTCGCCGAAGGCTCTCCCACATCAACCATGTAGTTCTGCTGGTAGACGCGCGGGTGGCCCATTCAAGCCATCCTTCGGCTTGAGTGGGGCAGTTGGTCTTGCCTTTTGTTTCCCGCCTTTGACCTTGCTTCTTTCGCCTATCCAAATTTTTGCGGGTGGCCCATATCTGCCATCTTTTGGCAGAGGTGGAGAGCAGTCAGCCCGTATCGCGGGGCAGTTGATCTAGCCCTTGCTTTTTCCACCTTTGACCGTGCTCGTCCAGGTGCCCCATGCCTGCCGCATTTAGCAGATGTGGGCCTGGCCACCTAATGTATGCCGCTCGATCTTGCATACACGAAAAAGCCGATGCCCGCAGGCATCGGCTTATCTCCATCCAGAATGATTTGCTATTTCAAGCCGGCGACGAAATCCCCGATCGCCTTGGCATCATCCGCGCTTACGCCATTGATCGGCTTGGAGTGCGGTCCCGCCAATCCACCCTTGAGAGCAACGTCGGCTGCGTTGGTCTTGCCCTTGATCGCCGGACCCATCTTGCCGCCGCCGTCCGCGCCGTGGCAGCCAGCGCATTTTGCTTTGTAGAGTGACCCGCCGTCCTGTGCCAGTGCAACTGTGGACATCATCATCGCCATAACAGCCAGAGTAATCGCAAAACGCTTCATGGAAAAAATCTCTCCTATAAGTTATTAGGTGCAAAAAATTAAGATGCCATCCTCCCGCATGCCGGGCGACGCCATCGTTTTTTAGAATGCGTTCCAACCAGCAGAACTCATCTGCGCCACATTCTAGCCCCGATGCGTAGGCTGTCCACAAAAAACTTGCCGCCGTTGTATTTTTATTCTGCGAGGAATCACTACAGCATTTTTTATCTTGAGCAATCTCTGCAGATTCGCGTAGCGTCACACCCTCTGCGCCTGAGCTTTCCGTGTATCCTGTTGTCGAGAGACCCTATGTTCTACAGTTGCTTTCTGCAGTCAGTAGAGCGCTGGCCGTCAGCCCCGGCGGTCGAAATTCAGCGGCAGCCTGGAACCCACGTACCGCCGTCGCCGCTCTCCAGCATCTCCACCACCGCCGACGGCCACACCATCGAAAGCTTCACCTACAGTCAACTCCGCCGCATCTCAGACGCCGTGGGAGACTGGCTGCTTCGCTCCGGCATCGGAGGCGCGCGCTGCGCCATCCTCGCCTTCAACAGTCCCGCCTGGGTCGCCGCCTACCTGGGAATCATCGCCAGCGGCAACGTTGCCGTTCCCCTCGACACCGCCTTTACCCCCGCACAGGTCGCCAAGCTCCTGGCCGACTCCGGCGCAACCCTGCTCTTCACCGACCAGCGCAGCTTCCATATCGCCGAAGAGGCCATCGCCCAGCAGGCCGCCGCCGGACACACTATTCAGCTCGCCACCCTCGACTTCCCACATGACGACTCGCAGCACCCCGGCCTGCCCTGCGTCTTTCAAATCGCCCTCAACTCTTCGCCGAATTTCACCCCGGCTCCCGTCCAGCCCGACGATGTCGCGGCCATCATCTACACCTCGGGAACCACCAGCGATCCCAAGGGTGTCATGCTCACCGACGGCAATCTCACCGCCGAGCTCGAGTGCATCCGCCGGTTCGTCCCCGTCGGTCCCGGAGACGCCCTGCTCGGAGTCCTGCCGCTCTTTCACGTGCTGGCCCAGATGGCCAATCTCTTCCTGCCTCTCTATAACGGAGGCAAGGTCGTCTTTCTCGATTCGCTCAACACCCAGGAGCTGACGCTCGCCCTGCGCGAGCGCGGCATCACCATCTTCTGCTGCGTCCCCCAGTTCTTCTATCTCATCCATGAGCGCATCTTCGGCGAAGTCGCCAAAAAAGGCCGCCTCGCCCAAAAAGTCTTCCGCATCCTGCTCTCCCTCAGCACCGCATCGCAAAAGATGGGCTTCAATCTCGGCAAGGTCGTCTTCAAAAAAGTCCACGCCCAGCTTGGCCCCAACATCCGCTACTTCTGCACCGGAGGCTCGCGCTTCGACGCCCAGATCGGCCGCGATATCCAGGCCCTCGGCTTCGCCATGCTGCAGGCCTACGGACTCACCGAAACCACCAGCGGCTGCCACGCCACCCCGCCGGAGTCGAACGTCATCGGCTCCATCGGCCCGCCGCTGCCGGGCATCCAGGCCAGGCTGGTCGATCCCAAACTCGATGAGAACGGACACCTCGTCGGCGAAATTGCACTCTCCGGCCCCACCATCATGAAGGGCTACTACAACCGTCCTGCGGCCACAGCCGCAGTCCTGCGCGACGGCTGGCTCTACACCGGAGACCTGGCCTACACCGACGCCCACGGCAACTACTTCATCAGCGGACGCGCCAAAGACGTCATCGTCCTCAGCTCCGGCAAAAACATCTATCCCGAAGAGATCGAGTCCTACTACCTGCGTTCGCCCTGGATCAAGGAACTCTGCGTCCTCGGTCTCGAAACCCGCAAGCCCGGCGAGCCGCTCAGCGAGCGCCTGCACGGCGTCATCGTCCCCAACTTCGAGGTCCTCCGCAGCCACCGAATCGTCAACATCCGCGAGGTCGTCCGCTACGACATCGAGAGCATCTCCGCCACTCTCCCCGCCACCAAGCGAATCCTCTCCTATGACATCTGGCAGGAGGATCTCCCCCGCACCACCACCCGCAAGCTGCGCCGCAACGAGATCGACCGCAAACTCCGCGAACTCCACGGGCGCGTGGTTAACGAGAGAAGCGCCTCAGGGGATGAAGGCGAAGTCACCGTCGGCGAGCGCCCCGTCACCGACGAAGACCGCCAGTGGCTCGACTCGCCCGACGTGCAACCCGCCCTGGCCGTCATCACCGAAGCCGTTGGCGCCCGCCTGCAAAAGCCCATCCATCCCGCCGACAGTCTCGAACTCGACCTCGGACTCGATTCCATGGAACGTGTCGAGCTGCTCACCGCGCTCTCCCATCGCCTCGGCGCCGCCATCGATGACTCCGCCGCCTCCGAGGTCTACACCGTCCGCGAACTCGTCGATCTGGTGAATCGGAGCAAGGGCCAGGAGGTCCGACAGTCCCAGGGATGGAGCACCGTCTTCGACGCCGAGATGACCGACCCCGACGTGCTTGCCATCACCCGCCGCCGTCCCATCTTCGGACTCCTCTGGTGGCTCTTCATCCAGACCGGCAAGCTCATCTCGCGCCCGCTCTTCCGCCTGCGCATCGACGGAGTGGAAAACCTCCCCGCCGCGCCTTACATCCTCTGCGCCAATCACTCCAGCTACCTCGACGGCCCCTACCTCATCTCGGCCCTGCCGTGGAAGCCGTTCCACAACGTCTTCTATGTCGGCACCACCGAAATCTTCGGCGCCGGCATCATGCACAAGCTCTCCCAACTCCTGCACCTCATCCCACTCGACCCCGACTCCAACCTCATCCCCGCCATGCGTGCCGGAGCCTACGGACTCCGCGCCGGAAAAATCCTCGTCCTCTATCCCGAAGGCGAGCGCTCCCTCGAAGGCCCGCCCAAGCAGTTCAAGAAAGGCGCGGCCATCCTCGCCCAGCACCTCAACATCCCCATCGTCCCCGCCGCGCAATACGGATTCCACTCCGTCTGGCCGCGCGGCAAAGGCTTCCAGGGCTTCCACCCCTTGCGCATCCGCATCGGCAAACCGATCTATCCCGACCCAGCCGAAAAGCCCGAGCAAGCCTACGAGCGCCTCACCGCCAACCTCCGCACCCAGGTCCTCGAACTATGGAACTCCCTCGCCGCCGAATCCGAGCCCGCCAAAAAAGACCCCGCCGAGCACGCCCGCGCATAACTCCAGTCCGGCAGATTGCATCTTCCTATACCGAAGGAGCGAATCTCATGCCGTTTATTCAGGTCAAATTGATTGAGGGCGTTTTTTCGCATGAACAGAAGCAGGAGATGGTTCGAAAGCTCACCGACGCAATGGTTTCGATTGAAGGAGAAAATATGCGTCCGGTGACGTCGGTTGTCATTGAGGAAATTAAAAGCGGTGAGTGGGCGATTGGTGGAAATCCGTTGACGACTACCGACGTAATGAATCTAGCCGCAGGGAAGAAGGTAGCCTGACAAGTCAGTTTGGCGGGTGAGCCACATCCGCCATTCTTTTGGCGAATGTGGCTCACCCGTTTCTACTTCGCCCGCGGATGCGTCTTGTCGTACACATCCAGCACCTGCCGGGTCGTCAGTTGCGTGTACCTCTGCGTCGTCGAGAGCCGCTCGTGCCCCAGCAGTTCCTGGATCGCCCTCAGGTCCGCACCCTCTTCCAGCATGTGCGTGCCAAAGGCATGCCGCAGCGTGTGCGGATGCACTTCGCTCGGCAGCCCGCCCGCTACTGCAATGACCTTCACAATGCGCCCCACGCTACGCGTCGTCAGCCTCGTCCCGCGCAGGTTCACCAGCACAGCGCACTCCCCGGTCCGTCTGTGCTCTTCCAGCACTCTTGCCCGTTGCGGCAGATAACTCCCCAGCGCCACGCGCGCCGCCTCGCCAAACGGAACCAGCCGCTGCTTCTTCCCCTTGCCGCGCACCAGAATCAACCCTTGAGCCAGATGAATATCCTCCAGGTTGATCCCTGTCAGCTCGCTGTTGCGAATCCCGCACCCATACAGCAGCTCCAGAATCAGCCGGTCGCGCTCGGCAAAGGATGCCTCTTCCGGCATCTTCGCGTCCAGCACCAGGTTCATCTCCTCCATCGTCGGCACCCGCGGCAGCCTCTTGGGCAGCTTCGGAGCCGCTACCAGCAGCGCCGGATTCGACTCGATCATCCGCTCCCGCCCCATCCACTTAAAAAACGATCGAATCGACGACAGCGCCCGCGCCACCGTTGCCTTGCTCACTCCGCGCTCATACAGCTGTCCCAGATACGCGCGAATCAGCTGATGGTCGATCGCCTTCAGCTCCTCCGGTCCCACGAACTCCACAAACTCCGCCAGGTCCGTGCCATACGCCTTCACCGTATGAGCCGACGCATTCCTCGCCACCAGCGCTTGTAAAAATTTCTCCAGCGCCGCTGCTGAAGCAGTTGGTGATTCACTCCCCGCGCTCATCGCTCTTCATCCTTGCCGCCGCGTTTCCCGGCCCGCGGATGATGCGCCGCGTACACCTTCTGCAACCTATCCAGCGCCACGTGCGTATACACCTGCGTCGTCCCAATGTCGGCGTGTCCCAGCACTGTCTGCACCGTGCGCAGGTCGGCCCCATGCGAAACCATGTGCGTCGCCGCCGAATGCCTTAGCATGTGCGGCGACGCATGCCGTCCCGCCGCCCGGCTGGCCCGATCCACAATCATCCACACCCGCTCCCGCGTCAGCTTGTGTCCGCCCCGCGCCACAAACAGCTCGGCCACCTTCTTGCGGCCCGCCAGCACCGCCCGCCCGTCGCGCAGATAGTCGCGCAGCGCCTGCTGTGCCGGCCCTCCCAGCGGAACGATCCGCTCCTTGTCTCCCTTGCCGCGCACCAGCATGTATCCCAGCTCCACCTTGGTGTCCTCCACCCGGGCATCCACCACTTCGCTCACCCGCACCGCCGCCGCATACAACACCTCCAGCATCGCCCGGTCGCGCAGCGCCAACGCGTTTCCCATGCGAGTTTGCTCTGCGCCCGTCGCGCCCGGCCCCACGCTCTCCACCAGCTTGGCCGTCTCTTCCTCGGAGAGCGCCTTCGGCAGCACCTTCCACTGCCGCGGGCTATCGATCTCCAGCGTCGGATCGTGCGCAATCCTTTTATCCAGCAGCAGAAAGCGGTAAAACCCGCGCAATGCCGAAAGCTTCCGCGCCACCGAACGCGAATCCATCCCATGCCCCAGCAAATGTTGCAGCCACTCCTTTAAATCTTCCCGCTGCGCCGTCAACACCGTCTTTCCGTGTCCAGAGAGAAACTCCGCCCACAGCTTCAGGTCGCCCGCATAGCTGCTCACCGTCAGCGGAGCCAGCCCTTTTTCCACCCGCAGAAAGGTGGCAAAGCCGGTCAGCGCGCGCTCCTGCTCGGCGGACTGCTTATCCGGCGCGCCCCGCTCCGCGGACTGTTCCCCCTGGCTCACCTCACGAGTATGACTGCTTCCGTCTTGGGCCGGAGGTGGCGCTCTTGGTTCGCCGCTTGGCTGCAAAATTTGCGCCGAGGTTTTGCAACGGACGAACTCCATTCCTCATCTCAACAGGTGCTATGGGTGCTCTGCCGTTTCTTCACCCTCGCGTTGATACACCCACACCCGACCCTCTCCAGAAGGCCCCGCAGGAACTCCCCACCCCGGAGCTGATCGCAACCGAACGCAGCCATCTTTTGCGCGGCCTGCTCATCGCCTCTCTGTTGGCCACGCCCTTCTGGATCGCGCTCGGAATCGTTCTCTACCTGGTTTTTCGCTAGCCGCGTACCCGCGGCCGCAGATAGAAACCATTCAACTCCGGAGATAGCTCAACATGCCCGCACCCGAAAGTCTTGAAAGTCAGACCGCGTCCCTCAGCGACGCAGTGCTGGACCAGCTCTTCCGCTCGGCTCGAACTTATTCCTTCTGGCTTCCCAAGCCCGTCCCCGACGACACCCTGCGCCGTCTCTACGACCTCACGAAGTGGGGCCCCACCAGCGCCAACTGCTGTCCCGCGCGCATCCTTTTTCTGCGTACTCCAGAGGCCAAGCAGCGCCTCGTCCCCGCCCTGGCTCCGCCCAATGTGGACAAGGTGATCGCCGCTCCAGTCACCGCCATCATCGGCGCCGATTTCCATTTCTACGAGCAACTGCCCAAGCTCTTCCCGCACGCGCCCAATTTCAAGAATATGTTTGAGCAATCTCCCGAACTCACAGACCACACCGCCCGCCGCAACTCCAGCCTCCAGGGCGCCTACCTCATCCTCGCCGCCCGCGCCCTCGGACTCGACTGCGGCCCCATGTCCGGCTTTGACAACGCCAAGGTGGACGCCGAGTTCTTCGGCGCGGACAAGGAATGTACCGGTTGCGATCAGGAGTTTTTCCCCCTCACCCACGTGCGCTCCAACTTCCTGTGCAATCTCGGCTACGGAGATCGCGCCCGCCTCTTTCCCCGCAGTCCACGTCTCGCCTTCGAAGAAGCCTGCGCCCTTTTGTGAACCTCTGTGGCGGCTGCCGGGCCGCCAGGCGGGTGGCCCATTCAAGCTCTACTTTCGGCTTGAGTGGGGCAGTTGACCTTGCCTCTGCAGTTGACCTTGTCGTTGCTCTTGTTCTTGTTTTTTCTTTTGTTCCCGCTTTTGAATTTTTGCGCTGTCATCTTGAGCAGTATGACTCGCAAAGATCGAGTTAGGACAGGAATGAACACAGGACAGGCGGTATGCTCGTAGTCGGTTGCGGTTTGCGGAAGTAGGCTGGCTGAGCATTGGTGCTTTCGTAGCCCGTTCTTGAGCATGGTCCCAGGCCTTGTGGTTGAGACATTGGTGAAGCTTGCCAGGAGTTCTGGCAAGCGATCCCGTTTAGGAGATTACCTGCTCCACAGCCTGGCCCAAGCCGCAGCCGCGGAGGCAGCATGCAGCAGTCCAAGAGTGCGCTAAGTCTAGAGTGTATCGAGCCCAATGCCGCAGGCATTGATGTAGGAGCTAGCGAGATTTATGTCGCCGTGCCGCCGGGCCGCGACGAGCAGACGATACGAAGGTTTCAAACCTTTACCCAGGATCTACGGGAGATGGCGGAGTGGGTGAAGCGGTGTGGCGTCACCACGGTAGCGATGGAGTCCACCGGGGTGTACTGGATTCCGCCATACGAAATTTTAGAGGAGGCTGGAGTCAGGGTCTGCCTGGTCAACTCCAAACATGTCAAGCACGTTCCCGGACGCAAGTCGGACGTGCGCGATTGCCAATGGCTGCAGTATCTGCATTCGGTGGGGTTGCTGCATGCTTCCTATCGTCCCGAAGGTGCTATCTGCGAGATTCGCTCATTGAGCCGGCATCGCTCCAGCTTAGTGGAGTTGGCTGCCGTTCACGTGCAGCATATGCACAAGGCGCTCACTCAAATGAACCTGCAAATTCACCACGTGCTCAGCGACATCACGGGCATGAGCGGACTAGCGATCGTGGACGCTATCCTGGCCGGGCAACGCAGCCCTGCGCAACTGGCGGCACTGTGCCATGTCACCGTGCGCTCTCCACGCGAGACCGTTATCAAGTCGCTGGTGGGCAATTATCGGCCCGAACACCTGTTCACCCTGCGCCAGTCGCTCCAGGCCTACCGGCAGTATCAAACGATGCTGGCCGACTGCGATCGGGAGATCGAGCAACGAATGCGTCAGTTGAATGGCAAAAATGGTTCCGGCCAACCCCCCTTAGATGCTCCTCCTACCCTGCGCAAACGCCGCAAAAACGAGTTTTACTTTGATATGCGTCAGGAGTTGTACCGCGTCTTCGGCACCGACCTAACCGCGGTTCCCGGCATCAGTTCGCTGACTGCGCACAGTCTGCTGGCCGAAATCGGCCCCGATCTGTCGCGCTTTCCCAATGCCGCTGCGTTTGCCAGTTGGCTGACCTTGTGCCCGGGAAACAATAAAAGTGGAGGTAAGGTGTTGTCGTCCAAGACTCGCAAAACCAACAACCGCGCCAGTCGCGCCTTGCGTGTCGCCGCCCAGTCTTTACAAAAGAGCCAGTCGCACCTTGGCACCTTCTATCGTCGCATGCGAGCCAAACTCGGCCCCCCGCAAGCCATTACCGCGGCCGCCCACAAACTCGCCCGCATCATCTATCACCTATTGACCACCGGCGCTGCCTATGACGAAAGCGTCTTCGCCAAAGAGGAGCAAAAACAGGTTCTACGCCATGAAAATAGACTCCGCAAACAGGCCAAGACCCTCGGCTTCCAACTTGTCCCTATTGCCGCATGAGTGCACTGTTCATTAGGAGCGCAGCGAAAGATCCTCCGCCGCTTCGGAGGCATCGCACCCGCCAGCCGATTCTCCCGTTTCCACCACCTCAGGTATAATTGCCTCTGCGCGCCCGTAGCTCAGCTGGATAGAGCGAACGCCTCCGAAGCGTTAGGTCGTGAGTTCGAATCTTGCCGGGCGCACCATTCTTCTTAATCCCTATTCAACCAGCTGCGATGGGCATCACTTGAAGGCGGAAGCTCCGCCTTTTGTCCTTATGCCCATCGCAACCCTGCACGTCGAGCTTGCAAGTTAGCAAGGTAAGGACAAAAATAGTTCCCCAGAAGGAATTCGCAGAGGAGCCCCATTGCGAATCAATCGATCGTTGTTGTCTCTCGCGCTTCTGACCATCTCCGCGGTGTCGCAGCAGAGTGTGCCATCCCCACCCGCCGATACCGCCTCGCTTGCCGATACCATGAAGTTCATTCAGGACCAGCTCAATGCGGTGGGGAATGTGCATTACGCTGCGCACTGGCATGATTACGGTGACGATACCGATGGGGTCACGCAGTACAGCTTCGAACAGAGCAGCGTGGCCGCCGACCCGGCCAGTTGCTGGATCAAATATCACCTGAAAATCGTGGCCGGCGCAGGACTGAATGACCGCGACAACGGCTTCTTCCTGCCCGACGTGCAGAATCTCGTAGTTACCACGGGTGAGCAGTACGCCAATCGGAACTATGTCGCCAGCGGATACCCGAACGTCTCTGCGAAAGTCGATCCTCCCGTCTTCTGGCTCGTGGCCCGCAGACCAGAAGATATGAGCCGGCTTTCGGTCTGGCGAAGAGCAGGTGAAAATGCCTTCGTCTTTACCGATGAAGATACGGCCAACCGTGTAGCCAAGGCGATGCTTCACGCCGTGCAGCTTTGCGGAGGAGCCAAAGTCAGCGAAACCGTTCTGAATGGTGCGGGAAAGTAGCTGCAGGTTCCAACCACTACCGTCGTGCGTACCTATATTCTGCAGCAAAGTTATCTCGCTTTACGAACCCGCTCCAGCCGTGTCTCTGCCGTCCGGTGCACCTCGTGGCGCGCGCTATAATCGCGCATACCCTGCTGTGAATGCGATTCCACAATTCCGGAGACCGCTCGACGAAGGCAGCATCTCTCCTCCGCGTGAGCTCCGCTTCGCGATCCCCTGGTCCGAGCCGTTTCCCTGGCGCGGAGTGACGGACTCGGTCTTCGCGCACGCCGCCCTGCTCGCTCTGCTCTACGCGTTCTCCATCTGGCCGCAAGCCGGTGTTCACCTGGACGAGTCGCGCTCCTACCACGCCCTGCATGCCTATCCGCTCAGTCAATATCTGCCGGAGCTGCACGGCGCACCCACCCATCGCCGCCAGGAAGGCAAGGCCGATCCGTTGCCGGCGCGGCAGCCCATCCAATTGCTTCCGGATGCTCCCGACAACCTCCAACAAACCATCGTGACCCCACGCGGACCCACGCTGCGGCGCGATGTCGAACTGCCCAATCTGGTCGCCTTCCAGCCGCCGCTGTCGGCCCAGCCGCTGCAGGCCATCGCGCGCTCCACTGCTCTGCAGCTCACCGGATTGCAGCCCGGACTGCCTGCCCGCGCGCCGGAGATCGTGCAGCTCAAGCCCCGCCGCGCTCTGCCCGCCGTCCGTCCAGGCGAGTCGCAGCCCGCGCCCGAGCCCGCCTCGATTCGCCAAGCAAGTCCGCCAGGCCTTGCGCAGCTCCTGCCCCCGGCCGCCAACCCAGCGCTTCCCGTGCAGCTGATCGTGCAGAACAAGCCTCAGCGCGCCGCGCCCAAAGTCCCGTCGGGCGGGACGCAGCCCGCACCCGAGGCAGGCTCGATTGGCAATGCCGGCGCGCCCAACCTCACTCAGCTTCTTCCACCGAGCGGCACCCACATGCCGCAGCTGCTGGCCTTGAACGCACACCCCGCCGACGTTCCGCCTCCGGCGTCCCTTCCAGCGGGCAACCGGAGCGGAGCCTTTGCCGCCTCGCCCAACGGCCGCGCCAACGCCACCGGCGCACCGGGCGCGGGAGACTCCCCAGGCTCCGGCAAAAACGACGCCGGCGCCAAGGTGAACGCGCCAGCCGGAATCACCGTGGGAGCTCCCCTTTCGGCCGCCGCAGCCACTGCCTTGTCCGATGGCCCCTCAGCCAAGCCGGAAACGGCCGATTCCGAGTCCCGGACGAAGCTGTTGGCCACCCTCCGCCCGCCCGCGACCGCATCCATCCCTGCGCGCCCACCCGTAGCGCGCGAAAACCCCAGCAAGCCCACCGATCTGGAGAACCATATCTTCGCCGGACGGCGCTCCTACGCCCTTGCCGTCAACATGCCCAATCTCAACTCCGCCTCCGGCAGCTGGATCATCCATTTCGTGGACCGCAACCAGGGCCTGGTGCCCACGCCCATCATCGCGCCGGAGGTCGTCCGCAAATCCGACCCGGCCTATCCCATCGACCTCATCCGCGACGGCGTCAAGGGCACCGTGATCCTGACGGCCATCATCCGCGCCGATGGCAGCGTCGGCGAGATTGCCGTGGCCCAGGGCGTGGACCCGCAGCTCGATCAGAACGCGGTCGAGGCGCTCTCGCGCTGGCTCTTCCGTCCCGCGCTCAAGAATGGCCAGGCCATCGACCTGCAAGCCGTCTTCATGGTCCCGTTCCGCCCCAAAGCCCCCGGCTTCTAAGCCAGTCCCACCACGCAGGCGACACGTCCTTCCGCCACGGACCGGGCGGGGAAATCTTGCGACCCAACTATTAGCGGGGAAGTCAATCGTTTCCGAGCCCGAATGTAACTGGAAGCTAAATGGCTTGGATTTCTGCGCAACCATGTACCATCCAGTAACCGGATGGTTTTCAACGATTGCCCGATCTGCCAATCCTTGCCGAAAACCAATCAGGACGGCTCTCGCCCAACCATTGCACAACCAGTAATCCCGGCGGAACCTTGGGCAGCCGATATGGTAGGCTTTTAAATGGTGCGGTGTGTGCCCGTGCGGCCCCGCAAGAGTGAGATTTCAGCCGGACATTATTCGGTAAGTACCTGAAGGACAACGCATTGATAAATTTTGTAATGGCCAAGATTTTCGGGACCCACAACGAGCGCGAGGTGAAGAAGCTTCGCCCGCGCGTGGAGCGCATCAGTGCGCTGGAGCCCGAGATTAGCAAATTGACCGACGCGGAGCTGCGCGCCAAGACCGACGAGTTCCGCCGCCGCGTGCAGGAGCGCCTGGCGAAGCTGCAGGAGCCGGCGCAAGAGGAGATGGACGCCGACCGCCGCAAGCAGTGGGAAAAGGAACAGAACCTCGCCATCGAAGAGGCGCTGGACTCAATCCTGGAAGAGGCGTTCGCGGTGGTGCGCGAGGGTGGCCGTCGTGTGCTGAACATGCGCCACTTCGACGTACAGCTGATCGGTGGCATGGTGCTGCACTCCGGGCGCATCGCCGAGATGAAGACCGGCGAAGGCAAGACGCTGGTGGCGACCCTGCCGGTGTATCTGAATTCGCTCGCCGGCCGCGGTGTCCACGTGGTGACCGTGAACGACTACCTGGCCAAGCGCGACTCGGAATGGATGGGGAAGCTCTACAGCTTCCTCGGTCTCACCGTGGGCGTGATCGTGCACGACCTGGATGACGAGCAGCGCAAGGCCGCCTACGCCTGCGACATCACCTACGGAACCAACAACGAGTTCGGCTTCGATTATCTGCGCGACAACATGAAGTTTGAAGTGAAGGACTGCGTGCAGCGCGGGCACAGCTTCAGCATCGTCGACGAAGTGGACTCGATCCTCATCGACGAGGCGCGTACTCCGTTGATCATCAGCGGCGCCAGCGAGGAGTCGACCGACAAGTACGCGCGCGTCAACGTCATCATCCCCAAGCTGCAAGAAGGCGAAGAGCTGCCGGGCGATGAGCCGAACGAAAAGATTTATACCGGCGATTTCGTGATCGATGAGAAGCACCACACCGCGATGGTGACCGAGCAGGGCTGGGAGAAGGTGGAAAAACTGCTTGGCATTGAAAACATCGCGGACCCGGAAAATTGGGACCTCAAGCATCACGTAGAGGTCGCCGTGAAGGCGCACCACCTCTACCGCCGGGACGTGGAATACGTGGTGAAAGACGGCGAAGTGCTGATCGTCGACGAGTTCACCGGACGCCTGATGCCGGGACGGCGCTGGTCCGACGGTCTGCATCAGGCCGTGGAAGCCAAGGAAGGCGTAAAGATCGAGCGCGAGAACCAGACGCTGGCGACCGTCACCTTCCAGAATTACTTCCGCATGTACAACAAGCTGGCGGGCATGACGGGCACCGCCGAGACGGAAGCCTCGGAGTTCAACAGCATCTACAAACTGGAATGCGTCGTGATCCCGACCAACCGGCCGATGTCGCGCAAGGAGAACAAGGACGTGGTGTATCGCACGGAGAAGGAAAAATACTTCGCCGTGGCCGATGAGATTGCCCGCATCCACGAAAGCAATCAGCCGGTTCTGGTGGGCACCACTTCGATTGAAAAGTCGGAGCGGCTGAGCGATCTGCTGAAGAAAAAAGGCATCAAGCACGTGGTGTTGAACGCGAAGTTCCACGAGCGCGAGGCCGAGATCGTGGCCCAGGCCGGGCGCTACGGAATGATCACCATCGCGACCAATATGGCGGGCCGCGGCACCGACATTCTGCTGGGCGGCAATCCGGAATTCATGGCCAAGCAGGAGGCGCTGAAGCGCGGAGTGGCAACCGCCGTGAGAGCCGTCGCGGGCGACGTGGAAGCGCGTCCCGACGATCCGACCACTGCCTACTGGTACTACCAGGGGCAGGAGTTCAGCATTCCTGCAGGCACGTGGGCGGAGCTGCTGAACAAGTACAAGTCGGAAACGGATGTGGAACACGCGCAGGTGATCGACGCGGGCGGCTTGTTCATCCTGGGCACCGAGCGCCACGAGTCGCGGCGCATTGATAACCAGTTGCGCGGACGCGCCGGACGCCAGGGCGATCCGGGTGCCTCGCGTTTCTACCTGTCGCTGGAAGACGATCTGATGCGCATCTTTGCCAAGGAGTGGGTTTCCAACCTGCTGCGCCAGCTTGGCATGGAAGAAGGCGTGCCGATTGAGTCGGGGCTGATCACGCGGCGCATCGAAGCGGCACAGAAGATGGTGGAAGGCCAGAATTTCGAAGCCCGTAAGCATCTGCTTGAGTACGACGACGTGATGAACAAGCAGCGCGAAGCGGTGTATGGATTGCGCCGCCAACTGCTGGAAGGCGACGAACAGAAGGAGCTGATTCAGCAGGATTATGTGCGCGACCTGCTGGGCGGAATTCTGGAAAAGTTCGCCGGCGAATCGGTGCACCCGGAAAACTGGGACATCGCCGGGATGAAGAGCGAAATTTATGGCCGCTTCGGAGTGGACTTTTTGGCCGACGGCGTGGACCCGAAGAAGCTGAATCATCACGAACTGGGTGATGCGATCTTCGACCGGCTGATTGCCCGCTACGACGCCAAGGAGAAGCTGATCGGCGCCGAGGCGATGCGGCAGCATGAGCGGGTCATCATGCTGAGCGTGCTGGACCAGTTGTGGAAAGACCATCTGTTGTCGATGGACCACCTGAAGGAAGGCATCGGGCTGCGCGGCTACGGACAGCACGATCCCTTGGTGGAGTACAAGCGGGAATCGTTCACGCTCTTCGAAGAGATGATGGAGCACTTCGAACAGGAGACGGTGCGCGTTCTGTACATGATGCGCGTGGTGGACGAGAACGGCGACGAGATCAACTATGCCATGGTCGGGAGACCGCAGCCGCCCAGCATGGGGGCGGCCGCGCCGCAGAGCTCCGGGCCGATGGCCGCGGGCGCGGCGGCCGGCGCGCCGCAGCGGGTGCAGACTTCGCTGGACGATGTGGAGAGGCAGTTCCAGCGGCGCAAGGAGCGTGAACTGGAGCAGGCGCGCCGGGCCGGTGCGGGACAGCCCGAAGGGGTGCAGCAGGTAGTCCGCGGAGAAAAGGTTGGACGCAACGATCCCTGCCCATGCGGCAGCGGCAAGAAATACAAGAAGTGCCACGGGACTAACGAATAGTTTGACGGAATGGGAACACCAAAAAAACTCCGGAGCCGGGCTCCGGAGTTTTTTGCGCTGCGCATGTTCGCGGTCTGAAGATTGGAAGCCCTAAGGGCGCGGGCCAACCTGCTCGAAGGTCATGTGGAGAGCGGAGCTTCCGGTGCGTTCCTTCCAGTCGGAAAATAGTTCGGCATAGGAAGCGGTGATGTAGTCGCGCTCGCTGACGCCGAGAAGGTTGGCGATGCGGTCGATCCACTCGGCACCGCCCTCGATTTCGGCGAGGTCGCCGATGGGTGTCTGGTCGATGACGACTTCGCCTGTGCCGTCGCTCCACTCGGAGCGGAACTTTTCATATCGGAAGACTGGACGAAAGCCGAGTGCGGTAAGAATGGCGTGCATCTCCGCGGAGTCGGCTACTGCGGTCTCATGCTCGATGCGGGCTTTGTGTTTGTGAGCGGTGCCACGCGACTTGTGGGTGAGCACACGGCGATCGCCGTAAATGCGCAGGCGCAGCACCTCTCCGGCGCGCCGGAGTTCGCCCGTTTGGGTGTCGTAGAGGGTGTTGGTCTCAAGGGTGGAGATGGTCTTCTGATGGAAGCCCGAGCTCTGCAACGACTGCTCCAGAGCCTGGACATCGCGCACTACAAACTTGATTTCCACTTCGTTGTTATCGGGTGTCGTCATGGCAGGTCGCTAGCCTCGATGAGATTGCAGAATCCGGTCGCCGGCGACGGCGAACAGAATCAGCATGGAGATGAAGCCGTTGGTGGTAAAGAAGGCGGCGTTTAGTTTGCTGAGGTCATCGGCCTTGACCAGCGTGTGCTCGTAGAGCAGAGCAGCGCCGGTGATGGCCACACCTGCAATGGCGAGGTGCCCGAGGCCGAAGCTGACCAGCATCCAGGCGAAAAAGGCGAAGGCGATCACGTGGAAGATCCGGGCGAGGCGAAGCGCACCGGCGATTCCGAAGGCACGCGGCACGGAGTGCAGCCCGCTGGCAACATCGTAGTGATAGTCCTGGCAGCTGTAGAGAATGTCGAAGCCTCCGCCCCAGAACATGACGGCAGCGGTGACGATCAGCACGCGAGCGTCGAGCGTGCCGCGCACCGCGACCCAGGCAGCCGCCGGAGCAATGCCCATGGCGAAGCCGAGAAACAGGTGCGCCCACCGGGTGAAGCGCTTGGTGTAGGAGTAAGCACAGACGATCAGCAAGGCCAGCGGAGACAGATGGAACGCCAGGGGATTCAACATCCATGCGGCGAAGAACAGCAGCGCCGAGGCGGCCAGAGTAAAGCAAATTACGAACCCGCGGGTGAGCAATCCGGCGGGTAGGGCGCGGACGGAGGTGCGCGGATTCAACGCGTCGATATCGGCGTCCACCAGGCGGTTGAAGGCCATGGCGGCAGAGCGCGCCGCGACCATGGCAACGCAGATCCAGCCCAGCGTGCGCAGCGGAGGAATCCCATTTGCGGCGATGACGGCGCCGGTGAGCCCGAAAGGAAGGGTGAGAAACGAATGCTCCCACTTGATCATCTCAAGCGTGTTGCGCGTGTTGTGAAAGACGTTATGAAGAACGCCTTGAAAAATGTTATCGGGCATGGATGAAAACAGGCTACGGGGTTATTGTATCCGGTGGCCGGAAGGTTCTGCACCTTAAGTTGCGGGCAGTCATCTGAGGAAGAAAGAGGTTCGATTCTATGGAAGTACGAGAGCTAGGACATTCTGGAATTAAAGTTCCCACGCTGTGTTTTGGCGGCAACGTCTTTGGCTGGACAGCGGACGAGACACGCTCGTTTGAACTGCTGGACGCGCTGCTGGAGAGCGGGTTGAACTTTGTCGATACGGCGGATGTGTATTCGCACTGGGCTCCGGGAAACCACGGAGGCGAGTCGGAGACGATCCTCGGAAAATGGTTCAAGGCGCGTGGAAATCGCGATCGGGTGATTCTGGCGACCAAGGTGGGTTCGCCGATGGGCGAAGGCAAGCAGGGGCTGTCGAGGAGATACATTCGAGAAGCAGTGGAAGATTCGTTGCGCCGCCTGCAGACCAGCTACATCGATCTGTACCAGTCGCATCGCGACGACGAAAGCGTGCCGCAGGAGGAGACGCTGGGAATTTATGCCGAGCTGATTGCCGAAGGAAAGGTGCGCGCGATTGGCGCTTCAAACTTCACCGCCGCGCGTCTGCAATCGGCGCTGGAGGCAAGCCGCAGGCACAACCTGCCGCGTTATGAGAGCCTGCAGCCGGAGTACAACCTCTACGACCGCGCGGGATATGAGTCGGCGTTGGAGGGAGTTTGCGTGAAGAACGGGCTGGGCGTGATTCCATATTTCTCGCTGGCGAGCGGCTTTTTCAGCGGCAAGTATCGCGGCGCGGAAGACGCGGCCCATGTGCCTCGGGCGAAGATGTTGAAGAAATATTTCAACCCGCGCGGGATGCAGATTCTGGCGGCGCTGAATGAGGTGGCCCGCGAGGCGAACTCCACCCCGGCGCAGGTGGCGCTGGCCTGGCTGATGGCCCGGCCCGGTATTACCGCCCCCATTGCCAGCGCAACCTCGGTGGAGCAACTACGCGAGCTAGTGGCGGCCACGCGACTGGAGTTGGCGCACGATGCGATTGAAAAATTAAGCCAGGCTAGCGCGGAGACCGTGGCGTCGTGAGGCAAGGTTTCAGAGTTTCAAGGTTTCAGAGGTTTCAAGGTTAAGGTCCAAGAAAGCTTCGCAGCCGGATAGCGGCAGATTCGGTCGCTCCGGCTGCGGGCGCTTGGCGGATTGCGATATCATGGGATATGGCGGAAGTTCAGTCTCACAGTGTTCAGTTTCCCGTCGGTGCGCCGCGCCACAGCTTCTTCAGCGAGGACGCGCGGCTCAACCAGATCCACGATAAAGTCATGGCCGGCGAGCGTCTCGACGAGAGCGATGCGATGGCGCTCTACCGCACCACGGACATGCTAGCCCTGGGCTGGCTGGCCAACCATGTGCGCGAGCGGATGCACGGCAACGTGGCCTATTTCAATGTGAACCGCCACATCAACCACACCAACGTCTGCGTGGCCGCCTGCCGCCTCTGCGCCTTCGGGCGCAAGAAGGGAACCGAGGGCGCCTACACGATGGCGCTGGAGGAGGTCTTCGAGTCGGCGGCTTCGGGTTGCACCGAGGCGGTGACCGAATTCCACATCGTAGGCGGCCTGCACCCGGATCTTCCGCTGCAATATTTTCTGGATATGCTGAGCGGGCTGAAGGAGCGCTTTCCACAGGTGCATCTGAAGGGTTTTACCATGGTGGAGATCGCGTTTTTCGCCAAGTTGAACAAGCTGTCGATTCGCGATGTGCTGCTGAAGTTGAAGGCGGCGGGGCTGGACTCAATGCCGGGCGGCGGCGCGGAGATTTTCTCCGAGCGGGTGCGGGCCATCATCTGCGATCACAAGATCGATGGCAACGAGTGGCTCGAGGTGGCGCGCGAGGCGCATCTGCTGGGTATTCGGTCCAATGCCACAATGTTGTATGGGCACATCGAAGGCGACGAGGACCGGGTCGATCATCTGCTCAAACTGCGTGCGCTGCAGGATGAGACCAAGGGCTTCCAGACCTTCATCGGACTTTCCTTCCACCCGGACCACACGGTGCTGCAACATTTGCCGTGGACGACCGGGATGCTGGACCTGAAGCAGATTGCGGTGGCCCGTCTGGTGCTGGATAATTTTCCGCACATCAAGGCTTACTGGCAGATGCTGACGCCGAAGATTGCGCAGATTGCATTGCGTTTTGGCGCTGACGACATCGACGGCACAGTGGTGGAGGAAAAAATTTACCACGATGCTGGAGCAACGACTCCGCAGGGACTCACCCGGCAGGATCTGATCCGGCTGATCGAGGCGGCGGGCAGGGTTCCGATGGAGCGAGACACGCTCTACCGGCCGGTCACGCGCACCGAAACTTCGGTGACGGTCAACGTCTAACAAGGATATTGCGGCCGGGAAACGGGAATAAGTTTGCGTGGCTTCCCGGCTTGACGATGTCTTTTTGCTCAAGTCATGCAACCCTGCTTTTTTTGCTTGCCTCTTTAGTAAACAGTGATACATTCTCCAGTTAAGGACCGTACCTGGCGAAGGCATCGATCTACACGAGGCTCGCAGATGAACGTCCATTTTACTTACAAGCTGGATAAATCTCCCACCGCCGAACAGTATCTTCAATCACAAATTGAAAAACTTGGACCGCGATTGCACGTCTTCAATCCGGACATGGTTTCCTTGCGCGGCTCCATCGAGGTAGCGCCTAAGTCGGGCTTTAGCGTGGCGCTGAACCTGCGCTTGCCTTCGGGACAGATGGCCGCCCGAGCGAGCGAGGAGACGCTCCACGGCGCAATCCGCGTCGCCTTCGACGATCTGAGCGCGCAGCTCAACAAGCACAAACAACACCTGCGCAGCCACTATCGGTATCCCGGAGTGAGGGGAGCGGAGCGGCCTCCGATTGAACCGCAGGCGCGCTTTGAGGATACAGTTGCGGCGGTGAAGCCGGATAAGGTTTCCAACGTTGATGTGGCCGGGTTTGTGAATGCGAACCTGGACCGCCTGCGCCGCTATGTGGAGCGCGAACTGGCCTTCCGGCTGGACAACGGGCAGCGCCGGCTGCAGGAGGTCAGCGCCGAAGAGGTCGTCAACGAAGCCATTGCCAACGCGCTGGACGAGCATTGCCCGCATCCGGAAAAGGTTGCGCTGGAGCCCTGGCTCTATCGTCTGTCGCGCTCGGCGATGGACCGGTTGGGAAATCAGCTTGACTCCACGGGTACCAGGCGCATCAATCATGAGGAGACCCACCCATCGCTGGATGCTACGGACGAGCAGATGCTGCAGTTTTATCAACCCGACGAGAGCACGCCGAGCGAGAGCCTGATCGCCGACCAGTACACCGGCACGCCGGAGGATGAGGCTTCGAGCCAGGAACTGATGACCATGGTGGAACGCTCGCTGCGGGGCGCTACGGCGCAGCAGCGCGAAGCATTCCTGCTCTTCACCCTAGAAGGCTTCCGCCCATCCGAGATTGCGGTGATTACCGAACGGACGACGGAGCAGGTGCTGGCCGACATCAAAACTACCCGTGAGCATTTGCGGCGTTCGCTGGTAGCGGCCGGCGAAAGGCGGCAGAAGCTGGTGGCAGACCGCACGCATGCCCATTCGCGGAGCGCATGAATCGAGTGCGGCTATAGAGTGCGGGAGATGAGCTGGCGGGCGCGGGGACCGAGCTTTTCGCGCAAGTGCTCGATGGCTTTGCTGCGTATCTGGGAGACGCGGGACTCGGTTTTGCCGATGGAGCGGGCAATCTGGGCCATGGTCAACTCCTTAAAGTAATACAGATTGAGAACGTTGGCTTCGTCGCGGGGAAGCAGGGCAATGAACCTGCGAAGCTCGCTGCGCGACTCCTTCTGGTGGCAGAGGGCGTCGGGACGCTTTTCGGGGTCGTCTGCCACGCTCTCCTGCACGGAAAGCCGCTCGCTGTCGTCCTGGGTTTCGAACTCCACCTCCTGGCGGTCCTGCACGGCTTGGGCGAATTCGTAAAACGTGTTCAGATCCATGCCGAGGGAGTCGGCGACTTCGTCGCTCTCCGGCTTGCGCCCGAGCTTGGATTCCAGGGCGCGGGTAGCGTTGTCGAGCTTCTGCTGACGGGTACGGAAGTATCGCGAAGCCCAATCGAGCTCCCGGAGACTATCGAAGATGGCGCCGCTGATGCGGATGCGCGCGTATTGACGGAAGGGAAGGTCATGGCGGGAGCCGAAACGCCGGGCTGCGTCCATCAGGCCGATCGAGCCGGCCTGCACCAGATCGTCGAGTTGGACGAAGGCCGGCAGGCGGCGCAGGATGTTGCGCGCAATCTGTTTCACCTCCGGCATGTGGCTCAGAATCAGTTGCTCCTGTTCGGTCGTGGTCTGCTCGTTTTCAGGCAGGGATTCAGCGGCCGCCGCGGGAAAGAAAGGCAGCGGAGTTGGATTCGAGGAAACCGATGCGCTGCTCACAGGCCGCCCCTTCCGTCGCGGTGATCAGCGACCCGGTGCTGGAGAAAAAAATGGCCTGTTCGAGTTCTCATAGCGGCTCCTGGCAGAGCGCCCAGGGCAACTGACTCGGGCACCCGTTACAAAAGCTTTATCGGCAGGCGCAAGGCGCTGCTTGAGTGCTGCGGGAGCGGTCAAGGAGTTAAAGGACAGGCGAAAAGAGCGGCTTCCAGGGCCAAAGCAATCCTGCGATCCGATGAATTCAATCGGGATGGCATTCCAGCTCTAAAAATGGCGCTAGTATAGAGGGTTCAAGTTCGCACGACAGGGGATGCAAAGAATGACTCCCTCCGATCAAGCTACGCAAGCAGGACAGGAAGTATTGGAGACCAGGGAATGGCTGGATTCCCTGGACTACGTTCTGGAGCACGGCGGAGCCGAACGCGCAGGACGGCTGCTGCAACATCTGGAACTGCACACCGCGCAAGCCGGCTATCGCCTTCCGTTCTCCGCCACCACCCCATACCAGAATTCGATTCCGGCCGCGAAGCAGCCTCCGTTCCCTGGCAGCCAGGAGCTGGAGCGCCGCATCAAGAGCCTGGTTCGCTGGAACGCGCTGGCGATGGTGATGCGGGCCAACAAGCGGCAGGAGGGCATTGGCGGGCATATCTCGACCTATGCTTCCGCAGCGACGCTCTATGAGGTTGCCTTCGACCATTTCTTCCGCGCCCAGACCCCGGACGGCGACCGCGACCTGGTATTTTTTCAGGGCCACGCCTCGCCGGGAATTTATTCGCGAGCATTTCTGGAAGGGCGAATTTCGCAGAAGCAGTTGGAGAATTTCCGCCGCGAACTGGCCGAGGGCGGAGGTCTGAGCTCCTATCCCCACCCGTGGCTGATGAAAGACTTCTGGGAGTTCCCCACGGTCTCGATGGGACTGGGCCCGATCCAGGCGATCTACCAGGCGCGCTTCAATCGCTATCTAGAGAACCGGCACCTGAAGCACTGCAACCAGGGCAAGGTGTGGGCTTTCCTGGGAGACGGCGAGACCGATGAGCCGGAGTCGCTGGGCGCCATCACGCTGGCCTCGCGCGAAAAGCTCGACAACCTGATTTTTGTCATCAACTGCAACCTGCAGCGGCTGGATGGTCCGGTGCGGGGCAATGGAAAAATCATTCAGGAGTTGGAAGCCAGCTTCCGCGGCGCTGGCTGGAACGTGATCAAGGTGATCTGGGGCACGGATTGGGACCAGCTGATTGAAAAAGACCGCGACGGTCTGCTGGTGAAGCGCATGGGCGAGCTATGCGACGGCCAATATCAAAAGCTGTTCGTCGAAAGCGGAGCCTACTTCCGGCAGAACTTCTTCGGCACCGACCCGCGGCTGCTGAAGATGGTGGAGCACCTGAGCGACGATCAGATTGGGAAGATGCGGCTGGGCGGGCACGATCCCATCAAGGTCTACGCTGCCTACAAGGCCGCGGTCGAACACACCGGCTCGCCCACGGTGATTTTGGCCAAGACCATCAAAGGCTACGGCCTGGGCGAAAGCGGCGAGGGCAGAAACATCACCCATCAGCAGAAGAAGATCAACGATGAGGAGTTGATGATCTTCCGCTCGCGCTTCGGCATTCCGATCGAAGACGAAAAGCTGCATGATGCGCCGTTCTACCGTCCCTCCGACGACAGTCCCGAGATCCAGTACATGCGCGAGCGGCGCAAGCAGCTGGGCGGATATCTGCCGGAGCGCAAGATGCGCGCGCCCAAGCTGGAGCCGGTGAACGAAGAGATTTTCCATGAGTTCTACGCCGGCGCCGAAGACCGCAAACTCGCAACCACGATGGTGCTGGTGCGCATGATCGCCAAGCTATTGCACGATCCGAAGATCGGCAAGCTGATCGTTCCGATTATTCCCGACGAGGCCCGCACCTTCGGCATGGAAGCCTTGTTCCGCCAGGTGGGAATTTACTCGAGCGTGGGACAGAATTACGAGCCGGTCGATATGGACACCCTGCTCTATTACAAGGAGGCTAAGGACGGGCAGATTCTGGAGGAGGGAATAACTGAGGCGGGCGGACTCAGCGAGTTCATCGCCGCAGGCACCTCGCCGGCCAATCATGGGATCAACGTGATTCCGTTCTTTGTGTACTATTCAATGTTCGGCCTGCAGCGTGTGGGCGACTTGGTGTGGGCGGCGGGCGATCAGCGCGCCAAGGGCTTCCTCTGCGGCGGCACCGCGGGACGAACCACGCTGGCGGGAGAAGGCCTGCAGCACCAGGACGGTCACAGCCATCTGCTGGCCTATCCGGTTCCGAACCTGCTGGCCTACGATCCGGCGTTTGCCTACGAGATTGCCATCATCGTGCAGGAGGGCATCCGCCGGATGTACGTGGAGCAGGAGGACATCTTCTACTACATCACGGTGATGAATGAGCCGTGGACGCAGCCGAAAATGCCGGAGGGCGTTCGCGAGGGAATTCTGAAGGGGCTCTACCGCTTCCGCACCTCGGAGAAGAAGGCTTCCAAACTGAAGGCGCAGCTGTTCGGCTCGGGCGCGATCCTGCTGGAGGTTTTGCAGGCCGCCGAGATTCTGGAAGAAAAATATGGCGTGACCGCCGATGTGTGGAGCGTTACCAGCTACAAGGAATTGTACAAAGACGGCAATGCATGCGAGCGCTGGAATATGCTGCATCCGGGTGCGCCGCAGCGCGAGCCGTTTGTGGCTGCGCAGCTCAAAGACGCCGAGGGCGTTCTGGTGGCGGCTTCCGATTATGTGAAGGCGCTGCCGGAATCCATCTCGCAGTGGATGCCGCGCCCGCTGATTGCGCTGGGTACCGACGGCTACGGACGCTCGGAGAGCCGTGCCTCGCTACGGGACTTCTTTGAGGTGGACGCCAAGCACATTGTGCTGGCCACGTTGACCGGGCTGATGCGCGAGGGCACGATCAGCGCCGCCGAGGTGAAGAAGGCGATTGCCGATCTCGGAATCAATTCCGAGAAGGCGGACCCGTTCTCGTCGTGACCGCGCGGCAGTCAGCCAAGATGCCGAACGCACTGCTGTTGAATGCCGCATCCGTGGAAAGGAAACGCCGTGGCAACAGAATTCAAACTCCCGGAACTGGGTGAAAATGTCGAGGCCGGCGACGTAGTTCGAATCGCGGTCACTGCCGGAGAAACGATCCGGGAAGGCCAGACAGTGGTGGAGGTTGAAACCGACAAGGCCGTGGTCGAGGTGCCTTCCACGGTCAACGGCGTGATCGAAAAAGTGATCGTGACTCCTTCGCAGCGCGTGAAGTCGGGAGATGTGCTGTTTACCTACACGGCGTCTGAGGCGCAGGCCACTGCCGAGGCGGCACCGGCTCTGCAGAACGCCGAGCCGGAGGTCGCAGAGAAGGCAGCACCCGGTCCGCGGCTGGTGGTCTCGCAGAACCCGGCATCGCAGAACCCGGCATCGCAGAGCACGGCATCGCAAAACGTGGCGCCGCAGCCGGTGCCTGAGGTTCGAGCCGCGACGGTGAACGCATCCGTGGCCGAATTCCGGTTGCCCGAGCTGGGCGAAAACATCGAATCCGGCGACGTGGTTCGGGTCGCGGTGCAACCGGGAGACCAGGTGAGCCAGGGACAGACGGTGTTGGAGCTTGAGACCGACAAGGCAGTGGTCGAAGTTCCGTCGTCGGTGGGCGGCACGGTCCGCGAAGTGAAGGCGCAAGTGGGGCAGAAAATGAGGGTCGGCGACCTGATCCTTACCATCGCCGCAACCCAGCCGGCCGCTGCGGCCTCCGCGCCTGCTCCGGCGGCCACGCCCGACAAGAGCGCTGCGGACAAGAGCGCGCCTGCGCCGGCTGATTCCTCCGACGAAGGTTACATGGCGATGGCCCGGCATAGCTTCTACTCCGCGCGTACCGCGGAGGGCAAGAGCGAGGCCGAGGCCTTTCCGCCCGACGTTCTTCCCGAGGTGGAGTTGGAGGGGCATCCGTCCGGGCTTGCCAAGCACGCAGGGCCGGAACACCGTCCGATTCCAGCGGCGCCAATCGTCCGCAAACTGGCGCGCGAAATCGGAGTGGACATCTACCTGGTGAAGGGAAGCGGGCCGGGCGGACGCATCAGCCAGGACGACGTGAAGGGCTTTGCCAAGGGCGTCTTCGCGCACATGGCCGATGCGGAATCCTCGATGCGGTTGGCGGCGCGGGGCGGAGCTGTGGTGGAGAAGCTGCCCGACTTCAGCCGCTGGGGGAAGATCGAAAAGGTTTCCCTGCGCGGGGTGCGCCGGAAGACCGCCGAGCATCTGTCCGTTGCGTGGAGCCAAATTCCTCACGTCACGCAGTTCGACAAAGCAGACGTCTCAGAGCTGGAAGAGCTGCGCAAACGCTTTGCGCCCAAGGCTGAGAAGGCCGGCGGCAAGATGACGATGACGGCCATTGCGCTGAAGGTTGTCGCTTCGGCGCTGAAGGCGTTCCCGCAATTCAACGCCTCGCTCGACATGGCGAGCGAGGAGATCGTGTACAAGCGCTACATTCACATCGGGGTTGCCGTGGATACCGAGCGAGGGCTGCTGGTGCCGGTGATCCGCGACGTGGACAAGAAAAATATTATCGAGCTGGCGGTGGAACTGGCGGCGATCTCGGTGAAGGCGCGCGACCGGAAGCTGGCTGCCGAGGACATGGAGGGCGGCTCGTTCACCATCACCAACCTGGGCGGTGTGGGCGGCACCTCGTTTACTCCCATCATCAATCATCCCGAGGTGGCGATACTGGGAATGTCGCGGACGCAGATCGAGCCGCTGTGGATGAATGACAAGTTTGAGCCGCGTAGCGTTCTGCCGCTGTCTTTGTCCTACGATCATCGTATTATCGACGGAGCCGATGCGGTGCGCTTTCTGCGCTGGATCGTGGATGCTCTGGAGCAGCCGTTCCTGCTCTCGGTGCAGGGGTAGCAGTTCAAAATAGCAGTTTTGCATTTGAAAGTAGTTGCAACAGGAATTCAGCGTCAATCATTTCGATACGAAATCTGGAAGCGAGACATGTCGAATACGAACGTAAAAGTTGCGGTGATTGGTGGCGGACCGGGCGGGTACGCCGCCGCATTCCTCGGCACCGACCTTGGCCTTGACGTCACCCTCATCGACCGCGAGAAGAACCCCGGCGGAGTGTGCCTGTATCGCGGCTGCATTCCCTCCAAGGCGCTGCTGCACGTGGCGGCCTTGATCACCGAAGCCCGGCACGCGGCGAGTTTTGGCGTGGAGTATGCGGAGCCGAAGATCGATGTGGCCAAACTGCGCGCCTTCAAGGAAGGCGTGGTCGCCAAGTTGACTGGCGGATTGGGCATCATGTCCAAGCAGCGCAAGGTCACCTACATTCAAGGCGAGGCGAGCTTCGTGAACTCGACCACCTTGAAGGTGAAAAAGAGCGCGGGCGGCTCCGAACAGCCAAGTGAAGGGACACTTCAATTCGACAAGGTCATCATCGCGACGGGTTCGTCTCCGGCGCGGCCGGGACCGCTGGCCGCCAGCGGCGCCAACATTCTGGATTCGACCGGCGCGCTGGACCTGAAGGATGTTCCGAAAACTTTTCTGGTGATCGGCGGAGGCTACATCGGACTGGAACTGGGTTCGGTGTACGCCGCTCTGGGCTCGAAGGTGGACGTGGTGGAAATGACGCCCGGCTTGCTTCCGGGCGCAGACCGCGACCTGATTCCACCGCTGCAAAAGCGTCTCGAGAAACTATTCAGCAGAATCATGTTGAACACCGCGGTGACGGCGGTGAAGGATGAGATCGCCGGCGTGAAGGTCAGCTTCAAACTTCCCGACGGCACGGCCGAGGACAAGACCTACGACAAGGTACTGGTCTCGGTGGGACGAAAGCCGAACTCGAAGATTCCGGGACTTGAGAATACCTCGGTGAAGGTGAACGAGCGCGGATTTATCGCGGTCAACAAGCAACTGCAGACCGACGATCCGGCGGTGTACGCCATCGGCGACGTGGCGGGCGACCCGATGCTGGCGCATAAGGCGGCGCACGAGGGGCGCACGGCGATGGAGCATATCGCGGGCCACAAGGTGGAGTTTGCGCCCTATGCGATCCCGGCGGTGGTCTTTACCGATCCGGAAATCGCATGGGCGGGGTTGACGCAGGCAGAGGCGGAGGCCAAGGGAATCGAGGTTGAGATCGTAAAGTTTCCCTGGGCTGCCAGCGGCCGGGCCGTAACTCTGGACCGCACCGAAGGTCTGACCAAGCTGCTCATCGACAAAAAGACAGAGCGCGTGCTGGGCGGAGCCATCGTTGGTCCGGGCGCAGGCGACATGATCGCCGAGATCGTGCTCGGCATCGAGATGGCGGCCACGGCTTACGACCTCGGCCACACCATTCATCCGCACCCCACGCTTTCGGAGACCATCATGGAAGCCGCCGAAATCTTCTACGGTACCTCCACCGATCTCTATCGGCCGAAGCGAAACAAGTAGAGGCGCAGTTCGAGAGCCCGGCAGAGCTGCCGGGCTTCTTTCTGCTTGCACTAGCGGGGAGACGAGCCCGAGTTGCTGCGCAGAAACTCCAACGCCTGTGCGACGGTCATGCCGGGGACGGGGCGATAGTTCCACGAGGATTCGGTCTCTTCGATATGCAGCGGCTTGACCACAATCAGGCGGCCTTCAAAGTCCAGTTGCATATGGGTAATGCCCCAGTGCTTGGGTGTCACCTTGGACTGGTTGATTTCAATCCTGCCTCCCCGGCTCAACCGGGCAAGGAAGCCCCATCCGAAGGTCACATCCTTGAACAGAGTTCCCGCGATCCGGGTGATTCGCTTCTCATCGCGGTCGATCTCGATCTCCGCCTTCATTCCGAGCAATACCTGTGACTCGTAGTTCGGGGGAGAGAACTTTGGATTGGGCGAGCACTCCATCATCAGGCTGCGTTCCTCATGGCTCGCCGAGGAGTAGTCGCAGTGAAAGGCATCGGGAAGCGCCACCAGCAGCCGTTCGATGTGTTGCTGATCTTCCTGCTGCCTTTTGGCCTTCTCGCGCATTTTTCCCGCATCGAGCAGGCGGTTGTCGCGCTCGTCGTCCTGACGGCGCTGGTCGGCGCTCAAGGGCTGGTCGTTGATTGCGACAGTCCGGCTCAGAATTCCCTGAGGCGTGTCCACCATGAACTTGGCGACCGAGCCGTGTGGCTTCTGCACCCGGTCCATCCATGCGAAGTATTCGCCGCTGGCGGCGTTTTTTTCATTGGCCACGGCTTGGCGGAGCAGATCGTTGGCCTGCAAGCCGGGCTTGCCAACATCGTCGGCGCGCGCCAAGGCAGGGGAGAGCGTGGCAATCGCCAGAGCCAGGACGGCCAGCATCCGAAGTGGCGCAAGGCGGCGCGAGCGTTGCTGGACAGGCATGAACGTCATGAACTCCAATTATCAGGGATGCCAGGGATGCTCTCAAGCAGCGGGGCGGAAATGTCAAGAATCCGATCTACGTCTGCAGTGTGCCCACCGCAGACATGAGAAACTTGTTATCCGGATCGTTCACCTTCGGCCACAGAGGAGGCGCAGTGGGTCAAGAGATGGTTCACGGATTTGCCGCGCCTGTGCTGGCGCTGTGCGGGCTCTCCGGCTCGGGAAAAACAACGTTGCTGGAGGCGGCCATCCCTTTGCTGGTGCGGCGAGGACTGGCGGTTGCCGTCGTCAAGCACACCTCGCATGACTTCGAAGTGGACCGGCCGGGAAAGGATTCGGAAAGGCTCTTTCGGGTCGGCGCCACCATCTCGCTGCGTGGGCCGCAGCAGCAGTTCGAGCGGCGGGCGGTGGCATTGCCTCTGGAGGTCACGCTGGCGAGCCTGGCCTGTGACCACGACTTGCTGCTGGTGGAGGGGCACAAGGACACGGCATTGCCGAAGCTCTGGCTCGGCAATGCAGAGCGGTTGGAGGCGCCAGCGGGTGTGACCGGCATCGTCTCCGCGCTGGAGTGGAATAGCGACCGCCTAGCCGCGCTCTTGGACTACATCGATCATTGGCTGCCGCTGGCGTGGAGCGCGCGTCCCTTGCACTACGGCCTGTTGATCGGCGGCAGCAGCGCGCGGATGGGCCGTCCGAAACAGGCAGTGCAGTTCGGCGGACGGGCATTGGGAGAAATCGCAGCGGAAGCCCTCGTCGCGATGCCAGCGTCAGCGACCGGAGGGCCGTCCGTTGGCCCGTACCCGCCGTGCGCCCCAGGCAATCGCAGAGCCGTGGCGCTGGGCGGGGGCGCATTGCCGCCGTCCCTGAAGGCGTGGACACAATTGCCGGATGCGCCCGGTTTCGCCGGTCCGGGAGCGGGAATGATCGCGGCGCATCGCTGGGCGCCTGAGGCGGCTTGGATCGTGGCGGCATGCGATCATCCGTGGCTGCGCTCCCGGCACGTCGAGTGGCTCGCCGCACAACGGCAACCGGGTCGCTGGGCGGTGGTTCCCCGGCAGCGCGATGGCCATCCCTGTCCCACGCTCGCGCTGTACGAGCCGCAGGCGCTGGAGGCCATGGAGCGGCTGGCCCGCGCTGGCCGCAAGCATAATGCGGACCCTTCGGCTGTGCTGGACCTGCCGCGCACCGCGGTGGTGCAGCCGCCTCCCGAACTTGCCGACGGCTGGACGGGCGTGAATACGCCGGAGGAGTTGCGGGCGGAAGAAGAACGGCTCGCGCCGGCAGCCGAACCGATCGACGAGTGATATCAACGCTGTGAAGTTTGGAACTGATGCTGCCGATGGAGTGCGCTAGAGAGACACTCGCCTCGGCGGCCACACCATCGGTCCTGCCGCCGGAGCTGTGTACTCTCCAGATTCGATGAGCGGGAGCCGTGCCTGGCCTCCCGGAACCGAGGAACCGTGTTCAGTCACTTCAAACTTTCAGGGAAGATCGTCGGTACCATCGTTGTCGTGCTGGCGTGCACCTCCGTGCTCAGCTTCTGGATCACTCAGCGCCGCATCAATCAGCAGGCCGAGGAAGCCTTCCGCGACAAAGTCCGCCAGATTGTCGGCATGACGAGCACTATGCGGGAGTGGTATTGCGATAATCTGAAAACGTTGTATGGCAACGGGAACATTACAGACCTGAACCAGGTTCCCGCGGTTGCGGCTTGGAGCGTGGCCAAGAGGTATGCCCAGGACAACAAGTTTACATTCCGCATCCCTGCTCTTAATCCGCGCAATCCAGACAACCTGCCCGACGATTTCGAGCATCGCGCGCTGCAGAAGTTTCAGCAGGATTTCTCCCTCAAGGAGTACTCCGAACGGTCTTCCGTCGACGGCAAAGACACGATGCGCTATGCCCAGCCGGTACGGCTCACCCAGGACTGTCTGGTTTGCCACGGCGAGCCCGCGGGCCAAAAGGATCCTTTGGGCTTCGCCAAGGAAGGCATGAAGAACGGCGACCTGTACGGTGCCTTCTCGGTTTCAGCTCCCACCGAACAGTTGGTAAAGACAGCGAACTCGAATTCGATTGCGATGTTTCTGCTGAGCTTGTTTACCCTGTTGGCTTCCGCTGCAGCTGTTTACCTGGTAGTGCAGAAGTTGGTGGTGAGACCGCTTTCGAATTCGGTTGAGCTTGCCAACCGCATTGCCAACAATGATCTTTCCGCGGACGATCTGGTTGTGGATTCCCAAGACGAAATCGGCGATGCAACCGCGGCGCTGAACACCATGAAAAACAACCTGCGGCAGATGGTGCACGCGATAGCAAGTACGGCCGAGTCCGTTGCCGCTGCCAGCGAGGAGCTCTCGGCGACCGCGGGCGAGCAGACCCAGGCGGCCGAGACCCAGAGAAACCAAGTCATACAGATCGCGACGGCGATGCATGAGATGACATCGACGGTGGTGGAGGTATCCGGCAACTCGAATCGTGCCGCCGAGGTCGCCCGTCAATCCGCCGAGATGGCGAATCGGGGCGGCGAGATCGTTGAGAATACGCTGAAGACTATGAACGTCATCTCGAATGCGGTCAGCAGCACTGGCAAGCAGGTGGATGAGCTGGGTAAAAGGTCCAACGAAATCGGACGTATCGCAGCCGTCATCGACGAGATCGCCGACCAGACCAATCTGCTGGCCCTGAACGCCGCCATCGAAGCTGCCCGTGCGGGTGAACAGGGGCGCGGCTTCGCAGTGGTAGCCGACGAGGTGCGCAAACTCGCCGAACGCACCACGACGGCCACCAAGGAAATCGCACGCATGATCGAAGCGATCCAGTTGGAAACCCACTCTGCCGTTCTGGCCATGGAAGAGGGAACGCGGCAGGTGAAGCAAGGCGTGGCCGCAACCAATCAGGCTGGAGAGGCACTGCACGGCATCATCCGAAAATCGGAGGAGGTCGGCGACATGATTACCATGATCGCCACCGCTGCGACCGAACAATCGAGCACCACCGAAGAGGTGAAGAACAGCATGGAGCAGATCTCGCGGCTGGTGGAGGCATCGACGATCGGCACCCAGCAGTCGGCGAAAGCCTGCCAGGATCTCTCCGGCCTCACCAACAACCTGCGGAATCTGGTGGAGCGTTTCCATCTCGGCCGGGAGCAGGCTCCGCGGACGCATCCAAGCACGCCGAGGGCAGGTCTTGGCAGTTCACAATCGGGCGCGCAGCACGACGAAGAAGCTGAATTGATTCACGGCAAAGGGTGGCTTCAGTAGAAGAGGATTGGTAGGCCGACAGTTTAGACACCGCCTCGCGCGACGTTGCGAGGCGGTGTCTCGGGTTAGTCGCGGGATTCCGCAGCCGCGAGCAGGACGCACAAGGCTACACCTTCCGCAGCCTGGGCAACCTCTGCCAGTTCGGGAAAAGTGGGAGCAATGCGGATCGTGCGGTCGTCAGGATCTTTTCCGTAGGGATGGGTTGAGCCTGCAGGAGTAAGGGCGACGCCAACTTCTTTGGCAAGAGCAACCACCCGCTGCGCGCAACCTTTCGGAACGTCGAGGCTGATGAAGTAGCCGCCCTTGGGACTGGTCCAGCTGACACCGGGAACATGAGCCAGCTTCTCGCCGAACACGTCGAGCACCTTCTGGAACTTAGGCGCGATCAGCGCTCTGTGCCGGTCCATCAACTGCAGAAGTTCCGCCTCGTTCTTCAGGAAGCGAAGATGACGCAACTGGTTCAGCTTGTCGGGACCGATCGTCCGCGTCGTGAGTCTTGCCAGGAGCCACTTCACGTTGTCGCTGGAGGCGGCAAACATGGCCAGTCCGGCGCCGGCCAGGGTGATCTTGGAGGTGGAAAGAAATAGGTACGGACGGTTCGGATTTCCGTGACGCGCGCACAACTCCAGAATGTTTGCGACCTGAATGCGCTCGCCCGTGAGGTGATGGACGCAGTAGGCGTTGTCCCAATAGAGACGGAAGTCCGGGGCCGCGGTCTTCATCGCCGCCAGCCGCTCGGCGACCGCATCGGAATAGATTGTTCCCGTGGGATTGCTGTACTTGGGAACGCACCACATGCCCTTGATGGATGCGTCCTGCGCCACCAGGCGTTCGACTTCATCCATGTCCGGACCATCCTCGCGGAGCGCGACCGGAATCATACGGATGCCGTAGCTCTCGCAGATGGTGAAGTGCCGGTCGTAGCCGGGAACGGGACACAGGAACGCAATCTCTCCCTGCTTGGACCAGGGCGTGGCGCTGTCGCAGGTGCCTTTGAGCAGCGCGAAGGCCACGGTGTCATGCATCAGGGCTAGACTGGAGTTATTGGCAACGACCAGCTGTTCAGCGGGCGCTCCGATGATCCCGGAAAATAATCTGCGTACTTCCGCCAGACCCTGAAGCCCCCCGTAGTTGCGGCAATCGGTCGCGCCCTCGGCAAGGTAGTCTGAAGAACCAGGTAACGACAGCATTGCATTGCTTAAATCGAGCTGGGCCGGGGAAGGTTTCCCCCGCGTCAGATCAAGTTTGAGGCCCTTCGCTTTGAAAGCATCGTAGCTTTCCTGGAGTTGCTGGCTGACTGATAGGATGCCGCGTGAATTAGGCTGATTGGAATTTGTCATCTTGTAATGTCTAACGTCCTTCTCAAGTTTATATGGCGAATCGAATGTAGAGCCGATCAGAATATGCCCGTCCATTATCGCTGATTTGTGCATGTCCCGTACGACAACCCTGGTGATGGCTGGTGCCGACTTGAGAACCGTGGCACAATTAACAGGTCATACGATAGCCATGGGACGCGGGGATGGCGAAATTGGCAGACGCACTAGACTTAGGATCTAGCGCCGCAAGGCGTGGGGGTTCAAATCCCCCTCCCCGCACCATTTAAGCTACTTTATAATCAGTAAGTTACAGGCGTAAAAAGTGAATGTGCCAATGGCGTGACAAAAGAGTAGAATGTGTGCCGTAGTCAGCTCCGACTAGGGAGCACATATGCTTCACATCAAAAGACGGCATCTCCCCACCTGTAAACAAAAGAAGCCCAACGCCAAATGTATGTGCCCGGTCTGGGTAGACGGGATGCAGGATGGACGGCGCATCCGCTACAGCCTTGACACCTCCAACTGGGAAGAAGCATCTAGGCGGCTGCTGGAAATCACCGCAGATAAATCCGCTAGAAAAGAGTCCTCCGTCAAGGATGCGGCGGATAGTTTCCTCACCGATTGTGAGCGTAGGGAACTGAAGGCATCAGGCTCCAAAAAATATAAGGAACTCCTTGCGCAACTCAAACAACATTGCGCTAACCGTGCGATTACCACTGTACGGGCTCTGGATATAGCAGCGGTGAAAGTCTTTATGGATGGGTGGCAGGAATCCAGTCTCGTCCAAGGAAAAAAGATTGAACGGATGCGGACGTTTTTCCGCTATTGCCAAGAGATGGGCTGGACAGAGAACAACCCCGCAACCAATATTAAGAAACCCAAGGTGACCAATAAACCTGTGGTGCCGTTCTCTCCGGAGGAAGTGGAAGCGATCATTAAAGCGGTAGACCTCTACCCGGAGAAGAACAGCTATGGTCACAACAACAGAGCAAGGATGCTGGCGTTCATTTTGACTCTGAGGTATACAGGATTGCGCATCGGGGATGTGGTCAAACTAAGCCGGAATCAAGTCCAGAATGAACGGGTGCTGCTGCACACCCAAAAGACAGGTGCTCCTGTGCATCTGCCGTTACCACAACGGCTGCTGGATGCTCTGAAGGCGATTGAGAACGACACCCCATACTACTTCTGGACAGGCACAGGCGGGAAGGGAAGTCTCAACACTTGGGACCGGGCTTTTCGTAAAGTGCTCACACTGGCTGGCGTAAAGGGACATGCCCACATGTTCCGCCACACCATGGCGATTGAACTGCTTGAAAAAGGCATTACCGTAGAGCAGGTAGCGGCGATCCTAGGCAACTCCCCGGCTATCGTATACAAACACTATGCCCCGTGGATACAGAGCCGCCAGAAAGCCCTGGATGCCGCCATCAAGCGGATTTGGGCTTGACCATGCAACGGTCGTAAACCCGCTGTGCAACGGACTCAGGGATGCGGTAGGTAATCTTACGCCGCACTCCCTTACGGGTTGGCGGGCAAAGTTTTAATACTCCCGGCTCCCGACCAAATAATCTGATGATAGTGTCGCTGGATACTCCCCAGTGGGCCGCTAGTTCTTTTGGCGAATAGTGCTTCTCCGTCCACGTTGGATCAACGCTCTCCGGCACATACCCTTCCCTTGGCAGCACCGCTCTGTGCGGTGGATTGCCAAGGGGAACAAGGAGGCCGGATGGCCTCACACCACCTTGAGTATTTAGTTGCATTTCATTGGATGCACAAAATGCAATAAAGATGAAAAACTCGTTGTAGTAAAACCAGCCCTGATTTAATGATCATGGATTTCTATGCTATAACTTTTTACTGGAGGCTATGACCGATGGCGGTTAATGTTCAAGCAGAGCTGGAGAGTCAACTGGCGGCAATAAACGATAAACTCGCTGGACTACAAGAGCTGCAAACTCAGAAAGCACGGATCGAGGCTACTCTGGCGCTACTCAAGGGAGAAATATCATTGGATAACTTCCGCCCTGCTGGCAAGAAAGCCAACGCTGGCGGCACAGGCAGACCAATGACAGAACTACACAAGAGCAAGATTGCGCTATCCCGACTCCGTAAGAAGCTGGAAGAGAACCCCAAGGATGCGGAACTGAAACGGAAGGTAGTCGATCTAACTGCGCTGATAAGTAGTCTGGAACACAAGAAGTAATCCGCAGGATGAAACAGGGCAGCCCATGGGCTGCCCTAACTGTTTGTTACTCGGCTTCGGCTACTGGCGATGGGAAAAAGTATTCATAGACTTCTTCTCCCCACGGTTCATCATCAACAATGCTGTCTTTGTCATACCACTCCAAGTTGCAATGATCATCGTCACTCACGATACTACCGTCCGGCATGAGCAGGAAAGTATAACCAAAATACTCATCCCACGACTGCTCAGTTCCGTCCATTGTTTTCAAAGCCATTTTGTAGAGTTCAGGGAGGATGTGCCGAATCTCCAACTGTGCTTGGAGAATAATCTGATCCTGCTTAGCGATTTCATCAAACAACTGCTCTAAAGTTTTCACTACTTTTTCTCCTCTGTGCTACCCGGCAGCATTGCTGCCGATTTACTGCGTGCTGGCATCCCTCCTTTCTTTCTCCGTTGCTGTTAGTTCTCTGTATTGACAGCATCCAAGGGACTGATGCAAATACTCTCCACCTTAATGGCATCCGTCACTTTCTTAATGTTTTCTTCGGTTACTTGTTGCTCCAACTTCTTCAATACCCAAACAGCTATGATCCGTTTAGTTTCTTCTGTTGTTTCCATACAACCTCCGTGGGTATCCCTCCTTTCCTACTTCGTATTGGCTGCCTTTAACTTATTCCTCTGCAATCGTGAAACCCACCAATGTTGCCCCGTCACGCTCTTCGGTCAACATTTGGATCAAATATTCGTCAAATGGATCGTCGGCTTCGTTATAATCCCGGAACTCACCCTGCTCATCGCACCAATCATCGTGGGCTTGTAGCACCCAATCAGGAATGGCGAAAGTTTCCGTGATTTCCGAACCCGGATATGCATATGTCACTTTATAGTTGGTTGTGCTCAATTCAGCTACCTCCTGCCACTTGATACTGATCTGGCAGGAATCCGGCAAAACAAAATTACCTTAGAAATCACCCTACCCTACTCCTCTGGGTCAATAGCAACTTCCAGCCCGTAGTAGCGCATGGAGTTCACGAGTCCGTCCATCGAAGTGATGTCAAACAGGAAGCCGCTTTTCCCGATCTGCCAAGGTTCCGCATGTACGCCTGAGTCCGTGCGGAAATACTGTTTCGCATACTTCTTCGCCTTGGGAGTTAAAGGTTGAACGTAGTAAAGTAAGTGCCGCTTGATGCGACCTGTAGTTTTGATTGTGACATCCATACATTCTCCTTTATTAGTTATGCTGCCTTCCGCTGTAATTGAGCCCTCAAAATACACATCACCAAAGGTTGACGGGTTCTCCTATTAGGGGTTCCATCCTCTATGGAGCGGAACTTAATTTCCTGCCCAAGGATTCTTATCTCCGGTTTGGCGGCAACCATGATTTCTGTCCAACCCCAGCCCAGAGGTCCGACCATGATGACCGTCTTGCCTTTAGAATGTTCCTCCACTGCTTTCTTAGCCCAATAGGTCATCCCCCTCTTCTTGCCATCGGGCGTCCAAGTATCGGCTGCCCTAAAAGGAGGGTTGCAGTAACTTACTGGTCCCCACTCGCAGTTCAATCCATCTACATTTCCACGAGGGTATGGGCACGGGTCAAACAACTCCGGTCCGAACTCTGACTTAATCTCATCCAGTAACTCTGGCGGAGTAAGCCAGTAACGTTTGCGTGCTTCAAAGCCCCACCCGGGCTTTGCGCTTGGCAAAGCTGCCGATAAAGTTTGCTGTAAGGTTCCAGAGGGACTCACGCCCAAACCCTTTGGGCATAAACGAAATATTTTCAATAACATCATGCTTGCGCAGGGTGCGGGTGATCTTGGATACTTCCTCATACCTCAACCCAAGGCGCTCCTTCAGCTCATGGTTAGTTTGAGCACCACCAGAACGCAGCGCATTGATGATGTCTACTGTCCGCTTCCAGTTGACTCCAGTATGGTACTCAGCCAGCACCCGGATGAGTCCCTGGTGCTTGATGGTTTTGGGTGAGAGGTTTAACGGCTCTGGCTGCTTTGCAGCCTCCAATCCGCCTTCGGCGGGCTTCGGCTCTGGTGCCGGGGACTCTGGCTCATATTCTGATAGATAAAGGATGGTTCTTGGCGAACTCAGCGAACCTCCGCAGGTTCTCGGCAGATTCTTCAGCATCATCATCGTCCTCATCATCATCGTCCGCTGATGCTTCAGGCTCATCGGCTACGGCGTTGGGGGACGTGCCAACCAGCAAGGGCACCAACTTACCGGACTCCTTATCCCGTACTTTTACGGAGCCGGGTTTGCTGGCGGCTATCAACTGGCTGATCCTGTAAGTAAACGGCTCCGGCTCTGATGCCGTGGAGTCTTCCGCTGCATCTTCGGCGGCTTGCTTTTCGGCTTCCTCGTCCGTCAGCAAGTATCCTGCCTCTTCCGCTTTAGTAATGGCTTTGGCCAGCCCTTCGTTATAATCGCTGTAGGTTCTTCCGTCAGTAACTTCTTCTGCTTGACCCAAGCCGCATCCAAGTTCCATCAACTCCTCTATGATTTTGTTTTTGTTGAGCTGCCCTACGGTGTGGGCCTTGAAACGGTGGTAGCACCGTTCAGCCTCTTCAATAAGTTCTTCATTATCTTCGTCCCGAATGTAACCCCATTTAACAGCTTCCGCATCTAGCATGGCTTCGGCTTTGGCTAAGGACTCCTTTGCTTCATCCTCGGGGATTTGTAACTTAGCCATCAAATCTTTTACCAGCTCCGTGGCTGGGTCCACATTCGCTGGCTCCGCCCTTGACTCCGGCTCCTCTGGCGGGTCATCATGCGTCAGGACATAGGTGGTGTAGTCATTGTCCTCATCAACAAAACGGGTAAAAGTGCCTTCCGCTACGAACTGGTCGATGATCGGGGCTGCCTCAATCAAGCGTACTTTGGCACGCTTAGCAATGGTCTCCTTGCTCATCTCTAGGTAATTGTGTGGGTAGTCAGGGTGGGGTGTAAGGACAGCCAGTATCTTATCCCTAGTCTTAGGCTCGTCCTCCGTTGGTGGCTCTGGCTCCGGGGCTGCTGCCCGCCGCTGTAACTCCTCCGCAAGAGCACGGGGATCTCCAACCGAACAGTAACCGCCGTCAGGCAGGGGACCGCTACCTGTTCCCGCATGACAGGGGTACATCCCCAGTGCCTCATTAAATGGTGATTTGCAGTATGGGCACGGCGGGTGAGCTGGCTCCGGCTTTTTCTCTGGGGTTGGCTCCGGGGTTGGATCACCGCCTTGACCATCGGCGGCTAACTCTTCCGCTTCGGCTGCGTTCTTCGCTGGTGCTGCTTCCTCTGTCTTTGTCACGGGCTCCGGGTCGCCCTGCTTTATACCAGCGTCTATTAGATGCTTGCAAGGCAATCCCCTGTGGCTACCGCCGTATCCTACTCCGCAGCGAGGGCACACTGGTTTCGGAGCCGAAGTACCGCAGCGGCGGATAGCGTCTGCCAGCCGCTCTTCAAGAGTATCTCCCTTGGACTCATGAAACCGCTGGATAGCGGTCATCTGGTTATAGCCAAGCCCCATCAAAGCAGTTACGATTTCCTGCTTGATGTCAACGGTAACGCTGGTTCCGTCTGCTGCTGTTACGGCTTGCTCTTCAGGATGACCAGTAACCGTAACATCTTCACTTGCGGTCGCCGTTACGACTGGCTCGGAAGTGGTAGCGGTAACACCGCTTGAGATTAGTCTGTTACCGTAGCCGATGATTCCATCCCGGATGTCTACCGGGAGAATCTCGTTGCCCTTATCGGCCATATCCAAAAGGATGCTGCCGAACTTGCGGAACCTGCTCTTGATGTCCCGCTCTATCTTGGTTGTGTCAACCGGTTTGTTCTTCTTGCGCCACTCGGCTTGAAAGCAGGCTGAGCACAGTTGACGCTTGGTTATGGCTGAAGTGCCGTGAATCGGTTTGTCTGGGTTATTACAACCCTGACAGATGGTTGGTAGCATGGTGACCCCCTATTGTCTATTAGGTTTGGTCATGGTGGAATCCTCCTTTCTGGTGATTCATTCCCCCTTACTGCGGCTGGAACGATCAACCTACTAATACTCCAACACAACTCTACTCTCCGATGCAAGCATTTTGTATTGGTGCGCCAAGCACTGACTGTTGCGCACCAACTAGGGTTGTTGTTGCGCCAACTAATTGGTAACGGTAACACTGAAACTGCCCGTTACGGTTACGGCTGTTTCAGATAACCAGTAACCGTAACATCTTCTCTCGCAGTTACTGTTACGAGTCACCCGGTTCTCTTTTTAAATACGGGTCTTCCAAATCAACTCATCACAGGAGCCCTGCCCAAGAATGCCCGCCTCAACCTCTGCCAGAGTAATGGGCAGAAACCCGATACCGGAGCGGGTACACCAGCCCAGATCGAGCCACTGCCCGTCCACACGAGAATAAACGTACGCAGGCGAGTCATTGTGGTCCACGAGGATGATGAAATCCTCGTCCCATTCCCGATTAGTCAACTCCTCCAGGATGTGCTGGCTTGCGTCCAAGATATTTCTACTGTTGTAGTTGTCGGTGATTTGGGTTTCGCCATCTGGCGTATACGCTGCGTAGCTGTACTTTATTTCCTCCATGCTGCCTCCTGTAGCAGTTACTTCCTCTACCCACAAGATGCCATGGTGTTACACGCACGATCAAGGAATAAAGTATTTATTTTTGTGGGCTTAAGAAAGTATCTAAACCAGAATATCGCTCTGTATACTTATGCTGTGGGATTTCTCTAAGTAGTGCAATGCGGCTTACATCCGTGTAGCATCCTCCACCATCGAGAACTGGTAATCGCAGACACCAGCTTCCCCCACCCAGTTTGTGCGGCCGCCCCCGATCTTCCACAGCTCGCTCCGCAAGAAAACTTTTCCTGAACAGTGCTGCGGACCAGTAAAGGCCCAGTATTAGGAGAGTAGAAGGACGGAGCGTGCGGAATTGCAACCGCATGTTCCCGAAGTTTTACAACTTCCGAACCCTTCAGTAGGCGGCGGTTCAAAGAATCGCAAAAAAGGTGGGACGGTTTGCACTGACCTGTTTCCCGTCCCCACACCTTGCCGAATAGCGGGTCAGAAAGCAAACAGGTCAACATGAACAAAGATTCATCTGCACAACCTTATAAGAACGCCAATCCGCAGAACATTGCGGATGCTATCAGAATACTTTTTGAGCCGGGACAGGTCGTTGAGCTTCGAGTGCCACACGCCGGGAAGTTTGGAACGATCAGCGGCTACTTCAACGACTACAGAAAACTGGCGCAAGAACTGGAAGCATTGAGCGGAACTGTTGGTGCGGTTTACTACACCCTCAACACGGTCAACCCAGCGCTCCTTGCCCGAGCCAGCAACCGCTGCACAGACTATGCCAAGAACACAACCAACGATGCGCCGGATAACATCATCCGGCGACGATGGCTATTGATTGATTGCGATCCTGTGCGTCCAGCCAACATTTCCTCAAGCGATGGCGAAAAGGCGGCAGCAAAGGAGCTGGTGCTGGAAGTCAGGAAACACCTGGACGCCTGCGGGTGGCCCGCTCCGGTGATCGCTGACAGCGGGAACGGATACCACCTGCTGTACAGGATTGAACTGCCCAATAATGACGAAGCACGCACCTTGATGGAGTCCGTGCTCAAAGCCCTGGCCGCTCGGTTCGATACTCCCCAGGTCAAGATCGACCAGAAAGTGTTCAACGCATCCCGAATCACAAAAGCGTATGGCACGATGGCGTGCAAGGGAGACAGTATCCCGGAGCGCCCACATCGTCTGTCACAGATGTTCAAAGCGCCGGAGCCGATTGAAACAGTGAGCAAGGAACTGCTTGAAGCTCTGGCTGCTGAAGTGCCACGACCTGAGAAGAAGAAAACTCTAGGGAGTTCGAGCGTCAGAACCAGCGGCGGCTGGACGCCAGAATTGGTGGAATCGACCTTGGACAAAGCCGAGCTTAACCGCAGCAAGGCGCAGGACTACAACGGTGTGCAGAGATGGCAGCATGACTGCCTGAACAATCCTGACCACCATAAGCCGGACGCTTTCACCATCCTCGATGAAGACGGCTATGCGCATCATTATTGCTCCCACAACTCGTGCTCCGATCTGGAGGACGAAGATTGGCGCAGTCTGTGGGAGGAACGCACAGGGGAAACCTATCCCTGGCCGGGAAAGCGGAATTCGGACACCAGTGTCAACGGTGTTGACACTTTTCCTAAAACTCCCCAGAATTTTTCTAAAGGGACTTTACCTGAAAGTGTCAGCACTCCTGACACTGCCTCTGATCCCCAGCGATACTCCGATGCCGGAAACGCCTTGCGTCTAGCCAAGCTCTGTGGCGAGGACATTCTTTACTGCCTCCAGTCCGATGAATACTACGTGTGGGATCGCACACGCTGGAGACGAGACCTGAACAATGTGCAGATGCTGAGGCTTGCAAAAGCAGTGACGGAAAAGATGTTCCGAGAAGCGGAAGGGCTGGGGGACGCTGCAGCTACCGCCCTTCGCAGACATGCACTGGCATCTCAGGCTGTAGGTCGGCTGTCGGGCATGGTCAGTCTCGCCAGACTCCATGTCAGGATTGTGAACCGTGGAGACTTCGACAAAGACCCGTGGCTGTTCAACTGCCTCAATGGAACCATCGACCTCAAAACAGGCAATTGCCGTCCGCATGACCGCAGAGATTTGATGTCCAAGCTCGCTCCGGTGAAATACGATCCGGCGGCCGATTGCCCGCTCTGGAACCAGTGCCTCAGCGACTGGATGCAAGGCGACCAGGAAAAGGTCAAATACCTTCAGCGTCTAGCCGGGTACACGATGACGGGCTGCACCAACGAGGAAGTGATGCCCATCCTCTGGGGGGCGGGACGCAACGGAAAAACCAAGTTCTACTTCACTATCTACAATGTGCTGGGCGATGGCGAGTACGCCAAGGCAGCCAATTTTGATTCCTTCGTGGTTCTGAAAGGCGATGCGGGAATGCCCAACGACATTGCCGGATGGTGCGGAATGCGCCTGATCGTGGCGGCAGAGGGCGAACATTCAAAGCGCCTTGCCGAAGCCAAACTGAAACTGTGCATCGGGCGTGACCCTGTGGTGGGCGAGTTCAAATACCAGGAGGAGTTCACTTACTTGCCGACCTACAAGGTTTGGCTGGTGACCAATCCGAAGCCACGCATCGTGGGCACCACGGAAGCGATCTGGGACAAAATCCACTTTGTCGCCTGGAACCGCTACTTCCGCCTGGAGGAGCGGGACACGCAGCTTCAGGAAAAGCTGAATGCCGAGGCGTCTGGAATTTTGAACTGGCTGATTGAGGGCTGCCTGGAGTGGCAGAAGCAAGGCTTGGCGCTTCCAGCCTCAATGCGGGATGATACCGAAGCGTATCGCCAGGAGCAGGATGTGGTGGGCAGGTTCATCAGCGAAGAGTGCGTGGTTGGCGACGACTTCACTTCGCCCAAGAAACGGACCTACGACTGCTTCAGGGAGTGGGCTGAGGACGCAGGCGAGCACTACACCATGACGCAGGTTGAGTTTAACGAAAAGATGGTTTGCAAGTTTGCCGAGGGACGCTCTAACACCGGGCGCTTTTGGAAAGGGTTTACGCTCAGGCGTTACGAGCGTGACTCCGATTCAAGTTCCGCAGCACACGAAATGGGTTCCCTGGATTTTGACCCCTGCCTGACGTACTACAAACAGCAGAGGAAATTACAGTGAGCCTTACGAACTGCGCTCCGGCAGTGCCGATGTCGCCTCCCGACCACGGTGAAGCAGGGGTGATCCTCCTCCGGCATCGCCAGTTTAAAACGAGGGAGATGATTGCGATTCTTCCACCATGCCGGGACGCCTGCCGAACTGCAGGACTTCTCCGCCGTGTGTGGACGGATGCTTTTGCTGGACATGAGTATGGAGGTCAGCGCTGGAACACGCCTCGTATTCGCAGGCGGGGCACTGGAACTTCTTTTCTCTGCATTTTGCGGAGCTGCATTCGAGCGGCGACTCGGGCTTGGAGCGGAAAAGCAACAGATTGGGCATACTCCAGAGTAAGCACTGAACGCTCCGCCAGCAATCAGAAGAATCACTCAGATTACGAGTGGGCACCGCCGATGTTGCCCTGGTGTCCAATCCACTACCAAGGCTGCCGATGCGCTCCCCATCGTTAGGTTGCCCGTCCTTCCAGCCGGAGAAAACGATTTTCAACTCCGGTTTTCAACATGAATGTGGAAATGCCTGGGGGAAACGAACCATTGACGACGTTCAAACGCCGTTTTTTCGGGGCCTTCTCCATCTTGCACATGACACAGTGCGGGATCGAGCCGGGAGGCGGCGGAGCCGATTCCACAAGCGGCTTTCTGGCAGGGCCGAAGTCGCCGCCGATCTCAGTACGACAATGGTGAAGTTACCAACAGGCATCGCCCAGTGCTCGTTTAAGGAACTTTCGATAGACAATGAAAGCAACTTCCTGAACTTTCAAGTCCTATTGTTGGAAGCCCTGAGCACAGTTCTCTCCTACCAAGGACTGCGAACTCGGCTCTCGGAAAATCCAATGATATTGGGAAAACGCCATGGACGGCTGCATCGCCATGACGTTCCCAAACTGGATGTACGGATGAATGCACGCCCCCAGATTCGAGAAAAATTGATTGAACTAAAAATCCGCCACTGGTGCAACGTTGCCCAATGCCCACTGCTAGCGAGGGGATGTCCTTCCGCCCGAGCTAGGAAAAATTATTGGCGATTGTGCGCCCGGTATCCGGCGATCATGAAGCGTTTAGGTTTGAGTGAATCGTCCGTCTACAGATAGGAGATTGTGCTGCGGCGATTTCCGTTTCGAATCCTGGTTGCCAACTCCGGCGACGTCGGCTATCTCTGGTCGGATGTTGACAACCATCGGCATCACCCTCGCCCAGCCTTGCCTATAATCGAAGCCGGAGCCCGACCCATGCCCCTTTAAATTGTTCCGCAAAGCGGCAACCTCTTCTTGCATTCTGTCATCACTATCCGAACTGGCCTCCACGACACCAACTAGGGATGAAAGGCTTATTTGACCACGGTCAAGAACAGGGCGGTCTGATCAGCCCGCCCTATTCACAGGCGTAACTCGCCATCTCCAATAGAGTAGCTGCTCAGCAATTCAACGCAGCCTGCTCGAATCGATAGTCTTCACTAAGCAACAGCTTTGCTTTCAGGCCCATCAAAAATACGAACGAATCTCGGAAGAAATACGTTCCACAGGAGGTTCAAATGTTCGGGCTATTCGATGCTCTGTTTGGCTGCGCTCACCGCCACTGCACGTTTCCGAGAACCTCCAAGAATCCGGGGAAACTCACGTCCGAAGGGAAACACTCCACGAACACGTACATCGTCTGCTTGGACTGCGGCAAAGAGTTCCCCTACGACTGGCAGGAAATGAAGATGGTCACGCCTGACAAGAATGCGGCTTGATGCATTCGATGCGCTAGAACTTCAACACCAATGGCATCGTCGCAGACTCCACGGAAGACTTTTGTGATGGACGTGAGTGGATTTTCCGAAGGTCTAGGCGGCGTTGTCCACAGCTTTTGAGCGCCGACCATTTACCATACCCTCTTCCGGCGGAGTGTTCATGTTTTGTGGCGCTTTGCGTCGGCCATTTTCAGCCCGAGTGACGTTCAGAAGATCACGCAGTTTCATACGTGCTGTATGAAGCTGCGATTTGCTGGTGCCTATGGAACGCCCCAGCATCTCGGCGATCTCGATGTGTTCATACCCTTCGATGTCATGCAGTATGAAAATGCTACGACAGCCGGGGGCAAGATCTTCTATAGCACGTTCCAGATTTACCCGGTCGATGGAACCAGCGAGAACCTGATCCGCCGAGCCGTATTCCTTCGGGGGGGCACCGTCGTCGGGCTCCGAAGTTTCTTCGAAAGAAATTTCTGAGAGTACCCCTCGACGCAAATGCATGAGGACAACATTGACGGCAAGGCGATGCAGCCAAGTTGAAAATGACGACTCACCACGAAAGGTTGCAACCTTGCGATAGAGCTGGAGAAAAGCTTCCTGAGTTAGGTCTTCTGCTGCCTCAACATTGCCGACCATGCGAAGGCAGAGTGAGTAAACACGCCTTTTGTGAAGACCGTACAGAACTTCAAAGGACTGGCCATCGCCTCGCTGGGCTCCTTCGATGGCTTCGGCTTCTGACATTCCAGATGTCTGAGCACATCTTGAGGTCTTCATAAAATCTCCTCTGAAACCGATTAGCTTCGATAAAACTCAGGCATGACCCCAAGTGCAAATAGGCCGAGAGCCATCATTGAGGGCTCAAGAGAGATAGAGAATATCGACTTCCCGGCACTCGGTCAATGGACAAAAGTAACCGCAAAGCCGCACAGTGATCCGGTGATAGTCTCTTCGGCGGTCGAATCAGGACATCTCGCTCTCGCCGCCGTCATCGCCGTCCCAAAAACGTCTCCGGAATTCTCCGTCTCCTTCCGCCCACAATCAACAACTTACAAACGCCCTGCGAATCGTCCCTAAAACGACCGTTAAAGTTCCAAATCTTATCTAATCGGCAAACCTGGTTTGTATATTGACTGTATGAAGATCGCAATTTATAGCCGAGTCTCCACGAATAGCCAGGACACCCAGAACCAGCTCGCCCAACTCCGTGCCTTCGCCTCCACGCAGGGCTGGGTGGTAGTCAAGGAGTTTGTCGATATCGCATCCGGCAAGAACGGCGACCGCCAGCAGTTCAAATCTCTGTTCGCCGCCGCCTCCCGCAGGGAGTTCGATTCCGTTTTGTTCTGGTCGCTTGACCGATTCTCTCGTGAAGGCGTTTTTGAGACCTTGCAATATCTGCAACGGCTGACCGCCCACGGCGTCGGCTACCGCAGTTACACTGAGCAGTATCTGGACTCCTGCGGGATGTTCAGGGATGCCGTCATCAGCATCCTGGCAGTGATCGCCAAGCAGGAGCGGGTGCGGCTGTCAGAGAGGACTCTGGCGGGGCTGGCTACAGCCAGGTCGCACGGACGGGTCGGCGGTCGCCCACGGGTCGCCTGCGACCAGGAGCGACTCCTGAGCCTCCGCAACTCGGGGAAAAGTTTGGCAACGATTGCTGGGGAACTCAAGGTGAGCAAAACGAGCGTTGCCCGATTGCTGGAGGGGGCTCAAAGGAGCGGAGCTGGGGAGTGAAACACTGCTTCAACGGAAGCCTCTCAATTAGCTTTGATTCAAAGTATTCAAGAAGTCCCTGAGTTCATCAACGTGCTCCTCCGGATGCGTGATTAAATATTCAGACTCTTCCGCCGAGTACACGGTTCGAAGTAAGTCAACATACTCATTATTTAGATTTCTTGCCCTGTGCTTTCCGACATCCCGAAGGCAGTGAAGCAGAACTGTCCCGTAGTCCTGAAAGCCATGCCTTGTCCGTATTTCAAAAAACAATTCAAACACACCATTTGATAGATCTTTTTTTTGACGACGACCTAGTTCTTCCGACGTTACGGCGTAAAAAAGGCATTCGCTGAGTGCTTTGATGCTGCTCTTTGGGATGTTTCCGTTTTCATGTTGGCTATCAATCCACTTCAAAACCACATTGGCCTGCGTATTTGGAAGCTCTGCAGCGTCAGTTACCCATCCCCCGAGGGACGAAAATATTTCGTACAGCAAATAGCTGTATCGGTTCGGAAATTCGCTGTCGGCATTGGAAAGGGGATCAGTCAGCCGATAGTTCCTTGCCATCTTTTCGACTATCGGAGGCATGTAGTAAAGCCACATATGCCATTCGATGTTCTGATGAAGTGCTTCTTCTACCATGATGTCAAAGAAGCGAATAGCTGCGTACAATGGCGTCTTCCATTGTTCATGTTCTCGGAAATATCCAAGCGCACGGTTATACGGGTCGGTCAGAGGATTTTGCCGCAGCTCATCGAGCAGCATCAATACGTAATCGCCAATCGGCTTATATGCGCTGTTTTCCTTCGCAACCTGAGCATCAGACAGGAAAAAGTGGAGGAGCTGATTGGTTGCGGGCAAATAGTAGCGGTTGCCTGAGCGTAAGTTTTGATTGTTGCGCAGTTCAGTGTAAATGATGCTTGAGGGTTCCTCCATCAATTTCCAGAGATAGGTATGGATGAACTCGGACCGCTCCCCTCTAATTGGCCGCCACGCCTCGATTATCGAAATTCCCAAATAAGGGCGGCGGCATACCAGTTGCGAGGCGAACTGTTCAGAGAGAAGAATATTGTGGATGATGGTGTTTGCGACTTCTGCGCTCTTTCCGTAGTCCGGTAAAAAACGCCTCGTCCCCCGTAGGCGAAACTGAAGCGACTCTGCAGCCGATTTTGCTATGGATATGAACTTCGATGGTCGGGTGGTTGGCGTCTGACGTGAGACCGTCGCAGGGCTACCTTCTAACGCCAGCCATGCAGTCTCCATCTGAAATGTTTGCAGCCAAGACGATGGATCAAGCTTTTGACGAAGGCGAGCTAGCGGGAAATCTGAATTGCTTAACCGAAAGAGCATCTTCTGATGGCGCTCGAGAAAATTGAAGATTTCTTCATATCCTTCTGTCCAATAAAGCTCATCAAGTAATTTGCGGAACACATCAATATTTCGGCGGGATAAGTGCCTGCGTTGCATATTCATGGCAGTCACTGAAGCCCACAATATCAGGATGAGGTCACTGGCATCGGCAGGCTTGAGTCCTTTCGGCCATCTGTCAAGCGCCCAAGCGAGTGGCACTCCCCGAATCGGGTGGCTGAGGAACAACGCATAGTATTCACAGTACAGAATCAGAGCGAAGGCGATGACCGCTGAAAAAGTGTCGAAGATAGTGAGTCGTAGCCGGAGTTCTAGTCGGCGTTCACGAGGCAAAACTGCGTAGATGGTGGCCAGCAGACCTATAACGGCAATCAGTAGGGTCATCGGTAGTGGCTGAGCGCCTGTGTTTCATTATATTCGCTTGGACGAAAATCACTGGATGCAGCGGCATGTGGTTAGAACCCGCACTCCCTGATGGCGCTCAGGAGTTCCGCCAGGAAGTTCTGCTCCACCTTTGTTTCCTGGCGATACTTGCGCATCTCACGAGGCTCCCAGAAATTGACCTCCGGGAAGTTCACCAACAGGTGGAAGAAATTTGGTAGCGAGACCTGCGGCAAAAGTTCGCCAACGGTATCAACAAACACGGCAAGAATCATAGTGGCTGCGGGGGCAGCGACCCGCATCAAGTCCTCAGCGGTGACCAGCCCCCCGTGCAGGGCGTGGCGAATAATCCATCGGGGATTCCGGTGCGACTTGCCGGCCCTCTGGCAGAACTTCGGCTGCTGCCCGCACGACGCCGTGTTCTTGTACAGATTGTGAGCGTGGTGGTACAGACCTTGGTCAAGCAAAACGGTGTAGAAAAGGCACGCAATAAAGGCTGGACGGTTTTCCGCCGCCACCTTCATCAGCTCCTCGCATCCGCCAGTACGCCATGCGGCTCCGAAATAGCGAGGACGGCTCGTGCCGATAACCAAGTCCAGGTCACGGGCAAAACTGGCTGAGTAGTAATCCAGCACCTTCCACAGCTCTTCCTGGGTGCGTGAGCGTTCTTGGAACTCCTTGTATTCCTCCGGATAGATCGCCCAACGCAACTGGTCGCACACCCATGCCTTCCCTCCGTCATCAGGCAGGTCGATGAGATACATTTCACTTTCCGGATAAAATGTGTGGCAGGTGTCGCAGCACTCTACGTTGAAGTGCTTGAAATCCTCGCAGGTTTTGATGTCCACGCCATCCGGCAGCCTTCCCTGGAGCAGTTCCACAACGCCCACATCATCGGGCGTGCAGTTAGACTCCCGCAACGTCTTCTTGATGATTTCGTCCTTCGTCATGTTCGGCACGCTCAGTATTCTGAAGGCAGCAAGAAGCAGGTGCTCGACCTGTCGGATTCCGTGATGAGCCAGATCACCGTGCCGTTGCGCAGGGAGTAGGACGACAAAATCCGAAACCCGTGCGCTAGGGAGAATTCGTTTTCTCTATGGTCTTCATCGCACAAGTTTCCCCAGTTACCAGCTTCATGCCTGGACAGAAAATCGCCTGGTTGTTCGCCGGACTGTCCAGAGCAGACAGAGCGCCAGGTGTTGCCACGACTCGACCGAGTTTCAATGTCCCTCCTGGCACCTGGTCGCAGAAATGTTTGTGGCTCATTCGTTCTCCCATCCGATGCGATAGTTCTTGGCAAACCGTTTAGTGAGTCGTTTCCCATCCAGTATGATTTGCAATAAAAACGGCGTAGATTGCTCCCGGCATGTTTCCCGGAGCACCGGACAAGCTCCGCTGCCGTCATACAGGTGCTCCTCTGCCTCCAGGAAAGAATGGAATCGCTGGTTGCACCAGAGACAGAAGCCGATGATGAGATAGCCGTCCTCATCAATGAACAGGCTGAGTGGCAAAATCATGCTGAGTGCCCCTGTGCTTCAGAACCGGAACCACTTTTTCCAGAACATCGTGATATTGCTAACGATCTTCAGGAAAGGCAGCAACAACATAATTGCGACCAGTGCCCACAGCGGCTTCTTCCCCTGTGGATCAATCGCCCGATACAATTCAATGTCCGCCCGAAGCAACCTGGCAAAAGCCGCCATGCCTGGAAAGATGGTCGTTGTTTCCCGAGCTACGAGAAACTTCTTGCTGGCGGAGCGGATGGCAGCCAGCTTTGCACCGAGTTCCGTCTGCCCGAGGCGCTGAACAAGGGAGTTCATGCTACGCTACGCACTCTGCGGGCATGACTCTGGGCTCCCATTCATCGGACAATCCGCCGACCTCGCCAAGTTCACGGCTCTGGGCTTCCCGCACGAACCTAACCACTGACGCTCGGCTGATTCCGAATTTCTTCGAGCAATCAGTGAGCGACATACCAGCGAGGCGGTCCCGGACAACCGCAGCACGGTCGATATCCAACGGAGCCCGACCGAGACGCTGACCTTCATACTCGGCACGGCGCATTCCTTGGCGGATTTTTTCGCCACTCAATGAGCGTTCCAGTGCCGAGATGGTGCGGCAAGCGTTCATAAACATGCTTCCCGGTTCAGTGGATGTGTCGATGGATTCCCGTTCCGAAATGAACTTGATGCCGAGTTTGTCCAACTCATCCAGCACTTGGAGAAAGTGCCGTGTGCTCCTGGCGATTCGGGACAGCGACTCGATGAGCACAACGTCAATCTTCCCTTGGCGGGCATCCGCCAGCAGCGAATCAAGACCTGGACGCCGAGCTTTGGCACCTGAAGAACAACGGTCACTGTAGACCTGCACAATACTGAATCCCTGTGCCGTCGCCAGTTCCCGAAGCTGGGACAACTGTGAGTCCTGCCGCTCTGCGGCAGTCGCTACACGGCAGTAGATGGCAGCTTTTTTCATTTCAAATGCTCCTTGATGCCCAGCACCAGAATTGGTGACGGGTCGATAGCGGGGCATCGTGTGGCGATTTCTTCCAGTGCCGAATCGATGTTCTTGTAGCCAACCAGATGCATCCACAAAGCAGCGATGACCGGAGTCCTGCTGATTCCGGCTACACAGTGCAAAAGCACGCTCCCGCAGGTCCCTTCGTGGAAAGCGTCCGTGACGCTCATGCCGCAGACACGGTGGAGCGGCGTCTTTCCGCAGATACCCTCAAAGAGGGCGTCCGTGACCTCTCTGTATTGGAAGACCGTGATAGGACTCGCATCAGGCACTGGAATGTGGACATAGTTGATGGCGGGATTGCGGTGGCGCAACGGCTTTTCGCAGAGCGTAATCACTGTTCCAATGCCATGCGGGTTCGCCTCAGCGAGTGCTTCGGCATCGATAAAACTGCCGATGAATAACCGCTCCCACACCTGCGTGATTCCGCTCACTTGGTTTCCTCCGTAGTCATCCCAGTTTGGAGAGCATCTAATTCGCATTGGAAAAAGTCCTCTGCAGCGAGACGACCGCCAGCCGACCGAAAAAGACGTTGAACTGCCTGGTGGCAAATCATGAGTTCAGGCTGGAAAATGCTCAGTTCCTGCCCAACGTGGTTCATCATCAGTTGCCCAATCTGTCTGTCGCTAAGCTCTGCAAGATGCCGATCCAGCGTACCTGCGACCAGCAAGGAGCCGAAGCAACGCTCAAAGCGATTGTTGCAATGAGCGTAACGCCGCTGCATTGCCATCAAGCCGTGGACGGTATGGTTGTCTTCCGTGGGCACACTATCGATATACAGACCAGACCGCCAGATTGACTACTTTTCTCACGAGAATCGCAAATATTTCCTGGCAAAAGTAGTCAGGTCTGCGGCGGGCTCTGTATATCAATGATGGAGGAAAAACACATGCTGAAAAAAGAAGTCGTCAGGGACGGGAGTGGCAGAATAATCGGCTCAGTGACTAGCGGACTGGCTGGCGATTCTACTTGCGTGCGGGATGAGAAGCAGCAAATAATTGGCACAACCAGCGGCAAGTTCAACGTCACCCGTGACGAGCACGGCGGCTTAGTGTCGGGCAACACCGCCGATCCTGGTCTTCTCTTCCGCAAGAAGTAGCGGCGGGAACTCGGTGGGCGGCAGGCTGCAATGGCTTGCCGCCCATTTCAAGCGGAACCATACGGCACACTAAAATTACCCTCCTGAAAACTCACCTTTCCTCCATTCCTGTTGATTACATCTCCTGTGGCGCAAGATAATAAATGACGATTTCATGGTGGAGTGACGGTATGGATGTGAAGCCGCCCGACTGCTCGGAGTTTCCGACCCCGTGTTCTGAAGAGAACTGGGTTCAATGCGATAAGTGCTATCGGTATATTTGCGAAAAGCACGATTATTTGACGGATGTGGAGCGCCAGGGCACCAATCCTAACCGGGGCTTCGTCAGGCTGTGCCAGCGCTGCATGAATTCGATGTGGCATGGGCTACCTTGAGCACGGCTACGAGTTCAGCAACTGGGAGGGCGGGCGGGGAACGGATTGCCGACGAGTCCTACGTTGACCGCCACCACTTGGCGTTGAGCAAACTGTGACCCCGGGGGGATGGGGCGGCGGACGGGGTGTGCTAAGCAATCAGCGTTACTTTGGTAATGGCACCGGAGCCGAAACAAGAGGTGCGTTGCACCCACCGATGGTGACCTGAACTTGCTAACCTTTTCCCCGAAGGCGAGTCTAACGAGATATCCTCCTGATGAAGACTTCAGCTCCGTGCTCCAGAAAGAGAACCTCAAGATGGCTCCGCTCAAATGCAAAAACACTCGCTCCGCTTCCAAGGTCGAAGGCCCGATTCGGTGCCACTCCTGCAATTTTGTGTGCAGCGATGCAGAGCACTATCTAAGCCATACCTGTGAGCCCAAGCCGTCCCCTGATTGCTTGGCGTTCCCTTCGGTGAGCCTCAGGAGCATCGGTAGCATTTGCACGGCGGTTCCCGGCTAAACATCCTTCAGTTGCTCTTCGTCCATCCCGAAATAATGCCCGAACTCATGGATGACCGTGAGCCGGATTTGCTCCCGGATTTCGGCTTCGGTGGAGCAGACCGCCTCGATATTCTTCTGGTAGAGGACGACGTAATCCGGCCCGGTCGGCAGGTCGAACACACTTTTCTTCGTCATGGGCACCCCATGGAAGAGTCCCAGAAGGAGCTTCTTTGGGTGGCGGGATTGGGTTTGCCCGGGCGGGCGGTCCTCCACGAGCACAGCGACATTACGGATGCGACTGCGGAATTCTTCAGGGAGCGAGTCGAGCACTTCCTGCATGACCTTGGTGAACTCTTGGCGCTCCATTCCACTTCCTACTCCAACTCAGCCGAGATGGTGTACTCCCCCGCAGATTTGTCCCACGCTACCCGAAGCACATTGGGCTTGCAGCAGACCTGGCAATCCTCAACGTAGGTTTGCTTCGCTCCGGCAGAGGGATCAACGGTGGTCTCGTTCCACCCGCCGCAGCCTGCGCACTGGAATCCTGAGGTCATATCGTGGCGACCGCCGACAGATGCTGGGACGTAATTTCCGGCATTGTCATCATGACTTCTGATGCAGCCCCAGGCGAAGGGTAACAGTGTTGCTGTTCACGCCCCAGCGGGAACGCTGAACGCCTTCACCGGAATACGCCTCCATCAATGGACGTTAGGTGTGCCGATCCAGCTGCCCGCAGCCCCCTTGGTAATCAAGAACTGAGTTCCATCCTCCAGCACCAACACACCTTCGCACTCGTGAATCTTGCCACCATCTGTAGTCTCTATCTCGGCAATGATGATACCCGTGCCGGGTGAACTCAAGTCATCTTCCGTGACCGTATAATTCACGGCAATGCGCTGTGCGGAAGTGCAAAATAAACCTCGTCCGCTCCTGGTACCTTCCTTCATATCGCTACCCCTTCGCCGTTGCCTTTTCAGCTACCAGAACCTTCGCTGCCTTCTTCGCCGCAGCCTTCACCGCCCGCTTCTTTTTCGACCAACGCTTCTGTTGAGCCGCCGCCATCTTCTTCCGGCTCTCAGGGCTGAACACCCGCTTGGTGGTGGCGGAGGCGGTCTTTGCGGTTTTCGCCGCAGCAGATTTGGCAGCCGACTTGGTTGGCGAGATAGCTGTCCCGTTCAGAGATTCCAGGGCGGCGATTGCTTGGTTGATGCGGTCACGCTCAGAGTAAAGCTCGGTGAGAAATCCAAGTATGTCCATTTGGCTCCGTGACCAGCGCTGGGGATTAGACCATAATCGGTCGAAGCGCTGGGGGTGGTGTCAAGTTCCAGGAAGATGGTAACAGCAGAAACACCCTGCACAATATCGGCATCGACAACGACCAGAAGTACATCATGACCACATAGCGGAGGATTGAGGAGGTCTTGCGACCGCCCAGGGACACCGGCTTGCGGGGAAATCGCTGCCCTGCTCGCCGTAGCTTACACCAAAGGAGTTCGGTTACGCCCCGGGAGTGAAGAAGATCAGTATTTTCCGACAAAACGGGCATGCAGAAGTGACCTCTTCGACGCCACTTAGCTCATGTGTTCCTGAATTAGGGATTGTACAAACAACAGACACGACTCTACTTGATGCCGATAAACCTGATCCCAATCAGCGTGGAGTGAGTCGTTTCTGAATTTCAGATAGCCCAAGCAGGTGGTCAAATTGCCGCCCTGGAGGACTCCAACAGACTTCAGTTCATTGACGACATGGTCCAGTTTGGGTCTACCTTCCACGTTGGCCTTATCAACACCCAAGCTCCTCAGAACATCCTCGAAAGCTGCAGCAACCAGAACAGCGGCCGTGTTCTTCGCTGAGTCAGATTTGTCACCCAAGACATCATGGGCGAGAGTTATCAGATCGCCAAAAACCTCGCCCTTTGCCTGAGCTCGGATGTTAACAACAAGACCAGCGTTGATCTGACGAACAACGCTCTGAATTGCACCCTTCGCAGTACGAGCAATGTGGGTGACTCTTTCACCCCAACCATTCTTAGGGTTGTATGCTCCACTTGAGGAGATATACGTGCGAAGCTGCACGCTATTTTCGCCATAAAAGGCGCTCAGCATGGAAACGGCGAATTGGTGAATGTGCTCTGCGGATTGCTGACTGGCTGACCCCGAAGCGTCCAGAACTTCCTCAGATTGACGCAACCAATTATCGATCAGTTCTTTTTTCATACAGCTCAGTGTACCTCACAGAGTGTTTCTCGCTCCCTGCGATATCCGCCTCGCACTGTGCCTTCTTCGCCGCCCATCGTGCTCTTGCCGCCGCTGCCAACTTCTTCTGCGTGGACGGGCTCATGGGCTTCCGGCTCCCTTTCCTCCCGTCAGACGTTCTCTTTTAGGAGCGCAAGCGTCCCGTCAGTGAGATTCTCGTTGGCCTCATGTTCGGAAAGGTGATGGTGGCTGTTGACCTTGCAAAATAGTTGGACCCTCGTTCGGACAGGCAAATATCCGAGAACTTGGACGTCACCAGTATTATCTGCAATTTCGGTCACTGTGCCGTTGAGTACGAGTTTTCCTAAGCCGGCAATTATCGAAGCCGCATCAGTCAGTTCTTCATTCTCCTGTTCGTTGGCAAGCCAAATCCGATTGACAGCGAGAAGTTGATGACTGAGCTCATGTGCGAGGATGGCTCCCAATGGAACTGGTTTGCCTACGTAAAAAAGTGGAATCTGGATATTGCTATCTCTTTCGGGAGTAATAAAGATCCGTCCCGCAGATGACAACGCCATTGTCATTCCCCACTCATATGAAACCTGTTGTAAAGGCGGTATTCCAATGTGAAGGGCGAGAGATGCTGCGGCTTTGCGCAGGTCTTCCTCCTCCCCGCTTTCCAGGAGTGAGTAGAACGTAGGTGTGGGCTCAAAAAGAGACCACACCGGCGTGGCGCATAACCATCTCAACTTTTCGAAGTAGTATTCCGCAGTCATCGATCCATGTTCCTCAAAACAAACGAGCTGATTACACCGCTTTCGATCTTCTATTCCTGACGAGAAATTGCACGACATTTCGCACGTCAGGATGCCTTCTTCCAATTCTCCATAGTGCTATTCTTTCTCGCCAGCCTAGAGCCCTATGGTCACGAAAAATGCGATCTGCTCTTTCTGCGAGATAAGCAAAGTCAGGTTGCAGTAAAGTTCTACGGGACTGAAGCAGTTTAATTGCTGAGGTCGAGATGTCTGGACTTGCCATAGTAATCGCATAAAGAAGAGCCTTAGTTGATTCGTCTCCATCGCACCCGCCCAGGAAGCTAATGAGTCGGACTTTTGAGCGATCATCAATCGAGGACTGAAGTAGGACGGCAACATCTGCGACCGCATCGTTTCCACCTAATCGCTGAAGATCATCAATAGCCAGAGAATGAAGGTGTGGATTATTCTCTGCACAGCGTAGTACGGTCAGTGTCTCCAAAAGCAGTTGTTTCCTTACGATTGGCTCCCGAGTCAAGAACGCAGCATCATACTCAGCTTCTTTCCAAGCCTTTCGCCAGGACCCGGCTGGAACATGTGTCAGACATACTTCAAGTGCGGCTCGGACTGCTCCACTCAGGGATGGAGAAAGGTAGTCCAGCAGAAAAACACAGTCCGCCCCCTTGAACTCTTCTACAAAATTGCGGAGTGCCCCCGTGCTAATCGCACGTAGCTCCGTGTTGGCAATCTGTGAAAGGAGAAGCAGGCGAAGAAGGTGTCGATCATGTTTCCGCATGGCAGTGATCTCGGTTGGGTCTGGCCATGCTCCGGTCAAATGAGTGAGAACGAAGGTTGCGAGCGGCAATATAGTTGGCGGACAGCAAGCGAGAATGGTGCTCATATGTCCTGCCCGTGAGCGAAGCAGAGTCCTGATGGTCTCAAGATGGCCACTGAACGTCGCTTCGAAACCCGCAATCGTCGCTGAGACCTCACATTTCGCTGACTGTCTTGCTGCGGAGTCCTTCCATATCAACAACTCAGGGGCATCGGCTATGCTTGCTATTTCATTGATGACTACGGTGCTCGCCGCTTCTCGGTATGTAATTTCCACCGAAGAAGCTAGCTCTGTGAGAGACGAAACCGAAGCGCCCGCTGCCACGTAATCCGACAGCAGAAGACGTCCGGATTGAAGTAGACCTTCTCTGTCGCCGGACATTTGGGTGCCGAAAGCTTTTGTAAAACTCGCAATGGAATTGGAAAGTTCCAATGCAGCAGATCGGGCGGTGTGTTGCGCTTCGGCCTCGTGCTCTGCTGATTCTGCGGCTCGGGTATGTGCAATTTCCTTTTCGACCTTCTTTTGCAACACTTTCAATTGTGCAGGGTTGAGCCGATAAGGAGAGTCCATTCTGGCCGTCACATTGTTGCCAGTAGCGAGGTCTGTCGCCTTAACAGATAGAGTGTTGCTGGCGTCGATATCGAAACAGACCTGAAATTGCGCTGTACCCGCTTTCGCAAGTGGTAGGCCTGTCAGCCGGACTTTGCCGACGTATGTGTTCTGACTGGATTTCGGATGCTCTCCCTGGTAAACGCAAACACTCAATTCCGACTGATTATCTTCGGTATTTGTAAAGCGCTCTTCGTGTCGAGTTGGAACAGTGGTGTACTTGGGAATCAGGGGTGATGCAATATCTCCTTTGACTCCCACGGAATAACTTGCATGTGTGACGTCAAGCAGTAAGAAATCTTTGTTTCTACCATCCAGGGTTGCCGCAAGAATGGCAGCACCTTCGGCAACCCCTGTCTCGGGGTCAAGTACCGTTCTAGGGTGACGGCCCATGACCGTGCGTACCATTTTTTGGACGTAAGGTATTCGGCTTGAACCACCAACGAGAATACACTCCGAAATGCCGTCAGGCGTACGTCCGCTGTCGTTGAGTCCTTGTTCCAACAGGCGTTGTGCTCGGTCAAAAAGCGGTCGGCATCGATCCTCAAACGTTGGGCGATCAACACGCAGATTTAGATCACGTAAGCCATTTTGATAATCCAGAAATCCAGGAATACAAATCGTCGTTTCTGAGACGGTGCTGAGCTCGTGTTTAGCCTGGGCAGCCGTTTCCCGGAGAACGAGTTCCTGCATAGGCGTGAATTCATATTTGCCAAAGTGTTTCTCGACGTGTTCAGTGATCAGCCTAATGATTTCGTGATCGAAATCATCTCCACCCAGACGATCATCACCTGGACAGGCCTCAACCTCAAAGACACCTTCGCCGCACCGCACCACTGAGACATCCAGCGTTCCCGCTCCAAAATCGAAAACAAGCACCGGCTCGTCATTTCTGGACTTATGTTTGCAGGCGATTACGGCCGCAGTAGCCTCATTAAGAAGTCGAACAAAGCTAAAACCGGCGATTTCTGCTGCCTGGATTGTGGCCCAACGTTGGTGGATATCGAAGTGGGCTGGAACAGCAACAACCGCACTTCCCACATCCAGACCGCAGTGAGTGTTCGCACGAAGCTTCAGCGTGGCAATGATCAAAGCCGAAATTTCATGCGGATATGTTTTCAGCGATCCCCATTGTCTTTCCTGATTGGTTCCAGTTAAACGCTTTACGGAACTGATTGAGAATGACCGGCTACTGTAGCGGAGAGGATTATTGATAGCGTCCCATCCGATAGAAAGGCGGTCTTCTGGATCGACCAGAACCACAGATGGTAGAGATCTCCGTCCCCTCGAATCCGTGAGGATTTTCGGAACACCATTCTCAACTACGGCAGCGCACGACTTGCTGGTGCCGAAGTCAATGCCAATCATCGTCATGAATTGTGGTTCTCCAGTTCCTGCTACACTCCATCTATTCTGACCTTAGTACAATTGTCGAGACGCAATCAGCCTGCATCGTGGGAGTGAGGCGCAACGTCTGCGGTGCTCATGCTGGGTAAGGCTATGATACATCCAGATTTTCTGGAGTCCATCCGGCTCGAAAACTGGGGTGGTGTCCTAATTTGGATTCTGATCTTCTTGTCCGGTGTATTCCTTGCCGCCCCAACTAATAAACACCGCATCATGCCTGAATGTGGGAAGTTCGCAGAGGCGCTTACTGAATCTCAGGAATTTATCGGGAGAACCAAACACGTCGCCGTAGCGCACGTACCCGTAGACGGTGAGGGATTTCTTGGAATCAATAAGCGCCTGAAGGTCTTCCTCTGGCAGAAGTCTCCCAGGGTTGATTCGTCCATCACTGAGGGAAAAAATCTCTCCCGCATCAATTACGTATTCCGAGCCAAACGAGTCTGGGTATTTTTTGAAGATCGGTTTTTCTGGCAAAGCCTCACAGGTGAATTCAACATTGTATTCCGTAACAAAAGCAGGACTTTGCCCATAGTTTTTGACGCTGATATTGATTTCAGGAAGCCGCAAATATTCTTCTCTGGTATTGGTGTTGCATGTCCCCCAAGTGAACCCGTTAAGTACCAGGGTTGGGACGGCTACGCCCATCGCTGCCTTAGCAGAAATGTCGGCAGCATTAGCACTCTTTTCGGCAGCTTGAGCTGTGTCGAGAGCAATCTTAGTTGCCTCTATTCCGGAGTCTCTAGCATCCTTGGCCTGTCTATCCATCGTGTCGGCCTGTCTTGTTATGGCACCCAGAGTCTTCCAGAGCAGCCAAACTTGCAAACCGCTTACTACAACCAGCAACGCACTGAATGCCCAATATCCCCAATCTGCCAAGTCTCTCCGTGTGTTTACCGTCACGGGAGGAAGTTCACGGACGACTATGGAATTCTGCGCATCCTGTTCCTGTTTTCCGCTATTCCGATTGGAGGCTGGCGATTGATCCGTGTTCGCAGCGGAGGACGGACTTTCGTGATTCTGGCTTTCGCTCTTAACATTGGAGTTTGGGCCAGCCGAAAGGTCGGCTGCCTGCCTTAGGACTGGAAGCGCTGGTTGACTGACGACCAAGAGCACAACAGGTATCGCCAAGAATTTCAGCATAATTTAGAAAATGTATCACCTTGGCTGGGGGGCACGCTGAGTGCCGCAATTTGAATGCTGCCGACGGACGCCAGTTTCCTGAGGGCGAGTCTCCTGGAGCCCAGTCGCTCGATAGTAAACTGGCGCAAGTTGAGCGTGTTCAACGGGAGACGCCCGTGAATCCTTTTGAACAGAACGAGCCGCTGACCGACGCCGAACTCGACCGCCTCGGAGACTTCCTCGAAGGTTGCAAGGGCGGCTGGGCGATGAACGTGGAGGAACTCGATGGTTTTTTGCTGCCCTTATTGCAGGGCCGGAGACAGCTATGCCGAGCGAATACTATCCAGAGGTCTTCGGCGGCGAAATGTCCGACACCTGCGAGTTCAGCAGCCTCGAAGAAGCAAACGAAATTCTTGGGCTCATGATGCGGCACCGGAACACCATAGGCGGACCGCTGTTCAATGGCGAGGTCTACGTGCCGCTTCTGTTGGAAGATGAGGCTGGCACGGCTCACGGCAACGACTGGGCTCGGGGCTTCATGCGTGGCATGGACATGCGGCATGACGGCTGGGCTGAGCTGGTTGAGGACGAGGAGCATGGCGGCTGCCTGATCCCTGTCATGATGCTCCGCCATGAGCACGACGAAGACCCCGATTTACGCCCCGATGAGATCAACCCAGAGATGCGGGAAAAGGTCATCGTTGAGATGGCAGCGGGGCTGGTGAGGGCGTATCGGTATTTTCAGGAGCGCCGACAGGAGCACGTCGGAACCGGGTTCAAATCCGAACCCCGGAGCACCGCCTCCAAGGTCGGGCGGAACGAACCGTGTCCGTGCGGGTCGGGGAAGAAGTACAAGAAGTGCTGTGGCGGGGCGACCGTGAACTGAGCGGCTGTGAACGAGTGATTTGCTCGGCGGTGGCAATGGCATCGGAGATGCCGATTTTAAGGCGGGGAGATGGACGCCAGTTCCAGCGGGCGAATCTCTGAGCACAGCCAGGACGCCGGAAGCGGCATCCGGTCACCACAGCGATGATGTATGCTGCACGTCCCCTAGTACATTTAGAAGACGAAGGTCTCCGCTATCTTGCGCACGCAACGGAAAGACTGACGGAGGAAGGAAATCAAGATTTCACCTTCCGCAACCCCAGGCTCATAGAGCGCAATCTCCAGGAGAAGCTTTGGGTCGTCGTACATCTTCATGTCAGGGGGATCGACAATGAACTCGTCGCCTTTTTTTAGAGGAGAACCACCGGACAGCGGAACGTAAAAAGTCGAAATACCTCCAGTGGGGAGATGTTCTGCGACTCCGTGTCCGGAAATAGAAGTTCCGGCAGCGAACAACAGCCGATGTTTGTCTCTAATGTTCAACTCGTGGAGACGCCAGAGGGTGTCGTTCCCACCCTTGTATGGCTTGATAGCCATGATCGTATCTATGGCGTCCTGCCTCATGCCCTTTACTTGTCTCGCAAAAGCGGCCTTTTGCTCTTTGGTGGTTGGTGCCAACTCGGTGATTGGAAAGCAAGAATACTTAGTCGGTTGGCAATTGTTCGCCAAGATCAGCCCATAGGCGAGGTAATCCAGAGCACTCCGGAGGTTTTGAATGGCGTCCCCGGCAATGAGCCTAATGTCGGCTGGAATCGGAGTAACCTTGGTGACCCGATAGATTTTGTGTCCACTATTCGGGTCAAAATCTATAGCGATGGCGTGCGTGTCGGTCTGCATGAAGGCAGCAGAGGCCGCCTGGAAATCGTTGACGTGTTTGTGGGCCCGATTGATCTTTGAGAGAACGTCGCCATAACATTCAAGCACACGGAAACCCTAGCCAGAGCACATACTTCGTGTCAAGCATGCTGGCTATTTGTTCCCTAGCAGGAAAACATCCTGCGGGCGGCGGCAAATGCGGTGGGCTTTGGTGGTCGTGGCTTGGAGCCAGAATGGGCGGCTGCCCTGGTACAAAAAGGGTTGCGCAGATTGCGAGCAGCGGGGTGGCACCAGAGATGGTTGGAGGGGCTGGGGGAAGTGGCGGAAGGCAGGGAGCTGCGGGGGCGGCAGCTTACCGATTAGCAGGTGCCCGCTGAGTCGTCACCTCGTAACCTGCCGCTTTGGGGTGCTGTTTGGTAATAATGAGGATATCAATCGGCGGGGAGGGGAGATTCCCCTCCTGAACCGTGTGACAATAGCGTGACAAGGATATGGTTTTTCTAAGGTATTAGCGGAACTGGCGTTATTCAGAATCTGTAAGATACAGAGAAAACTGGGGCGTTCAGAAAACAAATCCCCCTCCCCGCACCACCGAATGTGGCGGAATCTCCTGGAGAGCTAACTGCCACCAGAGCTCCCACCGTATTTTCTTGAAACCTGTAACTTACTGAATACAACCTCTGGCTCGGACCAGCCACCTAAACTCCACAAGCCCGAAAAATGTGCCCAGCCCTTGGGCGCTTTGTCTCATTTTTCGAATCCTGGAGGAGTCCATGAAGACACCATACATCGTAGGAGCCGGAGGTTCGGGGCAGCACGCCACTCCGGAACAGCTCGTAGACGCGCTGAACAGCATATTCGGCAAGCAGCAGACCGGCGTCCGCGCGACACACGCCAAAGGCGTCGATCTTGAAGGAGAGTTCCGCCCGGCCGATTCCGCCTCGTCCCTATGCAAGGCTCCACACCTGCAAAAGAGAAGCGTTCCCATCTCCGTCCGGTTTTCGGATTTCACCGGCATACCCACCATCTCCGATACCGACGGACAGGCGTCACCGCGGGGCATGTCGATCAAGTTTCACCTGCCGGACGGCTCTGAAACCGACATCGTCGCCCACTCCTTCAATGGTTTTCCTACGGCCACCGCCGACGAATTCAGGGACTTCCTGGTCGCGCTTGCCTCCAGCGGACCGGATGCGGCGAAGCCAACCCCGCTCGACGACTTCCTGGCTTTCCATCCGGTTGCCAGAAAGTTCCTGGAAACCCAGATTCCAGATCCTGTCAGTTACGCCACCGTTTCCTACTTTGGCGTGAACACGTTCAAGTTCACCAACGCGAAAGGAAAGGTGACCTTCGGGCGTTACCAGATTCGGCCCGAGACCGGCGACCAATCGTTGTCCCATGACCAGGAAGCCAAAGCCGATTCGAACTATCTCACCAACGAAATCCGCAAACGGGTCGACCGAGCCCCGGTCTGGTTCAAGCTGTTTTTGGAGATCGCGGAGGAAGGAGACGATCTGGACAATCCGTCCGTCGCCTGGCCCGAATCGCGCCAAAAGATGGAGCTGGGATCGGTTGAGATTATCCGGGCGGTGGCCGACAATGTTGCCGCCGAACGTCAGCTGTTCTTCCAGCCGGGAGCCCTGCCCTCCGGAATCGAGCCCCAGGACCCGATGATCAAAGCCCGTACGGATTCCTACCCAGTCTCGTACGAGCGCCGCAAAGCCGCATAAAACGATTTTCCCTAACCCAGGCTCCTATGCCCGGCCGGGCTGCCTCGTCGATGAGGGACGTGTTCCGGGCTCAAAGCAGGAGATCTGATGCTGCCCGAGTGAGTGAGAGCCAGCCTGAATCCTGGCGCAGTGGGCTCTCATTCCGGGCGGATTTCCCGCTAGCAACAAACCGCTATCCTGATCATTTCAAAAAACTTCCCATTCAGCCTAAACGCCGCGAAGCTACTGTCACTGGTAGATGTGATCCAGCTCACATACTTGACTTCTCCGATTTAGTCATAGTGACGCCGATGTTTCAATCCGGTGAACATTGACCAGAATGGGGCTGGTCGCCGGATGGCGAGAACCTTCTTTCTAGAGCCATACTTTTTTTGCAATTTTCATAGTTGTCTGGGGATTTTTCTTACTCGAAAGTAGCCAGTACTGCCGCCCAACCTCGCCGTATTGCAGCCCGCTGCAGTACAGCGAGAAGAGCGGAGCACTTCGCATGGCGAGGAGGCGGCCAGTTTGCCGTCGAATCGTCTGCTGTGGAATGACTCATGAATTTGCCAGGCCGAACCGGATTCGTGGTGTTGCCTCACGATCAAATGCTGAACGGAGTTAAGTCAGCAGGGAACGTCCGTGGCTGATTCCAGCCCCCAAGGAGAAGGAACAAAGATGGCTCTTAAGGATCTACTTGCCCAGAAAATAGAGGAGTTCCGTCCTCATATCGCAATGCTGGTCCGGCATTTTGGCGGAGTGGTGATCGACCAGGTAACAATCGACCAGGTGATCGGCGGTGCCCGTGGTATTCCCTCCCTGGTTACCGATATCTCCTATCTCGATCCCCAGGAAGGCATCCGCTTCCGCGGCAAGACCATCCCTGAGGTCTTCGAGGCGCTCCCCAAGGTCAAGGGATCCCAGTATCCCACCGTGGAATCTTTCTGGCATTTCCTGCTCACCGGGGACGTGCCGACCCCGGTACAGGTTGACGAAGTTGTCGCCGAATGGAAGCTTCGCCAGGAGGTTCCTTCCTACGTCTGGAATATCCTCCGCGCCATGCCGCGTGAGAGCCACCCGATGGTGCTGCTCTCCACCGCCATCCTGTCCATGCAAAAGGATTCCAAGTTCGCGGCTTTCTACAACTCGGGCAAGTTCAACAAGAAGATCGCCTGGGAATATGTCTATGAAGACGCTTTCGATCTCGTTGCCCGTATCCCCGTCGTCGCCGCTTTCATCTACAACCTGAAATATCGCAACGACGTTCAGGTTGAGAGCGATCCCAACCTGGACATGGGCGCAAACTTCGCCCACCTGATCGGCCAGTGCGAAGAATACAAAGATGTCGCCCGGATGTATTTTGCCCTGCACGCCGATCATGAGTCGGGTAACGTTTCCGCGCACACCACTCACCTGGTGCACTCGGCGCTGTCTGATCCCTACTATGCCTACTCGGCGGGCCTCAACGGCCTGGCGGGCCCGCTGCACGGCCTGGCCAACCAGGAGGTTCTGGATTGGACCCTGAAGTTCCAGGAAAAATACTGCAACGGCGTGGAGCCCACCAAAGAGCTGATCACGGCGGCCTTGTGGGATACCCTCAACGCCGGGCAGGTGATTCCCGGGTATGGACACGCCGTTCTGCGCACCACCGACCCCCGCTACATTTCGCAGCGCGACTTCTGTCTGGCGACTCCGGGACTCAAAGAAGACCCGCTGTTCAAAGTCGTTTCCATGATCTTCGAAGTGGCTCCCGGTGTTCTGGCCGAGCAAGGCAAGGCCAAGAATCCCTGGCCAAACGTCGATGCCCAATCCGGCGTCATTCAGTGGCACTACGGGGTCAAGGAATGGGACTTCTACACCGTTCTGTTTGGTGTGGGCCGCGCCCTTGGCTGCATGGCCAACATCACCTGGGACCGCGGCCTTGGCTATGCCATTGAGCGCCCCAAGTCGGTCACCATCGCGATGCTGGAGCGCTGGGCCGCGGAAGGCGGCCGCCAGTTGACCATGGGCAAGGCACCTCAGGAAATTGCGGAGGCCATTCCGGCAGTTTCCATTGCATGAACTTCCTCGCCCGCAAGGGCATGGTTTGCGTGTGATTGTCTGCTGAATGGAACTGCACGAAAATATGCCGCACATCTCAATCGAGTGTGCGGCGTTTTCTTTCTTTGGTTTGCTGTTTCCAGGATCTGCGGGTTCAGGCCTTGGTTGCCGGCGTGGTCTCCCATACCCCGGTCGTCAGGTACTCGTGGATGGAGAAAGCCGCTTTGCGGCCCGCGCCCATGGCGAGAATCACCGTGGCGCCGCCGGTCACAATGTCTCCGCCCGCAAAGACGCCGCGCTTGGAGGTACGGGTGCTCTCCGGATCGCTCACAATGTAATTGCGCGAGGTGGTCTTCAGGTCGGGCGTTGTGCTCTGGATCAGCGGGTTGGCCGTGGTGCCCACGCCGATGATGACCAGGTTGGCGGGCAGGATAAAGTCCGATCCTTTGATCTCCACCGGGCTGCGCCGTCCGCTGGCGTCGGGCGTACCCAACTCCATGCGTACGCAGCGCGCCCCGGTCAGCCAGCCCTTTTCGTCGCCCAAAAACTCCTTCGGGTCGGTCAGCATGCGGAACTCCACACCCTCCTGCTTGGCGTGCTTCACCTCTTCGGCGCGCGCCGGCATCTCCTGCTCGGATCGGCGATAGACCAGGGTTGCGCTACGCGCTCCCAGCCTGCGCGCGGTGCGAACCGCATCCATGGCGGTGTTGCCGCCGCCCACCACAATCACGTCGCGGTCGCGGCAGTCGTACACCGGCTCATCGGCCTCGGGAAACTGGTAGGCGCGCATCAGGTTTACGCGGGTCAGGAACTCGTTGGCCGAATACACTCCGTTGAGGTGCTCGCCGGGAACTCCAAGGAACTTGGGGAGTCCCGCGCCGGTGGCCACAAAGACCGCGTCGTAGTGTTCGTTCTGCATCAACTCGTCGATGGTCACGCTCTTGCCGACGACGACGTTGGTCTCAAACTCCACGCCCATCTTGCGCAGGTTCTCCACCTCGCCCTTCACAATAGCCTTGGGCAGGCGAAATTCAGGGATGCCATAAACGAGCACGCCTCCCAGCTCGTGCAGCGCTTCAAAGACGCGCACCCGATGGCCCTTCTGGATCAGGTCTCCGGCGGCGGAAAGCCCGGCCGGACCGCTGCCCACAATGGCTACGCTTTTGCCCGTTGGCGCGGAGATCGCAGGCAGCCCGAGCTGTCCGCTGGTGCGCTCATAGTCGGCGATAAAGCGTTCCAGGTTGCCGATAGCGACCGACTCGCCCTTCGTGCCCAGTACGCATCCGCCTTCGCACTGGTTCTCCTGCGGGCAAACTCTTCCGGTGATCGCGGGCAGCGCATTGTCTTCGCGCATCTTGGCTGCCGCCGCCAGGTAATCGCCCGCGTAGATCAGGTCCACAACCTCGCGAATCTTTACGCCCACCGGGCATTGCATCACGCACCCCGGCTTGCCGCAGCCAATGCAGCGCGTCGCCTCGGTCTGCGCGTCCTCGGCGGAGATGCCCAGGTTCACTTCTTCAAAGTTGCGGCTGCGGGCTTCTGCGTCCTGCTCCGGCATGTGGGTGCGCGCAATCTTCATCCGCTCTTTGTTGGGCAGAGTATTTTTCTCAGGCATTGTGCGCCTCCTCGTTGGCGAACTGGGCCCGCACCTTCGCCACCTCCTCTTCCTTATGCTCCTCAAAGCGCTTCAGCGACTCGCATTCCTTGTCGCGGTACATCGCATTGCGCTGCATCAGCACCTCAAAGTTCACCAGGGACGCGTCGAACTCGGGCCCGTCCACGCAGGCGAACTTGGCGGTGTTGCCCAGCAGCACGCGGCAGCCGCCGCACATGCCCGTGCCGTCCACCATAATGGAATTCAAACTCACCATGGTCTTGATGCCCAGCGGCATGGTCACCTGCGAGACGGCGCGCATCATGGGCACCGGTCCCACGGCCAGCACAAAGTTGATGGTGCGGCCCGCGGCCAGCAGGTCATTCAGCTTCTTGGTCACCAGCCCCTGTTCGCCATAGCTGCCATCGTCGGTCATGATGTAAGTTTCATTGCTGGCCGCTCGAACTTCGTCTTCAAACACCACCATCTCGGTGTTGCGCGCGCCTTCAATGAAGACCACGTGGTTGCCCGCCTTCTTGAGTGCGTTGGCCGTGGGCAGGGCCATCGCGGTGCCCACGCTGCCGGCAAGGATCGCAACCGTGCCGAAGTTTTCGATCTCCGAGGGATGGCCCAGCGGCCCCACGATGTCCAGAATATAGTCGCCCGTCTCCAGGCAGTTCAGCAGCGTGGTCGTCTTGCCGATCGACTGCGCCACGATGGTGACCGTGCCGGCTTCGGGATCCGAAGCCTTGATGGTCAGCGGAATCCGCTCGCCATTTTCATGCAGGCGCAGGATGACAAACTGCCCGGGCTGCTGCTTACGGGCGATGCGTGGAGCCTCGATCACGAACTGCTTGATCTTGAGGCCGACACTGCGGGCTTCCACAATTCTGTACATAGGTTAGGACTCCGTATAAACCGGGAGATCTGGGTACTCGGGTGGGCGAGGCTATCACGCAGGATACTCAACATTGCTGTGGTTCGTCCAGAAATTAGTCCACCTACACGGAAATTGATTGGCGAATGGCAAGGGAAGAAAATTCGCAGGCGAAAATCCAACGAAACGCCGGTCTGCTACAATTTGGATTTTTAAGGACCATCCGGACTCACAACCATGTCCAGTCATCAGACCGCCGCTAGCAATGTCCGTTGGGATCTGACCTCCTTCTACTCTGGGATCAGTGACCCGCAAATCGATCTCGACATCGCCGAGTTCGCCAAGCAGGCGGAGCAATTCAGCTCCAATTACAAAGGCAAGCTCGCCGAGCGGCTGTGTGGGGCAATCTCCGACTATGCAGAACTGGACATGCTTGCCGGCAAGATCATGGTTTACCTCTCTCTTGAGCAAAGTCTGGACGTGACCGATGAGACGGTGAAGACCACGATCGCCGCCGCGCAACAGACCATGAGCCAGGTTCAGGGCGAGTACCTGACGTTCTTTGAATTGGAGCTTGTGGCGCTCGACGATGCCACGCTTGAAAAATGGTACGCCAGCGATAGCGTGGTCCAAAGGCATCGGCCGTGGATCGAGCATCAGCGGGTCTTCAAGCCGCACTTCCTGAGCGAACCGGTGGAAGCCGCTCTTACCAAGCGCAGCCCGTTCGGCCCGGCCTCATGGGATGAGTTCTTTGACGAGTGCGAGGCGGATCTTCGATTCGACCATCAGGGCGAGAAGAAGAACCTGACCGAGATGCTCGACATTCTCACCAATTCGAAAGATGCCGTTGTCCGTGCCGAAGTGCAAAAAGCAATCAACGACGGCCTGGGCGGATACTTTACCAAATATTCCGCGCAGACGCTCTATGTGATCGTAGGCAGGGGAACCGTAGAGCGCAAGGAACGGCATTACCGCAATCCCATGGAGTCGAGGAATAAGGAGAACCGAATTCCCGACGCGGTCGTCGACGCGCTGCACAATGCCGTGATCCACGTGGCCGGTCCGCTTGCCCGCCGTTACTATCGTCTCAAGGCCGGGTTGCTCGGCGTGAAGACCCTCCGGTGGAGCGACCGCAACGCGCCATTGGCCTTCGCCGATACCACGGTGGTGCCGTATGACAACGCAATCGCCACGGTTCTTGCCGCGTATGAAAGCTTCAGTCCCACGCTGTCCGGCATCATTCAGAAGACCATCGCGGCCAAACACATTGACGTTCCCGCGACCTCAGGCAAACGCGGAGGAGCATTTAATTGTTCCGTCGTCCTTCCCGGAAACCGGACGCAATCCTACACGTTCTTGAATTACCTGGGTTCGAATCACGACGTGATGACGCTCGCGCATGAACTCGGCCACGGCGTGCATGGCATCCTGGCCGGCGAGGCGCAGGGGCCGCTCATGTATCAGCCGCCCATCGCCTACTGCGAAACGGCTTCCGTTTTCGGCGAAATGACAACCTTCAGTTTTCTCCGCGCCCAGCTCGCCGAAAAAGCAGACAACCCCGCTCTGCTCGCGCTGATCACACGGAAGATCGAAGGAATGCTCAACACGGTAGTGCGGCAAATTGGATTTTCGAATTTCGAGCGTCGCATCCATGGCATGAATGCCGACTACACGGAATGGAATGACCCAAAGAAACTTTCCGTGGAAGAACTCGATGCCCTGTGGCTGACTACGGCCAAAGAGCTATACGGAGAAGATGGCGAGGTGTTCACCTATGAAGACTCCAACCATCTTTGGTCGTATATTTCGCATTTCCACCGGCCCTTCTACGTGTACGGTTATGCCTTCGGCGAACTCTTGACGCAGAGCCTGTATGCCCAGCAAACGCGCCTCGGCCCTCAGTTTGAACCGCTCTATCTCGACCTGCTCCGTTCCGGTGCGACCAAAAACGTCTTCGAACTCCTGCAACCGTTCGGCCTGGATCCCACCGACGAAACCTTCTGGGGTGACGGCATCCGCGTCAGCCTGGAGGCGATGATCTCGGAAGCCGAGAAACGAGCCCCCGTTCAAATGCCCCCGGATTCGCAGTAATCATTCGCGCCCAAGGCGCCTTTGATTGTGCGGACAAAAGCGAAGAGTGATTGTGTGCCGAGAGTAAGTGGTAGGAGCGGCAGGACTCGAACCTGCGACCCTCTGCTTAGAAGGCAGATGCTCTATCCAACTGAGCTACGCTCCCACGGGAGTTGAGCTGGCGCTCCACTCCATTTTAGCCGAGTTCCTCTTTTTACGCGCCCGCTTCTGGCGGCCGCAGCTTGAGTAAACATTCGGCGGCGGACCCCAGCGTGCGCTCCCAGCAAACCGCGGCCTTTTCCGGAGAAGTTCCATAGCCGGTGAGGAACAGCGTCAGGCAGTAGCCGGCGTCGGATTCTTCCAGGCTCGCTCCTTGGTGAAAATAACAGCGCCGCACCACGATTTCGGCCACCGACTCGAGGCTCTCATCGGCTTCGAGCGCCTGCGCCATCTCGTTCGCCAGCTTCCGGTGTGTTTCCAGGCAATCGCGCAACGCCGCGGTCGGCTCCGCCAGAACCAGATCCACATAGCTGCTCTGCGTGAAGCCCGCGAGGTAGAGATTCTCCTCCGGCACGGTCTCGTCCGCCCACGCGTCGCACTTCACGCTCTGCCACGCGCTCGCGTGCGAATTCACCTCGGCCAAAAAGTTCCGCAGAGCAGGGAAGCGCCGCGCTTCTTCGATGCTGTCGAGGTTGCACGCCGTCAGGCCGCCTGCGCCCCGCAGTTCCACATAATGCAAGCGCCCCTCCGGATCCGCCCAGGGCAACTCCAGCGCGGGCGCCGACGGTCCCAGCTCTACGCTGTAATCGGCTTCCATTCAGAGGCTCTCCGTAGCTTCTGATTGCGTGGCTTCCAGTTGTGCCAAAAACTCTGCGATCTTGCGCTCGGCCCAGTGTCCATCGTCGATGCCGCCTTTGCACGGCTCGCAGATGAAGGCACAGTGCCCGCCATGTTTTGTATGCAAAAACGTCACGTTCGGATTGGTCTCAAGTTTGCGCTGGCTTTCCTCCGATATCACCACGAACGGATCGTCGTCGGCGTGAATCACCAGCGTCGGAACCGCGATCCGCTCCAGCACGTGCGAGGAACTGGCCTTGTCGTAGTAATCGGCTGCGCCGGCAAAGCCCATGTAGCGCGCCGTGATTCGATCATCGAAGTCCCGCACCGAGTGCACGCCTTTCAGCAGCGCCGGATCGAAACAGCCGGGCCAGAGCGCGGCCTTGCGGCGGAAGCTCCTGCGCAACGATTGCAGAAACCACCACTCATAAATTCTGTTAGCCGGCGCATGGATCCGGTCTGCGCAAAGCGCCAGGTCGCAGGAGGGAGAAACCACTGCTGCGCCCACCACTTCCTGCGGAGCCTGCGTCCCCCACCGTCCCAGCGCGCGCAGCACCTGGTTGCCGCCCATCGAAAAGCCCACCAGCGCCACCCTGCGCAAACCCTCGCTTCCGGTCAATTCGGCTACCAGCTTCTCCACGTCCTGCGAGAGGCCGGAGTGATAAAGCGTCGAAGAAAGATGCTCGGTGCCGCCGCAGCCGCGGATGTTCATACGCACCACGTTCCAGCCCTGCCGCCAGGCCCGGGTGCCGGTTCCAATCACGTAGCGTGATTTGCTGGAGCCCTCCAGCCCATGCACGATGATCAGCGTCAGCCGCGCCTGCCGCTCCGGCTGCCAGTGGCATTCGCACAGAATCCGCACCCCCGGCTCAATCTCGCAGAGCCGCTCAACGGGTGCGGGCAGTCCGTTGGCCCGCCGCAGAAAGTTTCCGGCAACCGTCTGGGCATGGCCGCCGCCCAAGCAGCGGCGCGGCACAAAATCATTCACCGCGCGCGCGGAGTTGGGAGGATGGGAGATGAGTTCCGTACCGTGCATAGGTATTCCCAGGGCCGGCTGCACCCTTATAATGAATGTATCAGTTCCGCCTGAGCGCTTGAAGATCGTGCCTGCGGGGCGGATGCGGAGCGTGTGATGCCGATTTTCGAATACATTTGCAAGGGTTGCGGCAACAAGTTTGAAGCCATCGTCTACGGTTCCAACCAGTCGGAGTGCCCGGCCTGCAAGAGCACGGAGTTGGAGCAGCAGCTTTCCACCTTTGCCGCACATGGCACGGATAAATCATCCGCTTCCGCTCCCAAGTTACCCTGCGGAATGCCCAGCGGCTCCTGCGGCGGCGGTGGCTGCGGAATGAACTAAGCGATGCAGCCGTTGCCTCAGTCTGAGCAGACTCCCGCATCTCCACCACCCGAGAAGCCGCAGCGTCCATGGGCCAAGCGCCTGGGCCCGCTGGCGCCCCTGGCGGTGCTGTTGGCCAAGCTCAAGACCCTGCTGTTGGCGCTCTTCAAGCTCAAGTTCCTGTTCAGCTTTGCAGCCTTTCTCGGAATCTACTGGGCGCTCTTCGGTGCCTGGTTCGGCATCGGCTTTGCCTGCATGATTCTGCTGCACGAGATGGGGCACTTCGTCGAAGTCAAGCGCCGCGGCCTTCCCGCCGAAATGCCGGTCTTCCTCCCCGGCGTCGGAGCCTACGTCAAATGGCAGGCGTTGGGAGTCTCCACCGAGGTGCGTGCCCTGATCTCGCTGGCCGGCCCAGCCGCCGGACTGCTGGCCGCCTGGATTGCCGCGGCTCTCTTCTGGCACACCGGCAATCCTTTATGGGCTGCATTGGCCCACACCGGGGCTTGGCTCAACCTGCTCAACCTCATTCCGGTCTGGATGCTGGATGGGGCTACTGCCGTAAAGCCGCTCGACACCCTGGGGCGCATCAGCCTGCTGGCCGTCAGCGCTCTGCTCTTCTGGTGGAGCGGGCAACTCGTGCTTCTTCTGCTGGCTGCGGGCTTTGCCTGGCAGCTCTTCCGCAAGCCGATTCCCGCCGCCGGCGCGTTTGCCGTGCAAATCTACTTTGCTGCGCTCCTGGCTGCCCTCGCCTGGCTCCTCCACGCCACGCCGCTCCCAAGGACATAAGCCGGGCCGAACTGCTGCTTGCTTTTTTCATGCCACACCGCCCGTCTTCTGCTGCCGTTGGCTGCCAATTTGATTACCTTAGTGCTCATTCTGAAGTGCATTTCTCTCGGCATGCATATATTTTGGTACCATATCCTCTGGCAATTATTCCCAGTTCGGGAGTTCGCCCGCCCTTATTTCCTGGGAATACGCCATTTTCTCCGAGGAAATGAGACTTGCATCCCGGCAAAAAGCTGCGTCTTCTCCGCGAGCAGCTTGGTCTAACAGTTCGTGACGTCGAAGCCGCCACCGGCCGCCTCGCGGCCAAGCGTGGCAACAGTGCGCACGCAATTCCTCTCAGCCGCCTGTCTGACATTGAAAATAAAGAGGTAGTGCCTAGCATCTACCGCATTTATTCCCTGGCCATCACCTACCGTCGCGATATCCGCGAGATCCTTGACTGGTATGGGATGAACCTGGATGAGATGGCGGGGGATCTGGCGGTTGCAACATTACCCAATACGCATTGCATCGAAACCCTCAACGCGACCGGCACCGCGAAGATACCGGTTGTTGAAGATTCGGCCTTCGATCCAGCCCGCACCCAGAACCTGGGACGAATCATCCAACAATGGGGAGCGGTGCCTTTCGCATACCTCTCCCAGTTCGCAAGTGTCCGTTTCACCTACGCCTACATTGGCACAGAGGATCTGACCATGTCCCCGCTCCTGCCTCCCGGTTCGTTCATTCAGATCGATGAATCCAGAGACAAGGTACTGGAAGGCACATGGAAAGCCGAGGCCGATCGGCCAATTTATTTCCTGGAAACCCGGAGCGGTTACAAGTGTGGCTGGTGCCGCCTGCAGGATAGTCAACTGATCCTGCAACCTCATCCACTTTCTCCCGAACCGGTGCGGATCTATCGCCATCCGCAAGAAGCCGAGGTGGTGGGAGAGGTCGTGGGTGTCGCCATGCAACTTCGCGGGAGGAGTTGAACCCATGACTTCGCGCAGTTGCCTGCACAATCATCCGCTTAGCGTGTCCACTGGGATGCTCAACAAAATCGGGAACGAGCAAGGCTTGTTCCGGATTCGTATCGAATTTCAGATTCCGTCTCGTAAAAGCTCGCCAGAGCTAGGCTCCGACTACGGCACCAAGCCGAGTCGGAGCTTCCATGAAGAGACTGTCCATCCTCGCCACCCTGGGAACCGCGCTCATCCTGAGCGTATCCCTCAGCGCGTCTGCCAGCGCATCCACCAGCACGCCTCACCATGTCTCGTCCGCAACGCCGACCCCAACCCTGGCCTGCTGCGGCGGAGATCCCGACGGACCTCCAGGATCGGGCGGCCCGGGCTTTGCTCCGGTCTCAGCCAGCACGATTCACAGTGCGGCATTGATTCAGTCCGCGGCCTGCTGCGGCGGCGATCCCGATGGACCTCCAGGATCGGGCGGCCCGGGCTTTGCTCCGGTCTCAGCCAGCACGATTCACAGTGCGGCATTGATTCAGCCGGCCTCCTGCTGCGGCGGCGATCCCGACGGGCCTCCAGGATCGGGCGGTCCGGGCTTTGCTCCGGTCTCAGCCAGCACGATTCACAGTGCGGCATTGATTCAGCCGGCCTCCTGCTGCGGTGGAGATCCCGATGGGCCTCCAGGATCGGGCGGTCCGGGCTTTGCTCCGGCCTCGGCCAGCACGGTTCACAATCTCTTGTTTGCGACGGCGATCCGCCCCGCTGCCTGCTGCGGTGGAGATCCCGATGGGCCTCCGGGATCGGGCGGACCGGGCCTGGCTCCGGCAGAGTTGATCGCAACGCTGCGCTAATTCTGGTCGGCCGCCTCTCTGCGCGGAGAGGCGGCCAATGAGTTTGCTCAACCGGCCTCTGTATATCGCAATATGGGCACTCGTGGTGTCCACAGAATTGTTCCTGATGCTCCTGCTCGTATGGCGTAGAGCCTGGCGGGAGAATGCTGCATTCACGTCGTTCATTGCTTTTTGTGTTCTTCGCTCGTCCCTGCTTCTCTACGTGTACTTCGCCTCGATGGGCAAGGAAGCATACATTTTGCTGAGATGGGGGACATACGGAATTCAGTTTGTGCTTCTCATCGCGGTGGTGCTTGAGGTGGTTCAGATTATCTTTCGTCCTTATGACGCTCTTCCCCGCGGAACACTAGGCAACTTTGTGTTGGCCTCGCTTACTGTCGCTTCCTTGGCCGCCATGTTTACCTGGAAATTCCCCGGCATGCAGCCATTGGAATGGATGTTGCTCTTTAGGTCGATCGATCAGGGAATGTCATGGGCTCTCTGGGGCATCTTCGCGATGCTCACCGCTTTTTCCCTGTGTCTCGGCATCCCCTGGAATCATCGCGTGTATGGGATCGTCGTCGGATTCTTTTTCTACCTCTCAGTGGACGTAGCGGTGGTTACCATGACATCCCAGCTCGGCCTGTACCTGAACAGCTATATCTGGCCGCTCGACATGCTGGCATTTATGGGTGCCTGTTCTGTATGGACATACTCGTTTGCGCACGCAGAGGTGCCTCGCACGGTCCCGACCATGCAGGAAGTACGCAGGTTATCGGCTGTGCTCAGCCAGTATGTAGTCCTGATCGAGTCGCTGGAGGTCAAGAGGCAGCCCGCCAAGCAGTCTCAAGGAGCCAATCAGTGGAATCTTCATCTCGGAGGAGAGCGCGATGCTTAATACGAATGCCGGAGACTTTTCATTCCAGCAATTAATTCAAGACTTGGAACATATCGAACTTGACCAGCTCCAATCCGATATTCCGGAGAACGTGGATGCCGAGCTTGCGCACATCAAGCGCAACCTGACGGCGGTTCTCGCCTTTCTCGGCCAGTGCGGGCGCACCGATGCCCCGGCCGACCCGCAGCTCTGCGCCGCCGTCAGCATGGTCCGGCGCGAGTGCATGTCCCTGAACCTTACGATTCTACAAGTGAGGGTCCTGCATTTTTTTCGCCTCCATCGCATCGCTGATTCGCGCTACGCGGCTCTGGCAGCCGCCCAGTACGAGAAATTGACGATGGCGGTCTGCCAGCTATGCCAGATTTCCGCACCGCAGCTCACCGAGCAGTTGGGTAGCGCCTTGTGACCGTCTGCAAGCGCCGGGGCTGACCGGCAGCATCGGGAAATGCCAGTTCGGAAACGGATTCTGCGGCCATTTGCGCAGGTCATCCACCAGCTCGCGCACTCTTTTTCTGCGCTTGGCCAGCCGCTCGATTAAACGCATCATTCCCGGCGCGTCCTCATACCATTCCAAAGGAACGGCCGCGGCGCACGACCACAGAAACGTCTCGTCCAGGTTTTCAATCCTCGAAAGCCATGGCTCAAACGAATCCCATCCCGCAACCGAGGCATAAACATGCGGGTCCGCGTAGATTCCCCATAGCGCCGCGTCCCGGAAGTTCCACTTCAGAGCGTTAAAGCAGTAGCCATGATCGATAAACGCAACCGTGTATTTCCGCTGCGAGTGACCTTTGTAGAAAACACCCTGGCGGTTGTCGCTGTTGAATGTCCAGATGTCGAAGGCCAGCATGCCAAGGAACGCATCCAGGTTGCGGATTTTGGGCAGATGACTTTGGGGTAGCGCGTCGAGAACCTGTCCGGAGGTTAGCGACGGCAATACATAGCGGGAGCCGAACTGCCGCCCCGGCGAACAGGGCAAACTGTGCCGGGCATATTCGATGCGCAGCTCCGGCGTGGTCTCAATCAGCTCACGCGGGACGTGGATCACCTCGAACGCGGGCACCGGCAAGCCCAACGCATGGGCAAAATTCGTTGCCAGAAGCTCGTTGGCCAGAACGCGCTTGCCCTGCGGATTGTTCTGGAATTTTACGACGTACAGATTGCCGTCGGAAGCGTGCAGCAGCTTGCTCTGCGCTCCCCCTCGGAGCGTCTTGACGTGTAACACAGCGGATACACCCATGTTGCTCCTTGAGGACCTAAGCCGCCGGCCTCTGTCCGGCTCCGTCGGCTGGCGCCCCTTATGGCTGCGCGCTCCGAGGGAAATGGACGCACCGGGGCCTCGCAAAGGAGTTACCCTGTCGCGTTACTGGAAAGATATAAAAAGTGTGGATGGTCTCCTGAACTTCCGGCGATTGTTACGGAATCGGAACGGCTGGGAGCCTGCAGTGCCGCGCCCGTTTCCCGGCCGGCCGGAACTCCCCGGTCAGAAGCTGTACCTGAGCAGCATGCGGATCGTGCGTCCGCCATGCTGCGAAGTGGAAAAATCCGCGAATGTCGAGGCCGAGCCCGAACCTGCAGGGACAACGCCCGTGACCAGCTGCATGTCCGGCCAGTACCCGTCGCCGTCCTTGTGAGTCTGGTTGAACGGATTGAATATGTCTGCGCGGATCTGCAGTGCCTCGCGCTCATGAACCTGAATAGTGCGCGTCAGGCTGAAGGCCCACGAGGTGTACCAGGGCCCAACCAGCGAGTTGCGTCCGACGTTCCCCTGTCCGCTGGAGGGAACAATCCAGTGAACCTGGCTGGGAGAGACCACGGTGCACTGGCCGGTGGGAGAAAACCATAGCGTCGGTCCATCGCAGAGAATGTTGGGTGACAGGCCATCCCAATCGCCGGTGAATGCATAGCTGGCCAGCGGAGCATGCGGATTGCTCAGGCTCGGACGGTCGTTGTTCACGCCATCGGCGTTGCTGTCAAAGCCGGTTTCCACGTTGTACGGTGTGCCGGACTGGAACGTCGTGGTGCCGGCGATCTGCCAGCCGTTCACCACATATCCGAGCCCGCGTCGGAGCGAGTCGTCCGCTCTCAACTTGGGAATATCATAGATGTAGGTGATGCTCAAGCGGTGCCGGTGATCGAAGTCCGAGACCGAGCGGTCATACGTTCCCCGCGGCGTCGGATACTGCACCACCGGATAGCTGGACCAGGTGCTGAGCACACCATTCATGTTGGTGCCTGGGGTGAAAATCTCTGAGGAGTCGTCGATCATCTTGGAAAACGTGTAGGAAGCCCTCAGCAATAATCCGCGGGAGAACTTCCGGTTCGCCTGTACCTGCAACGCATGATAGATCGAGTCGCCGCTGTTGTCGCGAACTTCAATGTCTCCGCGCGTGGGGATCAGCCGCGAGCCATCGGGAAGAAAGGGATTGGCAAAGGTGTTGGCGAACAGGTGTTCGCCGCGCGTGCCCACGTAGCCGATCTCCATCATGAAGTTCCCCGGCAGCTCGCGCTGAATGTTGAAGTTCCACTGCAGAATCTCCGGCGACAACAGGTGAGCGGCCATGCTCTCCTCGGTAGCACCCGGATTGGGCACGGTGGAGAGCTGCGAAAAATACGTGGACCAGTTGGCGGTGCCCCGCGTGCTGCCGTTGCCGGCGACATTCACCGCCGAGGCCACCGAGTTGGGCGAGGTCGCCTGCGTATTGTCCAAAATGTTGGTGAACAGCCCATCGTAGAAGATGCCGAAGCCTCCGCGAACCACCGTCTTGCCGTCGCCCAGCAACCCCTTCCAAAAACTTGGCGCGTAGGCGAAGCTGAAGCGCGGCCCCCAATCCTCTTTGTCTCCCCGTTCCTTGACGACGCAGAGGTAGCAGGCCAGGTTGTTGTAGCTGATCGCCGGGTACTGCAGTTGGTTCGCGGGGCTGCCGTTGTACTCATAGCGCAGGCCGAAGTCCACGCTCAGGTTCGGCCTCGCCTTCCAGGAGTCCTGGAAGAAGTAGTTCTGCAAGGGCAGACTGGCATGCACGATCGGGCTGCCGAAGGTCTGGCTCACCGTCGCGGTCCCGCCGGAGTAGTCGTCCAGATAATTGCCTAAAGCCTGGTAGCCGCCTCCGGCCGCGTAATTGATGGAGCCGTAAAAGTTATAAGGGATGGCATCCCGCACCCGAATGTCGGCGAAATCAACGCCCATCTTGAGGAAGTGCTTGCCCTTGGTCCAGCTCACCGTGTCCTGCACCTGGTAGGTGTCGTGAAGACGGCCCTGGGGAATCGATTGATTCGCGCCCCACCCTTGAATCCCGGCAATGGAGATGGTCGCCGTGCTGGCCGCCGGAACGTTGTCCGCCCTCGGCAGAAACGAAAGCCCCATGCGGCCATACGAAACGCGAAATTCGTTGAGCAGCGTTGGCGCAAAGATGTGGGTGTAGGCAATGCCGGCGTTCTGCCAAACTCCACTCTGGTCCGAATCGAAGCCGGGAAGATTGTTGGGGAGGTTGAAGAAATCGTAGGGCGTGCTGAAGCTGGTGCGAACGTAGCGTAGGTTCAGCGTGTCGTTCCCGGTGATGAGGTAATCCCCCTTGGCATCAAACTCCGGCGAGTCGTACTTGAGCGGCACGCCGGTGCGATTGAACAGCCCCACCTGCACCACTCCGCGATCCATCCCTGTCGTGGGATCCACTCCCAGCGGAATCGGCGCCGGAGCGCCCGGACGTGTTGGATCGCCTTGCAGTCCGCCATACGCTGCCAGCATCGCCGCAATCCGCGGGTTCGAGGCATACTGCTCCAGCACGCTATATCCGGCCGCCGAGGGAAGAATCAAATCGCCGCCGTTGGCCGACGAGCGGTAGTTGTCCCACTCGTAGGAGGTGAAGAAGAATAGCTTGTCCTTCTTCACTGGACCGCCCAGTTCGAAGCCGAAGATGTTGTCCCGGTAACTGGGCTTGGGACTTCCCGCAAGCACGTAGGCGTGGTCTTTGGCGTCCAGGGAAGAGTTCCACAGCCGATCCCACGCCGCTCCGTGAAAGTTGTTGGTGCCGCTCTTGTAGATCAGGTTCGCAATCGTACCGCCGCCGTGGCCGAACTCTGCCGAGGTGGAGTTGAGCAGAACCGTAACTTCCTGGACCGCTTCGACGTTTTCCGGCTGCAGCGACTGGCCATGGATGCCCGCATCGTTGTTGTCCTGTCCCTCGATCAGGAAGTTGTTGCCACGGGGACGCTCGCCATTGGAGGAGTACGCCGTGCCGTTGGGGTCATTGGTGAAGTTGTAGAGCCCGCTGGTCACCGTGCTGACGCCGGGCAGCGTGGCCGCAAGAACATAGGGGTCGAGGCTGTCATACGGAATGTCCTGCACTTCGGCGCGGCTGATCGTCTGGCTGATTTCGCCATTCTCCGTCTGTACCGCCGAGTTCGTGGCGGCCACCACGGTCTGCGCCGCGCCGCTCACTCTTAGCTTGGCGTTGACGCTGGTTACCACCGATCCCTGCACCGTGACCTTATCCAGCGTCAGCGGAGCAAAGCCCGTTTCCGTGAGGGTCACGGCGTAGCTGCCAGGCTCGACCGCGTCGATTCGATATTGCCCATTGGCGCCCGTTGTCGTGCTGCGACGCTCGCCCGTATCGTTGTTCTTTGCCGTTACCGATGCCCCAACGATGACCGCATCGCTGGCATCGGTGACCGTTCCCCCAATCGAACCTTTCGAGGTCTGTGCAAAACCTGAGCCTGCCAAAAGCGCCAGAACCAATGCGCCGGTGGCGACGATCCAATCGAGTCGTCTCACTCTCACGCGATCCACTCCGTATCCCCCGGGGTCTGTACAGCAATACAACGATTGTTCACTCCGTATGGCGTCCTACACGGCAGCCGGAGCTCCTCTTATTCGCGTGGATCCTTCTGCAGAAAGTAGAAATCTACTAACTCTTGTCTTTCATGGAGATGATGTTCGATTCAGAACTAGGTGTCTTTCAGTCCGCAACGGATTGTGGCACGATCCAATAAAAAAAAATAGTAATTAAAACTATGTCGCACCGTCTGCTGGCCGGCCCCGGCTCCGGCGCTTTTCCAACGGAATCCTCCTTGCAACGCGGGATCATGCTCGCAGCCGGCATCACCCGCATGGCTTCACCCTGCGAATGACCCGCCGCAATCGGTGCGCTTTTTTATATTCAGGGATTATTGGATCGGCCGGAGAGCCCGGTCTTTTTCTCCATCATCGTGCGGACCCATCGTTGCGCCTCATTCTGCCAGCGGCACACTTCCAGTTCCGTGCAACCTGCCTGATCGCAAAGTTGCGGCAGCAGTTCCCAGTCGCCGCGGGCGCTCGCGATGGCAACCTCCAGCATGGCCCTTGGCTCGTTCGGCACCCCGGACAATGCATCGCGGCAAAGCTGCGAGACCGGAATATGCTCCATGATCTGGGTCAGCGGACGATCGAGGATCGCGTCCAATAGCGAGAACAGTCCGGTGAGAAAGTAATCCGTGGACGGCAACTCCAGATGCTCGGCAAAGATCTCGCAGAAGCGCGCACGCACCAGGGCCATCCGGATCAATTCAGCGGATTGAGGACCCGCCAGGCTGATCGCCCCAACCAGAGACACCCACTTCCGCAGCTGGTCGCTGCCAAGCATCGTCAGAGCGTGCAGAATCGAGCGCACCGGGCTAAGCCCAAAGGCCGCTGAGTTCAGGTAGCGCAGCAACCGGTAACAAAGCGCCGGCTCTTCGCGGATGGCGCGCTCAAGCGCCGAAAGATCGACTTCAGGCTCATACACTTTACGCAATATCTCCAGGTATCCCAGGTGCGCGCTGGGCAGATCCCTGGCCGCCATGGTCACCGGACGGCAGAAAAAGTATCCCTGGAAGAGCGTGTATCCCATCTTCACCGCAGCCTTGAACTGCTCGTGCGTCTCCACCTTTTCCGCCAGCAGACGCCCCCCACGGCGCCGAAAGCGCCGGACAATCGCCTCCTGTTGTGCAGGACTGGTAAGCAGAAAATCCACCTTGATAATGTCGGCAAACTCAAACAAAGCCAGCCGCTCCTCCGTGGAGACAATGTCGTCAAGCGCAATGCGATACCCGGCCTCTTTCAGCCGCCGGCAGGCGCGCAGCGTCTCTTCGTCGGCTGGAACGTCTTCCAGAATCTCCAGAACCACCAGTTCCTTCGGCAGCGTGCCTACGATGCCCGAACAGAGCGATTCGCGCGTGCAGTTAATGAAGGCGGGCAGCCCCTCGGTAAACGACTCGGCGCCCAGCAGCAGCGAAAGGTCGATCGTGGATTGCGCCGCGCTCTCGCAATCCATATCCGCGAAGGCAATGTTGGCCCCGGAGCGAAACAGCAGTTCGTAGCCGTACACCTTCTGCTTGCGGTCCAGAATCGGCTGCCGGGCGATGAAACGCGTCTCTCCCGCCGGCATCTGCCCGGGAATCGGCGACCCTTGTCCGGATTGCGGGATTGACAACATCGTTCCTTCGTCCTGCCACTCCCGGCGCGAATGTTTTATCCAAGGAAATTATCGGTCGGAGCAGCACAAAACTTAAGCCGCCGGAGTGGCGCTTGGCTGTGCTGAGAAAACCTCCTGCTGAGTTGTGGAATCCAATGGAGTGTCTCGCTGGAGTGCTCACGACTCCCAGCCGCTTTCAGAGATCTGCTTGTAAGAACGTCAAGAGGTCCAAAGATATGCGCCGGATACTGTCATGGATCATCGCTCTCGTCGCGCTTCTCTGCACCGCCGCTTGGAGTCAGACGATGATCGAATACAGCGGGGTGGCCTCACAATCGGCAACTGGGATTTCCAAGGCGGCAGGCAGTGTGGCCAATGCCACGGATGCGCTTGGGAAGCGGCTTGGGGACGCGCTCGCCAATACTGGCTCTGCGGACTCCGCGGCGAGTTCGCCGAAACAAACTTCCTCCGACGGCCAGAAGCTCTCCACCCGCAACGGAGCCATTCTGCACATCACGTCAAGCCCACAGGGAGCCACGCTCTTCGTCGATCATCAGGCGATTGCCCGCACCCCGGCAGTCGTGCGCCTGCCGGTCGGCAAACATACCCTGGAACTGAAACTGCCGCGCTACCTGGCCTGGAACCAGGAAGTATCGGCCACCGACGGGGAGAAACTTTCCTTCGAACCGAAACTCCTGGAAGACCAGCAAGCGCAGCAGGAAAACAAACAAGCGCAAAGTGACAGCAGGATCATCAATCTGTCGTTCTAAGCGTGCCCAGACCGCCGCGCCGGCGCCCCCGCATCTAAGGACATCAATGTAGTGGTTTTCCGTGGTACCGGGAGGGGGACTTGAACCCCCACAACTCTTTCGAGTCTGCGGATTTTAAGGACGATTTTATACAAATTGCAGGGCTTTGCAAGACCTCGCATAATGCCGCGCAACATACTGTAAACAAGAAAGATACATAAATAGACTATGGTGCATAGTTGCGCAAGATAGAGCATGGAAATTGAACGCCAACGGACACCACAACGGACACCAAAAACCACATGTTTGGAGACTCGTTGTGGTGCCAAAATGTCCCAGGGATTAGGTAGCGGAGCTCTGCATCGGAGCACCTATCGGACCTAACCGATGACGTGCCGTTCTGCCATGCCCAAGACTGGGATGCCGGCATTCGGAGCCACGAGGAGATGCTGCGCCCCAACCTCCTTACTTAATAGTAGCGCGGCGAACAAGGTCCGGTAGGCTTGCCCCCAGCCCCCAAAGCCAAAAGTTCTCTATTGCAAAAAGAATACATATCGAGACTATGATAGATATGGTATAAGTATTGGGGCAACAGACAACCCAGGCTGAGGGCGCGGTTCTAAACGTCGTCAACTGGATGTGCAAGGTAATGACAGGTCCCAGTTTCAACCATCAAAAATATTAGCACCGCTGAGCTCCACACCAGTTCGGCTACTTTTGCGGCATGAAAGAGTGACATGAAAGATAAGACGCAACCCACAGTTATTCCAATTCTCATCTCGAAGGCCGCCTGTGCTTCGATCCTGAGCGTTTCAGTCCGGGCAATCGACTACCTGATCACGAACAAGAAACTGGAGTCGCGAAGGCTTGGCCGGAGAGTCCTCGTTGTTCGCAGTTCAGTTGTCCGATTCGCTGCCAAGGACAATCCGGAGCCCCTATGCCAATAGGGCGCTCCTAATACTACGTAAACAGACACATCAGCTCTCCATGCAGCTGCCTGGTGAGCGGAGGAGCGGTGTCTGTATTTCGACATCAGTCCGGCCGAGCGGGAAGCGGACGAAGCCAATAGGTGAGCGCTCCGGCGCATTTTTCGCCCGGAGCTTCCCCCGTCTGTTGGGCAGGGAATCAGGTTGCCGCCCCACGGCTTCCTCTGCCCACTGAAGCCCCGCCCACCAGCTCCTGTGCCAGCTGTGCATCCGCCTCGGCATCACCAGTGCCTCCCAGACCCGCCAGCCGATCCGTCCCGGTGCTCGAACTCCCCTACAAGAATTATATTGACAGGCGACTAATAATTCAGTTATTTCTGTCACGAGAGAAATATGGAACAGTTAGACACAGCCCGAAAGCAGTTTGTTCTCCACTGGGGAGAGATGGGAACCCGGTGGGGGATCAACAGGACGGTGGCACAAATCCATGCGCTCCTGCACGTATCCGCCACACCCCTTACTGCTGAGGAGATTGCGGGCACATTGAGCGTTGCCCGTTCCAACGTGAGTACCAGCATTCGCGAATTGCAAGGATGGGGCTTGGTTCGGCCTGTACACGTCTTAGGAGAGCGGCGGCAGCATTATGAGTCCATCAAGGACGTCTGGGAGATGTTCCGCATCATCATCGACCAGCGTAAACGCCGCGAAATTGACCCGACTCTGGAGGTGCTACGGCTCTGCATATCGGAACTGGAAAAGAGCGACAGCAAGGACGATTACACCAAGGAACGATTGCAGGAAATCTATGATTTCTTCGCTGATGTTGAGGCTCTTTATGCGGACATTCGAAAGTTCCCGGTCTCAACAATTCGGGGAATTGTGAAGGCTCGTGGTTCCGTCCGCAAGCTGCTGGCGATGAAGGTTCGCCGTTGAGGGTGTTTTTTTGCCAAGTAAGTTCAGTTTGTACAGAAACGTCAGATATGAGAGTTCGAAAAGGAGGTTCCAATGACAGCCTCGCTTTTGTTCTTAGTGGGCATCGGGCTCACCCTAATCACTACGTTCGCTGTTGCCTCGTACTTGCGATCCTCTCTCCACAGCATCCTCTTGGAACTTTGCGGTACAGGTGAACGTGCGGCGTTCTGGGTCGCATTCTCGAACGTCACCCTCATCCTCGTGCCGCTGATATTTGCAATGCAGTACACGCCCTGCTTGAGAGGAGGTAGCTCAGCAACCCTCGAACTGGCGGCACAGCTCAAGTGGGCGTTGGCCGGAATGCTGCTCGCAGTGCTCGTTCTTGGCTGGGTATTGAGCAGCTATATTCGGCGGCAGGGCGGTTCCGCAGTGGCGTCAACGCCAGCCCCAGACAGCAGTAACTTAGCTTGATCGAAATGAAAGGAAGACTACATATGTTCTCTGACGGATCATGCAGCAGTCAGTCCGAGGTGAATACAAGCGTGGTTACGGGCGCATTTGGATTCAGTGGGCAGCAAATTGCAAAAAGGCTACTTGTACGGGGCGAGAAGGTTCGAACCCTGACGAATCACCCCCAGCCAGAATCGCCGCTCTTCCCGCTGGTTCAGCCTTGTCCACTCGATTTCAGCAACCTCAATCAACTCAAGGAGTCGCTGGCAGGTGCCAGTGTCCTCTACAACACCTACTGGGTCAGGTTCGCATACGGCGACATCAACCATGAGCGCGCCGTCCATAACACGAAACTGCTAATCAGGGCCGCTGAAGAGGCGGGAGTGCGGAGAATCGTTCACGTCAGCATCACTAATCCATCGCTCGATTCCCATCTGCCGTATTTCAAGGGAAAGGCCGAACTGGAACAAGTGATCCAATCCTCATCGCTGTCCTATGCGATTCTGCGGCCCGCTGTCATTTTTGGAAAGGGCGACATTCTGATCAACAACATCGCATTCATGTTGAAGCACTTCCCCATCTTCGCTGTTCCGGGCAAGGGTGAGTACCGCATCCAGCCGATTTTTGTGGACGATCTGGCTGAGCTGGCGGTCGAAAGCGGGCACCAGTCAGATTGCTACATCGTAGATGCGGTAGGCCGTGAAACTTACACCTACGAGGAACTGGTGATGATGATTAGGAGCGCAATCGGAAGCAGGTCGTTATTGGTTCACTTGCCCCCAGCATTTATACAGGTCGCGGCTGGTGTTCTGGGAGCTATCCTCAAGGACGTTGTTCTTACGGGTGACGAGATCAAAGGACTCATGGCTGACCTTCTAGTCTCCCATCAAGCGCCGACAGGAAGAACGAGCTTGGGAGAATGGATAAAGTCCTACGCTGGGACGATTGGGAATGCCTATGCATCCGAATTGTGTCGCCACTATCGTTCAGAAGAGATAGGGCGTTAGCCGGATTCGCGGCGAAGCTACTGATGAAGGTGATGGCGGGTTCGACCTATTTGAGGGGATGACGGGGCGAGGATACCTTCAGCATCCGATCTATGTCCTTGCCGAGTGCAACCGGAGTCGAGGCCTTCCTGCGACGCGCAGGCCATTTATCTATGAACGGTGCACGGGCGAGCACGGTGGGAGTAGCGGTGTTTGGGAATATAGGATAGTAGGACCTTGAAAAATAGTTTGTAACTATCTAGCTTCCCGTTACGCGGGTAACTTATGAAGGATTCATCTCCTGTCTACAATTGCATCACGTGAATCCTTCAACCGTTACAGGCAGATTCGCGACAAGGGGAGATTTTGTAAATGAGCAGGACTCAACCGCCTTGCACGTCTGTGCATCCGCCAGGCACCGCCGAACATCAACCAGCCCAACTACTCACCGTTCAAGAGAAGCGTGAGGCATTGGTTGCACCACTCACTGCCAAACTCCAGGCCCTCTGGTCAAAAGGGACGCTCAGGTTTACGTCAGATGAAATCCAGCTGCTGCGACTCATGAGCACACTTGTCCGCCTATCGGACCTTGACACCCTTCAGACCCTGTCCACCGCATACGAGGCAATGCCGCCCGAATGGTGGGATTTATAGTTGCGGCAATATGTAAATGACAGAATCCAAGCCCATGAGTCCCTCCCCCTCATGGGCGGTTAGCTTAAAAGGTTCGAGTAGTGTACTATTCGTCATATACTAGGTATACTAGTAATAGAAATGACTCGGCAAGGAAGCGCAACTATGCCACGAACCAAAGATCCCACCGCCCCAACGCTCATCAGGGCTTGTCTCTCTCTGGACGATTCGACGCTAACACTACTTGAGAAGATCAGGCACAAGTTCCACCTCACCAAGGCGAACGCATCGAAAATGATCGTGGGGCTCGCCCTCGAAAAAAAGATCAAGTTGGCAGACGTCACGAAGTTTCACCAGGAGGTCTGGAGTAACCTTTCCCTAGAGAGCGGACAGCGCTTCTCGCAGTTGATCGTCGACTGGACTCCTGAGGAAAATGCTTTGCTGTTCATGTACGCAAAGCATCTTTTTAGCTCAAATAATCGAAGCGAGGCCGTGCGTGTATTAATTGCCCACTTCGCGGTTCAGAACAAGTTCGCAGTTGTCGGTCAAGTCAAGAAATCCACGATTATCCCTACCTAAGCGTGACCTGGGGCTGCTCGCGAAACGAGTGGCCCTTACTGCGAGTGCTCTCCCGCACAATCCTAAAAAGCAACGCACGCAAGTCTTGTGGTGTATTCCGCCCCCCAATATGCGCTGCCGTTCACGGAGCGCATTGGGGCGGAGCCACTGGCACAGCAGGCAGCGCCTGTGTTTGTGCCATGATCGTCGCTCGGATCTCCTTTCGCATTTGCGCTGCCTGTGCAGGTAAAAATCGTATCTCACGATTCGCCGCTGGAGCCCCTGAAATTGTGTTCCGCATGCCATTCGCTTCAGAACGTTAGGGATGCCCACATGCGCCTACCTAAAAAAATATATAATAGCAATTATAGTAACGATATGTGATTATTTTAGACAACCGGAAAAGGCACAGTTCTTTGCAAAGGAGGTCCATGTCCCCGCGCTACAGCGAACGGCTCATAGAAAGCTTCCGGGATGACGAACCGTCACAGCAAAACGGAGCCGGAATTATGGGCCGCAACGGAGGTACGTCGAAGACGTCGCGGCAGTGCTCCGGAAAAGAGAGCCTCCCGATGTACCGGCCGGCGCACGGCGCCGACAATCCATTCCGCTGCAAAACCTGTGGCAATCCGCAGATTAAAGCCTTCGCTACCATGTACGCCCAAGGCACATCAACCGCGGTCTCCATGAATGGCTTTTTCTTTAAGCGTGGCTATCAGAAAACATGGAGACAGACGGAGATGGCCAAGTTGTGCGCACCACCCCGCAAGAAAGCGTTTTGGCCAGCCCTCCTTTTTCTGGTTATCGCGGCCGGCGGAACATTTGTCGTGTATGTGGACCGCATGCCAGCGGCCGTCAGCAGCCGGGTGATGGTGTTCTGCTTTTTTCTTGGCTGGCTTGCGCTGTACCTGGGAATGTACCACCTCTATTGGAATTTGCGGTATTTCCCTCAACGAATGACCGAGTACCACCGCCTCCATTACTGTCCTCGCTGCGGCACGGTGACCAAGGTGTGAATTACAGGTATCTTCGCCTCGACCTCAGCCAGGCTCAGAGTGGCCGCAAGGAGCGATCGTGATGCCAACAGGAGGAGACGCATCATGCGGCGTCATAGCTGGAGGTAATTGAACCAACGTGCGGGTGCAAACTGAACCGCGATGGCAAAAGCGTTGTTACACTAGATACCCCCAAAAACGCTGAAGTGAGCGCCTAAAGCGCAAACTCCAGAGCAGTTCAATGCTGGCAAATTGAGCGAATTGGCGCGCGATATCGTCGTGGGACTTTGCCAGCTAAAAATCAAAGGCGAGGCCATGGTAGTTTTTGTTCCGAAAACCGATCAGGAGTTTTGGCCGCTGCCCAGTGCGCCTCGTGTCCATACAATCCTGAGGGCTCTCGTATTGCTGCACCTGAGACCCGCTGATTCCGCCTGAGTAGGTCGAGTATGTGAAGGAGAACGTCGGCTTTTGAGTAGCCTCCTCGGTGGTGACCGGTGGCTTGGTCAAGAGGAGTTTTGTAGATTGGACATTCTATGCAACATCTGTGAGGTACTACGTGGTAACCATCCTCATATTCGACCGCCAATCGTTATGCCAGGCGTCGATATCAACCCGCTTGAGCCTGCTTCTTCCAGAATCCACACTGGTAGCTGACTGTGCCACTGAGGCCGAGCTTGCACGTCACATCACCGACAATCCAGGAGCTACTCTGTTTCTCGGTCAAATATCTCTGCACTCAGAAGCGATGCAGCTCGCAGGGCAGTTTTCTTGCTCCGTGGTCTGGATCGCCGAGCGTAAAGATGAATATCTCCCTCTGCTGACTCATCCCGTAATTCGCGGAATCATGTTTCGCACGGCGAAAGCCGCTGATCTAGCGGAGTGCATTGCCGCCCTGCGGGAGCGCCGGACGTGGATACAGCAGTTGGATAACCCCGACGGCGTCATTTCATCACGGCGAGCGAAGTGGGCCTCCTGACGCAAAATCAAAGACAGCTAACGGCTTTGCTGCTGGAAGGTCTGCAGTGTAAGGAAATCGCGGTTCGACGCGGTACAACGTGCCAAGTCATCAAAAACAGCGTCGTTCTGATCTACGACAAGCTCGGTGTGCGAAACCGTTACGATCTGCTTAAGGCACTCCTCGAGTCTCCGCCGACCTGCGAAGGTGCCTCCCTGAGAGCCCGCGCAGCCAAGAGGTAGGGACGTAATGTTCGATTACGCCGGTCGATCAACCCTGGTCGACCGGTCACATCCTCAGCAGCAGCCAAGACTGTATGGGAGCTCCAGCGAGAATAGCGGCATTGGGCCGTCTTGTCCGAGCTGCCCGAAACCCGATAGTGAGCTACATGGCGATTTTTCGCCATGTTCACATCTGTGTTATTTCCGTGTGACGTGAACTTTGCGTGCTCTCCGCCTTGAGAATCTATCCCGCTGCAGCTATGGTTTGGCACCTGCCTGCAACAATAAAGCTCTCATGTCCCAGAACCCACGTGCCGTCGCCACACTCAAGGCGGTCTCTCCTGAGTTCGTCCTAGCGTTGACATCGGCTCCATTAGCGATCAGTGCCCGCACCACGAGATTGTCGCGTGGCAAAACGCCCCAGTATGACGCACGTATCAGCGCAGTGTCGCCATCGCTCGCCTTGGCATTGACTTCCGCGCCGTTGGCGAGCAGCACCTGCACGATTTCAAGTTCGCCAGTGCGTGAGGCAAACATTAATGCGGTTTCGCCAGTCAGGCTCTTGGCATTGACTTCTGCGCCGTTGGCGAGCAGCGCCCGCACCACATTAACGCCATTTCTGCCAGGCGTCTGCGAGACAAGCATCAGCGCGGTCAAACCAAATTTCGATTTGGCATTGACCTCGGCCTTATTAGCGAGCAGCGCCTCCACGACATCAATCCGGCTGCGCATTGCAGCCATCATTAGTGCTGTCTTGCCTTCGTCCGTTTCGGCATTGACTTCCAGCCCTTTGGCGAGCAGCACCTGCACCACATCAAGATGGCCGTTTGAGGAGGCTGCCATCAGCGTGGTCAGACCACTGTTCGACTTGGCATTCACATCGGCTCCCTTCTCAATCAGCAGATGTGCCACATCAGAGCGACTGGCAAACATCAGCGCAGTCACACCGCTGTTCGTCCTGGCATTGACATCGGCACTCTTGGCGAGCAGCGCCTGCACCACATCAAGATGGCCGTTTGAGGAGGCCAACATCAGCGCGGTCTCTCCATAGTTCTCCTTGGCATTGACATCCGCCTCACTGCTCAGCAGCATCCGCACAATGCCAGGGTACGGAGTGCTCAGCATTAGCGCATTCTGGCCGTTATCTTCCCTGGCATTGACATCGGCACCCTTGCCAAGCAGCACCTGCACGAAATCAAGGTCGCCTTTTTGGGCGGCCAAGATTAATGCTGTCTCGCCGTGAATTGCTTTGACATTCACATCGGCCATTGCGTCAAGCAATGCCCGTGCCACATCGAGGTGGCCGTTGCAGTAGGCCCACATCAGCGCGTTCCTGCCTTCTTCTACATCCTTGGTATTGAGTTCGGCCCCTTTGTCGAGCAACGCCTGCACCACGTCAAGATGGCCTTTTTCTGAAGCCAACATCAGCGCGGTCTTTCGACCTACCGTTCTGGCACTGACCTCGGCTCCAGCGGCGACCAGCGCCTGCACCACATCAAGATGGCCGTTTGAGGAGGCCAACATCAGCGCGGTCTCCTGGCGCAGCCTGGGATTGACATCGGCTCCAGCAGCGAGCAGCGCCTGCACCACATCAAGGTGGCCGTTCAAGGAGGCTAACATCAGCGCGGTCTCGTAGTTCCTCTCTGCATTCACATCGGCTTTGGCGTCGAGCAACGCTTTGACACGCGGCAAATCACCCTTGCCAGCCGCATCAATGAGATCGTTCCCTTGTGCATTGGCCCGCGTGCCTGCCAGGAGGCAGAACGACACCACCAAAATACCCACAATCAGTGCGTGCGTCCGTGAGCGTGTCAGTTTCAAAGCAATCACAATCGTTCCTTCAAAAGGAAAATGTTTGAAGGATAGCAGCAACCTGCCGGGGCTGTCCCTGCGCGATTAGCGTCCGTACCAAACGCTCGAGGAAGCTGTCGCCAGCGGGACCCCTGGAGGAAACAAGCCAAGTATCTCACTATCCGACGAACCGGATTGTGAGCGATATGGCGATTTTGCGACAGGCATCTTGAACTGATCGTAGTATCTTGCGCGACAGAAAGCCGTGCTTTCCTTTCAATGCGCCCTCAGATGATTACTTGTCGCCTTTCTTTCCGTAGCCATCGGTGCGCCACTCAGGCCACACAGGTTTAGATCCAATCCATTTCGGAGCGAGGTAAATCAAAAGAAACAGCAAAGGGATACCTTCAATTACGAGTAAAGCTAGTATATAGAACCGAATATTTTTCAGCGGCTCATGGTGAGCGAGAAAAATCAGTTGGGCAAAAAGACCGCCGATCATTGCCACGCCCCACGGTAACCTTAGGATCACATTCACTGGTGTATATCGTGGCATTGGGGAAGTGTACATCCACGTAAACCACGCTAGTACTGGCGCAAATAGAAACACGACAATAAAACTAACCATGTGACATCTCCCTCTGATTAAGCATTTTTCGTAGCCACTAACGCCATCGCCACCGCTGCCGTTTCCATCTGCCGTGACCTGCCACCGCTTCGCATGTGCTTGATACTCTTATGTCCAATCGTGAATAAACTCCAGAGTTTCTAGATTGTTGTCGGAAACAGCCCAAGGCACTCACTATCCAGAATCGGGATTGCGAGCGACATGGCGATGTTTCGCTCGGTATTTTGAGGCCGCCGCGACTTTGCCTCAAGCCCACAGCGGATTCGTACCTAATCTCCGAATGAGAAACAATCCATTAATACCGGATACGCACCTTATTCGCCTTCGACGCGTATGTCGGTGAAGAACGGCTGGCCGTTGCGGAGCCGATATGCAAGCCAAAGCTTTGTGCCTGCTCCGAAGGAAATTTCAAATGCGCCCTTCCTTCCGTAGCTAAGCACATGGCACTGGCCGACGCTGTCGGCATCAACTTCGGTGCGTCTGAGAAAGGCGAGCACGGACGGTGCAGCAAGACTTGCCGCCGCCGGTGACTTCGCTCGGCTTTCCGCCAGCAGTCGATCCGCCCATTGGATCTGCGGTTGCAGGAAGCGGTGGCCAAGGTCGTGTACCTTTTCCGGAGCAATACGGAGGATCCAGATGCCGCGTGGTTCAGCGCAACAACCAAAAGACGAGAAAGAGCGGGTCGTCTCTTTCGTCGGTACAGTGAGCAGATTGCCAACGAGTTGTATGCCGCGGTCTTCGTCAATATAGAGTTGGTAAGACCGAATGATGAGATTCTCGGCTTCAGTGCCGTTCCACTGCCATACGCCCAATTGTTTCATCAATGTACTGCCGTTCGTAGCTTGAAAGGCGTCGATTGCAAAGCGCGGCTGACCATTTTCAGCGGGCGGCAGCACCACAACCTGGCCTACGACGAGGGGGCCGCAGTAATAGGCACATGATCCTAGGAAAGCCCATCTTCCAATTTCATCCTTCGAGTGGTAATGCCGCTCGGCCAGCGGCTTGATACTCCACTTCGTATGAAAGTGACCATCGGATCCACGGGCGACGACGAAGAATGTGGCGGTAGCGGTCGCCGTGTAGTTTTCATATACGGCGGTGACAACATAGACATCCGTCGCAATTCGGGTTGCCTCGCCTACCATCGCGAAGACTTCAGGCTGGTTGGGGTCGTAAACCTGGGGATGGGGCGATGGCGGCGTGAAGTCAACGAAGAGGTTTTCGAGATCTTTGGCCGACGGGCTAGGATGACCGTCGAGCCAACCTGCCGCCCACTTACCGGCCAGGTTCCAACCCTCGGTCAGCAACGGTGCCATCTGCGTGTCATCGAGTTCTAGTCGCTTGCCCTTGTTGTCGGGCGCATTCATGCGTTCCAGCACGCTCTGATGCGTATGAATCAGCTCTACCATTTGCGGCGTAACGTACGGAGCTGCTGGCTGGGTTCCCGCACTGATGACGTGCGGAACGAGAAGAAACGCGAGCATCAGGAGGCACATGTATCTGCTCATTACTCTGGAATTATTCATCCCGAGGTGCGAAAGTCCAAGTTTGCTGGCGCAAACGGGGCCAGTACCTCACGATTCCGAAACGGGATACTGAGACGAAAGGCGATTATTTGCTCACTATCAAGCCCCTCGCCTACCTTCAATCTCTCTCTCGTTCACCGACGTGGAAGAGGGACCTGCCTCGGGGGCGGAGAGATACCTATAAAGCCATCCTTGCTCGACGATGGACAAAATGGGCAGCGATAAAAAGAACAAGAAATCAAGGATTGAGATTCCATGGAATCTTCCAGGGCTTTGGCTTGGTTCGATCATCCCACTCGGCAGGAACGGCGCAATATAGGCACCAATCTGCATCACGCCTATGAGAATTGCTAGGAATACTATATGCACCATGAGAATCGCCGGGAGCGACCTTATATTGGAAAAGTCGGGACGGAGCTTGTCCGATTGTACGAGAAGGTAAATGGTGAGTAGCGTGTAAAGGAACCCGAATAATGCGCAAAGCTGCCACGAAAAATTAAAATCTTCCACGCCCAAAGAGGGCCTATATTGCCTTACGAGTGGCGTGGGTACTGGTGCAGCAGATACGTGTCTAACAATAAGATACAAGTAGTATCCAAAACAACTAATGCCAGCAAGGTAATACATTGTGGTCCACCGCCGAAACCTCCCAGGTTCTTTGTCGCGGTAAACCACGACACCATATTTTAGCCACACTTGTCCAGTGAGCGTCGCAGCCACTGCAAAGAACAAGAACAAGGCCCCAACTATTAGCAAATCATTCGGCGAGGTTGCGAGCGAATGAACCATGAACAATGTCTCCTTTCCTTCCGCTTCCAGTTGTCACTGCATCGCCCCACGGCTAACGTGCTCCGGCCGTCATACGGGCATTTGGATTAACCTCATTGCGCCATTCCATAGTTGGCCCACCAGAGTAGCCAAACGCTGTTGATTATTCAAGGTAAACCCAGGCGGGAGGATTGTTGCATACTACAGGCCAAGGCACTCACTATCTCACATTGAGATAGTGAGCTACATGGCGATTTTCGACAGGTATTTCTTTCGCACGTCGCTCCAGCTCAGGGTGATCGCCCGATTCCGCCGCACCGGTTCAACTGCCCGACACCCGGAGCCCGGCAACCGCAAAGAAGCTTACCGCTGAACAGAGGATTGACCTGTACCGGCTTCCTCTCGCTCAAGCTCCGCCAGATAGGCCCCTGCCTTTCGACGCGAAATGTGCTTATACCGGCCCAGCATCCCAGTGAGGTTGCAATAGAATCCAAGGCGTTTCGCCAGCACGAGGTTCTGACGCTCCTGCAAACTCAAATCCTTATTCGGATTACTCGCGAGCCCTCTCCACATCTCGTTCAGGTCAAGCTCAGAACGGTCTTCGGGGGCTATAACGATGGATGGACAGTCCCGTACGATCTGCTGGAGGAATACCTGCAGAGCAGGATCCCACCATTTCCATTCGATGGTGAGGCACCCCTCTTTATCGCCAACGAGCGGCCACTTACTTGGATCAACCGGTCTCAGTAGCGGACGGACGTGCCTGGAAAAGTCCTCCGCGACCGCCTGTGAAGGTTCGATTACTAATAACCAATCAACAATCCTAGACCTAGGCCCGTTTAAAAATACTTTGACGGTTCGTACTGACATCGAAGCGATTTCTGAAGCTTCAAATACAAGGACATCCGGCTCAGGGACGTCGCCCCGGCCCCTCCCGGGCCGCGCAAACAGCCGAATGTAGACCCCTTCATCGCAACCCGCTATTACCCACCAGTCCCGGGGGAAAGATATAACGCGCCAAAGCACATAACCGTTCAATCCAAGAATAACCGGCACGCCGAGCCAGATCGCTGCCTGCACCGAGCCAATGCGTCCCATAGTGAGAGCGATCAATAGGCCGAGTACGTTGGCGATGCTGCCGAGAAATAGCGCGCCCGGCTTTCGGCTAGCCCGAGTTCCGGAGGATGCGATAGAGCGAGCCACCTCCGGTGAGTCAGATCGAACAAGTTTCATCGGCCTTTTTCGGCTCCTCTACTAAAATCCAGCTGCGGCACAAAGAAATGCGAGCGTTGGTAGATGCCGACTCCGGCCGAGTTGGTGAGCTGGCGCACGTTGGGAATCTACTCTGAAACCGGGGCAGTTTCCAGTTAGTTGTCGCAAACAGGCCATCTAGCTCACTATCCCCGGAACGCGATGCTTTCGTGGCTGGAGCTAGCAGAGGCCACAAAGATTCTGCAGAACTTAATTCGTCGGGTATAGTTGAGAGCACAATGCAATGACGGGCTCGATCAACGCGCGGAAGCAGTGGTTGCTGGTGGCAGTCGCTCTTTTCGGGGCGGCCATCGCGATTGTTGGAATGGTCTTCTGGCGGGCTGGGGTTGCCCTGCGGTGGGCAAAGGAGACGGAGCGTGCGGAATCGAACCTGAAGTTCACTGTTCTTCCGTTGTCACCGGCCGCCGATAGCGGATTCGAGTGGGTGAGCGCCCCAAGGGTATTCAGCCAAGCGACGGTGTTCAAGGGGCATCTTTTTGTAGCTGGCCCGGCTGGCTTGTTTGAGTACGACGAAGGAGGGCGGCCTGTTCGCGATTTTCGCGTTGGCCGTGAGCTGCCGCCGGCGCCGCTGGTGCGGGTAGTGCCAGCCCTGCTGGCGGGTACCCGCGAGCAGGAATTGGTGATTGCCACAGACGGGGCAGGCATCCTCGCCTTCAACGGCTCAGGCTTCCGGCAGATTCTGCCCGAAGATCGCGATCTGAGGCATGTCACGGCCATCCTCCCCACGGCCTCTGGTCACCTGCTCATCGGCAATGCGAAACACGGATTGTTGCTTTACGACGGGCAGCGCCTCAGTCCATTCCATCCAACACTGGAACAGCTTTACGTCACGGACCTGGTGGGCAGCGAGACCGATCTATGGATTGGAACACTGGATCGGGGCGTCGCACATTGGCACGGCGGCAGTACCGAATGGTTTAACGAAGCGAATGGATTGCCGGACGTACGCGTCTTCACCATCGCTGTCGCCGGCGCGCATGCATATGTGGGAGGGCCCAACGGCATCGCGGAGTTCGACTCGGGCCAGTTTGTGCGTGCGCTGGCGCCCGGAGCATTTGTGCGCACCCTTCTCATTCGGGACAAAACCGTACTAGCCGGGACCATGGACGATGGCATCCTTGAAATCCCCATGGAGCGCAGAACGCGCGATTCCCGGGAGCTTTCTCCACTTGGGGAACTCGCTGGCGTCGAGCAACTGTTTCGCGGCGGGGAAATGCTCTACGCTGTTACCGAGTCCGGGGTCTATGCGCGGCAGACAACGGGCGGCTGGAAACGGGTGCTTGATCCATCCGGCGGACTGCTGACGGATGGCAACGTGTCCGCTCTTGCGGTGGACGGTGCAGGCCGCCTATGGGTGGGCTATTTTGATCGGGGGCTCGACATTGTCGAGGGCACCAGTGAGCACGCCCGCCATGTGGAAGACGATCATGTTTTCTGCGTGAACCGGATCGAGCCGAACCTGCTACGGGGAGCGACCGCGGTGGCAACGGCCAACGGACTGGTTCTCTTTGACGCCCAGGGAAACCTCAAGCAGGTGATTGGCAAAGCCGAAGGGCTGATCTCCGACCATGTGACGGACGTTGCACCTTATCGGGACGGGATTGTGGTTGCCACCCCGGCCGGGCTCACCTTTATGGACTCGGACGGGATGCGCAGCCTTTACGCATTTCATGGTCTGGTCAACAACCACGTGTACACGGTGGCAACGAACGGTCCGTATGTGCTGGCCGGGACACTGGGCGGAGTCAGCCTGCTGGAGGGCGATCAGATCCGCGCCAGCTATACGACCGCGACCTCCGCCCTCAAGCACAACTGGATCACCGCCGTGATTTCACTCGGCAGCGATTGGTGGGTCGGCACTTACGGAGCCGGCATCGCTCGCATGGACTCCTCCGGTAAGTTCGAGGCGAGTGATGGCGCCAGCGGCAACCTGGTGATTAATCCCAATGCAATGTTGGCAACCGATCACGTGGTACTTGCCGGCTCCATGGGGCGGGGTTTGTATGTGATGGATCGCAAGTCGAGCCGGTGGTTTGCACTGACGGAAGGTCTGCCCTCGCTCAATGTTACGGCGTTGGCTGTTTCGAACGGATTTGTCTACGTGGGGACCGACAACGGGCTGTTGCGGATTCCCGAACAAAGGTTGGAACGATGAAACGGGTACTGCACGTGCTGCTGTTGGTTGCTTGCCTGGTTGGAGCGGCGCTGGCCGACGCGGGCGTTCTGATTCCACGCGATAAGAGCCAGCCGGATGCCTCGATTCTCTCGCTCGATGAGATGGAGATTCACGTCACCATCGACAATGGCGTGGCCCGGGTAGACGTCCGTCAGATCTTCGGCAATCATACCGGCAACATCGAAGAGGGAAACTACATATTCGCTCTGCCCAGCCGGGCCACCGTCAGCGACTTTGCCGTGTGGGACGGCCCGACCCGGATACCGGCCGTGATTCTGGAACGCAAACGCGCCAACCAGATCTACAGCCAAGCCAAGCAGCAGGCGATTGACCCCGGCCTGCTGCAGATGGGAGAGCGCGGAGTGGAAGAGGCTCGGCGCAGCGCGGCATTCAGTGCGCGCATCGTTCCTATCCCTGCCTATGGCACCAAGCGCCTCGAATTCGAATATCACGAGAACATTCCTGTTGAGAACCTGAAATCGTTCTTTGCCATTCCCATTCATCCCGATGCATATCAGGCGCAGGCTGCAGGTAGGCTCAGCATCGAATTTGAACTGCACTCGTCTCATGAGTTATCGGATTTCCAGTTCATCGGTTCTACCTATCCGATGAAGGTGACGGCCCATGATGGCCACTTGGTGAAGGCGAGTTTTGCGGGGCAGAATGTGCAGCTTGCGGAAGACTTTGCCCTGCAATATCAGCTCGACACGAAGCAGGCGGACACACTGGACATCATCACCTACCGCAATCCCGATTCCGGCCAGCCGGATGCAGCGGAGAAGTCCCCGGTTCGCATTCACGATGAGCCGGGATTCTTCGAGGCCCAGGTCCTGATTGGGACGGGCGCCGAAGCAGAAAGCAAGGGAGCCGCACCTCGAAACCTTGTTATTCTGCTCGACAACTCGCTTTCCATGCAGTGGGAGAAGCTGGAACGAAGCTATGCTGCGCTGGAGACCGTTCTCCGTTCATTGCGCCCGGAAGACCACTTCAACCTTTTGCTCTTCAACAACAAGGTGGCAGCCTTCCAGCCGGAGTTAATTCCAGCCGGGCGCGACAACGTCCAGAAAGCTTTGGATTTTGTCCGCGCCAGCCGTTTGCGAGGCGGAACAGACCTGCAGCAGGCGCTTGGCGCGGGACTTGCGCAATTCGACAAAGTTCACGGTGACGCCTACATGCTGTTGTTGACCGATGGTGGCGCAACCAGGGGACTCATCCAAACCGGGAGCCTTGCCAAGTGGTATGGCGAGCGATGGACGGGGGTGCCGGAGTCCGGACGGCCGCGCACCTATGTGTTCGCCGTGGGAGATGATGCAAACCTTCCCCTACTGCGCATGCTGGCCCGCAATGACGGTGCGATTGAAAACGTGTTGTCAACCGAGCCGGTCGATTTCAAGTTGAAAGCCTTTGTCTCGAAGATCGGGCGCAACCCGGTTGCGCAGCTCGATTTCAGGGTGGTACCGGAGGATTCCGTGCAGATGGTTTACCCGCTGCAGGACAGCGCATTTGGCGGCTCCGTCGCATCGTGGGTCGGCCAGTACGGCACACCTTCTGGGAAAGTTGAAATGTCGGTTCACGGCGTCCGCGACGGTGCTCCGTTCGAGATGAAGAGCGCCGCGGAACTTCCGGCTCAATCCTTAGAGCACCCGCAGTTGCCCCGGCTCTGGGCGCGCGCACGCGTGGATGCCTTGCTGGAGAAGATCGAGCGCGAGGGTGAGGATGAGAAGACCGTAGAGGAAATCATCCGTCTTTCGCGCAAATATAAGTTCGTTACACCATATACATCGTTTCTGGCGGTACCGCGGGCGCTCTTGCGGCCGCGCGTGATTCGTCCCGGTGATCCGGTCCTGCGCGTACACACGGATGAGTCGATTCATTCGGTGGTGGCGGTTTTCCCTTTCGGGCTGACAAAACGCCTGCGTTACCTCCAAGACGAGAACGTATGGCAAACCCGCTTCCTCGCCCCCGACGATATGCGGGACGGGACCTATAGCGTGGGTTTGGTGCTGCGCGACGACGCTGGGCACACCTATCGAGAATCGAAGACGTTTGTCATCGCCAGTACGCCACCCGTGGTAAACATTCGGCTCGACGGCCGCCGGTATCACCGTGGCGACACGATTCCTTTGAAGGTAACTGCCACGGCAAATACCCGCACGCTTACCGCGCGCCTGGAAGGAATTGCCCCGGTTCCATTGCGCTGGAACCAGAAGGCAAGCGCGAATACCGGAGAACTGCAGATTCCGTCCGACCTTCCGGCGGGAACCTACGCACTCACCGTCATCGCCGAAGATGTTGCCCACAATATTGGAACGCAGGAGGTGCGAATTGAAGTGCTTCCGTAATGCATCATTCGCCGGTCCCAGCCGCATCTTGTGGTGCTGCTGTGCAGTACTTCTGCTTGTTCCAGCAATCGTAAGCGGCGCGCGGGCAACGGAGGCGTGGAAAAACGCCGAGTCCGGTTCCGTGATTGAAGCAGCGCTCTATCGCTGGATGCCGATGCCCATAAGTAAAGTCTTTGGGTTGCGACCTCCACGGGAGGCGACGCCGCTGTTGAGCGACCTGATTAAGCGGCAGCCAACAGCAGAACTTTATTCTCTTCGCGCTCTCAACGAGGAAGCGTCGCTGGACTTTGTGGCGGCGGAGTCAGACTGGAAGAAATACACGGAGGCGGCACCGGATCGGATCAAGGCGGAACTGGCGCTGGCCGATTTCTACAAGAGGCGCCTTCGTCCCGTAGATGAGATCGCGGTGCTTACCCTTGTTGGCCGCGCCCCTACGCCGGTTGCGGAAAATCGTACTCCGGTGGAGCGCCAGCCCTCGTGGCGGGCATTCGAGCGTTGCCTCAATGTCATCGCGGAGAATGCATTGCCAACCGATGTTTCCGAACAGGCCTATGGCGCGTGGCTTGAGCGTTATCCTAAACAGCCAGGGGTTTACAGCCGCTACTTTCAGTTTCTGCTCGATCACAAGTCTTTTACGGAAGCGGAGAAGCTCATAACGAGATATCACTCGGCCGTTCCTGGAGATGAGGTTCTTCCAGTCAAGCAGCGCGCGCTACTCGAATACAAGAGGGGCTCTATCGAGCAAGGACTGGCGATCTACGACACCCACTTTCAGCCGTTGTGGCCGCAGGAATTGATCGATGGCTACTTCGCTTTAATGTCGGAGACCCGCTCGCTGAGTAGATATCTCGATGATGCACGCGCCGCGCTTGAGCACAATCCCGACGACCTGAATGCGGCCGCCCGTATTTTCTATTTCTATCAGCGGCAGGGAAGAGCCGATGCCGCGCAACAGACCCTGACCCAGTATCGTCTCCGCAAAGATCAGCGCAATGCAAAGTGGAACTCGCAGGAACTCTACACGCTGGCGAAGCTGAACGAGGGTATCAAGAATTATCCTGAAGCGGCTCGCTATTACTACGCACTCTATAACACCTACGACAGAGAAGACGCGCAGGAACTGGCGCTGGCCGGACTGGTAAATGTTCTCCTGGATGCCCCTGAGCAGGACGTTCGCGTGGGCGGCGGCGAGCTCTCGATGTATCGTGACATTGGCACCATGGATCGCGGGCCAGGATACCTGAACGGCATTCTCTCGCTGGTGTTGAACACGACCTCGCCTGCGTATACCTATTCAGATGAGGAACAACGGGCGGTTCCTTACTTCCATCGGGCGGAAGCTGCGCAACTATCTGTCCTGTTCGACGAACGTTTTCCAAACTCGAGGCTGCGCGCTGGCCTGCGCGCGCGCCTCGTAGAGACCTACGCGGCTTACGGAGAAAGCGGGGCTGTGATTCGCGATGGCCAGCAATTTCTCAAGACATTCTCAAATGATCCCGAACGCGATCGGGTTGCGTTGCTCCTGGCAGATGCATACGCCCGCGAAAACCGGACCCAGGAGGAATTCGCGCTTTACGATGCGGAGCTTGCCGAACTCGCCAGACGCTCGGATGGCGTTCCCCTCGGAGTGAAAACAATGGAGGCACCTGATCCGCCGCGTGACGCAGAGACGGAGGCATCGACCTTTGATGAAGCCGAGTCTCAAGGCGAATCAGGGCAGAGCGGGCAGGTGCCGCAGAACCAGGCATTCTCGACGCAATCCTCCACCGATACCTCTGCGACAAAGAGCGTGCAGGCTTGGTACTCGGACTTTCTTGAACGATATCTCTCGCGGCTTGCGTCGATGAAGCATCTGCCTGAGGCGCTCACAGTTTTGCGCAAGGAAGTAGATCGCAACCCGAACGATCCAGGACTCTATGAGCGGCTCGCGCAATTCCTGGAGCAGAACAGCCTTGGGCAGGAACAAGAACAGGTCTACGAGCGCGCCATACAACAGTTTCCTGATCGCTCCTGGTACCACAAGCTCGCACGCTTTTACCTCCGGCAGAAACGTGATGCCGACTTCTCCCATCTCAGCGAACAGGTTGTAAAGATTTTCTCGGGCACCGAACTCGATAGTTACTTCTCGGATGTTGTTAGCGGAGACCAATACTACACGCGCCTTAACGAATTTGCGCTTGCACGGTTTCCCCATGACCTGCTCTTTGTCCGGAACTTGATGGGCGCTTATCGCAAAATGCAGAGCGACAAATGGGAGGGCCTGCTGCGTCAGCACTGGTGGGAATCAGAAGACCTGCGAGATCAATATTTCGAATACCTGTCACGCACTGGCCGCCTCGATCAGGAACTCGCGGATCTTGATCGGTCAGAGGCGTCCATACAACGGGAGCAATGGAATGATCTGGCCAGCGGCAACCCGGTCGCGGCCCGTTTTGTGGGTGAAGCGAAGTTTTGGCGTTCGCACTTTGAAGAGGCTGCGCCTGTAATGTATGCGCTGGCGCAGCAATATCCCGCCGACATGGAACTAGGACGCCGATCTGCTGCTGTTCATCGTTCGCTTGCCGCTTTCGACCCTCGTAATACGGAGATCGCGGTCGGAATTGAAGAGAACCTCTACAACGCCGATCCCGGCAACCGTGACACGCTGGCCAGCATTGGCGATGTGCTCGGCGACCGTGAGCTGTTCGAGCGTGCGGCGCCATATTTGAACCGCATTGCACAAGTTCATCCTGGAGAGCCCCAGGCCTATCTGGATGCCGCTACCGTCTATTGGGACTACTTTGATTATGACTCCGCACTCAAGCTGCTCGATGCGGGCCGCGCTAAGCTCGGTGATCCCTCGCTTTACGCCTACGAGGCAGGCGCAATCTACGAGGGTAAACAGCAATTCCCGCAAGCCATTGCTGAATACATCAAGGGAGCACTGAAGGAGCAAGAAGGTTCCCGTCCGTATAACCGGCTTTTGGATCTCGCGCGCCGAAAGGCCGTGCGGGACGAAGTCGATCGCGCCACTGCGCCGTTGACCGAAGGAGCCTCCCCCAGTATCAGCGCGATCAAGCTTCGCGTTGCGGTACTCGAAACTCAAAACCGCCCGAAGGTTGTAGAGCAACTTTTGGCTGCAATTTGTGAGCGCACGAGTTCGCTGGACATTCTGGAGTGGCTGGAGGAGACGGCGCGACAGAAGTCTCTGGAGACGGTGCAAGAGAAAGTTCTGGAGAAGCAGGCTGCCGTTACCACAGACCCGGTGCGCAAACTTGAGCTCCGCTATTCGCTGGTTCGGTTCTATGAGGCGAAGAAAGACAATCAACAGGCGCAGCGCAATGTCGAAGCACTCTATCACGAGAACCCGAAGATTCTTGGCGTCGTCCGATCAACCGCTGACTTCTACTGGCAGAATAAAGAGTGGCAGCGTGCGATCGATGTTCTTCTGCAGGCGGCCAATGACGCCTATCCTGCGTTGAGCGCGCAGTTTCGCCTGGAAGCCGCGCACAAGGCCTCCGAGTCCGGACAATACGAACAATCCCGACGGCTGCTCACGCAGCTTCTATCCGGCGCGCCCTACAACGATGAATATCTGGCGGCGATGGCGGAAATGTATTCCCGCTCCGGAGACGACGAGGGACTCAAGAAATTCAGCCTTGAGACGATTGAGGAGTTCAGAAAGTCACAAGTTCCTCAAGACGTTCGTACCCGCCAGATTGCTATGCTGCGCCGCGGCATGATTCCTGCGCTGACGCGCCTGAAGGACTATGCCGATGCCGTTGACCAGTACATTGAAGTCATCAATCGCTATCCGGAAGACGATGCGTTGATTTCCGAGGCGGCGCTCTATGCGCAGCGCAACGGCCGCCAGCAGCAGCTGCTCGTCTACTACGGCAACACCATCACGCAGTCGCCGCACGATTATCGGTGGCCCATGGTGCTGGCGAAGATTCAGACGCAGGTTGAGGACTATACGGCTGCGGTTGAGACCTACGCGACTGCAATCACGATTCGGCCCGACCGCGTCGATCTTCGCACGGCACGCGCGGAACTGCTCGAGCGCCTGATGCGCTTCGACGAATCCGCATCCGAATATCAGAAGTTGTTCGAGCTGAACTACCACGACACACGGTGGATGGCAAAGGTGGCTGAGCTCCGTGCGCGCCAGGGCAAGACAGCGGAGACGGTTGCCGCATTGAGCAGCGCGCTGATCGAGAATCGCCCTGAAAAGCCTGCCAACTTCTTTGCCGTAGCGACGCGTCTTGAAGGCTGGGGCCTGTTGCAGCAAGCGCGCGAGTTTGCGCAAAAGGGCGTCGATTCGGCGGGCAGCGACCTGCTTGCCGTTTCTGACAACCACGACGGCGCGCGGATCTATGTTGAGATTATGACGCGCCTACGGCAACAGGACGCAGCCTACTCGCGATTGCAACTTGCGGTGGCAGATGCCACTTCACTTGGGGCAGTAGCATCCGTAGCCGTGAAACAGGTGGAAAAGAACGGCATAGTATCGATCACAGATCAGCAATGGCGCGACCGTGCACTGGAAGCGCGGCGCAGCACCGCGCGCGCCGGCCTGCAGACTGCTATGCAGGCCATGGGACAGTCTGCTGGGCAGTACTTTACGCCGGAAGAAAAAGTGCAATTCTCAACCTGGCTGGACGAACGGGCTCGCAAGGGCACCGATGACGAACTGGAGTTCCGCTTTTTGCCTGCGGCGGATGCGGCCGGACTTCCTGACCTACAAGCGCGCTGGCTCGAGCAGTTGATGCTCAGCAACCACGCGGAAAGAAGCGGCACTTTTAAATCGCGCCTTGTCGAATTACAGACCCGACGAATGCGCTTTGAGGAACTGGGTGTTGCCCTGGAGGCCTTTGCGCAGAAGCTGACGCCACAGCAGGGACGGAATGGAGTGCTGGTGGAAGCCTCCAAAGCATACCGCTCCGGATCTCTGAATGATGCCGAATTCAGCGTGCTCAAGAGGATCGGGTTGGAGAGTGGAGGAGATGTGCGGGGGCGGTACTTCGAGCTTCTTTTGCAGCGCGCGCCGCAGGAACTGGTGCAACTGGCAGGTAGTTCCCGGGATGGAGTGGGCGATGCGGCGTGTCAGTTTGTTGTTGTTCATGGTCCGGCGGGGCTGGCGCAGGCTGCCGTGGACGCGCGCGGACGCTCGCTCGCACCGGTTTGGACGAAGGCATATTCGGCTCTCACTGGTTTTTATTACTCTGATCGCAGTCCGGCTGTGAACGCGGCATTTCTCAATGCGCTGGGCGATGGCACAATCGGCGAACGACTCGGAAAGCCTGTGGACCGGGAGCAGCAGTTGGCCGGGAACACCTGGTTCTACTATGGCTCGCGCTATGGAGAATGGCTAGGAAGTTCGCATTCCGGCGATCCGGAAGACTTTGTGCCGGCGCAGCTCGAACAGTCACCCGCCAGTGCGTCAGGCTACATCGCGGTGGCGGAGTACTACGCGGAAGCCGGAAAGATTGATCGGGCAGTGGATGACTATAAGCGCTCGCTCGAACTCGCCGCAAACCGGGCTGACATTCACGATCGCATCGCCGTTCTCTACTGGCGTCAGCATAAGCGCAACGAGGCCGTGGAGGAGTGGCGGAAAGCGCTGGAGTTGCTGGACGCGCAGGTTCATCTACGGGTAGTGCCGCCAAGCTTCTGGCCGACGTTCGACTATGTCATGAATCACATCGGCAACCGCCATGTGGCTGCGGAGGTACGTTCGCAGTCCAATGCTGTCTTGCAGGATTACGTTCGCCAGAATGGCACCTATCAGGTGGATGATCTGCTCCGTTCGGCATACATTGCAATGGGCGATCCGCAGTCCGCTGTTGCGTACATGCTTGAGCTTGTCTCGATTGCACCCGAGCCAAGCGCTGTTTTGGAATTGCTGGTGCACAGTGACTGGATTCCGGCAAAGGTGCGGAATCCGATTTACGAGCAGATCATTGCGCGCTCACAGGACCGATTGCGGACTACAGAAGGCATCGCCCGGCAGTATGCCGAAGAAAACCTGCGATCGTGGCAGGACCGTTATGCCATGCACCTTGTCGAGTTGCGGGAGTTCGACCAGGCCGCTGCGGTTCTGCAGCCGCAGGCGGATCCGTCCGCTCAAGAGCTCGAGATTCGCTATCGTGTTGCTTTAGCAAAGAATCAGTTCGATTCAATTCTGGAGCAGTATCGCGCGAACCCGGAGAAGGCGCCCAAGGCGGATACACTTCACACGGTTGCCGTCGCATTGCAGGGTGCAGGTCAACGTCCTGCGGCGCGCAAACTGCTGGAGTATTTGTTCGAGCAGGAGATCGCCGCCCATCAGTTGGATTCGGGCAATATGCTTGGTCTTGCGGAAATTCGTCTGCAGGACGGAGACACGGCGGGAGCCATGGATGTGCTGCGCCGCCTTGTGCTTGTCGTCGGCCAGCCTTTTGAAAACCTCGATCCAGCCGCCACCCTTCTCTCCCACAACGGGCGCCATGCAGAGGCGGTCGAGTTTCTCTCCGTACTAGCGAGGGCCAAGCCGTGGGACGAGAGCGCCCGGATGCACTTGGCTCAGGAAGAGATTGCCGTAGGTCAGGATGCGGCGGGAGCACGTGCCCGCGCAACGTCCGTCGCGACTGATTCGCAGGCAGCATACACGGTGCGACTTGCGGCCGCGGCTATTCTTACTGGAAGTGGCCCGGAGTTGGGTAGCGGCGAGCTTGATTTTGTGGCCCATGGATCTGGGACGGCAGACAAGCCTTACTTCTATGCCGCGCGGCTGACTGCGGCAAAGACCACGACGGACGCAGCGCTATCCGCCCGGCTCCTGGGGAACGCCCTGGCTGACGCTCCAGACAGAGATACCGTCCGGGTGCCTCTGTTCTATGCTTTTGCCGCTCTCAAGCAGGACCAATTAGCTCTGTCGGACATCGAACCTCTTCTGCGCGTCGGTTACCTTATGGGACTGTCCCGCCATGTTTCGCGCTCTTACGATCAAGACGCCGCGTTGGAAGATTCAGAAGCGGGCGAACTGGATGACGCCGCCGGAGGGGTGCCAGCGAGCAGTGAACGAAATGAAGCACCGCCAGGGGATAGGGCGGTTCTTGCCTTTGCCGTTGCGAAGAGCTACGCCAATCTGGGAGCGCTGGAAACCTCGCTTCGATATTACCGTATGGCTCTGAATGGGAAGATATCGGACACAACGCGCGCCGAGGTCACGCGGAGTATCAATGAGGTCCGTGGCGCGATCCGTCGAAATGCTAACAATGCGCGGCGCATGCCAGTCATCCACAAGGAGATCGATCAGGACCATCTGGTGCGCCCGCGATTGGTTGCAGTGCAGAATGCTTCGCCTCCCGCAAAGGCCGATGGCAACCCAAAAGAGGGAGGCGCGCAATGAAGCGAATTTCAGCCCTACTCGTCGTTGTTCTGCTGGTTGTAGCAGGTTGGGCAGCCTATCAAAGCGTCGCACGGCAACCTGCGGCATCGCTGGCGCGCCTGATGCCGCAGGATGCATTGCTGTTCCTTGAAGCTCGCGACTTTGGAGCGGTGCTCTCCGAATGGAACGCGTCGCCGGAAAAACAGCGTTGGCTGAACACGGACAATCACGAAGTCTTCAGCCGTTCCCGGCTATTTCTGAGGCTGAACCAGGCACAGGACGAGTTTGCCTCTGCCGCCGGGCTTGCTCCCGACATGTCTTTCCTGGGCGATGTTGCCGGAGAGCAAAGCGCCCTCGGCGTATATGACATTGGCAAGCTGGAGTTCCTCTACGTTACGCGCCTCGAATCATCTCGCGCTATGAAGTCGGGTATATGGCAGCAGAGGTCGAAATTCGAGACCCGGGAAGTTGACGGGAAGCAGTTTTATGTTCGCACCGACCCACAATCCGAGCGCGTGGTTGCCTTTGCGGTGGATGACGACTATCTGATCCTCGGAACTCGGGAGGACCTTGTTGCCGGAGCCGTCTCGCTGCTTGCCAATCAAAAGACCACCGCGCTGAGCCAGCAAAACTGGTTCGTTCATGCCATACAAGCTGCCAAGGAGCCTGGCGAGTTGCGCCTGATGGTGCATCTTGCAGAGGTAACGAAAACGCCGCAGTTCCGAACCTACTGGGTGCAGCAGAACATCACAGAGCTGCGCCAGTATGAGTCGTCCGTAAGCGACCTGTTCCGCTCTTCAAGTACCTACCGCGAAGAACGGGTCCTGCTGATGAAGGATAAGCCGGGAGGTGTCGCCGATGCCTCGGATGCCGGCCCACAGGTGGCGGAACTCATGCGCCTCGTTCCACCCGAGATTGGCTTCTATCGCGCCTCCGCCGCACCGTCCGTGGAAGATTCGCTGGCACTGCTTGAGCAGAAGGTGCTGACGCCGCGGCTCGGCCCGGCGCCGGCTTCCCAACTTGCGCCGAATGTCGCTGCGGGAGAGCAGCCGGTGGGCAAAGAATCAAATCTGGATGTGCGCATCGATACTCCTCCCACCACCGATACAGCGGAAGCGAACGGCGACAGAGCATTGAAGGAGATCCTTGCGAAGGCAAACGTGCGGGCCGCTCTTGAACTGCACAGCTCTGAGTCATCCAGCGATGGTGTATTCGTTCGCTTGCACTCCACAATTGTGTTGCGCAGCGCGACGGATTGGGAGGAGCCCGTCGTACAGCAGGCCATGCAACGGATACTATCGCCCGGACTGACGGCGTCCAATCTGGGGATTGCCTGGAAGAAAGCAGGCACTGGCACGCAAAGCTACTCCGAGTTGGACGGACTTGCTCGAATTGCAATCGCGGTGAGAGGGAATTGTCTGTTCGTGAGCAACGACCCGCAGACGCTTGCGGCCGCGCTTGCAAGGATCTCCCAGCCGGTATCGGCCGAAGCTGCCATCTACTATGCCGGATTCGATCACGCCCGCGAGCGCCAGAATTTTTACCGGCTTACTTCGGTTGTAGATGAGCCGAGCCGCGCGAACGCCGCCGGTAATGAAACTCGCGAGCCACAGTTCTTTTCGCAGAACGTTCCCAGTCTGAGCAAGACGCTGGCCGGAGTGAAATCACAGTCCATCATTGCCAAACGAACCGGCGGCGTGGAGACGCAGACGGTGCGTTATGAATGGACGAAGTGAAGACGCTTCGACCTCTCGCTGTGCTCGTTATTCTAATCGGATGCCTGCTAATTTCAGCCACGGCCGGCAGCGGACGCGCCAGTTCCGAACCGCTCGACTCCGACGCGCCCGATGCGGCTCTGTTCTCGCGCACTGCAGCGCAGACGCTTGCGCGGGATTTCTCGTCACCAGGCATTTCCTATCTGTTCTATGATGCTCGCGATGACCGTTTCATCGCGGCAAAGTGGAGGGAGAGCTCGCAGCCCATCCCCGTTGGATCACTTGTGAAACCATTCACGGCTCTGGCCTATGCCGAGACTCACGGCTTCCAATTTCCAACGCATGTCTGCATGGGCGGCAGTTCGTGCTGGTTACCGAAGGGGCATGGAGCGCTCGGCATCGTGGCGGCCATCGCATTCTCCTGCAACTCATACTTCACGCAACTGGCGTCGAACACTGGAGGATTGCAAGTCACCTCTGTCGCCCGGCGCTTCGGTCTCAACGGTCCTGGTGTGGATGCCTCGCCAGAAGCAATGGCGGGCCGCTTCGGCGTTTGGCGTGAAGCGCCGGAGAACCTGGTGCGCGCTTATGCCATGCTATTGGGACGCAGATCGCAGCCGGCGATCCGGGATATAGTGAACGGCATGGCGGAGTCTGCCAGGGCGGGAACCGCCGCAGGCTTGTCACGTCAAGGGCTGCATCAAAGCTTCCTGGCCAAAACTGGTACTGCGCCCTGCACACACAAGGAGCACGCCCCGGGTGACGGCTTTGTGATGGTGGCATGGCCTGCCGATCTGCCTCGCTACCTGCTGCTCGTGCGTCAGCATGGCGTGCCGGGAGCCCAAGCTTCCACGCTGGCCGGCCGCATGTTGCGCACCCTGGAGCCCTGATATGAGACAGGCGCGCTGTCCGCGCATCATCGCGTTGCTGCTACTCATGGCCATCAGCGTTTCTGCCTCGGCGAGTGCGCGAGTGGGCATTGCGGTCCTGGGACTATTTCACACCAGTCAGTTTAGTTTGGAAGCTTCACCCGCGTTTCCGCTTCTCGTGGATTCGGGGCAGCAACAAATCGTCGTAGGCGCCGGCGCGCGACAGACCGTTGCCATTCGCCGGATAGGCAGGAAGGTCATCGTCGAGGCTGCTGGTTCGAGGATGGTAGGCGAGCGATTCACCTTCGGCCCCCGTTCAATGGGCGAATCCGAGTTCGTTCTTTCTGTTCCTGGGAAGATAAGGAGGCGCTATCGCGGCAATCTCATCATCACCGCCGGAGAGACAGAGCTGATTGCAGTTGTGGAGATGGAACTTGAGACGGCCGTAGCATCCATTGTCGCTGCGGAGTTACCAGCCGACACGCCGCTTGAGGCCCTGCAGGCGCAGGCAGTGGTTTCACGCTCCTTTCTCGTCAGTGGTGGCCATCGCCACCAATATGCTGACTTCTGCGATACCACGCACTGCCAGTTTCTTCGCGAGCCGCCCACTGCCGCAAGTCCTGCCGCGATCGCTACGCGCGGAACCCTGGGGCTGGTGCTCGCCTGGAAGGGCAAGCCGTTCGCCGCCATGTACTCCGCCAGTTGCGGAGGCCACACTCATTCCCTGGCTCAAGTAGGCGCTCCGATTGTGGATTACCCCTACTTTTCCGTGGAGTGCGGATATTGCCGGCGCCATCCCGATAAATGGTTATCGCGGCTCAGCAAAGCAGAGGCCGCACTGGTTTCCGACAGCGAACAGGAGCGGATTAAAGCCGGTCGCAAGCTGGGTTGGAACACGCTGCCAAGCAACACGTTTACGCAGTCGAATAAGACGAGTGAGGTCGTCCTGAACGGAGTGGGCCATGGCCACGGTATCGGTTTGTGCCAGCGCGGCGCTGTTGGCATGGCCCTGGACGGCGAAGACTTTCGCGCCATACTGGCTCACTATTTCCCCAACACAACGGTCGCATCTGTCTCGACACCCTGAGGCGCATGGCAACAGACTCACTGTTTCTTGTTCCTTAATCCTGTCTGGCCAGGGTAAGTTACACATTCACAAGCCATTTCATCGAAGCGGATATACCCGATTAGATGAAGGAACTCTCGGTTGGAAGTTGCTTTAGGACCGCACGTCGACGTACGTGCTTTCCCTCTTTTTCTTTCTTTTTTGTTCTTTCATTGACAGAGATGTCTCAGTTGGGATACTTTGCAGTGCAAAGTGAAAACGATATGAACGATCTCAACAAAGCGCTCGGCGACATCAGCAGCATACGAAGGCAGATGGCACGCAGCACCGAGTTCCGTGGGTATGGTCCTGCGACTCTTGCTTGCACAAGTGCCTTTGCGGTTGTGGCCGCAGGGGTGCAGGCACTGTCGCAGCCAGATCCGGCGAATGGAATATCGGCATACCTGGGCATCTGGATCGCTACTGCCGTTCTGTCGGCATTACTGGTTGGGGCACAGATGTGCACACGGGCACGCAGAATGCATTCGGGATTGTCAGATGAAATGATCCGCATGGCGGTTGAGCAGTTTATGCCAGCCGCGGGTGCAGGCGCTTTGATTACGGTAGTTCTTGTACGCTGCGTTCCGACCACTCTATGGATGCTGCCTGGGATATGGCAGATCATTTTCAGTTTAGGCGTGTTTTCATCGTGTCGATTTCTTCCGAGGCCAATGGTCGCGGCGGGCATGTGGTATCTGCTTACCGGCTTGATTTGTCTTTCATTGGGCGACACCCGTGCGCTCTCTCCATGGGCGATGGGCATTCCCTTCGGAGGTGGAGAGTTGCTGGTCGCGGCAGTCCTGCTCTTCACCTCTCAGGAGGGTGCAGATGAAGCCTAAGGCGTCGTCCGGCGAAGGGCGCTTTGCGTATGAGGGACTGGATCGGGTGATCCACGAGCACGCTCGCCTCAGCATACTTACTTGTCTCATCACAAATCCCAAACCATTGACGTTTGGCGATCTCAAACAGCTGTGCTCTCTCACGGATGGCAATCTAAGCCGACATCTGACCGTGCTAGAAGAAGCAAAGATGGTCCAGATCGTGAAGGGTCACGACCGCAATCGCCCGCAGACGGCATGTAAGATCACGCCTTCGGGCCGCAAGCGGTATCTCGAATATCTTTCCACGCTCGAACAGGTGGTAAAAGATGCGGCGATGGTGAGCAAAGCCGAGCCCGAGTCCACTCTGTTGCGCGGCTTTACACCATCCGAAGCCTAACTTTTTTTTGTCATATAACTTTGCAGTGCAAAGTAAATCGAGGGAGAAAGAAATGAGTGATCTATCAAAGTTCCAATCGGGCCTGCAAACGAGTATGAATTCACGGTCCATGGGCGTAAAACTCATGGTGGTATGTGGATTAGCTCTGCTTATGAATATCCCCGCGCTGTTTGTTGGAGGCTTGGTTGAAGACAGGACCGCGCGAGCTGGGGATGTTACTAAAGAAATAAGCAGCCACGTAGGCGGCCAGCAAACCTTTCTCGGACCGACCCTGGCCATTCCCTACGTCATTCCACCTCAATCAGTGACTCAAACTGCAAAGCACGGCATCTATCTGGTGTTTCCAACACGAGCTTCGGCCGTCGTGAAGACCGCAACTGAAGAGCGCCACCGTTCACTTTTCAAGGTACCCATTTTTCAGGCGGACATGAAATTCGACGCGGCGTTCGATTTGACTGGTGTACCCGCCGCAGCCCCGAAAGACGCGGAACTCGACTGGAGCCATGCCGAGATCGTCGTTGGGGTGAGCAATGTGCGCGGAGCGTTGGCCGACGCAATGTTAATGGCAGGCGGAAGAACTGTGGCGCTTGTTCCTGCCGAGATTGCCGATAACTTGTCGATAGGGGGAGATGAAAGCCAGCGCATCAAGTTGGCACTACTAGGTGCGAGTGCAGAAGTTTTTGCGAGGCCAAATGCACAGTTCGATGTGACATCTACATTGCGATTCTCCGGCGCTCAGCGGGTTGCAATCCTTGCCTATGGCAAGACGACTCACCTCGCTGTGCAGGGCAATTGGCCGAATCCTGGGTTTGATGGCGGATTCTTGCCCATCACCCGGACAGTCTCCGCAAATAGCTTCAGCGCGGAGTGGTCTGTGCCCTTCGTCGCCCGCAGTGTGCGAGCCGAAGGAGCAAGCGACTCAATTACTGGACTCGACGCAACGGCACTCGGAGTTTCGTTTATCGAAGTGGCTGATCCGTATCAATCCGTCAATCGTTCGCTCAAGTATATGACTCTCTTTCTAGGAATGATCTTTCTCTCCTACTTCGTGTTCGAAGTTACGACCAACAAGCGTGTTCATCCAGCGCAATATGTTCTGGTAGGAATCGCACAGATCATCTTTTACCTGCTGCTGTTATCTCTTGCCGAAAGAATCGGCTTCGACTTTGGATTTCTGTTTGCAGGTGTCGCGACGGTGGTGCTGCTTTCGGCCAACGCGGCCTGGGTATTCTCCAGTCGATTGCAGGGATTACGTGCTTTGGCCATCTTCACCTTGCTGTATGCACTAATTTATCTGCTGCTGCGACTTGAGGATAACGCCTTGCTCGTGGGTGCGATTGCCAGTTTCCTGGCATTGGCAGCCGCCATGTATTTCACGCGCAGTATCGACTGGTATAGCTCTCTTCAATCAAGCGCTACCGAAAACCAATCCGCTCCTTCGGTTCCACAGTAGCGGCGCTAGGGCCAAAGCTCTGTCCAGAAGATCAGCCTCCATTCATGAAATGGGGTGTGACGTTATTACCATACGGTCCGTGTTGTACCTGTCAAGGACTGACTGCCGCCCTGAAAAGCAAGAGACGTTGTGCGAGGGAACTTTTTACAATGCAAAGTGGAAGGACTGAAGGAATACACGTCGCCATCATCATGGACGGAAATGGCCGCTGGGCTATGCGTCGAGGATTGCCCCGCACTGCAGGGCATCGCGCCGGAGTTGGCGCTGTACGGCGCACGGTAGAGCACGCGCCCGATCTCGGCATAGGACGGCTGACGCTCTATGCCTTTTCCTCCGATAACTGGCGCCGACCGACTGACGAGGTGCAGAGTATCTTTTGGTTACTGCGCGCTTATTTGCGACTGGAGACTGAGAGACTGAGTCAACGGGGAGTGCGGCTCGAGGTCATCGGAAGGCGAGATCGGTTGTCAAAGCAATTGCGGAAGGAGATTGAGCGAGCCGAATGCGCAACCGCCGAGGGTCGCAATCTCCACTTGCGGGTTGCGATCGATTACTCGTCACGGGACGCCATTGCACGCGCCGCAGTGGGAGCGTCCAGCATTCTGCCCCACGAATGTCCACATTCGGAAGAACGGTTGGGACGGATGCTCGCTCAGACCCTGACCGCAGAGTGCGGCGAAGTGGATCTGCTGATTCGCACCGGCGGAGAGAAGCGTCTCTCGGATTTTCTGCTTTGGGAATCGGCATATGCTGAACTTCACTTCACCGATCGGATGTGGCCCGATTTTGACGCCATCGATTTGGAGACCGCTGTACAGGAATTCAGGTGCAGGGAACGTCGCTTTGGCGGTGTTCCGGCAGCAGCGGTGCAGTCGCCGCTGTCGTTGGATGGTTTACGATGATGGCGCCTGGTTCGCGGCCGCTCAAAGTTAAATTCACAGGGGAGCAATCCCGGAATAAGCTGTAACGAGCAGAAAGCATAGCCGATGTTCAGGTTCTTGATCTACCCAACACTGTCGCCTAGCGCCGCCTCCCCGCCACAACCGTGCGGGTCGTACATAAGTGCTAAATGACGCATAGTCCGTTATCCGTCCGGAACAGTGCCTATCATTCGAGAGAGGGCAGGAAGCCCGTGCCGGGATGAACCTCGGCGGTTATTAAACGGATTTGCTCGCCCTAAGAATACTCGTTAAGCAACCCTCTCGTGTACAAGTCTCGCCAGTCCGTCTGAACCAGAGTAGGTTATACTTGCGCCGTGTTCAAGCGGCCACACGGCTCGGCAAGATCATCAGAGAGAGCACCCACCATGCATGCTCGCACCTTCCTCGTCGTCCTCATTGTCGCCGTTGCCGCCACTATCACCACTGCCCAGCAAACCCAGCCAGCCGACGACTCGACAGCCCTGACCATCTACAACGAAGGCTTTGCCGTCGCCCGGACCACCGTTGAACTCAACCTCCAGGACGGCCTCAACGAGGTGACGACCACGCAGGTCACCACCCAGGTCGAGCCCGACTCAGTCGTCCTCCGGAGCTCGTCTGGCCGTAGCCCCAGCTTCCGCATCCTTGAGCAAAACTATGACTCCGGCGTCGTCACCCAGGAGTGGCTCCTGCAGAAATTCGAAGGTAAGACCATCGACTTCCAGCTACCTATGGTCCCAACCGTTGCCACTTCTAGCGGAGCACCACCGTCCTTCCCAGTGCAGACCGTCAAGGGCAAAATCCTCCGCGCCGGCGATCTTGACGGGCGGCCTCTCGTTGAAGTCAACGGCCGGCTTCAGTTCCAACTCCCCGGCATTCCACTGTTTCCCGCCGACACCGAGGGGCTGCTGCTCAAACCCACTCTGCGCTGGCAGATACAGTCCGACAAGACGCAAAGCCTCCACGCTGAACTTGCCTACATCACCGGCGGGCTTAGTTGGCAGGCCACCTACAATGTCATCGTGCCGGAAGCTTCCGATGCCACCGGCAATCAGCAGGCCGATGTCCTCGGTTGGGTCACCATCAACAACCAGTCTGGCTCCGGCTTCCCCGCCGCCCGCATCAAACTCATGGCGGGCGATGTTGCCAAGATTCAACCGGAAGTCTCCCGATTCGACAGAAGGCGGCTCCTCATGGAAGCGAACGGTGGCGGCATGGTTTCCGATGCGCCCAAGGTCACCCAGAAAGCCTTCGACGACTTCCATCTCTACGACCTCAATCGCACGATTCAGCTCCGCGACGGTGAGATCAAGCAGATCCAGTTCCTCAATGCCCCCGGCGTCACGTTCACCCGCTCCTACCTGTATGACGGCGCATCGAGCAGCCACCCGCCTAACTATGCTGGCAGCATCAACCAACAACAGGAGTACGGACTAGACGCCTCCAACACCCAGGTCAGTATCCTGCAAGAGTTTGGAAACACGCCTTCCAACCACCTTGGAATCCCTCTGCCATCCGGCCGGTTGCGTCTCTATCGCCGCGATTCCGATGGGCAGATCGAGTTCGTTGGCGAAAGCCTCATTCCTCACACCCCCACGGAAGAAAAGGTAAAACTCGTCACCGGAAACGCATTCGACGTCAAAGGCGCCCGCACCCAGACCGACTTCCATATTAGTGTGAGTGGCCATACCCTCGACGAGACCATCCAAGTCAAACTGACCAACCAGAAAGCCCAGCCCGTCAATGTCACCGTACTCGAACACCTTTACCGCGGCAACAACTGGGAGATCACCGAAAAGTCAGCCGAATATACCAAGAAGGACAGCCACACCATTCAATTCCCTGTACAGGTTCCGGCCAAAGGGGAATCGACGGTGACCTACTCAGTGCGCTACACCTGGTGATCAAGGCCCAAGGATTTCTTGCGGCTAGGCTTCATGGAGTCGGCATTTTCAAAGAAAGGTAGGTTTGCTTCATGTCGCTACGAGCACTCATTCTGATCTTCGTCATAGCCTGCTTTCCCGGCGATCTCACGTGCTCAGCCCAAAACAAGCCAGATCCTCAAGCAGGCCCACTCTACACCACAATTGAGCAACTGCAGGCTAACCCGAAGTGGCGGGTGTTTGCAGCGGTTGTCACCCACGACCACGAGGCACTGCAGTCTCTCCTGGATGGAGGCGATTACCCTAACCGATTCAGCGTCCGCTACCGGCTTCCGCTCGCTATGGCCTGCCAACTTGGCGACTTGGAAGCTGTAAAAATCCTCGTCAAAGGCGGCGCGGACATCAATCTCTTCGATACCAGCGATGAAAACGCGCTCATCAAGGCCACGATGAACAACCAGATTGAAATTGTCCGCTACCTGCTCGCCCACGGCGTTAAAGTCAACATCAACAGTCCAGTGTCCCGCGACTCGGCGCTTTTCCGAGCCCTACGTTACCGCAACTTCGATATGCTCACTTTGCTCATTCAAAGCGGAGCCAACGTGAACCTCCCCAACAAGGGCGGAGAAACCCCACTCATGGTTGCCTCGCTCGGCGATGATCTTGAGATGGTCAATTTCCTGAAAACCAGAGGGGCAAAATTCAACGCTCCCAACGAGGAGTTTCTCTGCGCCGCAAGCCACGGCGATGTCGGGACCCTTCAGCGCATACTCGCAGAAGGAAACGGTGCAAAATGGACCGCCTCGATGGTTAACACGTCCTACGATAATGGCATCACTCCGCTGATGACCGCAGCAGAGAACGGTCAAACCGCCGCCGTTAAGGTCATTATCGCCGCCGGTGCCGACGTCAACGCCCTCGATTCCATCCACGACACCCCCCTAATGTATGCCATTAAGAGTGGGCACAAATCTACGATCTTCGCTCTCCGCGATGCTGGGGCCGACCCCACAATCGCCGATCTAGGAGGAGTCAGCACCCTGCTTCAGGCTGCGACCTACCTTGACGATCCGGATGTTGTCCATTTCTTGATCCAACGCGGCGTTCCGGTCAACGCGGGTTCGATTATCAACGAAACACCCCTGATGGCCGCCGCATGCTTCGGACGAATTGAGACCGTCAAGATCCTTCTTGATGCTCACGTTCCGGTCAACGCACAATCCACCGAGGGCCTCACCGCGCTCTCGGAGGCCGCCAGTTCAGGTGAGGCCGACATCCTCACCCTCCTGCTCCAAGCGGGCGCAGATCCCTCCATCAAAGATGGGGAGGGCAAGTCCGCACTCGATTATGCGATCCAACTGGGCCATCCCGCGGCAGTTGCCATCCTGCAAAGAGCGAACCCGACCGGGATACAGAAGACCACTCCAACTCCGTCCAACTGACCAGCCCTGGTGAACGGATCATCCCAAATGTAGGCGTTGATCCGAACCTGCGCAGGAGTGTGGCGGCATGAGCCGATGAAGAATCATCGTTTGGGTGCCGGTGGCGAAGCCGGGGCAACGTCGTCTTGGGGCGGCGGATACCAGAGTATGACTTTAGCCGTCTCTTCCGGGGCAGCCTCCGCTATTGCGACGGTACCAATCATCGTAGTTGAGTTGAGGATCGTTGCGTTAAGCAGGATCGCCGAACCCGCTTCCTCACCCGCCGTGAACCAGGGTATGGGACAAGATTCACGAGCTTCCGCTGGGGAGGTGAAGCCCGTTCCGGTTACGGTGATCCGGTAGGTTTTTCCTGCTATCCACAGGTTGGGTGATACGGACACCACGATTGGAAATGGGCAGACGGACGGGGGTGGTGGAAGCGGTGGTGTCGGGGGGGAGGCGTCCTGGAGGATTGCTCCAGCCCGAGTGATATCGAAAAGACCCGAGTTGCTACTGGCGGAGCCAACCCAGATGCTTTGCGTAACCATGCGAGCCGCCGCATAGACCTCATTTCCCGCTTGGTTGGCTCGAATTGTACACGTTCCGGCAGCAAGCAAAGAGGCGACGGAGCCAGAGATCGAGCAAGTGGCCGGAGTAAGCGAAGTGAGGTTAACCGTCAGCCCGGAACTGGATGTAGCTGTCAGCGCAACGGTAGACTTGGCGGTCTGCGCCGGGATCAAAGCGAAAGTAATAATCTGCTGATTCCTGCTCTTGTGCACGTCGGACGTCGGTTCTCTCGCGGTCTGCGCCATCAAGATGCCGCAAAATATGCTAGCGAAAACTACCACGCTTGCGACCGACTCAACTGGTTTCCTAAGCGACTCGTTCATCGATGCATGCGCCTTTCCCGCCCCGTGCCCTGAACGGATGCAACGCTCTGCTAATTGTCCAGTTTGCCAGGTTGCACCTGCCGAGCGCTGCCCCACAGGATACCGTGGATGGTCTGCTGGATTTGGCGATGGTACCTTGCTGCCGACCAGGCGCGCACGGCTTCTTCTAACTTGACGTTTCCGCAATTCAACATGTACTCGGCCATCTGGTCGTCGCTGGCGAATTGGTTGAGGGCCTCGATCATGGCGTCTTCCGATCCGGGCTCTCCCCAGTCAACGTAGAAGCTATAAGCCCCTGCGAGGGCGGCCGTGTCGCGCGCCTTGAGTGCCGCCAGCAAGGCGCTGGCGGCCTTGGGGTTTTTGATCCCGCCCAATGCTCTGGCGGCATACAATCTTGCGAGGGCGTCGGGTCCCTGGAGAATTTCGGTCAATGGTTCGATGGCCGGGGGACCGATGCTCGGCAACGTCATAGCTATCCATTGTGTGTTGAATCTAAGCGTGGGGTCTTTGAAAGCGGCAATCAAAGCCGGAAGGGCGCGGGAATCTTTGGAGGCGGCCACAAACTCAGCCGCATCCGTGGATATGATGAAGTCATGGTTCTTGAGGGCTGCGATCATGGAGTCAAGGGCCCGGGGATCGTTGGTTGCAGCAAGGGCCTTATATGCAGACCATCGAATACCCTGATTGGGATCGTTCAGGAGGGAGATGAGGGGCTCAACCGCGGGGGCTCCTATCTTGCCCAAAGCCGTGGCGTACTCCTCAACCAGAGGACTTTGCGGATCGCCCCGCATCGCCTGGATCAGCGGCTCGATCGCTCGGGGATCGCCCTCTTCTCCGAGCACCAGGGCGGCTGAAGAAAGAATGTAACCACCAACCGGGAGAGATCGAATGCGTTGGTCTTGTAATGCGGCAATCATGGCGTCCACGGCCCGCGAATCCTTGATCTGCCCGAGCGCTCCGGCCGCGGCGTAATCGACGCTTGAGTTTTCGCTTAGCACGGCTGCAATCAGCGGCTCGACAGAACGCGGGTCTTTCATCCGCCCTAGCGCGCCGGCTACAGCGTAATCAACGCCCTCGTTCGGGCTGTGTAGTTCTGCAATCAGCGGCTCGACTGCACGGCGGTCGTTGATCTCACCCAATGAATTGGCTGCTGCGGACTGGACGTCGGCATTTGAATCCGATAGAGCGGCGATCAGTGGCTCGATAGCACGCGGAGCGCTTATTCTGCCTAATGCATCGGCTGCGCCTCTGCGTACGCTCGCATCCTCATCCTTGAGGGCTGCGATGAAGAGATTAATAGCATCCGGGTACTTCAGCCCTTCCAACACCGACAATGCAGCAAGTCGCACACCGCCATCCGGATCCTTGAGCAGCGAGATCGCGATTTTTAGCGCGCCGGGATCGTCTAGCGAGCTCAATGAATTAATTGCCTCCGCCCTTACGCCGGCATCCGAGTCCTGTGTGGCTGCGGTCAAAGCCACACTGACCTGGTGCGTATTGCATTCGCCCAACAGTCGCGCGGCGTTTTGCCGGACGCTCGCCTTGGAATCTTTCAAACCAACCAGCAGAGGATCGGCTTTTGGCGCAGTGGTTTGGGACAATGCGACGAAAGCAAAACCTTCCGCGCGGAAGTTCTCGTCATTCAAGGCGGCAAACAGGGGCGCAACGGCGCGTGAGTCGTTTAGCTGCCCCAGAGCCGTAGCCGCAGCCGCCTGAACATATTCATTCTTGTCCTTCAGGAGTGGAATCAGGTGCTCGACCGCTCTGGGGTCTCGGAATTGGCCCAGAGCCATAGCCGCATCTCCTCGGACCTCGGGAATAGTATCGTTTAGTGCCGCAATCAGCGGATCCAAGCCGCGTGGATCCTTGAATTTCCCTAACGATTGGGCGGCGTTGTCCCGGATCGCAGGGGAAGAACTAGTCAAGCAAGCGATCTCTTGGGCAACGTAATCGGGCTGCCCAAAGCAGACCGGTACGAGTCCTAATGCGCAAAGGCACAGCGAGAGTTCGATGCCAAATTTCCCGTGGGTTCGTCCGGAGAGGCGGGCCTTCAGCGAAGCCATACAATCTCCTTTAAGACGGCTTTGTGCCGGGTATTCACGACCTCATAATAGGTTCCGAAGTCTGATGCCCTTTTAAGGATCGCATCCACTATACCGCCAACTTCTAAGCCACTGGGATTGAAACTCCGTTGGTGTTCCGAGTGTATCGTCACCTACTCGTCAGTCACTTATCGGTAAACAGGCGCGGCGAACCGCGGGCCACATTGGGGCGGCATGGGAAATTGCATGGCATGCCGATACTCCGATATCGGTCTGTGTTCAGCCCAGCAGTCAGGATCGGTAACGGAAAACGTTCGATTTCACCGGCGGTACGGGCCCGACGGGCAACCCTGACGTTATCGACGGATTGCAAGTTGCCAGTTTGCCGACCAGCAGTGCAGGATTCCAACCGGCAACAGAACCTTGAACGCTCTCTCTGGCCGGCGGGCGATTAATAGATGGTCGTTTGATCCGCCAACGATCGGTAATTTTGGACTGTAAAGCGCTAAGCCTATAGCGCTTAGCGTACTTCTCACCGGCACAACTATCCCACCATAACCTCCCAGCGAACCCGGGAGCGCCGTTTTTTAGTTGAATAAGTAGACTAGTCACGATAGTATAAATATGAAATGTTCAACAGCACTGACGACACTCTCGCATCGCTCGAGGCGGTTGGCTACTTTACCACTTGTGAAATAGCCAACACGATCTATCTCGCCGGGGAACTCAATCGGCCGATTCTTCTCGAAGGCCCGGCAGGCGCCGGCAAAACGGAGATGGCCCTCGCAATCCATCGTGCAACGGGCATGAAGCTGATACGTCTGCAGTGCTACGAAGGTCTCACTGACAAAGAGGCGATCGGCAGTTTCAGTGATGAACTGCGCCAACTGTATGTGCGTTTTCATGACGGGACATTTGACGAAGCCGCAAAGAAGGTCTCAGACCGAGCTTTCTATCTAGGGGGGCCTCTCCTGAGCGCGCTTGAGACGCCAGTTCGATGCATTCTATTGGTCGATGAAATCGACAAAATAAGCCATGCTTTTGAGGCTCAACTGCTTGAGTTTCTGGGCGAATGGCAGCTAACGATCCCTGGCCTAGGCGAGATCAGGGCAAAGCATCCTCCGTTCACCATAGTCACTGCCAACGACGAACGACAGCTTGGCTATCCACTCTTGCGCCGCTGTGCCCGCATCTACATCAATCATCCGACACCTGAGCAGGAAGCGGCTATCGTCGCAAGCCGTACACCGCATTGTGCGAAAGCCATCCACTACTTCATCGCCGGCTTTGCGAAGACATTGCGCGCTTTCAAGATGGAAAAACCACCTTCGATTTCGGAGATGATCACCCTTGCTCTCGCGCTCGACAAATTGAACCTGAAAGAAATCAGGGACGACCACAAGGCCGTCATGCTGCCATTCATTGCCAAGACTGAGAAGGATCGGGCCAGCTTGTTAGTCTCCGGCCGATTCGAAAGCTTCATGGACAATGCACGCATTTTTGCGAACGACATGAGTCAGCACGATATTCAGACCTTGGCAGCTCAGACGGCAGCTTGTGTCCGACCGGATGACGCTGCCCAGGCGCCTTCGGTGATGGCGTTGGATGGTGTTACTCCATGATCCGACTCTGTACTGGACTGTTCCTTTGGTTTGCGTTTTGCCTTTCTGCGGCCGCAATCACGATGCCGGAGATTGGTCACGATGAAGAGGTCTATTACGCCGACGCGTACGCCGCTCACTATGAGATCCCAAAAGAGCTGGTCCACGCACTCATCACCCAGGAGTCCGGCTGGAATCCAAGAGCAGTGTCCCCAAAGGGCGCTATGGGGCTGATGCAACTGATGCCGGCAACCATGGTGGACTATGGCGTACGCGACCCGTTTGATATTTCAGAAAACCTCTCCGGCGGGGTTCGATACCTGGCCGATTTGATGCAGCAGTTCGACGGAGACTTCCGTCTGGTATTGGCGGCGTATTACCGAGGCAGCCGCCCAATTCTACGTCGTGGTCTCCGCTACACCGGCGCCGATGTGTATGCGTACGTTGCTTCCGTACGGCGTCTCTACCTTGCGGAGCTTGCCCTCCACAAAATCCCAGCAAACCTCGCCTCTGGAGGCGATCAATAATGAAGCTATTCGTCCTCTCTCTTGCTCTCTCTATGACTGCAGTGGCCGTATCAGCGCAGTCGACATCGTCAGTTCCACCCGTCACCGCGCCTTCACCTGCCGCCAACCACCTCTCAACGCAGGGCATTGGCACTGCTCATCCTGAATTGCTGACCGGGGCGCCAAAGCCAGACGCTGCAGGTGTTGCCGTAGATACACCTCCGGCCGTAGGCCTCGCGCCAAGTCCGGCAATCCCGCCAGTAAAACTGCAGATCCAGGCGGAAGCGCCGCCTCTTTCGGTTGGCGCTCGCATTGAAAGCCGTCCGGTCGACAGTTCCATCGTTGGCGAGGTTCACTGCAAGCCCCTGTATATCAGCACCATCCATCTTCCTGAGGCGGTAACGTCGATTGCGGTGGGCGCCCCTACACTGTTCACCGCCGAACACGTGGAAAACGAGCCGAAGTTGGTTTACGTCAGTCCGCTCACCCACGACGTTGCGGAGAGCAATCTGCTGGTCGCCCTTGCCAGTGGCGAAACCATCAGTCTGAAATTGACTTCCTCCGGTAACTCCGCCGCACAGTATGACGTCGATTTTGTGCTCGACTACAGGCCTGACAAAGCTCTATTGGCTTTTGCGGGTCCACCGGAGTCCGGCATACCCCATCCCTCTCTGGCGGACACGGCTCCGTTCATGGCGCCGTCCGTAACGAGCTATCCAGTGCGATCCTCTGTGCGCACCGTGCAACCTGTTTCAGTGATAGACGCCGCACTCGCCGCACAGGCTGAGCTTGCAACACCCCACTGGATTACAGCCGACGATCTCGTAAAGCTGGACAAGGCAAACGTTACTGCGACCAGATCCATCGCCGCATCTCTGGGACGCGCGGTGCAGGTTGGCGACAGCATGATGGTGTCCTACTCCGTTTTGAACGTCAGCAGAGATTGGGTCCAGGTTCTGACACCACAGATTCAGCTCGGCAACCCGGTTCAAAAGAAGCCCAGCAAGAAAGGAATCCTCGCCGAGCCGGTGTCTATCCAGGACTTCCGCCAGGATGTGGTGAAGCTTGCTCCCGGCGACCGATTGGACGGGGTTGTGCAGTTTTCCCGTCCGGGATTCAAGCAGAGCAGGGAAACGCTGCTTCTGCAACTGGCCACGGCCGACGCCGTTGACCATCCCGTAATGGTTCCACTTCCGTTTGTTGCACCAGGATTTTAGGAGGAAAGACCCAATGGCCCAGACGACACCCGAAGAACCGACGCTCATTTCTCCTGCATCCGAAACGGACGCTTTACCATACACGCGGCCAGAGAAGAAAAGTCACGTCCCAGCAGGGATGGTCAAACTGATTCTCGCTGGCCTTGCACTGCTGGTGGCCTTGTTGGTTGTGGTGCTCATCTTCTCCCATAAGATGTCGCCCACAAAATCACACGGCCAAGCCTCCAGGCGGACACCAGCCCAAAAGCAGACCATCGCCACTACCGGGGTGATGCCTGCCGACGAAAACAACACTCCGAGTGCAGCAACGGGTAGCGATCCTGACAGCATCACGCCGAAGGATATTCTCGCGACCAAAAACGCATTGGAAGCACAGAAACGCCACTCGAAAGAAGCGGAGGATACCACCTCCAAAGCGGACGGAATGTCTACGGGCACCGCTGTACAAGCCTCAAAACAGTTCAATGGTTTACCGAAAACGATCGGCTCCATCGCCCCCTTCCAACCGCCGGCCTACAACGGAGCCTCCACTGCTGTTCAACAATCCAGCGGGCCTGGGGCCATAGGGACGCAATATCAAAGCGGAGCCTCCTATAGCGAGGCAGCGCGCGCGTGGAATGATGAGGTGACCAAGACACGCATTGTTTTCTCGCGCAAGAGCGTACCCGTCGCAGCCGATGCTTCACAGTATCTCGGACCCGCGATCACGAACTTTGGCTTGGAGCCTGGTTTTCACGTCGCCGCCCGGCTTGAATCTTCTGCCACTACGTCAGTCGCGGCTCCCGTTACTGCCGTGATCGAATACAACTACGAGCGCGATGGGCAAATTGTCCTACCGGCGGGAAGCCGTGCGATTGGACGCATCAACAGCGCCGATGCGCACGGCAATATGGCGATCACGTTTGAATCCGTCGATCTGCCAAACGGCTCAACCGTGCCTATCAGCGCCGTGGCGGTCGATACAAACCTGCGCTCGCTCAAGGGGCAGGTGACCGGCAGCAGCCGCGGCAAGGCGATGCTCGTCGCCACGCTGTCCGGGATAGGCCAAACGACGGCGATGATGCTCGGCAACAATACGAGCACGGCGTTGAGCGGCGCGGACATGATGAGATCGCAGCTCTCGCAAAACATGGGAAACACCGCCGACACCCAGATTGCCAAGATGATCTCGAATGAGAGAATCGTCGTCACGTTGGCTGCCGGAACCGAACTCTATATGGTGTTTACCAAGGCGGCGCTCCCACAAAACTCAGCTCAACAGTCGCCCTCGGCAACCAACTCCAGCCACATGCAGCCCATTTCGGAGTCACAGTCTGGACGATAGGAAACCATCTGAAACGGCGCCCGTTCCCCGCGTGGCAAGTCCGTTAAATCAGCCCGCCGGGAGTTCTCCACTCCCGGCGATATCTATAGCACTCTGTGCTACACTATGGAGGTGCAAGTGCGTCTATTTGAAAGCAAAGCCTTCGGTCGCTTTGCTCGAAGTAATGACATCACAGACGCAGATCTCTGGGAGGCTGTCGAGAGGGCTGAGAAGGGCCTGATTGACGCTGACCTTGGTGGGAAGGTCATTAAACAGAGGATTGCCCGGGATGGAGCGGGTAAATCTGGCGGGTTTCGGTCGATCGTCTTCTATAAGGCCAGCAGAAAAGCAGTGTTTGTGTATGGTTTTGAAAAGAGCGCTCTCGATAATATCAGTCCCAAGGAACTGAAAGCCTTCAAAGACGCGGCCAAAATCGTCCTGAATCTGAGCGACGAGAAATTGGCAACGGCGATCAAGGCGGGCGCTTTTATTGAGGTTCCAAAGCCAGGGCCCGCTGAAAAGAAGTAAAGATGGAGGTGGAAAACATGTCCAAGAAATACCGCAGTCCGGCGATGGCGGCCGTGCACGAGATGATGTCTGACCTGCATGAAGCTGGAGCGGTCGACAAAGTGACGATGCGTCATTTTGACGATCAGTGTCTCACCCCCATTCAGGAGATGACGCCATCTGTAATTGTGAGTCTTCGGAAGCGCGAACGGGCGAGCCAGGCAGTCTTCGCGCGATATCTTAATATTCCTCCGAGCCTTGTCAGCCAGTGGGAGCGCGGAGAGAAACGTCCGAATGGGCCATCCCTCAAGCTGCTGTGTCTAGTGAAGGCGAAGGGCTTGTCTTCTATCATGTAAATGTCGGCGGCATCTCCATATGCTGCCGGCGTGCAATCCTGCCGCTCAGCTCAATGACGCGTTGATTCAGGATGGGGCTATTGTGTACCGGCGAAGATAGTGAGCGTATTGGCGTTTTTCGGCCTGCTATCCAAAGTCAATGAGGAACTGGATGGATTGCAGATTGTCCTTTTCCCGTAAGTTCATCGATGCGAGATGCTTATGGCGCATGCTCCTGACCGTAACGAATACGCAGCCACCTGAGACGGACCTCGGCTATCTTCTCCACAAGAACCCCGACCGGTCGCAGTCCTTCGAACTTTCCTTCCGCAAGGTTTACGTCTTCTATCCAGAATCTTCGGATGAGCGCTGCTCGGCCGCGCTCCTCCTCGATGTCGACCCTGTCGAATTGGTCCGTAACCGCCGCTGTCCAGCCGGTGAAGGCGGCGCACTGGAGCAGTACGTCAACGACCGTCCTTATGTCGCTTCGTCGTTCATGAGCGTGGCAATCGCTCGTATGTCAAGGCCGGAGCAAAAATGAGGAAGCACATAATTTAGAACACATTGTTATCCATGTCGGTCCGGCAAGAGACTCACGCAACCCAAGGCGTCGATTATGTCTGGCGCCAGACTGAGCAAGACGCCTGTTCTGAATTCGTAACAGGGCACATTGGGAAGTACATTTGTCGCGTATGAGCAACACTCGTAAGGCATAATGAAGAATTAGGCTATCACCTGTTGTCCAGCGCAGACAGCATCGCACCGAGCATGCCGAGCGCGTGATCGACCTAGAAATTAAGCGCGAGAACTTATGCCAAATCGAATATTTGTCGTGGACGACGAGAAGACCATCGCAGACACATTGGCGGTGATCCTCCGCCGATCCGGTTACGAAGTCAGTGCGTTCTACAGCGCCCAGAGCGCGTTAGCCGAGATTGAATCTTGCAGCCCTGACCTAGTAATTAGCGACGTCATGATGCCAGGTATGAACGGCCTGGACATGGCTGTTCTCATCCGAGAACGTCACCCTGATTGCAAGGTTCTTCTGTTTTCGGGTCAGGCTTCCACGCTGAATCTCCTCGAAATGGTTGGACAGCGGGGCTACGATTTCGAACTGTTGGCGAAGCCGATTCACCCTACTGACTTGCTGGCAAAAGTAGCAACCGTCGATGATGAATCAAAGGGAGAAGTCTGAAAAGAATGCCTCCGGTTAGAATTCCCCGATGAATGCTCTCACAGAGCCCCTGACCGAGGACGAATTTGAACGTCTCGGCGATTTCCTTTACGGCCTGCATGGGACAGCGATGAACCTCGAAGAGTTGGACGGCTTCTTCTGCGCCCTGATTTGCGGGCCAGAACTTGTGCCGACTAGCGAGTACCTGCCGCACATCTTAGGTGGTGAACTGGCGCAGAGGTGTGGATTCAAGACCATCGAGGAAGAGCATTACGTCACGACTTTCCTCTCTCGCCATTGGTATACCATCGCCGGGGCATTACTTCGCGGGGAGGTCTACGAGCCAATGGTGTTCCACAGCGAAGGCGGCATCGCTATGGGCAATGACTGGGCGATTGGCTTTGAGCACGGCATCGATCTGCGGCGGGATAGCTGGCAAAAACTGGTGGATGACGACGAACACTGGGATTTGCTGGCTCCGGTGATCCTGCTGGCGCATGAGCACGATCCCGATCCAAAGATGCGTAGCGAGGTGGTCGTCACGCCCGAGAAGAGAGAGGAATTGCTGTCCCTCATGGCGGAATGTACGCTGATGATCTATGACTTCTTCAGGGGTAGGACCCCGGGGAAGGCGACACAGAGGAAGCCGAGCAGGAAGAAGCGTCGGGATGTGCGGTAACCACTTCTGGAATGCGCCCCGACGCCAGAGTACTGGAGCTCTATTCAACCTCGGATTTTACGAGACGCATAAGTTGGGTAATCGAAAACGGTTTGAGAAGTAGTGCGAAGTCACTCATTCCATTTCCCTGCAAGGCCGTACCTGTTTTCCATTTGGGGTTGCCAGAAATCAGGATAATCCTGCAGTTGGGAATTTGCTCTCGTACTGCCACGGCTAGAGCAATTCCATCCATATCGGGCATAGTGACATCTGTGACAAGAATGCTCGGTTGGCCATCCATCGCTCTGCGCAAAGCTGAACGGGCATCAAAGAACGTTTCAACGTCGAACTCTGCAGCCCGCAGCACTTCGCTTAACAAGATGGCAATCTGCCGCTCGTCATCGACCACGAATATCTTTCGTTTCATTTCATCCCAAACTACAAACCGACGCGATCACCATCTCCATTTACGACCGGAATAAACCCACAATGAACTAAAAGTTCGTGGACGTTTGTAACTTCGGTAACGAGAAAGAGATACCTCTGGGCTAAATCGTCGCCGTCGCGAGGGCAAAGTTCCGCTGGAAGGCGTCGCTATCGGCTCGACTGTGCAGGAATTCGTCCGGCACGAGCGGCGGGTGACCTGAATCTGCTGAACGACGTCGAGCTCTCTGAATGCCTTCTGGACGGAATTTCGCCATTCGTCGCTATTCCTCATTGGGAGATCGACATGCGTACGCCGGAGATCGAGAAGTGGGCTCGCGTTTCACTGAAGCGTCCGTAGCGCTTCACGGCGGAAGAATCGCGACATCGATTTGGGGGAGCATCGTTGTTGGCGAGAACAGGGCGTGTAGCTCAGTATCCCGCCTCTCTGGATAGTGAGCGCCTGGGCGATTGTTAGCTCACTATCTGAGAAGGCTTCCTAAAGGCAGCCTTCCTCGCGAATTCGCCCCTGATAGTAAGCGGCAATGAAGATCATCGTCAAACCATCACCGCGAAAAAGCATTCAAGGAGATAAGCACAATGAGGAAGAACACACCCACAAATACAAGAAAACCGTGTACGAACTTGTACATGCGAGGGCTCTGCTCATATGTAAGTTTCCCACCCCTGGTCGAGACAGGCACTCTGTTCGTGTAGTTATCGCGTAGCACCTTGAAAAAGGCAGCATCGCACACGGTTCCACCGAGTAGAGCCAATGGATGAATTTGGTCAGGCAAAAAGAAGATGAGCAGAAAACAAAATGCTCCGGCAATAAAGAGTCCCAAAGAAACGGACATTTTCGGCATTCTTTCTTTTCTCCCGCCGCGCGGTTCCGAGTACCGTGTACATATGAAAAACATTATGCAGATCGTTGGCGAAAACAGGCCTTTCGTTTGCCTATCCCGGAATGGGATTGTGAGACCCTTGGCGATTTATCGTTGACTATCTTCTGGGGGGATGACTTCAGCGGGTTTCCTGGATTGGAGCCATAAAAAGACAGCTAAGGGAACAGATATTCCTATCAACAGTCCACTGGCCGGATAGCATCCGCGAATACCTGCAAGGCGCCATCGATCGTGATGGGCAAGCGCAAGGAGAAGGAGATTGATTCCGACGAGTAATGTACCGGATATTCCGAGCACGGTCTTCGCGATCTTTGGCCAAAGGAAAACGATCGCCATGGCAACGAACAATCCGCCCAGGAAACGCTGGGTGAAAGAGAGAGCATTGACTGCTACTACGGAGCGGAGAACGACGTTAGGGGAGTGCCTGTACAGATTCAGCCCTACGTATGACAGGCCGAGTAGTCCCATCAGGATCTGTTGCCTATTTCGTAGGCTCCTCCCAGGCAATAAAAAGCTCATCGCAAGAATCAAACTTCCGAAGAAACCTATCGAGAGAGCGATCTTGCTGAATGTGCTCAGGCGCACCCCTCTGAGGCCCAGAGCGCGCTGAGCGAATTCGTCCCCTTGGTCGGCTGCTTTGCGATACCAGAGTGCGGCTTCGACTCGGTCCTGAGGCACACCCCGACCGTAGTAATACATACAGCCAATGTTGTATTGGGCCTCTGCGTAACCCTGATCGGCGGATTTGCGATACCAGCGGGCTGCCTCAGCGTAGTCCTGCGGCACTCCTCGCCCATAGTAATACATGGTACCGAGGCCGTCTTGAGCCGTACCCTCCCCTTGGTCGGCTGCCTTGCGGTACCAGCGCATGGCCTCGGCATAGTCCTGCTGCACTCCTTCGCCGTAGTAGTACGCGGAGCCGAGGGCTGATTGAGCCTTTGCATTGTTCTGGTCCGCGGCCTTGCGGCACCAGCGGTTAGCTTCGGCATAGTCCTGCTGCACGCCTTGGCCCTTGCGATACATATAACTGAGGCCGTACTGGGCTTTCGCGCTACCCTGGTCCGCGGCTTTGCGGTACCAGCGGAGAGCCTCGGCATAGTCTTGGGGCAATCCCTTACCTTGCTGATACATCAGAGCAAGGACGAATTGGGATTTCGCGTCGCCCTGCTCGGCGCTTACAAGGCACACCTTCGCGGCCTCAGCAAATGTCTGCTCATTGGCTGAAGTCGGCGGCATGGCGCACGAAGGCGGCTGCGCTGACGCCCCTGCGCATATCGCCAGCAACAGAACCATCTCGAAGATCGCTATCTTCATGGGCAGGAGTGTACGCTGATCCTTCTGTCCTTTCCAGATTGTTGTCGATAACAGGCAAGGCTTCCACAATCTCGGAACGGGATTGTGAGGCACTTGGCGATTTATGACCAGCTATCGCCATTTATGAAAAGTGGTCGTCCTGGAGGAGCCAGCACACTCTCATCAGAGTCCGGTCATCTTGAGTGCGGCCTCAGGCAGCCGATCCCCTTGAACCTTGATCTTCGCTGCTTCTGCGTTGATCTGATAGAGATCACTCTCGGTCAGTTCGATGTTTACTGCTCCGAGGTTCTCTTCGAGGCGGTGCAGCTTGGTAGTGCCTGGGATAGGCACGATCCAGGGTTTCTGGGCCAGCAGCCACGCGAGTGCCACCTGCGCAGGCGTAGTGGCCTTGCGATCAGCGACAACCCTAACGATATCGACCAGCGCCATGTTCGCCTTGCGTGCCTCTGGCGAGAAACGTGGCACGGTGTTGCGGAAATCGGTCGGATCGAACTTTGTATTCTCGTCGATCTTGCCAGTCAAGAAACCGGCGCCAAGCGGGCTGAACGGCACGAAGCCGATACCTAGCTCTTCGAGGACAGGAAGAAGCTCGGCCTCCGGTCCTCTCCAAAACAGTGAGTATTCGCTCTGAACCGCAGTCACAGATTGGACCGCGTGGGCGCGGCGGATGGTCTGAACTCCAGCCTCTGACAGCCCGAAATGCTTTACCTTGCCCTCGGAGATCAGGTCTTTGACGGCTCCGGCAACATCCTCGATCGGCACACTTGGATCGACACGATGCTGATAGAAGAGGTCTATGTAGTTAGTCCGCAACCGCGTCAGACAGGCGTCCGCCACCGCCTTGATGTGTTCGGGGCGACTACTGGTTCCGCCACGGCGCTCGCCGGTCTTCAGGTCGATGTCAAAGCCGAACTTGGTCGCGATGATTAACTTTTCGCGGATCGGTGCAAGCGCCTCACCGACGAGCTCCTCGTTGGCAAAAGGGCCATAAGCCTCAGCCGTGTCGAACAGCGTCACGCCATGATCGTGAGCGGCTCGGATGAGCTTAATCATCTCCTTCTTATCGGCTGGCGGTCCATAAGCGGTGCTCATACTCATACAGCCGAGTCCAAGTGCCGATACCTGAAGATTGCTGTTTCCAAGCTTGCGTTTCTGCATATTCCAACTCCCTTGATGATGGTCACCGAGATTACTGGCGACGACTGGGTGTGATGTATTTAAGATAGCCAGACTCTGAAAGGTATGCCATGCAGAACACGCCATCTCCCGGCAGATCCCGCCATTTTCGCAGTCTGCATCCCCATAGGCAAGATTGTTGACGACTACAGCCCAAGTAGCTCAGTATCTCAGGTTGAGATTGTGATTGCCGTGGCGCTATTGCGTTAGCTATCACGGTCTGCTCTACCCTGAAGTCACCTCAGTCTGAAGTCCCGTAACGCATCCAGTAGAGGACGATGAAGAAAACACCAAGGGACAAATTCAATCCGACTGTCCACCAAAACTTCGTCGGTTCTTTAGCGCGATAAACCATGGGACTACCGCGTCCCCACGCTACCCCGGCGCATGCCTGCCCTAAACCCAGTAACGATAAGAAGGCCCCAAATACTAACCAACCATACGGCCACGAGTGCGACTTTAGAAGTGATTGCAATTCAGGCATGAGCAAAGTCTCCTTTGCTTCCGTTTCCCACTGTCACTGCATCGCTCCACGACTATCCGACACCTGCCCTATGCAAATTAGCGCTAACAACAGTATGGAAATCAGGAAAACTGCGATCAACCAGACAATGACTATGCGAGCCCAGAGCGGCCGCTGACCAGATGGATGCCAATTCCTCACCATCTCCGGAATGGTATTGGCAGGAATCTCTACCTTTTTCGTGCTCCCGTCCGGCAGTGTCACCAGAACCGCGTCTGGATACCGTCCTTTTGGAGCCCATTCGTATTTGTACGAATACATTCCGCTGGCAACCTCTTGCCGAACCAGCATCTTCGATTCGTACCGATTGCTCAACAAGACGTGTTGCTTCTCGTCCGCGACCTGAGTCATCAACGCTCCATCATATGAATAGTGGCGCTCCCGTCCTGAAGATGAGAAGACGTCCGTCAACATTCCGCCAGCGTTGTATCTGTATCGAGCCCATTCGCCTGCATCGTCTGCGGCCTGCACAATTCGAGACGAACCATCATAGATGAAGGTAATCCAGTGGCCGTGCGGAGTTTTGATCTGTTGCAGGTTCCGCTGCGGGTCACGGAGCAGTTCCAGGCGGTTGCCTTTGGCATCTCGCATCTCCGTGGGTGCGCCTTGTGCCATATTTTTAGCGTTATATGACTCGGGGAAACGAATCTCCGAGCCATCGGCCAATCGGGTCGTCCACCCGTTGCCATTCCATGCCTGAGTTGCTTTATAAAATCTCGTAGAGGTTTCGGTGTGCTGATATACAGCGTCTGTGTAACTCGTCCCCTTCGAAATGCGATCAAAGTAGATAAAATCGCCGTCTTCCAGCACGATCATTTGGTAAGTGTAGGGATTTCGAGTGCCTAGCGGGGCGATATCGTAGGGGTGATTGCTGTTCCGTCCGAAGGCGTGAACGGGATTGGAATTTATCCAATCGTTCGAAACGTAGGTGCGGGTCAGGGGAACTTGGAAAATGTCCTCCAGATAGAGGTCAGTCTGGCGAAGAATGAAGTTTCCGTACCGCAGATCGACTTCGAAGCGGTCTACGGGGACAGCATGTGTTGTGGGCATGGCACAATTGCCAACCTGTGGAACGACTTTCTCCGTATTTACCGTCGCGAAGATGCAGGGAAACTCACCGTTGAATCGTGGTGCCGCCACCACGACCGACTGACTGTATTCCGGCGGCAGGGCAGCTTCAGTGTGAACATCCGCATACGCATTCGGTTCATATATGACGACTCTGCCGGACACGAGGTCGAATTTCTTGTGCTGATTCTCAAATACCACTTCAAAGGTGGTGAACGTCCACTGTCCTGTTCCTTTTCCGCCGATGACGTGAGCTGTCGCCGTGCCATTTGGCCCCGAGACTGGAATCGTCAGCCGCGCTTCCTGCCATCCGGTTTCATCGTGTTTGACCTCCCCTTCAATATTGTTGCGTATCGCTATGGGTTTCCCAAGCAACCGGACGAGATCATCGTTGGAGTTGATACGGGCTAGCACTGCGTTGGCCACCGCTGCCCGCTCGGTGTGCCGCCGTTGAGAGATTGCAGTTACTACGATAAGGCCAACTATCAGACATCCGAGAATCATCCAAAATAGCACTGTCTTGCGATGGGAGTATGGCACTTGCTTGCAGTGGCCGCAGAGTGGGCATACGCCACCTGTCTTTTGGGCATCCTTTAGGGAGGTATCCAGAATCTGGTCAACGGAAGAATTGACCTGTTCCTCTGTGGGATCAAGCTCTACACCGCAGCCGTTGCAATTCATACTTCCCCCGCTGTCTCTGAACCCAGGTCGCCCAACCAGCTAGCGCATGGAACATTAAAGATGCACACCGCTTTTGCACAGGCATTGTAAGCTCGATGGCTTCGGAGCGCACTCCTCTTTTTCTGAAATGGGAAGCAAGATCAAGCCGCTTTCCCACCCGCTTGTTTTTTACTCAGTAAATATGGAAGGCTGGGAAAAACACCCGCAGCCGTTGTGGTAGCCCCCGCCCCATGTGGCACCGCCCGCTGTCTATCCGGGAAATCTTGTCGTCGGTGTGGGGTAGGCGAGACCGTATCCCATGTATTGAGGACTGGTCTCCGCTGAGGACTTAAGGCGGATAACCTGCGTGACGGCTATCAGTGACTCGAAACCCTGGTCTCGCGATATGCTGTAGTGGATGATCCGCATTGTGGCTGTCCAGGGCTATAGATCGCTGCGTGACCTGATCTTGCCTCTTGGACAGCTGACCGTGATTACCGGTGCGAATGGAAGCGGCAAGTCCAGCGTGTATCGATCGCTACGCTTGCTTGCTGATGCGGCCCAGAATGCGGTCGTGGCCTCCCTTGCCCATGAGGGTGGCTTGCCTTCAATATTTTGGGCGGGTCCGGATTCAATCGCGCGTGGAGTTCGCCAAGGTATATACGCCGTGGAACCCCTCAAAAAGAGGAAAGCCGCTAGTCTCAAGCTTGGCTTTGGCGGTGATGTTTATGGTTACAGCATTGACTTGGGCTACCCTCCACCACCGCCCCCGGCGACGATGTTTGGGCTCGATCCGCATATCAAGCGCGAGTGCATCTGGCATGGGCCGATCTACCGGAAAGTCTCTGCTCTTGTCGACCGCAGAAACAACTTCGTTTGGCTAGCAACAACACGCGACGAAGAACCGGTGATGCTAACGCAGCACCTGTCAGATACCGACAGCATGCTCGCCAGCATCGCCGACCCTCAGCGAGCTCCGGAGATGCTGGCGGTTCGCGAGGCCGTTCGCGGCTGGCGCTTTTACGACCATTTCCGGACAGACTCTGACTCGCCCGCGCGGGCTGCGCAGATTGGTACTTTCACGCCAGTACTCCACCATGATGGCAGCAATCTCGCAGCCGCCCTTCAGACGATTGTGGAGATTCGGACGGACAAAGCCCTCGCTACGACTCTTGAAGACGCCTTTCCAGGCAGCCAGCTATCTGTGGACGTGCAGAATGGCCGGTTCGAGTTGCAGTTGCAGCAGCATGGGTTGCTGCGACCGCTTACTGCGGCCGAGTTGTCAGATGGAACACTTCGCTATCTTTTGTGGACAGCCGCCCTGCTTACGCCGCGCCCCCCCGAACTGATGGTGCTAAACGAGCCGGAAACCAGCCTGCATCCGGAGTTACTGCCGGCGCTTGCCAGACTGATCCTCGCTGCGGCGAAGAACACACAGGTTATAGTCGTTTCGCATGCGCCAACGCTCATTGAAACGCTCACAGCTGGTCCTCTGTGCACTCGATTGAATATCTTAAAGGACTTCGGAGAAACCAAGCTGGAAGGGGCGACTCTGCTCAATACTCCGAAATGGAATTGGCCCGCGCGTTGAGCGGTACGAAGAAGCTGCACCAATGGGATTGCTGGCGATAACGTGGCTTCTAACTCACTATCTTGCAATGAGATAGCGAATGATATGGCGATTATGGTAGAGGAAGCATAAAAGCCGAATAGCCTACATTGCGCTGTGGGTGCTAAAGCCCGGTGGAGCAAGAATTCATTTGACATATAACAGATTGCAATACTACTATGGCAATCCGTTATATGACGCTCGGAGAAAAACTTCGCTACCTGCGCCTGATGGAAGGTACCTTGCGCGGCCTTGGCCGTGAGATGACCCAGCAGGAGACCGTGCGCGCCATCCAGAAAGAAGCAGGCAAGGGGCTGAGCCAGAGCTATCTTTCACAGCTGGAGAGCGGCGTCCGTCCGCACCTGACGAACCAGAGCCGCATGCTGCTGGCAAAGTTTTTCAAGGTGCATCCCGGCTACATGGTGAATGATCCGGAGGGCTACCACACCGAACTGGTGAGCGATGCGCGGGTGATGGAGGACACGCTGGATCTCTGGCTGGTCAGTGGAGCAGAGCGCTTCCGGCGCGATGCCAAGGTTGCCCACGCTCTGCTGCAGATGGCCAAGCATGAAGATTCGCGGCGCTGCCTGGTGCTGCTGGGAGCGATTCTGGAAACTCCCAATCTGGTGGAGCGGCTGACCGAGGTGTTGAAGCCAGAGGAATGGGATAAACGAGAGCGGCCGCGTAAAGGAGCACGGGAAAAGTGACTATTGCCGAACTGTATCTGACGTGCTTTCTGGTCGGATTTACGATCAGCGCTCTATCGGTGCTGCTGGGCGGGATTCATCTGCACGTGCATCTTCCGTTTCATTTTCAACTGGGACTACACCTGGGACACGTAGGGCGCGTGTGTGTAGGGCGCTTGCCTCACGGGGGATCAGGCACGGGAAACCTGCCGGCGGTGAATCTGGGGACCGTGACGGCGTTCCTGGCCTGGTTCGGCGGCATCGGATATCTGCTGACGAGGCACTCCCACGTGTACGCGCTGGCCGCGCTATTGATTTCCATTGGCGGCGGCCTAGTGGGCGCAACCCTGGTTTTCCTGCTGGTGACGCGGGTGCTGATGCACTTTGAAGGCGGCATGGAAGAAGCGGACTACGACATGATCGGCGTGCTGGGGCGGGTGAGTTCGCGGCTGCGCCCGGGCGGAACCGGCGAGGTTATTTTTTCGCGCCTGGGCTCGCGCTGTTCGACTGCGGCCAGAAGCGAGGATGGCAGCGAGATTGAGAAGAATGTGGAGGTGGTGGTAACTCGCTATGAGCGCGGCATTGCGTATGTGCGGCGCTGGGATGAGCTGGAGGCATCGGCAAAAGCCGATGCCGATTCAACCCACTCGTAAGATGTGAAATTTGTAGGCTGTGAAAATTGTTCGTGCCCTAGGAGGCAATATGGGATTCGATATCCCAACCGATGTACTGGTGCTTGCAGGTCTGCTGGTTTTGGTAATCGTGTTCGCCTTTGCTGCCTTTGCCAAGCTGTATCGCAAGGCAGGACCGCATGAGGCGCTGGTGGTGTATGGCTTCCGCGGAATGCGGATCATCAAGGGAAAGGGCACAGTCATCATTCCGATGATTGAAAACGCCCGCGAGCTTTCGCTGGAGCTGATGTCGTTCGACGTGGCTCCAAAGCAGGACCTGTACACGAAGCAGGGCGTGGCGGTGACCGTGGAAGCGGTAGCGCAGATCAAAGTGAAATCCGACACCGAGTCGATCATGACCGCCTCCGAGCAGTTCCTGACGAAGAATCCAGACGAACGCGAAGGACTGATCCGTCTGGTGATGGAAGGGCATCTTCGCGGCATCATCGGCCAGTTGACGGTGGAGGAGATTGTGAAGCAGCCGGAGATGGTGAGCGACCGGATGCGCTCCACCTGCGCTGAAGACATGAACAAGATGGGGCTGGAAGTGATCTCGTTCACGATCAAGGAAGTGCGCGACCAGAACGAGTACATCACCAACATGGGACGTCCGGACATTGCGCGCATCAAGCGCGACGCCGACGTGGCCACGGCCGAAGCCGAGCGCGACACGGCGATGCGCCGCGCCATTGCCCAGCGCGAGGCTGCGGTGGCCAAAGCCCAGGCAGACCAGGAGCGGGTGCTGGCCGAGACTCTCTCACTGGCTAAGCAGTCGGAGGCTCAGCGTGATTTGGAAGTGAAAAAGGCCGAGTACGCCGAGACAGTGAAAAAGCAGCAGGCTACGGCAGACAAGTCCTACGAGATTCAGACCAACATCATGCAGCAGCAACTGGTGGTGGAAGCCGTGAAGGTGCAGAAGGCCGAGAAAGAACAGCAGGTGCTGGTGCAGGAAGCCGAAATTGCGCGCCGCGAAAAAGAGCTGATTGCGACCGTGCTGAAGCCGGCAGAGATCGAACGTCAGCGCATTGAAACCCTGGCCGGAGCCGAGAAGCAGCGGCTGATTCTTGAAGCCGAAGGCAAGGCCAGTAACATTCGTGAACAGGGCGAAGCCGAGGCCGAGATCATTTTTAAGAAAGGCGAGGCCGAAGCCAAGGCGATGAACGTGAAGGCAGAGGCGTTCCAGGAGTACAACCAGGCGGCAGTGATCGACAAGCTGATCTCGGGCATGCCGGAGATTGTTCGCGCCCTCGCTGCTCCACTCTCGCAGGTGGACCGCATCACGGTGGTCTCGACCGGCGACGGACGCAGCGCCGGAGTGAACAAAATTACGGGCGACATTGCGCAGATGGCGGCGCAGGTGCCGGCACTGTTCGAAGCACTCAGCGGCATGAACGTGAAAGAGCTGATGTCGCAGGTGCGGACGATTGGAGATAAAGCGCCAAAACCGAATGGAGGCGACTTGCCTTCGAAGGGCACAGGCAACTAGGCGAATCCGGGGACGCGCAGGCCGGCGCCCCCGGATTCGCATAAAGTTCTTGCGCAGAAAAGGAGTAGCGTTATGGCACTGCTGGAACGAGTGGCAACGTTGATCCGGGCCAACCTCAACGAACTGGTGGACCGTGCCGAAAACCCGGAGAAGATGATCAAACAGGTCATCCTCGACATGCAGAACCAGTTCATGCAGGTGAAGACGCAGGTGGCCATCGCGCTGGCCGATCTGCACCTGCTGAAAAAGAAGCAGCAGGAGAACCACGAGCGCGAAGAGGAGTGGATGCGCAAGGCGCAGCTTGCCGTCTCTAAAGGCGACGACGGCCTGGCGCGTGCCGCACTGGACCGCGCGATGAGCTACAAACAATTGGCGGCTAGCTTTGTGGAACAGATCGAAGACCAGAAGGCACAGGTGGAGGTGCTCAAGGATGCGCTGAATGCGCTGGCTCGCAAGATCTCCGAAGCCGAGGGAAAAGCCGAGGTGTTGATTGCGCAACACCGCCGCACAAAGGCGGTAGGGCGCGCGGCGGACGCGAGCCAGAAGGCGTCTTCCCAGGATAACGCTGGGGTCTTCCAGCGCATGAGCAACAAGGTGATGCACGCCGAGGCGGTAACGCAGGCGACGGTGGAGCTGAGCGGAGAGGACCTCAATCGCAGATTCGACAAACTCGAGCGGGAGCAGGAGATTGAGCGTATGCTGCAGGAGCTGAAAGAGCGAAAGAGCTTGTCGGCGTAGGGCTCCGGATCCGCAGTAGAATCCCGGGCAGCCTGGTGAGATAGTGAGTGATATGGCGATTATCTGTCCACTATCGCCGCGTGTAGTCTGGGTCAGGCTCGAAACCCGCTGATTGTCTGGGCCGCCAATCGCCGGATGCTGTTCGTGGTCATCGGAAAAAAGTCCATCACCGGTCTTTGCCCGCCGCCTTGCGCAAAGCCTCTTGATCGGCTCCGAGAGTAGCCGCCCGGGTCTTTTCGACATTGCTCGGGATGGAGCAATCATCCGGGAGGCCTAACCTTTTCGCGGGAAGCGCGTCTATTAGGTATAACCTCCTGATAACTTCAGGCCGGACGGCTCCTCGAAACAGAGCCCCCGGCCTTAACTTTTTGGGTCCCACGTCCCATACGCCGGAATGAAGGCGTATCCCTCATCAAACGCCTTGCCGCGAATTCGGATCCATTTTGTACATTACTTCCACGGGTTTCCCGTCCCACATTCCCAAGTAAAACGGACGGACGCCAGCCGTTTCGTGCTCATGGAAGCTGGTTGTGAGCGCAATCATGCTGTCGCCCCATGCCTGCTCGACCTCCAAGGCGACCGCATAGGGCAGGTACTTTTCATAGAGTCCAGCGTGCTTGTCCGGCGCATCCGGCCTGTCCATTGGAAGCTGCTCCACCGTCTTCAGAAACTTGCGAAACCCCTCGATCTCGTCCAGTAGCTTACGGCCACCCTCGGTTGGCATTCTCAGCCAGAGGAGAGAGCCCACGTTGATCACAGCCAAAACAGCCGCAACCGCTACAACCCTCCACGAGATATTCACGCCAAGCACCACGCCTCCGATGATGAATGCGGAACTGCACGAGGCAAGGAAAAAGAGCAGAAAGCCGAAGCGGGGCAGAAGTGAGAACTCAAAGTGATGAAGCGCAGCACGGGTGAGATCAGCGAATCGTAGGAGCACAAAAAGCGCGTAATATCCGGCAGGAGCCATGATTGCCATGCCCAATATCAGCGCCCCGAGTTGATCGACGGAGCGCGGCATGCCCACAACGATGGTTGCCAACACCGAGAGCACAGCTCCGGTAATCACGGAGCTTCGGTTTTCACTGAACCATCTGCCCACGGCATCTCTTCGCAGTTCCTGCGCCAGTACCGAGAGTGCATGAACCGTCGTTGCATTATCGATATTGAGGCTTACCGTTTTTCGCTCTTTGAACAGCGAGGTAAGGAGTAGTCGCTCCTCAATAGGCAAATCGGCGGACGGTGCCGCCTCTGCACTCTTGTGGAGCACGGAGACGCCGTCCTCTGAGTCCAAGGTCGCCAACCCCTTCGATACAACGCTCAGGACGGCAGCCCAGAAGGTTCGGTCATCAAATCGTTCCTTCCAGATGTAACGGAGCATGGCCGGGGAAAGAGCTTGCGGCGGCTCGTACTGAACTGCAATAGAGCCGCCTCGATAGCTTCCCGCACGGAACCAGAGGAGTGCGAAATACCCCAAAACCGCAGAAACAGCCGATATCGCGACGACAGAGCTGGCATAGTTCATGATGGCTATCCAAGGCCACGTATGTGGCCAGTCCGTTGGAATAAATGTGGGACATGGCAGCATGGTACCTGCTGGATGTCGAAATGCAAGCACTTCGTCGGCGTGATGTTCTGTTCTACTTGGCAATGGTGTGCTGCTCCCGTATCATTCCGGTCATCAGAATCAATGATTTCAGGTGAATGGCATTCCTCGGAGGAAGCTAGCCTATGAGCGGAGAGCGTTGTGAAGTCAACCGCTATGAAGTCTGCTTAGTGTTTATTGATCAAGGCAGAAAAAAACTCAGTGACGGGGAAATAGAAGCGGCGGAGAAGCTGTTCCGTATAGCGCACATGGTGGCTCAGTCCCTGCCGCCTGAACCGGACATACTGCCGCTTACTCTATACAGCTTGAGCTGGTTAAAGCTCAGGGAGGGCAAGAAAGACGAGTCCCGCGAATTGCGGGAGCAGGCCGCAGCTCGTTTACAGACTAATACAGCTCCTATCGACAATCAGGTCTTTCACTTTCTGATGGCGACCATTCTGATGAAACTCGGCGAGTATCGCCTCGCCATACAGTTTTGGGAACAGGCAATGAAGTTGTTCGATGGGAGCGACCCAGTTGAAATGGCATCCATGCTGTCGGATGCCGGGCTGTGCTACTGCCGAAGCGGGCTGCGGGAACATGCAGTTATTCCTTTGCGAGCTGCGGTGAACATTTTTCGGAAATGTCCCGGTGATCCGCGACTGTCCGCCACGCTGATAACACTTGGCAATGCTCTCCGTAAGAGTTCCCCTGATGAGGCCGAGAAATGCTACAAGGATGTGGCGGAGCTGCACATGGCCAAGGGGCAACGCGAGTTGGCCACGGTGGCGTGGACAAATCTCGGAGTACTTTGTTCGAAGCAAGGTCGTGATGCGGAATCACTGGAGTATTACCAGCGAGTCTTGAAGGTGCGGGAAGGGTCTCCACGAACACCGCCTGAAGCCTTAGGCACGGCGCTGAATAACATTGCGAGTGGTTTTCGACGTTTGCTGAGGTTTGAGGAGGCGATGCAATCAATTGACCGAGCCATCGCGCAACTTGAACCTGATGGAAGCTCTGCGCTCGCTGCGGCATATGGGACTCGCGGTTTGATTTTCCGGGATAACGGACATGATGAGGAAGCCGTAGAATGGCTACAAAAAGCGTATGCCGTGCGTGAAGGACTACCGAGCCCCGATCTCGAAGCCGTAGTAGACGACTTAGAGTATGAGATTGCGGCACTGAGACGGTTGGGCTGGCTGGAGCAGTTGTCTGCTGCGGAGGAGCGATTGGCGTCCGTCCGTACCAAAATCAATTCCGTTTCAACCATTGATCGCGACCTCAGCGCCCTTGGACAGCAGCCTCTGGGAGGCGCGATTCTGATCGAGATGGATCATCACGGGCAGGCTGATTTGGAGCGGAAGGCCGACGTCAGAAGTTTGCTTGAGCGTCTTTCGGAAGCTGTAGAACGAGAACAAGTAGGTTTTGTCGCTTGGAAGATTGTGAGCCCAGAGATAACGACGTTGATTGTGAACGGCGCGGATGGGGAGGCACTATTCCGTACCGTGGAGCAGATTCTAATGAGCCATTCGATTTGTCAGGGGGCAGTGGTTACCATCAGACAGGGCGAGACGCATAGAACGGTGGTGTTGCCAAGCCGTCTCACGTGAGCGGGGAACGTGGATGGGAGCCTTGCCTCACCTAATGAAAATCGTTCTCATGTCGGACACTTCAACCCAATCACTCTCCCCAGCCAGAGCTTTGAGCCGCAGAGAGTAGAACTGTGCCCCCTTTCCTTTCTTCCACGACGCCAGAAGAGCACCGCACGCATGCCGCAAAAGCGCGACCGCCCGAAGACGTTCGCCGTCCTCAGCAGTGGGGTTTGCTGCGGAGCCGCCTTTTACTTGAATAAGGAATATCTGAAGAGCATCCCCGCGCTTCAAACCGCTACACGGTGAACTGTGATCCTTGCGAATTGCGCACGATGAAGGCGTTGAGCCTGCAATTCTGACGGTGAGAGCTGGAATCCCAGACCTATTCGGATTTGATGAGATGCAGAAGTTGGCTGGTGGAAAATGGCTTGGGGAGTAGTGTGAATCCATCGATTGTGCTAACTTGCAAATTTCCATGAGCTTTCGAGTCGGGGTTTCCGGAAATGAGGATTACCTTGCAGTCGGGGTTTTGTCTTTGCAACGCTCCAGCCAGTGCGACACCATTCATCTCTGGCATATCGATGTCACTGACAAGAATGTCAGGCAGATAGTCACTCGCTCTCAGTAGCGCCGAATGGGCGTCATAGAAAGTTTCCACTTCGAATTTCGCTTCCCTCAAAACGACAGTCAATGCGTCGGCAATCTGTTTATCATCGTCAACAACAAAGACCTTTTTCCGTGGTGATTGTTCCAATTCTTTCGTGCCTCTCCAAAAACGTTGGAGATTAGGTGAGGTATACGCAGCTATAACATCAATGGCATGGGCGGCGGGTGGGCTACTGAGCAGGTGCTCTACAGAGCCCCTAGCTTGAGGGAAAACGTCGCGGCGATATTGTTCCCGATTGCTCGGGGTTCTCCAGATGGATAGGGCAGAGACTGCGGCTGTGCCTTCTTCAAACAGCAGTGTCACCTCAAGCAATCCGCTCTGCCTTTTATACAGAGGCAGTATGTGTCTGCTCCAGGCATTGACAAATTCGTGGTTTTGCCCCGGTTTGACTCTGGCGGCAATGAGCAGCGTGTACATCGCAGGACTCCTCTCGGGGACGCAAAGAGGGTAGTGATGTTATGCGAAATTGCGAGTTGGTTCAATTTAGCTGGACAGGAGAACTGGCTGCGGGAGTCCGGCACCCGGACGACTGCATCACCAAAATCACTCCTTCCGGCGTACATGATTCCTGAATAGCTGGAAGCCTACTCTACTTTCCGTTCCCCTTCTTCGCGTATGCCAGCCCGGACTTTGCACCATCAACTCTTCTGCCTTCCTACTGCAATTCGACGATGATCGGCGTATGATCCGACGGCTTTTCCTGTGCCCGCGGTTCTAAATCGATCTCGCAGCTTTTTACCCGCTCAGCCAACTCTGAAGACAGTAGGAAATGGTCAATGCGAATACCGCGATTATGCTCGAACGCCTGCCGAAAGTAATCCCAGAAGGTGAATTGTCCGCCCTCCCCTGGATGTAGCGAACGGAAAGCATCCGTGTAACCAAGGCTGAGTAGTGCCCGGTACCGCGCTCGCGGCTCCGGCTGGAATAGCGCGTCATGTATCCACGATGAAGGCTTGTGGCAGTCAATGTCCTCAGGAATGACGTTGAAATCGCCGCCTATCAGAGCCGGCACATTTTCTCTTCGCCAGTCGCTCATTTTCTCGATCAGCCGGTCCATCCAGGCCAGCTTGTAGACGAATTTGTCGCTTCCAACCGGATTTCCATTCGGTAGATAAATATTGACGACGCGGATGCCCATAATCCTCGTCTCCAAATACCGCGCATGACTGTCCGCCTCATCACCGGCCAACGCGGTGCTGATCGTCTCGATTGGATGGCGCGATAAAATCGCGACGCCGTTGTAAGTCTTCTGCGTCACAGCCACGCTTTCATAGCCCAGATCTTCAAACACCGTCGCAGGAAACTCCGTTCCCTTCAACTCCTGTACGAGCAAAACATCCGGCTTGCACACCTTCAGCCACGCCGTGACGTGGTCAAGCCGCGCACGAATCGAATTGACGTTCCAGCTGGCGATTCTCATGCTCATTGTTCCTTGTCTACGGGGCGCTTGGGGATCACTTCAAATGAACGATTCGCAGGACAGCCAAGCTCGCCCCGGCATCATTAGGATCAAACGAAACCAGCATACCGGCTGGCGGATATCAGTTCTTAAGGTTCTCGACCGCCATTTCCAGGAGATGTTCGACGCCATCCTTGTCCGTGCCTTCCAGCGTCTGCACCGAGCGAAGGAGCGCGAGAACCTTTTCTATGGCGAGCAGGGCAGCTTTGTGATTGGGTTTCGGCATTGTGATGTTTGTCTATTTTCTCCGTGTTGATTGTAGCGGAACACGGTTAGATTCAGCATCGCTGTTTCGCAAGCCTCACCATCCGCCGCGTCCATTGTTGAGACGCATCCACCGTTGGCGAAAGTTTTTTGCCCTCGGCGCAAAAATTTAACACTCTCCTCTTGTGAAAGAACAATAATAGTGTAACTATGCTATCTATCACATCGTCACACGGAGGGTGTATGGCGTCGCTTCTCTCGCGCATGAAGATCCGTTACGGAAAGTTCATGGCGGTTGTCTCTCTCTTCACTCTGTTGTCGTTTCCCCTCGCAGGCATCGCACAGAATCTCGGAAAGTCGGCAGCGACTGGACAGGCGGTGCAAGGACAACAGGCCACTCAGGTTGAGGGCGCGGTTCTCAACGTCGTCAATTGGATATGCAACGTAATCTGCCCGGTGATCGCCGCCTGCTGCTTTGTCGCTGCAGCGTTCAAGTATCAGGCCAACCGGCCATATATGAGCAGCATCGTGGGCGGCGGCATCTTCCTCGCTGTTTCGGCCGTCACGCGACTCATCGAGTACTTCATCGCACAGGGCCAACAGGTCGGCGGCAGTCTTCACCAGCTCCCAATCTTCACGAATCATCCCGTGGTCGCTGTGTTGCGCCACCTCGTGAGGAATGCCTGATGACCACCGCTCTGCCGGACTTTGTGTCGGAGATCTCCGGCATGATGGTGACTCTCCTTCCAGTCGCGGCTCTTGGGGCCATTGTGCTCGCGGGTTTGCGATTGCGTGGGGAAGGCGGCATCAACTACGACGCGGGTGGAAGCTTCTTTAAGTGGCTGTTCTGGGGAGCCCTGCTGCTGACCCTGCCCGCAATCTTTTCTGCAACCATCCCAGCGCTTTTCTCTGGTGGGCCGGCTCCCGTTCCGCCTTCCGGCGCCGGAACGGGGACTTTTGGGTCCGTTGCGACCAGCCTCTCGATCGGAATCACAAGCTTTGTCACCAATATCCTCGTCGGACGTATCGTGCCTTTGATGGCGGCTGCCCTCTGTTTCAAAGCTATTCTGGACAGTTTCGAGGGGCACTCCCCATTGCCGTCGATTATCTCGGCGCTCTTTGTGCTGGGTTCACAGGCGTTCTGGACACTCGCGAAGACCTGGTCCACCTCCTCCAGCAGCACCACTTCCACCGTAGCGTTCGCATCCGCGGACGTGCTCGACAGCATGTTCAATTACCTGGCCATGACGATCAGTCCCTATGTTGCAGTCCTTTGCTTTGTGGGGGCCGCAATCAACTACCAGCGCAGCAAGCCGTGGGGCGCGGTGGCCCTCTCCGGGCTCGCATTTCTGAGTTTTAGTGGGCTGTGGTCGCTCGTGACTGGCTGGATGGGGGTCTCTATCACATGGTAGACAACAACACTCTTATCAAGCTGCGCCAGGTCGCCGTCTTCACGATTCTTCTCCTCAGCGTAGCGCTGGCCGCTTTGATGCTGTCGCACTTTCGGACACGCCTCGTCACGCTTCGACTGGGGTTTGCGGTCTTTAATGTTCTCTCTTTCTTCTACTGTCTGTCGCTGATGGGACAAAAAGCGTGGGAAGCAAGCGCCCGCATCGCAGACGCGATTCGACTCGCGATCGCGCCTCGTCACGCGCCTAAGGAGCCAAGTCATGTCGAGTGCGACTGATCCGGCACAGGCAATTCTGGCGATGGTCAACTGGCTCGGCCTGATCGTCATGCCGATCATGGCGGCCCTGTTCCTTGCCGTTGGAGTTTACAAGTATTCCAAAGGAGAGAGCATGGAGCGCTGCGTGATCGGTGTGATGGTCGGGATCAGCATCTCCGGCATCACGCGCCTTGCCGAGTACTTCGTCGCAACGAGTGCCGGAAATTCGGTGGTCACCGACACCTATTCGAACGCGCTCCTGAATCTGACAAATTGGGTCGCCAACGTAATCCTGCCGGTCTATGCGGCAATTGAGGTGGTGCGCGCCGCAATCTCCTTTGAGGACCTCAATACCATGCGCACCGATCTCAGGCCGGTCAAACACTTTGCCACGGCGATGATGTGCTGCGCGGTCTCGGCGATCATGCGGCTAATCGAGTATTGGGTCGCCAACGGCCAGCAAGTTGGGAGTTAACCGAATGTCTCTGCAAATTTCACCGGTATCGCGCAACCTGCACAATCCGGTCTATTTTATGGGCCTCGAGATCGAGGACATGATGATCATCGGTATTGTCTGTATCGCGGCTCTCATGGGCGGTCAGTTTTTCTTCCCGGACCGCTACCTCGTATTTCTTCCCCTCAACTGGGCGCTGATGCTGCTGGTTCTGATTCTTGGGGTGCCCTCACTCTCAATCTTCAAATACGGCAAACCACGCGGCTATATGAAGGACCTGATTGCGTGGTACACGAAGCCGCGCGCGTATGCGGCTTGCGAGCACGATGAAGAATTTCCCGCTGAATACCTGTCCGACGAGGAGGACTGATGCCAACTACCACTGCGGAACACAACCGCTCTCTTGTCACGCCGGGAATCTTCTCTCTGCTTCCCATACGCGACTTTCTCCCAGGAGCACTGACGCCGGCCGATGGGGTCATGGTGCGTACCGATGGATGCTACGTCGCGGGCTTCCAGCTTGGCGGCTCACTGACGTATTTCGGCGATGACGCGGCCATGAACGAAATGAAGTCTCGGATCGAGGCCCTGCTTCGTACGATTCCCGAAGAGAGCATGCGCGTCCAGTTCCGCTACGAGGTCGTTGAGAACGCTAATGGTCTCATCGATCGCTACGAAGCGCTTCAACGAACGGAGTCCGATGTTGCGCGCCGCATGGACGCCATTCGAATGGAAGGATGGAGGAAGGAAGAAGAACACGGCGAATTCCTGACGCGCCTGGCCGCGGTGTATTTCATCTGGGACCCCGCTCTCCATGAAAGCCTGAATCGCACCACCACCAGCGTGCTGGCCGGCCACAAAGAGGAGCCGAAAGCACAGGCGGCCAACGCGGCGGAGCCTGAGCCGGGCGGCGGCTTCCCAGGCGCAATCAGGCGCCTCTTTAAGAAAACCGCAGCGCCGGTCTCAACCGAGGCGCAGGCACAGATCGGCAAGAAAAAACACCTGTCCATCGTCACTCAGTTCGAGAGTTTCCTCCGTGGCATTGAGTCGTCATTGAAAACGGCGGGATTAGAACCGTCGCGTATGGCTGCAGAGGAGTTCTTTGCGGAGGTAAGCCGAGCGCTGAGTCCAAATTCTGTGTCCAGGCGAGGCATCCGGTCCCAGAACCTTCTGGGCACTCGCTCCCTCACGGCGCGGGAGCAACTGGGGAGCGTCTCGATCCTGAACGAGGCGGAAGATTACCTCAATATCGACGGCTTTTTGTACGGCTGCATCACGATGAAGGTTCCGCCCGAGGCCACTTATCCGGGAATCATCCGGGAGTTGCTTACCTGCGGCTTTCCGCTCACGATCTCCGTCCACATCGTCGTACCCAACCAGCAAAAGGTGATCGAAAAGTACAAGAGCCGCTACAAGAAGATGCAGGCGGCGCAGTTGGATAAAGATGGCAATCACAAGGTGGACGTGGGGGCCGCCGTCCAGGCGCGTGAACTGTTGGAGATCCAGGAGCGCCTCATCTCCGGCTCCTGCAAGACGACGCAGGTGTCGTTCTCCATCACGTATCGCACATCCAAGCCGGCGACGACCTCTAAAGAATACGAACAAGCGGAGCGCCAGCTTGCAAGTTGCCGCCAACAGCTATTGCAGGTGGTCGCTCGGAGAAATGGCGCCAATGCGCTGGCCGAAACGCTCGCCAAGCGCCGCATCTTCTTCGGTACATTGCCCGGCCTGGCATCGAGTGATCGTCGAGACATGGACCTGCTCAGCGAACACGCCGCCGATCTGGTGCCGCTGGAGATGCCGTGGAGCGGTATGCAGCGCGAGCCGCTGACCCTGTGGCATACGCCATACCGGCATCTGCTTCCGTATTCACCCTTCGACGCAAGCCTGGAAAATGCCAATGCGCTGATCTGCGCCAACTCCGGCTCCGGCAAGAGTGTTCTCATCGGCAAACTGCTCCTTACGTGTGCACGCCGCGACACCAAGGTGTCCATCCTCGAGCGTGGCGATTCCTACAAGACCGCTGTGGAGTTGATGGGCGGACAGATGCTCAAGATGTCGCTCGATTCCAGGTTCACAATCAACCCATTCGATCTGGAACCTGGACAGACGACGCCATCCAAGGACCATGTTGCATTCCTGAAGACTCTCGCCCGCTACATGATCGGCGGGGGAGGGAATTACGATGCGGACATCCTGGACGGGATATTGGATCAGGCAATCAAGACCACGTATGACCGCATCGCGTCTAAACGGTCTGGCTCTAAAACGCCCGTATTCAGCGATCTCAAGGCGGACCTGGAGACATTCCAGGAACGCGGCCAGCCGAAGATCGAAGAATTAGCCCACATCGCGGCTTTCAAACTCGGTTCCTGGGTTGGGCAGGGAATGTATGCCAACCTCTTCGACCGTCAGACCACGGTGCCCATGACGGCCCCCTGGCTGTATTTCAACATCGAGCAACTCAAGGACGATCCCCGCCTTGAGACCGCGATGAGCCTGTTGATCGCCTATGCCACAACGAACCGTGCCGCGGGCGAAGCGGGCCGGCGCTCCATCGTCATTCTCGACGAATGCTGGTCCCTGCTCGATTCGCGGGACCTGTCCGTAACGGTTGAACAGCTATTCCGCACGGCCCGTAAGCGCAATGCCTGCGTTTGGGGTGTCTCGCAGTCGGTTGAGGACTTCACTGGCACGCCGGACAATCCCAAACCGATCGGCGCCGCGATCCTTTCGACCACGGCAACACGCCTCATCGGCCGCCAGAAGGGCAACATCAAGGTTTTGGAACATTTTCTGCACTTCAATCCGATTGTCTGCAATGCGGTCAAAAGCATTGGCATGACCGAGAAGGGCAAGCAGAGCCAGTTCCTGTTGGCTGTGGGCGACAACCCGGAGACGACGCAGATCGTCTTTGTGCGCATCACGCCCTTTGAATACTGGACCATGACCACGATGCCGCGAGAGAAGACCTATCGCGACTACTGGCAGCGTCAGCACCCGGATCTTTCCATGTTCCACCAACTGTACTTACTGTCGCTGCGGTATCCCAATGGCATCTCGGCGCTCCCGGAATTGCCGGAAGAGGCATCGGGAGAGGTGTATCAGTCCGACCCAGCAGAATTTACAAGTTCACAGACGCAGGAGGCACACGCATGAGTTCATCTCCCACGAAAACCACCCCCTTCCGGCGGCTTGTCTTCGCCGCCGCTCCGCTACTTGTATTGCTGTTGGTGTGGCCGGCCGGGCACGCCTATGCAGACATATTTAGCGCGTTCACGGACTGCTTTAACACCGTGACCAAGCTTGGAGGTTTCACCTCGAACATCGACGGCACCAGTAACCAGCAGGTGCAGTTCTTAACCAACACGATCTACCCGCAGTCCTTAATCGGCCAGGCACACTCGTCGATCTCTACGACGAGCTCTACGTACCGGCCATGGATGACCAGTGTGATGGCGCTCCCCACAAACAGCGCCACAGCGATCAGTTCCATGAAATTGGAATCTGCCACGCGAGGGGGCGCGAGTGTGCCGCCGTCGCAGTTACAGTCCTCGTTTCAATCCACCTATGGTGCGCCTGTTTCGGCAGCGGGAGCCGCACCGTTCACCAAGACCGTGACCGACATGTCCGATTCGCAAGCGCTGGATGTCTTTTCCCTCGCCTCGGCCTCCGATTTCACGGCAAACACGCTCATCTCCCAGTCCCATACCGTCGAGGACTCGGGCGCTGCGGTTGCGCCGGGGAACGCGGATCACGCCGCGCTTCAGGCGAAAGCATTGGAGCTGTACTCGGCCGCGATCCGCCACAAGCTTCTGGCGGCCAATCTCCGATTGGAATCGGTTGAACTGGCGAACACCACAGGGGCGATCAAGCAACAGATGGTTCACCCGGTACCAGCAAGCACCTATCTGGTCTCGGGTTCCAGCGCCTCAAGCACAACCAAATAAGCCGGCTTCCACATAGCCCACGAATACGAAGTAAGGAGGATTTCATGTCACTACGGAACAAATTGAAGCAGTTCGCAACGCACCCCGTCACCCGCCGGTCCGCTTGGATGGCCGGCGCCGGCTTATTCATCGCTCTGTGCTCGCCGACTCCTGCCCACGCCCAGATGGATCTCAGCGTTCTCATTCCCTACATTGAGCAATTGAACAGCATGATGCAGTCCAGCCTCGGCGGGCCTCTTTCCGATATCGACACGCAGACGGCCGCGATCAACTCGTTCACCCAAAACTCCGTATTCCCCCAGAATCAGCTCCAGCAGTCTCAGCAGATGGCAACCGGGCTGCTGACGCAAGCCAGCTCCGGCGCTTCCATCATTCAGACCTTGCGCAGCAGCTCGCAGAACTCCACAAACCAGGCATTTGAGACGGCACTGCTGTCGGGGAATCCCAATGCGACATCTGCCGTGCCGGCTTACTACACGGCGACCTATGGCACATCGTCAACCACCAACATTCCGCCGCAGATCCAGACGATCGTTGACATGAACGACGCACTGGCACAGGACGCCATGAAGCGGGCCATTCAGATGGATGCGGTGTCGGACCGGGAGCTTGATCTGGTGCAGCAGCTTCTTGGGCAGGCAAGTTCGGCTTCTTCCGGAACGGCCCCCATTTTGGCGGTGCAGGCCGACGCGTGGCTCGTGCAAGCCAATGCCTATAGCCAGCTGGCGGAAGCGGACCTGCTCCGCGTGAAAGCCGGCCAGCTCGCCACTACGAGCGCAGTCTACAAATTGGGTGCTTCCACGCAGTCAACCACGAGCGGCGCCTTCACCGGAATCCTCGGCTCCAAAACGGCTCAATAACCGGCGGACGGACATGATGCTATTGCAGGCAACACCCACGAACTTCGTATCGTACCAGAGCACCATCACGAATATATTGTCCAACGCCAGCATCACGCCCATCGGTACGGCGATCCAGGGCGTGGCAATCTCGCTGGTGGCGGTCACGGCGCTCATTGGCATCTACGAGGCCTTCTTTGATGGCGGCAACCTTCGTGCCGCCGCCGTCACCATGCTGAAGTACATCATCGTCGCCTACATCATCACCAACTGGACCAATCTCTTTCAGACCATGATCACGGACATGGCGACCGTGACAAACACGCTGCAAGGCGGCGCGAACGTCAACACGGACGTTTACGACGCCTTCAACCAGTCGCTTCAGACCTACTACACAAGCACCGGGGACGGCATCCTGACTCAGCTCTTCAACGCGGCCAGCGGACAGATCCTGATGGTCGTGCTGACGGCGATCTGCAGCTTCATTGAGTCCGCCGCCTACATGTTCTTCTGTTTCTGGTACACGTTCTGGGGCGCGATTCTCTGGGGCATCGGCCCGATCATCATTGCGCTTCTGCCCAGCTCTGGACTTGGCAAGTATGCGACCGCATACCTGAGCAAGGTTGGGGAATGGCTGCTGTGGCCGATTCTCTATGCCATTCTCGGCGCGATCATGGTTGCCCTGAACATGAACACCGCCACGGCCATTCTCAACACCAACAGCACTCTCTCTCAGCAATCACAACAGGTGTACATTATCGCCACTTCGATCGCGCTGGCCATCTGTCTTCTCACCATTCCGTTCACGGCACACACCCTCGTCTCTGGCCACTTTGCTCTTGCCGGAGGCGTGATGGTGGGCCTCGTCATGAAAACGACCAAGGTTGCGATGTCAGCCGGCAGGGTCGGCGGAGGAGGTAGTGCAGGGGGAGGCGGTGCAGGCGGAGGCGCAGGCGCCGGAGTGTATGCCGCGACGAGCGGAGGTGGAGGCAGTTCCGGCATGCAGCCTGCGGCACTCTATCGCAGCGACGCTTCTGGATCGGGAGGCGGGCGAATGCCTCCTCCTCACACTCCCCCGCCAGCCGCCTAAGTGGGGCTGCAACATAACCCGTTTTGATCGCGATACCGAGGATTACGACCAATGACTACTACTGCTATGAGCGATGAATCACCCAAGTTCTACGAAGCCGATGGCGCCCTGCGCGCGTTCTCCAATCGCGCCATCATCATCTCTGTCGTTGCCTGCCTGGTGGCGCTGATTGCCGTGGCGGGCTGTTTTAGTCGCCCGGCTCCAGCCGCCTACCGTGATTAAAGTGTCGCCAACCGGCGAAGCGCTGGTGGTGAGCCCGAATGGCTCCATCAAAAGCACGCTCACGCCTGGCGCACTGCAAAACGTCGTAGCCGCCGAGGCCCCCACGTCTTTTGAGAAAGAGGCCTATGTTCGGTTGTTTCTCGACCACTACTTGAATTACGACCAGCACTCTCTGCCGAAGAACTGGTCGGACGCGTTGAACATGATGACCGCCAACCTCCGGCACGTGGCCGTGCTGCAGATGCAGAAGAACGATGCGGTCGGCACAACTTCAGGACGAACAGGCACGGTCGGAGTCCAAACTCAGTGCCGTTGAGGCCAGCCAGGATCCTCTCGTCTATACCGCTTTCGGTGTGCGGACGCTTCACCATATGAACGGCAAATCGGAAGCCGTTGACGAAATCGTAGAGGCGTACAAGATCCGGCTGGCGGTCTCAGAGCGCAGCGCGAAGAATCCGACCGGGCTCTACATAGCCGAGTATTCCGCAACGCAAATTCATGGCGAACAAAAGACACCGCAATTCGACGATGGAGCGACGGAACAATGAGCGAAGAAACGCAGACAGTATCGAACACGGCACTACAACGCACGGCAGCCCAGCGGCAGTTCCGGAACCCAAACGGCGCAGAGGGCCCGGCGCGCCGCTGCCAAATTGCCGGGACCTTCTCTTTTACGACGGATCGGTCTCTCCAGACGGAACCATTGCGTCCATCGGTAAGCCATTCGAGCTCGGAGATCGACGCGCAGAAAGCCTGTGCGAGGAGTGGCAAACCGTACTTGAAGATCGAAACACTGCGAGTAGAGTTCGCGGTTATCGACGGCAAGTTGGTAGCCGTCGCAACACCGGCAAAGAAGTAACGGGGATCGGCGAACAAGTTTACCTGAGTCTCCTCACATCGCAGCATTTTGTGACCGAGACCATGTAGCGCACCTTGCGCGCGTTTTTGGCGAGGAATTGTTTACCGGCCTGGCATTCGCGCCTTGGTCGCCTTTGTACGACGAACGAGCGTGAATGTTGGGGCGGATTTCTAGCCACTTCGTATCTGCCAGTTCGCGTATGCAGTCCCACCTTTGGATTGCAGTAGCGTAACGGGAGATTACGATGACTGGCGAATCGACGATGAATGGAATTCTGATGCTGGACATGGACAAAGCGGGCAACATCACGGAGCGCACGAAGTCTGTCGTACAGGACGAGTGGCTCAATGGAACCGTGCTGGGTGAATGCTATCCCGGCATCAAAGTTGCTCTTTTGACCGTTCCAACCGACGCAGTTGAATGGGGCGAACGTGCGGCCGTCATGGACCGGATGTGCTCCATTGCACACGATGGAATCACCTACCGGTTGGTGGGCGCGAGCGGATCGGCAAAGAATGGGAAGTTTTACTATGCGGATACCACGCATGCGCCCGCCCTGCGCGCGCGCTTTCTTGCCTGGCCGGAAGCGGCAATCACCTATTTCGGAATTCTGACGAGCAATTGCAGCGTCGTGAAGGCGATCCGCAACGCCAGAATCAGTGTCGTGCCGGACAACGAGTTTGGCACGAATGATTGCCGCGGATGGATTCGCCGCTCCTGGGTCGATGAGATGAAGCTTCGGCCTGGACACGTGTATCAGACGCGCGAAGCGTTTGATCTCACCATCAACGGCAAAGCAATTAGCACGCAGGCCAAGGGCTTGTTGAAGGCGATGGAAAACGATGTTGCCGATTTCATCGGCGCAGACATCGTTCTGCCGGAGTCCTCGATCAAGCCCCTGCCTGAGTTGCCTCCGTTTTCGGCGGGCGCTGACGAACGCCGTCTGTTCGTCAGCGACGTCATCATAGGGGTGCGAGAGACCTCGCGCACCCTGGAGTTCGGATCTTCCTACACCGTCCTGCAGCACGCGTCCAGGGAAGTGATTGAGTACGAGATCATTCCCAAGGCATCGGCAGAGATCAAGGTGCTGGCGGATGCGTGGCGGGCCAAGAACCACGTAAAGGTCATCGAGTTGATCGGCAAGAAGGTGTCGATCGACGAAGATCAATTCGATGAGGTCGCCGTCCGCGAACTGGCTGGACAGGAAGACGCCTACCAAGCTGTCGAATCAATCCTTTTGGCCGATGGAAGCGGCAAGATGACGCGCCATCCCTACGTCCACAAGACGCTGTCAAAGCTGATCGCAAAGTACGCTTTCAAGCTCTGCACAGGGGGTGGATTGCATCTGCCGGGATTCATCCTGGCGGACGATGGCTACCTGGTCCTGATCGACGGAAAAGTCTGCAGCGGCTCGAACTGGCTGCCGATGGACACGGCGATCGTGACCTCTCCATTGACCTCGCAGCGGGGGCTTTGCTGCCGCTATCCGGTTCGCATGGTCGAGGATCTGCTGCCGATGAAGCATGCAAATCTGCAGGACACCTCGAACCTGCTGGTCGAGCGGGGATTCACGCCCGAACAGGCGAGTTGGATCGCTGAAAACCAACTGTGCCTCAACGGAACGTACACGCTCCATCAAGACACCGCCAAGCGAAACGGCGGCGATTTCGATGGCGACATGATCTGTGTGATCGACGGTGACCGGTATCCGATGTTCACCGATTTCCGCTTCACTCTCACAGAACATCCACCGATCAAAAAGAACAAGGCGGCTCGGCTGAAGTCGGACTGGTACAACATCGAAGCCATTGCTATGGGCGCCATGGGCAACCAGATCGGCGTCATTACTGATTTGGAGGCGGCGGTCCTGGCAAGCGGCTTTGATGAAGATATCTACGTACTGGTTCCGGAGCTCCAGAAGGAGATCGACGGGCTCAAGCACAACACCTGCGCAGACCGGTCAGTGTTGAAGGAAATCAGGGAGAGGGCACCGAAGCCGGTGTGGTTGAGCCTGAAAAACCCAACCTCGCTTGACGACATGCCTCTGCAGCTTGACGTTCTCCCGACCGACCGCATTGGCAGGTACTACAACAGCCTGCGCCCGGAGATTGCGTTCATGATGGGCGACCCGATGCAGGTCAGCCAGTTTGCCGGCCTGATTGTCGGGAACAGTCCCACCCAAGAGATGTTCAACGAATGCGAACTGATGCGGCGCATCTTCAATTCCGGACACGACGTTATCCGGAAGAGAACGAGC
>CAWKFM010000001.1:0-763595 GCA_963849065.1 uncultured Acidobacteriota bacterium | reverse complement strand
GGAACTGGTGAGCGGATTCGGACTGATTTAGATGAGGTCTGCTTCCGAGGCCATGTAGGCCTCTCCAACGGAAATGTCCGGGACACCGGAATGAACGACGAAAGCCTTGAACAAGGACCCTCCGGTATTTGTGCGGGGGCCTCGCAAGATCAACCAAAGAATCATGAGAAGGCCAGCAAACGGCGTCAGCCGGCTGAACACCCAGCCGGCGGCTGCGAGTGCAGCGAGGATCGAGCCCAGAAGCAGAAAACCGCGGAGATTCGTGAAAGCCAGGTAGACAAGCACACAGGCCAGAATCATCCCCGCAGGGATGAACAAATAGATGATGTTGGGCATTCGGCAAAAGCCATACCGGTGGAATGCCCAGCTCTCCCCTGCACATGCGCCAAGAACCGCGCTCGCGATCAGAACACCACGGAAAGCGACAACAGCATGGCGGACGAAAAGGCAGGCAAGGACCAGTGCTGCAATAGTGAGGAACCATACAAAGGTCGGCATTCGGTGAATTCCTTTCTTCCGAAATTGGGGGATTGGAAAGAGATCGCATGACTGAGTTGCTATCAGGATTTTTCCGGATATGATCGTCCCGGAGGCTACCAATGGCTGCGATACGGCTGATTGAGTATGAGGACGCGAGCCCAGAGGTTCGGGCTGTCTATGACGACATCATGACGACCCGCAAGGTTGATGCGGTAAACAACTTCTGGAAGGCCATTGCGAACGACCCTGCCACGCTTAGGCGCACATGGGAGAGCCTCAAGCAGATCATGCAGCCGGGGGTGCTCGACCCCCTCACCAAGGAGCTGCTCTATATTGCTGTCAGCGTTTCGAACGGCTGCGGGTACTGCATCGCCTCCCACACAGCCGCTGCCAGAAAGCAGGGCATGACGGACGAGATGCTCCACGAGTTCATGGCCGTAATCGGAATGGCCAGTGAGACGAACCGACTCGCAACGGGGTATCAGGTGGAGATCGAGCCGAGTTTGCGCTGACACGTGAGGAACAGAAGGCCGTGGTGCCAGGATCGCCGAGCTCAGCTAACCCGAATAGTGGGCATCAACCCGCCATCGCCGTACACATGCCGATTTATGGGGACCTATTGCGATCCACAGCGGGACTAAGCTTCAATCGCGACTACTCTGCCTCGTCGTGATCATCTTGCGCATTTGCCAAAATACCTACGAGCGAGTTGGCTAAACTCTTTCGTTCGTCCCGCTCCTCCAGCTTTGTATTAGCGTACTTTCCCGCTAGGCTGAGGCCCGGTACCGCCGCGACTAGCGGCGCGAGGTGCGGTATAAGAAATGCCCCTAGGGAAAGCCAGCTACTACCCGCCAAGCCACTGTATTTGCTCCGGTATTTTTCATCGAGCCGCTTTGCTTCGCTGCGGTAATCATTCAGGAGGCCTCCAATACCCGAAGTTACCTCTGCCGCGACCCGGTCTATATCTTCGAAATCCGCATCGCGCAGAATCGAGGTTGATTCGGCTAAACTCTTCCGGAAGTGTACGTTCTCATTGTTGAGCCGCATTTCCACAAGCGCGTCGACAGTTGCATTCGACAGCCATTCAAACTGTTGAGCTGCTAAGGCTTCGATCGATGCCCGCGTGGCTGCGGAGATCGTCGATTCTCTCTCCAGAGAATCACCACAAGCCTTTGCACTTAATCTGAAGTAATAGGCCTGCTGGTCTACCGATAGAAGTGGTTGTGACCTCATTGCGATTGAGTTGTCAATCAAGTGAAATTGAGGTTCGAGCCTCTCCAGCAAAGCGTTGCAGACTATTTGCGCGTCCGAGAGGCGGCTCAAATCGGACATGTAAGAGGGAGTGCGCCATTGTCCGATTTCGCTGATGTAGCGTCGTAGGGCTTCGTCGAGAGGCTCCCCAATTGGGCCTCCAGGTGCAACCAGCAGTTGCTTGGCACTCACAGCTTCCAGGAATTCTTCCGGATGTGCGCTCGCAAATGCCACCGCGTCCTCAATACAAGTCAGCGGGAGATTGAGAAGGATGCCCAGCGTACCCCCCACGAATTCTGTGAGTTTTTCCCGGGTTGTTTGGTCATGTTGCTGAAGAATCCTGTCGAAGCTGGGAAATACGACGACCGGCGGAATGCCAAGATCCGCATCGACAAGAGGCTTAAGCCGGAGAATAAAGAACATCTCCTCTAGAATCCGAACCGAGTGGAATCTTTCCTCTGGCCGTGCTACTTCGATCAAAGCGAAAACGGGGTCCGGTATCAGAACTGTGTCTGTGTAGAGAATCATTCTCTTGGCAGCGGCAAATTGGGTCTTCCTGAAGTGAGCGCCACCGCCCATAATCGCTTTGATCCCACCCAAAGCCGCCGCATGATGATACGACTCTACAGTTTTGTAAATCTTGTTGAGTTCAGGTTCTGCCAACTCGAACGCTTTTTGCACAGCAGTCACTCTCGAGCCCAACGTCCGCACTTTTTCTGCAAATCGATTCAGGGGAGCGAACTTCTTCGGGCTCGTTCCCGTCGCGCGTTCGAAGAACTCTTCAAGGACCGCGAAGAGATTCCGCTGGTAGGCAATGAGTTCCTTCATAACAGATTAAAGATACCGCAAGTCCCTTTCAGAGACGACAACCGACAGGGAGAATAGTAGGCATCTTTCGTTGCCCGGCAGGCTTGGTTTAACCTTTAGCTAGGAGCGAATGGTTATGGAATCAGAGAAGATTCTCGGAATCGACATCCACGACGCAGTCATGGGATTGAAGCGGGCAGTAGGGATGAAAAGGCTGGTGCTCAGGTCGCCCTTGACAATACGAGCGCTGGACCGCGTCCGACTCGGTGCGGACGGAAGAGTAGACCCGTCAACTGTCGGTTCGGAAGTCCGTGCTGCGGCCCGCGCTTATATCGCCTCTCATCCCGACGATTGGGCCGTTCGCTGAAGGCATAAGAATAGAAGGTCCGTCGGTCCTGAGAACGCCCATCTGGCAGGTTTACGGGAATAGCCGCGTCACATCCGGATTCATGACGCAGAGCCTCCGTGCCGATTTGAGATTCGTACCCTAGGCCGAACATCATCGCATCACCCCGCGCGTGCCACCGTCTGAAGCTGGTCTCGCACCGACATCAGGATCTCCCCAAGGTGGTTACGGCCTGACACCGAGCACGAGAATCTCCGTCCGTACTTGCCTGGGCGGCGGTTGCAGCAGCAACGTCCCCAGAACTGTTCATGCCAGTTGTTCTCGGGGACAATCTGCTCGTCACCCGTATCCAAGAGAGCGGCGTGGAGCCTCGGTGTGCGGGAAAACTTGTCGAGACTGATCTGCCTCATCAGATCAAGCGACAGCTCTGGTGTCCAATCACGGCGCCTCTGGAGCTTCTTGGACAGTTCGCGAGCCCGCCAGATAGGAAGGGCCGAATTGCGAAACATTGCCCGGAAAAAGGGATCATCGAACTGCGCAGCTAGGAAGGCCGCCTCCGCCGAGTTGTAAATTGCGCCGTCGAATTCTGTCAGGCAGTAGTACGCCGGATCGAGGAAATCGTACTGCCCTTTGAACTGAGTGATCAATGAGAAACTCCAAAAGGTTTGGGCCGGCGGCCGGCCACTTCATGGGCTGCTTGCCAACGTGCGTGGGTTAGGATTTGCGCGATTGGAGAGCGAGAAGGGTGGAATCCAGCGCGGAAACGGCTGGCAGGATGAGAACCGGAAGCCGGTAATGAGGTCTGGCAGACCGTCAAGGACTGCGCGGGCGAGTTAGTATTTCAAACTCGCTGCGCACCCCCGCCGCTCAGTCGCTGGTCAGAGCGACAGAGATTGCAAGAACTGCCAATCCGATCGTGAGCAGCCAACCCCCACCGTGACCTATTCCCACTGGAACCGCTCGTACTGTGAGTCGGCGAAGTTCAGCAATTGACGGTATCTCCGCCTCGACCCGTCGTGGATCGAGCTGCCAGTGATTGCAATGGATGCGCACTTGCTCCGACGCCTGCCGGCTTAGAACCGCAAACACCGGCGCACCTGCGAGCACGCCCCGAGCTTGCTCGAGATGTGCGGCGTCGAGCAGGGATATCAGGTGCGCTTCCAGCGTGCGCAGGTCAAGGTAGTAGCGAACGGCGTCAGCCTGAATGTTTTTATTCTGAGTGGTTAGGATTTCTGCTGTGGTGTTCGTAGTCCAACTCCTTTCTGCGTGTGACAGAGAAGCACTGGTGTAGAGCGTGAGAAAACAGGCGTCCGATTGACAACTCGCGAGCGACCTGCAGACGCGTTCCTAGACCGGGGCAAGATTTGCGAGAGACTTTAAGTGGGTCGAGCGGGCCGGCTAATGTGACATCCACGGCCGCTCAAGGCGGATTGATTGGCCCCCGCCCCGGTATGCGACAAACGAGCCAAAGCGAATGCAAAAGGATTGGGATAAAACGCCAGAGCGACGCAAAGGCGGGTCATCCAGGGCCAGCTGCCGTCGGCAAAACGGATGGAGAGCGCGGGCGAAACCAAGCCCGCCGACGAACTCGTCCACCCCAAAGAGGCCCAGCGCCGGTCGCTAGCCTTCGGCACACAAGCTACCGCAACCCCGCTATGCCCGGCACAGACGGCAGCGAACAGCGCCGGGGCAAGAGGCGCTCAGGCCGCCCGCAAACCCCACCGGCAGGCAACGGCAAGGACACACCGGAGCGAACCGAGCCTGCCGGCCAAACGCAGCGCACCGGGACACGCCAACCGCCAGAGACCGAGCCCCAAGCGACGGGAACAAACAGCAGAAGCGACCAGACAGAAGACGCCAAGGCAGAGCACGAACAAACCACCGAGGCCACGGGCGAAGCCCACCGGCGCACGCCAGGACACGCGCCAAAAGGAGGGCACCCGGCACGAAAGAACCAAAGACGCCAGAGGCCAGACGCACAGGCTAAGAGACCGCCAACGCACAGAAGACCGCCACGGACACCGCAGCAGGAAAGCTCGCCCGGCACCGGAACAGACCACGCGACGCGCACAAGAAACCCAGGGAAACCAGGGCTCACGGACACACCGGAGGAGGAGGCAAGCGAAGCCGACGCCGCCAAGCCCAACGAGCACGAAAAACACCGGAACCGCGAAAAGACCCAAAAACAAGGTCAAAACAGATGGTAGTTGGAGGCAAGCTATTGGGGGCACAGGAGATGCGGGGACGGAAACTTCCGATAAATCCTGTTAACTCTCGCAAAATCCCGATAAATCCCGCGAATTCCGATCAAATCCCTTTAGCGGCACGATTCGGGCAGCTACAAGAACGGGCAAATCCCGAAAACTTCCGATAACTTCCACAGAATCCCGCATAACGCTCACAGATGCTCGTTGTCGTCACGCGGTCTGAAGGCGGCAATGAGGTCAAGAAGATCGCCAAGGACTGCGCAGCCAAGGATGGCATTTCAACCTTGCTCCGCACGCTGCCGCTCAGTCGCGAGTAAAACAGATGAGCGGCAACGCAAGAGGGGACTACTATCCACCACGCCAGACGCCGCCAGCCGAACGGATCGAGAGGCAGAGTGGGATCCAGCGCAGGTCGCCGGCTACGACATAAAAGCTAACGCAACACCGCTACACCTGCACAGCCGGAAACCAAGAGCGCCGGGACAAGAGACGCTCAAAATGCCCCGCAACCCCACGGGCAGACAGCGGCAAGGACACACCGGGGCGAACCGAGCCTGCCGGCCAAACGCACCACAACAGGACACGCGAACCGCCAGAGACCGAACGCCAAGCGACAGGGAACGCACAGCAGAAGCGACCGGAGAGAAGACACCAAGGCAGAGCACAAACGAACCACCGAGGCCACGGGCGAAGCCCACCGGCGCACGCCAGGACACGCGCCAAAAGGAGGGCACCCGGCACGACAGAACCAAAAACGGAGACGCCAGACGCACAGGCTAAGAGACCGCCAACGCACAAAAGACCGCCACAGACACCGCAGCAGGAAAGCTCGCCCAGCACCGGCACAGACCACGCGACGCGCACAAGAAACCCAGGGAAACCAGGGCTCACGGACACACCGGAGGAGGAGGCAAGCGAAGCCGACGCCGCCAGGCCCAACGGGCACGCAAAACACCGCAACAGCAGAAAAGACCCAAAACAAGCACAAAACAGATGGTAGTTGGCGGCAAGCTCTTGAGGGGAGGAAGGTTGCAAGCTCGGCAACGACCATTGGAGCCCCGATCAAGGCTCACGAAGTCCGTTGAGGCGCGGTGAAAACGAGGAGTGGCAGAGATAAAGATGACATCATAGGCACATGAGAGGGAACTCGGGAGCGATCAGGGTCGCTCTTAGGTAGGGATAATTGTGGATTTCTTGATCTGACCAACGACGGCTAATTTGTTCTGGACTGCGTAGTAGGCGATCAATACACGCACGGCCTCGCTTCTATTATTTGAACTGAGGAGATGCTTTGCGTAGATGAAGAGTAATGCATTTTCTTCGGGCGTCCAGTCGACGATCAACTGCGAGAAGCGCTGTCCGCTGTCTAAGGAAAGGTTGCTCCAGACCTCCTGGTGAAACTTCGTGACGTCTGCCAGCTTAATCTTTTTCTCGAGGGCGAGGCCCACAATCATTTTCGAGGCATTTGCTTTGGATAGGTGGAACTTGTGCCTGATCTTCTCAAGCAGCGTCAGCGTTGGGTCGTCCAGGGAGAGACAAGCCCTGATGAGCGTTGGCGCGTTGGGATCTTTGATTCGTGGCATAAATGCGCTTCCTTGCCGGGCATTCCCCATTCGCAATAATAATGATTATATGATGACTAGTACCTGTTTTCCTATATTCAGGCCAGCTGCCCCATCAGTGGGAGGAGGATGCCACGCCAGACGCACAGGTGGCACCCGAGGTGGGGGCGGTACTAGACGGAAGCGGCAGAAACCAGCTCTCGGCGGGAAGCCATAGAGGTCCGGGAATGACACCGCCCACAATCAGCTCGCGATAACCTCGGAAGCCGCCGGCTTGACCTCGGCGATTAGGCTTCGGAGCGTACTGAGTATCTCCGGAAAGTGCTTCTCAAGATGCTTTTCGATTCTTCGGTTCTGGAGCACACGTTGCAGGTATCCGCACCCGACCGTTAGCGCCAGGATGTCGGTGCCGTACGATGCTTCCGCATCCTTCAAGTCGCGGACGAGTGAGCTCGTTTCCTCCCGGAGCAATGCCTGGACTTCGGCCGGCTTGTCCTTGAGTTTGCGATTATGAGGCGCATCAGCCAGAAGCTCTGGAGGCGTCATTGCCAGCAAGGCGGTCGCAAATGACATCGTATATTTCGCAGATGCGACCATATGCTCGGCAGCTTCAATCTGCCGGAATGGTTTCATTTTCCTGAGGACTCCGAAGCCAGAAGCGGACAGGTCCTTTTCCCGCAGGATGTCGATTACCTCCGGACAGATTCCATCCAACATGGTGGTCGTTCTGCGTATTGCATCAATCTTGACGTCTAAGGCATCCGCGAGGCGCTGTTCTGTTAGGCCCTTTGAAAGCGCCTTGCGCAGCATGTAGTGTTGGGCGACTGGCGGGAGATGATTCACCCGCTTGTTGTACGTGTATGCCTCATCATCAGTTGCAACAATGCAGTCGACCTCCGTCCATCCCTGATGCAGGATGACATCTAGCCGAAGATGCCCATCCAGCAATAGATACTGATCGCCCCCCTTGGGAAAGACGATAAGGGCCTGGATTAGGCCGACTTCTTTTACGGAAGCCGCGATCTGCTTGTAGGTCAAGCTGGCACGCACTGCGGGCGAGAGCTCTCTCTGCGGCACAATGCTGGCGACTGGAACGGCCAGTACCTTAAGCTCGAATGCGTCTTTTACGGATTTTGCCATGCTTCCCCCTACCTGACTCTCTGGGCCAATTGTTCCGGCATGTCAGCGAGTCCTTCATTGTTCAGCAGCGTAACAAATAGCTCGTCATTCAAAAGGCTCTTCATGGCCGATGACATGAGCAGCAGCCGGTCCCGCGTCATCACGGCCTTTCTAATCAAGGCCTTCTGTTCTCGCACCTGTTGTTGGTAATCACGGACAAGACTATCCTTAGTGACCTCGCGTTTTATACGCGGGCTTCTGCCCGTCTCTTGCTGTTTAGCAGCACGTTTAGCAACAAGATTCCGAGCCGCCTTGAGCCGCGCTCCTCGCAACTCCCCGCGCTCATATGCTTCGGACAGCGCCCGTTGCATGCCGTGAGTCGTGCCCATAGCGATCTCGATAGCAACAGTCACTGGGAGACGCTCAGCCTCGACGGCGGCGACCAGAGAATCCTCCCCATGCTCGATCAATCGAACCACACCAAACACGTAGGTGCGATGGAGACCGAGCTTCTGGGAAATCTCTTCCGCCGTGTATCCACGCTCCTTCAGAGCCAGCACCTCGTGAAGGAGACCGAGATTGGATGGCGGGCGACGGGCGATGTTTTCGACAAGGCTCATCAGGTACTGGTCTTCGAGGGACGCTGTCAAGATAACCGCTGGGATTGACTTCTCCCCTAACTTGATAAAAGCCTCGAGTCGCCCTTGCCCGCACACCAAGTCATACGAAGTTCCATCTTGGGCGGGTTGTCTCCTGGCCACGGTAATCGGTCGCTTCAATCCAACCGCCGCAATGCTCGTAACTATCGCTTCAAATCGCACTTTGTTGCGCGAACGCGGATTAACAACGCGAATTTCTGAGATTGGGATTCGGACAATTTCCTGATCGTTCATGCGGCCTCTTCAATGTGGCTGCGCCGGGCCAACGACATAAAGAAGCTGAGATTCTCGAAGCGATATACATCGAGAACCACGGCATTCTCAGGCGCGAGACGTAGCTTTCGCGCCAGGACATCGACGGCCGGCAGAAGATAATAATCAAGGATGTTCTCGTTGTCCGGAAGAAGGCGCACTGCCACCGTGACATCGGGCTTCAGTGATCTTTCGAGGCGAAGCAGCCAGCGACAGCTTCCGGTATAGCTCTCGTGGCATCTCGCCACTACAACCGATGCGGTGAAATCACCATTGATGGTCAGAATGCCGGAACGCTCATCCTGTTGAATCTGCGCACCGAGTGATCTCAGGTTGTGATTGATAGACTCGCATATCGCCCGATGACGTTCGCGCAACGCCTGGTTGATTTCGAGGTAGCGGTAGTCCCGAGAAGGCGTGTATCCGATGAGGGAGTACGCTCGCATCAGACTTCCGAATCGAGATCGATAGCAGGCTGGAGACGGCATGTCTCGGGCCTCGTCGATCAGAATGCCGGACAACATTCCTTCCCGGTCGAAAAGCTCTCGCAGTCGCTTCAGTAGATCTTCATCGGAAAGGCGGCTATGCCGGCTCTCTATCAGTGAGGCCGCGGCGCCGAATTGCTCGAGAGTCACAATCGGGGTGAAAGCACCATTGCGCCGAATCCACATCTCGGGAGGGTTCCGTACATGCTTTTGCTTGAGCTTGAAAGAGGTGCGATTGAAGACATTGTCGCCGATATACTTGGGGTTTTTCAGAACCTGTTGGATGGTTGAGCGCGTCCATTCTCGGTCCAGGTCTGTCCGAACTCCTCGGTTGTTGAGTAGATCCGCAATCTGCTGTTCCGTCTTGTTTTCCCGAGTGAAGAGATCGTAAATCTCTCGGACAATTGCAATCTCTGTTTCGGGCCCGGGTACCAGAATGACTCGATCGGTCTGCAGGCTCTTTCTTTGGCCACGTGCGAGGAGCTCCTTGGCCGCACAATCCTGGTCAACTAATAGCCGGCGCAGTCCGTATCCGGCCGCCCCGCCTTGTCGAAAACCCAACTCGATCAGATGTCCTTGGCCTTGAAATACCTTCACCGACAGTTCACGGCTGTATTCCCCAGCCATCACGCGTTTTACTGTTTTGAGGACTGCCGTCGACATGCTGCCGTCGTTTTCGAACTGCTCGGCACAGTAGTGCACGCTGACATTGGCGCGGCGACACACGAACTCGTAATACGCGCTCTCGTCGGCATCCTGGAAGCGCCCCCACCTGCTCACGTCATACACAAGGACCGAGCTGAAGTCGTTCTGCCCTGCCTCAATGTCTCTAAGTAAAGCTCGCAGACCTTTCCTGCCTTCGAGGTTCAAGCCGGTCTTGCCGTCATCCGCGTACGTGCGCACAATTTCAATGCCGCGCGTCTCGGCATAGCGTCGAATGATCTCGGATTGATTTTCCGTGGAATAACGCTGGTGTTCTGTGGACATGCGCACGTATTGCGCAGCGCGGGCCGCTCGTGTCGGAGATGCCACAATCTGCTTCTGCACAGTCACCCCAACCAGACGCAATGACAGATGTTCATGCGATCGACGAGCAGGTCATGGGAACCGATCGACGAAAAGGCCACGGCGACCACACCAGGCACATATGAGCAACGGCGGGAGTTGGGTGAAAGTCGCGGTGAACCCAACTTGGGAAGCAGTTTGCGCCGTTCTCGCCTCGCACGAAGGCATTCTGCCCGGTAAGGCGAGTGAGGCGGAACCTTTATCCGTCACCACGCCTGACCGGAGTCGGCAGCGCCTTCGGTATTCCCGCTGACGGTCACGATGATCTTCTCTGCCTTCGCGGCTTTGCTGATGACGGCGGTTGGCACGGCGCCGTTGCGCTCGACGCGCCTGCATGCGGCACGTCAGGTTGCAATAACGCTGACCTCGATCGCAATGGGGACAGATCCAGAAGACCGAGTAGCACTGGCCGCAGACCCGTTGCCGGAGGGTAACCTCACTCATTCGTTCCGTCCCTAAGCGACAACGAGTAAAGCACTTAGAGTGTGGTTCTGCAGAGTTCGGGACATTCTGCGACCTGGGTGGTATCCGCTGAGTGCTGAGCCTGAAATCCGAAGTCCGATATCGCCTCCGGAAACTTGGAAGAGTGCTTCTCGGTGGCAGCACTGCTGCGGCTTGGCGACGAGGAGACACATTGGAAGGCTGAGAAGGCAGGCATCTGGCCGGAACCGGGCTCCTCCTGGCATTGTCAAGATACGTGAACTATACATCACATATCTATTGAAACTTAAAATTAAGTGATGTATAACTCACTTCATGCAGACTCTAGCGGAACTAGGCCAAGCGGTTTCGGAGCAGCGCAAGTCGCTTGGGCTGAAGCAGAGCGAAGTCGCCCTTCGCTCTGGCCTCACACGCGAATCCCTCTCCCGCTTCGAGCGCGGCCAGTTACCCGAGTTCGGTTCCCGTAAGCTCTTGGCGGTGCTGGCCGTGCTTGGTATGGAGTTGAACTTCGCCAAGATCGGAACCTCAGGTTCCCTCGATGAGCTGCGCCGTGAGCGAGGTGGAGCTTGAAACTGAACGTTTACGTCCTCGGCCAACACGTCGCCGTTCTCGAACCTGTCGGTGATTTCAAGAGCGTGCTGACCTACGTCCCGGATGCGGCGTTGGAAAAGCTCGTCTCTCTCACCATGCCTGTACGCACGGAATCCTACGTGTGGGACGACCAACTTCACCCCATCTTCCAGATGAACCTGCCAGAGGGATACCTGTTACAGGTTCTGCAGGAAGAGTTCGGACCGCACATCGGTGCAAGCCCAATGGCGCTCCTATCCGTAATCGGTCGGAACATGGTGGGGAGGCTTCAGGTAGCTCCTCCCGGCGCGGCACTGGATGAACCCGCGAGTCCGATAGACGTTGCCGACCTCCTGAAGGGAGACAACTCGGAGGAGGCTTTCACCCACTTGGTTCGTGAGCACGCGAGAAGCGGTGTCTCCGGTGTCCTGCCGAAATTCTTGGACACGGAGGAAGAGAAGAAGCGGTCTCCCAAGGCCGGGCTCGGCAAGCACCCGAAGGCAACCCTGCTGACTCACCGTCACATTATCAAGGGCTCGTCCGCCAAACTTCCGTTCGCTACCGTGAACGAGCATCTGTGCATGCAGGTGGCGGCGAAGGTGGTCACTTGTGCCAAGACTGAATTGTCAGCGGACGGGAATGTGCTCGTCGTTCACCGCTTCGACGTGGACCAAAAAGGAGAGCCGAGCCTCGCAATGGAAGACTTCTGTGCGCTCCTTGGCCTTCGTCCATCGGCCAAGTACGAGACGACGTGGGAGCGCATCGCCAAAGCAGTTCGTGACCATGTGCCGGGCGGTCGGCAGTATGAGACATTTCAGGCGATGGCGTCGATCTTGCTCCTGACGTACGCCCTGAGAAACGCCGACTGCCACTCGAAGAACTTGGCATTGCTCTACACCTCGCCCACGGATGCCCGGCTCTCACCCGCGTACGATTTCCTCACGACCTCTGTCTATGCGGGCTACCAGCACAATCCACCGGGGATTAGTTTCATGGGCAAGAAGACATGGCTGCCGGGCAAGAACTTGGTCAAGTTCATCACGAGCACCTTCGGAATTCCCCAGAGGGAGCAGAAGGAGATGGTGGAGCGCATCAGTGATGCGGTCTCTGAGACGGCTCCAGCCATACGTGAAATGATGAACCAGTTGCCGGGGTTCCGGGACATCGGGAAGCGGATGCTTGCGACGTGGAGCGAAGGAATTCAGCTACTGCGAGAACCTCGCGTCTATGCCATGAGTGCATGGCAATCCAGCGAGGCATTCGAAGGAATCTCAGACCCGCCGAAGCTGGAGAACCCGAGGGCGGTCATCGGTCGGTCGCCGTTGTTGGCAAACCGTGCCCGGCGTCAGAAGAAGACCAAGTGATGCCAGCCTCAGAATCCAAATCCCTGCTCTGCCTTAGCTCGTGGCGGACAAAAAGGGGACTAAATTGAGCAAGCGTCAGAACATCATATTGACAACACAGTGGTTAGCAGACGCTTTTCAAGGTCTGCAAAACCTTTATTCGCCAGTTCGATTCTGGCCCGCGCCTCCAGATCTGCAATCCGCTCCCATCCCGTCCTGCTCCTTGCATAATTTAACAATTCAGCATACTTCGGTCTCATTTCCTGCTTGACAGCGTCCCATGGTGCGGGCAATACTTGCTTATGCTGCACTGCAGCACGATTCGCAGCATGAGCACCCATATCAAAGCATCATCCCTAGGAGGGACCATGAACGCTAAAGCTACCAAACTGGAAGAGACCATCGAAGCAACCTTCTGCCCGCTCGCCTACACCGCCCTGTACACCAAGGGACTGGAGCGCTCCATCGAACTGAGCAAGTCCGGACTCGATCTGGCCGTCAAGCAGAACGCCGAGATCCTGGCCTCCATCAAGAAGGCCCTGAAGGGCTCCTCGCTGCCCGGTCTGTTTGTCCTGGACCTGGCCGGTGAAGCCGTCGAAGGTCTGGTTGCCGTGCAGAAGAGTCTGCTTGACCTGGCTCTGGAGCAGAGCAACGCCTCCATCGCAGCCGTCCAGGCCTATGGCAAGGACGCCGAGAAGGCCAAGGCTGAGCTGAGCAACGTTCTGTCGGCCTCGTTCGATCGCGTGATCGCCGCCCAGAACACCGTGGTGGAGTACGCCGTGAAGCAGACCAAGACCAACATCGAGACCGTGAAGGCGCAGCCCGGCGTTGCCGGCACCGCCGTTGAGACGGTTGCTGACTCGGTCCAGAAGGGTTTTGACACCGTGGTCGCCGCTCAGAAAGAGATCGTCGCCCAGGCCACCAAGAACGTGAAGGCCGCTGCCGCCAAGGCGTAAGCTGTCCGAACGTAGCAGCAAGAAGTAGGTAGCTCTAGCTGCAATGCTTCTCCTGGGGAAACGACGGAGCGCCGCTGGCCGAAATCCGGCGCTCCGTCCGCTCTCCAGACTCATCGATCCAGTGTTATCGCAGCCGTTCCGGGCCTGCCCGCTGCGGCTGTTTGCATGAGATTCTGATCCCCTGGGAAGCTCCTTCGCTCGCGCGAAATGCCTCTCATAACCCTATTTGCAACTTTGCCCGAGCAGTGCCCGCAGGTATATGCTATCTCGGGAGGAATGAAGAATGACTGACCCACAGGCAGGAAGCATTAAGCCCGCAGATCCGCTTGAGCAGTGGCGTGAATTGCGGGACACATACGTTGATATCTGGGCCAAAGCGTCCGGCGAAGCCGTAAACTCGGAAGCCTACGCGCAAGCCTCCGGAACCATGCTCGAGGCCTTCCTCACCACTTCGTCCCCATTTCGGGATGCGCAGAAGAAAGCCATGGTCAGCGCGTTGGAACAATGCAACATGCCCTCCCGTGACGATTATGTACGTTTGGCCGACCGCTTGGCGAACCTGGAATTGCTGCTCGATGACATGGACGCACGGCTGAGACAGGTCCACCAGATTGTATCCAAAGCCGCCTCGCAGCCCGCTGCCGCGCCCAAGCCCGCTGCCGTCCCAGAGGCGCCTGCCACACCGAAGCCAATTGCCGCGCCGAAGCCTGCTTCCGCACCTGCGCCTGCCACCACCCCGCATCTGTTTGCCGCGCCCGCGCCGGAGCCCGCTGCCGCGTCGCATCTGGCGGCGCCCAAAGCCGGATCAGCCGCCAAATCCGCGCCGGGCAAAACGCCTGCAAAAACATCGAAGAAGGGATCTAAATAACAATGATACCCACCGACCAGGTTACCGTCGGACAGTTCATGGCCATGCAGGAAAAGCTGCAGACGCTCAGCAAGGTTCTGACCACGCGCGCGCCGATTGCGCAGACGCCGAAGGAAGTGATCTGGACGCTCAACAAGGCCAAACTGTATCGCTACGTGCCCGTACTTCCGGAAGAACAGCTGCACCCTGTGCCCATCCTTCTGGTATTCGCACTCATGAACCGCCCCTATATTCTTGATCTCCGGCCGGGCCACAGTTTCGTTGAGTTCATGCTTCAGCACGGCTACGACGTGTACCTGCTGGACTGGGGCGCTCCCGGCATCGAGGACAAGAATCTGAAGTTCGACGATTACACCCTGGAATACATGCCGCGCGCCATTCGCCGCATGAAAGAGGTCTCCGGGTCCAGCGAGTTCAGCCTGCTCGGCTGGTGTATCGGCGCTATCCTCACCACGATCTATGCTGCCCTGCGTCCCGACGACGGTTTGCGGAACCTGATTCTTCTGACCGCTCCGCTGGATTTCTCCAACAAGGAAAACATCACCTTCGCGCGCTGGGTTGACGAGCGCTACTTCGACGTCGACAAGGTCCTGGGCATGTTCGGCAACATGCCGCCCGAGATGATCGAGTACGGTGCCAAGGCGCTTAAACCCGTCGAGAACTATATCGGCAACTACCTGCGCCTGTGGGATAACCTGGACAATCCTCAGGTAATCGACGCCTGGCACGCCATGAACACCTGGGTCACGGACAATATCTCTCTGGCCGGCGGTGCGTTCCGCCAACTCATCGTCGATCTGTACCGCAACAACCGGCTCATGGAAGGTACGCTGACGATTCGCGGCCAACAGGTGGACTTGAGCCATCTGCGCGCCAACCTGCTGACGGTGATCGCCGATGCCGACCACATCACTCCTCCCTGCCAGTCGGAAACTGTCATGGCCAAGGTGGGCAGCACGGACAGGACCGCGATGCGGATTCCCGGCGGGCACATCGGAATCATGGCAGGCAGCGGAGCCAGCAAACGTACCTGGCCGCAGATCGATCATTGGCTCTCGCAACGCTCTGAATAGGAGTGATCGCGGGCAGCCGTCACCGATCATCGTGACTCGCAAATCAAAAACCGCTTCCTTCGGGAAGCGGTTTTCTTTTGCAACTCCCATCGCCCGCGGGGCCTGGCGATGGGGTTGCGCTTTTTGATTAGAAGTGGAAACCACCGCTGGCGATCAGCACTTCGCCGGTGACGTAGTCGGAGAGAGGCGAGCACATGAACAGGACCGCGTTGGCAGCTTCCTCGGGCGAGCCGATACGGCCCAGCGCGCAGGACGCCTTGGCCTGCTCGATCATCGCAGGCTGCACGCCGATCTTGATGTCCTGGCCGTGCATCTTGAAGCTGGCTTCCGTGCCGCCCAGCGGTTGCACCATGCGGGTGTTGATGAGGCCGAAGCCCACCGCATTGACGTTGACGTTGTAGCGTCCCCACTCCTTGGCCAGCACCTTGGTGAGGCCGACCACGCCCGCCTTGCCCGCGCCGTAGCCGGACTGTCCGGCATTGCCGTCCACACCCGAGATGGAGGTGATATTGACCACCTTGCGCATCACGGTCTTGCCCTCGGCGATCTCCGCCTTGGCGGTCTCACGCAAGTGGTTGGCCGCGGCGCGCAGAATGCGGAAGGGAACGACGAGGTGAATGGTCAGCATGGCCTGGAACTGCTCGTCGGTGGTCTTCTGGATCACGCCGTCCCAGCTGTAGCCGGCGTTGTTGACGATGATGTCCAGCCCGCCGAGTTTGTCCAGCGTGGACTGCACCAGCTTATCCGGCGTCGCCGGGTCCATCAGGTCACCGGAGAAGCTGGAAACCTTGTAGCCCGCGCCCTCGAATTCCTTGACCGTTTCGCTCAGTACCGCTTCATCGATATCGTTCAGCATCACTTGGGCGCCGGCGGCCGCCAACTTCCCGGCAATTGCTCTTCCAATGCCACGTCCGGAACCGGTCACCAACGCAGTTTTACCGCTAAGACTAAACGACATAGCGCTCCTCGCCTTTCTCAATTCGAATCACCGGACTCAGATTTTCCGGCGCTCGATAGTATGCTCAGTGCCGCGCACTACAGCACGATTTCTATGGATGCATCCAGCTCTGGATTTGACCGCCTTCACCTGTGCCAGGCTTTTCCCGTGCAGGTGGCGTACTTGCGGACAGCCCGGACAGTATATCTGTTTTCCTCAATCGCGAACACCCTACCAACCGGCTTCAATACCGACTGCCGCGAACCTCCGGCGGCATAAAAATTGGGCGGCACAAACGGCCGCCCAATCTGCCCGGCGAACCGGCCTACATGTGGCATCCGCCGTTTACATTCAGCTCCTGACCGGTAATGTAGTCCCCGTCGGCGGCTAGGAACGCCGCGGCTTTGGCGACCTCCCGGGGAGTTGCAAAACGCCCAAGCGGAATCTTGGCTCGCATCTGGGAAGCTATTTTCTCGGGAATTTCCTGCATCATCTCGATCGCCGTATACCCGGGGGCAATGGTGTTGGCCGTGATGTTGTGCTTGGCCGACTCCAGCGCCACCGTTTTGGTGAAGGCGGTGATGCCGCCCTTGCTGGCCGAGTAGTTCGCCTGTCCGTTAGCCCCATCCTGGGCGGCCACGGAAGTCACGTTGATAATGCGGCCGAAACGCTGGTTGATCATCGCCGGCAGCACCGCGGTGGTGGTGTTGAAGGTGCCGTTCAGGTTGGTCTCGATCACCTGCTGCCAATCTTCGTCCGTCATCTTCTGCAGAGATTTTTCATTGCTGATGCCGGCGTTGTTGACCAGCACATCGATTCGCTGCCACTTATCGAGGACCGTGCGCACGATCTTCTTCGCATCCTCGTTATTGGCAACGTCGCCCTGCACCACGATGGCGCCAACGCCCAGCTTGCGGACGTCTTTGGCCACAGCCTCGGCGGCTTCGTCGTCGGTGAGGAAATTGATCGCCACCGATGCGCCCCGCCGTGCCATCTCCAGCGCAATCGCCTTGCCGATGCCGCGGACGGCGCCGGTTACCAGTGCTACCCGGCCGGCTAGCGCCATCCTGCCGTTTTCTTCCACCGAAACCGAGGGCTGAGGATCGCAGTTGACCACTGCCGGATCCACCCGCATCACGAGGAAGCCCGCGACCGCTCCGGCTCCAAAGCCGGGCGCAAAGATGCGCATCGGCCGGTCGATCCGTCCGTCGGCCACCGCGTCGCGGATCGCAATCGGAATGCTGGCGGCGGAGGTGTTCCCTACCCGTTCGATATTGAAGTACAGATGGTCGCGCGGAACCTTGGCTGCATCGGCCAGCTTTTCCACCATGGTCTTATTCGCCTGGTGAGGGATCACGAGATCGATGGTTTCCAGCAGCGAAGTTACCCCGTCCGGGGCCTTCATGGCGGCAAGGTCGTTCATCATCTGCATCAGGTAGCGACCAGCCAGCGACTTCACCTCCGGACCGAAGACGGTGACGTCATTATTGAACTCCGGATTGGGCAGGATGATCGAGTTCACCTCGGACCACGGACCGCCCGCATAGGTGTTCATGATCTCGATGTCCGGTTCCGCTCCCTCCGGGGCCGGCCCGATGATGGCGGCGGCCGCGCCATCGCCAAAGATCATGCGCGAGGTGCGCACGGTTCCGATCTTGTCGGAGAACTTTTCCGCGCACACCACCAGCACCGGCCGGTTGATGTTCTGCAGAATCCTCACCGCCTCGGAAAAGCCGTAAGCCATGCCGGCGCAGGCGGCCAAAATATCATTGGACGCATGGGCCTGCATGATCCCAAGTTCACCGGCAACCCAGCTCGCGTTGGAGGGCATCGTTCTCGCCGAGGTGCAGCTGCAGAACAGCACCGCGCCGATCTCCGACGGCTTGCGCCCGGATTTCGCCAATGCCGAACGCGCCGCCAGCAAGCCCATCTCCTCCAGCTTCAGCTCGCTGTAAAGGCGCTGTTCGATTCCGGTCTTTTCCGCAATCTCCTTCTCCGTCATGCGTGACCAGCTGAAGGCATGGTTGCGGATGAGGTCGGCATTGCTGCAAACCACTTCCCCTTCGTAAACCCCCAGCCCTTCCAGCTTCGGCATGATCTTGAAATGCTCGCGCACCACAATCGGCTTGTAGGGCAACGCGGGCGCCGACAGCGAGAGCGTTGCCGGCATCTTGAAACGCGCCGAATGGGGCAGTCGTCCGCCCTTGGCCCGGCGAATAAACCTCAGCACCTCGTTGTTGCGCGGATACAGCGCAATCACGTAGTCGTCGTCTTTCAGCTGGCTGACTTCGACGCAGGAGCAGGTCATGGGGTCCCAACGGTACTGGTTGTGCAGGATCATCGCCTGCCGCATCAGCGCTTCCAGTTCGGGAACCTCATGCGAATACTGAATCACATCGTCATAGCTGAAGCCGGGATAATCGGGATTGTATTCGAGGAGCCGTAGCGTCCTTCCCTTGCGCGAAGCGAGCATCTCCCCAACCGTGGGCTGGATGGCGCGCAGGTCTCCGCCTGCACTATGCTTGCTCTTGAATCCGTTCAGCAGCAAACCGAAGGCTTCGTCCTCGGTCTCCGATTTCCACTGCGTGGGCAGCGTGGCGTAACCTTCCTGGATCTCGGCGGCCACGCGCAACGAATCCCACTGCTTGCAGGCTGGCAAAAAGACATCCTCGCGCTGGCGGGGAAGATCACCCCAACGCGTGGGACGCTCTTCATACATGGTCAGCGCGTAGCGGTTGACCCAGTACAGGTTCAGCGCGAGGTCGCGGCAGATTTCAAAGCGCGATTTGTACTTTCCGGCATGCAGACGCTCCAGGATATCCTTCTCGGTCGGAGCCTTTTCGCCAAAATCCCTGGAGATCACGGTCTTGAAATTTTCCAGTGTCTCAATGGCCGAAAAATCCAGCTCGGGAAAGAAGTTGAATGGAAGAACAATTCGACCATGCTTGTTAATTACGAATTCCTTCATTTCGTTTTATCCCTTGTCTTCGCTTGTGGTCTAGCCGATCTGTCTTTACCTACGCAGCGCGAAAATTCCTTGCAGGAGCGATTCCCGCCCCCCGTCCATTCGGCCTACGTCGATGGGTTGCCGGGACAGCCGGCAAGCGGCGCCTGCCGCCTCAACATTCTTCTTCCGTGGCACTGACTGCTACTCCGGACGGCACGGGTATCCATTGTAAACCCTGCCGTCAATACCCCCACCCTGCCGAACGCCGCCTGCAGGGACTTCCAAGAGCACCCGTCTTGAATCGGATCGCAGTGGCGGGTTTCATCCGAATGCCTCTGACTACGCACTACATTGGTTTGATTGTACGGCTGTGCGGTGTCTCAGTTTGTAAGGCTTTTGTCTTCAGGTGAACCGCGCAGACCTTGAGCATACCCCTGTCCGATTCGACAGGGAACGGGCTGGGCCGTCTGACCAGAGCGGATTCGCTTCGGCTCGCATCCTAGGCTCCCTGAGATTCTGAGCATAGACCGGATCGGAGGCCGGAACATCGCACGGCCAGCCTCCCCGTGTCCCTTACATATAGATTCCACCGTTCACATTCAACTGGTGGCCGGTAATATAGCTTCCATCGGTGACCAGAAACGCTACAGCCTTGCCGATCTCCTGCGGCTCCGCCAGTCGCTTCAATGGGATCCGGGCGGCAATCTCGTCCAGGGCCCGGGCGGGCATACCCGCCACAATCTCGGTCGCCGTGTAGCCGGGCGAGATCACGTTCGCTGTAATGTTGTACTGCGCCATCTCTAGAGCCACGGTCTTGGTAAAGGCAACGATGGCACCCTTGCTGGCGGCGTAGTTCGCCTGCCCCATGGCCCCTGACTGCGCGACAAACGAGGCAATGTTGACGATTCGCCCGAATCTCCGCTGAATCATCGACGGCAGAGCGGCCCGGGTGCAGAAGAAGGTACCATTCAGGTTGGTGTTCAGCACATCCGCCCAATCCGCATCGCTCATCTTGCCCAGGGTCCGGTCGCGGTGAATCCCTACATTGTTCACCAGAATGTCGACTTGCCCGAACTTGTCCAAGGTCGCGGCCAGCACCCGCTTTGATTCATCTTTGGAGGAGACATCGCCTTGAACCGTGAAGCTGTCGACACCCATTCCATGAATCACCGCCGACAATGCCTCCGCCTCCGCAGCGCTGGAACGGTAGTGGATGGCAACGGTTGCGCCGCGGCTGGCAAGTTCCAGTGCGATGGCCCGTCCGATGCCGCGCGCACCGCCTGTGACAAGGGCTACTTTATCCTGAAGTGGCTTCGGTTGGAGATGTTCCGACTTTTCCTCAAGTGCTGCAGGAGCCATGATCTCGATCTCCTTAAGTTTTATACTTTAATGAATTCAAACGAGAGCCTCCAGCGCCCCATGGCCCCGGGCTCTGTCTCGTAACGCTCCGGCGTATCTGACAGAACCACCCCGTTCGTGTGCAGTATAGTAATCCTAAAGAGTTACGAAGACATGAATCGAATACTCAATTTTTCGGGCGCCGAGCTTTAACGCCTACACTTTACAACACACCTTGACCAGTTTTAATCCTTTTTTTGAAAATGGTGAACCCGATACCCGGATTTCAGGAATCACCACCGCCTTCCAGTGTTCCTTCCAGCTCTCTTCCCGTTCTATCCGCAGGTGCCCATTTGCCCACCACTCGAGGCAAAAAGTCTGCCTGCCAGCCAACAGACCCCGTGCCGTCTACCAGGAATCGCGAGCGGCCGGAAAAGACCTCGGCATCGGGCGGATCACGCGGCCGTCCCGCCGATCACCAAGTCCATACCCTGCTGCGGCGTCTCTGCAACGTCAGCCTGAACCGGCCCACCGGAGCCGCCCGCCTCCACGAGGCTCACCTCCGTGTCGGGCAACGGACTCCCGCATTCTTCACCCAGCACAAGATCCATGCTGCCGTGGTCCAACACCTCGGCTGATGCAGGAGTTGAACCGTCTTTTGCGAAAGCAAACGCACCCACCGGAACCGCGACAGCCATCAGGACCCTGCTTGCCTCGGACATCAGGTTGAACCAGCTCAGCTGGGCTTTCATGCAGGTGGCAAGGGCATTGCAAACCGTCCCCGCAAAATCACCGGCCAAAAGCTCGCAGGCATCCACTGCGTGGGCGTTGAACTCGACCATCGCCGAGAGCGACGTTTTCTCAACCCCCAGGGCCTCATCCATAGCCTCGCCATAAAGGTCGATCCAACTCGAGGCGAAGCCACCGCCCATTGTCGGATGTTGAGGGACTTCCACCAGAGACAGAGTACGATTACCGGTAGCCATGGTTGTGCTCACGCTTCCTCCTTCGAGTAAAAAGGGAAAGGCCAACTGCCCGATCACGTCCTCATCTAGCAATGTGGTTCCCACACCCTTTGGTTATGCAAAGCTTGGATTCCCAATGCGTTCGAAGGGTTGTGAGCAGAAGCGAATATTCCCGATTTTGGACCTCCTCAGCCTGGCGGAGAGGCCAAACCAGGTCTGAGATCGGCCGCCTCAGGGTGTAAACCTGGAGCACAGGCAGCGCAGCGCTCTGCTACACTGGATGCCATCCTTCATTTCCACAGCAGGTGCCAATGCCAGCCATACTCGCGTGTGTCAACTTAAAGGGCGGCGTAGGGAAAACCGCCATTTCAGTCAACTTTGCCGCCTATTGCGGCCGGCAAGGCATGCGTACTCTGCTGGTGGATTGCGACCCGCAAACCAATGCCACCTTCTCCTGCATCCGCGGCGAAGACTGGGTGGAGCACGCCAAGCAATACGGCACCATCGCCTCCCTGCTCGGAGTGCGCAGCATCGCCGGAGAGACCACTCTCAACGATGCCAAAACCGTAATCAAGAAGGGGGTCTTCGAGAATGTCGATCTGGTGCCGTCGCACATCAGTCTATTCTCGGTGGATCTGGATCTGGGCGGCGCGGCCGGCCGCGAGATGCGCCTGAAAAAAGCTCTGAAGCCCGTGCTGGACCAGTACGACATGGTCGTCTGCGATTGTCCGCCGAACCTGACCATCCCAACCCAGAATGCGCTCATCCTGAGCACCCACTACGTGGTGCCGGTTCCCCCGGATTACCTCTCCATCCTCGGAGTGGCGTTCCTCAACAACCGGGTCGAGGAGCTGTGCGAAAACCTGGACCATAACATTACCCACGCCGGAATCATCGTCTCCCGCGTGGGACGCAAGGCCACCCATCGCGAGGGCCTGGTGGCCAACCTGCGCACCCGCTTTGATAAGCTCGTGCTGCAGACCGAGTTGCGCGAGCGTGTCGCCGTTCCCGAGTCCGTCTCGCTGCAGAAGACCATCTTCGATATGGGAGACGAGCAGGCCTCCCAGGAATTCACCGCCATGTCCCAGGAGTTGCTGGAGCGCATCAAGCCTTCCTGATGCACCCGCCGGGGTTTGCGCCGTCTCAGCCGGACGCGGACTTTTCCATCTCCGCCAGTTGCTGTTTGGCCGCGGCCAGCTCCGCGTATTTCTTGTACGTCCGGTCCGCAACCTGCATGATCTGCTCCCATCCATTGGGCAGCTCTTCTGTCAGGTCGTGCAGATCCAGCTTCAGCTGGCTTGCCTCAAAGCCCAGACGTTTGATCCGGGCCTTCAGTTCGTCCGTTGCCGGCGTTTCACTCAAGGCGGTATCTCCTTTTTGGTATCAAAAATATATCAATGTCGGGCAATGCGAGAGTCAAATCTTGGAAACTTGAAAATCAGTGCGAACCGATCATCTTCGCCGGATCGACCACGCGCTCGAACTCCGCTTCCGTCACGTAGCCCAGCTTCAGCGCAGCGGCCTTCAGCGTCAGGTCGTTGTCCCTCGCGTAGTGCGCAATCTGGGAGGCCTTGTCGTAGCCGATCAGGGGCGTCAGCGCCGTCACCAGCATCAGTGAGCGTTCCACGTACTCCTGGATCTTCTTCAGGTTCGGCTTCGTCCCCTCGATCAGAAACTTGCGGAAGTTCGTGCACCCATCGCTCAATATGGTGATGGACTGGGCGAGATTGAAGATCATCAGCGGCTTGTAAACATTCATCTCCAGGTAGCCCCCGGCGCCGCCGAAGCCCACCGCCACGTCGTTGGCCATCACCTGCACAGCGATCATGGTCAGCGCCTCAATCTGCGTGGGGTTCACCTTGCCCGGCATAATCGACGAGCCCGGCTCGTTCTCCGGAATCTCCAGTTCGGCGAAGCCCGCCCGCGGGCCGCTGGACAGCAGGCGAATGTCGTTGGCGATCTTGTAGAGCGAGACCGCCAGCGTGCGCAAGGTTCCGGAGAGTTGCACCAGCGCGTCGTGCGAGCCCTGCACCGTAAACTTATTCGGCGCGCTTACGAATGGCAGCCCTGTAAGTATTGCAATCTCGGCGGCCACGGCCTCGGCGAAGCCGGGCGCCGCATTAATACCGGTCCCCACGGCCGTGCCGCCGAGCGCAAGGCGGTAGACGCCCCGCAGCGCATCTTCGATTCGTTCCAGATCGTCGGCCAGCAGGCCCGCATACCCGGACCACTCCTGCCCGAGCGTCAGCGGCGTGGCATCCTGCATGTGGGTGCGCCCAATCTTCACGATCTCTTTCCACGCTTCGGCCTTGGCGGCAATCGCCTCGTGCAGCGCCTGCACTGCCGGCATCAACCGCTGCTTCACACCCAGCGCGGCAGCAATGTGCATGGCCGCGGGAAAGTTATCGTTGGACGACTGCGACAGGTTGACGTGGTCGTTGGGATGGACCGGCGTCTTGCTTCCCAGCGGCGTGCCCTCCAACTGGCAGCTGCGGTTGGAGATCACCTCGTTCACATTCATGTTGAACTGGGTTCCGCTGCCCGTCATCCATACATGCAGCGGAAACATATCCTGATGCTGTCCGCCCAGAATCTCGTCGCAAACCTGCACGATCAGCTTGTGGCGCTTGCCGTCGAGCTGCTGCAAAGCATGGTTGGCGTTGGCCGCGGCCTTCTTCAGGATGGCGTAGGCGCCGATCATCTCGCGCGGCATCAGGTCCCGGCCGATGCTGAAGTGCTCCAGCGATCGCTGGGTCTGCGCGCCCCACAGCTTGCCGGCCCCAACCTCTACTTCCCCCAGGCTGTCGCTTTCCTTGCGCGTATCCGGCATGCTGCTTCTCCTTTGAAAGTCGGGTCAAAAGCTGTCAGAAGTTTCTGCCGCCAGGACGATTGTTTCATGGATACGCCTCATGGATACGCTTCATGGATGAGGCCCGCGCCTACCGAGTTTGCCCCCGGCTCGGATTGGCCAACGCCTGTGATCGTAATCACTGTAACCTGGCAGGTTTGGCGGTAAGTTAGCGGCGTGAGGTGTCCGATGTTGAGGGACGCCACAGACCGCCGGGCATCTCGCCCATTCCAATCCAACGTCCCATCCCTGTCCTTGTCTTTCGTAGCAAAACCCTACGCGCCATCCATGCGCCTGGGATGACGCAAGAAAGGAGTTCCCATGCTGGCGACAAAAGTTGAAAAGAAAGCTGAGTGCAAACCGCGGGTCTGCACACTCTGCGGAATCAAGCTCCAATACCCGATCTGTGACGAATGCTCCGCCAAGGAACAGCGCAGAGCCCTCGTGAAGAAAGAAAAGGATGAGCATCACACAGGCTGAGTCCTGAGTTCCTGCATCTTCGAAATCGGTGCACGAGGGGAGCCGCGGCACTCATCCGGCGGGCGGCTCTTTGGTGAGCGCTCCTATGTGCCGGCCACTCCCCTCGGTCCCTCACACAATGGCTCTTCCCGGTGCACAAATTGCACCGGCCACGGGAAGCGTTACGCTACTTTCTGTTTCCCTTCATCGCGAATTCCAGCCCGGACTTTCTCGGCAAGTTCGGGTGGAAGTTCAGTCATGCCGTGGGCGGTGCGGGCGTGCTCCGCGCACTGCTGCAAGACATCCTGTTCCGTTTCTCCGCGCGCTACGAAGTCACAATCAACTCCAACATCTCTGCAACTGACAACCTTTGCCATGGAACCGTTTCCTTCCGTGTTGGGATTTGCCTCAGGGAGTTCGCGAGGAACACTTCGGGGCCGTCGCGATAGATGGCGCCCGATGAATCTGAGTTGCCCGCGCCGCCCTGTCATGGGCCACATTGCCATAGCGACGAGGCGAGGATTTCATTTAAGCTCAGTCTCTGCTGCGAGTTTCGGTTCTACAAACTCCGCCTGCTCCGGCTTAGTTCCTGGGGGTCCTCCTGCCATCGCGATGAAAAACAGCTTCCGACTGAATGCCAGGCTCCGGAACCTCCGCTTTGTTGGGCTGCCTCCAGCCGAGAGTTTGGTATTGCTCATCTTTATCGCGATTGCCACTGTGACGGCCTGCTTTCACGAGCCATGGGCAGACGAGGCGCAAGCTTGGCTTATCGCGCGCAACCTCGGCATTCCCGGAATCCTCCACCAGATGGGATACGAAGGCAGTCCTCCGCTCTGGCATCTTCTGCTCTGGCTACTCACCCGCCTGCATCTGACCTATGCGGCGCTGGGACTCGTCTCCATCACCCTGGTCGCCTCGGGCATGTATATCTGGCTGCGCTGGAGCCCGCTTCCTGGGTTCGTCCGCCTGCTGCTTCCCTTCGCCTTTTACTACCAGTATCAGTACGCGGTGGTATCCCGCAGTTACGCGCTGTCCACCTTGCTCGCCTTTGCTGCCGTCGCGCTCTGGAGGGCAAAACCACCCCGCATCTTGGCTTTCGGGTTTGTCCTCGCACTGCTCGTGCAAACCAACTTGTACGGATGCATGATCGCCGCTGGCATCGCCTGCGCCTTTGCCTGCGAGTTCCTGAGCAGCTTCCTCAAGCAGCGTCCTTCGCGGACTCAAATTCTTCATGCCGGCGCAGCAGGTTTCCTCGTCCTGACCTCCGCGGCCATTGCCAAGTTCCTCGCACAGCCCTATGCGGACTGCAGCTTCCGCGCGGCGCGGCAGTTTGAAAAAGGGACCGCCTTCGGCAGCCTCACCCGCGCACTCAGCGGTCTTCCAGAATTCAGTGCGGCACTCGGCCTGAATCTTACCTTCTTCGGAATCGCCGGCTCCGTGGTGCTGCTGATCCTGGTGCTGGGCTGGTTCGTTGCGGTCCGGCGGCCCGCCTGTGCTCTGCCGTTCATCTTTACCGTGCTTGCCATGGGCTGGGTTTGGTCCAAGCCGTGGCATTACGGAATGGCACTCACGGCGTTTCTGGTTTCCGTATGGGCGGCCTGGCCACCCACTCAACTGCCCGCATCGGAATTTCCGGCGCGGCTGATGGCATTCTCGCTGGCTGCGTTGCTGGTTTGCCAGTTGCCCTCGACAGCCGAAACCATAGGCGCCGACATCCAGGGCGCATACTCCGGCGGAAGAGCCACTGCCGAGTATCTTCGTCCCTACGTGGGCAAGCGCCCAATCTACTGCATCAATTTCTACGGGACAGCCATCCAGCCCTACTTCGACCGGAACATCTTCGTCAATTGGCCCACGGCGTTCTGGACCTGGTCGAACCGCTGGGATTACGAATCCAAGCGAATCCTCAAAGAGTCCCCGCCCGGCAACGCAATCATTGTGGTCCCAACCGGTGGCCAAACAACCCTGAAATCTGCCAAGTCCGACTCCGCAAGGGTGGAGCTCGCAAGGAGTCGTTTCCAGAAAAAACATGAGTTCTGCGGTGCGCAATTCTGGCTGGGCCGGGTCTCTGAGTACGAATGTTATGAAATTTACGAGAGAGCCCGGTAACGCAGGCCGTTGAACTTCCCGAACACTTCCACCACAGTCGTGGTAACCGCACCAACCGTCTTCGCCGAAACCAGATCATGTCCGGCGCCTTGGATGGTCACCAGTTCCGTATGTGCGGGAATGAGCTTCAACCCCTCCTGCAACTCTTCCGTCGAGCCGAATCCATCTCGACTGCCATGCACAAAAAGTGCAGGTGTCCTCAGGTTAGGAAAGTGATCGATGCGTAGCTGCTCCGGTCTCCTGGGTGGATGAAGCGGGTATGCGAGCAGCAGGAGTCCATCGGCCAGGCCTGGCTCCGCAGCGGCCAGCATGGTCGATTGGCGGCCTCCGTAGGAGTGCCCACCCAAAAACAGCTGCCCCGAAACCTGCCGCCTCATCACCTCCACCGCATGCCGCAATCCTGCCTGGTCGCGCGCGGCGCTGCCGCGTGGCGGAGGCCCGTGCGGATGTTGCTGACGAAACGGAAGGTCGCAGCGGAGAACGGTCAGGCCGGATTCGCAGAAGGCGTCCGCCAGCGCCACCAGCAGCAGGGACTGGCAGTCCGCTCCGGCGCCGTGCGTGAGGACCAGCCCATCCCCAGATGAGCTTTCCGGAACGTGAAGAAAGCCACGAACACAAGGTTCCCGTGTTTCATCAACCAACGGAGATATTCGAGAGTGGCTCATGCCGCAGTGTCTTCGCCCTCATCGCACAAAATGCGCTGAATGAAACGCCCCATATGCTCGTAATGCGAGCCCTCCCAGTAGATGCGATCACAAGCAGGACACATGCGGAACTCCTCGTAGTGCTGGCGGGTCTTGGTTGGCAGCCGTTCGACGATGCTTTCCTTGGCTACGGATTTCAGTAGCGCATTGCAATGAATACAGCGCCGAAAGGGAACGACGGCGGAGAACAAATCGAATCGCCTGACAACCTCGACTACCTGGTTCTTCGGCTCCGTCGCCCTGACGAAATATCCATGAACCACCTCGCCCCGCTTCAGCAGTCCGCGGTCGCGGCTGAGAAGAATCCGCTCTTCGTCGTGCGAGATTCGCGACAACTCCTTGTCTTCGCGGTCGTTCTCATAGGCCGCGTCGAAGCCCAGCATGCGCAGGTACCTGGCGAGCCTGCCGAGATGGATGTCCAGAATGAAGCGGTGCTCTTTCACCGGTGTGCGCAGCTGAATCAGAGGGCGCGTGTCCAGCGATTGGAAAACAGGATAGACGCTGACCCGGTCACCGTCCTGAATCGCACAGGAAAAGTCCACCGGCTTGCCGTTAACCAGAATGAGATCGACTTCCGTGTGTGGCACGCCCATCGACTCGATCCTGTCCTTCACCGAGGCAGGCAACTCGAAGGTGTGCGTGAACGCAGTAAAGCGCCGGGCGAACGGCAGGAATTCGTTCAGCCCGGCGTAGTAGCGAAACACTGCGCGCTTGCTTGGAACAGCCGTCATCAACGTCTGTAGGTCCCCATCCATTCCGCATGTGCCAGCGTGTGCGCATTGATGGCGCGTTCCAACTCGCTTCGGCCGGCTCCCGCTTTTAAGTCGAGCTTGGCATCGAGCGCGTAGAGCTTGAAAAAATAGCGGTGCGGCTTGCCCGGAGGCGGACACGGGCCGCCATAGCCAATGCGCTTGAAATCGTTATTGCCTTGACGGGCGCCATCGCCGGATTCGCCCACCTTCGGTACGTCCTCCGGCAGTGCCGTGGCTGTGGCAGCAATGTTCCAGATGAGCCAATGCGTCCATGTGCCCACCGGCGCATCCGGATCATCCGCGATGAGGGCAAACGACTGCGTCCCGGTCGGGGCGTCATTCCACTGCAATGCCGGGGAAACGTCGGCGCCGTCGCAGCTGTACTTCTTGGGAATTGCACCACCTTCTGCAAACGCCGTTGTTCGTAGCGCAAAGGGCATGGCGTGACCTCCTTGCAGTTGGTACTGCACAGACTGAGTCCTTATGGGCGTGCTGAGTTGGCCGGAGCAGTCCACCCACGCACAGGCGTTCGCAATCAGCAGCACTGCGGCCGCAATCATCAGCAACCTATGAGGAGGCTCGTTCAAATGCATGGTCCAGATCCGCAACAGTTTACTCTCGACTGCCATTAGATGCTTTTTCTGCGTATCGCAGTCACCTCGGGTTGTCGCCATGCCGCCCTCACATAAGCTTCGCTGATAGCCGAATCAGAATAAAGAGTTTGAAGCCAGGAGTGAGTGCTGCTACTCTAGATTGCATGAAGATCGCTAGCCCCCTTACCGTATCCCTGGCCGTACTGGCGCTTGTAGCGCGAGTACGGGTAACCGTGGTCGGTTCGGAAAGGGCGGCTGAGAATCGAAGTTAGATTTTCAAGTTAGCATCGACTTTCCGAACGGCTCACGGCAACGATCGTGAGCCGTTTTACTTTTTAACGAAGTATTGAAACCCGAATAAGGAGAATATATGCAGACCCAGAATATTTCCGCTGAGGATTTGGCAAAGTTGTTTTACGGCTACCGCAACATGCTGGCCTCCGATTTCGGTTGCCAGAGCGGCGAAGGCTTGGTTTCGTGGGAGCAGATCCTCCCCGAGCATCGCCGCCTGATGGTCTCCTCGGCACGGCTGGTGCTGCGCGACCTGGCGGAAGGACAGCCGCCTGCCGGCAACAGCCGGCCCGGACTCCGCCAATCCGCTTGAGCGGGACAACAAGGTAGCCGTGCTGCGCGTCTCAAGTTCCTTGAGTCGTGGAGTACCCACGGCTGCTGCAAGCGCAACGCAGTTCGTCACGATCATGCATGCGGAACGCCCCGCAACGGGCTGTTCTGCGTGCCCGGCGGCGGACGATTCGAAGAGGGTGAGATCCATGGCAGAAATCCAGGCGAAGGCTAACCCGCCAAACGAATTCGCGCTGCTGTTCGGGACCGCCGCAATGGCGCTGGTGCTGGACATCGAATCGACAAAGTATGCGCAGCATGACCCCGCAGCTGCCGAGGTGAATTGTTGGATCTACGGCGAGCGCCCGTCGCGAAGCCGCATGTACGCCGTTTCCCTCCCAGCAACAATTGCCCTCGCAGCCTTGGCCGGATATCTCAAGCTAAGCCCAGCGGCGAAGGCGAAGAACGGGTGGGCGTGGCGGCTGCCCTTGTGGGGATTGAGCCTCGGACACGGCATCGCCGCAGCCGCAAACTTCTTGAATTTTCGCCGATCACCCCAAAAAGTTTAAGCGTGAAGACTCTGCCCGGCATGCCTGACTGACATCGGCGGTGCCTGTGATCCATGCGATTTGGCGCACACAAAGCCACTCGCCAGCGGCAACCCAGCCCAGGCTGTATTCTGGAAATGTGACTCCAAGGCCAAACCCACACACCAGGACCTCGCTTCGGGAGGGTTTTCTCCGATCCTCTCTTCGATGGCTACTTATCGGTGCGCTGCTTCTTTGGTCGCTCGCCGCGCTGCTCCTGGTGGCCGCCCGGTGGATCGACCCACCCACCACCGCGGTGCAGATCCAGCGCCGCTTCCAGGCCTGGATTCACCACACGCCTTATCAAAAACGCTACAAATTTGTTCCGCTCCGCCAGATCTCGCCCAATCTCCAGCACGCTGTCATCGCCGCTGAGGACGCGCGCTTCTACCAGCACCACGGCTTCGATTGGCGCGCGATCCAACACGCTGCCGAAGAAGATATGGAGGGCGGTCGCACGCGCGGAGGTTCCACACTCACGCAACAACTGGTAAAAAACCTGTTCTTCGGAACCAACCGATCTTTCCTTCGCAAGGGCGCGGAGACCACGCTGGTGCCGGTAGCCGAATTCGTCCTCGGCAAGCAGCGCATTCTGGAGCTTTACCTGAACCTGGTCGAATGGGGCCCGGGTATTTATGGTGCGGAGCCGGCGTGCCGTTACTACTACAGAACCTCGGCCCGGAATATCGGCCGGCAACCATCGGCACGGCTCGCCGCGATTCTACCGGCTCCCCTGAAGCGGCGGCCCGAGCGCATGAATAGCTACAGCGAAGTCATCCTTCGACGGATGAGCGAGGCAAATTGGTAGTGGTGATGAGAACGTTGCCCGCCGCGCCGCAACGAAGCGTTACCATCGGGGCCAGTTCGAGCGCCAACCCCAGACACGATTCAAGTTATTTCGTTTCCCTGGCCGCCCTCTCCACAATCTCAAGCATGGACTGCAGGTCTGCGCTATTGATGTTCAACGGTGGCCACAAATAAATCGTGCTGTTCAGCGGCCGGATGAACAGACCCAACTCATAGGCGCGGGCCGCAATTTTCCGCGCTCGAAACCGTCCTCCGGCCTCTTCCGTGATCTCGACAGCCGCGATCATGCCCAACGTGCGCAGCGGTGAACCGCCGAGCACGCTGGAAACGCGCCGCATGCCCTCTTCAAGTAGGCGCATCGGCTCCGGCAATCGCTCGACAATCCTCTCCTCTTCGTAAGTTTCCAGAGCTGCCAGAGCCAGTGCGCTGGTGATCGGATTCCCGCAGAAGGTATGGCCGTGGAAGAAGGTGCGGCTCTGCTCTCCATTGGCCCGGAACGTGTCGTAAATCGCATCACTCACCAAGGTCGCGCTCATGGGCAGCAGGCCGCCGGTCAGGCCCTTGCCGAGGGTCATGATGTCTGGAACAATGCCCGCTTTCTGGGAGGCGAACATGGCACCGGTCCGCCCGAAGCCAACGGCTACTTCATCGATGATGAGTGGGATTCCGTACTCTGTGCAGAGCAAACGCAGCCGTTTCAGGTAGAGTGCCGGGTAAATGCGCATGCCCGCCGCCGCCTGGCAGAGCGGCTCCACGATCACGGCCGCACATTCGGCGTGATGCCGGCGGAGCAGCGTTTCCATGGAATCAAAACATTCGGCATGGCAGCTCTCGGGCCGCAGCCCCATGGGACAGTGATTGCAGTAAGGAGACAGGGCAGTCAACCCAGGCCGGAGAGCGGGTAGAAACGGCCGATGAAAGCTGTCAATGTAGCCGACGCCGATTGTACCCAGCGTGTCTCCATGGTAGCCGTCTTGCAGGGTGACGAATCGCGTGCGATGGCTCTCGCCCTGATTGGTCCAGTATTGCAGAGCGATTTTGAGCGCTGCTTCCACCGCGCAGGAACCGTCGGAGGCAAACATTGCATGGCCCAGCCCCGCAGGGGCAATGCGCGCCAGTTGTTCAGCGAGCCGGATCGCCGGGGGATGCGACATCCCTCCCAGGAGGGTGTGCTGGAGCTTCGCCGCCTGAGCCTGGATTGCCTGGACCAGACGAGGATGGCTGTGCCCCAGGTTTACGCACCACCATGACGAGATGCCATCCAACAGAACTCGTCCATCGATTTCGCGAAGCCTGCATCCCTCGGCCGATTCGACAATGGGGAACTGCGACTGTTCGAAGGAGGTGATCTCCGTGTAGGGGTGCCATAGGAACTCGATGTCCCGACGGCGCATTTCATCGTAGTTCATAGCAGACACTCTTTCAGAAACTCGCAATTGCGAAGGCTGGAATCCAACTGTCCCATGTCCGGTGGCACTCCAAGATACGGAATGCGTGTCACCTCCCGAACCTTGCCGAAGGACTCGACGGCACGCACATTGTCATCATGAATGTAGGCGTCAGCTCCGGAGACGGGAGCAATGTCGTTCAAGATCACGCCCAGCACGCTGCAGCCTCGACGGCGAATCGCCTCCAGCGAAAGCAGCACATAGTTGATGGTGCCGAGGCCGGAATGGCCTACCAGCAACACGGGCATGCGCATCTCCCACGCCAGGTCAAGCATGGTCTGGCATTCGTTGATGGGCACAGCAACACCGCCAGCGCTTTCGACAACCAGTCGTTGGTGGCGACTAGCCAGCCACCGGGCACTCGCCAGAATTTTGTCGATCTCAATTCTCTGGCCGGCCATCCGCGCGGCCAAGTGAGGCGAGCACGCCGGTCCAAAAAGATAGGGCGCCAGATGAGCAAGAGTTTCTTGATCGACGTCCACGTTGGCTACCCGCAGAACAAAGTCGATATCGGGAGCAATCATCCGGCCGTCTTCGCCAACCTGGCAACCGGTCTGCACCGGCTTCATGACCATCGCAGAAGACGAATGCTGACGCAGCCAGCGGAACACGCCGGCGGTGACTACCGTCTTGCCAACGTCCGTACCCGTGCCGGCGATGAAAATCCCGGGAATCAACTTGTCCGCTCCGCGATGACATATTGGACACAATGCGTAACCGGCGCCAGTCCCTGATCGTTGACGTGGCGATCATAGAAGGAAATCAGTCGCCGGACCGCTGCCGGTCCAAGCGATTGATGGCCGGGTTGCCCCTGGAAGACGGCGCCGATCTGTTGAAACGAGCGCAGAGCCGCGCGTGAAGAGCCATAGTGCGCGGTCACACGCTCTTCCGTGCATACAATCGGATGTAGACCGCTGTCACGGAAAAGCAGAGGTATGGTTTCCGGGGTAGGCAGGCAAAGTCCACGGAAGCTGCATTGCAGCGCCTCATAATACGCAGCTTCCAGTTCGCAGAATGAGCCCTGGAGCAGGCAAGCAAACGCCATGAGACCACCGGGAACCAGACTCTGTGCCCACATCCGTAGCGTTGCGGGCAGATCCTCAAACCACTGGGCAACGCAACTGGACACAATCAAGTTCGCTCGCGGCACCAGCATTCCGATGTCTTCAACATCGCCGGTGACAAACCGGGCCTGCGGGTTCGTCCCCAGGTGGCGGCGGCAATGCTCCACCATTCCGGCCGCAAGATCGACGCCGACCAGTGATGCTGCCGGATAACGCTTGAGTAGCTGTACACTCAGCAGCCCAGTGCCGCAACCAAGATCGATCATGAGCGAGGGCACAAACTCCGCCGGAATCTGCTGCATCAATCTCGCCGCAATTTCAGCCTGCGCCGTGGCCCATACGTCATACCGGTGAGCCGCCCCGGAGAACTGTTGTGCCAACGCGCATTTATCAATGGCGTCAATTCCGCTCATGAAATGACACTCCAAATACACCGCGCAATTTCGGCTGGAGCCGTGAAAGGCAGCGCATGCCCGCGCCCTTCCATGACCTCCAATTCCGCAAGAGGCATCTGCCCGGCAAGAAACTGAGCGCTTCGGACAGGTACGATCTGATCGCAAGCGCCATGGAGAACTCTGCAAGGCACCTGTATCTCGCCCAGCCGTTCCCGCACATCGAGTGAGGCAAGGCATTCCAGCCCTGCCGCCAGTTCCGCCGGGGAAAAATGCTTAGCCTGCTGCAGGTAGCACGTGCGGGTCTCTTCGTCACCATCGGGCATGGCGCATTGATGGGCAAACCCATCGAGCACCTGGCCGGGATTTCTCGCCATCCGCACTTGCATGGCTGCCAGCGTGCGAGGATCGATGCCACCATGGTCCTTGCCGGCGCACATGCACGGCGTGCCAGAAACCAACACCATGGCTGCAACTTTCTCGGGCAAATCCAAAGCCGCCCGGAGCGCGAGCACACTGCCGAGCGACCATCCGACCAGAAGACATCGCCCCGGTACTGCGGATAACGCCGTGAGCACCCCCGGCCAATCCTGCACGCAATTCAGCCAGCCAAGAAAATGCGGCTCGGCCGTAGAAGCTTGGGTCAAAGTGCCACGCCAGACCGCGTCGGTCGAACCCCAGCCGCCGATGAAGAATTCAGACAGAGGTCCCGTCATGCCACCCCCATCTCACGTGCGATCAGGCCGATTTCCCTTGCCGCCTGTGCCAAGTCTTCCGGCGTGTGGGCCAGGGTCACCGACAGGCGCAGACGCGCAGTTCCCTCCGGAACGGTGGGCGGGCGAATGGCAGTCACCCACAGTCCCCGCTCGCGCAAGCGTGTGGCCAACTCCAGCGCCCGATGATTGTCTCCCACTTGCACGGGAAGAATCTGCGAGTGAAACTCCGGGAGCCGCAGCCCTTCGGCGAGCAGCAACCTGTGGAAGTCACGAGCCAAATCGAGCAGCCTTCGGCCCATCATGGGGTCGCGCTCAATCTGCTCGATTGCGCCCAGGGCGGCAGCCACGTTGGACGGCGGCAGCGCTGTCGAATAAATAAAACTGCGCGCGCAATTCACCAGGTACTCACGTGTCTCCCGGCTGCATACGATGAAACCTCCGAGGCTGCCCAGGGCCTTCCCTAGAGTACCTGCCGTCAACTCGGCGGCTGGACCGCCTGACTCCCGGCCAAGTCCGCCGCCATTGCCCCAAATGCCGATGGCATGCGCCTCGTCCACCAGCAGCGATGCCTCATACCGCGTGGCCAGGCGGCGAAGCTGCGTCAAGGGGGCAATGTCCCCGTCCATGCTGAAGACCGACTCGCAGACAATCATGCGATGCCCGCGACAGGGAGTCGATTGCAGCAAACGCTCCAGTGATTGGACATCATTATGGGCATACCGTTTGAGGGTTGCCCCGCTCAGGCGTGCCCCATCGATCAGGCTGGCGTGGCTTAGCCGGTCCGCAAAGATAACATCGTCGCGCCCGGCGACGGCAAAGAGCACTCCGACATTCATGCCAAAGCCGCTACTGAAGACCAGTGCCGCTTCTCCGCCAATCAACCGCGTCAGGGACGCTTCCAATTCCTCATGCAGCGCCAGAGTCCCGCACATCAGGCGTGATGCGGTTGCTCCACAGCCCCACCGCTCAATGGCCTCCTGTGCTCTGCGTTTAACATGGCCATCCTGGGCCAGATTGAGGTAGTCATTGGAAGAAAAATTCAGGATAGTGCGCCCATCCTCCAACCACACCTTGCCCCCAACCCCGGCAGACACCACAGTGCGGCGCAAGAGCCCATCACGCTCGAGCTTGTCCAACTGCGGGCGCAAGTAATCGAGACCGCTCATACCTGGGCAGGAGTTGTTTCTTCCGTTCCCACTTCAAATCCCGCGTCTTCGATCATGCGCATTGCCTCCTCCGGCCCCTGGCCGCCTTCGGTCAAGTACCCATTCACGAACATCGAGTTGACCAGGAACAGAGCCATCGGCTGCAGGCTGCGCAGGTGATACTCGCGGCCGCCCGCAACCCTCAACTCAACCGTCGGATGCAGCAAGCGAGCCACGGCCAGCACCTTCAGGCAACGCATGGGCGACAGATGGTGCTTCATCTGGGCGAAGGGCGTGCCGTCCACCGGAATCAGGAAATTCACCGGCAGCGATTTCGGACCAATCTTTTGCAGTGCCACCAGCATGTCAATAATGTCTTCGTCGCTCTCGCCCTGGCCCACAATCCCACCGGAGCATATCTCCAGGCCGGCTTCCTGGCAGACCATCAGATTCTGCATGCGGTCCCCGTAGGTGTGGGTCGTGCAAATGGAAGGATAGTGGCGCTCGCTGGTGTTCAAGTTATGATTGACGCGGTCCAGCCCTGCTTCGCGCAATCGGCGGGCCTGATCAAGGTTCATAAAGCCCAGCGCACAGCAGACTTCAATCCCAACTTCTTTCTTAATGGTGCGGATGGCATCGCAAAGCGCATCCACTTCCTTGTCCTTCACCGAGCGCCCGCTCAGGCCCATGCAGAAATGGTTCGCTTTGGTGTCACGCGCCGCCTTGGCTTCTTCGACGAGCAGCTGAACGGCCTTCAGCGGATAGCGGGCAATCTCGGATTCCGAGACCTTCGACTGCGAACAATAGTGGCAGTCCTCGGGACACAGCCCGCTCTTGGCGTTACTGAGCACCTGCACGCTCATCCGCATGCCGTGAAAATGATGACGCACCTTCCACGCCGCACTAAACAGTGAGGGAAAGTCGGAGTCCGGAATCTTGAGCATGGCAAGCGCCATCTCGCGCGTAGGAGTTTGGCCAGCAATGGCAAGATCAGCCACTTGATCGAAATTGAGCACGGAGTTCACCTGAGGATGCGGAATAAGTGCCGCGGTACGTGGACGATATCTCCCTTGCCCGACTGGTCCCATGAGGGTCTATCCGCGGGCGTAATTTCTCGGTAAAGACATCGCCGGTTGTTTGTCTGCAAATGTGTTTGGCCCTCCTGCGGAGAGGAACACATTCCTGCAGCCAGTATAAATGCGTTCGGCCTCCCCTGCAGGCAGGGCTCGGTCTAACTTTAGGAATGAACGAAATAGTTGAACGCGTACATTATTCGAAACGATCTGCGCGAGATGGTGTTTTTCTTTATCGAGAGCCGCGCATGAAGGACGACCTTCGCAGCCCGGCCTCCAAACTACAAACGTCAGTCCGAGAAGGCGTGCGATCGCAAGGTTTCACAAATCGCAGGCAACCCCAACTGACGATCATTCTGGCCGTAGGGCAGCGACCCACTGTAAGGGTTCATCGAATGCGATAGCCAGTAAGTTATGGTCTGCCGCCGCTTCCACGCGCAAAAGCCGGCCGAACATTACTCTGGCCGCTTGGGGAATGGCGGCGTGGGGCAGGGGAGATGTGGGGATTTCCAGCCGTACCTGCGTTTTCGGAGCGATAAACCTTCGGGTGGCAATCAGCGCGCCACCGGCTGACAAATTGACGGCGGTCCCAAACTCGAGAAAGTTGTGTCCCCCATTATCACCGCTGATGAACATGGGAATCGCAATCGTCACACGACTCCATCTGCGACGGTCCTCTTCCCTGTTCTCCGGCACGCTGGCTCTCTCCGTTGTGAATTTACCGGCACTCCAATGGCCATTACGAACTAACCCGCAGAATGAAGCTTTGGTGCAATCTTTGGCGGCTTTTCCACCACCCGTTCCAATGCAGGACGGCAGACATTTACCCACAAACATGAAAAGATTTGCACAAATGAACTGTTGACAGCTACAGTGAAGTGTACGATGCTCCGTTTACCAGACTGATCCCGCCTGCCTCCAGCCTCCCCAAAAGGCTTGATGGCTGGCTCAGGAAACCCAATTATTTACTGGTGTGCCTATCGGGAGATCCGTGTCTCATGCCGAATTCTACGCCAGTCTCCTCATCCGTGAAAAAGACCGATCGTTTGCTCGCACCTCCTTCAGAGACTGGGCTTAGCCCCGATACGATCCGCCGGTGGCAGGAAGGTCTTTCTACCGTCGCCCACGACCTGAAGACCCCACTAACCATTCTGGGCGGTTACATCCGTCTCTTATTGGACGGAAAACTGGGACCTCTGACCGAGGCGCAACAACGCGTACTCGAGGAAATGCATCAAAACGAGAGACGTCTGCAGCATTTCATCAAGGACTTCCTGGCGATCAACGCGCTAACGGAGGCCCCGGTTCAGATGACGATCAGCACCTCGGATCTGAATGAGTGCGTCCGAGATCTGATCGGTATGTGGTCGACGCGATTCCAACAGAAGGGAGTAGCACTTTTCTTTGCTGCCAACGAGGATCTGATGCCCTTCCCCTTTGATTATTGCAAGGTCCAGCACATCATTTCTAACCTGCTCGACAACGCGTGGAAATTCTCGCCTTCAGCCAGTTCCGTGTGGATTAAGTCCGAGCCGTACTATTGGGATCGCCGGACGTTGCCGCAGCGGCAGCAGGCGGGGTCGGAACGCCGTCGCCTGGATGTATCGCGGTTCAACGCTGCCAAGGTCACCGTATCCGATGTGGGACCGGGCATCGCTCCGGAGTTCCAGCAAGATATCTTTCAAGACTACTTCCGCCTGGAAGTGGAAGGTGTCCCGCCCGGAACGGGTTTAGGACTGGCGATTGCCCGTCGCCTGGCGCAGGCGCATGGGGGCAAAATTTGGGTGCAGAGCGAGCTCGGCACGGGCAGCACATTCTCGTTCGTGTTGCCCTTCTGTCCTCCTCAATAACGCGGTGGAACGGCTTTCCGGGAGTGAGCGAATGGCTACTACGGCGATGTCGCACAAGCATGCTGTACCCCTAATTCTCGTGGTCGATGATGAACCGGGCATGCTGCGTTATTTGCGTACCATGCTCGAAGCGGAAAGGTATCATGTCGAAACCGCCAGCTGCGCCCAGGAAGCGCTCCAGCGACTGCAGCACGCACCTCTGCCCCATCTGGTGTTGATGGACGTAGTAATGCCGGATATGGGCGGCTTGCAGGCACTCGAACAAGCCCGCGAAATGCACCCGACTTTGAAGGTAGTGATGCTTTCCTGCCTCAACGACACTCGCAAAGCGGCGCAGGCCGTTCGCCTGGGGGCCCTGGACTACCTGACCAAACCTTTTGAGGATAAAGAGTTGGAGACGGCAATTCGGCGGTGTTTATCGCCCACGCCAACTTCCTACTCCCAGGATGCTTCCCCGCAGATCGTCGAATTAAACGAGCACGTCTCCTTTGTCTGCAACAGTCCAGCGATGCAGCAGATTCACTCGCAGGCGATGCAGATCGCGAAGTTCGATGTCCCCGTCTTAATGTTGGGCGAAAGCGGCACCGGCAAGGAAGTCGTCTCCATGCTGATTCATCAGCTATCGCCCCGAGCAAAATTTCCTTTCCTCAAGATCAACTGCGCCGCCGTCCCGGCCGACCTGTTGGAAAGCGAGTTGTTCGGCTACGAAGCCGGAGCCTTCACCGGGGCCATCAGGTCCAAGCCGGGCAAGTTTGAACAGTGCGACAAGGGCACCATTCTGCTCGACGAAATCGGCGAAATGCCTGCGGCGCTACAGGCCAAATTACTCCAGGTCCTGCAGGACCGGACCTTCTCGCGCCTCGGCAGCCGCACCACCGTCCAGGTGGATGTGCGCATCCTGGCCGCCACCAATATCAATGTGCAGGAGGCGATCGCCGCCAAAACACTGAGGGAAGATCTGTTTTACCGGCTCAGCGGATTCACCATGCGGGTTCCCCCTCTGCGCGAGCGCAAAAAGGAAATCCCATTCCTGATGAAACATTTCATGAACCGCATGTCGGATTCCTATGCCCGGCCTCCGCTGCCTTTCAGTCCGCGCCTGCTGCAGGCCTGTCTGCAATATTCCTGGCCGGGAAACCTGCGCCAGCTGGAAAACTTCGTCAAGCGCTATATGGTGCTTGCCGATGAGGAACTGGCCATCACGGAGCTACAGCCGGAAAAAGCAGTGGAAAGCGGCGAACCCGGCCATGCCAATGGAAACGGGCTGAAATCGCTGGCGCGCTCGGTAAAAAAAGAGGCCGAAGCCGAAGCCATTGCGCACACCCTCGAACAGACCCATTGGCATCGCGGCAAAGCCGCCGTGCTGCTCAAGATCAGCTATAAAGCGCTGCTCTACAAAATCCGCGAGTACGATTTGCATCCGCCGGAAGATTAGAGCCGTTATCCAACATCGTTGGCTCCTTCTCCGGTCGTCTCTGCTCCTTCGCAAGAACAGACTACCGACGAACGGAACCAACGTTGTTATGAGATCAAGCGACGCGAGGAATCCCTGCTCGGTTTAAGTTTCCGATGACGCTCCAGAGTTTCTTCGGATCAAACTGCCTCTCAAGGTCTACACCTTTTACGGCACCCGCCATAACCCAGGCTTCCTGATTCGATGCGGCCGCGCGGATCTTCGCTTCGGTCCGAGGCTGATCCGCCGAACCAATCCCGGCCGTAGCGTTCCCGACGCGCAAAAGAAAGCGGCAAGGCGCTGGTTGGCGCTTTGCCGCTTTTTTCGTGCCGGCCTTCTTTTCTGGCGGACCGGGTTCGATCAGCCGTTCGTGGCCGGCGCGGTGAATCGGTGAAGCCATCCGTCGGTCCGGTACTGCCTCACTTCACGTCCAGGCGCACGCGGTTGAAAGTTAAGAGCGGCGGGCCTGGGGGAAACCGCCGCTCTTGCTCGCCGCGGGTTAGTCACCCACGCAATGGTAGGTCACCTGGTCAGAACCGCTTGCGATCGATAGCGTGATCTGCGCCCCGCTGTTCTGCACCACCTGCACCGCCGCGGGGTTGGAATTGTCCACGGCCGTGCAGAAGTAGTTGTTGTTGGTGAACACCGCCGATCCGAAGAAGGTTACCGCGGTGCCGGAGCTAGTCACCCCCGTCACCGTCCCGACGTTGCTGTGCGGACTGGAAATCTGTACCGCGGCCGGGGTGGACTCGCTCAAGGCGGTGGTCGCCGTGGCCATAAAGGCAGTCGAACCGCCCGTCAGCACGGTTTGGATCTCGACTGCTTCACCGGCGCTCAGTGCCAGGCTGCCGGTGAAGGCGCAGCTGTTGCTGCCTGCGGCTATGTTACAGGTCAAACCGCTCGAGATGCCGCCCACGAATAGCGTTGCCTGGATCGTGTCGCCCGTCGGGACGGCGGACCCAAAGGTCAGGCTGGCGCTCGTCAGTGTGCCCGTCGTAGCGATTGAGGCGGTGTCGCACGTGCTCACCGAGGTGCTCGTGCAGGCGCCATTGAGCCCGATGTAATTGGTGTTGTTGTTGGCAGTGATTAACGATGAATCGGTGGCCGTGACGGTGGCCGTCGTCGATTGAGTGCTCCCGGACGTCCTGGCCACCGCGAACACCATGGTGTCCGTCCCGCTTACGGTGAAACTGGTCGGAGTCACCGTGCAGGTCGTTGCGAGGGCCGCAATGGTACAGCTTCCCTCGCTAGTATTGGTGCCACCAGTGGATTTATACAGCGTCACGGTGTAGCCGCCGCCGCCATTTGTCGAATTGCTGCCGAACGTGAAGGTCGCGGTCGTGATGGTCCCGGCCGGTGGGGTCGTGTTGTTGCACGTGTTTTCCGTGTTGCTCGCGCAGCTCGTTGAGAAGGACACATACGTAGTGGTGCCACCAAACGTCGAGCTCGGGGACGTTTCGTTGTAGTTCGTGGTTGAGCCTCCAGAATCGGCCGTCCAGTTGGTCGACACGGCCGAGCCATTGAAGGTGGCCGTGCCACCTGACTGCGACTGGGTGTAGACGTTTCCTCCCGTGGTCGTGGTCGGCGTCTGCCAGCTCGCCGCTGTCCCTGAAGTGGCAGTCAGCACCTGCCCAGTAGTGGGAGCGCCTGCCGAGGACACAACTACTGCTGACCCCGTGGTCGCCAAGCCTGTCGCGGTGATCGTACCCGTCCCAGTGGCTGCCAGAGATGCGCCGCTGCCGACGACCATGGCCGCGGACGTATTCGTGGAGGCGGTAATTCCGCTGAACAAAACATTCGTTGCCGTGGCTGCCGTGGTTGCCGTGGTTGCATTCGTCACGGCTGTTGAGCCGATGACCGCTACCACCTGCGCCGCCGTGGCATCCGTCAATGCGCCAGTCGTTGTCGTGTTATAGACAAGGCCGGATCCGAGTGATGCTAGGTTCACATTGCTCGTCCCGAGCGTTAGCGTGGCAGAATTGGCCACTCCCGTGCCGCCTTCGCTAGCAGGGAGTACGCCGCCACTTAAAGTGCCGAAGGTGACGGTGCTGGTGCCGTTGCCGCCGACGTATGTGTTGTTGGTCGTGTTGTACGAGATGGTTCCGGCGGCCGTTGGGGCAGCGCCCGCCGACCCGTTGATCGTGAGCGTCGGAACGGTGACCTTGCCGGTACTGGGGTTGAGGACCACGTTGCCGCTGCCAGATGGGCTCAGCGTGAGGTTTTGATTGGTGCCGCCCGCAGCAATAGTCAGTGCGCCGGTGCCGGTAAGCGAGGGAACGGTGACCGTGCCGGTGCCCGTCGGCGTCAGCGTGATGCCGCTGTTCGTGCCCCCGGCAGCAAAGGTGAGCGCCCCGGTTCCAGTGATAGAGCCGGTCGTGCTTCCCGTGCCGCCATAGGCGACTGCCAGCGTGCCGCTGCTGATGTTGCCGGCGCTCAGGGCCGTCAGGCTCGTGCCGGTGCCACTGAACGAAGCGCCGGTGACCGCCCCCGTTACGTGAAGGGTTCCACCGATCGTGCCATTGCCGCCGATGTTGAAGTTAGCACCCGTCTGCGCAGTAGTACCGTTCTGGATGTAGGAGCTAGCCAGACTCGGGAGGTCGCCTGCGGCGAGCGCACGGAACGTAGGCGCACCGGAGCCGGAAATCGGCCCGGCAAACACGAAGGACTGACTCGTGCTGCTCGCCCCCGTACCGCCCTGGGCGATGGGCAAGGCGGAGGTCAAGTGGGTCGAAACCACCTCGGGCACTGTGGCAGTGTTGCCCAGGTCGCCGGCAAGTTGAATAACGCCGAGGGCCCCGGTTGTGGCGTTTGAGACAGACACGCTGGCAACGCCACTATTCGTCACTACCGATATTGGAGCGGTACCGTTTACGCCCGTGATGGTGCCTGTGCCAGCGCCACAAGCTGTCCCCGTTGAGGTCAGCATGCCGCCCGCTCCAACCTGCACGCAGCCGGAGGTCAGGCCGGTATCGAGCAGTGCGGGCACGCTGATCGCGCCGTTCGAGGCGATGGTCAGGCCGCTATCAGCAGCGGTTCCGCCTCCGGTGGCGGTCTGCAGATCGAGAGCTCCGCCGCTGTTGACCAACCACTGGAACAGGGTGGGATTGTTGCTGGCATCGCTGCCGGCCAGTTGCAACGGCTGCGAAGCCGACGACGCCGCTCCCGTGACGGAAGGCAGAGAGAGAGCGCCGTTGACCGTGGCGTTGCTGTTCACGTTAACCGTGCCGGTGCCGTTCGGCGCCAGGGTGAGGTTGCCGTTGCTCCCGGTGGAAACGGTCAGCGCGCCCGTGTTGCTCAGAGTGGGCGAAGTCATACCGCCCGCGCTGACGTTGCCGCTGAACGTGCCCGTGGTGCCGTTCAGGGCGCCGCTCAGCGTGCCGCCCGTCAGCGGCAAGAAGGTGTTGTTGGCGTAGGTTTCGGCCGTAGAGGCGGCGCCGGCCAAGTCCGTAGTCAGGTTGGTGACCTGCCCTTCGCTGATCCCGGTAAGGCCGGTGCCAGCGCCGCTGAAGCTGCTGGCGGTGATGGAGCCGGTGAAGGTGTTGCTGGCCGCGGTCAACTCCGGAACGACCGTCGGGTCAATCGCAATCGCGCCGCTGCTGATGTTGATGCCGGTACCGGCAGTAAGGCTGGCCTCCGTCCCTGGGAAGGTCTGAGTCGGGGCGAAGTGGATGCTGCCATCCGGGTTGATGTACAGCGTGCTGTCCGCCAGCGAGCCGGTGCCCGTCGCCGTCTGCAAATCGAGTTGGCCGCCGGGGTTGACCGCCCACTGGAACAGGGTGGGATTGTTGCTGGCATCGCTGCCGGCCAATTGCAACGGCTGCGAAGCCGACGACGCCGCTCCCGTGACGGAAGGCAGAGAGAGAGCGCCGTTGACCGTGGCGTTGCTGTTCACGTTGACCGTGCCGGTGCCGTTCGGCGCCAGGGTGAGGTTGCCGTTGCTCCCGGTGGAAACGGTCAGCGCGCCCGTGTTGCTCAGAGTGGGCGAAGTCATACCGCCCGCGCTGACGTTGCCGCTGAACGTGCCCGTGGTGCCGTTCAGGGCGCCGCTCAGCGTGCCGCCCGTCAGCGGCAAGAAGGTGTTGTTGGCGTAGGTTTCGGCCGTAGAGGCGGCGCCGGCCAAGTCCGTAGTCAGGTTGGTGACCTGCCCTTCGCTGATCCCGGTAAGGCCGGTGCCAGCGCCGCTGAAGCTGCTGGCGGTGATGGAGCCGGTGAAGGTGTTGCTGGCCGCGGTCAACTCCGGAACGACCGTCGGGTCAATCGCAATCGCGCCGCTGCTGATGTTGATGCCGGTACCGGCAGTAAGGCTGGCCTCCGTCCCTGGGAAGGTCTGAGTCGGGGCGAAGTGGATGCTGCCATCCGGGTTGATGTACAGCGTGCTGTCCGCCAGCGAGCCGGTGCCCGTCGCCGTCTGCAAATCGAGTTGGCCGCCGGGGTTGACCGCCCACTGGAACAGGGTGGGATTGTTGCTGGCATCGCTGCCGGCCAATTGCAACGGCTGCGAAGCCGACGACGCCGCTCCCGTGACGGAAGGCAGAGAGAGAGCGCCGTTGACCGTGGCGTTGCTGTTCACGTTAACCGTGCCGGTGCCGTTCGGCGCCAGGGTGAGGTTGCCGTTGCTCCCGGTGGAAACGGTCAGCGCGCCCGTGTTGCTCAGAGTGGGCGAAGTCATACCGCCCGCGCTGACGTTGCCGCTGAACGTGCCCGTGGTGCCGTTCAGGGCGCCGCTCAGCGTGCCGCCCGTCAGCGGCAAGAAGGTGTTGTTGGCGTAGGTTTCGGCCGTAGAGGCGGCGCCGGCCAAGTCCGTAGTCAGGTTGGTGACCTGCCCTTCGCTGATCCCGGTAAGGCCGGTGCCAGCGCCGCTGAAGCTGCTGGCGGTGATGGAGCCGGTGAAGGTGTTGCTGGCCGCGGTCAACTCCGGAACGACCGTCGGGTCAATCGCAATCGCGCCGCTGCTGATGTTGATGCCGGTACCGGCAGTAAGGCTGGCCTCCGTCCCTGGGAAGGTCTGAGTCGGGGCGAAGTGGATGCTGCCATCCGGGTTGATGTACAGCGTGCTGTCCGCCAGCGAGCCGGTGCCCGTCGCCGTCTGCAAATCGAGTTGGCCGCCGGGGTTGACCGCCCACTGGAACAGGGTGGGATTGTTGCTGGCATCGCTGCCGGCCAGTTGCAACGGCTGCGAAGCCGACGACGCCGCTCCCGTGACGGAAGGCAGAGAGAGAGCGCCGTTGACCGTGGCGTTGCTGTTCACGTTGACCGTGCCGGTGCCGTTCGGCGCCAGGGTGAGGTTGCCGTTGCTCCCGGTGGAAACGGTCAGCGCGCCCGTGTTGCTCAGAGTGGGCGAAGTCATACCGCCCGCGCTGACGTTGCCGCTGAACGTGCCCGTGGTGCCGTTCAGGGCGCCGCTCAGCGTGCCGCCCGTCAGCGGCAAGAAGGTGTTGTTGGCGTAGGTTTCGGCCGTAGAGGCGGCGCCGGCCAAGTCCGTAGTCAGGTTGGTGACCTGCCCTTCGCTGATCCCGGTAAGGCCGGTGCCAGCGCCGCTGAAGCTGCTGGCGGTGATGGAGCCGGTGAAGGTGTTGCTGGCCGCGGTCAACTCCGGAACGACCGTCGGGTCAATCGCAATCGCGCCGCTGCTGATGTTGATGCCGGTACCGGCAGTAAGGCTGGCCTCCGTCCCTGGGAAGGTCTGAGTCGGGGCGAAGTGGATGCTGCCATCCGGGTTGATGTACAGCGTGCTGTCCGCCAGCGAGCCGGTGCCCGTCGCCGTCTGCAAATCGAGTTGGCCGCCGGGGTTGACCGCCCACTGGAACAGGGTGGGATTGTTGCTGGCATCGCTGCCGGCCAATTGCAACGGCTGCGAAGCCGACGACGCCGCTCCCGTGACGGAAGGCAGAGAGAGAGCGCCGTTGACCGTGGCGTTGCTGTTCACGTTAACCGTGCCGGTGCCGTTCGGCGCCAGGGTGAGGTTGCCGTTGCTCCCGGTGGAAACGGTCAGCGCGCCCGTGTTGCTCAGAGTGGGCGAAGTCATACCGCCCGCGCTGACGTTGCCGCTGAACGTGCCCGTGGTGCCGTTCAGGGCGCCGCTCAGCGTGCCGCCCGTCAGCGGCAAGAAGGTGTTGTTGGCGTAGGTTTCGGCCGTAGAGGCGGCGCCGGCCAAGTCCGTAGTCAGGTTGGTGACCTGCCCTTCGCTGATCCCGGTAAGGCCGGTGCCAGCGCCGCTGAAGCTGCTGGCGGTGATGGAGCCGGTGAAGGTGTTGCTGGCCGCGGTCAACTCCGGAACGACCGTCGGGTCAATCGCAATCGCGCCGCTGCTGATGTTGATGCCGGTACCGGCAGTAAGGCTGGCCTCCGTCCCTGGGAAGGTCTGAGTCGGGGCGAAGTGGATGCTGCCATCCGGGTTGATGTACAGCGTGCTGTCCGCCAGCGAGCCGGTGCCCGTCGCCGTCTGCAAATCGAGTTGGCCGCCGGGGTTGACCGCCCACTGGAACAGGGTGGGATTGTTGCTGGCATCGCTGCCGGCCAGTTGCAACGGCTGCGAAGCCGACGACGCCGCTCCCGTGACGGAAGGCAGAGAGAGAGCGCCGTTGACCGTGGCGTTGCTGTTCACGTTGACCGTGCCGGTGCCGTTCGGCGCCAGGGTGAGGTTGCCGTTGCTCCCGGTGGAAACGGTCAGCGCGCCCGTGTTGCTCAGAGTGGGCGAAGTCATACCGCCCGCGCTGACGTTGCCGCTGAACGTGCCCGTGGTGCCGTTCAGGGCGCCGCTCAGCGTGCCGCCCGTCAGCGGCAAGAAGGTGTTGTTGGCGTAGGTTTCGGCCGTAGAGGCGGCGCCGGCCAAGTCCGTAGTCAGGTTGGTGACCTGCCCTTCGCTGATCCCGGTAAGGCCGGTGCCAGCGCCGCTGAAGCTGCTGGCGGTGATGGAGCCGGTGAAGGTGTTGCTGGCCGCGGTCAACTCCGGAACGACCGTCGGGTCAATCGCAACCGTGCCGCTGCTACTGATGTTGATGCCGTTGCCGGAAGTCAACGCCCCGGCGATGGAAGCGCCCGGGAAGGTCTGGCCGCTGGCGAAGGTGATCACGCCGCTGGGCGCGATGGCCAAGTTGGTGGCAAAGGGAGTGCCGCCGCTGCCGCTGGTGGTGGTCAGGCCCAGGGAGCCGGTAGTGCCGTTCACCGCCCAATCGAACAGCAGCGGGTTGCTGCTACCGTCGATGCCGGCCAGTTGCAAGGCCTGCGAACCGGAACCGGCAGTGGTGCCCAGAGCGGGTAGGGAGAGCAGACCGTTGACCGTGGCGTTGCCAGTGATGGACTGATTGCCGGTGAAGGCGTTGCCGCCGGTCAGATATGCGAGATTGCTGGCGTCGCTCAGGTTCGCGCTGGCCGGTTGCGAGCAGTTCGCACTGCCGGTGGAAGTAATGCCAGTGGAGAAGTTGTTCGCGCCGCACTGTGTCAGCGGGCCCAACAGAGACGCTGCCGTGCCGGCGGAGGTTGCGCTGGACACCGGGCCGGTCACCTGCGAGCCATTCACGCTGCCGATAACGGTAGTTGCGCTGGGCACTGTGCCGGTTACTGCGATCACGCCGCTCGTCGCGGTGATCGTTGCACCGTCCGGGCTGACGCAGCCAAGCGTTCCGGCTGACGCAGTGACGCAGCTGATCGTACCTGTGCCCGTGATCGTTCCGCCAGTCAGGCCCGCCCCGGTCGCAACGGAAGTCACCCCGGTGGAACCGGTGGACGGAGTAGTGAAGCCCAACGTGACGGTGTTGCCCGAGACCCCGGTCGCGGTCAGCACCTGGTTGGAGCTGGGCAAGCCGTTGGGCAATTGCAGGATCAAGCCGCCAGAGGGCCCAGCCGTTGTCTGCGGAGCGATGGTCACGGTGCCGCTTGTGGAGCCAGCCAGAGCCACCGTGCCCGGCGTGCCGGAGTTAGCGGTTCCGTTGCCGGCTACGCCCAACGTTGGCGTGGCGCTGAAGGCCGGGTCGGTGCTGGTGCCGGTGAGAAGTGTGCCGGCGCCGCCAGTCACGGCGTTCACGCTGCTGGTACCTTCACCAACCAGGACGCCGTGCGTCGCGAGAGTCATGTCACCCGTGCCGCCTTCGCCGGCCGGCAGAGGCGCGTCGAGACCGAGGAGCGAGGTGATGTTCGAGTTTGCGCCGCTGGTTGCGTACGCGGTCGCGGGCTGGCCGCCGAGTTCGAGAGCATTGGCCGCGTTACCGCCGATGCTGAGCGAGCCGGCCGTCCCGGTCAGGCCGGTGCCTGCGCCGCTGAACGAGCTACCGGTAACCGCCCCAGTTACCCCAAGGGTTCCACCAATCGTGCCGTTGCCGGAGATGTTGAAGTTGGAACCCGTCTGCTGAGTAGTCCCGTTCTGGATGTAGGAACCAGCCAGACTCGGGAGGTCGGTGGACTGAATGGTGCCAACAGCCCAAGCACTCGCGCCGCTGCTGCGCAGGAATTGGCCTGCCGCAGAAGGTGCGGCTGTGGCTGTTGGCGCGCTCGTGCCTCCGCCAAGGACAACTCCATTAGCCGTGAGAGCCCCCGAAGAAGCGATCGTGCTGGATGCACTGAAGTACGGAACTCCGCCCGCGGTGCCGCTGGTCAGCCCCGTGCCGCCGTTGCCCACTCCGACTGTCCCGAGCGTGATGTTCGGCGCGGTGCCGCCGCTGGAGGCCAGCGGAGCACTGGCGGTCACGCCGGTTACCGAACCGCCTCCACCGCCGCTCGGCGGGTTTCCGATCGTTGAAACATTCCATACGGTGCCGTTGTAACACGCCAGAGCCGGCTCGTTCGCCTTTACATCCCCTGCCGCCAATGTCGTGTCGCCCTGCCACTTCGCAACTGACTTTGCTCCTAGAGAGTTGACATTCAGCGTAAGTCCGGTGGTTGTGTTGGCCGTCGTTGTTGTGTAAATCACGCAGTCATCGGCAACTGGAGTAAAGTTCGGCAAAGTGGTGCAGCTTTGCGCCGTGCCGGAGCCGGATTTGTCGGCACAGGTCAGAGGCACGGCTATACCATGCGCCGTCGCGGCAACTGGCTGACCGCTGGCATTCGTTCCAAGGACTTGCGCCGTTTCCGGAACGGAGCCGCCATTGATCTTGCCTACCACTGTCGCACCCTGCGTTCCGGTCACGTCACCTGCGAGTGAGCCGGTGAAGCTGGTTGCCGAGCCTGCCGTCGTCGCGCTGGTAGCTGTGGCTGCGTTGACGTTAATTGTGCTGGGCAGGGAAAGCGTCACCGCGCCCGTGCTCGCACTCGCAGTGATTTGATTTGCAGTTCCAGCGAGACTCGTGACGCCTGCAGCGCCGCCGCTTGCACCGCATCCTGCCGCCTGCGGGTTCAGAAGTTGAAATTCCGTTCCGTCATAGAGTGCTTCTGCATAGGAGGTTGTCGTCAGATCGTTTGCCACCAAAGCCGTTTTGCCGCATTTGGTAATCGTTTTAGCCGTTAATCCGTTCACGGAAAGGGTTGCTGCCGCGGCGGTATTGGCGTGCGACGGAATCCAGCGAACGACCAATCCCGACGTCAGCGCTGTCAGCGCTGGACTGAGAGTGACGGTCTGCGCTTGGGCAGTCCCGGCGCCCGTCGCATAGACCGGTGCTGCCAGGTTCGCCGCCGTTGCAGTTCCGACCGTCGAACCGTTGCCATATAGGACACCCGTCAGATTCGTGGTGGTTGTGCTGGTCACCGTGTTCGGACCCGGCGCTCCCGCCGCTCCAGCCGCGCCCGCTGCGCCGGCCGGTCCTGCCGGTCCCTCCGGGCCTGCCGGACCGACCAGCGTGATCTGTAACATTGCCGGATGGCTGGTAGCGGTGGCCTCCTTGGAGTCAATTGCCACGGCGGTCCTCGGGGAGCCGCTGTTGGCTGCCAGCACCAGGCCGTTGTTTGTGTACGGGCAACCACCGCTCAGCCAACTCTGAACCACGGAGGTCACGTTTACGGTGATGTAACTGTCCGAGACGCTGACGGCCTGGTCGGAGGCGACCACTGGGCCGTGTCCCGGGGCGTTGTTATTGGTGATCCCGGATTCGGTCCAAGGGCCGTCGGCCTCATCCACGTCGATGGCGCCGGCCTCGTACACGTCATTCACGAATATCGTCAGTGTCGCGTTGGAAACATCGGACGCTATGGTGCCGCACGGTAGCGTGGCGAGACTGAAGTTAAGAAATACGTCATTGTTGGGCCCATTTGTAGTGCCGTTTATGGGGTTTGACGCACCCGTCACCAATAGGGACGTTGCTGTCCCATAATTAGTGGCAGCGTGTTGCGGAGAGGTGTAGGAGTCGGCGGTCAGTTCCATGACCTGCGCACTGGCTGGCACTGCCAACACAATCATGATTGCTGCAAGAAACGTCTGAAAGCCGAAGCGATGCTGAATCATTTCCATCTCCTCACCAACACGAAATCTGTACCTTCGCAACCAACGGAAAATGTGGACGCCGATTCATGTCCGCATTCCGCCGCAATAGTTCCGGTCTCCAAAACGTCATACGCAGGCCTGTGACAGACCTGGACGATGAGGAACCGACCAGCAGCACTGATTGCACTTAAGCAGCCACTCTGAACTTCAACCCATCATCGGGTCCGGTGAAGGAGCGGAGCGGTGTTGAGGTAAAGGGACGCTACTGCATAGATATGCGCGCGGTAGAACCGACGCCAGCTACCGGCCTGATGTCTGGATGAACCAGGAGAGTGCCGGAAGGCAGGTTGCGCTGAAACGGAAGTTTGCTGCAGAAGAATAGGAAGAACTTTTCCCAATTCGCGATAAGCGTAACGGTGTTAAGGCGCACAATTGCGATTGGCCTCACGACCGCGCCGCAAGGGCTTGTCGAGCCGGGCCTTTAAGAATACCGAAGATTCACTGTATGGGGAATTAAGAGATATCCGAAGTAAATCAAATTGCGAAGACGAGGCGATGGCTGAGGCGGGAGTCTGCACCAGCATCCGCGTCATCGTCGCCATGCTAACCGGACCGCAGGTTGTGCAAGCTGCTTGCCGACTCACGTTACTCCACAGGCAGAAAGTACGCGGAATCGCCTGCACCGTTGCGGGCAGTGCCGATCTCCTTTTCCAGCGCATTCAGACGGCGCAGAGCGGCTTCGACCGACGACGCTCCCTCCTCTCGTGCTTTGCGCGCACGCGCCAAGGCTTGTTCCGCGATACGGCTCACTTCGTGAAGGAGTTTGCGGATCTCGGCTTCCAGCCGATTGCGGCTCTCCTCAATCCGATTCAGAACGTCGTTCTGCACCCGTGAGCTGTTGACTTCAAACAACCACCCCAGAAACCATCGAGCGTCGTTGTCGATATAGCGGCGAAGTCCCACCAACCCTAGACACACATCGCCAAGGCGGCGCAGTGGAGAAGACGGTTGTGCTATCTCGATGAACTCTCGAAAGCGAAACTCGGAGCGGACTCGAAATCCTGTCTCCGGATCGAGCGCGTGAAGCATGCGCCCCAGTTCAGGCACCCCGGCCGCTGCCAGTTTGGTGAGGAACTCATTCCCCATTTGCGCAAAGCGCTGCCCAACCGCCCGGTACTGCTTCTCTCCCTCCGCCTGCTCAACCTGCAACCAGGGAACAACCTCGCGCCTTGCAATGGCCAGCGCCTCGCGCATCACATGGCGACGATGGGCGGAGCCGAGCCTGCGCGGAGCCGAGCGGAGAATCGGCTCAAACTCCTCTGTTGCCTTGGCCATCACTGCCGCGAGGAACGCCTTACGGCGGTCCAAAAAGAAATCGGAGAACCGGTGCTGTTCGCCCATGAGCAGGTAACCGAGGTCCTGCATGGATCGCCCGGCCTCGGCAAGCGTCTGCTTCATGGCTGCAATGCGCTGCTCGGATTCTTCCAGCGGACGCACCAGCGCCTCGCGATCCTCGCCCACGATCGCCAGCAACTCCTCGCTCAGACGCTGAATGCCACGCTCGCCGGCGGCCTGAATTAGCTCGCGCCCGGACTCCTGAACGAGGTGTTCCAGCGCATGTACCAGCTTTCCCCAATCGCGCCCCGGACCGCGCTTTTCAAGTTGCTCGGTAGCGCTCACTTCGAAAACCAGTTCGGATGCACGTTGCAAACGCTTCTCTAATAGCCGTCGAGTGAACGCGATCGCCGCAGCTCTCTCCGCATCCGTCGCCTTGTCCGCCTTGTTGAGAACAACGATGAGATGGCTAACGTGCCTGGCGACAGATTCCACCAGCGCGAGTTCTTCACCCGCCAGCGGAGGGTCGAAACCGGTTACTACCAGCGCAGCATCGATGTGGGGAATAAACGCCTGCGTGGCTGCCGTGTTGCCGGAAAAAACTGATCCGAGACCTGGCGTGTCCACCAGGCACATCCCCGCGGCAAGCAGCGGGCTGGGCACAAACACCTCGGCTCCCGCGACCTCTTTTATGTTTTCCGGGTTGTGCTCCTCCGAGACGTATTGTTCCAGTTCCGGCAAGGCGATCTCTTGCCAGGTGCGGTGGAGGAAGCGGATTCTTGCCCGCCTGGCGCTGCCAAAACGGATAACCGTGGGCACGGCAGTCACGGGAACAAAGCCCGTCGGCAGAATCGACTCGCCGATCAGGGCACCGATCAGCGTGGATTTGCCGCGCTTGAACTGGCCGACACAGGCAACAAAGAAGCGGCCTTCGGCGAGGCGTGCCGCCAATTCGCTGGCCTCATTGGCTACGTGTTCGCTGCCGAGTTCGGTCGCTACTTTCGCCAGGGCCAGAAGCCGACTTGCGCCGTCATCGCCTTGCGCCAGTCCAAGTTGTGGCTCATCCGACACGCGAATCTCCCGGGAGTTTCCACGACTCACAGTGCCTTCACTGCCGCCCACTCCCTCATCGCTGCGCTATTTCGTCTGGGCTAGCTTTTCGAATGGCCCCCTCCCTCAGATCGAGAGGCTGGAAAAAACCAAGCTGCAAAGAAAAACGCCTCGCATCTTTTTGATTGCGAGGCGCTTGAACTATATGGTGCCGAAGAAGGGACTCGAACCCCCACACCCTTGCGAGTACATGGACCTGAACCATGCGCGTCTGCCAATTCCGCCACTTCGGCACGGTGAAAGCGGGGGCGCTGAACGCCACACTGACCTATCGGCCACGCCATTTCCACTTGGCTTGCAAATGAATTGTAACACACGGATTCGCTCTGTCGAATCCGCGCCAAGCCAAGCCGCTGCCCTCAAGCCCGGCGCCCCCGGTCGAGCCGGAAAATCGACAATCTCCTTCCGCTTTTTGCGAAAAGCTCCCCGCGCGGGCTATATTCTTGCTATCCGCTTTCGCCGGGTGGAATTGTAACGTCGAGTTGCGCCTCCGCCGCCAAGGGAAGCTCGTGTGGAATAACAGGTCGCACCCTCTGCCGCTCAGGAATGCCAGCGCTCCTGCCGCAGATCGCGTTCCGTAATGTTCGGAGGAGATTGCATGTCTGAGCCAGAAGCCGATACCACACCTCTGATTCCCCTGCCCGTCAGCAAGGAACTCCGCACCCTTGCCCACGACCTCAGCAACTCCATTGAGACCATCATGCAGGCCACCTACCTGCTCAGCCAGTCCAAGGTCGAGGAAACCGACCGCAAGTGGCTCGACCTCATCGACCAGGCCACCCGCGACGCCGCCAAAATCAATCGCCAGATCCGCGAAGTCCTTCGCAACCACAGCCCGCAACCTTAGCCGCGCGCCCGCAGCCGGCAGCGCCTGCAACCTGGAGGGTGCCCCGTTCAACCCTCTTTTAGTTGGGCGGGGCCTTTGAACTTGCCCTTGCTTTTGAGCTTGCCCTTGCTTTTGAGCTTGCCCTTGCTTTTGAACTTGCCCTTGCTTTTGAACTTGCCCTTGCTTTTGAACTTGCCCTTGCTTTTGAACTTGTCCTTGCTTTTGAACTTCGTCCTCGAGGCAGGGTCGACGCATATAAATTCTCCCGGCAGGTCTGATGTGGGAGAAAGCTATTTGAAAACCTGCGAGATGAACCAAAATGGCTGAATTGGGAACCGTTTGCCGCTCGGCGACGTGCGGAAGGGAGCGGTTCTCCCTCATTCGGCGATTTGTCGGCCAGCATTCGTTTGCCAAACTTCCCCATGAGGAATCGAGATGGTAATCTTTGGATCCTGAAAAGTGATATGCGTCGGCCCTGCTCCTCGAGGGCCGACGATTGCCTCGTCCCTCCTCCATTGCTACACTCATTCCGCATTGCAGGAGGCGCTCCCATGTCCCTTGCCCAGCCGTTTGAGAACCTGCATTTTGAAAAGCGCAATCAAATCGCCTTCCTCACCGTCGCCCGCCCCAAGGTGCTCAACGCCCTCAACGCTGCCACCATGCAGGGTCTCGCCCAGGCCTTCCAGTCCGTGCAAGAGGACGACGACGTGCGCGTCGCCATCCTCACCGGAGAAGGCGACAAAGCCTTCGTCGCCGGTGCCGACATCACCGAACTCGCCACGCTGGACGCCACCGCTGCCGCCGCTCTCGCCGCCCGTGGCCTGGCCGTCTTCTCGCTCATCGAAACCTGCGGCAAGCCGGTCATCGCCGCCGTCAACGGCTTCGCCCTCGGAGCCGGCTGCGAGCTCGCCCTCGCCTGCTCCATCCGCCTTGCAGCCGATACCGCCCGCTTCGGCCAGCCCGAAATCAAACTCGGACTCATCCCCGGCTACGGAGGCACCCAGCGCCTGCCGCGCCTCATCGGCAAAGGCCGCGCCCTCGAAATCCTGCTCACCGGAGAAATGATCGACGCCGCCGAAGCCCTCCGCATCGGCCTCGTCAATCAGGTCGTGCCCGCCGCCGAACTCCTGACCCGCACCGAAGCCCTCGCCGCCACAATCATCGCCAACGCCCCGCTCGCCACCCGCTACTGCCTCGAAGCCGTCCACCGCGGCATGGAGATGCCCCTCGCCGAAGCCCTCGCCCACGAAGCCGCCCTCTTCGCCCTCTGCTGCGCCACCCAGGACAAATCCGAAGGTACCCGCGCCTTCCTCGAAAAACGCGCCCCGCAGTTCAAAGGACAGTAAGCAGCAGAAACATCTGGATAACTTCTTCGTCTGGTTTACGGCTCTACACCGTTCACTCCCGTCGTTCTGTCTCCGGTTCTACCCGCACGCACATTTCTCACCTCTGCCAACCAGCACGTCGTATCGAGAATCGTACCAATGACGGGATGGACACCCTGGAAGGAGACTTGAACGATGACGAAGCACCAGCCCGGGACAAGGGAAGAGTGGCTTTCAGCGCGCATCGAGCTGCTCAAGGCAGAGAAGGAACTCACCCGGCGCGGCGATGAGTTGGCGCAGCAGAGGCAGGCGCTGCCCTGGGTCCGGATCGAAAAGGATTACAGCTTCGAGACCGATGAGGGCGAAGCGTCCCTCGCCGATCTTTTCCGGGGGCGCTCGCAGTTGCTCGTCTACCACTTCATGTTCGGGCCTGACTACACCGCCGGCTGCCCGTCCTGCTCGGCGATCGCCGACGGCTTCAACGGCTCCGTCGTCCACCTGGCCAACCATGACGTAATGCTCTGGGCGGTGTCGCGGGCGCCGCTTGCGAAACTGCAGGCCTACAAGCAGCGGATGGGATGGACGTTTCCCTGGGCTTCCTCATTCGGCGGCGACTTCAACTCCGACTTCAACGTCTGGTTCACCGAGCAGCAACAGCGCGATGGGACTATCGAATACAACTACCGGCGCGAGGCGGCGTGGTCGCAAGCCGGGATCGGCGATTCGATGACGAAACGCGGCGAGAGTCCTGTTGCCGAGCACGCGGCCATGACCGGAACCGACGTGGCCACCTACACCCGCGAGAGGCCTGGCTTGAGCGCCTTCGTGCTCGAGGACGGTGCCATCTACCACACGTATTCCGCCTATGCACGCGGACTGGACGGGCTCTGGGCAATGTATCAGTGGCTCGACCGCGCCCCCAAAGGGCGCAATGAGACGAACACCTGGTGGCGACGCCACGACGAGTACGACAAGCCCCACGCGGCGTGATCCTAACTTAGTACAACGGAGGGAACGATGGCAGACACCCTGAACATTGAACTGGCAGCCCCGAAAGTCGTCGATCGGACTACCTTTCAGGCCCAGTTGGACGCCTTGCGGCTTCGCGAGAAAGCTCACACCAGAGAAGGCGACGCCATTGCATCCGCCCGCCGCCGTCTCCCCATGGTCGAGATGGACGGTGCCACGCCCCTCACTGGCGAACGGGGGGCCGTAACGCTGCTCGATGCGTTTGAAGGCCGCCGCATGCTCCTCGCCTACTACTTCATGTGGCACACCGGTCACCCTGCACCGGAGCAGTGCGAAGGATGTTCCTTGTATACGTCCCAGGTCCGCGAGCTGTCTTTTATTCATTCTCGCGACGTTACCTATGCCACATTCTGCCAGGGACCTTATGAAGAGAGCGTCCGGTACCGCGACTTCATGGGTTGGAATATGCCCTGGTACTCGGCCCAGGGCTCGCTGGACACGCTCTTGGAAGGACGCCGTGTGGGCCGGTTTTACCTCGTTTGCTACCTGCGCAAAGGCTCCAGGGTCTTCGAGACTTACTGGACGACAGGACGTGGCGTTGAGGCTATGGATAACAGCTATCGGTTGCTCGACTTGACCGTCTTCGGGCGGCAGGAAAGTTGGGAGGACTCGCCGGCTGGCTGGCCACAGCGGCCGAAAGGCGAGCACCCCTACCGCATCGATGGACGGCCCATCGTCCAATGGCCCCGCCTGAAGGCCGGGTATTCGGACGACCTGGGATCCGGCAGGCGCTGAATGCACATGAATTCGCAACGCGTTTCTCACGACACCTTCTTCGGCGTCTTGGCGCTGCTCTTCGCTGCCAGCGCAGCGGTGACGATGGTCTGGTGCGCGTCCATGTCGGCCATGGGCGCAATGCCGATGCCCGGTGGCTGGACGATGTCGATGGCGTGGATGCGCATGCCCGGACAGACGTGGCTCGCCGCCGCCGCGTCGTTCCTCGGCATGTGGATCGCGATGATGATGGCAATGATGCTGCCATCGCTGCTGCCAATGCTGTGGCGATACCGTCAGGCCATCGGCAGCGCAGGTGAGATGCGCCTGGGCTGGCTGACCATGTTGGTGGGCGCGGGGTATTTCTTCGTGTGGACCGTCTTCGGCATGGCCACCTATCCTTTGGGCAGCGCTCTGGCAACGGTCGAGATGCAGTTTCCGGCGCTGGCGCGCGCCGCTCCCATTGCGGTCGGAGTCGTCGTACTGCTCGCCGGTGCGCTCCAGTTCACCCCATGGAAGGCACATCATCTTGCCTGCTGCCGGGAGTCACCAGGCTGCGGCCGTACGTTGCCCGCGGACGCCGGCACAGCCTGGAGACATGGCCTGCGCCTCGGCCTCCACTGCGGCTACTGCTGTGCCGGACTCATTGCAGTCCTGCTCGTCATCGGCGTCATGGATCTGCGTGTGATGGCCGTCGTGACCGTAGCCATCACCGTCGAACGTCTCGCACCGTCCGGTGTACGCGTGGCGCGCACCATCGGAGCTGTCGTCGTCGTTGCAGGCTTGTTCCTGATCGCCCGCGCAGCCGGCCTCGGATGACGCATCCGCATCGTTGGGACCGCTCCGGGCAGATGACGGGCATTTCGAAAGCCGCACCTCCGCCCATCAACCTCCACTCCCCGCCTGTGATACAAAAGAAGATGTGATCCGTTCTTTCCATCGCCTCATGCTGCCCGCCTCCGACGCCGACTATGCCGCGCTAGAGGAGTTTTTCTCTGCCCTCGGCTTCGCCCCAGGCGAAAGCTGGACCGGCCGCCGCTCCAAGGGCAAAAAGTTCGAAGCCTTCGAGTCCGGCATCGAGCTCGCCATGGGCCAGGACATGCCCGCCGCCGACCTCGTCGTCGAAGTCGATAACGCCGACATCTTAGCCGAATCCGCCCGCGCCAAGGGCTTCCACTTCGTCGCCGACATCGCCGACCACGACTGGGGCGCGCGCGCCTTCATCCTCCAAATCCCCTGCGGCTTCGGCAACCTCGCCGTCTTCAGCTACCACGAAAACTGGCGCCAGCCCACCCGCGAGTCCCAACTCGACTCCACCGCAATGAAGTTCGCCATCGTCGTCTCGCGCTTCAACGCCTTCATCACCGAGCGCCTGGTCTCCGGAGCCACCGACGCCCTGCGCCGCACCGGAGCCGCCGCCGCCGACATCGAAATCGTCCGCGTCCCCGGAGCCTTCGAACTCCCCACGGCCGCCAAAATGCTCGCCGAAACCGGCAAATACAACGCCCTGGTCGCCATCGGTTGCCTGCTGCGCGGAGACACCGCCCATTACGATGTGATCGTCAACGAAGTCACCCGCGGCATCGGAGAAGTCGCGCTCGCCACCGGTGTTCCCGTCGGCTTCGGCGTCCTCACCTGCGACACTTTGGAGCAGGCCATCGACCGCGCCGGCCTCAAAATGGGCAACAAGGGACATGAAGCCGCCCTCGCCGCCCTCGAACTCGCCGCCCTCAAACGCACGCTGCAATCCACGCCGCAATCCAAGTAAACTAACGTAGAGAATAAAAAGGAATCATGGGTACACGACGCAAATCACGCGAACTGGCGCTGCAGATGCTCTTCCAGGCCGACATGGGCAAGCAGTCCGTCGAGCACGTCAAGAAAACTTTTTGGGCCGAGCGCCGAGACCTCGAAGACAGCGTCCGCAACTTCGCCGACGACATCTTCCGCGTCGCCATGGAGCGCTACGAGGAAATCGGCCTGCTCCTCGAAGGCCACACCGAACACTGGCGCCTGGAGCGCATGGCCGCCGTCGATCGCAACATCCTGCGCGCCGGCGTCGCCGAATTCCTCGGCTTCCCCAAAACTCCGCGCCCCGTCATCATCAATGAAGCGCTGGAGATCGCCCGCCGCTTCTCCACCCCCGAGTCCGTCCAGTTCATCAACGGCGTCCTCGACTCGGTCGCCCGCAAACTCGAGCCCCAGCCCTCCACCAGCCACAGGAAGTAACTCCCGCCCGCCAGGTGAAGCGCTGCGATCACCTCCGGTCCGGCCTCTTGTCGAGAAAATAGCGCGGGCCCGCCAGCGCAGTACTTTGGTACTCTTGCCCGGCCATGCGCTCAAGTGACACTGTATCCGTGCCACGAATCCATGCAAGTAATCTCAATCGTCCAGCGAGTGTGGGTATCCACATCGCTCCCACGATTGCTCATATGTCGATACAGGAGATGACAAATGACCCGGAAACACTGGCTCCGCATCGTTCTGGTTTTGCTATGCGCTTTATCGGTGATGCCTATCGCCTTTGCCGCTGAGACGCCCACGTCGGAAAAGGGCATCGTGGTGGTCGATCCCCTGAAGGCGAAATCGCTGATGGACGGCGGCGTGCCGGTCTTCGATGTCCGCGTGGCCAACGAGTACGTCGAGGCCCATATCAAAGGCGCAAAAAACATCCCCTACAAAGAAAAAAGTGACAAGGTGCGGGAGTTTAACGCCTCGCTGGATAGCTTTGACCTCACCAAACTGCCCGAGGACAAAACAGCGCCCCTCATCTTTTATTGCAATGGCGTCGAATGCTGGAAGAGCTATAAGGCTTCCGTGACGTCTGTCCGCGCCGGATACAAGAAGATCTTCTGGTTGCGTACCGGAATCCCTGACTGGAAATCGAAGGGCCTCCCCATCGAGTAGTTCCCATCGGCCAGCTTTAGTTCCAGGACGAAAGCAAACATGCAGAAGATATCGAGCGTCAGCGGTCGGGTCCAGCTGTTAGTGTGGGCCGCAATCACGGCAATGGTCCTGCTCACTGCCGTGAATATCTACAGCGTCGAAAGCGGAATCCAGACCCTCTCCTCGGTGTACGACAACCAGGTGCAGCCGGTCACCGCAATTCAGGACATCGACCGAGCTCTCAAGGAAGTACGTTTCCGCATGGCCGCCGTGCTGCTGGACCAGATGCCAGCCGTCGGTTCCAATAATCAGTTGCAGGAGGCCGTGGCCAACATACCGGCCCAGTGGGCAGCCTTCAAAGAAAAAACAAAAGACAATCAGATGTCGCCGGAATCCCGCGACCTGATCGCTCAAATCGACGCCGGGATCCCGCCCTTCCTGGCGTTCTCGCAAAAGTTGTCCACTGCCTACTCGAATGAGGATAGCGCCGCTCTCCACACCCTGCTCGAGGATGAATGGCCGTCCGTCCATACCGCGCTGCTCAAGCCCGTTGGGCTACTCATCACGCAGCAGGAGAACTCGGTTAAGACGACGTACGATGCGAGCCGAAAGACTGGCCGCCAGCTTCTTCTTCTCGGGGTGCTCGCCTTCGGCGCCACAGCCATCTTCATCGTGATGCTGGGGCGGCGAACCGTGCGGGAAATCACTGCGCCGCTGGCACAGCTGATTGGCGTTGCACGCAGTATCAGCGAGTCAGGCGATTTGAATCAGGAGATCCGAGTCGATCGCACCGACGAACTCGGCGAACTGGCGCGTACCTTTGCCCACATGGTGACCTATCTCAAGGAGATGGCCGGCGTCAGCGAGGCCATTGCGCGCGGAGAACTCGTCGTCGAGGTTGAGCCCCGTTCCAAACTCGACACCTTGGGTAACGCATTCGAAAAAATGATCCTGGGCTTGCGAGACATTGTTGGCTCGGTGCGCGATGCCGCCTCGCAGGTGGCCGCCGGCTCCAACCAGGTAGCCGACACCTCCGAGGACGCCGCCAAGATCAACGTGCAGTCCGCCTCGGCCATCGATGAAGTTACCAGCACCATGCACGAGATGAGCATCAACGTGCAGAACATGGTAAAGAACACCCAGATGCAGGCTTCCAGCGTGAGCGAAACCTCTGCCTCCATCGATCAGATGGTGGCCAGCATTCAGCGCGTAGCCGACAGCGCCAGGGTGCTGCTGGACATCTCCAACCGCTCGCGCGACGAGGTCACCAGCGGCATCGGCACCATGCAGAAGACTACCGAAGGACTGAACCGCATCAATGGCGCCATCGGCTCCTCGGCCGCCATCATCGGCAACCTGGGCGAGCGCGTTGACAACATCGGCAAAATCGTCGAGGTCATCGACGACATCTCCGAGCAGACCAACCTGCTGGCGCTCAACGCCGCCATTGAAGCGGCGCGCGCCGGCGAACACGGATTGGGCTTTGCCGTGGTGGCCGACGAAGTGCGCAAGCTGGCGGAAAAATCCGCCACCTCCACCAAGGAGATCAGCGAGCTGATCGGCAGCATCCAGAACGAGGCCCGCAAGGCCGTGGACAACATGAACAAGAGCACAATCATCGTCAACGAGGGACTGGAGCTGGGCAACGATCTGAGTCTGGCCCTGCGCAAGATCTCCAACGTGGTGACCGAGGTGTACAAGTTCGCGCAGGAGATTGGAGCGGCCACCAACGAGCAATCGCACGGCTCGACGCAGATCGCCCAGGCCACCATGCGGCTCAACGAAATCACCCACGAAATCACCTCCGCCGTGGAAGAGCAGGCCGGCGGTGCCCAGGCCGTGGTCCGCGCCATGGAACGCATGCGCGAGATGGTGCAGCAGTCCAGCTCCAGTTCCACCGAGCTGGCCGCCTCCTCCGAGCAGATGTCCAAGATGGCAGGTAGCCTCGTCGAATCCATGGGACGCTTCTCCATCGATGACGACCCCCAGCAGAAAACTTTTTCTAGAGCAGCTCAGCCCAAGGCCCTGACGGCGAGGTACGCGGCAGCAACCCACAGATAAGAAGATCCATTCCTCCTCTGCGGCTGCGCACGCAAAAAACCCGGGAGGATATTTCCCCCGGGTCGCTTTGCTCAGAATCGGTGGCCGTCGTTGCCGGCGGCCTCGCCGAGCCAGCCGTTAGGCCAAGAAGAACTCTTTGACGATCTCCGCATACTTTTCCGCCGGAACCATCTTGGCGATCTCGCCGTGCGCCTTGCCACCGTCCTGCGCCGTCGCCATGTTGCTCGTCGCCGGGATGTAGGCGGCCAGCTTCCTGGCGCTGTCGGCGATCAGGTTGCGGGCCATGGTGCCGCCCAGCAGGTTGCGGAAGTTGGTCTTCGCATCCGGGCTTTCCACCTTCATCAGCCAGCTGTTGCCGTACGGATCGGCGGTCAGCGTCTCAGGGTGCCGAACCACTTCGTCGTTCACATCGCTCACCGTGCCTTCGATCGGGGAAACCATCTCCACCAGCTCGCCGTTCACCCGGAAGCTCCAAACTTTCTGTCCCTGCCGGATCCATTGTCCGCGTTGCGGAAGGTTGATCGCCTCGGCCTCGCCAATCAGCTTGGCGGCAAAGTCGTCGATGCCGGCGCGAACCAGGTTGGGGCTTTCGCCCAGCGCCCACGCATGCCCCTGATGGAAGCGAAGGTGTTCGGGAATCTCGAATCCCGCCACGATGGGTTGCGCCATGCGCGCCCCGGCTTCGACCGCAGGAGCGGTCTGCAGAACATACTCAGGAGCTTTCTTGTTGGTGAAGCGTTCCACTACCAGGCAAACCATAAAGAGTGCGAGAACTAGGATAACCGTCATTGTCTGATCCTCCGCCCCTTCTTCTGAGGCTCTGTTTGAATTTCGCGGCTTTCAGCTTTCTTCTTGGCCTTGCCGCGTACGCACTCTAGAAGGCACTCTGCTGGCCAAACCGCACGTTCTTCGCTATCACGCAGAAAACACGCCGCTTATCCACCCGTCACTATCCACCGCAGAATTTCGCCACACCTCCAATCGATGCATTTCGCAACGCTCAAATCAGCAACTCTGCTCCGTCGCAGCAGCTCCCCGCACATGGAATCAACAGCTTGGATCGCAGACAACAAAAGCCGATGCATTTCACAACACTGTTGCGCTTTGCATCGCCTCACGAGCGTTTCGCACAGCCCGCCAGCCCGCCGCTCAAAAAATATTTGTCTAAACGCAAAAAAGCCCCGGATGGAAGCTTTCCTTCCATCCGGGGCCGTCGTCCTCAATCTCTGATTCAATCTACGGGTGGCCCATTCAAGCCTGCTTCTGTCTTGAGTGGGGCAGTTGACATCCTCCCTGCCTCAGCTTTTCCTTCACAATCTCTTCCGCCCGCGCAATCACTTCTTCAATCCCCATCGCGCTGGAATCGATGTGCACCGCATCCTCGGCTGCCTTCAGCGGAGCCGTGGTGCGTGTCGTGTCCCGCCGGTCGCGCTCGCGCAGTTCCTGCTTCAGTCGCTCGGCGCGCCCTGGATCGTCCTGCGCATTGGCCTGATTCACCCGCCGCCCTTCGCGCACGCTCGAATCCGCATCCAGAAAGATTTTGACTTCGGCATCCGGAAACACCACCGTGCCGATGTCGCGCCCCTCCATAATCACGCCGCCCCGCGCGCCCATCTCGCGCTGCCGCCTCACCATCCACTCCCGCACCTCAGGATGCACCGAGACCTTGGACGCCGCGTCGGTCACGTCGCGCTCCCGTATCCGCACCGAGACGTCGCGCCCATCCAGCAGCACCCGGTTGCCCTCCGCCGTCGGCTCTAACTCAATGGCGGACCGCTCGGCCAGCGCCAGCAGCGCCCCGCCGTCGCTTACCGCAACCCCGCTCTCAATCGCCTTCAGCCCCAGCGCGCGATACATCGCTCCGGACTCCAGATTCACATAGCCAAGCGTCTTCGCCAGCCGCGAGGCGATCGTGCTCTTGCCCGCCCCCGCCGGTCCGTCGATGGCAATCACAAGTTCGGTTCTGGGTTGTGGTTCTTTCGTGTCGCTCATTCTTTTTCGGAGCCCGTAGAATCGGCACTCGCTTCTGGCTTGGTTTCACTCGTCGTCTTGGCGGCTGGCGCTGCTGGCGCCTGCGCCGCACGCCGCGGACGCCGTGCAATCGGCTGCCCCGGCCGCACCAGCCGCCGCGGACTCGCCATCGTCGGCTTGGGCGGCGCAATGTGCAGCATGGAGCGCGTCCCTACGTGGGTGAACTGAAACTCGCGCGTCGCCAGCAGCGCGTTGATCGCCTCCCGCACCCGCCCGCGCCCAATAAAGGTGCTGAAGAATTCCTCCACCTCCAGCTGCTCGGCCGCCACCACGCATTCAATGTATTTCGAAACCAGTGCGGTCAGCGCCTCGGCGATGGACATATTCATCCCCTCGCGCACCTCATCCGGACACCAGCGCAGCAGCACGTCCCAAAACGCGCCCTGCTCCGCCCGGTAATCCACCCGCGTAATCCTTAGCTTCATCGAAAGCTCGCCCAGTGCGCGGTCAATTGCCGCCTCCGAAAGCTCTCCGCCCAGAATCTCCCGCATCCGGCTCTTGGTAATCGGCCCGTCCTTCTGGATCACCGAAAACACGTGCGCCGCCAGCGGCGAATATTCCGAGCGGTTCCCCGTCTTGATCGCCGCCCGCGGATTCCGGTCCCCCACCAGCCCATAGAAATACGGAAACACCGAGGCCGAAACCAGAAAGTCCGTCTCGCCAAACAGCGGCGCCTCAAAGGCAAACTTCTGCCGCAGCGTGCGAACCATCACCTCCGTGGCCTCTTTGGCCCGCGGATCGGCAAACGCATGCTGCCAGGTCGGAAGGCTCTCATGGTTTCCCGCCCACGCTCCGATAAACGTCGGCACCAGCACCGGCGGGCGCAGCGGGTACATCAAACAAAAGCCCACGCTCTCGATAAATTCCCGCGCGTCCTCCTGCGTCCGGATCGGATGTCCGTCCGTGTGCCACTTGGCGTCGCGCAGCTCCTGCAATTCCTGCTCAGTCAATATTGCCACCTACGAAGATTCTGTTACCTGCCGTTGCTCTTGATCCTGCCATTGCTCTTGATCCTGCCGTTGCTCTTGCCGTTGCTCTTGCCGTTGTTCTTGCCGTTGAGTTTGCTGTTGATATTAGTGTCATCCCGAGAGTTTGTGACTTTATTGATTTACAGGCCATTTTTTGCCTGTAACTATCTTTGTTTTCAGCATCTAGTTTTAACGATTTCAATAAAGTCACAAACTCTGAGCGAAGCGAAGGACCCCTAAACCGTTCAGATATCGCGTGCCGTTCCAAGGCATTTCAACCACCCAGCGGTCCCCACCCGGCAGTTCAAATCCGCTTGAACGCCTTCTGTATCTCCCTTACAGAATACCGCAGCACGACCGGTCTGCCATGCGGACAGCTCATCGGATATTTGGTTTTTGCCAGCTCCCCGAGCAGCCACTCCATCTTCGCCGTCTCCAGGGGCATATTCACCTTGATCGCCGCATGGCAGGCAATCGAAGCTGCGATCCGCGTGCGGATCTTTTCCATCGTCAGCGCCTGCTCCTCGCCCTCGAACTGCTCCAGCAGCTCCTCCAGCAGCCCTGCCACTTCCTCGCTCCGTATCCCCGCCGGAGCCGTCTGTATCGCCAGCGTCCTCACCCCGAACGGCTCGGCCTCAAATCCGTTGCGCCCCAGCTCCTCGGCAATCTCGGCAAAAATGGCCTGCTGCGCCGGCCTCAGCTCCACAATCAAGGGCATCAGCAACCGCTGCGCCTCCACTGCCCGCCCGCCCCGCTCCGCCCGAATCTTCTCGAACAACACCCGCTCATGCGCACAATGCTGGTCGATAATCCACAGCCCTTGCGGATTGATCGCCAAAATAAACGAGTCGCGAATTTGCCCCACCGGCTTCAACGTCCCCAGCATCGACAAGTCCATGGGCTCGTCGATCCCGTCCAGCGGCAGCGTGCAGCCGCGCCGCGTCTCCGGCACCGCCTCCTCCGCCGGATACGGTTGCACGTATTGCGCGCCCGGAGCTTGCGGCCCAAATCCCTGCGGAGCGATCCTTACCGCGCTCGCCGCCCCATTGCCCTCCACCATCATCGAGCCATCAAACGGCAGCGCCTCATTGCGCAGCGCGCTCTCCTGTGGAATCAGCGAAAAGCCGTCGCCGGTGGCCAATGTTTCCGCTCGGGTGGCCCATTCAAGCCCGTTTTTGGCTTGAGTGAGGTCATTGCCTTCGCCTTTCGCCTCTGCCGTCCCCGGCAGCGCCGGCGTCAACGCCACCCTTGCCGACGGCCCCGCATGAATCTCACTGGCAAACGCCGGCGCCGGACGCGCCGCCATCAGCGCCGACCTTACCGAGTCCCTCACAAAGTCATGCACCAAGCTCTGCTGCCGGAACCGCACCTCGGTCTTCGACGGATGCACATTCACATCCACCTCCGTGCACGGCATCTCCAGAAACAGCAGCACCACCGGATACACCGTCGGCGGAATGATGTTGCGGTATCCCTCCAGAATCCCGTGCATCACCACCTTGTCCCTGATCAGCCGCCCATTCACAAAGATGAAGATCGAGTTCCGGTTCAGCTTCTGGATCTCCGGTTTGCTGGTAAAGCCGTGCAGCCGCAACTCGCCCGGCGCCGGAGCCTCATACTCCGCGGGACGACGCCATGGCGGAGGCTCGGGAATCCCCACCCGCTCCAGCGCCATCTGCGCCGCCAGCGGAATCAGCTCCTCCAGCGTCTGCTTGCCGAATACCTGATAAATCCGCTCCGCGTGGCTCGCCACCGGAGGCGCAATCAGCATCGCATTGGCCGCCGAGTGCAGCTCCCAGTGCATCTCCGGATGCGCCAGCGCATAATGCGTCACCAGCGAAGCAATGTGCGAAAGCTCGGTGGACTCCGCCTTCAAAAACTTCCGCCGCGCCGGAGTATTGAAGAACAGATCGCGAATTGTGATCGCAGTCCCCGCCGGAAGTCCTGCCTCTTCCACCGTCAGCATCCGTCCGCCGGCGATCTCCACCACCGTGCCGCTCGCCTCCGCCGCGTCGCGAGTCTCCAGCCGCAGCCGGCTCACCGCCGCAATCGAAGGCAGCGCCTCGCCGCGGAACCCCAGCGTCGCAATCGATAGCAGGTCGTCGTCGTTTTTCAGCTTGCTGGTGGCGTGGCGTTCAAAGGCCAGCAGCGCGTCGTCGCGCACCATCCCGCAGCCATTGTCGGTCACCTGGATCAGCTTCCGTCCGCCGCCTTCGATGTCGATCCGCACCCGCGTCGCCCCGGCGTCCAGCGAGTTTTCGATCAGCTCCTTCACCACCGAAGCCGGACGCTCCACCACCTTGCCGGCGGCGATCTTGTTGGCGACATGTTCGGAGAGAACGTGAATCCGGCCCATGGAAAGATGCGCCGCTGCGGACGCGCTCCCTAAGGCTAACACCGAGCGCCCGCGGCCGGAGCGGCATCTTTCGACGGGGTCAAAACCGACACCCTCATCGCCCGCATCACCTCAACCCTCGGCCACTCCTTCTACAACGAACTGCGCTACACTTGGATTCGCGACTTTGAATTCCAGCTGCCGCAAACCTATGTCCCCGGCGAACCTGCCGGTCCCGGCGGCCTTGCACCCTCCGTCGCCGTGCTGGTCGGCTCCTCCGGCTTCGCCTTTGGAACCCCCACCACCCAGCCCCGTCTCGCCCTGCCCGATGAATTCCGCAACCAGATCGCCGATACCGTCAGCTGGGTGCACCACCGCCACATCTTCCAGTTCGGCTTTGACGCCAGCCGTTTGCTCGATCAGATGAACAACCTCTACGCCGTCGCCGGAGCCTACAGCTACGACTACCGCGCCAACTTCATCGCCGACCTCTACCAGTGGCAGAACAACACCGGAACCCTCAACCAGGGTTACGAAAGCTACACCCAGGGCTTCGGACCCTCCGCCTTCGCCTTCCACTTATCGAGGCATTGGAGTCCCAGACGTACCCTGCGGCTCGACGGACGGATGACAATCTCAATCCAGTTGGTGGTAGCTCGGCGAGTATCGGCGCGGCATTTCAGTTGGCGGGTCAATCCAGTGGCCTCAGAGCGCAACAACCTGACTCTCTGTTGCTACTTGGACACGACAAACGAGACGGTCATAGGACGATACTTTGTGAATGGATTTCCATCTGTACCAAAGCGCTCAGTTTTTACGATTCGCCCCGATGATCCAAGCATAGCTCATGTGAAGTTGACCACACTTTCAAAGTTCTGCGAATTGGCACTAAAAGTTGCCTCTTCGGAGTAGGGTCACAGCCACCGCGAGGTTCTTGAGGATTAGTCAATGCCAAGTTCAGCATTGGGCAATAGCAAAAACAGGTCTTTGATATCTTTCTTGACCAGCTCCTTTGGCGACAAGACTCGGACCCGAATGCAATTCTCCCACTGAATGGTTCGATTGATGTATTGAGGGTCGAGTCGAATATTTGCCGGCAGTTCATCTATGAAAGCGTTCAGTAAGTCAATATCGGCTTCGGCATCAATCTCTAAAACTCGTGCCCATGGAAGCTGTTTCAGATCCACTTGGCTCGGATCTGAATCTGAAACAGCTGCGACGGCGAAATCTACTCTCACTTCTTGCGTTGCGTCTGGTGCATAGCCAATTACATAGTACTTAACCCTTGAGGGCTGCGTACTTCCGGCGCGGGAGTGTTCATCCGCCATTCGCATGCGTTCAATCCACCGATCACGAATCTGTTTAGCCTGTGCACTATCTCCGCTGCGATTATCGCTTGACGGAGCAGTAACTCTCCAAAGATTACCGTTGAACACCTTAATCCATCAACCCACTCGGGCGGAATTAAGCCAGCTTGAGCCCTTTCGAAATCCCTGATAGGGAACGTCGCAATCCGGTCCGCCCACCTCAGCCACGCCGCAGCAGCAGAGGGTTCGGTGAACGAACCGCTTGGAAATACCAGTGGCGCGAAGTTCCATTCCGGTCCTCCGAAGCAGTGCCCGTTATCAATGCAGGCGACATTGTACTTCTTATCTTTTGAGTATTTCCAGAACACAAACTGCCTTGTATCCCGGTTAGCTGTCCAGAGATCAAAGAGTTGGATACCAATCAGATACTCAGGATTTCTGAGTAAATGCTGAAAGCTATGCGGCAGGGAATCATAGGATCGGCCCTCTAGATTCGTGACCACTAGCGGAGAGCCCAAATGAAGCCCTGGAAGGATTGATTCTCGCCCGTTGGGCGTTTCGAAGTAGAGTCCCTCGCAGAGATCAGGAGGGAGTTCGGTCACCACTGCGGCCGGTACAGGCAGTCCCAACGCTTCTGCGAGTCTCGCGGCAAGCATTTCATTCGCTAGGACACGGGTACCTTGGGGATTTCCTTGAAACTTAACAACATAAAGGTGTCCATCGTCGGCTTGCATCAGATGAGGCTGCGAACCACCTCGCAGGGAGCGGATGTGTTTTGTCAACGTGACTTTCATGTTACTAAAGTTCACCACCACATTGGATTTAGTACACACAGAATAGTGCCAATTCCCAAAGTGGCAAACGTTACTTAAGTTATCAATCAACATATTTCTTTGAGCATATTCCCGAAATGGAAAACAGCCTTGTTCACATCTGCGCTATCAGGTAGGGCAGTTTTGGAGGCCTCTATCTCCTATCCCCCTACAACGGACACACCCTCACCGTCCCCGTCTATACCGCGCGCCTCAACCCCAACTTCGAAGCCATCACCCAGATCCGCTCCAATGTGAATTCCGCCTACAACGCCCTGGTCCTGCAGTTCAACCGCACCTCCAGCCGCGGACTCGGCTTCCGGCTCAACTACACCCGGTCGCACGCCATCGACAATGGCCAGAGCTCGACCACCGTCGTCACCACCAACAACCCCATCAGCCCCATCCCCTTCACCTACCAGTTCGACGGCGTCCCGCACCTGGTCAGGCGCCCCGACTACGGAACCTCCAATTTCGACATCCGCCAGCGCCTGGTCGCCAGCCTCTACTGGTCGCCGCGCCTCTTCCGCCAATCCCGCGGAGTCCTGCACCAGGCCTTCGATCATTGGAAAGTTCCCCCATCGTGCAACTCTCCAGCGGCAAGCCTTTCAGCGATAACGTCAGCGGCGACGCCCCGCTCCCCGCCATCACCAACAACGCCAGCTGCGCCGGATGCTACGGCTTCATGGGCAGCGGCGGCGCAACCTACCTGCCCCTCCTCGGACGCAACAGCTTCCGCCTCGGCAACTTCTACAACACCGATCTCCGCCTCGCCCGCCACTTCAACCTGGGCGAAGCCGGCCGTGACCTCGAGTTCCTCGCCGAAGCCTTCAACCTCTTCAACCACACCAACATCACCGACCGCACCCGCACCCTCTACACTGCCTACGACTCCACCACCGGCAGCCCCGAACTGCAGTACGACTCCAACTTCAACACCCCCACCGCCGACTCCAACACCATCTTCGGCGAACGCCAGGTCCAACTCGCCCTGCGCCTCCACTTCTAACCCCAGGCACCGCGGGTGCCCCATTCAAGCCCTCTTTTGGCTTGGGTGGGGAAGTTGCCCTTGCCCTTGTTCCTGCCCTTGTCCTTGTCTTTGAGTTTGCTTTTGAGGGTCATCCTTGAGCGCAGCGAAATACCCCTGCAACGCCCAAATACCCCGTACAGCCCAGAGGCATTCCGGCCAGAATAGTGGCCTTCCCATAGCAAATTCATTCGCCGCCAGGCGACAAAAGTAGCAAACCAGGAATCTCCTGCAGGAGGGGATATTGCAGTGCGAATGACAGCCTTGTTATGCAGCGTCGTTCTCTTCGCCGCCGCTGCATCACCACAGCAAGGCAGCTCACCTTCTCTGCAAGCCACCATGCAGCTCATCCAGGACGGCATACTTGGCCAGCACACCCACGCCGGTGATTACACCGCAGTCCAGGCCGATACCGCCACCTGCACCTTGTCATGGACCGCGGTGGACACCTACGTCAAGAAACCACCATTCACTCAACAGACCGAACAAAAGGTATCCTTCAACGATATTGCCAATGTGTCCGTCGCCTACGACGAGCTGGCCGCCGACTGGAACCTCGAACTCTACGCCGCACCAGGTAAGAAGGTCGAAGTCTATACATTCTTTTTCAAAAAATCTCTTTACCCCTGCGAGCAATGTAAAAAACTGGCGGAGGCGCGATCGGAACGTCTCCGTTGGTTCATTTATTTCACGGACGCAGACACGGCCGATCGCGAGGCGAAAGCAATCATGCACGCGGCGGAGTTGTGTCGTGGGAGTATGAAGCCTCCGTTCTGAGAAATCCGTAAACCGAAGTGTCGGACGCGGAGAAATTCGCCGCCGCAGGCCGCCAAAATCCGCATTTCCTGCAGCACGAAACCATTGCCTCCGCAACTATCATCCACTCAGTAACTTTTCGATTTGAAACGATTATCCGGAAAGTAAATCGTTCCGCCGCAATCCGGCTACTTGTTTTCGGCCACGATTCGGGGAACAATTGCCGTCAGCAGTGCGAGCAAGGTCGCACTCACGCGCTTTCCCGCCGCCAGCACTTCTTCGTGATCGATCGCGCTCTCGCTCATCCCCGCCGCCAGATTGGTCACGCAGGAGATGCCAAGCACGGCGATTCCCATGTGCCGAGCCACAATCACTTCCGGCACCGTGGACATGCCCACCAGGTCGGCGCCAATGGCGCGCAAATAGCGAATTTCCGCCGGTGTTTCATAGCTCGGCCCGCGCAGCGCGGCATACACACCTTCCTGCAGTTCGATGCCCAGCTCGCGTCCCGCATCCAGCGCAATCCTGCGATAGCTGCGGCTGTAAGCCTCGCTCATATCCGGAAAGCGCGGCCCGAAGCGCTCATCGTTCGGTCCGTTCAGCGGGTTGTTGCCCTGCAGATTGATGTGGTCGCTGAGCACAACCAGCGCCCCTTGCCGATACGCGGGATTGATGCCACCGGCCGCACTGGTAAGCACCAGGCTTTTGACCCCAAGCCGTCCCAGCACGCGCACTGGAAACGCCGCTTCCCTGCTGCTGTAGCCTTCATATTGATGAACCCGGCCCTGCATGGCTGCAACCGTCACACTGCCGCTCTTTCCAACCACCAGCCGCCCCTCGTGTCCAACCGCTGTGGCGCGCGGAAAGTTTGGGATATCCGCATACGGAATGACCACCGAATCTTTCAGTTCCTCCGCCAGCGCGCCCAGTCCCGAGCCCAGCACCACCGCGATTTCAGGCGCTCCCAGCTGCGGCTTCTGCGAGAGCTGCATGCGAATCACCATGGCCGCTGATTCGGCGCGCGTGTACTCGTCCATCGCCATGTGCTTTACGTCTGCGTGCGAACTCATAGCAACACTCCCACGATACAGGCCGACATCAGGTTCGCCGTGGTTCCCGCCAGCATGGCTTTGAATCCAAGACTCGCCAGGTCGCTGCGGCGCGAAGGCGCCAGAGCGCCCAGTCCGCCAATCTGGATGCCGATGGAGCCGAAGTTGGCAAAGCCGCACAGCGCATACGTCGCAATAGTGAACGAGCGCGGATCGAGCGTTGCTTTCTGCCCTCCCAGCAGGCTGAAGGCAACCAATTCATTCAACACCATGCGCGTGCCCAGCAAATTGCCGATGGCCGCGCAGTCACGCCAAGGCACTCCAATGATAAAAGCGACGGGAGCAAACAGTACTCCAAAGATGCGCTCCAGGCTCGCCGGAAACCACACGAAGCCGTGCACCGCCAGAAAATTGTGCGTTCCGCCAAGTAAAGAATTGATGAGGAAGATGATCGCCAGGAAAGAGATCAGCATGGCCGCGACGTTCAGCGCCAGGCCTAGCCCGTCGCTGGTGCCCTTGGCCGCAGCCTCAAGAACGTTACTGGCGCGCGACTCTTCCGGCAACCTGGCTCCGCCGGCAGTCTCCGGAACTTCGGTCTCCGGCACCAGCATCTTGGCCACCGTCAGCGTGCCGGGAGCGGTCATGATCACCGCCGCCAGCAGGTGCTCGGGAGCCACGCCGGTCGCAATATAGGCGGCCATGATGCTGCCTGAGACGTGCGCCATCCCCGCCGTCATCACCACCATGAGTTCGGACTGCGTGAGCCCGGGCAAAAAGGGACGAATGGTGAGCGGGGCTTCCGCCTGCCCCATCACAATCGAAGCCGCGACCTCGAGTGACTCCGCGCCGCTTGCCCCCATCGTCTTTTCCATCACGTTGGCCACCATGCCAATCACAAACTGCATGATGCCGAAGTAATACAGAATGGCGAAGAAAGCGGCGACAAAAATGATGGCCGGCAACACCTGGAAGGCGAAGATAAAGCCGAAACTGGAGTTCTGCGCTCCGGCTTCTCCAAAAACAAATCGCGAACCTGCAAACGAACAGGCCAGCAGACGCTTCGTACCCTCACCGGCTTTTGCGATCGCCAGTTGTCCCCACCGGACCTTCATCACCAGAACAGCAAAAACAAATTGCAGTGCGATGCCCGTGGCCACCACGCGCCAGCGAATGGCCTTGCGGTTGGTGGAGAAAAACCAGCATGCGGCCAGCAGCAAGGCCAGTCCAAGCACTCCAGTGAATCGCCCCATGGGTGTCCTCTTGATTTGGACGGTGGTGAACCGGCCTTGTCTTCAACACCGCAGATTATCCCACATGGCGCTGAATTCTTTACCTTGCGCCAAGTTCTCTCACGATGTCCACACTGGCGCTGCTGCCCAGTCTGCTGGCTCCGGCCGCGACCATGGCCAGCAGACCGGAGGCAGTGCGGATTCCGCCCGACGCCTTCACTCCAATGTTCTTGCCAACTACGCCGCGCATCAGTGAGACATCGGCGGCGGTGGCTCCGCTGCCGGCAAAGCCGGTGGAAGTCTTCACAAAATCCACTTCCGCGGCAGCCGCCAGCTGGCAAGTCAGAATTTTCTCCTCCGTGGTGAGCAGCGCGGTTTCGAGGATGACCTTGAGCAGCGCACCGGAGCGATGGCAGAGGTTCGCCAGCGACTGCATCTCCATCTGCACCAGGTCGCGATCTCCGCTCCTCAGGGCGCCGACGTTGATGACCATATCGAGTTCCATGGCGCTTAGACGTAGCGAATCACCGGCCTCAGCGAGTTTGGAAGTGGTAGTGGTGGCTCCCAGCGGAAACCCAATCACCGTGCCCACCACAACTCCAGTGCCGCGCAACGCGGTCTTGCACTGCGCGATGTTGGAAGGGTTCACCATGACCGCGTGGAAACCGTACTCCACGGCTTCGCGGCAGAGTTTTGCGATCTGCTCGCGCGTGGCCTCCGGCTTCAGAAGCGTATGATCGATGAGCTTTGCGGCCAAGCGCCAATCGTTGCGAATCATGTCCGTGGAGGAGTTCGAAAGAATTGTCTGCGGCATACATATACCTGCTTTAACTACTGTCCGGCTAGAGTTCCCATGTCGGATCCAACCAGTGTAAGGCCAAGCACGTGTTCCACCGTCAAGGGAGCACGCAAATATCCGGCAAGTTGCGGTAACGTTCGGCGTAATCCATCCCGTAGCCAACAACAAACTCATCGGGAATTTCAAACCCCGTGTAATCGGCATGGATGAATTGCTGGCGGCGGCTTGGCTTGTCTAACAGAGCGGCGACTCTGAAGGCCCTGGGATGGCGCGCCAGCAGCATTTTCTTCAAATACGACAAGGTCAATCCGGTGTCGAGGATATCCTCAACCAGGATAATGTTCTTGTCCTCCAGTGATTGCTCAACATCCTTTGTAAGTTTCACCTCGCCGCTGTGCTGTTTCTGATTGGCATAGCTGGAGACGGCGATGAAGTCGAAGGTGGAATCCAACTCGATCCGGCGCGCCAGGTCGCTCAGAAATATTGCGGCACCCTTGAGCACGCCCACCAGAACCACCGGCTCTCCGGTAAAGTCCGCGGTAATCTGACGACCCAGTTCGGCAACGCGTGTGGCGATCTGTTCGCGCGTGAAAAGTACTTTCAAATCCTCCGCCATGCGTCGCTCCCCTTTATTTCGCGCTGGGCTCGACGGCTGAATCCACCCACGCCGTGTACCAGAGATTCAGCAGCATCTGCGCGCCACGGCCAAGCTGTTGCCGTATGAACTCGCGCGACTCCGGCGTGCCCCGGCCATCAAAGCCTCCCTGTTTTTCCAACTGATAGGCGCGCTCAATCCGCGATTGAGATTCGCGCAGATAGGCGATGTAGTCCTCGAAGGGATGATCAAGGTGCCTCGGCTTACCCACTAGATCCGCAATGCGGGTGACCTCCGGGTTGGCGTTCACAAAGACGGTTTCCATCTTGGCATGCACGTCATGCGCGGTGGTGAATCCTTTTGGATTCGGTCCCACCCAGCCATTGTATTGAATGGAGGTGTGCATCGGGTTGGAGCCGTCGCCGACGTAGTGGCCAAGCCAGCCGGCATAAAAAATCGCGTCGGCTTCCGCATCGGCCTTGGAACCTCGCCCGGCCTGCGCATGGCGATACTGCCGGAAGGCAACCTTCAATCGATCGAAAACTTCGATGGTGATGTAGGGCTGAAATCCAATCTTCTCCGGCGCCGGAACGTCGGTATGAGGATGCTGCGCGCGATATTCGTAGATAGCCTGGATGAAGCGGTAGCGGTCCGGCGGCAGAGGCTGGAGCCAATCTACATACTCAAGATCGATAAAGTGATCGGGAGCTTGCGCGTTGTTGAGCGGCTTCTCCAGTTCGGAGCGCCAGCGATCCGGCTCCGGTCCCAGCCACGCGATGCGGCTTGCAGCGGCCTTGAGAAAGGGTGGCATGCCAGCTGGAATTTTTTCGGCGGCCACGCGGTTGATGGTGGTGTGGCCAACATCGCCCCAGCCGGAGGCAAGCGTCGGAAGGAGAACCGCCACTGCCATCACCAATACGGAGCAAAACGGTTTCCTCATAAGCGCCCGGCCTGCCTTCGGAGATGAACTCTAGCACCGCACCGTGAAATTTCAAAGCTGGCCAGCGAAATCGCGCTTCCGCGATTAGGGTTCACTCCGGCAAGCTCCCCTTGCCCACGTGCCACCATGCGTAGCTGAAGAGAATGGCCAGCACCCAGGCGATGCTGATGAACAGCCATCGCATCGCGCCCGCGTGCAGTCCCTGCAGCACACCGAGGGTGCCGGCGATGGCGGAAATCCACCACAGTACAGCGACAAATCCGATGCGGCGGCGCACACCCGCAATGTTCGGTGGATGCTGGGTCACTTCCGGCTGGGTCATGCTTCACCTCGGGCAGAATTCGTATTGCTCACTCCAAACAGTTGCGGCAAAAGCTGCCCGGCCCGGCCCTCAAAGACCTGGGTAAAGGCATCGGCGTTGGCCGGATGTTCCGGTCCCACGTAGTAGGTGCGCACTGCAGACGCAGTGGCATCATCACGCAGCTTTGCCCAGTGGACAAAGTTTGCCGCCGGCTGCACCACCCCTGAGGTGCCAACCACCAGCATCACGCTACAGCGCTGCAACTCCGCGAGGATCCGCTCCATATGGTATGGCACTTCTCCGAACCAGACGATATCCGGACGAATGCGCCCTCCGCATTCGCAGCGGAGGTGCTCTTCTTTGCACATGTAGAGGCGCGCGTCGGGAAAGGCTTCCTTGGTGCAACGGTCGCAGCAGGATTTGAAGAGCTCTCCATGCATGTGCACCAGGTTGCGGCTGCCGGCGCGCTCATGCAGATCATCGACGTTCTGTGTGCAGAGAAAGAAGCGCTCACCCAATGTTTTTTCCAACCATGCCAAGGCCAGGTGCGCAGGATTCGGGGCCGCGCCGGCAGCGGCTTTGCGGCGCTGCGAATAAAATCGCCAGACGCGCTCGGGATCGCGCTTCCATCCGCGCGGCGACGCTACTTCTTCCACGCGCTCGCCCTCCCATAATCCATTCGATCCGCGAAATGTAGCCAGGCCACTCTCGGCGCTGATGCCAGCGCCGGTCAGCACGAACACGCGGTCGTTGCTGCCGATGCGAATTCTGGAAGGTCTCTCCATTTGGTTGTCCGTCATTCTACTTCGCACCGTTTTATTTTGCACCGAGGCCCGCGGACTGCGCCTCCAGCGACGCCGCAAAGTGTTGCTGCAGGAACTGCCAATCATGCGCACCGGGGTAGACGTGTGCTTCATGGGCAATACTGCGTTCGGTCAGCAGTTTGTCCAAGGCTCGCGTTCCGCTGTCGAAACCATACCGATCCAGTTCCGCACCGTCGAAGTAGATCTTCATGCGCCGGAGCGCCTCCGCTGGGGCGCTTCGCGCCAGATGAAAGGGAGAGTTATCTTCGAAGAACGCCATGTCCGGCGGATTGCCGAAGACATCGGCCAGCACTGCCCCGAGCCAGTCCTTGGTAAGTTCTCGAGGCAAGCCTTCAAACAGCGCGGGAATATTTGCGCTGACGACGGCAAACTTATCGGGATACTTGAAGGCATAATGCAGCGCACCATAGCCACCCATGGAGACTCCCATCACTCCGCGCTGCGCGGCGGTGGTGCCGATGCGATATTTCTTTTCCATCGCGGGCATAAACTCCTGGAGGAAAAAATCTTCGTAGCGCAGCTTGCCGTTTTTCGAATTGATGTAGAACGATGCAAAGCCCGCCGGCGCAACAATGACGAACTCGCCAATCTTCTTCTCGCTCAAAAGCTTGTCATAGAGCGCCCAGCCGCCCAGGTTCACGAGCGACTGTTCGTTGTCGCCCAATCCGTGCAGATAGTAAGCCACGGGATAGCGGCGAACTTTGTCCTGCGCGTAACTGGGCGGAAGCAGCACGCAGTACGGCACCGGACGATGAAGAATCCTGCTCTGCAGCGCGGAGCACTCGATCTTGGATTGACCGCTGCCCTGGGCCATGCCCATCGAAACCAGTGCGCCAAGAAACGCAAGTACGGCAATCGAGCGAAGGATGGATTTCATTCCACACCGCGGAAATGGATTGGCATATGTCGATGTACGCTCATTCGTAACGCAACGCCTGCACGGGATCGAGTTTGGCGGCGCGCGACGCTGGATAGATTCCGGCCAGAACGCTGACCAGCAGCGCGAAAGCAATGGCTCCGGCGGCCAGCCACAGCGGCACCGTCCACAGATTTTCCGCCGGCAACTTCATTCTCTGTAGGTAGAGATTGGTTCCGAAGTTAATGACCCGCCCCATGATCCATCCCAGCGCCACCCCCATCGCTCCGCCGATCAGTCCCATGGTAGCGGCCTCGGCGAAGAAGAGTTTCCGCACGTCGGCGTCGCTGGCACCCAGCGCTTTCATGATGCCGATCTCACGCCGTCGCTCCAGCACCGCCATCACCAGGGTGTTCACAATGGCCAGCGAAGCCACGGCCAGGGCAAGCGAGCCAAAGATGCCCAGGAACATATCCAGCACGGCAAAAAAGCGTCGCATGCTTTTGGTGGCGTCCAGGTAGGAGTAGGCGGAGAAATCCATCTTCTTCACCATCTCCTCAACGTTCTCCGCATAGGCTGCCGATTTCATGCGCACGGTGAGCATGGAATAGGTGCGCTCGCCGGGCGAGGAGAGGATGACCTGCTGCGTGTCGGCCTGCTGCATCAGGTTCATGGCCTCGGCGGTCTGCAAGGGAAGAAAGACGCGCGCACGGCTGATCATGCGCATGCCTCCGAAGGGCTGCTCGTCGAGGATGCCGACGATGCGGAACTGTTTTTCCTTGCGCTCGACGCTGAAGCTGGTGCCGTTGCCTTCACTCTGGCGCTGGGCATAGCGAACGGTGAGGGTCTTTCCGAGCACCGCGTCCGGATTCGTTTCGAGCTTCCTGGCGAAGTCCCGCTGCAGCAGAACTTCGTCGGCGTTAGGGGAGTTGAAGAAGCTACCCTGGATTGTCTCCACCGCGTCCTCATCGCGCGCCGACCACGGCAGCCCCGCCAGCAGAACGAAATTGGATTGACCGCCATAGACCACTTCGGACATGGCTCGCACCTCGGGAGCAACCTCCTCCACTCCGGGCAGGGCCGCGATCTTATTGCGCGCATCTTCGTTCAGCGCGGGAGATTCGCCGGGCTTGGCATCGGCATTCTCCTCCATATTCCTCCCGTCCTGACGGCTGGTGACGAACACGGTCTGGAAGATTCCCGACTTCATCAGTTTGTGATTGGCAAAGCCCTGCAACCCAAGGCCGAGCGAGAGCATGGCAACCATCGAAGCCACGCCCACGGCGATTCCCATGGTGGTAAGCGCGTTGCGCAGACGCGCACTGCGCATGTTGCGGCCCGCCAATTCCAAGAGATCTTGGCGGTTCATGGCAGCACCTCTGCGGACGGGAGCAGTTTTCCGTCGGCCATGTGCAGAGCTCTGCGGGCATAGCGTGAGGCCAGTGCGGCATCGTGCGTCACCATCAAGACGGTCACTCCCATGTTTGCGTTCAACTCGCTGAGCAGCGTCATCACCTCCTGGCCGTTACGGCTGTCTAGGTTCCCGGTGGGCTCGTCGGCTAGCAGCACCGCGGGGCGATTGGCCAGGGCTCGCGCGATGGCCGCACGCTGCTGCTCGCCGCCGCTGAGTTCGGGAGGCCTGTGCTGCGCCCGATGCGCAAGGCCCACGCTGGTGAGCAGTTCCAGAACGCGGGCACGCCGGCTGCTGCGCGGGCTCTCCGCAAAGCGCAGCGGCAGTTCGATGTTGTCGGCCAGCGTCAAGGTGGGCACCAGGTTGAAGGACTGGAAGATCATGCCGACGGTCAGCCGCCGGTGGCGAGCCAGCGCCTCGGAGTCCATCTGGCTCAGGTCGCGTCCATCCACCAGCACGCGTCCCGCGCTCAGCCGGTCCAGCCCGGCCAGCAGGTTCAGCAGGGTGGATTTGCCGGAGCCGGACGGCCCCAGCAGGGCGGCAAATTCTCCGCGTTCGATCGAAAAGCTCACATCCTCGACCGCGTGCACGGAGCTGTCGCCCATGGTGTAGTAACGGCTGGCGCCCTGCGCCTCGATGGCTGCCGCACCGTTTGGCTGGCTCATGCTTTCTCCGCTTCCCTGCTGCCCGCATCCAGTGTATCGGACGCAACATTCCTGTATTTGACTCAACCTCAAGAGGATACGGCGCGATGATCTGTCGGGTTTTGCTATTTGCAGGCAAATCGCCGTCGATTCCCTTTTTTTGCCGTTGACCTCGACGCCACTCTCTATTTAGGATCATTGCAAATGACGTCTCTGCGCCATCACCGCCATCACCATCATCACCATACGGCGATTGTGTTGGCGGAGGCGCGTGGATCTCGATAGTAGGCAATCATCCAAGCACTGGCCCGCTGGCGCAATCAAACCCAGCGGGTTTTTTCTTTTTGCCCGCTAGGCCTGAATGATCCAGCAGGTCAGTCCCAAAGAGGAAGAAGAGGAAAAAGGACAATGCAGATCGATTTTGAGAAGATGGGGGGACTCGCCCCGGCCATCGTGCAGGATGCCGAGAACGGCGAGGTTCTCATGGTAGGTTTCATGAACCAGGAAGCGCTCGACAAGACGCTCCAGACCGGCTATGTAACCTTTTACAGCCGCACCCGCAACAAGCTCTGGACCAAGGGCGAGACCAGCGGCAACCGGTTGCGCCTCACCTATGCCGCAACGGATTGCGACACCGACACCGTGCTCTGCAAGGTTCAGGTGGAAGGCGACGGCCTGGTTTGCCACGAAGGCACACGCTCCTGCTTCACCAAACCCATGACCTTTACCCCGGCTCCGGAGGCTTCCAATGTCTAAGATTCGACTCGGCATCCCCAAGGGCTCGCTGCAGGACGCAACCATCGCGCTGTTTGCTGCCGCGGGTTTCAAGATTTTCGCCAACGGCCGCTCCTACTTTCCCGCTACCGACGATCCCGAACTGGAATGCATGTTGATCCGCGCCCAGGAGATGGCTCGCTACGTGGAGCAGGGAGTGCTCGATGCCGGGCTCACCGGGCTCGACTGGGTGGTGGAAAGCGGACGCAAGGTCGAGGCGGTTTGCGATCTTATTTACTCCAAGCAGAGCCGTGGCGGCGTGCGCTGGGTGCTGGCCGTGCCGGAAGACTCGAACTTCAAATGCGCCGAGGACCTGGCCGGCAAGACCATTGCCACCGAGTTGGTGGAAGTGACGAAGCAGTACTTTGCGTCCAAGAATGTGCCGGTGCAGGTGGACTTCAGCTGGGGAGCCACCGAAGTGAAGCCGCCGATGCTGGCCGATGCCATCGTCGAGGTCACCGAGACCGGCAGCTCGCTGCGCGCCAACCGCCTGCGCATCATTGAGACCGTGCTCGCATCCAACACCCAGGTGATTGCCAACAAGAAGGCCTACGCCGATGCCTGGAAGCGGCAGAAGATCGACAACATCGCGTTGATGCTGCAGGGCGCCATTGCCGCGCAGGGCCGCGTGGGACTGATGCTGAACGTGCGGCAGAAGGACCTGCAGACCGTGCTCGCCGTGCTGCCCGCGCTCAACTCTCCTACCGTCTCCGCGCTCAGCAATGCCGAGTGGGTGGCGGTGAGTACGATCCTTGAGGAAACGGTCGTGCGCGATGTGATTCCGCGCCTCAAGGCCGCCGGCGGCACGGGAATCGTCGAGTATCCGCTGAACAAGGTGGTGATGTAATGAAGCTGCTCCGTGGCGGGGAGGCGGCGCAAGCCGTCGCCTCGCTGGCCGATCGCTACGCTTCGTTTGATCCCGCCGTGGAAAGGACCGTGGCTGCGATTGTGAACCAGGTGCGCAGCGGCGGTGACGCTGCGCTGCTGGGCTACGCGCAGAAATTTGACGGGCTGGCCTCGGGCGCGTCGATGCGCGTTCCGGCCAAGGAGTTGAAGGCCGCGGTCGGCATGGTGAGCGCCGAGTTTATCCGCGCCATTGAAACCGCGGCCAAAAACATCCGCAACTTTGCCGAGTGGCAACTGCCTCGCCCCTGGGTGCGCACCATTCATCCGGGGCTGCGCGTGGGCCAGGCGGTTCGCCCTCTCGAGTCGGTTGGATGCTACGCACCTGGAGGACGCTATCCGCTGCCCTCCACCGTGCTGATGACGGTGATTCCGGCGCAGGTGGCTGGCGTCAAGCGCATTGCCGTGGCGTCGCCACGCCCTGCGGCGGAGACGCTGGCGGCGGCGGCCCTGATCGGCGTCACCGAGTTTTACCGCATTGGCGGCGCGCAGGCGGTTGCCGCGTTTGCCTACGGCACCGAGACTATTCCCAAGGTCAACAAGATCGTTGGCCCCGGCAATACCTACGTCACACTGGCTAAGAAGCTGGTAGCGTTTGATTGCGGCATCGACTTTCTCGCCGGGCCGACCGAGATCGTCTACTGTGCAACCGAGGGCAATCCGGAGTTCATTGCCAGCGATATGGTGGCGCAGGCCGAGCACGACCCGGAGGCGCTCGCCATCTTTGTAACCTCCAACCAGCGCTTGGCAAAGTCGGTGATCGAGCACGCCACCGCCATGGCCGAAGAGAATCCCATCGCCAAGCAATCGCTGGCCGCGCGAGGAGTGGCGCTGGTTGCCAAAAGTCGCAAGCAGGCGATGGAATGGACTAACCAACTCGGCGGAGAACATGTAACGGTGGCGCCCGAGGATGTGGACGACGTTACGTGCGCCGGTTCGATCTTCATCGGCGACTATACAGCCCAATCGATTGGCGATTACGCCAGCGGTCCCAACCACACGCTGCCCACGGGCAATGTGGCGCGCTTCCGCGGCGGGCTCAACGTAATGGACTTCGTTCGCATCATCACCCTGCAGGAAGCCAGCCGCAATGGTCTGCAGAAGATTGCGCCGACGGTCACGTTGCTGGCCGATGCCGAGGGCTTGAAGGGCCACGCCTCCAGCGTGCGCGTGAGGCTGAAGAAATGAGTACCGAGTTGCGCGCGCGCCGCGTGGTGGAAACGCTCAAGGAATATCATCCGCCTCTGGGAGGCCGCGATGGTCTGCGCCTCGACTTCAACGAGAACGTGGATGGCTGCTCGCCTCGCGTCCTGCAGATTCTGCACTCCATCAACGCCGAGACGCTGAATAAATATCCCGAGCGCGAACCCGGCGAGCGGGCGGTGGCAGCGTCGCTAGGAGTTTCGGCCGCGCAGGTCGTGCTGACCAACGGCGTCGATGAGGCGATTCACCTGCTGGCCGAGACCTATCTTGAGCCGGGAGACGAAACGCTGATCGCCGTGCCCACCTTCAGCATGTATGAGATCTACGCGCTGGCAACCGGCTCTGTGGTGCGCACCGTGCAATCCGGCGAGGGCCTCGAGTATCCCGCCGGGGAGATGCTGCGCAACATCACTCCGAAGACGCGCCTCATCTGCGTCGCCAGTCCCAACAATCCCACCGGCGCCATTGCCACGCGCGAGCAACTGCTCGCCCTCGTGCACGCCGCGCCGCAGGCCGCTGTGCTGATCGATGAGGCTTACATTCACTTTGGCGGTGAAAGCCTGCTCGACCAGATCGGCGTGATCGACAACCTTTTCATCTGCCGGACGTTCTCCAAAGCTTACGGGTTGGCGGGCTTTCGCCTCGGTGCGCTGCTCGGCTCGGTCGGTCAGTTGACGATGCTGCGCCGCGTGGCTTCGCCTTACAACGTAAACGGCCTTGCGCTCACCTGTCTCCAGGCCGCGCTTGACGACCGCGAGTACATCGCGGGCTACGTTGCACAGGTGCTCAAAGGCCGTGTGCAGTTGGAAGAGTTTTACCGCGAGCGCAACATTCCCTTCTGGCCCTCGCAGGCGAACTTTGTGCTCGCCTACTTCGGCAGCTATCGCCAGGCGCTGGTGGCCGAGATGCGGCGTCGCGGCATCCTGGTACGCGACCGCAACAGCGATCCCGGCTGTGCTGGCTCCGTGCGCATCACGCTCGGCAACCGGTTGCAGACCGAGCGCCTGCTGCGCGAACTTCCCGAGGCGCTGGCGAGCATCGGCTTTACGCCGCAACCACGGCCCACCCTCGCAGCCAAGGAGGCGCGATGACGAAGAAAGCAACGACCAAGACACCGGCCAAGATCTCGAAGACTCCGTCCCGAGGCACGGAACTGGAACGCGTCACCACGGAAACCCAGATTGCGCTTGCGCTCAACATCGACGGCACCGGAATTTACAAGGTAGAAACCGGCATCCGCTTCCTCGACCACATGCTGGAGTTGTTCACCCGGCATGGCGGATTCGATCTGGCGCTGGCCTGCCGCGGCGATCTCGATGTCGATCAGCACCACACAGTCGAGGACGTCGGTATTGCGCTCGGCGAAGCATTCGATCGCGCGCTGGGCGATAAAAAAGGAATCCTGCGCGCCGGATATTTCCTGATGCCGATGGATGAAACCCTGGGGATCGCCGCCGTGGACCTGAGCGGACGCGCCGCCTGCGCGGTGGACACCAAGGTACGCGTTCGACTGGTGGGCGATCTGCAAAGCGAGTTGGTGTTTGATTTCTTCGAGGGCTTCGCCCGCGGCGCTCGCGCCAACGTTCACCTTAAAACCATGTACGGACGCTCCAACCATCATAAAATCGAGGCTCTCTTCAAGGCCTTTGCCCGCGCCCTGCGCGCCGCTTGCAGCAGGGACCAGAGACTGGCTGAGATGCTACCGTCGACCAAAGGACTTCTGTAGATGATTACGCTCATCGATTACAAAGCCGGCAACCTGACCAGCGTGCGCAAGGCGTTCACTCATCTTGGGCAGGAATCGGTGGTCACCGAGGATCCCGCGCAGGTACGCGATGCGCAGGCGTTGGTGCTTCCCGGCGTGGGCCATTTTGTGACCTGCGAGCGGCTGGCCACGAGCGGCGTGCGCGAGGCCGTGCTGGAAGCGATTGCGCGCGGCGTTCCGTTCCTCGGCATCTGCGTGGGAATGCAGTGGCAGTTTGCGGGCTCTACCGAAGCGCCGGAGACACAGGGGCTCGGTCTCTTTGAGGGTTCCTGCGAGCGCTTCCAGACCACGCTCAAGGTGCCGCACGTGGGCTGGAACCAGATCTGCCGGACGGCGGAGGGCGAACATTCGCGGCTGCTGCGCGGGGTGCCCAGCGAAAGCTTCGTTTATTTCACGCACTCTTATCGAGCACCGGTGGTCGAAGGGGTTTCGTCCGTGACTACCTACGGAGAGACCTTCGCGTCCGCGGTCGAGCGCGACAACGTCTTCGGCGTGCAGTTCCATCCGGAAAAGTCCGGCGACACCGGCTTACGTATTCTGCAGAACTTTTGCGACTGCGCCGCAAAACCAGCCGCCAAAAGGAGCGCGCGATGAGCACGGGAATCACCAAGCGCATCATTGCCTGCCTCGACGTGACCAAGGGCCGCGTCGTCAAGGGCGTGCAGTTCGTGGACTTGATCGACGCCGGCGATCCGGCCGAACTGGCGCACCTGCATGCCACCAGCGGCGCCGATGAGATCGTGTTGCTCGACATCACCGCCACCAGCGATGCGCGTCCCATCCTGATCGACGTGGTGAGGCGCACCGCGCGCCAGCTATTCGTCCCCTTCACCGTGGGCGGCGGAGTGCGCTCGCTCGACGATGCCTCGGCGCTGTTCGACGCGGGCGCCGACAAGATCAGCATCAACTCGGCGGCCATCAAGAACCCTGAGATAATCACTGAAATTGCCGAGCGCTTTGGCTCGCAGGCGGTCATCGTCGCCATTGATGCCAAGCGCAAGGTGGGTGCTGCGGTTTCTGGCGAAGGTACTGCATTAGCCAAAAATACCGTGGCGGCCGAGGTCTATCTCGCAGGAGGACGCATTGCCACGGGCCGCGATGCGGTGGAGTGGGCGCGCGAGGCTGAGTCTCGCGGCGCGGGAGAGATTCTGCTCACCTCGATGGATTGCGATGGCACTCGCGCCGGCTTTGACTGCCCATTGACGGCCGCAGTTGCCACGGCCGTCAGTATTCCCGTCATCGCCAGCGGCGGTGCCGGCTCGGGCGATCATTTTGTGGATGTCTTCAAGGCGGGATGCGCCGATGCCGCGCTGGCTGCTTCGATCTTCCATTTTGGAATTCATGATGTGCGCGAGTTGAAGGCGCAACTGCAGCGCGAAGGGATTCCGGTGCGGCTTCCGTGCTAAAGCGCAGGAGTGAAAGTTGTTGTTTCCACGATGGCAATCTGAGCGACACGAAGAATCCCAGCGATGCTCAAATCTCCGTTGCGATTACGTGGCATTCGGCAACCAACCTCGCTGGTTGAAAAGCTTGAAACAGCATCGAAGATTTGAGCGGTGCTGGGTCCCTTCACTTCGTTCAGGGTGACACTTCAAACCAGAGCAAGAACAACGGCAAGCCAAGGCAACAACAAAACAAGGACGCTGAAAAATGCTTATTCCCTCGATTGATCTCATGGGCGGCAAGGTCGTCCAACTGGTGCAGGGCAAAAAGAAGGCGCTCGAATTCGACGACCTTCAATACTGGATCGATCGCTTCCTTCCCTATCCGACGGTGCAGCTCATCGATCTGGATGCCGCCATGGGCAAGGGTGAAAACACCGAACTAATTCATCGGATCTGCCAGCATCTTCCGGTGCAGGTGGGCGGCGGAATCCGCTCCGTCGAAGCTGCGTCCACGATGCTGCAGGCCGGCGCCAAGAAGGTAATCATCGGTTCGGCTCTGCTGAAGGACGGCAAGGTAGATCTGGAGATGGCGCAGGATCTGGCGCACTATGCCGCGCCCGCGCGCCTGCTCTTTGCCGTGGATTCGCGCGGCGGCAAGGTGTCCATCAAGGGCTGGCAGGAGGGCACCACGCTTACGCCCGCGGAAATGATGCGGCAGACCGATGAGTATTGCTCGGGCTTTCTCTACACGCACATCGATACCGAAGGCACCATGAGCGGCTTTCCTTTCGAGGTGATTACACCCTTGAAGGAGGCCACCACGCGCAAGCTCATCGTGGCCGGCGGCATCAAGTCGATGGAGGAAGTAAACCGGCTCGACGCCATCGGAGTGGACGCCGTGGTGGGAATGGCCGTTTATACCGGAGCTCTCAAGGCATAGAGCTGCCTTTCGCGCACGGAACTGCATATTCACGCGTTGGCATGGCGGGCCTGCCTGTGTTTTGATACCCTTTCCGGTTGGACGAAGTTCGACTTGAAAGCCAGAGAAGTCCCGGGCCAGGCGTGCCGGGCGAGGAGCACCGTGTCACAAGCTCAGGTCATTCCATCTGCGGAAGTCAGCACGGAAAGCCAGCGCAAAGAACATGTTTTCGATCTGTTCCGGCGCTGGGGATACCTCGAGGCCAACCTCGACCCGCTCGGCCACTTCACCCCGCTTGATTATCCCGAGCTGAGGATCAGCGGAGCCGACGCCGAACGCGCCCGCCAGATCTATTGCGGCACCATCGGCGCCGAGTTCATGCACATCCCCGATCTGGCGCGCCGCCAGTGGATCATCGACCGCCTGGAGGGTCCGCAGGCCGAGGTCGATCGCGAAGCCATTTTGAAGCAGTTGCTGGAAGCCGACATCTTCGAACAGATGCTGCAGACGCTCTACATCGGCACCAAGCGATTCTCGCTCGAAGGCAACACCGCGCTGATCCCGATGATGGAGGAAATTCTTCGCGGAGCCGCCGCGCATGGCGCCGAAGAATGCGTCATGGCCATGAGCCATCGCGGACGCCTGGCCGCAGTCTGCAACACCGTTGGCCGCACGGCCACCGATATCTACGCCGGCTTCGAGGATGTCGATCCGCGCTCCACTCTCGGCGGCGGCGATGTGAAATATCATCAGGGCGCCACCGGGTTTCGCGAATTCAACGGCCAACGCATGCGGATTCACCTGGTCAGCAACCCCAGCCATCTGGAAGCGGTCGATCCCGTGGCCCTGGGACGCGTGCGCGCCAAGCAGACCCGGCGCGGCACCGAGGGAAAGCGCACGACCCTGCCCGTACTCATGCACGGCGACTCGGCCTTTGCCGGTCAGGGCATCTGGGCCGAGACCCTCAACATGAGCTATCTGCAGGCCTACGATGTCGGCGGCACCATCAACATCATCGTCAACAACCTGCTGGGCTTCACCACCAATCCCAACGAATATGCCAGCGGACGCTTCGCCAGCGACCTGGCCAAGCGTCTGCCCATTCCAATCTTCCACGTCAACGCCGAGGACCCCGATGAGGTGGTGCGCATCGGCCGGCTGGCGCTGGAATACCGCTACCAGTTCGGCTCGGACGTAGTGATCGACCTCATCGGCTATCGCCGTCACGGCCACTCCGAGATCGACGACCCCACCATCACCCAGCCGATCGTTTACGCCAAAATCAAAAACCACCCGCCGCTCTATGAGATTTACGCCAAGCGGCTCGGCATCGACGTAACCGCCCAGGTTGCCGAATCCAGGCAGCGCTACCAGCAGGCCAAAGCCGACGCCAAGGCCATGACCAAAAAGCCGCGGCTCTACAAGCTGCCTGAGTACTGGGACGGATTCGTCGGGCGCGCCTGGTCGCCCGAGCGCGAAGTGGATACCGGAGTGGCGCCCGAAGAGATCACGCGCCTGGGACTGAAGCTTTGCGAATACCCCGCGGATTTTCATATTCATCCCAAGGTCGCCGCATTGCTCAAACAACGCCAGGAGATGGCGCAGGGCAAGCGTGCCATCGACTATGGAATGGCCGAGGCCCTGGCCTTTGCCAGCCTCGTCACCAGCGGCGTTCCCATCCGGATGAGCGGACAGGATTCGCGCCGCGGCACCTTCAATCATCGCCATTCCTATCTCATCGACGTGGAAAATGAGAGCGAGTACATGCCGCTGCAGCATCTCTCGCCTGATCAAGCCCTCATCGAGATCTATAACTCGGAGCTCTCCGAAGCCGCCGTGCTCGGCTTCGAATACGGATTCAGCCGCGACTATCCCGAGGCGCTCACCCTATGGGAGGCACAGTTCGGAGATTTCGCCAACGGCGCGCAGATCGTCATCGATCAGTTCATCAGCGCCGGAGAGGAAAAATGGGGACTGCTCTCAGGCCTTGTGCTGCTGCTTCCGCACGGCTACGAGGGCCAGGGGCCGGAACACTCCAGCGCGCGGATTGAGCGCTACCTGCAGCTGTGCGCGCGCCAGAACATGCAGGTCTGCCAGCCTTCGTCGGCAGCACAGTTCTTCCACCTCCTGCGCCGTCAGGCTCTTCGCAAGTGGCGCAAGCCGCTGATCTGCTTCACCCCCAAAAGCATGTTGCGCCATCCGGACGCGGCCAGCGATCTGGCTTCGTTCGCCATGCCGCGATTCAGGAACATCGTAGCGGACACCGGCGTTGACCCCGTAGAGGTCAAGCACATCCTGCTCTGCAGCGGAAAGGTGGGCCACGACCTGCAGGCCGAGCGCAAACGGCTGAAGCACACCGGCACGGCAATTCTGTTTCTCGATCAGCTTTATCCCTTGCCGGAGCAGGACATTCTGGAAGCTCTGGCACAATACCCGAACGCGCAGGAATTGGTGTGGGTACAAGAGGAGCCGGCCAATATGGGAGCCTTGGGTTTCGTGAAGCCTCGCCTGCGCCGCCTCGTCGGACAGAGACTTCCGGTGCGCTCCATCCAGCGTCAGGCGGCGGCCAGTCCCGCGACCGGCTCGGCCAAGGCTCACCAGATGGAGCAGCGCACCCTGCTTTCGCTGGCCTTTACCAGTAGCTAGCATCACCGAATGAGGGGCGGAACTTGGCCGAGCAAGTTGAGTCCAATCATTTTGCGCTCCGGCTGCGTTAGACTAGCCTCATCCATTCTCCCCGTGTTTCAACGGAGATTCTGAAGGGCCTGTAGCTCAACGGTTAGAGCAGAGGACTCATAATCCTTTGGTTGTAGGTTCGAATCCTACCAGGCCCACCATTTAAAGCTTTCATTGCACAATAGTTATTATATGGAGACATGAGAACCTCCATGGACGGGCTTGCCGGTGGTGGCACTTCTGGTGGCACTTGGCGCCGCCGGTGCACCTGAGCCCGCCTTGGCCGCGCGCGCTTTGCGTGGCACCGTTGCCTTCTGCACTGTCACCAGTTGCTCTACTGCAGAGCGCCGGAACATCCGTAATTGGAAGTTGCTTTACTCATCATAATGACCGTTCCTCCCTCTTTGTGACTGATTGCAAGCTGCGGGCTTATAGGACTCTCCGCCAAGCGCCGGCTGATTCTCCAAGCTAAGTGCTGCGCTGCGGCGAAAGCGGCTCTCAAAGCAAATGACCCGCACATTCTTTCTTTTGAGTCGGGTTATTGGATTCCCTGGAGGGGGGCAGCGCGTTGCCCTTAACACCTAATTCACCGACCAGCACACAATGGCGGCTCCGGCCGCCGCCAACGCAGCGCAAATGAGAATGACAAGCCGAAACCCCAAGACAAATGCGTCGCGGACAGCTTCCAGCACAACCGCCCTCGTGTTTGCGTCGAGACTGGCCGGCACCTCCAGACCTGCAAGTTTGATCCTCTCTGCCTGGATGGAGTGAACGACGTCGGGTGTGAGCGAGATCTTAGCCACCCGCTGATCCAGTTGCTTTCCGAAGGCGTTCATCATCACGCTCCCGAGGATTGCAATCGCAAGCACGCCGGCGACGCGGGCAACAGCATTGTTGATTCCAGAGGCGGCGCCAACACGATCCTGACCTGCTGAATTCATCACCACCGTGGTGAGCGGCGCGACGGTGACTGCCATGCCGAAACCTAGAACGACGATGGCAGGAAAGAATGCCTTCCAGTAACTCCCTCCCGTCGAAGGCACAGCGAACAGAAGAAAACCAAGCGCCGCAATGAGTGGACCGAAGATTAGTGGGAGCCTGGGACCATAACGAGCGACCAAGCCCCCAGACCACCGCGAGAGTGCGAACATCAGCAGAATCAAGGGGAGCGTGGCTGCTCCGGCACGGGTTGCTGAGTACCCCTGAACTTGGATCAGATCCAACGGAAATAAAAAGAAGAAGATCCCAATCGCAGCGTAGAGAAGGAACGTGAGCAGGTTCGCGCCGCTGAAGGTGGCAGACGCAAACAGGCTGAGCGGCACAATCGGCGAAGGAACCCTGGCTTCAGTCACAGCGAAGACGATCAGGGATGCGAAGCCGACAATCAGGCTGCCGAAGACCAACGGATGCGTCCAGCCGAGGCTGCTCGATTCAATGAATCCGGTAACCAGACCGGCTAAGCCGAGAATGACGAACAGAACTCCCGACCAATCGATACGGCCCGCGGCACTGGCGCGGCTCTCCGGAATCCAGCGCAGCGAAATGATGATTACCGCCATGGCGAGCGGGAGGTTGATGAAGAATGCCCAGCGCCAGGAAGCATTTTCCACCACCCATCCGCCAAGTACCGGTCCAATCGCGGTAGTGATCGCTGTAAACCCGGACCAGGAGCCAATGGCTGAGCCTCGGCTCCTGTCGTCGAACTCTGCGCTGATGATCGAGAGACTTCCTGGTACGAGCAGCGCCGCTCCCAGGCCCTGAACGCTTCTCGCAAACAGTAACTGTTCGATGTTCGAGGACAGAGAGCAGGCCAGTGACGCCGTCGCGAAGATCGCCACGCCGGTCAGAAAGATCCTGCGCCGGCCGAGTTTGTCACCAAGCGAACCACCGGCGAGAATCAACGCCGCCAGAACTACTCCGTACGTCTCGACGACCCACTGCAAGTCCACGGCGGTTGCCTGAAAGCTGGCCTGGATAGCAGGCAGAGCCACGTTGACCACAGTACTGTCAATGAACGCCATGCTCGACGCGAGAATGGTTGCGACGAGTATCCACTTACCGGCTGCAGGTTGGCACGGAGTTTCTACGCTTCCCGCGCGAATTACGGCCTCGTCGCATGGCGCTCTCATTTGACTCTACGATGCGAAATCGCGGGGCGCCGCTGCGAGCTGCGGCGCCCCGTCTCAGCGCGTTCATGGAGCCGCTCTCCGCGGAAGTTCTTTTCCCAGAGCACGCTTTCTGTTTTTGTCATCATATTTGATGCCGGTCATATAAAAAGGAGGCATTATGAAGCTCACAGGCAAGAAGGCTCTTATAACCGGAGGCAACAGCGGCATCGGCTTGGCCACAGCCCGTCTTTTCATTGCGGAAGGCGCGAAGGTCGCAATCACTGGGCGCGACCAGAAAACGCTGGATGAGGCGGTCGCAGAACTCGGACCAAACGCGCGTGGCTACCGCGCAGACATCACCGTTGCGGAAGATCGCGAGCGGCTCTTCGCAGCCCTAGCCAAAGATTTCGGGAAGCTCGACATTGTCTTTGCCAACGCCGGAATCACCGGCCGGACGCCTACCGGCACGTCCGACGAGGCCATTTTTGAGAACGTGATCCACACCAACCTTATTGGCTCTTTCTTCACCGTGAATTCAGCGGCGCCTCTGCTGAACGACAGCGGCAGCATCATCTTTAACGGGTCGGTACATAACTATCTCGGCCAACCCGGCGTCGCCGCTTATGCAGCCACGAAAGGCGGCCTCGTTTCGATGGCGCGTTCCATCGCCGCCGACCTTGCTCCGCGCAACATTCGCGTGAATGTCGTTGCACCAGGCGCGATCAAGACCCCCATTTGGAAGCGCGGCCCGCGCGCCTCTATTTCCGCAGAAGATTCCGCTAAGGTGGCGGAGTTCTTCTCTTCTGCAGTCCCGCTGGGCCGTTGGGGTGAGCCGGAAGAGGTTGCGAAAGCCGTGCTCTTCCTTGCGTCAGATGATTCCTCGTACATCAATGCGGTCGAACTGATGGTCGATGGCGGAGCCACAGGTGCCCCGTTTGGAGCTCCCATTCTTCGTGCTACATAGTAACTTCCGACCTGCCCGTCATTTGCCAGGAAACAGCATAGAGCCGTCGAAAAACTTGCCACAATCGCGTTCCTTTTCACCCTGTCTGGCCAACGCCAGTTGCACGCTTGTCGGGACTAATCTCGTCACGAGCCCGGATTACTTCCGGATGCCGAGAATACACCCGGAACCCTGCACGGCCCCCATGAGAGTGTTCCGACAATTTAATGCCCCCGCTCATAAAGCCCGGAGCGGCGGCACTAGGAAGAAGCGGTTCTATTTTCGGCTCATGCAGCCGTAGAGTGAACCTGCTCCTCAACCCAAGTGGACTCTCGTGCAGGCCAGCGCCTCGCCTGAGCAATGCAAACAATGTGCAGAATCAGCAGCAGCGGCACCGCGAATGTTGGAATCAGGCTCAGCGGCAGCACCGTCATAGGCGTGGTTGGGATGCCCTGTGGACTGATCACACTGGCGAGCGTACCCAGCGTAACCGCCGTCACCAGGTCTGTTATTCCCAGCACCTGCCAGCGGATGAAGCCCGTGCGGCGATCGGGACTCGGAAGCTTCATCGCCATCCAGGGTGCGGTCGCTCCCACGGCCATGTCGCCCAACCCTGCGGGCAATGCGAACAGTAGCGGCAGTATGCCATAGGCAGCCAGCGCAAGGAAGACGAACCCGCCGACTCTCCATGTCTGGACAATGGTCAGCGCTTGCGGATTCAAAGACATTACGAACTCGCGGAATCCCGTCGATCGGGCGAACCAGACCAGGAACAAAGCAATCGGGATCACCACCGCCAACCCCACTGGCAGTGGCGGCACACTCGGATCTGTTCTGAATACGTGCAGGGCAGAAGCCGTAAGCGAAAACAGAAACCAGGCTGCAATCAACCCGGCGGTCAGCTTGCCGTACCGTGTCATACAACTCTCCTTATTCCATGACCGTTGAGGTCACTTCGTTGATTACGTTCAAGAGGCTTTCCCAGCGCTCGTCTCCAAGCTGGCGGCGCAGCCGAGATTGCACCTTCTGCCAGTGAGGGAGGGCCCGGTTGAGTTGCGCTTCGCCGTCTTTGGCCAGGCGGAGCCAGCGTTCCCGGCGGTCTTTCCCGTGTCTTTTCGCGATCCAGCCGCGGCGCCCCATGATCTCCAGCGTCCGCGTTAGAGTGGTGCTGTCGATCGCCAATATCTCTCCCAGTTCCCCTTGAGAAATTTCTCCGGTTAGCGAGAGCGCTTGCAGGATGGTGAACTGCGTGGCACGCAGCCCGAGCGGGCGCAGCGCCTCATCATAGTGCTGGGTCAGCGCCCGTGCTGATCGGCGAAAACTGGCGCACATACAGGGGAGCATCGGGATGGATAGCTTGCTCATGCCCCGATAGATGCATATGCATCTATATGCGGATTCAGAAAATTGTGAGTCCGTGGTCCAGATGAAGTGAAGTGATGCTGGCGCGCACAAATCTCACCCTGTTCAGCACCAGCCGCCTGCTTGCGCGAGTGCCGGCGCCAGGACGCCAGAGAATCAGGGACAAACACTTCTGCGCGGGTTACGACGCTTTGGGGATTGCGCCCGAGTCACGGGCAATCCGGACACGACTAGCGCGCCATCGTCGCGCGGCAAGGAGGCCGCTGACGATGGCTCCTGGATCGACGAAAAAGCGCAAGAGGCGTCCGGTGTCTCTTCCGGACCTAGATCAAGCGAAATCAGCCGTTCTAACACCTTGAGTTCGGCGGACGTGCAGCGTGGATACCGGCGCGCGATCGACGAATTCATCGAGTGGTACTGCTCCGAGCCAAAGGTGGATTAGCGTCGGCGAGGGAGTCCCTTTGCCGAGGCCTCGGATCCAGGTGGTTCACGGAACGGTTCCACAGAAATGCGCTCGTAACACACTTCCAGCACGGTCAGGTATTCTGTACCGCCCGGCGCTTGGAGAACTACGCTGTCGTCCGCTGCCGACTTCATCAACGCGCGCCCCAGAGGTGACACCCAACTGATGTGGTTGCGGTTGAGATCGACCTCGTCGACCCCCACGATGCTCACCACTCGCTCCGCTCCCGCGGCATTGGCATAGCGCACGGTCGCTCCGAAGAACGCCCTCGTCTTCGCCTGCCCCGCTCTTGAAGCTTCCGGGTCCACTACTTCCGCGGCTTCGATTCGATTCGTAAGAAAGCGAATCCGCCCATCGATCTGCCGCAGCCGCCGCTTGCCGTACTGATAGTCGGCGTTTTCACTGCGATCGCCGTTGCTGGCAGCCCACGCCACCACCTCCACGACGGCCGGGCGTTCCCTGGTGAGCAGAAACCGGTGCTCATCTTTGAGGCGCTGCAGCCCGCTCGGCGTTATGTAGTTCTTGCCGTGCGTCGCGGGCTCGTCCCCTTGCGGTTTTCTCGTAAACCCTTTTCGCATCTCGTATTCGTTCCTAGTGGGTGCCCAATTGAACTGCGGATGAACGCCGATATAAAAGACCGCAGGTCATCCGCTTTCAAGGGAGTTCATCTGCGGCCCTAACTGATTTTTTCACGTTTTTCAGTCCTTAGCGATCCTATCCATCATCTCGGACAGATGCCGGCGAAGGCATGCTTGGAGATCAGTACGATAAGCCGGCTTGTGTGAATCGATGCCAGAAATTCCTGGATCGGGCAAACCGGAAGTTATGGGTAAAGCGTCGGATAGATACTGGAAAACGCCCATTGGACAGGAAATAGCTCGTAGCCGTTGGGCCCTGAATTCTAGACGCTAGCCGACTTTACCGGTACCGATCCTCGCGGCCGCTTTACTGTGACGCCAAAAAAACTGAGATGGCGTGGATTTGTTCGCCGTCGTAACCCGTCGGAATGGATGTCATTTCGGTGCGACGCGGGCGTTTTCCGGCGCGTGCAGTTCCGGTTCCGCGTCGTCGCGGAGGTGCCGGCCCAGCTGGAACTGCATGCCAATGTATCCGATGAACTGGGACTGTCCGCTGCTGGGCGGACTGAAGCTGCGGCCCGCCATGAACAGCACCAGCGCATTGCGGTTCAATCGATAGCGTCCGCCAAAGTCGAAGGTGTTGTCGCGCTCGCCCGTGGGATCGCCGTCGCTGTAAACCTCGGCCAGCACCTCCAGCCGCCTGGTGGCCTGGTGACCGAGGGCCAGCCCGGCAATCCAATAGTTATGCTGCTGTGTAAACCAGCGCCCCACCTCAAGATCAACATCCACGGGGCCGACCTTCTTAGTCGCCTCCAAGGGAAGCAGAAATTGAGGTCCCTGGTATACCAGATTTCGGCGCACCGAGTTCTGCGTGTTATTGATTTCAATCTGCGGATAGGTGCTGATATTCAGGTCGATCTTCTCGTTCTGCAGGAAGCGGATCTTCACTCCGAACTTCGAATCTCCCGGGCCGGAGAGCAGCGGGCCGTTGTTGGTGCTGTTGCAGACAAACGGCATCTCGTACTTCAGTTGCACGCGGTCGCCCCAGCCGTAATTCATATCGAGTATCGGCGCCTCGTAGTAGTTATCGGCGGGCTGGCGGTCGGAGGTGTAGCCGAGGTTCACCTCCCAGTTGTGGTTCCCCGGCGTGCCCGGATCGTCGGTCAGCAGCGGCGGTCCGCCCTGCGCCCGCAGAGAGACCGGAGCCAAAAGCAGTAGCGCCAGGAACGCACCTGACGCTATGCATGAAAAGCACCTACGCCAAACTCTTTTGAACAAAAGTTTCTTCTTCGCCCCAATGATGACAACCATCGTTACTGCAATGTCCTTGTTTGTAGTTCCAGCAGACCGCTGCATCGCGCGCACGAGAACGGCTTACTTCTCCACCACCAGCAACTCGAACGCACCTGGCTTGCCGGAAGCGTCCGCCGGCGCGTTCGCCACGGTATACACCACGTGCTTGCCCGCATCCAGAGCCATGGTCTTGGCGCCCTTCTGCGTGGCAACGTCGGCCAGGCTGGTGTACGTGTCCGGGCCCTCCTGCCGGATGATCGAGATGCTGCCTTCGCCGTTGGAGGTAAACACCAGCCCCGCATCTTTGTCGAACCTGGCTGCGTCCACTCCGTTGCCGATCGCAAGCTTCTGCACGGTCCGGCCCGAGTCCGCATCCGTCACCACCAGCGTTCCGTTGTGGCAGCCGGAGAACAGCCTGCGGTTGGCCGTGTCCATCGCCAATCCTGTCGGCTCCTCGCAGCCCGCCAGTGGCCAGCTGGCCGAAACGCTGCGCGCCGCCACGTCGATCTCGGCAATCATGTTCTTGTCTTCCAGGTTGACGAAGACCTTGCCCTTGCCGTCGGAGACGCCCGTCTCCGGCCGGCCCGGCAGCGCAATGGTTCCCACGGCAACCGCCTTCTCGGGATCGATCAGCGTCACATCGTTGCTCTTGCCGTCGAAGGTCAGCACCAGCCCGCTGAATGGATCGAACAAAATGGAGTCAGGCTTCATACCGGTCTTCACCGTGGCGACCGTTGCCAGCGTCTTCAGGTCGAAGATGGTGGCTGAATCAGCCTTGCCGTTGCTGGTCACGCCGCGTCCCAACTTGTAAACCAGGGCAACGCCATGCACGCCCGCGGTGTCTGGAATCTCGCCCACCACCTTGCCGCTCTCAACGTCCACCACCATCACGCGCGTGGCCCGCGCGATGTAGAGCCGGTGCGCCTCGCCATCGAAGGTCAGGTAATCCCATCCACCTTCGCCGCCGAGGGTAATGCGCCGGGACACTTTGTATCCCGATGGTGTCTGCGCGTGGGCCAGCGTTCCGGCCAACGTCATCATGAGAACGGCAAAAAAGAAATCACGAACAAAACGCATCGCTGCTCCTGTGAATTAAGAATGAGAGCCAATCGTACCGCCTTCGTGGTTACGTATCAGCGCGGATCCACATAGCGCGAATCCATGGCCTGCTTCAGGCTCTCCGAAAAGGAGGACCACGAGCAGGAAAGATCCTGCTGGCTGCAAGCCGGCAGATACAGGTTCACGCGCTGCGGCGGATCGCTAATGGTGAGCGTGGAAGCCGAGCGCATCTGCTCCAGCGTCTGGGTGGAGTACCACGTCTGCACGAAGTAATTTCCCGACGAGCGTGTCCTCCACAGTTCGAAGATGAGAGTCGCGCCGGGAGGCGTATCGTCGCGCCGTCCGTCCACGATCCAGGTGAGGTTCAACAGCCCTGCGAGGTTCGCCAGATTGGTGTCATGGCCTACCAGCACCAAAGCTTTGTCCCCCACCGCGCCGGGGGCGCCTGGGACGGCCTTGCCGCTCGCCGCCTGCTCCATCGCCCGGCGAATGTGGTCCAGCAGATTGGAGCCCTGCACGCGGGCAATCGCGCTGGTGCGCTGGCCATAATCCGCAGCCGCCGTGTGCAGATCCATCAGCGAGCGCAGTTTCGCGCCGTCCACACAGCCCCAGCCCACACTCGATGCATCCATGCCCTGCGCGTATTCCAGCAGAAGGTTTTCGGTCAGGGAAGACGCCGCATTCAGCGGCCCGCGCAAATCCGCAAGCCTGTCTCCGCTGCCCGGAGCCAGCTTCGCCGGAATATCGAACAGAGAAACTCGCTTCGCCTGTCTGGACGCGGGACTGCCGCACCCGGCAAGAATCTGATCCAGCGCCGCAAGCTGCGAGCGGTACGCCTCCGTCAGGCTGTTGGCGTTGCCGCCAAATCGCCCGGCGAGCGCCGCCGTAGCCATCACCCGGTCCGGCTGGCCTACTCCGGCAGTAAGGGAGTGAAACAGCGGATCGTCCGTGCCTTCAGGCTGTGCCTGCACCGGCAGCGTACATCCCGGAAACATTCCCGCGGCGATCGCTTTGCCAGTCTCGCGGGTGCGCTGGTCGGAGTCCGCATGAATCGTAATATGGGCCGCATCCTCACATCCGCTTGCGCTCAACAGTCCCTGGCCGGCCAGTTCCATGCGATCGTAGGCGCCAAACAGCTCCATCAAGTGGTAGCCGTGCGCGGTCAGATAGCCTGGAGCAACGTCCCACGCCGGCCACGCAGCGGTTGAGAAGGTATTGTATTGTTCCGCCCTTCCAGTCGGGGAGCGAACTCCATGACGACTCACGTACACCACAAATTTGAGTTCTGCATCCGGGCTCGTGGAAACCACGGGCGCGGCCTGTGCACTTACTGCACAGGCGACGAAACAAAGAAACAAAACCAGAATATAAAATGGACGTCTCATGCATGTCCTCGGAGTTAAGTTACGAACCCAGCCTGCCTGCAGCTTCTATCTGTCGGCAAAATACTGACGGTACTTCCAACGTGTCTTTCCTGGCGGACTCCAACCGCAGCCCCGCCTCTATATAGGGTACTAAAACTGGAGCACATGCCATGCGGGCCATGTGCTCCGGAGCGAAACGTTCTCCAATCGATTGGTGCTTTTCTGCTACTGCCAGGTGTAGCGGATGCCGCCGCCGAACGTAGGTGCGTAGTATTCGCGCTGGTTCACGAATTGGGTGCTTCCCTGGTAATAGCCGAAGACTTCATTCGTGAGGTTGAGCCCGTAGGCCATCAGCGAGATGCCGTTGTTGAACTTGTAGCTGCCCTGCGCATCCACCTGCAGGTGGCCGTAGGTATAGATGTCGCCGTTGGGCCCCTTCGGGCCAAGGCCAACCGGGTCGGGATTGGCTGCGCCGGGAACCAGAGCCGGAGAAATGTAGTAGTACTGATAAATATCAGTACCGTTGTACTGGATACCGGCGCGAATCGAGACGTGCTTGGTGTCGTAAGTCGGGCTGATGTTCCAGGCGTTCGGCGTCTGGCGCTGCAGAGCCGGGTGATCGCTGCGCAGCGGCAGGGCCTTTACCTGCGATCCGGTGAAGGTGTAGTTGGCGGTCATGCCCAACCCCTTCAGCACGCCGGGAAGATTGCTCCAGCGCTGCGTGTAGTTGCCTTCAAAGCCGTACACGTAGGCGTTGGCAGCATTGATATCTTCCGTGATCGCATCGCCCGGGTATTGCTGGACCGCGGACAGCAGCCCTGGCGGCAAAACTCCAGTCGGGAGTTGAGCCGGATTGATCGAGCCGGGAATCGTAATGGTGACTTCGTCCGCGTTCAACTGCTTGAAGAAGCCTCCCGCCTGGATCATGCCGAGCGGATGAAGAAACTTTTCAAACAGCAGGTCATAGTTGTTGGAGTGCGTGGGCCGGAGCGAAGGGTTGCCGATATCCACCGCGACCGGGCTGGCCGTCTGATCTTCTTCGATATAGGGAACCATCTGGTAGGGATCCGGACGGGATACGCCGCGGGCGTACACCGCACGGATATCCGAGTTCTGGGGCAGCGAGTAACGCAACTGCATGCTGGGCAGAACGTCCAGGTACGAGGGATTGGCGACTTGTGGTGAGGACACGCCGCAACCGGAGGAACCGGCGGCGGTGGCGTTAGGGCAAGTATACGTTTGGCCGTTGGGGAGTGTACCGAATGCGCCCGTATAAGCCGGGTCGATTTGCACAGTGTATCCGAAGGTGTTGAGCTGCGTGCCTTCGAACCGGACGCCGGTCTGCACGTGCAGCTTTCCGAAATCGATGGTGTTCATCGCATAGCCGGCCGTGACGCGCTCGACGGTGTGGAAAATATTAGGATAGGTGTCGGCGGCGGTGGCAGCTCCGTCCACATCACCGGCGAGATTCTGTTGAACGTAGCTTACGACCTTGTTGAAGTCCGATACAGGCCCGAACTTTCCGCCGAAATAATGGCCGAAGAAGTAGTTGCCGTTATTCTCGAAACCGCTCTGGACCTGGTTCATCAGAGGCGCGCCGCTGCCGAAGTTATCGTATTGCGTCTCGGTGGCGTCCTGGGTCTTGTGGCCGTTGCGGATCTTGAAGCCGGCCTCGAAGGTACCGAAGTGTCCACCCCAGTCGTAGGTCTTGGCAAACGAGGCAGCCGCCGAGAGATTGAGGTCGGAGGACAAGCCCTTGGAGGTGACCAGTTCGTTCAGTCCCCAGAGGGAGGCATTCAAGAGCGGATTAGGATTAGTACCAGTTGCGGGGCCAGAGCACGCCCCGAACTGGGGAGTGTTGGTCGGCCCTGTCTGAGTGTAGTTGCACGCCGGCTTCGACCCGAGCCAGCTAAAAGTGGCCTTGGGATTGCCGGCGGAATCCACTTCATAGGAACGCGCCGCTGCTACTTCCCATGTAAACCAAGAGCTGTGTTGAACGTGCCTGCCGCCGAGCGAGAGGCTGCTGACTGACGCATCGGGGCGCTTGCTGGAGGTATAGAAGGTAGGCTTCTTTGCAGCGCCCGTGGGATAGATGTAGGTGGAAGGGTCGCAAGTGACGGCGCCACCGGGACAAGTGATGGGGTTGGACTTCGGCTCGTAATACCACTTGTCGCCCCAGTCCTTCAGGTCGGAGTACAGGCCGTGGGCGTAGAAGCTGTTGTTGTCGTTTACCTTGTAATCCGCGCTGCCGTAGATGCCGTCACGAGTGCGGTAGTAGCGGTACTGGCGGATCGTGATGTTGTCATAGAAAGGATTTGCGAAAGTGGAGAGAGGATCGATAGCCGGCTGAATGTTGTCGATGCCGCGGCCGTTGTAGTCATAGGTTCCGCCGATGACGAATCCGAACTTCTTCTGCGCGCCGAAGCGTTTTCCGAAGATGCCGCCGAACTGGTCCACCGCGCGGCCGTTCAAAATATGCGTGTATCCGCCGTCGGCATAAACGCTGAACAGCGTCCCGTCGTTTGCCGTCTTGGTTCGCAGATTGACCGAGCCCGCAATGCCATCGGCATCCTGATTGGCCGACAGCGTCTTGTTGATTTCGACCTGGTCCACCAGGTCGGAGTTGATTACATCCAGACGAACTTCGCGCACCGTTGGTTCAGGAGACGGGATGGTGACCCCGTCAATGGTGATATTGGTCAGGCGGGGGTCGAGGCCGCGAATGTCAACATACACACCCTCACCTTCCACACGCTCCAGTACAACGCCGGGCAGGCGGCCGACTGCGTCGGCAACGTTGGCGTTGGGCAGGCTGGTGATCACCTCGGCGGGAAGCACGTCGAGGATGTTATCGGCCGTGCGCACCTGGTTGATAGATTCGGCTTCGCCGTGCAGGCGCTCGCCGGTCACGTTGATTTGCTCGCTAGCGGTTGCCACTTCGAGCTTCTCGTTCAGGTTAAGCGGCTTGCCCCCAGCCACATCGATCTCTTCGTTGTGGGTCTTATATCCAACGTAGGAAGTAGTCAGCGTATAGTGGCCGGCCGGAACGTTGATCATCTCGAACTGGCCCTGTTCGTTGGTGGTGGCGGTTAGGCCCAGGGGAAGCAGGTCCACTTCCGCTCCCTTGAGGACCGAGCCCGAATCATCCACCACCGAGCCCGCTATCTCTCCCTTGCCCGATTGCGCAAATGCCGGTAAACAAAGCAGAACAACGCTTACCAGCAGCACGAGTCCATAGCTATTCCTAGATCGTCGAATTCCAAACATGCAGCGTCTCTCCCGAAACCAAATTCCTGCTTGCAGGCAGTGTGAATGGATTTACGTAGGCAGTATGGCAAGGCAATCTGATCGCAATCTAAGGAAGTTCGCATTGGCGTCCCAAATTCATCAGGAATTAACCAAGCGCCGATAAGATAACTTTCATGCGGGTTTTGATTGTAGAAGACAAGCGTAGCATGGCTGAACAACTGGGCCGGGCACTGGAGGGCGAGGGCTATTCGGTAGCCTACGCCTTTGACGGTGAAGAAGCTTTGCAATATGGCATGACCAATGAGTTTGACATGATGCTCCTGGACGTTATGCTTCCGCGAATGGATGGATTCGCCGTGCTGCGCAAACTGCGCGAGGACCGCGTCCGCACTCAAGTCATCATTGTTTCATCGCGCGATTCAATGCGCGACGTTGTTTATGGACTGGACGCAGGAGCCGACGACTATCTAACCAAGCCGTTCGCGCTTGACGTGTTGCTGGCGAAAGTGCGCGCGGTGATGCGCCGTGCGGCTGAGCCCATGTCCAAGGCGCTGCAGTTCGCCGATCTGGTCCTGCGTCCCAATCAATTCGAACTGCAACGCGGAGAGCGCGTGGAAGCCCTCACCCGCACCGAGTGCGCCCTGCTGGGAACCCTTATGCGCCGCGCCCGCACCGTGGTGCCGCACGGCGTGCTCATCGACGAGGGCTGGGGCTCGGATTGCGATGTCAGCTTTGACAGCCTCTACATGTTCATCCGCGCCCTGCGCGCCAAAATCACCCGCCCCGGCGAGCCGGAGCTGTTATTCACCGTGCGCGGTGTCGGCTACTCGCTCCGCGGCGAATCCTGCTGATGCCCCGCTGGACGATTTCAGCGCGCCTCACCCTCTGGTTCGGAAGCATCTTCTTTCTGGGATGGCTCCTGTTCGGAGCCGCCATGTGGTTCAACCTGCAGAGCACTCTCACCGGGGAGCGCTATCAGACGCTCTCCCGCCGCGTCGATCGCTTAGAGGATCTGCTGCGCACCACGCAGGACGAGAACCAAGCCGACCGCCAGGACGACTTCCATGAGTTTGCGCACGCCACCGGAAACGGTTTGGCCGAGGTCTTTCGCGCCGATGGAAGCCTTGTGTATCCCCCTCCTTCGGCGGTCGCGCGAGCCTTTCCCTGGCCGGTCGTAAAGAACGGCGACGCGCAGCGATTCCTGCGAATCAATTTCAGCGGCCAGAGCTACTGGATGCTGGCACGTCCGTTCTCTCTCGGCGGCCAGTCGCTTTGCCTGATGGCAGCGGCGCCAGAGGCTGGAAATCTTCTTGTGCTGCACCGCTTCCTGATCGGGTTGCTCATCTCAGCGCCAATCCTGCTGCTGGTCTCTTCCGCAGGAGGATACTGGGTGGGGAGACGGGCGCTCAAGCCGGTTGACCGCATTGCAACGACGGTGCAGTCCATCAGCATCGGAAACCTCTCGGAGCGCTTGCCCGTGGCGGCCACGGGCGACGAGTTGCAACGGCTCACTGAAACCTGCAACGCCATGCTGGACCGATTGGAGGCCTCGGTGGACCGTATCCACCAGTTCACCGCGGATGCTTCCCATGAATTGCGTGCGCCACTTTCATTTACGCGGACGGTGGCCGAAGTAGCGTTACGAAATCCCCGCATCGACCCAGAAAACCGACAAGCTTTCCAGGAGATCGTCGGCGAGGTCGCTAAGGCCGGTGTACTGCTTGGAGACATGCTGACACTGGCACGCGCCGACGCCAACTCCAGCGACATGGTTTGGGAGACGGTAGACTTGACGGACGTGATTGCAAACGTCTTTGAAAAAGTGAAGCCTCTCGCCGATGAACGGCGACTTGATCTGTCGCTTTCGCTCGATGCAAACCGAAGCGTGAACGTCATGGGTGACTTCCCAAGCCTGCGAAGACTTCTATGGATTCTGCTCGACAATGCGTTCAAATACACTTCAGCGCCGGGCCATATCGAGGTAGTGCTGAACGCGAGCAACACCGAGACAACCGTTCTGGTCAGCGATACTGGCATCGGCATTGCCAAAAGCGACTTGCCGCATATCTTCGACCGTTTCTATCGTACGGATGCATCGCGCAGCCAGGTGGAAGGCAGCGGGCTGGGATTAGCGATCGCCAAAGGCATTGCCGAAATGCACAGAGGCAGTCTATTCGTCATCAGCGAGGAGAACAAAGGAACCACCTTCCGCATCGTCTTTCCCCTTTGCGACTCTGGGGCTGGGAGAGAAACAGCAGGTGTAACTCAGCATGTGCGATAAGGGGCACTGCTCATTGCTATCACCGGCCTTTCCAAATGCTACGGTGAAATCCCTACCCTCGACCGTTTCCTAAGTCCTTGGATCTTAGGAAGTGCCTGCTTCAGAGCGTTCCGAGAGTACGCCTTTCTAGATCGCGGTGGGTAGAGTTTGACGTATGGAGCAGGTGATCTGAGCTGCGTAGATATTCATTCATGCAAGCCTCTTCAATATTAGTACCGAAAAACGCCGGATCTGACCGGAAGTTTCCTCCATGCACATACTCGTCCGTTTCGGGCAGAATGATCGGATTTTCGGTCATCTTGTAGTTCCTCGGTGATGCTGCCCACCAAGCTATCGACATGATCGTGATACACAAAAGCGGCCAACCGGATGGTTGGCCGCCTTTGCGTATGCAGCACAGATGCAAAGGTTTACGGCGTGAAAGACACCTGCGTCTGGGCGGAGTTACCGTAGCTGTCCTGGACCTGAATCTGCCAGTTGTACGTCTCGTCGGGCGTCAGGCTGTCCACCGAGGGTGTGCTGCCTCCTCCGGTCGGATCGGTATCCCAGGGGATGGACATGATCGAGCTGGAGAAACCGTTGGATTTGGAGTTCTGGCCCGGTATCTGCCAGATATTGCAGTTGCCCGAGCAGTTTTGCGAGGGATAGAGAGAGAACGAGTAGTAGAAGTCGCTGCCAGTGGAGCTGGAAGAATCGGTCCAGGTGAACGTGGGCGTCGTGCTCGTGCTGCTCGTTCCGCTGGGCAACAGGTTTGTGGGAGCGTCGCTTGCGCCCACGACCGAACTCCCGCCATTCCAACCGGTCACCGCGCCGTTTACGGTGGTGCCGGTGTCCTGCGACCCGTCGCTATAGGTCACCGTGAAGTCGTAAGTGTCCCCTACGTTCGGCGTGCCGCCGAGAAGCGTTGCGGAGTACTGGAATTGTGCATTGCCGCAGTTCTGACAGGAGTTGCTCATGTCCACGGGCGTCATGACGTAGGGAGTACTGACTGTGGTTGCGCTCAGCGTGACGGCCACCGGAAGCTTGTCCAGCTCAGACACCGTGAAATTGAGTTGATACCCCGTCCCGCTGCCGCCGGGGGTGTTATTTGAGTAGTCGGTTGTCACCGCGACCAAGCTGTTAGCGGTGGGCAGCGTGAGGTCTTGTCCGGTTAGCGTGCCGCCCGATGCCGTGATGTTGCCGGATACGTTCTGCCTAATATTGGTTACGACATTGGCGCCGGTCTTGCCGGCGTTGGTCTGGTCGAGGATCCCAATGACTGCATAGTTGGAGCCGTTCGGAACGGTGACCGTATAGTTGTGTGCGCCGGTAGCCGGGCTGGTAATCGCGGTGGCATAAATGCCGATCGGGTTGCCGTTGCTGCTCGAAAGCTCGACCAGGCCCAGGTATAACGTTGCGCCCGATTGGATGGTGATGCCTGAGGGAATGGTCACCGAGCCTGAAACCGAGGTGCAGTCGCTGGTGCACGCGGGCGTGCCGATGACTGTGCCCACAAAGCCCGTGGTCCCGCTGCACCCGGTACTGGTGTAGTTGCACCACCCCGTGGGATGGGAGTCGCCGTCCAGCGTGTTAAAGGAGCGGGCCTGGAAGTAGTACTTTGTGCCGCTGGCGAAGCTGCCCGCGCCAGCCACCGGATTGGTGAGGATCCAGACACCGTTCTGCCCATCCGCCTTGAACGTGTGGCTTCCAGCGACGGTGGCGAATTGGTAGCCGCCGGTCCCGCCGCCAAGTGTGGGACTGGTGCTCCATTGCACGGTGTATTGGTTCGCGTCCTCGAGGCCATTGCTGTTGGTGCTCGGTTTGACCTCGATCAGAAAGCCATCCTCGACGGGTATGATGCCGCTGATGGTGGGATTCTCGCTGGGCGTCGCGAACGTGGGATCGGTCATGGTAACGGTAGCGCCGGTAACATTCCCGTCGGTGACTGTGACCGAGGAGGAGGAGCTGCCGGTCGGGTCGATTGCATTCTGCAGGCCCTGGCCGATCGTATCCATCCATGCCTGCAGCGTGTAGCTGCCCGGTGGCACGCCGCGGATCGTAAAGGCGCCTCCGGAAGTCAGCGTGGCTTCCGTGATGCTGGTTCCGGGACTGCCGTTCCCGCCGCCACAGCCGCCGTTCAGCGCCAGGTAGGTCTGCCCGGTCTGCGGCGTCCCGCTGGCGGTGTACGCCACCGTGCCGGAGACGGTGTAGCCCACTGCGGCGCTGAAGTTTTCTGCCGTCAGGTTGGTGCCGGAGGCGACCGTAACACCGGAATAGTTGGCGGGATAGAAGATGGAACTTGTTGCTCCAGGGATCGATGGAGTGATGGTGTAGGTCCCGCTGGCCAACGCCGAGAACGAGTAATTCCCGTTGGTATCGGTGGTCGTGGACGCGACGAATGTTCCGCCAGGGCTGGTGTAGAGGCTCACCGTGAAGGTGGGCAGAGTGGTGACGCTGCCGACGCTGCCGCAGAGGTTGTTCAGGGAGATCGTCCCGCTGATGCCGGCGGAGTTCACCACGACCGTGTAGGTCTGCGTGCTGCTGGTCAGGCCGGTGGTGTTGTCCTCGACCGAAGCGGTAAATTGAACTCCCGGCGATGTTGATACCGATGTGGGCGTACCTGTGATGGACAGCGAGCTGCCGCCGCTGCCGCTGGGGCTCACGCTCAACCCGTCGCCGAGAGCCAGGCTGCCGCTAACCTGCGTGCCATTCACCGTCCAGGTGTAGTTGGGGCCGATACCTCCCGAGGCGCTAATGGAGCTCGTGTAGAGTACGCCGACCGTGGCCGATCCCGGCACCGTGCTGGTGGGCGCGGGCAACGATGGCGCGGTCGGGGTGGTGACGGCGAAGGTGTACGTCTGGCTGATGGAGCTACCTACCGTAATATCGGTTAATTTAACCGTGAAGCTGACCGTGGCGTTCGACGTAGGCGCTCCGGAAAGATTGACCGTGGCGCCGCTCGGGGTCGTCGTCAGGCCGTCAGTCGGCGTCGGTCCTGCGATTACAGTCAAGGCCAGATTCCCGCTGCCACCCGATCCGGTAACCGAACCGGTGTAGCTCAAGCCGACATATCCGCTGGGCAGCGAACTAGGATTGGGCGTGGGCAGCGAGAGCGCCCCGTTGATCGGAATCGACTCGGCCTGGCTCGAATGGTTGCTGCCGGAATCGGTTACATTGGCCGTGAAGGTGATGGTTCCCGATGCCGTCGGCGTGCCGGTAATCGCACCGGTGCTGGTGTTCAGGCTGAGCCCGGAGGTGGCAAAGTTGCCGCCCGTGGCCGACCACGTGTAGCCGGAATTCGTTCCTCCCGCTGCCGCCAGCGTGTAGGAGTAAGCCGACCCCGCGTCCCCTGCAGGCAAGGTCGCTGGAGAGCTGATGGTCAGCGCAGTGGAGATCGTCACCGTGAAGGGGAACGCCTGCGAGGTGTGGCCAACCGAATCGGTCACCGTAACGCTGAAGCTGGCGGTGCCGGTCGTCAACGGCGTGCCGGAAATAACACCGGTAGCGGGGTTCAGGCTCAGGTTGATAGATGCGAGGTTGCCCGGTACCGAAAGCGTCCAGGTGTATGGCGCGCCCGATCCGCCCGTTGGCATCAATTGCGTCGAATAGAAAACATTGGGGGGGCCGCCCGGCAGCGTGGTCGAGTTGGTGATTGCGACCGTAGCTTCCACGGTCAGCGAGAAGGTCTGCGTGCCCGTGTTGTTAAGCGAATCGGTAGCCTGAGCCGTAAAGTTGATGGTGCCGCTGGTTGTCGGCGTGCCGGAAATGACGCCTGCACTGGACAGGCTAAAACCGGCTGCCGTAAGGGTGTTGGTTCCCGTAACCGTCCAGGTGTATGGCCCGCCCGTGCCGCCCGTAGCCGCCAGGGTTGCGCCTGGGTAAGCCGCTCCCTGATAACCGGCCGGTAGCACCGCCGGGGTGACACTGACTCCCGCCATGACGTTAATGCTAAACGCTTCGGTAGCGATATTCCCGGCCGAATCGATAGCCTTCGCCGTAAAGCTCGCGGTTCCGGTAGTCGTCGGCGTGCCCGAAATTACGCCTGCGCCGGAGAGGTTCAGGTTGAAGGAAGCAAGGTTGCCCGGTACCGAAAGCGTCCAATTATATGGCCCGCCGGTGCCGCCGCTCGCCGCGAGCGTCTGCGAGTATAGGGAATTGGTGTAGGCCGCGGGAAGCGTCGCCGCAGTGGTGATGATAACGCCGGCTTTGATGGTAATGGAAAGCACGGAGGTGGTGCCGGCGTTCGATGCCGAATCCGTCGCCGTAAGCGTGAAGCTGGCGGAGCCAAGGATCGGTGTACCGGAAATCACACCTGTCGATGAGTTCAGGGCAAGGCCGACGGCCGTGAGGCTGGGCAGTCCCGAGCCAACCGTCCAGGTATAGGGCCCGCCGTTGCCGCCGGTTGCCGCCGGCGCCGTCGAGGTATAACTCAACCCGACGTAGCCGACGGGCAGCGTGGGCGGGGTAATCGAAATCGAGGGATAGCTGACCACAATCGTGTAGGACTGGGTCAGCGAGTCGCCGAAGGCATCGGAGGCTTGGACGCCAAACGTAAAGGAGCCAACCACGGTGGGTGTACCGGTGATGGCGCCGGTGCTCGTATTCAGGTTCAGCCCCGTGGGCAAAGTTCCGGTCTTGCTGTAGGTGAGCGCACCCGCGCCGCCAGTGGCGGCCGCCGAAGCGACGTAGGAAACGTTATAGGTTCCCGCAGGCAGCGATGCGTTGGTAAAGACGATTGCCGGGGCGGCGTTGATGGTCAGGGTCAGCGACTGCGAGGTTGCCGTCAGAGGGGTTGCTTTGCCCGAGTCGGTAAGCTGGAATGTAACGGTTGCGGTCCCGGCAGGGGCGGTTGGCGTTCCGGAGATCACTCCGGTGCTGGGCGCCAGATTTAACCCCGCGGGCAACGTGCCACTGCTTACGTTCCAGGTGTAGGGTGTGATTCCGCCACTACCGGCCAGCGTGACGGTGTAAGGCGTCCCCACCGTCCCTGCGGCCAGAGAACTGGTCGTGACGGTGGGATTTGCCGGGACCGTCAGCGTAATGTTCGAACTGTTGGTTGGACTCGTGATGGAAGTTGCAGTGACCACGACGGTCACTGCCGCAACAGGGTCGGGGGCTGTGTAGGTCACTGAACTTGTTGTCACATTTGACAGGGTTCCACCACCACTGGCAATTTTCCAGGTAACCCCGCCCGCGACGCTGGCCGTCAGATTCACCGAGTCCCCGGCGTCGACTGTGGTCGCCGATGAGACAATGTGCACCCTGGGCGCGCTCGAACCGCAACCTGAGAGGCAAAACGCCGCAATCATCGCGATAATCGGAAGGCAAAAAAGCGCAAGAATCCTAGGACGCGGACGAACGGAGTTCTTCCAAAACACAAGCACCTCTCAAATTGTGGAACGGATTTTCAGGTTGAGCTTGGAAAAGAGAATAGGTTGTGCAGCTCTGGATTGTCAATAACGAATATGGTTAAGAGGATTACGAAGGTGTTTTACCTCTTGAGCAGGCGCCGTGTTCCCCGCCTCGTGAGTTTCCCAATACCCGGCTTGGGCGTTCGTAGCCAGAGGACCTGGAGGGAATTGACATTGCTCTCAAGTTGCGTACGATTGCACTCATAATAATGAGAGCGGATGAACTGGCGGGCGTGTTGTTTGGCAAAGGCAGGGGAGCGATCCTCGGTACGGTCACCCGGATCGTTCGTTTCTTCTAAGCGGCCACCACCTGAATCTATTGTCATTTGCGAGGTGCCGTGTCGATCGAGTTTAGGCGCGAGTTTGTCGTAGCGCGGTTCCGGTCGCCTGACGGAGCTCGAGTATTACAACGTCGCTCCGAGGTACGTTTCGACCCTCTGCTGGGTACCTCCGCCCGTATTGCCGAGGGAACAAAACTGCAAACCGCCGACCCCGCGGCGTTGGAACCGTTTCAACAACCTGATCACTCCTGCCCTTTCTGTCCCGAACGAGCGGCGGATACGACGCCGAAGATCATGCCAGAGATCTGTCCAGAAGGGCGTATTCGAGTTGGTGAGACAGTGCTGTTTCCGAACCTCGTGCCATATTCGCAGGATGCCGCCGTTGCGGTGTTTTCGCCACGCCACTGGTTGGACCTGACGGACTACACGCCCGAACTGATTCGTGACAACTTGACGGCCGCTATCCGCTACATTCGTGCTGTTTATGCCTACGACGATCGCTGTGTCCAGTGTGCTTACAATATCAACTATCTCTTTCCCTCTGGTGGCTCCCTACCACATCCGCACAGCCAAGTCTTTCTCGATCCACATCCGACCACCTTAATGCGTCTTCAGCAACAAGCTGGCGAAGCCTATATGGCTGCACGCGGGCGATGTTTCTGGGAGGAACTGGCTGAAGAGGAAACCACCGAGGGAGTTCGAGCGGTGGCGCGAGTGGGGAGGATCGCGTGGCTAACCCCATTTGCCCCTCTGGGCTTCAACGAAGTGCGTGCCATAGTGCTCGGCCGCGAAACTCTGCTCGACCTGGATGATACGGACATGGGCGACCTGGCTACTGGGATCAGCCGCGTGCTCGCGTGGTACAAATCGATCGGCTATAACAGCTTCAATCTGGCGCTCTACTCTGGTCCTCTTGGGGGCAGCCGCAGTTACCGGATCAACCTCGCAATGGTCACGCGTACAGCGCTCGTGCCGTTTTACCGCAGCGATTCTATGTACCTGGAGCGCCTGCACTGGGAAGCCGCCGTTGATCGTGCGCCGGAGGAAGTGGCGAAACAACTGCGAGTGCATATGCAGAGTGCATGAATCTATCCCGGAGGCCAGACCAACTGACGTCCTCCCAGCAGGTGGATGTGCAGGTGAAATACCGATTGCCCCGCGCGTGGTCCGACGTTGCAGACAGTGCAGTATGAATCCGCAATCTTCCGACTGCGATTTCAGAAGCTAGCAGTTTGTACAACTCCTGTACGCGAGAGCCGCTCACGATTACCGATTCGCGGCGGCGATGCACGTCTTGTGACCTCCTCCGAGGTCGACAATCTGTAAAGGCACTTCATACACCTGCTCCAGACAGCGCTCCGTCAGAATCTCCCGAGGGCATCCGTGCGCCAGCAGGCGCCCGGACTTCAGAACCGCGACCTGGCTGGCGCATTCGAAGGCATGATTCGGCGAATGCGTCGTGATCAACAGAGTGAATCCTGCTGCGGCGAGCCGCTTGATCTGACTTAGGACCCTGATCTGATTTCCAAAATCCAGGTTCGAGGCCGGTTCGTCCATAACAATCACTTGTGCCTGCTGGGCCAGCGCGCGCGCAATCAGCACGAGCTGGCGCTCACCACCACTTAATTCCGTGTAGCGCGAATCTGCCAGATGAGCGATGCTCAGGGAACGGAGCGCCTCCTCGGCGATTTCCCGGTCACGGCGTCCAGGAGAGGCAAAGAGCTCCAGATGCGAACTTCTGGCCATTAAAACAACATCACGGACGGTAAAAGCGAAGGGCGGCGTATGCGCCTGAGGAACGTAGGCAAACGTACGCGCAAACTTTCGACGCGACCATCCCGCGGTGTCGTTTTGTTCAAAACAGATACGGCCGCTCGCTATCGGCAGAAGACCCAGAATCGCCTTGAACAACGTTGTTTTACCGGAACCATTAGCACCCAGCAGACACAGAATGTTGCCGGCTTGCAGCGTAAACGAAACCCCATGAATGATCTCGCGTTCTCCATATCCGCAGCTGACGTTGCCGACTTCCAGCATCACGCCCACCCTTTGTGGGCACGCAGAAGCAGATAGAGAAAGAAGGGCGCGCCGACCAATGAAGTCAGAATTCCAAGGGAAATTTCCGTAGCACAGACCGAACGGGCCAAGTCGTCAACCAGCAAGAGATACGTCCCCCCCATCAATAAGGACGCAGGAAGAAGCATACGGTAGTCGGGGCCGACGAACATTCTCGCCAGGTGCGGGATCACCAGTCCAACCCAACCTATCAGGCCGGCAACGGAAACGGCAGAAGCGGTGAGCAGAGTTGCGCAAAGAATAATCACCCAGCGGAAGCGCCGAGTATCGACCCCAAGGGCGGACGCCTCTTCTTCTCCGAACGACAGTACATTCAACTGCCAGCGCAGCAGAAACAGCGGCACAACCCCGAGCACTGCCAGCGGCAACAGAAACTTGAGTCCCTTGAGCGAAGCCGAAGACAAGCTACCCATCAGCCAAAAGGTGATCGCAGGCAGCTTATTGTCAGGATCGGCAACGGACTTTATGAGCGAGATCAGAGCAGTAAAGATCGAACCTACCACGATGCCAGCCAGGATCATGATGAGAACGGGGTCTCCACTGCGTTTCATGCGGGCAGAGATACCACAGGTCAGCATCACTGCACACAGTCCGCAGACAAAAGAAGTAAGTTGAACGCCGAACATATTGAAGCCCAACAGAATTGCTGCGGCAGCGCCAAATCCGGCCCCAGCCGAGGCCCCCAGAATGTCCGGTGAAACCATGGGGTTCTTGAATATGCCCTGGTACGCGGCGCCGGATGCGGAGAGTCCGGCACCGATAAGAATGCCGGTAAGTATCCTGGGAAGCCGCACCTCAAGAAGGACGATTCCCCCGACACCGCTGTCGCGAGGTGCAGTGAGAATTCCCCACCAGGACGAAAGAGGAACATGATAGCGGCCAATCATCAGCGAACAGCCGGCGGCAACGAGAAGCGCTACGCACAGTCCCGCGAGCCGAAGCGCGATTCGCGAAGAACCTGTGCGGCGATTCGACGGCGCATGCAGATTCAAGGCGGAAACATTGGTGTCTTCTGCTTTTGAGGCCTGGGGAGCCATAGAAGTAATCTTTCCTTTAGTACCGAGTCGCGTCATGCGGCATCAGTATAGAGCGCACCTCATCGTCGTTGAGGCTGTAATGAAAGAACTGGCGGTAGAAGTCCTTGGTCTCTTTTGCGATGTCGAGAGACTGAAACTTATCGGGATATAAAGTCTTGGCCGCCCACTGGATCTGCAGCGCTTCCTCCCCATCATGCCGGTCCCAGGAATACACTCCCTTTGGATTGACGTAAACCCGGCCCTGCTGGACAGCTTTGAGCCGCCTCCATTGTGGGCTGTTCAGGATGGCTTCCCGGTCCTGCTCGGCAGTGCCGACAATGATGACGTCCGGATTCCAATTCATAACCTGCTCGATCGAAACCGTACTCATCACTCCGAATATGTCTTTCGCCGCGTTCACTCCTCCCGCTGCTTGAATCCACGCGTCAATAATCGTGTCCCGGGCGTCAACTCGGATGGGCGATACACTCATCACGTGCAAGACGGTTGGCTTGTGATCGGCCGGGACGCTCGATAGCACACGATGAATGTTGGCTAATCTGGAATCAAAGTACCTCAGCCATTCTTCAGCCTTCTTTGTCTCATCCGGCCCGAGCAATTGCCCGGTCAGCAGCACGGTCTGCCTAAGTTCCTCGAGATTGGTCATATAAAAGGTCACTGTAGGGATTCCGACGCTGTTGATGGTGCTCGCCAGCGCAGTCATGCTGCTGGTGTTGCTCTTTCCCCCGCCGGTGGTCGTGATGACGACCTGCGGGTTGGCTTTCAACAGCTCTTCCAGGTTGACGTCCCCGATTGTGAAGGGCGCTTCGATTCGGTCAAATCCCGGGTAGATCGTCTTGATCCATGGTAGGGACTGAGAAACCGTGCTGGTCGCCACCAGCTTGCTCCCAGCTCCCAGCAACACAACGACCTCGTTATTGGCGGGCCAAACGTCTCCGATCCGGGTAACGTTCGTCGGTATCGTGATCGTATGTCCAGCCATGTCCGTAAAGTTTCGAGTGCTGGCGGGTGAGGCTGCCGCACCAAACCCAAATTGTGGAAACAATGCGAAGACGATCGTAAATACCGGCAAGTGGTAATTCATAATGGTTCCTCATGCGTGCAAATTTTCGTGGGACCGATGATATGTATTCTATATGCGACACATGTTGCGGATACAAGAATAGCGCGCACGGAGGACGAATGCAGAGGCTGGCGATGTGTATTGTAATGATTGCGATGATGCTGTCGAGCATTGCGATGACGGCGCAGCTTGCGCTGGAAGTCGAAGGCGGCGCGCAGAAGACAATCTCGCAATCTGATTTCCAAAAGATGCCGCATCAAACATTAACCGTTACAAATCCGCATACCAGGAGAACGGAAAAGTACGAGGGCGTACCATTACGCGCCTTGCTCGATCAAGTTGGAGTCCCGGCTGGTGAGCAACTGCGCGGCCCTGGGATGCGCGACTACATCGTTGTCAGCGCAAAGGACGATTACGAAGTCGTGCTGGCTCTTGAAGAGGTCGATCCGATGTTCCAGCAGAACCAGGTTCTGGTAGCCGATAAGTTGGACGGCAAGCCGCTCGACGACAAACATGGCCCCCTACAACTGATCGTACCTGAGGATCAACGTCCCGCGCGATGGGTACGAATGATCAAAAGAATCAGCGTGCGCCATACGCCCTGACCGGGTGTTCGTTGTCTTGCCCAGCGTCAAGGATGTAGTTTGGCCTGATCGGGATCGAGATGGCCCGGTGTATTACACCCACTCCTACGGGGTGCTCATCATGCTGCCAAAGGCGGGTCTATTGAAACTGGCACCTGACAAATAGCCCGACTCGCACCAGCGGCGGCAGTGCATTCGTGACGAACTTGGGTTAGGCTGTTGAGCGGAGTTCATGGGAGCGCATATGCATCGTTGCCTGTTCACCTGCCTGTTGGTGTTTCTGCTGACCGGTGCCGCGCAGACCCAGTACGACTCGAATTTGCAGCCCGAGTCGCAACCTAATTCGCAACCCGGTGTGAGGCTTAGGGGGCAGAGCTTTAGCGATTTGTATGCCGCACAAAGGATGCTGCTCTCCAGCTTTTGTCGGCTGGATTTTGAAGGCGTCCGCCTCCAGGCGGGGGGATGGGATCGCTTCCGGCCCTACACATCCCTGCGCGACAATCCTGAATTTACGCGCATCCTGATCGTGACCCGCTTTGACATCGAAACTCCCGATCAGCCCTCCGAGGAGTTGAGTGTTCATTTCCAGTCCGTGGGATCCTATCAGCTGGGCGAGGGCTATACCGCAGACAAATCGAGCCAGTCGGCTGAGTTCCGGGTGCAAGAGCAGAACGGTGCGCTCATGATCACAGCGGTGAGTCCGGAGAGCCCGCATGTATCGCCGCGCGCCGCGCTGGCGTGGATGAAACGGTTGCTGGACGACCCCAAGACCGACGACCTGGAGCGGCAACATCTGCGGGATGCAGTGAATCAATTGAATACGCTTCTGACCCCGGCTTCCCCCGCCCCGGGCGGGCAATAGTGCGTCGGGTGCGGCGTCCAATAGTTCCTTTGGGTTAGGGACTAAGTGAAAATTTGTGGATTTCTCACCAGAGCACGACATCCCTTTCATTCCGAGATGTTTCTAACTTGCTGATTTGCGAGTTGCAGATGTGCCAAAAGACTGCGGGCATGCTCTGGAACCAGACTATTGAAAGTCACGTTCGGAAATCACCGCAACCTTTTACGTCTACTCGGCACGATTGAACTCGCAACGCAAGGTGCACCTCTCGTGCGAGGAGAAAATCCGTGACTGATTGCAGGCGAGATTCACAGCCGAGACTGGATGTAATGGCAACCTTTCGCTCCCCGGCGAAAAAGCGACTACAAAGGTTCATTGCATTCGCGTGGGTAATCTTATGGTGCTGCATTCTACTAACCTGGGCACAGGGCTCCACGACGAAAGAAGCTTCCCCGCATAACCTGGCCGATCCGACCAGTGGCTCAACCTACGTTGGCACCGACACCTGTAAGACCTGCCACGAGGATAAGTTCAACAACATTGAGGCAAGCCCGCATTACCGAACCAACCTGCCCAAGATAAGGGGCGAAGAGGTGCATGGCTGCGAGTCTTGCCACGGTCCGGGCTCGGCCCATGTGGCGGGAGGCGGCGATGTCACCAAGATCTTCACCTTCACCGGCGTAAGGCCGGAGGCTATCACGCAGCGCTGTATGAGCTGTCATGAGGCCAATCCTGAACAGAGTCATTTCCTGCGTTCCACTCACAACCAGAACGGAGTTACCTGTACCTCCTGCCACTCCGTGCATCACTCCACGCTGGAGAATCTACTGGTGCAGAAGCAGACGCAGTTGTGCTTCTCCTGCCACGTCGAGCAGAAAGCCGATTTCCAGAAGCCTTTCCATCATCGCGTTGAAGAGGGGCTGATCAAGTGTGACGATTGCCACAACCCGCACGGAGAGGTGCGGGACCGCCAGCTTCGCTCCACGGCCGATGGCGACATGATCTGCTTCAAATGCCATAGCGACAAGCGCGGGCCTTTTGTCTTCGAGCACGAACCCGTCAAGGGGGAGGGCTGCCAGACCTGCCACACCGCGCACGGCTCTCCGTATCCGCGCATGCTGCTGACCGCACGCGTGAACTCGCTTTGCCTGCAGTGCCACGTGACGATCCCCGCCGGTCCGCATCCACAGAACGCGATCCGGCAAGATTGCATTTTGTGCCACATGAGTATCCACGGTTCCAATATCGATCCTAGATTCTTTAGGTAAGTCAGGAGAAGACGATGGCCCACATCACCCAAAATTCGCCGCGGCCTCGCTTCAGGGGAGAGGTGCCGCCGGATCGGAGCCGGAGCATGAAGATGACGAAGAGAATGCATGGGATGTCCATTGCCGTCCTGGCGCTGGCATTGCCGCTGTGCGCTCTGGCACAGGCCAAGGACGATAGCGCGCCGCTGCCCGCCACGGGCAGTATCCAAGACGGATACGTTATTCAGCAGTCGGTCGAATTCGGCGGCCGCTTTGCAAGCGTCGACGGCAATGAGCAGTTGTATGACACGCTGGTAAACCTGCATACCGGCCCGCGCCTATTCGGGCAGGAGCTGTACATGCGCCCGCTGACCCGCGGCTCGGGGCCCTTCGACAGCCTGTACCTGAGCAGCTTCGGCTTCGGCGGCGACCCCAATGACATGGTTCGGTTGCGCGCCGAGAAGGGCAAGTGGTATGACTTCCTCGGCCTCTACCGGCGGGACCAGAACTACTTCGACTTCAACCTGTTTGCCAACCCGTTGAACCTGAACCAGGGCGCCGGCGCGGCGCTGAAGACCACGACCTTCGATCCGACAACGATGCCGTGGTACGCGAACAGCCCGCACTTCCAGGACATAACCCGCAATATGGGCGACTTCAGCCTCACCCTGTTTCCGCAGTCGAAGATCCGCATCCGCCTTGGATTTGCGCGCAACGACAACCAAGGCACGCTGGACACGACCCTGGAGTCGTTCCGCACCATCATCACTGAACATGACCGGTGGCGCTCGGATCGATACCAGTTCGGCATCGACTTCCGGCTGGCAAAACGCACCACCATTAGCTTCGACCAGATCTTCGAGCACGACCGGGTTGATCTCAACTTTATGGATGGCAACCTGTCATTCACTGACAGCGCCACCGGGACTCCGGTGGATATTGGAATTCTGTTTCCGCCGTCGGGCTGCACTCCCGTCGCCAACGTCACCTTCCCCGGCAACAACGTCTATGTTCCCAGCGCTGGGTGCAACACCGGCCTGTTCAGCTTCAACCGTTCCGGGAACGTGCGGACTAACATCCCAACCTCGCGGCTGGCGCTGCAGTCCAACTACTTCCGGAAGCTGGACGTGGTGGCCTCGGGTGCCTATAGCTCCGGTCAATCGGATTTCTCCAACTATCACGAATTCAGCAACGGCTTCGGCAACTCCGGGCACGTGGACAGCCTCATCACCGGCGGGACGCATACTGATCGCGTTTCGGGCAACGCCGACCTCGGCTTGACCTATCGCTTCAACGAGACCCTGAGCGCTTCCGACAGCTTCCGCTGGTTGGACTGGCGCGACCCAGGCAACTTCGATCAAGCGAACTTTACCTGTACCGCGACACCCGCTCCCGGCCTGACCTCGGCCACCGCGGGCTGCACCACGGCGGGCGCCACCAACCTGTATCTCACCTACATCGCCGAGCGCACTTTTTTCAACACTGCCAAGGTGACCTGGACTCCGGTCCGCCGCTTCAGCGGTTATGTCGGCTACCGCTATGGGCGCCGGGAACTGACCGGCGACCCATCGGGCGAGTCCACCATTCTGAACAGCTACTACCTGATCACCAATGGCACGCCCGATGCCCCGGAGAACACCACCAAGATCAACGAACACACGGCGCTGGTGGGAATGGTGTACCACCCGACCGATGCATGGCGGATCAATGCCGACACCGAGTTGTTGAGCGCCGACAACTTTTTTACTAATATTTCGCCGCGGCACCAGCAGCGGGTGCGGCTGAATACGGTGTACAAACTGAATCGCTGGGCGAGCCTCAATGGCGGCGTGCATTTCGTCGAGACGCGGAATGACTTTGCCGAAAATATCAATGGAGCATCCACTGTGCTGCCGCCGTTTAGTCCCGCGACCCCGAACCTGTTCCCCCCGGGTGTCCCCCCCGCATACGGACACAAGGACCACTGGCGTTACTACACCTTCGGAGCGAGCCTCAATCCCGATAAGCGGGTCGGATTCGACTTCGGTTGGACCTACCTGGACCAATTGATCAATTCAGCGACCTGTGTGCCCATCCAATACAACACCATCGTGCAGCCCGTTTCGGCCTTCTGCGTCAATGCGAATAACGCGCCTCCCACGACCACTCCTCCTGCCGGGACCTCGACTGTCGACCTGCCGCTGAACCTGAACTATCAGGAGAGGACCAACTCCGGTTATGCGATTCTCACACTCCGGCCAATTCCTCGCGTTACCCTGAACTTCGGCTACGAAATCACCAGCACCGCCGGTTATAACCGGTGGCTGCTGCCGGGCGGAAGCGACAGCACCGGACAGTTGCTGGTGGTGAGCGATATTTATGGCAACAGTCCGCCGCTGGCCGGCAACCCGATCGCGCCTTGTCCGTCGGCGTCAACCGCGGTCGCGGGCGGCTGCGCCTTCCCTGGGCCGTTCCCCGACGCCCCGCTTTCCCAAGCTTTGAACTGGCACAAACCCAGCGCCGGCGTCGCGGTGAATGTCACCAAGAATTTCATCGTTAAGGCTGGCTACGCCTATTACGATTACGACGAAAAGGAAACGCGCGGGCTACCGCTGGCACTGCTGCCGCGCGACTTCCACGCCAACATGGGAACCATCTCTTTGAAATACTCGTTCTAGCTGCGGCGAAGAGGGAGTTGCAGACGCTTGCAGGTCTGCAACTCGTAATTCAGGAAGCCAGGTGACCGCACCTGGGGAAAGCGGCTGGTGGAAACCGCGCGGCAACTCAAAGAGTTCGCGGCCCGATATTTGGCGCCGGAGGCGGAGAGTGCAGGAAAGAACAGAACGAAACAAAATGAAACATTGTCCGATGTTCCAGTCTAACTTCAACAATCGGAAGCTCTTAATCAAAGTGTGTGGGCAGGGATGAATCACGCCAAACATCCGGTTTGCCGAAGGTTGTGGAAGATCAGCCGAGCGCGTTGGCCAAACCGTCGGCAAAATCGGATGCGACAATCTCGCGCCTCCAATCTCTAACAAATCTCTAATAAATAAAAAGTACACCCTAGTTTCTGAATTGCATCTGAACACTGAAGTTTAGGAGTTGCCCCACGCACTCCGAGGCCGAGACCGGCGCGGGGGCCACTCCTCTTCTGCTCAGTGCATATAGAGGGCAAATTGTTCCAAACTCAGAGTCTTACGGTCATTGTGAAATGGCTGGCGTTCGGGGCGATTTCTATCGACCTGGGCCTGGTGATTTTCATTTTGTGCCGTCGGGCTGCTCACAACCGTTTTTATTCGCGCAAAGACGCCGCGCAAAGACGTTTCTCTGTAATTATCGCTGAATATTTCGTAGGCAAAATTAGCTTGGAGCGCTCGGCCCTGCTGTTGAAGGCCGGCGGAGGGCCAGAGCGCGAGGCGTCAAGAACACTCTTGCTGGGAAGCATCCGGGCGACGAATCAACGACAGGCAACCGATTTGCTTGTGGCTCTCGGATTCGTTCGGGAATGGACTGAGCAGGCATTTGGCAAGCGCCGCGCTGGGGAATTGCTGCGCTCCATCACCCAAGATCACGGAGGTTCTCCCCCACCACACCAAATGTCGAGCCGACACAAAGCCGGGCGTCTCCGCCGCTTGCGTGTGTTCTCAATTTCGCGAGCTGTTGCTGTCTCTCGGCTCGGGCGGCTATCGCCGGAGTTCTCCGGCTGCTTAATGCAGGAAGCCTTGCGCGACCCCTCGCCGTATGTCGGCCGTATGGCGGTGGCGTCCATCGGGCGCAACCAAATCCCGGATGGAGTTCCCATCCTGCTGCAAGAGCTTCGCAGATCTGTGGATACCGAAACCGATCTGCCCACGCGATCTATCCAGACTGCCCTAGTGCGGTACCCGATCGCGGAACTCCGGCACATCACATTCTATTTGAAACGCGGCAGTCCGCGGTTCCGCTTCCTGGCGGTCAACAGCATTCGCGAGATGTGCGCCAAGGCGGAATCGGTGCAGCCCGGCGATTTAGAATTTCCGGCGCAGCTGCGCCGGTGGTTTCTGGAGGAGGCCGTGCGAGACGAATCTCCGGATGTGCGTGCCCGCAGTGCCGGTGTGATTGCCCATTTTCGCAGTCCCGAAGCCATGGAGGCTCTGCGACTGCTGATGGGAGATCCCAATGAATTCGTGCGCCTGCACAGCGTGAGAGCTTGCGCCGATCCATACTACTCAGGCCTGATCGGAGACACTCTCCGGCGAATTACAGACCAACGCTGGCGGGTGCGCGAGGCAGCAGTGAAAACCGTGGGCAGCTTTCAGGCCACGGGCAGGCAGCAATTAGAACAATATTTTCTTGACACCACTGACCGCTACGCCAGCGAGCAGATTGGCGAAGAACTGCAACGCAGCGGAACGGCGCTTCGAATCGTATCGGCGCTCGCCATGCCTGGCGACGAAGGGACCCGGGCCCGCAAGGTCTGTTGCAAGATGGCAGAGCTCGGCATGGTTTCTCTCATGGCCGAAGAGCTGGCTTCTGAAAAGTCCCTCGATCTCCGCACCCAGCTACTGGATGTTCTCAGCGCGTCCGATACGCCTCAGTTCATCGGCGCATTGCGCTCGATCGTCGCGCGCCAGGCGGACCCGCTGAACAGAAAAGCGGAAGTACTGCTCCGAGTGCACGAGAGCAAGCCGTTAAACGCTGCGGAGCGGACGAACTGAAATGAAAGCCCTTTTTTTTCATTTTTTAGAGTACGCAAACGTTGTCTTCCTGGTGTATTTTCTTGCGGCCAATGCGGTGTACACGGTTCTGATGTGCCTGTCGCTTTACGCGGTATCGCTCCACTCGAAGTTTGCCGCGGAAAAACCATACGGCGACATGGCCGATTCGCCCATTACACCCCCTATCACGCTGATCGTGCCCGCCTATAACGAGGAAAAGGCGATTGTCGATACCGTGCTTTCGCTACGCGATCTCAACTACCCGGGGAAGGAGATTCTGGTGGTGGACGACGGCTCGGATGACGGGACGGTGCAGCGATTAATCGAACGATTCCAGTTGCGGCGTGTGGATGTTATCTATCGTGAAGCAATAAAGACCGCGCCAGTGAAGGCCTTTTACCACAACCCCGAAATGCAGGAACTGCTGGTGATGGCCGTCGAGCACGGGGGAAAGTCGTGCGCTCTCAATGCCGGCATCAACATGGCGAGAAGCCCGTATTTTTGCACCGTCGACGCCGATTCGATTGTTGAAAAGGATGCCTTACTGCGCTTGATGGCCCCTGTGGTACAGTCCACGCAAAACACGGTCGTAAGCGGCGGCATTGTCCGCATTGCGAACGGATGCGGTGTCTATCACGGGATCATCACCAAGATCGACTTGGCCCCGAGCTGGCTGGAGCGTTGCCAAACGGTGGAGTACATCCGCACCTTCCTGTTCGGACGTCCGGGGTGGAACGCGCTGAACGCGACGTTCATCACCTCGGGGGCATTCTGCCTGCTTCATAAAGAATCGGTGATCGAAGTGGGAGGATTCAATCGCGAGACGGTGACGGAAGATATCGACATGATCGCAAGTCTGCGGCGTTCTCTGACCGACAAAAAACGGGCGTATCGCATTGTGTTTACCACCGATCCTATCTGCTGGACGGAGGCTCCAAGAACGGTCAAGATGCTGGCGCGCCAGCGGCGGCGGTGGCAACTCGGGCTCACCCAGACGGTGATGAAGAATTTCGACATGACCTTTAACCCGCGCTTCGGGAGCATGGGCCTTTTAAGCATGCCGTTTCACGCCTATCTTGAGGCACTCGGATGCGTCGTGGAGGCGCTGGGCACTTTTCTGATTCCAATTTCCTACTTTCTCGGGGCGATGCCGCTGTCGATCTTTGCACTTTTTATGTTTCTCGCCGTGGGGTACGGGACTTTGCTGTCGATAGGGTCGGTGGTCATGGAGGAGCTAACGCTGCGGCGCTATCCTACATGGAAGCACGTCGCGCTACTGCTGTGCTACGCGGTAATCGAGAACCTCGGGTATCGGCAAATGGTCACCATGTTTCGGGCACAGGGCGTGCTGCAATACTTCGCCGGCCACAAGCGTTGGGAAGCGGTTCAACACAAGGGCATCTCTTCCCACAGTGCGGCTGCACAGGAAGCCTGAGCGAGATCGAATACACGGCGAGGGCGTATTGCTGAGTTCTCTTCAGGAGCATTGACTTGGCGTGGAGGTCAAAGTTGTTTTTTGGTTATCGACTTCGAGCTCTGGTGTATCTGGCTCTTGCCGTGGCTGCATTGGTAGTTGTATGCGCGTCCGCGGGGTTTGCTGACGACGTGCTCTCGCAAGCAAGATCTTTGGCATACAGTGGCAAGACTCAACGCGACGCGGCACTGGATCTTCTGAAGCGGCATCTGGCGCAAGAGCCGGACGACACCGACGCTCGACTTTTTTACGGTGTCGTTCTCTCATGGCAGGGCAGATATGATGAGGCCCGCGAACAGCTCTCGCAGGTTCTAGCCAAGCACCCCGGCTACGAGGACGCATTAGTGGCCCTGATCAACGTCGAGCTCTGGTCGGATCACCCCGCTCGCGCCGAGCAACTTGCACGCGAGGGGCTTTCACAGAAGCCCAACAATCTGGATCTGCTGATTGCGCAGGCACACGCACTCCGCAACATGGGGCGCCGCGCTGAGGCCATAGCCGTGCTCAACCAGGTCTTGCAGCTAAGCCCCGGCAACATCGAGGCGAAACAGATGCGGAACGCAATCAGCGAAGGGGTGGATAAATGGGATACGCAGCCGGTTGCCGAGTCCGACTTCTCCTACTACTGGTACAGCGATGGCCGAACTCCTCTGATCCAGAGTGCGCTGAGCATGCGTGTACCTACTCCCGTAGGGACGGTCATCGGGACGGAGAACCGCGCCGACCAGTATTCGCTGGTAAGCTACCAGACGGACTTGGAGTTTTATCCGCGTTTCCGCCCCGGTGTGTACGGGTATCTGGAGTTCGGGTACTCGGCGGATGCCAATCTCTATCCTGGGTATCGTGGCGCCGCTGACTTGTTTGCAAGCGTGGGGAAAGGTTATGAAGTCTCCGGCGGATATCGGCACTTGCAATTCAGCAGCGGAGTGGACATTTATACTTTTGCGTTGGCCAAGTACCGTGGAAAATGGTTGTTTACCGGACGCGGATTTCTTACTCCGGGGAACCCTGGGCCCTCGGGTACCGCGTTACTTGAGGCACGGCGATTTTTCAGTTCCGAGGGTCTATACGACTATCTGGAGTTCCGCTACAGCGTGGGAGCGTCTCCGGCATTGGCGACTACCATCGGAGAAATCCAGACACTTACGTCTCAAAGCTTCCATGCGACGTTGAACAAGGTGGTTCATAGAAGGTGGGCCCTCGTGGGCAATGGAGGGCTTGACACGGAGCAGCAGGCCGGGCTGCATAACCTGAGACGGTATCAAGTGGAAGGTTCGATCTATTACAGGTTTTGAATGCAAATCAATCGATCCACGCTGCTGGCCCTTGGCTTACCGCTGTTGTTGGGCGCCATCTACATCGGCCTGATGGTGATCCCGTGGGCCGGAAGCAAACGACCGGTGCAGCAACCGACGGCCGAAGAGTCCGGCGCCCTCTGGAGCGATAGCCAGTCGCTCTTCAAGCAATCGAAATATCACGAGGCTCTCGCGGCGGCACTTAAGCTGCACGAGGCCTACCCTGGTAATCATCTCTATATCGAAATGGCTGCGACAAGCTACGGACAGCTTGGCGATCATCAACATGAGGCCGAGTTTTGGGAGAAGTATTTCGATAGCGCGCCCAACCCTGTTGCTGCGTGCCCGCAAATTGGCCAGGCATATTGGAAACAAGGCAGGCAAGATAAGGCCATTGCTGCTTTTGAACGCTGCCTTGCGCGCGATCCGAAGAACTCCGATTCCATATTTTTCCTGGCGCACGCGCTGGAACTGGCAGGGAAGCTTGACCGGGCTGCCAGTCTTTACCGGGAGGGGATGAAGATTGCACCTGAGTATGAGGACATGAAGACTGGACTGGCGCGCGTCTGGCTGCATCAGGGAAAAACTGCTCAAGCGGAGCAAGCGTCGCAACAACTTCTGCAGCACTCGCCCGATAACCTCGACGCGTTGCTTGTGGCTGGACTGGCATATTCCGCCGAAGGGCAGTTCCAGAAGGCAAAGGAATATCTCGCGAGAGGCGTTCAACTCTCAGGCACGGACGCTGAATTTCACGAAGCCCTGGCCGCCATTGCCGAGCAGGAGAACGATCCCCGGGAAGCGCTTCGCCAATACGATGTAATTGTCGAACAGCATCCTGACGATCGGCGCATCGCGGGCAAGCGAAATGCTGTGCGCGAAAAGGTCCGGTGATGCTGTCGAGAATTGGTTTCGTTTTTACCCGGCTTTGCCTGGCTTCATTCGCGATCTTGACAGCCAGCTATTGCCTGCTGGCCTACATACCATTTACTTATTTTCAGATCCACCTTGGCGGTCTCCTGCCCTGGCTCGCTACCTTTGCCCACCTGCAACCGTATCTTTATTGGCCGGCATTCTTATCAGGTGTGGTGACGCTTCCATCTTTCCGCAATGACCGGACCCGATCTCTCAGCGTGTTTTTTATCATCGTCTACGGCTCCATTGGCCTTCGGCTTTTGGTTCATCCTTTGCTGACAGCGCTGGCAGACGAGAAGATAAACATTTTGTGGTGTGTCCTCTCCCTGCTGCCGCTGATTTGGATGGGGCTACTTGACTGGCGAGCCGCAGAGCATGAACTGGTGTGGGAACTGCCGGACTATGTTGAGACACGACGCATTTGCGCAACGTGCCTGCTAACCTCCGCATATGTGTGGCTGTTCTCCGCGGTGATTGGTGTAATCCGAGTTTTGCTGAACGCGAACATGGCGTTTGAGGGGCGCCACTTTGTCTTTGCTTTTCTGTGGAGCCTGCTCTTTCACCTTGCGATATGCATGTCGGTTTTCATGGCCCTGAACTTTACGCTGGTTCTGGCCCGCCTGCTCTCGTCCAAACCGAACGTGCATGTATTACTTTGCAGCGTGCTTGCAATGGTTATCGTTATTCTGGTTTTGCAGCGCATTGTCTTCGTCCGGCTTTCATTCAACGGCTTGCTGTCCGACTTGGTGGCTGTCACGGCAGCGGCCAGTATCGTTACATTGTTCATTGGAATCCGAACCAGGCTGTACCACGCGGATGAAGGTCCCATGCACAGCGTGCTGGAACTTCTGTTCTTTCCCCGCTGGTTGAGCTCACTATCGCAAGCGGCACGCGCTTTCTATCTGATTGCTGGATCGGCCATCATTGGCTACGCGCTGATCAAGACCGCCACGTTCGACTGGGGACATCTGATTCAGATACTCACAATCCTTGCCGGTTGGGCCGCGGTATTTGGATTTTTCTACCTCACAGTGCCGGTCCGCCCGTCTGGTAACGGTTGGGGAACGGACCGGCTTCTCATTGGTGCTGCGCTGCCGATCTGCCTGTGCATGGGCGTTGCAGTTGTGCAATCGAGAGGAAGCGCGCAGCCATACGCCGCTGAGTCGGCCACTTTACTTGAACGTTATAGCCACTATGACGTTAGTTTCCTGGTAGCGCGCAGTGTGTTCTCGCTGCCCATGGCGCCAATGCGGGAGGGCTCCCTGTATACGTTTCTGGCAGCCAACACGAATATTCCGCGTTCGGTGCTCACCCCGCCGGTGGAAGTGAACCTTGTCCGCAACCTCCGTGCCAGCGCCGGCCCCAAGCCAAACATCTTCCTGTTCGTGATCGACAGTCTGCGCCGGGACTACCTTTCGCCCTACAATGCCGCGGTGAACTTCACGCCGGCCATCGGGGCCTTTGCGCGCGACAGCGTAGTGATGGAAAACGCGTTCACCCATTATGCCGGTACCGGTCTCTCGGAGCCTTCCATTTGGGCAGGAGCGATGCTGTTGCACAAGCAGTACGTTACGCCGTTTTATCCGATGGATTCCTTGCAGAAACTGCTCGATGTAGAAGGCTACCGCCAGTTCATCACCAAGGATGACATTCTCAGCACGCTCTTGAAACCCTCGCCGCTCATCACCGAACTGGATGCCGGCCGGCCGACCATGACCTGTGAACTCTGCCGGACGCTCACCGAATTGCAGAACAAGATCAGCAGCACCAACTTAGAGGAGCGGCCCATCTTCGCCTACACGCAGCCGCAGAACATCCATATCTCGGTCATCAATCGCGAGGAGCGGACTGCGTCAATCGGCCAGCCTTACTCTGGGTTTGAAGCAGATTACGCGGCGCGGATCAAGAGCATGGATCATTGCTTTGGCGATTTCATTCAGTTCCTGAAGGAGCGCGGAATTTACGAGAACAGCGTCGTAATCCTCACCTCCGATCATGGCGACGCCCTGGGTGAGGAAGGCCGATGGGGACACGCCTACAATGTAGTGCCGGAAGTAGTCCGGGTTCCTTTAATTGTTCACCTGCCGGCGGCAAGCCGAGCCCTCGCGGTCGAGCCACGCGCTCCGGCCTTTCTCACGGACATTACCCCAAGCCTTTACTATTTGCTGGGTCATCGGCCGATCGAATCAAACCCCATCTTCGGACGGCCGCTCTTTACCGAGAGTTCGGAAGAAGCCGGTCCCTACGTCCGCGACTCCTATTTAATCGCTTCCAGTTACGCTCCGATCTATGCAGTGTTGAGCAACGGCGGACGCTCGCTCTACGTAGTGGACGGCATAGAGTACAACGACTACCTCTACGACATGACAGAGCCGGGCCAGGCGCGTACAGTAATGCCGGAAGTTCGCGCGAACGGCCAGCGCATCCTGCGGGATTCGATACAGGACATCGCCAACTTCTACCATTTCGGCCGGCAGAATGAACCTCAGGCCGTTAACTGACAGGGAACGCCTGTCCGAGTTTCTGCGCATCCCCGCTCTCCAAAGCTGCTATCGTTTGGTTCCAGAGCAGTTGAACGGAGGCTGTTCCCAGGCAAGCGAGCGGAATGCCGCGGCATTCGGGGCCGATGGAAGAAGTGTTTTGGGAGTTGGCTTATGAACCCTCGAATAGGGCGTCTATTCGGAGTAGCGGTGCTCGCGGTCTGCGCCTCCGGAATCAGTGCAGCAACCGACGTTTCCTCCACAGTCAGGGACGCGGATACCTGCGTGTCCGAGCGCAAGTTCGATTGTGCGCAGGCGCTGTACGAGCGCGCCCAGGCCGAGGGCATGCGATTTGAGACCGATCTTCCGCACGCCCGAAATCTGGCAACAACCTACCTGAACAGCACGCACCCGGACCTGGCCAAGGCGATCCCATGGCTGCAGGTCGCGGTAACGCTCGATCCGCAGTCGGACAGCCTGCGCGCCCAACTTGCAGGCGCGTTGGTTCGCAGCGGCAATCTTGATGGCGCCATCGATCACTACCGGATCCTTTCGGAGTCACATCCCACGTCCACGGAATATGGCATTCAACTGGCCACGGTATTGCAGCAGGCGGGAAAATCCGACGCTGCCCTGCAATTTTTGCAAGCCAGCACCGAGAAATATCCCACCCTGGTGGCATTCCGTGTGGAGTATGCGCGGCTGTTGAACTTCACCAAGCAGTATCCCGAGGCCAGAAAACAATTCCTGGCTGCGCTTGCAATCCAACCTCAAAACCTCATCGCGCAGGTGGGACTGGCGAAGGCGACATCCTACGAGGGAGACCAGGAAACCGCGATTCAGATGTATGACCGGATCCTCGCGCGCCATCCCGGCTCCTACGATGCAATCGTAGGCAAAGCATTTTCGCTGTTGTGGTCGGGCCAGACAGCGCAAGCCGGCGTTCTATTGCGCCGAGCATCGGCTCGAAATCCAGACGACCCTGAAGTACGCGAAGCGTTATCGAACCTGCCGCACTCCGAGGACTCGCTCTCTGCTTTGCCCGAGGATCGAAAACACCGCCTCGGCAATCCTCACCGTGTGGCTCTGCGGCGTCCTGTCAACATCGAAACCTCGGAGCCGAAGCCCGCGCCTTTGCTCGATCGGAATGTTCCGTCGCGAACGGAACACTCTCTTCCGCAACCGGAGCAACCGCCTCACTATGGGGTTGCAGCCGCGGTCATCGGCTTCTGTCTGATGCTTGCACCATTCGTCTTCGGACGTCCGCGTTCACACCTGATCAAATCGCCAGTGGATGAAACGGAGAGCCTGTCCTGCAGGCAAGCCACCGATTTGCCATTTTCCAATGTCAAGCACGACTCCGGAGACTCTTCCGGTACGCTCGAAGCCTTGCTGGAATCGAACCCAGCCGTCGGAGCCATCTCGCAAATAACGGATGACGATGGTGTTCGACAGGATCGTTGTTTTGAGGAACGAACCGCGGGTGTCAAGCAAGACTCGGTGGAGGTTTCAATCGCAGACTCAGTGCTGCCGCTATCCGCCAGAGCCGAGGAACCGGGCGCGGAAATCGTGCAGCAAGAACCGCATGAGAGCATGGAATCCAGCGCTCCTCATTCGCGGAAAACATCCGCCGGCAAAATTGAAGGCGGCACGTCAGACTGTCCTCTCGAGAACTGCGAGCCGCGTGAGGCGGCACAGGAATCGCCGGAGAAAGCGCAGTTGAAGTTATTGCTGCGCATGGCAACAAGTTTTGGCGCACACATGGAAGCTGGCTCGAACCTGCCCGCGGAATCTGGCTGGGGAGGACTCGATGATGTTGGCGATGCCATGTGCTTCGGGCTGACTGCGCCGCTCCAGGGAAATGACTCCAGTGGGCTGGCCCAAGGTGACCGGCCGCGACCCTGAGGACGCAGCCATCGTCGCTGGCGAAGACGTTCTGAATGTTCTGAGTAGTAACGAATTCTGTGGTAACATCCCTGCCCAATAGTGTGCGCCCATGCTCTACAAGGCGGTACCCAGCATGATACAGCCTGCAGCGGAAACCGTTTTGGCACGTGAGCCGCGGGTCCGCATCGGGTTTTCATCCCACCAGGACCCGGCAGCGGCCGCAGCAGAGCTGTGGCAATCCATCGGCCATGACGAGGCCGGAGTGGCTCTGGCTTTCGTCTCCAGCCGTTACGACTGCGATGCCTTGGCACCTCACTTGCTTCGCGAGTTCGGCGCGCTGCCGCTGATCGGTTGTACTACTGCCGGCGAGATCGGGCCGCTGGGCTACATGGAAGATGGCATATCAGGGCTGACTCTGGGGCGAAACGATCTAATCTACGAGGCGGGACTCATCGAGCACGTATCCGGGCTGGATAATCGGCGCGGGCAGGCGTTTGCTTACGGCCTGCGTCAGCGTCTGGCTCAGCGGGTGGAAGCGTTCGACCCCAACCGCTGCTTCGCCCTGCTGCTGATCGACGGTCTGTGTGGCCATGAGGAGCACGTGGCGCGCGCCATTCATGACGGATTGGGCGGCATTCCGATGGTCGGCGGCTCGGCCGGCGACGGGCTGAACTTTCGGCGGACGAGGGTGCTTTACGACGGCCAATTCCGCACCGATGCGGCGGTGCTGCTGGTGGCCGCTACACCGCATCCGTTCACCTGTTTTAAAACCCAGCATTTTGCCTGCGGCGCGCAGCGCATGGTGGTCACCGGCGCCATCCCGGAGCGGCGCATTGCGACCGAGATCAACGGCTTTCCTGCCGCCGAGGAGTACGCCCGAGCCGTTGGCCTGAACCTCAGCCAACTGAACCCGCTGGTGTTTTCGGCGCACCCGATGGTGGTCAAAATCGGCGGGGCCGATTTCGTGCGCTCGATCCAGAAGGTGAATCCCGACGGCAGCCTGACGTTCTTCTGTGCGATCGACGAAGGCATCGTAATTAACGTCGCCAAGGGCGTCGACCTGGTGGACAATCTCAAAACGCTATTCGGCGACCTCGAACAGCGCGTCGGCCCGCCGCGCCTCGTGATCGGCTGCGACTGCATTCTGCGGAGGCTGGAACTCAAACAGAACGGCTCGATCGACCGGGTCTCGTCCATTCTGCGCCAGCATCGTGTGGTGGGCTTCAGCACCTATGGGGAGCAGTTCCGCGGCATGCACGTGAACCAGACCTTCACCGGCGTCGCCATCGGTGCCCGGAAGGCTGCGGCATGAATGACCCCAACGACATTCGTTGCGATCTTGACGATGCCGCCGGATTAGTGCGCGAGATCAGGCGGCGCGATCGGATCATCACCGCCCTGATGAACCAGGTGCAGCGCAACCTAAACAACCCGGACAACGACTTCAGCCTGCTGCAGACCACCTTCGTACTGGAAGAGGAGGTCAAGCGCCGCACCGAGGAGTTGGAAGGCGCGCTCGACGCCCTGGCGAAAACCAAGGAAGAGCTGCAGAAATCCTATTCGCAATTGGAAGATCGTGTGGCCGACCGCACGGCAGAGCTGTCGCAGCAACTGCATTTTCTGCAGCAACTGATCGAAGCAATCCCCGGTCCGGTCTTCTACAAAGACACACAGCTCCGCTACATTGGTTGTAACAGCGCCTTTGCGGCCTTCATGGGCCACCCTGCCGGCGAGCTGATCGGCAAGACAACACAGGATTTCGCCCCCAGCAGGGAGTTAGGGGAAGCCTATCTAGCTGCCGACCGCGAACTTCTGGAAAAGCCGGGCTCGCAGATCTACGAAACCAAGGTCCGATACGCCAACGGCGAAATGCGCGAAGTGATGCTCCACAAAGCGACGTTCACTCGTCCCGACGGTACCATCGGCGGACTGGTCGGTCTGATGCTCGATATCACCGAGCGGAAACGGCTGGAAGTACAGTTGCGCGAGGCTCAGAAGATGGAAGCCATGGGGAGACTGGCAGGCGGCATCGCGCACGATTTCAACAATCTGATGACCATCATCACCGGTTATGGCAACCTGCTGCGCACTGCCCTGGAGGATAACCCGCCCCTGCAAGAAAAGGTGGAGGAGATTATCAGGGCCGGTGAGCAGGCCAATTCGCTCACCCGGCAGTTGCTGGCATTCACCCGCCGGCAGATGCTCCAGCCCAGGTTGCTGGACTTGAGAAGCGTGCTCGCGGATATGGGGAAGATGCTGCGCCGGGTAGTGAGCGAGGACATTGAACTGGTCATTCTGAGCGATGCCGAGCCGTGCCTGATCCACGCCGACTGCGGACAGATCCAACAGGTGATCATGAATCTGGTCATTAATGCCCGCGATGCCACTCCCAAAGGTGGCAAGATCACCCTGGCAGCAACCATCCTTCCGTTAAAGGAGGAGGGCGGGCGGGTGCCGGCCGGAGCTCAACCTGGGCCGTATGTCCGCCTGACCGTCCGCGACACGGGACATGGGATGGACGCCGAGACGCGGGCGCATATCTTTGAGCCATTCTTCACTACCAAAGAGCACGGCAAGGGCACGGGGCTAGGGTTGGCGACCGTTTATGGAATCGTGCAGCAAACCGGCGGACACATTGAGGTGGAGAGCGGACCAGGGCGAGGAGCGGCGTTTTCCATCTACTTCCAGCGTGCCGAGGGCGCACTGCCGGAGGAGGAAGGACAAGCCGTCGCATGCGAACCGGCGCAAGGGTCGGAGACAATCCTCGTCGTGGAAGATCAGGACGGGCTTCGCACCCTGGTGTGCGAGATCTTGAGCCGAAACGGCTACACGGTGTTGCCGGCCGAGAATGGGCGTGCGGCTCTCCTGCTCGCCGCCAGGCACTCCGGGCGAATCGACCTCATGCTCACCGACTTGGTGATGCCGCAGATGGGAGGCAGCGAAGTGGCCCAGGGATTACCTGCTTCCCACCCCGAGACCAAGGTGCTGTATATGTCTGGATATGTCGAAGACGTCGACGAGTTGCTGGCACGCGGCCATGCCTTCATCGACAAGCCTTTTGCTCCCGAAGCTCTCCTGCAGAAAGTGCGCCAGGTCCTGGATCGCAGAAGCCTGCGTCTCTCGGCCTGAAGACCGCAGGATAGCCAGGAGAAGCTGGAAGACCGAGACCGCGATGCCCGATACTGCCATCTTCCAACCCGAGCTGTTCGACTTTCTCCGCCAACTGAAGCGCCACAACAATCGCGAATGGTTCGCTAAAAACAAGAGCAGGTACCAGCAGATCGTGGTCGAGCCGGCACTGACGTTTATCCGTGGCTTTGCCCCGCACCTGGCCAAGCTCAGCCCGCATTTCGTTGCCGACGCCAGGCCGACTCGCGGTTCGCTATTTCGCATCTTCCGCGACACGCGGTTTTGCTCGGACAAGATTCCCTACAAGACACATATCGGAATTCACTTCTCTCACGAAGGCGGCAAGGATATCCACGCGCCGGTTTTTTATCTGCATATGGAGCCGGAGGGCTGCTTCGCAGCGGCGGGAGTGTGGCATCCGGACAGTCGAGCACTCACCAAGATCCGGACGGCGATGGTCGGCCAGCCGGAGCAGTGGAAGAAGGTGGCCCGCAAACTGGAACTTGAAGGCGAGAGCCTGACCCGGCCTCCGAAGGGATTCGCCCCGGACCACCCGTTTATTGAAGATTTGAAGCGGAAGGATTTTGTGGCGTCGGCGGCGCTGACCGAAGCGCAGGTTTGCAGTCCGCAACAGTTGAGGCAATTCACAGTGGCGTGCCGCACCTTGGCGCCACTTGTCGAGTTCACAACCAGGGCGCTGGGATTGAAATTCTAACGTCCCGACGAGCCAACTGCTTAGCCGACAAAGCCCTTTTTCCGCAGGATCTCTTCGATCCGAGTCCGATGCGCCGCTTCCCATTCTTCCAGGGTCTGCCCTGCATCTTTTTTGGCGCGCGCCTGCGCTGCCTTCAGGATCTCGGCTGACCTCAGCTTGGGCACAACTACGATGCCCTCCTCGTCTGCCACCACGATGTCGCCGGGGGAGACCTCAACGCCACCGCAGCAGACCGGTTCGTCGAGCACCCCGATCTTTTCCTTGCCTCCGGGCATGGGGATAACGCCTCGCGCGAATACCGGGAATCGTCTGGCTCGCGTTTCGGCCAGATCGCGGATCACACCGTCCACTACAAAGGCTGCGACACCCCGCTTTTGGGCGACGGCACATACGTTGCCTCCGGCCAGCGCGTAATCCACATCACCGGATTCCACGACGATGACGGAGCCAGGAAGCGCGCGGTAGATTGCCGCGTGGAGCATCAGGTGGTCGCCGGCAGGGCAGCGCACCGGATAGGCCGGTCCGGCAATCCGCGGCATGCCTTCCCACAGCGGCCGGATACCGATGTTCATGACACGGTCGCGGCTGAGAGCGTCGGCAAATGTGGTGGGAGAGATTGCCTGGAACGCGGCGTAATCAATCATCGCAAGCCCTTATCACTGGAATTCTGATTCTGCTTTAAGCTTATGAAATTACACCGCTCTGGAGCGGTTCGACAAGAGCCGCGTACCGTTACAGCCTGCGCAGCGCAGCAACGCCGAAGTTCAGAAGGCTTAAGCCTAGAGTGCATCGCTCAGTATCGCTCACACTCTGCGCTCTCCGATAGAATCATTTTTACCCTATGCGCCATGACGAGATTCTAGGTCTGCTGCACTACCTGCTGATCCCCGGCCAGGACGCTACGCTCGCCTGGGCGGGAGGCTGGGAGATGGCCTTCTGGGCGCTGGTTCTGGTATTCACCGCGCTGCTGACGATCTTCCGCCCGCGCTGGATGGTTCGCGCCGAGGAAAGTTTCCGCCGGGTCAGCCAGCATCGCACCGCCTGCGTCTGGAGTATCGGCGGCGCGGTGATTGCGATCCGTACGTTGCTGCTGCCCCTGATCCCCATACCCGTACCGGTTTTTCTGGATGAGTACAGCTACCTGCTGGGAGCCGACACCTTTGCCGCCGGGCGTCTCACCAATCCGCCGCATCCCATGTGGATCCACTTCGAGACCTTTAACGTCAACATGCAGCCGACGTATCAGTCCATGTATCCCCCGGCGCAGAGCCTGCTGCTGGCGCTGGGCCAGAAGCTGACGGGGGAGCCCTGGATCGGTGTGCTTCTGAGCGTGGCCGCGATGTGCGCCCTGTTCTGCTGGATGCTGCAGGCATGGATGCCGCCGGAGTGGGCATTGCTCGGCGGGCTTTTTGCGGTTGTGCGTTACGGCATCTTTTCCTACTGGATCAACTCGTATTGGGGCGGGGCGGTTGCCGCCATCGGCGGTGCATTGCTGCTGGGCTCGCTGGCGCGGTTGCGCCGCCAGCTCAGCTGGCAACAGGGTCTGGTCTTTGTCTTCGGCCTGGTGATTCTGGCCAACAGCCGTCCCCTCGAAGGATTTCTGTTCGCCCTGCCGTTGCTCTTCGCGGTGGCCTGGCTGGTGTTTCGCTCTGGGCTGCCGCGCCGCCAACTTCTGGCGCGGATCGTGCTGCCGGCCCTGCTCCTGCTGGGCGTGGCCGCGGTATGGATGCTCTATTACAATTGGCGCGGCACCGGCAATCCGCTGCAGATGCCCTACACCCTCAACCAGGCCACCTACCACATCACCAAGCCGTTCCTGTTCGAGAAACCCTACCCCATTCCCCACTATCACAATCCGCAAATGCGGACCTTCTACATGTTTCATGAGTACCCCGACCTGCTCCGCTCGCGCACCACTTGGGGACTGCAGGATCTGATGGGGACGAAGTTTTTCTGCTACTACGTTTTTCTGGTGTGGCCGCTTTTGCTGCTCTTCATCCCCGGTCTCATCCTGGCCGCGCGAAGCCCGGAGATGCGGATCGTCTTCTTCGCCTTCGTCCTGATGATGCTGGGACTCACCTTGCAGATCTGGCCGGCGCACGGACACTACGCTGCTCCGGCTGCGGGCGCCGTGCTGCTAATTCTGTTGCAGGCGCTTCGTTGGCTTCGCAGCATCCCAGCGCCCAATCGGAAATGGTTCAACCCGGTATGGTTCAGCCGGGCGATTGTCTTCGCCGTCTTCCTCTGGATGCTGGTGCCCATCAGCGACCGGCTCTGGAATCCGTATGCGTTCGAAAACTATCGCATCAGCGACCGCACGTCCGTGCCCAAGGAGATCGACCGCGCGCGCCTTGAGGCCCAGTTGAGCCGCATGCCCGGTCAGCACCTGGTCATTGTCCACTACAGCCGGCGCGACGTGCCAAGCGTGGAATGGGTCTATAACCGCGCCGACATCGACAACTCCAAGGTTGTTTGGGCGCGCGACATGGGGCCCGCGGCAAACCAGGAACTGCTGCGTTACTATGCCACCCGCCACGTCTGGTACGTGGACCGCAGCAGCGGCTCGACGCTCACGCCTTACAGCAATTCGATCGCTTCGAACGATCTGGCCAAAACGCTACTGACGAATGCCCGATAAGTTCGACACCACACGAGTTCAGGACCATCGATGCTGCGCCGTTCTTAATGAACACGTCTCTTCCCTTTTGTGCGGGCTGCCGGCTTAACTGTTTTTCGCCCGACGGGCGCCGGGGAAGGCGCGTACTGATAAACCAGGCCCGCAATTTCCGTGAGCATCTCGCCGACACCGGCCACTTCGTCCATGTTGTGGAGCGGCACCAGATTCACATAGGCAGCAAAGATCAAGCGGTGTCCGTTCTTGGCGTCCACATATCCCACCAGTCCTTTGCCCAGCAGCATCACTCCACGGTCCAGCGGGTTCGCCACCACGTAGGAGCCGGTCTTGGCGTGGACGTGACCGGCGGCGGGTGAATCCGGCAACATCTCCGCCAGCGTGCCGTCGCGGCCCAGCACCGGCAGCGAATCGAAGAGCAGATGGCCATACGGCGGGCGCGACATATACGCCAGATAGCGCACCATGAAGTCCGGCGAGAACGCCGAACCGACGCCGCCTTCGCCATCGAGTTGAGAGACCGATTCGGCATCCAGTCCGGCATCGGTCAGATATTGCTTCTCCAGCCCGAGGCCGGCCTGAAACGCGTCGGAAGAGCTGTGTCCGAGTATGGCGCCGAGCAGATAGGGCGTGGTGGCTGCGTGAAGATTCTGGCTGACCTTCAGAGTGAGCCTCACCTCTTCTTTGAACGGAGGTGAAATATGCTCGGCTACCAGGTTTCTTTCTTTCAAATCCACCGGAGGAATCGCATCCGCGCTTTCGGCTGGAGGATCTTCCAAGTCGATATGGGCCCAGCGCAGAGCTTCGCGAAACCCTTCGGTAGCATAGAGCACGGGGTCTTTCACTTTGTAGGCTGCCTGCGCCTTCTGTCGGCCTGCCGGTACGGTGCCCTCCAGCACAACCGTGTGGGAGCCATCCTCTTCGGCGGCGTCTGAGGTGAAGCGCAGCACCGGCTCCGACTCTGGACTGCCGGTGACGACCTTGTTGATCACCTTCAGATAGGGCAAGTCCGGCGCAACTTCAATCGACACAGGATCGCCCGCTCCGGCACCGGAATACGCTCTGACGTCGATGACGTTATCATTGAGCACCACCGGCGACACGGTGGTGTGGGTTGCGGGTTCCACATGGTCCGAGGGAAATAACGAGGCATCCACCAGCACCCGGCCGCGAATCCGCAGGATGCCGCTGCGGTACACGGCAATCGCCAGTTCCTTGAGCACCTGCAAGGGGTCGCCGGTCACGGACTTGCCCGGCAACACTCCTGCGTAGGAGTGATCGAACGAGGTGAAGTCCAGCGTGTCGTCATCCTCCACGCGTCCGGACAGATTCGGGTCGCCGCTGGCAACCAGCACCAGGTCTCCCTGCAGCGTGCCGTCCGGAGTGATACTCCCCGTGGAGAATACGCGGGTGTGGAAGCGGTAGTCCGCGCCGAGCAGCGCCAGCGCCGTGCCTTCGGTGACGACCTTCGTAGTGGAGCCGGAGGTAAAGAGCTTGTCCGCGTTCATCGCAACCAGAACCTGGTGCGTGGTCAGGTCGTAGACCTCCACTCCGACCGTGGAGTGCTTGAAGACCGGACGCGTGGTGATCTGCCGGATGCGCTGCTGTAGAGGCGACGGGTTCTGGGCCACGGCTGGAATTGCAGCCAGCCAAATGGCGCACAGCATCATCGCAGGTCTCCGCATTCCTAATCTCTCCAGGTGGATCGTATGACTATGTGCTCAACGCGACTCGGGCCCCGTCAGGAGTTGGCGGGGCCCGTTCGCTTCTTGTTGCCTCAGTCAGCAGCAGCAGCAGCAGTTTTACTATACCCGCTGCTTTGTTAGCTGCACCCGCTCGTCGAGCCGCACGATTGGCAGCGGAAGCACGATCCGTTGCGGGTCATGATGGCGCCGCACAGGTGGCAGCTCGGAGCATCGCCCAAATTGACCACCTCGCTCAGAGCATCCGAGGCGTGTCCGCTGGCGGACTTCGCGTTCCGGTCAAAGAGCGCGGGCTGCGTAGCGGCGTCAATCTGCGGAACGGATTCAGGCGTCGGCGGAGCAACTGGATGCGCATGCGGACGCGGGCGCAGATCATCGAACAGGCTCTGCTGCTCTCCGGTCAGGAAGCGCAGGTCCAGCCAGCGGAAGATGTAATCCATGATCGAGTTGGCGTAGCCGATCTCCGCGCTCTGGGTCCAGCCGCTGGGTTCAAAGCGGGTGTGGGCAAACTTGTTGACCAGCAAACGCAGCGGAACCCCATGCTGCAGCGCGATGGAGACCGCGCAGGCAAAGCTGTCCATCAGTCCGCTGACCGTCGAGCCTTCCTTGGCCATGGTGATGAACAATTCGCCGGGCGTTCCGTCCTTGTAGAGACCCACCGTCAGGTAGCCTTCGTGCGAGCCCACCTTGAACTTGTGCGTGACCGAAAAACGCTCGGGCGGCAACTTGTTGCGGCGTGCGCGCGGCGGCCCATCCAGTTCGTCTTCCTCAACGGGCGGCGCCACCGGAGCCTGCTTGGCACCATCCTTCTTGGTGGTCATCACCTGGTTCTGCTTGGAGCCGTCGCGATAGATGGCCACCGCCTTGATGCCCTGCTTCCAGGCTTCCAGATAGGCGTTGGCGATCTCCTCCACCGTGGCTTCGGTCGGCATGTTGATCGTCTTGCTGATGGCGCCGGAGATGAACGGCTGCACCGCCGCCATCATCTTCAGGTGTCCCATCGGCACAATGCTGCGCACGCCCTTGGCCGGCTTGAAGGCGCAATCGAAGACCGCCAGGTGATCGCCATTCAACTGCGGCGCGCCCTCGATCGTCCCGTTCTGGTCGATGTAGCTGACGATCGCCTCGGCCTGCTCCGGCGTGTAGCCGAGCTTAAACAATGCTTCGGGAACCGTGTTGTTGACGATCTTCATCATTCCGCCGCCAACCAGTTTTTTGAACTTCACCAGCGCCAGATCCGGCTCGACACCCGTGGTGTCGCAATCCATCATGAAGCCGATGGTTCCGGTGGGAGCCAGCACGGTGACCTGCGAGTTGCGGTAGCCGAACTTTTCGCCGTGCTGCAGAGCCTCGTCCCAGGCCTTCTGCGACGCTTCCAGCAGCGAGGCCGGCACATTGGCCCGGCTGATTTTCGACACCGCCGCGCGATGCATGCGGATGACGTCCAGGAACGGTTCGCGGTTGATGAAGTAGCCGGGGCAGGCGCCGTCGGTGTGCTCGGCCCGCGCCGTCAAGTCGGTGGCAGAGGCCAGCGTCGGGCACTGCTCGGCAAGCCGCGACGATTGCAGATAGGCCTGGCCGCAAAGGATCGCGGTCAGGCAGGCGGCGTAATCGCGTCCCGCATCCGAGTCATACGGCAAGCCGGTGGCCATCAGCAGCGCTCCCAGGTTGGCGTAGCCCAAGCCCAGCGGACGGTAGTCGTGCGAGTTCTTGGCAATTGATTCGGTCGGGTAGCCGGAGTGATCGACCAGAATCTCCTGCGCCGTAAGCATGATCTCGACCGCGTGCTTGTAGGACTCCACGTCGAAGACGCCCGTAGTGGCAAACTTCACCAGGTTCAGCGACGACAGGTTGCACGCCGAATCGTCCAGGAACATGTACTCCGAGCACGGGTTCGAGGCGTTGATCCGCGCTGTGTTCTTGCAGGTGTGCCAGCGGTTGATGGTGGTGTCATACTGCATGCCCGGATCGCCGCACTCCCAGGTAGCCTTGGCAATCTTGTGCATCAGGTCGCGCGCTTTGTAGCTCTTCACCGGCTTGCGCTCGCGCACCGTACGGGTCACAAAGTCGCGATCCTCCACCACCGCCTGCATGAATTCGTCGTTGACCCGGATCGAGTTGTTGGCGTTTTGGAAGAAGATGGAGCTGTACGCATCCGAATCCGGTCCGCTGGCGTCATAGCCCTGTGCCGCCAGGGCAAAGGCTTTGGCCTCTTCCTTCTGCTTGCACTCGATGAAGTCCACGATGTCGGGATGGTCGATGTTGAGAATGACCATCTTGGCCGCCCGCCGCGTTTTTCCGCCCGACTTGATCACGCCGGCGAAAGCATCAAAGCCCTTCATGAAGCTCAACGGTCCCGAGGCCTGTCCCCCGCCCGAGAGGATCTCCGTCGATCCGCGCAGCGGAGACAGATTGGTCCCCGTGCCCGAGCCCCACTTGAAGAGCATGCCTTCGGTTTTGGCCAGGGTAAGAATCGAGTCCAGCGTGTCCTGCACGCTGTTGATGAAGCACGCCGAGCACTGCGGATAGCGATATCCGGTGATCCCGTACTCAATCTTTTTGGACTCCGGGCTCCAGTGCCAGTTCCGCGCGTCGGACTCCGGCTCGCTGCGGTCGCAACCAACGTTGAACCAGACCGGCGAGTTGAAGGCCGCATACTGGTTCAGCAGCAGGTGGGCCAGCTCGTCGTGGAAGATGTCCGCATCTTCGCGGCTGCGGAAGTAACCGTCTTTGAAGCCCCAGTCGCGAATCGTCTCCGCCACGCGCGACACCAGTTGGCGCACTCCGGTCTCGCGACCCGTCGTTCCCAGCTGACCGTGCAGATATTTGCTGGCCACGATATTGGTCGCCGTCATCGACCAGTCCTGCGGAACCTCAACGTCCTTCTGTTCGAAGATGACGTTGCCTTTGCTGTCAACGATCGACGCCGTGCGGCGTTCCCAGGTGAGCCGGTCGTAAGGCGAAACTCCAGCCTTGGTAAAGTGGCGCGTGAATGCCAGGCCGGATGCCTGACGGTTTTGCTGCGGTGTGGGGGCCGTGATCTTTTCGGTTACTTCGGCCATCGTAATAACTCCTTCGTACTGATGCACTACCATCCGCGAAGCGGCTTGCTGGCGATGCCGGTAATAGAGGGATGAATTCGCCCAGGGCAAGGTCGCAGCATGAGGTCGCTACATGCCAGCGGCTCGCCCCCATCCGCACCGGCGGTCTTTGGGGTCCGTAAGCAAACTGGCCATCTTCGCGGCGAGCGCTCCGGAACTAACGTAAAAGAGAGAACATCCGGCACACCGCCATTCGCAATGGCGGAGACCTTTTCGGCTGTAGGGGCTTGACCCGCAACGGCCTGCAATCAATCTTCTGAACCGCCTCCGGGGTTACAGACCCCGAAGATCCGTCACCCTGTTCAAACGCCTAGGATGCGAACAATAGCTCTTTATGTTGTATCAGTCAAGACAGTACCGCAACATATTGTACTTATTTCGAAATCGAGACCGCGTACTCAGCCTTCCCGAGGTCAAAACCGGCGGGCGGGGATCGCACCGATCTTCCCACTTCCGGCTAAACCACGGCTACAAAAGACGTTCTTCTTATTCCATTCCAATTTGGGGAGGAGGCCGGCTAGGAGCTCTCCCACACCGGGCGCATAACGCTCAGATGTCGGCTGGTTGATGCGAGACTAGAACGGCTTCCGTCTCAGGTCAATTCCCTAAATTTGGTGCACTGTGGAAATAACGGCTATCAAGCTGACTCACCTCAAGATGCAGCTTTCAGCCCGGCGTCGGAGACTGGGGCTTCCCTGGCCTCGCGCACAATCCCTGTAACCTTCGCTCCCCGGCCGCGTCCAATCGATAGAATGGCTTCCGTCACGCGAAACCACATTCTCAAGCCAATGGTATGGATCGCCTGCCTGCTGCCGCTGGCATGGCTGATTTATGGCGGATTTGCCGGAACCCTGGGCGCAAATCCGGTGGAGCGCATTACTCACCGCACCGGACTTACCACGCTCACCCTGCTGCTTGCAGGCTTGGCCATCACTCCGCTGCGCCGCTGGAGCGGCATGCTCTGGCTCGTCCAGTACCGCAGGCTGGTGGGCCTGTTCGCATTCTTCTACGGCTGCCTGCACCTGCTCACCTACCTGTGGCTCGACCAGATGTTCAGCCCGCACTCCATTGCTCATGACGTAGTCAAGCGCCCCTTTATCACCATGGGCACGCTCTGCTGGCTTCTTATGCTTCCGCTGGCCCTCACATCGACGCAGAAGTCGATCCGCGCGTTGGGCAAGAACTGGGTCCGCCTGCATCGCCTCGTCTATCTGGCGGCCACCGCCGGAGCCATCCATTTCTACTGGCTGGTGAAGCGCGACAAGCAGCAGCCGGAGCTTTATCTTTTTTTCCTCACCATCCTTCTGGGCTGGCGCGTCGCGCTCTGGCTGGCCAAAACTCAGAAGCAGAGGGATTCCAGCATCGCCAAGCCCGCACCGCTCCCAGAAACCAACTAGCTCAGGAGCGGTGTAGCGTTCCGATTGCTCGCTGACTACGGTGATAGCATCTAACCGCAAGGAGTTTCGATGGTTCTGAGATGTACAACTTGCGGAAGGGAAAATCCCGCGACCAGCTTCTTTTGCGGACAATGCGGGGCCAAACTGCACCGAAGCGGCGCGGAAGCTCCGGAACGTGCCCCTGTCCCGAGCGAAGGAGAGACTGAGACCGACGCGCGAGCAAAAGAAGAGGCAGAACGCAAGCGGCGCACCGAGATCGCGCGCTGGAAGGAGATCGATCTCGAAAGCCGCGGCATTTTTATGCCGTGGAATCTCACCGACCCCGCCGGCGACCCAGCCCGCGACGCAGCCCGCGGCCGCACCTCCGTCAACCCGGCCTCCGAAGCCCGAGCAAGCCCGCCGCCGGATTCGCGGAACGAGGTAGCCGGTGACAAAAGAAGAGTAGAGGCGCCAATACCTGTTGCAACAATTAAGTCCCCGATTCCCGCGCCTGCAAAGGATGCAGAGGCACAGGAAGATGACGGGGAGAGTGAAACCGCATCGCATTTCTTGCGCGACATTGCGGTCGCCGTGTTGGTCGCAGTGGTGATTCTGGCGAGCGCAGAGTGGCGCTCCATTCGCGATCATGCTCTGGTCTATTTGCACCAAGGAGCCGAGCCGGTGAGTCAGCACGAGGAGCAACCGGTGGTGCCACCCGCTGTTGCGTCTGACAACACCAGCGCTCCTGTCAAGGAACCGTCTGCCTCCGGCCGCCCCGATGAAAGAAGCTCCGGCGGCCCGTCTGCGGTCGTCGTCGCCCCACCTGCGCCTGGCGCCGCCGAAATGTATCAAGCCGCTCATGCCAGCGATCCGCGGCTTCGAGCGGCATGGCTATGGAAAGCGGTTCGCGCGGGCAATCCACAGGCAACCGTCGAACTCGCAAAGATGTATCAGGAAGGCGACGGCGTGGCTCAGAGCTGCGATCAGGCGCGGATATTATTGAACGCCGCTGCCGCCAAAGGAAATGCGCAGGCGAAGCTCGATCTCGAACAACTCGAACTCCGCGGGTGCTCAGAACCATAAATCACCGCATGGAACGTGGAGGGTCAGCGCGCCAGAACGCGCCTGCGCTGCTCGGTTGAGAGCCGCTCGCAGGCGGTGCGCAATAATGGCCGCGGAGCGCGTTCGCGAATCGACAGCAGCAGCGGAAGAGTGCCTGCTCCGTCGTAGCGCGCCGTCTCCCGTAACAGCCATGCGACTCCCTTGCTTACCATGTCGTCGCGGTCTTCCACCAGGGTTAGCGTGATCTCCTGCACTTGCTCCCAGAACAATCCCTGGTTGGTGCCGCACAGCAGCGCCACGGCCGCGGCGCGCCGGCGCCAGCGGTTGCGCGAGCGCGACCAGATGGGCAGGCGCCGCAACCTGCGCGGGTCGGCAACAATCATGGGACCGATGAGGTATTGCACCAGGGCATCGTGATCGGCCCAGGTGCTTACCCGGTCCAGCCACTGATCGAAGAGTTTGAAATGGGTTGCAGTGAGATCGTTCACGCAGGGCTCGAGCAGAAGGACGGCGAGGACTTTCTCCTCCAGCACGTCTCCGTGGAAGAGATTGTCGGCCACCGCGATGAGGTAGTCGAGGCCTTCTTCCCTGCGGATAACGCGGGTGAAACGGCGCGACAGCTTACGCAGCTCATTGGTGTACCAGCCCCGCGACTGAATCTCATCCTTGAAAAACTTCTGCACCTCCGCCGTGTGGGGAGCGCTTGCGCCGTTGACGAGGACGCGACGGAGATGGTCCGCAATGTAGCCGACAGGCTTGGCCATACGAATTATTCAAGCACAGCGGAGACGGAGAGGACAGTGCTCCGGGCAATTCCGGCAGCCTGCGATAGGAGGCAACCATTCACTTTTGTGGCAATCGTTTCGAAGGCGGAGATGACGAGATAGGCAATCGTTGCGCAAAGTTGCCAAGGATTCACCTTTTCGACAATGCTTCTGGCGAATCGTTGCTGCATGAGTACATCGTTTGCCGTGGGATTCGACGGCGCTTGATCAGATCCCTAAGGCGTCGCGCACCTGTTCGGCGTTCCGACCGCGCACGGCGATCAGTTTGTTGCGGCCGGTTTCGCCGGAGACGATGGCGATGCTCGACTTCGAAACCTGGAAGAGTTCGGCCAGGTACTCGACGACTGCCTGGTTGGCTTTGCCATCGACGGGGGGCGCGGTGATGGCCAGCTTGACCGCGTCGCCCATGACGCCGGCGATGGCGTTGCGGCTGGCGCGCGGCTGCACGCGCAGGGCAAACTGCGCTCCCTGGGCGGTGTCGCGGACGGTGAACGCCATGACTAGCCCGCCACGGAGCAGAAGAGTTCGAAGATGACGCAGACCGCGGTGGCCAGCGCGGCGGGCTGGTGCAGCAGGTTGCCGGGAAGATGGTAGATGACCGGAAGGCACAGCCCGGCGGTGAGAGCCGTGGCTATGGCGGTGCACCAGCGAAGGAAGTAGTCGCTGGGGCGCTGCGAGCGCACGGCGTTCATCAGTCCCGTGGTGACGAGGGCCACTGCTGCCCCCGCGGTCCATGGGCCGCGCAGCACGCCCAGCCGGGGAACCCAGGCGGCCAGGAAGTGCGAGGAGCCGAGCAGCACCAGCGCCCAGGCAAAGACTGCGTCCAGCACGTTCATTGCGAGGTCTCCTCGTCTGTCTGATAGGTGCGTGCGCCGAAGATGGCCGTGCCTACTCGCACGCAGGTGGAACCTTCTTCGATGGCGACTTCGAAGTCGTGCGACATGCCCATGGAAAGCTCGGGCAGCGCGAGTCCGGTGGAGGCGCGCTGCTGGTCGCGCAACTGGCGGAGTCGGCGGAAGAATGCGCGCGCGCCTTCGGGGTCTTCGGTGTAGGGCGGCACGGTCATGAGTCCGCGGATGGCAAGGTTGGGCAGGCGGGGCTGCGCTTCCAGCAGCGAGGGCAACTCGTCCGAGGCGGGATCGATGCCCGACTTGGCAGCTTCGCCGCCGAGGTTGATTTCGACGAGGACATCGAGAGTGCGGCCGAGCCGCTCGGCCTCCTGGTTGAGGCGCTGGGCAAGACGAAGGGAGTCAAGGGTGTCGATGGCGTCGAAGAGTTCGACGGCGCGCGCGGCTTTGTTGGATTGCAGATGGCCGATGAGGTGGAACTTTGCAGGGGCGGCCTGGGGGCCGAGCTGCTCGCGCTTGGCGGCGAACTCCTGCACGCGGTTTTCGCCGAAGAGCGTTTGGCCGGCGGAGAGCGCCTCCAGGATGGCCGAGGCCGGATGGGTCTTGGAGACGGCCATCAGCGCGACTTCGGCGGGGTTGCGGCCCACGCGGCGCGCGGCCCGCGCCATGCGCTCATGAATTTCTTCCAGGGTGGAGGCGATGGACATAAGGTGAACCGGCATAGCTGGAGTCGATTGTAATACGGGCGTTTTTTCAACGAGCAAGTGCGGATGCAAAATCGGGGACGGTCGAAAAGGCCTTGGCGCGGCAGCGGAGGATTCTGCGGTGTAGGGGTCCTTCGCTTCGCTCAGGACGACACCCGCAGAAACGAGGACAGGAGCAAAAGCAAGGGCAAGAGCAAGAGCAACGGCATGAGAGGTGGACGACATTGCTTCCCACATCTGCCAAAAGAGGGCAGATATGGGGCACCGGACATTCACTGGACCGGACATTCACTGGACCGGACATTCACCGGACATTGGATCAGCGCCGGGCTTGGTATCCGGGACCAGCTTTCGTTACGGGAAATCGGGCTCGGAAATCTTGCTGGCTTGCCGCGAGCTACGTTCATTCTCCGGGCTGCGTGACACAATGAAGCCGTGCGCCAGAATCCGGCGTGAACTTAAAGCTGAGTTCAAACCAGAGCGGAGCGCGGCGCATCGAAGTGAGACATTATGGAATTTTGCGGCGGGAGCAAAACCGGGATTATGACGCGAACTTTTTTCATCCGATTGGTGAGAGTTTTTGTGCTTGGCCTGCTGGTGCTGCCTTGGCTGGGCGCGGTACCGGCGTTGGCGCAGGAGGGCGAAGGCGAACTCAGGGACGCTCCTCCCAAGGGCATTACCGTGGCCGAGTTGATCCAGCGCTTTGCCGGTAAGGAGAAGGAGTTCAAGGCGGCGCGCGAGCAGTACACCTGGACGCAGAGCGTGAAGGTGCAGACGCTGGAGGGCAGCACGGTGGATGGCGAGTATCAGCAGGTCTTCGACGTGCTGTTCGACGACCGCGGCAGAAGGATCGAGCAAGTGAAGTTCGCTCCGCAGAATACGCTGACCCGGATTGAGATTACGCAGGAAGATTTGGACGACATTGAGAAACGGATGCCGTTTACCATGACCAGCGACGACCTGCCCAACTATGACGTGGGCTACCTGGGACAACAGCAGGAGGACGAGCTGAATTGCTACGTCTTCAACCTGAGTCCGAAGAAGATCGACAAAGGACAGCGGTATTTCGAAGGGCGCATCTGGGTGGACGACCACGACTTCCAGATTGTGAAGACGTTTGGCAAGAACGTTCCCGACCTGTATAAGCCCAAGAAGGGCCAGGAAAACCTGTTCCCGCGCTTTACGACATGGCGCGAGCAGATCGACGGGAAATACTGGTTCCCTACCTACACCAAGGTGGATGACAACCTGCACTTTTCCATGGGCGACGTGCACATCCGGCAGGTGGTGAAGTACGAGAACTATCGGCGGTTCGGGACCAAGACGAGGATTCTGTACCAGGGCAAGGAAGTGGGCGGCGCGGGCGGAGAGCAGAAGGCCAAGTAGGCAGCGGCTCTACAGGGTCACGGGCGGTGGGAGGCCGAAAAGACTCTGGAGCGTCGGGGGAGATTGGAACGGTGCAGGGATTCCTCGCGTTGCGGAATGACAGCTGCGTTAGCTAGGCGGCGCCGGGCATGGAGCGGTCGGCGGCCATCTGGATGAACTTTTTCATGACGTTGGCCCACATGGCTTTTTTGCGGACGGGGCTCTCCTTGACGGCGCGGCCGGCGGCAAACATGGAGAGCAGGACCTTCATCTTGAAGACGCAGAGGATCTCCCGCTCGGCGTCGCTGGCGCCGTAGGCATCGAGGAAGTTTTCCTGCACGGCGGTGGTGATGGCGTGGTCGCAGAAGGGATACTTTTCCAGGGCTTCGACAGAGGCCAGGAAGGTGGCCGGATCGGTGTAGATGCTGCCGTCTTCTTCCATGCTGGCAAAGTCGCTGAAGCCGACGCCGTGCTCCAGCACCACGATGTTGAGGGGCATGAATTCGTGGAGGACCGACGCGCTGGTCAAGGGATTGCGAGCCCTCTCCAGAATGGCGCTGGCGCCGGCGAGGATTTTGGCGATGGAGGCATCGTCAAGCCCCTCGCCCTTGCAGTTGTTGCACACGGTTGCCAGTTCACGCTGCAGGCGATCGGCGTCCAGCGGCTGAGGCGACCGGGCAGTCATTCGCTGGAAGGAGCGGAGCCAGGCGCCGCTGGCGGTGGCCGCGCCCTGCAGCAGGCCCATGCCTTCATAGCCCGGAAGCAGAGCGGCCTTCATGATGATCGATTGCAGAGGAATGCCCACGAGCTTTTCGCTGAGCACGACGCCGAGGGCGCTGAAGTCTCCCAGGGGCCGGGGAATGCCGGAGAGCCCCCGGGCCTGGGCGATGAGCCAGATGAGGTTGAGATGCTCGGTTTCTAGGGCTGCCACGCGGCGGGCTGCGGCTTCGCCGGATTTGGCCGCCCGATAGAGCTTGGCGGCCAGCCGCTCGCTGCCATGGGCAAATTCAACCGCCAGGTCGTGGTTGTAGTGGTCCGGCTTGGGGGTGCGGCCGACGATGCGGACTGCGCGCACCTCGCCGTGCTGCGGATACCACTCGGAACCCTTGAGCCTGATTTCGGCGGCGATCTGTTCCATTCCATTGTCTGACATTCGGGCAACCCGGCCTTTGCTGGCGGACAGACCCGGATGTGGATCGCTGGACATAGATCAGTTAGATGCGAGGGCTGGGCGAAAAACTGCAGGGTTAAGGTTATATTATAGTAAATAAACGACAAAGCGGCTTTTAACCGCATGGAAGGCGGCTCCGGATGTCCCTGCGTTTAGAGCCGGGACGGGCTAAGGCCAGCGCCTCAGGTTAATAATATAGATACTTCCGCCACTTGGCGTCGCTGCGTCCCATCATGCGCATGAGGTGCCGGCTGGTGTGCAGCGAAAAGGGGCGCGGCTCCTTCATGGGACGCATGCCGCACTCGTGAGGCAGCGCGTTGCCTTTTTTGCGATTGCACGCATGACAGCAGGCGACGAGGTTCTCCCAGGTGGAAAGGCCGCCACGGGAGCGCGGGAGAACGTGGTCGAGCGTCAAGTCAACGGCTGGGAGGACGACTCCGCAGTACTGGCAGGCGTTGCGGTCGCGCAGCAGGATGTTCTTGCGCGAGAGCGCGCGCGTCTGGTGGGGGATGCGGCGGTACTCCAGCAGGCGGATGACCGAGGGGACGCGCATGGAGACGCGCGAGGAGTGCAGGAAAAGGCCGTTGATCTCCTCGGTTGCGGCCACGCCCTTGAGCACCAGAATGATGGCACGGCGGGCGGCGCAGATGTTGATGGGCTCGTAGGAAGCGTTGAGCACCAGGACGGGGGCGTGCATGGCCGAGTAGCCCCGCTCGGAGTGATCGTTGTGCGAACGGAATGCTCTATGACTCTCCATTGGCGTAATCCTCGGAGCGGGCCGGAGCCATGTGGCGCCAGCCAACTCGGTTTCCTCCATGGGATGGCGTGCCGCGGCGCGGGCGGAGGCTTGCCTGCGCTGCGCCTGCCTGGAACGGGGCGAACGACGAACCAGACAGGGTCGGACGGGACGAACGATTCGAGAAAGTAGTGGCGGGTAGAGACGCGGGCTCGACTTCGAGCGGTGTGCCTTGATCCTGCAACTGCGCGTCGCGGCCTAATTCGCGGCTTAAGTCTCGTCCCAGGGCCCGGGCCGGGGTTGCCACCCAGACGCGGGCGGCGCCGGCCTGCAGCAACTCGCGGGCACACTCGGAGGCGGTGGCGCCGGTGGTGAGCACATCGTCCACCAGGAGAATCTCGCGTCCTTTGACCCGCTCGCGGGCGAGGACCTTGAACGCGCCGCGGATCTGCTGGCGGCGCTCGTCCACCGTGAGGCCGACTTGCGACTCGGCAAAGCGCACGCGCAGCAGGGCGGTCACGTCCAGGGTGACGCGGCGACCGGTCGCGTCTTCGATGCCGCGCTGGGCGGCGCGGGCGATAAGCTCGGCCTGGTTGAATCCGCGGGAACGCATGCGCAGCTTGTGCACCGGGACGGGAATCATGAGCAGCTCTTCGACGTCGATATCGCCCTCCAGCTGGAGGCAGGCGGCAGCGGTGAGGCGGGCCAGCGGAGCGACCGCAGCGCGGATGCGATCGTATTTGAGGAGGTGAATCAGCTGGCGCAGGACGCCGGAGTAGGGTCCGTAGTTGACCGCGCGCTCGAAGGCCGGCTCAGTGGCGGCGCAGAGGCTGCAGCGCGCATCGCCAAAGGCGGCGTCGGGGGATGCCAGCAGGTCTCCGCAGACGTTACAGCGGGCAAGAGCGATGGGCTGGATGGATTCAACGCAGGAGGGGCAAACCGGAAGTCGTGAGAGGGTGAAGAGTGAGGCCTGGCAGATTCGGCAGTCGGAGGGAAACAAGGCCGCAAGAAGGCTTTTCACCGCATCCCCAACTATTCGGGGAGCTTGCGGCCTTCCTTTCGGTATGCTGTCCCAGCTACTGCTGAAGACTGGCCTCCTTTGGAACTGCCTGTACAGAGCTCAGGCGAGAACTTTTTCCCGCTCCGGTCTGCAACTTGGACGGATTGATTATATACCAACTTGGACCAGCGGGGCTGAGTTGCTGCCGTGAATGACGAAGGCCGCGACAGGGGAAACGGCAGAGTCAACTGCCCCACATCTGCCAAAGACAGGCAGATATGGGGCACCCGTGTACAGTAGCAGCGGACGCCGGTGTTCTATGGCCGGCTGAATGAAATTTCAATGAATTCGGACTGGCGTAAACCTGGGGCGGGTGGTTGCGTCCAATGGTGTGAGCGGCGATGGAAGAGACCTTGGCAGTGCCGGTGATGGGCGATGTGGGATGGAGCCCGGCGGAGTTCGACGACCTGGTGCGCGAGCATCAGGGGCGGATCTATCGCGTGCTGTGGTGCGAGCTGCGCGACGAGGAAGCCGCCGCGAACCTGACCCAGGAGTGTTTCCTGAAAGCCTATCGCGGGCGGGCGGAGTTCCGCGGCGAGGCCAGCGTGAACACCTGGCTGGTGCGAATTGCCGTGAACCTGGCGCGCGATTACCAGAGGAGCCAGCGGCAGAAGTTCTGGAAGCGGCTGCTGCGGAGCGATCCGAGGGAGGCCGAGTTGGCGGTGAGGGCCGCCATGGACACCAGTCCGGGCGCCGACCGGGCGCTGCTGGCCCGCGAGCAGCTGCAGCAGACCATGGAAAGGGTGCGGACGCTGTCGCCGCAACAGCAGACGGCGTTTCATCTGCGCTTTCTGGAAGAGATGTCGATTGAGGAGATTTCGGCGGCGATGGGGATCGAGAGCGGAACCGTGAAGTCGCACCTGTCGCGGGCGGTGAGCGCGCTGCGGCAGCGGAGGAGTGAACCATGAAGGACCGGACGGAGCGGCACTTGACGGACGACGAATTGACGGAGTGGCTGGATGGCTCGGCTGGCCCGGCGGTGCAGGCGCACCTGGATGGCTGCGCGGCGTGCCGCTCGGAAGCACACGGGCTGCAGGACGGGATTGCGCGCTACGCCATCGCGATGCGGCGGCAGGCTACGGCGTCGCAGAGCGCGCGGATGGCGGGGGGATTGGCTCCGGCGCGCCGGGTGCAGCTCCGGATAAACCACCGGCTGCGCTGGGTGGGCGCCGGGGTACTGGCTTTGCTGCTGGCGGCGCAGACGGCGTGGATGATGAAAACGCGTCCGGCTGCGAGCGCGGCGCAGGCTGTGGCACACCCTGCCGCTGCGGCAGTTCCGCAACCGGCCGCCGCTTTGGGCAATGACAGCATGAGCGATGACGAGTTGCTGCAGGCGGTGAACAATGATTTGAGCGACGAGGTGCCGCAGGCGCTGGCTCCGGTGGGCGCGATTACCGAGGCGCGCAACCGAATCGCCAGCCAGGAAGAACGCAAGAGTGAAACTCAGGCCGTGAAATAAGGAGAAAAGAAGAGATGATTCGCAAGCTGATGATCGCAACGGTAATTTTATGCGGAGCCGCGCTGGCGCAGGGTGGTCCTGGCGGTGGAGGTCCGGGGATGGATGGGCCGCGACATAACTTCGGTGACCATCAGGGATGGGATGGGCCGCACAAATTCGGCGACGGGGATGGCGCGCGTCCGCTGATGGCGCCCGGGCGATGGTGGAAGCGGGCCGGAGTGGCCAAGGCGCTCGGGCTCGACGACACGCAGATTCAGAAGATCGAGGAGATCTTCCAGGACAGCCGGTTGAAGCTGGTGGATCTGCACGCCACGCTACAGAAGGACGAGATCAAGCTGGAGCCGATGATTGAAGCCGACAATCCCGACGAGAACGCCGTGCTGAGTTCCATCGACCAGATTGCCGCCGACCGGGCGGCGCTGGTGAAGGCCAACGCGAAGATGGCATTTGCCATCCGGCGGGTGCTGACCCCCGAGCAGTGGAAGAAGCTGCGCACCATGTGGAGGCAGCGCGACCGCTTCCCAGCACCGATGGGCGGGCCGCGCGGCGGATGGCAAGGGCATGACGGGCCGATGCACCATCCCATGGGCGGCCCGGGCAATGCCGGGACAGGCAGTGGCGCGCCGGACGGGGCAGCTCCGGCGGACAAGCCCTAGCTGAGCGAGACGGCAGATGCGCAAGGGCTGCCGAAGCAGACGGTGGGCTGGTGCACCGTCGCAAATGCAAAGAGAACCTGACCTTCCGGCTTTGGGAGGTCAGGATTTTTTGCGCTTCGGACCCTGGGCAAACTCGCGCCGGGCGGTGGCCGGAATGCCTTTCCAGCAGCACGGGAGAATGGAACGGCGCAGGGGTTCTTCGCTGCGCTCAGAATGACACCAGGGAACAAATTCAAAGGCAGTGACAACTGCCCTACTCAGGCCAGAGGATGGCTTGAATTGCCACCCGCCGTGTATCACATACGCTTCTTTTTGCGCGGTTTCTGCTGCGGCTGGGTGTGCGGCGTACTTTGCAGTCCTGCGGTGAATCTAATCCGGGGCCGGCTTGCCTGCGGCGCGGAGAGGTGCCTATACTAGCCGGTTTGCAGCCGGTGCTCCCTGCGCGCGCAGTTGGCATGGGTGGCGGCGCAGCGGAAGGAAGTGGGTGTGGGCATGACAACCGCAATCGATCCGCAAATGGAAACCAATCCCTGGGAGGCGCAGGCGGCGCGCTTCGAGTTGGCCGCGCAGAAGCTGAATCTGGACAAGGGACTGTGGAAGATTCTCAGCCAGCCGGTGCGCGAGATTACAGTTCACATTCCGGTGCAGATGGACGACGGGCGGATTGAGCTGTTTACCGGCTACCGGGTGCAGCACTCGATTGTGAGAGGGCCGGCCAAGGGCGGCATCCGCTACGACCTGGAGGTGAACCTGGACGAGGTGCGGGCGCTGGCGGCGTGGATGACGTGGAAGTGCGCGGTGGTGAATATTCCGTTTGGCGGAGCAAAGGGCGGAATTATCTGCGATCCGAAGAGCATGTCTCGTGGGGAGCTGGAGCGCATGACGCGGCGCTTTACGGCCGAGCTGATGGAGGTGATCGGTCCGGATAAGGACGTGCCCGCGCCGGATGTGAACACCGACGAGCAGACCATGGCGTGGATCATGGACACCTACTCGATGCACATGCGCAAGACGGTGACCGCCGTGGTGACGGGCAAGCCGGTGGCGCTGGGCGGCTCGCGCGGGCGTAAGGAGGCGACCGGGCGCGGGGTGATGCTGGTGACCGCGCAGGCGGTGAAGAAGCTGGGATTTATGCCGACGCATACCCGCATCGTGGTGCAAGGGTTCGGCAACGTGGGCTCGTATGCGGCGCTGCTGCTGCAGGAGCAGGGATTCAAGATCGCAGGCATCGCCGAGATCGACGGCGGACTGCACAACGCGAAGGGGATCAACATCAAGCAGCTGTTTGAGTACAAGGCGGAACACGGGACGATCGTGGGATTCCCCGGTGCAGAGGCGGCCGATGCGGAAGAGCTGCTGGTCTCCGACTGCGAGGTGCTGATTCCGGCGGCGCGGGAGAACGTGATCACCACGCACAATGCGTCCCACATCCGGGCAAGGATTATTGTGGAGGGCGCGAACGGGCCGACGACGGCGACGGCGGATGACATTCTGCAGGAAAAGGGCGTGTTCGTGATTCCGGATATTCTGGCGAATGCGGGAGGGGTGACGGCGTCGTACTTCGAGTGGGTGCAGGACCGGCAGGGATACTTCTGGAAGGAAGCACACGTGAACACCGAACTGGAACACATCATGACGACGGCGTTCCACGATGTGCTGCGGTACGCAGAGACGCACGGGGTGAACAACCGGATTGCGGCGTATATGCTGGCGATTGACCGGGTGGCTTCGACGATAAGGACGCGGGGGATTTACGCGTAGAGGGCGGCACGTCGAGTCCGCGAAGCAATTACAACAGAAACGAAATCAACAGCCCCACCCAAGCCAAAGGATGGCTTGAATGGGGCACCCGCTTACTGATTCGCTGACACCCGCGGCGCGGGAGCTATCAGGCTAGCGCGTTCCCACCGCTAGCGAATTCCTACTACGGCGAGCATGCGTCCGGTGACGTGTTCTTTGCGGTAGGAGAAGAAGAGGTCGGTGCGGCAGGCGGTGCAGAGGTTCAGGGATTGGATGTTTTCGGCGGGGACGCCGGCGTCGAGGAGCTGGCACCAGTTGGCTTTGACCAGGTCGAGGTGGCGGGAGAGGGCGGGCTCGCCGTGTCCGGGGGCGCGCTGGTTGAGGAAGAGCATGGGGTACTTGGTTTTGAGGCTCCAGCTGTCGAAGACATCTTCGAAGAGCTCGCGGGAGTAGGCGAACTGGGTGTCGAACTCGTGTTCGACTTCCTCGCCGATTTCGTAGCAGCAGGCGCCGATTCCGGGGCCGATGACGGCGACCAGGTTGGCGGGGTCGCAGCCCAGCTGGCGGCGCATTTCTCCGATGCCCTTCTCCACGATGCGCTGGACGGTGCCGCGCCATCCGGCGTGGAAGACGCCCACGGCGCGGCGCTTGCGGTCGGCCACAATGACGGGAAGGCAGTCGGCTACCTTGACCGCCAGAAGGACGCCGGGGGCGTTGGTGATGAGGCCGTCGCCACCGAGCATCTGCGGCGGGAGGGGCTCCGCTGCCGGCTGCTGGCGCACCCGGTGGATGGTCGCCGAATGGAGCTGATTGAGCATCACCAGAGGCCAGGAATTGCCGGGGACGTCCTGCGCCCGGAGCTTGTGGAGCAGGCGGGCGCGGTTGAGCGCCACACATTCGGGGGTGTCCTCGGCGGTGGGGGCCAGGTTGAGCTGCTGGCCGCCGTATTCCGGGGTGACCCCGCCCTGGCGGGTGGTGAAGCCGTGGACCAGCCAGGGGATCTGGGCCAGGTTGCGGGAGGTGAGGACCTTTACGGTGAGGGCCTTGCGCGGCGGCGGGCTGGCCAGGTCGCGGTCGCGCTTGGCGCGCTGGGTTTTGAGGGCCGATGCCGTTTTGGGAGCTGAGGCTGTGCGGGTTGCCGACTTTTTCTTGGTGGTCACGGCTTTGATTGTAACGAATGCGCGGTGCCGGACGCCGGGGGATGAAAAGCTCGATGTACCCTGATTTCTTTCCCGGATGGCGATTTACTTTCTTGTTACAGGTGGCCTTACGGGTTTAAATTGTTGGATACGCGTGCCAGAGCGGTTCTCGCCTGAGCAGAATGGGGTTTTAGCGAATGTACGAAGATTTCAGCACCACGGAGCGTTGGACCGGGGCTCCGGTTCGCTGTGTATATCAGTGCATGGTGGTTGCGATTGCGACCCGCCATGCGGATGCGGTGGACGTGAAGTTTCTCGTCAACGGGCGTGGGGTGTGGATCGCCCTGGCACTGCCGGCGTGGGCCGAACATAAACAGCAGACCGGGAACATCATCACGGACCCGATGGCGGTGGAGATGGCCGGACATTATCTGCGCAGCATTCTGGAGAACGGCGACGAGTGCGGACGCGACCTTTACACCTTGTCCGTAGCCGAGACCCTGCAGCATCTGGACGCGGTGCTGAAACAACAGACGCTCGCCCCCGCCAGCTAGCACGGCGGCGCGACGGCGCTGCCGTACCGTTGGAAACCTAAAAGTAAGAGCGAGCTGCCGTGTTCGATCCCGGCGGTCAGTTGAGTTTTCTATTGTTTGCGCAAGGTTGGAATTCAGAGATCAAGATTGCAGTTCCAGGAGAGCCTTCGTATGTCAACAGCAGCACAGTCAAGCGGGATCGCGGAACTGATCCGCGGCGAAAAAGTTCACTTCAACCTGACTCCGGCCGAACTGGTGGAACACGCCATTCGGCGCGGCGAAGGCAAGCTGGCCGACACCGGAGCCCTGGTCTGCCACACCGGCGCACGCACCGGACGCTCGCCCAAGGACCGCTTCATCGTCAACGACGCCGAAGCTGCCCACGTGGACTGGAACGACATCAACCAGTCCTGCACCGCGGAGCTGTTCGACGCCATTTATCAGAAGGCGATCCGCTATCTGCAGGGGCGCGAACTGTTTGTGCAGGAGCTGTTTGCCGGGGCCGACACCACGTATCGGCTGAAGGTGCGGTTTGTGAATGAGCAGGCCTGGCACAACATGTTCGTCTGGAACCAGTTTGTGCGGCCCAGCGCCGGCGAACTGAAAGGCTTCGAGCCGGAATACACCGTCGTCTCCGCTCCCGGTTTGCTGCTGGACCCGAAGACCGATGGCACCCGCTCGGAGGCCTTCATCGGCGTCAGCTTCTCCCGCCGCATTATTCTGGTGGTGGGCACCGGCTACGCGGGCGAGATGAAGAAGTCGATCTTCTCCGCGCTGAACTACCTGCTGCCGGAGCGCAACGTGTTCCCCATGCACTGCTCGGCCAACATCGGCGAAAAGGGCGATACGGCGCTGTTCTTCGGACTCTCGGGCACGGGCAAGACGACCCTGTCGGCCGATCCCGAGCGGCGGCTGATCGGCGACGACGAACACGGCTGGAGCGATAAGGGCATCTTCAACTTCGAGGGCGGATGCTATGCCAAGTGCATCAAGCTGAGCCAGAAGAACGAACCGCAGATCTGGAACTCGCTGCGCTTTGGGGCGGTGCTGGAAAACGTGGTGATCGACGGTGCCCGCCATGCCGACTACGACGCCGAGCTCCTCACGGAGAACACCCGCGCCAACTATCCGGTGGAGTTCATCGACGGCGCCGTCATTCCCAGTGTGGGCGGACATCCCAAGGTTGTGGTCTTCCTGACGGCCGATGCCTTCGGCGTTCTGCCTCCGGTCTCGAAGCTTACGCCGGAGCAGGCCATGTTCCACTTCCTGAGCGGCTACACCGCCAAGGTGGCCGGCACGGAAGCCGGGGTGACGGAACCGCAGGCGACGTTCTCGACCTGCTTTGGCGCGCCGTTTATGCTGCAGGCGCCGCGGGTTTACGCCGAGTTGCTGCGCAAGCGCATGGTGGAGCACGGCGCCGAGGTCTGGCTGGTGAACACCGGCTGGCAGGGTGGCCGCTATGGAGTGGGTAAGCGCATGGCGATTCCCTACACCCGCGCCATGGTGACGGCAGCGGTGGATGGCACGCTGAAGGGCGGCGAGTTTGAACTTGATCCCGCCTTTGGGCTGGCCGTGCCGAAGCACGTTCACGGAGTGCCGGATGAGGTTCTGATGCCGCGCAATTCCTGGAGCGATAAGGCCTACTACGACAAGACTGCGGCGCACCTGACCGAGCTGTTCGAGAAGAACATCCAGAAGTTCGACGTGCCCGACGCAGTGCGCCAGGCCGGGCCCAAGCCGCCGAAGAAGTAACGATTCGGTTCCCCTTCACGGCAACGCCGCTGCTTCGCGCAGCGGCGTTTCTTTGCCCGGCGCACCACAGCTTAACGAGCCATGTCAGCATCACCAGCAATGACAAATTTTATGATGATGGTGCCAATGGCAACGGCAACGAGCCTGCATGGAAACAGGCGCTAACAATGTACCCGCGAGAATGAGACTCACCAGCGCATACTTCATCTTTTTCCTCCTTTCCATCTGGACGGAGTCTTTTGATGCGGCTGCGAAGGTTTTCTGCTGCCCGCAGCGGCGTTGCTTTTTGGCTGCGCACGCAGAATAGCCCGCCGATACTTCGCGACGGGCTAATTCTTTCTGGCTTCTGCCGGCTTAGGTGTACCCTCCAAGCCTCCCATGGAATGCCTGGATTCGCTGGTCCCGGCTTTAGCGGACGGCGTCGTTGTGCTTTTTGGCGTAGATGTTGGCGCTGGCCTTGTCCTGCCTCTGGTTGAGGTGGGATTGCTCGCCCCTGGTCAGGTGGCCATTATGCTCCGACATGTCCTTCTTTTCGGAGCGATCGATACGGTTCTGCTGGCGCTCCAGTTTGACCGACTCGTGGGGGGTGAGCGCGCCGCTCTTTTCGCCGTTGGCGATGCGGTTCTGCTGGTTCTGCTGGCGCTGGTTTACCTGGTTGACGCGCGGGTGGCCTGGATCATCCTTGCCGGGACCGGCGTCGGAGGTGTTGGTTTGGGCGAAGCCAGGAGCGGCGAGTAATCCGCTGAAGGCCAGGGTAGCGATGGAGAGGAGCAGTGTGCGTTTCATGCACCTATAAACGTAGTTTCTTCTTCAGAGTTGCGGAACTATATTTTTCACCTGCATCGAAACTAAAGTACCTGGACTGGGGTTGCGAACGTGCCCTAGCCAAAATTGGGAAATCCCGTCCTTCCCGGCCGCATTGCGCAGCGCGCTACAATATCTTCTTATGGATCTGGACGCGATTCAGCAGGCTCTGCGCGAGCAGGGATTCGACGGCTGGCTGTTCTACGACCATCATCATCGCGACGAGATTGCCTACTCGATTCTTGGGCTGCCTGAGTTGCACGTCACGCGGCGCTGGTTCTACCTGATTCCGGCGGCGGGCGAACCGGTGAAGTTGAATCATCGCGTGGAGCCGCGCCATCTGGCTTCGCTTCCAGGAGCGCAGCAGCACTACGGCGGCTGGCAGGAGCTACATGAAAAGCTCGCGGCTATGCTAAAGCCCTACCGCCGCGTGGCCATGCAGTACTCGCCGAACAACGACATTATGTACGTCTCGCTGGTGGATGGCGGGATGCTGGAGCTGATCCGAGGCTTTGGCGTGGAGGTAGTCTCCTCGGCCGACCTGGTTTCGCGCTTTGAGGCCACGCTGAGCGACGAGCAGATTGCCACGCACTTTGCCGCCCGCGACTGCATGGACGCCATTATGGCCGCGGCGTTCCAGGAGATCGGGCACCGCGTGCGGCAGAATCTGCGCGACCAGGGAGGCTGGGACGAGTGGGGCGTGCGGCAGTGGCTGGGCGAGGCATTCGGGCGCGAGAACCTGGTGACCGATGCGCTGCCCATCGTCGCCGTCAACCAAAACGCGGGCAATCCTCACTATGAGCCCACGGACGGGCAGAGCCGGCCGATCCATCCCGGCGACCTGGTGCTGCTGGACATGTGGGCCAAGAAGGATACGCCCGGCGCGGTATATTACGACATCACCTGGACCGGAGTTCTGGGGCAGCCCTCGACGCGGCATCACGAGATCTTCCACTTGGTGCGCGACGCGCGCAAGGCGGGCTCGCAGAAAGTGATGGATGCCATGGCCGCCGGGCGGCGCATGGAAGGCTGGGAGGTGGACGATGCGACGCGCGAAGTCATTGGCAAGGCAGGGTACGGCGATTGCTTTGTGCACCGCACCGGACACTCGATTGGGACGAACGTGCACGGCAACGGCGCAAATATGGACAATCTGGAAACCAAAGATACCCGACAGATTCTGGCGAATACGATATTCTCAATAGAGCCGGGAATTTACCTGCCGGAGTTTGGCGTGCGCAGCGAGGTGGATGTGCTGGTGCACGACGGCCAGGCGCAGGTCACTGGACGGCAGCAGGAAGAGTTAGTGATTTTCTAAATGGCGAACGAAAAAGCAAACGCAAACGCTGCGGCGACATCCGCAAGGACGCCGCAGGCAGAGATGATGTCCGTGATAGCCCCGCTGGCAGGCTGGCTGCTGCCCGGTCTGGGACACTTCATCCAGAGGCGCTGGGTGCGCGGGGCGCTGATCTTCGTGAGCGTGACCGTGATGTTCTTCTGCGGCATCGGCATGGCGGGCAAGACCTACGGCTTCAATCTTGGCGACCTGCTGGAGATGCTCGGGTTTGTGGGCGACTTCGGCAACGGGCTGCTGTACTTCATTGCGCGCGGCATGGAATGGGGCCCGGCGGCGATCTTCCGCGCCACCTCGGACTACGGCACCAAGTTCATTGTGTGCGGCGGACTGCTGAACGTGATCGCCGCGATCGATGCGCACCACATCGCCATCGGGAAAAAGAAATGACGCTTAACTTTTCGCACTTCACCGCCGTGCTTGTCTTCGCCACCTGCGCCTCGATTGTTTTTGGAATTACCCAGCGCGATACTCCGCGCGCGATGATTCGCTACGGGCTCTACTGCTTTGCATGGTTCATCGGCGGAGTGCTGGTGGCGGGCTGGGCGATGTGGTTCATCAAGCGATAAACAGGTGTTCGTAGGGATGGTAGGTGCTGCCTCCCACCTTAGCGTCGAAAGGCGCGACGCGAAGGTGGGGCACCCGTCGTTTTATTGTGCACACACCTTTTCCTTAACACTCCACGCGTAATTCCTTCCAACAACTTTCTTCAGTTCCGGTAATGGCCCTCGAACTCGTGATCGTGAGTACATTTTGAAACCCGCGCCTCGAAAAGCTCATCCATGAAGACGGAGGATTCTTTAACGATGGCAACCGAGGTAAAAGCAATGGTATTCGAAGTTCCGGCTCTCACCTACGCGTATGAGGCGCTGGAGCCCTACATCGACGCGCAGACCATGCATCTGCATCATGACAAGCACCACCAGGCGTATGTGGACAACGCCAATGCCGCGATTGCCAAGGCTCCCGAGCTGGCGGGCAAGTCCGGCGAAGAGATTCTGGCCAACCTGGCCGCGGTGCCGGAGGCGGTGCGGGGCGCGTTGCGCAACAACGCGGGCGGACACGTCAACCACTCGATGTTCTGGAAGATCATGGGACCGAACGCGGGCGGCGCGCCCAGCGGACTGATTGGCGAAGCCATCGCCCAGACCTTCGGCGACTTTGCGCAGTTCCAGGAGAAGCTGAACGACGCGGGGCTGAAGCAGTTCGGCAGCGGATGGACGTGGCTGGCGCTGGGTTCCGGCGGGCTGCAGGTGCTTTCCACTCCCAACCAGGACAACCCGATTTCGCAGGGGCTGCAGCCGATTGTGGGCAACGATGTTTGGGAGCACGCCTATTATCTGAAGTATCAGAACCGCCGCGGCGAGTACCTGAAGGCGTGGTGGAACGTGGTCAACTGGGCCGAAGTGAACAAGCGCTATGAAGCCGCGCTGAAGAAGTAACCGGCGGCTTACGGGCAAAAACCCACATCTGCTGACAACGGCAGATGTGGGGCACCTGCTGCTTTTGGTGGTTCCGCGTAACTTCCCTTGTAATTTCTTTGTCACGGTCTTTGGCTGGCGCCGCTTTGCCGAGGATGCGCTCCGTTGCGGGCGTACCATCGGAGTGTATGGAAGACAGCGTCCATAGCGTCGGCGAGGAGATTGCCAACAGCGTCTCGCACGGAGCAGGCGCACTGCTGGGCATCGCTGGGCTGGTGCTGCTTACCATCCGTGCCGCAGCGGGGGGCACGCTCTACATCGTCTGCGCTGTTATCTTCGGCGCTTCCGTCGTCCTGCTCTATCTCAGCTCCACGCTCTACCACTCGCTGGGCCACACCCGCGCCAACCGCGTGCTGCGCGCCCTCGACCACGGCTCCATCTACGTGCTGATCGCGGGAAGCTACACGCCGTTCACGCTGATCGGGCTGCGCGGCACGCTGGGATGGACGCTGTTCGGCATCGTGTGGACCTGCGCCCTGGCAGGCGTCACCCTCAAGTCCTTCGCGGCAGGTCGCTGGGGAATGGTCTCCACGGCCATGTATCTGGCCATGGGATGGGCCTGCATCTTTACCCTAAAACCGATGTACCACCGGCTCTCTCATCCGGTTCTGGTGATGCTGATTGCTGGGGGAGTCTGCTACTCGGCGGGAATTGCCTTCTATGCGTCGCGGCGCAGATACATGCACTTTCTCTGGCATCTTTGGGTGCTGGCGGGGACGGGCTGCCACTTTGCCGCCATCTGGATGCTGCTGCGGTGAGTCAGGGGAAACTACTCAAGCAACCGCAAATGCAAATGCGCTAAGGAGGAGGACATTGCCTCCCCACATTTGCGTCGAAGGGCACGACGCAGATGTGGGCCACCCGAGTTTTTTACTGTTTGTTTTTGATGTGGTCCAGAAAGAGCTGCTCGACCGGGCGGTCATAGCCGCGCAGGACGTGGCGCATGGTGCGGCCGCTGACCAGATGACAGACTTCCTCGGCCATATTCTTCACATGGTCGCCGGCGCGCTCGATCTCCTGCGCCATGAATAGAACGTGGAAGCTATCGAGCCTGCGCAGGCCTTCTGAGGGCTCCAGGTGGCGGAAGGTAACGACGTTGCGGAGGCGGTCAATCTCCGCGTCTGCCCGGAGCACGTTGACCGCCTTGTCCAGCGAGCGGCTTCGGAAGGCAGTCTCCACGTCGTCGAGCATGCGTTCCAGCTGCGAGGTCATCACCATGAGGTCGCGCAGATCGTCGTGGTCCATGCTGGCGACCACGGCCTCGGCGCGATTGACGAAGCTGAGCAGAAGATCGCCGATGCGCTCCAAGGAGATTCCGAATTTCATGCAGGCCAGCAGCATTCTGGCTTCTTCGGCGGGCACCTGGGTGATGGTGGAGGTCACCAGGTCGTCGATGTCACGGTCGAGGGAATCCAGCTCGCGCTCGCGGTCGCGTACCTCGCTGAAATCGGCTTTGGAGGCGGTGGCAATGCCTTCGGCAGCAGCGGCGGCGGCGCGGTGGCCGACGCGAAAGGCGTCGAGCGTCAGCTCCAGCAGATGCGACTCGGCAACCGGAAATGCGTGCTCGCCCATGGCGAGACCCTCCTGGAATGTGGTCAAAATGTTGAGAGGCCCGGGCGGATCGAAATCCGCTCCCGGAGCCTCTCAAGCCCCCAACTACATTGATTCAAACTTACGGCTATAGGTTTTAAATTGTGTGATTGCTACGTGAAATTTTCGTAAACCCTGTCGTAATTCCCGAACTGGTAAACCGGCGGCGGCTCAAACCGGGCTGACGCGCGCTTCCAGCAGGGAGAAGATAAAGGTACAGCCATGGTTCAGCTCACTTGCCGCGGTGATGCTGCCGCCGTGGGCGAGCATGATGTGCTTGGCAATGGCCAGGCCGAGGCCGGTGCCTCCGCTCTCGCGCGAGCGCGCCTTGTCCACGCGGTAGAAGCGCTCGAAGAGGCGCGGCAGATGCTCGCTGGCGATGCCCGGACCGAAGTCGCGCACGTAGAACTGCACAAAGCCCTCGATGTCGTGCGCGCCGATCAGAATGCGGCCGCCATGGGCGGCGTACTTGGAGGCATTGTCGATGAGGTTGGAGAAGACCTGGAAGACCGCGTCGCGGTCGGCGGAGACCATCTTCAGCGCCTCGTTGACCACCTCGAGCGTCATGCCGGAATCGGCGCGGTGGTCGTAGAAGTAGTCCGAGGCGTCGCGCAGCAGCTCGGCGGCGGAGACCGGGCGCAGCTGCAGCTTCTTGTCACCGGACTCGACCCGCGCCAGGATCAGCAGGTCCTCGGTGAGCCGGGCCATGCGCTGGGCATTTTTGCGGATGATCTCCAGAAAATCGCGGAGCGTCTCTTCGGAGTTGACACCGTCCAGCAGGGTTTCGGCGTATCCCTGAATCGAGGTGAGCGGGGTGCGCAGTTCGTGGGAGACGTTGGCGATGAAGTCGCGGCGGGTGCGCTCGATGCTTTCCGCCTCGGTGAGGTCGTGCAGCACGGCGACCAGGCCGCCGGAGGGCATGGGGGCTACAGTGGCCGCAAAGACCCGTCCGGGAACAAAGTTGTTGACCCGCGCCGTGACCAGCTTGTGGTGCTGCGACGCCTCCTGAACGGTGGCTAGGAAATTGGGGTCGCGCACGGTTTGCACCACGGGCTGGCCCAGGCGGATGCCGGTGGGAGTGACCATCTCCATGCGGCGGTTGGCCCACTGGGTGCGGCCGTCGCGCGAGATGGCGATGACGGGTTCCTGCATGCTGTTGAGCACCGCTTCCAGTTCGTTGCGGCTGTCCTCTACCTGCTGGAAGCTGGTTTGCAGCTTGCGGGCCGTGGCATCGAGAGCGGCGGCCACTTTGCCGATCTCGTCATCCTGATATTCGGACAGACGCGCGGAAAAATCGCCTTCGGCGATCTTTCCAGCGAAGACGACCATGCGCTGCAGGCGCGCGCTGATGCTTCTGGAGGCAGCGGCCGAGAGCGCGACCGCGACCAGCCAGGCCAGCAAAAAGGCGAGTCCCAGCAGGCGCCACAGAGTATGGTGCGCCTCGGCGATGGCGGTGAGAGGAACGGCAAGCCGGACCGCGCCTCTGGGGACCGGCTGCGCGACATAGAGGAGATCCACTCCTCCGTCGCCGCTGCGGGTATCGGTTCCAACGCTGCCGGCCAGCGCGGCCTGGAACTCCGGACGGCGCAGCTGGCTCTCCGTCGGCTCGAGGTCCCCGCTACTGTCGGCCAGCACGCGCCCCTGGCTGTCGATGACGGTGACGCGAGTCCCGGAGGATCCGACGAAAGATTGGGCGGCTTGTTTCAGGCTGGGGCTGGAGAGCGGAGCGGCCGCAACTTGCCGGGCGAAGACCGCCGTGCTCTGCCGCGCGTCGTTTTCAATCTGGCGGCGCAGCGAACCGACCCAGGCGTGCGTGACGGCGACGTCCAGGGTCAGAATGAGTGCGGCAATGATAAGGGTAAAGAGCAGAACCAGATTGAAGAAAATCCGCTTCTTCACTTCAAGGCCTCAAACCTGTATCCTGCGCCGCGCACGGTACGCAAGTACTGCGGCTCCTCGGCGTCTTTTTCGATTTTCTCACGGATGCGCCGCACATACACGTCCACCGAGCGCGGAGTGACGTAGGCGGTGTCGCGCCAGACGGCGTCGAGCAGCTGGTCGCGGGTAAAGACGCGGCCGGGATGGCGGGCCATGTACTCCAGCAGGCGGAACTCGGTAGCGGTGGTTGCCACCTGCTTGCCGCGCACCTTCAGGATCATGGCGCCGCTGTCGATCTCGATGTCGCCGGTGCTGATGACTTCGGGTGCCAGGGGGCGCTCGAAGCGGCGCAGCACGGCCTTGATGCGCGCCACCAGCTCGCGCGGACTAAAGGGCTTGCCCACGTAGTCGTCGGCCCCGAGCTCGAGGCCCAGGACGCGGTCGCTCTCGCTGGACTTGGCGGTGAGGAAGATGACCGGAGTCATGGCAATGGCCGAGTCCTGGCGGATACGGCGGCAAAGTTCGTAGCCGTCACCGCCGGGAATCATGATATCGAGCAGGAACAGCGCTGGTTTTTCGCGTGCCGCCTCGGAGATCACAAGGGCTGCGGTGGGAAAGATACGGACCTGGAAGCCGGCGGCTTCGAGGTGGTGTTTCACCAGCCGGGCAATATCGGCTTCGTCTTCCACAACAAAGATAAGGGGCTTCATCAGCTCCATTGTATTCAGCAGCAGCATTGGCGGGAACTAGGTAAGAGCGGATTTCACGCAGCTGTAACATTTGACTCCCGGAAAAGGGGAGCGGGACCGCTCGCATCCCCCACTCCTTGCCGACGGCGGCCGGGAAGGCCATGGCCTTCCCGCGCCGGGGCAAACGTGGTTGTTTAGCGGAAGGGATTGATGTAGGAGCTCCAGCCGCGGGTCAGGTAGTCGGAGAGGCTGAGGCCGGCCAGCAGCATCCAGAAGAAAATGGCCGCGACCACGATGGCTTTGGTCAGGGCGGTCGAGGTGCGCAGTTCCATGAAGAACAGAAGCACCAGCAGCGCCTTGACGGTCGCAATGGCCAGGGCAACGATGGCGTTGAAGGGGCCAAGCTCCAGGGTGGAGGCAAAGACGGTCAGGCCGGTGAGCACCAGCAAGGAGGCCCAGACGGCAACGAATGTCTTGACGGTAGGGTGTGCGTGTTCGTTCATGGGTTCTCTCCTAACCTCCGGGGTGGTGATGGCTGATCAGGTAGAGCAGCGGGAAGAGGTAGATCCAGATCAAGTCGACAAAATGCCAGTACAGCCCCACCAGTTCCACCGGTGAGTTGTACTCCGGACTGAAACACCCGCGGGTGTTGGCGATGATGAGCCAGGTGAGCAACCCGGCGCCGATGACCATATGAAGGGCGTGCATCCCGGTCATGGCAAAGTACAGCGAGAAAAACATCTGTACCTGGCGCGGGTCGTAATTGCCCTGGTGTTCGAAGTGGAAGGTCGAGCCGGGAAACTCGTGGTGAACCCAGTGTCCGTGGTATTCCACGCCCTTCAGGCCGAGGAAGGCCATGCCTAGAATCAGGGTGCAGGCCAGAAACAGCGTGGTCAGTTTGCGGTTGCCGAGTTTGGCGAAGTGCACCGCCATGACCATGGTGAGCGAGGAACAGATCAGGACCGCCGTATTGGCGGTGCCGTACTGGATCTCCATGGTCCGGCTGCCGGCGACCCAGGCGTTGTAGTAGGAGAGCCGGTAGATCAGGTAGGTGGCAAACATGCCGCCGAAGAACATGATCTCGGTGACCAGGAAGAGCCACATGCCGAAGGTGGCCGTGGCCTTCTGCTGCTCCAGGTCGGCGAAGTGATGCTTCAGGTTTGGGGCCGCTACTGCCAGCTCGCTATCCGCCAACTTCCACCTCCTTGCCGGGCGCGTCGATCTCGGCGTAGTTGTAGGCTTCCCAGGTGACGACCGGCGTCTCGTCGAAATTGAACGTGGTAGGGGGCGAGGAGGTCATCCACTCCAGCCCGGCTGCTTTGAAGGGATTGGGGCCTGCGTCCTTGCCGTACTGCAGGCTCCAGACGAAGTAGATCATGGGCAGCAGGAATCCCACGGCCAGAATCGAGGCGCCCGCCGTGGACATCACGTTGAGCACCTGGAACTCGGGCGGATAGTTGTGGTAGCGGCGCGGCATGCCCAGGTAGCCGAGGATAAACTGCGGGAAGAAAGTAAGGTTGAAGCCGGCAAACACCAGCAGGGCGCTCAGCTTGGCAAAGCCTTCGGGATACATCTTGCCGGTGATCTTGGGCCACCAGAAGTGCAGCGCGCACATGAATCCGGTGACCGCGCCGCCAACCATGATGTAGTGGAAGTGGGCCACCACGAAGTAGGTGTCATGTACATGCAGGTCCAATCCAACCGCCGCCAGGAACAGGCCGGTGAGTCCGCCGATGGTGAACAGGCCGATGAAGGCGAAGGCGTAGAGCATCGGCGTCTCAAAGGTGATGGAGCCCTTGTAGAGCGTCGCCGTCCAGTTGAAGACCTTTACGGCAGAAGGGATCGCCACGAAGAAGCTCAGCATGGAGAAGATCAGGCCGGCGTAGATGGAGATTCCGGCGACGAACATGTGGTGGGCCCACACCAGAAAGCCCAGCACGGCGATGGCGATCGACGACATGGCGATGAAGTCATAGCCGAAGATGCGTTTGCGGGAGAAGCAGGCGATGACCTCGGTGACGACGCCCATGCTGGGCAGAATCATGATGTAAACGGCAGGGTGCGAATAGAACCAGAACAGGTGCTGGAAGAGCAGCGGGTCGCCGCCCAGCCGGGCATCGAAGATGCCGAAGTGGAAGATGCGCTCCAGGGCCACCAGCACGATGGTGATGGCCAGCACCGGCGTGCCCAGCACCATGATGACCGAGGTGGCATAGTGCGCCCAGACGAACAGCGGCAGGCGCCGCCAGGTCAGTCCCGGCGCCCGCATGCGGTGCACGGTGACGATGAAGTTGAGCCCGGTAAGGATAGACGAGAAGCCGACGATAAAGACGCCGATGGCCGCGGAGACCACGTTGCTGTTGGAGTAGGTGCTGGAGTACGGCGTGTAGAAGGTCCAGCCGGTATCCATGCCGCCGGTGAGGATGGCGTAGCAGATGAAGACCGCCCCCAGCATGTAAATGTACCAGCTGGCCAGGTTCAGCTTGGGGAAGGCCAGATCCTTGGCGCCGATCATCATCGGGATCAGAAAGTTGCCGAACACTGACGGTATCGATGGGATGAGGAAGAGAAAGATCATCACGATGCCGTGCATGGTGAACAGCTTGTTGTAGTTGTCGGACAAGACGAGGTCGCCGGCCGGGGTCAGCAGCTCCAGGCGAATCAGCATGGCGAAGAGGCCGCCCAGGAAGAAGAACCCCGTGATCGAAATCAGATACAGCACTGCGATCCGCTTGTGGTCGGTGGTCAGCAACCACGACTTGATGCTGTAATCCGCATTCAGGTAATTCTTCTTCGCTTCGGTCGAGTGGATCGCTGTTTCCATAATTGACCCTCTACTGCTTCGCCGGTGGATTGACCGGCGTGGATTTGGTTGCGGGCTCGGCGGGAGGCGCGCCCTGGTCGCTCTTGACGGCCGACGACTCCGGCTTGGGAGCGACGGGATAATTGCCCGAGTCCGGATTGCTGACCGGGAGCGGCAGGTTGGCCGTGCCGTTGCCCAGCGCCTTGATATAAGCGACCAGGCCGATCACTTCCTCTTCGGTCAACTGTCCCTGGAAGGTTGGCATGATGTTCTTAAAGCCGCTGACGATTTTTACGCCCGGATTGAGAATCGACTCGCGCACATAGCTTTCGTCGGCGGTCACGGTGCGGCCGTCATCCAGCAGCACCGGCTTGCCGTAGAGCCCGATCAGATTGGGCGCGCGTCCGGCCATGTCGGCACGATGGCACATCGAGCATCCATATTGCTGAAAACTCTTCTCGCCCGCCGAGGCCAGCGATCCGTCCACTCCGCCGGCGGCCCAGCGATCGTAGTCCACCGGGTCCATCACCACCACCTCGCCCACCATTTGCGAGTGATTGGTACCGCAATACTGCGAGCAGAAAAGGTGATAGCGCCCCGGCACCGTGGGGTGGAACCAGGTCGAAGTGTAGCGGCCCGGCAGCACGTCGGCCTTGATGCGGAAGGCCGGCACGAAGAAATCATGAATCACATCCTGCGAGGTCATGATCATGCGCACGTCGCGGCCCACCGGGACGTGCAGTTCGTTGATCTCGCGCTGGCCACCGGTGTGTTCGAACTTCCACATCCACTGCTTGCCCACGCAGTAGACTTCCATGGCCCCCTTGGGCGGACGCGTCTGGACGAAGAAAATCACCGCCGACCAGACGAAGATAATCATCACGATGCCCAGAGGGACAGCGGTCCAGAACAGCTCCAGCGCCGTCGAGCCGTGGATCTGGACGGCGTGCGGGTGGCGTTCCTTGCGGTAACGGATGGCAAAGAACAGGATCAGGCCGGAGATCAGCACGGTAAAAAAGGCGGCCATCGCCAGCAGGAAAAAGAACAGTGCATCGACGTGTCCCGCCATGGAGCTGGCGCGCGGCGGAAAAAGAGGCAGATTTGACCACATAGCGATTTATGCCCGTCCTGTTCCGATCCCGTGATTGTGCTTCTCACCGCGAAACAGCAGTACCATCGCGCCGCCCAGCACCAGTACCGTGGCGATGCCGGCCAGCCGCATGATGTTGATGATGGTGGCGCCGTAACGCCCGGAGCTCGGGTCGTAGTGATAGCAGTAGAGCAGAACCACATCGGCCAGCGAGCCGATCTTGTTCTGGGAGGCTTCCACAATCCCCAGCCGCATGTCCCGGGCGGAGTATTCCACCCCGTAGTAGTACTGCGCGATGCGGCCCTGGGGCGTGACCAGCACGATGCCGGCGGCATGGGCAAACTGATCCAGCTTGGGATCGTACTGGTAGTGCCAGCCGATGGCGTCGGCCAGCGCCTTGATCTGCGGCTGCTCGCCGGTGAGGAAATGCCAGCCCTGGGCGGCGTTGGGATTTCCCAGCCGCTTCAGGTACGACTCTTTTTTGTTGGCGGCCAGCTGCGGAGTCTCGCGCGGATCGATGCTCAGGGTGACGATTTCAAACTGCTTGCCCGGCACAAAGCCGATCACCTTCAGCGCCGCGGTCAGCCCGTTTAAAACCTCCGTGCAGAGCATGGGGCATTGGTAGTAGACCAGGTTCAGAATCACCGGGCGCCCATCCTGGAAGTAATCGGACAGATGCACCGTCTTTCCCTGCTCGTCCTTGAAGGTAAGGTTGAGCGGCACCTGCTGGTTCAGGCGCTGGTCGATGCCCACTCCTTCCAGTCCGGGCGGGGCCACCGTCTTGTTATCGGGCGGAGTAAAGTATTGCGCGCTGGCCACGCCACAGAATGCCGACCCCAGCGCGGAAGCCAGCGTCAGGCTCAAAGCCAGTTTTCGGATTGTTCCATACCTCAACATCATGCTGTGTCCCCGCGAAGCTGTCGCGGCTACTGGCCCGCCTGCTTGCCGGCGGAAGAATTCCCCGTCTCGCCTGTCTGGGTCTCGTCTGTCTCGGTCCCGCTTGACGTCGCCCCAGGCTGGATGGCCTCGGTTTCGGGCGACGGATAGGAGTACACCCGCGCCGCGCCGGGATAATTCGGCAACTCCGTCCCACCTGACCGCACCGGAAGCCGGGTGACGACTTCTTTCATCGCCTGGTTGATGGGCAGATGCACGTTGCCGTGCTCATCGCGCCAGGGCTGGGCCGCGAGCGCCGCCGACTCTTGCTCCAGGAACTTGGTCATCTCTCCCGGCTCGCCCACAAAGCGGTTGTCCAGTCCGGTTTGGGTTAGGTGGCGCAGCAGGCGCGGCTCGGGAAACTGCTGGGTGTTGACGTTGGCCGTGTTCATCAGGATCCCCTGGCGCGGCTCAATCGTCTGCGACGCCAGCGGACTGGTTTCGGTCTCGTGCTGGTCGGCGACCCGGGTCATTGCAGCGTACAGGCCGATCACGGCGATGTTGATGACCAGGGCAAAGACCCCCAGCACGACGAGGAAGATCACAATGCCCTTGGCGCTCAGGTCGCTCTTGTCATACTCAACGTTCAGGTTGCGCTCGGCGCCGTTCCCGTGCCCGTGATTAGTGGCCATGGCTTGGCTCCCAGAGACGCGGCAGCATTGGTTCGGTGACCACCAGCAGAGGATGCCTGCCGAGTTGCCAGAAGAAGCTCCCCAGCCAGAGGCTCACCAACGCCAACGGCGCCGCGAAATAAGTCCAGTGATAGGTGAGATGGTGCGTCGCCGCGCCCGTCCCCGGAAATGGGTTCGGCGCCACCAGCCAGTACAGGTCCACGTAGCGCATCACCAGCACCAGAAGCGCAACCGGCACCAGCTTGCGCGCGTCGCGCTTCAGCTCACGCGAGAGCAGCAGCAGGAAGGGCAGCGAAAACTGCAGCAGCACCAGGGACAGCGCCACCGCCTGCCAGCCGCCGTGGAGGCGGTTGAGATACCAGATGATCTCTTCGGGAAGATTGCCCGCCCAGATGATGAGCCACTGCGAGAAGCTGAAGTAGGCCCACACCATGGTGAAGGTGAGCATCAGCTTGCCGTAGTCGTGCAGCTGCTCCGCTCCCATGATCTGGTCATATGGCGCATACTCGCGCAGCGCGCAGAGGATCACGATCATCAGCGCCATTACGGAAAGCATTTCGCTGATCATGAAGAACATGCCGAAGATGGTCGAGAACCAGACTGGGTCCAGCGACATGATCCAGTCGGTGGCGGCCAGCGTGATGGTGAGGCCATAGACCAGGATCCCCGGACCGGCCCATACCTTCAGCCTCTGCCAAACCTGGGGAGAAGCGTCGCCGTCCTGCTTGAACGAGCCGCCACGCAGCGCCATGGCCCACAGGTTCCAGATGGCGAAGTAGAGGACGGCGCGCAGCGTCCAGAAGCGATCGTTGAGATAACCGGCTTTGGCCGCGACCTCGCGATGCGCGGCGACGTAAGACGGATCGAGCCAGACATACAGGTTGTGGCGTCCCAGCCAGATGGGCAGGAAGAGAATGGTCAGCAGCGGAAGGTTGCCCAACGCGGCTTCCATCACGCGGCGGCCGATCATCCACCAGTTGCCGCCGGTCAAATGGCCGAGCATCAGCAGCGCCATCGAGCCCAGCGAAAAGCCCAGCACCAGCATGTAGCCCATCAGGTAGCCGCGCAAAAACTGGGCGTTGGAGACGAAGGCGCCGACGATCGCCGCAATCGACGCCACCGCGCCAATCACCAGCCAGCGGGTGGCCAGCGACGCCACCGCCGGCGGCGCCTCAAAGCGATAGGAAGCGGGATAGGTGGTATTGCTCATGGTGCTACTTCGCCTCCGTCGGTTCAGCCTTGGGTGCGGCCGCGGACCCAGAGGCACCTTCAGACATATTGGTTTCGCCTTCGGCCGGCTGCGGCGCACGGCTGGCCACCGGCGTTCCGGCCGGCACGTCGCTGGCCGTGGCCGTCTCTGAAAGCTGCAGCGCGCGGATGTAGGCTGCAATGCGCCAGCGGTCGGCCACCGGAATCTGCGGCGCGTAGTCGGCCATTGCGCCCCAGCCGTTGGTCATCACGTTGAAGAAATGGCCCACCGGAGCCTTCAGCAGACGCGGCTCGAAATACGAAGGCGGACGCTTGAAGCCGCGCTGCACGATCATTCCATTGCCGTCGCCCAGTTGCGAGTGGCAGGGCGAGCAGTAGATGTTGAAGCGTTCACGTCCGCGCGCCAGGTCCTGTGCGCCGATGACGAAGGGAAACTGGTCCACCTCTTTGCCATCCACTTTGCCGGTGTAGAGCAGCGGGTCATCCTGCAGCTGGCCGCGGGCGATGGTGCCCTCCATCTGCGGACGGGCCGAACGCAGATCGGGATAAAACGAATTTTCGCGCAGCGGAGTGAACTTCGGCTGAACCTGCATGTCTAACCGGCAGGAGGCGAGCAGCAGCAGCGCAGCCGCGGTCAACCAAACGGATGTCCAGCGCCGTGCGGTTGTGGTGGCGAATCTATTGCGGTTCATCGGTCCGTATGCCATGGGCTATTCGGCGACCTCCGCGACATCGATGGCATCGGTCGTTTCCAGAAAGCGTCTCGTCTCCGCCAGTTCGAACAAGGGATCGTCTGCCTCAATGCAGAGGAAGAAGCGGTCGCGGCTGGCGGCGCTGAAACGCGGATGATTGAAGATGGGGTGATAAGGCTGCGGCAGGCCGTTCAAGGTCAGCATGCCCACCACGGCCGTAACTCCAGCAAACAGAATCGTCAGCTCAAAGGTGATCACAATGAACGAGGGCCAGGAATTCAGCGGACGGCCTCCGATGTTGAGGGGAAACGCATAGACGTGGATCCAGTACTGCATAAAAAATCCGCTGAGCCCGCCCAGGATGCCGCCGACCAAGGTCAGCAATGGCACCTGGGTCTTTTTGAAGCCGATGGCGTCGGCGGCTGCCTCCAGCGGGAAAGGCGAGTAGGCGTCCATGAGCCGGTAGCCGGCGTCGTGCGCCTTTCGGCAGGCGGTCACCAGTCCGTCGGGGGTCTCGAATTCGGCTACGATTCCGTGCAGCCCGGCATCAGTCATGGGCGGCTACCTCCTCGCTCAGCTTGGCTTCCGGCAGCAACGTGCGCATTTCAAAAATGGTGATCATCGGCATGAGCCGGACAAACAGGAACATGGCAGTGAAGAACAACCCCAGGGTTCCGGCAAAGATCGCATAATCCCAGCGCGTGGCCACGTAGGATCCCCACGAGGACGGCAGGAAGTCGCGACTCAGGCTGACGACGATGATGACGAAACGCTCCAGCCACATGCCCAGCAGAACCACCAGCGAGATGACAAACAGTACCGCCGGGGACTGCCTCACCTTGCGAATCCACAGCAGTTGCGGGATCAGAATATTGAACGAAATCAGGCACGCGTACGACCACCCCATCGGTCCGAACACCCGGTTCATAAACATGAACCGCTCGAAGAAATTGCCCGAGTAGTAGGCGTAAAACGCATCCATGATGTAGCCGTAGGCGACGATCAATCCCGTGCCCAGCATGATCTTGGCGGAGTTATCCAGGTGGCGCAGGGTGATCATGTCCTGCACCCCGTAAAAGTAGCGAATGGGAATGGCCAGCACCAGCACCATGGCAAAGCCCGAATAGATGGCTCCGGCGACGAAGTAGGGCGGAAACACCGTGGTGTGCCAGCCGGGCAGAATGGAAATTGCGAAGTCGAAGGACACCACGGTGTGCACCGAGAGCACCAGCGGCGTGGCCAGTCCGGCCAACAGCAGATAGGCGCTCTCGTAGCGCTTCCAGTGGCGCGCCGAACCGCGCCATCCCATGGCCAGCAATCCGTAGATGGTCTTGGCTACCGGGTTGGTCGCCGAATCGCGGAAGGTCGCCAGATCGGGGATCAGTCCGATGAACCAGAACAGAGCGGAAATCGTTCCGTAGGTGGAAACCGCAAAGACATCCCATAGCAGCGGACTGCGGAACTGCGGCCAGACACCCATGGTGTTGGGATAGGGGAAGACCCAGTAGGCCAGCCACGGACGGCCCATGTGCATCAGCGGGAACATGCCGGCGCAGGCCACGGCAAACAGCGTCATGGCCTCGGCAAAGCGGTTGATGGAGTTGCGCCAGCCCTGCTTGAGCAGCAGCAGAATCGCCGAGATCAGCGTGCCGGCGTGGCCGATACCGATCCACCAGACGAAGTTGACGATGGCGAAGCCCCAGCCTACCGGAATGTTGATGCCCCAGATGCCGACGCCGCGAAAGAACAGATAGGCCGCGGCGAACATGAGCAGGTTGAGCAGGCTGAAAAAGAAGACGAAGCCGCCCAGCCAGCCCAGCGTAACCGGACGCCGCAGCACCAGCGAGACGATCTTGTCGGTAATTGTCTCCAGCGTATGACCGGGCAGAAGAACCGGCGACTGCCCAGGAAGAAGCCGCTCTTCCGTCGTCACTGAAGCGTTGCTATCCGGAACTTGTGCCATGATCCTCTACGACTCCAACTCGGGATTCGGGTTGCGCACCGACGCCAGGTATGTGGTGCGTGGGCGCGTATTCAGCTCTTCGAGCAATCCATAGTTGCGCTGCGAAGTCTTCAGCTTCGCAACCCGGCTGCCCGCATCGTTCAGATCGCCAAAGGAGATGGCCTCGGCCGGACAGGCCTGCTGGCAGGCCGTCATCACGTCGCCGTCGCGCACCTTGCGGTTCTGCTCTTCGGCGGTGATCCGGGCATGGGTGATGCGCTGCACGCAGTAGGTGCACTTTTCCATCACGCCGCGGCTGCGCACCGTGACATCCGGATTGCGCTGGAACTTGAGCTGCGGGGTATCGAAATCCGAGAACAGGAAGAAGTTGAAGCGCCGCACTTTGTAGGGGCAGTTGTTGGAGCAGTAGCGCGTGCCCACGCAGCGGTTGTACACCATGTCGTTGAGGCCTTCGCTGGAGTGCACCGTGGCGCCCACCGGACAGACGATCTCGCAGGGGGCGTTTTCGCACTGCTGGCAGGGCACCGGCTGGAAGTAGGTGTGGGGATTTTCCGGCGGACCCTCGTGGTAGTTGTCGATGCGCAGCCAGTGCATGATGCGGCCGCGCTTCACCTCTTCCTTACCCACCACGGCGATGTTGTTTTCCGCCTGGCAGGCCACCTCGCAGCTCTTGCATCCGATGCAGGAGTTCAGATCGATGGCCATGCCCCACTTGAGATCGTTGTACTGGTAGGGCTCGTAGAGGGTCAGCCCCGGCGGCGGAGCTTCCACCATCTCGTGGGCAAAGCCCGGAGTCTTGATGAACTCTTCCAGGGTCGCGGCGCGCACGATGGCGCGGCCTTCCATCGACTGATGGCCTTGCGGCGAGGCCAGTCCAAAATGAGCGCCGGTGGCGCGCAGCTGGAGCCCATTGGCAAACCACGGCGCGGTGGAGCTGCGCAGCTGGTAGGCACTGAAGCCCATGCCCGTGCCAACCCTGCCCGCCCTCTGGCGTCCGTAGCCCAGCGTGACCGTGACGGCGTCATCGGGATGCCCCGGCGTGATCCAGATGGAGCCCTTGGCCTTGCGGCCGTTCAGGGTCAACTCGACTTCGTCTTCGCTCTTCAGGTTCAGCTTCTTCGCCGTGGCCACGCTCATCAGCACGGGATTGTCCCAGCAGATCTGCGTCATCGGCTTGGGAGTTTCCTGCAGCCAGCCGTTGTTGGCGAAGCGCCCGTCGTAAATCGTGGCATCGCGGCGGAAGATGATCTCCAGCCCGGTGCCTGCGGCTGCGGCCGGCGGCAGTGCTACATTGGCGCTCACCGCCTTGGGCGCAGCCGCCGAACCCGCCACAAAGCCATCGTGCAGCGAGCGGTCCCACCAGCTTTTGAAATCGCCTGAATGTTGGCTCTGCCAGTAGCGCTGGGTGAGTTCGTAGCTGGAGGCCTCGTTTTCATTGGTCAGGAACTCGATCAGCTCGCTCTCGCTGTGGCCGCCGTAGAGCGGCGCGATCAGCGGCTGGATGAAGCTCACCGTGCCGTCGAAGCTCCGGGTGTCGCCCCACTGCTCCAGGTAGTGTGTGCCGTTCAGGTGCCAGTGGCAGAAGCGAGCGGTCTCATCCTGGAAGAGACCCAGATGGACCCGCATGGGAACCCGGTTGAACGCATCGAAAAAGTCCAGGTCCGCGGGCGCGTCGTAGAGCGGGTTGGTGTTGAGCACCACCAGGGTCTGCACCTTGTCGGCTTGCATCTCCGCCGTCAACTGGCGAAGCTGCTCCAGCTTGGGCGTGGCGGCCAAGGGATCGACCGGTTCGGAGTAGCTCACCGTCTTGCCTACTGAGCCCAGCGAGGCGTTGATGGCGTGCGCCAGCGCATGGGTGGCCGGAGTTTGCCCGTCGCCCACCACGACCAGAACCGCGCCCCGGTTCTTCTGCAGATCTTTCACCAGCGCCGCGGCAAATTTCGTTTGCTCGCCGGTGAACCCGCCGCCCGCCTGGTTTGCGAAGGATGCAACCCCCAGCGCGGAGGCCAGAGCGCGGGCAAAGCCCTCGACCTGGCTGGCCTTCATATGCAGACGATGGTCGGCCTTAGCGGCCGTGTTGGTGGTCGCGCTCTCCACGGCATAGAAACGCAGCATTTCCTGCTTTAGCTCAGGACGGCGGCGGCGCGCAAACTGACGCGCGTAGAGATGAAATCCAGGAAAGCCCGAGGAGAGGAAATCTCCGTCCAGCGAGAGCACGACCTTGGCCCTGGAGAAGTCGTAAACCGTCTCCACCGGCTGGCCGAAGGCCATCTGCGCGCCCGCGTACACGTTGTCCCGGTTCACCGGCTCCCACTGGTACCACTTGGCTTGGGGATAGGTCTGCAGCAGCGCCTGCATCTGCGCCACGAAAGCAGGCGAGGAGGTCGCGCCGCTGAGCACTCGCAGACCCGCTCCACCCTTCGACTTGAGCGTCTTAACAACCTCGCGCAGGCCGTCCAGCGTGTTCGGCCAGCTGTGCGGCTCGCCCACGTGGAGGTTCACCTGCGAGCGGTCCGGATCGTAGAGCGTGAGCACGCTGGCCTGGGTGAAGACGTCGGTTCCGCCCAGCGTCGAGGGATGCTGCGGATTGCCTTCGATCTTGGTCGGACGGCCTTCGTGACTCTCCACCAGCAGCCCTGTGCCGTAGGCCCCAAGAGGCATCGCCGTGGCGTAAAACAGTGGCTTGCCCAGCGTCAGATTCTGCGGCTGCCGCACGTAGGGGACGATCGGCTCCAGCGGCTGCCGGGTGCAGGCGCTCAGCCCGGCCAGCGCCAGCGAGGCGCCCATGATCTTCATGAAGTCGCGGCGCGAACTCTTATCCGTCCACTCCGAGGCGTGCCTGGGAAACTCCCGGTGCAGCATCTCCTCGAACTCGGGAGTCTGCGCCAGCTCGTCCAGGGTGCGCCAGTACCGCGGCCCGCGCGCCTCGCTCAGCTTCTCGCGCACCTCGGCCAGCTCCAGCTTGCCCTTTTTGCCGGGACACACATCACTCATTTCGCTCTTCCCCGCTTTATCCATTCGCTGCTTTATTCATTGGCTTCAAACCCACTGGTCAGCTTCTCCGCATCCATTCCCGGCGCTCCTCAGCGTCAGGCGCGTCAGCGGTGGCAGGTACTGCAACTGGTAATGTCGCGCGGCGAGCGCACGTGGTTGGCCTGCACCAGGTAGGTGCCCAATCCATCCGGCCCCGTCTGGCTGGTAAATGTCTTGTAGCCGTTAGCCACGGGAATCGTGACCGGATGCGTCTCCGAAGGCGGCTGGTACTTCATGTTGAAGATCTGGTCGCCCATCGAATACGGATTCTTCGGGTCCGGCTTCAGGTAATGCGGGCGCAGCACCTTGTCCGGCGCACGATGGCACTCCAGACACCACTCCATTTGCAGCGAAGCCTGGTTGTACATCAGCCCCATCTCGTCCACGCGGCCGTGGCAGCTATTGCAGCCAACCCCTTTGTTGATGTGAATGCTGTGGTCGAAATAGGCAAAGTCCGGAAGATCGTTGACCCGCGTCCAGACCAGGCTGCGCCCGGTGCGGTAGCTCTCGCGCACCGGCTCCAGCATCGGCGCCGCGGTCCATATCTGCGAATGGCAGTTCATGCAGGTCTTGGTGGGCGGAATGCCCGCAAAGCCGCTGACCTCGACCGTGGTATGGCAGTAGCGGCAGTCGATCCCCAGCCCCGCCACGTGATGCTCGTGAGGAAAGGGTACCGGCTGCGGACGCGCCTCGCCTGCATAGGTGAAATAAGGCGAGCGCTGCAACTGGAGGGCCCCCCAAAGGAGGCCAACCACCAGGATCACTCCGCCCAGGATGGATGCCTTTGCAATCGTGTTCGCACTGCGATGAAAAATCTGCGCCATGGTTGGAAACTGTCCGTTCGGTCCTGTCCCGTCCACCTACGCCGGGATGGTTGCGATAAGCCCGGAAATTCCGCCGGGGAAAAGCGCTTTTACCCCTCGGAGCCGATTCCGCTCCGTCTCGCAAATGTGATCATTAACTCATTGATTTGTGACGCTTGTCACGCGAGCTCGGATTATAGCAGGAGCCCCGGAACTGCCAAGCCGTTTGCAAATAAATAATCGCTACCCACTGGAATCTCTACGACTTTTGTTGATTGCGCTCAGCACAGACCCTATGGTTCTCCAGTTGGCCTTCATTCTGTGACTAAGGTACAGATGCGCGAGCAGTGGAATTGAGTGCAGATTTTTCCTGTGAAAAAGTTACCGACCCTGTTATTTCCCAAATTCGAACCGGAAATCTTGATTGCCTCCAAATTTGTGAGAAGCGCGGGCACGAAAAGGCACGGTCATCGCCGCGCTTTGCCGCTGACTTTTTCCGCAATCCCTCAGGAGATCACGAGCAATCTCGGTTCCGTCATCTCCTCCATCGCATAGCGAAGGCCTTCGCGCCCGCTGCCGGAGTCCTTCACACCTCCATATGGCATGGAATCGATGCGGAAGGTCGGCACGTCGCCGCCGATCACCGCGCCCACCTCAAGCTCGTCATAGGCGCGCAGCAGACGCCCGACGTCGCGCGTAAACACGCCTGCCTGCAGCCCGAAAGGCGAACGGTTGACCTGCGCGATGGCCTTGCCGAAATCGTCGTAGGCTTCCACTGTCACCACCGGCGCAAAGATCTCCTGGCAGTTCACGCGCTGCTTTTCCGTGGTGCCGGTGAGCACCGTGGGCGCCAGCACGGAGCCGTTGCGGGTGCCTCCGCACAGAACCTTGGCGCCCTCGCGCACGGCCTCGGCGATCCACTGCTCGGCGCGCTCGGCGTCGGCCAGCTGAATCATCGGGCCTACGTCGGTGCGGTCGTCAAACGGGTCGCCGGTGCGCAACTGCTGCGCCGCCTCGGTCAACTTTCCGGCGAACTGCTCAAAGACGCTCCGCTCCACCAGAATGCGCTGCACGCTGATGCAGCTTTGTCCCGCATAGGCAAAGCCCCCGGTCACGCATCGCGCCACTGCCTTGTCCAGGTCGGCGTCCGAGTGCACGATGCAGCCCGCGTTGCCGCCCAGCTCCAGCGCAACTTTCTTCTTCCCGGCGCGCGCCTTCAGCGACCATCCCACCGCCGAGGACCCGGTAAAGGTGAGCAGCTTGAAGCGCTCGTCCTCAATGAGAGGAGCGGCGGTTTGATTGGTCATGGGAAGAATGCTGACCGCCCCCTGCGGATAGCCCGAGCGCGCCACCACGTCGGCCAGCATGAGCGCTACCATGGGAGTCTTGGTTGCAGGCTTGAGTACCATCGTGCAGCCTGCGGCCATCGCCGGAGCCAGCTTGTGCGCCACCAGGTTCAATGGAAAATTGAAGGGCGTGATCGCCGCCACCGGACCTAGCGGAAACCTTCGCAGCATGCCAAGGCGTTGCGCGCCGGCCGGCATCACATCCAGCGGAAGCAGTTCGCCCTGCAGCCGGGTCGTTTCTTCCGCCGCGTACTTGAAGGTAAAGGCCGCGCGCTCCACCTCGCCGCGCGCGGTGCGGATGGGCTTGCCCGCCTCGGCCGAGATGCATTGCGCGAACTCCTCGGCGCGTCCGGTCAATTCCGAGGCGACCTTGGCCAGCGCCTTCTGCCGTTCGAAGGCGGGCAGCTTGCGAGTCTCTGCGAACGCTTCTGCCGAGGCTTGAATGGCGCGCTCCAAGTGCTCCGGCTGCGCCATGGAAACCCGCCCAATCACGCGCCCGTCATAAGGCGAGATCACGTCCACAGTCTGCGGCGTGGTCAGCCATTGTCCGGCAAGATAGAAGGAGTAGACGCCCGTGGTGGAAGTGGAAGTTGCAGCCCGTTCCGCAGGGCTCAGCTGGGACTTATCGCCGATCATGCACAGTATGGTACACCCGGCGGCCGGAACCGGCAGGACCGGAGATGCGGCCGGCGTGAAAGCGCTTTGGCCTGGGCGCCGTTTCCGGAAAACCAGATACGAGCGGCCCCCGGCAACAATGTGCGAGGGATACCATGGTTGGAATCGGTTGGGTTATCCTATTTCCCATCAGCAACAGGGAGTTTTTTATGGCTTATCCCATCAAAGTCTGCGTCATCTGCTCGGAGGAATTCGAACTCAAGCCGGACAAACCCGGCTTCGCCAACCGCTGCCCGGAATGCAGCGCCGCGGAAGAAGATGACCGCGCAACGAAGGACCGCACGGATACCTTCGACCGCAAGTCTCAGAGCGAAGCGAACGAGGCGCGGCGGCAGGCCATTCGCGACCTGCTGTACCGCAAAGACAGCTGAGGGGTTTTCCACATAATCTGTTGCGCAGATCGGCTTAACGGGATTGTCGGATACAAACCGCCATCTGACTCACAACGCAATTACCGATCTAAACACCAATAAAAATGCGCGCCCGAAGGCGCGCATCGATGCCTGCGTCCGCCGCCCCGGCTCTTCGCCGGAGAGGCTTCTGCTTGAGATGTGAAAACTACTCGGCCGGTGGCTCTTCGCCGCCTTCGGCTGCCGGGCCCTGCTGTTCCATGGCCTTGCGCGTCTCTTCGGCACGCTTGGCGCGGAGTTCGGCGCGCTTCTCGCGCTTCTCGTCCACCACCTTCTCGCTGCCGAGAATTTCGATGAACGCCTTGGCGCCGCCGTCTCCCTTGCGGAAGCCGGTGAGGATGATGCGCGTATAGCCGCCGTTGCGGTCGCCAAAGCGCGGGCCGACCGTGTTGAACAGCTTGTCAACCGCCTCGGGCGTCATCAGGAACGACGCGGCCAGGCGGCGGTTTGCCACCCCGCCTTTTTTGCCGAGCGTGATCATCTTCTCGACGTGAGCTTTCATGAATTTGGCCTTGGTGACGGTGGTCTCGATGCGCTCCTCGATGATCAGAGAGGTGACGAGATTCCGCAGCAATGCACGCCGGTGGGAGGTGTTCCGGCCCAGTTTCCAACCTGCTACACGATGACGCATGACTCTATCCTTAATCTCGCCGGAGCCGAACCGGTTCCGGCTGAACTGAACGTTACTTCAACCCCGTCGGCCGAGCCGGGAGGTTGCGGCCGCCGCCTCGCGACGGCTGCCGCGAAACACTTAATAGCCCTGGTTGCCTTCCCCGGAGCCGAATGAAGGCGGCAAGCCGCCACCGCTCATCGTCGTCTGGGCGGTCGCCACGGCATTGCCGTGCTCGTCGATCTTCATGCCCAGGCCCAAGCCCATCGAGGCCAGGATTTCCTTGATCTCGTTGAGCGACTTGCGGCCGAAGTTCTTGGTCTTCAACATCTCGGCTTCGGTCTTGCACACCAGCTCGCCGATGGTCTGAATGTTGGCGTTCTTCAGGCAGTTGTAGCTGCGCACGCTCAGCTCCAGCTCTTCCACCGAGCGGTTCAGATTCTCGTTGCGGATCTCCGGCTTGCTGTCGGCCGAAACTCCGCTGACTTCCACCTCTTCCTCGAAGTTGATGAAGATGTTCATGTGGTCCTTCAGCAGCTTCGCAGCCAGTCCGAGGGCGTCCGGAGGCGTCACCGAGCCGTTGGTCCACACTTCCAAAGCCAGCTTGTCGTAGTCGGTGATCTGGCCCAGACGGGCTGCTTCCACCGAGTAGTTCACCTTGCGCACCGGCGAGTGCACCGAGTCGATGGGAATGAAACCCAGCCCGAGATCCTCGTCGAAGTTCTTGTCGGCCGAAACGTAGCCGCGTCCCTTCTTCAGGCGGAGCTCCATCTCGATTTTGCCGCCCTCGCTGACGGTGGCAATGTAGACGTCTTTGTCCAGCACCTCGACATCGCCATCGGCTTCGATCATGCCGCTGGTGATTACCCCGGGCTGATCGGCGCGCAGGTAAATCATCTTGGGCGCGTCGCCGGAGAGCTTAAAGGGAATCTGCTTCAGGTTGAGAATGATGTCGGTGGCGTCTTCGACCACGCCGGGGATCGACTGGAACTCGTGCAGCACGCCTTCGATCTTCACTGCGGTGATGGCCGCGCCCTCGATCGAGGACAGCAGCACCCGCCGCAGCGCATTGCCGATGGTGGTGCCGAAGCCACGTTCAAAGGGCTGTGCCCAGAAGTGACCGTACTTGTCAGTCAGCGATTCGGAATCCATCGCCAGGCGCTTAGGTTTTTGAAATCCCTTCCACAGCATTCTTTTCTCCTCTTTCTTCGGCCGTTTGGCACTGCGGCGACTCTCGCCGCAGGCGGATCTGGTCCGAGACAGGGTCAGGCGGCACGGCTTGCCCACCGTGCCGCTGTCATGAATCCCTCGGCCCGGCCGCTGCCCCAACGTTTGCGGCAGCGCCGGCCCGCGCTACTTGCTGTACAGTTCGACGATGAGCTGTTCGTTCACCGGCAGGCTGATGTCTTCGCGCCTTGGCAGCGACAACACCCGCCCTTTGTAATTCTCGCGGTCGATCTCCAGCCAGTTGGGTGCGGTCTGGTGCGAAGCAAATTCCTTCGCTGCTTCCAGAATCACCAGCTTCTTGCTGTTTTCGCGAACTGCGATCTCCTCGCCCACGCTGACCTGGTACGAGGGAATATTGACCTTGCGGCCGTTCACCGCAATGTGTCCGTGGCGCACCAGCTGGCGAGCCTGACGGCGGGCGACTGCAAAGCCCAGGCGGTAGATCACCGAATCCAGACGGCGCTCCAGCTGTTGCAGAAGGATTTCGCCGGTAACGCCCTTGGCGCTGGCGGCCTTCTCAAAGTAGTTGCGGAACTGGCTCTCCTGCGCAAAGTACATGCGCTTGGCCTTCTGTTTTTCGCGGAGCTGAAGACCGTATCCGACGATCTTCGCCTTGCGGTCCTTGCCATGCTGGCCGGGGGGGAAATTGCGCTTCTCCACCGGACACTTTTCCATGAAGCACTTTGCGCCCTTGAGGAACAGCTTGGTTCCATCGCGGCGGCAAAGGCGGCATACTGCGTCTTTATAGCGAGCCAACTTGATTCTCCTTCGGTCTGGGAGCGGTTTACAGGAGTTGGATTCCCTTCCATCCCGCTCGAATCTTTGTCATCCGGCAGTGGCCCTAAACGTACAGGCGATCCAAGCCGGGGCGCCGCCAAGCATAATGCGTAAACAGTGGCGGTTACGGTGTTGCGATCAAACGCGGCGCTTCTTGGGCGGACGGCAGCCGTTATGCGGAACCGGAGTCACGTCCTTAATGGTGCGGACTTCGATGCCGGCGGCGGCCAGTGCACGGATCGCCGATTCCCGTCCCGAACCCGGTCCCGAGACCCGCACATCCACCGAGCGCAGACCGTGATCGCGCGCCGTGGTGGCGGCGTTCATGGCGGCTTGCTGCGCGGCAAACGGCGTGCCCTTGCGCGAGCCGCGGAAGCCAAGCGAGCCGGAGCTCTTCCAGGAGATCACGTTGCCCGTTGGGTCGCTGATGGTGACGATGGTGTTGTTGAAAGAAGCGGTGACCATCACGATCCCGTGAGGAACGTGTTTGCGCTCTTTCTTCTTGAACTTCTTGTTCTTGTTCTTCTTATCCGACGCAGATGCGCCGGCGCTCGCTGCTTTTGCCATATTCCGTTCTCAATTCCTGTCTGGGGTTACCAGTAGGCGTTGTGCCAGTAAGCGCTTTCCATACCAGCCGCGGGAGGCGGCCTCCGGAAAGTCGCGGCCTTGCGGCCAGGCGATGGTTACTTGGTCGCCTTCTTCTTGCCGGCCACCGTTCCCTTGCGCGGACCCTTGCGGGTACGGGCATTGGTGTGCGTGCGCTGTCCGCGGACAGGCAGGCTGCGGCGGTGACGGTTGCCGCGATAGGAGCCGATTTCAATCAGCCGCTTGATGTGAAGCGAGATTTCCTTGCGCAGATCGCCTTCCACCTGGCCTTCGTTCTCGATCACCTGACGAATCCGATTGACTTCCTCTTCGCTCAGATCCTGGATCTTCTTGAGCGGTTCGACCGCCGCCGTCGCCAGGATCTTCACCGCGCGGGGCTGGCCGATGCCGTAGATATAAGTGAGCGCGATCCGTGCCTGCTTGTTACGCGGGAGATCGACGCCTGCAATACGTGCCATATCTGTATCCTACTCTGTACGTCGGGTTGAGCAGCTTGATGAATGAACCCCGGGGCAATTAGCCCTGGCGCTGCTTATGTTTCGAGTTTTCGCAGATCACCCGCACCACCCCATGGCGGTGGATCACCTTGCACTTGTCACAAATCTTCTTTACCGAAGCCCGTACTTTCATTCGCCACTTCCTTGTTCATCCACCACTCCGCCGCCAACCGCGCGAAGGAGGAAACCTGTTGCCATAGGACCTCACGGCCCGTTCTACAAACACGCAGAAGCCCGCCAGCCCAGAGGACCATTACGGGTTGCGCGAACTTTGCCGCTACTTGTAGCGGTACACGATGCGTCCGCGGTTCAGGTCGTAGGGGGAAAGCTCCACGGCCACGCGGTCGCCCGGAAGAATGCGAATGAAGTTCTTGCGCATCTTGCCTGAAACGTGCGCCAGCACTTCGTGATCATTCTCAAGCTTGACCCTGAACATCGCATTGGGCAGTGGTTCGATAACCATTGCCATTACCTCAATCGCGTCTTCCTTACTCATCCAACCTCAGTTTCAATTCCAGCTCCGGGACCCGGCGCCTGGAGCTAATCGGTCAGAATTACCGGACCGTCTTTTGTAATGGCAACGCAGTGCTCGAAATGCGCGCTGGGCTTTCCGTCCTGGGTTACCGCCGTCCACTTATCTTCCAACACCCGAACCGACGGCTGCCCGACATTCACCATCGGTTCGATGGCAATCACCATGCCTTCTTTCAGCTTCAGGCCCTGGTCGCGCACGCCGTAGTTGGGCACCTGCGGGTCCTCGTGCAACTTGGTCCCGATGCCGTGCCCCACGAACTCCCGCACCACGCTGAATCCGGCGGCCTCGACGTGTTCCTGCACCGCCGCGCCGATGTCGCCAACCCGGCCGCCCACCTGTGCGGCTGCAATTCCCTGATACAGCGACTCCTTGGTCACCGTCACCAGCGTGCGGACCTGCTCGCTGATCTCGCCCACCGGAACCGTCACTGCGGCATCGCCGTAATAGCCGTCCAGCACCACTCCGCAGTCGATCGAGACGATGTCGCCGGCCGCCAGTACCCGCGTCTCCGAAGGGATGCCGTGCACCACTTCCTGGTTGATCGAGGTGCACAGCACGCAGGGGTAATCGTAATATCCCTTGAATGCGGGCTTAGCCCCGAGCTCCCGAATCTTCTTTTCCGCCGCCCGCTCCAAATCCATCGTACTCAGGCCGGGAGCAACCATGGCCGAGATCGCGTCCAGCACCTGGCGAACGATGTGGCCGCTACGCCGCATCTTTTCGATCTCGCCGGCCGACTTACAGACAATCGCCATGTTCAATTGCCTTGCGCACTTCCGCCGTAATCGCGTCCACGTCCGCGATCGAGCCGTCGATTTCAACCAGCCGTTTCTTCATCCCGTAGTAGTCCGACAGCGGTAGCGTCTGAGCCTCATAGTTCTTAAGCCGCTCCATGATAACTTCCTCGCGGTCATCCTTGCGCGTGACCAGAGCGGAGCCATCAAGGTCGCACACGCCTTCAACCAGCGGCTTCTGGGAGGAGATATTCGCGTTGTAGATCCGCCCGCAGGTGGGACAGGTACGGCGCCCGGTCAGCCTTTGCAGTAGATGATTATACTCCACCGTAAGTTGGATCACAATCGGCTGTTTGCGGCAGCCATGGTCGGTCTCAAAGTAATGCTTCTGGGCCAGATGGCGGTCGAGCCACTGGGCCTGCTTCACGGTTCGCGGAAAACCATCCAAAATGAAGCCGGTCGCACAATCCGGCTGCGCGATACGGTCGGCAACCATGTCGCAGACCACCTGGTCGCCCACCAATTGCCCCTGCTCCATCTGCGCCCGGGCCTGCAGCCCGAGTTCGGTGCCACGCCGAATATGATCGCGCAAAATATCGCCGGTCGAAATCTGCGGGGTGCCAAAGTAGTCCGTGATCCGTTGCGCCTGCGTTCCTTTGCCGGCACCCGGAGCCCCCAGAAGGATGACCGGACCCACCACAATCCCTGCCTTGGCTTTGGCCTCGGCAGGTTTATGGATACTCTCAATTCCCATCGCGCGGCCCTCCCATTCTTAATCTCAAGGCTACGTACTTTACCATGCTCTGCGTCCGCGGACGCGCCCACTTTTCGGAGTGAATCCCTCGTAGTGGCGCATGATGAGCTGCGACTCGATCTGGTTGACCGTATCCATCGCCACGCCCACCACGATCAGCAACGAAGTGCCGCCAAAGTAGAAGTTCACGTTCAAACCGTGCAGTATCCAGTTGGGCAGGTGATCAAACATCGCGCCACCCATCCACACCGGCAGATTGTTCAGGTGAATACCGGCGATCATCCACTCCGGAATCAGCGAGATGAGAATCAGGTACAGCGCTCCCACCAGGGTGATGCGGGTCAGCACGTCATTGATGTAGTTGCTGGTGCGCACGCCCGGCCGGATGCCCGGAATAAATCCGCCGTACTTCTGCATGTTGTCGCTCACATCCTTGGGATTGAAAACGATTGACACGTAGAAGTAGGCAAAAAACAGAATTCCCACCGCATACAGGAACGTGTGCAGCGGCTCGCCCCAGCCCAGAGCCTTGCTGAGCCCAGCGAAGAAGCTGCCGAAGTAGCGGTTATTCTGCAACGCATAGCCCAGCGTCTGCGGAAGGGTCAGCACCGAGCTGGCAAAGATGACCGGCATCACGCCGCCGGAGTTGACGCGCAGGGGAAGATGGGTGGATTGTCCGCCCATTACCTTGCGTCCCACTACCCGTTTGGCGTACTGCACCGGAATCCGGCGCTCGCTGCGCTCCACGAAGACGATGAATGCGACCACCAAGATCATTAACGCCAGCAGCACCACGATGCCGAGCGGACCCAGGGCTCCGCCGCTGGTCGCCTTCTGGTAGAGTTCCACCACCGCGCGTGGCAGTCCCACCACGATGCCGGTAAAGATGATCAGCGACATACCGTTGCCGATGCCGCGCTCGGTGATCTGCTCGCCCAGCCACATGATGAACGTGGTGCCGGTGGTAAGGGTCAGCACCGTCATCGCCACAAAACTCACGCCGGGATTGCGCACCAACTGCTCGCCGCCAACACCGTGCTGCAGGGTCATGGCGATGCCGAACGACTGCATGACGCTGAGCCCCACGGTCAGGTAGCGGGTCCACTGGGTGATCTTTTTCTGGCCAAGCGCGCCTTCTTTCTGCAACCGCGCAAGCGGCTCATATACCACGGTGAGCAGCTGCAGAATGATCGAGGCGGTAATGTAGGGCATGATGCCCAGGGCGAAAATGGTCAGCCGGCGCAGGTTGCCGCCGCTGAACAGATCGACGAAGCCCAGCAAACCGCCGCCGGCGTTGGCAAACAAGCGTGCCAGGGCCGCGGGATCAATGCCGGGCGTCGGCAGGTGGCCGCCAATGCGGTAGACGGCGAGCAGCCCAAGCGTGAACACGACGCGCTTGCGCAGGTCCGGAATTTTGAAGATGTTCGCCAGCTTCTCGAACATGGATGCAGAACCTCTGTGCCTGTGCTGTTCGGGCCGCGGCTCCCCTTTGCAGAGGAACCCGGCCCAGCCCGTCTGTTCGCTGCAGACGGGCCTGGGTGATCTTAATTGGGCGGACTTACTTCTTGCCGCGCTTGATCGCTGCCGGCTGCTTTACTTGGAGAATTTCTGCCTTGCCGCCCGCAGCCGTGATCTTCTGCTGCGCCGTCTCGCTGAACTTGTGGGCATACACCGTGATTGCCGCGCTCAACTCGCCCACGCCCAGCACTTTAATCAGCCCGTTCTGCTTGCTGATCACGCCCAGGGAGTGCAGAACCTCGGGCGTCAACTCCGTCACGCCCAGCTCAGCCAGCCGCGACAGGTTCACCACCTGGTATTCCTTCTTGAAAATGTTGACGAAGCCGCGCTTAGGCAGGCGGCGGTGCAGCGGCATCTGGCCGCCTTCAAAGCCGCGCATGCTGCGCGATCCGGAGCGCGAGCGCTGTCCCTTGTGGCCGCGGGTCGAGGTCTTGCCCATGCCCGAGCCCATGCCACGGCCCACGCGTTTGCGGTTTTCGTTCGCCTTGGCCGGCTTGCGAATCGTTGTCAGGTTCATTGTTCTTTATCCTTGGCATGGTGCCACGCATGCCGATGGGCCGTCTGTGACCGCCGAACATCCCAGTGAAAATCGAGGTGTTCCCCGTGGCGAGCGGGCTGTTTCCTGGCGCCGCCCGGGTAATTCAGGCGACTCGGTTATGTGATCTTCCGGCCTACTCGCCGACGATCTGGATCAGGTGCGGCACCTTAGCCACCATGCCGCGAATCGACAGCGTGTCCTCGCGCTCAATTACCTGGTTCAGGCGGGTAAAGCCCAGGCCCTTGATCACCAACCGCTGATCGGCTGGCGTGCTGTTGCCCGAGATTACCCACTTCAGCTTCATCCGCGTGCCGGCCGGAGCCTGCACCTTGGGAGTCTTGTTACGAATACGTGGCATGGTTTAAAGCTCCTCCACGGACTTGCCGCGATTGGCCGCCACCTCGGCCCGGTCGCGCAGCTTCTTCAGCGCGTCGAACGTGGCCTTGACGACGTTGTGCGGGTTGGTGGTGCCAATAGACTTGGTCAACACATTCTGGATGCCCACAGAGGTCATCACCGCGCGCACTGCGCCGCCGGCGATCACACCCGTGCCTTCCGGCGCCGGCTTCAGCAGCACCTGCCCCGAGCCGTAACGGCCCAGCGAGATGTGCGGAATCGAGGTATGGGTCAGGTTCACCTTGATCAGGTTCTTCTTGGCCGACTCGATGCCTTTGCGGATAGCCTGTGGAACTTCCTTGGCCTTGCCGGAGCCGTATCCCACCACTCCGGTCGCCGGATCGCCGATCACGACCAGCGCCGCAAAGGACATGTTCTTGCCGCCCTTGACCACCTTGGTCACGCGGTTGATATGGACAACCTGGTCTTTCAGGTTGTAACTGCCGGCATCAAGCTTTCTTTTGACGATTGCCATTTGCTTTCGATTCTCCTGGAGACCGCGCCTGCGGTCTCGGAAATCCTGCGGACTAACGGTTTACACCTCGCCCGCGCTCACTTCGGTCTGTCTCTGCCTAGCGTCGGCCGGCCGAGACTAAAACTTCAGCCCGCCCTCGCGCGCCGCATCGGCCACGGCCTTGATCCGCCCGTGGTACAGATAGCCGCCACGGTCGAAGACCACCGCTTCGATGCCCTTTTCCTTGGCCCGCTCGGCGATCAGTTTGCCAACCTGCTTGGCCGCCGCGATGTTGCCGCCGGCAATGTGCTTCTTGCTGTCGCCGTCCTTGCCCTGCTCCAGCGAACTGGCGGAGACAATCGTCGCCTGCTTGGCGTCGTCGATCAGCTGCACATAGATGTGGTTGACCGAACGGTAGACGTTCAGCCGGGGGCGCGCCGTAGTTCCGGCCAGCTTCTTGCGGATGCGGGTGTGAACCTTCTCGCGTAATTCGTTCTTCGATCTCTTCGTCAGCATTCCTTTTGTCCTTCGCTCCGGCCGTCATCCCGGGTTGTATGCCGGGGACCGGTCTGTCCCAGCGAACCTCGGCTCGCCAGGGTTGTGCGGACACCCGTCGGATTCTCGTCCGAAAGGCACCTACTCTGTGGACGGCGAGGCCATTGGCCTCACCGCTCGGCTGCAGCGCATCGCGCCGCAGCCTGAATTGGTTTACTTCGCGCCCGTCTTGCCGACCTTCTTCTTCAGCTTCTCGCCGGCATAGCGCACGCCCTTCTGCTTGTACGGATCGGGTGGACGCAGCGAACGCATTTCGGCCGCAACCTGTCCCAGCTTCTGCCGGTCGATGCCGCTGATCGTCAGCTTGGTCATCTTGGGGTCGATCGCCACATCGACTCCGGTCGGCAGCGGATACTCGATGGGGTGCGAAAAGCCCAGGCTGAAGACCACAATGCCTTTGCCCTTCATCTCGGCGCGATAGCCGATGCCCACAATCTCCAGCTCGCGCGTCCAGCCGGTGGTCACGCCCACCACCGCGTTGTTCACCAGCGCGCGCACCAGCCCGTGCACCGCGGCCTTGGAATCATCTTCGCGCTTGACCACCAGCGTGCCGTCTTCGGTCTCGAGCGTTACTCCGCCGGGAAGGTGATTGGTGACGGTGCCCTTGGGGCCCTTCACGGTGATCAAATTGCCTTCCACGGTGTAGCTCACACCCTTGGGCAGCGGAATCGGTTTCTTGCCTACTCTCGACATCTTTCTCTCTCCTGGCACCGCCGTGGACCTATCCTCGGCGGGCTTCCGGACTGGCGCTCGCGCCAGCCTCGTCTGCTCCGGGCATCCGCGATCGGAGCGGCGTCTTTTGCCGCGCACCCGACTGCCAAAGCCCGTGTCTCTCTAACCTAGTACACTTCGCAGATCAGTTCGCCGCCCACGCCGTCCTTGCGGGCCTGCTTGCCGCTGCAAACCCCCTTCGGAGTGGTCAGGATGGTGATGCCCAGACCGCCCAGAACGCGGGGAATTTCATTGCGGTTGACGTACACCCGGCAGCCTGGGCGCGAAATGCGCGTGATGTTGGTAATGGCGGCAACGTTGTCGGCGTTGTACTTGATGTACACCCGCACCACCTTCTTGCCGTCTTCCTCGGTCGCCTTGTAGTTGGCGATGTAGCCTTCTTCCTTCAGAACGCGGGCAATCTCCATCTTCAACTTGGAGGCCGGAGCGTCCACCTTCTGGTGCCGCGCCTTGATGCCGTTGCGGATTCTGGTGAGAAAGTCCGCCACTGGATCGGTAAAGCTCATCTTCGTTCTCCTGAATGCGTACGCCCGTTCTCTTTCTTGCGCGTGCTGGCCTTGCGCAATCCTGCACCGGCTCGCGCCGGCTGCCCTCCCTTACGAGGGCCACAGTGGAAAGAACCTGCGGCGACGTTCTGTTCCTGCTCTCGCAGGACGGTCCCCTCTAGGGACCACGTGCCAGCCATTGCGGGGATCACCCCCGCGGGTCAGGGTTCGCTTTCGCCTACCAGGACGACTTACAAACCCCGGGAATCTCTCCCCGCAGTGCCAGGCCGCGGAAGCACAGCCTGCAAAGGCCGAACTTGCGCAGATAGGCGCGCGGGCGTCCGCACAGCTTGCAACGGTTGTGCTGGCGCGAGGAGAACTTGGGTTTCTTGTTGTCCTTAGCGATGCTGGATGTTCTGGCCATCGTTTCCTTTATCTCTTGGCAGCCCCCGGATTCACTCCGGAGGCGGCGTCATACTGCGTTTGCTTGCTTCTAACCTCCAGCCGCCGTCACCGGAGGCCGGAAGAAAAACTTAATTCGTGCCTGGTAGACGGAACGGCATCCCCAGCGTCTTCAGCAGAACCCGCGCGTGCTCGTCGCTGGTCGCCGTGGTCACGATCGTGATGTTCATGCCCTTCTGGTGCTCCACCTTGGCGTAGTCGATCTCCGGGAAGATCAACTGGTCGCGCAGGCCAAGCGTATAGTTGCCGCGTCCGTCAAACGACTTTGTCGGAACTCCGCGGAAGTCTCGCACGCGGGGCAGCGCCACGTTCATCAGGCGGTCCAGAAATTCATACATGCGGTCGCCGCGCAGGGTGACCATGCAGCCGATCGGCATTCCCTCGCGCACCTTGAAGGCGGCGATGGATTTCTTGGCCCGGGTCACCACCGGCTTCTGTCCGGTGATCTGCGCCATCTCGGCCACGGCCGGGTCCAGCACCTTGGCGTTCTGCGTCGCCTCGCCCACACCCATGTTGACCACAACCTTCTCCAGCCGCGGTGCGGCCATTGGGTTGGTCAAACCCAGCTCCTTCATCAGCGCCGGGCGCAGCTCTTCAAAATAGCTCCGGCGCAGTCGCGCCGATGCGGCGTTGTTCAGCTTGGGCCGCGCCGGCTTTGAACCCGGCTCGGGGGCCTCGACGGCCTCCGCCTTGGATTTCTTCGCCTGCTGCTTCGGCTTGGCGTCTTTTCCTTCTTTTCCTGCCATGTCCCTGTTCGCTTTCTCTCACGGTCCCGGGTTAGCGATGCTTGCTGCTACCGTTGCGTGAGGTGGTCAATTGAGCCGGCTATGCCAGCTCGTAGTGGCTACTTCTCTTTGTCGAGCGTGGTGTCGCACTTGGCGCAGACGCGGACTTTCTTGTCGCCCCGCTCCTGGTGACGCACCCGTACCGGGCCGCAGGTGCCGCACACCAGCAGAACGTTGCTGATCGAAATCGGCGCCTCTTGCTCGGCAATGCCGCCCTTGATCGCCTTCTGCGGATTCGGACGTATGTTCTTCTTTACGACGCTGACGTGCTCGACCAGCACCTTTCCAGTGCTGGGCATGACGCGCAGCACGCGCCCCTGCTTGCCCTTGTCGCGCCCGGCAATCACCTTCACGGTATCGTTATGGCGGATATCAACGGTTGCCATCAGTTCCTCTCCAACCCTTCAGCTTTCTTGGGGCCGCTCTCCGTTAGGGGAGCTCCCGCGGACGGCCGCTGCAGCCGCCCTCGGGACTTTGGTGCCAGATCCCTTCCGGGATCTAGATCACTTCCGGGGCCAGGGATACGATCTTCAAAAACTTCTTCTCGCGCAACTCGCGGGCCACAGGGCCAAAGACGCGGGTTCCAACCGGCTCGCCATCGGCGTTGATCAGAACCGCCGCATTGGTGTCAAAGCGAATATACGATCCGTCGCGGCGCCGCGTCTCCTTGCGGGTCCGCACGATCACGCACTTGACCACCGTTCCCTTTTTCACGCTGCCGTCGGGCGAAGCTTCCTTCACCGCCGCCGTCACCACGTCGCCAATCCGCGCCCGCACGCCGGTCGATCCGCCAATCGGCAGAATCATCTGCAGCTTGCGCGCCCCGCTGTTGTCGGCCACCTCGAGGATGGACCTCATAAACACTGCCATGGTCTAATCTCCTTCCGCCGTCCCTCAACGGACGGCGCCCTCTAGCTGGCCTGTTCCGGTTTCTCCGCCGCAGCGGCGTTCTCCGCGGCAATGGCGGCGGCGGCAAGCGCCGAGCGCTTCACGATCTCCTTCAGCGTCCAGCGCTTCAGGCGTGACAGCGGACGGGTCTCTTCGATCCGCACCTGGTCCCCGGTGCGCGCCGTCTGCAGCTCGTCGTGGGCATAGAACTTCTTGGAGCGCTTCACCACCCGGCGGTACAGCGGATGGGCTTTCTGCCGGTTCACTTCGACCACAATCGTCTTCGCCATTTTGGTCGAAACCACCTGGCCGACCAGAACCTTGCGCTGGCCCGGAGTTTTCTCGGTTTTCGTTTCTTCTGTCATGGCTACTTCTTCTCCGATCCGGTCTTCTCTGCGGCCAGCTGCTTCTCGCGCTGGATGGTCAGCACCCGCGCGATGTCCTTCTTCAACCCGCGCATCTTCTTCAGGCTTTCGGTCTGCCCCATCTTGAGCTGGAACTTCAGCTTGAACAGCTCTTCGCTGAGTTCGATCTTCTGATGGACCAGCTCGGCGTCAGTCAAATTACGAATCTTTTCCGAATTCATCTCTCTCTTCTCTTCACCCCCGGCGGGTCTTAGCCGCCGGCGCCGGAAATAATGTCCAACGCGTCCTGCCGCTTAGTGCGCCAGGGTCTCGCGCTTAACAAACTTGGTAATCAGGGGCAGCTTGTGCGAAGCCAGACGCATTGCTTCCTGCGCATCGGCCACGCTTACGCCCTCCATCTCAAACAGCAGCTTGCCGGGACGCACCACCGCAACCCAGTGGTCCGGCGCGCCCTTGCCCTTACCCATACGGGTTTCGGCCGGCTTCTTGGTCACCGGCTTGTCGGGGAAGACACGGATCCAGATCTTGCCGCCGCGCTTGATGAAACGAGTCATCGCAATACGCGCCGCCTCAATCTGGCGGTCGGTGATCCAGCCCGGCTCCATAACCTTCAAGCCATAATCGCCAAACGACAGCTCCGAGCCGCGCCAGGCCTTGCCGCACATACGACCGCGTTGTTGCTTGCGGTACTTGACTTTCTTCGGCATCAACATAAGCAGTTTCCAGTTGCCGGTTGCAAATTCCGGCTGCCCTTACCAGGGCATGCCTGCCGCCTCGACTGCTGCCTCTCCAGGAACCGGCTTCCGGAGCGGCTGGGCGGCTGCTTGCTAAAGTCCAGCCGTCGCCGTCGACGGTTCGCGGCGCTTCTGGGGAAGAATTTCACCCTTGTAAACCCAGGTCTTCACCCCGATCAGCCCGTAGGTGGTGTGCGCTTCGGCAAAGCCGTAGTCGATGTCGGCCCGAAGAGTATGCAGCGGCAGACGCCCCTGCAGATACCACTCCGAGCGCGCAATCTCGTTGCCGTTCAAACGGCCCGAAACCCGCACCTTGATGCCCTTGCAGCCAAAGCGCAGCGCGCTGTCCACGCTCTTGCGCATCGCCCGGCGGAAGCCAACGCGCTTTTCCAGCTGCAGCGCAATCGACTCGGCCACCAGCTGCGCATCCAGCTCCGGCTTGTGCACTTCCAGAATATCGACGAAGACATCGCGGTTGGTCCGCTTCTGCAGGTCCAACTTCAGCTTGTCGATCTCGGCGCCCTTGCGGCCGATGATGATGCCCGGACGCGCGGTGCGGATGATGATCCGCAGCTTGTTGCCCGGGCGTTCGATCTCAATCGAGCTCACCCCAGCCGACTTGAGCTTGTCCTTCAGCTCTTCCTTCAGCTTGATGTCCTCGATCAGGAGCTTGTCATAGTCGCGGTCGGCATACCAGCGCGACTTCCACGGCTTGGTATAGCCGAGCCGGAATCCGTATGGATGGACTTTCTGTCCCATAGTTGCTTCGTCTCTCTGCCGGTGGCTTACTCGGGCCAAACCCTTGCGGGCTCTCCCTGGCGCCATCGCTGAATTGGACCCTTGCGGATCCCGTGGACCCTACTTCTTTGCCTTCGGCGCGGTCTTCTTGACAGCGGTTTTCTTGACAGCCGTCTTCTTGGCGGCCGCCTTTTTCACCGCCGGCTTGCGCACCGCCGGCTTGGCCGGAGCCGCTGCAGTCTCATCGACCTTAGCTGCAGCCTTGTTCTTCTCCGCCAGCTCGATTTCAATGTGAGCCATGCGGCGCTGGTAGCGGTAGGCGCGGCCCATCGGGGCCGGCCGGATCCGCTTCATCCGCGGACCCTCGTTGGCGATGGCGTTCTTGACATACAAGTTGTCCAGATCGACATCCAGGCCCTTTTCGGCGCTCAGGTAGCTGGCGTTCTCCACCGCCGAACGCAACAACTTCAACACCGCCGGCGCAATGCCCTTGTTGGTGAACGCCAGCGTGTTCAGCGCCGTCTCCACCCGCTTGCCCTTGATCAGGCCCAGCACCAGGCGCGCCTTTTGCGGTGACACCCGCAAGTATCGGGCTTTCGCTGTGAATTCCATGTTCTCTTCCCTTCAGATCTCATTCGCGGACACTCCATCGGAGCGCCCATACTTTTCGTATAAAAATTCGCCTACCGCGCCGGCTTGGCCGAGGTCTCCGCCGCCGACTTCACCGAGTGCCCCTTGAAGGTGCGGGTGAAGCTGAATTCGCCCAGTTTGTGACCCACCATGTTCTCCGATACGTACACCGGAATGAACTTGCGGCCGTTATGCACCGCAATGGTATGCCCCAGCATCTCCGGCGTAATCGTCGAACGGCGCGACCAGGTGCGCAGCACCTTCTTCTCGCTGCGCGCGTTCATCCCCTCGATCTTCACGATCAGGTGCGAATCTACAAACGGCCCTTTTTTCGTAGAACGTGCCATGGTTTCCTTCCCTACTTGCCGCGACGCGACACGATGAATTTGTCGGTCCGTTTGTTGTTACGGGTCTTGTAGCCACGCGTCGGCTGTCCCCAGGGAGTTACCGGATGACGGCCGCCAGAAGTTTTGCCTTCGCCGCCGCCGTGCGGGTGATCCACCGGGTTCATCACCACGCCGCGGTTGGTCGGCTTGATGCCCAGCCAGCGGCTGCGGCCGGCCTTGCCGAGCGAGATGTTCTCGTGATCGGTATTGCCCACCTGGCCCACGGTCGCCATGCAGTCCACCAGCACCTTGCGGGTCTCGCCCGAAGGCAGCTTCAGCAGGGCATATTCGCCCTCCTTGGCCACCAGCTGCGCCTGCGCCCCGGCCGAACGCGCCATCTGCGCGCCCTTGCCCGGCTTCAGTTCGATGTTGTGCACGATGGTGCCGGCCGGAATGTTCTTCAGCGGCAGCGCGTTGCCCACCAGAATGTCGGCTTCCGGTCCGCTGATGATCTTCGCTCCCACCTTCAAACCCACCGGCTGAAGGATGTAGCGCTTTTCGCCGTCCGCGTAGCTGAGCAGCGCAATCCGGGCCGAGCGGTTGGGATCGTATTCGATGGTCGCCACCGTCGCCGGAATCCCCTGCTTGTCGCGCTTGAAGTCGATCACGCGAATCTTGCGTTTGTGTCCGCCACCATGGTGCCAGATGGTCAGGTCGCCCGAGTTGCGGCGGCCGCCGGTGCGCTTCTTCGGTTCGGTCAGCGGCTTGTGCGGCCGGTTGGTCGTCAGATCGTCGTTGACCTGCGAAGACTTGAAGCGCAGCGTCGGAGTGATCGGTCTGTAAGTCTTGATCGCCATAATTCTTCTCTTCCAGATCCCAGGCCGTCTTCACGGCGGGATCGCTTGGGCCGGACAGATAGGGTTTCGTTCTCCCATCCGGCAGTGCCGCGTTGCTCTACTTCGCGGCGCTCAATTCGCGCAGCGGTTAAATATTCTGCGCGTACTCGGGCATCTTCTCGCCCTCGGCAAGCCGTACGTAGGCCTTCTTCCAGTCAGGACGGAAGCCGGTAAACTTGCCGCGGCGCCGCTCCTTGCCCAGGAAGTTGGCGGTGCGGACGCCGGAAACCTTCACATTGAAAGCCTTCTGCACCGCTTCCTTAATCTCCGTCTTGGTCGCATCCGCGGCCACCTGGAAGACCAGCGTGTTCTCGACTTCCTTCACGCTCAGTCCCTTTTCGGTGATCACCGGCTTGCGGACGATCTGGTAAGGAGACTTAGACATTTGCCACCTCCGCCTTCCGCTTCGGCGCCGAGGCCTTCAGCGAACCCTGCAGCTTTTCCAACGCGGCCATCGAGAAAACCGCCAGTTCGTGGCGCAGCAGGTGATAGGGATGAACCTCGGGACCGTACAGCATCTGGACTCCCGCAATATTGCGGGTGGAAAGCTCCAGGTTCGGATTCAGATTCGCGCCCGCCTCCACCACCAGCGCGGTCTTCTTGAACTTCAGCCCGGTCAGAACCTGTCGGAAGGTCTTCGTCTTCGCTTCCTGCAACTCCAGCGAATCGATCACCACCAGGTTGCCGTCCTGCAGTTTGGCCGCCAGCGCCGAGCGCAGCGCGCCCAGCAGCTTCTTGCGCGGGAAGGCGTAATCATAGGAGCGCGGCTGCGGTCCGTGGACCGTACCGCCGTGGCGCCAGATGGGCGAACGGACGCTGCCCACGCGGGCCCGCCCTGTTCCCTTCTGCTTCCACAGCTTTTTGCCGGAACCGGCAACCAGCTTCTTGTTCTTGGTGGCATGGGTGCCGGCGCGTTGCGCCGCACGGTAATGCTGCACCGATTCCCAGAGCAGGTCCTCGTTCACCGCGCCGAACACTTCTTCGGCCAGATCGAGCGATCCCACTTTCTGGCCGGCCAGATTCAGCACATCAATGGTAGCCATTTCTTTTCCTTTGCCGGGCTCGCATCTTCGGCGGCCCTTTTCAGTTGCCTTCCGTCAATATGCATCCGCGGAAGGTTTCGTTTTCACATTCATGCTCCCCGCCAGCAATCTTCCGGCGGGGAAGCTAAAACTTACTTGCCTGGGTTACTTGCCCTTGGCAGCGCGCTTGGAGGCCTTCAGCGGGTTGATCGCCGTACCCTCGCCGCTGAATCCGCGACGCTCTCTCGGCGGCTTCTTGGCCTTGGTGATCACCAGGTAGCCGTCCCGGTGTCCCGGAACCGCGCCTTCCACTACCAGCAGGTTCTCGTCCTTGTCCACGCCCAGAACCCGCAGATTGCGCACCGTCACCGTTACGTCGCCCATGTGGCCGCTCATGCGCGTGCCCGGAAAGACACGCGAGGGGAACGACGAAGCGCCAATCGAGCCCTGCACCTGGAACATGTGGCCATGGGCCGCCGGACCGCCAGCAAACTTGTGGCGCTTCACAACGCCCGCGAAGCCGCGTCCCTTGCTGGTACCGGTGATGTCGACGAACTTGGTGCCGTCGAACAGATCGACCAGAACCCTGTCGCCCACCTTCACGCTCCAGTCGGCGCCCGCTTCGTCCTCCACCACGTCAACTTCCTTCATGAACTTCACCGGGGGAAGGTCGTGCTTCGCGAAGTGGCCCTTCATCGCCTTGGTCAGGCGCGAGTCCTTCACAAACTCCACCAGCCCGATCTGGGCGGCGTCGTAGCCGTCCCGGGTCATGCTCTTCAACTGCGTAATCACGCAGGGACCGGCCTGCAGCACGGTGACCGGGCGAACGTCACCCTTGTCATCGAACAGCTGCGTCATGCCCACTTTCCTGCCTAGAATTCCATTGACTGACATTGCATCTCTCCATCATGCCCACCCCGTAAAAGGCGCCGGGCACTGTGAGGGCCGCGCGCTCAGGGCGCACCGGCCGGGTTATTTGTGTTCTTTGCCGTAAGCCTTGATCTCCACGTCGACACCGGCGGGAAGATCCAGCTTCATCAATGCGTCCACCGTCTGCTGCGTCGGTTCAAGAATGTCCAGAAGGCGCTTGTGCGTGCGGATCTCAAACTGCTCGCGCGACTTCTTATCCACGTGCGGCGAACGCAGCACGCAATACTTATTCTTCACCGTCGGCAGCGGAATCGGGCCGGCGATCTGCGCCCCTGTGCGGCGCGCCGTTTCTACGATCTCGCCCGTGGACTGGTCCAGCACGCGATAATCGTAAGCCTTCAACCGGATGCGTATTCTCTCTTTGCCAATCACTGTTTCAACCCTCAAAGATCGTGCGGTCTTCTAGTCGCCGCGACTTCTTTATCAATCCAGCGTGAAAGTAACCTTGGAAGGCGTCGGGTGCCCCACCTTCGCCGCCGCTTTGGCGGCCAAGGTGGGATGGCCCGCTCAGCTCCCTTACAGAATTTCCGTAATCGTTCCGGCGCCCACCGTGCGGCCGCCTTCGCGGATGGCAAAGCGCAGGCCCTTTTCCATGGCCACCGGAGTAATCAACTCGATCTCCAGCGCAACGTTGTCGCCCGGCATCACCATCTCGACGCCTTCCGGCAGCTTCGCCACACCCGTCACGTCCGTCGTCCGGAAATAAAACTGCGGACGGTAGCCGTTGAAGAACGGCGTATGACGCCCGCCTTCTTCCTTCGACAGAATGTAGACCTCGCCCTTGATCTTGGTGTGCGGCGTAATCGAACCCGTCTTGGCCAGCACCATGCCGCGTTCCACGTCATCCTTGCCGATGCCGCGCAACAGCAGTCCAGCGTTGTCGCCCGCCAGGCCTTCGTCCAGTTGCTTCTTGAACATTTCCACGCCGGTCACAACCGTCTTGCGCGTGTCGCGGAAGCCCACGATTTCGACTTCCTCGCCTACCTTCACCTTGCCGCGCTCGATACGGCCCGTCACCACCGTGCCGCGTCCCGAGATCGAAAAAATATCTTCGATCGGCATCAGGAACGGCTGGTCGATGGCGCGCGCCGGCAGCGGAACATAGGCGTCCACCGCAGCCATCAGCTCGTCCACGCTCTTTTCCCACTGCGGTTCGCCGTTCAGCGCGCCCAGGGCCGAGCCCCGAATCACCGGCAGGTCGTCGCCCGGGAACTTGTACTTCGACAGCAGTTCGCGGACTTCCATCTCCACCAGGTCGATCAGCTCAGGATCTTCCACCGCGTCACACTTGTTCAGGAACACCACCACGCAGGGAACGCCCACCTGGCGCGCCAGCAGCACGTGCTCCTTGGTCTGCGGCATCGGGCCGTCGGTGGCCGCAACCACCAGAATGGCGCCGTCCATCTGCGCCGCGCCGGTGATCATGTTCTTGATGTAGTCGGCGTGGCCCGGGCAATCCACGTGGGCGTAGTGACGGTTGGCCGTCTCATACTCCACGTGCGCCGTGGCAATCGTAATGCCGCGCTCGCGCTCTTCCGGCGCATTGTCGATCGAGTCGAACGAGCGGAATTTGATGTTCGGATTGTGCTTTGCCAGCACCTTCGTGATCGCCGCCGTCAGCGTCGTCTTGCCATGATCGATGTGCCCGATCGTCCCAACGTTCACGTGCGGCTTGCTGCGGTCAAATTTCTCTTTCGCCATTGCTCTCGAGCTCCGTCTTGATTATCGCTGTGGCGCCGCGCATTCGTTCCGCGCGCCGCGGTTGAACTTTATCTGCCCGTCTTGCCCTGCACCTTGGCTACGATTTCCTCCGCCACCGAGCGCGGGGCTTCCTCGTAGCGTGAAAAGTGCATCGAGAACGTCGCGCGCCCCTGCGTGTTGGAGCGCATGTTGGTTGCGTAGCCGAACATTTCGGCCAGCGGTACCATCGACTTGATGACCTGCGATCCGGCGCGGTGCTCGATACCCTCGATGCGCCCGCGGCGGCTATTCAGGTCGCCAATAATGGTGCCCATGTACTCTTCCGGAACCACCACTTCCACCGACATCACCGGCTCCAGCAGAACCGGGCTGGCCTTGCGGGCCGCTTCCTTGAAGGCCATCGACGCCGCGATCTTGAACGCCAATTCGTTGGAATCGACTTCGTGATAGCTGCCGTCGTAGAGCGAAGCCTTCACATCCACCATGGGATAGCCGGCCAATACGCCGCCCTCCATGGCTTCCTTAATTCCCATCTCGATCGGCTTAATGTATTCCTTGGGAACCGAGCCGCCCTTGGTCGCGTCTTCGAACTCAAATCCCTTACCCGGCTCATTCGGACTCAGACGGAGCTTGACGTGGCCGTACTGGCCGCTGCCACCTGTCTGGCGAATGTATTTACCCTCGGCCTCCGAGTTCTTGCGCACCGTCTCGCGGTAGGCCACCTGCGGCTTGCCCACGTTGGCCTGCACATTGAACTCGCGCATCATGCGGTCGACGATGATTTCCAGGTGGAGCTCACCCATGCCGCTAATGATGGTCTGCGAGCTGTCCTCGTCGGTGTGTACCCGGAACGTGGGATCTTCCTGGGCCAACTTGTGCAGCGCGACGCCCATCTTTTCCTGGTCCGTCTTGGTCTTCGGTTCCACCGCCACGTGAATCACCGGCTCCGGGAACTCGATGTTCTCCAGCAGGATCGGCTTGTCCTCGTTGCAGATAGTGTCGCCCGTGGTCACGTTCTTCAGTCCCACGCAGGCGCAAATGTCGCCGGCGCGAACTTCAGTGATTTCCTCGCGCTTATTGGCGTGCATGCGCAACAGGCGGCCAATGCGCTCATGCTTCAGACGATTGGCGTTGTAGGCCATGTCGCCCGTCTTCAGAACTCCCGAGTACACCCGGATAAACGTCAACTGCCCCACAAACGGATCGGTCATGATCTTGAACGCCAGCGCCGAGAACGGCTCTTCGTCGTTCGCGTGACGTACTTCTTCCTTGCCGTTATCGGGATTTACGCCCGTCACTGGCGGAACATCCAGCGGCGAAGGCAGAAATTCCACCACCGCATCCAGCAGCGGCTGCACGCCCTTGTTCTTGAATGCCGTGCCCAGAATCACCGGGAAGATCTTGATCGCGATCACCGACTTGCGCAGCGAAGCCTTCAGCTTCTCCACGGAAATCTCATCGCCCTCAATGTACTTGGCCATCAGCTCGTCGCCATCGTCGTTTTCCACGATGGTTTCCACCATCAACTGGCGCATCGCCTGGGCCTTCTTCATCAACTCGGCCGGAATCTCTTCCACCGCGTAGTCGGCACCCATGGTCTCGTCGTGCCAGTAGATCGCCTTCATGTTGAACAGGTCGATGCAGCCCTTGAACTTTTCCGCCTGCCCAATCGGCATTTGGATCGCCACCGGCTTGGCCGCCAGGCGCTTGCGGATGGTGTCGACGGCGTGATCGAAATCGGCGCCCATCTTGTCCATCTTGTTAATGAAGCAAATGCGGGGCACCGCGTACTTGTCGGCCTGCCGCCACACCGTCTCCGACTGCGGCTCCACGCCGTGCACCGCGTCAAACACCGCCACCGCGCCGTCCAGCACGCGCAGCGAGCGCTCCACCTCGGCCGTGAAGTCCACGTGGCCAGGGGTGTCGATGATGTTGATCGTGATGTCTTTCCACATGCACGTGGTCGCCGCCGACGTGATCGTGATGCCGCGTTCCTGCTCCTGCGCCATCCAATCCATCGTCGCCGTGCCTTCGTGCACTTCGCCAATGCGGTGCAGGCGGCCCGTGTAAAACAACACGCGCTCGGTCGTTGTCGTCTTCCCGGCATCGATGTGCGCCATGATGCCGATGTTCCTGCAACGTTCTAATGGAACTTGTCGAGCCAAAGCTTCTACCTATCCCTTTTTCTCATCGCCCGGGCGTTGGGGGTGGCCCGTGCTGGTTTCTTGTCGACGCAGCCTGTAGGCTGCTCCTGCCGCAATCGGCGCCTTCACTGGAAAGCCCGCCGGGCCGAAGCCCGTGCGGGTCAAAGTCCTACCAGCGATAGTGCGCAAAGGCCTTGTTGGCCTCGGCCATGCGGTGTACGTCTTCCTTCTTCTTCATTGCCGCGCCCTTGCCGTTGGCGGCGTCCAGCAGCTCGTTGGCCAGCTTGTCGATCATGCCCTTTTCAGGACGGCTGCGCGAATACGAGATCAGCCAGCGAATCGCCAGCGAGGTGCGCCGTTCGGCGTTCACTTCCACCGGGACCTGATAGTTGGCGCCGCCCACGCGGCGGGTCTTCACTTCCAGCAGCGGCTTGCAGTTCTCCACCGCCTTCTTGAACAGCTTCAGGGCCTCGTCGCCGCCCTTCTGTTCCAACTGCGTCATGGCCTTGTAGAAGATGCCCTGCGCGGTGCTCTTCTTGCCGTCCCACATCAGGTTGTTGACAAACTTGTTGGCCAAGGTCGATCCGTAGATCGGATCCGGCATCGGTTCGCGCTTGGCAATATGGCCTTTTCTAGGCATTCACTTGCTCCTCTTCCCTGCCTCTTCGGCGGTACTCCCGGCCATCTCCCAATTGAGACGCCGGATGGTTTACGGCTGTCAGCGACCGGAGGGCCATCGGCTGGCCCGTACCCGTCGCCTAAGCCAATATCGTTACGACTTCGGCCGCTTCGTTACGACTTCGGCCGCTTCGCTCCGTACTTGGAGCGGCTCTGTCTGCGGTTGGCAACTCCCACCGAGTCCAGCGTTCCACGGATCACGTGGTAGCGAACACCCGGCAAATCCTTCACGCGGCCGCCGCGAATGAGCACAATCGAGTGCTCCTGCAGGTTGTGGCCAACGCCGGGAATATAGGTTGTCACCTCGATCCCGTTCGTCAGGCGCACGCGGGCAACCTTCCGAAGAGCCGAGTTCGGTTTCTTAGGCGTCTGGGTGTAGACGCGGGTGCAGACTCCACGCTTCTGCGGGCAGGCCTGCAGGGCAGGGCTTGCCGTCTTGTAGCGCGGCGCCTTGCGCCCCTTACGCACCAACTGATTAAACGTAGGCACTCTTGCAGCTCCTTTTATTCGGACGCACTGTGGCGCCACTGGCGGCCGCGCCCGCTTATCCGGCGGGCAACGCCGCTCACAACCCACTCAGGGCTGGCCAAGCCATCCGCTCGCGCGGCGCTCAACCATACTCTCCGCAATCGCAATTGCGGGGAAATCTCACGTTTCCTGGATAGAGGCGGCGACGGTGACGCTTTGTCCCCGGTCAATTGCCCAGGCATTCTGCCTGAATCTCCGCCGGGAGCGTTCCGTTTCGCAACCTGAACCTGCATACCCCGTAGCCATGCGCCACGGGCAGCGCAGATTCGTTTCAGCGAGGAAGCCCTTACTTCAAGCGCCGTGAAGCGCCATTAGGCTGATCGTACAGTAAAAGCTCGACAAACTACACAGACAAGCCAGACAGACTCGCAGAACCATTCAAATATAACAACACGTTCGCCAGCCGGTCAACCAGCCCGCACTCAATTTCCTTCGGTTCCTTTCCGTCCCGCTCGTCCGCCAACCCTCCGGTCGCGATGCGACTTTGCAAAACCCCCAGTCCAGAGTACACTTTGGATCAATTCAGCTCTGCGACACGACCCGCCTGAGCCTCTATGCCAACCCTGGTGCCAGCAGCGTCCCCTGCCTCCGTCCCCGTCGACCGCCTGCCCCCTGCGCCTCGCCGCGGGCTCCGGCTCACGGCGCTGATCTGCCCCGCCGTGTTCTACCTGCTGGGCGTTTTCTGGGTGCTCGCCGCCGCCCTACCCGCCACTCAGGGTCACCTTGTCTACGCCTTGGACGATACCTACATCCACATGGCCATCGCCAAAAACCTGGCCGCGCATGGCGTCTTCGGAGTCACCAGCCATGGGTTCGTTTCCGCATCGTCATCGATTCTCTGGCCGCTGCTGCTTGCGGTCCTCTTCAAGGTCTTCGGTCCGCTGGCCGTCATCCCGTTGATTGCGCAAATCGCAATCGGAATTGCTCTGCTTTGGCTTTCCTGGGAGGCGCTGAACCGCGCAGGGGTCACTTCCAACCTGTACGCGGGCGCCGTACTCAGCTTCCTGGTCCTGACGCTGCCCATGGTGCCCATGACCTTCGTTGCCATGGAACACCTTCTGCAGCCACTCGCAACCCTGCTGTTCGCAATGGTCTCCGTCCGCTACCTGAACGCCTCGCGCCTGAGCCTCCGTCCCGTTCTGCTTTGCGCCGTCTTGCTCGTCGCGGTCCGCTATGAAGGACTGTTCCTGGTCGCTGCGGTCGCTCTGCTCTGTCTGCTGCAGAAAAAACTTCTCCCGGCCATGGCCGCTGCCGCCGCCGGCTGGGTGCCCGTCACGCTCTTCGGGCTTTACAGCATCTCCCACGGCGGATTCTTCCTGCCCAACTCACTGCTCATCAAGGCCCGTCCGATTGGGCTCGCCACTCTGCTGCGGCTGCGCACCATGGCAACCGACTGCCCCGAGGTCTTTGTGCTGGCGTTGGTTGCGCTGCTGATGTTGGCTTTCGGCAGAAATGCTCAACGCGGGAGCCGGCAACTGCTGCAGTTATTTCTCATCACTGCTTTGTTGCACCAAATGTTTGCCTCCTATCGCTGGTTTTACCGCTACGAGGTCTATCTGGTGGCCCTGGGTTTGATCGCGGCGTCCATCGCCGCATGGGATCTGTTCGCCAACGTCTCTGTCTGGACCGCAGCCGCGCTCCTGCTTCTGGCCAGCTTCCTGGTCATTCCCCTGTTTATGCGCGCATACCTCTCCCTCACCGGCACGCCGCGGGCCATGGCGGATATCTACCACCAGCAGTATCAGATGGCGCAGTTCTTCCGCGCCTATTATCCGCAGGGACATATCGCACTCAATGACATTGGCGCGGTTTCGTTCTACGGCGATCCCTACCTGACCGACCTTGCCGGTCTCGGCAGCACGGAGATCGCGCGAGCCCGTCTAGGCACGCTCGCCACAGGCGATCTCAGGTACGATTTCCTGCACAACGCCGCGGCCCAGGCCGTCGTGCGGAACAACCATGTCGAGGTCGTCGCGGTCTACGACGACTGGTTCGGCTTTCAGCCGGGCCACCTCCCGCCAGGCTGGATCAGGGCCGGCGGCTGGAGCGCTGCGCATAAGACGGTGATCGGCGGCTCCATTGTGTCCTTTTACGGCATCGGAGACGAAAACGCCGCGCGCCTCCAAAAGAACCTCGCCGCATTTCATCCGCGCCTGCCCTGGGAAATTGCGGTTATGGCAACCCCGTGACCAGCAACACCTCAGGCCTCTTCCCGCTTCGTGCTCCTGATCCACCCGGCCGCGTTCCCGCTCTGCATGTATGATCGTGTACAGAAACTCTGCCATGCCCGCGCCGCAGAATATCCATAAGCCGCACGCCGGACAGACGACTCTGCACCGCTACCGCCACTTCCTCATTGGCGCGCTCATTTATCTTTTCCTGGTTCAGTGTGCTGTCCTGTTCCGCGGCATTCCAAAGGCTGTTGCCGGTTTCGCCGATTTCCGTTCCTTCTACGCCGCGGGGTACATGGTCCGCTCAGGCGACGCACACCGCCTTTATGACCTGAACCTGCAGGAGCAAGCACAAACTCTCGTCACCCCGGAACGCGGCGTCCTGCCGTTTCTATACCCGGCCTATTCCGCGCTGCTGTTCGTCCCACTTTCGCTGTTAAGCTGGCGCAACGCCTATCTTGTTTTCTTCGGCGTCAATCTGCTCCTGCTCTGGCTCTCGGCCAGGTTCCTGCGCGACAGCCTGTCGCACTTGTCGGGACTTTGGCCGCCGCTGCTGCTTGTTTTATTTTTTTGTTTCTTCCCCGCCGGGGAAGCCCTGATGCAGGGCCAGACGTCGATCCTTTTGCTGGCGCTTTACTGTGCCGCTTTCGCCGCGCTGCAAAAAGGCTGGCCTCTTCGCGCCGGAATCTGTCTCGGCTTGGCCATCCTCAAGATGCAAACCGCGCTGCCCGTCCTGTTGCTCTTTCTTCTCTGGCGGCGCTGGCGCGTGGCCGCCGGATTTCTGGCCGGCGCTGCCGCGGCCCTGGCTGTATCGTTATCCATCACTGGATATCCCGCCTTCCTGCAGTACTGGCGTTCGCTGTTCCTGATGGCTACCAGCGCCTCCGGAGTTACCTCCCGGTTTGCCATCGCTCCGGCAATGATGCCCAACCTGTTCGGACTCGCGACGCTGCTCTCCGGTGGAGCAGCCTGGGGTTCGCGCCTCGCCGCCGCCATGTCGCTGCTCATCGTCCTCTGGATCGCCTCACGGCCCTGTTCCCTGCCCACGGCTCTCATCGTCGGACTCCTGCTCAGCCGTTACCTGGGGATGCACGACCTGGTGTTCGTTGCTCCTGCCCATTTCTCTCGCTCTGAACTATTTCTTGGAACACCCGGACGAGTTCCGCGCCCGGGCCCTCGCGATAACCTCGGCCGTTCTTTTGCTTCCGCCAGCCTACCTGTTTCTGATGGGGAGGAGTCTGCTCAGCGCGCTCGCCGTGGTTCTGCTGGCGTTGTTGTTCTTCTTCGCCCTACCTGTCCGCCGCGAATCCCGGGCGCAGACGGCCTGACTATCCGCCAACGCTGCGCAACCATTGCCAAACCAACAACCCTTCGAAATCCAACGATTGACCGCTCGATTACTCCTTTAGCCGCGATAGAACGTCATGATAAGTCCCCCCACCAGCACCAAACCTCCGCCTGCAAACACCGCCGGTTCGATCTCCTCGTGGAAGACCAGCACCGCGACCGCCTGTGCCACGAAGAAGAAGATGATGATGTAGAGCCCCATCAGGCGGCTAAAGTCCAGCTTCGTCATGTTGACCATGAAGCCGTAAACCACCAGCGTCGCAGCCCCGGCCAGCAACAGCAGCCCGCCTCTGCGTTGCAGCCCGCTGCGGATCAATGCGTCGCCGCCCACTTCCAGCGCCGCTGCGAGGATAAGAAGAATCAGAGTGCGTACATTCATACAGCCTCGCTTCCTTCTTGTTTGAACTTGGTCGTGACAACGTCTAGCTTGCCTGCTCGCCCAGCGCCGCTACTCCGTCGCGCCGCGCCCGCTCCAGCGAGTCCTGCATCTGCTGGTGGTACTGCTTCATCTCTTCTTCGCTTGCCTCCGCCGAAACGTGAATCAGTTTCGTCCAGCGAACATGCACCTTGGAGAATGGCCGCGGAATCATCATGGCATCCCACGAGCGCAGAATCCACGGCCGCTGCACCGCCAGGTAGAAGCACAGGATCGGCACCCCGCTCATCTTCGCCAGCAGCACCGGCCCGGGCTTGGCCACGTAGCGCGGACCTCTCGGCCCGTCGATGGTGAATGCCGCAATGTGTCCGGTGGCTAGCACGCGCTTCATTCCGAGCAACGCTCCCGAGCCACCGCGCGAACTCGAGCCGCGCACCGCCGAAAAACCAAAGAGTTCGATGATGCGGGCAATATATTCGCCGTCAAAACTGCGGCTGGTGATCACCGCCATCCCGCGGTCACGAAAGTAATACGTGGCTGGAATGACCGCACGATGCCAGAATGAGCCGATCACCACCGCAGGAGGATCTCCGTTTTCGACTCCGCTGCCCGGCTCCGAGGACCACTCGAAGCGCAACGTCCGTCCGATCAGCGAAATCAGCAGATAGCCGAGCCATGAGAGGCACCACAAAGCCAGCCGCTGCCGCAGGGTAAACGCTGCGGCCTCACCAGAGTTGCGATCTGCGGATGGGGTGCTCACCTGGAAATTGTATCCTGCGCCGCGCAGGCGCTTGCAACTGGCGGACTGCTGCGAAGGCGAACCGTTGCCGCGGCTTTCAGCGGTGGGCGTTAGCCCAGGCCACAGCGGCTTTCATGCGGCGGAATGGCGCCGGATGCGAGTGGAAGAGAATCTCCACCCAGCGCGAAGGTTCCCGCTCGGAGAGGTTTTGCGCGGCAAGTTTTTCCATCGCGGTGCAAAATGCCTTCACCGAACCCAGGGTTTTCCATGCGTAGGCGTCGGCCTGGCGCTCGTTGAAACGCAGGTAGGTGTTCATTAACGGCAGCAACAGCAGCGAACTGGCCGTGGCAACAAGAATCATCAGCGGCAGGTTGGCAAAGTCGATCTGGTCGTAGCGCTTCCAGTCAAAGGCCGCCCAGCGAACCGCCAGTTTCAGGCACCAGAAGCCGAGAAAGGTAACCACGCCCTGCACCGCAATGGACTTCAGCATATGGCGGTAAACCTGGTGACCCAACTCGTGCGCCAGCACCGCCTCGATCTCATCATGATTGCAGGTAGCCAGCAGGGTGTCTGAAATCACGATCCGCCTCGTGCGTCCCAGGCCCATCAGAGCGGCATTGGCTTTCTTCGTTTTCTCCGAGAGGTTCCACTCGTACACGCCGCGAACCTTTGCTCCCGCTTTTTCGCTCATCCGCGTCAGACGCGCCGTCAACTCCTCATCGTCCAGGGAGCGGAAGCGGAAAAACAATGGAAACAGCAGAACCGGCGCGAGTTGCGCCAGCAGTACGTTCAGCAGCATGAATAGAATCCAGCACGTCACCCACCACCACTGCGGCTGCAGACGGATCAGCAGGTACAGCAGCTGCACCAGAACCTGGCCAAAGGCGAACGTCAGGGCAAATTCCTTGCTCTGGTCCCATGCCCAGCCGCGCAGGCGCTGGTTGCTCAGGCGGTAGCGATGTTCTATCAGGAAGCCGTAATAATCCGGGCCAAGGCTGAGGAGCTTGGTAAGCAGCAGCAAAATGGTCGTGTAAACGAGCAAGGCCGCGGCGTAATGATCGCCGGCCAGGCGCACTGCGAAGTTGCGTATGCCGCTGGTCCAGTCGGCGGCAAGCAGCACCGCCATCAGCGCCAGTCCAAGCAACACATCGGCCACGCCGATATAGCGCAAAACACGATGATAGCGGCTTGCCGCATCCGCAGGCAGGGCGACCGTGCCGGAGAAATTCAAATGCGGAGTCATCGATTCCATGCAATTACCCTCACTGCGCAAGAGCCGTCCGCTCTCTCCGATCATCCTGCGAGCCGCACGACGCCGCCGGACGGAATGCTACTTCAGCTCCGTAACCGTAGCACCAGGAGGAATTCCCATTTGAAACTGCTCCGGTTTCAAAGGCACGTTCAACGCGAGCTTCACCATCTTCAGGGCGATGCTGTACTCCTCCTGCGGCCGCTCGATTTCAATCAGCGAAGGAAACTGCACTCCGTCGTAATCCTTAAAGTCGGAGTAATGGGCATCCGTCGCTACTTCGCCCTTGTCGTCGTAGATGGTCTGACGGTAAATCTGCAGATCGGCCCGGTTGAAATAAATCTTCCGCTGCAGATGCCAGGCGTCCTGCGCTCCGCGCAGGATGATCAGGAGTTGGTAGTTCGGCTGGGTCAACGTCTTGTGGGTTTTCTCGTCCTCAACCTGCTGCACGCCCCCTTCGAGCACGGCAATTTCGTCGGTCTCGTCAACCGAAGGCATCAGCAGGGCATCGTAAATCGCCTGGGGCCGCAGGTTCTCCAGAGGGTTGGTGCTGAGCTTGGTGACATTGTCTGTGCCTGTTATAAAGCGGTTCTTGGGCGGGATCGACAGCTCGAAGTGATTGCCGTCGCTCACCATGTCGAAGGCCCGGCTGCGCACGATGGGCAACAGACCGATCATCCGAAGCAACTTTGGCTTCTGGGCCAGGATATAGCCGCTGATCTCCTGGTACTCGATGACCTTGCCCTTTTTCTCGCCCCCTACGGTGGTGTCAATCTCAACCGTGGCGCTCATGGTATGCACGCTCGCCGCCATCCGGCCGACCCGCGCCGCAAGCTCCTGCGCCGAAGCGGTCTGCAACGGTGCGAGAGAGCGCCTGGACTCCACCCGGTGCGAACGAAACAGGCAGCCGGTTGTGCAGCACAGGCACAGCAGGGCAATTGTCAGTCGAACTCGTTCCATCACAGGCGAAGCCTATCCCCAGTCGATCAGTATTCAGCAATTTCCAGTATATAGGTTGGGAGCGGTAGAGCACGGCACGGAGGCCGACCGCCGTTGCGAAATATGTCTTTAGCTCAGCATCCGATGCGAATCGAATCGGCTCGGAATCAATGGGCCTCGCCGTCGTAGGCGGCCGCTGCGGTTAAGCCGGCCTTATTGTTGCCCGCCGGAGTCTCCGGCGGCGGCGCACCAGGAAACTGCTCATCCTTCTTGTCGGCGATGGCCACCTTCATGAAATCCATCCAGATCGGCAGTGCCGCCTGGGCTCCGGTTTCCTTGTTTCCCAGCGTCTTCTTTTCGTCGTAGCCCACCCACACGCCACAGGTGATCGACGGGGAAAAGCCCATGAACCAAGCGTCGGTAAAGTCGTTGGTGGTGCCCGTCTTGCCCGCCAGCGGATGGTTCAATTTGCTGGCGGCATAGCCGGTGCCGTTGCGCACCACGCCTTGCAGCATCTCCACCATCACGCGCGCCGAATGAGCGCTGAGCACGTCGCGCACGTCGGCATAATTCTGCTCCATGACGTGCCCGTCGTAATCGGTCACCTTGTGGATGAAGTGCGGACTCAGCCGCACGCCGTCATTGGGAAACACCGTGTAGGCCGCGGTGTGCTCCAGCAAAGTCACTTCCGCCGAACCCAGCGCCACCGGCAGATAGGGCTGGATCTCCGAGGTGATTCCGAATTTGTGCACGTATTCGATCACCGTCTTGATGCCTACGCGTTCCGCCAGTTTTACGGCCGGAATATTGCGCGACTCGGCCAAGGCGTGGCGCAGTGTGATCGTCCCCTCGTACTTGTTGTCGTAGTTATGCGGCGTCCAGGTCCCGGAGACGCTGGGAAAACTAATGGGCGAATCGACGATGGTGTCATCGGGCATGGCGCCCTGCTCCACCGCCACCGAATACACGTAAGGCTTGAACGAGGAACCCGTCTGCCGCAGCGCCTGGGTGGCGCGATTGAACTTCGACTCCTCGAAGTCCCGGCCTCCCACCATGGCGCGGATCTCGCCGGTGTTGTTGTCGATGGCCACCAGCGCGGCCTGGGCACCGGAATCCTGTTCCAGCGAAAGTTGCAGCTTTTGCTCCGGCTCCACGGCGGTCACGCGCACGTACACGACATCTCCCACGGAAAGAATCTCATTCGGCGAGCGGTGACCGGTCCAGGCCATATCGGCCGGGCGGAGCTGCCCGTGATATTTGCCGATTTTGATGTCGGCTTCCCCTTGCGTCACTCCGGTCACCAGAGCATGAAAGTAACTGCCGGGTTCCGGTGACTGACTCCAGTCGGGATGCTCATAGAGGAACGGGTCATCGCCCTTGGCAATCACGTTGACCACATGCCCCTTCCATCCGTGCCGCCGCTCGTAGGCCGCCAGTCCGTCCAGCACGGCTTGGGTCGCCGTCTTTTGCAATTCCATATCCAGCGAGGTATAGACCCGCAACCCGCCCTCGTGCACCTGATCGGGCCCGTACTTTTTCTCCAGATAGCGCCGTATCTCCTCCACAAAGTCGGGAGCCACCGCGTTGGGTTCCGACTGCAGGCGAAGATTCAGCGGCCGGCTCTTGGCCTCCTGCGCCTGCTGGGCGGTGATGCGGCCGTCCTCCATCATGTTGTTGATGACCAGGTTGCGGCGGCGCAGAGCCTTCTCGGGGTTATTAATCGGAGAGTAGGCGCTGGGCCCTTTGGGAAGTCCCGCTAGCAGCGCGGCTTCGTCGATCGTCAGCTCCTTGGCGGGTTTGCTGAAATAAAACTCCGAGCCCGCTTCAAAGCCATAGACCCCGTGCCCCAAAAAAATCTGATTGGCATAAAGGGTGAAGATCTGTTCCTTGGTGAAGCGGCGCTCGATCTGGATGGCCAGAATCACCTCCTGCAGCTTGCGCCCGAACTTGCGGTCCGGACTGAGGAACAGGTTGCGCGACAGTTGCATGGTGAGCGTGGAGGCTCCCTGCGCCCGCGATCCGCTGGTGATGTCACGATAGGCCGCACCCATGATGCGCCAAAGATCGATGCCCCAGTGCCGCTCGAAATCCTTGTCTTCAATGGAAATGACAGCGTCACGCAGAACCTTGGGATAGTCCTCGTAGCGGGCGATCACCCGCCGCTGCAGGGCGAAGGAGCCGATCACCTTGCCCTTCTGGTCATACAGTTCGGTGATCGAGCTGGGACGATATCTCTCCAGATCCTCGACTTGGGGCAGATCCGTGGAATAAACCAGCAGCAGCCCGACCAGCGCGCCAACCAGTGCGGCAGCCGCCACCGCCAGCCAAAAGATCACCCGGCGGACCACGCGGGTTGGTTCCTCGGGCAGGGTTGGCTTCGCCAGTTGATCGGAAAGCGTGGTCATCTCAGGTGAGGGTCAGGGCAAGCATATCATTTCGACCGGCCTCACCGGCGCACGAGGGAGACGGAAGGCGTGTTCACCGGGTCACTCACCTTGGGGTTCCAGGCGATGATGCCGCGCCTCCATCCAATTCTGGAGAATGAGCACGGCGGCCAGCTGATCGACCACGGCGGCGCGTTTTTTGATCGACATTTCCGTTTCGCGCAGCACGCGGTTGGCCTCCACGGAGGTCAGGCGTTCATCCCACAGATGGATCGGCAGGTCGAAGTGCCGTTGCAGAACTTCGACAAACTCGCGCATCTTCTCCGATTGCCGGCCCTCGGCGCCGCTCATGCGCAGCGGCAGGCCCACCACCAGTTCCACCACACCGTAATTGGCGATCACCTCGGCCAGCGCCGCCAGGTCGGTGCGCTTGTTCTTGCGGCGAATGGTGACCAACCCCTGGGCGGTGAAGCCGAGCGGATCGGTCACCGCCAGACCAATGGTCCGTGAACCAACGTCGAGCGCCATGGTACGTCCCGGCGGCTTTTCCGCTTCGTAGTGCATCTCAACGCAAGTATAGTTCCATCAGAAGCGATTCACAGCCAGCCGTGCCGCGAAGGCCGGGAGAATCAGCAGATGCAGCAGACCACGGACAGCTTCCAGGACGAACCCACCGGCGCCGGAGGACTGCGCCCGCCGTCTCTTCACACGGCGGGCGAGGATGGCCCCGACACGCTCACCGACGCCGAGCGGCGGCGCCACGCCCGCATCCAGAGCGGTTCCCTGGCGGTGCTGGCCACCGGCGGCCTGCTCACCCTGATGTACGTTGCCAAGCTGGTCCTCGTGCTCGTCCTGATCTCCATCCTGATCGCGTTCATGCTGGCTCCCATCGTCGAACTCTGCCAGCGGCTCCGCCTGCCCCGCTCCATAGGCGCGATGTTTGCCGTCCTGCTGATGTGCAGCGCGCTGTACGGAGTTTTTTATGTCTCCTACAGCCAGGCCGATCAGTTCCTGAGCGCCCTTCCGAAGTACTCCGGAAATATTCGCCGCGTGCTCAACCAGGTCCGCCTGCGCGCCGAGCGCGTCCGCCAGACCACCCAGGGCGTGCTCCCCGAAGAAAAACCCGAAAAGGGCACGGTCACGGTTCGCGAGTCCTCTGACTGGTTCGATGCCTTGACCAGCGGCGCGCTCGGAGTCACCGAAGCAGTCGTAATGGCCGCCTTCGTCCCATTCCTGGTCTTCTTCATGTTGAGCTGGCAGGACCACGTGCGGGCTTCCACCGTGATGCTGTTCAGCGTGGAGAGCCGCCAGACAGCCTTCGTCACCCTGGGACTGATCTCGCAGATGATCCGCGGCTTCATCGTGGGCAACTTCATCATTGGGATGATCCTCGGCGTCACCAGTTCCATCGCATTCTGGATCCTCGGCGTGCCTTATTTCTACGTCATCGGGATGATCAGCGGAATCGTCAGCCTGCTCCCCTACCTCGGGATCGTGCTTGCGATTGTGCCTCCCGTAATGGTCAGTCTGGGCCTGCTGACCACCGAGCGCTTCGTCGCCATCGTGGCGGTGGTCGCTGTCAGCCACGTGATCGCCCTGAACGTTCTCTACCCCAAAATTATCGGTCGGCGTCTGCGTCTGAATCCCCTGGCGGTAACCCTGGCTCTGCTCTTCTGGGGCTGGCTCTGGGGAGCCATGGGACTGGTACTGGCCGTTCCGCTCACGGCCGCCCTCAAAATCATCTTCGACCACGTCGATAGTCTGGAGGCCTGGGGAGCCTGGCTGGGAGAGTAATCCGGCCAACAAAAGGCGCAGCCAGCAGGCTGCGCTCCGATGACTCGGTGTGGCGCTTAGACTTCGAAGCTGGTGGCCTCCGGCCAGCGCAGCTTGCACTTGCTCAAGGCACGGCGGAGTTCTTCTTCCACTTCCTCTTCTTCGCGTCCCCGGGCCATTGCCATCTCGCTGATCAGCAGGAAACGCGCACGTTCCAGCATCTTCTTTTCGCGGAAGCTGAGCGGCTTGCCCGCCGCCAGAACCAGCAATCCCTTGAGCACGACGGCCACTTCCAGCAGGCTGCCGGTCCGCATCTTGTCGGAATTTTCCTTGAAGCGATTCTTCCAGTCCGAGGTGCTCTCGCACTTGCCGTCCGACAGGTACTCGAGGATTTTCTGCGCCTCGGAATTTTTGACAACGCGGCGCAGCCCGACCGCCTCGGCGTTCTGGAACGGCACCATGACCTTGAGGCTGCTCGAACGAATGCGCAGCAGGTAGAAGCGCTCGACCGAGCTACCGATCGTGCGGCTGGAGATCTGCTCGATTATCCCTACCCCGTGATTAGGGTAGACCACCTTTTCGCCGACGCTAAATGGGTTTGTGGTCATTCATAAACCTGGCAGACAGGGCCAAGCTGTACCTCATTATACGTTTAGCCGCCAAGCAGGGTCAAAGCAATTCGGATCATCCTTCGGCGCGCTATAATGAAGCGTTGTATTCCGCTGCCGGGCCCCTCGGCCTGGCGCACACAAAGGTTTGTCGTAAATGCCTGAACACGTGAAGAAGAAGCTGCAGGAAGAGATCGATTTACTCGAACACGAACTCAACCACGAACTCCCCGCCGAACTAAAAAAAGCGGTGGCGCTCGGAGATCTCTCCGAAAACGCCGAGTATCACATGGCCAAACAGCGCCAGGAGTTCGTCCGCGCCCGCCTCGGCATGATGAAAAAGCGCATGGCCGAGCTGTCGCTCATGAACCTCTCCAACATTCCCCGCGACAAGGCCGCGCTGGGCTCCACCCTGGTGGTCTTCGATTCCACCAAGGACGAGGAGATCGTCTACAAGCTGGTGACCAGCGAGGAGAGCGACGTCACCAAGGGCATGGTCTCCACCACCTCCCCCATCGGCCGGTCGCTGATGGGCAAAAAGGTCGGCGATGTAACCACGGTGGTCACTCCCGGAGGCAGCCGCGAGTTGGAAGTTCTGAAGCTGACCACCATGCACGAAGCTGCCGAGGCCGAGAAAGCGAACGGACAAGCATGACCTGGACCAGCGCCGTCGGCAAGTATTGCGGAGTCCTGCTCTACAAGATCGTTGACGGCCTTGCCCTCACCCGCATCTCGCCAAACATGCTGACCTTCGTCGGCCTGGTCATCAACGTTGCGGCCGCGCTGTTTTTTGGCTTTGCCAGCTCGGACAACAACCAGCCCCGCCGCTTCATCTATGCCGGGCTGGTCATCATCGGTGCCGGAATCTTCGACATGGTGGACGGCCGCGTGGCGCGCGCCACCAACCAGGTCACCCTCTTCGGCGCGTTTTTCGATTCCGTCATCGACCGCTACTCCGACGTGGCGATCTTCTTCGGCCTGCTAGTCTATTACGCCCGCGCCAACCGCTTCTTCTACGTGGTGCTGGTCGCCTTCGTCATGACCACCTCGGTCATGGTCAGCTACACCCGCGCCCGCGCCGAGTCCCTCATCTCCAGCTGCAAGGTCGGCTTCATGGAGCGCCCCGAGCGCATCGTGCTGGTCATCATCGGCGCCCTCACCAACCACATGGCTCCCGTGCTGTGGGTTCTGGCCGTTCTCTCCACTATCACCATGATCCACCGCATCCGCTACACCTACGTGCAAAGCACCGCGCAGGAAGCCGCCGACCGGCAGACAGCCTCCGTCTCCTAATCGCGGATCGCGCACATCCCATGCGAATTGCCGCCACCGTACTCCTGCTCACCGCCAGCCTCTTCGCCGCTCCGCCCCGCTGGACTCCGGCCAGCTTTCGCGGCCTCGCCGTGGGAAGCGCACACCGCAGTGAAGCCGTCCGCCTGCTAGGTCCGCCCGATGCCGATACCCGCACCCGCGACAGCGAAGAGCTGATCTATAAGACGCGAGGCGACCACCAGGGAGACCTCGCCGTTCGCCTCGATCCCTCCGGCGTCATCGTTGAGATTAAAGAATCGTTTCCCATCGCCATCCCTCGCTCCCGCATGTACAAGGAGTTGGGACAGGACGCGCTGACCGCGCACTTCTCACAAGCACCCTGTGCCGACAACGCGATCTATCGCGATCCCGCCGGCGCCATCGAGCTCACCCTCTATCCGGCGCGCGGCATCGTCCTCTGGCCCGACCAGTTCGGCTACGACTTTGCGGCCATCCTCTACGTTGCACGCCCGCCCGGAGCCAACCGTGCTCCGGCTTGCGTCGCGCGCCGCCAACAGTAGCGGGTGCCCCATATTTGCCCGCTTTTGGCAAATGTGGGGGCGGCAACTACACTATTTTCGGAGGTCCGCCTTGCGCGTTCGCGTTTTTTCTGCAGACTGCCTGCTGCTTTGCTTCGTCATTTTCATGCCGGGCTGCCATCCTCAAAAGCCTGCCGCCAGTGAGCGCCGTTTTCCTATCGAGGGCCGTGTCGTCGCCGTCGATGCCGCTACCCACACCCTGACGCTCGACCATCACGAGGTCCCCGGATACATGAAGGCCATGACCATGGGCTTTACCGTGCGCGAGGCATGGGTCTTCAACGTCGTCCATCCCGGTGACACCGTGCAGGCGACCCTGGTGGTGGATGACGACAGCTACCTGGAAAACATCTCCGTCACCGAGTCTCGCGGCGCGGCCGATCTTTCTTCCACCTCGTCCGTGCACCTGCCGCAAAGCGGCGAAACGCCCCCGGACTTCCGCTTCCTCAACCAGGACGGACGCCCCATTCACCTGGCGCAGTTCCGCGGAGAGCCTCTGCTGCTCACCTTCATCTATTCCCGCTGCCCTCTGCCGGACTACTGCGTCCGCATGAGCAACAACTTTGTTGAGATCGCCAAAACATTGCGGAGCTCCAACCCCGCCGCCTTTGCCAAACTGCAGATGCTCTCCATCACCCTCGATCCCGAGTTCGATGATCCCAAAGTTCTGCGCGCCTACGGCAAGGCCTACGCAGGGGCTGTCGATCCCAATCTCAAGCATTGGAGCTTCGCCACCGCTTCCCCGGCGGACATTCGCAAGGCCGCCGAATACTTCGGTCTCTCCTACGAGCAGCAGAACGGCCAGGTCATCCACAACCTGCGCACCGCGCTGCTGGACGCCAACGGCAATATCTCCGAGCTCTATCTGGGTAACCAGTGGAAGCCCGCCGATGTGGCCGCCCAGCTTCAGGAGTTGCAGAAGTAGCCGCAGATCGAGGCAAATATGAACGTCCGATGAATCTTTTGCCCTGAACGACGCATCCATTCTCCAATGAATGGGGCCCTGCGGAGCGCGGCGCGCGGCGCGGCCCGGATGACCTCCGGAGACCGCGTCGGTACCTTGCTCCGGCTGCTGTTTGCCATTGCGCTGCTCGAGGTGGCGCTCTGGGCGCCGCTTCCGGTCGGAGTACTCTTCGGGATCGGGGCGCTGTGGTACATCACCCGCCAAGTCAACAAAGCTGCCAGCAGCGTGCGCTCCCTCGGACTGGATTTGAAGGGACTGCTGCGCGAGTCGTGGCTGCTGGGCGCGACCCTGGGACTGGCGCTGACGATGCTCGCCGTCGCCTATTTTTCCGGCTCGTTGCACCGCCTCTGGGGACTTCGGCATCCCTGGTTTGCAGTCGCGATCTACACCTGCTGGTGCTTTGTGCAGGAGTTCATGTTGCAGTGCTTCTGCCTGCGCATGCTGCGCTCCATGGTCTCGCGGCTAAGTTCGTTTCTTCTCTCCGGGGTGGTCTTCGCGGTGGCTCACCTGCCCAACCCGAGCCTCACCTTCGTCGCCTTCTTCGCCGGGGTCGGCTTCACCGCCATCTACGCCAGCCGCAAAAACCTGTACGTCGTAGCGCTGATCCACGCCGTGCTCGGTCTTACCCTCTCCGTCAGTGCGCCTGACGCCTGGTTCCACCAGTTGCGCGTGGGCCGGCAGTTTCTCGAGAGCCCCTCCACCGTCGCTTCCAGCGTCGATCCGACACGCTAGGCCTGGCGCCCGCGGCCGGAGCGGCGTCCGTTGCCGCGTACCCGACCGCGAAGCGACTTTTACTCCTCCAGCAGATCTCCAACTGGCTTCTTATGTTTGCCGCCGCGCGCCTCCGCCTTTGATTTGGCATCTGGGATCGTCCGGGTCGATTTCGGCGTGCCAATCGTGACGCGGGCCGCATCCTTTACGGCCTTCACCTTGCTGAATACCTTCTTTTTCTGCGCCATCGCCTTCCTCTTTCCACTCAACCAGCGTCCCGGCCTCCCTACAATCCATTTAATGCTAATTATTAGCTAATAAGAGTTATTAAAAAAGAATCATTCTTATCACTCATGGCGTCTACTCAGTATGGGGAGTTCTCTCGAATACGAATTTCAGCGGCTCTGCCATGAAAAAAAGCTGGCGGTGACACACCAGCGGCTGGTTCTGTACCGCGCGCTGATGCACATGCCGGATCATCCCAATCCGGAGCAGATCTTCGAGCGTGTCCGTCAGGAGCTTCCCTCAATCTCGCTGGCTACGGTCTATAAAACCTTACACCTGTTTCTGGAGACCGGGATCATCCGCGAGGTGAGCCCGCATCACGGCTCGCTTCGCATCGAACCCAATGCAAACCGCCATCACCATTTCCTCTGCCTTCACTGTCACGCCATCACCGACCTTGCCTGTAGCGACGTCGATGAGTCGCCGCTGAAAAATTCCGTCCCCGAGGGCTTCCGCATCGCGCTGGTTTCGATGGAGGTCCGGGGCCTTTGCAGGCGCTGCGCGGAGAGTGCCTCCGCATCGGTGGCCTGAACCGCAATCCAATTCAGTTCAAATCTTTCGTTCCTCAAGGAGAATACACATCATGCTGGGTGTCGGAGAAAAGTTCCCCTCGTACTCGCTTACCGCGGTCATCAGCCTGGAAAAAGACAAGGCGTTCACCACCATCACCGATGAAAGCTTTGCGGGCAAATGGAAGATTTACTTCTTCTGGCCCAAGGATTTCACCTTCGTCTGCCCCACTGAGATCGCCGGCTTCGGCAAGCACGACAAGGACTTCAAGGACCGCGATGCCCAGTTGCTCGGCGCCTCCATCGACTCCGAGTTCGTCCACTTGGCTTGGCGCAAGGACCACGATGATCTGCGCAACCTGACCTTCCCCATGCTCTCCGACATCAAGCGCGACCTTTGCTCCGAACTCGGCATCCTCGATCCCGCGGCCGGCGTCGCCCAGCGCGCCACCTACATCGTCGATCCCGACGGCGTGATCCGCTTCGTCTATGTCACCGACCTCTCGGTGGGCCGCGATCCCAAAGAAGTCCTGCGCGTCCTTGATGCCCTGCAGACCGACGAGCTCTGCCCCTGCGGATGGCAGAAGGGCGAAGAAGTTCTGCGCGCGTAAGCGCTCTGCTCGCGATAAACAAACGCTGTTTTAGGCCAGGAACAGATGGGCGCGGTCGCCGCACCGCGCCCATCATCCTTCCATCTACCTCTGGGAAAGTACGAGACCATGACCCTCGAAGCAATGCTGGAAAGCCTGCCCGACTATGCCAAGGACCTGCGCCTCAACTGGTCGTCGCTGGTCAATGCCGCCGAGTTGTCCGGCAATCAGAAGTGGGGTTCGTTCGTCGCCGCCGCCTATGGAGCGCGCAGCCCACAGCTGCTGGCCGCCGTGGAGGCCGAAGCCGCCGCCCACGTTACGCCCGAGGTGATCGCCGCCGCCAAGGGCGCCGCCGCCATCATGAGCATGAACAATATCTATTACCGCTTCCATCACCTCAGCGCCAATGAAAAGTACGGCACCATGCCCGCGCGCCTGCGCATGAACATCATGCGCGCTCACGGCGCCGATCATCTCGATTTCGAGCTGTGGTCGCTGGTCGTCTCGGCCATCAATGGCTGCGGAAAGTGCGTCAGCTCGCATGAAAAGGTTTTGCTGGAAAAGGGCGTCACCGAGGAGATCATTCTCGCCGGAGTCCGCATCGCCGCCGTGACGCACGGCGTTGCCACTGCTCTGGACGCGCTCGCAGCCGGCTGACTTTAACGTTGGGATTATTTATGCCGCTGGCGGATACTGCTCTTCGTGCTCATCCAGCCGGCACACCGTAATCGCTCTCGTCTCGGGACAAAAGTAGTGGCAGGTGCCGCAGGCGGCGCAGACTTCGCCCAGATGCTGCACAGAGCGGACGCCGCGCCGGTTCGGCTCCGCGCTCAGCTTCAAAGCCTTCTGCGGGCAAGACTCGACGCAAAGACCGCAGCCGTTGCATACCTCCGGATTTACTTCAACTTTACCTTTGGGCTGTTCGGTCATATGTCAATCCCCACCATAGCGTCGAAACTCTACATCCTGTGCCTTTTTGCGCGGGCACCCGCTCAGGGCTCGCGTGTGCTATTGAGCCCATCCTCTGTTATCTCAATGCAAATGGCGTGCGCCCCGTTGTGTGCCGCTCAGTTGTACAGCGTAATCGCCCCCGGCTCCGGACATAAGTAGTAGCAAGTCGCGCAACCCGTGCATACCGCGCCCTCCTGCTGCACGGGATACACCCCGAAACGGTTCCACGCCGTGCTGATTTTCAAAGCCCTGCGCTGGCAGGACTCTAGGCAAAGACCGCAGCCCGTACACTCTTCCCGGTTGACTTCAACTCTGGTTCCCGCCCCCACATCCATACTTCCACCTCGATGCATAAACAAAAGTCTTTGCAGCCCCGTTACGTCCGCTTGAATATCTGCATAAATCACGGGCGAAAAATCGATGCCTTCGCGCGCTAAGCCTTCCCTATTTTTTCAGCTCCGCCAGCCGGGCTTCCCGCACCTTCTCGTGTCCGCGCACCGCGTAGTACATGGCGCGGTCGAAGAACTGGTCCACCATCTGCATCAGCGCCAGTTCCCCGAAGATCTGGGAAGTGTTCTCCAGCGCTTCCTGGCTTCTCAGGTACTCCCAGAGGTTTTCCTTCACCAGCACGATGCACCACAGCAGCTCGCTCGCCGGAACGCACTGCTCGGCTCGCCGTGCGCCGATCATGGTGTAGCGCCGCGCGATGTCCTCTTCCGTCTTGGTCACCAGCCACTGGCCCAGCTGGCCGTAAATTCCGGCGACCAGCGTCTTCAGTTCCTCGCCGGAGACGCGGCTGTAGGTCGCGCAGCGCTCTGAATTCGCAATTCGGGACTCAAGCGTCTCGGCAAGAGCGTCGGCGTGCAGCTCGATCAAGCGCATCAGTCTGTGAGCAAGGATGCTCATGGCTTCCTCCGTCGGTTCTTTGAGTCTGGCGGATGGGACAAACTTCTCCCTCACCCCGCGCCGGCGCGCTATTCGTTCAATCTAGTCTGTTCCGCTTCCCCAAGTCCCATCCATGATTATAATCACCTGCTCCGGTGACATTTGTCACCCCTTCGTTTTCTGTCCGCGTCCCGACTGTTCCCTCTGCTCCGGAATCGCGCCCCGCCGCGCACGCAAAAAACCCGGGAGGATATTTCCCCCCGGGTCGCTTTGCTCAGAATCGGTGGCCGTCGTTGCCGGCGGCCTTGCCGAGCCAGCCGTTAGGCCAAGAAGAACTCTTTGACGATCTCCGCATACTTTTCCGCCGGAACCATCTTGGCGATCTCGCCGTGCGCCTTGCCACCGTCCTGCGCCGTCGCCATGTTGCTCGTCGCCGGGATGTAGGTGGCCAGCTTCCTGGCGCTGTCGGCGATCAGGTTGCGGGCCATGGTGCCGCCCAGCAGGTTGCGGAAGTTGGTCTTCGCATCCGGGCTCTCCACCTTCATCAGCCAGCTGTTGCCGTACGGATCGGCGGTCAGCGTTTCAGGGTGCCGAACCACTTCATCGTTCACATCGCTCACCGTGCCTTCGATCGGGGAAACCATCTCCACCAGCTCGCCGTTCACCCGGAAGCTCCAAACCTTCTGTCCCTGCCGGATCCATTGTCCGCGTTGCGGAAGGTTGATCGCCTCGGCCTCGCCAATCAGCTTGGCGGCAAAGTCGTCGATGCCGGCGCGAACCAGATTGGGGCTTTCGCCCAGCGCCCACGCATGCCCCTGATGGAAGCGAAGGTGTTCGGGAATCTCGAATCCCGCCACGATGGGTTGCGCCATGCGCGCCCCGGCTTCGACCGCAGGAGCGGTCTGCAGAACATACTCAGGAGCTTTCTTGTTGGTGAAGCGTTCCACTACCAGGCAAACCATAAAGAGTGCGAGAACTAGGATAACCGTCATTGTCTGATCCTCCGCCCCTTCTTCTGAGGCTCTGTTTGAATTTCGCGGCTTTCAGCTTTCTTCTTGGCCTTGCCGCGTACGCACTCTATAAGGCACTCTGCTGGCCAAACCGCACGTTCTTCGCTATCACGCAGAAAACACGCCGCTTATCCACCCGTCGCTATCCACCGCAGAATTTCGCCACACCTCCAATCGATGCATTTCGCAACGCTCAAATCAGCAACTCTGCCCCGTCGCAGCTGCTCTCCGCACATGGAATCAACAGCTTGGATCGCAGACAACAAAAGCCGATGCATTTCACAACACTGTTGCGCTTTGCATCGCCTCACGAGCGTTTCGCACAGCCCGCCAGCCCGCCGCTCGAAAAAATATTTGGCCCGCTGCAAAAGTTTGCCTCGTCTTCTCAGTTCGATCGGAGAGCGCGGGAAACACATTGCGGCTCACACGGGAAACCGGCTGTATAATCGGACTCGATAGCGTTGGGATTGGGTGATCGCCGCCCGCGGGGCTTACGCCGGTTTCGGCCGGAGAGTGCACCGCAGGGGGAGGAAAGTCCGAACTCCACAGAGCGGTGTGCCGGATAACGTCCGGGAGTGGCGGCTTCAAGGCCGTCCGACGGAAAGTGCCACAGAGAAAATACCGCCTTGGGGTTCCCCTTACCGGGAGGCCCGAGGTAAGGGTGAAAAGGTGCGGTAAGAGCGCACCGGGCGTTCAGTAATGAATGTTGCATGGCAAACCCCACACGGAGCAAGACCAAATAGGGACGGATGAGTTGCACTGCGTTCGCGCAGGGCAATTCTGCGAGTCGGCTCGGTTCGCCAAACGTCCGGGTAGGTCGCTTGAGCGGCGTGGTAACGCGCCGCCTAGACGAATGATCGCCACGGCAGCAATGCCGCACAGAATTCGGCTTACAGATCCCAACGCTTTCTTTGCAATTGTTCAGGGATCATCCAAACAGTTCGTGCCAGGATCTCGCCACCGACTTTTCCATGGTGAGGTTTTTGGCACGTCTTTTTTTTGACCTCGTTAGTGATGAACGGTTTCTTCAGCGCCTTCCATCATGCCGGAATCCCAAGTTCGCCGGAGCTACAGACCATAGGGCGCGGGCGGTTCAGTCTTCCTGAAAACGGCGCAGGCCAGCAGTCCCACGCCCAGCACAGCGATCAATGCGATTACAAGCACCAGTGTGTGCTCCGACCACAGATTGGTCGCAAGCCGTCTGCCGAAAACAGATGCGAGGTAGGCTATCAGGGCAAAGCGGCACGCCCGTCCTATGCCGAAAGAGAGTACGAATGCAAGGAAGCGATGGCGCATTGCGCCCGCCCCAACTACAAAAATGGAAGTCGGAAATGGTGGCGGGAGGAGTGCGGCTAGCGTCAACGAAAGGCTTCCGAAACGACGCATCAAGACGACGGCTCTATCGAACACTGCTCCCTTCATATGCAGATGATGGAATCCAAGACGTGACAGGCGATAAGCGCCGGACGCCCCGCAAACCGAACCTGCCGTGCTGCACATGGCGTAATAGGGCCACAGCTCCGGGTGCCGGGCGGCCAAGACGATCGTGAGCGCGTCAACTGCCCCGAGCGTAGGTAACACCGAGCTATCCAGGGTGGCCAGAATGAACACCCCGATCCCACCCAACTGCCATAGATTTGAGATGAACGATGTCACTGGTTCGACGATCCGGCTTGGTTATCCTGTTCGAGAAGCCCAATCAGGCTCAGCACTGACTATCCCCATAGCCAGCCACAGCAGCAGCGAGTCGGTTCAGTGATCGAACACTTCGTCAAAAACCTCCTGCAAACTGGACAAGTTCTCTGCCACATAAGCTCACCTCACTGCGAATGCACATCCCGTGATACCCCCTCATCTGGCTTGCGGCGATCCACAATCGCCATCCAATGTGAGCGTCACGGTTCACTCGCCAACGCATTTAGAAGCTGCGTGACCGCAGCGACCGCGAGCAGGAAGTCAACCCCGTAGCCGTGGATAGTGGGGCTTTCCCGGCGCACGTCGCTGACGAGAAATTCGTAATGACCGCCGTCTGGCCGGATAATGCCGACGTAGTTTCCTTTACAGATGCGGAACTCATTCTCATTTCGCGTAGCCAACGCTCCTTTACTCCTTATGAAGCACGCAGCATGCCAAACCCTATCCCGGGCTCCACGCCGTGCAGCACGCCTCAGCTACACTTCTAATCTTTTTTGATAGTTAGGTTTGGCGGAGTTATCCCGAAAGCATTATGGCTCATTTGAATCTGACTCAGGCCCAGGTGAGGGAAAAATTACCCGCGGCCTTACTTATATCGGTGGAACCCGGCACGTTGCATCCCCCTGCGTGCTTCTGGGTTTTTCATGAAAGTGTTCCAAACGAATGCCGACCGCGCATTCTCCGCCATTATCAAAGTGATCCCGGTATCGATTCCGATGACGTCGGGATCGTACCAGTCCTTCGTAGGATTGAAGGCGTTGACGAAGCCGTACCGGCTCCAGGCATTTGGATATTGAGTTTTGATTGTGTGCAGCACACGCATGGTTGGCTGCGGCATAAACGGTAGCGAACCCGCCGCGGCACTGGGGGCAACTGTGCCATCGATGGGCCCCACGGCTGGCGGACCGCCCCAAACGACATAGCCACTTTGTGAATCCGAGGCCGTGATGCCCCATAAACTGTCACTGTAATCGGGAAACTGCTTCGCCAATGTCAGGCAAAATAGCCGATGCACATCCGTGGCTATGACTGAGTTCTGGAAATAATCGGCATACTGATCGCGTTGATTGCGAAAATCGAACCAGGCTTGTGAGTACTGATGGACAAAGAGCGGCGCAAACGATCCTATGTAGCGAAGGCCCTCATATTCGAATAGAGTGCGTTTCCAAGCCTTCCACATATCGGCCTGGAGAGGATGGGAATACGATCCCAGGCCCAGAAGGTACATCGCCATTAACTCACTGTACAGATCCCATCGGTACGGTAGGAATCCGATTTCGGGCGTCCAACCGTGGGGCAAAAGAGTCGTATCTTCGGATAGCCAGGTCCAATCCACGCGGTTAAAGATGAGGTGCGCTAGCTCTCTGATTTCGCTATCGGGGAAATGTTGGCGGCAGGTCAAAACGCCGCAGAGCAAAAGGGCCGTGTCGATCGAAGAGACTTCCGAGTTCCAGGTGCGCTCGCCGGTATTGATGTCGGCCCAGTGATAGAAAAAACCTCGGTGGACGGGCATATCCTTCCATAGAAACCGGAGGGTCGCCAGAACTTGCGCGCTCGCATCGGAGAGTGCGATAAACCCCCGTTGGTGTCCAATACAGAGTGCCGTCAATCCGAAGCCGGTGGCCGCGATACTTGCAACCGTGCTGCTTGCGGATACGCGAACATTGCAGCGGTCCCGCACCAATCCAGTCTGTGGGTTGGCCTGCTCCACAAAGTACAGGCAATTGGCCTGTTCCAGTTCTTCCAGAAACTGATGATCGTCCGGCGAAAGAAACGTTGGCTGCGGCGGGTCGGCTGGACAGTTCAGGACTTCGCATTGAGCAAACGGCGCAGCCACACCCAAAGCCAGCATGCCCCTCAGCAGCGCGCGCCGCGTAAGCGTGTTGCCGGTTGAAATATCTCGGTCCACTTGGAATATTGATTCCCGGTGCCATCCCAGGGTTGAATGTTTCGCAAAAAAGAAGCAGCAATCCAGGTTGCTTGAGAAGCAGCCATGCAACTACGTCCGGTTCTGCCCTGCGTCAGCACGGATCATCCGTATTCTGGCGGACGGCATCATAACCATATTATCGAAGGTAGACGTGGTGAGTCGCAGGCAGAAAATGGCGCTTTGGTGCGGAATTGCTGTGCTCGGCGCCGCTCTGATTTCCCTGCTCACGTTGCGCGAAAGAGCTAAGCCCGTAACTCTAACCGGAGTTGTCATCCGGCAGGATTCGGATACTAGAAAGCAAGAGCCCATCCCCGGCGTGGAGATTGCAGCGGCCGGTGGACTGGCGCTGCAGGGCGGCCAATCCGATTCCTCAGGATTTTTTCATCTAACTCTGCCATCTGGAATCAAGCCCCACCAGCCGATTACGCTTCTTTTCCGGCATCCGGATTACAAGCCACTCACTCAGATCGAGCGGGCCGGAGACATGCTTTATGTTGTCCGGATGTCGCCCATTCCTCGCGCTGCCAGTGTCGTGCCTGGTAGCCCAACCGAGTTCATTTCTCATGTGTCGATCAGGTACACGGTAAGGACCTCGACCACCATGGATGTTGGAAGCGCCGTAAAAACATTCAAGGTGGAAAACATCGGCAATCTCGAATGCAACAATCGGAAGCCTTGTTCGCCCAATGGTAAGTGGAAAGCAACGGATGGCACCATGACAGTGGACGCCGGCGAGGGCAACCAACTCCATAACCCTAGGGTGTCCTGTATCGCAGGGCCATGCCCATTCACGAAAATCGAGTCCGTCGGGCTTGCGGAAGACGGGAGGATTTTCAAGGTGAAGGTTCGGGATTGGTCCGACCCCGCTACCTTCCTTATCGAGGCTGAAGTGGTGCACGCACTGTACGCAGAAAATGTTCGCCAGTCTTACCCTGCGATTTTGGGACGCGCCCTGGATTTTTCGGCGCCCGGCGATGCAGAGGGGGTGAGCCTTCAGGCTGAGGTGAATGGCATTCCTATCATCTTTCCGCTCGGACCAGACCTGTGCCTCAGTTGGGCAGAGTGCACCGCGAAGGTTGAGAAAGACCACAGCAGCGCGTATCACTGCGAGCTAAAACCGACCTTTGATTTCGTCAAATAATTCCGCTGTTCACGCTCCCTGGTCAGTCGATAGCAATCCGCCGGCTTTGTGCATCTAAATGTTTCGTTCAATGCCTGGCGGTTGAGTGCCGGGAGTAACGGCGAGATTTTTTATAGATGGCTGATCAGAAGCACAATGTTTGGAAGGAGCGCGTCACGGCGCTCCGTCAACTACCGCCCGTGCTGAATATTGTGTGGCAGGCAGGGCCTGCAGTCGTTTTCTTCGGTATTGTCTTTCGCATCGTCGCTGCTCTGCTGCCGATCGGATTGCTTGCGATCAGCAAAATGATCATCGACCATATCGTGGACGTGCTTGCACACCATCAGCCGGTCCCAGCCGTGCTGTGGTGGCTGGTAGGAGCCGAATTCGCCGTTGCCGCATGTGGCAGCATGATCGCCCGGGTTATCGACTACCTGGATTCACTGCTCGCCGACAAATACACCCGTCACGTCAGCATTATGGTTATGCAGCACGCAACCAAGCTGGATCTGGCCGCCTACGAAGATCCCGTGTTTTACGATCGCCTTGAGCGCGCCCGCGTACAAGCCACCGACCGGCTGGCGATGATCCAGTCTCTTGGCCGGTTACTGCAACAGGCTGTCACTACCCTGTCCCTATCGATATCGATTGCTTACTTCTCTCCCTGGTTACTGCTGATTCTAGTGTGCGGCGTTGTTCCTGCATTTTTAGGCGAAAGTCATTTTGCATTTCTGGAGTACGCCAAGAATTTCCGGCAGACTCCCATCCGACGGAACCTCGATTACCTGCGCATCCTGGGGGGCAGCAAGGAGGCGGCAAAGGAGCTGAAGCTATTCAGTCTCGCAGGCTTTCTTACCGGGCGATTCACGGAACTCTCCGATGGCATCTATCGGGAGAATGTCGAACTAGCTGGACGCAGGCTCAGGGTCGGTGCGCTTCTCACCGTGCTGGGAACGCTGGGCTATTACACGGCCTATGCCTGGGTCGTCTGGCGTTGCGTCCATGGTCAACTGTCCATCGGAACCTTGTACTTTCTTGCCGGTGCAATTTTGCAGGCGAGCAGCAACATTCAGCAGATTTTCTCGACCGCCTCGAGCATCGCAGACCAGGCTCTCTTTCTCACCGATCTGCTGGCCTTCTTTGCAATGCAGCCAGGCATCCGCTCGCGTCCTGACGCATTGCCCGCACCGCGTCCGATCGTCCGCGGCTTTGAGTTTCGCGACGTCTCGTTCTGCTATCCGGGCACAAAACGGCTTGTCCTGAATCATCTTAATTTCGCGTTGCGTCCAGGTGAGCGCGTCGCCGTCATTGGGCAAAATGGCGAAGGTAAAACCACCATCGTCAAGCTGTTGACGCGGTTGTATGACCCAAGCGAGGGACAGATTCTTCTCGACGGTGTGGACCTGCGTGATTACAGCATCGAGGATCTTTACAAGGAGATCGGCGTGATCTTCCAGGACTTTATGCGGTATGAAATGAAGGCACGAGAAAATGTTGCGGTCGGGCGAATCGAAGACCTCCACAACACCGAGCGCATTATCGATTCAGCGCGAAAGAGCCTGGCGGACGAGGTGATCGCCAAACTCCCCGGCGGTTACGAACAGATGCTGGGACGGCGATTTCACGATGGCGTGGATCTTTCCGGTGGTGAATGGCAGCGGTTCGCGCTGGCGCGTGCTTACCTGCGAGATGCGCAGGTCCTGATTCTTGACGAACCCACCGCTGCGTTGGACGCCCGCAGCGAGTTCGAGGTGTTCGCGCGCTTTGCGGAACTGACAGAAGGAAAGATGACACTCTTCATTTCGCATCGCTTTTCTACCGTGCGCATGGCCGACCGTATCGTTTTGCTTACAAATGGCCGAATTTCAGAAGAAGGGAGCCATAGCCAGTTAATGGCTCTCAACGGGCGGTATGCCGAGATGTTCGAATTGCAAGCCGCCAGCTATCGTTAGCGGCTATCAGGAGCTCAGATGCTGGAACGCAACACTTTTCCGGGCCGCGATCCGACAGGAAGCATTCCTGCGGGAGGGAAAAGTCATCATGTCCCCGGAGAGCTTCTTGAGGCCAGAGCTGCGAAATGTGCCGCCAATATGGTCTGGCTGCCTCGCACCAAATCGTCGCCGCATTTTGCGCAGCGGATCGAGAAGCTGAATCAAAAGCTGACGGAAGTGCTTGCCGCGCTCGAATCGGGAACCACCTTCGACGGTACTGCTGCCGATGACAGGCATTGGCAATGCGACAATACAGGCCAATTGCGCTCCGCGCTGGCTTCACTGACCGATGCCAAGGCCGCGTTGACTCGAAGCGTGTACGTGCGCTACTCCGGCCGCGTTGTGCCTAGAGTTTTGGCGATTGCCGAAGATCTGCTCGCGTCGCTCGATTACTGTTTTGGCGATTCGGAGTTCAGCATCTACCTGCAGGCGATGCAACGTACGGTTGTGCTGCGCCTGGACGAATTGCGAGCCATGCCTCAGGCTCTACGGTTTGTCCTGCTCGAACAACTGGCTGGACAGGTCAATAGCGATTGCCCGGCGATCATCGAATCGTGTATCCGGAGTCTTCGCGAAATCGATCAGGCCCCATGGCAGGAGCTGCTGGAGCCGCTGATTCTGTTTGACGCGGTGTTGCGGAAGGATCCGGCAGGCGCCTATGCGCGCATGGATCGAGACAGCCAAGAGATGTATCGCGCTGCCGTGGTGAATCTGGCGAAACACTCACGACGCTCGGAACTCGAAATTGCGGAGCTGGCCCTGTCACTCGCGCGCGAAGCCCAGCAGGCCGGCGAAGTCAACCCAGTGCTGGCACAGCGGCGGGCCCATGTTGGCTACTATCTGATCGATGAGGGACGAGATGCACTTCGCCGGAACACCCATGCCTGGTCTCCCTTGCATGAGCGCTGGCGCTCGTTTCTGCACCGCTATCCGGACGAGTTCTATCTGGGAGCCATCGAAGCCCTGACATTAGCCATGGTTTTGGCAGCCCTCCGATGGGAAGATCTCAACTCGTTGGGGGCTGCCTTTTTTGCGGCGCTTGTCTTGCTTCTGCCATGCAGCGAGAGTGCTGAGCAGATCGTCAACTATCTTACCTCTTCGTTCCTGACGCCGCGAATCCTGCCTAAACTCGATTTCCGAAAAGGGATCCCGCGGAACTGCACGACCATGGTCGTAGTGCCCACACTGTTGCTGAGTGAGGATCAGGTGCGGCAACTCACCCGCGATCTCGAGGTCGGTTATATGGCAAACATGAGCGCGAACCTGCATTTCGCTCTGCTGACGGACCTGCCCGACTCAGAGGAGCAGCCGCGCAAAGAGGAGCCGCTGGTTGAGTTCTGCGGACAACTCATACGGGAGCTGAACGAAAAGTACGCGGGGAATGGCGCAGGCAGCTTCGCCATGTTTCATCGGCATCGGGTGTACAGCCCACGTGAGGGAGTCTGGATGGGTTGGGAACGTAAGCGCGGGAAGCTGCTCGATTTCAACAATCTCGTCCTCGGGGAGTACGACAGTTTTCCCTATAAGGCGGGTGATTTGTCAATGTTGCCGCAGGTGCGGTATGTGCTGACTATTGACGCTGACACTGCACTTCCCCGCGGATCGGCACCGCGGTTGATTGGGACCCTTGCTCATCCCTTATGCCAGGCCGTCGTCGATCACCGCAATGTCGTTACCCAAGGCTTTGGAATTCTGCAGCCGCGTGTAGCTGTCAGTATCGAAAGCGCGACCCAGTCCCGTCTTGCATCCATCTATTCCGGGCCCACTGGCTTCGACATCTATACGCACGCGACCTCCGACGTATATCAGGACCTTTACGGCGAGGGAACATTCGTTGGCAAGGGCCTGTACGATGTGCGGGTCATGCATCGTGTCCTCGATCAGCGTTTTCCTCGCAATGCCATCCTGAGCCACGATCTTTTGGAAGGCGCTTATGCGCGTGCGGGATTGGTGAGTGACATAGAAGTTGTGGATGGCTATCCCTCGCATTACAGCACCTACGCCCGACGCAAACACCGCTGGGTTCGCGGAGACTGGCAGATTGTGCCTTGGCTGTTTTCACGCGTGCCGGACGAGGAGGGGAGCCGCGTGGAAAATCCCATTCCCCTCATCTCGCGTTGGAAGATCGCGGATAACCTCCGGCGCAGCATGGTTGGGCCTGCGACCCTAATTCTTTTCATTGCTGGCTGGATCGCCTTACCCGGTAGCCCAGTCTATTGGACGGTCCTTACGCTTGCCATATTCTTCGCGCCGCCGGCGTTCAACTTCGCGGTAGCCGCAGGGCGCGCCGCTTTCGCCCGCAGTTTTGCTCAGGCGCGCGACGCATGCGCATCACTGGGAACGGCGCTCACCAGCGTGTTTCTGTTTCTAACTTTTCTGGTCCACGATGCGCTGGTTTCCCTGGATGCAGCGGTGCGCAGTACATACCGGCGCGCCATCACGCGGGAGCGCCTGCTCGAATGGGAGACCGCGGCTGAAGCAGAACTGGAGTCCGGCAAGCGTACCTCGATTGACCTGTATATGGCCTTGACCACCGTCATCGCAATTGCCATTGGAGTCCTGCTGCTCCTGGTGCGTCCGTCCGCGTTCCGGGTTGCACTCCCGATCCTGCTGCTTTGGGCGTGCTGCAGAGGAGTCGAGGCGTGGGTCGACCGTCCTCTTCACCGTGAGAGTACGGAAGTTTCGGCAGAGGATCAGATGTTCTTACATCTCGCCGCGCTCCGCACCTGGCGCTATTTCGCGGAGTTCAGCTCTGCCCGGCATCATTGGCTTCTCCCGGATAACGTACAGGAGGAGCCTAAACATATTGCTCCGCGCATCTCGCCAACCAACCTCGGTTTCCTGCTGAACGCGCGTCAGGTTGCATGCGAGTTCGGTTATCTCAACGTTCCCGAGTTTGTGGAGCAGACCCAGCGGACTCTTGACACGATCAGCCAATTGCAGCGTCATCGAGGACATTTCCTCAACTGGTATGACACGCGATCGCTATTGCCGGAGCATCCGTATTTCGTTTCAAGTGTGGACAGCGGAAACCTTGCGGCATCGCTCATCACTCTGAAGGTTGGGTGTACCGCACTTCTGGAAAAGCCGCTGCTCTCGGCCTCTCTATTGGAAGGTTACCTGGCCCACCTCAGGCTGCTTGCCGCGTCAAACTCTCTGCCCAGCAGCGAACTCGATACGTTTCTGATTGAGCAGGAGATAGCCAAGCAGAAACACCTCCCCTGGCTGGAGCGCCTGGCCGCCATCGTTTCGACGCCTGTTTCGGCACCGTATATTCAGATAGATTCAGGGCGAGGGATTGGATGGTTTGCAGCTCAGCTCCAAGAGCGCACAAAACAAACGCGGAAAATATTCGCCGACTACATGCCATGGCTGCTCCCTGAGTTCGGAACCTTGCGCCGTAATCTCGACATCGCAGCTGGCGACGAAAGTGCGCCGTCGCTGTCGCAGTTGCCCAGCTTTGTTCTGCAGCTCCAGACAAAGCTTTCGCGGGATGCCGCTTCGAGTAACACCGCCTGGAACACGACCGGCGGTGAGAGGCTGCTAACGTTACTTCCAGACGCGCTTGAACGGGCTCGTTCTTTGGCTCGCGACTTGCGCGCCATTGCCGCCCAAGCCGAGCGTCTGGTGGCGGAGATGGATTTCCGCTTTCTGCTGGAGCGCCGCCGCAAGCTTCTCTCGGTTGGCTACCATGTCGAAACCAACTCGCTCGATGCTGCCTGCTATGACCTGCTCGCCTCGGAAGCGCGCATTGCGGTTTTTCTGGCGATTGCCAAAGGCGATGTCCCTCAAGATACATGGCTCAGACTGGGACGAAGGCATGTACCGGTTCGAGGCGGTTTCCCCGCCCTGATTTCATGGGCAGGGACGATGTTCGAATACCTGATGCCGGCAATCTGGATGCGCTCCCCAGGCGGCACGCTGCTGCGACGCAGTATGGAAGGTGCGGTGCGTGCCCAAATGGCCTATGCGGATGCGAACCAAATCCCCTGGGGCATCTCCGAGGCCAGCTATGGTGAATTGGACGACTCCGGCATATACCGTTACGCTGCTATGGGCGTACCAGAGTTGGCCCTGCGTGAAGCTGCGCCTGAGCGTTTGGTGGTAGCCCCGTATGCCAGCGCAATGGCCCTTGCAGTGGCGCCCGCCGATGCGATTGACAACTTGCGTCGCATGGCCGGACTGGGCTGCATGGGTGCCTACGGATTCTACGAGGCAGCTGATTTTGGCGCATCCACACATATGCCTGTCGAGGATGCCCGGCTGGTGAAGTCGTGGATGGCCCATCACCAGGGCATGATCCTGCTTTCGATTGGGAACTTTCTTTGCGGCGACATCATGCAGCAGTGGTTTCACGGCGATGCACGGGTGCGCGCTACCGAAATCCTGCTGCACGAGCGGCCCGTTATTCATCATGTCAGGACGCGTTCCCGCCGGGCCGGCAGGCCTGTTCGCGGCCAGCAAGGGGGCAGCGACATTGCCATCGCGAGCTGAACCGGAGCATGCGTCAGGAAAGCTGGACGGCCGGGGAAATAAGCGGATGCAACGAGCTTGCCGAATTTTTCCCTTGGTCATGCTTCTCGTCTCCTCTCTTTTTGCAGGCCCGCTACAGCCGAGCCTTGACTCCAAGGTAGAAGCATTGCTCGCGAAGATGACGTTGGAAGAAAAAGTGGGACAACTGGTGCAATACTCGGCCGGAGAAGCTACTGGGCCCGCCGCCGGACCAGTCCGCCTACATGATCTGATCGCTCACGGCCAGGTTGGCTCTTTGCTGAATGTAACCGGCGCGGCCGAGACCAATGCGCTGCAGCGGATAGCCATGACGCGCTCCCGTCTCAAGATCCCATTACTGTTCGGCATGGATGTTATCCATGGATACCACACAGTCTTTCCTGTTCCGCTCGGCATGGCTTCGACATGGGACCCGCAACTGATCGAGCAGGCATCCAGAATCGCAGCGCAGGAAGCCAGCGCCGAAGGCATCCGCTGGACTTTTTCTCCCATGGTTGATATCGCTCGCGATGCTCGATGGGGACGCATCGTGGAAGGCGCTGGGGAAGATCCTTATTTAGGTCAAGTCATGGCCGCAGCCTACGTTCGCGGTTATCAGGGAAGCAGCCTGGCAAATCCTGATTCTCTGGCGGCGTGTGCCAAGCATATGGCGGGCTATGGCGCGGCGGAAGCCGGCCGCGACTACAATGCTGCGGACATTTCCGAGCGCACCCTGCGGCAAATCTATCTGACTCCATTCCATGCAGCCGTCGACAGCGGTGCGGCAACGGTGATGAGCGCATTCGATCCGCTCAACGGCGTTCCGGCCAGTGCAAATGCGATGATTTTGACCGACATTCTGCGCCACGAATGGGGATTCCGAGGTTTTGTAGTGAGCGATTGGAACGCGGTAGCCGAACTGATGGCCCAAGGTGTGGCCAATGATCCAGCCACGGCCGCAAAGAAGGCAATCCTCGCCGGTGTCGATATGGACATGCAGAGTGGCCTGTACGGCAGATTCCTCATAGGGTTGGTGCGTTCTGGAAAAATCCCCGAGCCGGTGGTCGACGAGGCGGTGCGTCGCGTGCTGCGGGTAAAGTTTGCCCTGGATCTGTTCGACCATCCCTACGTCTTCGACGCGACATCTGCCGTGCACCCCATGCCCGATCCATCGCATGATGAACTTGCTCGAACCATCGCCGAGCGTTCCCTCGTGCTGTTGCGAAACGAGGAGTTCCACGGCGCGCCGCTGTTGCCCATTACTCCAGCTGAGCGAACCATCGCCTTGGTGGGGCCTTTGGCCGACAGCGCCGCCGACATGCTCGGTTCGTGGCCCGGAAAAGGCGATGCCGCATCCGCAGTCACCCTGAAGTCCGCTCTGATGCAGCGCATGCAGCAGACCGGCGGGCAAGTGCTCTATGCCAAAGGCACCGACATCGACAGCACCCGCGACGACGGATTCCGAGAGGCGGTGGATGCAGCGCAACGATCCGATCTTGTCATCATTACGCTGGGCGAAAGCGCTGCATCGATGACTGGCGAAGCTGCGTCCCGCGCCTGCCTCGGTCTTCCCGGCAATCAGCAGAAGTTTCTCGAAGCCATCGTTGCTACTGGAAAACCTGTCGTTCTCATTTTGTTCACCGGCCGCCCCTTGGCGCTACCGTGGGCCGCAGCCCATGTCTCTGCCATGGTGGAGGCATGGTATCCGGGCGAGCAAGCCGGCCCGGCTCTGGTTAGAACGCTGTTTGGCGAGGTGAACTTCTCCGGAAAACTAACGGTCTCAGTGCCGCGTGCGGTTGGGCAGGAGCCGCTGTACTATAACCCGCCGAAAACCGGCCGCCCTGCCGGCAATACGGATCTAAGTCATCCTCCGCATACAACGGCCGAAAAGTATGTCTCCCGCTACATCGATGTACAGAACTCGCCGCTTTTTCCATTCGGATTTGGCTTGTCCTATAGCCGCTTTACTTACTCGGCAATCCAACTAAGCAGCACGTCCAGCAGCGCGCGAGCGCTGAATTGCGGTGCGGCCGCGATCCGTGTTTCGGCGACGGTGACCAACCAGGGATCACGAGCCGGACAGGAGGTCGTGGAGCTTTATGTGGGACAACGTGGGACAAGCGTGAACCTTCCAATGAAAGAACTCGAGGGATTCAAGGTGGTTTCCCTTGCGCCGGGTGCATCACAACGGGTCGAGTTCAAGGTCGGCCGCGAGGAGCTTGCGTTCTGGAACATCGATATGCGCCATCTCGTCGAGCCGGCACAGGTAATCGTCTGGATCGCACCTGATTCGGTGAAGGGACCAAGTGCACAATTTACGATCACCAAGTAGAGAAGTATCGATGCCCAGTGGCCGCTTCGTTTATCTTGCCGCAAGTTTCGCAGCCTTGGGTGGACTTCTATTTGGTTATGACACTGGCGTGATCTCCGGAGCGGTGATCTTCATCAGGAAGGACTTCGCACTCTCTACGTTTCCGCAGGAATTAGTGGTGAGCATGGTGCTCCTGGGAGCAACCGTTGGCGCCTTTACAGGGGGCAGGTTCGCGGACCGCTTTGGCCGTCGCGTCACTCTGATCGGGACATCGGTTGTTTTTATCTTCGGAGCACTCCTTTGCGCATCAGCCCCATCGTTTACCGTTCTGGTAGCAGGCAGAGTGGTGGTGGGATTAGGGATCGGCTTAGCTTCGACTACGGTGCCCGTCTATATCTCCGAAGTATCTCCTCCGGAGGCGCGCGGCTGGCAGGTTTCGCTATTTCAGCTGGCGATTACGCTCGGCATCCTGGCCGCCTACCTAGTCGATTACGCGTTGGCCAAGAGTGGAGCATGGCGATGGATGCTTGGTCTGGCTGCCGTTCCCGGTGCCATGCTCGGCACCGGCATGATCTTTCTCCCCGAAAGCCCGCGCTGGCTGGCCAAGAGCTTGCACCCGGAGTATGCGCGCGCCGTTCTGGTGCGCATACGCGGAACGCAAGATGTCGAATCAGAGTTGCGCGATATTCAGGGAAGCCTTGCCCACGCGGAAGAACGCGGCGCCTGGAAAGACCTTCTGCACCGTTCCGTCCGTCCGGCTCTCGTCGTCGGCATCGGATTGGCGTTCTTTCAGCAGGTGACCGGAATTAACACCGTGATCTATTACGCCCCTACCATTCTGCAGTCGGCCGGTCTTCCCTCGGCCTCAACGGCAATTCTGGCTACCGCCGGCATCGGCCTGGTAAATGTGCTGATGACGATTGTCGCCATGTGGCTGATTGACCGGGTAGGACGGCGGCCGCTGTTGCTTACGGGGATCGCCGGCATGACCGTTAGCCTGGCTGTTCTCGGCTTCGTCTTTCGTTCCGGAGCACAGAATGCAATTGCCGCGCAGACCGCGGTGATCACGTTGATGGCTTACGTTGCTTTTTTTGCGATCAGCCTGGGGCCCATCTTCTGGCTGCTCATCGCTGAGATCTTTCCCCTGAATATCCGCGGCCAGGCCGAAGGAACTGCAGCCGGCGCGAACTGGATTTGTAATCTGGTAATCTCGATGACGTTTCTAACGCTGGTGGAAATATTTGGACTGTCCAGGACATTCTGGCTCTACGGGCTGCTTGCAATTGCCGCATTCGTCTTCTGCTACGAACTCGTCCCCGAAACCAAGGGGCGCAGTTTAGAAGAAATCGAAGTGTCCTGGCGATCAGAACGGAAGTAAGTGTCTCCGCAAGGCTGATATGTGTGTGCCGTGACCAATCCCATTCGCAGCCGTTATCTCCGTTCCGCCCTCTCGGGTCTGTTACTATGCCTCGCCCCCATCCTGGCATTCTGCGCATCTGCCGCTGCGGAATCCCCGCCCAATCAACCTGCGCCACAAATTCTTTCCTACATTCACGACGCATGGCACACCCTTACCCGTTCTACCAATGAGTGTAAGTCCCTCACCGATCCCAAGCTTCGCAACCCAGGCCGCGTTATTTATCTGCCTCACGGTATGAAAGTTCCCGCATCGGTCGCCCAACTTAAAAACCAATGCTCTGTACAGATCAAAATGTTGCCGCGATCTATCACCCGCCTCGGCGAGATTGATCCGAAGAGCCTTCCGGTGCAGGGCCTGCTCTACTTGCCCAATCCTTATGTCGTCCCAGGCGGACGCTTCAATGAAATGTACGGCTGGGACAGCTACTTCATTATCCGTGGACTTCTTGAAGACGGCGAACTCGATCTCGCACGAGGCATGGTGGAGAATTTGTTCTTTGAGATCGACCACTATGGTGCTGTTCTTAATGCCAATCGCACCTATTACCTCACCCGCTCCCAGCCGCCGTTTCTCAGCTCCATGATTCTCGCTGTGCACCAAGCCGATGTTGCTGCGCATCACGACGACGCGGCATGGCTGGTCCGCGCCTATCAATACACCCAACGCGACCACAAACTCTGGATGACCGCTCCCAAAGTCAATTCCGCCACCGGGCTCTCCCGCTACTACGATACGGGGAGCGGTCCCGTGCCCGAACTCGGCGATGATAGCGACTATTACGCCACCGTCGCCGACTGGCTGATAAAACATCCTGACGTTCGCACCGATTACCTCACCGCTGTCGCCGCCAAAGGTACTGGAGCCGCGTTACAGGTACCTCTCTGCGGCAATCGGCCTTGTGCGAAAAGCAAAACCGTATGGCTAACGCCGTCGTTCTACAAGGGCGACCGAGCCATGCGCGAATCGAGCTTCGATGTTTCGTTCCGATTCGGCCCATTCGGCGGCAGCACCCAGGACTTTGCGCCCGTTGGCCTCAACAGTCTTCTTTACAAGGTCGAATCCGATCTTTCTGAACTCGCCGCCGATCTCCGAAGACCAAATGAAGCGCACCATTGGAGCCGAGTGGCTAAACATCGCAATCGCCTTATGAATCGCTATCTGTGGGACTCCACGACCCGGCTATTCGTGGACTACAACTTGCGCCTTCGCCAGCGCTCGCATGTTCTCTACGCAACCACGTTTTATCCACTTTGGGCCGGGCTTGCCACACCGTCACAGGCTCGCGCAGTGCGCCGCCATCTTCCTCAACTTGAGCAACCCGGCGGAATCGCCATGAGCGATTGCGAGACAGGCGTGCAGTGGGACAAGCCTTACGGATGGGCGCCCATTCAACTGATCACCGTTGAAGGCCTCAGACGCTACGGCTTCACTGAAGATGCCAATCGCATCTCGTACAACTTCCTGACCATGGTCGTCGAAAACGAAAAAAATGATGGGACGATTCGAGAAAAGTACAATGTCGTGAATCGCACCACGGTTGCCAACGTCACCGCCGGTTACACCAGCAATGTCGTCGGCTTCGGGTGGACCAACGGCACATTCCTGGTGCTGTTGAATGAGCTCCCCGCGCGGGAGCGCCAGTCTGTTCTGGACGATAGTCCCCCGTGATCCTGACCCGCCCACCGCCGATATACCACAGGTTGTGACGGCCCATTCGGAACTCTGAATATTCCAACCACATTCATTTGTTGCCAGCCGAGACCTTAAACCCTTTCGCGACACTTTGCCCACCCGGTGTGACTGCCCTCAAGTTTCAGCGCGATATTCCGATGTAGCCAGTGTCGGGTGACCGCGAGCGCCCTGTTGTAAGAATCCTTTCAAATCTCATGGCTAAAACAAGTGGCGTTCTGCGGAATACCGGCATGCACATCACTGGTTGAACAGCGTCTATCGAGGTAAATGGGAGTGCAGGAAATGGACGAGTTTATTCAGGAGTTTCTGATTGAGGGCAGCGAGCTGCTTGACCAGCTTGACCGCGACTTCGTCGAACTTGAAAGCAATCCAACATCCAAGGAATTGGTTGCTCGAATCTTTCGCGCCATTCACACCCTGAAAGGCAGCGGCGGAACCGTTGGGCTCAGGAAGATCGAGGCGGTCAATCATCATGGCGAAAACATTCTTGCCCGGATGCGCGACGGCAAGCTCCCCTTGAATGCGGAGATCACCTCCGCCCTGCTTTCGATGATTGACTTAAACCGCCAGCTTTTTGCCTCGCTTGAGAGCACCGGGCAGGAGGGCGAGCTGGATTGCAGCGCCGTGATTGAGTCCCTCTCCGCCATACTCGGCGTTTCGCAGATGCCCCGCAGCGAGGCTACCACTGAAACCGCCAACCCCACTCCGCCACTGCTCGGAGAGGTGCTGGTGCGGGAAGGCGTGGTGGAGCACGCGGACATTGTCCAGGCTCTCCAACGTCAGCAGGAGGGCGACCCGCGCCGCATCGGCGAAATTCTGGTACATAACGGTGCGGTGCCACCGGTTGCTGTACAGCAGGCGCTTCAGATCCAGTCCGAGGCGCGTGAAGAGACCGTCAACAGCAACATCCGGGTGGATGTGCATCTGCTCGACAAGGTGATGAACCTGGTCGGCGAACTGGTGCTGGCCAGGAACCAGATCCTGCAGTTCACCTCCACCCAAAAAGACTCCGCCTTTCTCAGCACGGCGCAGCGCCTCAATCTGATCACCACCGAACTGCAGGAAGGCGTCATGAAGACGCGCATGCAGCCCATTGGAAACGTCTGGAACAAATTTCCCCGCATTGTGCGCGATCTCTCTACTGCGGCCGGAAAATCGGTGCGACTGGAGATGGAGGGAACCCAAACCGAGCTGGACAAGACCATCATCGAGGCCATCAAGGACCCGTTGACGCATGTCGTCCGTAACTCGCTCGATCACGGCATCGAAACGCCGGCAGCACGGGAAGCGGCCGGCAAGCCCCGGCAGGGAGTGCTCCGGCTGCGCGCCTTCCATGAAGGCGGACAGGTCAACATCGAAATCTCCGATGATGGCAGCGGTCTCGATCTGGAGGCGATCCGGGCGAAGGCGATGGACAGTGGGATTCTCTCCCCGCAGAACGCCGCTAAAATGTCCGACCGAGAGATCGGCAACCTGATCTTCATGGCCGGCTTCTCCACGGCGAAAACAGTTACCAACATCTCCGGGCGCGGCGTCGGCATGGATGTAGTGAAGACCAACATCGAAAAAATTGGCGGAACGGTGGACGTCTCCAGCACGCGCGGTTGTGGCACTACGCTCAAGATCAAAATCCCGCTCACCCTGGCCATCATTCCCGCCCTCATCGTCACCACCGGGCGCGAACGCTTCGCCATTCCCCAGGTAAGCCTGGTGGAGTTGGTGAGACTGGAAGGCAAGGCTGCCGAGAGCCACATCGAGATGGTCCAGGAAGCTGCCGTCTATCGGCTTCGCGGCAATCTTTTGCCCATCATCTACCTCGACCGCGAACTGAAGCTGACCGGCAGCGAGATCACCGGAGAAGCCATCAACATCGTCGTCCTCCAGGCCGATGGACGCCAGTTCGGACTGGTGGTGGATGAGATCAATGACACGGAAGAGATCGTGGTCAAGCCGCTCGGCAAGCAGTTGAAGGGCATCTCCTGCTTTGCCGGTGCAACCATCATGGGCGACGGCAAAGTCGCTCTCATCCTGGACATTCTCGGCCTTGCGCAGCGCGCTTCTCTGTCGGTCGCCACGCGCGAACACGCCGCTGCCAAAGACACTGCCGCAGCGGACTCCAGCCAGCGCGAGTCCTGGTTACTGTTCCGGGTTGGCGACCGCGGCAAACTTGCCATCCCACTCTCGATGGTCTCGCGCCTGGAGGAGTTTGATCCCAACACCGTGGAAATATCGGGCAACCGCCAGGTGGTTCAGTACCGTGGAGAAATCATGCCGCTGGTTCACATCGCGGATGCCTTGAAGCTCACCGCCCAGGCTTTCCGCGAAGGGCCGATGCAGGTGGTGGTGCACTCGGAAGGCGGCCAGAGCGTGGGCCTGGTGGTGGATGAGATCCTGGACATCGTGGATCAGCACGTCACGGTGACCCGAAGATCGGAAGACACCCGCCTGCTCGGCTCGGCCGTTATCCAGCAGCACGTCACAGACCTTCTGAATGTACCCGAGCTGGTGATGTCCATGGCCGGCGGGGGGAGGATCGCATGAGCGCGACGCAGCAGCAGTTCTGCACATTTTTTATCAAAGGACTTCTCTTCGGCGTCGAGGTCGAGACCGTTCAGGAAGTGATCCGCCATCAGGAGATGACCGGCGTTCCCCTGGCTCCGGCCGTGGTCGCCGGGCTCATCAATCTGCGCGGACAGATCGTGACCGCCATTGACCTGCGCCGCCGCCTTGGAGTGTGCGACCGGCTGGATGGCGAGTTGCCGATGAACGTCGTCGTGCGCACCGGTGATGGCGCGGTCAGCCTGCTGGTGGATGAGATTGGAGACGTAGTGGAAGTCGAAGGAAACAACTTCGAGTCCACACCCGATACCCTAGCCGGCACCAGCCGTGAACTCATTCGCGGCGTTTACAAGCTCAAAAACGAATTGCTGCTCGTCCTCGACACGCAGCGCTCTGTGAACATCGGCACACCGGCAGGCGAGAGCAGACCGGGCGCTCACTAACGCAATCCACAAAACTTGGGGGAATGGAATCATGGCAGCTAAAGGAATGGCCGCAGGCCGCACACCGGGAAACGGGAGCGGAACAACGTATGCCGGGGGAACTGCATCCTCCCACGGCGCAGCCTTGGAGTTCGAACGTTCCATCAACAAAGCCGGCTACATCGACGACACTCCGGTGCCGGTCGTCGTAATTGATTGCAACCACACCATCGAGTTCATGAATCGCTCCGCGGCCCTGCTGGCAGGATGCTCGCCGGAGGCCTGCGTGGGACAAAAGATGTGGGAAGTTTTTGACATGCAAGCCTGCCGCAACGGCTCCTGCCTGGCTTCCCGCGCAATGCGCGAGGGACTCACCCAGAGCGGAGACGTCGACTGTCTGATCAAAGGCCGCAAAATTTCAGTCCGTGCCTATGCCTCGCCGCGCTATGACGATCAGAACAAAGTCATCGGCGCCATCGAGGTGCTGCAAGATAACTCCGAAGAACAGGCGTTTGCCGACGAGCTCTCCCGGCTGGTCAACGCCTCGCACGAAGGACAACTGCAGGAGCGCGGTAAATCCGAGGAATTCCAGGGCCGCTATCGCGCCCTCGCGCTGCAGATCAACGCCATGCTCGACGCCATCCTGCTGCCGATTGGTGAAGGCAACCGCATTCTCGCCCAGATTTCCAGCGGCAAGATCGACGAGTTGATTGCGCAGACCTACAGGGGCGACCACGAAAAGATGAAGCTGGCCGTCAACAACGTGGCCGTGGTCCTGCAGAGCTTGCAGAAGGAACTCGCCCGCCTCACCGACGCATCCAGAGATGGCCTGCTCTCCGAACGCGGCAAGCCGGAGCAGTTCCACGGTGCCTATGCAGAGGTGGTCGGAGGCGTCAACCAGATGCTCGACGCCATCCTGCTGCCCATCGGCGAAGGCAACCGCATCCTGGCCCAGATTTCCAACGGCAAGATCGACGAACTGATCGCGCAAACCTACAAGGGCGACCACGAAAAGATGAAGCAGGCCGTCAACAACGTAGCCGTGGTCCTGCAGGGCCTGCAGAAGGAACTGGCCCGCCTCACCGACGCATCCAGAGATGGCCTGCTCTCCGAACGCGGCAAGCCGGAGCAGTTCCAGGGTGCGTATGCAGACGTGGTCGGAGGCGTCAACCAGATGCTCGACGCCATCCTGCTGCCCATCGCCGAAGGCAACCGCATCCTGGCCCAGATTTCCAACGGCAAGATCGACGAACTGATCGCGCAAACCTACAAGGGCGACCACGAAAAGATGAAGCAGGCCGTCAACACCTTGGCCATGGTCCTGCAGAGCCTGACGGAAGACACCAACATGCTGACCAGGGCCGCTCTGGAGGGTAAGCTATCCACCCGCGCAAATGCCAACCGGCACCATGGCGACTTCCGCAAGATTGTCGAGGGCGTCAACTCCACGCTCGACGCGGTAGTGGGACCGATGCAGGATGTCAGCGCCATTCTCACCAAACTTGCCGGAGGAGACTTCACCGCCACCGTCACCACCAAGTACACGGGCGATTACGACCTGCTGGCGGGTGCCGTCAACACCCTCTCGAAATCGGTTCGTTCGGCCCTGGAGCAGATCGGCCACAGCGTTGCGTCGTTGTCGGCCTCGGCCGAAGAACTGAACAAGGTCAGCCAGTCCATGGGCTCCAGCGCCGATGAAACGGCGACCCAGGCCAGCGTGGTCTCGGCCGCCGCCGAACAGGTCAGCAACAACGTTCAAACGGTTGCCACCGGTGCCGACGAGATGAGCGCCAGCATCAAGGAGATCGCCAAGAACACCGCGGAAGCCACCCGTGTTGCCGCCTCGGCAGTTCGTACCGCCGAAACCACCAACGACACCATCTCCAAGCTCGGTCAAAGCAGCACTGAGATCGGCCAGGTCATCAAGGTCATCACCTCCATCGCTCAGCAAACCAATCTGCTGGCGCTCAACGCCACCATCGAAGCGGCACGTGCCGGCGAGGCCGGAAAAGGTTTTGCCGTAGTCGCCAACGAAGTCAAGGAACTTGCCAAGGAGACCGCCAAGGCAACCGAGGACATCAGCCGCAAGATCGAGGCCATCCAAGGCGACACCAACGGGGCAGTCTCGGCCATTAACCAGATCAGCCAGGTCATCGGCCAGATCAGCGACATTCAGACCACCATCGCCAGCGCTATCGAAGAGCAGAGCGCAACCACCAACGAAATCGGCCGCACCCTGGCGGAAGCCGCCAAGGGCAGCACCGATATCAGCAAAAACATCGGTGGCGTGGCCGAAGCCGCCCACGCCACCACCGTTGGCGCAACCGAGACATCCAAGTCCGCGCAGTCGCTGGAAAAAATGTCCAACGACCTGCGGACCCTCATCTCGCAGTTCCGCTTCTAGAACCCTGCGAGCACAGCCGGAACGCGTTGCTCATCGCTCCGGCTGTGCTCCATTCGCCCCTGAAAGGAACCCGTATGCAAGCCCTGATTGTCGATGATTCCTCCACCATGCGAAAAATCCTGAAGTCGATCCTGACCGGAGCCGGTTTTGAGGTGAACGAGGCGAAATGCGGCGCTGACGCACTCGCCAGCCTCAAGCAGCAATCCGCCGACCTGGCGCTCTTCGACTGGAACATGCCGGAGATGACCGGAATTGAACTGCTCGAAAAAGTCCGTTCAGACGCTGGCCATGCCGCCATGAAGATCATGATGGTCACCACCGAAAGCGAGGCATCCGAAGTGGAGCGCGCACTGCAGACCGGCGCCGACGAATACGTTATGAAACCCTTCACCCGGGATGCGATCCTCAACAAGCTGCAGATGATCGGCTTCATTCAATGAAATATCGCGTGCTGGTCGTGGACGACTCCGTCGTCATGCGGAGAATCGTCCGGCAATCGCTGGAGAGCGACCCGGAGATCGAAGTCGTGGGCGTTGCGGCCAATGGAAACATCGCCCTCGCCATGGTTGAGCAGAACACGCTCGACGCCATCACGCTCGACATCGAAATGCCGGAGATGGATGGATTGCAGACCCTTCGCGCCCTGCGGGCCCGCGGCATCCGCACCCCGGTCATCATGTTCAGCACGCTCACCGAACGGGGAGCGCTGGCCACGCTCGACGCCCTGGCCGCGGGCGCCGATGACTATGCCGCCAAACCTTCCAACGTTGGCAACGTCCAGGAAAGCATGTCGCGCATCAGCCTGGAAGTGATTCCCAAAATCAAGGCGCTCTGCTGGAAAAACCATGCCTGTCGTTGGCCGCGCGCGCCTCTGCCCGGGCACAGGATTCCCGCGGTCATCCCGTCCGCTGGCTCTCCCGCCCAGGCAGCCGTGGCTTCGAAAACGCCGCCCGCGGAGCAGCGAATCGAAATCGTCGCCATCGGCACCTCCACCGGAGGACCGAATGCGCTGGCCGAAGTGCTGCCCCACCTCCCGGCAGACTTTCCGGTGCCGATTGTGATTGTTCAGCACATGCCGCCCACCTTCACCCGCTTTCTGGCCGAGCGCCTCACCGCGACTTCCTCGCTGGTGGTGGGAGAGGCAGTGCCTGCCGCCGTGCTCGAGCCGGGTTACGCCTGGATCGCCCCCGGAGACTTCCACATGAACCTCTATCGCGTGGAGTCTTCCGTCCGCCTGGGCGTCTTTCAAGCACCGCCGGAAAATTCCTGCCGCCCATCCGTCGATGTCCTCTTCCGCTCCGTGGCCGAGTTATTCCGGCACCATGCGCTCGCCGTGGTCATGACCGGCATGGGACAGGACGGGCTGCGCGGATGTGAGTACATCAAGGAGGCACACGGTCAGGTCATCGTTCAGGATGAAGCCAGTTCGGTGGTGTGGGGCATGCCCGGCTTTGTGGCCAAGGCCGGCCTGGCCGACCGCGTCCTCCCGCTGGCGGGGATTGCGGATGAAATTATTCGCCGGGTCAACCGCGGACGCCGCACTCTGACCGGCGCATCGCCGGACTGCGGCGCAACCCTGGCCCTCCAGCGGCTCGCACAAGGCGGTAACCATGGGGCTTGAGACGCTGGAATTCGAATATCTGCGGCAATTTCTGGCCGAGCACTCCGCCATTCTGCTGGACGAGAGTAAAGGCTACCTTGCCGAATCGCGTCTCACGCCTTTGGCCTACCGGGAAGGCATGGATTCGGCGCAGGAATTACTCGCGAGCATCCGCCTGAGTTCATTCGGCGGCCTTCATCGCAAGGTCCTCGACGCGATGATGAACAACGAGACTTGGTTCTTCCGCGATCATCTGCCCTTCGAAGCGCTGCGCCGGGTCATCATCCCCGAACTCATCGCCGAGCGGGCTTCCACCCGGCGCCTTACCATCTGGAGCGCTGCCGCCTCCAGCGGCCAGGAAGCCTACAGCATCGCCATGATCATCGCGGAGGAGTTCGGCGGCCTGCCCGGCTGGACCATCTCGATCCTCGGCACCGACCTGTCCACCGCCATCCTAGAGCGTGCCCGCTCCGGCCGCTACAGTCAGCTGGAGATCAACCGCGGCCTGCCTGCAAAGTACCTCACCCGGTACTTCACTCGCGAAGGAAACGACTGGATTCTCTCCCCCGCCATCCGGCAAATGGTGGAGTTCCGCGAATTCAACCTCACTGAGCCCTGGGGTAATTTGCCCAAGTCTGACGTGGTCTTCTTCCGCAACGTCCTCATCTATTTCCAGATCGAGAAAAAGCGCGAGATCCTCCACCGCCTGATCACCGCAATGAAGCCGGATGGCTTCCTTCTGTTGGGAGCGGCGGAGACGACCTACGGATTGAGCGACGCATACGCACGGATCAGCTGGGACAAAACCGCCTATTACAGGCCACGAATGTGAGCGGTGTATCGTCTTCGCGCTTCGCCCCTGGACGGTTCTAATCCTGAGGCGTCAGCGGCTTCAGATTCGCGAGCATGGTCGGAATGAGTTCGCAAACCGTGGGGTGTATGTGCATAGCGCGCTCAATCACCGTATAGGGAGCCTTGGCATACATCACATCCAGCACGCTGTGAACCACTTCGTCGCCGCCGGTGCCTAAAATAGAGACGCCCAGTATGCTCTTCGTATCTGCATCGACCAGAATCTTCATGAACCCGAGCGTTTCTCCTTTCTCTATCGCGCGTCCAACACTGGTCATTGGCAACATCCCAATCAGCGCCTTCTTTCCTGACTTCCTTACCTCTGTTTCGCTCATTCCCGCGTGTCCCAGGGGAGGATCGATATAAAGCGCATAGGCACGAATGCGATCGCTCACTCGTCGGTGATCGTTGTCCAAAAGATTCGCGGCGACGATCTCAAAGTCGTTATAGGACGTGTGGGTAAACCCGCCCTTTCCGTTGCAGTCACCGAGGGCCCAGATGCCGGCCACGTTGGTGCGCAGCTCGTCATCAACCACGATATTTCCCCGATCGTCATGAGCAATGCCCGCTTTTTCCAGCCCAAGATCGTCCGTATTCGGCCGACGGCCAACCGCGAGGAGCACATGCGTTCCGGTCACTTGCGGTGAGCCTGCCTTGCAATCGACGTTAACGCCGACTCCATCTTCTCGCTTCGAGAATCCGATGCATTTGGCATTCAGACGAACATTGATTACTTCCCGTCCAACGATGTCGAGGATCGCCGCGGATATGTCCTCATCCTCGTGTAAGAGCAGTCGATCACCCATCTCGACGATGGTGACCTCGCTGCCAAAGCGGCGAAACATCTGCCCGAATTCGAGGCCGATGTAGCTGCCTCCAATGACGACAAGATGCGGAGGCAGAAAATCGACGTCCAGTATCGAGGAATTCGTCAGGTAGCTGATCTGGTCAACGCCCGGCATGGGCGGAATCGTGGCTCGCGCGCCCACATTGATGAAGATCTTTTCAGCGGACAACACTTCGCTGCCTACGCTCACCTCGTGCGCGGATTCGAAGCGCCCCTGGCCGGTGTAAACAGTGCAGTTCTGGTGATTGCGAAGCCGTTCTTCCGCCCCTTTGCGATCGGCCATCCGAATCTCGTTCATGCGCGCGTGCACTCGCTGCATATCGACCAAGACCTCACCCGGCAGGCGCACTCCATACTCTGGGCCGCGCCTTGCAAGGTGCGCCGCGTAGGCGCTGGCCACCATGGTCTTGGTGGGAATGCATCCGGAGTTGACGCAGGTTCCACCAAAGAATTTGCGCTCGATGATTGCAACCTTCGCTCCGGCATCCGCCAGTCGAGTCGCCAGGAATGGACCGGACTGTCCGGTACCGATGACCATCGCATCAAATTTCGTGCTCATAGAAATCGATCCTTCGCGAGAGGGTTTTGAAAGGGTACGCCTTCACTCGTGCCGCAAGAACGCCTCATTTCTGCTGAACCCATTGCTTCCGCCAGGCCGGCGCCTCGAAGGGATCCGCGAAATACTGTGTTTCGTGGACTACCTTGCCGTTGCGGAATTCCATAATGCTCACCGTGTACGCGGGCTTGCCTTGGTACGTGATCGTGTATTCCGTGATCCAGAGATCCCCGTGTCCGAGAATCCGCTTGACCTCGAAACCGGACGGCTTGCCGGGATGGTGACTCCGCAAGGCCTGCAAATTCTTGCGCCCCAGGATTCGCTCGCCCGACTGGGGATAATCACAAATGGCATCGTCCTCGTAAATATCGTGTTCCGCGTTTACGTCGCCGGCTGCCGACGCCTGCCAGTGCGCATTCAGGGCCGTACGGATTGGTTCTTCTTGCATGGGCTGTTCTCCCTGCGATTTCGCTTTCCTGTTCAACTAGCTCGTGGAATGAAGCCCGGAATGCCGGTATTCACCACTGTATTCAGCCTCTGTCTGGTCTGGATTCGATTGATTTCGTCAAGCGCGTCTTCCGGCAGGGCGGAGATGTCGAAGTTCTCTCTCGCGCGGGCCGCAGTCCTGGGAGTGGTAAGCAAAGCCGTGCCGCGCTGCACCGCCCAGGCCAGCAGCACCTGTGCCGGCGTCTTTCCCACTCGCGCGGCGATAGCCACAATCACCGGGTCTTCGAGCGGCCCCGGCCTTGCTCCGTGGCCCAATGGCGCAAAAGCCAAAAACACGGCCCCGTTCTCTTTGCAGAATTGCAGAAGCTCGGTCTCCGGCAGATACGGATGCGCTTCTACTTGGACCACGGCTGGCTTGATTCTCGCTGATTCATAGATGGGTTTCAGTTCGTTTAATCCGATGTCCGAAAGTCCGATCGCCCGGCACTTGCCACCATCCACGAGACTTTCCATCGCTTTCCAGGTGTCGAGCAAAGTCACGTCGTGGTCGTAAAGGACATTGCCGTTTTGATCCCGTGGATCCTGATCGTCCCCGGGTTGAAATGCAAATGGAGTGTGAATGAGATAGAGATCCAGATACTTGAGCCCGAGTCTGTCCAGACTCGCCTCGAAAGCCGGTTCGACGCGCTCCGGCCGGTGATTGGAGTTCCACAGCTTTGTGGTGACAAAAATGTCTTCGCGCGTGAGCCCACCAGTGGTAAGTCCTGCCTGCAACGTGCTGCCTACCTCGCGCTCGTTTCCGTATCGTTCCGCGCAATCGAAGTGTCGGAATCCGGCTTCCAGCGCGTCTCTGGTCGCCGTGATCGTCACGGCTGGATCGGGAATTAAGGTGCCAAAGCCGAGTGCGGGCATCTGGCCGGCTCCGTGTTTGAGCGGAATTCTCGTCATCCGCAGATCAGATGATTCACTCACGGTTACACCTCCAAGCTATCTTGTGTCCGGTATCGCCGCCCGGCTTCAAAAATTAGATGCCGGGTGCCCGAGCTGTGTCCAACCAGCCTGGCGCGTCCATTGGACAAAAGTATTCGGCGTTTGTGACTCAAGTCCTAGCCTGAGCACAATGTCTCCACTATTCTGGTCACTAGCTTCCCTTTGGTGCCTTCCGCTTTTTTTCTTGAGGACATCTCAACCAACCGTAACTCAGCCGTCTACCACGGAAGGTGTCAGCCATGCGTTCAGATATCGTTTTTGATGCGCTACGGACGAAGAACCGCTTTACCTTGTGCCACGAGGCATTCAAGGCCGTTCGCATGCTCCACAAAGGCAATACTCGCATTGAGGATACGACCAACGACGCACTGCTGCGGCTCGCTGAAGCGGAAAAGTTGCTCATCGCGCCAGAGGATGCAGCCACGCCTTCTCTGAAGTAGTAATCCAGACTTCTGCGTGGAGCATCAGACCTACGCTCCGGTTTTTCACTTTCCTATCCGTTCTGTGCTGCCATCGCCTTATTGGGTCAGGGGATTCATGCTTTCGCCATACGGTCTAGGTATCATCGAGAGCTGCCTGAGTTGCAAGATGCGGGCGGAGCATATTTTTTGTGATCTTCCAACCTCCGCTCTCCAGGCGCTTGAGTCCATCAAGTTCGCTACCGCATTTCCAACTGGGTCAGTGCTGTTTGTAGAAGACCAGGCCCCGCGCGGGATTTTCATCCTATGCAAAGGGCGGGTAAAACTGTCGATTTGCGCTACGGATGGCAGGACGCTGATCCTGAAAGTTGCCGGAGTCGGCGAAGTTCTGGGATTGAGTGCTTCGGTTTGTAACAAGCCTTATGAACTCACTGCCGAAACGGTCGAACCTTGCCAGATCACCTTCGTCAAGCGCGAGGACTTCCTGCGTTTTCTGAAAGAGCACAATGAGGCGTGTTTGCGCGTGGCCGAGCAGTTGAGTGAGAAGTACGTCACCGTATGCCGCAGTATTCGCTCGCTCATACTGTCACACTCGGCTGCGGAGAGGCTCGCGAGTCTGCTACTGGAATGGATGGCAAAAGACGGCGAGAAGGCCAAAACGGAAACACGCTTGACGCTCTCCCTGACCCACGAGGCACTTGCCCAGATGATCGGCACCTCGCGTGAAACGGTGACGCGATTGTTTGCCGAGATGAAACGGCAGAACATCCTGCAGGTAAAAGGCTCGACCCTGGTGATTCGTAACGAGGCTGCGCTCAAGCTGTTCGGCACGGCCTGAACATACTCGGCATAGCAAACAAAAGGGCAGCTCGAAAGCTGCCCTTCTGAACCACTGGCCGATCGCAGAGCCTTAGAGAAGGGTGACGTTCTCTGCCTGCAAACCCTTCGGGCCCTTGACCACGCTGAACTGCACAGCCTGACCCTCCGGGAGGCTCTTGAAGCCACTCGCCTGAATTGCCGAAAAATGCACGAAGACATCTTCGCCGTTCTGGCGGCTGATAAAGCCAAATCCCTTTGCGTCGTTAAACCACTTCACTGTTCCTTGTTCCATGATGTTGCGTGTTCCTTCGTAGTTGAAATCTGGCTGAGTGAGTCGGAGGGAGGTTGTGTGCAGATACGTGTTCCAAAGGCGCTTGGTTGTTCGCTCTCAGGGCGCTTCTACCGCTGCATCCTTCCAAATCAGATGCTGGGACAAGCCTAGCACCTTATGGGTCCGGTGTATATGGTCGAACGCACAAAGCTGACTTCGGCTTATTGTCTATATCTTGTGGCCGAGTACTTTGCCAATGTCCAATTTGCACATTTCACTGGTGAATGTTTCCAGGGAGGACAGTGCGCGGCCAGCATCGCTGTCTGGATTAGGCAGCGTGCCACCATTACGCTCTTTGAACCCGTTCACGGTGCCGCACAGTCGTTCGAGTTCGTCGAGGGCTGCTTGAAGCTTTGCGTTTGTCATCTCGAGCTCCTTGCTCTTCGGGAGGCGGTCCCGATCCACAGGTCGTAGCGTTGGCGGATAGGATGCGGTTATCCGGTCATGACGTCCGGCAGGAGGAATGATCTCACCCACCATCGCTCGCGGCTCAGATGCAGATGCCTCTACAGCGAGGATTCGACCTCGAAACCCCACGCCTCAAGAAGAGGTTCGGGAACGAACTTCTGGTTCTTGTTGCGACTCGCCCAGTCGCGAAGACGATTGGATGAGATGTACTGATCAGGTTGCAGATTAAAGTCGCGAGTAACCTGCTCGAATTCAGTGATGGTTGGAATCACCGGGCCGTTCATCTCCGGCTTGCCCCAATTAGGATTGCCACGTCTTTTTGCCATAAATCAGTTTCACCTGCGCTTTATAAATTGAGATTAAAATTTTCCGCGGTGTACAGCCGGATCGATCGAAGCCCAGTTCATCCGTGCCGAACTTCGGGGAGAGGCTTCGCCACAGGGATTGGGATGCGCTTGGCGATGATAGCCCGGATGGCAATCCACCGGTCGTGAACCTCAAGACCCGTCGCAACCCGAACGAGTTTGAACAGAAGCTTGTTAGAAATGTGCCGGAACGGCACCAGGCCCGTCAGAAAATCCAGTTCATCCGGGTCTACTACGGGATTCAGATTGGCGTGAAAGACAGGCAGCGCAGCGGTCCGCTTTTCACAACTGCTCCGCCGCACAACTTGGACATGATCGATAAGCTCGTCAAGAGTGAAGGTACGTCCGGGATGACAGCGTAATTTATACATCGGTCGGTCCTTTCACTTTGCGGTTGCACTTTCTCGCCTCAAACAGGCTGCTAGAAACACCCGGAGCGTCCACCAGAATTGGCAGAAGGCGCTCCGGTTGTCTCCAGCAAAGGTCTTGCCCGTCTTTTCAAGGCTTAGGCCTTGGCGATCATGGCCTTCACGTTCTTGGTGGCGCTGTCTAGCATCTCGTTCTGGCTTGCGTGCAGAGTATTGACACCACGCTGGACTGAATCCGTAACCGTCTCAACCGGCGTGCCCGTAACGCCAGGCTGCTGCTTCACGGTGTCGCTCACTGCCTTAGTCTGCTTCGCGGCAAATTCCAGAACCGATTTCTGCGCCGTGACCATGCGGTCTACCGATTGCTGGATCAGGTTCGGGATTCCAGCCTTCGCCTTGCTGCCATCGTGGATGTATTCGTGGGCAGCTTCGACGGCAGCGTTGCGCTGCTCGACGGCCAAATCCAACAGGCTCTTCTGCAGCGTGGCATAGCCTTCCATGGCTTGCCCAGCCAGATCGAACAGGAACAGACCCGGCATCGACGACGCCGTCAGCGCCTTCTTGCACGAGGCAATCACTTCGGTATTCTGCCCAACTGCGAAATCAAGGGAGGTCTTGCTCATTTCAACCAACCACTTCGATCCATTGTTGAACAAGGTCGCGGATGCGACCGGGCAGCACTTGGTTTCGGTGGTTTCCGCTTCCGTCTTAGGTGCATCGGTGTTTGTGTTCATTGTTCCCCTCCTTGATGGGGCGGCTCCAGGTACTGGAGCGCTATGCTGCAAAGATTGCTGCAATGCAGCATAAAACGAGTATGACCCTCAAACGTTCGCAAGTCAAGCGGGAGCGCAGGCCTGCGCCTGGGCACTGGGTTCCTTTCGGAAGACCTTCAGGTGCTGTCGATTTTAGCGCGATACGTCTTTTCCATCCGGTAATTTCAGCCGCTTTCCGGCCTCCGGACCTTCCCATCCTGCATCTAGAGCTTATAGATGGAACGTTGTGGGTTTTCCCCAACGGTCCAGCGGGAGGTTCCTATGAAAGATAAGCTTTCCGTACCCCACGCCGATGTCTCGTCCAAGCCGCACACCCGTCGAAATCCAGTTGATGGAGTTGCCAGCTGGTCCAGGCGAGCCAGCCGCTTCCAACTCACTCACCCGCCGGCCCAGAAGGCTTGGCTGTCCCATGGCAGCGGACGAGCCTTTCACCAGGCTCCTCACTCCTCGCATGTTTCTCGCACACCCAAAGGCAGCTGAGCAGGGCGTGCCGATCGAACGAGGAGTAAACGTCACTTTGTACTCGTAGGCGCTCGAGTTCTCCGGGGAAGTGACCACCGGAATAGCCGTATCTTTTTCAGCGGGCTCTCAGAAAAAAGCAGCCCCCTCGGGCTGCTTTTTTCTTCAGCTTGCGCTCGCCTAATAGTGGCGCTCGTCGCCCATCGCGTGATGCACCGCCTTCCGCGCCTCTTCAATGTCGCGCAGTGCCCGATGCTTCAGCCCGCGGGCCCAACCGTCCGATTCATGCTGGTCGATATCGTCGTGTGCGCCGTTCAGCAGTTCCATCGCCCGGCGCAGCCGGTCGGCTCGCCCCCAGTGTTCATCCACCGGAGGATGGTCGTTCAGGTTCTTGCCGTCGTCGATGGCGGCTTCCTTGATATCGCGGATCGCTGCGTCGATGGCGTCAACCGCCCGCTGTTCGTCGGCGTCCACCTTCCAGTTCGGAGTCTGCTCGCTCAGGTGCGCCCGCGCATGCCGCAGGTTGGTCAGGGCGTGCAGATAAGCGGGATGCGCTCCCGGCGTGTCGGCTGCGGCAAACGCACTCAGCATCAGCACCGCGCAGGCCGCCATCAAAAATAATTTTGCAGTTCTCACTCTAACTTCTCCTTGGTTTCGTTCCGTTTAGTTTTTTGATGCACTCTCGGCACCGGAAAGTCCACCACTATGAACCCAGCTCACGCCTATAAGTTTCTTGATCCTGCCTTGGTCCCTTGTTTTTGAAAGTGTCATCCTGAGCGAAGCGAAGGACCCCAGCGACGCTCCCATCTCCGCGCCGCTCCAGAGGCATTTCAGCCGTAAATTGATTCCTCGGAAGTCGCAAAGCAAAGCACCATGTCCAATAGCGGTTGCCTCATGCCGTTGCCTTCCTAAAACAACGTGTTCTGCTTCCTCGGAGGCTCCACCCCAAAGTGCCGATACGCCAACTGGGTCGCCACCCGTCCCCGCGGAGTCCGATCCAAAAATCCAATCTGTATCAAAAACGGCTCGTAGATTTCCTCAATCGCGTCCGGCTCCTCGGCCAGCGCCGCCGCCAGCGTATTCACCCCCACCGGGCCGCCCTGGTATTTTTCGATGATCGTCAGCAGCAGCCTCCGGTCCACCTCGTCGAAGCCGTGCTCGTCCACCTCCAGCATCTCCAGAGCCGCCCGCGCCGTCGCCAAATCGATATGCCCGGTCCCGCGAACCTGCGCATAATCCCGAACCCGTCTTAGCAGCCGGTTGGCCACCCTCGGTGTCCCGCGGCACCGCCCCGCAATCTCCAGAGCCGCCTCGTCGTCGATCCCCACGTTCAAAATCTGCGCCGAGCGGTTCAAGATAATCTGCAAATCCTGGTGCGAATAAAACTCCAGCCGCAGCACCAGCCCCAGCCGAGACCTCAGCGGAGCCGACAGCAGCCCGATCCGCGTCGTCGCCGCCACAAATGTAAATGCCGGAATCTCAAACGAGTGCGTCCGCGCCGACGGCCCCTGCCCCACCATAATGTCCAGCCGGCAGTCTTCCAGCGCCGAATACAGCAGCTCTTCCAGCGCCGGCTGCAGCCGGTGCACCTCGTCCACAAACAGAACCTGCCGTGCCTGCACGTTGGTCAATATCGCCGTCAGGTCGCCTTTAATCTGCAGTGTCGGACCCGAAGTCTGCTGGAACGCCGCATCCATCTCGTTGGCGATAATCGTCGCCAGCGTCGTCTTCCCCAGCCCCGGCGGCCCATACAGCAGAATGTGATCCAGCGCCTCGCCCCGCGCCCGCGCCGCCGCAATCGCCACCGCCAGGTTTTCCTTCACCTTCGGCTGGCCGATAAACTCCTGTAGCCGCTGCGGCCGCAGCTTCAGTTCGAAGCCTTCTTCGCCCTCCAGTGCCCCGCCGGCCACCAGCCGATCCCGCTCGTCCTTATTCCCGCCCATCCAGCGATGTTAACAAATCAAACCGGGCGGGCCTCGCTTTTGTTGGCGGTCTTGTGCTGGTCTCTACGGAGCCTGTATCCGCAGGGGGACGACGATCTGTTCTGAATCTGTAACAGCCCGGCGATTCCTGTTCCTAACCGCGTGCATACCCCTAAACTGCGCATAAGCAACCCGCTGCGTCGGAGCCAGCATGAGCCGCAACGCTCGCCGTGAACCTGCCGCCAACCATCCCGAGGTGCGTATTTGGCGAGATCCATTTCTGGGAACCTCGGAAAGTATCCAGCGCCTCAAATCCATGGCGCAAAGCATACTGGGAACCTCCCTTCCGATCCTGATTCAAGGCGAAACCGGGACCGGCAAAGGAGTCCTCGCCGATTGGCTCACCCAGCATGGGCCGCGCTCCGGCGAGCCATTCCTCGATCTGAACTGTGCTGGCCTCAGCAGAGAACTGTGGGAGAGCGAACTGTTCGGTCAGGAGGAGCGAGGCTTCAACGGTGCGATCACCTACAAGGCGGGACTGCTGGAAAACGCGCACCGGGGAACCTTGTTTCTCGATGAACTTGGAGACATGGATCTGCAAATCCAGCCCAAACTCCTACAACTGCTGGATAAGGGCCGGTTCCGGAGAGTAGGTGGAGCGCGGGACCGCGAGGTGGATGTTCATGTCATCGCTTCCTCTCACCGCGACCTGGCCGCTCTGGTGGCGCATGAACAATTTCGTCCGGACCTCTTCTTCAGGGTCAGCGCAATGTCACTCCTGATCCCCCCTCTGCGCGCAAGAATCGACGACGTTCCCGTGATCGCGCAGTGTTTCCTGGAGCAGTTCGAGAGGGAACGGGGTTATAAACATTTGGAATTTGGCAAAGGCGTCATCGATGCCTTGAAGAGCTATAACTGGCCCGGAAATCTCCGCGAATTGCACAATCTGCTGGAACGTGCGGCCCTGCTGTGCAAGGAAGGAATCATTCGGCTGGAGGATCTGCAATTCCAATTCCCAACTCCGATGCCGACGGCCGTTCAGCCCGCTCAATTCGTCCCCCGCAGCGGCAGTGGGGATAAAGAACTGACCCTGAGAGAACTGGAGCGCCAATATATCAGCTACATTCTCCAAAAAGAGAACGGCAAGACCAGCCGGGCCGCCAAAAAGCTGGGAATTCCCCCAACCACATTTTACGCGAAACTCAAGCGCTTCAATATTTCGGCCCGTTCAGATTAATCGGGTGGTCTTGCGAAGGCCCCCTGCGCCGCTCAAATCTTTCCAGCTGCCCAAGAGGCTTTCCCGAACAGCTGGTCCCAACCGTCCGTTCGCCCCGTTCCCATGCGCTACAATCTCCTTATCCATCATCGGAGGGTCCCTTTTCATGCCGTCTTCTTCTGCCGCTCCCACTCACGAGCAGACGCTCCAAAACCTTCTTGCCGCCTTCAACGGAGAATCCAACGCCGCCGCCCACTACGCCGCCTTCGCCGTCAAAGCCGACGAAGAAGGCTACCTCAAGATCGGCAGCCTTTTCCGCGCCACCGCCCGCGCCGAGCAGATCCACGCCGCCAACCACGCCGTCGTCATACGCAAACTCGGCGGAACGCCCGAGGCATCTGTAACGCCCGGCGAGGTAGGCACCACGGTCAACAACCTCAAGGCCGCCATCGCCGGCGAACTCTACGAAGTCGATGTCATGTACCCCGACTTCCTCCGCGAAGCCGAGGCCCAGAAGAACTCCGCCGCCCGCCGCACCTTCCACTTCGCCCTCGAAGCCGAAAAGGAACACGCCCGCCTCTTCGCCAAAGCTCTTGAGCACATCCAGCACTGCGTCGACAAAACCTGTCAGAAGCTTTCCAGCAAAGCGACCTACTACGTCTGTCCCGAGTGCGGTTTCACCACTGATAAAGCCGAGTTCGACCGCTGCCCCGTCTGCTCCCACACCAGGGAAGATTTCGAACTGGTCGACTAATCGCCCATCGATCCTACGACTACCCCACATCTGCCGCTTTTGGCAGATGTGAGGTAGTCGTCGCCTTGCCGTTGTTCTTGCCCTTGCTTTTTGGAGTGTCATCCGGAGCACCGAGCGCCCGCGGCCGGAGCGGCGTCATTTGCCGCGTACCCGCCGCGAAGCTCAAGCGAAGGCCCCCAACGCCGCTTAAATCTCCGCACCGCCCCAGAGTTACTTCAGCCCCAAATCGATTTTCCCCAACAAAAGCTCCTCCTTCGCCCCATTTCGGGAACCTAACTCCCCCGCGCCGCTCGCAACACTAAACCTCTCCTTCCAACGGCGTTACAATGCAGCCGTTTATAGGAGAGTGCCCTTATGTCAACCTTCGCTGTTGCTAACCAGGAACAAACCCTCAAAAATCTTCTCACCGCCTTCAACGGAGAAACCAACGCCTCGGCCCGTTACATGGCCTTCGCCGTCAAAGCCGACCTGGAGGGCTTCCTCAAAGTAGGTTGCCTGTTCCGCGCCGTCTCGCGCTCCGAGCAGATCCACGCCGCCAACCATGCTGCCATCATCCATAAGATGGGCGGCGTGCCTCACTCCACCATTGATCCCTCGGAGGTAAAATCCACCATCGAGAACCTCAAAGCGGCCATCGCCGGCGAACTCTTCGAGGTCAAGGAGATGTACCCCGCCTTCATGCACGAAGCCGAGACGGCGATGCTCCCTAAGGCCCGCCGCACCTTCCGCTACGCTTTCGAATCCGAGAAAGATCATGTCAAAATTTTCCAGAGCATGCTGGAGCACCTTGAGCACCCCGACCCGGAATGGCGCGGCCGACTCATGCACAAATCGGCGTATTACGTTTGCCCGGAGTGTGGCTTTACCGCCACCCAATCGACGCTCGATCACTGCCCAGTCTGCAACCACGCCAGGGATGAATTCGAACTGATCGACTAACCGCTGGCGGCCGGTTCGCGGTGGCCGTACGATTACTGTTTGCACCAATAACGAAACAGGCACCCATCAAGGGTGCCTGTTAACGTTTCAGTATATGTTTCCGGCTTTTGCGCAACCATTGCCTAAACTGCAACCATTCGTTTTCCGACCATTGCCTTATTCGCTAATCTTCTGCTCTTCCGGAGGTGGCGTCATCAAGGACATTTTCTGTGCCGTCCTCACATCCTGCGCCGATAGATGCGCCCCTCCCAGCAGCAGCAGTCCCACAAAAAATGCCCAGAAGATCAGCGTCACCGAGATGGAAAAATTCCCGTACGTCGCCTTGAAGTCCAGCCACGGCACCACCTTCATAAAGATCACCTGCGCCAGCTCGAACGCCACACCGGTGATGATCGCCGAAGGCAGCACTGCCTTGGCCGCAATCTTTCCGTTCGGCAGCAGCCAGTAGATAAGAAAGAAGATGAGAATGGCCGCCACCAGCCCAAAGGTCTTCAAAACAATCTGTTGCAACGTGGTGTTGATGAACGTCACCAGCGCGTGAATCACGCCCGCGCCCAGGTGCGCATCCATCCACACCTGCGCCTCCGTCGTCGGAGCCCAGATCCCCGCCGTCGCCGCCACCGACGCAAACGCCAGCACTCCGCAGCCCAGCGCCAGTCCCAGCGACACCAGCTGGTTCATCAGGTAATTGCGCGATTTGAATCCCCACACCGAGTTCAGCGCCACTTCCAGCGGCTCAAACACGCCCGTGCAGCTGATGAACAGCATCACCATCGAGAACAATTCAATCGCGTGCCCGCGCGACTGGTTGGTCACCCAGCCCGCAATCGTGCCCTGGGTGCCCTGGTCCAGCGGAAGAAACGCCTTGATCATGGCGATCACCGCATTCGCCATCGAGCGCGAATGCAGAATGCTGCGGCTCACCGTCAGCATCAGCACCGCTGCCGGCATAAACGAAAGAATGGCGTTGGCCGCCACCGAAAACGCATAGGTGTGCACCTCGGTCGTGCCCAGGTATTTCAACGTGGCCATGCCGTTGTGCCGCAGGGTCTGCAGCATCGAGCTGCGCAGCTGTTCGATCGGGTCGTCGCTGCCGGGAAAAATGCCGCTGCTCCCCGCGCGGTCCGCGGTGGCAGATGTCCATTGGATTGTCATGATGTCTGTTTCTATTCTAACCAACCCAGCGCCATTCATCGTCTCTTCCGCCGATTGAAAGATAGCCTTCCACCTAAATCCCCAGTTAGGGAGTGTCAGAATTGCACGATTTTGGGCATGATTTCTCAAAGAAATCGTATCTCCGCCAACATTCGCTTGCCATCCAGAGCTGCCTGCGGTACATATGCAGTGCTGGCCGGTTTCCAACCGGCGGCGACACGTTTGAGTATATTTAGGGATATGTAGATGTGCAGTCGGCAGTCAGCACAGTATTCAAGTCCGGATTCCAGCGTCTTTTCCTCGAAACTCTGTGGGAAAAGACGCTGGAATCCGGATTTGCATTTTGGGCTGCTCGCAGGCGGTGGAGCTGCGATATTCCTAACACTTTAATGAACACTGTTTCTTTGCATGGTGAAAGGAGTCGAACATGAAGGAAAAAGGCACGGTTAAGTGGTTCAATGGCGCCAAAGGATACGGTTTCATTCAGCGCAATTCGGGTGAAGATGTGTTCGTTCATTACTCCGTGATTCAGGAAAACGGATATCGTACGTTGAACGAAGGCGAAGCCGTCGAGTTCGAATGTGTGAAGGGCCCCAAGGGGCTGCAGGCTCAGAATGTGAGCCGCGGGTAATTACAAAGTGTTTTATTTTTAAGAAGGCCCTCCCCGTCTGAGGGCCTTTTTCATTTCCAGCAAATTTGCTCTGCGTTAACTTCTGCAGAGCGCGCAGAGCATCAGCCGCTGCACAGCGGTGGGCTGCACAAATTCGAGCCCAACCCGGAAACCGCTGCGGCGTGTGACCACTGCGCGCAGCTCGAGCGTGCCTTCGGGCAGGCGCAGGCAGAGCACGACCTCGCTGCCCGCCGCCAGCTCGCGCGTCACGGTCACGCCGGCCCCGCTGCGTGACAAGTCCACCGTGCGGCTGTGGACCACGAGCCCGCGCCCACCCGCCTCGGCTCGCGTCAAAAGATGCGCACGCAAATCAAGCGGCCGGCGCGGCCATACCCGGTTGCTCCACAGGCGGCTGCGGTCGCTCGAGGATTGGTCACGGAGCAGGATCGGCATTGGTCGTCTCCAGTTTTGCAATCGCCCAGCGCGCGTGTTCGGCCACGGCGGGGTCCTCATGTTGCGCCAGCTCGCGCAGGCGCGATAAAAATCTTCGCTCGCCGCTGTTGCCCATCGCAATGGCGGCACTGCGCAGCACTCCGCGAAGCTTGGCGCGCTTCACCGGCGAGACGCGAAACGTGCGCAGGAACTCTTCAATGTTCATACCTGAAATCCACTCCAGAGAGGGATTGACCAGTTGGATGCGCGGCGCAAAGGCCGGATCCGCCGATACCGGAGCGCGCCGATTCCATGGGCAAACGTCCTGGCAGATATCGCAGCCGAACAGATGCCGTCCCATCCTGGCGCGCAACTCCTCAGGCGCGGCTCCGTGCTGTTCAATCGTCAAATAGGAGATGCAGCGCCGCGCGTCGAGTTGCCGCGGCGCAATCAACGCCTGGGTGGGGCAGGCGTCCAAACAGCGCGTGCAAGAGCCGCAGCGGTCGGCCGCCGGCAGATCGGGCGGCAGCCCATGCGAGCAAAGAATTACGCCGAGAAAGAGCCACGAGCCAAACTTCTGATTGAGAACGCAGCCATTCTTGCCAATCCATCCAATGCCGGAGTGCGCCGCCAGCACGCGTTCGGCCACCGGGCCTGTATCCACGTAGCACCAGGTACGCGGAGTCGCTTGACCATCCGCAACCATGCGCGCGGCGTCGATCCGTTCCACCATGCGCTGCTCGATCCGCCGCAGCCGCTCCAGCAGCACCTCGTGATAATCGGATTCAACGAAGGCATAGCGCGAAATCCATCCTTGCGATGCGTCGCTGCACTGCGTCGAGTAAGGAGTCTTCGAGTTGTAGTTGGCCGCGCAGACGACGACCGAACGCGCCCACGGTGCGACGTTGGCCAGCGCCGCGCGCCGCAGCTCTCCTGCGTCGTTGCTCCTGGCCAGATACTCCATCTCGCCGTGATATCCCGCCTCGATCCAGGCCGGGAAGTAGTCCAGTTCGCCGAGCGGCGAAGCGGGCGCAATCCCGGCCAGCGAAAAGCCCTCGGCGAGCGCCGCCTCTTTGACGAATTCCGCAAGCAGGGACATCGTGTGCACTGATCCTAAAGCGTTACGTTCTCTGTGCTACCTGCGTCTTCGCGCCACGGCGACAATGGCGGCGATCTCGGTGAGCGAGATGATTCCCGCCGAGGTCACGCACCAGATGCAGTAGGTCTCCAACAGCCGCGCCTCGATGTAGGTCAGCAGGATCGAAACGCCGACCGCTCCAGTGGTCAGCAGCAGCACCAGCCACCAGCGCCGCGCCAGCGCAAAGCCAATGATGGCCAGATACCCGGCGATGCCGACGACGGCCACCGGAATGCTCGCAAGCTTCGCAAGTCCGGTATGACTGTCCAGGAAACTGGGTTCGCTTGGAACGATCACTGAAACCATGCCGCCGATTTCCGCGAACGGGCTGTGGTTGACCGTGCCGCAATCCCACTTTTCATTGATGTCGCATGGCGCTGCCCCGGTGCGATAGTGTTCGCGCAGGGCGAAGCAGGAAACGACGAGTCCGGCACAGGCAAGTACGGCGATCAGGTAGCGCATGAGGCCTCCGCCACTCATTGTAAGCAGTCGGCGCCGCAAGGGCTACGCCGGGGTGCCGACGCTCCCTCGACGGCGTGCGGCCGGTGAGATCCGCGCGCCGGATATCGGAACGCAGCCGCCCGGCGCCGGAGCGGCATCCTTTGCCGCGTACCCGACCGCGAAGCTTCCGCCTGGCGCAGCTGTGCAATTTCGGGGCGGTTTTCCACTATCCTCACTCCTTCTGCGTCCAAAGCCCACCCAGAGCATCGAATCCAAGTGATACGATACGTTTGGCAATCTTGCCCGGCCAATTTTGGGTGGCATCGAAGACGCGGCACAAAACATTGCGACATACAAGTCTCTGTACACGGAACGTGGAGGAAGAATGGCGAGCGATGCAATTCTGGAAGTAACCGACGCTAACTTCGATCAGGAGGTGCTCAAGAGTGAGCAGCCTGTGCTGATCGATTTCTGGGCCACCTGGTGCGGTCCCTGCCGCGCTCTTGCCCCGGTGGTGGATGAGATTGCGAAGTCCTATCAGGGCAAGGTAAAAGTTGCCAAGATGGACGTGGACCGCAACACCGCCACGCCGCAGCGTTATGGTGTGCGCGGCATCCCAACCCTGCTGGTCTTCAAAGGTGGACAGGTGCAAGAGCAGATCGTCGGCTATGTCCCCAAGGAAACCATCGAAAAGGCGCTGGAAAAGCTCGCCTGAGCAGAGCCTGATGCAGCAGCCCGCGGCTGGCTGTGCGAAGAGTTACCCATCAAGCCCGGCCACGGCCGGGCTTTTCCGTCTTCGTCGTCAATACTTCCGCAGCACCGCCACCACCCGCCCCTGCACCTGCACCGCCTCGGCCGGAACCATAATGGGCTGCATGGCGGCGTTGGAGGGCTGCAGCCGGACTTGCTCACCGGCGCGGTAGAGGCGCTTCAGCGTGGTCTCCGAGCCGTTCACTAAGGCCACCACGATCTCGCCGTCGCGCGCGCTGGAGGTCTTTTCCACCAGCACGTAGTCGCCGTTTACGATGTGCTCGTCCTGCATGCTTTCGCCCATCACCTGCAGCACAAACACATCCTTGGCCCGGGTAAAGTCGGTGAGTGAGATGGTCTCAGGAGTCTCCACCTGTTCGATCGGTCTGCCGGCGGCGATGCGTCCCACCAGCGGCAATTCAAACCCGTTTACGGCCAATGGGCGGGCGCGGCTCGGCAGTCCCTCCGGCAAAGGCAGCACGTCGATCGAGCGGCTGCGGTTATAGTCGCGGCGGAGCAACTTTTTCGCCTCCAGGTTGTTTATGTGCTTATGCACGGTTGCAAGCGAGCTGAGTCCCAGTGCCGCGCCGATCTCCTCGAACGAAGGCGAGTAGCCGTTGCTCTGCACGAAATCGGCGATGAAGTCGTATATCTGGCGTTGCCTCTTTGTCAAAGCCATGGCTGGCCTTTCGTCAACCCCACGGAATTTTTCCTAGTCTGGCGAATGAAAAGCGAAATGTCAATCCCTGTTTTGGGCCGGTGCCGTGGCAGGTACTCCCGCGCGTTTTATTTTCCGGGCCAACGTAACGTGCGTCTGTCCGCATTGCAGCTTAAAATCGCAAGCAGCCATGGCTGACGCCACCAAGTTCATCGATCGCGCTGAAAAGCTCCTGGAGAAGGGCAAGTTCGAGCCTGCTCTGGCCGAGTTCCGCGCCGCCATCGAGCTGCAGCCCGATAATGAAGTGCTGCTGCAGAAGACCGCCGACCTGGCCCTGTCGATCGGAAAGCTCGGCCTGGCTTCCGAAATGCTGCGTCGCCTCTTCGCCCGGGCGGTTGAGAACCGGCAACTGGGCAACTCCGCCGTGGTTTTCCGCAAGCTACAGCGGATGAAGGCCTTGGAGCCGGAGATGGTGCGCCGCTACGCCGAGCTGTGCGAGAACACCAGCCGCAAGGAGGCCGCCGAGGCCTACCGCATCGCCTTCCAGGAGTTTCAGCGCCTGGCCGAGCCGCGCCGCGCCCTCGACTGCATCGCCCAGGCACTCAAGCTGGACCCCAGGCTGGAGGATTATCGCGAGCAGGCGCGCATCTCCGAAGCGCTGCATGAACCCGTGCTGGCCGCTGCGGCCCTGGTTCATGCCGGGGTCATGCTGGAGCGCATGGCGCAGGACCCCTCTGAGGCGTACGCGCGAGCCTATGCCAACGATCCCAACAATCTGGCCGCCTGCCTTGGCCACGGCCGCGCGCTGATTGCGCAGAACCGCCACCCCGAGGCCATCGAACTGCTGAAGCCGCTGGCCACCTATCCCTCCAGTCCGGAGGAGGCGCGCGAGCCCTACGCCGTCGCCTTGCTGGCCGTGGGTCGCGTGGAAGAGGCCGAGCCCTTCGTCTGGGGACTGTTCGAGCGTAACCCCGCCGCCAATCTTTCCGCCATTCACACCGTCATCGGCGGTCTGCTGGACCGGGACCACGTGGAGCGGGCTCTTGCCCTGGCCCGCCGGCTCGAAGAGTTTTTCCGCAAGGCCGGCCGGCGCGGAGAGTTCATGTATGACATGGCGCAGCTGGCGGCCAAGAGCAAGCCCAGCATCACCTTTGTCGAGTACCTCGCCGAGCTTTACAACAGTGCCAACCGCGAGGCGGAGTACGCGCAAATCCTGTCCCGCCTCTTCGATCTCTACTTCGAGGCGGGCAACTACGCCAAAGCCCTGGACGCGCTGGACCGCGCTGTCGATATCGATCCCTACGAGGCCGAACACAAGGAGAGGATGCAGAAGCTCGCCGGACATGCCCCGGAGGAGCGGCTGCAGACGGTAGCCAAACGCCTCGGTCTAGACCCGCCCGAGACGATCGCGGTTCCCTTGGAGGCGGACGACTCGTCCGACACCCCCGCGCCGCGCGTGCTGGAGAACCTGATTCTGCAGGCCGAGATTTTTTTGCAGTATGACATGCGCGATAAGGCGCTGCAGAAGATCGAGGAGCTCAAGCAGTCCTTCTCTGACAATCTGCAGGACGATCCCCGCGTGCGTCAGCTGTTTGCCAATGCCGGACTCTCGCTTCCCGCTCTTCGTGAGGAGACAGGCGAGCGCAGCCGGCCCGCCGAATCCGTGGCGCGCGCCGCCGAGGTCAGCCGCCTCATCGCGCGCCAGAGCGATCCGCGCCAGGTGCTGGTCACCGCGGTCAACCAGATCGGCACGCGCTGGCAATACAGCCGCTGCCTGGCCGCCCTGGCCACTCCCGGCAAGCCGCCTTCGCTGGTGGTGGAGTACTGCTCGCAGGAGGTGCCCAAATCCGAGCGCGCCGCCATGGTACGGCTGCTGGCGCTCAGCCAGCGCCTCACCACCACCGAGCCGGTTTTCCGCGCCGCCGACGTGCAGCTCTCCGAGCCGCTAGCGCCGATCCGCAAGGAGCTGGCCTGCCTCAACATTCACTCGCTGGTCGTCCTGGCGCTCATCGACGAGGACAAGCCCATCGGTCTGCTCATCGTGCAGCAGTGCGGCGTGCGCCGCCGCTGGTCGGCCGACGATATTGCGCTGCTGCGCTCCCTGGCCGATCAGGTTGCCCTGGCCGTCCACGGCGCGCGCCTGCGCTCCCTGGTTTCCACCCTCGGAGTGGCCGAAGAGGCGACCGGACTGCTGAAGCGCTCCTCCTATCTCGACGCCGTGGTGGGCGAGCTGAACCGCCAGCGCGGCGGTGGAGAGTGTTCCAGCACGCTGGCATTGCTGCAGGTCGCCTCGCTGGTCTCCGATGCGCAGACCGAATCCGCCGTCACCGAGCTGGTGCGTTCGCTGCGCTCCCTGGCCCAGGACCAGGCGATGCCCTTCCGTTACGACCGCGACACCGTGGCGCTGCTGCTGCCCAACATGGACGTTTCCGATACAGAGGCTCTGATAGGGCGCCTGCGCGATGTTCTCGAACCCATCGCCATCACCCTCACCGCCGGGATCGCACAGGTCGGCCCATCGAGTGGCGTCGAGCCCGAGGATGCCGCCACCGAGTGGATCAACCGCGTCGCCCGCGCGCTCGTCCAAGCCTCCACGGTGCCCGAACGCCTCTGCACCCTGCCGCCGGCTTCCGCCTCGATCTCTTAAAGTGCTCCGGCTCCGCATGCTACACTGACTCGGAAACGGGCACCACACTACCTACCAAGCGAGTCAACCGAATGCAGACTAGCGCCATCGTTCAGCGCTTCCGGGAGGCAGCCAGCCGCTATCCGGATCGGCCCGCCATCATTGGCACGGATTTTTCCATCTCTTACTCCGAACTGGAGCGCCGCGCCGCCAGCGTCGCCCAGCGCATTGCCGAGCGCGTGCCGGGACCAACCGTGGCCCTGCTGCACTCCAACTCGCCGCACTTTGCGCCGCTATTTTTGGGGGCGCGGTGGGCGGGCAAAACGGTGGCCCTGCTGCCCACCCTGGCGCCGCCGCCGCTGCTCAAACTGATGGCCATGGAGGCCGGGGTCGAACTGGTCATCGCCAGCCCCGAGTTCGAACCAGCCATGGCAGCCGTCGGAATGCCGTGCTGGATCGGAGACACGTCGATCGATGACAACCAGCCGGACATCGAGCCCGCGCAGTTTCCTCCGCAGCCGGCAACCGCCGCAGCCGCAGCCGTGCTCTACACCTCGGGAACCACCGGGCGTCCCAAGGCCGTCGCGCTCAGCGAGCAGAACTTCCTCGCCAACCTGGACGGAATCAAACAAGCCACCGGCTTCGACCATTCCCACGTCATGCTGGCCGTGCTGCCGCTCTTCCACGCCTACGGCCTCACGGTGACCACGCTGCTGCCGTTGACCGAGGGAGCCTCCGTGGTGGTGCCCGAGCGCTTCATCCCGCGGCAGATTCTGCAGCTCATCGAAAAATATCGCGTCTCCTGCCTCATCGCCGTGCCCGGCCAGTACCGCGTGCTCATCAAGGACCCGACTCCCGTCGATACCAGCTCGTTCTGGCTCTGTGTCGCCGGAGCCGAGCGCCTGCCCGAGCGCCTCGCCCAGGAATTCCACGAGCGATTCAACTATCCGCTGGTGCAGGGCTATGGCACCACCGAACTGTCGCCCGCGGTCTCCTTCAGTCCGCACTGGGACAACGCTTCCGGCTCGGTCGGCCGTCCGCTGCCCAATCTTGAGGTCACCATTCGCGGCGACAACGACGAGATTCTTCCCCAGGGAGAGATCGGCGAGGTCTGCGTCAGCGGCCCCTCGGTGATGCTCGGCTACCTGAACGATGCGCAGGCTACGGCGCAGAAGATTCGCAACGGCGTGCTTCACACCAGCGACAAAGGCTATCTCGATGCGGCGGGCTTCCTGTACCTGTGCGGCCGCGCCGATGACCTGGTGAAGGTCTCCGGCGAAAAGGTCTATCCCTCCGAGGTCGAAAACGCCCTGGAGACCATCGACGGGGTGGAAGAATCCGCCGTCATCGCCCTGCCCGACGAGAAGCACGGTGCGCGCCTGCATGCCTTCGTGCAGCTTCGTCCCGGCTCGGTTCTCACCGACACGGAGCTGCGCGCCTCCTGCCGCGAGATGATGGAGATCTACAAGATCCCTCGCACCTTCTCCATCATCGAGCAGATTCCACGCAGCGTCACCGGCAAGACCGACAAGCGCGCCCTGGCGGGAACGCTCAGCTAGAGGCGCGGCTGCTTGCGAATGCAGAACATTCCTCGATGCCCCCATGCCACGCGCATACATCAGATTTTTGGCGCAACAAGGCCTGAATGTGAGCGTCGAGTACGTCCTTCGGGGATAACAACATCATCCCTGAAGGGAGGTGCCAAGTGCTAGGCACGTGCCAGGCGGATACTGATTCCGCAATGGACCGGACCCGCGTTGTCACAGCCACCAACATGGTTCCCACCGGAAATGCCGGGCGCGGCGTCCCGAATACATTGACCCGCCAAAGTTGTTCAACTACTCTCAGGTGATTTCAATCCAGATGGAACGGTTAGAGGTAGACCATGCAGACTCGGTTCACGTTGCCGCAATCCTCGATTCCTCATCATTGGTATAACCTGCTTGCGGATTTCTCCGAGCCCGCGCCCGTGCCTCTCCACCCTGGCACTCGCCAGCCCGTCACGCCCGCCGACATGTACGCCATTTTTCCCGAGAACATCGTCGCCCAGGAGATGAGTCCCGAACGCTGGATCGAAATTCCCCAAGAGGTGCGCGACGTCTACGCCCTCTGGCGGCCCACGCCGCTGCTTCGAGCCGTTCGCCTGGAGAAGGCGCTGAACACACCCGCGCACATTTACTACAAGTACGAAGGCTCCAGCCCGGTGGGCAGCCACAAGCCGAATACCGCGATCCCTCAGGCCTACTACAACAAACTCGCCGGGACCCGCCGCCTTGCCACCGAGACCGGCGCTGGCCAATGGGGGACATCGCTCGCGCTTGCCTGCCAACTTTTCGGACTTGAGTGCACCGTCTGGATGGTTCGCGTCAGCTATGACCAGAAGCCTTATCGCCGCCTGCTGATGCAGACCTACGGCGCCACGGTCTATCCCAGCCCGAGCGACCAGACCGAATTTGGACGCAAGCGCCTCGCCGAGGAGCCTGACTGTGCCGGCAGCCTTGGCATTGCCATCAGTGAGGCGATCGAGAACACGGTCACCCATCCGGGCACCAAGTATTCGCTCGGCAGCGTGCTCAACCACGTCTGTCTTCACCAGACGGTAATCGGCGAGGAGTCGATACAGCAGATGGAACAGGCTGGCGAGGAGCCCGACATTGTGGTCGGCTGCGCCGGCGGCGGCAGCAACCTTGCTGGCATCGCGTTCCCATTCATTCGGAAGAACATCACCGAGGGCAAGACCTATCGCATACTTGCCGTGGAGCCCGCCTCCTGCCCGACGCTCACCAAAGGCGAGCTGCGTTACGATTTCGGCGATACCGCTGGCATGACGCCGCTCATGGCCATGTACACCCTTGGTCACGACTTCATTCCACCGTCCATTCATGCCGGCGGCCTGCGTTATCACGGCATGTCGCCAGCCCTGAGTCACGCCTGCAAACTCGGACTGATCGAGGCCATTGCCTACCCGCAGACCGCGGTCTTCGAGGCTGCCGTGCTCTTCGCCCGCACCGAGGGTCTGGTGCCGGCGCCCGAGTCGGCGCACGCCATTCGCGCCGTCATCGATGAGGCGATAAAGGCCCGCGAGGAAGACCGCAAGAAAGTCATCCTCTTCAACCTCAGTGGGCACGGCCTGCTCGACTTGACCGCCTACGACGCATACCTCTCCGGCAAACTGCACGACGAGTAACCGCGCGTTCGGGTGCAGGATGCGGGTGAGGTATAAGCCCACAATCCGGCGGCAGCAGTTCTCGGCACCCCCTCTTGGTGGGTGACCTTACTCCGGCGCCTGCTCCCAGCGCTCCAGGGTTTCGCGGCGGATGCCGTTGTCGGCGATGATCTGGCGGTAGAGTTCGGCGCTGGGACGAGCGTGGCGCTCACCGGTAGCGCGGTCGAGTTCGTAGAGTCCGAAGCGCAGATGCCAGCCTTCGCTCCACTCGAAGTTATCGACCAGGCTCCAGTGGAAGTAGCCGCGCACGTCGTAGCCTTGCTGCCACATCTGGCGCAGTTCCTTGAGGGAGTTCACCAGCAGCCAAGGACGGATGCGGTCGGCGCGGTCGGGGACTCCGTTTTCCATGACATACATAGGGCGGCCGAGCACGGCGTAGGCGCGGACGGCGGCGGAGACCACCTTAGGATAGGCTTCGCCATAGGGCGCCGCGACACCGGCATCGCCTTGGGGCACGTGACGGGGAACATGAAGGCCGCCGGGTCCGAACTTTTCTCCCAGGGGTGCGCGGACGTGCAGACGGTTGTAGACGTTGAGGCCGATAAAATCGGTTTTGCCCCTGCATTCCGGGACGGTGGGCGCCATCAGGGCAAAGGGCAGCGGCAGCGGCTCGCCTTGCAGACAGTTGAGCGTGGCGCGGTTGAAGAGCACGTCATAGGCGAAGGCAAGCTGGCGGTCGAGAACGTTGTCGCGGGCGGGCTCGAAGACGACGTAGTTGACCGCGATGCCGACGTTGGCCTCGGGCTGTTCGCGGTGGAGGACATCGTAGGCGGCGGCGTGCGAGCGCATGATTCCGCTGAAGACACTGAGCGCCGAGTTGAGCTCGTTGAAGCGTCCGGGAGGAAACTCGCCGAAGAGATAGCCGAAGGCGGCGTAAACATTGGGTTCGTTGAAGGTGACCCAGTCGGTGACCAGATCGCCAAGCGAGCGTACGGAGCGCTTGACGTAGTGACGGAAGAGTTCGGGGGCCTGTGCGTCGAGAAAGCCTCCGCGCGCCTCAAACCAGCGGGGATGGGTGAAGTGGTGGAGCGAGACGAAGACGCGCATGCCGCGGCGGCGGGCTTCGCGGATGATCTCGCGGTAGCGCAGGACGGCGGAGTCGCTCCAGTGGGCGAAGGCGGGCTCCATGCGGCTCCACTCCAGCGAGATGCGGAGGGCGTTGAGTCCGAGGTTGGAGCAGAGATCGAGATCACGCTCGGCGTTGCGCCACCAGTCGCAGGCTTCGCCGGAGACGGTGCCGGAGCGGATGTGCCCGGCGCGCTCCCAGTCATGCCACTGGTTGAGCGTGTTGCCTCCCTCGAATTGGTGCGAGGAGGTGGAGACACCCCAGAGAAAATTCGCGGGAAACGAAGCGGGGATGGCGAGCATAGGCGAGTTTCAGGGAAAACGAAAATGTGAGACCAGCACAATCCTAGCAGTTCGGCAGAGGGATGCTCCACCGAGTTTCACAGAACCACATCTGCTAGTAACGGCAGATGTCGGCACCTGTTGAGACAACTCCGGGGAGCATGGTGGCGGAAGTGCCTCACCCGCGGCACGGGAGATTTCAGGTGCGCAGGGGTCCTTCGCTTCGTTCAGGATGACACTCTCAAAAATGTGATCATTGCGGCGGGTACGCGGCAAAAGACGCCGCTCCGGCCGCGGGCGCTCGGCTAATCCTGTTCGATGCGCAGATTGTTGGTGACGCGGAGGACTCCGGAGACGGTGTTGGCGCGGAGGGCCGCGGTGTCCTTATCTTTCTGATTGTCAACCTCGCCTTCCAGCCACACCTGGCCGCCGCTGACGATGATGTGGATGGTGGGGATGGCCGACCAGGAATAATTCATCAAGGGACCCGAGTGGTAGATGGCGTCGGCTACCTGATGGCGGATGCGATCGTCCTCGGGCGAGAGAGGCAGCCGGCTGATGTGGTCGATCACCTGCTCGACACCGTCGATTTGGGTCACGGTGTTTACGGCATCACCTTTGAGGTTGGGGTTGCAGACGCTGCCCAGCAATTCGACGGTGCTACCGTTGACACGGAAGGCGAGCCAATCCCAGATAGAGAACTGGGACTGCATGACCAGGGCATGACGGACCTTGCGCGCCAGGCGCTCTTCGTCGCCGACGGGACCAGGTTTGGGCTCGCCAGCAGGCAGCGCGGGAATGGCTTCCTGCGGTTGCGCCGGCGGCTGCGCGGGTTCGGCGGCGGCAGCGAAAGGTTGATCGTTAGGCGAAGCAGAGCTCTGCGCAAGAGCCGCCGAGAGCGACAAGAGCATGATAGCGAGAAGAGAGCTTTTTACGAACTTCATAGCGGCGAGGCGCTTTCGATGAGCGAAAAGAGCATGGTCGATTCGAAGATGGCTAACGGGACAAAGTTGTATGGACTCACACCGAAACGGGAGCGGCGGCGCAGAGACGCACGAAGTTGGAGAGGATCGCCATGCCGCTGCCGGTAAGCACGGACTCGGGATGGAACTGCACGCCTTCAATGGGAAGGGTGCGATGGCGCACGCCCATGATGATTCCGTCGGCGGTGGTGGCGGTGACTTCGAGCACTTGAGGGCAGGTTGCGGGCTCGATGACCAGCGAGTGATAGCGGCCGACCTCGATCTCGGCGGGAACTCCGGCGAAGATGCCGCGGCCGTCGTGGGTGACGCGGCTGGCCTTGCCATGGATGGGCTGAGGGGCGCGCACGATGCGTCCGCCGAAGGCTTCGCCGATGGCCTGGTGGCCGAGGCAGACGCCGAGAATGGGAAGCTTGCCGCCGAGTTCGCGGATGGCCGCAAGAGAGACTCCAGCGCCCTGCGGCACGCCTGGACCGGGAGAGATGACGACGCCGCGATAGCCTCCGGCGGCGATCTCGGCGACGGTGACCTGATCGTTGCGGCGGACGACGGGCTCGGCACCGAGCTCGCCGAGGAACTGCACCAGGTTGTAGGTGAACGAATCGTAGTTGTCGATGACGAGCAGCATGGTAATCCTTCCGCCTCTGCGTTATTTACTAGCCTCAGCCTCGGCCAGGGCCACGGCGCGGCGCAGGGCTCGCGACTTGTTGACGGTTTCCTCCCACTCGGTGGCCGGGACCGAGTCGGCGACGATGCCGGCACCGGCCTGTACGCAGAGTTCGTCGCCGGTGAGTTCCATGGTGCGGATGGTAATGCAGGAGTCGAGATTGTTAGCGTAGTCGGCGTAGAGAACCGCGCCGGAATAGGCTTCGCGCGCGCCGCGCTCGAGGTCGGCAATTCCCTGCATGGCGCGGATTTTGGGCGCGCCGGTGACGGTTCCGGCGGGAAAGCAGGCGCCGAGAGCATCGAAGCGATCGAGTTCGGGACGCAGTTCGGCTTCGAGTTCGGTGACCAGATGCATGACGTGCGAGTATTTCTCCACGGTCATGAGTTTGTTGACCTTCACCGTGGTGTAGCGGGAGACGCGGCCGAGATCGTTGCGTCCGAGATCGACCAGCATCATGTGCTCGGCACGCTCCTTCTCGTCGGCCAGGAGCTCATTGGCGAGGTGCGCGTCCTGCTCGGTGTTGAAGCCGCGAGGCCGGGTCCCGGCGATGGGACGGTAGGTCAACTCGCGATCACGGCAGCGCACCAGCATCTCAGGCGAGGCACCGATGAGCGCCTGCTCGGCGCCGTTATCAGGCGAGGGGCCGAGTTTGAGCAGGAACATGTAAGGCGATGGATTGGTGGCCCGAAGGGCGCGGTACAGCGAGACCGCGTTGGCCGTGGTCTTGCGGCGGAAGCGCTGCGACAGGACGATCTGGAAACACTCGCCGGCGTAGATGAGCTCTTTGCCTTCGGCGACGGCACGCTCGAACTCAGCGGGGGTGAAGTTGGAGTCGAAGTGCGGCTCGCCGGCGCTGCTGACCGGCTCGGTGATGAGCGGCAGTTCGACGGCGGCGCTGAGCTTGCGCACGACCTCGCGATTGGTGGCCGCTGCGGCGTCGAACGATTGGCGGAGCGCGGATTCGGATGCGCCCGGCGCGACCTCGGCCAGAGTGCGGATCTGGATCTGCTGGCGGGCGTGGTCGAAGGCGAGCACGGTGCGGAAGATGAGGAAGCAGGCGTCGTCGCCGGTGCCGGAGACCGCCTGCATCGCCGGGTCAAACCAGCTGGAGGCCGCATAGCCGAGATAGCCCACGCAGCCCCCGGCCATGGGCGCAGTATTCTCCGCGGCGGCCAGGTGACGATGGGCGAACTCGCGGCGCAGGACATCGACGGCAGTGCCGGGCTCCTGGTGCGTGCCGCTGGAATCTTCGACCGTGGTGAGGCCGGCTCGGCTGCGGACGACCATGGCGGGTTCGGCTCCGAGGAAGGAGTAACGCGCCAGGTGCTCGCCGCCTTCGACCGACTCCAGCAGGAAGCTGCGAGAGCTGCCCTGGGCGATGCGCAGGTAGGCCGAGAGCGGAGTGAGCAGATCGGCCGAGACGGTTTGATTGACGGCAACGAGCCCCCCGGACTGGGCGAGGCGGCAGAACTCCGCGAAGGGTGTGCCGGGGGTGATGGTGGCGCTTGTTTTGCCGCTCACTTGGCAACTCCTGCGCCAGCGGGCTGCTGCAAGGTGCGTCCCAGGACTTGGCCGATGCTGCGCAGCTGGGAGACCATGGCGGCGAACTGATCGGGATAGAGCGACTGGGCGCCATCGGAGAGTGCGTGGTCGGGATCGCAGTGCACCTCGACGATGAGGCCGTCGGCTCCAGCGGCAATGCCGGCGCGCGCCAGGGGGACGACCTTGTCGCGCTCGCCGGCGGCGTGGCTGGGATCGACGATGATGGGGAGGTGGGTGAGCTTTTTGGCCGCAGGAATGATACCCACGTCCAGGGTGTTGCGGGTATGGGTGGCGAAGGTGCGGATGCCTCGCTCGCAGAGCACAACGTTGTAGTTGCCCTCGCTCATGATGTATTCGGCGGCCATGAGAAGCTCGTCGAGCGTGGCGGACATACCGCGCTTGAGCAGCACCGGCTTGGCGGCTCGCCCGGCCTGCTTGAGCAGAGCGAAGTTCTGCATGTTGCGGGCGCCGATCTGAATCATGTCGGCATATTGATCGACCAGGGCAAGGGATTCGTGATCGATGGCTTCGGTGACAACCAGCAGGCCGAAGGCTTCGCGGGCGGCGGCCATGATTTCCAAACCACGCTCGCCCATACCTTGAAAGGCGTAGGGCGAGGTGCGCGGCTTGAAGGCTCCGCCGCGCAGGAATCGCGCGCCGCCCTTGGCTACCGATTCGGCGACGCGGAAGATCTGATCGCGGCTCTCGACCGAACAGGGACCAGCCATGATGGCCAGTTCGGCTGCGCCGACGGTGACATCGGAGCCTGCGAAGCGGACTACGGTGTCCTGGGCCTTCATGTCTCGGCTGACCAGTTTGTAGGGCTTGGTGACCGCGATGACCTCGGCCACGCCGGGCATCTGGCTGAGCTGATCGGCCGCCGAGAGATCTTTGTTGCCGGTAATTCCAATGACGTAGCGGGTTGTGCCGGTCAGCGGGTGAGGCCGGTAGCCGAGTTCCTCGATGCGCTTGCAGACGGCCTGCATCTGCTCTTCGGTTGCATTCACATTCATCGATATAAGCATGTTATGCCTCCACCGCCTGTGCGGCGACCAGCTCGCGCACAAAGCGTTCCACTTCCGCGGGAGCTTGCGCTCCGAATTCTTCGATTTTTTTGACGATGGCCGAGCCGACGATGACCGCGTCGGCACCCTGCGCCCAGGCAGCGCGTGCCTGCTCCGCGTTGCTGACTCCGAAGCCGACGGCGACGGGCAACTGGGTGACGCGGCGGATGCGAGCGAGCAAGGCTCCGGCGTCGGCACTGAGCTGCTGGCGCGTGCCGGTGACTCCGGTGACCGAGATGGCGTAGAGGAATCCGGTGGCGGTTTGTGCGATCTGCGCGATGCGCTGCTCGGTGGAGGTGGGCGCGACGAGCGAGACCAGGTCGAGGCCGCGACGCTGCAAGGCCTGCGAGAATCCGTGCGCGGCCTCGGCGGGAAGGTCGGTGACAAGAACTCCGGCGAGGCCCGCATCGGCGGCGTCCTGCGCGAGGCGGTCGAGACCGTGGCGCAGAAGCGGATTGAGATAGCTGAAGAGAACGATGGGAATTCCGGTGGCTGAGGCCGCACGGCCCGCGACTTCAAGGATGGCATTGAGCTTGACGCCGCGGGCCAGGGCGCGCTCGCAGGCGCGCTGAATGACAGGGCCGTCGGCAGCAGGATCGCTGAAGGGGACGCCGAGTTCGATGGCAGTGGCACCGCCGCGGGCCAGGGCGACCAGCAGATTGTAGGTGGTCTCCAGATCGGGATCTCCCGCCGTGATGTAGGGCACGACTCCCTTGCGACCTGTGGAGCGCAATGTTTGAAACGCCTGCTGCAGTTTGGTGGTCATTGCGCACCGCCTTGTTTTGATTCGGCCTTGAGCGTTGCCACGGTGTCCACATCCTTATCGCCACGTCCGGATAGATTGACGATCATCAATGCATCCTTACCGAGTTGGGCGGCCAGTTGTACGGCGTAAGAGACCGCGTGGGAAGATTCCAGCGCGGGAATGATTCCTTCGCGGCGGGAGAGCAAATCGAAAGCATCGAGCGCTTCCGCATCGGTGACGGAGACGTACTCGGCGCGGCCCAGTTCGCGCAGATGAGCGTGCTCGGGACCGACGGAGGCATAGTCCAATCCAGCAGAGACCGAGTGGGTTGCCGCGATCTGGCCATCGTCATCCTGCAGCACGTAGCTGTAGGTTCCCTGCAGCACGCCGGGGACACCGCCGTGGAAGCGGGCGGCGTGATCTCCGAGCGACTCGCCACGGCCGCCGGCCTCGACGCCGATGAGGCGCACGTTTTGATCTTCGACAAAGGAGGTGAAGATGCCGATGGCGTTGGATCCGCCGCCGACACAGGCGACGACCGCATCGGGCAGGCGGGATTCGCGGGCGAGGACCTGGGCGCGCGCCTCGTCGCCGATGACGCGCTGGAAGTCGCGCACCATGGTGGGATAGGGATGCGGGCCGAGCGCGGAGCCGAGCAGATAATAGGTGTCACGCACGTTGGTGACCCAGTCGCGGAGGGCTTCGTTGATGGCATCCTTGAGGGTCTTGGAGCCGGCCTCGACGCCGCGCACCTCGGCGCCCATGAGGCGCATGCGGAAGACGTTGAGGGCCTGGCGCCTCATGTCCTCGGCGCCCATGTAGACGACGCACTGCAGGCCGAAGCGGGCGCAGACGGTGGCGGTGGCGACGCCGTGCTGTCCGGCGCCGGTTTCGGCGATGATGCGGCGCTTGCCCATGCGGCGCGCCAGCAGAACTTGTCCGAGGGCGTTGTTGATTTTGTGCGAGCCGGTGTGGCCGAGATCTTCGCGCTTTAAAAGGATGCGCGCGCCGCCGGCGTATTCGCTGAGGCGCTCGGCGTAATACAAGGGCGTGGGCCTGCCGCTGAATTCGGCGAGCAGGCTGCTTAGTTCGCGCTGAAAGTCTGGGTCCTGGCGCGCCGCGGCAAAAGCGGCAGTCAGCTCGTCGAGCGGCTCGATGAGGGTCTCGGCCACGAATCGCCCGCCGTAGGGTCCGAAATAGCCCTCGGCGGAGATGCCGAGAAGGCTCTCCAACACTGCTCCGTCCTTGGTTGCTGCGTGCTTCATTGCTCACTCCACTCCGCGGCCCGCACGGCCGCCACGAACTTGCCCATCTCGTACAGGCTCTTGATCCCTTTGGATGACTCCACGCCGCTGCAGACATCGACCGCGTCGGGCTTAGCGATGGCGATGGCCTCGGCGACATTGTGCGCGTCGAGACCCCCGGCGACGATCAGCTTCGCCTTTGGCACGGCGGAGCGAATACTCTCCCACTCTACGCCGGGCCAGTCGAAACATTCGCCCGAGCCGCCATGATTCGCGCTGGGAGTATCGAGCAGAAGAGCGCGGCACATCCCGAATTCGGCGGCACGCTCCGGGCTGAAATTGGCATCGACCCTGAGGGCGCGAATGACGCGGAACTCGGCGGCCACGGTGGCGCAGTCGGCGGGCGATTCGTCGCCGTGCAACTGCACCATGTCGAGGGGAACGGCGCGGGCGATGCGCAGGACTTCCGATACATTCATATTTACGAATACACCGACGAGCCTCGCCGGACGGGTCGCCATGCCGGACAGGGGATCGCATCCGGCACGGCGGTTGGTGAAGGCGACGACGCGGGCGATCTCCTGCGCACGCTCCAAAGAGATGCAGCGCGGGCTCTGCGGGTAGAAGTTGAGACCGAGCATGGATGCGCCCAACTCCATCGCCGCATGGGCGTCTTCGACACGGGTGATGCCGCAGATCTTGATCTCCACGCTCATGGTTTCATCTCGCTGATCGGGCCGGCCAGACCTTGCAGGGCAGCCAGCGCGGCGCGCGGATCGGCGGCGCGCATGAGGGTTTCGCCAATCAGGAAGGCGCGGTATCCGGCGGCTTGCAGGCGCTCGATGTCGGCGCGTGTGCGCAGTCCGCTCTCGGCGACCAGAGTGGCATCGGGCGGAGCCAGTTCGGCGAGGCGCAGGGAAGTTTCGAGGTCGACCTGGAGGGTTTTCAGGTTGCGGTTGTTGACCCCAATGAGGCGTGCGCCGATGGAGGCGGCGCGTTGCAACTCTTCAGCGGTGTGGACCTCGACTAGCGCGTCGAGGTGAACCTGGTGGGCGGCATCGAGCAGCTTGAGGGCGTCGGCGTCGCTCAATCCGGCGACGATGACCAGCACGGCTTCGGCACCGGCGAGCGCGGCTTCATAAACCTGGTGACGGTCCACCGCGAAATCCTTGCGCAGCAGCGGCAGGGTGACTGCGGCGGCCACGCTGCGCAGGTCGTCGAGCGATCCCTTGAAGTGATCGGGCTCGGTGAGCACGGACATGGCGGCGGCGCCACCGGCCTGGTAGAGGTGGGCGAGCGCGACAGGCTCGGCTCCGGCCTGAATGGCTCCGGCGGAGGGCGAGTGGCGCTTGAACTCGGCGATGATGGCGGTGGGACGAGCCAGCAACGCGGAGTGGAAGCGGGCGGTGCGAGCGGCGCGATGAGCCACGGCAGCATCGCGGACGGCTTCGCGCTCGGCATCGGTGAGTTGGCTCATCTGGAGGCGCTTGGCGTCCATGACACGGGCTAGAAATTCGGAGCTCATGCAGCCTCTCCATCGGACAGCTGCGAGATTGCGATCAGGGCTTCGAGCTTGGCGAGGGCAGCGCCTTCATCTATTCCGCGGCGGGCGCGGTCGGCACAGTCGAGCAGAGCGTCTCCGGTGCGCACGTGCAGGGCGGCGGCGGCGTTGAGCACGACGAGGTCGCGCGCCACGGTTTGCGCCACATCGCGGGGTTGGCCGGAGAGCACGGCGCGGATCATGGCCGCGTTGTCTTCGACGCCGCCGGCGCGGACTGCATCGGTGGGGGATTCGGCGACTCCGAAGTCGCGCGGAGAGAGCGTGAGCTCGCGGATGGATTGATCTTCGCGCACTTCGAGGATACGCGTGGAGTGGGCGGTGGTGATCTCATCGAGGCCGTCGCCGCCGCGCAACACCCAGGCGCGGGTGACTCCGATGAGGCCGAGGGCTTCGGCCACGTCCGCCATGCGGGCCTGGTCGGCGACACCCAGCAGGCGGTACTGCGCGCGACAGGGGTTCACCATGGGGCCCACGAGATTGAAGGTGGTGCGGAATCCGAGGGCGCGGCGGATGGGCGCAAGACGGGCCAGCGCGGGGTGGTAATGCGGGGCGAAGAGGAAGCAGATTCCCAGCTCGCGCAGGCAGCGGACGGCGACCAGGGGCGAGCAATCGATACGGACACCGAGGGCGGTGAGCACGTCGGCACTGCCGCACTGGCTGGTGGAGGCGCGCGCTCCGTGTTTGGCAATGGCGCAGCCGGCGGCGGCGATGACGAAGGCAGCCGCGGTGGAGATGTTGAAGGTTTTGACCTGGCTGGCGCCGGTGCCGGCGGTGTCCAGTACCTGCGCGGGAATTTCCACCGGAAGGACGTGTTGGTAGAGGGCATCGGCAAAGCCCGCCAGCTCCTCCGGCTTTTCGCCCTTGGCAACCAGGAGGGCGAGCGCGGCGGCGATCTGCGCGTCGGGGGTCGCGGGGTTCAGCATGGCGTTCACCAGCTGCGCAGCCTCGTGGCGGGTGAGGTCGCGCGCGGCCAGCAGCGCGGGTAGGAACTCACCCACGGTGGGCATGGCCGGTGAATTTGCGACACCTTCTTGCATGGTTTCCATCCTGAGGTTCAGTCCACGACGCAGATGCGCTGCGGCCAAGGTATCTGCCAACACAATTGTAGGGGAAAGCGGGACGTGCCGGAACTAGAGGCACTCGATGGTAAAACGCCACCATCGACGGGAGGAGCGAAGCGCGGGGATTGGAGTTGCGATGCTCACCCAAAAAGATTACGACGGATGGGGCGCGGGGTCAAACGAAAAATCCGGGGGCTGGGGCAAAGCGACCCCGTTACGTGGGGCCACTCCGTACAACCCTGTTTCGCACTGGTGAATCTGTTCCTTCCTGCTGCCGATACGCACCCAAGAAAGGTACGTCCATGGAAAAGCTACGCCGAATATGGTTGCTAATTTGCGTTTTGAGTTTGGCGGTCTCAACGGTTCTCGCACAAGACGTGACGAAAGTGGCCGGAGGGCCAGAGACCCACAAAGTGATCCTCGACAATGATCAGGTTCGGGTGCTTGATGTGCGAATACCACCTGGACAGAAAGTAGCCATGCATTCGCATCCGGAGAACGTTGTCTATTACGTCAGCGATTACAAGATGAAAGTCACCTCCCCTGACGGCAAGACGGCACGACGCGAGGGCAAAGCCGGTACAGCCGCGTGGTTCGGACCACTGACCCACGCCGTGGAAAACGCAGGCACTACCGAGATTCATCTTGTGCAGGTCGAAATGAAGAGGACAGCCAAATAGGAAAGAAAACGCCGTGTTCAGACCCGGCGGTACGTTCTCAATGGGACTGATGGCTTGGTAGCCAGAGCTTCCGGATCCCTGTCGAAAACAGAGCATCTATCTAATTATCTCCGCCCACACCTTTAATCTGCAGTTTGCCGGTCACTGCAGATCCCTGGCGGCGGCAATGACCGCGTCGAGGCCGGGGAGTTTCAGGCTCTTGCCGGCGGTGATCAGGAAGGTGCGCCAGCGCGTGCCTTCCAGCTCACCTGCGGGGAGCAGGCCGTGGGCGGTGCGGAGCGACTTGTGCAGCAGCGACGGGGCGAAGACGGCGGCTCCGGCGGCGAGCGCGTAGGTCTCCGGATGCGGCATTTCCGCAACGGTTTGGAGCGGGTTCTGGCGCAGGGCGAGCCAGCGCTCGACCTCCAGGCGCAGTGCCCCGTTTGACGGCATGAGTACAGGAACGCCGGGCAGACAGGCAGGGAAATCCTTGCGCACGCGGCGGGCCAGCGGCTCCGGGGCAAACAAGGCGATGGGGCTCTCCAAGAGCACGCGGCTGTGAAGTCCGCGGGCGGCGGCGTTGGCGGGCGGGGCATCGGTTAGGGCAAAGTGCAGGGCGCGCGCAGCCAGCTTTGCAGACAGTGCCTCAGGCGAGGCTTCGACGACTGTGAGGCGGGGCTTGGGATTCTGAGCCAGGACACCTTGCAGAAGAGCGGCAGCCAGCGACGGCGGCAGCGAGGAACTGACACCGGCCGAGAGCACGGGAGCGGCGTCGGCGTTGGCGCGGAGCGCGGTGAGCAGTTCACCACCCAGGGCGAAGATGCTGCCGGCGTAGCGGAGGACGGTTTCTCCGGCGGGGGTGACTTTGAGGCCGCGCCCGCTGCGCTCCAGCAGCTTGCGGCCCAGTTCGCTTTCCAGGGCATGGATCTGGGCGCTGATGGTGGGCTGGGCGAGTCCCAGGCGCTTGCTGGCGCGGGCCACCGAGCCTTCGTGGGCGACGGTAAAAAAATAGAGCAGATGATGGTAGTTCAGACGATCCATGGCCACGATGAATGTACATCATCGGCGCCGCCGGAGCGAACGGCCATGCTGAGTTGGATGAGGAAAAAGTCTGGAGGCGCGGGGCGGGATCGAACCGCCGATGGAAGCTTTGCAGGCTTCTGCCTTACCACTTGGCCACCGCGCCTCACTGAATGAGACTATTTGATGCTACCGTGAGCTGCGCTTTCGCGCAATGTTGGGGCACGACGGCTCTTGGCTAGATACCCGCGCCGTAGTCGGCAAAGTTGCTCTTATCGAACTCGCTGCGGTAATCGCGGCGCTCCTCGTCCTCGGTGGCAAGGCAGGCCATGGTCACGTCTTCTACCTGTGCGGACGCAGCCGCCGCCTCCAGGTGGGCCAGCTTGTCCAAGCGCGAGCGGAGTTCGGCGACGTCTTTGGCCAGGGCGATGAGCGCATCGCTGAGCGGGTCCTTGATCTCGCGCGGATCGGTGATGAGGACGCGCTTGCCGTCGCGATAGACAATGTGCGCGGGCACGCCGACGACGGTAGAGTTGGGCGGCACGTCGCGCAGGACGACCGAGCCGGCGCCGACGCGCGAGTTGTCTCCCACCACGATGTCTCCCAGGATGCTGGAAGTGTTGCCGATGACGACGCCATTGCCGAGGGTAGGGTGGCGCTTCTTTTTGGCCAGGCTGGTGCCGCCGAGGGTGACGCTGTGGTAGAGGGTAACGTCATCGCCGACGATAGCGGTTTCGCCGACCACTACACCCATGCCGTGGTCGATAAACAGGCGGCGGCCGATGGTTGCGCCGGGATGGATCTCGATGCCGGTGAAATGCCTGGCGGTCTGCGACAGGAAGCGGGCGAGCAGGCGATGGTTGCGCTGCCAGAGCCAGTGGTTGATGCGATGCATCCAGACCGCGTGCAGTCCGGGGTAGTTCAGCAGCACCGAGAATGTGCCGGTGGCCGCCGGATCGCGATCCAATACGGATTGAATGTCTTCTCGAATCTTCTGCAGCACGCTCGTCGCCTCGCCACCCGGGTTGTGGGCCAACCAGCCTTGCCCAAAAACTCCGCTCCTAGTGTAACCGACGCGCAGCAGCAGGAACTCTGTTTTCTCCGATATGATGGGCGCATGAAGCGAGTGCTGTTGTCGTGGAGCAGCGGGAAAGATAGCGCGTGGGCACTGCACCTGCTACGTCAGGAGCCGGGTATTGAACTAGTTGGCCTGCTGACCACTCTGAATACGGAGTTCCAGCGGGTGGCGATGCACGGCACCCGGCGTGCCGTGCTGGAAGCCCAGGCCGCGGCGGCGGGACTGCCGCTGTGGATTGTGCCGCTGCCCTGGCCATGCTCCAACGAGATCTACGAACAGCGGATGAGCGAGGTATGCCAGCGCGCCATCGATGAGGGCATCGAGGCGATGGCGTTCGGCGACCTGTTCCTGGCGGACGTGCGCGCTTATCGCGAGAAACAGCTGAAGCCGACCGGACTGGAGCCGCTGTTTCCGCTGTGGGAGATACCGACGGCGGAGCTGGCCCGGTCCATGATTGCGGGAGGGCTGCGCGCCCGGTTGGCTTGCGTGGACACGCGTCAATTGCCGGAGCGGTTTGCCGGACGGGAGTTCGATTGCGCGCTGCTCGAAGACTTTCCGCCGGAGATCGACCCATGCGGCGAACGCGGCGAGTTCCATACCTGCGTGTATGCCGGGCCGATGTTTACCGCTCCGCTGCAACTGGAGGCTGGTGAGATTGTGAATCGCGATGGGTTTGTTTACGCGGATTTCGAATAGCGCGGAAGCAGGCTAGAGCTCGTGATGAAACCAGGGGTGGGTGACGACCTCGGCGAAAATCAAAAGCAGAGCTCCGATCGAAGTTGCCAGCTGTATCCAGCGCTGGCGGCGCTGCTTGGGAGTGAACGGTTGCAGCCGCCACTGCGCCGCGGGGTTGTTGCGAATCCGGTTTTCATTCCAGAGCAGCAGGAGGTTGAGTACCGCGATTACGCCCGAGGCCCAGAGGATGGGCACGCGCAAGGCCTCGCGATGGAAACCATGCGCGGGGCCCGCGGCGGTGGCCGCGATGAGCGAGCTCATGCCCAGCAGCACGCGCACCCCGCTGAGCGCAACGGCGGCGGCGCAGATGGATTCCACGGCGGCGAGGCAGAGCGCGGACCAGCCGAGAATCGTGCTTCGAACTCCGCTGTTGGGCTGTCTGTCCGCGCTCATTGCGCCCGCCTTTCGTGATTGCTACTGCTGGTCCTGCTCCATGGCGTGGGCAAGACGGATTACCGTTGCTTCATCGAAGTGCTTGCCCAGAATCTGAATGCCGATGGGCAGAGCTTCCGAGTTGTTTCCGCAGGGCAGCGAGATGCCGGGCACTCCGACCAGATTGGCAGTGACGGTGTAGATGTCGCTGAGATACATCGCCATGGGATCGTCGGCCTTCTCGCCCAGTTTGAAGGCCGTGGTGGGCGTGACCGGGGTGACGATAGCATCGACATTTGTAAATGCATTCTGAAAGTCGCGGGTGAGCAGGGTGCGGACCTGCTGCGCCTTGAGGTAATAGGCATCATAATAGCCGGCGCTGAGCGCGTAGGTGCCCAGCAGAATGCGGCGCTTGACCTCGGCGCCAAAGCCTTCGTCGCGGCTGCGGCGGTACATGTCGGAGAGCGTTTTGGCCTGGGGCGAGCGCGTGGTGTAGCGGACTCCGTCAAAGCGCGCCAGGTTGGCCGAGGCTTCGGCTGTAGCGACCAGGTAGTAGACGGGAACGGCGTACTCGGTGTGCGGCAGCGAGATGTTGACGATCTCGCATCCGGCGCTGCGCAGGCCGTCGATGCGGCGCTCGATGGCCTGGCGGATTTCAGGGTCGAGGCCCTCACCGAAATATTCCTTGGGAATGCCGATGCGCAGGCCCTTGATGTCGCGGCCGCATTCGGCGGCGTATTTGCCTACGGGAACGTCGGCCGAAGTAGCGTCGTGCGGATCGCGCCCGGCGATGACCTCCAGCAGCGTGGCCGAATCCTTGACGGTGCGGGTGAGCGGGCCGACGTGATCGAGCGAGCTGGCAAAGGCGATGAGTCCGTAGCGCGAGACGCGTCCGTAGGTGGGCAGCAAGCCCACGACGCCGCAGAAGGCCGCGGGCTGGCGGATGGAGCCGCCGGTGTCCGAGCCCAGGGTCGCGACCGCAAAGCCTGCAGCTACGGCGGCGGCCGAACCGCCGGAAGAGCCGCCGGGAACGCGGGTGATGTCGCGCGGATTACGCACCGGATGGTAGGCGGAATTTTCGTTGGAGGAGCCCATGGCGAACTCATCGCAGTTGAGCTTGCCGAGCACGACGGCGCCGGCGGATTCCAGGCGGTCAACGGCAGTGGCGCTGTAGGGGGCGATAAACTTTTCCAGCAAACGCGAGGCGGCGGTGGTACGCTCGCCGCGGGTCATCAGCACGTCTTTGATGGCGACGGGAACACCGGCCAGCTTGGGCAGCGGATCGCCTTTTTCGGCCAGCACGTCGATTCGCTTGGCCTGCCCCAGGGCACGGGCGCGGGTGAGGCTGAGATAGGAGCCGATAGTTTCGTCGCGGCTGGCAATCTCGGAGAAGTGCGCCTCGGCCAACTCGACGGCGGAGAGCTTGCGGCTCTCCACCATGGAGCGGGCGTCGTCAATCGTCAGTGTATTGATATTCATCGATTCTGGTTTCATCGATCCTTCTCTCCTGGCTCAGCGCTCAATGACTTTGGGAACTTTGAAGCAGGTCCCATCGGTATCTGGTGCGTTGGAGAGAGCGACCTTACGGCTCAGTCCCGGGATCACCTCATCGGCGCGCTGCGCGTAGGCGAACGGATCGCTGGCCTCGCCGGCGGAGGCAGTGGCCGAGAGCACCTGAGACATCGGCTCCACGTTGCGGGTGTCGAGCTGGTTCAGCTTGTCGATGTGGTCCAGGATGGAGTTGAGATCGGCGACCATGCGGAGGCTTTCCTGCGGCGTGAGTTCGAGATTGGCCAGGTCGGCGACATAGGCTACGTCTTTTTCTGTGACCTTCATGGGATCCTTTGGGTTACGAATGCTGTTGCAACAATTAAACCTTTCGCGGCGCATCCTGTGGGCGTGCGAGTTTGAACTCGATGCGCTCGACACCGAGGAACTGGTTGAGGCGCGCCACAAACTGCGGAGCCATGGCGTAGAGCTGCGCGCGCCAGTTGGCGTCGGGAACTTCGACCAGCAGGGTTTGCTTCTCAACGGCAATGACGCGGGTTTTTTCCGCCACGGCGCGTCCGGCGGCAAAGTCCCATGCGGCCTGGGGGAGTTGCTCCGGCGGCAGGCGCTTCAATGTCTGCGCCATGATGCGCTGCAACGTGCTGGAAACCTGCTCCATAGGTCGATTATAGCGGAGAACAAATGCGGCGAAGAAAACAGGCGCGGAGGTGCAACTTGTAACTTGCCTGAACGGGGGTTTTTCCGTACCCCGTGGGGAATGGAACTGCATCTCACCCCCGATCAACAGGCGTTTGTGCGCCAGGCGATCCAGAGCGGACGTCTCCAGCGCGAAGAAGATGCGGTGCAAGAGGCTCTCGCCCTGTGGGAAGAACGCGAGCGCGCCCGCGCCGAGATTCTTGCCGCAGTCGATGAAGCCGAGGCTTCCCTTGGCCGAGGCGAGGGGCGCGTCATCACCGAGCAATCCATGCGCGAGCTGGCCGATGAGGTGAAGCAGCAGGGACGGAAGCGGCTGGCGGCCGAGCAGCCGCCCACCCGGTAATGGCGCATCGTCTTGCACCGGAGGCCGAAACCGAGCTGGACAATATTTGGGATTACCTCGCACGGGAAAGCGGCAGCATTGAAATCGCCGACCGCGTAATTGACTCCATCACCCACAGATTTTTTCTACTTGCCACCCATCCTCATCTTGGACGCTACCGCGATGGAGACTTGCGTCCCGGCTTGCGCAGTTTTGCCGTTGGAGAGTACGTCATTCTCTACCGCGTTGAAGGTCAGGACGTTCTGATCTTGCATGTCCTGCGCAGGCATTCGTGACATTGAAGCATTGTTCCGGCATTGATTCGCCCTACCTCCTGGGAAAGTTGCTCTCGGCGAAACCCAGGGCTTCGTCGCGGGTGGTGATGGCGCCTTCGAGTTGCGCGTCCTCGACGGCGGCGAGGATTTCGGCGAAGCGCGGGCCGGGGTGGTATCCGGCGGCGATGAGATCGTGGCCGTTGATGAGCGGGGCGGGACGCTCGGCGCCGGACGGAATGGCGGCCAGCCGCTCGCGCGTGTAGTGGTAGAGCTCCAGATTGGCGTGGCTGGCAAGGCAGTCGAGGCGGTGCATTGCCAGGTGCTCGTCGAACTCCGGCAGGCGGACGAAGCGCTTGAAGGTAGAGTCCTTCATCTTGCGGACATCGGCGAAGCGCATGTGGTTTTCCACCAAGGCGAGGATCTGGTCGCGATCGCGGTTGCTAAAGCGCAGACGGGTGAGCAGCTCGGCGGCGATGCGGACACCGATCTCGACATGGCCATCGAAGCGGATGCGATCGGGCGCGCGGCGGAAAGTGGATGGCTTGCCCACATCGTGCAGCAGCGCGCCCCAGGCGAGGGTGAGCGAGCATCCGGCGGGCAATCCCTCCAGCAGCAGCAGGGTGTGCACGAAGACGTCGCCCTCGGGATGAAACTGCGGGGGCTGCTGGATGCCTTTCATGCGCGCTATCTCCGGCAGAAGCTCGCGCAGCAGGCCGCCTTCGTCGAGCAGCAGGAAGGCGCGGCGCGCCTGTCCCTCGGTGAGCATTTTGGTGAGCTCGTCGCGGATTCGCTCGCAGGAGACCTGATGGATTTGCGGAGCGAGGCTGCGGATGGATTGCATGGTCGCGGCGTCGATCTGGTAGCCGAAGCGGGCGGCAAAGCGCACGGCGCGCAACATGCGCAGCTTGTCTTCGGTGAAGCGGCGCTCCGGCGGCCCGATGGTGCGCACCAGCTGCCGCTCCAGGTCGCGGCGGCCTTCGACGTAGTCGAGCAGCTCGCCGTGCGGTGTGTTGGGGTGCGCGGAGAGCGGATCGAGCAACAGGCCGTTGATGGTGAAGTCGCGGCGCTCGACGTCATGCTGCGGCGAGGTGGTGTAGCGCACCGAGTCGGGATGTCGGCCATCGAGATAGGCTCCATCGGAGCGAAAAGTGGCGACCTCGACGTAGCCCGGTTCGCTGGGATCACCCAGGGTTTTCAGCGGCACCAGCACCACTCCAAACTGCGCGCCGACCGCGTAGGTATGGGGAAAAATGCTCATCACTTCGCCGGGCGTGGCCGAGGTGGCGACGTCGTAATCGGCAGGCTGGCGGCCCAGCAGGAGATCGCGCACGCATCCGCCCACCCACAGAGCCTGATGGCCATGGCGGCGGAGAAGGCGGATGGCTTGCAATGCGGCTTCGCGTTGGGTGAATGCGCTGGGCATATCGCTTTACACCACAGGACATTGTAGATCGGAGGCGCTATGCTCTAAGAATGGGCAACAGCGGCTTGAAACGGAAATCCTTGATCCTCGGCATTGAGAGCTCGTGCGACGAGACGGCGGCGGCGCTGGTGCGCGGTGGCGAAGAGCTGGTTTCGAGCGTGGTGGCCTCGCAGATTGCGACCCACTCTCCCTACGGCGGCGTGGTCCCGGAGCTGGCCAGCCGCGAGCACTTACGCAACCTGGTGCCGGTGACCCGCGCGGCGCTGGACAAGGCAGGGTTGTGCTATGCCGACGTGGACGCCATTGCCGTCACCAACGGTCCGGGGCTGGCGGGGGCTCTGCTGACCGGCGTGAGCTTCGCCAAGTCGCTGGCGTGGGCGCTGGACAAGCCGCTGATCGCCGTCAACCACATCGAGGGGCACATCCACGCGGTGTTGCTGGAACTACGCCAGCAGGGTAACAGGGAGTTGGATTTTCCGGTGCTGGCGCTGGTGGTGAGCGGAGGACACACGCACTTGTTTTTGGCCCAAGAGCGGGACGGAGCGTGGCATTACGAAAACGTGGGACACACGCGCGATGACGCCGCGGGCGAAGCCTTCGACAAGACGGCGAAGCTGCTCGGGCTGGGCTATCCGGGCGGCCCGTTGATCGACCGGCTGGCGAAGTTCGGCGACCCGGCGGCGGTGAAGTTTACCTTTGCCCAGCTGAAGCATGAGGCGCGGCATGAGCCCAAGCGCGCGGGCAGAATCGAAGGGGACCGCAAGCGCTTCGACTTCAGCTACAGCGGCATCAAGACGGCGGTGCTGCGCTATGTGGAAAGTCACCGGATGCAGGAGGCGATCGAGGCGCGGCGCGGCGCGCTGCTGCGAATCGCTGAGCCCGCCGACGAGGATTACCTCCACTGGTGCGACCGGCAGACGCTCGACCTGGTGGCCAGCTTCCAGGCGGCGGTGGTGGGCGACCTGACCCGGCGCACGCTGGCGGCCTGCGAGGAGTACGGGGTACGGACACTGCTGGTGACCGGAGGCGTGGCTGCCAATAGTGCCCTGCGCGCCAGCTTTGAGCAGCGCGGGACGCAGAGCGCCGCCCAGAGCGGAGTGCGGGTGCACTTCCCTTCCCGCCGGATGTCCACCGACAATGCCGCCATGATTGCCGCCGCGGCGCACTCCAAATGGCTGGCCAGGGAGTTCGCGGGACTGGAACTCGCGGCGGAGGCAAACCTGCCGCTCCGCTAGCCGGAGTCAGGCCAGGGTTGAATCCAGGGCCTGGCCGAGCTGGGTTTCAATGTCGATGTTCTTCAAGATGACGGCCGCAGTGCAAGAGAGCAGATCGGCGGAGAGGTCTGTGGCGCTGCGGCGCCCGGCCAGGATGAGGATGGGAGTATTGGCAAAGACCTCGAACTGACGGATTCTGGAGATTAACTCCTCGCCACCCATGCGCGGCATGACGAGGTCGGTGATGATGATGTCGGGCAGGAAATGTTCCAGAATGGTGAGGGCTTCCACGCCGTTGGTGGCCGAGTTGACGAAGAAGCCGCGCTCTTCCAGAAAACGGCAGACGGTATGGCGGATCAACATCGAATCATCCACGACCAGGGCTGTCTTCGGGATGGGGCGAATGTCCGGCATGGCAGGAAGTCGGGGCGGACCGATGCTCCGATGGACCTAAGTGTATCCTTTGCGGGCCAGCATGCCATGGAAGCGGTACCGCCAAGGCGCGGCACACTACGGCGCAGGTTCAAAAGCGGACGACTTCCCGGCCCGGATCAGGCTTCGGCGGAGAAGGAATCCTCGATGTCCATATCCTTGAACTCGCTGCTTTCAAACACCTCGCGGCATTCCAGGCATTCGACAAATTCCGCATCCTCCTCGCGGGCAACGATTTGAACGCGGGGATGGCGGCAGGGCTGGTTGATGGGACGGCTCACGGACGGCACGGTGTTGCGCTGAGGTTGCATTGAAGGCATAAGGGAAATACTCCGCCTCGGAGGCGGCAGTTGCGGGATATTTTGCTGGCGGTTCGGCGAGATGTCAAGAGAAGAACAAGGGAAAATTGGACGCTGGCCGGATGGAATCAAGGCCGGGCGGCGCGGAAAGGCACAGATACACAAGCGCGAAGAGCGCCGGAGGATGCATCGGCGAGCGGGAACGGGTTAGAATCAAGCCCAAGAACTAAGAGCGGGCAAGGCGGAGCTTGCAATGAGACGAATGATCGTAATTGCGTGTGCGCTCGCCATGATCTCCGGCGGGGCGCAGGCACAGGCTTCCGGGTCGCAGGCAAATGCGCCACAGAAGCCGCACGCGTCGATGAGGAAGACGAAAAAAGCCTCCGCGAAAAAGCCGGCCCCGGGTGCGGCCGCTGCGCCGCCGACTCAGCCAGTTCCGGCACGAGTGGTGCCGCCGGTTCCGGCCACGCTGATGAACAGCGCCCCGGTCAATCCGGATGTGACGATGACCAACGGGTTGCTCACCATCGATGCGCCGAACTCCACCTTGGGCGATGTGCTGCGGGGAGTCCATAACGCGACCGGCGCGGAGATTGAGGGAGCTTCGCCGACTGATCGCGTGGCGGTGCGGCTAGGCCCCGGCGATCCCAGGCAGGTGATCGCCGCCCTGCTGGAGGGCACGCCCTATGACTATCTCATCCTCGGTTCGCAGGAGAAGCCGGATGCGGTCACCCGTATCGTGCTGACGCAATCCTTGGGTGGAACCTCGCCTGGAGCCTCGGCGCAGAATGGCCCGGCGAACCGTCCGCAACCGTCGATGCCGCATCCGTCGGCGAACGAGGATTCCCAGACCGAGGATACGGCCACGCAACCGGCCAGCGAGAACCCGGCAGAGCAGACGCAACCGCCTCCAGGGCAGCCGGAGCAGAACACACCGAACGCACAGAACGGAACGAACGGAGCAGCGAACGGGCCGAAAACCCCCGAAGAGCTCTTCAAGCAACTGATGCCGGCGCAACCGGCACAGCCGGCGAACCAGTCGCCGCAGCCATAGAGGCAAAGCAAATCAGAATTTTGTGGAAGATATCCGGAGGATGAAAAATGCCCCACCGAAGAAACCGGCGGGGCATTTTTCTGGTATTCAGTTTCTGGTATCCAGCGCAGTTGCTAATCGCCGCCGGCGGAGGTGTGGAAGACCTGCGCGGGAACCCTTTGGACCGACTGCCGGCTGCGGTCAAAGGCGTAGAGAATTCCGAAAATAATGGCGTAACCCAGGCCCACCCCGGCAGCGAGCGAAAGCAGGATCACGGCAAACATTGCAAGCGACATCATAAGGGATAGCACGTTGTACTCTTTTCCTTTGCGCCGGCGATCCAGCAGCCGACACTTCCATGGTACCGAAAAAAGGCACCGAAAAAGTTCCGAGTTGCGGAAATCCTCAGGCGCGGCCTCGCCATGATTGGAGAGGCTGCAACCAATATGCTGGGGTTTGACCCGGGGCGCTATTGGCAAATAAGATACCTGAGTTGAACTATCTACCTGCTCTTTTAGCCCATCCGTGGCGGCGCGTCCAATTACGAGTGGCCGTGTACTGATTCGACGCGTTGATTCGCCGCCCTGATTCGGCGCTCCAATTGTCGGCGAACGGGCGGTAGTGTGATTCAACGGGAAGCAAAGGACATGGGCATCCGCAACATCACGGTGCGCGGCGCGCGGCAGCATAATCTGAAAAACATCGACGTTGAGATCCCGCGCAACACGCTGACGGTAATCACCGGGCTGAGCGGCTCGGGCAAATCGTCGCTGGCCTTCGACACGATCTATGCGGAGGGACAACGGCGCTACGTGGAGACGCTGTCGGCCTACGCGCGGCAGTTTCTGGACCAGATGGAGCGGCCCGACGTGGACTCCATCGACGGACTGAGCCCGGCGATCTCCATCGAGCAGAAGACCACCTCGCGCAGTCCCCGCTCCACGGTGGGGACCATTACCGAGATCTACGATTACCTTCGCCTGCTCTACAGCTCCATCGGCATCCCGCACTGCCCCAATTGCGGCAAGGAGATCACGCGCCAGTCGGTGGAGCAGATCAGCGCGCGGGTGATGGATTTGGCTTCCACGGGAAGCGAGCCTCGCGTGATGCTGCTGGCGCCGATCGTGCGCGGGCGCAAGGGTGAGTTCACCAAGGAACTGGAGAAGCTGGCCGCCCACGGATTTACCCGCGCGCGGGTCGACGGCGAACTGCGCTCGATTGAAGAGGAAATCAAGCTGGACAAGCGACGCAACCACACCATTGAAGTGGTGGTGGACCGTCTGCTGGTGAAAGAAGGAATTGAGCGGCGTTTGAGCAACTCGATTGAGGTCGCCATGAAGCTGGGCTCCGGGCTGCTGGTGGTGAGCGTGGTGGGCGGCGAGGAGCACATGTACTCTTCGCGCATGGCCTGCCCGGAGTGCGGCGTGAACGTGGCCCAGTTGGAGCCGCGCTCGTTCAGCTTTAACAGCATGTACGGCGCCTGCGAGGAGTGCAACGGACTGGGTTCGAAATATGACTTCGACCCGGCCAAGGTGATCGTCGATTGGTCGAAGCCTCTGCTGGACGGCGGACTGGGGCCAGGAGCCGGCTCGGCACATCTGCAGTCGATGATCAAGCGCGCCGCCGAAGAGAAGAAGATCGACCTGGCAACGCCCTTCGAGCAACTGCCCGAGGAGCAGCAGAAGTTTCTGCTGTACGGCGACCCGTCGCGGCGCGTGCGAAGCGGCTTCAAGGGCATCCTCGCCTTCCACAAGCAGGCGCTGGAAGAGGTGACCACCGAGGCATACCGCGACTATTTGATGCAATACATGTCGGCCACTCCGTGTCCTGTGTGCCAGGGGCGCAGGCTGCGTCCGGAGAGCCTGGCGGTGCGGGTGAACGGCATGAGCATCGCCGAGTTTACAGCGCTGCCCATCTCGCGCGCGGTGGAGGCGGCGGCGCAGCTGCGGCTGAGCGGGCGCGAGGAAAAGATTGCGGGACGCATTGCGGCCGAGATCCAGGAGCGGCTTGGCTTTTTGAACCACGTGGGATTGGGATATCTGTCGCTGGACCGCTCGGCGGCTACGTTGAGCGGCGGTGAAGGCCAGCGCATCCGGCTGGCGACGCAGATCGGCTCCAAGCTGCGCGGCGTGCTGTATGTGCTCGACGAGCCCTCCATCGGACTGCACGCGCGCGACAACGAAAAGCTGCTGCAGTCGCTGGAATCGCTGCGCGACCTGGGTAACACGGTGCTGGTGGTAGAGCACGACGAGGAGACGATCCGGCGCGCCGATTACGTGATCGACCTGGGACCGGGCGCGGGCAAGCTGGGCGGCGAGCTGGTAGCCGCGGGCACGCCCGCTGAGGTCGCAGGAACTCCCGCATCGCTGACCGGGCAATACATCTCCGGGCGCAAGACGATTCCGGTGCGCCACGAGCGGCGGCCGGTCAACGACCAGTCGATCACCGTGCTGGGCGCGAAGGCAAACAATCTGAAAAGTATTGACGCCAGCTTTCCGCTGGGGGTGATGACGGTGGTGACCGGCGTCTCGGGCTCCGGTAAATCGACACTTGTGAATGATATTCTCTACGCCGCGCTGGCGCAGAGAATTTACAAATCGCGACAGGAGCCGGGCGCGCACAAGTCGATCAAAGGCGTGGAGCAGATCGACAAGGTGATCCGCATCGACCAGTCGCCGATAGGGCGCACGCCGCGTTCGAATCCTGCGACCTACACCGGAGTCTTCACCCAGATCCGCGAGCTCTATGCCATGCTGCCCGAGGCGCGCGAGCGGGGATACAAGGCCGGACGCTTCAGCTTCAACGTTCCCGGCGGACGCTGCGAAGCCTGCCAGGGCGAGGGCGAGCGCCGCATCGAGATGAATTTTTTGCCCGATGTGTACGTGCTCTGCGAGGTGTGCGGCGGCAAGCGCTACAACCGCGAAACGTTGGCGGTGCACTACAAGGGCTACACCATCGCCGACCTGCTCGACACTCCGATCAGCGAAGCACTGACGGTGCTGGAAAACTTTCCGCAGGCGCGGCAGAAGCTGCAGACGCTGGTAGACGTGGGGCTGGGATACATTCACTTAGGTCAATCTTCGGTGACCTTGAGCGGCGGCGAGGCGCAGCGCATCAAACTGGCGCGCGAGCTGAGCAAGCGGCAGACCGGGCGCACGCTGTACCTGCTGGACGAGCCGACCACGGGGCTGCACTTCGAAGACGTGAACCGATTGCTGGAGGTGCTGCACCGGCTCACCGACCTAGGCAACAGCATCATCATCATCGAGCACAACCTGGATGTGATTCGTAACGCGGACTGGATCATTGACCTCGGCCCCGAAGGCGGCGAAGACGGCGGAAGAATCGTGGCCCAGGGAACTCCGGAGCAGGTGGTGAAGGTGAAGAAGAGTTATACCGGACAGGCGTTGAGCGCCGTGGGCAATCGGTAGTGCGTGCCGAGAGCGTGTTTCACAACACCTCCGGACGAGAGTTCATGGCTCAAAGAGACGGATTAGTACCGGGTCTGGGCACTGAAAACGAGATATACGGAAGGGATTCGGACGGCGTGGAAGAATTGATTGGACCCAAATGGACCCAAGTTCCGGTTTGGCCGGAACCAGTGGCGAATGTAACTCAATGATTCGTTTGGGATTTAATGGTCGGCTTTAGAGGACGACTATAGAACTTTTCTAAGTTCTGACTGCCAACTTGAATTCAGCCCGTCAGTTGGCGCCTGATATCTTCGAAGTCGGCTTGATCCCAGCGTTCGGCCATCTTGCCATCAACAAATCGACCGCGCGCATGGACGTCGAAGCGAATCTTCCGGCCAGTCGAGGGTATACCCATAAATTCCTCCCCCGTGTGAGTTGCGCTGATATCCAGATCTGCTTCAATGATGTCGTCTCCCTCGAAGCGCACAGCGATGATAAGAATATGTTCATCGGGAATGGCTGCATTGACCTGTCGCCGGAACGTCTTAAAGCCTTCCGGCCCGCACGGGTATCCGATCGCTTCCAGCTCATGAAAGCGGGCGTCGCGGGTTACGACTGTATCAATCACAGCCAGGTCCGGCGCGAGGATCGCCTCCAAGAAGTGCAGGTAGTGGTTGAGGAGCTGAGATTTTGGAGTGTCGGTTTCCAGAATAGCTCTGACTGCCGGGCCTTGTGCGATACGCTGCGGTGCAGGAATAGACGGCATCTCTGTATCCCTCCCTTTCCGGGTCTTGCTTCCGCTATCGTACCGCTTGATTGGCGTGGACGGGCCTTCTAACCAGCACCACGTTAAGAAGGTTCAAAAGCGAAGGATGGCTTGCTTCTATCCTGCTGAAAATAAATGCTGAATTAATTGGTCGGCTTTAGATGACGACTTTAGAACTTTCTTGCTCTTATGGCTTCCGGAAGCGATCCGATCCCCATTTTTGCCCGGCTCGGAAATTGTTTCCGAGTTGCGGCTAACCGCTCAGAACCGCACCTTACGTTTTCCGGAAGTTGCGTGCCAGTTTGGAGGGTCACTGACGATCCAAGAAAAGGCCACGCCCGAAGACGCGGCCAGTCTGGCATATTTCCCTTCTACCGAACCGTGACAGTAATGGCCAATGGCTGCGGGTTGGTAACCGTGCCCGTGCCTGTCGGCGTCAACGTCACGGTGTAGACCCGCGCAGCTCTTGAACTTCCGCACGACATCAGCAAACCCGCAAGCGATATTGCCAATGCCGTTAGCAGAACCGCAATGATGCGTTTGCGCCGGAAGCGGCTGAAAGGCGCGCCAAACAGCACGACACAGAAGAGAAGCACTCCACCGTTTTTCCAGCCACGCGCCGGAGCGTGGGCCGCCGCACTCGTGGTGGTCGTGATGGTTAGTGTGGAAGTTCCGATGGCCGCCGGTGTTAGCGTCACCGGCGATGCGCTTACCGCGACCGCTGAGACTGTGCCGTTCGCCGAGGTGATGGCAGTCGCGAAGGTCACTGTCCCACTGTAGTTGGATGATCTCACAAGAAATGTCGAGGTAATGCTGCCGCCGGACGTCGCCGTAAGCGAAGTCGCGGCGGTGAGCGTGTATGTCGGCATCACCACCGTCGCCGTTGCGCTGCCGGATGACGCCGCAAAGTTAGCATCCCCAGAGTAATTGGCCGTGATCGTATCCGATCCGACGGTGAAACCGTTGGCCGTGGTTACAGCCACATTGCTCAGCGTTGCCAACCCGCCAGCCGCCGTAGCCGTGCCCACGGTTGTGCTTCCAACCATAAAAGTAATAGTGCCGGTGATGGTTGTGGACCCAGGGGCTGATACCCATGCGGACAGGTTCGTTGTGCTACCAAAAGGGACAGCAGCGGTCGAGGCTGGGACCGTCGTAGTCGTGGGGGCCAGACTCGCCACCAGAGTAGTGCTGCCGCTGGAAGCCACAAAGCTCGCGTCGCCGGCGTAGCTTGCCGTGATGGTGTCGGAGCCGGTGGTGAAGCCAACAACCGGGTCCACACCCACGATCAGCGTCGCCACTCCGTTCGTCACCGGAACCGTGCCCAACCGACTGCCACCCACTGAAAAGGTCACGTTTCCGTTGATGCTCGCACTCGTCGCGCCGCTCACCGTCGCGGTCAAGGTAATCTGAGAGGTAAACACCGCTGTAGCCGGAGCCGTCACGGTCGTGGTTGTAGGTTCCGGTGGCGCTGTGCCCTGCAAGGAGATGCCCTGGATGAACTCTCCGTAGTTCAACGTGTTGTCAGTCCATTGCAAGCCGGCGACAAAGGTGCCAGCCCCCGCCGGAGTAAACTCGATGCCGAGCACACAACTCGCCGCCGGTTGTAATGTCTGTCCGCTCACACTGCACGAGGTATCCGCGCCGCCCAATGAAAAGTTCGCCGGCGTGCTGATCCGGCTGATCATCAGCGCCTCATTGCCCAGGTTGAGCACCGCTATGTCCTGTGCCGCACTTGCCCCGCCGGGGTAGGTGCCGGCAAAGGTGAGCGAGGGAGCATCGGTGACATCGACCTTGCGAATTACGTTGTTGGACAGGTCAGCGATGTAAGGGTTGCCGCCTCCGTCCAGCACAATGTCTGCGGGCCAGTCTAGTTGCGCGCTGGTGGCCGGACCGCCGTCGCCGCTGTAGCCGGGGCCTTGGGGGTTGTTGCCCACAACCGTCGAAATTATGCCGTCCGGCGCCACCTTACGAATTACGCCATTGTCGGCGTCGGCGATGTAAAGGTCTCCGGCCGCATCCACCGCAGCGCCCGTTGGGTGCGCAAGCTGCGCGCTGGTGGCCAGGCCACCGTCGCCGCTATAGCCGAGCCCGAGGGAGCGGTTGCCCGCTACTGTCGTGATGATGCCAGCCGGCGTCACCATTCGGACCGCGCTATTTTCGGTGTCAACGATGTAGAGATTGCCGGCTTCATCCAAGGCAATGCCGTAGGCATCACCAATCTGCGCGCTGGTGGCCGGCCCACCGTCGCCGCTATACCCATCGCCAAGGCTCTGGTTGCCTGCAACCGTCGAGATCGTTCCTCTCGTAGTCACCTTGCGAATAACGAAATTGCTGGAGTCCTCGATGTAGAGATTGCCGGCTTCATCCAAGGCGACGCTGTCGGGATAATTAAGTTGTGCGCTGGTGGCCGGGCCAGCGTCGCCGCTATACCCACTGCCAAGATTGTAGCTGCCCGCGACAGTCGAGATCACGCCATCCGGCGTAACCTTGCGAATAACGTTGTTGAATGAGTCGGCGATATAAAGGTTTCCGGCTCCGTCCACCGCGACGCTGTTCACGTTTGCGAAAAGGGCGCTGGTGGCAGGACCTCCATCTCCACTGTAGCCGTGCAGCGCAAACCGACCTGCATAAGTCGTGATCACGCCGCCGCTCGTCACTTTGCGAACCACGTTATTGGTGCTGTCCGCGATGTAGAAATTTCCCGCTCCATCCAATGCAACGCTGCTAGGAGAGAAGAGTTGCGCGCTGGTGGCAGGGCCGCCATCTCCGCCATCTCCGCCGACGCCGGGACCGATGTATTTTCCCGCAATCGTCGAAATGATTCCCGGCCCGAAGGCCAACAGCGGGGCGCTGCCTATGCCGTAGACGTATGCCGTCGCAATCGCATTGCCGCCGCCATCCGTCAGAACTACGGTTCCGTCCCGCGTTCCTGCCGTCTGCGGCGAGAACGTCACGTCTACAGTGCAGGTGTCGCCCGGGTTGTATGCATAGCTGGTTCCGTTGGTGGTGCAAGTACCCGTGCCCGCATCGGCAAAGTCCAGGCCGATCGCGCCGCCCGTCAACACCGATGGCGCACTGCCCAGCGAGCCTAAGCTATCAAACGTAAAGGTCAGCGGAAGCACCGCGCTCGTGCTGCCAACGTTCACGGGTCCGAAGTTCACACCTGCCGTTTCCATCTCCACGACGCGGTTATTGTAGGTATCGGCGACGAAGACATTCCCGCGTCCGTCCACCGCTACGCCAGTGGGATACAAGCCGTTGGCCACCGTGTTGACCGTGGTGTAACCGCCCGCCGCTAGAATCTCGCCCACCGTTCTGTCGTAATATGCGCCGAAAAAGACATTGCTGCTCCCGTCCACCGCCACGCCAACGAGTCCAAGGAAGCCGCTGCCTAAGGTGTTAATGGTCGGCGAGGTGGGGATGCTGCCGCCCACCGCCAGAATCTCTTGCACTGCGGTGGCATTGGCGACGAAGACGTTGCCGCTCCCGTCCACCGCCACGCCATAGGGTTCGCCGAATCCACTGCCCAAGGTGTTAATGGTCGTCGAGGCAGGGATGCTGCCGCCCACCGCCACAATCTCTTTCACCGCACCGTTATGGGTATCGGCGACGAAGGCGTTGCCGCTCCCGTCCACCGCCACGCCAAAGGGATAATTGAAGCCGCTGCCCAAGGTATTGACCGTGGTGTAGCCGCCCACCGCCAGAATCTCTTTTACTGCACTGTTGTAGGTATCGGCGACGAAGACGTTCCCGCTCCGGTCCACGGCTACACCTGAGGGATAATAGAAGCCGCTGCCCAAGGTATTGACCGTGGTGTAGCCGCCCACCGCCAGAATCTCTTTTACCGCACTGTTGCCGGTATCGGCGACGAAGACGTTCCCGCTCCGGTCCACGGCTACACCTTGGGGACCGCCGAAGCCGCTGCCCAACGTAACCTGGGCGTAGCTGAAGTGCGCTGTCTGTGCTCCGGCATTTACCGGCGACGCCAGTAGGAGCAGCGCAACGCAACCGACGACGCTCAACAGAATGGATATCCGAAGTTTCAGTGCACCAAAAAGAAGTCTTGAACCAATTCCATCCACCATGGCGGAAAGCTCCTTCAAGCAAACAAATAGTTGGCTTGAAGTGTCCGCTTCGCGAGCGCGGACGCAGCAACGCCACATACGGCGGCGAAGCAGCCGCCGAACGAATTAACTTTAGGGAAATCGATAGCATGATAGCAGAGCAGGACAGAGAAGAAAAAGGGAATGCTGAGAGCGGAAGCTAACCTGCCGTTGTCGGCGAGAACAGGCCACTCCGCTCTGTCATGCTTGCGAAGAATAACTTGACTCCTCGTATTGTGTAGCTATACGCTATACGGATGATCAAAGAGCTTTCGGCACAGGGATTGAAGCAGTTTGCCGAAAGCGGCTCGAAGGCTGGCATCCAGCCCAAACATGCTCCGCGGCTGCGACGCCTGCTCACCGCGCTGGACGTGGCAAGCCGTCCGGAGGATATGAACGCACCGGGCAACGACCTGCATCCATTGAAAGGGAATCTCGCGGGGCACTGGTCGGTGAACGTGAGCGGCAACTGGCGGCTGACGTTTCTGTTTGAGGGCGAGTACGCAGTGCTTGCGGATTACCAGGACTATCACTAGGAGTGTGAGCCCATGATTTTCAATCCAGCACATCCCGGAGAGGTCTTGAGGGACTATATGGGCGAGATGACGGTCGCGGAAGCGGCGACGCGGCTGGGCGTGACTCGTGCGCATCTGTCGCGAATTCTGAACGGGCATGCAGGGGTGTCGGCTGCGATGTCGCTGCGGCTCTCAGCTGCACTTGGCACCTCGCCGGAGTTCTGGTTGAAGATGCAAATGCAGCATGACCTGTGGCAGGCGCAGAAGGCAAAGCGGCCGAAGATTCGTCCGTTCCCGCATTTAGCAAAGACAAAGGAATTGGCGCTGGCCTGAGCCGGGGACCGCCGCCTGCTCGGGGGGGAACGGCTTCGGCGGATACAAGCGCGTTTTCCGTTAACTATCTTTCCTGCCTGCTGGGCTGAACATAGAGCGATCTTGGCGTATCGCGAGGAAGTCACAGACTCCTACACCGCCACGTTGCAGGTCGGGCTCACTTGTTGACCGAGCAGTAGCCGACAATCCTCCCAGAGCTACGCTCATAGCCTCGCTGAAGCAGGTTTCGGGCGCGCGACGTCCACGAGACGCTGATTCATAACCTGTGAGTTGTTGCGCTACGCATCGCATAGCTGTCACGACAGGGACAACCATTGCTGAGTCTCCACAGTCCGTACAAGCGCGTTGACGCAGACGGCTCATAGGATCAATGCCAGCAGGCGCGGGCGAGGTCATACCCTTCAAGAACATCAGTAAGCTCTTTGATCACGCATTTCCGATCTGCGCAGGCCGTCTGCTGTGTGGAGAGAGGATTTGAACCTCCGACCCCCTGGTCCCGAAATGGCGAGTACCCCGTCCTGTCCGTGTAGTTTCAATGATTTAAGATCATCTCATTCCTTCTCATTTCTACTCAGATAGGCCAGTTTTGGGCTTATGGGTGACCTGATGTGGGTGACCCAAGTAGCGGGCATTCCTGCGGGCAGCCTCAAGGAAACGTTGACGACCTGCAAATCGTGTCGGTACCTCTAGGGTCTCTTTAGCCGCAGTTTGACAGGTAACACCCTCCGGAATCACTGCCTTCCGATTCTAGTAACTATTTGGTTGACAATAATTTACCGGAAATAGTCTGATAACGCAGGGTACGCGAAAGTTTGGGGGTGAGGAAGACTATGAAAACACGGGTGCTTCTCCAACTCGGTATCATCTTAGCAGTGGGCGCTCTACTTCCTCAGGCCGCGCAGGCTCAAGGAGACATCCAAAGTGGGTTTAACTATTTGCATCAGAACTACGGGACCACCTGTCAGCAGAGCGGTGGTTATGCGCCGGGCTGCGGCAACGCCCCAGCCGCCCCCGCTGCCTCTGCCGCTCCAGCTGCTCCGGCCGCTCCCGCTCTGAATCCGGCGCTGGCGAACGCGGCCCAAAGCATCGGATATTCCCTGGGACAGCAGCTCGGGAAGGCGCTATTTGGAGACCCCGCCGCTCAGGCCGCAGCCGCAGCCGCCGCCCAGCAAAACGCACTTGCTGCCCAGCAACGCGCCCTTGCCGCCCAGCAGCTCTACAATAGTGGCATCTACCTTTTTAAACAAAGGGATTACAGCGGCGCAATCAATGAATTCCAGAAGGCTCTAGCCATTTCTCCCAATGACGCAAACATCCTTCACGATCTCGCGCGGGCAAAGCAACAAATCAAAGACACTGCGGTGGCAGCGCAAACCAGCGGCGAGTTAGGCAAGTTCTTGTACGACGCTCCAGCCAACGCAGGAACGACTGGTTCCAACCAACTTCCCACGGCAAACCCCAATGCCTCCGCCCTGAGTTTAGTGAACCTTGACGCGAACGCGGTGGACTTCCGCGGGCTACCCGGAAACACGGCTGCCCCTGGAACCATACCCAATTCCGATCCGAACGTGGTGAACCTGAGCGGCACCACGAGTACCTCCCCGGCGTCGCTGAAAAGCCAGATCGACGCGGTCTTCGGAAATCCAACACTGGCTTCCGCTCCGCCTGCCGCGCAGGTCACCCCGGCCGATGTGTCCGCCGTTTTTGATAAGCCCCTGCCCGACCCGAACGCCACAATGAAAGCAATATTCGATTTGAACGATAAGTCGAAATGATTTGATGGCGGGATATGCAGCAGCACAATTCATCACCACACCCGGCGCAATGGATTACAAGCATTCTATGAAAAACCTATCGAAATCTTTCACTCTTGGCGTTTTCATTGCCCTGATTTGTCTCTCGCCGCTTCACGCGCAAAGTGGGACGCCCGCGCCCGCTGACTCCCTGACGACGGCAAGTCCAGCGCCGCCCACCCAAGCGCCGGACGAGGTGACCAGCAAAATCACCGACTTGGTTCATGCCGGGAAATACGCCGCAGCGCAACAGTTGACGACAGGTCTATTGCTGGCCTATCCCGACGACCAGCGGCTCATCAAAGCTAAACAGCTTTTAGATAAGTTGCTATCATCTGGCGGCTCGGCAACCGCAACCCCTGGCACTAACTTGGCCGCCGAAGCAGCCCCGAATCCGAATGTCATAAATCTCGCGGGCATGGACAAGGTAGATTACGAGGCTCTCATCGAGCTGGCAAAGCAGGCACAACAGACGACAGATTTGGAACAACAAAAAACGCTCTTGAATCAGTTCATGGCTCAGAGCGTCGTCTTTTTACAGAAGCATCCTACTGCAGTGCTGCTCTGGCAACTTCGTGCAGCGTCGGCAATCAGTCTGAATGATCCGACGCAAGGATACGAAGCAGGTCAGAAGCTTGTGGCGATGGGCGCAGCGGATGGTAACGACCCGAACGTGGGACGTTTGTTGGCGCAACTCAAAAACAAAGGCTGGCTCGACAAGCAGGACGTAGAGATACAGCAAGGTCAAGAGGACCTGAAAAGAAAATTCGGGTGGCTTGTTGGCACCTGGAAAGTCTCCTGGCGTTGGAACATCACCAGCGCCTACGCAGATGATCACGAGCGAGGCGGGGAAGTGTTTGTGTTATCCGGCTCAACCATCGAAGGATATGAAATATCCAACGCAGGATTGAGAGCATCAGTGCCTGACTTGCGGGCTGATATTTCTGGACTCAGCCCAACCTCTAACTTGGAATCAGTAAAGTGGGAGTGTTATCTACCGACCGCTGAACCGGGTGACATTTTCATCTTTCGCCACCATTTCCCACTGGGGTCTACCGCTTTCTATACAATCGGCCACAGATTTGAGGGATGGGAACAGAAACGGCCTTATTACCCGTTTGGATGGCAGCCGGTGATTTCAGCGGAAATCGGCGGCGGCAGGAATGCGATGACGATAACCATTCCATCGCAAAACCTACATGAAAATAGTGACGAACATTTGAAAAAACCAGTGGTCCTGACGTTCATAAAGCTCAGTGATCCGCCGAATCAGCCGGCCTCGGAGCAACCATGAAATCATTCATATTGGTTCTGGGGTTAGTTCTAGCGTCGGTCTGCCTATTGTCCGCGCAACAACCGTCCACCTCGCCCGCTGCCCCGAATACAGAGGCGGCCACTCCAGCGCCGGCCGCCCACGCACCGGATGAGGTAACAAACAAAATTACCGGCTTGGTTCACGACGGCAAATACGCCGAAGCGCAACAGTTGACGACTGCTTTATTGGTGGCATATCCCGACGACCAGCGGCTTATTAAGGCAAAGGCGCTGTTGGAAAAATTGCTTGCGCCCGCCGGTTCAGCAAACGCAACTCCGGGCAGTAATCCACCAACAACAAATATCGCCCCAGCTCAATCTGCGACGGCGACAATTGCCGGACAACTAACCGGCATGGATAAAGTAGATTACAACGCCCTCATCGAACTGGCTCGGCAGGCGCAACAGACGACCGACCTCTCGCAACAAAAGACGTTGCTCCAGCAGTTGATGACTGACAGTGCTGCGTTTTTGCAGAGGTATCCGGATCAGATGCTGCTCTGGCAACTGCGCGCAGCGACCGCCATCAGCCTGAATGACCCGAGGGCAGGATACAAAGCCGGGCAAACACTTATAGCCATGGGCGCAGCCGATAGCAACGACCCGAATCTGCAACACTTGTTGGGGCAACTCAAAAACAAAGGCTGGCTCGACCAGCAAGGAGTGGAGAAAGCGGAGGAGGCGAAGAACACGGCAGCCCCTGCGTTGGCGTCAGGCACTGTTACCCTGCATGTCTATCGCACCCGGCAATTTGTATCCATTCCCTCCTCATTTGAGAAACCTGATGTCTATATCGACGGCAACAAGATGACCCAGATCAAGAGTGGGCAGACGATCCAGGTGCTCCTCGCTCCCGGCAAGCATACCATCGGGGTACTGAGCGGTAGGGCCAAGAATGATGAGCCAATCAGCGACCTCGAAATGACTGCTGGAGACGAGGTTTGGGTCCGGGCTGATTACTACATGAGCGCTGGTGGATTTGGCCGTCTGCATTTGAAACTTTCTAAGGTGCCATCCGAGCAAGCACATTCCGACTGCGCGAAGTTGGAAGAGGTACGACTAGCCGATCTACCCAAGAGATAATACGCAACGAGATGCGTCACGCGTACCGGAACGGAAGGTCTTATGTTGACCCGGAGTGTCAATTGGCCCTGCCACAAAGGCGATGGCAACTTCCACTGCGCTGGTGAAATCATATGAGAATCTTCGCAACGTGTCTTATCCTCTGGCTGTTTTCCACAGCAGCTATTCTTCCATCGCTCCACGCGCAAACGCCAATGGCCGAACCCTCGACTGCCATGACGGCAAGTCCAGCGCCGCCTGCTCAAGCTCCGGACGAGGTGACCAACAAGATCACGGCATTGGTTGTCGTGGCGGACGGTCAAGCATATTCACACCACATTCGGAACGATTCTGGCGGCGGAGATGGAAGGGCTGGTTCCTGACAATCCCGTCCGCAAAACGAAGCTTCCGCGTCGTGGTCCGATTGCCGAAAAAGCTCCCGTTCATCCGGAAAAAGTGCGCGCACTGCTGGAAGCACTCCCGTATCCCTCGCGCTCTTTGGCGTGGCTGCTCTCCTTTACCGGCCTGCGCATCTGCGAATTGTTGGCACTGCGCTGGTGTGATGTCGATCTCGACGCTGGATTCATTCGAGTTCGGCAGACCGTCTATGAGGGGCACTTCGATGATCCGAAGAGCAAGCGCAGCCGGAGGACGGTTCCGCTTGGCACGCAAAGCGCGGAGATTCTCCAGGCTCGCAAACCGCAAACCTGCGCCCCTGAGGCTCTTGTCTTTGCGGCTCGGAACGGTTCGCCGCTATGCCGTCGCAATCTGTTAAACCGTCAGCTCAAGCCGACCTGCGAGAAGTTGAAGCTGGAAGGCGTGACCTGGCATTGGTTGCGGCACGCAAATGCTACCCTGCTGGATTCGGTGGGGGCCTCGCTTGGAACTATGCAGGCATTGCTCGGACACTCGTCGTCAGAGATTACGCGCGATGTGTACTTGCAATTCGGTTCCGGCAGATGCGCGGCAGGCAGTGCAGAGGGTGGAAGAATTGATTGGACCCAAATGAACCCAAGTTCCGGTTTGGCCGGAACCTTTGACTGATGTAACTCAATGATTCTTTTGGGATTTAATGGTCGGGGAGAGAGGATTTGAACCTCCGACCCCCTGGTCCCGAACCAGGTGCTCTACCAGGCTGAGCCACTCCCCGACTCTTGCAAAAGCGCCCAATGAATCGCGCTGAACGGATTATAACAGAGCAGCGAATTGCACCCAAGGGAACCGGTTGCATTTCGGCGAATCGAACGTGCGGCTCACCGTCAGGCTCCCGTGTGTCAACGGTCAGCTTCCCAGCCGGCCCAATCCAATTCCGATCACATAGGTCACAATGCCTTCCACGGCGCCCACCGCAGTCATCTCAAACCCGCTGCCCCACCACGAGCGCACCGTGATGAGCGACTTGGCTGCGCCCACTGCAAAGTGCGCCGCAAGCGAAACCACTGCCGATACGATCACCGCCGGATATCCGCTCAGGAAGAAAAACGGAATGATGGGCACAAAGGCGCCTACAGCAGTCGAGAGCGCGCCCGAGCATGCGGAGGTCAATGGATTGCTCAGTGCCTCCGCGGTAGAGTTCAGCCGTTCGGCGGCCAGCGCGCGCAGCATCTGCTCGGGGTCTTCGGCGATGTGTTCGACAACGTGATCGGCATCCGACTGCGGCAGGCCCTTCACCTGGTAATAGAGCGAGAGCAACTCGCGGGCCTCCAGGCCGTTCATCTGGATGGCCTCGCGCTCGCGTTCCAGTTCCGCGTGGTAGATTTCACCTTCGCTCTTGGCTGCCAGGTAGGCTCCGGAGCCCATCGACAGGGCGCTTGCGACCATGCCTGCCATTCCAGCCAGCAGTACGTAGTGCGAGTTGCCCAGGGTTGCGCCGGACACGCCGGAGACGATTCCGAAGATTGCGCCCAGTCCGTCGTTCACTCCGTAGATGGCATCTCCGATCCAGGTGGCGGCCTGTTTGCCTGAGGTGGAGCGCTTGGCCAGCAGCTCTGCGATCACCGCCTTGGGGTCGGCCGTTACGGCGGCAACGGCGGATGCCGGATAGTGATCGCGGATCAGGCTCCCCAGCTTGTGGTAATGTTCCTGCTCCTCTTGCATTACCCTGTGCAGGATTTCGATGCTGGGCTGGTCACCCAGTTCCCTTAGTTGTTTTCCATAGCGCGCAATGTCGCGGCTCTCGTCGATCTCCAGGCGGCGCAGCGCCATGCCCGGGCCGCCCACGCGGCTTGCCAGTTTATCGGCGTCGCCCGCCGCGCTGCCGTCATATTGCGGTTCGATGCCGCCGAGTTCGAGAATTCGCCTGCCCCACAGCGCGGCGTGACGCGCCTCGGCCTCGGCCAAGTTGCGCAGAATGTGCTTGCGGATCGGGTCCGGGTCGCGTTCGGCAAATGCGTTATACGTGTAATAGCCGCGCATCTCCGCCTGCCAGTTCTCGGAAAGCGCCTCCAGAATTTTGCGTGTAGCTGGGCCGTTCATCACCCGCCATCATACCTTCGCGCGGCCAGCCAGACAATTGAGCTTCTCTGCATCCAGCAGTTCTAAATGAAATGGGAACCCTGATAGCTATTTGCCCGAGCATTGAGCTGTGCTCTGTTGGGGCATGGAGATATTTGAGTCGCTTTTGGCCGGGCTGCGCACGGTCTGCGGAGGATTTCCAGATTCACGCCGCAGCCGAGATGTGGACTACTCGATGGCCGATATTGGGCTTTCGGCGTTTTCCCTGTTCTTCATGCAGAGCGAGTCGTTCCTTGCTCATCAGCGGCATCTGGAGCGCGGGCGGGGCACTTCGAATTGCCATACGCTGTTCGGAATGAAGAAGATCCCCACGGATAACTACATTCGCCTGATGCTGGACAAGGTCTCCCCGGAGGCTTTGCAGCCCTGCTTCGACCAGGTGCTCGAACAACTGTGCGAGCACGACGGCCTCAAGGCATTTCAACGGCTGGGCGGACGAACGCTGGTGGCGTTGGATGGCACGGAGTATTTCTGTTCGCAAAAGCTGAGCTGCCCGCAGTGCCTGACGCGCAAACGATCGAACGGCAAAACAGAGCATTATCACGCCATGCTGGCCGCCATGATCGTAGCTCCCGGTCATAACATGGTGCTGCCACTGATGCCGGAGTTCATCGCGCCGCAGGATGGAGCTGAGAAGCAGGATTGCGAGCGCAACGGGGCTAAGCGCTGGCTGAGCGCGCATGGCGAGCGCGTTGCTCCATTGCGCCCGATCTATCTGGGCGACGCGCTGTTCAGCAGCCAACCAATGGCCGGGGCAGTGCTCGCAACCGGCGCGGATTTTCTGTTCGTATGCAAGAAGGACAGCCACAAGACACTGTATGAGTATGTAGAGGGTGCGCCGTTGGACGAGCGTGCCGTGACCGAACGCAAGCCCGGCAACCGCAGCCTGACGTATCGATACCGCTGGATCGAGGGGGTTCCGCTGCGCGATGGCAAAGATGCGATGAACGTCAACTGGCTTGGGGTCAGCATCCTCGATGCCATGGGGAAGACTACTTACGATGGCGCTTTTGTGACCAGCCTGTCCGTGACGGCGGAGAACGTGGTGGAGATCGCGGCTTGCGCCAGAGCCCGTTGGAAGATCGAAAACGAAAGCTTCAACGTGCTGAAAAACAACGGTTATAACCTGGCGCACAACTTCGGACATGGGAAGACATATCTGGCCAGGATGTTCGCGGCCATGAATCTGTTGGCCTTCGCCTTCCATACCGCATGTGACTGCATGGAAACGCTCTGGCAACAAGCCCGCGAGGCTATCGGAACTCGCTCCCGCTTCTTCCAGGACCTTCGCTCCATCTCCGCTTACGTCGTCTTCCCCTCTTGGACCAGTCTCGTGATTACGCTCGCCTCAGGTAAGGCCCCGCCCATTTAGAACTGCTGCTCTGCATCGGCATTCGCCGTGCGGGCAAGCTGTGCCCTCCGGCGGTCAGGCCACATCCAGGTGCGTCGCGCCGGGCGTGTCTTCCTGCTGTTGGCTCTGCATCGAACAGCGCTTCGCTATCAGCGCGTCGAGGGCAAACCTTCCCGGCCCGAAAATAAGCACCAGCACGGCGGCAAAGAGGAACGTAAACGGGAGCGCCTGATAGAACGTACCCGGATCGCTGAACACGTCCAGCAGCGCCGGCCGCTCTGCCGTCACATAGGCCACCAGCATGTTGCCGGTCAGCACTAATCCCGTCAGCCGCGACGCCAGTCCCACCATCAGCAGAATGCCGCCGAAGCACTCCACGCAGGCCACAAACAACGCCGTCGCCCCCGGCGCGGGAATTCCCAGCGAGGTGAAGAACTGCGTCACATGCCCCAGGTTGTTCAGCTTTCCCCACCCTGCCTGCACGAACTGAAATCCCCAGTAGAGACGCACGAAGAGCAGCAGCGGCGACTGTGCTCGCGAAGCAACCCGGCTGAACCTGCCGTAAGTCTGGGCGATAGTCTGCGTAATCGAGTTCATGGTAGCTCCTTGCTTTCTTGCCAAAGTTGCGCGGCGTTCAGTTGCAGAACCAGCCCAGCGCGCCAAACATCGCAAAGCTGTCCTGCACATGCTGGCGGCACTGTTCGGCGCTCAGCGCGGAATCCGCGTACGCACTCTCAACGGCGTCGCCGATCGTGGCTCCCTGGCCCAGCATCTGCAGCAGCCGGAACATCTCGCCATCAAGCCGCTTGTAATGCACCACCAGTTCGTGACGATGGATCGCGAGATACACCGGATCCATCGCTCTGGCGCGCGCGATCCTCGTCTGCGTCACAGCGCGCACCGCGCTCCCTCTTCGCTTTATCGAGTTGCGAACCTCCAGCAGAAGCGTGTCCACCTCGTAGCCGGCTTGCATGGTTTGCAAATGGGGCTGCAGGTGCAACGTGCTGGCCGGTCCCATCGCGGCGATTTCCGCCGGGCCCAGCCGCTCATGCTCGGCGGCGTCGAACGATTCGATCTCCGCCCACTCCAGCCGTGCCATGTCCAGGGCGATCTCATAGTTTGCGCCCACCACCGCCCGGTTCCGCTCCATCCACGCGCTAAGATGCCGCCCCAGGTTGCGCATGGTGAACGACTCCGACGGACAATCGTCCAGATAGCGGCGCCGGATTTGCTCAAAGCCTTTTGCGCCCACCACCGCGCGCACCCCTAGGAAATCCTCTCCCAGAGCGTCCAGCACCCGCGACCAGTACGAGCGGTTGTAAATTTCCAATCGCTCCAAACTGCTGAGCCGCGAGTTGGGCTTCACCAGCGCGACGCCATCCCGGGTCCGGCGATCTGCGCCCCCTCGCTTGATGTAGTTGCGCGAGCTCATGGGCTGCATCACCGCCCGCGCAACGGCGCGCTGGAACTCCAGCAGCGCGGTCATCTCTGCACTCCCGTAAGCTGCGCCTCTTCCGGCAACTCTTCCTGAGGCAACCCTGCCTCCCCCGCAGTGCCGCTCACCGCATCCAGATACTGCTTGGCCTTCAGCGCCTCGCCGTGCACCTCGTAAAAGGGAGGGATGCGGTCGTCCCACTCCAGCAGCGTTGCCGTGGGTCCGGTGCGCCGCAGCGCGCGTTCGTAGAGCTTCCAAACTGGATCGATCACCGGATGATCGTGGGTGTCCAGCAGGTATTTCTCATAGCGCGAGTGCCCCGCAATGTGGATCTGCGCCACGCGTTCGGCGGGAATGGAGTCCACATACTCGTTCGGATCGAACTCATGATTGATCGAGCTGACGTAGATGTTGTTCACGTCAAGCAGAATGCCGCAGTCCGCGCGCTCCACCACCTCGGTCAAAAACTCCCACTCCGTCATCTGCGAGTCGTAAAACTCCGCATAGCTGCTCACGTTTTCCAGCGCCACCGGCAGCTCCAGAAAATCCTGTACGCGGCGGATATTTTCCGACGCCACCTTCACCGCCTCCCAGGTGTAGGGCAGTGGCAGCAGGTCGTGGCTGTAGCGTCCATCCACGCTGCCCCAGCACAAGTGGTCGCTCAGCCACGGCGTCTTGGTGCGCCGCGTCAGCGCCTTCAGCCGCCGCAAATGCTCGCGATTCAATGGCTGCGCTGAGCCGAAGTACAGCGAAACTCCGTGCTGCACCACGTTGTACTGTTCCAGTATCTGGTCGAGAATCGACAGCGGCCGTCCGCCGTCGATCATGTAGTTCTCCGAAATAATCTCGAACCAGTCCACCACCGGCTTCCTGGTCAGAATGTGCTCGTAGTGCGGAATCCGCAGTCCGATTCCAATTCCGTATTCGGTGAAGCCGTTAAAGCGGTTTGCCGGCATAAGCACGACCTCGATAAGAAACAATCAGGAGGACCGGACACCGCCGGTCCCCTCTGGCACCGTTGCGATGGACTATACGGCTCGCAAACTGGTGGCGCAGCCGCCCTTGCCCTTGCAGGAGTTCTTTCCCTTGCATCCGTTGTCGCCGGTCTTGCAGCCGCCCTGGCCTTTGCAGTCGTTTTGGCCTTTACAGCTATGCTTGTCGGCCAGTGCCCCAGAGCCGGAGGTAGAGGACAGTCCCAGGCCGCGCGCAATGCTCGTTGACCCGGAATTGCTGGTGTTGGTGGTGCTGGCCGAAGCCGCAGTGCTGGCGCCCGTCAGCAGGCCGCTCATCGCGGCTGTCATCAGCAGGGATTTCATGGTGGTTTTGGTCATCGGGGTCTTCCTTTCACATCGGTTTGGTTGGTTCAAGCCGGTTGGTTTAAACCGGATAATCTTGCGTTGCTGGTAAGGCCGGCGCACGCAGGCCGAATCTGCTTCCTAACGCCCATCTGACTCGCCGGGCCGAGGGAAGTTACATGGAAATATGAAAATCTTTTTCATAATTAATTTGCCTGCCCCTGTAACTTTGTTTGGGATAATTGCGTCTCCCTGATTGCAAGAGAGTGGAATTGCAAACAGGTGAAATCCGGTTCGTTCAAAAATGTTTCGTAAGGCGGAATTCGTGAGGCCGAACTTGTGAGTGAACGCCTGGTGAAGCCGGCGTCCGGTCCCGACGGCGGGCAGCCACCCGTGGCGGCCTATGCCGCTCCGCGCGAAGAGTTGGCGCACGAGGCGGCCATCATCTCCCGAATCCTTGCCGGCGAGCGCGACCTGTTTCACGATCTCATCCGTCCCTACGAGCGCGGGCTCTACCTTGCCGCCTACTCCATAGTCTTGAATGAAGCGGATGCGGAGGATATCGCGCAGGATGCCGTCATCAAGGCCTATCAGGGCCTGAAAAATTTTCGCGGGGAGGCGCGCTTCAGCACCTGGCTCATGGCCATTGCCCTGAACGAGGCGCGCAGCCGGTGGCGCAAAGCCAGTGGTGTGCAGATGGATTTTCTCTCTGATTACGAGGACTCCGGCGGCGACTACACGCCCGCCGTGCTCGCCGACTGGCGCTACATCCCCTCGCAGGAGTTGGAACGCAAGGAGCTTCGTCAGGCCCTGCGCGAGGCCATCGCTCGGCTCTCGCCCGAATACCGCGAGGTCCTCATCCTGCGCGACGTGCGCGGCCTGAGCATCAGTGAAACCGCCGCCGCCACGGGCGTCAGCGAAGGACTGGTTAAGGTTCGCCTCTTCCGCGCCCGGCTCTCGATGCAGAAGCTGCTCGCACCCAAGCTCGGGCCCAAACAGCGGGGATTCCTGGGATGGCTCACCCGAAAAGCAGGTGGTCAATGACACTCGATTGCAAACACGTCTGGGCCCAGGTCTCCGAATACATCGACGGCTCGGTGACCGCTGAAATGCGCGAAGCCATCGAGCGCCACCTGGCCAACTGCCGTCACTGCTCGGCCGTCTACGACTCCACTCGCAACATCCTCGTGCTCGCCGGCGACGAGCGCACCTTCGAAGTCCCCGCCGGCTTCGGTGAGCGCCTGCACAACCGCCTCCAAGCGTGGCTGGAATCAGCCGACTCCACCACCTGACCGGGTGGCCATAACCGGGTGGCCCACATTTGCGTCGTGCCTTTCGACGCAAATGTGGGGACGAGGCCAACGCTGGCATCGCGGGAATCGTGTCAGATCGCACACAGCAAAAACGGAGCCTCGCGGCCCCGTCTCAATCGCCTCGTCACTTCGAATCTAAAAGTCCTTGCGCAGATCCATCCCCTTGTACATCCCTGCCACAAAATCCCCATAGCCGTTGAACATCAGCGTGTCGCGCTTGAATATCTCGCCGATCCTCCGCTCCTTGGCCTGGCTCCAGCGCGGGTGGTCCACCTGCGGATTCACATTCGAATAAAATCCGTACTCATACGAGTTGGCGTCGCTCCACGTGGTCGAGGGCATCTTGTCCACCAGCGTGATCCGCACAATCGACTTGGCGCTCTTGAAGCCGTACTTCCACGGCACCACCACGCGCACCGGCGCGCCGTTCTGGTTGGGCAGAACCTCGCCGTACAGACCTGCCGTAAACAGCGTCAGCGGATTCATCGCCTCATCCATCCGCAACCCTTCCAGGTACGGCCACTTCAGAATGTCGCGCTGCTGCCCCGGCATCTCCTTGGGACGCAGCACCGTAGTAAAAGCCACAAACGTCGCCTTCGAGGTCGGCTGCACGCGGTCCAGCAGCACCTTCAGCGGAAACCCGATCCACGGAATCACCATCGACCACCCTTCCACGCAGCGATGGCGATAGATGCGCTCCTCCAACGGTGCCAGTTTCAACAGGGAGTCGTAGTCCAGCGTCTGCGGCTTGTTCACCAGCCCGTCAATCTGCACCTTCCACGGCAGCGGATGAAAGCTCCCGGCCAGTTGCGACGGCCCTTCCTTGTCGGTGGAGAACTCGTAGAAATTGTTGTAGTGGGTCACGTCTTGCAGGGGTGTCAGCTTCTCGCCGGTCGTGCTGAGGGGGCTCGGCGTGGCCTGCAGCCGGGTTCCCGCCTGCACATGCACCGGAGGCGAGAGCAGCTCCTCGATCTTCTCCGCCGAAAGCGCCAGCGCTCCAAATCCGGCGGCTGCCGCCAGAAAACGGCGGCGGTTCATGTAGAGCGATTTCGGCGTGATTTCCGAGGACTTGGGCGTATCAGGTTTCAATTTCACGGGGATGCACCTCAGCTTCAGGCGTGCCTGTCCCCTGTTCGATTGAATCGCGGATGAAAAGTTACAACCCTGGGAGAAATTCCAGAAAAGAAATACCGGTGCGGCTTAGGATTTTTTCAGCTCCACCAGAACCTGCCGGGCAATTTCCTTCAGGGTCTCAAACACGCCCTTGCCCTGGAAGGCGACCGACTCGAAGGTGTGTTCCTGGCGCCGGCACAGCTGCTTCTTCATCTCGTCGAGGCTGAGCACGTTGGGCAGGTCGCGCTTGTTGAACTGCAGCACGTACGGAATCGTGGCGAAATCGTAGCCGTGCTCCACCAGATTGTCCACCAGGTTGTCCAGGGCCTCCACGTTGGCATCGGCGCGTTCGGCCTGGGAGTCGGCCACGAAGACCACGCCGTCCACTCCCCGCAAAATCAGTTTGCGCGAGGCGTCGTAAAACACCTGGCCGGGGACGGTGTACAGGTGGAAGCGAGTTTTGAAGCCGCGAATCGTGCCCAGATCAAGAGGGAGAAAATCGAAGAACAGCGTACGATCGGTCTCTGTCGCCAGAGAGATCATCTTGCCCTTCTGTTGCTCGCCCGTCTTGTCAAAGATCTGCTGCAAATTGGTCGTCTTCCCGCCTAAGCCCGGGCCGTAGTAGACGATCTTGCAGTTAATCTCGCGCGCGGCGAAATTGATGAAGCTCAATGAATCCTCAGCCGTGCCCTGCAACGGCGTCCGCCAACCCTGGGCGCCGCAACCGGTCGCAGCCCGTTAAAAAAGGGCGGCGCAGGAAGTTCCGATTACCGCTGCTGCTGCCGGTACATCGCTAGGCAGAGCAGATACTTGGGTTATATCACACCACACCGGACCGCTACTTCGCGATGTTTGTCCACCAAAGCGCAAACGAAAGTGCAACTCCATTCCGATTACGAACGTAAGACCAAACGGTTACCGTTTCCGCCCTGCCCGTTTATTGGGCCTGCGGTGTCGGGTAGTAGCCTTCGCGGGCGTACACCTTCAGGCTCGAACCGTAGCCGCTCACCCGCACTTCGATCTTGCGGAACGAGGTGGAAGCGGTCGCCGACGTGCTGTACGCCAGGGTGTACTGGCTGCGGGCCTCTTCCATCGAACTGCCGTAAGCTGACTCGATAGCCTGCTGGCTGAACTCCGCGAAAATCTCACCGCCGGTCGCCGAGGCGTATTTCGGCAGAATATTGCCGTACGGTGCCTTTCCCAGGAAACCCGGCAGCGGCAAGTGATATCTGGAGAGCTTCCTGTATACGGGCAGAGCGTCAACGTCGTTCTCCACGCCATACACGATCACGTTGTACTTCAGCAGCACATCCTTCACGTCCTTGTAGCTGGCATTGGAGCCGTACTCCATTCCGTCGGAGAGTACGAAGATCACCCGGCGGCGGGCCTTCCCGCGCCGTCCCAGATCCATTGCCGCGCGCATGATTGCGTCGTTCAGCACGCTGGGGGGGAACGCCTCCTTGGGAATCGCCACATCAACCGAATTCCGCTGCGTCCCCGGATCAAAAACGTCGCCGTTTACCGTCGGTCCCACCGTCATCGGATTATAGACAGGCGCGCCGGCGGTGGTTCCCTGCAGCTCATCCAGGCGCGTCAGCGTCCGGGTTGTGGTGTCGCCCAGCGCCGCCAGATAGTCCTGCCGCTGGTTCACCGTGCTGCCATAGGTATAGACCGCAAGTTCGTCAAACTGGCTGAAGGAGCCCACCAGGGCGCCAAACGTATCTTTGATCTTGCGCAGCGCAATCTCCGGCATCGTCACGTCAATAATCACCGCCGCCGAAACCGGAAATGGATCGCTGGTAAAGAAGCTGATGTGCTGCTTCACCCCGTCTTCATACACCGAGAAGTTGTCCTTGGTGAGGCCGGGAAACAGGTGACCGGCGGAGTCTTTGACCGTGACCGAGACCGGCACGGTGTTGACGTTGACGCGAATAATGCCCGATATCTCGTCGTATCCGCTGCTGGGCTCGTTGGCCGTCCGGTTGGAGGGCTGGATGATCTGGCCCACGGGAGCATGCGCCGGCTCCGGGTTCGCCTGGCCGCCAGTGTCCGCCGAACTGGGCTCGTGCTCCGCCGCTGGGGGCGGTTCACCCACCGAGGGAGCCTCGGGCAAAGGCTGCTGTGCGCCCGGCTGGGTCGTGCCCGGCTGGGGCTGCGCAGTTTGGGGAGGCGCCGCCTGGGGCTGGGGAGCCTCCGGCACTCCCTGCTGTGCCGTTGCCGCCACACAGAGCGGGAGCAGGATGGAAAGCATCACTGCATAAAACTTGATCGCAAAACGCCGCTGGCGCTGCATTTGGAAGACCTCCGCGACCACCGGTCGACGATTTCAGAATTGCTAAACCAAATCTTCTCCGTACATTTTCATGCAGCGGATACTCTCTTACAAGCAACTAAGTCTACCAGTGCGGTATTTCAATACATAACAGACTACGGGGCGCAGCGTCGAGGACCCATGCCCAACCGGAACCGATCAGCCATCGCCGCCCTTGCCGTCATCGCAGTTGTTTTGATGTCGTGGCCGGCCCAGACGCAGCGTCCGCCCCAGCAACCGCCCAAGGCTTCCAATGCTCCCGACGACGAAGATGGCTACTCTATTCCCGAAGGGCCCAAGCTGCAGGACAAGACCGCGCAGCCGCCCATTGCCAACCTCAAAGTAAACGTACAGGTTGTCAATATCTACTTCAACGTCAAGGACAAGCGCGGCGCCCTCATTCCGAATCTGAAAAAAGACGATTTCCAGGTCACCGAGGACGAAAAACCCCAGACCATCAAATACTTCGCCGCTAACTCCGACCAGCCGCTCACCCTCGGCCTCCTCATCGACACCAGCGGCAGCCAGTTCCGCGTCCTGCCCCTCGAGCAGGAGGTCGGCGCGGCCTTCCTGCGCGATGTCCTCACCCCCAAGGATCTCGCCTTCCTCATTAATTTCGACATTGCCGTCAACCTGCTGCAGGACTATACCAACGACACCGACCGGTTGCGGCGCGCCATGGAGCAGACCAAAATCAACAACGGCGGCGGCAGCGGTGCGGGCGGCATCGCCGGCGCCGGACAGGGCACCATCCCCGTCTCCCGCCCCAAAGGCACCCTGCTCTATGACGCCGTCTACCTCGCTTCCCGGGAAAAGCTGCAGCAGGAGTCAGGCCGCAAGGCGCTGATTCTACTCACCGATGGAGGAGACCAGGGCAGCGACGAGACCCTGGCCAAGGCCATCGAAGCGGCGCAGAGGTCCGAGGTCATCGTCTACGTCATCATGATCGCCGACCGCTCCCACTTCATGCCCGGCGACAGCGAGATGCATAAGCTGGCCACCCAGACCGGTGGGCGCGTCATCGACGCCGGCAACGACCCTAAAAAGCTGCGCCAGGCCTTCGACCAAATCGGCACCGAGCTGCGCAGCCAGTACCTGGTCGGCTACATCCCCGCCAATCCCGCCCTGGACGGCAAATACCGCAAGCTCGAAGTCAAAACTACGGCCTCGCCCGATTACAAAATCCAAGCCCGCAAAGGCTACTACGCCCCCAATGAATAGGTCGGCGCTTTTTGCACACGCATCCCCATATTTGCGTCACGCCTTTCGACGCAAATGTGGGGATGCGGCTTTCTTCATCCCTGCACGCCTTTGTACTGGCTGTTGCTCCTGCCTTTTCTCGCTACCCTTTGCCCTTCGGCGCGTAGTACCCCTTGCGCGCGCGAATCTTCACATTGCTTCGGTTGGGCGCGTCGATCGTAATGGCGTGGTAGCTTCCGTCCTCGTTAAAATTCTGCGGCTTGTAAGCCACCACGTACTGGCTGCGCAGCTCGTCCTGAATCGCGCTGAAGGCCTTGGCAACTTCGTCCAGTCCCAGCGGAAAGAACACCCGCCCGCCGGTGGCGTCGGCGTAGCGCGTCAGCACCCTGTCGCCCTTCTTGTTGGATTCCGTAACATCGGTGTCGATCACGTAGACGATGACTCCGGCGTGCAGGGCGGCTCCGATGGCCTCCTCGCGCGTGTGCCGGCTCTGGTTGTCGTCGCCGTCGCTCAGCAGAATGATCGCCCGGCGCGCCGAGCCGGCAACCGGCGCTTTGGAGAGCTTTTCGCACGCCGCCAACACCGCGTCATGCAGCGCGGTGCCGCCGCCCGGACGCAACACCCGTATGCCGTTGCCCAGCGCATCGGTGTTGTCGGTGTAATCCTGCGTCATGTCGGTCTCCGAGTCGAAGCCGATCACGAACGCCAGATCCGACTTGGGACGCACCACCTGCTGCAGGAACTGGACTGCCGCCTCCTGTTCGAAGCGGAAGCGGTCGCGGATCGAGTTGCTGGCGTCGATCAGCAGCCCCACCCGCAGCGGCAGTCCCGACTCGCTCTCAAAGGCCTCGATCTGTGCCGGAGGCTTGCCCTCATCCAGCAGCCGTATATCGTCCTGCTTTAGGTCCTTGATAAAGTGGCCGCGCTTGTCGGTCGCGGTAAACACCACATCGACCAGATCGACTTCCACTCCAATGCGGTACTCGCCCGGCTCTTCTGCCTCCGATTGAGCCGCGTCTGGCCGAGCCGAGCCGCCCGCCTTAGCCGGCTCCTGTCCGGTCGTGGAGTCCTGCGCCGCTGCCGGCGGAACATGCGCAGGCGGAAGCGTCGTCAAAGGAGAGGTATTTGCCGGAGCGGTGGCCGGAGCCGGTGCCGCCTGCAGCGGTGCGCCCGGAAAACGCGGCTGCATTGTGGAAGGCGCCAACGGCAGCTCCTGGGTGTTGGTCTGCGCCCACGCCGCCGGGCCCAGCAACATCACGGCAGCCAACAAAGCTGTACTCAGCCTGATCATCCTTCAAGTGTATAACGGCCGCCCGAGTCGCCCGACGCATTAGCTACTGGCGATAAGCCCAGCGCCCGCGTTGGCAGGACTTCACCCCACCGGTTCGGACACCCGCCGCAGTTTCTCCAGAAACTTCTGCAGCTCCTCGGGCAGCGGCGCCGCAAACTCTACTGCCTTGCCGCTCTTGGGATGAGTAAAGTTCAGATGTGCCGCATGAAGAAAGTTTCTCCCCAGAGACAGCGTGGCCGCGCTCTCGCCGTGTGCCCGCGCCTTCTTGGCCTCGGTGCGTGAGCTGATCGCGTTGCCCTGCCGTTCGCGGGCCAGCGTATTCGGCAGCAGAATCTGCGGTGCCCCATACAGCGTGTCGCCCACCACCGGATGCCCGATCGATCCCATGTGCACCCTGATCTGGTGTGTCCTCCCGGTCTCGATCCGCACCTCGACCATGGCGAAGCGCCCATACGGCGTCAGCAGCCGCTCCACCACCTTGTAGTGCGAAACCGCCGTCCGCGCATCGATCCCGGTGATGCTCATCCTGGTGCGGTTGCGCGGGTCACGTCCAATCGGATCGTTCACCGTTCCCGCCTCCGCCTTGGGCCAGTTGTGCACCAGCGCCAGATAGGTCTTGTGCACCTGCCGCGACGAAAACTGCTCCACCAGCTTGCGGTGCGCAACATCGTTTTTCGCCACCACCATCAGCCCGCTGGTGTCCTTGTCCAGCCGGTGCACAATCCCCGGCCGCAGCTCGCCGCCCATCCCGCTCAGCTTGTTGAACCGGAACAGCAGCGCATTCACCAGCGTTCCCCGGTTGCGCACATCCTCGGCGCTCCCCGAGCTGGCGTGCACCACCATCCCTGCCGGCTTGTTCACCACCGCCAGCTCCTTGTCCTCGAACACCACATCGACCGGGATGTCCTCCGCAAACGCCTTCAGCGGAGCCGCCTCCACCGTCCCGGTAATCTCGATCACCTCGCGGCCCTTCAGCTTCAGCGAAGCCTTGGCCGTGCGCTCGTTCACCAGCACCTTGCCCTGCTCCACCAGTTGCTGCACCCGCACCCGGCTCACTTCCGGAATCCGCGCCACCAGAAAGTGGTCCAGACGCACTCCGGCGTCTTCCTCCGCCGCATGAAAAACGGTGGGTGCTGTGGTTTCTTCTTCGCTGATCGTTTCTTCGGCCGCAGCTTCCGTCAACAACTCTTCGGAGTCCAGCGGCTCGGCCTGTGCAGGGGTTGTAACTTTGCGTGCCATTCTACTGAGCATAGCAGGTAGCAATTCGGGTGCCCATTCAAGCCATCCTTTGGCTTGAATGGGGCAGTTGACTTTGCAGTGGATCTTGCTCCCGGTTGTGTCGTGTCGCCTTGCCCTTAACTTTTGAAACCTACGCCCTTGACGCCGTCGGCGCTGCCGCCTTCGCCGCCGCAGTCGAACTCATCGCGCGCAGCGGAGTACGCCGGAGATAAATCAAAAATCCGCTCACCACCAGCCCCAGGGCAATCGCCTGCGTCCCGCTGATCAGTCCGCCCAGCACCTCGCCGCGCCCCGGATCGCCGCGGAAGAACTCGAAGATAAACCGCTCGGTGCCATAGATGATCATGAACAGCGCGATCACCTGCCCCTCGAACTTCTTCCGCTTGCACAGCCAGTACAGCAGCACAAAGTTAATCGCCTCGGCGAAAAACTCATACAGTTGCGTGGGATGCAGCGGCACATTCAGCGGCGTGCCGCTAAACTCCGCCGCCCATGGATTGTGAAACGTAATCGCCCATGGCAGGTTGGTCGGTCGCCCAAAGCAGCACCCCGCTGACAGGCAACCGATGCGCCCAAACGCGTGACCCAGCGCAATCCCCGGCGCAAACACGTCGGCTGCCGAAAGAAACGCAATTTTGTGCTGCCGCATATACCACCAGCAGCAGGCGAGTGCCACCACCAGCCCGCCGGAAAACACACCGCCACTCTGCAACGTGGCCATGCTGAAAATGCGCCTCGGATCGGCCGCATAATCGTGCCAGTCATTGATCAGCAGCAGCGCCTTCGCGCCAAAAATCCCGCTGAAGGCGGCAATGCCTCCCAGGTTCCACACCTCGTCGGGATCGAGCCCACGAAAGCGTGCCAGCCGGAAGGCAACCGTCAAACCGCAAACCATGCCCAGCGCGGCCATAACGCCGTAGGTGGGGAGCGCAAACGAACCAATATGAAAAAGGTGTGGATACACGACTCTATTGTAGATGGATCGCCCCACGCCTGGGTCGCAGAGAAGTAAACAGATCGTGAAAGCCGGCCCCGGAAAAGCCAGCCGGAATCATTTTAGGTACCGGCCCGCGTGGCCGTGTGAGGCGGGTTGCTATGAACCGGATCACCAGGTGGGCGCTCTCCGTGGTCCTTTAGGCCGATCCAACTGGGGATCAGCACACCAAACCAATTGTCGAGTCGAGCACCCTATTTAGAAGTATCGGTCCGCAGTGGTGTTCCACCCCATCACTAACTTTGCAGGTCGGCACCGTTCGTGAAATAGATGCTATGAGAGAGCCGCGCGTAGCGCAAGCCTTCGGCTGCGAAATGTTGGCCATTGGCGTGCACTTTCGCAAACCACAGGCCATTCCCGTAACGGGCCCGTAAAACCTTCTCCGGCACCTATTGAAAGTTCGCAACCTTCCTGCTTCAGCCACTGCTTCGCGCAGCCGCCCACACTCACGAGAGCAGGCTGGGGGCCTCGATGGCAAAGTCGAAGACCTTGGCGGCGTTCTCTCCCAGATAGGCCCGCCGCGCCGCCGGACTCAGCGGCACTGCTCTGGCCGCCAGTGCCGCCTGCGACCATTCCTCGCCGGCCGAGCGGAACAGTACCCGGTCGCGCCCCTGAATCTCCAGAAACTCGCACAGCGATTCATCCTGCTGCAGCTCCTGCGGCCCCAGCACAAACGAAACCCGCGGATAGTGCCTCATCATCGCCACCATCGCCGCGCTCTCGCTCAGCGGCGGCGCGGCCAGCAGCAGATCCAGCTCGGGAAAATCCGCCGCCACCACCTCCAGTTGCGGACGGTGATACACCCAGCGGTCGCGGCTGCCAAATTCCAACACCACCGGCGCGCGCAACTTGGCGCACTGCCCATACAGTGGATACATTCGTGGTGCGTCCAGTCCGGCCACGCAGCACTCCGCCTGCACATAGGCGCCGGCCAGTTCGCCCTTGCTCACCGAGTCGTCAATCCAGCGCAGGCTCTCCCCTATGCGCAACGGGTCATAGGCGGCCAGCCCGCGCAGCTGGCGCGGATGCCGCGCCACAATATTGGCAATCTCGTGGGTCTTCCGGTCCGCGCAGTTCCACTGATACTGGCAATGCAGGCAGTTGCCGTGCACCAGCACCGCGCCGGCAATCCCGCTGATTTTCATCCGCGGGGCTAAATCTTCCAGGAAGGGAATACAGTCGGCGATCTGGGAGATCGCGCTCTTTTGGGGAATGGAGAAGAGAGCATCGATGATTGCGTGGGTCATGGCCTCCACACTCCTCTCATCGTAAAAATTATTACTCTGCGCTATATTTTTCAGTGACCGCAATCACCGCTGCCGGTATGCCATGAACCCGCAGCCCGTCTCATCGCCGCACACATCCGCAAAGACAAAGGGCGCGGCCCATTTCGCCGCACCCCTTTGCAAACTTTGTAGCCGCACTCCAGAAGATTAGAAGTTCCTCACCTACTCGTCGTAATGCAGCAGAGAGAACACTTCGTACGGAGCCAGCCGCCGGCGCCCATGCAGAAAGTCCAGCTCCACCACAAAGCTCAGTCCGCAGATATCGGCTCCCAGCTTGTTGGCCAGCTTGGCTGCGGCCTCCGCCGTGCCGCCCGTAGCCAGCAGGTCGTCCACGATCAGCACCCGCTGTCCCGGCTGGATCGCGTCCTTATGGATCTCCAGCGTGTCGGTCCCGTACTCCAGATCGTAGGTGTAGCTGATAATTTCGCCGGGCAGCTTCTTCGCCTTGCGCACCGGGATGAACCCCGCGTTCAGCCGGTAAGCCATCGCCGGCCCAAAGATAAAGCCGCGCGCCTCCATCCCCAGCACCAGGTCGATGTTCTTGTCCAGGTACGGCGAGGTCATGAAGTCCACCACCCGGGCAAACCCGGCGCGATCCTTGATCAGCGTGGTGATGTCATAAAACAGGATGCCCGGCTTGGGATAGTCGGGAATCGCCCGGATCAGTTTCTTCAGGTCTTCAGCAGCCATTACGGCTTTGGTCTCAGGCAAAATAATCACCGCGATTCTTCAATTTGAAATGTCTGGTATCCGCCGAACGGCGCCGCGTCGTCCACGTCCACCCCGTCGATGCGCGCCGCGCGCGGCCCTTCCCGCAGCTTGTCGTAGAGCGTGCCCAGTTGCTCGTCCGTACCCGAGGCCAGTACTTCCACCGCCCCGTCATCGCGGTTGCGCACCCAGCCGCCCACGCCAATCAGCTGAGCCTCGCGCTCCACAAACCAACGAAAGCCCACGCCCTGCACCCGCCCTCTCACCAGATACCGGCGAAACTTCCGGATCGAACCCATCGCTCTCCTCTGCCTTCAGGTGCCCATTTCTGCCTTCTTTGGGCAGAAGTGGGATGCGCAGGTGCCGCGGGGTGCCCCATCCTGGCCATCATTTGGCTAGGGTGGGGTAGTTGATCTTAGCTCTTGCCTCGACTTTGCCGGGTGCCCCATATCTGCCGTAGTTAGCAGATGTGGGAAGTCTTACGCGCGCGACAGGTAGGTGCCTTCCGCCGTGTCCACCCGGATGCGGTCACCCTCGTTCACAAACGGCGGGACCTGCACAATCAGTCCGGTCTCGGTCTTGGCCGGCTTGGTCACGCTCGAGGCGGTTGCCGACTTCAGCCCCGGCTCGGTCTCCAGAATCGTCAACTCCACGGTCTGCGGTAAATCCACGCCCACCGCCTTGTCGTTGAAAAACTCCACCGACACCTGCAGATTCGGCGTCAGGTATTCCACCGCGTCGCCCAGCACGTCCCGGTTCAGCGCCGTCTGCTCGTAGCTCTCAATGTCCATAAAGAAGTAGTTATCGCCGTCGTTATACAGGTACTCCATCTTCTTCTCATCCACCACGATCTTCTCAATCGCATCGCTCGACCGGAAGCGGTGTTCGAACATCGCGCCCGTGCGCAGGTTGCGCAGCTTGGCCTGGATGAAGGCGCGCAGGTTGCCGGGCGTGCGGTGCTCCACGGTAAAGACCGAGTGCAGCTCGTTGTTGTGCTTGATAATCATCCCCGGACGCATCTGTGTGGCAATAATCGCCATGAAAGTGTTGCTCCAATCTCATCTCAAAAACTTAATCTGAACTCCAGGTGCCCCATATCTTCCCGTATTTGGCAGATGTGGGACCTTTGCGGCGGACAATCAATTTTACCTTGCGCACCCGGAGTTTGGGAAAGAGACAATCGCCGTTCACGGGCCATTTCCTGTTGTCCGGTCCTCACCGGGCTCCAGCAGCCGTCCTCTTAGCCAGAGGATGAGAATCGCCCAGGAGGGAAATGGACATCTTTCCCATCGCTTCTCGCGTCCAATCTCCTGAATGAAAGGACTCGACCCGATGACGAAAATCCTCATCAATACTGCGCTCGCACTTCTCCTGGGTGTGGCCATCCCCGCCACTGCGCAAGACGACCACGACCAGTCAAGCGGTGCGAAACAGGACATGCACGAAGCCGGCAGCGACATGAAGGATGCCGGCAGGGACACCGGGCATGCCGTCCATCATGCGGCCCGCGGCACCGCGAGGGGCACCCAAAAAGCCTACCGGGCCACCAAGCGCGGAACCAAAAAGGTCGTGCACAAGTCCGCTGTGAAGACCAGGGAGGCGGCCCATAAGGTCCAGGAGAAAACGCAGTAGCAGCCGTCCCTTCTACTTTCTCCCGCTCGATCCAAACCCGCCGTCCTTGCGGCGGCTCCCGGCCAGTTCGTCCACCACCTCCACCGGAGTCGTCAGCACCGGATACGGAATCAGGTTCACCAGCTTGTCCCCCGCATGGATCTCCGCCGCCGCATCTCCCAGGTTTTCCATCAGCACCCGCACCTCGCCGCGATACCCGGCGTCGATTACCCCGCCCGTGCAGATCAGCCGCCGCGCCGCCATCGAACTCTTATCGCGCAGCAGCGCCCCCAGCGGCTCTCCCGCCGCACCGGTCAGCTCGATCGCCACCCCAGTCGCAACCGCAGCATGTCCGCGCGGCGCAATCGTCACCGCCTCGCTGGCATAAAGGTCGTACCCCAGGTCTTCCCCCGGATGTGCAATCGTCGGCGCCTTGGCCGTCGCAGTCAGCAATTTCACTTTCAGCATGTTGCTGAATATATCAGCCCGCCAACTAGAGGTGTCATTCTGAGCAAAGCGAAGGACCCCAGCAACTCTCAAATATCCAACTTCGTCCGAGAGGCTTTTCCTCAGCCGCCGCGAAGGCCTCTGCCTTTGTTTCTACCTTCAACCTTGAAACCTTATAATCAAAAAATCATGTCCTTCCCTCCCGTTGACGAGCAACTGGCCTACCTGCGCAAAGGTTCGGTCGAAATCATCCGTGAGAGCGACCTGCGCGAGCGCCTCGAAAAGTCCTTGCAATCCGGCAAGCCCCTGCGCATCAAAGCCGGCTTCGACCCCACCGCTCCCGACCTCCATCTCGGCCACACCGTGCTCATCCGCAAGCTCAAGCACTTCCAGGACCTCGGCCACACCGTCATCTTCCTCATCGGCGACGGTACCGGACTCATCGGCGACCCCACCGGACGCAACGCCACCCGTCCTCCGCTCACTCGCGGCCAACTCGACGCCAACGCCGAAACCTACAAAGCCCAGGTCTTCAAAATCCTCGACCAGCAAAAGACCGAGGTCCGCTACAACACCGAGTGGCTCTGCAAGCTCGACTTCGAAGCCTTCGTCCGCCTCGCCGCCAAGTTCACTGTCTCGCAGATGCTCGAGCGCGAGGACTTCCACAGCCGCTTCCAGGAAGAAAAGCCCATCAGCGTCCACGAGCTGCTCTATCCCATGATGCAGGGCTACGACTCGGTCGCCCTCGAGTGCGACGTCGAACTCGGCGGCACCGACCAGAAGTTCAACCTGCTCATGGGCCGCAAACTCCAGCAGGATTACGGCTTCCCGCCGCAGATCGTCCTCACCATGCCGCTGCTCGAAGGCCTCGACGGCGAGCGCAAAATGTCCAAGTCCTACGGCAACTACGTCGGCATCACCGAATCCGCGCAGGAGATGTTCGGCAAGCTCATGTCCATCAGCGACGCCCTCATGTGGCGCTACTACGAACTGCTCACCGACCTCACCATCTCCCAGATCGAAGCGCTCAAAGACGACGTAGCCTACGGTACCGTCCACCCTATGCGCGCAAAAAAAGACCTCGCCAAACGCATCATCGCCGACTTCCACTCCGCCGCCGATGCCGATGCCGCCGAAGAAAACTGGGCCAAACAATTTCAGAAAGATGAAGTCCCCGAGAACCTCGAAGAGATCGAGATCAATCTCGCCGAAGTCGGCACCCTCGCCGACGGCACCGCCAACATCAAGCTCGACAAGGTGCTGGCCAAAGCCGGTCTGGCGGAAACCAACAGCGACGCCCAGCGAAAAATCAAAGCCGGCTCACTCAAAATCGACGGCGAACCTTACAAGGATCTCTACCTGCAAACCTCGCTCCCCGTCGAAAAAATCTTCCGCGTCGGCCGCAAAATGAAAAAGGTCGTCATCAAGTAAGGAAATCGTCGGGTGCCCCATATTTGCCCGCTGTTGGCAAATGTGGGATTAGGAAAGCGCGAGCGGCCAAGGTGGGGTAGCACTACGGTGGGTGGCCCATTCAAGCCATCTTTTGGCTTGAGTGGGGCGGTCGATTTTGTCACGGGTGCGTGGACCTGAATCCCGCATAAGTGAGGTAGCTGCCCAGCAGCAGCGGAATGCAGGAGTAAAGATCGAAGTGCTGCTGGTAGCCGAGGCCGGTGAGGAAGAATGCATTGGCCACCTGTGGCGGCAGAAACAGAAGCAGCGTGGCCTTGGCGAGCATGAACCAGCCAGTCAGGGTGACCACAACCGGAAGCGCTCCGCCGGACCAGACGTTGTGGCCGAGCACCATGGCCAGGCCGGCTGCCATGGCGAAGACGGCGGTAACGAACAGCACCGCGGGATTCTCCATCAGCGCTGTCGTCGCCTCGATCGTCGCTTGCGGGTGGGCGAACATGGCGAAAGAGATGAGGACCAGATAGAGTCCGAGCAGCTTACTGAGAAATGCGGTGCGCGCAGGCGTGGGATTCAAGGACATGGGCGCCTCCCGAGGCCACCAGCGTAGTCCAGTTGCGGCGCCGGCACAACCCGGCAGGCCGATTCCAAATTACCCAAAAGGCCGGTGTCCCATTCAAGCCACCGTTTGGCTTGCATGGGGCGGTTGATTTGCCACGTGTGCGCGGACCAGCCGAGCGGTTGATTTTCCCACCGACAGGTGCCCCATATTTGCCCGCTGTTGGCAAATGTGGGATAAGGAAAGCGGCGGGCGCTCCACCTTCCGCCGTCCCGCTTTTGCGCGTCCAAGGTGAGTCCCCGCTCTAGACTGCCCCCATGTTCTCCCGCAAATCCGCGTCGAGTTTAGTCCAGCAGTGCTTCCTGCTGCCAGGCCGGAGCTTGTGCTTTCGGCTCGGCCGCGAGGTCAAGGATGAGGGTCTCCAGCACGAAGCGCTTGCTGACCGGATTGGTGCGCAGCGCGGCGTCGGCTTTGGCGATGCAGCGAATAGCGCGCGTGAGTTCCCTGCGCGACTGGTAGCGGCGGGCCTGGCGGATCACATCCTCCGCGGCAAACGGCGGGATGCGGAAGCCCTGCCACAGGACTTGATAAAGCGCGCGAGTGTCGCGCACATTGCGCTCCAGGATGACCAGCATCTGGCGGAAGGTTCGAGCCAGCATGTAGAGATGGCCGATCGCGGCTTCGTCGCCGTCTCCGGTCGAGAGCATGGCGTCCAGAATCTCCAGGGCGCGGGCGCGGTTGTGGGTGGAGAGCGCGTCCGTCAGTTCGTAAAGCGTGCGCTGCTTGGCCGCCAGCACCATGGTCTCAACATCGCCCAGGGTGATCCGCCTTTTTTCTCCAACATAAAGCAGAAGCTTTTCCATCTCGTTGGAAATCATCATCATATCCCCGCCCAGCGAATCGACCAGCTCGCGCGCGGCGTCGGCATCGATCTTAGTGGCGTGCGCCGCAGCGGCTTCGTTGAGCCACTTGACGGCCTCACCTTCTTCGACGCGGGCGAATTCGATGATGCCGAGATGTTCGCCGAGAGTCTCGCGGATACGCTCGTAGCGCTCCTTGTCGGTCATCTCCATGCGGCGCAGGTCGGCCGGAATGCTGATGTGGTCGGCGATGAGGATGAGCAGCGCGTCGGGATTGGGGTTGCGAAAATATTCGGCGATGGCCGCGAACTCGGCGTCATGCTTGCCGCGTCCGTACAGCGCCTTGACGCCGCGCACAAAGAACACCTGGAAGCTGGCCATCAGCGATGGAGTGCGGGCGCGGTCGAGCACTTCGACGATCGTCGAGGACTCCAGATCGAACTCGTACAGGCTGAACTCGCGCATGCCCTCCGGGATGAGGTGCTGCAGGATGGCGTCGCGGCAGGTGCGGCGGAAGAAGGCCTCGTCGCCCACGAAGACGTAGCCGGGCTTGAGCCGGCGCCCACTGACCTCCTGCACGAAGCGCTCCACCGGGGCAAAGGCTTTCAAGCTAGAAGGCCTCCAGAATATCGCTCACCAGGCTGCGCGAGAAGTCGCGCTGCAGGCGGTCGAGCGCCGGACTCTCCTCTTCAAAGAAGCTGGCGAGTTCGTTGGAGATCTGGTACTGATCGCGGAAGGTGTAGTTGGGATTGCTATAAAGCACGCGTCCATCGCGCGCCGTCAACGTGACCTTAATGACGATGGTGGCCAGGCCGGTAGCGGCGCGGCCGGTGACCGAATCGTAGGCGACTGGGGCGACCTGCGCAGAGACCACGGTTCCCTGCAAGGTGGCGTCGGGTTGCTCGGATTGGGAGACACTCTGCACCACGCGGTAACGGGTGCGCGTGTTGAACTCGCGGATGACCGCGCCGGTAAGTCCGGTTTCCAGATGGTAAGTGTGGGTCTGGTTCTGGAACGAAGGAATGGCCAGCACCTTTACGTCGGGCGGCAGGCTGGTAGTGGCGCCGGCCGTGTGGTAGCCGCAGGAGGCCATCAGCACCAGCAGGGCGAGGACGGCCAATCTACCGGGCACGCGGAAACCGGCTGCACGAGTCAAGTTCATTGCAACTGCCCCCTGGGACGGGTGTGCACCATCTCTTCGGCGCACTCCACGGCCTGGATCGCCGAGACACGAAGATTATCGCAGGCGGCAAAGAGCCAGAAGCCGTTGCCTCCCGCGCCGTCGCCGCGCAGGCTGACCAGGATCTCCGGCGAGCCCGCCACGTTCACATTGCTGGGAAAATCTTCCGCTCCGCTGACCACGGTGACGTGGGGACCGGCCAGCGCGGCTTCCAAAGCCTCGGCGGTGGCTGCCGAGGCGGTCTGCACGAAGATGGCGATGGCGTAGCCGTGGAAGACCGGCGTCTGCACCAGCAGCACGGCGGGTTCGGCAACAGACTTTTCTGCGATGGTGCGGAAGTGCCGCAGGATGCGCGCTTCGCTCTGCGCCAGCGAGGGGCGGGCAGTTTCGTTGGACTGGACAAAGAGATTAAAGGCGACCTGGGTGCCGAAGCATGCAGTGGGCAGCTGCTGAAAGCTGAGCAGGTTGATGGTCTGGTCGTGCAGCTCGTCCATGCCGCGCCGTCCGTACTCGGAGGCGGGCTGGCCGATCACGGCGGAGGCGATGCGAAGCGGGGCAACCGTCTGCAGGCGGCCCAGCAGGATGGCCAGCACCACGGCCGCGGGATGTGCAATCACCACCGGCCCCGACTGCAGAGCCTCTTCGTGGATGTGTCCCAGCTCTTTTTCAACCCAGGGTGCGCGCAGCGCGACGTCGGTATTGTTCTCCAGTGCGTAGCTGAGGTCGATGATCTCTGCGCCGGAGTCGCGCACGCTGGCCCAGACCTTGGCAATGAACGACTCGTCGGCCGTAAGGAAGGCGAAATCGACGCCTTCCAGATGCTCGGGCAGGACTCCCTGGATGAATGCCGGCTCGTCGTTCACCTGGTCCAGCTGGCCGAGCGCCTCTTCCTCATCCAGCAGCTTGATATCGACGGCGGGAAAATTGCGCTCGCTCAGCACATCGCGAACTTCCTTGCCCTTGAGCGCGGCCGCGCCTACCAGGGCGACGGTAAAGAGATTGGACTTCTTGGCGGAGTGGCTCATGAGGTCTGGGGCACCTCCTGCGACGGAGTCGGAGGCGCGGGTGTGCGGCGCCGCAAGGCGTAGGCGAGCCGGGAAATGATGCCCGATGCCATGTAGGTGATGGCGATGCCGAAGAGCACGAAACGATGGAAATACCAGATCGCGGTGATGATGGTGCCCAGCAGCACGAACAGCCGCGCCGCCTGACGGTTGCCGAAATTAATACTCTTGGAGCTCCAGAAGCGCCAGGTGCTCACCATCAGGAAGGCGCACAGGAAGATGTAGGCGATCCAAATGATGCAGCTCCACCAGGCGGTAACGGGATAGCCCAGGCGCAGGTGGACAACGGCGGCCAGGCATCCGGCGCCGCCGGGGATGGGCATGCCGACGAAGTATTTCCGGCCCGGGCGGCCCGGATTCTTGGGCTGCGGATTGAGCTGGATGTTGAAGCGCGCCAGCCGGCAGGCTCCGGCGGTGAGAAAGGCAAACGCCACGATGGCGCCGAACTGAACCAGCTTGTCGCGCAGGTCGGTATTGAGCGAGAGCGGCAGGCAGAAGAATCCCCAGAGCCAGGCCAAAATGCCGGGAGCGACGCCGAAGGTGACCACGTCGGCCAGCGAGTCCAGCTCCTTGCCGAAGTCGCTGGTGGTGTGGGTAAGGCGCGCAATGGCCCCGTCCATGCCGTCGAAGAACACCGCAAACCCGATCGCCAGGGCCGAGTGATTGAAGTAGGTAGCCGCAGTCCGCAGCGGATCGGCGCCGGGGACGCCATAAAGCCCCTGCACGTGGGCCGCGCCCAGCGCCGCCTCGGAGATGGCGTAGAAGCCGGCGGCCAGGTTGGCGGTGGTAAACAGCGAGGGCAGCACATACATGCCCTTGCGCAAGCGTCGCGACTGCCCCAGAGAAAGACGCTGCGGCGAGCCCATCAGCTTTCTCCTTGTGCCGCGGAGAGTATGGCGAGCGTCGATGAGCCGCACTTGACCACGTTCCCTACCTGCACCATGACCTTGGCGGAGACAGGCAGAATCACGTCGCAGCGCGAGCCGAACTTAATCAGGCCGATGCGCTCGCCGCAAGCCACGCGGTCGCCCACCCGTCGCGAAAACACGATGCGGCGCGCCAGCAGCCCGGCGATCTGCTTGAACACAATGCGCTCGCCGCCATCCGTCAGCAGGGTGCAGACGTTCTGCTCGTTAAGCTCGGCCGAGGCCGGGTCCATGGCATTCAGATACTTGCCGCGGCGATACTCCACCGCGGTGATGACGCCGGAGGCCGGCGAGCGGTTGACATGCACATTGAATACATTCAAAAAAATACTGATTCGAGTGGCCGGCTTCCCATCCAGTTGAACCGTGGAAACCCCGGTCACCTTGCCATCGGCGGGAGAGACCACGGCGCCGCTGGTGCTGGGAATGACCCGCTCCGGGTCGCGAAAGAACCACAGGAAAAAAGCCGCCAGCAACAGCGGCACCAGGGCAAGCAGAGGCGTGGCCCATATCCCGATGAGGACCGCTGCCACAACCAGCGCCAGAGCGTAATAGATTCCGTCACGTACCATGAGGTCGTCTCGATTATAGCGAAGCGCGAAGGGCGAAGGACCGGGAAAGCGGGAAAGCCCCGAGAAGGTTACTCCTGCTTCAACAATTTTCGACCGAGCGGTGCCCCGTATCAGGATGCACCATGAACAGACGGGTGGCCCATATTTGCCATCTTTTGGCAAATGTGGGGACATGGCAGATGGGGATGTGGCCGGGCAGAAGCTGGGGATGGCCGGTTTCAGCACAGGCCATCCCCGCGGTGCCGGGCCTCGGCCCGGTGCGAATCTTGGGAGCGACCCCGTTTAGGAGGCTTGCTGGTCGCGTGTCTGGAACGACTCCATCTCATCCTTGAGGCGGAGCTTCAGCTTTTTCAGCCGTACTTCTTCAACTTTTTCTTCTTCGGAGAGGTATTTCTTGCTGGTGAGGGATTCGAGACGCTGGGAGTAGTTGCTGTGTTCATCGGCCAGCTTGCGAAATTCCTCGCTGCTGGCCAAAAGCTGTTCGCGAACGGGAGCATTCATTATTTCAGCACCTCCAAGCCTGAAATCAGGTGTTGTTCAAACTAGCACCGGGCGAGGGGCGCGGCAAGTGAAATCGAACCCTAACGGTTAGTGGGGATGCCCAAAAAGCAGCGCGTCTTCCCCTGGGTTTTGATAATAATCCCGGCGCCGGGCGAGGAGCTGGAAGCCAGCCTGGATATAGAGCCGGATGGCCGACTGGTTGGAGGCGCGGACCTCCAGCAGAATGCGCTCGGCCTGCCGTCGGCGTGCCTCCTCCAGCAGCGTGCCAAGCAGCGCCGCCCCCACGCCGCGCCGCCGCAGCGCTGGCAACACTGCGATGTTCTCCAGCTCCCACTCCGCTCCGCCGCACTGCGCCACCAGAAACCCGCAGGCGAAAATCCCCCGGTCCGGAACTACTTGCCTTCCCAGCTCAGCTTCCAGCGGGCTTTGCGGCCGCTCACGCTGCACCCGCCTCCGCTCCGGTTGCTCGGCAATCCAGGCCAGGCGCGCCGGAGATTGGGAACGGAAGATATCGAGCCACTGCTGCTCGCTCCAGTGCGCGGCCGAGCTGGCGGAATTGCTGATGACCAGCAGTTGCGAAAGGTCGGCCTCGGTGGCAAGACGAATGTTCATCACGATTTGGGAGGGATGCCGAGCTTGGGCGCGGAGAATAGCTCGGCGTCGGAGCGGCGCACGTAATTGGCATCGAGGCTGGCAACATCGGCCCGGACCCCGTCGAGGAACTTGCCATACCCAATGCGCGCAATGTCCTCGGCCGAGGGCCGCGCAACCAGCTCGACTTCCAGGGCTGCGTCACGAAGCCGGGCGGCCAGCGCCTCGTCGGGAGTGAATACGATAGCCGGCGGCGAGCCCACGGCCAGCGCGGCGGCGAAGCCCTCGCAGCCGGCGATCTCCTCGCGCCGATGGCCGGCTGTAAGTTCGGCAAAAAAAACCTCGCCGCGCTGCGCATCGATGGCCGCAACCGCGCGGTCCCGGTCGCGGCGAGAGCGGCTTTCCGCCGCCGAGGCCAGCAGAATCGCCTCCAGCACCGAGACTGGCACCACCGGGATGCCGAAGGCCTCGGCCAATCCCTTGACGGTGGCAATGGCCACGCGTAGGCCGGTGAACGAACCGGGGCCGCTGGCAACCGCCAGCAGTCCAACTGAGCGCTTCTCCAGACCGTGCCGTTCCAGCAGCGCGGCAATGGCGGGCACCAGCAGTTCGGAGTATTGCCCGCCGCTGAGCGGCGCCAGTTCGACGGTGCGCACTGGGCCGCCCTGCGCTTCATCCGGCGCCTGCAGCAGGGCCACACTTCCCTGCCGTCCGCTGGTATCGATCCCGAGGATCAGCATGCCGTATCGTCCTTCGCTCGCGCCTGCGCCTGTGGGATTGCGGATGGGGTTGGAGATGACGCAGCGGAGGACGCAGCCGATTGCCCCCCAACCTGCGCGGCAAGCTCCGCGATCAGCGAATACGGGTCGCGCTCATGGGCCGCCACCTGCTCTGCGTACTGTTCCATTGCCGCATCGGAGAGCGCCTGCGCATCGATTCTTCGCCGCAGCTCATCGCGCAGCATTTCCTGCAGGCGCATGCGCCAAGTGGCGATTCGGCGCTCGCGCCCGCCTTCGCCGGTGGCGAGAAAAATTTCGTACAGATCGATGGCCGCCACCAGTCCCTCGACGCCTTTGCCGCTGGTGGCAACCGTCTGCACAATCGGAGGCACCCAGCCATCTTCGCGAGTGGAGAGCGACTGCATCGCTCGCAGTTCCCCCTCCACGCGGGCCGCGCCTTCGCGGTCCGCCTTGTTGATCACGAAAATGTCGGCGATTTCCAGAATGCCAGCCTTGATGGATTGCACGTCGTCTCCCATCCCCGGAACCAGCACCACCAGCGTGAGGTCGGCAATCCGCACGATATCCACCTCATCCTGTCCGGCCCCGACGGTTTCTATCATCACCAGGTCGCGGCCGCTGGCGTCGAGCACGGTGGCAACATCGGCCGCAGCGCTGCACAGGCCACCCAGTGAGCCTCTCGTAGCCATGCTGCGGATGAAGATTCCCTCGTCGGTGGTGTGCGATTGCATGCGGATGCGGTCGCCCAAAATGGCGCCTCCGCTGAACGGCGACGTGGGATCGATGGCCAGGATTCCTACCGTCTGCTGCCGCCGCCGGAACTGCCCGGCGAGCCCATCCACCAAAGTACTTTTGCCCGCGCCCGGCGCTCCGGTGATGCCCACCATGCGGGCCCGTCCGGAGTAGGCGAACAGGCCCCGTAACAGCGGCTGCGACTCCGGCGTGCGGTTCTCCACCGCGGTAATGGCTTGCGACAGAGCGCGAAGATTGCCGCTGCGGATCTCATCGACCCAGCTGGAAATGGAGGTAGGCACGGGATTCGTTTTCTCGCAGGGGCTAGTGTAGCAAAGCAGCGGAGCGAGGCCAGCTTCGCAGCCGGGTACGCGGCAACAGGCGCCGCTCCGGTTGCGGGCGCAAGGGATTCCCAAACTCGGCCGAGCTGCGGTTAAGTCTTCCCTATCTAGGGGATTAGGTACAACCATCGAGGTATGTCCGGTATCAGACTTAAAGTCAGGCCAGAGGGAGGCCGTGCCTTGTACAGCCAACAGAGAGCGTCTTCCGCGATGCCTGTCGTGAACAGCAAGCTGGCCTTGCTCGCCCACGAAATCAATAATCCGCTCGATTCGGTGCTCAATCTGCTTCACCTAGTCCGAGCCGAGGGCGTGCTGACCGAGCAGGGGCTCCATTACCTGACGCTGGCCGAGGAAGAGTTGCAGCGGGTGGCCGAAATCGCGCTGGCTGCGCTGAATCACGCGCGGGACTTCGGTGCTCTGCGTGAGACGAACATGCCGGTCCTGATGAACTCGGTGATCGACGTCTATCGCATGCAGTTCGAAGCCCGCGGCATCTCCGTCAGGACCCGGTACGGCGGGGACGGAGATATTTCCGCCTACGCCGGTCCTCTGCGCCAGGTCTTCTCCAACCTCCTGCTCAACGCCGCCGACGCCATGCCGGCGGGCGGAAGGTTGTCGGCACGGGTATGCGTGGCGCGCGAACACTCGGGAAAGCACCGGCGCGGCGTGCGGCTCACCATTGCCGATAACGGATGCGGCATTGCCGCCGAGAAACTGCACGCCATCTTCGAACCGTTCTTCACCACCAAGGGCTCCGCCGGCAGCGGCCTGGGGCTCGCACTGGTCAAAGACGTGGTCGCGCGGCACGGCGGCCGCCTGCACGTGCGCAGCAGCACACGCCCCGGCCACAGCGGCACCGTCTTCGCCATCTTTCTGCCAACGCAGGGAAAGGCCAATCTGAAACTTATTCGGGCAGGATCTGCCTTGCGATGATGAGGCGCTGGATCTCGCTGGTGCCCTCACCGATGGTGCACAGCTTTACGTCGCGATAAAACTTTTCCGCCGGATAATCCTTGATGAACCCGTAGCCCCCATGGATCTGCACCGCCTCGTTGGCCGCGCGCACGGCAACCTCCGAGGTATAGAGCTTGGCCATGGAGGACTCCAGCGTGGTCTTGCGGTGGTGGTCCTTCAGCCATGCCGCGCGCAGCGTAAGCAGGCGGGCGGCGTCAATCTCGGTGGCCATGTCGGCCAGCTTCCACTGGATGGCCTGGAATTCGCCAATGGCCCGCCCAAACTGCTTGCGCTCCCGGCTGTAGCGCAGCGCGCAGTCGTAGGCTCCCGTGGCCATCCCCAGCCCGAGCGCGGCAATGGAGATGCGTCCGCCGTCCAGTATTCGCATGGCATCCACAAAGCCCTGGCCTTCCACCCCGAGCAGATTTTGCTCGGGCAGTTCGCAATCTTCGAAGATCAGCTCGGAGGTGTCCGAGGCGCGCAGCCCGAGCTTGTTCTCCTTTTTGCCCGGCCGGAACCCCGGCGTGCCGCGCTCCACCACAAAGGCCGAGAGTCCGCGCGTGCCGATGGTCTTGTCGGTCACCGCCACCACCACCACCACGTCGGCGTACGAGCCGTTGGTGATGAACGTCTTGGTGCCGTTGAGCACCCAGCGGTCACCCTTGCGCACAGCGGTGCAGCGCGCGCTCCCAGCATCGGAGCCGCTGTTGGGTTCGGTCAGCGCCCAGGCCCCAATGTGCTCACCGGTGGCCAGGCGTGGGATGTAGCGGCGCTTCTGCTCTTCGTTTCCGGCAACAAAAATGTGGTTCGAGCACAGCGAGGTGTGCGCGGCCACGATGATGCCCACCGAGCCATCCACGCGCGACAGCTCCTCAATGGCCAGCACGTACTCGATGTATCCCATGCCCGAGCCGCCGTACTCATCAGGAAAGATGCACCCCATCAGTCCCAGCCCGCCGAGTTGCCGGATGGTCCCCAGGGGAAACTGCGAGGCCTCATCCCACTCCTGCACATGCGGAGCGATTTCCTTCGCGGCAAAGTCGCGCACCATGCTCTGGAGCTGCAGCTGTTCCTCGGTGAGTTGAAAGTCCACGCATCCTCCCGTTCAATTGAGAGATCCAGGCCGTCCATGCTAGCGCGGAACGGCTGGAAAGCAAACCGCAATACCTGTTATGACGCTGAATTGTGAGTTCGTGCTGCCTGCCCAACCGTCAGTCGCGCAGAAACGCCGCGAAGACCTCGTTGGACAACAGTCGTCCTTGCGCAGTCAGCCGCAGCCACCCGTCTTCGATCTCCAGTAGCCCGCGCCCTACCATGTCGGTGATGGCTTCGCGATAGTCGTCCACCGCGGCAATGCCGAACTCCTCTTTGATGGCCAGCAGCTCTACTCCGCAATTCATGCGCAGCCCAAGGAAGTAGGTTTCCTCGATAGCCTGCCGTTCGCTAACCACGGTGCGCTCGGACCGAGCACCACGTAGCAACTCTTCCAGCGAATCCGGCGTGGCAAGGCGAACCGCTCTATGCGGCTCGGAAGGCGCAGGCGCCGGCAGCATGGAGTGCGCATCCACTCCAAACCCGTAGTAGGGGAGCCGCCGCCAATATCGCAGGTTGTGCCGCGACTGGTGCCCGGCGCGCGCGAAGTTGGAAATCTCATACTGCACAATTCCGGCTGCGTTCAGGCGCTCCGTGGCGCGCTCGTAGAGCGCGACGGTGAGCGCCTCGTCCGGGACATGGTGGGCGTGGTAGCGGCTTCCCCCGGCGATCAGCTCGCGTCCCAGCCGCGAGTCGGCATCCACCTCCAGCATGTAAACGCTCGCGTGCGGCAGTTCGAGCGCGAGCGTCTGGTCGAGCGACTGCTCCCAGCTTTCAGCCGTCTGGTGCGGCAGCCCGGCAATCAGGTCGATGCTGATTTCCGTGATCCCCGCCTCGCGCAGGCGCCGGATATCGTCGATTGCTCCAGCGCAGGTATGCAGCCGTCCCACGGCGTGCGACTCCTGATCGATAAACGACTGCACCCCCAGCGAAACGCGATTGACCCCTGCCCGGAGCAGCGCGCCCAGGATCTCCTCGGAGAGCGTTCCGGGCGCGACTTCCACCGTGATCTCGCCGTGCGGCGAAACCTCAAAGACCGCCGCAACGGCGGCAAAGAGTCTATCCAGCTGATCCGGCGCAAGCACGCTGGGCGTGCCGCCGCCCAGATAGATCGAGTCGAAAATCGGATCGAACTCCGCACCGCATTCCCTCGCCAGGCTGGGCGCATCCGCAATCTCCCGCTCCAGATGGGCAACGTAGCAGTCGAACAGATCGCGCGAGAACACACCCGAGGCAAAGTTGCAGAACGAACACTTGGTCCGGCAGAACGGGACCGAAAGATACAGCGCGGAATGGACTTCGGAGGTCAAAGCAGATGCCCGCTGGCTTAGTCTATCCCCTGCGCTTCTCCGCTTTGAACCCGAGGCGGCCCTGCTTCCATCTAAAATAGAACCAAAAGGACCGCGTACTAGGAAACCATGGCCGCCGAGGAAGAAGTATTAGGAAAAGCATATGACAGCCGGCTGATGCGGCGGCTGATGCAATATCTGGGTCCGTACCGCCTTCAGGTGACGCTGGCCATGGCCGCCATCATCTTAAAGGCGGGTGCCGACGTGCTCGGTCCCTTCCTGGTCAAAACGGCCATCGACAAATATCTCTCCTCGCACGCCGGCGGACACTCCTTTCTGGATCCCTTGCTGAGCTCGCAGCCCCTGGTTGGTATCGCCCAGGTCAGCGGCATCTTTCTGGGCGTGCTGCTGCTGGGCTTCATCTTTGAATTCACCCAGACCTACCTGATGCAGTGGACCGGACAGAAGGTAATGTTCGACCTGCGCAGCCAGCTCTACCGTCACCTGCAGCGCATGGACATCGCCTTCTTCGACCGCAATCCCGTGGGCCGCCTGGTCACGCGCGTAACCACCGACGTGGACGCCCTGAACGACATGTTCACCTCGGGCGTGGTTTCCATCGTCGAAGACGTTTTTGTGCTGGCCGGAATCCTCGGCGTCATGCTGGCCATGAGCCCGCGGCTGTCGCTGATCTCCTTCCTGGTGCTGCCCATCATCGTCGTCGCCACCCAGCTCTTCCGCAAATCGGTGCGCGACAGCTATCGCCGCATACGCGTGGCCATTGCGCGCATCAACAGCTTCCTGCAGGAGCACGTCAGCGGCATCATTCCCCTTCAGCTCTTCAACCGCGAGCGCAAGTCCTACCAGGAATTCGAGGCCGTCAACGCGCAGCACATGGACGCCTACAAAGACGCCATCATGGCCTACGCGCTCTACTACCCGGTGGTCGAAGCCTTGTCATGGTTCGCCATCGCCGGCGTGCTGTGGTTTGGCGGACACGGCGTGCTGGCGGGCGTGACCGACCTGGGCGTGCTGGTGGCATTTTTTATGTACACCCAGCGCTTCTTCCGTCCCATCCAGGATCTCAGTGAGAAGTTCAACATTCTGCAATCTGCCATGGCCGCCGCCGAGCGGGTCTTCAAACTGCTGGACACCGAGCCCAAAATTCAGTCGCCCGAAATTGAGCGCGAGCCAAAGGGCGCCGGACGCATCGAATTCGACGACGTCTGGTTCGCCTACCGCCATGTTCCTGTGGAAGAAGCGCCTGTAGAAGAAGTGCCGCTGGAAGAGGGCGCTGAGTCAGGTAACGCTGCACTGCCGGCCGCTGCCGCCCAGGAGTGGGATTGGGTCCTGCGCGGCGTCTCCTTCGCCATAGAACCGGGAGAAACCGTGGCAATCGTGGGCCACACCGGCGCGGGCAAAACCACCCTGATCTCGCTGCTGCTGCGCTTCTATGACGTGCAGAAGGGCGCGGTGCGCATCGACGGCGTGGATGTGCGCGAGATGAACCTGCAGAAATTGCGGCGGCGCTGCGGCGTGGTCCTGCAGGACCCGTTCCTGTTCAGCGGCACCATTGGGGACAACATCCGCCTGGGCTCGGCGCATGTCACGCGCCAGGCCGTCGAGCGCGCCGCCGAAGAGGTCAACGTCGCCGACTTCATCCGCTCGCTTCCCCAGGGCTTCGATTCGCCGCTGCGGGAGCGGGGCAACTCGCTTTCCACCGGACAGAAGCAGCTCGTCTCCTTTGCCCGCGCCTTGGCCCACAACCCCCGCATCCTGATTCTGGACGAGGCCACCTCGAGCGTGGATACCGAGACCGAGTTCCGCGTGCGCGAAGCGCTCACGCGCCTGGTCGAGGGCCGCACCTCGCTCGTCATCGCCCACCGCCTTTCGACCATCCAGCGGGCCGACAAGATCATCGTAATGCACAAGGGCAAGGTTCGCGAGATGGGCACCCACCAGCAGCTTCTGGCCGCCCGCGGCGTCTACTGGAAGCTCTATCAGCTCCAGTACAAAGACCAGGAGCTGGCCGTGGGCGCCTCGGTGGCTCCGTCAGCAGAGGCTCCGGCCGATTAGAGAAATTTCCGTAAAGCTGCATCCTCAACCACTGGCGGGTGCCCCAGGTTCCGTGCCGCGTTTTTTGCGGCGCTAACCTGGGAAGCAGGACACATCAACCCGGCACCCGCCTTAGCTTGCGCCGGTTGCGAACGGCCGCTCGTTTGCGGAATTGCCGGAGACCGCATAGCATGGCACTTCTGCAATCTTGAGACGGAGGACGTTGGCATGCCAATCAATATCTATGAAGGTGTGACCCTGGAGCGCAAAGCATTTGTGATGGAGGAAAACATCTTCCGCAACTGCACCCTGATCGAGTGCTCGCTGTTTTATTCCGGCGGCGTGGTGGAATGGTTCAACACCAACTTCCAGAACTGCACCTGGGGATTCCGCGGGCCGGCCAAAGAAACCATTCAAGTGCTGTCCATGCTCGGCCTGTTGAAGTCCGGGCCGCCGCAGCCAATCGCAACGCCCTCCACCACCGGCCAAATGAATTAGAGCGCCGCGAATTCGCTTCCGCGTGCCCTTATTCCCGAGGTGTCATTCTGACGTCTATGAAGGGTCATTCTGATGCCTCCAGAGGTGTCATTCTGAGCGAAGCGAAGAACCCCTGCGACGCTCAAATCTCCCGTGCTGCATGGAAGGCTTTTCCGCCGCCTGCCCCACCGCGTATCACTTTCTAACTGAAGCAGTATTTCGCGGCCGAGGTTCATATCTCGCCTCATAGCATCCAAATCCACTACTCGCGCAGCCAGTCTTCGCGCGCCAGCGTCTCAAAGCGCGTGGAACCTTTGAGGAACGCGAGCTGAATGGTGTCGGTGGGCCCGTTGCGCTGCTTGGCGACGATGATCTTGGCTTTGCCTTCCAGCTCGGGGTTCTGCCGGTCGTAGTATTCCGGACGGTAGATAAACATGACGATGTCGGCGTCCTGCTCGATCGAACCCGACTCGCGCAGATCGCTGAGCTTGGGCTCAGTGTCCTTCCCGCGAGTCTCCGTGGCGCGGCTCAGCTGCGAGAGCGCGATCACGGGGATCTTCAATTCCTTGGCAATGGCCTTCAGGCCGCGCGAGATGGCCGACACCTCCTGCGTCCGGTTCTCATAGCGGCGTCCGCCGGGAGCCGACGCCGACATGAGCTGCAGGTAGTCGATGACGATCAGGTCGAGCCCGTCCTTGTCCATGGCCTTGCGGCGGGCCTTGGCGCGCACCTCGGTCAGCGAGATGCCGGGCGTGTCATCGATGTACAGCGGCGCCTGGATCAGCCGGTCCAGCGCCGTGCGCAGCTTGCCGAGGTCTTCGCGGGCCAGGAAGCCGGTGCGCATCTGGTGGGCGTCCACGCGGGCCTGCGAGCACAGCATGCGGTTGAGCAGCGCTTCCTTCGACATTTCCAGCGAAAACACGGCCACGCTTTTGCCGCCTTGCACGGCGGCGTTTTCGGCAATGTTGATGGCGAAGGCGGTTTTGCCCATCGAGGGCCGGGCGGCGATGATGATCAGGTCGGACTTCTGCAGCCCGCTGGTCATGTCGTCCAGATCAGCGTAGTGGGTCTCCAGGCCGGTGACGCGGCCGCCGCGCTGGAAGAGCTTGTCCAGATCGCCGCCGAACGACTCCATGGCGATGCTGCGGATATCGGTAAGCTGCTGCCCGCTGCGCTCCTCCGATAGGTTAAAAATGCTACTTTCGGCGGCGTCGATGACCTCGGCGGCCGAACTGGTCTGCTCCAGCGCCTGCGAGATTACGGAGTTGGCCGCGTGGATAAGCCCGCGCAGCATCGCCTTGTCGCGCACAATGCGAACGTAGTGCTCCAGCGATGAACGGCGCGGCACGCCGTCGGTGAGCGAGGCCAGGTAGCCGGCTCCGCCCACTGCGTCCAGCTCCTTGTAGCGCAGCAGTTCCTCGGTGAGGGTGACAATGTCGATCGGCCGGTTGGTCTCGGAGAGCTCGGCGATGCGCTGGTAAATGCGGCGGTGGGCATCGAGAAAAAAGTGGTCGGACTTGAGCGTCGAGAGCGCTTCGTTCTGCAGGTTGTTGTCGAGCAGAATGGCGCCGAGGATGGAGCGCTCGGCTTCCGGACTGGCGGGAAGACCGCGATCGAGACTGAAATCGGTAGCAGGCATAGGTACGGCGCTTGGTTCAATTCTATTTGGTAAAATTCTTTTGCTTAAATTCTAACGCTGAAAATTAAGCCCGGAGAAGCCAGCCGCCTCTCCGGGCTTTCAACCGTTCAGCAGTGGCGCGCGTGGTGACTAACTCCCGGCTGCGGAGCGGCCCGGTTGCCAAGGGGCGAGGCGAAACCGGTTGGACTGCGCTTCGGGTTTGCCCCGCCGGCTGCAATCGCTTGCGCCGTAGCGGTGGAACCTGAACCTGGCTGCCAACTCAGTTTCGCAAAGCCTTTGCCGCCTCCCGAGCCGGGAAGCACCACGCCGCCGCTGTGCACGGTTGCGTTGAATCAAGAGTGCCGCACAGCGGGCCGCAGGGATATGGGAAAAGCCCAAGGCGCTGTGGGTATGTTGTGAAAATCTGAGATTGCTTGTGCATCGCCGTGCAAAACCCGGCTATGGCTCGGACTCCGGTTCGATGCTGGCGCGAAATCGGCGGAACAGGCGCAGCGAGGCATCGACCAGTTCGTCTTCGTGACGCTTCGCGCTGAAGGCTCCCTTGGGTTGCTCGCTGCCGCTCCACAACACCGCATGGTCGTGGGCGTCGAGAATGATCAGGCGAATCTCCGTCATATCGCTCGAGGCCGCGGGCCGGTTTTTGGCGTTGCCGCCCACACTGGCGCCGGAGTTCGAAGCCGGTGCCACGATGGAGACGATGAGGTCGGCCGCCGCCGGATTGTCGGCCACCTGATAGCGCCCCCATCCCTGGAAGGCGTCGCCGATGATGTCATAGGGAATGGATGGCGGGGCGCTCTTGATGTAAATACTGCGTGCGGCCATCAGCCGGGCGTGCGGCGAGACGGCGGCGGGCGCTGCCGCCTCCTGCGCCCAGGCGGAAGCGCTGAGCAGAAGCAGCGCCAGCACGAACAGCATTGCCATGCTTTGCGCCGTACTCTCTCGCCTTTGCCGCACCGTCATGTGTGCTCCCATCATTCCCAGCTCTTGAGATATTTTGCCATGGCGCGCACCTCGCGGTCGGTGGTTTTCACGCGGTGCATGATGGCAAAACCGGGATTGAGCGGCTTGCGGCCCATGCGGCGGTAAACCGCCTCCGGATCGCGAATGAAGTCCTCCACCGTCGGCTCGTCATATTTCGGCAGAATGTAGGCCAGGTTGGGACCGCCGCCGGAGAAGTGGCAGCTGGCGCATCCCAGGCGGACAAAGGTCCGCTGGCCGAGATCGAGTTCGTACACGTGCCAGGCGGCCCACGGCGCGAAGCCCGCGATTCCCGCCAGGACCAGCCATTTCAACAATCGAAGCACGTATTCTCCTCGCTGATGCTGGGTTAGCGCTGCGCCTCGAGAAAATAAGAGATCATCTCGATGTCGTGCTGCGAAATCGGCTGCCGCGGCATCGTGGCATAGCCGGGATTGAGCGGCTTGCGGCCCATGCGCGCGTAAACGGCCTCCGGGTCTGCCAGCCACTGCACGAAAGTTTGGCGGTCATACTTCGTTCCCACCTGCGCCAGCGACGGCGCGCCGCCGGCAATGTGACAGCTCGGGCAGCTGAGATGCTCAAATGCCTGCTGGCCTTGCGAGACCTGATGCTCGCGATAAAAGACGCCTACGGCCACGGCCAGGCAGACGGCCAGCACCACTCCATGCCAGGGCTTCAGCTTCAACGGTGCCTCCTTAGGAATGCCTGTGAGTATGCCTGAAATCGCACGAGGCGAACAGTGAGAAGATTGCGGCGAGTGCGCAATCCCGGCAAAAATTGTAGTGCCAAAGATTGACAATGATTGTCATCGGCATCACCATTACAGAGAGGAGATGCTCCCATGAATGTTTCCCTTACCCCCGAGCTGGAAAAATTCGTGGCCGGCAAGGTAGCATCCGGCCGCTACAACTCCGCCAGTGAGGTGATGCGTGAGGCCTTGCGGCTCCTGGAAGAACACGACCAGGCGCGCAACGCTCAAATGGCCGCCTTCAACCAGGAACTTGGCCAACGCCTTGCCGCGCTCGACCGCGGAGAACACGTCGACCCGGCAGCGGCACGGAAACGGCTGCAGCACAAATCCGCAACGCGTAAGCGGCACAGTGCATGAAGAAGTACATTCTCAGCGCCGCCGCTGAGCTGGATCTGGAAGCCATTTGGGAATACATCGCGGAGGACAACATCGACGCAGCCGATCAATGGATCAGCAAACTCTTCGATGCCTTCGAAACGATCGAGCAAACTCCGGGCATCGGTCATATGCGCGAAGATCTCACTTCATTTCCGGTCCGCTTCTGGCCGGTCGGCGCCTACCTGGTTCTCTATCGCGTCCAAACCGAACGGATCGAAGGCCGTGACTCAAGGCGCCAGAGATATCCCTGCATTCCTTCGCCGTCGCACCCTGTAGCCCAAGGAACCGAATGCTGAAACCTCTCATTCATTTCGCCGCCTACGGCTTCGCGCTGCTGGCGCTGTGCGGTCTCGGCTACCTGATGCTCTCGCTGTGGAGCGAGTGGCGTTTCCTGCAGCGCCGCCGCCCTGCGCGCACCCAGCCTGCGGCAGATCGGCCAGCGGGATGCTTCACCCCTCCGGTCAGCATCCTCAAGCCGCTGCGCGGCACCGACCGGCAAATGCATGAGAGCTTCCGCTCGCACTGTCTGCAGGATTATCCGCAATATGAAATCGTCTTCGGCGTGAACGATGCCAACGATGAGGCGGTCGCGGAGGTGGAACGCCTGCGCCTGGAATTTCCGGAGCACGAGATCCGTCTGGTGATCTGTCCCGAGCCGATGGGCAGCAATCGCAAGGTAAGCAACCTCGCCCAGATGATGAAGACGGCCAGGTACGAGCACATCGTCGTCAACGACAGCGATATCCGCGTGGAGCGGGATTACCTGCAGCGAATTTTGGCTCCAATGCAAGACGCACAGGTCGGCATGGTGACCTGCCTCTACCGCGCCGAGGCCGGCCGCAGTCTGGCTTCGCGCATGGAAGCGGTGACGATTGCCACCGACTTCGCCGGAGGCGTGCTGTGCGCCGTGGAGCTGGAAGGCGGACTGCACTTCGGCCTGGGCTCAACCCTGGCGTTTCCGCGCGCCGCCGCCGATGCCATCGGCGGCCTCGAAGCGCTGGTGGAGTATCTCGCCGACGACCACGAACTGGGACGCATGATCGCCGACGCGGGCTACAAGGTGGTCCTGAGCGAAGTTGTGGTCGAAACCTTTCTGCCCGAGTACGGCTGGCGCGCGATGTTCCAGCATCAGCTGCGCTGGGCGCGCACCGTGCGCGACCTGCGCAAGTGGGGCTACGTGGGCGTTCTGCTCACCTTTGGCCTGCCCTGGGCGATGGCCGCAGCCGTGTGCGCGGGCGGCGCGCCGTGGTCTCTCGCTCTGCTGGCGGCGGTGGCCGTGGCGCGCTTCGCCTCGGGATACTTGTTGTGCGGACCAATTCTCAACGACCGCCAGACGATCGCCGATCTGTGGCTCATTCCAGCACGCGACGTGGTGGGCTTCGCGATCTGGTTCGCCAGCTTCGGCGGAGACACCATCGTGTGGCGCGGGGAGCGCTTTCATCTCAAGGATGGAAAGCTGACGAGGGCTTAGAAAGCGGGCCTCAAAGTTTTTACTCCGGCTGCGCTTCACTGGCGCGCCGGATGTTGACGATGCGTCCGCCGCGGGTGAAGCTGTAGAGTTTCCAGCGTTTCCTCCAGGCGCGGCTCGACGCCGTGCAGCGGCTTCAAGACGCTGACCAAGGGCAGCGCGGCAGCATCGGCCGAAGCCGCTGCGCGCGGCTGAACGCGGGCCAGGGGCAGATGCCGCCGGGCCGCCGCCAGTGCCATGCCCACAAAGACCGTGGAGGATGCCGTGCCGGTCAGCGCCACGGCCATCAGCGCGCGCCAGAGCAGGACGGCGGAAACGCTCAGCGGCCAACTCATGGCTGCGCCGTTGGATTTGTCATCGCGCCCGGTGCTCCCAGTTCGCCCGGTGCCCCAAGTTCGGCGAGGCGCAGCGAACCGCCCGCGGTCAGATAGCCCTTGCGGCGGCACCAGTCGGTCAGCCGCTCGGCGAGCAGCTCCAGTGGCACCCGCGCGCCGATTTCGAGCAGCCCGTCGGCTACCGGCAGGGTATCGTCAAACACGGAATCATTGGTGAAGCTGCGCATGGCGAAGTTGTCCAGCCAGTGGATGGGCGCCGGGGTCGCGACGCCGCCGTCGACATACTCCACACAAATTTTGCGGGCAAACATGACGACAGTATAGTGCGCGCCCACCGCACTCCGTTTTAGAGGGTCATGATTTTTGAGGGGTCATTCTGAGCGAAGCGAAGAACCCCAGCTCCGACGAAATACGCTATGCAGCCCCAAGGTCATTCCGGCGACCCACCCGCTGGTGCCCCATATCTGCCGCAGTCAGCAGATGTGGGGAGGTTGATCTTGCTCTTACCCCCTGCTCTGACCCCCTGCTCTTCCCACCATCCCCCCTTCCGTCGTACCCTATAAGTACAGTCCTTCCAGGAGTACTCATGTCGAATTCATCCATGTCGCGTCCGCTCAACTCGGTGGACCCCGAGATCGCCCAGGCCATTGCCAACGAGGAAAACCGCCAGCACGACGGCCTCGAACTCATCGCCTCGGAAAACTTTGTCAGCCAGGCCGTGCTCGAAGCCGCCGGCTCGGTCTTTACCAACAAGTACGCCGAGGGCTACCCCGGCAAGCGCTACTACGGCGGATGCGAGTACGCCGACATCGTCGAGAACCTGGCCCGCGACCGCGCCAAGCAGCTCTTCGGCGCGGCCTATGCGAACGTCCAGCCACACTCCGGCAGCTCGGCCAACATGGCAGCCTACGCCGCCGTCATCCAGCCCGGCGACACCATCATGGGACTCGACCTGGCCCACGGCGGACACCTCACCCACGGACACAAGCTCAGCTTCAGCGGCAAACTGTATCGCGTCGTCAGCTACGGCGTCACCCGCGAAACCGAAACCCTCGACTATGACGAGATGGAGGCCATCGCCATGCGCGAGCAGCCCAAGCTCCTCATCGGCGGAGGCTCGGCCTATCCCCGCACCATCGACTTCGCCCGCATGCGCCAGATCGCCGACAAAGTCGGAGCCATCTTCCTGGTGGACATGGCCCACTTCGCAGGACTGGTCGCTGGGGGCGTGCATCCCTCGCCCGTGCCGCACGCCCACATCGTCACCACCACCACCCACAAAACCTTGCGCGGCCCGCGCTCCGGCATGATCCTTGCCCAGGCCGAGCACGGCGCCGCCATCGACAAGTCGGTTTTCCCCGGATGCCAGGGCGGCCCGCTGGTGCACATCGTCGCCGCCAAGGCCGTCTGCTTCCAGGAAGCACTGCAGCCCAGCTTCAAGGGCTACGCCGCCCAGGTCATCGCCAACGCTAAGCAGCTGGCGCAGACGCTGGCCGACGCAGGTTACCGCATCATCTCCGGTGGCACCGACACGCACCTCATGCTGGTCGATGTCTTTAGCAAGGGCATGTTCGGCAGCGAAGCGGAAAAGGCGCTCGGACTGGCCGGCATCACGGCCAACAAAAACGCCATTCCCTTCGATACCAATCCGCCGCTCAAGCCCAGCGGCATCCGCCTCGGCACGCCCGCCCTTACCACCCGCGGCATGAAGCAGGCGGAGATGACCCACGTCGGCGGCTGGATCGCCCGCGCGCTGGAGCAGCGCAACGATCCAGCGGCGCTCGCCAAGATTCGCGCCGAAGTCTTCGAACTCTGTGAGCAGTTCCCGCTCTACCCGGAGCGCCGCAAGGCGCACCAGCCTGAGACGCTGCACGCCTAGCTCGCCGGTCTGCGGACCGAGCAGTCCAAGGGCACGGCTTCGGCCGTGCCCTTGTGCTATCCCAACGGTTGCCCCGATGGTCAATGGTTGAGCGCTTTACGCAACCCTTGCCTCTCCGGTAAACCCGCCTCCGCAAACGATTGACCGCAAAGCCAATCGTTTCCCGGAAAAGCTCTGTTTTCCGTTCCCGCCGATCCCGCCCCTGCAGGTACACTAATCGCACCATGCGCATCGCCATCGACATGCGACGGATGTACGAGTTCGGTCTAGCGACCTACATTCGCAACGTCGTGCGCACTCTCGGCCGCGTGGATTCGGTGAACGAATATCTGCTTCTGGGCGCAGCCGCGCGCTTTGAGCAGGTGGGGCCGCTGCCGGAAAATTTCCATTTCCTGCCGCTGCAGAATCCCGAAGGCACCTTCGCCACCTACCTGGAAATGCAGCGCCTCGTCAACGCTCACGCAGTGGATCTGGTCCACGTGCCGCACACCTTCTGGCGGCCGCTACTTGCCCGGGCTCCCTACGTCATCACCGTGCACGATCTGCTGGATTACATGTACCGCGCGCGCACCAACAACAGCATGCGCCGCGCCTTTCATTCCTACATGACGAAGCGTGTGATGGATAAGGCGGCGCGCATCTTCGCTGTCTCCAACTTCACCAAGCGCGACGTGGCCCGCCACTTCAACGTGGACCCGGCAAAAATCGAAGTGGTTTACAACGCGCTCGACGAGAGCTTTCAGCGCGGCCACTCCACGCTTACCGAGCAGGAGATGGTCCGCGGACGCTACCAGGTGGACTCGCCCTTCCTGCTCTATGCCGGACGCATCAGCCCGCACAAAAACGTGGCGCGCATCATCGAGGCCTTCTCCGCGCTCAAAGCGGCGCTCGCCAAAGAAGGCGCCTATCCCGATCTGAAGCTGATCGTCATCGGCGACGAGGTCTCCAAGAATCCCGACATACGCCGCGCGGTCATCCGCAGCGGCATGCAGCACGACGTGCGCTTTCTCGGCTACGTCTCCATCGACGTGCTGCGCATCTTCTTTGACATGGCAAAGGTCTTCGTCTTCCCGTCGCTCTATGAGGGCTTCGGCCTGCCGCCGCTGGAGGCGATGGCGCACGGCACGCCGGTGGTGGCCTCCAACACTTCGGCGCTGCCCGAGGTGGTGGGCAGCGCGGCGCTGCTGGTGAATCCTGAAAACGTCTTCGAGATCAGCCGCGCCATGCACCGCATGCTCACCGACCAGCCGCTGCGCGAACGCATGAAAGCCGCAGGCATCGAACAGGCGCGGCGTTTTTCCTGGGAGACCTCGGTGCGCAGAATGGTGGCCGTCTATGAAGAAGTCCTGGCCGAGCCCAAGCGCTTCCGCTGATTCGTGTCCATCTGAGCTCAAGCAGAATCGACCAACGCCGAATGCCGGAAGTGCACCCAGGTTTCCGAAGTACTATAAGCATTATGCGGAATTGTGCTCTGGCGACCGACTACGATGGCACGCTGGCCACTCACGGCAAAGTGGACGAGCAGACACTCTCTGCGCTCACCCGGTTTCTCTTGTCCGGACGCAAACTGTTACTGGTCACAGGCCGCGAGATTCCGGATCTGAAGCAGGTGTTTCCTCATCTCACCTTATTTACCCGAGTGATCGCTGAGAACGGCGCCTTGCTATACGATCCCGCTACGGGCGAAGAAACGTTACTGTGCGAACCAGTCCCGCGCTCCTTCGTAAGCACGCTACGCGAGTTGGAAGTTCCCTTTTCGATAGGTCGTGTTCTGGTTGCAACCGTGGAGCCGCATCAGGATGCGGTGCGAAAGGTGATTGCAGAAAGTGGCCTGGATCTGCGGATATCCCTCAACAAGGGCGCAGTGATGGTGCTGCCGGCAGCGGTCAACAAAGCGACCGGCCTACAGCATGCGCTGGCTGAACTCGGACTGGATGCCCGCAGTGTTGTCGGCATTGGTGACGCCGAAAACGACTGTGATTTCCTGAACCTATGTGGCTGCTCCGCAGCGGTAGCCAACGCGTTGCCGTCAGTGAAATCATCCGTGCATGTGGTAACGGTTGGCACCCATGGTGCCGGCGTGGCCGAAATCCTAGACCGAATGCTCGCCGACAATCTCCCGATTTCCACTGACCAGCGCGGGTGAAATCTCGGGAAGCGTCATAGAGTTCGTGTGGTTCGTATGCGCCAGTCGAACATCGCACAGTTCGCCGATCAGGGTTCCCGCCCAGCGATAGACGTTGTGCTCTTTCACCGCCGCCCTCATGCGGACCATCCGCGTCTTGCGCTCGGCGGAACTCATATTCAGGGCGGTAAAGATCGCATCGGCCACGCTCTCCGTGTCGTATGGGCTCACGATCAGGGCGTCCGGCAGTTCGCGTGCCGCACCTGTAAACGGACTGAGGAGAAGCACACCATCCTCATCGTGGCGGCTGGCCAGGAACTCTTTGGCGACCAGGTTCATCCCGTCATGCAATGACGTAACTACGCACAGGTCGGCGGCGCGGTAAAAGCGGTTGACTTCGGCGTGACTGTGATGCCACTTGCGGAAGAGAATGGGACGCCATTTGCCGCTCGCAAAACGGTGGTTGATTCGCTCGCTTTCCGCATCGACCTGGGCCAGAAAATCGTGATACCGCTTGATGTCCGTGCGGCTGGGAGCGCCGATTTGCACCAGGGTAAACTTCCTCTGGTACTGCGGATACTTCTCGAGGAAGCGCTCGACACCCAGGAAGCGCTCGAGGATGCCCTTGGTGTAGTCGACCCGATCCACACCAACGGCAACGTACAGCGCATCGGCTCCGATTTCCTGCAGCAGTTCTGCCTGATGCGAATGGAACGGCTTCCGTTGTGACTCCGGAGGCGCGTCAGAAAACGCAACACTGATTGGGAACGGGCGAACCAACGTGACATGGTTGTGACAGTTCACCGCAAACCGCTCCCATTCAACACGGGATTCCAAAGCCGAGTTCACGGTCTCCAGGAAATTATCGCAATGCGCCTGCACATGAAAACCGATGAGATCGGCCCCGAGCAGACCTTCCAGCAACTCGTGCTGCCACGGACAAATCCCGAAGGCCTCCGCATTCGGCCACGGAATATGCCAGAAGATCCCGACGCGCGCGTCCGGGCGCCGCTGTTTGATCAGCTTGGGCAGAAGCGCGAAATGGTAGTCCTGTACGATTACGACCGGGTGTTCCGTCTCCGCCATCTCGTCCAGTACCGCTTCGGCGAATATCGCATTCACTTGCTTGTACCGCTGCCAGTCCGCCGATCGAAACGTGGGCCGCGTGTGCGCGATGTGACAGAGCGGCCAGAGGCCTTCATTGGAAAAGCCGAGATAATAGCCTTGTTCCTGTTCGCGGCTTAGCCATACCCGCCGCAAGGTGTAGCGCGGGTCTTCCGGCGGTACACGAAGGCAGTCGCGCTGGTCTACGGTTTCGCGGTCTGCGCTGCCGCTGCCATGCGCAACCCATATGCCGTCGCACGCACGCAATATCGGCTCCAGACCGGTTACCAGGCCGCTGGCCGGAACCAAGGCACGTACGCTGTTGCCTTCGCGCACGTGCATATACGGCTCACGGTTGGACACGACGAAGAGCCGACTGCCCTTCAGCTTGGTTTCCAGCGATACGGCCAGGCGTTCTGCGGTCCAGGATGATGCGCCGGTTTCGCGCAGGCGAGCTTCCAGTTTGGCGGAAGCCCGCGCATCCGCCAAACTCAGGGCAAAATGCGTGGCCTCTCGCGCCAACGGCCCCCACATGTCTGTCGCGGGCAGTTCTCCCCCGCCAGGAGTTCGTCCGTGCCGCAGATCGCGCATCCAGGCAGTGGTGCGGGCGATTGGCTTGATGACATTACGCTGAAAAATGATGAACGTCGTCAGCGCCAGCAGACAGATCTGCACCCCAACGCGCACCGCCATCTCACGCCACGAGCGTCTCGTAGCCGATGCGATGTAATTGGCATCCTGAGCCACCAACCCGCCGGTCACACCGTCATCGTTGTGCAACGGCACGGCATAAAGTTGCACTTCATGCCGCAGTCTATCGGAAAGTAATTCAGAGTGCTTTTGAAATTCGCTTCGTAGAGCGCACTCTTCCCGTCGAATCTGGTAGTAGGAGGAAGCGACCGAAACCAGCAGCACACATGCCACCAGGGAACCAATTAGGCGGACGACTAACCGCATGCCTCCCCCTTTTTGCAATCAGCAATCCGCACATGCTCCCGCCAACTAAACCGATGGTTCAGAGGGAAAGAAATAGACAGTTTGCACAGTTAATGCACAAATAATGATTTAGTTGCTGATCACACCGATCGCGGCATCTTTAGCTCAGAGGACAATGCTCTGTGCCCGCGGTCGTTGAGGTCAACGGGCAACCAGCATAGGGACTCTACGCTCTCCAGATGCATGTGTTCTTCCATCCAGAACCTGCCGAGGCGCAACAAATGGAAAACCGCGGCGGTCTTGCCCTCTTCCAGTCCTTCCGCGATGCCGATGAGTTGGTCTGTGGCTTCCATGTTGGCGTGGCTAAGCTTCTTTCGAAGGTGACTGGAGAATGAGAGCTTGAGCAGGAGTTGCTCCTCGTGAGCGAAGTGCAGCAACATCATTTGCACCAGGCCGTTTGCGGCTTTCAGAATGCTGGGCATTTCTCGTCCGCGCAGGATCGCCTTTTCAAGCCCGGTGTAACGACGGCGGATCTCTGCGTGCTCCTGGTCCAGATTGCGGACTTCGAATGCGTTCGTATCAAACACCCTTGGAGTTCTCATCGTCCCTCTTGCTAGTAGCTAAGCAATTCATCTTCCTGATTCCGGCCGCCGGAGTGGAAAAGCAAGAATTACGACTAGACGCCGGAAATTCATGAAAACGTAAGGAGTTTCTGGATCTGGCAGATGGATGCTTCGACGGTTGCCGCATGACTTCCGGTCAAGAATCAGAGAACACACTGTATTTCTTTTACACTCTGCTCCGCTTTCTACACAGGCGAGATTTGCTCCCCGAATGTTTAGGGACCTTTTAGCGACTTTTTATTCTCGCTTTAGAACCGAAGTGATTTACTTTCCCAGGCCGTCAAGGTGCGGCCGCAGCGCAGGTATTCGTCATGGATTCCGTACAACCGGGCCTACGGCTCGACCGCTACTACGTCGAGAGCGTCATCGCAGAAGGCGGCATGGCCACGATCTTTCGCGGCTGGGACCCGCATTCCGAGCGACCGGTCGCACTCAAGGTTCCCCGCATCGAAGCCGAGAGTGACGTGGTCTTTTACGAGCGCTTCCGGCGCGAGGAACAAATCGGCCAGACGTTGGAACATCCCGGAATTGTCAAAGTGTTTCCCAACGACGGGCGCAGCCGGCTTTACATGGTCATGGAGTGGGTCGAGGGGGAGTCATTACGCACACTGCTCTGCCGGCGGCCGGGGCTTGCGCCAAACCGCGCCGTGCGGATTGCCCTGCAGATCTGCGATGCCCTCGAATATCTGCATAGCCACCGCATCATCCATCGCGATCTCAAGCCGGAAAACATCATCGTTGATGCCGACGATCACATTAAGCTGATCGACTTCGGTATTGCCGGCAGCGCCGGTGCGCGCCGCCTCACCTTCGGAAAGTTCTCGCGGTTGATGGGCACGCCCGACTACATCTCCCCGGAGCAAGTCCTGGGAAAGCGCGGCGATGCCCGCAGCGACCTGTTTGCCGTCGGCGTCATGCTCTACGAGATGTTGACCGGCAAGGTGCCATTCCGTGGCCCGAATCCGCTGGCGATCATGAACGACCGGCTGCAGAACAATCCCAGACCGCCACGGGAAATCAACCCGGCGATTCCGCCCCAGCTTCAAACCGTGATCCACCATGCACTGGAGCGTGATCCCCGAAGGCGCTATGCGACGGCCCGCAACTTCGCCTATGCCCTGGAGCATCTCGATGAGATGGATGCCGACGAAACCCCGCAATTGTATGAGGCGATCCATCCGCATTTTTCCCAGTTGCGAGACGCGATTTTCTTCGCGCCGCTGGCGCTGATCCCTGCCATCCTCTTAACGCTGCTGATCTGTGTAACCAGGCACGCCTGAAGCCAACGCAGCAGCCAAGGCGCGTCGGCGACCCAGTTCCGAGAAAATGGCAGCTCGCGTGGTAGCAAGCGCGACCCATTTGTTTTGAAGTTCTGGCGGAGGGTGAGGGATTCGAATACGATCAGCGAAACATCGTTTTTGAACCACAATATACCTTTTATTGTATTTACGATAAATTGGTTTTACGTCATTACCTATGCCAGCTTTGGCGATATGATTTTACATAGATACCCCCGCAAATACCCCCACGGACAACTCAATTGAGCAGGGCTCCCTCCAAGCAATGTGGAGGGAGATATATGTCCGGTAGAGCAGAGATGATCGCTGACTATGATTTGACCTTCCCGCTGACTTCGCAGCCGGGGACAATCTCTGAGCACAAAAGACAGGAGATGATCGCGGAATATGACGCAGTCTACGCGCTAACTTCTGCGCCGGGGAAGCTTTCCGCGCACAAACCAAACAGGGTTCTCAAGTTCCCATCAAATTCGTTGAGTCCAGAAGAGACGATCACTGCATACGACTTGGCCTTTCCGCTGACCTCGGCACCGCCGATGACATCTGCTCAAAAAAGAGAAGAGATGATCGCGGAATACGATCTAGCCTACCCGCTGACCTCTGCGCTGGGAAAAATCTCTGTGCCCGAGGCGACGGAAGATATCCAGAAACGGGCTGCTTAGGAAAAGTTCTGCGCCCTTGCCGATGCCCACTTTGCGAAAAGTGGGCATTTCAATCTCACCGCAGCCCTGACCTCCAAGCGTTCAGTCCGCTCTCCGTGCCCTGATGCGAAACCGGGTCAATCTGGGGAAGAGCGACTACCCTGCATTGTGGGAGGTTGGATTGGCGGGCGGGAGATGCTTCAGGTAGGGGAACTCTTTGGGAGCAGCCTAATCGAAACAGGCTCTTGTCAGTTTTGTTCGTGTGCTGCTCCATGAGTTGTGGTCTGGTTGAGTTTTAGTTCCTGAGCACGTTTGGCAACCAAGCGAATGGAAGCGGAGCGGCCAAGTTCAGCTTTGGCTTTCCGGAAACAGTTTGTTTCTACGTTCGTATTGCAAATCGATGTCGCATGTTTATTCATGCCGTCGCGCCAGAGTTGAAGCAGGGTTTTGTCTTTCATAGTCATGGTTGTTATTAAAAATCGGCTGGTCGACACCGGACGTCGGCGGCTTTTCCCGGCTCCATCGCGGACTCGATAGATGCCGCAATGGTGGCCAGAAACGGCTCACCCGGCAGGTCGAGGGTCTTGATCCGGTCGCTCTGGTCAAAGCCAGCCCGGTGTCGGGTTTTATTTCCGGCTTCTTGCGTAATTTTAATCAAAACTCCTTCCAGAGTGCTGGAGATAGGAAGCTGAATTGCAAAGCTACTCTCTAAGAGGGAAAGATGAAAACTTCGAGAAGAATGTTTGAGATGATCGCATTGGATGTGCGCAATCTGGCCGAGGAGCACGTCGAGATTTGCGTTCGTTACATCGTGCTTGAAAAGGAGATTCTGCACGGGCGAGAAATGCCCCACATTCTGAAAGCCGCAGACAGCCTTGTACAAATGATGTTGCAGCACTTCACTCACGAGGAGCAACTCCTCCCCAATCTCTCCCTTTCCAGTCGTCTTCGGAATAACCTACGCGAAGCCAATATGGATATCACCGCCCGACTCAATGGCATCGAGGTCGAACTGGAGCAGGGGAAAACCGCCGCTATTTTCCAGTTGCTGTCCATCGGCAAGTACTGGATAAAAGAACATATGCATCTGGAGAGCGTAGAGTCCGTATGCTGGTTACCCGATGGATGCAGCAACCGCGTGCAGAAAGCACTGTCCCCGGAACTAAGTATGCCGCAATCGGTGTGACCCACATCAGGGTGTCACCACCCGCCGCGTCACACCTTCAAACTCGCGAGCAACCCGGAATACCGCCGCTGTGTCCGGTCATATCTATGCCGTTCTACAGCCTTCGCGTCAGTCGACCGCCAGCCGAGAACTAATATTGCTCGCAAGTTGGCACACCGAGGTCAACTTTTCAAGCGCGTCCAAGGGTACCTCCGGAGTGCGCATTGCCAGCTCAGCGGAAAGCACAATTCTTATAACTGCGTCGCGAATCTCGCTGCGCAGCTTACCCTCGGCGGCGCGTGTAGCTATCATCCTTAATTCCCGATTGCGGCGCATCGCCAACCGAAGTTCTCGGCCGATACGCTCGGCATTGCTGATGGCAAGGTTGACATAGACCGGTACGACGAGGCCAAGATTGTCCAGTAGAGATTCCAAGGTGTCACCATCCGCTTCCACCATGGGATCATCCAGAACCACCGCCGAATACTCATTGTTCCGGAGCATCAAAGCCGCTTTGCGAACGGTCTCGCAGACCTCAACCGACTCGCCCATTGTTTGTTCGATAGCGTTGCCACACTCAACGCCCCGATTGCTCGATGTCACAAGCAGAATCATGATTTCCTCACTAGGACTAATAGAAGTACATGGATGGGGTCGAAGAAATTCGATCACGTCTCAAATCTCTACACCAGTGTTCCGTACTCTTTGAGTTTTCGATACAAGGTGGTTTTACCGATGCCCAGCAAACGCGCCGCTTCGAGCTTGTCTCCATGCAGCTGTTCGATAGCGCCCAGAATAGCCTGCTTCTCCATGTCGGTCATCGGCATGATGCCGCGCTGTGGAATGTTGGTCGCTTTTTCGGTCTGCTCCCGCCAGTACCGGACCGTGGTGGGAAGATCCGCGATGTGAATCGTGGGTCCGCTGGTGAGCGCGCAAGCGCGCTGGATGCAGTTCTCCAGCTCGCGGATGTTGCCCGGCCAGTCGTAGGTCAGCATCAGCTTCAATGCATCGTCGCTGATATTGCGCGTTACTCCCGTGGTTCGGGCCAACCGATCGAGAAAGTGTCCAACCAGCAACGGAATGTCCTGCTTGCGCTGGCGCAGGGGAGGATTGCGAAGGCTGAGTACATTTAGCCTAAAATAAAGATCTCTTCGAAACTTACCTTGGGCCACCGCTTGTTCCAGATCGCGATTGGTAGCCGCCAGCACCCGGACATCCACCGGCACCGCCTTGGTGCCGCCCACCGGACGAACCTCTTTCTCCTGCAGCGCGCGCAGGAGCTTGGACTGCAGATCGATGGGCAGCTCGCCGATCTCATCCAGAAAGATGGTCCCGCCGTCAGCTGCCTGCAGCAATCCCTCCTTGTTCTTGGCCGCGCCGGTGAAGGCGCCCTTGACGTAGCCGAACAGCTCGCTTTCGATCAGCGACGGCACCAGCGAGCCGCAATCGACGGCCACAAACGGCTTGTCCCGATAGGGGCCGGAGAAGTGAATCGAGCGCGCCACCAGCTCTTTGCCTGTGCCGCTCTCGCCCAGGATCAGCACCGGATGCGAGCTGTGGGCCGCCTTGGAGATGATGCGGTACAGCTTCTCCATCTCCGGCGAGCGCCCGATGATCGTCCCGAAGCCTCCCTTGCTCTTTACCTGCTGGCGCAAAATGCGGTTTTCGCTGGAGAGCTGCAGATGGCCGAGCACTCGGTCCAGAATCAGCCGCAGCTCTTCCAGGTCGAAGGGTTTGGTCACATAGTCGTAGGCGCCCTGCTTCATCGCCCGCACCGCCGACTGCACGCTGGCATAGCCAGTCATGACGATGACGACCGTCTCCGGATTCCGCCGCTTGACCTCTTTCAACACTTCCAGCCCGCCTACGCCAGGCAGGCGCAGGTCCAGCAACACCACGTCGATGCTGGTGGCATCCAATACACGGAAAGCCCGCTCCGCATTTTCGGCGATGAAGGTGGAGTATCCAACACCTTGGGCGATATCTCGGCAGCCTTCGCGAATCGACCGCTCGTCGTCTACGATGAGCACGTTCAGCAGGTTCGCTTCCGCTTCTTCGTGAGTCGGTTCCATGGCAATTGCGCCCAGAATTGTACTGATCGCTACCTCATGGCTAGAAATGCTTGCGGCATCGCTTTGTGCGCCGAGCAACTCGCTCGAGTTAGAATCAGGATTGTTCGTTCTCTGCCGTGTGGTCGCCGAGAGTGACTCCGTCATTATCATCACCTCATTCATTTCGGTCCGCGATTAAGCGCGTCGGTAAACTGATAAACAAAGCAAAATGTGCAGGGCGAGACCGAATCACTGTTCGGTAAAAAAGCAGCCCAACCCAGTTCCGGAGTGATATTTCGCTGAGGTTTTATTCAATGCCGAGTTCAGCACTAGATAAAAGCACAAATGTGTCTTCGAAATCGCTCGTTACGATCTCCCTCGGCGGGAAGACTCGAATACAGTTCTCCCACCGAAGGGCTCGATCCATATATTGAGGGTCGAGTCGAATATTTGCTGTGAGGGCAAAGTCTATTCCGGTTTCTTCGCTCACATCTGGTACGTAGCGAATCACGTAGCACACAAATCGCGAGGGTTGCATATTGTTGAAGACTGCTCGTTCCCCGAATTCGTCGGCCAATCGATCCTGCATGCGTTCATCTCACTGATTGCGATTCTTTTGAGTCGATGCGCAATTTCTGCAGCGATAGTCGCTTGACGGAACCGTAACTCTCCAAAGATTGACGAGAAACGCCTTAATCCACCAGTCCACTCGGGTGGAATCAGGCGAGATTGAGCCTTCTCAAAATCCTTAACAGGAAATGTCACGATTCGATCTGCCCAACGCAGCCATGCCTCAGTAGCAAAGGGCTCAGTGAGCGTACCTTTCGGAAGGACTAACGGAGCAAATTTCCATTCCGGTCCGCCGAACGAATGCCCGTTATCGATGAACGTGACATTGTACTTCTTATCATTTGAATACTTCCAATATATAGATTGCCTAATATCACGATTCCCCGTCCAGAGGTCAAAGAGCTGGATGCCAACTAAATACTCCGGATTCCTGACTAAATGCTGAAAGCTACGCGGCAGGAAATCGTAGGATCGGCCCTCTAAACTGGTGATGACTAGCGGGGAACCCAGGTGAAGTCCAGGACGGATTGGCTCTCGCCCGTTCGGAGTTTCAAAGTGGAGGGCTTCCCTGAGGGCAAGAGGGAGTTCGACAATTTTTGCAGCAGGCACAGGCAACCCTAATGCCTCAGCGAGATTAGCCGCAAGCATTTCGTTGGCCAAGACACTGCTGCCTTGCGGATTACCTTGAAATTTCACGACATAATGTTTGCCGTCGTTGGCTTGCATAAGATGAGGCTGCGATCCGCCTCGTAGGACACGAATGTGCTTTGTCAAGGTGACTGACATAATCTAAAGGTCGTCCCCACTCTGGTATTTGGTAGTTCGAGAGTAGGCCAGATTCCCAAATAGAGATAGATTACCTTCGGAGGTATTAAGCAATTATTCTTTAAGCAAATTCCCACTATGGAACTGAGCGGCAACTCTCAACGATGGGAACCACGTCTCCGACCCGGCAGACTTCAAGTGGGTCTCACGATAAGCTCGGAGGAGCGGTGCAGGATCGCGACAGGATTGAAGTTCTTCTCAGAAGACAGTGATTCTCCTCTCCAAGCGAGCCTGAGGCGGTGATTAGTTCTGATTTTTCCCCTGCCAACGACAAGCTCGCAATCTTTCCCACACGGCATCCATCAGTGTGGCACAGGTGAACGGCTTCTGAAGGAATTTCGCTTGCCCAAACTCCTCGTGTCCTTTTTCTCCTGCAGCATATCCCGACATAAAGATGATAGGAAGTTCCGGCATCTCAATTTCTAGCACCCGCGCAAGTTCAATGCCCGTCATCTTTGGCATCACGACGTCGGTAATGAGTAAAATCATTTTGTCCTTGAGTTCCGAAGCGATTCCTAAGGCTTCAGAGGCATCTGCACAGTCGCGAACGGTCAAGCCGTTCAGTTCGAGGTACGCCCGGATGCTTGTACGCACCAACGCATCGTCATCCACAACCAGAACCGCACCTTCGAGGGAGCGGGATGCGTCGGATATTTCCAATGGGCGTGGGTTGAGTATCGGTTGCTCCGTCTGTGTCTGTGTTACCGAGGGAATGTAAACGTAGAATGTTGAGCCCGCACCGACTGTGCTTCTGACACGGATATGCCCTCCACATTGGGTAACGGAACCATAGACAATTGAAAGCCCGAGTCCAGTTCCGCGCTCGTTTTGTTTGGTCGTAAAAAATGGCTCGAAAATTTTCCCTAAGCGTTCTTCCGAAATGCCGCGCCCAGTGTCGGCAACTGTCATCACCGAGTACGCTCCTGCAGGGACGTCGCCATGCAGACCAAGTTCATGGTCTCCCGTAGAGATATGGAAGGTGCTTATAACGAGTTTTCCTCCTTCCAGCATTGCCTCGCGTGCATTGATAATCAAGTTAATGAGAGCCCGCTCCATCTGTTCATGGTCTGCATTGACCCAACACGGAGCTTCCGACAACCGGGTAACCACATTGATGTTCGTAGCAAGGATACTTCGGGTCATCCCAGTCGTTGCCGTCACAAGTTGATTTAGGTCAAAAATCGAGGTCGCGAGTTCCTGTCGGTGGCTAAACGACAGGAGCTTTTTTGTCAGGTCCCCACCACTTTTAATATTGGAAAGAATCAGCCCTGCTCGCTCTTCCGCCTTGCTCGGATCAGACGTTTTCATCAAAAGCTCGGTTTGTATGCTGATGCCCATAAAAAGATTGTTAAACTCGTGTGCGACCACAGCCGCCAATTGTCCAACTGCCTCCATCTTCCGGGCGAGCGCAATTTGTGACTCTAATAATTCAGCCCTCTCACGAATCGCGCACAGTTCGCTTATGTCGATGAGCAGCCCCATGCCCAATTGTTTCTTGGGATCCAGCATCACACCCTGCAGCAAAACCGGGATACGATGACCATCCTTAGCAATGATTTCTGATTCGTAAGGCTTTGTTATCCCTTCGGTTAATGCCTGCGTAATGGCCTTATGATGCGTTTCGCTATATTCAGGCGGTGTAATGTTCTCCCTTCGGATTTCGCCGGACTCCATTTCCTCGCGAGTATATCCCGTCAATGCCACTACTGCATCATTGGCATCAGTGATGCAAGTGCCGTGTTCATCCAGTGTCCAGTAAAGGATGCCGAACAAGCCCGAGTTCATGAATTGCCCAAGTTGCAATTCCATCTTCTTCTGTGCAGAATCAGCTTCCAACTGCGCAGTGACGTCCTGTAATACGTTGATTGCGCCAATAATCTGTCCAGAGTCATCCTTTATCGGGTCGATATTAGCTACAACCCTTACTTGAGAACCATCGGGACGTTTAATAATTCCTTGGAAGCCACGTACTGGAACGCCTGTTTCGAGTACCGATACCATTGGGCATTCGTCTGAAGGAACAGGGCTATCGTCGCGAGTAGTCATTGGACAAACACCACAGAATCGGTGTGTATCACAGTTAAGTTCAGGTTCGCGCCCCCACAATTCAGCGGCGGCCCGATTAAACTGAACGAGGCGTGAGGAAGGAAGACCGCAAATATGAATGGCCGTAGGGAGCAGATCAATGACATCTTGAGGTAATAACAGACTTTTCATTCGACACCAACTTTTTAGGTATTTTCGATGATCAAATAACGCTGGGCATTATGCAGAGAACCGCTCCAGCTAGTCCCGTGACCTGCTCCTCGGTCAACGCCACCGACACCACGAAGTTCTTGCGCTTCAACTCCTCGACGAGCGTGTGTTTCGGGTCGAATCGCTTCGGCAGTCGGGATACACAATTCCGTCACTCTTTCGCGGTAATCATCTCTCGTAGTTTTTGCATTAGGGTTTGCAGTGCAAACGGTTTCTGGAGGAACCCAATTTTTGAATTCGTCGGGTCATAATCAGTCACTTCGCGGTCGGTGTACCCGGACATAAAGAGAGTCACCACCTTTGGACAAATCCTTGTGACCTCACGAGCAAGTTCTACGCCGCTTAATTTGGGCAGAACTACGTCAGTGAACAGCAACTGAATCGAATCTCTGTGCTGTTTCGCGATCTGCAAAGCTTGAGCTCCGTCCGACGCCGCGAGCACATAGTATCCATGCATACTAAGGTAATCGGAGATCGGCCCTCGCAGTGCATTTTCATCGTCAACCAGCAGGATGACTTCGCCGTGCCCATCGGCGTCCGTGATCTCTGGGATGACAACCGTCGTCAGTGGTGCATCGACGGCGGGAAGATAGATGGTGAAAGAACTGCCGCGACCAAGTTCGCTATCGACCCAAATGTATCCCCCGCTTTGCTTGATGATGCCAAAGACCGTTGAGAGCCCAAGACCGGTTCCTTTTCCTGAATCCTTAGTGGTAAAAAATGGTTCGAAGAGGCGGTATTGAACCTCCTTCGTCATTCCCGTTCCAGTGTCGCGCAAAATTAAAGCAGCGTACTTGCCCGGAAGAAGGGCTGGACTTATATTCGCAGCTCCGGCATCGAAGGAGATATTGCTGGTTTCAATTGTCAACTCGCCGCCATTCGGCATGGCATCGCGTGCGTTGACACAGAGATTCATCAAGACCTGAACAATCTGCCCCGGATCAGCTTTCACTGCCCAGAAAGGCGCGCCGAGCGAAACGTTTATCCTGATATCTTCCCCTATCAGACGCCGAATGAGCTTCAAACTGTCTTCGACCACGGAATTCAAGTCGATGATGCGCGGAGCAAGCACTTGTTGGCGACTGAATGCAAGTAGTTGGTGAGTCAAAGAGGCAGCTCTTTCGGCGGCTTTGAGCATCTGTTCGAGATTCCGATGGAATCTGTCTTCTGGGTTTAGTTGCTCCCGCATCATCTCGGCGTAGCTAGTGATGACCAACAGAAAGTTATTAAAGTCATGGGCAATACCCCCAGCAAGCCGTCCCACAGCTTCCATCTTCTGTGCTTGCCGAAACTGTGCCTCCAATTCACGACCTTCGCTTAAATCCGTGATAGCACCGACTGCGCGTATCGGTAGCCCGCTTTCGTCATAAGTGATGTATGCGCTACCTAAAACTACCGAGTAGGAGTTGTCAACCCGCCGAATACGATACTCGACTTGACTAGATTCAATCCGCTGTAACAGCGCAGACTGAAATGCATTCCACACACGATCTCGATCTTCGGGGTGAATGCGATCTTTCCATGCCTCCGATTCCGTTTCTTTGGTACCTGGCGAATGTCCATAGAGTTTCCAGTAGCTGTCACTCCACCATCGACTCCCACTCTGAATATCCAAGTCCCAAATGACATCCTTGGTAGCTTTTGCCGCAAGTTGAAAGCGCTCTTCACTTTTCCTAAGTGTCTCAATCGTCTGCTTGCGCTGAGTGATATCGTGCAAGATGGTGGCACCACCGACGATTGATCCGGCCGGCCCAGAAATTGGAAAGCTGCTATATGAAACATCCACCAGACTGCCATCTTTCCGTTGACGCAGCCCTTCACGCTGCCGGATTCGCCCGCCAGCCGCTATGGTTTCTACAATTTCCCTAATTTCGTTCAAATTATTTGGAGGCGCTAAATGCGAAGCACTTCGTCCAATACTCTCGTCCGCTGAATACCCATATAGCCGCGTAGCTGCTTGATTCCAATCGGTAACAACGCCGTCCAGTGTATAACCGATAATCGCGTCTTCGGAACCCTCTACGATTGCAGCAAGTCGGCTTGTGGCACTTTGAGTCCACCCAAGAAGCATTTCGTTGGCGGACGACAGAGCTGCCGCTGCTTCTTTCTGGTCGGAAATGTCAACGCAGCTCCAGATGAATCCTGCGAATGCGCCGGTTTCCGTGAAGCGCGGAACTCCGTTATTGAGAACCCAACGGTACTGACCATCGTGCCTTCGTAGGCGGAACTCCGCGGTCAATGCTCGGCGTGCGCTGAATGCGTCCCGGTAGGCGTCAAGATAGCCCTGAACATCTTCACGGTGGATTCCTTCAGTCCACCCACTTTCCAATTCTCGCTCAAGACCGCGTCCGGTGAACCTCAACCACTCTGTGTTGAAATAGTCGCACTTTGCGTCGACGTCGGACATCCAGACCAGAACAGGAGCACTATCTGCCAGCACGCGAAAACGCTGCTCAGATTCCGTCCGTGCATCCTCCGCTCGACTCGCGTGTGCAAGTTCCCTCGTGGCGATGCGTAGTAAGGAGTACATCAGTATAGCGGTCACAGCTACGAAAACCGAGCCTTTTGCGGTGTCGATCATTCCTGCAACGCGTCGACTCAGGTTGGCCTGATGAAGGAGCGTATCCGAAACAGAAATCCAAATCCACGAGACAAATGCGTAAACGGACGCAATGAAAAAGGGGCGCTTCAGGAGCGCACCGAGTCTGTTCATCTCACCCACCCCACCAGCTAGAGAGACCACAATCCATGAAGCTTACCTCTGAACGTTGACCGAAGCGATGAATATAAGTATGACCCAAATGTCGGTTGGACACGTTAGTAACACCGTCGCGGGAATTGCGGTCTGTCCAATACCTCAGGTAAACACCGTAGAAGATTAACGCGGCGACTTTTTCTCATCGTTGGCTGAACCTGTCTGGCGTCAGGCTTCTGGTTCGTACCCCCAAGTAGTACTTCGCTCTGCAACTCACTCGAACTAAAGCGATGGCGGAGGGTTATGGACTCTTACCCAAGCAAACCTCTGCGCCGTCGTGAGTTTGCTCGCCGGGGAGGGGCGGACCCTGTTCCATAGCCCGGAGAGGGCGCGCCGACGACGTCCAACCGCGCGCTTCGTTCAATTCCCTGCTGGACAGACCACGAATTGGTCGACGCACAATTCTTCTGTGCTTCGGGCGGTGGATGGGTTAGATAAATACCACTTTTGCTACGGAATCGGCCGAAATCTGCGCGGCGAAGAATCAGCCACTTGCGGGGACGGAAGGCGAGGGCGGCGCTAGTGGTTTTGCTAACGCCGATGGACAACCTTGTGGATGGTGGCGGTCGATACTTCCATCTGCTCCGAGACTGGACGGATTGAAGCGCCAGCCGCCCGCAGGCGGGCAATCCGGGCGCAATCCAATAACAGCGGCGGACGCCCAAGAGTCTTCCCCTTGAGTTTTGCATTCCGCAACCCAGTCACAATGATCCCGTGTGTGCGGAACTCTAGTCTCTTCGGCGGTCGAGCCATGGCATCTCGGTTTGCCGCTCCAAATTCCGACGAAGTTCTTCCACTCCTCGGTCAGGGCATCGATAGAAACCGTTATTGTCTTCGTAGTTCCACCACCATACTCAGCAGGCAGGCTCAAAATGAAGGCTATTTTATTCGTGGACGACCATGAACTGCTGGCACGTGTGAGCTGCCAACTTCTAAGGGGGCATGGCTACAAGGCGGACTATGCCTACAATGCGAATGAGGCACTCGCAAAGTTCGAGCGAGACACATTTGACGTGCTGGTGAGCGACTATCGTATGGCGGGTATGAACGGTCTGGAACTTGCCAAGTTGGTTCGCCAGATCCTCACAAGATTCACCCGGCTGCTGACCTCATTCCGCCGCATCAACGCCGGGTCGAAGTGGTTGGCAGCTTTTGGGGAACCCTACTCCATACCGATTGTGCTAAAGTTTACGACCGTTTCTTCCGATAAAGCCCCGGTGGAAGGGTATATCCCGTGGGGCAGTTTAATGGCAGAGTATTCGGATATTCAGTCCGCAGAACGCCGTCGTTTCCCCCGCTTTGCGTGTACGGGTGCAGCTGAGATTATCCTAAACGGGAGGTGCCGGGGATGGGGAGAGGTAAGCGACATAAGCCGTGGCGGTTGTTACATTGAAATTGTCCAGCCCTTGCCCGTAAGCTCTGAGGCGCAACTTCGTCTGACCATCACTAACATATTGGTGGTTGTGGATGCGAAAGTGAGAGTGGCTACACCTCTGGTTGGCATGGCAATGGAGTTCGTCGGCATGCCCTCCGGACAGGAAGAGGAGCTTGCCCGCATAATAGAGCGAATCAGCACTCCAGAACGTCCGTTCGCTGAGCTACATGCTGCGGGAAACCAACACTTAAATGCCGCCCTGCAAAGTTTAAAGCAAGCAAAAGGGGAACTTCAGGAAGCAATGAACGCTGAGCGCGATTACCCCGCACGCGCTTTGCAATTGACCGAGGAAGCGATTAGCGAACTGAGCAAAGCAAGAAGCGATTAGCGAACTGAGCAAAGCAATTAGTCGGGTCGATCCAGCTTCCATGAGCAGCGCAATTGGCTTGAACCGTGACGCTAGAGGATGATGAGGTGAATCACGCTTTTAGACGAAGTGTTTTTCTTAGCAGCGTTGTATTCTGGCGTTGTGTGATCATTTTATGGATGAATGTTCTGACGAGCAGCTCTCCGATAGGCGTCGTTTCCCTCGCCACTCTTGCACAGGTACGGCTGAGATAATACAAAATGGAACACGCTGGGCATGGGGAAAATATCGCGATATTAGCCGATCTGGTTGTTTCCTCGAAATTTACCGACCTTTGCCCATCGGCACTGAAGTCCAGCTTCGCCTTACCATCGAGGGCTCCGTGTTGGAGACAGGTGTAAAGGTAAGTTGGGCGATCCCGAAAGTTGGGATGGGACTGATTTTTTGGGATAATTCCTCGGGGTAGGAAAACAACCTGCCGGGTGGTAGAACGGAGTCGTGTGGCGGTAGGAGCTGCTCCATCAGCGACCTTAGCCCATCGTGGTCGCAACAAGTTAGACGTTTTAGAGGAAGTACACCTCGCGTATCGACGGAGAATTCTGATTGATTCGACCGATAGGGCACGCGACACCGTTACATTTCATTCCCAGTGAATCGGTACGCATCTGTATCCCCGTAGAACCCGGCACCTCCGCAGAGCCCGAGATGGCGATTGAGGGCAGGATTGCCGTCACCATTGGCCATACTCTCAGCATTGTCCTAAACGATGAGGCTCGGCAACACTTCGACCTGCTTCCGAGCTATGCTCGCTTTATCATTTGCAAGAGCACTCCTTTCGGGATACTTGAGTTTGACGCAGACGGCCACTCCCAATGGATGGATGAGAAGCTAACGCTTCAGGTTACTCTGCTCGGAACTCATCGTAGTGTCCAGCGCCGGGCCTCATTCCGTATCGAGCTGCGCTCAGAGGTGTGCTACTGTGACCTAGCCGGGGGCGTTGGCGGCACCCGAGACTGGAAAACCGCCGAGCTGCACGACGTATCTCTTGGGGGTGCCGCGCTTTTGACGCAAGACGATGCACTTGAAATCGGGCGGGAGTTACTGCTTGAGTTCGCCCTTGGCAGCACCACTTTTTCTGTGTCTTCTGCGGTTCGCCGGATTGAAATCAGGAAAAGCCACAACGCTCGTCTGTACGCTCTTGAGTTTCTCAAAACTGACACCAGACAGCAGACGCGCATGGGGAGAGCTATGTTTCAACTTCAAGTGGCAGTCATTAATTCAAGAGTGAAAATCGACTAGGACTGCAAATGTCCAACGATGTAGCTGTAGAGTGTTTTGAGGTGACAGGTTAGCGGCACCCTGAAGTGAGGGAGGCAGGCACGGTCGGCAAATATCCGTGCCCCAAACCGTTTGGGTTCCTCTTGATTTTAGCGGATGACCGGGATGTCCTGAGCCGGGACGATGTTGTAGCGGGGAACCAAGTCGTCCTCGGGCTCAATGTCGAAGCGTTCGGCGAGTTTATCGGCGCGGGTGAGGCGGTAGCGTCCGCACATGGGAAGAAGTATAGCGCGGTGCACCCGTTCATCGACGATTTGAAACGGAACGACTTCGTGGCGTCGGTGGCGTTTGCCGAGGAGGAGGCGTGCGCCCCGACGTTCACGCTCGACATCACGGCTGCGTGCCAGCCGCTGGTGGAGTTCACCACGAAGGCGCTGGGATTGAAACCCGGACGATGCCCCACGGCGTACTCGCCCGCTTCTCGCTCAAATCTCCGTGTAAGAGCAAGGTTGACCCAAACTGTATAGGGCATCGTAGGTCATCGCTAATTCGGAGTCCATCTCCACAACTGGACTTGTGCTCAAGGGGCTTCCATTCGGCAGAACCGGATGTCCGTAGACTCTCCCGATTAACCGAATACCCCCATCCGATCCAGTCCAGCGATCCCATTCTTCTAATCTGGCTTGTTCGAGTTCCATCGTCTGCCTCCGTCAGCCGCTCTTCTACAACATCGGCAATTAAAGTGGCTGCGTTTAGTGGAAACTTCAAATGAAAAAGAGGATTACAACAGGCGTGCCGTCACGTACAGGGCGTTACTTTGGTCATGGAACTCTGGCTGAGACGAGGATTCAGCTGCGTCACAAAGCTTGAGTTGTGCCTGTTTTGAACGGCTTCAACAGGTCGCATACGCCGTCCGTCTTCTGAAAGCCGGGGTCGAGCCACAGGCCGTAAGCGTCGTCGGGCACGGCACCAACTAGGTCACCTATCGCAATAGCGTCTTCTTGAACTGATCGTCAATCTCGACCTGATACCCGGTGGCAAGGTTGTTGGGTTCGTTCGCCATGCCTACGACCGCCATCAGTTCCGCGAGCGCCCCCCGGTGCCATCACCTGTTTGATGCTCTCCCATGTACGCTTCACGGTGACAGGATCTTGGGCGATGGCCTTCCAGAAATTGTTCACCCGGTCAACCTTGCGAGTGGCCATGATGTTATCGTAGATGGCGCGAACTTCGGGGCTCGCGTCCCCGTATTCAATCAGTCCTAGTGTCGCCATGGGGTTCTCTTCCACCCTTCATCAAGTTCAACGAAGTCATCAGAACACCTCTAATGGCGCGGCATTCAAGGCTCCTTCGCCCCGGTGATGATTGTCGCTTTCCCCGAATAGCTTTCTGTGACGTCCACGATTCTGCTCTTGGGTTTGTCTGCTGAGTTTGATTTCTGTGGTGTGGTGGCGCCAACAGGCGAGACTCAAGGTGAATGCGGTAGAGGAGGACAACCGTTCTGCTGAAAGATAACCTGGGCTCCGAACAGTACCACTCCACGAACTCATCGATTGCGTGCCGGTAACCCCGCTGTCCGTCAACTGAACTCAAGCTGTTCAGTACTGCCGATTTTGCTTGGTCCAAGTCCGGCAGCCGAAGAACCGTTTTAGGCTTTGGAGGGACTCGTTTCGAGATATGCTTCCTCGGCATCGTTGGCGGCCCTCCTCAGGCGCACAACGATGGTGAACGCCAACAGGGCCAAAAGTCCGGGTTGCCCGTCAGCCGGCTGGAACTGGTGGAGGCCTGCTGGTGCGGCGGCTCACCGATCCAGCATCCCTGCCCATGAGAATTAAATTCGTACCCTATAGCTGCCGATATATACCACGGAAGGATTCGAGCCCGGGAGCAAGGGCTCAAGTTTCCCATGCCCCGGAGGGAGAAGGCGCAACAGTTCTTTTGCGACTTCATCTCGGAGGACGATCTGAGCCCGATGGAATCCGGGCAGGCCAAGGAGAAGCGATGCATCGCGGTCCTAAGGTTCTCGTGGTTGACGACGAGGATGCAGTGCGTTCGGTAGTTGCTGTCATGCTGGGTGGCTACGCCTCCGAAATTCAGGAAGCCGCCAGCGTCGAGAGTGCTATCTGTTGCCTGGCTGAACGCGACTTTGACGTGGTTGTTTGCGATATGTACATGCCGGAGGCACATGGGCTGGAACTGATCAAAAGGATAAACGAACAACAGCGGGACGTCGCCTTCGTTCTCATGACAGGTCGGCCGGACCTTCCGGATGTGATTGCAGCGCTTCGTTTGCGGGCCGCCGGTTTTCTTGAAAAACCCTTCAGCAGGGCCCACCTCGTCGACGTCCTGGAGCCGGCTTATAGAGCAATCAGGAACCAGCGGCGTCTTGCCGAACGCGTGATCATGCTGAGTTCCGAAGTCGAGAAGAAGTCCACGCAGCTGCAGGAAGCGCTCTCCGATTTGAAGCTCACTGAGCGTTCAAGTCTGGAAGCCTTGGTTGCAGCGCTGGATGCACGCGAGCATGAGACCTGCGCGCATTCCTTCCGGGTGCGCGCCTATACTTTGTATCTCGCTAAACAGGTGAATTACCCGCGCGAACTCATGGCCGAACTCGAATGCGCCGCCCTGCTCCATGACATCGGCAAGATTTCCGTTCCGGACTCGATCCTGCTAAAGCCAGGCCGATTGACCGCTGAGGAGTTTGAGCAGTGTAAAACGCACGCCGTTTGCGGCGCTCGCATCCTAAGTTCGGTACCCTCTCTACGTGGAGTGGCAGAGAACGTCAGGCACCATCACGAACAATGGGACGGGAGCGGGTACCCCGATCATCTAATGGGAGAGTCCATACCTTTGGGCGCTCGCCTTTTTACCATCGTCGATACCCTGGATGCCATCATCTCCGATCGGTGTTATCGCCCGGCCAATTCCTTTGTGAACGCCAAGGAAGAGATTATCCGCTGCAGCGGCACCCAGTTTGACCCTGCTGCGGTAGAGGCGTTTCTCGGTGTTCCGGAAGAACAATGGCTGAAGTTGCGAGTTACGGCAGAGGAAGAGTTTTCTCTTAGGTCATCGCTGCCTAACGAATGTGGCATCGGTGATGACCAGCTTCAGCACTACCGGGCTTTAGTGAAACATTGCGGCCTAGGGCAGTTAGAGCATAACAGGGAGACCGTATGAACGGGCAGATCGATATACACAGGATACGCAGGGCGCAATCGTGCGTGACTGACGCACGTCAGGCAGTTCGCGAATTTCACGCGGGGCTGGCTCAGCCGGAGATGGCGCTGGTGATCTTCTTCTGCTCCAGCGAGTATGACCTGGAGGTGCTCGCCGAGGAAATGAGAACTTTGTTTGCCGGGGTTCAAGTTGTGGGCTGTACCACGGCCGGGGAAATCGGACCCGCCGGTTACCGCGAACAGAGCCTGACGGGAGCGAGCTTTCCGGACGGCAGCTTTAGCGCCGTGAGCGGCCGCTTCGATTGTTTGCAGCAATTCACCATCGCCGCCGGTCAGTCCCTCGTTCAGGAGTTGTTGCAGAAGCTGGAAAGCCATGCGCCTCATGCGGGGGTGGATAACAGCTTTGCGTTGCTGCTGATCGATGGCATGTCGATGCGCGAAGAGCCGGTAACGCGCGCTTTGCAGAGCGCGCTGGGCTGCCTCCCGCTGATCGGCGGCTCGGCTGGGGACGGCGTGAATTTTGGCCGCACCCATGTTTATTCCGAGGGCCGCTTTCACTCCGATAGCGCTGTCCTGATTGTGGCTACCACTCGATTCCCATTCAAGCAATTCAAGACGCAGCACTTTGTCGCCACGGGTGAGAGGCTGGTCGTCACCGAGGCCGATCCCGCCCTCCGCATTGTGAAGGAGATTAACGGGCTGCCGGCGGCCCAGGAGTATGCGCGCATCCTTGGCATTGATGCGCGCGATCTTGCGCCCAAGCGCTTCGCTGCCTGGCCGGTCGTGGTGCTAATCGATGGTACGAATTACGTGCGTTCCATTCAGAAAGTCAACCCTGACGATAGCCTGACCTTTTACTGCGCCATCGAAAACGGGCTGGTTCTTCGGGTCGCAAAGGGAGTGGACTTAGTGGAGAACCTGGAGCAGGCCTTCCTGGAGATACGCGCAGATATAGGCATGCCTCAGCTGGTTCTCGGCTGCGACTGCATTCTCCGCAAGCTGGAGATCTACCAGAGCCAACTGAAAGAACGTGTCGGCGAAATTCTTTTGCGAAACAACACCGTCGGATTCAATACCTACGGGGAGCAGTTCCAAGGCGTGCATATCAATCAGACGCTGGTCGGGCTTGCAATCGGCGCAGAGTCGAGGGAGGCGGAATATGCCTGACCTGGGATTGCCATATGCCAACCAGGATGAACAGGCTTTGAAAGCCGAGATTGCCCGTTTGAACAAGATGATCCGGGCACTGATGGATCGCGCCGAACGCAGCACCAGTGTCCAGGGTTCCGACTTCAGCCTCTTCCAGACCGCAATCCTACTGGAGGAACAGGTGCGCCGCCGCACCTCGGAAGTGGAGGCGGCCTTGCGCGAGAACGAGAAAATCAATCGTGCCCTGCGCGAATCCGAGGCGAAGTTCCGCGGTCTCGTGAGCCAGTCCCTGGTCGGTATTGCCATTACCGAAGATGGAAGGTTCAGCTACTCCAATGCTAAGTTCGATGAGATTTTCGGATACAGCGTTGAGGAAATCCGGAGGCTGGGGCCACTCGATCTCGCAACTGAGAGCGATCGCCCGCTCATGGCGGAGAATATCCGCAAGCGGCTCAGCGGCGAGGTGGAGCGGGCCGAGTATGTAATCCGCGCAGCGCGCAAGAATGGCATCGTGATCAATGTCGAGATTCAAGGCCAGGTCATGGAAATCGGCGGCAAGTTGGTGCTAATCAGTCTGTTCATGGATGTGACGGAACGCACCCGCGCCGAGCGCGAGGTGCAGGCCTTGCAGGAAATGCTGCGGGAACAGTCCACGCATGACGCACTGACCGGCCTCTACAACCGCCGCTACCTTGACGATACCCTGGGCCGGGAGCTTATCTTAGCGGAGCGTAATGGTCATCCCGTGAGTCTGATTATGGGTGACCTCGACCACTTCAAGGCCATCAATGACCGGTACGGACATCTCGGTGGCGACGAAGTTTTGCGCGCCTTCGGCGAACTGATGAAATGCCATGCGCGCGGCAGCGATATCTACTGCCGTTACGGTGGCGAGGAGTTTCTGCTGGTTATGCCGCAGATGTCTACAGAAAACGCGGTCGAACGCGCTGAGGAGTTGCGCCGCGCGATGGCCGCCGCTCCAGTAAGCTATGGCGCGTCATTAATCACAGTGACTGCCTCATTCGGCGTTGCAACCTTTCCTGACGATGGACGGACCAGCGACGAGATGATCGTAGCCGCCGATAGTGCGTTGTACGTGGCCAAGGCGACCGGCCGCAATCGCGTCAAAGTGAAGACCGAACCCATGGATGTGCCGAGTCGGAGTTCATTGTCGGGAAAATGCGGTTCAGGTGGTTGCGGGTCGACCCTGGTCGCCGATGCCTCTGCGCAATCTACCATTGACATCGTGGAAAACCAGCTCCTACCATTGCCGGTTCAAGGTCCCACCGAAGCCGGCTTCTATAGCTCTTAGGGACGTGATTCAAAACGTTGGCCGGTTAAGACGGGCAATCCAGAAGCAATCCAACTTCGGCGAGAGTATCATCCCGACTACGGAGTGATCCGGCAACTCGCTATTCAGTTCCGCCATTCGCCGATCTCTCATCGAAAGCAGGCGATGCGCGTCTCCGCCGAACTCAAGGTGTTTAGAATGGCTGATTTCGCTTGATCTAGGTCCGGAAGAGACACCGGACGCCTCTTGCGCTTTTTCGTCGATCCAGGCGCCATCGTCAGCGGCCTCCTTGCCGCGCGACAATGGCGCGCTAGTCGTGTCCGGATTGCCCGTCAACCGCCCACGACCGGCCATGCGCCATCGCAGCTTCTAATAATTTCGACAACCGACTTCCGGGGCATGCCATTTAGGGGTTTGCTTGTGACGCCTGAGTGGCTCCAATCGTAGTTGATGTGCCGCCGTTGCACTGGCCGCTGTTTTTACCAGCAGCACCCCCTGCAAGATTGGTGCCTAAGCCTATAAAGTAAGTCTGTGAAGCCCCCGCCATGATGCTCGTCGGCACGCTATTGTCAACCGCAATCCCGCCCGTTGCCCAGCAACCGTTTGATCCGGGCGTTGTAACGTTCAGACCGCCACCGGAAATAACGACTGCCGCTGGATTACTTACGTTATAGGACAACACGCAGCCGTTTCCAGTGGCGTTCGTACACCCACTCGTCGCCCCTTGGTTTACGCTGAAGTAAACATAGTCTGTGCCGGCGGTGGTCTGTGTCGCGCTCGCGACGCACGCGCTCGCACCGTTGTTGCAAAACTCGGTGACGGGAGACGGAAATGGATACAAGGTGCTGTTGAGCCCGGTAACAGCGGCTACCGGAGTTCCCATCGATGAACTGGTGACGGGAATTCGGTATAGCGTCCCCCCGCCCGCTGTACCAGTGTTTCCCACCACGTATAGGTTCCCTGCAGACGTCGTCGACGAGTAGTACACGTTGTCGAAGGTACCGGCGTAAAGGTAATACTGGCTGCCGCCCGTCCCGACTGGCTCGAAGACCGCGGCCGTCGGACTTGTGAGGGAGCTAAAATCAGTCGGCAACCTGAACACGGCGTTGTCATTTTGTTCATAGCCATTGCCGCCCGTAGTGACAAATGCATAGACGGTTCCCGCGTTGCCATCCACTAGGGGCGCATCGGCGATTACATCCCCAACGCTGGCCGTTGTGCCATAGATGGCCCCGGTCGCTGCGATTACGGAATGCAGGACCCCTCCAAAGTCGCCCACAATCACATACTCACTCCCGTCGTAGACAGGCGATGAGAGTTTTTGACCGCCGAGATTTACGGGCCACGGGCTTGTCACCTCGGCGGGGGTTCCGTTGAACGCTCCCGTGAACTTGTGCAGATTGCCATTGTCATCGCCCGCGTAGAGGTTATCGCCGCTGTAATCGTAATACGGCGCGGAGTACGTATCGGGATAGTTTCCGCTCAATGCCAAGGTGAGCATGCACGGAGCCGTACAAGTGCGATAAGCGGAAGCCGTCTGAGTCGTAAGCGTTACAGGCATGATGGGCGTCCCGCTTTCCGCCGACCACTTCAGCAGGACGAGGCTCGCCACATTGTTGCTGACCTGGATGAACGCCAGCTGTGTGCCATCCAGCGAGAGCACCGGAGAAGTGGTAACCATGCCGCCCGTGTTATACGCCCAATAGGTCGAAGGAACCGTGCCTGTACATCCACCTTCGTAAAGATTCGAGAACGCCGCAATACTTGCCCCGCCGATTGCACCCGCCGTGCCGGTCGGGTACACCACAAAATCGCTGCAACTGGCCGTGGTGGAGCTGAATGAGTACTTGGCAGGGTACATATTCGGCTGCACCGAGGCGCCTGCAGCGCCATTGTTGAGATTTCCGGACCACTGAAATCCGTTGAAATTACCTACCTGGGTTTGATAGTTCACGCCGCCCCCGACCGTGTTGGCCACGACCGTTACAGCTGCTCCACTCGAAGTGGCGGTCACCAGCGGTTGCAGTGTGCTGTTGGCGTTGATGGCCGCCGCAATATTGGCGGCCAATTGCGTCGGCGTAAGCCCGTTGTACGCAAAGCTCGTCCCCGAGGTAATGCCGTTCGAGCCGCCGCTTAGGTTGGTACCTGACCAGGTGAAGTTCGACAGCGTATTCCCCAGAGCGATGCTGTTTCCACCCGTCCCGGCGGTGGTGGCCGTTACCGTGACGGCGGCGCCGTTTGAAGTAGCGGTAACGCCCGCAGCAGCGGGGCAAGCGGCAATCGCCGCGGCCAGGTTTGACGCCAGCGTGGTGGTGCTACTGCTGGCGGCAAAGGTTCCAGAGGTTGAACTCGTGCAGCTGTTCGTTCCGGCAGTTCCGGCGACCATACTACCCCACGAGAAGATGCCGGGAAGGCTCGATCCGGACTCCGTAAGAAAAGGCCCGGCAGCCGGGCTGGTGACCGTAAACGTACTGTTGCCCGAGGTGTAGTTCGCGGTGACGCCAACGGCGGGGTAGGAACTGTTGCAGCTATTAATGGCGGCCGCGATATTAGAGGCCACTGCTGCGTTGGTGCTGCCGGTAGCAAAGGTCCCGGTGGTGGCGCTGCTGCAGCCGTTGCTGCCATTGGAGCCTGCGGTCACGCCGCTCCAGGTGAAGTTGCTGGCGGTTCCCCCAAGCGTAAAGGATTGACCACTTCCCAGCGTCGTGCCGGTGATTGTGACTACGCCTTCGTTCGCGGTCGCGGTGGCCCCAACCGCTGAGTAAGACGTGCTGCAGCTATTGATGGCGGCTGCCACGTACCCGGCAAAAGTGGTCGGGGTGGAGCCCATAGCAAAATTGAAACTTCCGGCGGTCGCGCTGGTGCAGGCGCCCGAGCCACTATTAAATCCGGGAATCGGGTCGTCCGTACTGGCAGCGTCGCTGCCTGCCGCTACCGTAAAAGCGCTCTGGGCGGAGGTGGTGAGAAAGGGTGCAGTGCTGCCGGTGGTGTTGATCAGCGAGATCACCACACCCGTGCCAGGACTCGCCAGGGTTGCCGTGACTCCTGGATTGGGCGCCGTTATATTCGCGTAGCACGGGGTAGAGGCCGGCCAGGAGCCGGGCACTCCGTCGGCGGCCGGCGCCGCCTCGGCGGGTGTGGGACAGGCTGACGGGTCATTGGTGATCGCCGCGTAGAGGGCCTGCGCTTGGTTCGCATTGGTGGACCCCCACCATACACAGGGCGAGACCGTATCTTGGCAGTAATATTGCGAGCCAGAATCTGCCTCGCCACTAAACGACGATGGCGACTCCTCGAACGTGTACACCACACTTCCTATGGTGACGGTATCGCCATTCGCAGATCCCATATTTTCCGGGTTGGATACAGTCACCGTACCCGTGCCAGGCGTTGCCGCGGTCGCCGAAAAGCTAAGCGTAAGCGTATTTGAATTCAATCCATTTTCGATAGAAATCGTCTCGCCGTTGTTGGGACCGGTGCCCGAGAAGGTGCCGGTGGCTGTCGGCCCTGTCGCGTTGGTCGCCAGGCTTAATGTATTGGGATTGCTTCCCGCCGAGTTGGTGACCGTAATCGTGGGAGCAATAGTGGAAGTCGGCGCGGCGGAGACCGTGCCGATGGCCGTCGACGTGGTCGCGTTGGTCAATAGGCTTAACGCGTTGGAACCGTTTGTGATCGTCACGCTCTGGCCGGCGCCGGGCGCACCCGTGAAGGCTCCTGTGACGGTTGACACCGTCGGCGCGCTCGCCGTCAAGGTCACCCCGTCAACGCTCACTGTGGAGTTGCCTCCGGTCGCGTTGTTGGTGTTGACAGTGCCTGTCGCGCTCGCCGCAACCCCGCCGATCGCCATGTTCCAGTCTTTTTTGAAGTTCGCTTTCGGGCCCGGTAGGGGTAGCCTTCGGTCTTTCGGGGCGGATTTGGACACTTCCGCGTCTGGTGCGCCGCCGGTGGAGCCGTCCGCGTCTTCCACCGCCTTCACGCCTCCGCTGCGCTTGATCTGCTGCACTGTGAATCGGGGATCGTTGACTATTTTGAGCCACTGCTCATAGTTGCCGTTCTCGATCGCCTGCTGCTCGGTGCCGGGATTGGAGAAAACCAGATGGTGGTGAGTCCAATCGTCGGCGACACCTCGCCCCTGCAGAACCCAATCATCGATATCGCGCTGCACCACCGCATCTACTACCGGCTTCGCATCACTCGGATGGGGACCATCCTGGGCGTGCATCAACGGGCTAAACCCGGCGATCCCTGCAACCGTTAGAAAGAAGGCGGCCGTGAGATATATGCGGCGAAAAGATTGGGTTGGTCTTGCGATCATCTTCGGGTTATAAAGCCTGAAAGGCATCAAAAGGTTCCACCACATTGAGATTTTTAACCGCACCACTCCAGCCATACAATAGACAGAGATCCCAGCCGCAACACAGTGCGCCGAGCAATCGGCCTTGCACAATTCTGTACTGGATCCTGGCGTTGAATTCGTTCTCTGAAGGCGTATGTAGCGCGATTCTAAGGACTTTCTAATACTCAGGTCAATCCAGAGGCATCTATCTTGATACCGATAGTCACGCGCGGACCAAGGACCAACGTCACGCCAGCACTCATTAGACAAGGCTACCGCTGTTAGGTCATTCTCGCTTTTGCCGCGCCCGCGGCTTAGTTCAAACCGGGTTCGGGGAAGCGTGACGTTAGGCCCTGGGCGGATGGTCGGCTATTCGTCAGTAACGCGAACCGTGGGTCCATCGGATCTGTGTTCAGCCCAAGAGGCAGGATTGGTAACGGAAAATGCCCCAGGGTCCGGGACTAATCGGACCTGAGGAAACTCTGAAACAGTTGTTCTACTCTATTACTAGCTATAGCTAAGAGCCCAGAGATTCTCGCAAGCTTCGGTTACGTCTTCCGGCACCTGAGGACAAAACACGTTGCGAAGATTCTCATAGGTTTTCACTCAGCGCGGTGGGGGTTGTTATCGCCTTGTGGCAGGGCCAACGGACACTGCGGGCCAACATAAGCCATTCCGCTCCGGGACACGTCACGAGCATCGATGCGTATTACTTCTTGTGTAGATCCTCCGTTTGTACTTCTTCCAGCTGCGCGGACTCGGTGTGCGCTTGACCGGATGGCACGGTAACTACCTTCAAATGCAAACGGCCAAATCCGTTAGCGCTCATGTAGTAATCAGCACGGACCCAAACTTCATCCCCGGCCGCCATATCGAGGCCGCTGATCGGGCCATCGTTCTTTGCCCTACCGCCCAGTGCCCCGATGGTATGCTTGCCGGGCGCGAGGAGCATCCGGATTGTCTGCCCACTCTTGATCTGGGCCATTTTGTTGCCGTCGATATAGATATCAGATTTCTCGAATGAGGTGGGAAGGGATACAAATTTCCGGGTGCGATAGACATGTAAGGTAACAGTGCCTAACGCCGACGCTGAAGCTACTTCGGAAGACACCGGATGGTTGGAGGCTGCAGAACTCTGCACATCGGGCAGTGCGGGTTTTAGAGCGGGAGCGCTTGCGGGCGCAGAAGGGTGTATATCCGGCGCCGCGAATGATGCAGTTTGGGCGGCGGCACGGCGCGCCACGACCGCAGTGCGCACCGCATCTTCGTCCAGCACGCCCTTGACTTTTTCCAGCACGGCCTGCGCCATCCAATCCGGGAGACCTTCGGCGACGGGCTTCTCGGTGACGATGCCGCCAAAGGTCTTGGAAACGGTGCGTGCGATGTGAATTGGGAAAGTGCGATCGAGGAGTGGGCCGGCCGGAGTGGAGATGGAGACCAGGAGCTGTGAATCCACGGTCACATCGCAGGTCCACCACATGCCGGGAGTGAAGGTGGAGACGGTGTCATGCAAATTGATGATGACGCTCAAGGCGGGCTCGCCAGCGTCTGGAGTATTGACGCGGATATTGGTGCGGGGATAGCGGGCCTGCAGCTTCGCAACCGTTTCAGGGTACTAATCCGCCGAGAGCAAATCTCCGGATTGCCCAACCGACCGATACTGGTAGCACCTGGTCCAAAAGGACCGGTGGAACTCACCTTGTAATCCGCTGAAAACAAGAGGCGGACGCTGTTCGCCGCGCCCGGTCTCAAAAGGTGCGGGTTGTGGACCAATCTGTCCTGAGCGGGATCCCAGGCTTTGTTTGCCCGTCATCGCCTCATTTGGCTTACATCACCGACCTGGCTTCAAGCGTGTCACGCACTTTGCGTGCGAGCGTTCCCAAGCTAATCGGCTTTTGCAAAAAGGTTGCCCCAAGTCCGTGGATACCATGTCGCAACACCGCATCATCGTTGTAGCCGGACATGTAGATCGTATTCAGATCAGGGCGCAGGCTGGTCAGCATTTGCGATAGCTCTCTCCCACTCATCTTCGGCATAACAACGTCTGTAATCAAAAGATCGATGTGCCCATCGTATCCGCTCGCTTCCGAAAGCGCCTGCTGTCCCGAACTTGCCGACAAAACCATGTATCCCATGCTACGCAGATAATCACATAGCGCTTCCCTTAGAGCGTCTTCATCTTCGACGATTAGCAGGGTTTCTGTTCCTTGCCGAAGCGGCTCGGCATTTACGGTCATGCCGGGAGAGATCGAGTCCTCTACCATGGGTAAATAAATTGTGAAACAGGCGCCCTCCCCAATGTCACTGTTAACCAAGACATAGCCGCCGCTTTGTTTCACAATCCCGTAAACCATCGCAAGACCCAACCCCGTCCCCTTGCCGACCTCTTTCGTAGTAAAGAAGGGCTCGAAGATGTCTTCTTGTACGTCCTTGCTTATGCCAATCCCAGTGTCGGCGATCGAAAACTTCACGTATTTTCCAGGTGATATGTACGGTGGCGCGTAACCTTTCCCAACCGTGACATTGCTAGTCGCAATGGTAAGCGTTCCACCTTGCGGCATTGCATCCCGAGAATTGATGCAGAGATTCATTAGCACCTGAACCATTTGATCTGGGTCAGCTTTAATCGCCCAAAGTGACTCCGCCAGAACAATCCGGAAATCAATATCTTCACCGAGCAACCGGCATAACATTTTGGCAGTGTCGTCGATCACTGCATTCAGATCGAGTACAACCGGGGAAATGAATTGCTTGCGGCTGAACGCCAGCATCTGGGCAGTGAGACTGGCGGCGCGCCCGGAGGCCTTCATGATCGCACGCGTGTTATTTCGCAATGAGCTATGAGCGGGAAGGCTGTCCTGTAAGATTTCCGCATAGCTTTGCACGACCATAAGAAGATTGTTGAAATCATGCGCAATGCCGCCGGCAAGGCGGCCCACAGCTTCCATTTTTTGTGACTGGCGAAGCTGTTGTTCGAGGTCTCGCCTTTCAGCCTCTTGCCGTCTTCGTGCTGTAATGTCACGAACAAACACAAGAGCACCGTCGCGTCCTTCAAACACGAACGGTACGGCGGTAATCTCCGCATCGCATACAGTTCCGTCCAGGCGAAGTAACCGTTCCTCCATGAAGGGTACGGCCTTCTTTTCTTCTCTCACTATGCGGGCACGCTCAGTCACAGAAGCGCGGCTGTCCGGATGCATTACTTCCAGGTAGCCTCTACCGACGAGTTGGCTGGCGCTTTCCGCGCCCAAAATGGCGAGGGCGGCAGGATTGAAGTACCGATGGATTCCATCGGTCTGGATGAATATACCAACGGGCGAACTCTCGACTACCTCACGGAAGCGCTCCTCGCTCTGGCGTAGGGCCTGCTCTGCTTGCTTGCGGTCTGTGATGTCCTGAAGCATTGCTTGTTTGGAGACAGTTCCGTCATCGTGGAAAATCGGCGTGTTCACAACATCGAACCAGTGTCCGTCCTTGGGACTCCGAATTTCCCAATGGACCGTCTCTCCCTCGCACACCCGTTCATTAACGCACCAAGGGCAAACGGAATTCAGATTGTGGAGGGCGGCATAGCACAATTCCCCCGTAGCATCCCGTCCTGTCCGCTCAATGAGTTGAGCATTCATAAACTCAATACGATGGTCCGCCGAACAAACGTAAAGCAGCCCGTCAAATGATTCGACAATAGCTCGATATTTCGCTTCATTTTCCCGGTAACGCGCTTCGCTTTTCCGTAACGCCTGCTCCGTTCGCTTGCGTTCCGACTCGCTTTTCAGCGCCGCGATACCGTAAGAGAGATTGCTGGCGAGTTCCTTGAGCAAATTGACTTCCTGGTCGTCGAAGGCATCCGGTTCGGAGGCATAGATATTGAATACACCGAAAGCTTGCAATCCCTCTCGCAATGGCAGCGAAATGACGGCGGAATACCCTCGCCGTACGGCATCATTTCGCCAGGGAAGGAACTCAAGGGTTTGGAGCATGTTGCGCAGTACGCAAACTTCTCCGGTTTTGATTGCCATTCCGCTAGGGCCGCAGCCGCGCTCTGTATCGTCCCAGGTGATCTGCGCATTTTCAATGTAGCCCTCGTCGAAACCTGCTTTTGCCATCAGTCGCACGGTCTTGTTGTCGTCTTGCTCGGCATAGCCAACCCACGCCAAACGATAGCCGCCAACCTCGACAGCGATCTCGCAAACCTGATTCAGTAACTCGGCCTCATTGGTCGCATGCACCAGCGCCTCGTTGCATTTGCTCAGGGTTGCCAGCGCTCGGTTGAGACGCCGGAGTTCCGCATCCGCGCGCTTTCGTTGAGTGATGTCTCGAACGATCGCCTGTAGAGCACGTTTGCCGCTGCTGAATTCGACGACGCTGGCATGGACTTCGACTGCAATCTGCTGCTGGTCGGCAGTAACAATCACAGCTTCAAACGGCTCCCCAACCCGGCATGAACAATTCGGTGAACTGCCCTGCCCGGCATCGGCAAACGGAGCAATCAGAACGGTTTTACACGGCAGTCCAACCAACTCATATTTATGTCGCTTCGTCAGTTTTTCAGCTGCGGCATTCAGGTCCAGGATCGTGCCCGATTCCCGGTCATAAACAAAGATGGCATCGTAAGCGCCTTCAAACAGTCCCATGAAGTGCTGGTTCGAGTCACGCAGAATGGTGGAGACGTGCTTACGCTCAGTGGTGCACTCCTGCAAGGTTGTTTGTAGGTGCTCGTTCCCGAGGGCGATACGCGCACTACACGTCAATTCATCCCCCAGAACCAGGACACTCATGATTCCGTGATTGTGGTCACTTCTGCCGTCCTCTGTAACTCCTTCCTCTCCATACCCGTAAAATCCCAGCACTGGCACTTGTGGTGCTGCTTGCATCATCCCGGAAATTTCCTCGGGCGTTCTTTGTTTCAGCATCCGGGAGCGCAAGGCACAGGAACAAACCAGCGCGACGGCCGGCCGCGCTGTGCCGGCGCGGAGCATTGCTGTCAGGAGAGCCTTTTTCCCGGCCGCCACCATCTGATCCGGCACCGCCTCCATCAATGTCATTCGCGTACCTTCGGAAACTGGCCCAGCGAAAGATATCCCATCGTGGTGGGTGAAGTAGGTGGCTACGTTGATCAGGGGTTGTCCGTAAGCATCACGCACCCCCATCGGCCGGCCGGTCGCTAGAGTAAGATGCTTGTCGTCAAGGGACTCCCGCGAACTCCCAACCAGTTCGGCATAGACCTCTGCTGCCGGTCTGCCATCGAGTTCCAGAACCTCGTGATCCCGGGCGCGAGTAACCGTGACTGAGCGTTGGCCGTGTTGAAAGCCGTGGGCCATCGCGATTCCAAACTGCAACCCGGTTTCAAAAATGGCAACCAGCAGGCCGTCGGCATAAACGTGCTCTCCGCACAGCACGTAATTGCCGCTCATGGTCCAGTCGTCAGCCGCGCACCCACCGAAAAACGGGATTCGTCCGGCGGATCGCAGTCGGAGTTGCTGGACAATTTCATAACTGAACGTTGCGTTATTGCGGGTGTTCCCGGGAGAAAAGACAATACCGAAGGCGGAACTGCCCCTCGCCGCCATCTCACTCCAGACTGAACTCTCCTCGGCAGCAAAGAAGTGCTCAATCGGAGAGGCATTGATTGCTTCATCAACCGCACAACGCCAGCCGGCAGAGACGTGCCGGCCTACACCTATGTGGACTTTTAGATGAGGGGATGCGAGAACGGTAATTACCGCAGTGCGTGCGTGCACACCGTTACAGATTTCGCCGGCGGTGGTCACACCGATGAGCGGGGCATTTCCGGTGACCTCGCGAATGCCGGAAAGCAACGCACTCAATTCATGACAGACTGACGAAAACACCAGGACAGCCGAAATGGGGTAGTCGCCAATGCCTGCAATGGCTTCTCGGGCTGCTTCTCTTCCAGCTTTGAACGAATCTCCATCAAAGCGGGCGCAACCGTGCCCGACCCTAATATTCGCCAGCGATGTGCTCAATTGGGTAGTCCGCCTTGAACGTTAGCCGAACGCGTCTATAAACGGCTCAATTGACACATTCTGTAAGCCAGAAGGGTATAAAGCAATCAGTAGTTCGCCGCAGGTTCGATGACTAAGGTAACTGCTTTATGATCGAGTTGCTCGGTGGTCCACAGGCCACAGGTTCCGAGACAGCTAAAGTCCGTCTCGGTGGCTGTTTATTTTCTTCAGCTTACACCGGGCGATTCGGCGAGCCTGTTGGAATAGAAACTCGGCCAATGCTTAATGTCCAGCTGTCTCCAAAAGGCTTGGCGGACCGATACTCTTCGGAAGCCTTTTGGACCAGCGATTCCTGGCCAATCGGCGGGCGGTGCAGCTTGGCGGTCCGGTACTCCAGCGGTCGGGTACTCAAGAAGACGGAAGCACTCCGGTTCGGCTGGATGATTCGTAGGCAAGCGGCGCGGGATCTACGGAGATCCCTGCGGGTCCGGTTCCAGCCCGATCCGATCATTTACCATCTGGCGGAATCTCTGTTGCCGTATCAACCGCGCTCCAGTAGCGTGCAAAATAACGAACACTGCTGAGGCGGGCAGCCCACTCTGATGGGTGAAGGTGTTGGGGCTCCGTCGCCCACTCGATTGCGAGTTGAGTTGTGATATGAGTCTTGTCTTGTTTATCCAGCGCCGCTGCGAATTCACGCTAGAAGCGACCGTGTCTCTTGAGTTTGAAACCCAAGCCGCGCCGCATCGCCAGGTAGTCTTCGACACCATCTCGCAAGTTTTTCATCGAGCACCACCTGGCCACGGGAGAGCAAGGGGACGTAGTGCAACGAGGTCGACCTTGGCATAGAGAGCCGTAGTGCTCGGGCTGCGATGGCCCAGTCGCCGATTTCACCCAGTGAGGCTCCTTTGCGCAGTAGGTCAACCGCCAGCGAATGTCGCAATAGATGAGCCCCTGTTCGTGCGGAGTCGACGCCGGCTCGGATCAGGGCTCTGCGAACAATCGAGGAAACCGTTATCGTGTGGGCAAACCCGCGGACAGGTGCCTTGTGGCGCAGAAACAGGCGGCGGCTGGAAGAACGCGGTCTTGATCACGCATTTCCGATCTGCGCAGGCCGTCTGCTGCGTGCAACAGCACGGCATGTCCAGCCCCGGCGTGTCAGGCGGTGGCCTCTTTGGGCTGCGCCGTCTTCTTGCCGGCCCGCGCTGCCTTGCGGCGTGGCTTCTTGGCTGCAGGTTTCTGCTCGGCTGCGTATTCGCGCTCGGCAATGAGGTCTTCCAAGGTTTCCTTTTGGCGAATGAGTTCCTCAAGGGTCATCGAACTGTAGTCGTTCGCACCGCCCCCAGGTAGATGGATTCCCTGGCTTTCCAGCCAGGCGTCCACCTGCTTCTGGTTCATCTTATAGAAATAGAAGAGTGCGGCAGCGCCGCCCAGACCGACGACAAAACCCGTGACATGCTGTGAAGTGACCGGCATGAATCTGATGCTCCTTTCTTCTCTTTTGCACTCCTACTGTTCCGCGGAGCCGTAGGTTGCGCCTCTGATGCGCAGCGGGATGCCGCGCTGAAAACCACTGACACCCTCCAGAACCTGGTCGTGCATCTCCGCTACGCGCCGAATGTCCTCGATCATACTCTGCTTTCCCGGCGTTCTGCCCGCGATCGCCTGGAACAACATGGTCGGTATCATGCCGAAGAATGTCATCTTGTCCGGCGGTGTGCGTTCGGGGGCGACCACAACCTCGAAGCGCGGCGAAGCGCCGGAGCGGCCGATCTGGGCGGGACGAACCTCGACCCCGGGGCTCGGCAGTCTGACCAGATGACGCCCGAAGGTGCTGATCCACGTGAAGATTGCCGCCGGCAATGCATTGCCTCCTAGCAGTGCGGTCAGCAGATAGGTCACGCTGAGCACTTCGGGATCGAAGTTTCCGCGCAAGCGATATTCCACCCACCCGTGGTGCACAACAGCCCCCGCCGTGGTGAGGCCGGCAATCCGATCGAAAGCGATAGTGGCGGCCTGGTTCTGTCCCACGACGCGCAAGGCAAGCGCAGCAATAAGCACGACCCCCGAATAGAATGCCGAATCCGTCATCTCGCGTGTTGAGGGGTGTCTCAGGACTCGAATGCCTACGTTGTCGTGCTCCAGGGACAGCCCCGTTGCGATGCGAATGACAATCTCTTCGGGCGAGATGTGGTTCGGCTCATACCTCACCAGCACGGAGCGGCTGATCGCGGTATACCGCACCTCCCCGACGCCGGCATGTTCCTCCACCAGGCGCCGCATACGCTCGGGCTCTCTCAAGGCGTGCGACAGCCGGATGCGCAACCGGCCGGGAAGTTCGTGCTCAATCGTAACCGCGGGTTGCTGATCGCCGGTCATCGGCTGTGCTCCATGTTGTGCAGCAGCAGGCGCAGGGAGTTCAGCACGACCAGCACCGTTGTGGCGTTATGAATGGCGGCGCCCCACACCACCGGCATCCGGCCGAGCGAAGCCAGCACCAGGGCCGTCGTGTTCACCCCGATGGCGGTGGCAAAGTTCTGCTTGACGATCCCCATCGTCTTCTGCGAAAGGAGGATGGTAGCAGGAATCATGAGGGGATCGTCGCTGGAGATGGTAATGTCGGCGGCCTCCATCGCAATGTCGGTCCGCATTCCTCCCATGGCGATGCCCACATCCGCACACGCCAGGGCGGCAGCGTCATTGATTCCGTCACCGGCCATCACCACACGCCGTCCCTTCTGCTGCAGCCGAAGCACCACGTCCGATTTGCCCTCCGGCAAAACCTGCGCATGGTACCGGTCCATCGCCATTTTGGTGGCTACAAGCTCGGCATGCTGCTCCATGTCGCCGGTGAGCAGAACGATGTCGTCCATGCCCAGCATGCGCAGGCGATTCAGCGACTTTTTCATGTCCTCGCGCAGAGTGTCCTGGATACCCATCACTCCAAGAAGGATACGGTCGCGGGCAACATAGATTACCTGCTCTCCGCGCCGGGTCAGCTCCCGTGCAGCCTCCTCTGCTAGGGAAAGGTCAATCCGCTGCTCGCGCATGAAGAGCGCATTGCCCACACGCAGCGACGCTCCGGCAATGGTGGTTTGCACCCCGCGCCCCACGCTGACGTGGGTCGGTCCGTGTCCTGGAATGGTCCAGCCGTTGCGTCGCATCTTGTCCACAAACGCAATTGCGATGGGATGGGTCGAAGTTTCCTCGGCCGCCGCGGCCAGCTCGATCATCTCGCGCTCTCCGACGCCGGGCGCCACCGGGATGACGGAGACGACCTGCGGCCGGCCCTCGGTCACGGTCCCGGTCTTGTCCAGGACGAGGGTGTCGGCTTCGGCCAGCATCTCCAGGTAATTGCTGCCTTTGATCAGAATGCCGTTGCGGGCCGCGGTGGCGATGGCCGCCGACAGCGCGGTGGCGGTGGAAAGCCGCACTCCGCACGAGTAGTCGATGATCAGCATGTTCAGCGCGCGCTCCGGGCTGCGGGTCGCGGCGTAGACTAGGCCCGCCAAGCCGAAGTTCACCGGAATGAAGCGGGCGGAGAAGCGGTCGGCAAAGGCCTGAATCGTCGCCTTCCGGTGCGCCGCTTCTTCCACCAGATGGACAATTCGTGCCACGGCCGTATCGTCGCCAACCTTCTTCGCCCGTATGGTCAGGTGGCCGGCCTTCACCACTGTGCCCGCAAAAACCGGGTCGCCGATCTGCTTGTGTATTGGCATGAACTCGCCAGTAATCGAGGCCTGGTCAACGGCCGCCTCTCCGTTCTCGATAGCCCCATCGACACTGATCTTTTCGCCCGTCTTCACCACGATGCGATCGCTGACCCGTACCTGCTCGACCGGGATCTGCACCTCGCGTCCGTCCTTCTCAAGCCGCCAGACGTAAGCCTCGCCCACGGCAAGCATGTCGCGAATCGCGCGCCGTGTCCGATCCATCGTATACACGGTGAGCAACTCGGCCAGGTCAGCCAAACCGATGATGGTCAGGGCCGCAGTGTCGCGCCCGGATAGCAGACTGGCGACAATGGCCGAAGAACTAAGCGTATCGGCATTGGGCTGGCCGCTGACCATCAGCGAGCGCCAGCCGCTGCGCAGAATGGGCAGAGCCAGCGAGAGACTCGTCAAGGCGGGCATTGTCGTGAAGCGGCCAAGAAGGGTGGCGGGCACTTTGCGCTTGGACATGGCGCTGAATCCTAACGTGACCGCGCTGGCGACCACGCGCGGCAGGATTTCGGCCACGGACCCCTCCTGCAGACGGCGCTCCTGCGCTGTCGATTGTGCGGCCAGCTGCCGTTCCGCCTTGAAGACGGTAAGGGAATACTCGTTGAGAGTCGACTGTGCGGCTGCGAGGATATCCTGGGTGCCGCTCTTTGCCTGGTTGAAGTGAATCAGTACGTTTTCGGTGATCGGGCTCACCTTGGCCGTGCGGACTCCGGGCAGAGCCCCCAGCCGAGTAGCGATCGCCAGGGCCTCCTTGGGTAAGTGCCGGAGGCCTGGGCAGAAGATGCGCACTCGCCCAGGAAGCTCATGGACGATCTGGCAAGTCTTCGCTCTATCGCGCTTAAGCCCAAACATCTTCGGATATCTCAAGTTTCTCGTCGAGCGCCAGACGGTGGCGAGTGCCTGCGCGGATGGCGCGGACCAACCGCCGCAACACATGGGGTAGTTCCGTGGGCGGAGTCGCGGCAAGCCGGTCCCAGTGCCGCAGCGCCAGACGATTGATGGCCCGCAGAAAGGCGAGCAGTTCCTTTTCTGTAAGTTGGTCCGCATGGTACCGGATCAACACGCTTCCCGTTGTCAGATTTACCTGGACCGTTTGGATTTCGTCCGGGCTGGCCAACAGGTCACGCCACACCAAGGCCCACTCCCGCTGCGCATGATCTACATGCTTGAGCGCCGGGATGTAGAGGCGCAACCGTCCCGGCAGCCGATGAACGATCCGGGGGCGCAGAAGCCAGCTCTGCAATTCAAGGACGAGGGCTTCGGCTTTCATGGGTGCCTCAGTTCCGAGGGGAACATCGACCGATACGCCCAATACAGCAGCGTCCATCCATGCTGCCGGTTACCCGTGGCGATTTGCCGGATTCCCAGCGCCACCAGCAGCAGGTCCAGCGAGGTCCACAGATCGGTTACTCCACCGCTCTGTTGGTGGATCGCACGATTCAGGGCTTCGCCCGCCTGGCGAATCTCCTCTCCGAGGTAGGAGCGCGGCGGGCGCAGGATATCCTTCTCCAATCCCAGCAGGCGAATCGTCGCACCCAGCAGCATGTCAGGCTTGACGCGATCCGGTGCGAAGTGAATGAGTAGACTCCCGGACAATGCGTTGACCTCCACGGCGCGAATGCCGTCGAGGCGGGCGAGGCTCTGCTGAAGCTGGTCAGCGGCTCTGCGCTGACCGATGAGCACCGGCGCACGGAGGCGCAACCGTCCTGGGAGAACGTGCGTTGTCTCCATGACCCCGGCGAAGCTCGGAAGCCGATTCTCTCCAACCTGCTGTTTTCGGCCGAGCAAGGCCGTCATTACGGCAGCGGTGATCAGGTGCATGAGTCCTCAACTTACCTGCAAACGCGCATGGCTCGGCCAGCCCTTGAGAAGGAGTACGGGCAAATTAGAACCGAGAACCTATCTATGATGTAGAAACTTCTTGTCTGGATGCCTTGCACATTCCAGCGTTGCGAGACGGCCCCGGCCATTCGCAACGCCACGCCGCATGGGCGGGCTCTTTCATCGCGCGGCTCGTTTTACGTTACCGATCCTGCCTGTTGCAGGCAACAGACCCTGAACTGCCTTCTCTGCACGCCTCACCCCAAAGTGTGACAGCTATCACAGGCAGAGCAGGTTAGGATATGTATAATTATGGAATTGAATTTCATTTTCGTATCCATGTTCCTACTATCGCGCCCCGGAGTTCCCTGTCGTGAATTGCCGTCCTTCTAAACTTCGCCGATCCATCACCATCGCGCTGTTCCTATTCGCCTGCACGGCCTTGCTTCTGGCCGCGCCCGTTGACTCCGGCGTCCTGCGCGGCACGGTCACCGATCCCACCGGCGCCGTGGTTGCCGGTGCCGAGGTGCGCGCCCGCAACGCTGCCGGCGGCGTCGAACTGGAGGTCACGACCGGGCCTGACGGCAGCTATTCGCTGACCCTGCCGCCGGGCCGCTACAACATCGAGTGCAAAGAAAAAGGCTTCCAGACGGTGAAGCTCCCGGGAGTCGAACTTGCGGCCGGCGCGGCTCTTCCGCTCGACATCCAGCTTCCGCTCGAACAGCAAAGCGAGTCGGTGAACGTCACCGAGGAGGTGCCCACCGTGGACACCACCAGCTCGCAGGTGGGCGAGACCATCACGACCAAAACGATGACCGCCGTTCCGTTGAATGGCCGCAGCTTCACCGATCTGCTGGCCATCCAGCCCGGAGTCATTCCCGCCAGCTCGGCGCAGCCCAACGCGGTCGTCATGTCCGGCTGCGCCCAGGCTCCGCCATCGGGAGACCTCAACCCCGGCAATCTCTCCGTTGCCGGACAGCGCGAAACCAGCAACGGTTTCAACGTCAACGGAGCCGATGTCGAAGAGGACTTCAACAACGGAACCGCCATCATCCCCAACCTTGATTCCATCCAGGACCTCAAGGTGCTCACCAGCAACTTCGACGCCGAATACGGAAACTTTGCCGGCGGCCAGGTTCTGGCCGTCACCAAGTCCGGCGGCAACAATCTCCACGGCAGCGCCTTCGAGTTTCTGCGCAACACCGCGCTGGACGCGCGCGGCTACTTCGATCCCACGCGCCCGGCCTATGAGCGAAATCAATACGGTGGAACCCTCGGCGGCCCCATCCGCAAAGACAAGGCATTCTTCTTTCTCGACTACCAGGGCACGCAAATGACCCAGGGCCAGGAGACCGGTGTCATCGCCGTACCAACCGCAGCCGAACAGCAAGGAAACTTCGGCAGCCTGCTCACCCGCAGTGTTAGCGGAGCCAATCTGGCGCAACAGCTTTCGCAGGAGTTATGTGGTCAACCAGGGTGCGTCACGGTTGGCGAACCGTTTTCCCAGGTCTTTCCCAATGGCATGATCCCGCAAAAATTCTGGTCGGCCCCAGCCTTGGCCTTGATGAAGTACATCCCACTGCCCAACGGCCCCAATGGCTTTTCCAGCGCCGCGCAGAATGAAACCGTAGGCGACAACAAGGCCGGCGCGCGCATGGACCTCAACACCGGCTTCGGTGCATTATCCGCCTACTACTTCATCGACCAATACAACCTGAACAATCCCTACCCCACGGCGCAGGGCGGAGCCAACGTTCCGGGCTTCAATGCGCTCTCCAACGGACGGGCGCAGCTGATCAGCCTCGGAGCAACCAAGGCCTTCGGCGGCAGCACCGTCAACGAAGCGCATTTCAGCTACATGCGCGACTTCAACATCATCGGCAAGCCGCAGGGCGGCGTCGGACCATCATTGTCCTCGCAGGGATTCACCCAGTCTCCGAAGTCGTGCAGCGGACAAAGTACACTTGCATGCCTCGGCATCGTTCCCCTCGATCCCAGCATTGAAGGCATCGAAAACGTCGCGTTCAACAATTTCACCATCGGGGTCGATGTGACCGGAGAGACGCAGGTCAACAATACCTACCAGTGGAGCGACAATCTCACTCACATCGCCGGTCACCATACTTTCAAGATAGGCGGCGATTTCCACCTCGATCAGGTCAACATTCACTCCAACTCCATCAACAACGGCGGATTCGTCTTTCAGGGCACCGAAACCGGCTCCGACTTCGCCGACTTCCTGCTTGGCGTGGCCAGCAGCTACGAGCAGGGAGACGCCAGCTCGTTCTACATCCGCAACCGTTACATCGGCCTCTACGCGCAGGATAGCTGGCAGGCGCGTCCCAATCTCGTGCTCAACTATGGCGTGCGCTGGGACGTTCTTCCGCCCTGGCGCGAAAAGTACAACCAGCTGCAAACCTTCGTCCTCGGCCAGCAATCGGAGGTCTATAAAGGCGCGCCCGCCGGAATCGTCTTTCCCGGCGACGCTGGAATTCCTTCCACGCTGGCGCCCACCAAGTGGACCAACTTTTCCCCGCGCATCGGGTTCAGCTACTCGCCTAACTCTGACAGTAGTTTCCTTCACGAGCTCTTCGGCTCCTCGGGCAAAAGCAGCATCCACGGTGCCTTCGGCATCTTCTACTCCGCGATCGAAGGCCTTTCGGCGGGCATCATGAGCGCCAATCCGCCCTATGGCTACGACTACGACAGCACCGGCGGTCTGCCCTTGTTCAGTACGCCGTTTAGCACGGCCTCCAGCGCCGCAGGCACGCAGCCGTTTCCTTCGCCCATCCCGGCCTTCGGAGCCTCGCCCAGCCATCCCAACAGCACCGTCAACTGGGCTAACTACACGCCCATTACCGGCGATCCGGCCTTCTACTACCGCAACACCTCGCCTTACACCGAGAGCTATAACCTTGCCTTCGAGCGCGAGCTGACTCCCAATACCGTCCTCAAACTCGCCTATGTCGGCTCGCGGGCGCATCACCTTCTGGTGCTCACCTCGGCCAATCCCGGCAACCCCGCTCTCTGCCTCAGCCTAAGCCAGCCGAGCGAGGTTAAGCCCGGCACGCCCACTTGCGGCCCGTTCAATGAAACCGGCGTCTTTTACCCGGCCGGCGGCGGCGCCGAGACCGTCAGGGGGCCGTTCAACACATTCGTCGCCGGCTCCGCACCCTATTCCGACATCGCAAACTTTGGCGCCATCACCTACCAGAAGACCATCGGCTTCTCCAACTACAACTCGTTTGAAGCCACTCTGCGCCACACCACCAGGTCGCTGGAGCTGATGGCCGCCTACACCTACGGCAAGTCGCTCGACGACTCCTCCAGTCTCTCCGAACCTGTCTATCCCATGGGCGCCGCGCTCACCAAAGCACCCTCCGCTTTCGACCTCCGAAGCAACTTCGTCTTGAGCTATCGCTACCAGCTGCCCTTCGATCGCCTGAGCCACAGGCAGAATCGCTGGACCACCGGCTGGTCGCTCTCCGGCATCACGCGCTTTTCCACCGGACTGCCCGTCACCCTCTACAACAACACCGACAGTTCGCTACTGGGCACCTTCCCCAATGGCATCAACAACAACACCATCGATACGCCGTACTTTACCCCCGGCAAGCTGGAAATCAACCACAATCCCGGCTCCAACTCCACAGCGTTCAACACCGCGCTCTTCTGTATCCCCGGCGGCACGTTTTACGGCAGCTCCACTCCTTGTCCTGTCGGTCTGGGTACCATGGGCAATGTTCCGCGCCGCTTCTTCTACGGCCCCGGCCTGGAGAACTTCGACATGGCTCTGCAGAAGGAGATCGCGCTTCATGATGGCAAGATGTTGCAGTTCCGGTTGGAGGCCTTTAACGTTTTCAATCATGCGCAATTCTTCGGAGCGGCAGCCGTCGATGGAAACATCAGCGACTCCACTTTTGGCAAGGTCATCAACGCGATGCCGCCGCGCCAGGTTCAGCTGGCGGCGAAGTTCGTCTTCTAGCAGTAAACGCCGATAGAAATAGGAGGCTGGATCCTCGCTCACCTGCTGGTGGAACGTCTTTCATGGATTGCGCCTCTATAGAGCTTCCTTAGACGCAACACAACTACTTACGTTATCGCCGGGACAGCTAGCTGCATGAGCCCCGCTCTGGGACAACCACAGGCGACGATAAACAGCTTCCAGTCGACTGGCTAGTTCCCGGCCAAGCCGAAAAACATTCGGCTCCAACAGCAGATTTTGCTGGTGACCAGGAACTTCACAGACGTCCACGGCCCCGTGGAGAACGCCTTTCCACCCGAGGTGTTCATCTACAAGTTGTCCGGCTAATTGTTTGCTGGCACGAAATAGCACGACATCGCCGCCATAGGGACGCAGTTCATATTTCTCAAGTGCTTTCCCATTTTCAATCGCAACCGCTTCCAGGATGTACTGGGTGGTCAAGCGTGAGCGATCTGCCGCGCGACGACCGGTGATTTTGTCGAATGTAATTGCAGTCCTGGCACGAGCCCGGCTCCAGGCGTAACGACACCTCTCCGCAATGTAATCCTTCCCCAGATTCGAAAGATTCTCCGCCTCCAGATCGATCCTCTTGGCTGTGCGAGACCAGCAGCGTTGGATCATCGTGGTGCTTGAATTGAAGCGTTGGGCGTCCGGATGTGTCGACTGGATCATCACCACCAACGCAACTTCTTGTCCTGCGACCGTGAGTTGCCGAGCGGCTTCAAGGGCCAGGAATCCACCGAAGCAAAAGCCCCCTAGAACATACGGGCCCTCCGGTTGAAGACTTCTCAGTTCCGCGATGTAGGCCGAAGCCATCGTTTCCAATGTCAGGTCGGTGACGATATTGCCATCAAGACCTCTGGCCTGAAGGGCATAGACAGGTTGATCAGATTCCAAGCACCTGACCAGCGGATAGTACTCCAGAACGTTTCCACCATGAGAATGCATAAGAAACAGAGGTGGTTTGGAACCTCCAGGCTGCAGCGGAACCAGCGACGACCAGGAGGGTGTCCAGTGCGAATTGCGCAGGATCTCCGCGAGGTCGGCGATAGTGGGCGCCTGTAGCAAAGTCGCCAGCGGCAAATGTATCTTGGTATGTTTCTCGATCTCCACCGTGATGCGGACGGCTAACAGAGAATGTCCCCCCAAATCGAAGAAGTTGTCGTACAGCCCCACGCGTTTCACCTTTAGCACGTTGGCCCAGATCTGGGCGAGCAGCTGCTCGGTGGCATCGCGCGGCGCGACGAAGTCTCCCTTGAGAGTCATTGTATTGGCGTGAGCCGGCAATGATTTGTGGTCTATCTTTCCGTTCAGCGTCAGCGGCAGTTTGTCCATCCGCACGAAGGCGGCCGGCAGCATGTATTCCGGCAATTCCTTCAAGTGCGCGCGCAGCTCACTGGTGCTGGGCGCTGATTCCGCCCGCGACTCGAAGTAAGCGACCAGCCGTTTATCGCCGGGCGTATCTTCGCACACCACCACGCAATGCCCCACCGCCGAGTGGCGGCTTAATACGGCTTCGATCTCGCCCGGTTCGATGCGAAATCCGCGAATCTTCACCTGATTGTCGACGCGTCCCAGATACTCCAGCGTCCCGTCAGGTAGCCATCGCGCCAAGTCGCCGGTCCGATATAACCGCTCACCCGGCCGAAATGGATTCGGGACAAAACGGTGCATCAGCTCTTCGCGTCGCAGATAGCCGTGCGCCACCCCCGCTCCTCCGATATATAGTTCGCCGGACGCTCGGGGGGGAATCAGCTGTCGATGCGCATCGAGCACATACATCTGTGTATTGTCGATGGGATGGCCAATGGGAACCGGACCGGACCCGGATGTCACCCGCTGCACGGCCGACCAGACCGTGGTTTCCGTAGGGCCGTAGAGATTCCACAATTCGCCGGCGCGCGCCAGCAACAGCTCGGCCAGATCGCGCGGAAGAGCCTCTCCTCCGCATAGTGCCTTCAAATTGCTTTGGCCCATCCAGCCAGCGTCGATCAATCCGCGCCAGGCGGATGGAGTGGCCTGCAGCACCGTGCACTTCGATTCAACCAACCTTTGCGCCAGGCGGCGCGAATCGCGGGCTTCGTCGCGGTCGGCGATCACCAGCCGTCCGCCGCAGACCAATGGAAGATACAGTTCTAGTTCGGAAATATCGAAGGTGTGCGTGGTGATGGCGAGCAGTGAATCCGCCTTCGTGAATCCCGGCTCACGCTGCATGGAGAGCAGCAGATTGACCAGTGCGCGATGAGAAATCTCGACGCCTTTCGGCCTTCCGGTCGACCCCGACGTATAGCGTACGTACGCGAGGCTCTCCGGGGTCGCGGAGCTGGCAAGGTTCGACCCGTCGCTCCCCATGTCGTCGCAATCAAGCAATTGAGCTCCGGTCGCCGGCAACTGACCTTCAAGCTGCCTGGCCGCGAGCAAAAACGGCGCTCGCGCGTCTTCAACCATGTACGCCAGCCGTTCCTTCGGGAATCCGGGATCGAGAGGCAGATACGCCCCACCCGCCTTCAGCACCGCCAGCGGAGCGATATTCAAATCTATCGTCCGGCCGACGCACACAGCCACCAGCGTACCCGGCTTCACGCCCGAGTTCTGCAGCCGCCGCGCCAGCCGGTTGACGCGCTCATTCAATTCGCGATATGTGAGCCGAACCCCGGCCGCCTCCACCGCAACGGCATCGGGTGCCAGTTCCACCTGCCGCTCGATCAATTCGTGGATCGTCAGCGGCGGAAGATCGCGGGCAGTATCGTTCCGGTCATGGAGAAGCTCGCAGGTCTCGGCCGGCGTCATCACGGTTAACTTGCGGAGCCTCGCGCCGGGTTCAGAGACCACCGATTCGAGCAGCGCCAACCATTGGCCGGTCATGCGGCGGACGGTCCTCCGATCGAACAGATCGGAGCTGTAATGGAAACGGCCGCTCATGCCGTTGCCGCACTCATTCAGCTCGACAAACAAGTCGCACTTCGACGCACCGGTGTCGGTCCCTAGACACTCCAACTCCCAGCGCGAATGCTCTGCGTTGTGCGGCGGAGGGTCAATGGAGAAAAGCACCTGGTAGAACGGATTGTAGCTGGCATCGCGTTTCGGATGCAGATCACGCACGACTACGTCGAACGGCACATCTCCGTTGGCCATTGCGCTCAGCGCTACTTCCTTCACCTGAGCCAGAAATTCGCGGAATGTCATCTCTCCCCGAGGTCTGGTTCGCATCACCACAACGTTGGTGAAGTTGCCCATCAGGTTTTCGAATTCCGCCCGCCGCCGTCCATCTATGACGCCTCCCACCATCAGGTCTTCGCGGCCGCTGTAACGGTGGAGCAGCGCGTGGAAACATGCCAGCAGCAGCATGTACATCGTCACGCCTTCTTGGCGAGCAAGGCTCCTGAGCGATTCGATCAGCCCCGCGGGAAACGCGATGATTTCCGTGCCTCCCCGGAAGGAGGGAACGGCCGGACGCAAACGATCCGAGGGAAGAAGCGAGCCGGCCGTTTCTTCCCCCGCCAGCGTCTGCCGCCAGTAGTCCAACTGGCCCGCCACAAAATCCATTTCCAACTGGCGCGTCTGCCAGAGCGCATAATCGGCATACTGCAGGCGGGGTTCGGGAAGCGGGGAAGGCTTCTGCATCGAGAACGCGTCGTAGAGCGCGGCAAGTTCCGGGAGCAGAACGCGAGACACCGTCATGACGTCGAAGATCAGGTGATGAAAGGTGAGATGAAAACGGTAATCGTACTCACCGAGTTTCACTAAGCTCGGCCGAAGCAACGGCCCCGCATTCAAATCAAAGGGAGGTTGCGCCTCGCTCTCTGCCATGCGCCTCGACGCGGTTTCGCGCTCATTTTCCGCTAAGGAGGAAAGATCGGTATACGGGATCGGAATCGCACAAGCATCGTGAACGACCTGAATGACCTGGTCATAGGGCGTCGCAAACGTGGTTCTCAATATGGCGTGCCGGCGTAGGATCTCCTGAAAACTTCGCTGCAGTACTCCGCGGTCGAGCGGGCCGCGATGGCGTAGGGTGAACGGCTCATTGTAGATCGGCACCTCGGGAGCCATCTGGGAGTGCAGCCAAATCTGGCGCTGGCTCGGGGCGAGCGGAATCGGCGTGCCCTCTGTGCACGGCTCGATGGCCTGCTCCCGCGTGGGGAGCGCGGCCTCCCCACGGAGCATTCTTTCAAGCAGCCGGTTTTTTGCGTCAGACATTGCAACTTCATTCGTCATGGTCTACCACGTGAACGCACTGGGATTCTTGGCCGGGTACAAGCGCGCCGAAGCGCACCGGTAACGACTGCAATCCCCGCAGACTCAGATTGATGCGCCAAGCGGCGTGCGTGCTTTCAAGAGCGGGATTCGGCAAACGCCGCAGCAGCGTCTCGATCGCAACCTGGCCTTGCACTCGCGCCAGAGCCGCCCCAATGCAGAAGTGCGCTGCCCAGCCAAATGCGAGGTGTTGATTGTCCCTCCGGGCTAGATCGAGATGTTCCGGGTCGGCGAATTTTTCCGGATCGCGGTTGGCCGCGGCGATCAGCACAATCACCCGCTGACGCTTGCGGATCAGCTTGCCACCGAGCACAACGTCGTCCGGAGCCACTCGAATGGTTTGCTGGGTCGGGCTCTCATAGCGCAGCAGTTCTTCCACCGCAGACGGAATTAGAGAGGTGTCGCAGGTGAGTTGCCCGATCTTCTCCGGATGGCGCAGCAGTGTGAGCATGCCATTCGCGATCAGGTTCGTAAGGTCTTCCTGGCTCCCCGCGGCCATCAGAATGCAGTTGGCGATCACTTCTTCCTCGGTCAGACGCGCGCCGTCAACCTCGGCGGTTGCCAGCAAATGGACCAGGCCTTCCCTCGGCTTAGTTCCCTGCTCGCGAATTGCCTCACGGAAATAGGCCGCAGCCTCGTTCAAGCTGCGGCTGATCTGAGGGGCAAATTCCGCGACATGTTGAATGCTGCCCAGCATCTTTCCGAAGTCCAGTGACCAGACGCGGAAGCGCTTGTAATCGGAAACGGGCGCTCCCATAATCCCGGTGACTACCATCGAAGGCAGCGGTTCGGCGAAATCGGCCAGCAGGTCCGCGCGCCCGCGCGCCGCGATACGGTCGATCAGTTGGTCGGCAATCCCCTGAATGTTCTGGCGTAACGCCTGCACATGCCGCGGAGCGAGGGCCGCCGCAGCCAGGCTCCGTAGACGCGCATGCGCCGGGCCATCCATGAACATCATCTGTTTCGTCATTAGCTGCGCGATCGGGCTTAAAGCCGGGCATCCCAGGGCGGTGAAGACCTCGGGCGACGGTGCGCGGTCGGCCGAGAAACGCTGCAGCACCGTGACCGCGTCGGCATAGCGCGACACTACCCAGGCCTGCAAAAACGGATCCCAATGCACCGGATCCTGTTCCCGCAGCCGGGTGTACAAAGGATATGGATTCACCATCACCGCCGGGTCCAAAACCTGGCAGAGGCTCAGCTCGACATCCAGATTTGCTCCGGAACGGCTCATGCGCGCTCCAGCATCGACAGAATGCGGATGGCTTCTTCCTCGCTCATCTGCTCCAGGCTCGACACCAGCTCGCGCTCCACTCTCTCGGCTAGCTTGGTCAAGGTTTGGGTTTCAAACAGATCACGCAGCGTGAACTGCACGCCGAATCGCTCCTGTAAGCGCATGATGAGCATCGCGCTCAGCAGAGAGTGCAGTCCCAGCAGAAAGAAGTTATCCTCGCTGCCCACGCGATCCAGCGCCAAAAGCTGGGAGACAATCGACGCCACCTGGATCTCAATCGGCGACTGCGGGGCGCGATAAGCAATCGCGTCGAGCGCATTCTCCCGCGTGGGGATCGGCAGTGCCGTCCGGTCGAGCTTTCCGTTTGGGGTTAGAGGAAGTGCCGCCATCCGGACGAAATCCGCCGGAATCATGTAGTCAGGAAGTTTGCGCGCCAAACACTCGCGCAACTCATCGCTCCGCGCAGCTTGACCGGGGGGAATCACCACATACGCCACCAAGCGCTTGGCGCCGGGCGCGTCTTCCCGTACGATCACCGCCGTTTCCCGCACCGCCGGATGCTGGCGGAGCACGGATTCGATCTCGCCCAGTTCGATGCGGAAGCCGCGGAGTTTTACCTGATTGTCCACTCGTCCCAGGCACTCCAGAGTTCCGTCTGGAAGGAAGCGCGCCAGGTCGCCGGTGCGGTAGAGGCGCGCACCCCCCGCAAACGGGCTGGGAACAAAACGCTCCTGCGTCAGCTCCTCGCGCCGCCAATAGCCGCGCGCCAAACCATCGCCGCCAATGTAGAGTTCGCCGACACTGCCGGGCGGGACGAGGTTTGGATGCCCCTGATCGCGCTGCGCGTCCAGCACATAGACCTGCGTGTTGGCGATGGGCCGGCCGATCGGCACGACTCCCTCGGCCGAGGTGACCCGATGAATGGTGGACCAGACGGTAGTCTCCGTCGGCCCATACATGTTCCACAGTTCGGCGCAGCGGGAGAGTAGATCGCGCGCCAGGTCGGGCAGAAGCGCTTCCCCGCCGCACAGCACCTTGAGCTGGGACGAACCGCTCCAGCCGGCGTGGATCAGGGCGCGCCAGGTCGCCGGAGTGGCCTGCATCACGGTGCACGCCGAGTCCGCGATTCGCTGGGCTAGCCGTGCGGGGTCTTGCGTGTCTTCGCGGCTGGCGACGACGACCTTGCCGCCGCAGATCAGGGGAAGGTACAGCTCCAGGCCGGCAATGTCAAAGGAGAGCGTCGTCACTGCAAGCAGCGTGTCCGTGGCGCTGAATCCGGGCTGCTGCTGCATGGAGAGCAGGAAGTTCACGATGGCCGAATGCGGGATCCCTACGCCTTTGGGCTTGCCGGTCGTACCCGACGTGTAAATCACATAAGCCAACTGATCCGGGCCGGCCACGGCTGGCAGGTTCGCTTCTTCGCCGGTCTGCACCGGCCGTGCCAACACCTCCTCGACGCAAAGCACCTTTGCCGGTGTAGAGGGCAAGTTGCCCGCCAGCTTGCGCTGCGTCAGCAGAACCGGCACCTGCGCGTCTTCCAGCATGAAAGCTACTCGCTGAGCCGGATATGCCGGGTCGATTGGCACGTAAGCCCCGCCAGCCTTGAGGATCGCTAGAATTGCGATCACTAACTCGTTGGATCGTTCCAGAAAGAGCCCCAAGAGTGTATCGGCCTGGACGCCGAACTGAACCAGATGGCGAGCCAACCGGTTGGCTCGCGCATTGAGCTGCCCATAAGTCAGGGACTTTCCCTCACACGTCAGGGCCACCGCTTCTGGCCGCAACGCCACCCGCGCCTCGAACAATTGATATAAGGTAACCCCACCATCGCGAGGTGAGTAGCACTTGTGCCGGTTTTTCGCCAAAGCGTTGAACTCTCCCGTCACCGCCCGTTATGGAGCCTGATTGCAAAAGCGGATCAAAATGGTTGCTTTAACTATCCATTGTTTGATGACATGGCGAGAATCTTGAGCTGCTCGTTTGATGGCATGGCGAGAATCTTAAGTTGCTTACGGTTCTGGCTTTTTCAGAGCCAACAATCTCCCGCGAGCTGGGTATTTCATTGGCTAACCTTTCGCGACTCGAGTGCGCCATGCCCGCCGGATGGTTTCGGGCAGTCTTGTATACGGTTATGACGGTAACCGACCTTGGAATGGCTCTCTATAAGGCATGCTCGAAGGAAAACTTCATCGCTGAGTACAGGTGCAATTGCGAAGGGCTGAACTGCAAGCTCCGCGACATCTTTGGAAGCCGGATTTGTATCGGTAAAGTCGGCAAGGGTTCTCCGAAGCCGGCTTCGAGTCATTCACGAACACGCTCCTCCGGCGAGTACAAAGCACCGAGTTCCTGGAAGCTGTATCCCAGTCGTTTCGATGATCATCCAAAAATACAATCTTCCTGTCCTCAAGCTAGCCGGTGGCGTGAATTGCCCCAGAGAAGGTCCGGCAGAAGATTTTGCAAATGTGGGGGAACCGATATGAAGAGACTCGAAGGGAAAGTGGCAGTAGTGACCGGCGGAAACAGCGGCATCGGACTTGCGACGGCGAAACGCCTGCAGGAAGAAGGCGCGAGAGTGGCCATCTCGGGTCGAAACAAGAAGACGTTGGATAATGCGGTGACAACGATCGGAAATGGAGTAGTGGCGGTTCAGGCAGACGTCGCGAAGCTTAACGACGTGGACAAGTTGTATACGGAGGTTTCGCAGAAGTTGGGCAAGATTGATGTATTGTTCGTGAACGCGGGAGTCGCGAAGTTCGCGCCACTTGCCGAGACATCTGAAGGTGTTTACGACGAGCAGTTCGACATCGACGTCAAGGGAGCGTACTTCACGATTCAGAAAGCGTTGCCGCTGCTGAATGACGGTGCATCGATCATCTTGAATACCAGCGTGGCGGACAGCAAAGGTAACGCTGGAGCCAGCGCATATTCGGCAACGAAAGCAGCGTTGCGCTCTCTAGCGAGAACGGCGGCGGCGGAACTGGTGGAGCGCGGCATCCGCGTGTACGCGGTTGCGCCGGGACCGATTGTTACGCCGATCTTTGAGAAGACCGGGCTGTCGCAGGAAGCCATCGATGAATTCGCGACGGGAGTAGTTGCGAGGGTTCCGATGAAGCGGTTTGGACAGCCTGAGGAAGTGGCAGCTACCGTAGCGTTTTTGGCTTCGCAAGATGCATCGTACATCACGGGCGTGGAAATCAATGTAGACGGCGGGTTGGGGCAAATTTGAATTGCTCGGGGCGGACGGTACGAAATCAGAAGTGCGAGCGTCCGCCTTTTTTTTATCAAGGGTCCATACTGCCATGCGATGGTGGAGTTTACATCCAAGCCCATCTTCACTCATCTTTCTTTTCAGCACCACTCCGTTCCGCCGCTCACAAGCCCATCGTCCGCGATCAGCTTGCATTGAGCACCGTCACCCAATACCGGACGGTCTGCAAATAAGAACCCGATCAGGATATGAAAGACCCGCCCCCTACAACGCCCATACGTTTCGCCGACATCTGTTCCGCGATCCATTCGATGAAAGGCGTCAATGCGTTCACCGCAGCAAGGGGGCGCCTGGTGGCGGTCGCCTCGCTTCTGGGCGCATGGCCTGCGGTCCCGAAACCGGCTTGTAGGAAATCATCCGGATGACAATCTTTGTGCTCCTATGACTGCAACTATCTGGATCATCTGTGCTCTGCACTGGAATTGAGAAAAGGGGTGACGGGCGACAATCGGAACTACCGGGCTGGAAAAACCGATTGACGCCGGACAGGGCATGTAGGGTCACTTCAAAACCGGCCATGTTAGAGGCCCAAGACCGAAGCTCCGACCGGGGTGCAGGTAGCCTCGGTTGGCATGGGCTATGTCTTGAGCGAAATGAAGCGGCAGAACGCTGCGGAAGAAACGCAAGGAGTGACCCACGGAGGCGCCGCCGTTCCGTTCTGCTTCCGCTTCGCCCTACGGGCTTCGCTCCAGCAGAACGGAACACTGTCCTCTTAAACCTTAGCGTCCCAGGGGGGTGGGCCAGATTAAACCGCCAAAGTGGGCCAAACAAAGTTGCCAAAAGCACCAGGGGCCTGCACATGAGAGCGAGCTTCCACCAGACCCCGATTGGAAGTATCACCAGTTACAAAAGATCTACAGTCGGGAGAGTGGAGCACAATTGGCATTCTGTCTAAATCGAAGCCCCCCGACCAGCGCAGCATTCGCGAAGGTTGTGTGCTCCGTGCGGTAGTGCCATCTGCCCCATGGGTGTGGCCAACGACGTGGAGACGCGGCCGACCCGAATGACGGGCCCGAGTTGAAGCTTGTTTCGTTTCCGCAGGGCCGTCCTGCGCCTTCGCCACTCGGCAGCCACTGTCATTGCACCCAACCCTCACCGTCGAGCAGCAGCCGCCTCTTCGCGTTCTCCCGCGGGTCGACACCACCGCAAGACAGAACTTTGTACGGAAAGTGCGGCCGTGCCCACAAGCAGCCGCACTGATCGGAGCATTAAATCGAAATGTTCAGGATACGGTTCAAACGTTGGACAAAGGTAGCTGGATCCTGGAGCGGGACCCCTTCCATGAGAAGAGCCTGATCGAAAAGCAGCCATGCGGCGTCCTGAAGAATGGGATCATTGGAACGCGAAAGCAGTTTCTTGACGATCTCGTGATCAGGATTGATCTCAAGCGTGGGCAATAGCGCAGGAATATCTTTCTGGCCCATCGCACGCAGCATCTGCTGCATCTTCATCGAGGGTTCCTGTTCGTCAGAGACGACGCAGGAGGGGCTATCTGCAAGCCGCACGGAAGCGCGCACATCTTTCACGCGGTCGCCGAGGACGGACTTCAGCTTGTCGAGTAGAGGCTTGAGCGCCTCGGTCCTGTCAGGCTCAGCCTCGTCTTTCAGGTCCTCGCTGGTAGAGGTTTTGTTTACGGCCTTGAGATCGATGTCCCCGTATTTATCGATGCCTGAGAAGATGATTTCATCGATGTCGTCATCAAGAATCAGAACTTCGATGTCCTTCTTTTTGTAGATCTCCAGAAGAGGCGATGTGCGGAGCAGTGATTCGGCACCGCCTGTGATGTAGTAGATGCTCTTCTGTCCTTCCTTCATGCGTGACTTCACATCGGCAAGGCTGGTGAGTCCTTCCACTTTGGTGGATTTGAAACGGACGAGATCGAGCAGCGTTTCGCGATTCGCAAAGTCGCCGTACAGACCTTCCTTCAGGGGCCGGTTGTACTCGGCGATGAATGTCAAATACTGTTCGGGTTGTTTGGCCGCGATGTTCTTCAGCTCGGAGAGGATCTTCTTGACACTGGCGGTGCGGATGCTGGTGAGCACGCGATTCTGCTGCAGGAGTTCGCGGCTGACGTTGAGCGGAAGATCCTCGCTGTCGATGATGCCGCGGACGAAGCGCAGGTACTGAGGGAGAAGTTCTTTCGCATCATCCATGATGAAGACGCGTTTCACGTAGAGCTTCACTCCACCCTTGTAGTCCGCCTGGTAGAGATCCAGTGGAGCCTTGGAGGGCACGTAGAAGAGCGTGGTGTATTCAAGGCTTCCTTCGGCCTTGGTGTGGAACCAGAAGAGAGGATCTGCCCAATCGCCGGCGACGGATTTATAGAACTCCGTGTAGTCGTCTTCGGTGATCTCATTTTTGGGACGGCGCCAGAGAGCGCTGGCGGCATTGACCTGTTCGGTAGTCCGGGTTTTTACCAGCTTCTTTTCGGATTCGTTCCACTCGCTCTTGTCGTAAGTGAGGTAGATCGGAAAGGCAATGTGGTTGGAGTATTTCTTAACGATGTGCTGCAAGCGCCCGCTATCTGCATACTGCTTGCCTTCCTCGTTGAAATGCAGCAGTACCGTGGTGCCGGCGACCGGGCGCTCTGCGGGCTCGATGTCAAAGCCAGTCTGACCATCGCTGACCCAGCGCCAGGCCTGGTCTTCGCCAGCTTTGCGGGAGATGACTTCTATGCGGTCGGCGACCATGAAGGCGCTGTAGAAGCCAACCCCGAACTGGCCGATGAGATTGGAGTCTTTCTTGGCATCTCCGGAAAGCTGTGAAAGGAAGTTCTTGGTACCGGAGCGCGCGATGGTGCCAAGGTGCGAGACCAGATCCTCTTCATTCATGCCGATGCCGGTGTCGGTGATGGTGAGGGTCTTGTTCTCTTCGTTAAGCTCCAGCTCGATTCGAGGATTGAAAGGAATTGCCCTGTAGGTATCCTCGGTGAGAGTCAGGTGGCGGAGCTTATCAAGCGCGTCGGAGGAGTTGGAAATGAGCTCGCGCAGGAAGATTTCAGGATGCGAATAGAGGGAGTGGATGATCAGTTGGAGCAGCTGACTGACTTCGGTCTGAAATTCACGTTTGGACATAGATGCCTATTATCGCAAAAACAGATGCAGAAACGAGAGGTTCGACTGCGTCAGCACGCGTGGCTCCACCCCCGGGAAAGTTGGCCTAGTGTAGTGCGTCACACAGATGGGCTGTTATTGAGATTGGCCTTGGCGCGCTTGACCTTTTCGAGAATGTCATTGGCTTTCGCGGTCCAGATGAACGGTTTGGGTTCGCGGTTATGTTCATCGATGTAAGCGAGGATGCTCTGTTCAAGCGCTGCAACGCTGGTGAAGATGCCGCGCCGGAGCTGGTTCTCGGTCAGGTCGCGAAAGAACCGTTCGACCATGTTGAGCCAGCTGCTGCTGGTCGGCGTGAAGTGAAAATGGAAGCGCTTGTGGCGCGCCGCCCAGCGCTGCACTGCCGGGTGTTTGTGGGTGGCGTAGTTGTCGACGATCAGGTGGAGCTGCTTGTCTGCGGGGGTTTGGCGATCGATGAGGCGCAGAAACCTCAGCCATTCTTGATGGCGATGACGCTCCATACAGGTAGCCATCACGCTGCCATCGAGGGTGTTGAGAGCTGCGAACAACGTGGTCGTCCCATGCCGCTTGTAGTCATGCGTCATCGTCTGGGCACGGCCTCTCTTCATGGGCAAGCCAGGTTGAGTACGATCCAGCGCTTGGATCTGGCTCTTCTCGTCCAATGACAGCACCAGCGCGTGCTCAGGCGGATTCAGATACAGGCCGACGATGTCCTCCAGCTTCTCTACGAAACGGGGATCGTTGCTGAGCTTAAAGGTTTCCACGCGGTGCGGTTTCAGGCCATGGCTGTGCCAGATGCGGCGCACACTGGCTTCGCTGATACCGACTTCAGCGGCCATCGTGCGCGTGCTCCAATGGGTTGCACGAGAGGGCGTTTCCTGGGTGGTTTTGGCGATCACCACACGCACCAGCTCTGGCGAAATGGAAGGCGTGCGGCCAGGCCGCGGCGCGTCGTGCTCCAGCCCCGCAATCCCGTCGCGCAGAAAACGCGAGCGCCAGCGAGCCGCCGTGCGCGGCACGATGGCAAGCAGGCGGGCAATCTCCAGGTCCTGCTTGCCTTCGGCAGCCAGCAACACGATGCGGGCGCGCAGCACAACCCGCGCTGGAGTCCTGCGTCCACGGGCGTAGACCTCCAGCTTGGTTCGTTGCTCATTGGTCAGAATGACGGCGGCTGCAATACGCATCGGTCGTGTCCTCCATTGTAAAGAACACGACCCAACGATATATGTTTCTATTTGTGACGCACTACACTAGTTCCCGGCCATCTTTCGGATTGTCATCCATCCAGAACCCAAATAGCCCGACGGCATGGCCCAGAACCGTGCGCGGTGAGGTTTGCAGTGAAAAGTTCCTACGCTCGTTCGCTCGCGCTGCACCCTCACGTTCTTTTTGGCATTTTTCGTCTTGGTTCTCCGCTGGTCTCGGGCGCTCTTCTTCAAGTCATCCGTCTCATTGATTGCTGCTCCGACGTGGCCGCGCCGCCGGTTGGCGCTCATCCTCCGGACTCCCCTCGCGTTCAATTCTGTGTGAGGGAGGGATCAATTTATAAGCGCCGTTGCGCAGCGTTTCATCGAGAAAGTCGGCCCAGTCCTGCATCATGTAGGTCCGTGGGACAAGATACTTCGCATAATCGTAGGCGCCGCTGACTTTGTCTTTTTTCAAATGCGCCATTTGCGTTTCAATGTGCTCGTGCACATGGCCGCACTCGTGCAGAATCGTAGACGCGACGCCCCTGAAACCATGGCCTGTCATTAGGTCCTTGTAACCCATTCTTTGGAGCGCCATACGAATTGTCCCGTTACTCATCGTCGGGTTCTTCGGTCCCTGTCCAGGGAATAGATACTTGCTCTTTCCTGAGACTGCGCGTACGAGTTCCAGAACTTGGACAGTCTGGCGCACCAGCGGCACGATGAGTGGCGACTTGTGACCTTTCATGCGCTCTAACGGAATCTTCCAGCGTTTTCCCTCAAAATCGATCTCCGACCATTCTGCTTCGATCAGCAGGGTAGTTCGAACAAACGTGAGCGCAATCAGTTTCATCGCCAACCGGGTGAGCGGCGTTCCCTGATAGATTTCGATTTTCGTGAGCAACTCCGGCAGCTGCGCAGGTTCAATGCGGGCAAAGTTCTCGACCGTGTGCGACCGGAGAAAGTCCGAGGGACGGGTGTCTGCGATCGGGCTGCTTTCTATGTAGCCTTTCGCGACCGCAAAGCGAAGGATCTGCTTCATCTTCTGGAGCGCGCGCCGGGCAAGATCTTCGGCATCTCGATCATCCTGGATTCCCGAGACGATCTTGACCAGGGCTGACGTCTTCAACTGGTCGATTGGGGTCTCGCCGATGGCCGGCAAGATATCGCCATCCAGGCGCGTTTTCACCGTCACCACGTAACGCGCGCTCTTCTTCTTGCTCCAGGTCTTCAGCCATTCTTCTGTAAGGGCGGCAAAGCTGGGCATCGAGGATTCCCGCTTGCACTCCTCCTCCTCGCGCTTCTTTGTCTGCTTCGCGACGGCGGGGGTCGATTCCGCGTCGCTTCAGCGCCCCGGCCTCTTCGTGCAGTTCCCGTGCTTGGGCAAGAGAAACACTCGGATACGGCTCGTAGAACAGCAACTTCTCTTTGCCGTTGAACTCATAGGACCATCGCCACAGCTTTCCGCCATTGGGCTTTACTACCAAATAAAGTCCGCTTCCGTCACTCAACCGGTACTCTTTTCCGCCCGGTTTCGCGTTCTTCACTTGCCGATCATTAAGCTTGTGATATTCATGGCTCATGGTCCGTAAGGCCTACCTGTAGCGATACCCCCGCTTTCAACCGGGACGCGAACTCAGAATACCCCCGACAATACCCCGGTAAAATTTGGACAGCCGTGGAATGGCACAGACAAGTGCGGAAAGGCGCGCACCTGATTTCAATGAATTACACAGAATCGTGCAGGAGAATGGACGACTATGGACAGCTCTGGAGAAGAAATGGCGGAGGGTGAGGGATTCGAACCCCCGTTACGGTTTCCCGTAAAGCGGTTTTCAAGAAGAGAGCCGCCCTGCTCCTGTTGCTAGGAATGAGTGAGTTAGCCTCAGCATAAGTGCTGCAATTCGGGTGAAATTAGGCCATTCGGAGCCAAGTATGCACCCGCAAATGCACCTCATTTATCGTGATTCATTGCGCATATCTGCACTACCTACTGTGCAAGATGCCGTTTTTGCGCTTAACATGCGCCCGAAAATGGAGCGGTTTGGATGACCGCTGAGAAACCATCCTTGCGCCCCCTCCAGCCAGGGGTGCGCCCCTCAAAGCGGCTGGAAACGCTCGTCCGCGATTTTGTCGCTCTGGTACGCCGAGAGTGTGGCGAAGAACTGGAGCGCGACCCCAAGGCCTTCAGAGCCGCCGCCCTGCGCCTGGTGCGCCGTGAACTACCCCTGAGACGCGGAAGGCCCAACGATCCCCGGATAGACGCCGCTGTGCGAATGCTGGAACAAGGAAAAAGCGTCAGGGAGATACTGAAGTTCCAGGCCCGAGGTTTCGACAAATTGGACACCTACGGTCGCTATCTTGCCGAAAAGGGCTTGCGAACGGCAGTCACCCGCAGACGCAAGCGTACCCGCAGCGCACCTGACAATAATTCGGTCTGAATTTCTGCCGCCAATAAGCCTGCTCTCTTTTCGTGGCTAGGATCTCGCTTCCGCCGCGCCGGATTTGTCTAGACTGCTCATCCTGCCCACGATGAGAACGTCGAGACAAAAACCATATAAAATGCTTGACAAATAATGTGACATTAATACGCCATAGTGTTTATTATGTAGATATTGCATTTGACAGGGTACATGAAAATATGGAGGACTTTTGGAATGACAAAAAAGCTTGGATACCTCCACACGCACCCGTGGTTGACGTTTACCGTAGACTTCCGCAAAGCACCGCCCTCCTTCTGGGCTGCGCTCGGAGAGTGCAAATCAAAATGTGAGCACCTCGCCGGTGTACCATTGCGCCCGGACATCGCCAGAACTCTGCACTCTGTATATCTCGCAAAGGGAGTATGGGGAACAACCGCGATTGAAGGCAACACCCTCTCGGAAAAAGAAGTACTGAAGCACGTCCAAGGAAAACTGGAGGTAGCACCCAGCAAGGAATACCTGAAGCAAGAGATCGACAACATCATTCAGGAAGCTAACGGGATGTTAGAGCGTGTAATCGACGGTGAACCGCTCATTTTGTCCTTAGAGCGAATCAAGCAAATTAACAAAACTGTGCTTCATGAGTTGCCGCTGCAACCCGGAGTTGTACCTGGAGTGATCCGCACGTACTCCGTCGGGGTTATGACGTATCAGGGAGCTCCGTGGCAAGAGTGCGAATACCTACTGACAAAGCTGTGTGACTGGCTTAACGGAACCGATTTCTCCCCCCAGGCCGGATTAACCGTTGGTCATATGGCAATTTTGAAAGCCATAATTGCCCACCTCTACATCGAATGGATACACCCGTTTGGCGATGGCAACGGTAGGACCGGACGTTTGGTAGAAGTGCAAACCCTGCTAGCGTCGGGCACACCCTCACCCGCTTGCCAGCTTCTCAGTAATCACTACAACCAGACGAGACAAGAGTATCTAGCGCAATTGAGGGCCGCCAGTGAATCGGGAGGAGATGTTCTTCCATTTATTTCGTATGCCATCAATGGTTTCATGGAAGGACTTTGCGAACAATTGGCTTATGTCAGAAAGCTTCAGATGGAAATTGCTTGGATAAACTACGTCCACGACCACTTTAGGAGTAAGAGCTCAAAGTCATCTCAGCGGCAAAAGCATTTGCTTTTAGATGTCTTTGAGCGCGAGGAGCCAGTGGAGATTTCCGAGATTGATCAATTATCGCCGCGCCTTGCGAAAGCCTATGCCGGAATGCATCCGCGCACCAGCTTGCGCGACGTTGAGGTGTTGGAGAGCGAGGGCTTGCTTATTCGTGAGGGCAAGAAAATCAGGGCAAATCATGACCTGATTTCTAGATTCTTACCAATCAAAGTTGCAGATTTGAATTTTGGTAGCCCTGCGCAAACCTAATCATTCCAAGGCTTTCAGCGGGCTGATGCCGCGCGAAAGTACTCGCAAAGCACCCCGCGATAATGTGGTGCGGATTTTCTGACGCTTAAAACCTGCTCTCTTTTCGTGGCTAGATTGCGCCTTCCGCATGCTGCCATGATGCACACGAAAGGAGGACGCCATGTCCACACAGAGCAGACGTGACCTGCAAACCCGCATCAAGGAACTGGAAACCGAGAACGAGGAACTGCAATCGCAGCTTGACGAAATCTCCGATATCGTTGCACCCGTCGAGGAGGACGAGGAAGACGAAGAGGGCGACGAATCGGGGGAATAGCCGCCCGTTCGGAATACGGAGCCTCGTGGCGAAAGCCTAGCCACGAAATCACCGACCGGGCAAAGAGGTATCGGGCAAACGCTCCTGATTGCCGTCCGCCTTTGCCCGCGCGGTGTGCTCTTTGCAATTCCACCCGCTTTGTCGTGGTCGATCACATCGACGGCGACGAATCAAACGGCGCGCCGAACAATCTCCGCTGGCTCTGTAAATCGTGCAATACCAAGCTGGGGAAGGCCATGGCGCGCGCCGGAAAGGGCAAGCGGACCCGCCAGTACAATCCGGGCGCGCGCACGCTTGCCCAATACACCGAGGCCGTGCTCCAGCACACGCGCGGCCAGTACGACGCCGGCGGCGAGATTATTCACGACACACCCAAGGAAATGCGCCAGCGATTCGCGGACGAGATTTGGCGCCGCCGCCGCGCTCGCGGCACCGACCGCCGCACCCCGTTCTAAACTGCCGCACGATGTGATGGCATATATATGTTATGTAATGTCATCGCGCTCCCGCGTTCGTACACCATCGGGGCGCGATTCCATGCATGCATACATACATGCATCCCGCACGGGTATCTGAAACCCGCGATTTGGGGCAAAAAGACGTCAGGTCTAAGGACTGACCGGAGCGGCGCTATCAATGGAATAGATAGATATATTCCAGTCGGGCGCACGGTTGTCTGAGCGTGTGCGAGAAATCAACTAAACAGCCCCTGCCGTCGCTGCTGTCCAGCTATGCTGCTCTCCTGTAACGAGATCCGCCATCGCGCGGACCGCAGGCTTCAGCACGGGGGCAAAATGCGTTCGGTGTTAATATCTACAAATCGGTGCGGAAATGGCGGACAACCGTACTCCCGAGAGTCGAAGTGCTCTCATGGCGCGGATAGGTTCAAAGAATACAGCGCCGGAACTGCTAGTTCGTCGCCTTCTTTTTGCCATGGGCTATCGGTTTCGCTTGCATCGTTCCGATCTGCCAGGCAAGCCCGATATTGTGTTTGTTGGCCGCCGAAAGGCGATTTTTGTACATGGCTGTTTTTGGCACGCTCATGGCTGCAAGATCGGTCTAGCTCCGAAATCCCATCTCGAATTCTGGCAGCCCAAACTGAAACGCAATTGTGCCAGAGACCTTGAAAACGAGCGCGCGTTGCGCGGCCAAGGTTGGGACGTGCTCACAATTTGGCAGTGCGAGACGAAAGACTGTGTTCGGTTGCAGGAAAAGCTAGTAGCCTTTTTGGGAGCGAGCTCCATTTTCCGATCGACATTTCCGAGTTGTGCCGGTACTCTAAGCGTGAAAGATTAGAGTTGGAGGAAGCCCGTGGTTAGACCGATTGGAATCGACCTTTTCGCCGGTGCCGGTGGTTTGAGCCTAGGTTTCGAGCAGGCGGGCTTCGATGTGGCGGCAGCAGTCGAGATCGATCCCATTCATGCCGCCATCCATAAATTCAATTTTCCCCGTTGTGCCATTGTGCCCAAGTCCATCGCGGACGTGACCGGCGCGGAACTGCGAAGAATCGCCGGGATTGGCCGCCGGAATATCGATGTCGTATTCGGCGGTCCGCCTTGCCAGGGGTTTTCCTTGATCGGACATCGAATGTTCGACGACCCCCGCAATTCCCTCGTGCGTGAGTTCGTGCGCATCGTAGACGAGCTGAAGCCGTCCTACTTCGTGTTTGAAAATGTGAAAGGTTTGACGGTTGGGAAGCATCGTTCCTTTCTCGACGAAATTATTACGGCTTTCGCGAAGATTGGCTATCAAGTCCGTTTGCCGTGGAGCGTTCTCGACGCGGCCAGCTACGGCGTGCCCCAGCATCGGCAGCGGTTGATTCTCTTGGGCGCTCGCAAGGGCCTTTCCCTTCCCGATTACCCGTCCCCCATATGCCGTGCGGCAGATACCGCCGAACATGGCCGCCTGCCCAAAGGGCCGACTTGCGGGGATGCTCTCGGGGATCTTCCCGACGCTGATCGTTTCGCCGCTCTTTCCGAAAGCGACCACGTCAAGATAAGCACATGGGGCAAGCCAAGCTCCTATGCGCGAGAGTTGCGTTGCCTTACACGCGGAGCTTGGCATTGCGGCTACGTTCGCGAGTGGGACTCCCGATTGTTGACTTCAAGCACCAGGACCGAGCACACGTCCATTTCGCAAAGGCGTTTTGCTGATACTGCCCCCGGTGAAGTCGAACCGATTTCCCGCTTCTTCAAGCTGGCTGCCGAAGGACTCAGCAACACTCTACGCGCTGGGACCGATTCGGCGCGAGGTGCTTTCACCAGTCCGAGACCCATTCATTTCGCCCTGCCGCGTTGTATCACGGTACGGGAGATGGCCCGGCTTCATGGTTTTCCCGACTGGTTCCGTTTTCATGCCACGAAGTGGCACGGTGCCCGCCAGATAGGAAACGCAGTGCCTCCTCCTCTGGCGCGCGCTGTTGCGGCCCAAGTCATAGCGGCTCTTGGCGGCCAGGAACTCATCGAGCGCCCAAAAGAAAAGGTTGCGCTCGGAGACTCTGCTCTTTTACGTTTGGGGATGTCGGAGGCAGCCGAATATTTCGGCATCGCCGTTCCGATCGCCAGCCGCGACCGTAAGAGCGGCGCGAAGAAACGCAAACAGCACGAAATCGAGTCGTTTGCGTCCTGTGGGGAGGCGATCGTTGTCTGAGAACCAAGAGAACCGATATAAGCGGCTCGTCGAGCACATCTTTTTCGATGCGAAATTTGGCCGCTACAAAAAAGGCATCAAGGAAATAGAGTTCGCTCGCGAGGATTTAGAACGCGCGGCAACGGCACTACGCATCAAGCTTCCGAAAAACCTTGGCGATGTCGTCTACGCGATTCGCTATCGAACCCCGATGCCCAGGAGCATCCTTGAAATTCAGCCGGAGGGGATGGAATGGATAATAGAGGGCGTGGGCCGTGCTCTCTATAAGTTCTGCTTGGTTCCGATCAATCGAATTGTTCCCAATCGTGAGCTTTTGGCCATCAAGGTTCCCGATGCAACCCCGGAAATCATTACCGCCTATGCCCTCAATGACGAGCAGGCGCTTTTAGCAAAGGTTCGATATAACCGCCTAGTTGATGTGTTTCTGGGTGTGACCGCATATTCCCTTCAGAATCACATGCGAACTACCGTGAAAGGAATCGGTCAGATCGAGATTGACGAGGTTTACGTTGCCCTAGACCGAAACGGCGTTCAGTACGTGGTGCCTGTGCAGGCGAAGGGTGGGAAGGACCAGCTTTCGGTTGTGCAAACGAAGCAGGATTTAGGCTGCTGCGCCGAAAAGTTTCCGGCGTTGGTGTGCCGATCGGTGTCCGCTCAGTTTATGGACGACGACCGAATTGCAATGTTCGAGCTTGCCGTTAAAGACGAGCGAGTTTCCATCGTCGATGAGAAACAGTATCGGCTCGTTGCTGCCGACGAGATCGGGACGGAAGATTTACGAACGTACAGAAAGTTTTAGCCGTTCTCGAACCGGGCCGCCCCCTTCTGAGGCTCTAGCCGCCCCCTCGTTACGTGCCTCGTAATTTGCACAAAGCATTTCTAACATGCGGATTTCGCGCTTACCCACAGTCGTCAATCGAGTAAGCCGCTGCCGATCCTTTGAACTCCAACCGCCCTGCAGAGCTTTCGCAGTATCCGGCCAGGCGGAGAAACTCTTAAAGTTCTGGTATTCGATCCGGAGTACAAAGCGGCGATGCTGCGGCGTGGCACCATCGTCGTACCGCCTCACGCGCATCTCAAGTGTTCTTTCCCCGATGTTTTGACTGCTGACATAGCCGTTGGATTTCAACTTTTCCCAGACACGTCGGTGCGGGCTAACGTCCGGCCACAGCGCAGCGGCCACGCACGTAGCTGCATACAGTCGCCAGACCGGCTCCGCATTTTCCTTGCTCGTGCTAGTGCCAGATATAAACTCACACCGAAATTCATACCCCATTCTTGCGATGCTTGACCGAGCTGCTTCGAGGCTCTCGATTGAAAAGTTGATCGCTGGGCAACCTTCCTCTTCCAGTTTCTTCAAGTGCCCAATCTCTCTATCTATATCGGGAAGAAATCTCCGCGGGGTGCCGCAAGGTTCAGGAAAAAACCTGCAATCCAATAGCCAATTGAAGAACCCTTCGAGCTTCTGTACCTGTAACATCGCTTCCCTTTTTTCTCTTGGTGATGTTACGTGCATTGAGTCAGCTCACTATGCCACAGTTCGCAACAAGGAGAACAACAAATTGCTTATCCATTTAAAAATTGCCCTACTACAACGGGAGCTTAAGCAAGGCGATCTTGCCCGTGCGATAGGCAGGACACCGGCTCATGTCTCTCGGCTGATTCGCGGGCGCGTGCGCCTTCGTGCGCGGGACCGGCGACGAATCGCCGGTTTCTTGGGTATAGCAGAATCAAAGCTATTTCCTCAGAGGAAGCAAAACCGAAAGTCTGCCGAGTCAGGCGCTGAGACGCCGCGCGGATGAGACGCACCCAGGCGAAGATGACTGCGACAGTCGATGCGGAAGCGCATCCGAAGACGCCAGCGAGCTTCGCCAAAACGATTCGTGAGCGGCTGGGAGCCTCAAAGGAGCTAGCAATTGTGTACATGCCATTGATCGACATTTGCGGAGATCACAACTCGGCGCTGCTGCTCTCACAGAGCTTGTATTGGACAGAGCGCAGCTCCGATCCAGATGGGTGGTTCTACAAAACTGAACGAGACTGGTTCAACGAGTTACGCTTTAAACGGAGCAAGCACGAACATGCACGCGAGAAACTGCAGTCTCTCGGGTTTCTCGATATAAAAGTTCGGGGACTTCCGCCGACCGTTCACCATCGCGTTAACCTGTCTGCTGTCCATAACGCAGTCGAATACGTACGAAACCTGCATATTGAAATTGCACCTAAGCGACATATTAAATCTGTACGAAATGGGCAGATTGAGCGCGCGAAAGGTACGAATCAAAACGCACAGAAAGCGCAAATCAATCTGCACGAATCGCGCAGAACCTATAAGGAAGCAGAGACCACGGCAGAGAAGCCCCGACAGACTCCAGAGATGGAAAGAACAAAAACAGAACTCCCCCCTACCCCCCTCTTTGAGGGGGGCGGCGAATCGGCTACCGAGGAACCGGACAAGACCGTTGGCTTGCTGGCGGATTTCAAGTTCCAACTCAAGAAAGACATGCTGGAGGCTTCCTTCTGCGCGAAACATCTCGCCTCGGATGATTATGACCTCTACTTTCGGGATGCGTACTTTTGGGGAATTTCCAATGGAGTTGTCTTGGTGGATGGTGCCGCTCCTGACATAACAGCCGAAGGCCTGAAGAAGTACGAGCGGCGGCTGAAGGATACCTACCGGAAAACAGTGGGCATCGATGTTGAGTTTCAGATGGCGGAGATGAGCGGCGCTGCAGAAAACGCGCTAGCACCGACAGGGAGACAAGGAAATGCCAACGGCTGAAACAGATGTTCGGAAGCCCGCCCAATTCGAGTTCATCGACTGCCCCGAGCTGGCGACGCGCTGGAAACTGCCGGTGTCATGGATTCGTGAGCAGGTACGCTCCCGCACTGACGATCCTATCCCGCATGTTCGCTTCGGCAAGTACGTCCGTTTCCGCTGGGGCAGCGCCGAGCTTGACCAGTGGGCGGAGAGGCGTATCATTTCGGGCAGCAACAGGAACGCAGGGCGGATTCTCGGAAAGGCAATGCAGTGAAGAGAACCCGCCACCAAAAGGGATACCTGTACAAGAAAGGCAATCTCTGGATGCTCAGATACTACGACAACCAGCAATTGCCGGATGGAACCATTACACGGGTGCAGAAGGCCCGGAAACTCGTGGAAGCGGTGGGCGAGTACCGCACCAAAACAGCGGCGCGGACCTTGGCCGAAGAACAGCTTGAACCAGTCAACAGCAGCCGCACCACACCGCAAAGCGTCATGTCGCTGGAGAGATTTGTGGATAACCACTATCTGCCATTCGTGGAGAGCCACAAGAAAATCAGCACCTATGACGGCTATCGCAAAATGTGGACGTGCTACATGAAGGCGCAGAGCAAAGGCGCGCTCCGTGACTTTAGGACGGCGGACATAGAGCACATTCTGGAAACGATTGCCCAGGCGAACAACTTGACGTGCACGACCCTGCAGCACATCAAGGCGTTTCTCTCAGGCGCGTTCCGGTATGCAAAGAGGCAAGGCGTGATCCGATCCGAAAACCCCGTGCGCGATGCGGTGATCCCGAGGGGAAAACCAGCGGGCGACACCTACGCGTATTCGTTGGAAGAGATCACGCAAATGCTGCAAGTGCTACCGGAGCCAGCGGCAACGATTGTCGCCGCCGCATCGTTCACCGGAGCGCGCAGAGGCGAGTTGCGGGGCTTCCGCTGGGAAGACTACGACGGCGAGCAGGTTCGCATTTCGCAGTCGTACTGGCGCAGCCACCGGCAAGAGCCAAAGACGCGCAAGAGCCGTGCGCCTGTACCCGTCATTCGGCAACTCGCCGAGCGGCTGAATCTGCATCGGGAGATGCTGGGCAATCCGGAATGCGGCCTGATGTTCCAGAGCGTAGCAAGGAAGCCGCTGGACCTCGATGCATTGGCAGTAGATGTGATCCGGCCAGCCTTCGAGAAGCACGGCCTTCCATGGCACGGCTGGCACGCCTTCCGGCGGGGACTAGCGACCAACTTGCACCGCTTGGGCGTGTCCGATGAAACGATCCAGCGGATTCTGCGGCACTCCACAATTTCGGTGACGCAGAACTGCTATATCAAAACGGCGGACGCCGATGCAGTACTGGCAATGCGCTCTTTGGAAAATGCACCCAATATGCACCTTGGAAGCCCGAAGCGGCCCCAGGTGATGTGACCATAACCCAAGACCCGAACGGCAAGTGCTTGTGCTGAGGTAACTTACAAAGGAAGCTGGCGGAGGGTGAGGGATTCGAACCCCCGTTACGGTTTCCCGTAAAGCGGTTTTCAAGACCGCCTGTTTCAACCGCTCACACAACCCTCCGCAGGTGAGAACGTGTGCTCTTTCTTCAGTTTACCGCAGGTTGGGGTTTGCTGGGGTTGTGCAACGGTTGCACTCTGGTTGCACACAGCCCCGCAAACAACGGTTTTTCTTCTCTAATTCGCTCTCCGCTCTGATTCTGCATCTACCCTCCGCGAAGTGACGCGGCGCAGGGGTTCGCCGTTTGACCCGAGCCCAGATGGCGCAGGATATCCAGTACCGCCGCGCTCTGGTTCATGGTGAAGAAGTGCAGCGCGGGCGCGCCACCTCGGCGCAGGCGCTCGCACAGATCGATCACCACATCGAGACCGAAGGCCCGGATGGACGCGGTATCATCGCCGTAGGCTTGTAGGCGCAGGCGGATCCAGCGCGGGATCTCGGCGCCGCAACTTTCGGAAAAACGCATCAACTGGGTGGACGACGTGATCGGCATGATCCCCGGCACAACCGGAACATCCACTCCGAGGCGTTGCGCTTCATCGACAAAGCGGAAGTACGCGTCGGCATTATAAAAGTACTGTGTGATGGACGAGTCCGCCCCGGCCCGTACCTTGATCGCAAAGGCTTCGAGATCGGCCTGTGGCGACCCGGCTTGTGGGTGCATGTCGGGGTAAGCCGCCACGTCGAGGTGAAAGTAGCTCCCCGTCTCGGCGCGAATGAAGGCGACCAAATCGCTTGCGTACTGGAACTCACCACCACCGCCGAAGCCACTGGGCAAGTCGCCCCGCAAGGCCACAATTCGCCTGACTCCTATGGCTCTAAGCGTGGCAAGGTGTTCGCGCACCGAAGACCTGGTCGCCCCGATGCAGGAAAAATGCGACGCGGACGTCATCCCTTCATCCAGGATCGCCTTAATGGTCGCCAAAGTGCCCTCTTGCGTCGAGCCACCGGCGCCATAGGTCACGGAACAGAACTCGGGCTTGAGCGGGTACAACCGCTGGCGCACAGCGCGCAACTTGTGGGCGTCCTCCGGCGTTTTGGGAGGAAAAAACTCGAAACTCAGGGGCAGTCCCATGCAAAAGACTCCATGTTGCCGACCGCCGATGGCGATCGGAATTTCAGGGTGACCACGCAAGCCGCTAGTATACAGTTCTGCCTCAGACGTTCTGGGGGATTTCGGCATGGATTCCCCCAGTTGAGTTTTCCGGGTGGACCGGCTTAACTGATAAGATCGGGAGCGGTGGCTTGCGGCCATCAATGCCTTGGAGAAGGAGATCGTGCTGCATGGCAAAGGCAAAGGAGTTTACCGTAACCATCCTGGACAAGCCAGGCGCCCTGGGCTCATTCTGCCTCGCCCTGGGCGAACGTGGCGTCAACATCCTGGCTTTTCAATCCTATGTGGAGGAGGGCGAGAGCCTGGCCCGCTTCGTGGTGGACGATCCGGACGGCGCTCTGGAGGTGCTGCGCAACCTGCGCGCCAACTTCGAGCAGGACGACGTCGCCATGGCGATCCTGGAGCATCGCCCCGGTGCGCTGGGGCGCGCCGCGCTCTGCCTGGGCGAAAACAAAATCAACATTAACTATTCTTATTACGGCAGCGACCCCGCGACCAACCGGCAGATGCTGATCTTCGGAGTGGACCAGGTAAACAACGCATCATTACTGCTCGATAAGCTGGGGGCCTCGCAATCCAAGTGAGGCCCGGCTGTCCCTTTCCCTCACACCACCAGGTCGGGAATATCCATCTGCTGCTTGCGGAAAGCGCGTGAGAAGGCGGCGATCACATCCGGGTCGAACTCGTGGCCCGCTTTGCCCTCCAGAATCTCGCGCGCCTCATACGGCGTGCTCCCCTTGCGGTACGGACGATCACTGGTGATCGCGTCGTAGGCGTCGGCCACGGACAGAATGCGGGCCTCCAGCGGAATCTGTGCCCCGGAGCGTTCGGTATAGCCGGAGCCATCGTAGCGGTCGTGGTGCGCCAGAATGATGGGCAGTACCCGCTTCAGCGAGCCGCCCACCGGCTCCAGCAGGTTCACGCCCCGCGTCACATGCTCGCGCATCTCCTGCACCTCGTGCGCGTTCAGCTGCGCCGCCTTGTAAAGCAGGTCGCGGCTAATGTCCAGTTTGCCGATGTCGTGCAGCAGTGCGGCGGCGCGCACGTCCTCGATCCGCTCCTCGTCGAAGCCCATCTCGGCGGCCATCCGCGCGGCGTAAATCGAAACCCGGTAGGAGTGGTTCTGGGTATAGGCATCCTTGGAAATAAAGTGGCGCAGAATCATCAGCACGCCATGATAGGTATCGCGCAGCTCGCGCATCCGCTGCGCGTTGCGGTCATACAAGGCGCCCATGGCCGATGCGGTCAGAACCAGCGACCCGCCCCAGATACAGATATCAAACCACTTCTGCGAGCTGATCACTTCCATCCCGTGGCCAAACATGCTCGGGTTGAAATACGTCACCAGCACCACCAGCAGCACGCTGGCCACCGCCGTCAGCATGGCGTGGCGGCGTCCGTAGTAGTAGGCGGAAAACAGCGTGGGAAAGGTATAAAAGCCGAGCAGCATCCCGCGGTTGGCGATCAGAAAATTACACAGTCCGACAATGGCAAAAAGCGAGAAGACAAGCCACAGCTCGCGATTCACCTCCGCACACTGCTTCAGCAAACTCTTCGTCACTTTCACTTTCGATCTCCAACCTGCTTTGCCGGCAGGATCGCAGCCCACCGCCCACATATCGCGGCCGTACTCAAAGAGAGATTTCATGCTACGGAGATCGCTACTGCAGCGCAACGGCACCAAGGACACGTCTAAAGACATGTACAAGGGTCACATGCGCACAAAAAGGGCAGCCGGTTGGCTGCCCCTTCCATTCGAACTGATTGGGACGCGATACTAGACGGCCGTCACGTTCTCAGCCTGCCAGCCCTTGGGTCCTTTGACGACGTTGAACTGCACCGCCTGGCCTTCCTTCAGACTGCGGAAGCCATTCGACTGAATAGCCGAGAAGTGAACGAAAACGTCTTCGCCATTCTGGCGGCTGATAAATCCAAAGCCCTTCGCGTCATTGAACCACTTAACGATTCCTTGTTCCATGGTGTTACTTGTTTCCTTCGTGAATTGAAATCAGGCTGAGTGAATCGGAGGGATTTCGTCTGCAGATACGTGTACCGGAGCAGCGCTTTCTTTACCGCTCGCAGGGCGCCTCTACCGCTCGCGTCCTTCCAAATCAGAAGCGGAGGTATTGTAACACTCTATTTTCCAATTCTGGTAGCAGGAAAACCACTCCGCCCGTAATCCCTTCCTTAAATTATTCGCTAAGTAATTTGTATATAAACATCTTACCGATTGTGACCTTCGTCATCGACAACCCCGCGCATTGGCTCCAAAGTGTATTCATGATGTTCACCAGCATCTCCGGCGCCGGTTCACACGATGCCCCGGCACCCTCCACTGCTCTGGATATGCTGCAGGGCTGCCATGACCGCATCCGCCACTTCCTGCAGCTCAGCCGCACTCTGGCCGATGCCGTGGACGCCCCGCAAAGCGACATCGCCGATGCCGCCGCATCCATCACCCGCTACTTCAGCGAGGCGCTGCCCCTGCATGAGGCCGACGAGAATCAAACTCTCTTTCCGCGCCTCTACGATGCCGCGCCCCTCGGCTCGCCCCTGCGCGAAGCCGCCAAAACCATGGTCGAGCAGCACCGCATGATCAACGAACCGGTCGCTGAACTACTCTCCCTGTGCGGCAATATCCAATCCATGCCCGAGCGCCTGCCCAGCCTCGCCCAGCGCCTGCGCCAGGTCGCTTCCGCTCTCGATAAGGCCTTCGCCTCGCATCTCAACATGGAGGAGACCGTCATCTTTCCCGCCCTCCATCTCTTCACTCCCGCCCAACTCGAGGAAATCACCGGCGAGATGCAACGGCGCCGGAGCCCTCAGCGCCAAGGCATACACTTGGTCCGCTGAACCCGGCCGCGGTAGCGTAAGCATTCCCTACTCGTGCCTCAGCGCCTCCACCGGGTCCAGCCGCGCCGCCTTCGCCGCCGGATAAATCCCAAAGAACAGCCCCACGCTCATCGCCGCCGCCACCGCCGCCGGAATCACCCACCCCGGCGCTACTGCCGGAACCTGCGGCAGCGCCACGTTCAACACCGCGATCAGCGCCAGGCAGAACAGCACCGCTGCAATCCCCGCCGTCCCGGTCAGCACCATCGCCTCCACCAGAAACTGCCGTACCACGTCGCGGCTGCGCGCACCAATCGCCTTGCGCACCCCAATTTCGTGCGTCCGTTCGGTCACAGACATCAGCATGATGTTCATCACGCCGACTCCGCCCACCAGCATTCCCACCGACGCCACCGCAATCGTCAGCAGCGCAATCGAGCTCATGATGCTGCGGAACTGCTTGCTGATCGCCTCCGCCGAAGAGATCCCGAAACTGTCTTTTTTGCCGAAGCCATCGCCCCGCCGCCGCCGCAGTATCGCCGTAATCTCATCCGTCGCCTGCGCCTTCTGTCCGCGGTAGGCTAGTACGGTCAAAAAGTTTTCCCTATCCTGCGGACGGTGCTTGCGGTACGTAAGGTAGGGAATATAAACCTGCTTGTCCGACGAGGCATCGCGCGCAAACACCGCCTTGCTTTTTTCCAGCACGCCGATCACCCGGAACGTCATCCCCGTCACCAGCAGTTCCTTGCCCAGCGCGTCGTGCGCCGGAAACAGAGTTTCCGCCAGGTCATGTCCGATCACGGCCACATCCACGCGGTGCAGGTTTTCGCTCTCGGTCAAAAATCTGCCCTGCTCCAGATGCGCGTTCTGCACCAACACAAACGATGGAGTCACTCCTTCGAAGTCCACCGCCGTCACTTCCTTGCCGTTGTAGCGCGCCGTGGGAATATACTCCGGCGTCTTCATCCCCTCGTCGCCGTTGGGCCACTGCGAGTTCACCTGCACGCACACCTCGCGCACCGACGGAGCCTCTTCGCCAAACGCCTCCGCGTCTTCATACTGCAGCGGACGCCGCAGCCGCAGCTCCTGCGACAGCCGGTGCAGGTGAATGCCAGGATCGAACTTGTACACAAACAGCGTGTCCGTGCCGTACTGCTCCAGCTGTGCCCGCACATCGGCATCCACGCCATACATAATGGAAAACACCATCACCAGCACCACCACGGCGATGAACACGCCCAGCACAGTCAGCACCGAGCGCAGCTTGTTCTCCAGCAGTGTCTCCATGGCCATGCGCACGGTCTCGCCAAAGGAAAAACCGGGTGGCCCATATTTGCCCTCTGTTGGCAAATGTGGGGACCCCAAACCCACGCGCTCCCTCACTGCTCCGCCCGCAGCGCGTCAATCGGATTCAGCCGCGCCGCCTTGCGCGCCGGAACCACTCCGAAGAACAATCCCACCGCCGTTGAAACCGCAATCGCCGTCAACACCGCCGTCAGCGGAACCCGCATCGGCAGCGGCGTCGTCTTGTCCAGAACCATCGCCAGCACCCACGCCACCCCGATGCCGATCGCCCCACCCATCGCGCTCATCACCGTGGCCTCTACCAGAAATTGCGTGAGTATGTCTGAAGTCCGCGCTCCCAGCGACTTCCGTATGCCGATCTCCCGCGTCCGTTCCGTCACGCTGGCCAGCATCACGTTCATGATCACCACTCCGCCGATCACCAGGAAGATCGAAACGAAGCCCACCATCGCCCACGCCAGCGTCCCCGTCAGCTTCTTCCACAGAGCCATCAGCGTGTCGGCGCCAAACAATCCAAAGTTGTCGTCTTCATTCGGAGCCACATGCCGCCGCGCCCGCAGCAGCGCCCGCGCCTCGTCCTTGGTCTGCTCCAGCAGCTCCGGCCCGCGCGCCTGAATGTTGATTGCGATCTGGTCGGTGTGCGTGCCATTCATCTTGAACCAGCTCTCCACCGGGATATACACAAAGTTATCCATCGGCTGGCCCAGCACGCTGCCCACCGGCTTGGCCACGCCCACCACCGTAAACTCGTAGCCCCGCACCGTCACCGTCTTGCCCAGCGGATCGCCATTGGGAAACAGCTTCTCCGCCACCTCGCTGCCGATCATCGCCGTCTGGCTGCGATGCTGGTTGTCGTTCTCGCTGATGAAGCGTCCGCGCGCCACCTCATCGGTGGTCATCTCGCCGATGTTGGCCGTCACTCCGCGAATGGAAGCATCTTCATAACTTAATCCGGAGCCCGATCCGCCGCCCTTTCCCGCGCTCCGCACCGTCTCCGTCGAGCGGCACTCCAGGCCCACGTTTTTGGGCAGCTTCATGCCATCGCGCAGCGCAACGTAATCGTCGTAGGTCAGCTGCTTGTTGCGCCGCACCGCCCGCACAAAATCGTCGCTGTTGTCGATGATGCCGTAGCGCATGATGAGGAACACGCCGTTGCCCAGGTTCGCTACCCGCTGCGCAATGTAGTCGTTGGTTCCGTTGATCAGCGCCACCACCAGAATCAGCGTCGAGACCGACAGAATCACGCCCAGCAGCATCAGAAACGAGCGAAGCTTGTGCGCCCGCATCGTCTCCAGCGCAATCATCGTCGGCTCTCTGAGCCAGCTTCCCCGCATCGCTCCCTCAACTCGCTTTTCACTCTATCCTGCAAACCGCCACGCTTTGGTTCCGATACGGACAATCCGAAAGCGCGATAGCTCCCGAGCCCTTCACCCGCAGCACCGTCCAATCAACTCCGAACTGCTCCCGCAGACGATGCATGTCCTGGGCCGTAAAGTGGTCCCAGTTGTCCAGCGCATGTACCTCGCGATACCACCGCGTCACCAGCGCCGGAAACAGCAGCGCCACTCCTGAGTCTTTTTCCCAGTCCGCCATCAGACTACGCTCGGCCAGGCCGCGGAAGCCGTGATAGTCCGCGCCCTCCCGATCCATATATTGCGGGTTCAGCACAAAATATGCGTCCACCGGAGTATTCGCCTTCACCCAGTTGAAGGCCTCCACCCAGTCATTGCCCGTCGCCCGCCCCGGCCACGCCACATGGCGCGAATCCGGAAACGACTGCCACTGCGCATAGCTCATCCCCACCGCAATCGGCAGCAACAGCACCGCCCAGCGCCATACTTTATCGTTCAGCACAAACTCGCCCAGCAATCCGCCTCCCAGCAGAGTCATCATAAGGTAAGTCATTTGCATCGTGCGCAGCGGCTGATAGGGTGTCAGCCGCTCCATCCGCGGCGGAATCGTGATCACCACTCCGGCCGCAAATCCCACGGCTGCATACCACGCCGTCCGCTTCGCCACGGCCGCGGCCAATCCCTTCCTCTGCGCCACCCAACCCAGGCCCCACAACACAAAGGCCGGAGCGATCCCACCCAACCACTCGTACCACTCCCACTGCAGTAAATAGTGCTGCGTCCGCGAGCGCGAAGCCTCCTGCCACGCCGCACTGCCCGTGCCCATCCACCGCGCCGCCAGCACGACCGCCAGCACGGACACTGCGCCCATCAGCAGCGTTGGTTTCCAACGCAGCGCCCGCTCCGGCATCCCCAACACAACCAGCAGCAGAGCCCCATAAAACGCCATCTGCGGATGCATCGTCGCCGCCGCGATCGTCAGCAATGCCACAAATGCATAAGCCCTGCAGATAACTTCTCACCTGCGGAAAGACGCACGTCCCCGCCACGGGAAGGGTCAGCAGCACCGCTACCAGCAACAGCCCACCCAACCGCGCCCTCGCGCCCGGAAACAGCTTCGCCTGCAGCGCCCAGAGCCCAACAAAAAACGCCTGCAGCGTTGCCAGGTAGTAGCCGAACACCGTCCAATCCACCGCCAGATGAAGCACTCTCGCCGTGGCCGCCACCAGGTTGTCAAACCGCATCGGCCGGGTCTGCAGTCCAAAGAAGATCGCGTCGTGCGGATACAGCGCCGGGTTCAGATGCGCCTTGATCGTCGGCAGATAAATCGCCTCGTCTTCGATCCCGTAGTGATAGCCATGAATCACAATGCTGGCCGCCACCAGCGCCACCAGCAACCCCAGCAGCCGCACTCCCCGGATCGCGCCCGAAGCAGCCTTCATCGCCCACAAGCCCGGAAACCACCCTGGAAGCAAACATGGCAGAAGTCTATCAGCCGAACCGAACCCGCCAGCGTTGCGCCGCTTGCGGATGCGGCGCCGGGAAGCAGTGCTGGCAGCCGCACACACCGTTCAACCCTCAGTCGGACATGTCCTCCTAGCCCTGCCCGACAGGGCCGACGATCCTATCGGCCACTCCAGCTGCTGTGGTACCGTAAGCCAATGCAAGGGGCTCTCCCGGGCGTCAGCGACCGGAGTGCCGTCCGTTGGCACATACCCATCGCTACGCCGTTGCCGTGTATCCGGCACGCGAAGCCTCCTTTGACGAATGCAGGGACCGTTGGTGCGGGGCCCTTGGGAGCGCAATATGGCTGCTGTGTTTGGGATCGAGTTCGGTTTCAACAAAGAAAAATCACGCGTCAAGGCCGAGGGCTATCTGCAGGCGAACAAGCTGCCCAATGCCATCGCCGAATACGAAAAGATTCTGAAGGTTGAACCCAACGATCTCACCATCCTCAACACCGTAGGCGACGTCTATGCCCGCCTCGGGCAGAACGAAAAGGCCATCGAGCGCTTCCGCATCGTCGCCGATTCCTATATCAACGATGGCGCCAACCTCAAGGCGATCGCCCTCTTTAAGAAGATCACCAAGCTCGACCCCAATGGCCTGCCCATCATGGAAAAGCTCGCCGAGCTTTACCGCAAGCAAGGCCTGGTCGGCGACGCCCGCTCCATGCTGCTGCAGACCGCCGAGGCCTACACCCGCCGGGGCCAGGCCAAGGAAACCCTCCGCCTGCTCAAGCAGCTGGTCCAGTTCGACCCCGAAAATGTCCAGGTCATCTCCCGTACCGCCGAGCTCATGATCCAGGCCGGCCAGAAAAACGAAGCCAAGGAGATGCTCTCGCAAACCGCCTCCACCCTCATCCTGCGCCACTCGCTGGAGCCGGCGCAAAAGATCCTCGACCGGCTCATCGCCCTCGACCGCGGCAACCTGCGCGCCCAGGAGCTGCGCGCCCAGGTCACCCTCGAAGTGGGAGATGCCGAAAAAGCCGCCGAACTCTACGAGGCCATCCCCGATCTGGACTCCCGCATCGACGGTCTGCGCCACCTGCTGGCCGCCTATCTCAAACTCGATAAGCTCGACGAAGCCTACCCCGTCGCCCGCAAGCTGGTCAGCGTCCATCATGACGCCGATGGCATCCTGCAAGTCGCCGGCGGTCTTTACAAGGAAAACGACACTCTCCGCGTCATCGCCATCTACAGCGAGTTCGCCTCCGAACTCATCGCGCATGACAAGGAGGACGTGCTCTCCCATCTGCACGGCGCCGTCGCCCGGGTGCGTACCAACCCCGACGCCCTGCAGTCCATCTACGACCTCTTCCAGCGCGCCGGCGACAGCTCCATGCTCGCCGAAATCCTCGAACTCCTGGCCCACGCCTGCGTGCAGTCCGAGCAGTTCGAACGCGCCCGCGACGCCTACAAGGAACTCATCCAACTGGAGCCGGAGAGCGCGGCCCACGTCCAGTCCTACCGCCAAGTCTGTGCCCGCCTCTCGTCCAACTCACCGGATGCGCCCGCTGGCCAGGTCTCGCCGGCAGAAGACAAGCCGCAAACCCTCGAGGAGTTCCGCACCGGCACCGAACCTGAGCTGCCGGCGCAGAATTACGCGCCCGAAACCGAGGAGACCATCACCGCCGCCCTCAGCGAGGCCGAGCTCTTCGAGTCGTTCGCCTCCAAACGGCGCAGCATCGGTGTCCTGGAAACCGCGCTCCAGAGCGCCCCCGAGGACCTGCGCCTCAACCGCACCCTCGGCCTGCTCTACCACCAGGAAGGCGACGCGTCCAACTCCGCCCGCTGCTACAAAGCCATGCAGCGCGTCCTGGAGAACCTCGGTGCCTCCGAGGCAGCCGATTACTACGCCGCCCTCACCACCTCCGGTCCAACCATCACTTGGGAGGCCAAGGGCAGCGAGTTCGCCGCCAGCGACTTTGACATCGCAACCGGCGACACCCCCAGCGATACCGAGGAAATCGATCTCTCCGGCGAGTGGGAATCCGTCTGGCAGGACGAAGCGCCGGACGAACCCTCTGCGGCGCCGGCTCCGCAGCCGGAACCAGCCGCTGGCGATGTCGCCGATGCCACCGATCCGAACGTAGCGGAACTGCTGGAGGAGGTCCACTTCTGCCTGAATCAGCAGATCTGGGATGAAGCCGAATCCGCTCTCGCGCGCCTCTCTCAGGTTTGCCCCGGCCATCCCGAGCTGCCTGGCCTGCGCGATCAGCTGCGCCGCGCCTCTGGCTCTTCCGGCTCCGCCGTCGCCGAGCCCGAGCCCAGCTTCGCGCCGGTCGAGATCGTTGAGGTCACCGGCGATCCAACCCCATTCCCCGGCTTCGAGCCCGCGGTGGAAGACGCGCCGCCAGCAGACCAATTTTCGCCCGCCGATGAGGCCGAACCCGCCGCCCAGCCCTCGCTCAGCGCCCTGGCCTCCGAGCTGGATCTTGAGTTGGGAGATAGTTTTACTCCCGCCGCCCAGCCCCACCGAGTCCCTGCGCCGCCCGTCGCGGCCGCGCCTGTGCCTGCGCCCCAGCCCGCAGCCCAGCCCCTGGCGCTCCAACCGCCGATCCCGCAGGCGCCAGTCCCGATGTTGGACCTGGAGATGGAATTGGAGCTGGAGCCAGCCGCGCACCCAGCCTCGGCTCTCCCCGATCTGCTGGAGCCCGATCCCCTGCCGCTGGAATCCGTCTTCGCGCCGCCGCCGGCGCCCATGCCACCGCCCCCGCTGGTGCCCTACATGGCCGCGTCCGTCGAGCCCCAGGCCGAGCCCGCTCCCAGCGTCTTTGGCGATCTGCTCCAGGACTTCGAGCGCGACCTGGAGGTTCCGCAAGAGCATGACGACGATCCCGAAACCCACTTCAACCTCGGCATCGCCTTCCGCGAGATGGGCCTGCTCGACGAGGCCATCGGCGAGTTGCAGAAGGTCTGCCACCTGGCCGGCAACGGCCTGAGCCGCGACCGCGCCCAGCAGGCCTACATCTGGCTGGCCACCTGCTTCGTGGAAAAGTCCGTGCCTGAGGCCTCGTTCAAATGGTTCCTCCTCGCATTGGACACCGCCCCCAACGAGGAGTCGCGCACCGCCGTCAACTACGAACTGGCCAGCGCCTACCAGACTGCCGGACGCAAGCGCGAGGCGCTCAACCACTTCCTCGAAGTCTACGGCTCCAACATCGACTATCGCGACGTCGCCGCCCGCATCCGCGAGCTGCGCTCCGCGCCCTAGGCTTCGCAGCCGGAGCGGCATTTATGGCCGCATACCCGGCTGCGAAGCCTTCTCCGAGCAGATGTGGCAGAAACCCCGGGTGGCCCATATTTGCCTTCTGTTGGCCAATGTGGGGCGAGCAGTACGCCCTCCTTAAAGCAGGAGTGCAGAGCAGCCATTCCCGCCTCGCCTTTTTCTCGCTCAATCCGCTTGCCGTTTCTGTCTTGGCCGCCCTTCAGCGTAGAATCAGGTGCAAGCTTGCGTAGCCTTTGCCATGCCAGGCCAATCGCGGGAGAACAGGGACACCTCGAATCGAATGATGGAAGCAGGACCGCTGAAGCAGACCACGCAAACGCCGGAGCCGGACCAAAACCATGCCGCCCAGCCCAGCCGGCTCACTCCGCCCGCCGCGCACCCTCCGGTCTGGGCGCAGCGCCTCCTGCTCGCCGTCGAGGTTGCCATCGCCTTCTGGACCGGCATCCTCGTCCTGGTTCTTCCCTGGACCCGCCTCTGGACCGAGAATCCCCTGCTCGCCGCCTGGCCCAACGTTAAGTATTTCTGTGATCTCGCCTTCGTCCGCGGCATGATCTCCGGCATCGGCCTGCTTGACCTATGGATGGGAGCCAGCGATGCCGTACACTATCGCGATCTCCGCTAGCGAACCCGAACCGGTAACCCACTATGGCTGACCATACCAATTTCATCGCCCCGCTCGCCTACGAAAACGACATCTTCCTCAAAGGCCCTGATGGCCGTCCCCTGCGCATCCTCGCCGAGTACGCCGAGCCGCTCGCACGCTTCCGCCGCGAAAAAATCCAGGACACCGTCGTCTTCTTCGGCTCCGCCCGCTTCCACAGCCTCAGCAACGCCAAGGGAGCCGCCCAGCACTTCGACCCTGCTGCCTCATCCCAGAAGAGCTCATCGTTAAAACCCGCTCCCGAGCAGGCCCAAGCCGCCTATCGCGCCCAGCGCGCCGTGGACATGGCCCGCTACTACGAAGACGCCCGCCGTCTGGCCCACATGCTCACCTCCTGGAGCCGCACGCTCGGCGGCAAGCGCCACCGCTTCGTCGTCACCACCGGCGGAGGCCCCGGCATCATGGAGGCCGCCAACCGCGGCGCCCGCGAGGCCGGAGGCAAGACCATCGGCCTCAACATCGCCCTGCCCGCCGAGCAGGCCCCCAACCCTTACATCACCCCGGAGCTCAACTTCGAGTTCCACTATTTTTTTATGCGCAAGCTCTGGTTCGCCTACCTAGCCAAAGCCCTCGTGGTTTTTCCCGGAGGCTTCGGAACCCTCGACGAACTCTTCGAGATCCTCACCCTCGCCCAGACCGAAAAGCTCGCCAAGAAGATGACCGTCCTCGTCTACGGCTCCGAGTACTGGCGCCGCGTCCTCAACCTGGAAGCCCTGGCCGACGCCGGAACCATCTCCCCTGAAGACGTCAACCTCTTCCAGTACGTCGATAACCCCGACGAAGCCTTTGCCCGACTGCAGGAGAACCTCACCCGCGACCACCTCCAGTCGCCGCCCCCGGCCAACCGCCACCAGCCCGAAATTGCCACCACCCGCCGCTAAGCAGCAGCGATGCAGGTGACCCACATCTGCTGCAGTCAGCAGATGCGGGGTCTTTGCTCTCGCCGTTGCTCTTGCGTCTGATTCTGTGGGGTCATTCTGAGCTCAGCGAAGGACCCCAGCGCCGCGCAAATCTCCGCCGCCGCCCCCAGGGTCACTTCGGCCTGCCAGCTATCGCGATCGAGAACTCAGGCTTCCGATCCGGAGGGCGCTTGAACCCGCGAACTGTGGGAGTCCTTGAATCCTTGTTTCTCCACAGCCGCTCCCGATTTCTCCCCGCCAATCTGCGTTATACTTCCGTCAGTTCGAGCTTTCCAGCTTCCGAATTCTTTCCGAGGGACTCATGGCTACCAGCGCTGAAGGCCAGCTCGCATTTGAAGGCTCCGCCAACGATTTTCAATCGCTGGAGGCAAAGATCTACCGCGCTATCGAACTGCTCAAAGAGGCGCGCTCCCAAAAAGCCGCCGCCGAACTCGAGCTGGCCACCGTGCGGGAAGAGCTCGAGGCCCAAGCCGCCGAAGCCGACAGCCTCCGCAACCAGCTCCACGCTCTCCAGCAGGAGCGCTCCGAAGTCCGCCACCGCGTCGAAAAACTTCTCGGCGACGTGGACGCCATCCTCGAAGAGCAATAATGCGGGTAGCTTTGTTCCTGCCCCTGTTTTAAGAGGCGTTTTTCTGAGCGCCGAGCGCCCGCGGCCCGAGCGGCATCTGTTGCCGTGTACCCGCCGCGAAGCTCAAGCGAGGCACCCAACCCCGCTCCAATATCGAGTGCGGATCCAGGGTAAACTCAATCGCAATCGATTTTGCCCGCTAAAGTACTGCCTTCCGGCGATAAGGTTGGACGCACCGCCCTCCCCTCCCTGCAGAGTTGCGGTTGCTTGAAGTACCAGGAACCTTAATTCGCTTACAACACCCGGCAGCAACTCTGCATCCAAGCTGGTATATCGCCTCTGTCTGTCCCATGGCCCGCTACGCGGTGCATTCGCAGGCCTGTGCCAGTCGGGCGGTCGCCTCAGGGGCCGCACCATGGAATGAGATGAGTACCCACCGTGGCGGCCTTGATACTCCAGAGTCTCTGTTTTCGCTTGACTGCCGTTTCCGTGAGAGCGGATCATCAACTCTCGTGATGAGTGCAATATCAACTTTAGGTAGGAGCTGACATGTTTCTGCGACGCACGATTCCCGCATTCGTAGCCATATCCCTTGCCCTCGCCCTAGCGGGTTGCGCCAAGGGTCCGGAGGTTGAGTCCATCACCATCACGCCGGGCACCGGCCTGACGTCCGTCCCCGCCGGGCAGACCGCCCAGTACACGGCCAGCGCGGTCCTCAAGCAAAGCACTCACCCAGCCTTTACCCGGGACGTCACCGCCGAGGTCGTCTGGGAGACGGGCGCGCCCGGCATTGCGAGCACCCCGAGCGTCACTACCGTCAACGGTGCGCCCGTCGCGGTCAGCACCGCGGTAAGCGCCGGAACCGCGACCATCTCCGCCTCCTACGGCGGCATCACCGGAACCTCAGATATCACGGTGACCTCCGCGACCGGAGCCGGAGGCGGCGCCGGTGGCGTCCGCGATCTGGTTTCCGTCGCGGTCGATCCCGGAACCCAGTCGCTGAGCATACCGGGCCAGACCGCCCAGTTCATCGCCATCGGCACCTTCAGCAGCACCCCCATCAGCGTGGACCTGACCAACTCGGCCGCCTGGGTATCCAGCGACCCGACCGATGTCAGCATCAACGCCTCCGGGCTGGCGACTGTCAATGCCGCCGCTGCCACCGACTGTGTCCCCAACTGCAAAGTGACCATCACGGCAACCGGAACCGACCAGAGCGGCGATCAGATAGCCGGAGAGGCGACTCTCACCGTCACTCCCTCGGCAGTAACCTCCTCAAGCCGTGCCCTCACCAGTCTGGCGATCATCCCCAGCGCTCAGACCCTGAACACCCTGGGCCAGACCGCTCAGTTCATCGCCATCGGAACCTATAACGGCAGTCCCACAACCCAGGATCTGACCACTTCGGCAACCTGGAGTTCCAGCGACACCGCCGTAGCCACGGTCGGTACGGCCGGGACCACCCCCGCCACCATCCCAGGCCAGGCGATCGCTAAAGGCTGCGGTGCATCCACCTGCGTTACGACCATCACCGCCGAGGTAACGGATCCTATCAGCGGACAAATCGTCGGCTCGGCGGCCCTCACCGTCAGTCCCGGAACTCAGTCCCCACCGGCCACTTTGACCAATATCACCATCATCCCGGGCACGGGTACGCAGACCCTGTACACCTTAGGCCAGACCGCCCAATTCATCGCCTATGGGACGTACAACAATGGCGCGACCAATGAAGTGACGGATTCTGTGACCTGGGCGTCCAGCGCCACCGGCGTTGCCACGATTGCCCCAATCGGCGGATTGGCGACCGCGCTCAGCTGCAATTCCCCGGTCTTCCCGCCGGCGTGCACCACCATCATTACGGCCACCTGCTCGGCGAACAGCTTCAGTTGCGGATGCGCACCCAACCAAACTTGCACACAGAGTCCCGGCGTTGTCGGAACCTCGAACCTGACTGTTGAACCCGGCGCGGTGAACCCGGTCAATCCGAATAATCTTCCCTCCCTGACCGCATACACGGTTGGCGCTGGCGCGGGAACTGTCGCCAGCACCGCTCCATCGGCAGCCGTTGATTGCGTCAGCGGGTCGGCAGCCAACTGCACCGCGTATTTCACCTCCGGCTCGGTGGTTACCTTGAGTGCAACGCCGTCCGGTGGATCGACGTTTGGAGGCTTCTCCTCCAATTGCACACCGGTTACGGCCACAACCTGCACGGTGACGATGGATGGCAACCAGACGGTCGGTGCCATCTTCAACTAACCTCTGGGCACCGCCCAAAACCAAGAGAGGCCAGCAATGGCCTCTCTTTTTTATTGGGTCCACCGAACGACCCTTCCGTTATTCTTGCCTCTAACCTCGAACCCTACTCCCCCGCTTCCTGCACCATCTCGATCAAATATCCAAACCCATCCTCGGCCCGCGACTTGGGATGCACAAAGAACACCGTCGTCCCGCGCGAGCCTGCCCGCGGCGCCTCGTCGATGATCTGGAAGCCGTGCTCTTTCAGGTAGTCGAAGGCCCGCTGCGCGCTCTTCACCCGGAACGCCACATGCGCCAGGCCGCCGCGCCCGCCGTGCCGATCCATCAACTTCTGCACCGGGCTCTCCGCCGAAAGCGGCTCCAGCAACTGAATCAGGTTTGGCCCGCCGCCGATCTGGAGAATCGCCTCGCGCACCATGTCACCGCCGCTCACCTCCTCGCGGTGAATCTCCCGGAACCCCAGGAGCGCGTAAGCTGCCACCTGCCTTGCCAGCTCGCCCCGCGGCACCGCAATGGCCACATGGTCGATACAAACGATTCCCGGCACATCCTCCCACTCTGTTCCCATTGGTCTGCCGTCCATCTCCATCGCCTTGAACTCCTTTCCGGGCACCATCGCCGCAACAAAAGGCCGCGTCCATTTCGGCGCGGCTTTTGCCTGCAACTTCTTCAAGCCGGGCTGGGGTTAGTGTGCCCCCTGCCCACCATCCTAATTTACTGGGTCACATTGACCGTTAATAACAAGGTTTGCGTCGTCGTATAGGGTTGCGGTCCATTGCCGGAGGCCACCGCTGATACCGTGATGATACTGCTGCTAACCGGAGTACCTCCGCTGCTGCTCCCACCGGCCCCGCAACCGGTCATGGCGAGCGCCAGTGCCAGCGATAGAACCAGCCAACCAGTCCGCCACAGACGCTTCCGGCGAGCGCCTCCACCCGCCAGCACAAATCCAAATATTCCGAAGCCCATCGTCCAGTACACCGCCAACACAGGACGAGAACTACTCCGGTTCAACCTGGCCGAAGCCGCACTGGTCGTAACCGTGAGCTCCGAGGTTACAGCCGAGCCGTCGGTTGGCGCCGTCAACGACGATGGTGCAAAGCTGCAACTCATACCCGCCGGCAAGGAGCCGCAAGAGAAGCTGACTGTGCCATCGTACCCATTGGAGCCGGTCAGCGTGATCGTGGTCGTTCCGGCCTGCCCTTGCGGGATGGACAGTGTGGTTGGGTTCGCGGTCACGCTGTAATTGGGAAGAACTGCGCTGGAGACCGTCAGCGTCCCGCTCACATAGCTGAACGTGTAGTTGCTCGCGGTCAGCGATTCAGTCGCGAAGCTGATCGGATAGCTCCCCGCCGGTGAGTTGCTGGTCGCCGTCGTCGTCAGCGTCGCCGTCCCCGAAACCACCGTGGACGTATCCCCGTTTACATACCCAGTGATCGCGTAGCTGAAACTGGGCAACGCCTGTCCGGAAACCATACTGGCATTGTTCGCCGTCACCGTCAGCACCGCAGGATTCACCATGACCGTCACGTTCACCGGTGTCGCAGCCGCATAGCTGCTGTTGCCGCTCTGCGTGGCCTGCACCATGATCGGTCCCGCGCCCTCGATGGTCAGCGTGCTGCCGCTCACCGTCCCGGCACCGGAGAGCACCGTGAACATCACCGGATTGCCCGATCCTCCGCCCGTAGCCGCCAGCGTAATCGAGCCCACTCCGTAGGTCTGCGTTGCTGGCGGCGAGAACATGATCGTCTGCGCCTTCAAACTTGAGATGGTCAGCGTCCCGCTCACATAGTTGAATGTGTAATTGCTCGCGGTCAGCAATTCAGTCGCAAAGCTGATCGGATAAGTCCCCGCCGGTGAGTTGCTGGTCGCCGTCGTCGTCATCGTCGCCGTTCCCGAAACCACCGAGGACGGGTCTCCGTTTACATAGCCGGTCATCGTGTCGCTGAAGCTGGGCAATGTCTGTCCGGAAACCATACTGGCATGATTCGCCGTCACCGTCAGCACCGCCGGATTCACCATGACCGTCACGTTCACCGGCGTCGCGGCCTCATAGCTGCTGTTGCCCGCCTGCGTGGCCTGCACCACAATCGATCCAACCCCCGTGATGGTCAGCGTGTCTCCAACCACCGAGGCCGGACCGGAGATCACCGAGTAGCTGACGGCGAGTTCCGACGACGCGGAGGCCGCCAGCGTAATCGAGCCCACGCCATAGGTCTGCGTTGCCGGCTGCGGAAACGTGATCGTCTGCGCCTCTAGGCTCGTTCCCACGTTCACCGTCACGCCACTGGAAGTCGATGTCGCATAGCTCCCGCTCACAAACGTGGCCGTAATCGAGTTGGCCCCGGATTGCAGCGCCGAGCTGCCGACCGTCAGCGTGCAGCTTCCGCCGCTCGGGGTGCAGGTGCCCAGCGCCGTCGAGCCTGCGTTGAAGCTCACCGTGCCGTTGACTGCCGGCGTATAGGTCGACCCATCCGGCACCGAGGTTGTCACCGTCGCGCTGAGAATCGTGGAACCGTTGACCGCAATCGTCGTGGGACTGGCCATCAGCGTCGTCGTGCTGGGGAAGGCCGTGTTCCACTTGGTGATCAGGTTGTAAACGTTGAGCGTGCCAATGCCGGTGGCCTCGTCATACCCCGCTCCGGAGGCGTAAGCCGCCTGCAGCGAACTGGCGCCGTTCAGCGACAGCATGCCGAATTGCGCTCCGCTGCTGTTCACGTAGCAGTCGGTGGAATCCGCCGCGCAGGGCACGTCATTGTTGCCCGTCGTTACGTCGTTGAAGATGCACTCGCTGGAATTCGGCAGCCCCGTGGTCACGCCCGTATTCGAGGTCTGTCCGTTCGAGTAACACGCCGACTCGGTGGCCGAGGCCGTGAACTGCGCTTTGGCCAGCGCGTAGAGCGCCGGGTTCAGCAGCCCCTGACGGCTGGACGTAGCGGTCTTCAGCAACCCGGCAATTCCGGCCAGCGAAGGCGCCACAAACGACGTTCCCCCCGCCGAGCCGAAGGTGCTGCTCGAAGCGCAGTTGGTCACCGGCGTGCCGTCCGAGCCCGGTGCATTGGGATCCGACAAATTGCTGTACGAATCGCAGAAAATCAGCGCATGATTCCAGTAGCCATTGGAGGCAAATGCCGAAATATCCGGCTGCGCCCGCATCGAGCCAGAGTATCCCGTGATCCCGGACTGATAAGCCGGCACCGCATAGTGGGTGCTGAACCCGCCCGAGCCGCCAGCCATGGTGCCGTCGATCTCGCTCGCGGTCAGCGCCCCGCAGTATTCCGCGCCGGTGTAATCCGGCCCCGCCAGATATCCCACAAGGCTGCCGGCGCAGCTGTCATTCCAGGCCGTCTCCGGCACGTAGCTCAGGGCGTCGCCATAGGCGGTGTTCGTGCTGCCCCAGTAAGTGGAACCCCAGCTGGTGCAAGTCGCGGAACCGTCCGCGCAATTGCTGGCCTGGGCAAAGTTCGCTCTCCACCAGTCGTAGAAATCGGAAAAGTCCGTCCCGCCCGCAACCGTCACCATGGGCGCTCCGTAGGCATTCACGTTATAGCCGGAAACCGCCGTGTTTGCCCCATTCACCCAGTCATTCACATCCGAGCCGCCGTCGCCCGCGGCGACAAAAATCGACTGGCCCTGCGCCGCGGCCTCCTCATACAAAGCATCCTGCGCCGAGAAATCCGTCGCGGTGTAGCCGATCTCGCTCTCGCCATAGCTCAAGCTCATGGCGTCCGCCAGGTTGTTATCGATCAGCGCCGCCATGGAAGTGAAGGTGCCCTGATCGGGATACTGATCGCACGACATCACAATCAGGTTGGCCGACGGAGCCAGCGCGTTGGCCCACTCGCTGTCCAGCGCCGCCTCCGACTCTTCGCCTTCATGCTCCGGATCGATGCCCGGATCGTTGCAGGTCACGCGCCCATATCCGTGATAGACGTGCAGGTTCAGCGTGCCGGGCACGCCGAACAGGCTGCGAAACGTGGCCAGGTCGCCGCCGCTGGCCGCGCCCGTCGAGGCGTTCACCGTGCCGTACTCAAAGTCGCTCTCTTCGATCACCGCGACCATGGCATTGGCGCCCACATTCGCGTTGCCGCCGAATACCTTGTTGACGTTGTAAATGGTGTAGTAGTCCTGCGGCGTCATGTCATACTCTTCGAAGCGGTACGCGGGGCCGTTGTTGAAGGCGGGCGAGGCGCGCAACCCCAACGGCCCGCTCCCGGATTCCGCCTTTTTCCAGCGGTGCGTCGCCGCGTCGTAGGAGGCTTGGCCGCGCCTGGTGTGCATCGCCATGGGAGGAATCTTGCTCAGTCCCTTGATGCCGCTCACCACCCCCGCCAGCGCCGCCGGAATCATCGGGTCCTGCGCGTTCGCCGCGTGTTTGCCGCCCCGCAGGTTCCAGTAATGCATCGGCGTCTGGAAGACGTTGCGCACCTGTCCGGCGGTGGTCGAAACATCGATGAACATCTGGTTGTTCATCACGCCGTTTACCCGCATGCCCTGCGCTTCCAGCCACGCCGTAATCTTCGCAATGTCGGCGGGCGAAGCCCCAAAGCGCGCGCCAAACTCCGCCGGTGTCAGCCACTGGTGATATTCCGGCGCCGTCGCCTGCTGCTGCCGCGCAACCAGGTTATCCAAATCGGCCTGGTGTTCCGGACTGCGCTGCAGCACCAGGTACAGCCGCAGCGGCATCGAGTCTTCCACCGGGCCCAGGTCGCGGTCCGCAGTCAGGTCTTGCCGCACATTGCCCCGCAGGGTAACCAAACGCGAGCTGTCGATCTCTTGCGTGATGCGGCCGGGGCGTTCCACTGTCTGGGAAACCAGCGATGCCGCCATCGCAACCACCACCGGGCACACGGCAATCCATCGGCACCGGCGGATCGTATCCAACCGCTTCCATCCGCCCCAAGCTTTCGTTCCAATCATTCAGGGTCCTCTTGTTCGAGTCGGCGGGTATTTCATTACAAAAAAAATAATGAGTACGCGCCGCTCTCGAACAAACCCTAGCGTGCTGATTTTCTGAACACAAAGCCGGAATGGTGTGCCCGCAATAAAAAACTCGGCCGATTCCCACGGTTCCCAAAATGAGAAAGTTCTTATGGCGCCGCGTCCCTACCCAAAACAGCCAGTTTTTTCGCCCATGCAAAAGCCGTGCCCGCAGGCACGGCGTACTGCAACCCCATTCATTTATTGCAGGCGCGCCACCTGGCTGCACTGTTCATGCAGCGCGCAGCTCTGCTGGTCGCAGCTCTGCATATGCTCCCGCGTCTGCCGCAGCGCTTCCAGCTCGTCACACATCATGCGCATGGCGCGCATGCACAGCTCCGGCTGTCCGCGCAGAATCTCATTCATCGTTCCGGTCTCCAGAAACACCGCTTCCAACGGCTCCAGCGCCTGCACGTCAAACTGGTACTGCTTGGCGCACAGCGCCGAGGTCAGCCCCAGCACCGCGCCCGGTCCCGCCGTGCGGCACATCAGCTCGCGCTCATCGCCCACCAGCGTCGCCCGAGCCGTGCCCTTCACAATCAGATACACGCCGCCCGCCGCGTCTCCCGAAGAAAACAGCCGGCCGTCGCGCTCCACTTGTTTCACCTGTCCCGCAGGGGACAGCGCCCGCACCAGCTCTTCATCGGCTTGATACAGTCGATCCCGGCACCGGGAATCCTGCTCGCTGTTCATGTTCAATGGATTCAAGGCATCCACCCCCACACTCATTTTTACCCGCCACGCAACCTTGAGCGTGTGATCCAGATCACTGCCTGCTGTGATTCATTCTCCCGCTTGCCCTGGCCGCTTTCCACTTTTTTTATTCCCGTTAGCGGTCGTGCGGCGGCGCGGGCCGAAGAAGTAGACGATCACTCCTGCGAGAACAATGGCCGCGCCGACGGTAAGGGCGTTGATGGAGCCGATTTGTTCGGCGCGGTTGCGGGCGCAGGAGATGAGGATGAGGATGGTGGGCGGTGTGGTGATCAGCACGAGGCCGAGCGCGCCCCCGGCGACGCGGAAGGGACGCGGGAGATCGGGCTCCTTGATGCGGAGCGCGATGAGCGCGGCGAATTCCAGAAGGATGCTGAGGCCGGTGAGCAGGACATCGAGCATGACGGTGCGTTCGAAGCCCAGGCGCATGGCGCAGGCCCAGCAGACGGCGCAGACCACGATGGCGACCCACGGGGCGCCGCGGCGATTTTCACGGGCGAAGACGTGCGGCAGGAAGCCGTCGCGCGCCATGGCGTAAGGCAGGCGCGAGAGCGAGAGGACCAGCGCGTTGAAGGTGCTGAGCGCGGCGGCAACGGCGGCGGCGGTCATGAAGAGCGCCAGGCGCTGGCCTCCGAAGAGCGCGGCGAGCGTGACCCAGGAGCCGGTTTCCCAGGCGGAGAGCGGGACACGCGCGTGGGCCACGGCTAGGATGGGCGCGATGTAGGTAGCGACGACAACGACGAGCGTGATGCCCATGGCGCGGCTGTAGGTGCGCGGGGCGTTGCGCACGTCTCCGGCGATGGTGGAGGCGTTGTCCCAGCCCATGTAGTTCCACATGGCGATGAGGACGCCGCCGAGCGCGTCGGAGCGGGTGAGCGCGGGCGCGGTGAGAGGCGGCGAGGCCGTACCATGCCAGATCATGCCATGCCAGATGAGGAACGCGAAGGGCGCGAGCAGAAAGAGGACGAAGACGATGGAGTTCTCGCCGACGAAGCGGGTTCCGAAGAGATTCATCAGGACGCAGGCCAGGATCATGAGCGCTCCGATGGCGAACGGGATGCGGCCCTGGCCGAGCGCGGGGACGAGATGGGCGAGGTAGGCGGCGAAGAGGATCGGGTAGATCGCCATGTCGAAGATGCTGCCGGCGAAAGAGAGCCAGGACTCCTGGAATCCCCAGAACGGGCCGAGGGCGCGGCGCACCCAGACGTAGAAGCCTCCGGTTTCAGGCAGGGCGGAGGCGAGTTCGCTGACCATGAGCGCGCTGGGCACGGCCCAGAGGAGCGGCGTGAGGCAGAGGATGAGGATGGCGCGGGAATAGCCGTTGCCGGCGACGATTTCTTCCAGGCCGAAGGGGCCTCCGGCAACCATGGCATAGGTGGCCGCGACGAGGGCGAGGAGTCCGATTTTGCGGCGGGCGGAAGGTTTCAAGGTTTCGTTTTTGCAGTCTCAAGGTTAAGGACAGGGGCAACTACAACTGCCAAAGACCCACATCTGCGAATGGGGGCACCTGCGAGATGACAGAAGAGCCTCTGACTTAGTCCGGAGATTTGAGCGGCGCTGGGGGCTCTTCGCATCGTTCAGAATGACACTTTAACCAAAAGCAACCACAACAACAATCGCAACAACATCCGCAGTGGGGATTGCTGCGGTGCTGGGGGACCAGAGATAAAAGAAAAACCGGAGAGCGGCGGCTCTCCGGTTTGAGTTGGGGAACGATTTGAGTTGCGGACGATGCGCAGGGATCAACCGAAATTGATGGGGTGTCTGTCGAGCCAATGGGAGTCGCGGGTGGTGCTGATCTCGCGCATGGCGCCGCGCGCGACCTCAGAGGAGATCTGGCGTGTCTCCCAGGCGACACAGGCGGTGAAGCCGACCACGCCTCCGGCGATGCCCAGGGCTACGGCGGCCGCGGGGTTGGTTTTGCGGCGCTGCACCAGCAGCGCACAGAGGGTTCCCACACCGATCCCCATGGCGGTTGGCGCCCAGGAGGCGCGGACTGAGCGCGAGAGCAGTTTGCCCACGGGCTTGGTCTGGATAACCGAGTCCCACGCGGTGCGCGCGCCCTGCCATCCGGAGCCGGCGAGGTCGCGTCCGTATTCCATTTCAGATTTCAGCCAGTTTCCCATATCCATCGAAGTCATAGCGGTCCATCCTAAAAATTGGGCTGAATATTCAGCCACGCGAAAGTTGATAGTAACTCCGAAGTTAAGAAAGCGAAAGTGCAACCAGCATGGCGCGGCTGCTTTTTTACCTCTCATTCATCGTGGCGTGAGCGCAGAAGAGAAGAAAAGCCCCGGCCCGAAGATGGGCCGGGGGAGATTGCGCAAGGTCGATCTCTACTGCTGATTGATGATCGCACCCTGGTAGATGGAGCCCTGCTGCGAGGAGACGAAGAACATGGTGTTGGCGTCCACGGTGTACAGGGCGATGGGGATGTCCTCGACGCCGGCGCTGGTGCTGCGCCCGAAGGTGGCGTCTCCGGTGTTGTAGGTGCCGGAGGTTGTGGTGTCGAGGATGAGACCGGCGTCGTCGGTCTGCGCATCGTAGGTACCGGTCAAAAAGTTGCCGTTGCCGTCGGCGTTGAGGTTTCCGGTGAGTTCGGCATAATCCTGGCCCCCGACGTTGTAGCCGGCGAGCGATTCGGCGTAGTTGCCAGAGACCTGGGCGTCGGTGATATCCAGGGTCTGGCCTAGCATGACTCCGGTTTCCAGAATATTGGAATTGGTGGTGAGGACAAAGGACTTCTGTTGCGTAGGCACGGCCCCGAAAGAGACCTGCCAGCCGACCAGGTTGGTAGTGGTATTGGTGGTGGAGTTGACGAGGTTGGCCGTCCAGCGACCCTCAGCACCAGCGGAGTAGCTGCTGTTAACGGTGAGATCCACGCCGGAGAAGACGTTGGTGTAATTGGTGTAGTCCTCGATGGCATTGCTGAGAGTGCCATCGCCGTTCAGGGTCATACGTCCCGCTTCGACGCGTGGAGCTATGCTCCTTCCGGGACCGCTGTTGTCGACACCGGAGATCGAAAAGACCTGGTCGCCGATGAAGAGCCCGTTGGTTGGGGCGAAGCTGGTCTGCTGGTCGGCGTTGCCGTAGAGGAAGAACTTGGGGTCGGTGCTGACCAGATCAAGCTCAGAAGGCGAGACGTAATAGACGACGAAATTGTGGGTTGCGGGGTTGATCCCATTGGGAGTAACGAGGGTTGCGGTGCCCCGGCTGGAAGTCAGGGAGATGCTGCCGCTGGCGGTGAGCGGCTGAGTCTCCTGGGCGTAATTGCCGTTATCGTTCTCGTCAATAAGGCCGGCGATGTTATTGCCGGTGAAAGTGATGCCGCCGATGGCTCCATAGGGATTCCTGATGGAGTCTTCCCCGTTGAGGCCGATGATGTAGGTTCCGGTGGGGGTGGCGGGAGTTCCGCTTACCTGTTGGATGGTGCCGGTGGCGTCGACGACGACGCGGTCGGAGGTTTGGCCGTCCTGGAAGAGTTCGCCGACCTGGGAGGGATGCTGCGCCGTGGGGGCGTGCAGCACGAAGCGGTAGATCACCTGACCGGAGGGACCATTGAGAACCATCTGGCCGCGTCCGTCGGCATTGACGAAGTAGGTGGAAGAGGCGGGGGTGAGGGTTTCGTCAAGCGACTGGCCACCGCTGTCGTTGACGGTGTCCCGGGTTCCAGAGGTGATGCTGCCATCGCCGTTGCTGATGAAGCTTCCGACGACGGCGTAGCTGCCGCCGGAGTTGTTGTTAACCCCGCTGACGGAGAAGACATAGGAGGTTCCGGCAAGGAGGCTGGCATTGGAGAAGCCGGCGTTGTTTCCGCCGGCTGGATTGGCAGGAACGGGAACGGTGTTGTTGTTGGATGAGCCGCAGCCAACCAGAGCACAAAGAGCACAGAAGCTGACCAGAGAGAGAAGTATCTTGCGCATAGTGTCCGCCCGATTGAATAGAGATAGCTGCACCAACGTTAAACGCCGGTGCAGGCGAAAAGTTGTGCTCTAGAATAGACGAATGGACAACCAGCTGGTTGCATTTCCGCCGAAGAAAATTGAGAGAGAACTCTACCTGATTGGCTTCCGGATAGATCCGGGGGCGGAGGGGGCGCAGTTTTACACGCTGATCGGCTCGGAGGGGGATGGCGAACGGCCGATCACGCGCGGCGGGCGGCTGCTGTTCTTCCGCACACCGGCCATGGCGGGCAAGGCGCTGGCGGCGAGCGACAACGGCTTCGGCGACGCCGGTCCGGCGCCGGAAGAGTTGGAGCTGCTGTGTGACATCGGCGAGGCCTTGCACGTGGCCAACCAGGAGGACGAGGACGGCGAGGGCGCGCTGTTCGAACTGATAGCAGTGTTCGACGACCTGCTGCGGGAGATCAAGCTGACGGTTCCGGGCGAATACACGGCAGTGCTGGCGGCGATGGCCGAGCGGCTGGGGGAAAGCGTGGAGTTTGCCAGCTTTCTGGCCTCGGGCGAGGTCGCTCGGGAGCGGCTGGAGGACGCGCTGCTGTGGTGCGTGGGCGCGGTGGCGGCCAAGAGCAGCTGGGTGGATTGAGGAGGAAAGCTGCGAATTGACGCAGAAAATAGCCAGGATGGAAGAATACTCGATCCGCTGTGTACAACCTTATGGGATGGAGCAGTTCTAATATCGATGAAGGCCGAGCTGGATAAGGCCGGTGGGTGAATGGCAACGAGCATGGGACAAAGATGGGTGCTGCTGCTGACGCTGAGTGCCGCGCTGTGCGGGTATGGGCTATCGCAGGATTCGGCAGGCACCGCCAAAACGGCGGCCAAGGCAGATACCCCGGCCCCGGCCGACACACCGGGTTCGATGAGCGCGCCGACTGTGCCGGACATTCCCGTGGCCCCGACAGCAAACCAGACCGTTCCGCCTGCCCTCAAAACGGATGCGGCTGCCAAGCCGGATGCCAAAGAGGGAAAGGACGACTTCGACTTTCCTCACGACGGCAAGATCGACGACGTGAGCGCGATCGGCAATCGCAACGTGGGATGCAGCAAGGGGCTGGGCAACTGGTATTCGCTGGAGAGCCAGGTGCGGCTGGGCAAGAGCTATGCCATGCAGGTGGAACAGAGCGCCAAGGTGATCAACGATCCGGTGGTGAGCGAGTACATCAACCGCATTGCCCAGAACCTGGTGCGCAACTCGGATGCCAAGGTGCCGTTCACTGTGAAGGTTCTGGACGACGATACGGTGAATGCGTTTGCGTTGCCGGGCGGATACTTCTACGTGCAGAGCGGGCTGATTCTGGCGGCAGACAACGAGGCGGAGCTGGCCGGGGTGATGGCGCACGAGATCGGGCACGTGGCGGCCTGTCATGCCGCGCGCCAGCAGACACGCGGCAACCTGGCGCAGCTGGCGACGATTCCGCTGATTATGATGGGCGGCGGGCTGGGCTATGGATTGTACGAGGCCGCCGGAATCGGCGTGCCGCTGACGTTCATGAAGTTCCAGCGCAACTACGAGGCGCAGGCGGATTACCTCGGGGTGCAGTATATGTATGCCGCGGGATACGATCCGCAGGCTTTCCCGGAGTTCTTCGAGAAAATACAGGCGATGGAGAAGAAGAAGCCGGGGCTTGTGTCCAAGGCGTTTGAGACCCATCCGCCGACGCCGGCGCGCATGGAGCACACCCAGCATGAGATTGCCACGATTCTGCCGCCGAGGCCGCAGTATGTGGTGGATACCTCGGAGTTCCAGGACGTGAAGGCGCGGCTGGCGGCGCTGGAGAACCGGCGCAAGGTGGACAACGGCAAGGACAAGGGACCGAGCCTGCGCAGAGCCTCGTCAAGCACCGGCGATGGCAGCGCGGACGGCGGCAGCAGCGACGACCGGCCTACGCTGAAGCGGCGGGACGATCAGTAACGGAAACAGGTTTCGCAGGTTTCAAAGTTTCAAGGTTTAAGGCGAAGGTTATGCGTGCACTGATGGTGGTGGGAGTTGTGTTATTGGTGCTGGGCATCCTGTCATTCTTCGTGCCGGTGCCAACCAGCACGACCCACGAGTTCAAGGCTGGGGACGCTTCGCTGGACATTACCACGCATCATCGAGAGACGTTGCCGCCCGTTGCGGGCGGCGTTCTCTGTGTGGCGGGAGTGGTTGTATTGGTCCTGGCGGGATCGCGCAAAGCCGCTTGAAGCCGCTCTCAGGCGGCTTTGCGGCCGGGTACACGGCTCTCATATCTGTCCGAGCAGGACCAAAATGATCAGAATCAACAGCAGCAGCCCGACTGTGCCGCTGGGGTAATATCCCCACCCGCGACTGTAGGGCCACGCCGGAATTGCTCCGAGCAGCATCAACACCAGAACTATGATCAGGATCGTTCCTAACATAGGGCCTCCTTCGTTCTCGATCCGGCCACTCTGAAAATTGGGGGGCGAGAGCATGGGAACTCTCGCCGGTGCACGACCTTGCGTACCGATACGCGCACCCTCCCGAAGTGGCTACCATACGATGCAGGGAGAGGTTTTTGGGGAGGCCTGTCGGTCAACCGCCCCTTCAAGCCTGAGCAGGGCGCATGGGCTACCCAGGTTAAAGGCAGAGAGAAGAGCCAACATCCCTCGACGAGGGTGTTGGCTCTTCTCTTGCGTCAGCGGCACATTTTCAAAATCTGACGGAATAGGTGACGGGAGGACCGGCCTTCTGGCCAGTGGGGGTGACTGGCTGGAAGGTATAGGTCACGTCGGTGAAGCGCAGTGTCACGATTTGCACGGGCCCTATTACGTAGGAGTCCGTGGGCGAGGGAAACTGGTCCCCGGCGACTCTTACGGAAGAGACGCGGACGTTGGTCATGAGAATGTCAACCGTCGCGGTGCCTTGGAGCAGGTGCTGAAGCTCCGCGGTAGGAAAGACATGCCCGGAGGCGGCAGCCTCGATGAGAGTAACGCTGCTGGTATCGGCGGGAAGAATGAAGGTCAGCTCAGGAGCTACGCCCCTGGAAATCGGGGAGTCGTCCGGTCCCCAGGCATAGCTCACCAGATTGGTGTAGTTTCCGCTGTTCCCGTTGGCAAGGCCGTCGATGTTGATGGTCATGTTGTAGGGGGATTGGGCCTGGGCGGGCAAGGCTACGAGCAGAGCTGCGGCGATCGCCACGAGGCCGGCAAAGGCGCGAAGACGGGTTGCGAGTGACGTCATATCTTCTCCAAAGGGTTTTGTGGTCAGGATGCGAGGTGCTGGGAATCAAGAGCTACGGACTACATGGTAGTAAGATGCTGCGGCAATTGTCCAGCAGCCGGGTGCCCCAGGTTGCGCGCCGAGGCTTTGGCGGCGCGAACCTGGAGTTACGCCAACTCCGACTCCTTTCTAGCGCAGAAACAGGCTGTAGGTCAGCACGGCCAGAACGAAAGCCGTAAACAGGGTGTACTTCCAGTTCCTCAGGGCAAACATGAAATAGATTACGGAGACCAGCACGCGGAAGAAGGGCGTGAGCATGAGGATGACGATGCCCAGGTTGATGAAGAGCCGCGGGCGAATGGCTCCGGCGCGGGCGAGGCGAAACTCCGCGATGGTAAAGTCTGCCATGTTCATGCCGCTGATCCGGTAGTCGGACGCGACCTCTCCGCTTTTGGCATACCGCCATACCAGACCGACCGTAATCAGCGCCATGCTGAGGAGTACGCCGCAGAGCAGGATATAGCCGACCCATTCATCCATGGCTTCCTGGCGCGACTGCGGGGCGCGCGGTGACGACTCGTCGATCCTGGGATGGCTCATCTCAGCTCCGGATCCCGCGGACGATCATCTGCACGGCCAGCACGATTAAAACTAAGAGGAAGAAGTTCCTGACGGAGCGATTGGACAGGCGCACCAGCAGGCGGGTGCCGAGCAGGGCTCCGACGACGACTCCCAGGATGACGGGCGCGGCCAGTCCGGGATCGATCAGTCCGGCGGCGAGATAGACGCTGCTGCCCGCCAGGGCGGTGACTCCGATGATGAGATTGCTGGTTGTGGTGGACACCTTGGGGGGAAGTCCCATGACCAGGTCATGGATCAGAACTTTGACCGCGCCGGCGCCAATGCCCAGCAGACCTGCGATCACTCCCGCTCCGAACATCAAGGGAGCGCCGAAGTAGGCGCGGCGGGCTTTGTAGTAAACCGTCTTCCCGAGAACCTGGTCAGGATAGCTGCCTTCGAGTTCCAGCCATCGGGTGAAGCTGTCCTGAGTTTGGGGGCTCTGCCAGGATTGGTGTCCGGCAAACAGCAGCGCCAGCCATGAGGCCAGTAGTACGCCTCCAAAAGCCAGGTAGAGCGGACGCTGCGAAGCGGCGAGGGTGATGTCCGCACCGGCCAGCGCACCCAGGATGGTGAACATCTCAAGGAACATTCCAACTTTCAAGTTGGTGATGTGGTCGCGCACGTAGGCGGAAGCCGAACCGCTGGAGGTGGCAATGACGGAAAGGATGCTGATGGCGATGGCGTGTTTGATATCCATGCCCAGCAGGGTGAGCGCGGGGATGAGCACGACACCTCCGCCCATGCCGCTCATCGCGCCCACGAACCCGGCCAGGATGGAGACTGGAAAGGCCTGATAAAACGGGATCATCAATGCTCACACGCCAGTTCACTGGAACCGGCGTTCGAGTTAGATGCTTCCTGCGATGGCGAGGAGGATCACAGGCCGGCCTGGATGCGGGAGCGGGGATCGAGGGCGTCGCGCAGGGCGTCTCCGACAAAGTTGAAGGCCAGCACGGCGAGCATGACGGCGAAGGCGGGAAACAGGATGACGTGCGGGGAGTCGAACAGATGCGAGCGGCCGTCGTTGAGCATGGCTCCCCAGCTGGGCGTGGGCGGCGGGACGCCCAGGCCAAGGAAGCTCATGGTGCCTTCGGCGAGGATGGCCCCGGCCATGCCGATGGCGGCCTGCACAATTACCGGCTGCATGATGTTGGGCAGGATGTGGCGAGTGAGGATGCGGAGGTCGGTGGCTCCGAGGGCGCGCGCGGCTTCCACGTATTCGCGCTCGCGGGCGGCCAGTACCTGAGCGCGCACCAGGCGGGCGTAGCCGACCCATCCGCCGATGATGAGGGCGAGGATGAGGTTCCACAGGCCGGGTCCGAGAAATGCGACGAAGGCGATGGCCAGCAGAATTCCGGGGAACGAGAGAAACGCGTTCATCACGATGACGTTGACGAAGCGGTCGATCCGTCCGCCGTAGTATCCGGCGAGCGAGCCGACAAGGGTGCCGAGCAGGAGCGATCCGGCGACCACCGAGCAGCCGACGATCATGGCGTAGCGGGCTCCGTAGAGGATGCGGGAGAACAGGTCGCGGCCCAGCTCGTCGGTGCCGAAGAGGTGGTGCGCGCTGGGCGGCTGGAGGCGCACGGCGAGGTCGATGGAGGCGGGATCGCGCGGGGCGATGAGGGGTCCGAAAACGGCGCAGAAGGCGAAGAGCAGAATGAGCGCGACGCCGATGAGTGCAAGAGGATTGCGGCGGAGGCTAGACATGGGCGAACCCCGAGCTGCCGACATTTGTGTTCCCCACCTTTGCCAACGGAGGGCAAATATGGGCCACCCGCGTCTCTGAGTTGCTCATTGGCGGATCCTCGGGTTGAGGGCGGAGTAGAGCAGGTCGGTGAAGAAGTTGACGGCGACGTAGGTGAGGCCGATGCAGAGCAGGCATCCCTGGACCAGGGCGTAGTCGCGGTTGCTGATGGCGTTGATGGTGAGGCGTCCGATGCCGGGCCAGGAGAAGATGGTTTCTGTGACGATGGCTCCGGCGAGCAGGGCTCCGAACTGCAGACCGAGGACGGTGACGACGGGGATAAGCGCGTTGCGCAGGGCGTGACGGTAAACCACGGCGCGCTCGCTGAGTCCCTTGGCGCGGGCGGTGCGGATGTAGTCCTGGCCGAGCTCTTCCAACATGCTGGTGCGGACCATGCGGGTGAGAATGGCCGCTAGCGAGGCTCCCATGGTGATGGCCGGGAGAACGAGGTTGCGCCAGCTCTGCGCGCCGGAGACGGGGAGCCAGTCGAGGCGGATGGCGAAGACGAGGATGAGGATGGGTCCGAGGGCGAAGTTGGGGACCGAGAGCCCGAGCAGGCTGACGAAGCTGAGGGCGCGGTCGTCCCAGTAATTGCGGCGGGTGGCGGAGCGGACTCCAGCAGGAATGGACAGCAGGACGGCGAAGCCGAGCGCGGCCACGGTGAGCGCCAGCGTGGCGGGATAGGCATGCGCGACCAGCGCGCGCACTGGCTGATTGAGACGCAGGGAGCGGCCGAGATCGCCATGGAGGACGCCGTTCCAGTAGCGGACGTATTGCGTGGGCAGGGGCACGTCGAGTCCGTAGGCGTGGCGCGCGGCCTGGAGGTCCGAACCGGCGGCGCCTTCGCCGAGCATGGCCTGGATGGGGTCTCCGGGGACGAGGTGGATGAGCAGGAAGACGACCGAAACCACCAGCCAGACCACGGGCAGCATGTAGGCGAGGCGGGTGAAGAGGTAGCGGATCATGCTTTGCGCTTTCCTGCGCCGGGATTCACGCCTTCGGACTTTTCTTCGGAGGCCGGGGACTGCGAGGCGGGCAGGAGATCGACTTTGACGGCCTCGACGCGCCGGCCTTCCATTTCGAGGACGGTGTAGCGGTGCTGCTGGTAGAGGAAGGAATCGCCCGGTTTGGGGATGCGCTGCAGCCGGGCGACGACGAAGCCGGCGAGGGTTTCAAAGCCTTCGTCGCGCGGTAGGGTGAGGTGGTACTGGGATTGGAGGTCGCGGATGTTGAGCGAGGCTTCGAGGACGAGCGAGGCTGGATTGCCGTGGTGGGTGCGGGCCACGTCGTCGAACTCGTCTTCGATCTCGCCGACCAGCTGCTCGAGAACATCTTCGACGCTAACCACGCCGGCGGTAGAGCCGAACTCATCGACCACGACGGCGAGATGGCGGCGGCGGTGCTTGAATTCGGCGAGGAGATCGGGCAGCGGCGAGGTTTCGGGCACGACGAGGACCTCTCGCATGATGTGGCGGATGGCAAGGGAGAGCTGCGGGCGGGCGGCTTCGGTGGAGGCTGGCGCGTTTGCGGCTGAGGCAGTAGCGCGGCGCAGGCGGAACTGCATCCAGCGCATCAGGTCCTTGGAGTAGAGCACGCCGATGATGGCTTCGGGACCGCGGGCGGCGTCGTAGACGGGAATACGGGAGTGCTGCTCCTCGACCACACGGGCGGCGGCTTCCTCCAGCGGCATGTCGCCGGGGAGGGAAAAAATGTCGGGACGCGGCACCATGATCTCGCGCACGGTGATGGTTTCCAGGTCGAGGGCGCGGTGCAGCAGGTCCTGCTGCTCGGCGGAGATGAGTCCGCAGCGGTGGGAGGCGGTGACGCTGAGCTTGAGCTCCTCGGGCGTGTGCACGCCGCCTTCGCGGATGTGGCTCCAACCGAAAGAGTGCAGGACAAAGCGCGAAGAGGCAGCCATGGTGCGGGTGACGGGGCTGAACAGGGTGATGAAGAAATCGAGCGGCCCGGCGACGGCCAGGGCGACGTGCTCGGCATTTTGCAGGGCGATGGACTTGGGGACGACCTCGCCCAGAATGACGTGCATGTAGGTGATAACGGTGAAGGCAAAGATGCCGGCCAGGGCGTGGGCGAAGATCGCGGCGTGGGGCAGGCGCGCCAGCGGTACTTCCAGCAGCCGGGCCATGGACTCTTCGCCGATCCAGCCCAGGGCGAGGCTGGCCATGGTGACGCCGATCTGAATCCCGTTCAGGACCTCGTCGAGCTTGTTGTGCAGCTTGCGGATGGTGCGCGCGCCGAGGCGTCCCTGCTGGATGAGCTGCTCGAGGCGGGTGTCGCGGATGCTGACCAGGGCGTACTCGCCGGCGGCAAAGAATCCGTTGGCGGCCACTAGCAGAACCACGGCGATGACCCGCATGAGGACAAAGGTGAACAAGGGGCAGATGGCTCCTGGAAGAACGGCTGGTATTGGATTTTAGCATCGGGAGAGGGATGGGCTGGGTAAGATCAACTACCCCACCCAGGCCAAAAGAGGGCTTGAATGGGGCACCCGCAGTTGTGGGGCTCCTGCTTCAACGATCTCGATACAGACTTTCTGCCTCCCACATTGGCCAACCACAGGCAAATATGGGCACCCTCAGGCGGCTTTGGGCTCGTCAGCGATGCGGGCGGCGGAGACGGGTTCGACGTTGATGTGGAGGCCGGCACGCCCGTGGCCGAGGCGGGGGCCGATGAGGCGCGAGATGCGGTCCACGGCGGCGTTCACGTCCTTGGAGTTCATCTGCTTGAGTTCGATGCTGATGGTGAGATCGAAGAGCACGCCATCGCCGGTTGGGGGAGTGGGTTCTTCGGAGAGCGGCTCACCGCCCAGCATCTGGCCGATGTTGAGCAGTTGACGGCTGCCGCAGACGGGGCACTCATCGAAGCGGCCGCTGGAAACACATTCGCAGTTGACACACAGGACGGCTCCCTCCAGGGGAACCGCTCCGGGAGTTGCCTCTTTTTTGGTTGCCAGATGCATAGGGATCCCCCGTGGCAAAACGAATTGCCAGGTAACTCGGAAGGGCTAGCGGCGGGCAAGTGTTGCCTACCTAAGGTTCAATTCGGGAAGGCAGGGCGAAAAAGTTCGGGCTGGTTCCCGGCTGCAGACGCCTCACGGGTACGCGGCAATGGATGCTGCTCCGGCTGCGGGCGCTGGCGGTTAAAGCGTTTTGCTTCATTCTCCGATGTAGGAACCATGGTTTGACGGTGTGCGCCCGTCATACATCACCGGAGGAATGGAAATGCTACGCATTGCAGACCTGAAGTACAAAACGAAGCTGATGCTGGTTGCCGGCACGGCAATCCTTGGAATTGTCACGGTCGCGGGGCTGTCGTTTTTGACCGTCAGCCAAGTGAAGATTGGTAGCGACGCATACCAGCGGGTGCTGGTGAACCAGGCGATCGCCAGCGACCTGGCCCCGGCTACCCTTTCGCTGAATGAATTCACCAAGTTTTACTTAGCGGTGGAAGACAGCAAGGGCGACCCGGCTGCAGCTCAAAGATTGGCCGCGCAGTTTAAAGAGGCGGAGCAGAACTTCCAACAGAGCCGCGACGGCTACAAGCATAACCCATTCGTCAGTGATCCAAAGACGCTCGAAATGCTTGACGGCCCTCTCTACACCGCTGCGCAACAGTATTTCGAGATTCTGAACAACGAGTACATTCCGTTGATCTCTAGCGGCAAATACGCTGAGGCGAACGCTTTGCGCCAGCAAAAGCTGGCTCCGCTGAGAGTGGAGCAGGGTGCCGCGGTGGATGAGTTGCTCAAGCGTGTGATTGAGCGAGAAAAGGACCATGAGACCGAGGCGGCGGCCGAGGTGTCGAATGCGGAGCTGATGATGACTGCGGTGGTGTTGGGCGTGCTGGGCGTCGTCGGGCTGGTGGTCTTCCTGGTTTCCAAGCACATCACCACGCAGGTGGGCAAGCTTCAGGTGGCCGCGCGGGCCCTGGCCGATGGCGATCTGACCCACCGGATCGAGGCGGAGTCGACCGACGAGATTGGCGAGGTCGCGCGGGCGCTGAACGAGTCGTTTGAAAAGTTGGGCGAGGCGGTGGCCGAGATCAGCCAGCATGCGGAGACCATTGCCAGCGCCAGCGAAGAGATTTCCAGTTCGGCGAGCCAGATCTCTGTCGCCTCCGATACCCAGAAGCAGCAGGTCATGCAGGTGGCCACAGCCATGCAGGAGATGAGCTCGACGGTGCAGCAGGTGAGCGACAACAGCACCCAGGCGGCGGATAACGCCATGGTCTCGGGCAAGATCGCCATCGACGGCGGCAAGATTGTGGAGGAGACCATAGTGGTGATCCGCGAACTGGCGGATTCGACCCGGGGCACGGCGCACAAGATCGAGGAGCTGGGAAAATCGAGCGACTCGATCGGCAGGATCATCGGCACCATCGACGACATTGCCGACCAGACCAACCTGCTGGCGCTGAATGCGGCCATCGAAGCGGCGCGCGCCGGAGAGCAGGGACGCGGCTTTGCCGTAGTGGCCGACGAGGTGCGCAAGCTGGCCGAGCGCACCACCACGGCGACCAAGGAAATCGCCGGCATGATCGAGACCATCCAGCATGAGACCAAGGCGGCCGTGGATGCCATGCGCGCCGAGACCGGACGGGTGGACTCCGGAGTGGAAGCGGCCAGCAAGGCGGGCGAGGTTCTGAGCTCAATCATCACCGCGGCGGGAACCCAGCACGAGATGATTACCCACATTGCCACGGCGGCAACCGAACAGGCCGCGGCCACCGAGCAGGTGAACGGCAACATGGAGCAGATTTCCAAGATGGTGCAGCAGTCGGCGGTGAGCGCGGAGGAGTCGGCCAAGGCCTGCCAGGATTTGTCGAGCCTGGCGTTCGACCTGCAGCAGGTGGTGTCGAAGTTCAAGGTGGACGGCAACCAGGGCGCACGCGGGCGCAAAGCCGGGAAGCGGGCTCCGCTGCATGAAGCGGAGTCGCTGAGCACGCCGATGTTTAATTCGGTGAACTAGGGAACAGGATCGGGAACAAAAGACTGCGGGACGGGAGCCCCACCTTGTATCGCGCGAAGGTGGGGCTCCCGCCTGCTGGTAACTACAGCAACGCTATCGCCGATCCTTGCGCTTCTTGTCGGTTCGCGGCCAATACTGGAACTCGTCGGCATACAACTCGCCGGCGAGATCGGAAACGCGCAACTGCATGCGAGTCTGCGCCTCCGCGACAGCCTGGTTGTAGATGGCGGGCCCAATCTCTTCAAGAATGAAGTTGAGCAGCAAGCCTGCGGGAAGGTCGCCCAGAGGCTCCGGCATGTTTTCTTCCATGTTTTCTTCGAAGTAGCGTTTCAAAGAAGCAACCGCATCCGCACGCGCCTGTTTGGAGAGTTCGATGGTGGCCATGAAAACAGCTTCCTTCCGATCACAGTGACCCGTCAACCTCTGAGAACAGAATCGGGAGCAGCTCGTTAAATTCGGCACCCGTTTTTTTATTTCTCAGGCACCGGGGTGTAGCTGGCGTAGGCGGCGTTGAGGACTTCGACGGGGTGAAGAACCGGGTAAGGCAGCGCCTGGTTGAACTGGATGCGGCAGCTAAGGCAATCGCTGACCAGGGTTTCCGGATCGATGGCGCGGATCTTGTCCATGAGCTCGCGGCCCATGGCGAGGGAGCGGTTGTGGAACTCCTTCTTGAAGCCCATGATGCCGGAGAGTCCGCAGCAGTCGAAGGCGTCGCCGACGCCCTCCAGCGAAATGCCGGGCACGTGGCCGAGCAGCTCGGCCCAGGGCTGGCCCATGTTCTGCTCCTTGAGATGGCAGGGCGCGTAGTAGGCCATGCGTCCGGGGACCGGGCCGAGCGAGCGGTTGAAGCGGCCGTCGCGGTTGAGCAGGCGCAGGTACTCGCCGGCGTCGTAGGTGTGGCTGGCAATCTTGATGCGCTTGAGGCCGTCGAGCTGGGCGAAGTAGCCGTCGTCCTGGAGCAGGCCTTTGACGATCATGTAAATGGGCAGGGCAGGCTTGCTGCGGCGCGGCGAGGCGGGAGTAGCGCGGCCTTGTGGCGCGGCTTCCTGATCGATGATTTGCTGCTGCACGGTCCAGGGATTCTCATTGGCGGCGGCCATCATGGCGATGAGCTTGGCGCGGTACTCCTTGGAGAAGTAGGCGCCGTCGCTCAGGACTCCCTTGAGCATGTAGCCGCAGGTGGGGCAGGAGGTGAGGATGTCGTAGCCATCGTCCACCGCCTCTTCCAGCTGCTGCAGGTTGAAGCCGGCGCGGTCGAAGGTGAAGGGACGGTCGCCTTCGAGCAGGCTCGGCATGCCGCAGCATTTCTGCTCGGGAAAAAAGACTGAGATTCCGTTGTGTTCGAGCACCTCGACCGTGGCCTGGGCCACCTGGGGAAACATGTAGCGGGCGGTACATCCGGCAAAGTAGGCGACTTTGGGTCCGTTGGTTTCCGGCTTGCGGTGCAGGTTGCGGCTCCTGGCCCAGGCGTCGAAGCTCTCCATGGGGAACTTGGGGAGCTTGCGGTCGGGATGGATGCCGGCGAGCTTTTTGGCCAGGTCGGCGACGGGCTTGATCTCCGAGAGCAGGTTGGCCAGGCGGGGATAGGCTCCGCAGATCTGGCCGACGCGCTGCACGTCTTCGAGGATGCGGATGGAGGGCTTGAGGCCGTCGCGACTGATGAAGCCGTCGCGGGCATCGCGGATATCGGCGCGCACCGAGGCGCAGGAGCAGGTGCCGCACATGTTGCACAGATCGACCAGCTTGCGCAGCTCGTCGGAGGTAATCTTCTTGCCTTCGCCACTCTCGCGGTCATAGAGACGGAACAGCCGAGGGAAGAACAGGCAGGGAGTGTCCTCCATGAATTCCCGGCACTGCTCGCAGTCGGCGCACTGCTCGATGATTTTGCGGGCAAGCTGCTCGGGCTGGTCTTCTTTGGGTTGGGACATCGGATCACTTCCCCTGTAAGTTCATCCTACTAAAATTCCGCGGCAGGACGAACCCGCTGCGCGGAGGCCGAAACGTGCGGCCGGAATTACAACCGGGCATTCACCATCGAAGAGGGTGGCCGGTGTTATACTCCGTGGGCGCCGCAGGTTAGCTTGGTTCGTAAACCCCGGTGCGGAATTCTGCATCCATCCATTAGCGTTTCGTGCACACGGCGGTGTCCGTCCCTTTTAGACACCGGAACCTCAGCTCCCTGAACCAAGACTAGAGAGAACTCGGAGTAAAGAGAACACGCCCATGAGAATTCTTACTTCGCTGATGACATCGACTGCGCTACTGGTTGCAATGTCCTCTGTGGCCTCCGCCGCAGACACGGCGGCGATCCAGAAGAGACTGGAATCCGAATACGCGCTCACCAAGGCTACCGACGATAAGACCGATATCGTGACCGCCGGGGCGGTGCTGGTTTTGCAAAAGGACAAGCTGATGATGCTGGCCGCCTCGGCTGCGGCCAACCCGTGCACCAACACCTACAAGGATGGGAGGCTGTCGCCCAATGGCGCCTGTAGGGCGGGCGACGTGGCGAGGAAGATCCCGTTCTTCGGAGGCAAGATTCCGGGATCAGGCAGCGCGCCGCAGAGCCGCTATTACGTGACCGGGGAAAAGTTCTGGGTGACCGCGATCGAAGTGAAGGATGCGGGCAGGGACTCGGTGGTGACGATGCAGTTCTTCACCGACGCGGTCAACGATGTGCGTTACTCGGGAGCGCTGGCGATTCCCTTCAAGGAGGGGTTGCCGTCCGCGGATGACGTGCTGAAGCGGGTTCAGGAAGTGGTGAAGGTGCAACCCTCGGATGACGCGAACGGTGGCGGCGGAGAGCAACAGCAGGCTGCCGCTCCTGCTCCCGCGCCGGCCGCCGAAGCCGCGCCGGCGCCGATTGCACCTCCGCCGCCTCCGCCGCCGGATGCGGCACCCCCGCCGACCGTGGCGCTGGGACAGACCCGGGAGCAGGTTGTTGGAATTCTCGGGGAGCCGGTGCACAAGGCCAAGGTCGGGATCAAGGACATCTATACGTACAAAGATTTGAAGGTCACCTTTGTGAACGGCAAGGTAAAGGACATTCAATAACCGAACGCGCCGTCCATAGAGACAGGCTGCGCAACAAAAAAGGGGAACCCGAGATGAATTTGCCCGGAACTCGCCAGGTTGGCTGGTCCAAATATTTCACACTGTGCGCGATTGTGGCGCTGATGATCGGTCCGACGCTGCTGTATGCCGGCAAGGATAAGGGCGGCGGCGGTTCTGCGTCGAAGCCCGCAGCGTCTAAACCGAGCGGCGGCGCTGCCGGAGGCGCGGCGCACGGCCCCACCACCGGCTCCCACGGTCCCACGACATCCTCGCACGGTCCCACTACGTCTACGGCCGGACACACCACCACGACGACGGCGGGCCGCACGACCACCACCACCACGCATACCACGACGACCACCACCGTTCATCCCGCAGGCAGCTACCCGGGCGGCTCGCATGGCGCGGCAGGAGGCGGAGCGGCGGCAGCCGGGCACGGCGCGGGCGCTCCAGCGCGGACTCCCAATGGCGCCAAGGTGGCACAGACCAAGAGCGGCGGCACGGTGGTCAAGCGCTCCGATGGCAAGATTGCCTCGGTGCACGATCCCAAGCGCAACATGGATGTTCACCGCGGGCTGGACGGGAATCGCCGGGCGGTGGCCGAACGGCCCGACCATAGCCGCGTGATGGTGGAGCACGGCGGGCACGGTTACGTGCAGCATCCCTACTCGTTCCACGGCCATGAGTTCGCACGGCGCTCGTATTACTACCACGGCGCCTACTATCACCGCTTCTACGGCCGCTATTACTACCGCGGCGGCTGGATCAATCCGTACTATCCAGCGTATTACTACGGTCCGGCGTTTTACGGCTGGGCGTATAACCCGTGGGCCGCTCCGGTGGCGTTTTCCTGGGGCTGGGGAGGCAATCCCTGGTATGGATACTACGGCGCATACTTCACTCCGTATCCGGTGTATGCCGGGCCGGCGTTCTGGCTGACCGATTACATGATCTCGACCTCGCTGCAAGCCGCCTACCAGGCCCAGCAGGAAGACCAGCAACAGGCGGCGTTGAGCAATCCCGCTCCGCTTACACCCGACGTGAAGAATGCCATCTCGGAGGAGGTGAAGCGGCAGATTGCGCTGGAGAACGAAGAGTCGAAGACCGGGGCTCAGAACGAGCCTGATCCGGCCTCCAGCAGCATTCAGCGCATGCTAAGCGATGGGACCGCGCATGTCTTTGTGGCGGGAACCGATCTGGATGTGGTGGATGCGGCAGGCAGCGAATGCGCCATCAGCCAGGGCGACGCGCTGCAACTGACCGGGCAGAACGATCCCAATGCGACCGCGGTGAACCTGGCGGTGCTGGCCAGCAAGGGCGGCAAGGAGTGTCCCAAGGGCGATACGGTTGCGGTTCAGGTGTCGGATTTGCAGGACATGCAGAACCACATGCGGGAGACGATCGATGACGGTCTGAAGCAGCTGCAGGCCAAGCAGGGCACCGGTGGATTGCCGGCGGCTCCTGCCTCCGCCCAGGCGCCTCCGGTGGAGACCGCCATGGCCGCCGCCGCTCCTCCTCCGCCGCCGGAGCAAGAGGTGGCATCCGAGCTGAAACAGGAGTCCAAGGATGCGGATGCAGCGGAACAAGACGCCGCCAGCGATGCGGGAGGCCCGGCTTCAGCCGGTGCCGCACCTCCGGGTGGCGCACCTCCGACCGTAGCCCTTGGCCAGACGACGGGCCAGGTGACCTCGGAGCTGGGCCAGCCCAAGAGCATCATGGACCTGGGACCGAAGAAGATCTACGTGTACCAGGACATGAAAGTTACCTTTAACGGCGGCAAGGTCACCGACATCAAATAGCACCAACTACCAGCTAGGAACCGTGCAGATGGGGCATGGCGCTTTAGCCGTCGTGCCCCTATCTTTTTCCGGCAGAGCCGAATTGGGACGGCCGGCTGGCAACCGTTACCGAACGGATGCACTCGAAACATTTCTCTGTAATTTGTTTCCACTGGGGGGCAAACTCGCCGAAGATAGCTGGATACGCCGGGCCGCACGACGGACTGGCGACGGATATAGGGGAGGCGGATATGTTAGGTTTCGTTGCTTCGCTGTTTGGCTGTGCACACCGGCACTGCACCTTTCCGATGACCTCCAGGAAGGCGGGCGCGGCTTTGCCCGAAGGCGAGGAGCGCGGCAACACTTATATCGTCTGCCTGGATTGCGGCAAGGAATTTCCCTACGACTGGCAGCTGATGAAGGTGGTCGCTCCGGCCAGGAACGCGGCCTGATTCCGCCTTATTCTCTTACTTCAATCCAGAGCCCAGGATTTCCAGCCCGCCGCTTCAGTTCGTCCACACATCTCGTTTCGAGCGGTGATCCAGAGTGCCGTCCCTGTCGGCAGCCGGGGCCAGGCAGTCGATGGCCTCCTCCCCATGGAGCTTAATGGCGTGATTGAGGCGGTTTAATTGGCGCACTCTGCGCCACAGGTAATAGAAGGCGAAGACCGCGGCCAGGAAAACAAAGATCGCGACAATGCTGCGAGCATCATTGGCTCCCAGGGAGAGATTCCCGGGGAAGCCGAGCGAATCCGAATTGGAGAGAGCGTGGTCCATACGATCCTCTATCAGCGGAAGCCGGCTGGAAACTTGAGAGGCCAGCGACAAAGCTCTCGGAACAACGGTGGACGCTTTATCACCCTGGGACGTAAGTATAGTACTAGGATGGTTGCTTAGAAATATCTTGCAGAGCGGGGAGAGGGTACGGAAGGCCAACGGTGGTACCATCTGCGACTGCCAGGTCCACAGCATGCCAACCAAAGCCATGGAATTTGACTGGAATCGCGGAGCGCTGGGCGACGGACTTCGCTGCTACCGGCGCGAGGAGTTCTTCGAGGCCCACGAGCACTGGGAGATTCTGTGGCGCGCGAGCTGCGGCCCGGAGAAGTCGTTTCTACAGGCGCTGATTCAGATGGCCGGCGGATTCCATCATCGGCAACGCCACAACCTGCAGGGAGCGACCGCTCTGCTTTCGGCGGCCCTGCGGCGGCTGACAGCCTATCCGTCGCGGTTTGGCGGCTTGGATGTAGCGCAACTTCGAGGGGAGCTGGACCAGTGGTTGGCGGCGTTGGCAAAGGATCCGGCGCTGGCGCCGCCTTACCCGCAGCTCTGCATCGCGTCGGCTTCGGATGCGGTTGCCGAGGATGTGGCTTCGAATGAGGCAGGCACGGATGGCTGAGAGCACAAGCGGGCCCGAGCGGCGGGGATTTCGCAAGAATATTCAATCCGGCCGGTGAAAAGATTATCTATAATTGTGAGGTACGGCACAGCGACCCGGCGTGCCGGGAGCTAACCTGTATCGACAGATGCGCAGAAGGCGCATGCCGTAGAAGAGGTTTGGAGGCGTTCGATGTTTGAAGGACTTATGCAGCCGATGCATTTGCTTGTGATCCTGTTCATTGCCCTGCTGGTGTTTGGGCCGAACAAGCTGTCAGAGCTTGGCAAGGGGCTGGGCCAGGGGATCAAGAATTTCAAGGACGCCGTGAACGAGGGAAATGATCCGGCGAAGGCCGCCGCAGCCAAGAAAGACGCCGCGCCGCCGCAAACTCCGCAGGTTTAGTTTCAGATCAGTTCACGGTATTGTTCGAGCGCAATTCTGACGAGTTGGCTCCGATTACGGACGCCTGTTTTCTGAAATAGCTGCTGCAGCGTGGCCTTGACGGAACTCTCCGAGACCTTCAGGCGGGCGGCGATCTGTTTGTTGGCCAATCCCTCAAATACCCCGATCAACACCTGCTGTTCGCGCTCGGTGAGTTTGCGCGTGCGCGGTACATGGTTCTCGGCGGCCTGCTCGGCGGCGTGGCCGACGATCTTCTTCAGGTAGTTCTGTTCAAACCAGACATTTCCCGCCAGCACTTCGCTGATGGCCTCGACCAGCGTGGCGGGTGAGTTGTGCTTCAGGAATACGCCGGCGATGCCCCGCTTGAGCAGGTTGGCGGCATTGGCTTCGTCCACCCCGGCGGTGACCAGCAGCACCTTTCCCCGATAACCGATCGAGGCGGCGACATTCATGAAGTCGATGCCGTCGCGCTCTCCCAGATCGAAATCCAGTAGCACCAGATCAACCGGGTTGGCCTGGAGAAATTCCCTGGCCTCCTGGACGGTGGCGCAGCCTCCTACGATCTGGAAGCCGGGGTCGCCGTCGAGGAAGCGGGCCACGCTGTCGCGAAAGAGCGCGTGATCGTCCACCAGCAGAATGGTTGCGCGGGGATCAGTCACGGGCGGCCTCCACGGTTTGACTTACCGTCTCCAGAACCACTTCAAAGCAGCAGCCGTGCTCGCGGTGCTGGTAAACCAGATCGCCGCCGAAGCTCTTCACCAGGGCCCGCGAAACGTAGAGGCCCAGGCCGGTGCCTTCGGCCGCGCTCTGGAAAGGACGGAACAGAGTGAGCGGATTGGCCACTCCTTTGCCTGTGTCTTCAAAGCTCACGGTGACGTGCTCGGGCTCCACGCTGGCGCCGATGGTCAGGCACCGGGTTTCGGAGTGCTCCATGGCGCGGATGCTGTTTTTGGCCAGATTGAGGAAGACCTGCATCAGGCCGTAGCGGTCGGCCCACACCAGCGGCAGCGGGACGGTCTCCCGCCATTGCATGGCAACATCGTGTTCGTGGGCGACGGCGTCGATAAGGATGCGGAGTTCGTCGAGCACCGAGGTCAACTCGACGGCGGTGCGCGGCTGCTGGGAGCCGCCGCGCAACTCCATGGCCGAGATCTGCTCCAGACCCTGGATCAGCGTGCCGAGGGCCTCGAAGTCGGCGTTGCCGCGCAGTTCGCCCACCTTGGCCAGGTTCTTGTGCACCACCAGGGCGGCGCCGCAAAGGTTGCGGATCTCGTGGGAGACGGCGCTCATGAGGATGCGGGTGTTGGTGAGCAGGTAGTCGAGGTTGAGGTCTTCGCGGCTGCGCAGATCGTCGGAGAGATCGACCATGATGGCGGCCAGCCGGTTGCCCGAGACCGCGGCGTTGTCGGAAGACCAGGTGGAGAACCAGACGCCGGCGAGGAAGACCTCGCCGTTGCGGCGGCTTCCCTTGCACTGCAGGGTGGTGCGAAAGTTCTTCCAGGTTTGGGAGCGGACGGCGGAATGGAGCGCTGGCAGGTAGCCGGCGATGCTCTGGCCGCGCAGGGGCGAGTCCTCGGGAGCCAGCATCTGCTGGGCGGCTTCATTGGCCAGCAGGATGATTCCGTCCGAATCCAGGGTGACGATGGCCGCCGGGCTGCTTTCGACCAGCACCTGCAACTGCTCTTCGGCCTCGCGGCGCGCCTGCTGCTGGGTTTCGACCTCATGCAGGTGATCGAGCACCATGCGGCGGTTGCGCAGCAGTTCGTAGATGAGCAGGCCGGTACCGATGAATCCGGTGGTGGAGAAGATCAGCAGCGGCCAGGTTTCGCCGGGCGGAAGGTTGCTGAACGGCTCCTGCAGCAAGGCGCAAAGGATGGCGAGGCCGACGATTTGCGCGCGAGAGAGGAAGCCGCCGGCGATCATGATGGGAAACAGGTAGAGGAAGCCGAGCGAGAGATACGGGTTGGTCCACCAGTCGATGGCGGCGACCACCACAACCATCAGGGCCGCGAGCGCCAGCAGCCTTCTCCGGTTGGCCGGAGCGTAGATGGAAAGCGCCGCCGTGAGTGGCATGAGTTCCTCCTGCGCAAGACTGCCGCAAGGGAATTGTAACTAATTGTCGATCTTCGTCAGGGCGTTAAACGTTCTTGATCTCCTGGGCGAGGCGGGAGAGCGAGGCTTTGGCGTCTCCGTACAACATGCTGGTGACAGGCTTGAAGAAGAGCGGATTCTCCAGGCCGGAGAAGCCGCGTCCCTGTCCGCGTTTGAGTACGATCACCGATTTGGCTTTGTCCACTTCCAGGATGGGCATGCCGGCGATGGGGCTGTTGGCGTTATCGCGCGCGTCCGGGTTCACCACGTCGTTGGCGCCGACGACGACGGCAACATCGGTGGAGGGGAATTCGGGATTGATCTGATCCATCTCGTAGAGTTCGCCGTAGGGGACGTTGGCTTCGGCCAGCAGCACGTTCATGTGTCCGGGCATACGTCCGGCGACAGGATGGATGCCGTACTTGACGGTAATGCCTCGCTCTTCGAGAACGTTGGCCAGTTCGCGCACGGCGTGCTGGGCCTGTGCGGTGGCCAGTCCGTAGCCGGGAACGAAGACCACTTTGTTGGCGTAGGCCAGGCGCACGGCGGCGTCATCGAGCGAGATCTCATGCATCTCGCCGGTGGCTCCCGCGCCCGCGGCATGATGCACCGCGCCAAAGCCGCCAAACAGAACGTTGGTGATCGAACGGTTCATCGCCTTGCACATCAGGATCGAGAGGATGAAGCCGGAGAAGCCATCAAGCGTGCCGGCGATGATCAGAATGTTATTGCCCAGCACGAAGCCGGTGGCAGCCGACGACAAGCCGGCATAGCTGTTCAACAGCGACATCACCACCGGCATGTCCGCCGAGCCGATGGGGATGACCAGCATGATGCCGAAGAGGAATCCGAGGGCCACCATGCCGTAGAAGTAATAGGTGGCGGAGGGATCGTAGAGCGAGTAGGCGAAGCAGCCCACCATGCCGAAAAAGATGAAAAGGTTGAGGATCTGCTGGCCTTTGAACTGCACCGGCGTCCCGCGGATGGTGCCCTGCAGCTTGCCGCAGGCGATCAGCGAGCCGGTGGTGGTCAGCGAGCCCAGCATGACTTCCAATCCCAGTGCGCTACGCGTGAACAGCGAGAGCGTGCTGGAGTGCATGAGGAACTCGGCGATGCCGACCAGCGAGGCGGCAACGGCGCCGAAGGCGTGCGAGAGCGCGGTCCGCTGCGGCATGGCCGTCATCGGAACCCAGATGGCGAACGCCGCGCCTACCAGCGAGCCGAGGACCAGGCCGGCGAGGATCCATCCATAGAAGTGGATGTCGTTCTGGAAGAGGGTGCCGAGGATGGCCGCGGCCATTCCGCCCTCGGCCAGGAACATGCCGCGGCGCGCCGTGTCGGGATGGCTGAGCCCCTTGAGGCCGAAGATGAACAGGATGGAGGCGAGCAGATAGGTGAACTCGAGAATGTAATTCGGGTTCTGGACCATCTGCTGCACGGCTTGCGTAGAGGCGTCCATTTACTTTTGCGCCCCCTTGGCTTTGACGTCCTTGCGGAACATGCGCAGCATGCGGTCGGTGAGTCCGAAGCCGCTGACCACGTTGACCGTGGCGGTGAAGACGGCGACGAATCCCAGCAGCGTCGCGATCGACGCATGCGACGCCGTGCCTCCGGCGAAGAGCTTGTGAGCATTGAACTCATAGGCGCCGGCGATCACCAGCGAGCCGACCAGCGAGATGCCGGAGATGGCGTTGGTGGCCGACATCAGCGGAGTATGCAGCAGCGGCGGCACCCGGGAGATCACCAGGTAACCTAAAAACGCGGCCAGCGCGAAGACGTAAAGCGCGGCGATCAGAACCTTCGGGCTCATGCCTTCCGAGGCCGATGGCTGGCTGACGAGAGTGGCAAGCAAAAATATTGAACTCACAAATTCCTCCGGATGCGGCGGGCTAAGCGCTGGCCTTCAAGGCGGCCGCCACGCGTTCGTTGACGATCTCGCCGCCGAAGGCGACGCAGGAGCCGGCGATGATCTCGTCGGCGCGGTCGATCTTCAGCTCGCCGTTTTTGACGATCAGATTTAGGAAGTTGCTCAGGTTGCGCGAGTAGAGCATGCTGGCGTGCACCGGCATTTGGGCCACGATGTTCAGCGGTCCGAAGATGGTGACCCCGCGATGGACAATCGTCTGGCCGGGCTGGGTGAGTTCGCAGTTGCCGCCGGCGGGCGCGGCCAGATCCATGATGATCGAACCGGGGCGCATGTCATTGACCGCCGCGGCGGGAATCATCAGCGGAGCGCGGCGGCCGGGAACCTGCGCGGTGGTGATGACGACGTCAGCAAATATAGCTGCGCGGGCGATAGCCTGGCGTCCCAGTTCCAGCGCCTCGGGACTCAACTCCTTGGCATAGCCGCCTTTGTCCTCGGTCTGCAGGCCGCCCAGATCGACGTCGATGAACTTGGCGCCCAGCGACTTGACCTGTTCCCCAGCGGCGGCGCGCACGTCATAGGCTTCCACCACGGCGCCCAGGCGGCGCGCGGTGGCAATGGCCTGCAATCCGGCTACGCCCGCACCCAGCACCAGAACCTTGGCCGGCGGAATGGTTCCGGCAGCGGTCATCAGCAGGGGAAAGAGTTTGGGCAGCCGGTCGGCGGCCAGGATCACGGCCTTGTAACCGGCGACGGTCGCCATCGACGAGAGCGCGTCCATGGACTGGGCGCGGGTGATGCGCGGCACCAGTTCCATGCTGAACAAGGTGGCTCCGCGACGGATGGCAGCCTCCAGCGCAGCGGGCTCGTCCAGCGGACGCAGGAAGCCGATCATCACGCTGCCGCTCTTGAGCTTCTGCTGGTCGGCCGCCGGCAGCGCGTTGACCACGGGCACCACATCGGCAGAGGCCAGAAGCTCGTCGCGCGAGTTTGAAATGGTGGCGCCCACGGCCTGGTAATCGGCGTCGCTGGCGCCGGAGTTCAGCCCCGCGCCGCTTTCTACGGCCACGCTGGCGCCTTTTGCGACCAGCGTCTTCACCCCGTCTGGGGTGAGCGCTACGCGGCTTTCGTCCTGCCGGGCTTCCTTTAGAATTGCGACAAACACACGGCTCCTCCGTTAGTTATCAAGATTAAGTAAGCGGGGAAAATGATAGCAGACGGCGCGTGCCACCGCTGGCTCGCCCGGCCGGCTTTGCGGTCTTCTCCACTGGGGCGGCGCGCGGCGCTCGCGATTGCTGGTTCTTAGGATTGGATGCCAGCTATTCTGGCTGGATTCCGTCGGCGGTAAGTTTTCTTCCCTGGCTTTGAGGTTGGCTTGCCGAGCGCTGATGCTCGATCAGTTTGCGGAGATGGCGTATGCGGTCGGCTATGAGGGGATGCTCGTTGCGCAGAGCCGCCAATCTTCCGAAGAGCCCTGCGCCGTTATCGCCGAAATACCCGGATATCCTGCCCAGAGCCGCCGCTGCATCCTCGGGATCGTATCCGGCGCGGGTGATCAGATTCAGTCCAAACTCATCGGCGCGGGTCTCACAGGCTCGCTGTTCCCTTGCTCCATCGCCGGAGCCATGTCCGAACAGAATGGCCAGAGCCGTGCCGGGCTTGGATTCGTCGGCCACCTGGGCGCGGCCATCAGGGTCCTTGCAACGATCGTCGGATGCGTGGCCGATCTCATGCCCCAGGAAGAAAGCCAGCTCTCCTTCGTTCCCCATGAACCGCACCAGACCGACGGGAATGCAAATCAGAGAGTCAGAAGATATCTCCACGTCCCAGGCGTTCAGGCGAAGACTGTTGGCGATGGCGACTGTGATGTGAGGATTGGCGACGCCAAGGCGGCGGGTGATGGCTGCTACCCGCTCGACCTCCGCGCCGGAGGAGACTCGCGGAGCTTCGCAATAGCGCAGAAACAACGAGTCCGGAATCGGAAGAGAATCGGCGGACTGCGCCAGGGCAGGCACACTCAGAAACGCCAGGAGAACAGCCGCAACCAGGATTCGCACGCTTACCGCTCCTCCTGGTTGAGATCAGGAAAGTAGAGATCAGGAAAAGCCTGCTGCACCTGCTCGGCTATCTGGCTCGCCAGGGTGAGGTTCACCAATGGTCCCTTGTTCATCCCCGGACAATAGGTTGCGGCCTCGCGGCGCTCCCCGGCGCTGGCCAGCAGCTCCGGCCAATAGGGGAACGATCTGCATTGCAGCGGCTTGATTGGGTGCACCGAGCATCCATCGGCCAGCAGGAACGGGCACTGCTTGTGACGCTGCTTGCGGAAGCGCAGCAGCGGCGCGGTGCCGCACAGGTAACGGCGGCGGAACTCGGCGCAGGTAATTTCCAGATGCTCCGCCAGCCGCGAAATGTCGTCGCAGGTGAGATAGACGAAGCCCTTTTGCTCGCAGCAGGCGATGCATCCCGGCTGGCATTGGAAGCGCATATGCGAGTGTAGCGCGGATTGTGGCGGCCGCGAATCGCCGAAGGACCGAACCTCCCACGGAATCGAATCGCAGAAAGTCCGCAGTGGCGGCCAGTCGAAAAGCAAGCCATTGAATCCATGTAGAATGGGTGCTGCTGTTCCCCATTTGGAAGGAGAATGGATTTGGCAAAAGCTTGCATCATGCTGGTGCGCTTGCTGGGCCTGGCGGCCATCGTAGTCGGAGTCCTGATGTGGATGCACGCCTACGATCCCTATCTGAAGCCGCATCTCGCTCTCGGCTTCTGCGTGGTGACGCTGGTCTTCGTGATGGGCGTGATTGCTCTGACCAAGCGAGCCGTGGGGCTGGGGATTGCCGGCATCCTGCTCGCTCTTCTCCTGCCTATGGTCGGCTTTTTGCAACTGCCGCTGGTTGCGCGCGCCATGGGAGGCATGCAGGTGGCCCACATCGCAGTGGCCCTGTGCGCCCTCGGCGTGGCCGAACGGCTCTACTCGGTCATGCGTAGCTAAACCGACGGGATTCCTGTGGCGGCGAGCGGCGGAGACTCTCCGCCGCTTTGCCTGTTCACGGGCAGATTCAGCGAACGCCGGCCCCAATCCGGCGCGCCCGCGCGGCAATGGCCGATTTCCCCGCGCGCCACGCACACCCTCCCCCTGATGTGCGCGCGTCACAATACGCTGTGACAGCCCGTAACCTTTATGAGAATTCACTTGCAAGCGGGTTTGCACACTGATTACTATCAAGATTCCCCAACGCCTATAGCAGAGTACGCGGCTTGCTGCGCGTCAGAGAAGACGACAATGAACATCGGCGAAACCATCCGTAACCTTCGTTTGCAAAAAGGTATGTCACAGGGTGACATCGAGAAGCGTACCGGGCTGCTGCGTTGCTACCTCTCACGGGTGGAGAACGGGCACACGGTTCCGTCTTTGGAGACGCTGGCCAAGATCGCCAATTCGCTGGAGATTCCGCTGGGGCAGTTCTTTGCGGAGGGTCCCGAAGACGGCAACAGCGGCAAGAATCTGCCCCAGCTCAGTGAAGAGCAGGTGCGTTTCCTGTCGCAGATCCGGCGCTACTCCGGCGGGCTGAATGACAGCGACCGCAAGCTGGTGCTGGCCATGGTGAAAAAGATGGCGGCTTCCAGCGGCCACTAAGAAATGCCGCTCCGGTCGCGGACGCTGGCGCTAGTCGGGTAACGTTGGCACTGCCGGCCGCGGACGCTTGGGCTAGGCAGCGGTGGGTTTTTCGGTGAGGGCGATGACGGCGAGTTCGAGCCGGTCGCGTGCGCCGGTCTTGCTGAAGATGCTCTGCAGGTGGCGTTTGACGGTGTTCTCGCTGATCGTCAGCTGCTGCGCGATATCCTTGTTCTTCATTCCTCTGGCAACCAGTGCGGCAATCTGTTTTTCGCGCTCGCTGAGGCGGTGCAGGTTGGCGGCCCGCTCCGGCTGAGAATCGGCCGACATGGCCATCAGCACTCCCTGGGCCACGTCGTCGCTGAAGGCCAATTCGCCTTCGGCCACGGTCCGGATGGCGCTGAACAGGGTCTCCGGGGCGTCGCCCTTGAGGACCAGCCCGCGAGCTCCCAGGCGCACCACCTGTACATAGTCAGGCTGGCTGTCGGAGCCGGTCAGCACCACGCTGGCCACCTTGGAGCTGGCATGGTCGAGCCGACGGAGCACCTCAAACCCGTCGGTTCCGGGCATGAACAGATCCAGGACCAACACGTCTGGATGTTGCTTTTCAACGAGTTCCAAGGCTTCTGCGCCATTGCTGGCCGTGCCCACCACTTCGAAATCGCGGTGCGCGGCCAAAAGTGCGGAGAGGGACTCGCGCAGAACTGCGTGGTCGTCGGCGATGGCAATCCGGATCTTTTCAGTGCCAAACATGGAAAGTTAGATGCAGGTTCTCTTCCACAGGGCGACCTTAGGTTTCAAATATTTTTTTCAGTACAGTGTCCTTGCCGTCACTCCGGGTGAGTCTCCGGTGTCATCCGGCAGCAGTTTCCCTATGCTATATTCCCAGACAAGAGCCACTGTATGGCCGAGTTGACCATCGATCAGGAGCTGGATCTGTTGGATGATGCATTCCGGCGCCTGAAGGTTGAATACGATATCTACTTTGCCGGAGGGACCAAGCGGCCACCGGTAGATAACGAGTCGCGCCTAATGGGCAGGATCCGGGGGCTCATGGAGAACTCCCGGCTCAACTTCGTGCAACGCTATCGGGTTCAGAATGCGGCGCAGCGCCATGCGGTATTCTGCGATCTGTGGCGGCGCAAAGCCCGGGTCAAGGACCAGGGCTATCTCCGTCCGGAGGACAAACTGCTCGGCGTGGGTGGCTTCGGTCATCTGGACCCGCCCCGCTCTCCGGCGGCGCAGCCCCGGGACGAGGCGGAGAACTTTGTCCTGTTCAGCGACGATGTGTTCGAGGTGGTGCCGCTCTACGAGGCCGTGCTGCGTGCCCGCGAGCTCGTGGGGCAGCCGCTGGGCGCCTTCGACGCCTTTGCTTCCTTCGTACAACTCAAGACCAATTCCATTCGCAAACAGTTCAAATGCGAAGCCGTCGAGTACACTGTAATGGTGAAGGACGGGCAGGTGCGCCTCACGGCGCGTGCCCGCAAGGACGTGTAGCGGGCCGTGTCTGCCGGCCATCCGGCGCGGGAATCAGGCTTCGCCGCCGGGTACGCGGCAACAGATGCCGCTCCGGCCGCGGGCGCCCGGCAATCGAATTAAGGAACTCAACTCAACCTAGCCGTTAAGCCGTGCGCATTGCTTGCCGCGCATGACAATCCTGCGGCAAGGCTTGCGAGGCAATCATGGCGAAGATCGAACGTGCCATCCTGAGCGTCACCGACAAGACAGGACTGGTGGAATTTGCAGGGCGGCTGGCCGCCCAGGGCGTGGAGCTGATCTCCACCGGCGGTACGGCTCGCGTGCTGCGCGAGGCCGGCCTGAAGGTGCGCGACATCAGCGACCTGACCGGCTTTCCGGAGATGCTCGACGGGCGGGTGAAGACCCTGCATCCCAAGGTGCACGGCGGCATCCTACACGTGCGCTCCAACCCGGCTCACGTGGCCGCCATCAAAGAACACGGCATCCTGCCCATCGACATGCTGGTGGTGAACCTGTACGCCTTTGAGAAGACGGCGGGCAAGCCCGGCGTGCACTTTGAGGAGATCATCGAGAACATCGATATCGGCGGCCCTTCCATGGTGCGCTCGGCGGCCAAGAACTTCCAGGACGTAGCCATCGTCACCTCGACGTCTGACTACGACTCCATCGCCGCCGAAATGGAGCAGCACGCCGGCGAGTTGTCCCTGCCGACCAAGTGGCGTCTGGCGCAGAAGGCCTTTGCCACCACCTCGGCCTACGACACGGCCATCGCCAACGCCCTCGCCGAGATTGCCGTGGACGACACGGGTCACTTCGATATCTCGCAAGTGGGCCAATGCGCCGGCTTTCCGGAGACGCTGCGCCTCCAGTTCCAGAAGGCCTTCGACCTGCGCTATGGCGAAAACCCGCACCAGAAGGCGGCGCTGTACGGTGACGGCACGGGCAAGGGCGTAGCCAACGGGCGTCAGCTGCAGGGCAAGGAGCTCAGCTACAACAACATTGTCGATCTGCAGGCGGCCTGGGATCTGGCGCAGGAGTTCACCGAGCCGGTCTGCGCCATCATCAAGCACACTAATCCCTGCGGCACCGCGACGGGCAGCACGTTGAAACAGGCCTACCTACGCGCCCTGGAGTGCGATCCGGTCTCGGCCTTCGGCGGCGTCATCGGTGTCAACGGCATGATCGACGGCGACGCCGCCACCGAGATGGCCAAGCTCTTCGTGGAGGCCATCGCGGCCCCTGGCTTTACCGCCGAGGCGCGCGAAGCCTTCGCCAAAAAGAAAAACCTGCGATTGGTCGAGATCACCGAACTCCAGCAGAAATGGGTTTTGAAGAATGTCTCCGGCGGCGTGCTGGTGCAGGACAACGACGTTCGCCCGCTGACCGAGGCTGACCTGAAGGTGGTGAGCAAGCGCCAGCCCACGGCGGAGGAGATGCGGGCGCTCTTGTTTGCCTGGAAGGTCTGCAAGCACGTCAAGTCGAATGCGATTCTGTATGCCCGCGACGGCCAGAGCGTGGGCGTAGGCGCCGGCCAAATGAGCCGCGTGGATTCGGCCCGCATCGGCGCCGAAAAAGCCGTGCTGCCCCTGAGCGGAACCGTGGCCGCCAGCGACGCATTCTTCCCCTTCCCCGATGGCGTCGAGGTCATCGCCAAGGCGGGCGCCACGGCCATCATCCAGCCCGGCGGCTCGGTGCGCGACCAGGAGGTCATCGACACCGCCGACCGGCTGAACCTGGCCATGGTCTTCACCGGAGTAAGGCACTTCCGGCACTAAACGTTGCTTACTTGCGATAGACCTCGCGCCGGTTCCCTACACGCAACACGAGGACGACGAGACGGTCGTCCTCGATGGAGCAGATGAGTTCTGGAAGTCGCCGACGCGGTACTTTCAGAACTCCCCGAGCTTGGAGCCTTGCAGCGCCTCGCCGGTACTGCGTGGGTCGTCCAGCTTGGCAACGCGGTCGTGGAGAAACTTCAAAATGCGGCGTGCCGCCGGAGGGTCGAGTTTGTCGATCTCGCGGGCTGCGGCCCGCGACAGCTCAACCTTATAAGCCACGGTTCTTCATTACGGTTTCCAGCGGAATGGCTTTGCTTCGTCCGGAGCGGATTTCCTCCAGCCTGGTTTCGGCAAGGTAGATGTCTTCGAGCTCTTCGATATGAGCCAGAATGGCTTCGCGGGCATAGTAGGTTTTGGTGCGTCCTGTGCGTTTTGCCAATTGTTCAAGACGCTCTTCGATGGCTTCGGGGAGCCGGATTGCGAGCATGGGAACCTCCGCTATACAAGTATAGCGCCAGCCGAATCACGACACGACAGCGCGGCGGACCGCTGCACCTCGCCTGTGACTCGAATCACGAGCGGAATTTCCCGCGCTCTGATAACATTTGACCTTTATGTCCGCTCCCAACTCGATCTTCGTCCGCGCCTGTAAGGGGCTTCCCACCGACTCGACACCTGTTTGGTTCATGCGCCAGGCTGGCCGCTACATGTCCGAGTACCGCGAAGTCCGCAAGCACCACTCACTCGTCGAAATCTGCAAGAAGCCTCAGATTGCTGCCCAGGTAACCATTGAAGCAGCCGAGATTCTGCAGGTAGATACCGCCATCATCTTCGCCGACCTGCTGCTGCCGCTGGAGGTGATGGGCCTGCCCTTCCACTTCTCGCCCAACGAAGGTCCGGTGATCGAAAGGCCCCTGCGCACCGCCGACGACGTCAAGGCTCTGACCACCAACGGCGCGCCGGAGCTGCAGTATGTCTCCGAGGCGATTGCCCTGTGCGTCAAGCACTGGGGCGACAAGCTGCCGGTGATCGGCTTCTGCGGCGCTCCCTTTACCCTCGCCAGCTACATGATCGAGGGCGGCGGTTCGCGCAACTACGTCGAAGTGAAAAAGATGATGTACCGCCAGCCGCAGGTGTGGGACGAGCTGCTGCGCAAGCTGAACATTGTGCTGGCCGCCTACATTGCCGATCAGGTCAAGGCTGGCGCCGACGTCATTCAGGTGTTCGACAGCTGGGTAGGCTGCCTGAGCGTGGAGGACTATCGCCAGTATGCTCTGCCGCGCACCAAAGAGCTGATCTCCATGCTGAAAAAGACCGGCGTGCCGATCATTTACTTCGGCACCGACAGCACCACGCTGCTGCCGTCGATGAATGAGACCGAGGCCGATGTGATTGGCCTGGACTGGCGCGTTCCCTTTGCCGAAGGATGGAAGCTGCTGAACCACCGCCCCGCGGTGCAGGGCAATCTCGATCCGGTCACGCTCTTTGCCGACTGGGAGCTGGTGAAGCAGCGCTCCAAGGACATTCTGGATCAGGCAGGAAGCCGCCCCGGACACATCTTCAACCTCGGTCACGGGATTCTGCCGCTGACCCCGGTGGACAATGTGAAGAACCTGTGCAAGTTCGTGCAGGAGTATTCGGCAAAGCTTCGCACCACCGCCGCCGGAACCCGATAACCATGTCGAAGCCCGCCGTCCTGCTGCTTGCCCACGGAACTCCGGAGCGCGTCGAGGAGATTCCGGCGTACCTGGCCAACGTGACCAGCGGACGGCCGCTTCCCCCGGAAGTGGTGCAGGAGATCCAGCACCGCTACTCGCTCATCGGCCACTCGCCGCTCACCGAGATCACCATGCAGCAGGCCGCGCGCATCTCGCGCGAGCTGGGCGTGCCCGCCTACGTCGGCATGCGCAACTGGAAGCCCTACATTCATGACATCGTGCGGCAGATGAGCGCCGACGGGGTGACCCACGCGGTTGCCATCTGCCTCGCTCCGCACAACTCGCGCACCAGCGTCGGCCTCTACCGGCGCGCGGTGGTAGGCGAGACCGGCAAGGCTCCGTTTACGGTGGACTTCGTCAACGAATGGCACGCCGAGCCGCTGCTGATTCGCGCCTTCTCGGAAAAGCTGCGCGACGGATGGTCGCGCGCCTGTCTGGAGGCCAACGCTCCGGTGCCGGTGCTGTTCACCGCGCACAGCGTGCCCACGCGCACCATTGAAGATGGCGACGACTACGAGCGCCAGACGCGCGAGACCGCCGAACTGGTAGCCGCCAGCGTTCCGGATATCGACGGAAACTGGCGCTTCGCCTTCCAAAGCCAGGGCGCGAGTGGTGGAGCGTGGCTCGGTCCCACGGTGGAGTCGGTGATCGAAGAGCTGGCCCAAGCAGGACACAAGCATCTGTTCATGCAGCCCATCGGTTTTGTCTGCGACCACGTCGAGGTGCTCTACGACGTCGATATCGCCTTCAAGAATTTAGCCGCCTCCAAAGGAATCACGCTCTCGCGGGCCGAGTCGCTGAATGACTCCGCATTGTTTGCCCAGGCCGTGGCGCAGCTGGCGCGCAAGCGGCTGGCAGCTTCGGCACCGCCAGGCTCGTAGGCCGCGCCGAAGTATACGCGGCTACCGTTTGGGGGCCAGAATGCTTGAGTGGTTATGGCGTGAACAGAGCACGGAGGATATAGCCGCGGCAACATGGAAAAGAAGTTCGCCTCTTTTTCATTTGCTGCCATTCTTGCACGTGTGCGTTTGCGCTTTGGCCTACGCATTCGGCAGCGAAGCAATCTGGGATCGGTTGTTTTTCATAGACTTTCCCATTTCATGGTTATCAGTTGTCATATTTGGGTGGGCATTGAATCCTCATCATGCACTGTTCCTGCTGGGAACCGGATGGTGGTACTTCGTGAGTGATTACATTCGAGAGCTCTATGGATGGATCAACCTCACTAGGCGGAAACTTTCAACGATACCCAAAAACTGATTCGAATTTATAAGAAGCATGGCATCCGATTTGTAGGAGTTATCTACGTGCGTATTGCAATCATTGGCGGCGGAATTTCTGGCTTGAGCGCGGCTTACTATCTGCAGCAGGAGCGGGCCAAGGGCGCGCCCCTCGAGTACACCTTGTTCGAATCCAGCAACCGGCTGGGCGGCGTGATGTTCAGCGACCGCATCGGCGACTGCGTGGTCGAAGGCGGTCCCGATTCGTTCCTCACCGAAAAGCCCTGGGCCGCCCAGCTCTGCGCCGAGCTGGGCATCGCCGGCGATCTTATCGGCTCCAACGACGCGCAGCGCATCACCTACATCGTGGTCAAGGGCCGCCTGATTCCCATGCCCGACGGGCTGATGTTCATGGTGCCTACCAAGCTGTTGCCTACGGCGCTGACTCCGCTGTTCTCCTGGGGCACAAAATTCAAGATGTTGGGCGAGCTGCTGCATCCCCCGCAACCGGTGCATAAGGACGAGACGGTGGCGCAGATGGTGGAGCGCCACTTCGGCTCCGAGGTGGTGGACCGCCTCGCCGATCCCCTGCTCTCCGGCGTCTACGGCGGCGATGCCGCGTCGCTGAGCGTGCGCGCTGTGCTGCCCCGCTTTGTGGAGATGGAAGAGAAGCACGGTTCGCTGTGCCGCGCCATGCTGGCCGGACGCAAGAAGCTGGGTGAGATGCAGAAGGCAAAAGGCTATACGCCCAAGCCGCTGTTCAGCTCGCTGAAGGGCGGCATGCAGCAGATGATCGACGCCATCGTGGCGCGGCTCGATCCCCAAAGCCTGCGCACCGGAAGCGCGGTGAGCACGCTGACGCGCAACGGCGCAGGCTGGGAGCTGACGACCGATCGCGGCACCGAACGCTTCGACGCCGTCATCTTCGCCACGCCCGCGCGCATCGCCTCCACCATGCTGGCCGGGATCGACCGGCAACTCTCCGGCGATTTGGGCGGGGTGCAGTACAGTTCCTCTGTCACCGTCACGCTGGGCTACCAGCGCGACGAGTTGAAGATGTGCCCACCGGGCTTCGGCTTTCTGGTGCCGCGCAGCGAAGGCACGCGCATGCTGGCCACCACGTTTGTGCACACCAAGTTCCCCTTCCGCGCGCCGGACAACAAGGCGCTGGTGCGCTGCTTCCTTGGCGGCTCCAAAGACCAGGGCGTGCTGAAGCTGAGCGACGAGGAGATCACGGCGCTGGTACGCAAGGAGCTGAAGCAGATCACCGGTCTGACGGCCGAGCCGTGGTTTGTGAAGGTCTATCGCTGGGATCGCGCCATGGCGCAGTACACGCCCGGCCACCTGGAGCGCATCGAGCGCATCGGCGCCACGCTGAAGCAGATGCAGAACCTGGCTATCGCAGGAAACTTCTACAAAGGCATCGGCGTGCCCGACTGCGTGCGCACCGGCAAAGAAGCCGCGCAGCAGATGGCAGCGCTGGCGCGCGAGGGACAAGCGACCAAGGCATAAGCGTTCCTCGCCCATTCCCTCGTTCGCCAAAGGAAGCTTCGCAGCCGGGTACGCGGCAACAGTCCGGCGTCGGACACGGGCCAAGCGATGGCCCTCCGGTCGCTGACGCCGGGCCGCTCCGGACGCGGGCGCTCGGCGGCAACGATTGGCCATCTGGATAATCGTTTGGCGGGCGATGTTGATGGATACGCCAATGGTTGCGCCAGTTCCGCAACGATTATCCATTTTGCCATCCCAGGTTTCCCGACGATTAACCACGGAGTCAATGGTCGGCGCGGTTTCCCGCTCGCCAGAGCTTGGGAGCTTGCGCTACCATCAAGCGCGATGGCGCGAATTCTGATTGTCGAAGACGAGCTTCATCTGGCGCAGGGGCTGCTGTTCAATCTTGAGGCCGAGGGTCACGAGGTTTCCGCGGTGGAGAGCGGCGAGCTAGCGCTGGACGCGCTGATGGAGCGCAACGAGCGCTATGACGCCGTGGTGCTGGACGTGATGCTGCCGGGTGTCAACGGCTTCGAAGTCGCCGACCAGCTGCGCGCGGCGCACAACTACGTTCCCATCCTCATGCTCACGGCGCGCTCGCGTCCCGAAGACGTGCTCAAGGGCTTCGCCTCGGGCGCCGACGATTATCTTCCCAAGCCATTCGAGTTGAGCATCCTGATTGCGCGGGTGCACGGGCTGTTGCGACGCACGCAATGGCAGCGCGAACAATCGGCCGAGGAGCGGCGGCAGCAGCCGCGCCCGGCGGGGAACCAGGCAGGCGGCGCGGAGGGAGCGCAGCCTTCAGGATTGCCGGCCGCACCGGCCCCGCATGAGCTCTTCTGCTTTGATGGCCGCACGCTGGACTTTCATACGCTGGAGCTGAGCGGGCCGGCGGGAAAGATTCAGCTGACGCTGATGGAGGCGTCGCTGCTGCGCTACTTCATCGCGCATCGCAACCAGAACGTGAGCCGCAAGCAGATTCTGGAAGAGGTGTGGGGACTGCACGAGGACACCGACACGCGGGCCATCGACAACTTCATCGTGCGCCTACGCCGCTATCTGGAAGACTCGCCCGCCACGCCGAAATATCTGATCACGGTGCGCGGCATTGGCTACCGCTTTCTGCCCGAGCGCGAGAGCGAGCCCGGCGCCAACGGGGAGTAAGAAACCAAGGACAACCGCAGAGTCAACTTCCCCACATCTGCCAACTACGGCAGATATGGGGCACCCTCAAGCACCCCCCTATTCCATCCGAAATTACCAGCGGTCTCCCCAGCCCAGGCGCTTGAGGCGGCGCCAATCTTCTTTCTGCGAGCGGGTGACGGTGGCGGAGGCGAGCTGGCCTTCGCGGCAGAGCGTGACCTGCGCGTAGCCGCTGAAGATGCGGGGATGACGCACGATGCGCGAGGGCGGGTTCTGCGACCCGTCCTCAAGCAGAGTGCGTGAAACAGGGGTGCGGCTAAAAGCCACGTAGGAAAACTTTTCGTCTTCGTGGCCCAGGGTTGCTTCCTTGAGGCGGCGGTGAGTTGCGGTGCGCTCGACGCGCGCGGCGAAGTGACACCAGTCATTGCCCGTGGCCATGGGACAGGCGAGCGCGTTGGGACAGGGCGCTGCCAGCGTGGCACCAGCGCCGAGCAGGAGGGTGCGCGCGGCGAGGATGTTGGCAAAGCCTGCCATGGTTCCCGGTTCGATCACGATGAGAAGTTTGGCAGCGCGCGCCCAGGCCTGGCGGAGGAGTTCGGCGCGCTGGGCTTGGGCAAGTTCGTTGAGAGCGTAGGAGCAGACGACCAGGTCCCAGGTGCCTTTGGGAAGCGTGGCGGCGAGATCGCCGCGCAGCCAGTGGGTGTTGCGCAGGATGGCGTCGTCGGCGTGAGTAGCCAGCTTGCGCGCGAGTTCGATGAGATGGGGATCGCGCTCGATGGCGGTGGCGGAGTTGAGATTGGGAAAGACTTGCGCGGCGGCCCAGAGCGCGGTTCCGGGGCCGCTGCCGAGATCGAGCATGGTATGGATGCCGGGATATTCGTTGCCACAAGCTTCGTGTGCCCAACTTAGGGCGGCGACGACGGCGGCAAAGGTTGCGGGCATGCGCACGGCGAGATAGGCGGCGCGGTCGACGTCATCGGAGAGAGCCGCGGCGCCGCCGATGCTGGGTTGGCGATAAAACTCACTGAGGCGCGCGGCGGCGGCGCGCAGGCGGGCGGGGTCAAAGGCGGAGAGCTCCTGCTCGATTCTGCGGCGCAGCGGGGGGGAAGCTGCATCAGCGGCTCCGCTGCGCTTTGCGGTAGGCGACGACGTTGCGCTCATGCTGCTCGAAGGTGGTGGAGAAGTGGTGGCGTCCGCTGCCGTCTCCGGCGGCGACGAAGAACAGGTAATCGGTTTGGTCGGGCTGCATGGCGGCCTTCAGCGAGGCCGCGCCGGGATTGGCGATGGGGCCCGGCGGAAGTCCGGCAAATTTGTAGGTGTTGTAGGGCGAGTCCAATTGCAGATCGCTCTGGTAGATGGCGCCGCGATAGGTGCCGTCAAGCATGGCGGCATAGACGACGGTGGGATCGGCGGCGAGATCCATGTGTTTGGCGAGGCGGTTGTCGTAGACGCTGGCGATCTCGGCGCGCTCGGCGGGGTCGGCGGTTTCCTTTTCGACGATGGAGGCCAGGGTGACGAGGCGGTGCGGGTCCGGGCCGAGGCCGAGCGATTGCGACTCCTTCTGGAAGCGATGGACCATGATGGCGGCCATGTCGTGCATGCTCATGATGCGGGAGAACTGGTAGGTGTCGGGGAAGAGATAGCCTTCGAGCGAGTGGGCCTGCGGGTCGATGGAGTGAACCAGTGCCGTGTCATGAGTGGCTTCGGCCACGAAGTCTTCTTTTTTGCCGAGCCCCGCACCTTCGACGGCGGCGCCGATTTCGAAGATGTTGTAGCCTTCGGGGACGACGACGGTGCGGATGACGGCGTCGCCGCGCGCGATGCGGTCGAAGACCTGGAGCGTGTTGGCGGCGTGGACGAAGCGATACTCTCCTGCCCGAAGGCGGCGGTGCGGCTGCAGGTAGCGCAGGAGTTCGAAGGCGAGCCGCCTGCGCACCACGCCCGCGTTTTCCAATTTGGCGGCGATGGATTTGGTCGAGGAACCGGTGGGAAAGAGCAGGTCCTGCGTTTGCGGCGGGGCAAGCGGAACGAGCAGCACCCAGGCGAGAAAGAGAGCCGCAGCCAGAAGAAGAAATGCGAGGAAGCGACGCATATGTTTCTAGTGTAGATGAGAACCCAGATCGGATCACCGCGGGAGATGTGGCGAACCGGAGAAACCAGGACTGTTCCCCGGATGATCCGTGTATAATCTAGTCAGACTAGTCGGATGGAGGCGATACTGATGCCGGTTGAAAAGGGAAAAAGGTCCAGGCGTGGCAGTGCGCGTTCCGCCGCCACGGCGACATGGCAACTACAAGCCGCCAAGGCCCAGTTTAGCGAGGTCATTCGCCGTGCACGCACGGACGGCCCCCAGGTGATTACCAAGCAAGGCAAGGAGGAGGTTGTGATCCTGCCGATCGAACAATACAAGAAGCTAACCGAACGAGCCAAACAGCCCCAGAGCCTGGTGCAATTCTTCGCAGAATCACCGCTGGCGGGGGCAGGGCTCGACCTGGAACGCAAGCCTGATTTCGGAAGGACGGTTGACTTGTGAGCGGATTTCTCCTCGATACCAACATCGTTTCCGAACTCGTAAAGACAAAGCCGGAGCCCAAGGTGGTTGAGTGGATCGAAGCGACGGACGAGGAGTTGCTTTTCCTGAGCGTTCTTACCCTGGGGGAGATACGAAAAGGAATCGCTTTGCTCAAAGACGCGGCGAGACAGGCCAAGCTGGAAGCCTGGGTCGTGCGCGCTCTCCCCATACGGTTTACAGACCGGATTCTCTCGATAGATAAAAACATTGCCGAGCGCTGGGGGGTTCTGAGCGCGCAAGCAAAGGCAACGATGAATCACAATCTGCCTGTGATCGACGGGCTGCTTGCGGCAACCGCCCAGCACCACAACCTGACATTGGTGACCCGCAACATCGAAGACTTATTCGGTACGGGCGTCCCTGTCTTTAACCCCTGGGCGTGACCGGCTCTCGATGGTTCGACGCGGCACCGCAAGGTATAACTCTCGTGCGGGCGCTCTGAATTAGAATTTCGCTAGAGAAGTGGAGACGGAGAGACGAATGGAGTTCATGGAACTGGTGCGGGCGCGGCGCTCGGTGCGGCGGTATCGCGGGGAACAGGTGCCGGCGGAGTTAGTGGCGCGGGTGTTGGAGGCGGTGCGGACGGCGCCGACGGCGGGAAATTTCCAGGCCTATGAGATTTACCTGGTGAGCGGTGCAGAGCGGATGAAGGCGCTGGCCGGGGCCACGTTCAATCACGATTGGATTGCGCAGGCTCCCATGGCGCTGGTGGTTTGCACCCATGCGGCGCGCTGCCAGTACGAGCCCAAGGAACATTGGGCGCTGCAGGACGCCAGCATCGCCGCGACGCTGGCGCATCTGGCGATGGCCGACCTGGGATTGGCGAGCTGCTGGGTGGGCGCATTCATTCCGGCGAAGGTGGCAGCGGTGGTGGTGGCCTCTGAGGGACACGTTCCGATGGCGGTGCTGCCATTCGGGTATGGGGATGAGGTTCCGCAGGATTGCGGACGGCGCGCGGTAGAGGCGTTTGTGCACCGGCGGGAGTAGAGGCAGGAGCCAAGTCAAAAGCCCCATATCTGCTGACTGCGGCAGATATGGAGCACCAGCCTCGTGATGATTTCCGCGATCAAAGTCAAAAGACCCACATCTGCTAACCACGGCAGATATGGGGCACCCGGAACGTATATCTTGCGATTTAGGCGCGGGAGCGGGTGCGCTGTTCGGATTTGTAGGTTTGGATGCGCTGGCGCATTTCGAGCAGCCGGTTGACCTGTTCGTCGGCCAGGGGGCGCTCGCAGCCGAGCTGCTTGACGACCAGCGCGATTTTGGCGAAGTGCTCGACGGTTTCCATGTTGAGGTAGGCCTGCATGAGGTCGCATCCGTAGGTAACCACGCCGTGGTTGGCCATGAGGACGGCGTCGTGATCGGGGATGAACGGCTCCAGGGCCTCGGAGAGCTCAGAGGTGCCGGGCGTGGCGTAGCGGGCCAGAGGGACGCCGCCGAGCGAGAGCAGGACTTCACTGATCAGGGCCTGGTCGAGGGCGAGTCCGCAGGCGGCAAAGCCGGTGGCGGTGGGCGGATGGGCGTGGACCACGGCGTGGATGTCAGGTCGCATGGAGTAAATGGTCAGGTGCATGCCGATTTCGCTGCTGACGTCGCGGAAGCCGGCCAGGCGACAGCCGTGCATGTCCACCACGACGAGGTCTTCGGTGGACATCATGCCCTTGCTGATGCAGGTGGGGGTAATGAGGATGGCGCCATCGGGGAGACGCGCGGAGATGTTGCCGTCGGTGGCGGCGATGAGGCCGCGTTCGTGCAGCATTTTGCCGATGCGGAGGATTTCCAGCCGGGATTCGTGCTCGCTCATTACGGATTCAACCCAGTGCCAATTTACCCGCTCTTCGCCATAGTACCGTAGCCGACAGCGCGGCGCCACACTTAACTGTGAAGCATGGATCAATCCTTGGGTGGCCCTATAATCGTGAGCGTGCTGGTTTCCGACTTCGATTTTCATTTACCACAGGAACTGATTGCGCAGTATCCGCCGGCTGAGCGCGCCGCCGCGCGGATGCTGCACCTGACCGGCGACGGCCTGCGGGACACGGTTTTCAGCGAGCTTCCGGAGCTGCTGCGGGCCGACGATCTGCTGGTGTTCAACGATACGCGGGTGCTGCCGGCGCGGCTGTTTGGGCACCGCAGCGGCCGCCGGGCGCAGCGGCTGAGCCCGCATAATCCGGCGTCGCGGGAGTTCTTGCAGGGGCGGGTGGAGGTTCTGCTGACCCGGCGGCTGCCCGCGGACGCTGGGGAGCAGCTGTGGCAGGCGCTGGTGCGGCCGGGACGGAAGATTATGCCGGGGGAGCGGCTGTACTTTGGGGACTCGGAAAATTCCCTTTTAGAGGCCGAGGTGCTGACGCGCGGCGAATTCGGGGAGCGGACGCTGCGGTTTTTGCCGGTCCCGGATTTTTTTGCGCGGCTGGAGCGGCTGGGACACATTCCGCTGCCGCCCTACATCGACCGCGAGGACACGACCGAGGACCGGGAGCGCTACCAGACGGTGTTTGCCCAGGAGGCGGGGTCGGTGGCGGCTCCCACGGCGGGGCTGCACTTTACCGGGGAAATTTTGCAGCGCATCCGGGAGCGAGGGGTGGAGACGGCTTCGGTGACGCTGCATGTGGGGCTGGGGACGTTTGCGCCGATCCGCACCGAGGTGGTGGAGGAGCACAAGATTCACACCGAGTGGTACCAGATCTCCGGGGAGACGGCGGAAAAGATTACGCTTGCCAAGCGCGAGGGGCGGCGGGTGGTGGCCGTCGGGACGACGACGGTGCGGACGCTGGAGTATGCGGCGGGGGGGGGTTCGGCGGAAAGTCAAAAGCAAGAACAACGGCAGGAGCAAGACCAGGAGCAAAGTCAACTGCCCCACACAAGCCAACGGAGGGCTTGTATGGGCCACCCGGACATTGCGGCGCATTCGGGCGAGGCAGATATTTTTATCTATCCGGGATACCGCTTCCGGGTAGTGGATGCGATGCTGACCAATTTCCATCTGCCCAAGAGCACGCTGCTGATGCTGGTTTCGGCCTTTGCAGGGCGCGAACGAGTGCTGGCGGCGTATGAGCACGCAGTGCGCGAGCGCTATAGGTTTTTCAGCTACGGGGACTGCATGTTTATCGAGTAGGCGAATTCCGGGACCGGCTCGCGGTTGCATTGAGCGTGGTACTGGTGCGCCCGGCATCTTGCATGGGGCCGGTGCAGCGATCTATGCTGCTCACCAATGCGATTCCAGACGATCCTGTGTCTTTTTCTGATTGCCGTGATGGGCGGCGTGGTGTTTGTGGGCGCGCTGGGCATGGCCAACGCTTTCCCCAAGCAGGATCTGGCCGGGTATTGGGCAGCGACGCACCTGGCTACCCGGAATCCGTATTCCGTGCAGGCGGTTAAGGATTTTGAGCGATCCATTGGGAATCCCAATACCGTGCCTCCCATGGTCAGAAATCCGCCCTGGGCCATCGTGCTGGTGCTTCCGCTGGCCTGGTTCAGCTACCAGACGGCATCGCGCTATGGACGGTACTGAGCATTGTGGTGGTTGTGGGGTGTGCCCGTGTGGCGTGGAATCTCTATAATCCTTCGGCCTCATTGGCCCCGGCGTTTCTTTCCCTGCTCTTTGGGCCTACGATATGCCTGCTCATGCTCGGCCAGGTCACGGTTCTGGTGCTTCTGGGTATCACCGTATTCCTGACCCAGGTGGAACGCCGGCGTGATTGGCTGGCGGGTGCATCGCTGCTGCTGATTCTGCTGAAGCCTCACATCGCGATTTACTTCCTGCTGGCGGTGCTGTTGTGGACCCTGCAGAGCAAGCGCTGGACGATCCTGGTGTCTGGGGCGCTCGCCGTGGCCGCCGCCACGGTTGCCGCGCTCGCCATCAATCCGCACATCTTCCTGCAGTACCTGGAACTTGTCCGGCAGTTTGCACACGAGACGGAAATTTATCCGAACCTGGGAGGACTGCTCTATACCGCTACGGGCCATCATGGCTGGGCGGTGCTTCCACAATTGACTGGAATGGTTTGGCTGGCATTCTATTGGAAAAGGCATGGAGCCGATTGGGACTGGCAGACCGACGGCGTACTGGTGCTGCTGGTTTCGGTGGTGTGCAGCTATCACAGCTTTCCGTACGACGAAATTCTGTTTTTGCCGGCATTGAAAGCGGCCTAGGCCAATGGGAATCGCCGGAATTTCCTGGTGGGATTTGCCGCGGCGAATCTCGGATATTTGCTTTACCTGTCGAAGATCGCGGGGCACTTTGGATACAACCAGATCTTCCTGTGGTGGACGGCCAGTGCGTGGCTGATTACGTATCTTGTTAGCCGGAGGCCGCGGCTGCGCGTTCCGTTGGCATCCCCCCTGGATGTGGCTGGCGTGGCAGATCGCCCGTAGAGCGCACTGGCGGGTGCCCGGGTTGCAAGCCGAAGCGCGGCGTATTTGTTAGCATTTCATCGTGACTGCCAAGAAGAAATCCGCCGATTCCGATGCCGTAGCTGAAACGCCCACGCCCACGCTGCCTCCTACGCTACCCCCACTGGGCAAGGGGCGCGTATTTCTAATCGATGCGTACTCGTTTGTCTTCCGCGCCTATCATGCGATGGCGCGGCAGAGACCCATGTCCACGCGCAGCGGGCTGCCGACGGCGGCTACATTCGTATTTGTAAATATGCTAAACAAGCTGCGCAAGGACTTCCATCCCGAGTACATTGCGGCGGTCTTCGACATGGGGCCGAGCTTCCGCGAGGCGCAGGCCGAGGCCATGCCAGCGCAGAAGAAACGCGACAAAGAGACAGGCGAGATGGTGGAGGTTGCGTATGCGGGCTACAAGGCCAACCGCGCCGAGATGCCCGAGGATTTAAGGCAGCAGATCCCGTACATTCATCGCGCGCTCGATGTGTATCGCATTCCGATCCTGGGGCAAGAGGGATTTGAGGCCGATGACTTGATCGGCACGCTGGCGCGCCGGGCCTCCGAGGCCGGATACGCGGTGTATGTGGTGAGCAGCGACAAAGACATGCTGCAGCTGGTGGACGGAAATGTTTGCGTGCTAAATCCTCCGAAGGACAATTTAATTTGCGACCGCGCAAAGGTGGAGGAGCTGCTGGGCGTGACGCCGGAGCAGGTGATCGACCTGATGGCGCTGCGCGGCGACTCGATTGACAACGTGCCGGGCGCACCGGGAATCGGCGACAAGGGATCGGTGGAGCTGATACGGCAGTTCGGCACCTTGGACGCGCTGCTGGCGCGGGCCGATGAGGTGCAGAAGAAGACCTATCGCGAATCGCTGCAGCAGAACCGCGAGATGATTCTGCTGAGCAAGGAGTTGGTGACCATCGATTGCAATGTGCCGATTGCATTTGAGCCGGAGCGGATGCGGGCGAAGGATCCGGACGTGGCGGCGGCGCGCGAGCTGTTTGGGGAGTTGGAGTTCACCACTCTACAGAAGGAGTTCCTGGCGGCGGGCGATGCGGTGGGCGAAACCCATTACGGCGAGCTGACGCACGACGCGCTGGAAAAATTGGCCAAGGCGCCGCTGGTGGCGGTTGCGCTGAGCGCGGCGGTGCGTATGAGCGCGGCTGCCTCGGAGGAGGGCGCGGCGGATGAGGGCGAAGGTCCGGAGCAGGGTTCGTTGGGGCTGGACGCGGTTGCTGCTGCGGAGGTCGTGGCTGGACAGACTCCGGAGTGTCAGCAGATTGCGCTTGCGGTCGAGGAGGCGGAGAGCTTTACGGCGGAGTTGGGCGGTGAATATGGCGCACACATCGCGGAGTTGCTGGCCGATGCGAAGGTGGCGAAGGCGGTGCACGATGTGAAGTCCACACTGCACGCGCTGAGCGGGAGCGGGCTTGAAGTGCGCGGAGTTGAGCATGACACGATGCTGTACTCGTATCTGCTGGACCCGACGTACAGCGCACATACGCTGCCGGAGGTGGCGCTGCGGCGGCTGGGGCTGAAGCTTGGCGGATCACTGGCCGAGGCGGCGGATATGACGTTGCGGCTGTCGGACGTGCTGCGCGCCGAGGTGGAGGGCGATGCAGAACTGGCGCGGTTGTATCGCGAGATCGACCTGCCCCTGGCGTTTGTGCTGCACCGCATGGAGCAGGCGGGAGTGCAGCTCGACTGCCAGGTGTTGAAGGAGATGTCGGCGAAACTGGCGGGCGATGTGAAGCGGCTGGAGCGCGAGATTCACCAGATGGCCGGGATGGAGTTCAACGTGAATTCGCCCAAGCAGCTGGGCGATGTGCTGTTCAACCGGATGGGGCTGCCGCGGCCGTTTAAATCCGGCAAGGGGAAGGTCGTTTCGACGGCCCAGGATGTGCTGGAGGGTCTGGCCGCCGAGCATGAGATTGCGCGGCGGGTGCTGGAGTTCCGTCAGCTAAGCAAGCTTAAATCGACATATATCGATGCACTGCCGTTGCTGTGCCGCAACGGACGGCTGCACACCAGCTTTAACCAGACGGTGGCGGCCACCGGAAGGCTGAGCTCGACCAATCCGAACCTGCAGAATATTCCGATCCGCACCGAACTGGGGCGAGAGATCCGCGCGGCGTTTGTGGCCGCCGAAGGGAAGCAACTGGTGGCGGCCGACTACTCGCAGATCGAGCTGCGGCTGCTGGCGCATTACTCGCATGACCCGCTGCTGCTGGAAGCCTATCGCACGGGCAAGGATATCCATGCGCTGACCGCCTCGGAGGTCTTCGGCGTGCCGCCGATGCTGATTGACGCCGAGCAGCGGCGCCGGGCGAAGGCGGTGAACTTCGGCATTGTGTACGGGCTTTCGCCGTTTGGCCTGGCGCAGCAGTTGGGGATTGAGCAGAAAGAGGCGAAGCGGTTTATCGACGCATATTTTGCGCGCTACGTGGGAGTGCGCGGCTTTATCGACCGCACGCTGGAGCAGGCGCGGCGCGATGGCTTTGTGCGCAACCTGTTTGGACGCAAGCGTCCGATTCCCGACCTTGCAAGCAAGAATCCGAATCTGCGCGGCTTTGCCGAACGGACGGCGGTGAACACTCCGCTGCAGGGGACGGCGGCGGATTTGATCAAGGTGGCGATGCTGCGGCTGGAGGCCGAACTGCGCGGGCGCGGTCTGGCGGCCAGGATGCTGCTGCAGGTGCACGACGAACTGGTGCTGGAGGCTCCGGTGGCCGAGGTGGAGTCCGTGAAGGCGCTGGTGAAGGAGTGCATGGAAGGCGCATGTGAGCTTAGCGTTCCGCTGGAGGTGGAAGTGAGCGCGGGCGGGAACTGGCGCGACATGGAGTGACAACATGGAATGAGGACATGGAATGAGGCTGGCCAGTCGTTCCAATTTGCGCCAGCGGCTCCGCTCATGCCATATTGTTGCGAACGCTCAAGGGGTGAGTGGCGGCATGGCTTTTAAGTACCGGATACTTTTCGTTGATGATGAAGAGCGGCTGAGGGAGCTGGCCAAGGCGATTCTGGAATCGCATGGCTATGAAGTGCTGTGCGCCAAGGATGGATTCGACGGACTGGCTGCACTGAAAGATTCGCTGCCCGATCTCGTGATTTCCGATTTGCAGATGCCGAACATGGATGGGTTTGAGTTTCTTTCCGTGATCCGGCAGCGCTTTCCGTATCTGCCGGTGATTGTGATCAGCGGCGAGTTCACCGGCTTCGACGTGCCCCATAGCGTGCTGGCCGATGCGTTCTTCGAAAAGACACAGTACACGCCGGACCGGCTGATGGCGCAGATCGCGGCGCTGGTGAGGAAGTCTTCGCTGCACCCGCACGAAGGAAAACCGAAGGCACCGGTGTGGATTCCGCATGCCGAAAGCGAGCGCGTCTCGGTGACCTGCACCAACTGCCTGCGGACCTCTTCGATTCCGGCACCGCCGAAATCCGGTGCTCACAGCGCCGCGTGCGAGTACTGCGCGTTTACGATTCCATTCCAATCGCCGTAGGAAGGGGAAGAACCATGGAACAACTGGATCAGATCACCCAGCAGCCCGGCGTGATGGGCGGCGAGGCCTGCATCCGGGGCATGCGAGTTACGGTCGGCATGATTCTGGGGCAAATTGGCGCCGGGCGCACGATTGAGCAGCTTCTCGCCGACTATCCGTACCTTGAGCGTGAAGATATTTTGCAGGCGATTCGTTATGCGGCGTGGCGGGCGGAAGAGCGCGAGATCATGCTGGCTAGTGCATGAAAGTAAGTGCTCGTGGATATGAACCTTTCGCCGCGCAGGGTTGGCCTGCTGGCGGAGGCGGAGATCGCGGCAGTGCATTGGCGCGATGCAGGTGCCCACAACGCGTCCGACATGGAAATCATGGACTACGCGCGGGCGAATGTTTATGTTGTGCTTACGCACGATTTGGATTTCGGCTCGATTCTTGCGGCCACGCAAGGAACAAAGCCTAGCGTAGTACAGATTCGGGCAGCGAATGTGAGTCCCGAGGCGGCCGGTCGATCGGTCCTTACAGCGTTAAGGCAGATGGAATCCGAGCTTGAAAAAGTCGCACTGATGACAGTTGATCCGCAACACGCGCGCCTGCGCGTGTTGCCGTTGCTATCTCGGGCTGAGGAGTCCTAACCTCCATGCGCTCACAAATCCTATTGCGCTAGATGCCGATGGCCTCTTGCAGGGCTCCCGCGATGGCTTCGACATGTTTGTGCATGAGGGCGGCGTCTTCGGCCTCGATCATGACGCGCGCGAGTTTCTCGGTTCCGGAGTAGCGGACGACGACGCGGCCATTGCCGTCAAGGGCCTGCTCGGCGGCACGGATGGCGGCGGCCACCGTGGGGAGTTGGTGCATCGGAGTTTTCTCGCGCACTTTTACGTTGCGGATGACCTGGGGGAAGACCTTGAATTCGGAGGTCAGCTCGTGCAGCGACTGGCCGGAGCGGGCGACGACTTCCAGCACACGCAGGGCGGTGAGCAGGCCATCGCCGGTGGTCGAGTCGGCGTCCATGAACAGGATGTGGCCGCTTTGTTCGCCGCCGAGGGTGGCGCCGGTTTTCTGCATCTCTTCCAGCACATATTTGTCGCCGACGTTGGAGCGCAGCATTTGAATGCCGTGGGCGTGCAGAGCTTTTTCCAGTCCCATGTTGCTCATGGTGGTGGCGATCACGGTGTTGTGGGCGAGGCGTCCGCGGGCTTTCATGTCGCGGGCGGCGATGAGCAGAACGGCGTCTCCGTTGATGACGTTGCCCAGCGAGTCGCAGAAGAGGGCGCGGTCGGCGTCGCCGTCGAGGGTGATGCCGATGTCGAACTGGCCGGGACGGCTGAGCAGTTCGGCGGCGACATGCTCCGGGTGCAGGGCTCCGCAGCCGTCGTTGATGTTGCGTCCGGTGGGTGAGGTGTGCAGGGCGACGGCGGGAATACCGAGGCGGGCGAAGAGCTCGGGGGCGATGGCGCTGGCGGCTCCGTTGGCGCAGTCGATGAGGATGCGCAGGCATTGGAGACTGGGCAGATTCGCTGTTCCCTCATTTGCCAAAGGAGGCTTCGCAGCCGGGTACGCGGCAACAGATGCTGCTCCGGCCGCGGGCGCTGGGCAAATATGGGGCACCACGGAGTTAGCGAGCCAGAGTTCGTAGTCGGCGCGCAGCTGGGCATCGCCGGGAAGGATCTGGGCCCCCAGGCTGGCTTGGTCGTGCTGGTGGGCGGTGAGCAGGTCGATGTGCTCGAAGATTTCGGCTTCGATCTCCTGCTCGATCTGGTCGGCGAGCTTCATGCCGTCGGGGCCGAAGAGCTTGATGCCGTTGTCCTGCCAGGGATTGTGCGAGGCGGAGATGACGATGCCGGCGGCAAAGCCGTGGGTGCGGGTGAGGTAGGCGACGCCGGGTGTGGTGAGCACGCCGGCGCTGGCAAAGCCGCATCCGGCGTCAGACAGGCCACGGGCCAGGGCCTCGGCGATCCAAGCGGAGGATTCGCGGGTGTCCTGCCCGAGGACGACGCGGGCGTGGGTGGAGCGGCGCACCAGGCGGGCACCGCAGGCACGTCCGATGGCGTAAACGGTGGCGTGGTCGAGGGGATATTCGCCGGCGATGGCGCGAATGCCGTCGGTTCCAAAGAGTTGCCGGATATGGGTCCGGGGAGGCATGGCCAAGTTAGTGTGCTCCCGCTTTAGAGATGGATTTTGCGCTGACGATGGTGACTTGCACGGCGTTGGAGCCGGAGATGTGGACGAGCGGATCGGGTAGATAGGCCCGGGTGTCCACGGTGGACTGCCCGGCGATTCCGGTAATGTCCACCGGGTCGGTGAGGGCGCTATCAATGGCATCAACGTGGCGCGATGGGCCGGTGAGGTTGACGGTGGAGGGGATAACGGTAATCAGTTCGATGCCGTAACCGGGTGGCAGGGTTCCAACGATGCGCGGCTTGACGGCGACTTGGCGGGTCTCCGGTGTGTCGAAGTCCAGGCGCAGCCGCGAGGGAGTGATTTGCAGGACGTCGACATTTTGAGGAACATGCACTTGCTCGGCGGTGATGTCATAGGTGTGTTCGCCCGTGGTGGCGCCGCTCAGGTCGATCACTACGTGCACGCTCTCGGCCTGAAGATCGCGCAGCACGCGGGCCGGGCCGCGCAGCCAAACCTGCGCTTGGGGAGCGACATCCGAAGCGAAGTCGAGGGTCTTGGGCGGCTCGGAGAATTCGATGGGGACGCGCACGGAGATCTCCGCGACCGGTTCGTGGGCGACGCCGTACCACATGAGGATGGCAATGATCAGCGACGTAATCTTGAGCAGGGCGTTGTCGAAGATGAGATGGCGGAGACGCGAGATCACGGCTTGTCATCTCCTTTGTGGGGCTGCTCGGTGAACGGCAGATCGCAGACATCGCCGGGGGCGTAGCTCTCATTGTCAGAGCCGGGGATGGGGAAGAAGTGCTCCGACTGCGGGGCGTAGCGCATCAGCAGCTCGCCCAGGCGGGTGCGCAGGCGCTCGGGCGTGACGCGCTCGACCTGGCCGGCGACGGCTATGCTGATTCCGCCGGATTCCTCCGAGACGATTACCGAAACCGCGTCGGTCTCCTCGGTAATGCCGATGCCGGCGCGATGGCGGGTTCCGAGTTGAGTGGAGAGCAGCGGATTCATGGACAGCGGCAGAAAGCATGCGGCGGCGGCCACGCGGTCGCCCTGCAGAATGACCGCGCCGTCGTGCAATGGGGCGCTGGGACGGAACAGAGTTGCCAGCAGTTCGTAGGAGAGATGGGCGTCGAGCGCAACTCCGCTCTCGATGTAGGTGCGCAGGCCGACCTCGCGTTCAATGACGATCAGCGCGCCGGTCTGGTCCTGGGAAAAGGTGTTGGCCGCCATGACGACATCGTCATACACGTCGCTGGCCTCGCTCTGGGTGACGCGGGAGCGGGTGATGTTGCGGCCCAGGCGCGACAGGGCCTGGCGGATCTCCGTCTGGAAGATGACGATGAGCGCAAAGATGCTATAGGGCAGGATGGTGCCGACCAGCCAGTCCAGGGTGCGCAGATCGGTGAGATGGGCGATGTAGAAGGCGATGACCAGAGCGCCCGCCCCGGTAAGCATGGGAACCGCGCGCGTGCCCCGCACCAGCAGCAGAAACTGGTAGATGAGAAAAGAGACGAGCAGAATGTCCAGAACGGAGCCGGCGGTCAGGTGCAGCGAGCCGGAAAAGTTCGGCAGCATTGGCGGGTCTCCTTTCTGGCGCGCTTCGTTCCGGAGCGCGGGATGTTCACAACATTGTAAAGCAGGCAAGCCGCTTGCACCGTGGAGCTGGGGTGGGGCGCCTTCCTGGAAATGTTTCGGTTAGGTTCTCCCGCTGGATTTCCCTACGTCCGTTTGCTGCCGGGTTCGTTATCGGGTGAGGTGTTGCCTGTGGATTCGACGCGGGCGCGGAGTTGGCCGCGGGACAGGCGGGCCTGGATCGGGTCACCGGGCGCCAGCTGCGCAGCGTCTTTCACCAGCGCGCCCTGGGCGTCGAAGATGAGCGAATAGCCGCGCTCCAAAATGGCCACGGGGGAGAGCGCGGCCAGCTGGGCGCCGGCCTGCTCCAGGCGCGCGCGGCGGCGCAACAGGGATTGACGGGCGGAGGCGGCGAGCGCCTCGACACGGGCGGCAAGTTCCCGCCGGCGCAGCTTGAGCTGCCGCCGCAAGTCGTGCTGGCCGAGGCGCGAGACGGCCAGATCGACGCGGCGAGCGTTCTCCGCCAGACGGGCGCGCACCAGGCTTTGGAGGCGGAAGCCGAGGTCGTCCAGCCGCTGCTGGCGGCGGGCGATCGCGTCCTGCATGCGGGCGAAGACGCGGTTGGCTTCGAGCGAGCCCAGCTTCTGGCGCTCGTAAAGCAGCTTGTACTGCACGGCGCGGCGCAGGCGCTCGTGCAGCAGCCCGACACTCTCGCGCAGTTCCTGCTGGGAGCGAACGACGATCTCGGCGGCGGCAGACGGCGTGGGGGCGCGCAGGTCGGCCACAAAGTCGCAGATGGTGAAGTCGGTTTCATGGCCGACGGCCGAGATGGTGGGGATTTTGCTGGCGGCAATGGCGCGCGCCAGCGACTCGTCGTTGAAGGCGGCGAGGTCCTCGATGCTGCCTCCGCCACGGGCGATGAGGATGACATCGACGGCGAAGTTGAATTGCGACTTCTCTCGCTCCGAATTGAAGAAGCGGATTCCGGCGGAGACCTCGGCGGCGGCGGTGGTTCCCTGCACCTGGGCGGGGTAGATGAGCACGTTGAGCGACTGGTGGCGGCGGGCGAGGACGTTGAGGATGTCCCGAATGACGGCGCCGCGCGGCGAGGTGATGACGCCGATGCGCCGGGGCAGCAGGGGAAGCGGCTTTTTGCGATCCTGAGCAAAGAGTCCCTCGGCGGCGAGCTTGGCCTTGAGCTGCTCGAAGGCGACCTGGAGGGCTCCGGCGCCCATGGGCTCCATGAATTCGGCGAGCAGCTGCATCTCGCCGCGAGCCTCGTACAGGGTGACGCGCCCGCGGGCGATGACCTGCATGCCGTTCTGCGGCTTGAAGCGCAGTAGGCGCGCCTGGGCGCGGAACATGACGACGCGGAGCTGGGAGTCGCCGTCCTTCAGGGTGAGGTAGAGATGGCCGCTGTCGGCGGGGCGGTAGTTGGAGATTTCGCCTTCGACCCAGACGTCGGGAAATCCCTTCTCCAGATGGGTGCGGACAGAGGTGACCAGTTCGCGCACGGCATAGATGCGGCGCGTGGGCGCCTCGGCGGAAAACTCGAAGGAGAACTGGGGAGAATCGTCCACGGGGAAAGTTTAACAGGGGTGGGGAACGGGAGGGTCGTTGGCAAGGGCAGCGCGGCCGGGCCGGCGCCGCAATTCCGGAAAGCCTAGCGGCCCGCAGAGCGTTTCCTAGTGTATAGTGGTTTTCTCATTGCGAGTCACCTCCGACCCTGGTTTCCGGAGTCCAGCCTGAAGTCGTACCGTATCAGCATGATTTGGAGCAACCATGACAGAGGAAAACGCTGTAACGGAAGTGCCGACAGAAATCATCGCACCACCCGCCCAGAGGTCCTATGGGAAGCTGTTCCTGGCAAGTTTTGCGGCGCTTTATTTCGAGCTGTTGGTGATCCGCTATCTAAGCACCGAACTACAGGTATTTACGAGCCTTAAGAATCTTCCCCTGATTGCCAGCTTCTTCGGGATTGGGGTCGGGATGATGCTCTGGAATGAGACGCGGTGGGCCAAGCGAGCCTTTTTTCTGGTAGCAGCCGCATTGTTCATTCTGGCTCGTTTTGGTGCCCGCCTTCCACAGTCCGGGTTGGGTTGGGGGTACGACATCGCACTGTTCCGTCCTTCTTTACTGTTGTCATACCTGGCATACCTGGCTGAAGTATTAGGGGTGCTGTGGCTCACAGTTATATTTTTCGTGGTGCTTGGCGGTCTGATTGGTAAACATATTAAGCAAGCATCGCCACTGGCATCCTACGGGGTGAACCTGGGCGGAAGCCTGGCGGGAATGTTGGCATTCACCCTGTTGTCGTTCCTATCGACGCCGCCTGCGGTGTGGCTGGCAATAGGCTTTTTATCAATAGCAGTATTTTTCTGGCGCGAAAGGGTTCAGCTGGCCGCATTTGTGCTGCTGGTTGGGGTCACGGCAATACCACAGCCGAACACGTATTGGTCGCCATATCATCGCATTGACCTTCAACCGATTCGCGCGGCTGAATCTTCAGTCCCATCGGCCTACAGTCTGCGGTACAACCATATGTGGTATCAGACGATGGTGGATCTGTCGCCTGATTTTGTACGGAAGTACCCAGCCGCCGAACCGAACCATGCCGTTCGCGATTATTACGAACTGCCCTACCGATTCGTAACCGCTCCACGCGACGTGCTGGTTGTGGGAGCCGGGACGGGGAACGATGTGGCCGCGGCGCTGCGTCACGGCGCTGAGCATGTGGACGCAGTCGAGATCGATCCGGTCATTCTCGGCCTGGGTCGCAGATACCATCCGGAACAACCGTACTCCTCTACGAAGGTCACGGCACATATTGACGATGCGAGGGCATACTTCCAGAAGTGCAGCCGCAGGTATGATCTGATCGTCTTTGGCTTTTTGGATTCCTCCACGCTGCTCACCAGTGCCTCCTCTCTGCGGTTGGACGACTATGTGTACACGAGGCAGAGTTTCGAAGCTGCACGCAGGCTGTTGAAGCCAGATGGAACGCTGATTCTCGCATTTGCTGTCACTCGAGGCTTTGTCGCTGACCGGTTATTCGTGACTCTTTCGGATGCATTCGGGGTGGAGCCGCGCGCCTTCACTACGAAAACCAACGTCTACGGCATGGTTTATATCGAGGGAGCGGCCCGCAGCCGGACAGTGTCGTCCGATGTACCGGAGGCAACGGCAGATATCCGTAGGAGCAGCCTCGGTGCTCCGGTGGCTTCCGACGATTGGCCTTTTCTGTACTTATCGCAGAAGCGTGTTCCTGCGTCCCTGGCACTCGCCTTGTTGATTTTCGTGGGAAGCCTATGGCTATGGCAGAGTGTCAAAGTACAGGAGCAATTACCTGCCGACTCGACGCAGTTCTTCCTGCTGGGTGCCGGCTTCCTGCTCCTTGAAACCAGGGCGGTCACCCAGCTTTCCCTCCTCTTCGGCTCGACATGGCTGGTTGTGGCCGTTGTGGTCAGTCTGTTTCTTTTTATGGCGCTCGCCGCCAATGCGCTGGTAATGCGATTCACTCCCAATCCCCAGCTGTGCTACGTCGCGGTGTTGTTCTTGATTGTCCTGGGCACGGCGATGCCGTACTCACAATTGGCCGGATTTTCAATGACCGCTAAAATATGCGCGGCAGCGTTGGGAGCAGCGCTGCCGGTCTTTTTCTCGGGACTGATCTTCTCCTCCGTCCTGAAGCGTTCGGTGGCACCGTCAGCGGCACTGGGAATGAATTTGCTTGGAGCGGTGATCGGCGGCGTCCTGGAAAACGGGGTAATGATCGGTGGCATCATGCTCGTGGGCGGATTGGCTCTTCTCGCGTATGCCGGTGCATGGCTTTGCTCCAGGAGCAAGCGCCGGGAGGACACCTGCACAACCGAAGTCGCAGTGAACTCCCGATTGGGAATCGACCCGGCAGGTCAGAGGCAGGAGCTCCCTTAAGTGCGCATGTTTCAGCGCCGGAAGCTGCGCAGGAGCCAGAGGATGAGCGTGAGGACGAGGCTGACAATGATGGAGGTGGCGAGGGGGAAATAGACTTGCGTGTGGCCGCTGCGGCTGCGCCACTGCAGGTCTCCGGGCAGGCGGCCGATGGGCAGGCCGAGGCGCGAGGAGAGCAGCAGCACCGCGCCCAGGAGCATGAGGATAAGTCCGATGCCGAGGAAGGTTTTGCCCAACTCCGCCATGGGGAGATTGTAGCAAGGGCGGGACGGGCGCGGAGAACCAGGGCAAAAAGCAAGGGCAAGATCAACTGCCCCACTCAAGCCCAAGGAGGGCTTCCACCCCAGCGAGCCAAATACGGGCTTGCCGGGGACCCCGACTTGAATGGGCCACCCGGAAAGACAAGGTCAACAGCCCCACATTTGCCAACAACGGGCAAAATATGGGGCACCAGATCAGCACCCGATCAAAGGCTACTCCAGCTCTTGCGTTGGCAGCGGGAGCGATTCGGGCACAGCGGAGTCTAGGGTTCCGGGAAATCGGGCAGAGTGTTCGGCTGCCTCCGGGTTCGGCAGATGGCGGCGGTAGGCATCATAGACCGAGTCGAAGACCGCGTCCCACGAGGCGCGTTGGGCGCGCTGGCGGGCGGCGACGGCCATGTCGCACTGCAGCGAGCTGCCGGCGATGAGGCGCAGCACGCTGGCGTTGAACTGCTCGTCGTTGGGGCAGACGAAGCCGCAGCGTTCGTGATCGACGATGTACTTGGGGCCTCCCTTGTCGGTCACCACGGCGGGGACGCCGGAGGCCAGCGCTTCCAACACCACGTTGCCGAAGGTGTCGGTCTCCGAGTAGAAGGCGAACAGGTCCATGTTGGCGTAGGCGCGGCTGAGCGCATCGCCGCGCAGCACGCCGGTCATCTCGACGTTGGGAATGTTCTGGCTAAGCCAGGTTTCCTCGGCGCCGTGTCCCACGAAGACGAACTTGACGTGATGGTAGCCGGCGGCTTTGACGGCTTTGGCCAGGCCGGCGAAGCTGCGGACTTTTTTCTCGGTGGAGAGCCGCCCGACGTAGCCGATGACGAACTGGCCGTCATTGCCGCGGGTGCGGTGCGCCGGGTTGAACATGGCCAGATCGACGCCGCGCTCCATCAGCGAACAGGGCCTGCCGGAGGCGGCGCTTAGCTTGTCGATGAGTTCCTGGTTGGGCGCATAGTGGAAGCGGCCTGCCTTGTAATAGAGCACGGCGAGGCGGAAGCTGAGGCGTTCGATGGTCTGCAGCAGCGCGGCGCGCGGGTTGCCGGAGAGCCAACGCGGTAAGATGAGATCGGCGCGGCGGGCGGCGTACTCGTGAATGTTGGTCTGCCAGGAGGCGGCAATCGGGATGCCGAGATTGTGGGCGATCATAGCGCCCATCATTCCGATGTCTCCGGGACCGGTGATGTGCACTACTTCGGGACGGAAGTCGCGGAGCGCTTTGACCACCATCTTGTGGTAGCGAAACAGCACCAAGGTGGCGTCGAAGCCGAGATCTTTTTCCACGCTGAAGGCGAGCGGGCCGCGCTGCAGGTCGAGGCGCGAGATGGTGCCTTCCTGGCGAAACTCCGTTTGGGCGGCGGCGCTCACCACCAGCATGGGGAAACGGTTGCGGTGGACGTAGGCGACCCAGTTGCGGCAGGTGTTGGCCACGCCGTTGATTTCGTTCAGAGAGTCAGGAAAGAGTGCAACGCGTACCGGCCGGCCGGACATTAGGCGCTTTCCTCTTGTCCTGTGATGCCGGGCATCTGGCCTGTCGGTTGTCCGCCGAAGAAGCGCATGGCATTGAGCAGTTTAGTTGATTCCGCCAGGCGGGCGACGCGCAGGATTCTCTCCAGAAAGAGGGGGCTGAATGCCCAGAGCGCGCTGATCGGCCTGACCACACCGTCAGGGCCGGGATGATAGGTGCGCTGGTCCCAGCGGCAGGCCCCATCGGCGTGCTCCGGATATTCGCGGATGGCGTCGAGGAAGGTCTGGTAAAAACGGGCGAAGATGGGCTCGTTGTATTGCGGCATGAAGAGCATTTGGGTGGTACGCTCGACGCGCAGCTCGTGGACCCACTCGCTGAAACAGGCGGCGTTGGTGAGGTTCAGGTTGGCGTTCGGCTCGCAGCCGTGGCGGTCGCCGCCGGAGACCAGCATCTGCTGCCACTTCGCCGCAATTTCAGCCACGCGGCGGTTCTCGTCCCAGCTCCGGGTGCCGTTCAATTCGAAGGCTCCCAGGGAGGCATTATTGAGGGCGAGGAAGTCTTCGAAGTCCCGGGCAAACTCGGCTGCCGGAATGCCGTAGAGATTCCACAGCGGGTGGTTGAGGACGACCAGTACCTCGGGAATGGCATGCAGGGTGCGCAGCATGTCGCAGACGCGCTCGGTACTGGGCTGGGTGGTGCAGGTCCTCAGCGCCAGGAACAATTCGCCGGCGCGCGCCGGGGGCAGGTTGTGCACGCCCAGATGGAACTTGGAGGTCTGGAAGGGAACGGTCCATTCCAGGGAGATCGGCTCATTCTGCAGGGACGGCACCACGCGTAGCAGCATGGGTGCGTCGATGCTGTCGTGATCAGAGAGCGAGACCAAGGCTTGCATCCCGAGTTTCTGCTCGATCTGATTCTTCTCCAGCTCGTAGGACGAGCGCGGGCATAGCGGCGGAGTCCAGTAGCCCCGATCGAGGTCGATGCGTATGCCATGCTTGCCGGCCTTGGTATTGTGCGACTGCAGGAAGGCTCTCAGGAGAGGATGGGAGGCGAAGATGCGGTTTACGAACTCGAGACTTTCCTTGGAGCAGCTGGTGTGGCTGTGAATGGAAACGCCGGTCTTGAATTGGCGGAAGAGCTTTTGATCCCGGTCATACCATGCGACTTTTGCTTGCAAGGGAGTTCTCCTGACGTGCCGAGCAACCCTGGTTCTGGCTCGATCGCGCACTCGGAATTCGTTCTGTCTCTAGTATGGAGTAATTGGGGCCCAAATTTGATTACGGTATGGAAAATGAGAGATAAATAAATATTTACAATGCGTCCGGAGGGCCAGCGGGGCATTATTTACGAAAGTTTGACAGAACCGCAGCAGGAATTGTGCGGAAAATACCCATTCTCAACGTATTCTATATCCATGGATCTATTCAAGGGTGAAGTGGCTCCGGCTGAGGTGGCCCCGGCGGTGCCGGCGCCGGTCTCTGTCGGGCAGGCACTGGGGGGACTGCTGCGCAACCCTTGGCAGACTCTGCTGCGCTGGAACAGCAAGGCGGCACTGCTGAGCGCGCTGTTCCGCGGCGGTATTTTTCTGGCGGCTTCGCTCAAATCGCATCACGCGGGACGCTCCCACGCCGTGCTGGCCGAGGCGGCGTTCGGCGCGGCCTTTATGGGTTTCTTCGGCACGGTGACCCAGACGCTGCGCCTAGCCGAGCCGCAGTGGCTGGTGGAATTGCTGCTGGCGGGCGTCTTCCCGCTGCTGTTTCAGGTGGGTGACATCTGCTTCCACTCCGCCCTGGGAACGCAGGCGTTCCGCGGCGGCATGATCGCCTCGGCGATCTTCACCGCGCTTTCGGCGCTGTTCAACCTCTACATCATGCGCCGGGGAACCCTGCTGGTCGGGGAAGAGAGCAGTTCCTTCGCGCAGGACTTGATTGTGCTGCCCAAACTGGCGGTGATGTTCGTTGTGTCCGGAGTGCTGAAAGCGTGGCGCGTAGCGGTGGGCATCGGCCGGGGGATTAGCGGCGACATGGCTTCATCCTGACGACGGTCAGGAAGAATATTTACACGGCTTCTGCGTTCCGGTCCGCCCAAGGACCCGCGCGGCAGCCCTCAGGAGTATTGCATGAACATTCAGCTTCGACCCTTCACCCTTATCACCTTGGCGCTGGCCCTGCTGCTTGCGGCCCCGGCGTTTGCCGCCGACAACGAGCCGATTCCGACCAGCACGGCGCTGGCGTCGGGAATGAGCGTGGACGAGATCGTCTCCCGCCTAGGGCAGCAGAACGCCCAGCGCGCCGCCGCACTGCACGGCTTTGAGGGCAAGCGCACCTACCGGCTGAGCTATCACGGATTTCCGTCGGGCATTCAAGCTGAGATGGAAGTGGTAGCGCACTACCAGGCACCGGAGAGCAAGAGCTTCGATGTGATCTCGGAAACCGGCTCGAAGTTGCTCCAGAACAAGGTGTTGCGGAAGCTGCTGGAGAGCGAGGAGGAGGCGCAGCACGCCGACAATCAGCGCCAGACCTCACTGACTCCCAATAACTATTCGTTTACGTTGCTGGGCTCGCGTCCCAGTCAGTATGGCGGCTGCTACCGGCTGGCGGTGGAGCCCAAGCGCGACAACAAGTTCCTTTATCGCGGAGAGATCTGCGTGAACGCGGCCGATTTCGCGGTGGAAAGCATTGACGCCGAGCCGGCCAAGAACCCTTCGTTCTGGATCAAGAAGACGCGCATCGAACATCGCTACCAGAAGATCGGACAGTTCTGGTTCCCGCTCTCCAACCAGTCGGTGACCAACGTACGGCTGGGCGGTACGGCGACCCTGAACATCGACTACACCGGATACGAAGTGCGCTGATTGCGGCGCAAGGCAGGAGAACAGAAGGGCCGGAGCGCAATGCTCCGGCCCTTTTGTGTTGCCTGCGGATCGCTTTAGAAGTGGTAGATGAACGCGATCGAAGGTTCCGCTACGTTCGTCTTCAGCCCGGATCCAAAGCCGTTTATGTTGTTGGCTGCGAGGCCGAAATTAGGCTCGCCGCGCACCAGTCCGCGGTACTGCAGGCGGACGGCCCAGTGATCGCTGACCGGCAAGTCGGTTCCGAAGCCGTAGGCGAAGGCGGGCTTGAACTGGCTGGAGGGTGTCAGGCCGGTGGAGAAATTATTATTCGGGGAAAAATGCACCATGCCTCCGCCGACCAGAAAGTACGGCTTCAGATGCTCTTTGGCGGGCAGGCGGATAATGTAGCTGCCGATGAGCTCGAAGTTGTTGGACTGAATAAACTCAGGGTACTCACCTGAATATTCCGAATACTCGGTGCTGCGGTTGACCGTGACGGAAAGGTCGAAGGCGCTGTGCCGGCCGAAGTCGTAACGCACATCGCCCAGGCCACCGATGGAATTCGAGGTGCTCTGCGTGGTGTTGTTGGTGCCGAAACTATTGATGGCGGCAGACCTGGTAAAGCTTGACCCGGGGAAGATTCCCTCTCCGCCTGCACCGAGGGAAAGATTGGACAGAAAACCCTGCGCATGAGCCATGCTGCCCAACGCCAGTACGGTAATGAAAATCAGTTTATGTTTCAAAAGCCTCTCCTTTTACTTGGGGACAACCGCGACGAAGCTGGGAACCACGCCGACGCTTGCCGGGATTACGGTGACATAGGTCGGCGGGTTCGTCGTGATCTCCTGCTGGACAAAATCTTCGGTTTGCGTTGCCAGATCGACGCGGTGCAGCAGCGCGCCGTTGGTGCTGTCATAGGTGCCGAAGTACAGCTTGGTGCCATCGGTTAATACGCCGCCGCTGAGCGGGACGACCGGATCGAAGGTGACTCCGCTGGCCGGGTTGGTAAGGGTGCTGAGGGTAATTTCCGTCTGGCCAACCACGTCGTAGCCGTGAATGACGGTCTCCGGGGTTGCGCCCGCAGGATTCACTCCGGTGATGTATTCCTGCTCCCGCGCGGGAGAAAAGGCGATCTGCTGGGCGGTGGATAGTAACGTCGAGGGCGCGGTGACGGGCGTATTGACGGTCACCGTAGAGGTACAGACGTTGCCCATCGTTCCGGCGGGTGCGGCCGGTGGGCTGGTCGGACCCGTCAGGAGGTCCACCGCCGAGCTGCTGGTAACCGAATAATCGAACCACGTCGTGCCGTCGAGCCCGAGCACGTGAGGCACGTCGCCTGGCAAGGTAGCGGTAGAGGGCAGGGCGGTGGTCGACAGGCCGTTGGTGACCGTGGAGATGTAATTGCCCGGAACGGGCACCGGCTGCGTCGGCTTATCGTTGCAGGTGGAATAGTTAACCGTCTGGCCGCCGCTGGCAAAGAAGGACTGGCCGTCGGGCGTCCAGGCAAGCGAATTGACGTTGGTGCTGAGGCCGGCGTCCGCCGAGTTGATGTCGCTGATCGGCACGAAAGTATCGGCCTGGTACTCATAGACGCCGCCTGCGCCGCCGATCCAGAAGTTGGAGTCGTCGGGGGCAAAGGTGGCGGAGGTGATGTTGGGAATGTTGAAGCGCTGGGCCACCTTGGTTCCGGTGGTATCGATGAAGAAGACCAGGCTGTTGGTCACGTCGGACACCACGACATAGCGGCTGTCCGGCGAGACGCCTAGCACGGTTCCGGTGATCACGTCGGTGCTGAGTCCACCCGAGATGGGGAAGGCCCGCAGGGTTGGCTGATAGGTGGAGAGGTTCACCACGATCAGTCCACCGCTGCTGCCCACGTAGGCATTGGCGCCGAGGGGGTCCACCACCAGCGAGTTGGGCACGTTGGCCAGCGAGACGGTCTGGATGAGCGACAGGGACGTGCTGTCATAGACCTGCAGGCGGTGCGCCGTGGTGGAGTCGTCGGAGAGCAAGGTTCCGGTGACCAGCACCGTGCTGCCGGTGACGCCCTGCACGGTGGCGCCTACCACATTGCTGTAAACCGGATAGCCAAAGCCGGTGGCCTGGCCCGTGCCCGGTCCTGCCGGCGAGATGAAGTTTTGCACGGCGGCGTTGCAGCCTGCCGGCCCGCAGGAGCTCAGCATGGTGAAGCGTCCCGAGGTGTTGGCCGTGAGGGTGGAGGTGAGCGGCAGAAAGCTGGTAAAGCTGCCGATCAGCGGGTCGGAGGTGATGAAGGTCAGCGGCGAGGTGATCAGCGGGAGGCCGTTGGTGTCGGTCAGCGTCGCCGTCACATACGTCCGCTGCCCTTTGTTCAGCTCGGTCAGGTCGGCGGTGGTGAACGGCCCTGTCGGAGTTCGGGTGGTGTAGGCCGACGTGGACAGAACGATGGATTGGGGCGGGCAGGTGACGAACGCCAGCGGTGCGCTGACGGTTCCGTTCAGCGTGGCATAGACGTTGGTCAGGCCGGGATTGAGCGCGGCCACGAAGCCGTATTGGCTGACCTCAGCCGCAGTCGCGTTGTCGGTGGTCCAATTGTAGTCGTTGTTGTTGATACAGCCGGCGACGGCGGAGACGGAACAATTGGGGATCGCGTTGCCGTTGGCGTCCAGGGCAGACGCCGTGTATTGAACGGCGTTGTTTTGCGAGACGCATTGGGTCGCGGCCGGGTACTCGCCGGTGGGGACCGAATATGCGCCATTGATGGTAACCGCCCCGGTGTAGACGGGAGCGCTCAAGGTGATGCTGCCGGCGCGGACATGCACCGAAACCAGGCTGGTGCCGCTGACGTTGTGGCTGGCGTTGAAGGCCGTGATGGTTACGTATCCGGTGGGCAGGGTTGAGGTTGTGGTGCAGGTCTGGTAGAGCGAGTCCCACACCCCGGCGCAGACCTCCCCGGCGGGGGAGACGGTCACCCGCGGGTCGGAGGAATAGAACGAGAGGGTGGGCTGCGGCTTAAGCGGCTTGGGCACCGCGTTGTTCTTGGAGAGATCGACCGTCGCAACGATCGAAGCCCAGTCGCCGGCGTTCAACGTAAATTGGGTAGGCGAGATGTCGATCGAATACACATCGACCAGGCCGTCGTTGCTGCCGGGCTGGGTGCTGCTGCTGACGGAACTGCCGCAGCCGGCCAGCAACCCGGCCAAGCCAATCGCAATGAGAGTTAACCACCGGTTCATAGGCTTCATCTAGTGGATCGTGATCCAGGTTGGGGCGCTGAGCTTTCCATTGCCTGGAATGGGCACGGAGGGTGGGGTCAACGCCCTGAGCACGCCGCTGTTTTCGTTCACCGAGAATTGGTAGAGCAGGTTGGCGGACTCGGAGAGCACATACAGTGCGTTGTAGACCTTGGGCACGGCGGCAAACGACGCTCCCGAGCAACCGCAGGGGAACGGGGAGGCGGTGGAGGTGCTGATTCCATTGACGGTAACCAGATCGCCGAGCACCTCGGTTGGCTCGCCGGGAATGCCGGTGTTGCTGCTGGCGGCGATCTTGAATACGGAGATGCTGCTGCCTTGCGCCCCCCCCTGATTTAAGAGGAACAAATAGCGCGAGTCGCTCGAGGTCGAACCGCCCACCGGATTCAGCGGAAAGTCGCCGGTAAGAAGGTCGGCATTCTCGTTGAACACCGGGGAGGTGCTCTGGCCGAGGATCGGCGACAGCACGCCGCTGGAGGCCACGGAATAGACATAGAAGTCAGGGCTATTGCCTGGGGCTCCCCCGGCTGCCGCGTTGGGGTAATCCGGGGTAACCGCGAGGAAGTCCGGAATGTACATGTAGGAGCCGTTGGCCGACAGAATCATGTAATCGGGCAGGGTGCCCACCGAAAGCGTGGCGGCCTGGGTGGCAGCGCCCGTGGTGGCGTTCAACGTCCAGCTCACCACCGTCTGCTGGCTGGGCGATAGCCCGAAGAGCAGGCTGCCGCTGGAATTCATCACCAGTTGCGTAATCGAATAGCCGACGTCCACAGGTGTGCTGCCGGTGAGTAGGCCGGTTTGCTGGTCGATGGAAAAGACCTGAAGCTCGCCTGTCTTTCCGCCGGAAATCGCCGCATTGGGCTGGGCAACGTAAACATAGGTGCTGTTGGCAGAGACGGCCAGCGAACTAGCGCCGTTGTTCAGCGCATAGGAGCCGATGAAGGTGGCCAGCGTGCCATTGCCCGCGCGGGCGTAGACGTAGAGCGTGGTGCCTGTGTTGTAGGTGAAGGAGGTGTTGGGGATCGTTACCTTGGCCGTATTGTCGAGGAAATAGGCCCATTTTCCGTTGGGCGAAAACTGGAGAACCAGCGGCGCCACCGGGGTGGACTGTGGCGAAATGACGGACGTGGTTAGGGTGCCGTTGGTGTTCACCTGGAAGACCGTGAACCCGGTCCCGCCGGAATTGCTGACATAGGCCAGGGTTCCGTTACTGGTAACTCCACCACATCCAACCGTCAATGCCAACAGGCACAGTACGGCCATACAGCCGATCAAGCGCTTCATGCAAGCTCCCAGAGCGGGGAAGGGTCCCGCCCGTTTTTTTCAGAAATCAACCGTTACTCATCATAATTCGGGCAGAGCAGAATTCAGGCCCTACTTCAGCAGCGATGCGGGTATTTTTTCCTATCTCGGATTATGAGATTCTACTCTACCCGGCGTTTTTTTGCCCGCCAGGCTGCCAGCAGGGTCATCCAGAGGCCTGGAGGGGTCAAACGCCCTTCCCGGCGCCAAGGCTGCGGCGGTGGACACTTGGCTCGCCGGGGCGCAGGGTTGCAGAATTACGGTTGGAGCTTGGGAGCTTGCATCGACCAGGAGAGGCCATTGGAACTGCATCTGGACGCGGTTGAGAGGCGGGTGCTCGCCTCGCTGCTGGAAAAAGAGATCACCACTCCGGATTATTATCCGTTGACGCTCCATGCTCTGCTGGCCGCCTGCAATCAGAAGTCGAACCGCGAGCCGGTGATGGAGCTGAACGAGGACGCGGTGCGCGCGGCCCTGCGCTCGATGGAGGAAAAGGGACTGGCCGGACTGGCGCGCGGCGAGGGACGCGTGGCGCGCTTCGAGCATCGCATGGAGATTCTGAACCTGGGCCGCCGCGAGAGCGCCGTGCTGTGCACCCTGTTGCTGCGCGGCGCGCAGACGCCGGGCGAGCTGCGCGGGCGCAGCGAACGCATGCATCGCATGGAAGATCTCGACGAGGTGCAACTGGTTCTGCAGAAGCTCATCGAGCACGATCCGCCACTGGCGGTGCTGTTGCCCCGGCAGCCCGGAACCAAGGAATCGCGCTATGCCGACCGGATGGGCGGCGAAGAGGCCGTGTCGCACGAGGCCGGCTCGCCGGCCGGCGAAGACGGCGCCGCGCAATGCGGGCGCGACGAGCGGCCGGCCTCGCTGGAGGCCGAGGTGGCCGAATTGCGCGCCGAGGTGGAGTCCCTGCGGCAACAACTGGCCGAGTTTCGCAGTCAATTTGAAAACTGATGCTTCCCGATTGGTCCTCAGCGGCGTAGCATCATAGGCTTGGGAGAGAGAGAAGATGAGCACTATTACAGAGAATCAAGTGAATTGTGTGAAAACCTCGGTCCATGCGCCCAAGCGCCTGCTCTACGGACCGGGACCGAGCCAGGTGTACTCGCGCATTTACCAGGCGATGATGCAGCCGATCGTGGGCCATCTCGATCCATACTTTTTCCAGATATCGCAGGAGGTGCAGAAGGGGCTGCGCAGCGTCTTCGCCACCCAGAATGAACTGACGCTTCCCATCTCGGCCACCGGCTCCGGGGGGATGGAAACCGCCATCTCCAACTTTATCGAGCCGGGCACCAAGCTGGGGCTCATCGTGGGCGGCTTCTTCGGCGAACGCATCGGCGAGATGGCCAAGCGGCACGGCGCCGAGATTGTGCGCCTGGAAAAGCCCTGGGGCGAAGCCGCCAGCGACGACGAGGCGGTCGAGTTCATCCGCCGCGAGCGTCCGCAGGTGGTGGCCTTCGTGCAGGCCGAGACCTCGACCGGCGTCTTCCAGCAGAGCAAGGCGATCTGCGATGCGGCCCATGAAGTGGACGCCGTGGTGATCGCCGATTGCGTGACCTCGCTGGGCGCCATGCCGGTGAACGTGGACGAAAACGGCATCGACGTGGCCTACAGCTGCACCCAGAAGGGGCTCAGCGCGCCTCCGGGACTAAGCCCGATGACTATTTCTCCGCGGGCGCAGGAGCGGCTGAAGCAGCGCAAGCAGGTCAACCGCAGCTGGTACTTCGACCTGTCGCTGATCTCCGACTACCTGACCGTCTCGCACCGCTATCATCACACCGCTTCGGCCACGCTGTTCTACGCGCTGCATGAGTCGCTGGCGATCATCGAGGAAGAGGGACTGGCCCTGCGCCAGCAGCGCCATCAGAATGCGCACCTGCGCTTCGTCGAGGGCGTCGAGCGGCTCGGCCTGGTGATGCATGTCGCTCCAGGCCAGCGCATCTGGAACCTGAACACGCCGCGCGTTCCCGACGGCGTCAACGACGCCAAGGTGCGCGCCTATCTGCTGGAGAAGCACGGCATCGAGATCGCCGGTGGCTTTGGCCCGCTGGCGGGAAAGATCTTCCGCATCGGCATCATGGGCCCGCTGGCCACCGACGACGGCGTGGACCGCTTCCTGGCCAAGTTCGACGAGGCCATGAAGGAGACGGCGTAAGAACAGGTTTCAAGGTTTCAAAGGTTCAAAGTTGGAAACCGAAATACAACGAGGGTGCCGATATCCGGCACCCTCGTTTTTGCCCGCCATGCAGCGGGACGTGAATGGTGAAGGTTAAAGCTTGAAGACGACGCCACCAGAATAGCGGAAGTTATTCTGGCTACCGCCGCCTACTTGCGTGTACAGGTCTTCAAATTGGCCCAACCGTATGGCAAAATGACGGTTCACGTTGAGGTCGACTCCGCCGCCCCACGCCGCTGCAAAATTGTCCGAACTCGAGCCTCCGCCGGTCGTGTGTAGGTCACCGAACAACGCCTGCCCGAAGGGAATGATTGGACCGATCTTGAAAGAAACCTTGGGGCCACCCATAAAGGTGTAGGCGTGACCGCTGCCGCTCGAGGGTACATATCCCGCGACCTCGCCTACGATGGCGACATGTTTCACCACATCGAAGGCAACCGAGCCGACCCCGCCGTTCAAGGTAGTCCCATTAACATCCACTAACGAGTAACCGACGAAGGCTTCCACCTTCTGCGCCATCGCACTTAAACTCGCCAGAAACAAGATCCCGATCAATAGACCAAACTTACGCATTCAACAGACCTCCCGATTAATTTGCAACTTGCTAATAAGTGGGATTCCTGATGATTTGAGCTGGTTGCACAAGCGGCTTGGTTCAGGGGAGGAAGCGTACCTCTTTGGTTAACCTTACTCCCCCTGCATGCGATCGTCGATGGGCCGGCGTCCCGCGTAGCCCTCATCGGTGGCGTGCCAGTGAGCGATGGTGGGCTCGCCCATCTTCCAGCACAGCAGCACGATTTCGCCGTTCACTTTGCAGGGGAAATCCAGCAGGCCGATGTCGAGGTCCTTCACCTGCACGCCGATGGCATTGATCTCCGAGAGCGTATCCTTGGCGGACTGAATGGCCTTTTCGCGCTGCGCCTTGCGGAGGGCGCAGGCGCGCACGTCCACCATCATGCCGCCGTTGAGGAAGATGCGCTCGCTCAGTTCGTTGAACTCCTGATCGATTTCCTCAATCAGCGACTTCGATTCAATCGACTTGCGCAGCAGGCTCTCCAGAACGGGGAGCATGGACTGCGCTTCGCGCAAGGTAAAGGTTCGCATCGTTACGTCCATTCTAACCCAGCGCCTGCGGCCCGAGAGCCGCCGGTTGGCCCGTACCATCAAGGCATGGCTGCGTCGGGCAACCGGACGCGTTTCCAACCAATGCTCCGCGCTCAGCCCTTGATCTGCAACATCCGGTCCAGGGCGGTCTTGGCCCAGCGCTTTACCGCCGGACGCACCTTGATCTGGTTGACCACCGTGCCGTCCACCAGGTTCTCCAGCGACCACGCCAGGTGCTGCGGCGAGATGCGGTACATCGTCGTGCACAGGCAGCCGCAGTCGTTCAGCGTCAGAATCGTTTTATCGGGATGCTGCTTGGCCAGCCGGTTGACCAGGTGAATCTCGGTTCCGATGGCAAACGTCGCGCCCGCCGGAGCCTCAGCCACCAGGCGGCGCAACTTGTCGGTGGAGCCGGTGTCGTCGGCCTTCTGGCAGACCTCCCAGCGGCACTCAGGATGCACGATGACCTTGATTCCCGGATAGCGCTGGCGCATGTGGGCCACATCGTCGGGCACAAAGCGCATGTGCACCGAGCAGTGTCCCTTCCACAGAATCACCTTGGCCTTGCGCAGCGCCTCTGCCGACTGGCCTCCCTGCAACTGGTAGGGATCCCACACCACCATCTCATCCAGCGGAATGTCCATGGCGTAGCCGGTGTTGCGTCCCAGGTGCTGATCGGGAAGGAAAAATAGCTTGCGGTTGCGTTCAAAAGCCCATTGCATGGCGGCGCGCGCGTTGCTGCTGGTGCATACCGCTCCGCCACGCTCGCCGACAAAGGCCTTGATGGCCGCCGCCGAATTCATGTAGGTCAGCGGCGTGATGCCGTCACCTTCTTCGGTGGTGAGACCCAGGCGCACGAACTGCTCCCACGCGTCTTCCACCTGGGAGATCTCGGCCATGTCTGCCATCGAACAGCCGGCGTTCAAGTCCGGCAGGATGACCTGCTGGTCAGGCCGCGCCAGGATGTCGGCGGACTCGGCCATGAAGTGAACTCCGCAGAAGACGATATAGCGTCCGGTGGCCTTCGAGGCCAGTTCGGAGAGCCGCCAGCTATCGCCCTGGTAGTCGGAAAATTGAATGACTTCGTCGCGCTGGTAGTGGTGCCCCAGCACCACGCACTGCTCGCCGAGAACTTCGCGAGCCGCGCGGATGCGGGCGTCGCACGATTGGTCCGGCAGGACAAGATAATTGTCCAGGGAACACGTAGAAACCGTATTGACTGCTGTAGCCACGTTTTGTCTGCCTTCAGCCCTTGCCGCCATCCGAGGGAAGACGCAAGAGCGGGGATGTTGAAAGCTCTACCGACGGCTCCAGCGGATGCGCATCTTTCCCACCCGCAGGGATGTTGAAGCCGTAATTCTAACTAATTGTTAATAATGCATGAATAAAGAGCAGAGAAGCAAGTTTTTTGTCTGCTACGCAGCAATTGCGCGGACGGAATACGGGCGCCCGGCTAGCCTCCAATGTGCACCATGCTGCGACCGGGCTGCATGAAACCTGGCTCGCCGATATGATGGCGCTCTTCTTTGTTGGCCAGTGCGTAATCGATGATGCGCGTCATCTCTTCGTCGTCATTGAATTTCAAGGCCGCCCGCAGGTCGTGCTCGCGCAGCGAGAACAAACAGGTGCGGATCTTGCCGTCGCTGGTGAGCCGGATACGCGAACAGGCGCCGCAGAAGGGCAGGCTTACCGGGGCGATCACGCCGAACTCGGCGCTGCCGTCGTCAAACACATAACGCCGCGAGGTCGAACTGGGCTCGTGCGCAATCTCATGGAAGGGAGCGAAGTGCGCCATGCGCTCCAGCACCTCGGCCAGCGTCACCACTACATTCGGCGACCACGTGCGGCCCTCCTCCAGCGGCATGAACTCGATGAAGCGCACCGAAACCTGCTCATCCTGAGCAAATTTCCCAAAGGCCTCGACCTGGTCTTCGTTGAAGCCGCGCACCAGCACGCAGTTGATCTTTACCGGAGTCAGTCCCGCGCGCCGCGCCGCACGCACTCCCGCCAGCACCGATTCAAAGCCGTTGGGCATGCGCGTGATGCGGGCGAAGTGCTCCGGGTCCACGGCGTCCATGCTGACGGTGACGCGATCCAGTCCGGCCCGCTTCAGCGGCTCGGCCATCTCCGCCAGCAGATGCCCGTTGGTGGTAATGGCCAGCTCGGGCGGCCTGCCGTCCACGGTGCGCAGCGCGTGGAGCTGGCGCACCAGTTCAATCACGTCTTTGCGCAGCAGCGGCTCGCCGCCAGTTAGGCGAATCTTGGTGATGCCGAGCGAGACAAACACCCGCGCCATGCGCAGGTACTCCGCCAGCGTCAGCTCAGGATACTGGGCGCCGTAGGTGCCCGTCCGGCAGTAAACGCAACGGTAGTTGCAGCGGTCGGTGATGGAGATGCGAAGGTCGTGAATAGTGCGCCCGAATTGATCGATTAACGGCATGAAGTAAGTAGGGTGAGTTTGATTCAACCTACTCCACCTATTCTAATTGATGCTCGCAGTACGGCAAGGACTCAGCTCTTCGGACAGCCGCATCCGAATCGCACCAATAGCTTAGCGCCGCGGACTACATGCCATCGTAGCTGGGACCGCCGCCGCCCTCGGGCGGAACCCAGGTGATGATCTGGTAGGGGTCCATGATGTCGCACGTTTTGCAGTGCACGCAGTTGGCCGCGTTGAGGTGAATGATCCGCTTGCCGGATGCATCGGGGTCCTCCACCATCTCGTATACATTGGCCGGGCAGAAGTGCTGGCAGGGGTTGCCGTACTCTCGCGTGCAGCGCGTGTTGCAGATGTTGGTGTCGTGAATGATGAGGTGCGCGGGCTGGTCTTCCTCATGCCGCGTGCCGGAGTGATACAGGTCGGTAAGTTTGTCGAAGGTCAGCTTGCCATCGCCTTTGGCGGGGCCAAGCAGCGGCTCGCGGTCGCCGGCGTAGCCCATAATATCCCACAGCGGCCGCATGCGCTCGTATCCGGCGTGTGCAAGATAGCGGTTGCGCAGGCCGTGTCCGCCTGTTGTCATCAGCAGCCCGGTGTTCAGGATTCCGCTGACGAAGCCGTACTCGAAGCCCTGGTGGAAGTTGCGCACCGGGTAGAGCTCCTGCCGGATCCAACTGCTCTCCACCTTCTGCTGAAATTTCGCGAGCTGTTTCGCGCTGCTGTCGCCTGCGGTCAGCGCCTCGAAGGCGGTCTCGGCGGCCAGCATGCCGCTCTTGATCGCCAGATGAATCCCCTTGAGCCGCTGCGAATTCAGAAAGCCCGCCGCATCGCCCACGATCATCCATCCGTCGCCGCCCAGCGGAGGCATCGCCCACCAGCCGCCGTTCGGCATGGACTTGGCACCGTAGCGCACCATCTTGCCGCCCTCCAGCAGACGGGCCACGAACGGATGCTGCTTGAACGATTGCAGCACGTGCTGCGGATCGGTGCGCGGATCGGGATAGTCGAGGCCGGTGACAAAGCCGAGTGAAACCGTGTTGTCCTTGCCTCCATAGATCCACGCCCCGCCATATTCCATCGAGGTGAGCGGATAGCCCATGGTGTAAACCACCTCGCCGGTCCGGACGCGTCCGGCGGGAAGCTCCCACAGCTCCTTGACGCCCACGCCGTAGGTCATGGGATTGCGAAGGATGCCATCGCAATCTTTGAGCAGCCCCAGCCGTTCGCACAGCTGCTTGGTCAGCGAGCCGCGCGTGCCCTCGGCCAGAACCGTCACCTTCGATTTCAGATCGTATCCCGGCTCGAAGTTCGCCTTGGGCTGGTTGCTCCTGTCCACGCCCTTGTCATCGGTGCGCACGCCCGCCACGCGCGTGCCATCCAGCAAAAGCTCGCTGCCGGCAAAGCCGCTGAACAGCGTGATGCCCGCCGCCTCGACCTTTTCGCCCATCCATTTGGTGAAGCGGTTGAGGCTGATCACATAGTTGCCGCGATCCTGCATGGTCGGCGGCGTGATGGGAGCCTTGAACGCCGACTTGCGCGTCAGGTAATAGACGCTGTCGCCCGATACTTCGGCCTCGATGGGAGCTTCGGTGCGCCACCCCGGCAGCAGCTCGTCCATCGAGCGCGGGTCGAGCACGGCGCCGGAGAGGCAGTGCTGCCCGATCTCGCGCGCCTTCTCCAGCACGTAAATGTTTTCCTTGGACAGCTGCGCGGTCGGATTTGCAGCGTTGTGCGCATCGATCAGCTGTGCCAGCCGCAACGCACAAGCCATCCCCGCCGGGCCGCCGCCGACGATCACCACATCGGCTTCCATCTGCGGATGTTCGATTCCTTCAATCGGCGTGCGGAAGATCATGGCGTTCCTTCGGAATAACTCCTTAACAAAACTGCCCTAATGAATCTGATGCTGGACAACAATACGGCGACATACTACGCTTTTCGCTATGAAGAGGCGAACTGCAATTCGGCTCAATAGATTTATGTTTTTTTCTACTATTTTTTTGTTTGTGTACTGGGTCGTTGCGCCTGATTACCGACTTGGCACACGGCAACTTCAAATCCTTCGGCCCCTCATTGGTCAGGGGGCTATGGGTTGTCTCTTCGCTATTGGCTGTTTTCGCGAGTGGAAGCGAATCGAATCAACGACAGAGGAGGAGTGGAATCGGGCGTGGTTCATCAGTCCTTCCGATAAGTCTTAAACGACTGTCGTGAGAGCTCGCCTTATGCTTTCGTTTTCTTGAGCTCTTCCGTCAGCGCCGGAACAATATCAAACAGATTTCCCACCACGGCCACATCGGCAATTTCAAAAATCGGCGCCTCCGCATCTTTGTTGATCGCGATGATGTTGCGCGAGCCTTTCATGCCGACCACATGCTGGATCGCGCCGCTGATCCCAATCGCGAGATAGAGCTTGGGGCTCACCGTCTGTCCGCTCGACCCCACCTGCCGCGCCATGGGCAGCCAGCCCGCGTCGCAGATGGGACGCGAGGCCGCCAGCTCGCCGCCCAGCGCATCGGCCAGCGCCTGGGCGATCTCGATATTCTTCTGCTCTTTGATGCCGCGTCCCACGGCGACGATGATCCCCGCCTGCGAGAGATCCACCGCCTGCTGCGCCTCCTGGAACGGAGCCTCGGGCCGGGTGCGGATCTCGCCCGTCGCGGCGCTCAGCGTTTCCACCGGCGCGTCTCCTGCTTCCACCTGATCGCCGCGATAGGCGCCGCTCTGGAAGCTGGCGAACCACGACCCATCGCCGGCCACGGAGATGTCGGCGGCGTATTTTCCCTGGAACATCGGCCGGGTGAAGATCAGCTTCCCGCCCTCGAAGCGGCAGCCCACCGCGTCGCTCACCAGCGCCGCGCCCAGCGTAGCGGCGAGCCTCGGTGCAAAGTCGCGTACCTGGTAGGTGTGGGGCAGCAGCACCAGCCTAGGCCGGTGTGCCTCAATGAATGCCTTGAGCGCCGCCACAAAGCCATCGGGAGTGTAGCGCTCCAGCGATGCGGCTTCGATGGCGTACACCTTAGCCACCGCGGTTTTGGCCAGTTCGGCCGCAGCGCCGTTCTCGATTCCGGCGCCGCCCACCACCGCGGCCTCCACCGTCCAACCGGTCTGCTTGGCCAGTGCCTGCGCGCCCGCTATGGTCTCCAGCGAGACCCGGTTCAGTTTGCCTTCGCGCTGCTCTGCAATCACCAGAATCGTCTCTGCCATCTCATCTTCCCCGATCCACAGCTGGCTTCAACTACGGTAGGTAATGTACAGCTCGGCCTGTTCCGTCCGGCGCATCGTCACCGGTGATCGTTACCGCAGGGCGCGCATTTTGCGCGACGCCGCCCACAGCAGCGCCCCGCCCGCCACGGCAAACCCGGCAGCCAGTGCGCCCAGCGTCCAGTGCCCCATCTGTGCCTCCGCCAGATGGAAGAAATAGAGCAGCAGCGCCACGATCAGCAGCAGCCCTCCAATCACGCGCATGGTGTTGATGCTCTCGCGGGCCTGCTCGCGGTCGGGTTGATTCGCCATCTCTGCCTCTGCCGTCATGAATGCTCCTTGCAGCACGTGCATTACAGAATTTCTAGGATAGGATTCGCATCTCGTCGCGCAGCTTGGCCACCAGCTTCTTGGCCACTTCCTGCGGCGCACCCTGAAGCACTTCGGTCTGCTTGGTCTTCTGCGGAATGTAGAGCCGCTCGATGGTCAGTTGGTTGGGCTTCAGTGCGGCTGAAATTTCTTCGTAGCTCACCTTGCGCAGCGGCTTGTTCTTGGCGTGCTTGATGCCGATCAGCGTGGCATAGCGCAATTTGTTGATGCCCGACTGGATGGTCAGCACCGCGGGCAGCGGCATCTCCACGAATTGAAAGAATCCGCCCTCCAGCTCGCGCTTCACCCGGATGCCATTATCTTTACTCTCGATCTGCATGATGATGGTGGCGTGCGGCCAGCCCAGCAGCTCGGCCAGCAGAACGCCGGTCTGCGCATAGCCAAAGTCGTCCGACTGCAGGCCGGTAAAGATCAGGTCGAAGGATTCCTCCTTGATCGCCGCGGCCAAGGCGCGCGCGGTGTTCAATGCGTCCAGGGTCGTAAAGCGGTCATTTTCCAGATGAATGGCGCGGTCGGCTCCCTTGGCCAGCGCCTCACGCAGCACTTGCTGCGCCCGCGCCGGACCGGCGGTGATCACCACCACCTCGCCGCCATTTTTTTCCTTCTGCCGCAGCGCCTCCTCCAGCGCATAGGCGTCCGGCTCGTTCACCTCGTAGCTAATGTCCTCGCGAATCCAGGTTGCGCTCTCATTCAGCTTCAGCGGCGCATCTTTCTGCGGTACCTGCTTCATGCAAACCAGGATCTTCACGCTGCACCTCGACCAACGTCGGATTGAACTCCACGGCTTAAAGCCAACAAAGCGGCAGCCCGCACACGGAGGCATCCTCCACCGTCCCTGGCCATCGGCGCGCCGGCCTAAAGGAACGCGACGGTCTGGATGCCGGCAATCTCAAAGCGCTTTCGGCAGCGCACGTTTTTGCAGGCCAGCAGATCGTCCTTGCGCACCATGTAGCTCTGCGCCTTGGCGAACTTGGCCCGGTCGCGCTCGTCGGCCCGCGGCGGCAGAGACTTTTTCTTCATGCGCACAATCCAGCCGACCTCGTACTCGCCCTCCTGCCGGCAGTGCGGGCAAGTCAGCATGTGCTTCTTGGTCTCGTGGCGCTCGTCGTAATACTCCCGTTCTTCCATGGCGAACATTATATGCGCGTTGATTCCCCTCCTCGACGCGTGGTGAGCAGAATTTAGCTCTTTCCCCCTCGCGCCCCTAAATCCGTCTCCCCAAATGGCTCATTCGTCCCTCGGAGGCGAATCGATCCTGCGCAATCTAGCATCCAAGTTGAAATTGCAGGGCGCACGCCGTATCGTATTGGCTGTCCGGGTAACGCTCGCTTACCCCACCGGACAGGGCTCCCTTTGCCTCCACCATCAACAAGGCGGCATGACTGGTTTTCTGGCTGTTTCATTTGAAGGAGAAAGTGACCGATGGATAACAAGCCGGCACAGAACATACAGGACTCGTTCCTCAACACCGCAAGGAAAGACAAATCCGTCATTACCATCTACCTGCTCAGCGGCGTCAAGTTGTCCGGTCGTATCCGTTCCTTCGATAAATATTCCGTAGTGCTGGAGACCAACAACCAGGAACAGTTGATCTTCAAGCACGCCATCTCCACCGTGGTCATGGCGCGGGCTCCGCATTTGGAGCGACCCAGCCATGCAGCTTCCCCCGCGGCCTCTCCGGCAACGCCGGCCACGCCCATCTCCAATACGTCGCAGGGGTGAGCCATCGCTGAGCCTCGCTTGCCAGCTCCAACAACCGCGGCCGATGCTGCCGGCCGGTCCCGTGCCGCCGGTAGTACAAGCGGCGAGGTCGAGCGCGCCTTTCTCGTCGGAGTGGAATTCCGCAGCCATCCCACGCGTCCCGCAGCCGAACCTGCCAAAGACAATGACTGCAAGCCGAGTCCGATTCCGCCGCAGGCGCGCCAGGCCCGCTCCGCCTCCAAAACGGTGCGGCTGGAAGCGGAAGACCATGCCGTGCCCTTCAACGCCGAAGAGTCGCTGGCCGAGTTGCGCGAGCTCGCCTCCAGCGCCGGGGCCGTGGTGGTGGGCGAGGTCCTGCAGCGCCGCGACCGTCCCGACCCGGCGACCCTGATCGGCCGCGGCAAGGTGGCCGAGATTGCCGGCGCCGCCAAAATGGCCGAAGCCAACCTGCTCATCTTCGACCACGAGCTGACCAGCTCCCAGCTGCGCAACCTGGAGCGCGAAGTCGATTGCCGCGTGGTCGACCGCACCCAGCTCATTCTCGATATCTTTGCCCGCCACGCCCGCACCCGTGAAGGCCAGCTGCAGGTAGAGCTGGCGCAGCTGGAATACCTGTTGCCACGGCTAGCAGGCCGCGGAGCGCAGATGTCCCAGCTGGGCGGCGGCATCGGCACCCGCGGACCGGGCGAGACCCAGCTGGAGACCGACCGCCGCAAGATCTACCGCCGCGTCCGCCACGTCAAGCTGCAGATCGAGGACGTGCGCCGCATCCGTTCGCAGCAGCGCCAGCGCAGGGAGAGCGTGCCGGTCCCGGTGGTCGCCCTGGTCGGCTACACCAACGCGGGCAAGTCCACGCTCTTCAACGCGCTCACCCAGGCCGGAGTGGTGGAGAGCGCGCGCATGTTTGCCACCCTCGACCCGACCCTGCGTCCCGTGACTCTGCCGTCGCGCCGCCAGGTGCTGCTGTCGGACACCGTGGGTTTCATCCGCAACCTGCCCACCACGCTGGTTTCCGCCTTCCGCGCCACGCTGGAGGAGGTGCAGCGCTCGGCCATCCTGCTGCAGGTCACCGATGCCACCAGTCCCACCGCCGCCGAGCAGATGGCGCAGGTGGAGAGCGTGCTGCGCGAACTCGACGCCGCCGACAAGCCGCAGATTCACGTGCTGAACAAAATCGATCTCTTCGATGACCAGACCCGCGCCCAGCTCAAGGACACCGCCGAGAGCGTGCACATCTCCGCCGCCCGCGCGCTGCACCTGGACCGCCTACTGGCCGCCATCGATGCGCGCCTCGATCAGGACCCCATTGCACGCGCCCGCCTGCGGGTGCCGCAGTCGCAGGGCAAGGTGCTGGCGCAGCTGGAGTCGCGCAGCGTCATTCTTTCGCGCGACTATGTCACCAACGAGAACGGCGATGAGTTGGTGGAGCTGGAGGTGGATGCGCCGGAGTCGCTTCTGCGGCGGCTTCACCGGTTCGTGCTCCCCGGCGGTGGCGCAGCCAGGCGCTCCCGCAAGAAGACCCCGCCGAAAGCTCCGCGCACCGTCGAATGATCCGCGCCGCTTTCATGCGGCGCAAGCCACCTGGGCAGCGCTTTCGGTTGCGATGGGATGGGATGGGAAGAAAATTAAATGGGCCTGAGGTTGAGGAGCGGTCGTCAATTCCTCAATCTCAGGCCCATCTCGATCCGGATTGGATCGGAGGCGATGGGTCACATGTTAGCGCTACCGGGCCGCTAGTCAAGCAAGATCGAGAGCTCAATCACTCTTTTTTTTCGAATTGGGCCAACTTATTTAGAACTTTTTTAGATCGTCCGAAAATTGACAGTACTTCTCACCGGAATGTAAGCTTGAAGAGTCCCGGAAATACCTAAACCAGACAGGTGTCGCACTCATAGAGAAATGGAACAAACCCTCAGACAACTAGGCGAACTACTGCTTGGCTCCATCCCCACCGTGGCGCTGCTCCTGATGATGTATGGCTTGTACCACGTCATCCTGCACAAGCCCCTGGAGGCCGTTCTGGCCGAGCGCCGCAAGCGCACTCAGGGAGCGGTGGATCAGGCCCGCGCCGACATCGCCCAGGCGGCGGCCCGCACCGCCGAATATGAGTCTCGCCTGCGCGACGCCCGCATCGCCGTCTTCAAGGCCCTCGACCAGCGCCGCAAGCAGGCCGTCGATGCCCGCGCCGAAGCCGTGGCCCAGTCCCGCGAGCGCGCCCAGCAGTTGATTGCCCAAGCCAAGGCCGAACTTGAAGCGGAGTGCAACGTCGCCCGCGCCACACTGGAGGCCGATAGCGACCGCATCGCCAACCAGATCATCGGAACCCTTCTTCAAACCGCAGGCGCCGGCCCGGCAGCCGTATTGGGCGGGCGATAATGTCGAAATCAATTCGTATCTGCTTCCTCGCTGTCTGCTTCCTCTTTCCCGCAGGCGTTCTGTTGGCCCAATCCAGCTCCCCGACACCGGCTACGGTTTCCAGCGCGCCCGCAGAGACCGGCAGCGCCGTCCAGGGTGAACATCACAGCAAGTACGCCAGCGCCGGAGATAAGCCCGTCGAGAACGCCGACGAGGAAGAGAATTCGCAGTTCAAGTACTCCCCCACGGTGCGCGCCCTAGCCCAAAAGTTCGGGATCTCCAAGGAAGCGGTGTACTGGATCTTCTTCGTTATCAATTTTGCGATCCTCGTCGCCGGCGGAGTTTGGTTGGTGCGCAAGGTGTTGCCTCACGGCTTTGCCCCCCGCACCGCGGAAATCCAGAAGGGGATCGAGGAAGCCCGCCGGGCCAGCGCCGATGCCAGCGCGCGCCTCAGTGAGATCGAGGGCCGCCTGAGCCGTCTGGACGCCGAGATTGCCGGCATCCGCTCGTCCGCGGAGACCGATTTCAGCGCCGAAGAGCAGCGCATTAAGGCCGACGCCGAGCGCGATGCTCAGCAGGTGATCGCCTCCGCCCAGCAGGAAATCGCCGCCGCCGCCCGCACCGTGCAGCGCGACCTCAAGGCCTTCGTAGCCGGACTCGCGGTGGACCTCGCAGAGAAGAAAATTAAGGTGGATGACGAGACCGACCAGGCACTGGTTCGCGGCTTCGCCTCCCAGCTCGGAAAGGATGGTCAATAATGGCCGCCGTTTCCATTCGTTACGCCCGCGCCATGGCTGATGTGATCGCCGACTCCAAGCTGGACGCTTCTTCGGCCGTCGCGCAGCTCCGCTTTGTGGTCGCGGCATTCCAGGAGAGCCCTGCATTGCGCGAGGTTTGGGAGTCGCCCGCCATTCTCGCCGAGCAGAAGCACAAGGTTCTGGATGCGCTCGCCGTTAAGGTGGGAGTCACCGACCGTCCGGTGCGCAACTTTATCGCTGTCCTCATTGATCAGGATCGCATCGCGCTGTTGCCCGAGATTGCCACCCAGGTGGAGACCGAACTCAACAGCCGCGGCGGACGCATCGACGCCGAAATTATCAGCGCCCGTGGGCTTGGTCCCGAGCAGCAGTCCACGCTGTTGGCGGAGATCTCGCGCCTCACTGGCAAGTACGTCCTGCCCCGCTACGTCACCGATCCCAGCCTGATCGGCGGCGTCACCGTCCGGGTGGGCAGCACTATTTACGATGGCTCGGTGCGTGGTCAGCTGCAGCGCATTCGCCAGCAGTTGATCGAAAGCTAGCTTTCTTGCGGAGCGCCGCCCGCTGGCGTTCCAACCGTTTCAGTTGTGACTATTAAAGTGCCCGGGCCGCCGATGGTTGGCAGCCGGGAGCTGAGAGCAAAAATGGCCCAGATTAAAGCAGACGAGATTACCCAGCTCATTCGTGAGCAAATCGAGAACTACGAAAGCAAGATCACCGTTGATGAAGTCGGAACCGTGATCTCCGTTGGCGACGGCATCGCCCGCATCCACGGCCTGGACCGGGTCATGGCTGGCGAACTGCTCACCTTCCCCCACGGCATTGCGGGCCTGGCCATGAACCTCGATGAGGATCAGGTCGGCTCCGTGCTGCTCGGTGAAGCCACCGAGATCAAGGAAGGCGACCAGGTCAAGCGCACTGGAACCATTATGAGCGTGCCCGTCGGCGACGCCATGATTGGCCGTGTCGTCAACGCCCTGGGTCAGCCTATCGACGACAAGGGGCCGATCGCCACCACCCAATTCAATCCAGTCGAGTCCATCGCCCCCGGCGTCATTGACCGCCAACCGGTGCGCGAGCCCATGGCCACCGGCATCAAGGCCATCGATGCCATGATTCCCATCGGCCGCGGCCAGCGCGAACTCATCATTGGCGACCGCCAGACCGGCAAGACCGCCATCTGCCTGGATACCATCATCAACCAGAAGGGCGGCGATCTGATCTGCGTTTATGTCGCCATCGGCCAGAAGCGCTCCACCGTCGCTCAGGTCGTCAAGACCCTGGAAGAGGCGGGCGCCATGGCTTACACCGTGGTGGTCGTCGCCTCGGCTTCCGACCCGGCTCCGATGCAGTACATCGCGCCCTACTCGGGCACCGCCATCGCCGAGTACTTCCGCGACACCAAGCGCCACGCCCTGGTCATCTACGACGATCTTTCCAAGCACGCCGTGGCCTACCGCGAAATCTCCCTGCTGCTCCGCCGTCCGCCGGGCCGCGAAGCCTACCCGGGCGACGTTTTCTATCTTCACTCCCGTCTGCTGGAGCGCTCCTGCAAGCTCAATGACAAGCTGGGTGGCGGCTCCATCACCTCGCTGCCGATCATTGAAACCCAGGCAGGCGACGTCTCGGCCTACATTCCGACCAACGTCATCTCCATCACCGACGGCCAGATCTTCCTCGAAGCCGACTTGTTCAACTCCGGCGTTCGTCCGGCCGTCAACGTCGGCATCTCGGTCTCCCGCGTCGGATTCTCCGCCGCTGTCAAGGCCATGAAGCAGGTCGGTTCCAGCCTCAAGCTGGAGCTGGCGCAGTACCGCGAACTGGCTGCCTTCGCGCAGTTCGGCTCCGATCTCGACAAGGCGACGCAGAACCAATTGAATCGCGGCGCCCGCCTGGTTGAGCTGCTCAAGCAGGGACAGTTCGAGCCGCTGCCGTTCACCCATCAGGTTCTGTCGATCTTTGCCGGCACCAACGGCTTCCTCGATGACCTGGCGGTGGAAGATGTCCGTCCCTTCGAGAAGGCTCTGTACTCCTACGTCGAGACCGTCAATCCCTCCCTGTTCAACAACCTCAAGGAGAAGAAGGCGCTCACCGAAGAGATCAAGGCCGACATCGTCAAGACCATCAAGGAAGCAAAGGACCGCTTCCTGTCCGAGCGCAGCGCCGCTGCGCCGGTCAAGTAGGGGCATCCGCCAGAGTGAACGAATATGCCTAACGTTCTCGATATCCGGCGCCGTATCCGCAGCGTGAAGAGCACGCGGCAGATCACCAAGGCCATGAAGATGGTCTCGGCTGCCAAGCTCCGCCGCGCCCAGGAACGAGCCTTGGCCGCCCGTCCCTACGCGCAGATGCTCACCAACGTGCTCAAGTCGCTGGTGCAGCGCGCCGACGTGCTCGATCCGGAGACTGGCGCGGCCAAGCATCCGCTGCTGGAGACGCGTCCGGAGCGCAACATCGCCCTCGTGGTCGTCACCGGAGACCGCGGCTTGGCCGGAGGCTTCAACTCCAACCTGCTCAAGACCGCGCAGCGCTTCGTCGATTCCAAGGCCGGCGTTAACATCGACGTGGAGTGCGTGGGCCGCAAGGGCCGCGACTACTTCCGCCGCCGCTATCCCGCACAGGCTGCCGATGAGCAGCGCACCGCGGCGGTGCGCGTCACCGGCGAGCACCTGGGCATTCTCAAGGTGCCGCAGTTCAGCCACGTCCAGCCCATCGCCGAAGACATCATCAACCGCTACACCGATGGTGAAATCGACGCGGTGTACGTGGTATTCAACGAGTTCAAGTCGGTGATCGCGCAGCGTCTGGTAGTCGAGCAGGTCCTGCCCGTCGGTTCCATCGGCGAGCACGTCATCAGCGATTTCGTGGAGCCCTCGCAGGAAGAGCGCGAGCGTGCTGGCGAGGCCGCCTTCACTGCGGGCGTTGATCTCCATGCCAAGGACACCACGGAGATCGACCGTGACGCCGCCAACTTTGCCAATCGCCCCGTGGACTACATTTATGAGCAGCCCGCCGTCACGCTCTTCCACGGGCTCCTCCCAAAATACGTCATCGTGCAGATCTACCGCGCCATGCTGGAGTCGGTAGCCGCCGAACACGCCGCCCGCATGACCGCCATGGATTCGGCTACGAACAACGCCGGTGAACTGATCGATTCGCTCACGCTCACCATGAACCGCGCCCGTCAGGCCGCCATCACCAAGGAAATCATCGAGATCGTCAGCGGCGCCGCGGCGCTGTAAACACGCCTTCGCGCAAGCGAAGACCAACGGATTTTAGCTCTACAGGTTCCGGCTTCAAGGCCAGCCTTGAAACTTTGAAACCTTGAAACTTTGAAACAGGGTTCACCACATATGCCTGAAAATATCGGACACGTCATTCAGATCGCCGGTCCCGCCGTGGACGTGCAGTTCACCGAAACGGCCATCCCGCTCATCTACACCGCCCTTCGCGTGGTCAGCGACGGCTTCACGGTTCCCCAGCCCATCGACGTCATTCTCGAAGTGCAGCAGCACCTCGGCGAAGGCCGCGTCCGTTGCGTCGCCATGCAGCCCACCGAGGGCATGGTGCGCGGCATGAAGGCCATCGACCAGGGTGGTCCCATCAGCGTTCCCGTGGGCAAACAGACGCTGGGCCGCGTGATGAACGTCATCGGCGAGCCGGTCGACAACCTCGGACCGGTTAACTCGGAAAAGCGCATGCCGATCCATCGCCTCGCGCCCGCCTTCGATGAGCAGTCCACCAGCGCCGAGATGTTCGAAACCGGCATCAAGGTCATCGATCTCATCCAGCCCTTCCTCAAGGGCGGCAAGATCGGACTGTTCGGTGGCGCCGGCGTCGGCAAAACCGTGGTCATTCAGGAGCTCATCAACAACGTCGCCAAGCAGCACGGCGGCTACTCGGTCTTCGCCGGAGTCGGCGAACGCACCCGCGAAGGCAACGATCTCTGGCTCGAGTTCCAGGAGTCGGGCGTCATCGAGGCGGGCAATCCCGACAAGTCCAAGGCCGCGCTGATCTACGGCCAGATGACCGAACCCCCAGGGGCGCGTCTGCGCGTCGCTCTCACCGGCCTTACCGTCGCCGAGCACTTCCGCGACGCCGAGGGCGCCGACACGCTGCTGTTCATCGATAACATCTTCCGCTTCACCCAGGCCGGCTCGGAGGTTTCCACCCTGCTCGGCCGTATGCCATCGGCCGTGGGCTACCAGCCCAACCTGGCCAGCGAAATGGGCGAACTGCAGGAGCGCATCACTTCCACCAAGAAGGGTTCGGTCACCTCGGTGCAGGCCATCTACGTGCCCGCCGACGATTTAACCGATCCGGCTCCGGCCACCACCTTCGCCCACCTCGATGCCACCACGGTGCTTAACCGCGCCCTGACCGAAATCGGCATCTACCCGGCGGTTGATCCCCTGGCCTCCACCTCGCGCATTCTCGATCCGCGCATCGTCGGCCAGGATCACTATGACGTGGCGCAGAGCGTCAAGCGCACCCTGCAGACCTACAAGGACCTGCAGGACATCATCGCCATTCTCGGCATCGACGAATTGTCGGAAGAGCAGAAGCTTACCGTCTCGCGCGCTCGCAAGGTCCAGCGTTTCCTCTCGCAGCCCTTCCACGTCGCCGAGCAGTTCACCGGCTTCGCCGGCAAGTACGTCAAGGTGGCCGACACCGTCCGCAGCTTCAAGGAAATCATCGACGGCAAGCACGACGCCATCCCCGAGCAGGCCTTCTACATGAAGGGCTCGATCGATGAGGTCTTGGAAGCCGCCGAGCAGATGAAAGCCAAGGCGTAAGAAAAACGGGTGGCCCATTCAAGCCCGGGGTCCCCGGCAAGCCTGTAGTTAGCTTGCTGGGGTGAAAGACAGCTTTTGGCTTGAGTGGGGCAGTTGCTCTTGCCGCTCGGAGCTTAACTGCGAGAAGTATCAGGACAGATTAAATGGCAGAGACTATCGAACTCGAAATCGTCACCCCGGAGCGCCAGGTCGTCAAGGACCGCGCCACCGAGATCCAGATTCCCGGACGCAACGGCTATCTCGGAATTCTTCCCGGCCACGCGCCGCTGATCACCGAGCTCGCCATCGGCGAAATCGTCTACAGCAGCGAGAGCGGCACCACCAGTCTCTCCGTTGCCTGGGGCTTTGCCGAGGTGCTTCCCGACAAGGTCACCATCCTCGCCGAGACCGCCGAGCGCGCCGAAGACATTGATCTGGAGCGCGCGCAAGCCGACCGCGACCGCGCCCAGGAGCGGCTGAAGCTGGCCGAGGATACCGAGCAGTTCGAAGAGGCTCTCAACGAACTGGCCCGCGCCGAATCGCGCATCGCCACCGCCAAACATGCGCATCAGGCGTCGCCGCAGCACTAGCTGGCCGAATCCGCAGCAATCCTACGCCCCGGAGCAATCCGGGGCGTTTTTCGTCCACCGGTGCCGGGCGCCCCATATCTGCCGCAGTGAGCCGATGTGGGACTGTTCCGGTCGCATCCCGGGTGGCCCATTCAAGCCTTCCTTTGGCTTGAGTGGGCGTTTGCTCTTGCCGTTGTCTTTGCTGTTGCCGCCAGCCTTGAACCGTTGAAACGCGGAAGCCTTGAAACCCTGGCTTCAAACCCGCCGGGTGCGGTACGTTACAATCGCTGCACCATGAATTCGCCCGTCCCGTCATCTTCCAAGCCGGAGCGCTTCCCGCTTCTCTTCGCGCTCTTCGCGCTGCTTCTCGGTGCCGGCTGCGGCGTGCTCCACGTGCTGGTGGAAACCATGGACCAGCCCGACCCCGTGCTCTCGGCGCTGGCCGTCACCTCCGTCACCATGATGCTCGGCCTGCTGCGTCCCGCTCGTCCCTGGCGATGGGTTCTGCTGGTCGGCATCCCCGTGCCGCTGGCCCTTCTGGTCGCCAGCATTGTCGTCCCCACCGCGCACTTCACCCGCGCCAGCATCGCCGGATCGATCCTCATCTCGCTTCCCGGCTTCGCCGGCGCCTTCGGCGGATCGATCCTGCGCCGCCGCCTGGCGCAACTTTTCTTTGAAGAGAAACCCAACCCGCAGGACCCGTCCTAGAGCCTTCTCATGGACGGCTCTAGTTCGCTGCCGGAGCGCTCCGTGAAACACAGCGGCCGCCCCGTGAGGCGGCACATCGCCGGAAACCACGCTTTCACCTGCCGCCGCTCAACCCTCCTGCACCGGTTGCTCCAGCTCGCCGCGCTCCAGCTTTTCCTGGCACGCAATGCAATGCCGTGCCCAGGGAACCGCTTCCAGACGTCGCTCGTTGATGGCATTGCCGCACTGCTCGCATTCCCCGTAGGTTCCTTCCGAAATGCTCGACAGCGCGCGCTCCACCTTCTGCAGAAATTGCCGGTCGTTATTGCTGCGCGCAAACAGAAACTCCTTCTGATAGGAACTCGACGCCCGGTCGGCAATGTCCTGCGCCGAATCCGGCGTCTGCGCGGCCCGTCCGTCCTCCTCGCTGCGCGCCACGCTCTCGCGCAGGTTTGCCCGCCTGGTCTCCAGCAGCTGCCGGTAATATTCGAGTTTTTCTTTGTCCATCATCTTGGCCCGCCGTTCTGCGCCTCGCCGTACGATAACAAACCGATGATGATATGCGCACCCGGCGCGGCGGTCAATGCCTGCCTGCGCCAATCTTATGCCTGGCTCGAGATTGGGAATTCCGCGAAATGGATCCCGGTCTGTTCGCCGCGGCTCCCGCACCAACAAAAAAGCGACCCGTTGGGGTCGCTCTCTGAAAGAGGCAAGGGAGGGAGGATCTAGAGACGGGAGAGTTTAGACGCTGCTCCGGGATACCCGGTCAGCCTGAGAAGTTGGTACTCCATGGGGGGACTTGCTATTTTGAACATGCGGCCTCTTTGTTACTCAAGATAGATGCACGTTCGAAGCCAGCGGAGCAGATTTTTGGGGGGAAATTAAAAATAATTTCTAACCCATTCAAATCATAGGAACTCATCCGTATCTATGTTAAATAATCAAGAAATTATTCTGGCACCCACTGCCAATAATTTCACGGCATGAGTAACATAATTCCACTATCTGGTAAATGCGGACTTCTTTTTCCCAAGATCCTGCTCTTCCATCAGTTTCATCTTGTTCAGGAGCGCCTTGTAACTGACCTTCAGGATTTTGGCGGCCTGGCGGCGGTTCCAGCGCGTCTCGTGCAGCACTCGCTCAATGGCCTTTCGCTCCGCCTCCATCGCGGCCCGCCGTCCAATCTCCAGCAACGAGAGCGTACCTTCGCCGGACTCTGCCGGGCTGGAAGCCAAAGCCGCCGGGGCGGTGTTGCCAGCGGCTCCCGTTTTGGGTTCCCAAAGTGGATTGCTGTTCCCGCTTGCGGAGGCGCTGATCAACGGCTTGTGCGTCGAAAGCTCGCGGATGATCTGCGATTCATTGCCTACGATCACATAGCGCTTTACCAGATTCTCCAGCTCGCGAATGTTTCCCGGCCAGCTGTATTCGATCATCCGGCTCACCGCGTAGTCGGTGAACGGCGGTGGCTGCTTGCCATAGTATTCGCTGTATTTGCGCAGCAGAAAATCGAGGAAGATGGGAATCTCCTCCTGCCGCTCGCGCAGCGGAGGGATGTGAATGGTCACCACATTCAGCCGGTAGAACAAGTCCTCGCGGAAAGTACCATCCTCCACCGCGCGCTCCAGCTGCTTGTTGGTGGCCGCCAGCACCCGCACGTCCACCGCAATGTCGCGCTTGCCGCCCAGCCGGGAAAACCCCCCATCCTGCAGAACGTGCAACAGCTTGGCTTGCAGCGCGGGATGCATCTCGCTGATTTCGTCCAGGAAGAGCGTGCCCCCGTGCGCCAGGTCGAACTTGCCCAGTTTCTGCCGGTTGGCCCCGGTAAACGCGCCGGGCTCGTAGCCGAACAGCTCGCTCTCCAGCAGCTCGTGCGGAATGGCCGCGCAGTTCACCTTCACGAACGGCTTGTCGCGGCGCAGCGAGCGGGAGAAGATCATGCGCGCCACCACTTCCTTGCCCGTGCCGCTCTCGCCCCGGATCAGCACCGTCACATTGGTGTCGGCCACCTGCTCGATGGTGTTCTTCACGTCCTCCATCTTGGGACTGGTGCCGAACAGCATGCTGAAGTCGCTCTGCCGCCGCACCTGGTCGCGCAGATGGGTCACCTCGGTGTTCAGCCGCCGCCCATCCAGCAGCTGAGCCATGCGGTGTTCCAGCGACGGCAAATCGATCGGCTTGGAGAGAAAGTCATCCGCCCCCAGCTTCGAGGCGCGGAAGATCATCTCCGGCGTGCCGCTCGTGCCGGTCATGATCACCGAAACCTCCGGCTTCATCTGCTTTAGCCGTTCCAGATTCTCCATCACATCCATGCCGCGCGCATCGGCGTCCAGCAGCACCAGCGCCGGGTCAAACACCCGGAACATCCCCACGGCCTCGTCGCCCGTCGAGGCCGTGCTCACGTCATAGCCGCGCCGCTTCAGTTGCGAGCTCAAAAAGCCGGACTGCGAACGGTCGTCGTCCACAATCAGAACCCTCGTCCGGTTCGCACTCTGCATCATGACGGCCTTTCGCGAACTGCTTTACCGCTATTTTTTAAACTGACCCGCTGGATGATATAGAGAGTTCACTTAAGCAAACGGTTGCAAAACCACGTTCTTTTTCTGGGTCGGGCGCAACCGGAAAATGGAGCATCGATACACCATGTTCCCAGCAACCCTTCGACACAATCGTAACTATTGGCATCGAAATGTCAATAGTTGGCATTCCATTACCCCTACTTCTATTTAGCATCCGACCTGAAATGGGCCTCGCCCGCCCTGGCAACAGAAAGAAAAGGCCCGCCAGGGCGGACCTCTACTGCTTTCCTTCCAGCTTCACTCAGTTGTTGTTGGCCACCGTGCGTACCTTGCCCGGACTGGGCATGAAGTGGTACGGCGGCCAGGGACCGCTCAGCGAGATCTCCACGTCTTTAAACTGCCGCAGCGCATTCGAATACCGGCTCTGGTACTTCTCCACGCCGTTGGAGTCGATCAGGTGGGCAATGTCCAGCACGATCCCGGTCTCCACCTTCTTGCAGGAGATCTCCTCCTGCAGCGGGTTCAGCAGCTTGTGGACCTGCACGCTCAGCGCGCGCGCCCGCGATTGCCGCTCCCGGTCGCGGCTGGCCCGTTCCTTCAGCCGGGTCAGATACTCGCCTCCGGCCTTGTGCGGCAGCACCGCCAGAACTTCGGCGATGGCCGTACCTTCCCGCACCGTCACCTTGATGTGCATTTCGCTTTTGCCGCGCAGTTTGGCAATGGAATCGGCGAACGTCTTCTTGTTGTTCCGGATCGCCTGGCGCAGCGCGTCGTCGGACTCAAAAATGGTTCCGAACTTGAAAGGCAGCAGGGTCGCCACCTTGAAGCATTCGCTCACAATCCGCGCGTGCTCCATGGCCGCCTGCTGCTGCAAAGGGATTCCGTGCTCGATTTCGCTCACGATCACCACAAACTCGCCGCAGGGAAATCCCCGCACCGGGCTGGCGTGAACGCCTTTGAGAGATTCAATGAGAAAAGGACGGCGAACTCTACCTTGCTGAAAATTCGCCTGCTCGCTGATGCAGTATGCGTACCACGCCATCTTCTGCTCTCCAACGATACCCGGTTTGGGGGACACTCCGGGGAATCAGGACCAGCTTCACTGAATTGGTAACTGCTTCAGAATGCTTGTGTTCGGGAAGGCGCTTTACTTCATTCCATACATTCTCTCTCGGTCCGGCCTCGGCTTACGGAGCCATTCCTGTTTCGGCCTTCTGCCGGTTCGGGAAATTGCGCTCCGGCTTCCTGCCTTAAGCTGAGGCCCGAGAGTTCCAGATGTTCTAAGGTGGTTCTCAGCATCTCAATCCTAAGCCGAATGATTGAAATTAGCAATGGTGCGTTGAAAATACCGGGCCATTGGATCACCCTCCCGAGCCGTGCCCGCGGGCAGCGCCGCACCGCTTCCGTGCATCTAACTGCCTTAGTGGTTGGCAGGCCCACTGCCCGATGATGTTCCCCCCGCCCTACCCGGAATCCGAGCCGCTGGAGCGCTTCGCCGTCGAGGTGATCTCCGAGTTGGATCAGGAAACCATCGTGCGCCGCAGCCGCGAGGTCAACGTGCTGCTGCGCATGAGCATGCTTACCGTGCTCGAAATGGAGCTCGACTCCACCCTCAACCTGGTCTGCGACATGGCCGCCGAGATGGTCAGTTTTTCCCGCGCCGCCCTTTACTTCTGGGAGGAGAACGGCGAGGGCATGCACCTGCGCGCCGCGCGGAATCTTCCCGATCCCGGTGCCGAGAACTTTGCCCGCGCCAGCGTGCTCAATTACTGGGCTGCAAAGCTGGGCCGCCCCTTGCTGCTGCCGCGCCACAGCCAGCCGGAGGCCGACGCCCTGCTCCACGCCATGAATGCCAATAGCATCGTCGTGGTGCCGCTGTTTGTGCGTAACCGCGTGGTGGGAGCCCTGCAACTGTTCGGCGACCATGCCGACAGCTTCTCGCGCGAAGATGCCCAGCTGCTCTGGATGCTCTCCCTGGTCACGGAGAGCATGCTGGCCCGCGACTACTCCAATGAGAGCCTGCTGCGCTATGCCTTTACCGACTTCCTCACCGGCCTCAAGACCCGCGGCTACTTCGAGCAGCAGCTCGACTTAGAGCTGGCCCGCGCCGAGCGCCGCGGCAATCCCGTCGCTCTGCTCATGATCGACATCGATCTCTTCAAGCGCATCAACGACACCCACGGCCATCCCGCGGGCGACCTTATCCTGCACGACGTCGCCGCCATCCTCACCAGCGATCTCCGCCAGATCGATATCGCCGCCCGCTACGGCGGCGAGGAGTTCATTCTGCTGCTTCCGGAGACCACCCCGCAGGGCGCCAAGCTGGTCGCCCAGCGCCTGCGTTACTCCGTGGAGCAGGCCAGATTCCGCACCAGCGCCGCCGAAGGCGCACCCGAGGAGCGCCTCACCATCAGCATCGGCGTCGCCATCTTCCCCGCCGAGGCGCACAACAAGCGGGAGCTGCTCGAGGCCGCCGATGCCGCCCTCTACCAGGCCAAAGCCAAGGGCCGAAACCGAGTCGTCTTCTACTCCGACCTCAAGAGCCGCAAGGAAGCGTCGTAAGTACTTGAAGTTTCAAGGTTTCAAGATTCTCAAAGCTAAGATCGAGAGCAAACCCACGCGCCTTGCTCGAACTTTCCAACTGCGCCGGAGCCTCCAAATGCAAAGGGTGCCGCCACGGCACCCTTTGCATTTCATTCTCACTTGTGCGCGTGTCATCCCATTTCGAGGGTCATACTGAGCGCAGCGAAGGACCCCTGCACCGCTCAAATCGCCCGCACAACCCAACGGACATCTCGGCCCCGATCGATTCTGCCTTTGCCCTTAACTTTGAAACCTTGAAACTTTGAAACCCTGCCTTCCCTACCGTCCCTTGGCCTTCGTCGCCTTTTTCGCGGTCGCTTTCGCAACCACCTTCTTTGCTGCCGGAGCCTTCGCCGCCGCTTTCGCCGCTACGGGTGCGGGCGGCTTCGCGCTCTTCACCGGAGCCGCCTTGGCCGCCGTCTTTTTGGCCCCAGGAGATTCTTTCACCGCCGCCTTGCCCGTCTCGGCCTTGGCTGACACTGGTGCCGACGCCTCGGCCTCTTCGCTGGCGACGGCCGAAACCGCGCCTGCTGCTACCGGCCGGTTCTTGGGAGAAACCACCGTCGGCACTGCGTCCACGCCCTCGCCTCCGACCGCGCCCAGCTGCCGCAGCAGCACCTGCCGGATGGAGTCCATCGGTGCCGGCTTTCCGGTCCAGATCTCAAACTGCCGCGCCGCCTGGTGCAGGAACATCTCCACCCCGCTGATCGTCCCGCAGCCCTTCGACTGCGCCAGCTTCAGCAGAGGAGTCTCCACCGGGTTGTACACCGAGTCGAAGACCCACGTCGTATTCAGCTCGTTTTCCTCCAGCGCAGTCTCCGCCGCAGGACCCATCCCCACCGGGGTGGCGTTGAAGATCAGGTCGAAGCTCAGCTTGGCGACCTCGCTGCGCTTCACCGTCTTGGCGCCCAGCTGCTTGGCCAGCTCCACCGCCTTGGCCGGAGTGCGGTTCACAATCGTCACCTCGGCGCCCTTGGCCTTGAGTGCGATCACCGCCGCCCGCGCCGCTCCGCCCGCGCCCAGCACCAGCACCCGCGCGCCCTGCAGGGCCAGGCGAGGCTCAATGGCCGCCACAATGCCGTATACGTCCGTATTAAAGCCGAACAGCCTGCCGTCCTTGCCGCGCACCACCGTGTTGCAGGCTCCGCACTGCTGGGTGGGCACGTCGCTGTTGTCCAGGTGAGGCACAATCGCCTGCTTGTAGGGCATGGTAACGCTCAGCCCATCCAGCGGCAGGCCGGTCACCGTGGCCAGCAGGTCGCTCAGCGTCTTGGCGTGCAGCGGCAGATACACCGCGTTCACATTCTCCCGCCGGAAGCCCGTATTCATCACCCAGGGCGACATCGAGTGCGACACCGGGTTGCCCGCGATGCCGTACACCTTGGTCACCGTCTCCACCTGCTCGATGCGGTAAAAATCCCGCAGCTCGCGATAAGTCGGCTGTCCCGGAGCCGTCTGCTTCCCTGCTGCCTCCGCGCCAAAGGTAAACGCTCCTCCGGCGCGAATCCCCAGGATGCGGCTCAGCATGCCCTGTTCGCCCATACACATGCCCACCATGGCATACTCCGAGCAGTGCTCTTCCAGAAAGCGCGTCATCACCACGTTGTCATGCAGGCAGGTCGCCGTCCCCACCACTTTGTAGAAGTCGGAGTTGAAACTGCGCATGCGCGCAAACGTCTCATCGAGCCGGCTGGTGCTCTCAAAGTCGTGGCTGGAGAGCACGATGGCCGCCCGCGACCGCATCTCCTCCCAATCCTCGCGGCTCATCGCCTCGGCGCTTTCAATGTCGATATCCACCGCCGCGCAGCCTGCGTCAGTGGCCTTGCGCAGCACCTCCAGCTGCTCGTCCAGCGAGCCGCCAAAGTTCCCTCCGGCCGCGGTCCGCCGGCAGGTGGCAATCAGGATGCCGTCCGGACGCGCCTCGGTCAGCCGCCGCAGCCGCGACATCGCCCCCAGCGGGGAGTTCAGGTAGTCGAGCCGCAGCTCGATCAGGGGGTTTTCGCGCAATACCGCCTCCGCCTTGTCCATCATTTCGGAGGCATCGTCGGCAGTAATGGAAACGCAGATCCGCGGTATGCGGAGGCGAAGAGAGCGGGCCGTGTAATTTACCGGTGGAACAGTCATTTGTGGGCAAATGGTAATGATGCTGGAGGCCGGTTGCAATGCCTGAAAGCGATTTTCAACAGAAAAATACAGAAATTCGCAGGAGTACCATCTCGGTTAACGGCTGTACTCCGGCCTACGTCTATCGTTACTTGACCACCACTCCCGCCTTTGTTAGCTTCCGGATACAAGCGCCGGCCGAGCGCCCGGGGCTGGCAGCGGCATCTTTTTGCCGCGTTACTCGCAAGCGCCAGCGGCCGGCAGCGGCATCGTTTGCCGCGTTACCCGGCGAAGCACGCTCTTGGATACGTACGGCAATCGCCCTTTTGCGGCTGAAATGAGAGCACGGAATGAAATCCTTGAACCTGGCACTGACCCTGCTATCGGCAACCCTGCTGTCGGCAACCCTGCTGGCGCAGAATCCCGGCCTGCCGGCTCAGGCGACCGCGCCCATCACCGGCCCCACCTATAGCCAGCTCTACTGCTCCGGCTTCATCACCCGCCAGGCCGTTCCCCGCGACTCGTTCGTCCTGGGCTCCAAGGAAAGTCCCCATGAAGACCGCTTCCAGGGACGCTCCACGCTCTTCCTGCGCGGTCCCGACCTTGCCGTGGGAGAGCGCTACAGCCTGGTGCGCCAGATCGCCGACCCCAACCCTGAGGACTCCTCGCTCGAGCAGCGCAAACAGCTCGCCAGCCTCGGAGACCAATATCAGGATGTCGGCTGGGTCACCGTTCGCTCCATCATCAACGGCACCGCCATCGCCACCTTCGACTACTCCTGCACCGCGACCATCCAGGGCGATCTCGTCGTACCTTTCAAGGAGCGCCCGCAGATCACCTTCCGCACCGAAGAACCCGAGCTTGCCCAATTCCGCGCCGCCCCCACCGGCCTCAAAGGACACATCCTCGGAGCCGAGGGCTTCGTCGGCCTGCTCGGCACCGGCATGACTATTTACACCGACTTCGGCGCCATCAAGGGAGCCAAGCCCGGCGACTATCTCCTCATCACCCGCGGCTACGCTCCCGAAGACCTCAACCGCATCGATCGCGCCTCCGATGACCTGCCCCGAGGCGTGGACGATACCGCCGTCAACCGGGCCAAGGTCCCGCCCGACTCCGACCGCCTGATGCCCGACCATGTCCTCGGCGAGATCCTCGTCCTCAACGTCAGCCCCGATTCCTCCACCGCCCTCATCACCCGCGCCTCGGCCGAAATGGAGCTCGGCGACGTCGTGCAACCCGCAGACGCCGGCAGCGAAGAAGAGCAGCGCCAGGATGCGCGCCAGAATCCCAGTACCACCGCCACCCGCCAGGATGACGCCGCATGCCAGGCCTCCAACTCATTCCTGCATCGTGCGCTCGTCTTCGCCCACCTCTCCCACGGCTGCAAGGCTGCCAGCGAGGTCGCCGCCTCCCGGTAACTGCTGTCCTGACAGGTGCCCCATCTTCACCGTGCCGCCTTGGCGCGGCTAAGGCTCCAAGCGACGCCGCCCGGTTGATTTGGCTTGAGTGGGGAAGTTGACCCCTGTTCTGCCTTGGACCCTGCCCTTACCCTTACAATACCCCCATGAACTCCGTCCGCGTCGACAAGTGGCTCTGGGCCGCGCGCTTCTTCAAAACCCGCGCCCTGGCCTCGCGCGCCTGCGACCTCGGGCGCGTCCTCGCCAACGGACAGCCCCTCAAGCCCGCCCGCGAGATCCGCATCGGCGACCGTCTCCAGGTCACCAACGATGGTGGAGAATTCCACATCGAGGTACTGCTCCTCAGCGACGTGCGCGGCCCCGCTCCGGTCGCCCAAACCCTCTACCGCGAAAGCGACGCCAGCCGCGAAGCCCGCCAGAAAGCCGCCGACGAGCGCCGCGCCCTCATGGACTTCGAAACCCTCCCCGAGGGCCGTCCCTCCAAGCGCGACCGCCGCCAGATCATCCGCTTCCGCGGCCGCGAATAACGCCCGACTGGCGCGGCGACTTGACATCGAAGCTCGCATCTCCCCTAGTCAGAATGGAGCGACCGGCTCCGATGCGCTGACGTGGGTTACGCTGTGAGTTGGTAAAAACCAACAACGCAGAGCCATAAAGCGGAAAGGAACCGGTCGTGAAGAAAAAGATACGATTTGTCGGGCTGGATGTCCATGCGGAGACGATTGCTGTGGCGGTGGCCGAGCCGAATGGCGAGGTTCGGTCGCTAGGAACGATTTCCAACCGGGAAGAGTCGGTTCGCAAGCTGGTTAACAAGCTTGGCCCACCAGATCAGTTGCGGGCATGTTACGAAGCAGGTCCAACCGGGTACGTACTGTATTGGCAGCTGACGGCGCTCGGGGTGAACTGCGATGTGGTGGCACCGACCCTGGTTCCGGTCAAGGCCGGGGATCGGGTAAGACGGATCGGCGGGATGCGTTGAAACTGGCGCGCAACCATCGGGCCGGCGATCTTACGGCGGTCTGGGTTCCCGACGAAGCGCACGAAGCGTTACGCGATCTGGTGCGGGCTCGGGAGGCGGCAAAACAGGATCAGTTGCGGGCACGGCATCGTTTGAGCAAATTTCTGTTACGTCATGGCGAACGCTTTCCAGAAGGCGGAAAAGCATGGACGCTGAAGTACATGGCCTGGGTCAGGCAGGTGCATTTCAAGCAGGCGGCCCAGGAGTACACGATGCTGGACTACTTGCACGAGGTCGAGCACATGAACGAGCGCGTGTTGCGGCTGGAACAGGCCATTGCGGAAGCCGTGAAGTTGGCGCCCGCATGGATGCAGGAGGTGATTCAAGCGCTGCAGGCGCTGCGCGGAGTGGCGAAGATCTCGGCGGCGACGCTGGTCAGCGAACTGGGCGAGATCTCGCGTTTCCAGACACCACGGCAACTGATGGCCTACAGCGGCGCAGTTCCTGGTGAGGACTCCAGCGGCGAGCGGGTGCGGCGCGGAGCGATCACTAAAACCGGCAACGCCCATCTGCGACGAGTGGTGATCGAGGCGGCCTGGTCCTATCGTCTTCGCCCCGGCATCGGTCCCGCGCTGCGTCAACGCCAGAAAAGCGTCAGCGAAGAGGTGAAAGAGATTGCCTGGAAAGCGCAGCACCGGCTGCACAAGAAATATCAGCGGCCCATGACGGCCGGCAAAGGTCGGAGAAAAATCATCACTGCCGTGGGACGCGAGTTGTTGGGCTTCATCTGGGCGATCGGTACCAGGACGGAGGCACTCCGCCCTCAGCGGCGGGCGGTGACGGCATAGCCGGAAATCAAAACCAAAGACTTTCTGCGAATGGAAAAACAGAACCAAGAACCATGAAATTTCGAGGACAAAGCGAGCAGCGGCCGAGGCGTGCACGATCAAGGAGAATCCTCGACCGCCCTATGCGGCAGGCCCATGCCCAACTCGCGCGACTAGTCCGAGGCAGCTCCCGACGAATCACGATTATGCGGTTCCGACCCGCGAATATCAGACTGATCAATCGTCGCCAAAGCTGCCCCGACCGTTGCTCGCCCTGTCCTCGAATAACTTCAACAAAACACAAACAGCGTGTCGCTGAGCTTGACACGGTCACTCCATATCAGGGCGTGTTAACACTATCTGAGTGCCTCGACAATGAGGGCGAACGTCAGGAAACCGAGGAAGAGCACGTCGAGTTTTTCGAAGCGGGAGAAGATTCGGCGGAAGCCCCTCAGCCTGCGGAAGAGCCTCTCGATCTCGTTGCGTTTGCGGTACATTGCCTTTTCGTACTGCCATGGCTCCAAGCGGTTGCTTTTCGGCGGAACAACCGGGATGAAGCCGAAATCCAGCGCCAGCTGCCGAGTTTCATTGTCCTCGTAGGCACGATCCATCCGCAGGTATAACGGCGCGGACTGCGGCCCGAGGCCACCAAGCAGTTCGCGACCACCTTTGGCGTCCGAGGCTTGCCCCGGCGACAGCGCGAAGGTTATGGCCGTTCGAGCATCCGCGGCAACCATATGAATCTTGGTGGTCCATCCGCCGCGGGATTTTCCGATGGCCTGGGGTCCGTTTTTTTTAACGCGCCGGTGCCATCGGGATGCACCTTGACGATGGTCGAGTCCATTTTGACGGCCTCGATCTTAATGCGCAAGATCTGCTCACGCTGCAACAGTTCGAAGACTTGATCGAGTACGCCACTCTTGGACCAGCGATTCATGCGGGTGTAGATGGTGTGCCAGGGACCGAAGCGCTTGGGCAGTCCACGCCACTTGCAACCATGTTCGGCAACAAACAATAGCGCATTCACGAATTGCAGATTGCTGACCCGGACGTTGCCACGCTGGCGCGGCAGCGTGGACTCGATGCGGCGGAATTGTTCTTCGGCGATCTCCACCTACTCACAATAGCACGAAGTCGCCGTTAGTGTTAACATGCCCTAGGTTGTTATGAGATCAAGCCCCGCGAGGAATCCCCGCGCCGCTCCAGTCTCCACCCCGGCTCCATAGGCATTCCGGCCTCGCTCCGCATCCGTAAAACGCCTGCACTGCGGGTGCCCCATTCAAGCCGGCGGGTGGCCCACTAAGCCCGCGGGTGGTGGCCCATTCAAGCCCTCTTTTGGCTTGGGTGGGGCAGTTGACTTATCTTTGCCTTCTGCCTTGCCGTGTGGCCGCAGGTTGGCCCACATCCGCCTGTTGGCGAATGTGGGAACGGCAATGCCCTATACCTCCCAGCCTTGGCCTTTGCCTTTGATCTTCGCCGCGCATCCCGCTTCCCCCCAAATGAAAAGCTCCCCCCACACGGGAGGAGCTTTTTTTGTTCGATCCGCAAAACGCCGGAATCCCCCTATGTGCCGGGCGTAATCAGCCTGGCCACCGAGATACTATTCGTAATCGACGGGATAATCGTCGCCAGGGTATGGGCCGGCTGCGGAGTCGGGCCGTTCGCGCTGCACTGGCTGGCCGAATCGCTGTACCAGTGCGTCGGATCGGAGGCCATGTACTCAATCGTGTCGCATGGCGTGAGCGGCCAGGGGACACCAGCCGGGTAGACGTTGGAAGAGAGACCTAAATTAATCGTGTCGCTCGAACACCCCGAGGCCTCCGAAGCGAAGCCGATCGTATACACCTGGGTTCCCTGGTTCGTGGCGTCCCAGGCCGCTTGGATCGCCTCCTGGCACTCATCGGTCGCGGACATGAAGTTGGGGCTGTTGAAGCTGGTTGTGTTGTTCGGCGTCGCGCACCCACTTGGCGGGTTCGTCGTCGTGTAGTACACGTTGTAAGGCGAGGTCATGTCCCCACATGCACTGGAGACTCCACCTGTTGACCCTGGGGCATCGCCATCGGTGAGGATAATCATTACGTTATTCGACAGCGGATTTAGCGACTTCTGGTAGGCGAGCGCGTTCTGCGCCGCATAGATCACGCCCGCATAATACGTTCCCGCGCCGCCCGGGGCCGACAAATGTCCGTTGTTGCTCGGATACGGATATCCAGCCGCCAGCACGATGTGGGAAGCAGGGTTCAAGCCAGCTCCATCGTAGAGTTGGTAATCATTGCTAAACAGGGTGATCTGATAGGTAATTGGGGTTCCGCCGACGGTCACTGTCTCGCTCCCCGGAGCCGCGGGGAAGTTATCGGGACCTCCTCCCAACGCCTCATCATAAAGCTCACCGTGGGCAGTCCCTCCACTCCAAGCCGTAGCAACCGTACCCCCTGAGGGGCTGCCTCCAGCGCTCCCGCTCCACGCCGGAAAAACAAACAGACTCACCAGATCAATCGGAGAGGTCGATCCGCAAGGCACCACGCCCGGTATACAAGGCTGAAGTTCGGTCAGCAGGAGTTGCAAGCCCTGCCGGGCGCATTGAATGGGCGTGTACGAGGCACCGCAGCTGTTGGTGCCGGAATTCATCGATTGCGTGGTGTCCATAATGATCGCCACGTTGTATGGCGGACCGGGCGCGCCCTTCATCACCGCCTCCGAGGTCGCCGTGATCGGCATGCTGGGATGGCCATTCAGCTGCGCGGAGAAAAAGTTCAAAAAATTCAATGGCACCGTCGCCGTCTGCGTCACGGTAAGCACATTGGAGTTCGATGGATCCACACAAATGACTCCCCAGGGGAGAGCCGCCTCCGTGCTCGAGCAGCCCAGCGCAATCGTCGGCGGAGTCGTAACCGTCATATCGTGATAGACGTTATAGCCCGCCGCGTAAGAGCTGTACTGCTGCGCTGTGGACGTCACGACCGCCGCAGTGCTGGTAGGCATCATCGCGCCTCCCGCCAGTGCCGCCGCATCGGTCGATGCCTGCAGCTGCCGGTAGGCGCAATACACCACCCCCAGGTCGGCCACAACCGCCCCCATCAAGACAAAGAAAACCACCCAGACCATCACCAGCCAAATGATCACCTGTCCGCGCTCGTGCCGGCGCGACCGGAGTAGCGAAAACTTTCCATTCTGGCTCATTGCTCAATCTCCGTCGTCTGTGCCTCTATAGGCATAGCAAGGCTAGGAAAGGCATTAAAGATAAGCGTAGGAGTATACGTGGCCTTCACCGTGACGATGGCGTGCTGGATAAGAGAGGCCGGGAACCCCGTCAAAGGAGTCGTACTACTGCTGTAGCAGCCCGCCGGGGTGGTCGAGGAGGTAGCTCCCGCCCAGTTCTGCGAACTCGCCGAACCACCCGGCGGGGTCACCGTGATCGTGAAGTTCATGCCTGAACTTGTAAACGTGCCCTCGATCGCGGCCGCTTGGTAAGCTGGGATCACCACGGTCGCGACCACATTGCACGGATCCTGGGTTCCCCGGGCGATCGCCAGCGCCCGCGCGCCGGTCGCTACTGCATCGGTCAGCGCCATATAATTGGCCAGGTAGGTCGCAAACTCCGCCAACCCAACCGTCGTCGGCACCAGCATAAACGTCATCACCAGGGCAAATTCAATCAGCGATGACCCTTTTTGCCGGCGGCCGGGAAGACGCCTGCCGGCCCGCTGCCCGCCACCACCGGATTCGACACTCACTTCGGCTGACCCTGCGCTATGGCTCATCACTCGTATCTCTCCTGTTTTCTTCACTTGCCGCCCGCGCCGCCGGGATACGCCCCAACCCCCGCGGATATGCGCACTACGAGACTACACTCGAATTAGGATGCACCAACATTGTCCAGAGTTGTTCAGAGTTACTGCTGTTGTTGCTCTCATTCCTTCCGCAGCGGTTTTCCGAAGCTCCTCCGGCTTTGGCGAATCCGTCCCGCAGGCGATACACTGCTCTCCATGTCGAGCCGCCAAACCCGCCTGCGTGAGCTCCTGCTGCTCACCGGTCTCTGCGGCTTTTTCTTCTTCTTCCGTCTCTCCGGCATCGGCCTGGTCGGCCCCGACGAGCCCCGCTACGCCCAGGTAGCTCGTGAGATGCTCGCCCGCCACGACTGGGTTACCCCTGTCCTCTATCACCACACCTGGCTGGAAAAACCCATCCTCCTCTACTGGGGAGAAATGATCTCCTACTCCGTCTTCGGCGTCTCCGACTGGGCTGCCCGCGTCCCTTCGGCCGTCGCCGCCACCCTCCTGGTCTTCGGAACCTTTCTCGCCGTCCGCCGCATCCGCTACACCGCCCGCCTTGACGCCGCCCTCATGGTCGCCTCCTCGGTCCTCATCCTCGGCTTCGCACGCGCCGCCGCCACAGACATGCTCCTCGCTGCGCCCTGGTGCCTGTCCCTCCTCGCCTGGTTCCTCTGGTACCAATCGGAACAATCCGTGGTGCCCCATATCTGCCGAGCGCCCGCAGCCGGAGCGGCGCCCATTGCCGCGTACCCGGCTGCGAAGCCTCCTTTGGCAGATGTGGGAGAGCAACCAGCCCGCAGCTCCCCGTCTTCGGGAACTGGACCGCCACCGACCCTCTGCCTCCTCGCCTTTTACGCCCTCAACGCCCTGGCCACGCTCGCCAAGGGACCGGTAGCCCCCGCTCTGGCCGCCTTTGTCCTCATCGCCTTCTGCCTCACCCAGCGCAACCCGCGCGCCATCGTCCGAACCCTCCACCCGCTGGGCCTCGCCGTCTTCTTCGCCGTCGCCGCCCCCTGGTATGTGCTCGTCCAGCTCCGCACCCCGGAATTCTTCCGCGTTTTCTTCCTCGAGCACAACCTGGCTCGCTTCGGCTCCAATCTCTACCGTCACCACCAGCCCTTCTGGTATTACCTCCCCGTCGCTCTGGTCGCCACCCTTCCATGGACCGTCTGGCTCTTCCACGGCCTCGCCGACGCCGTTCGAGCCCTGGGTGGCCCATATTTGCCTTCTTCTGGCAAATGTGGGGACCCCGCTGCAGGGGGAGGTGCCCCATATCTGCCCTCCTTTGGCAGATGTGGGACCTCCATAGTGGAATCCCCCTCCTTCACCTTTGAGATCTTCCTCTTCCTCTGGGCTCTCATCCCCATCGCCTTCTTCTCCATCTCCCGCTCCAAACTCCCCGGATACATCCTGCCCTCCATCCCTGCGCTGCTCATCCTCACCGCCGTCGCTGTGCATCGCCGTGCCGCCCGCGAGGAGCGGCCGCGCTGGACCTCCATAGCCGCCCACGCCATCCTGCTCTCCGCTCTCGCCGCCGCCGGATGCGTCGCCCCGCACCTCATCTTCAAGCTGCCGCTCTCGCCCGCCGGACTCATGCTCGCCGCCTTCGCCGGAACCGCCATCTTTCTGCTCACTGCCCTGCCTTTGCTCACCTCCGGATGGCGCTTCCTGCACTTCGTCACCCTCTTGCCAATCGTCCTCGCCGTCGGCTTCCTCCTGCGCGGCTTCGCCCCTGCCTTGGACGCTACCCAGTCCGCCCGTCCCATCGCCGCGCTGATTCAACAATTCAACGCCCAACAGATCGGTCCCCAACCGACCGGCCAGCCCGAGGCGTCTCCGGTCGCCACCTTCGCCCTCAGCCGCAACACCGCCTTCGGCCTCGCCTTTTATCTCAACCGCCGCGTCGATCCCTACGAGGGACTCGAGGTCTCGCCCGCCGTCTTCGAACTTCCCCCAGCCATCCCCGCCGCGGCCCATCTGCTTGTTACGCGTGACGTCACGCGTGACGTCACGGGTAACGCCCCGCTCCCCGCGCTTCGCCTCCTGCTCGCCGGACGCACCCTCCGGCTCCTCGCCTCCTACCCGCCCCAGCACATCCAGATCTTCCAGGTCTCCGCCGCCGAGTCCCTCCGGTAACCTGCCTCGTCACCCCATAGCCTGCCATAGCACTCGGCTCGGCCTCCCACTTCCGTTACACTAGGCCGGGCGGCGATCCCGCCCATGGGAGCCAAATTCCGCGTGGAGATTCTCGACCTCCGTCATTTCGCCTCGCCCGATCTCCGCCCCCTCATCGATGAGGAGGTCGCGCTCTGGCGCAGCAATCTTCATTGGGATTACCGCGCCTCGGCCGAGATGGTGCTGCGTTACGCCGATACCCGCATCCTTCCCGGCTTCGCCGCCATCGAGCGCGGACGTCTGCGCGGCTACTGCTATTTCGTCTACGAAGGCAGCAAGGGCGTCATCGGAGACCTTTTCGTCGAATCCGCCAACTTCATCGCCGACCGCCGCCATCAGATCGAGTGCGAGCTGCTCCGCCACGCCATCAGCACCCTGCAGCGCTCTCCCGGACTCACCCGCATCGAAGCCCAGCTCCTCATCCATCCCACCGGCCACCTCGCCGCGCCTTTCCTGCGCGAAGGCTTCCGCCGCTACCGCCGCCTCTTCCTCTCGCTGCCCATCGCCAATGCCCTGCCCCAGCCCACCCGTCCGCTGCCGCCGGAGATCGAAATTCACAGCTGGACCGAAGACGACTACCAGCCAGCCGCCGCCATCATCACCGCCGCCTACGCCGGACACATCGACAGCGACGTCAACGACCAGTACCGCACCGTCCCCGGCTCGCTCCGCTTCCTCAACAACATCGTCCGCTTTCCCGGCTGCGGAGCCTTCGACCCGGTCTCCTCTTTCGTCGCCGTCCACCGTCCCACCCAAACCCGCATCGGAGTCCTGCTCTGCTCCCGCATCCGCCACGATGTGGGCCACGTCACCCAGGTCTGCACCCTGCCCCAATTTCACAGCCACGGCATCGGCGAGCATCTGCTGCGCCGCTGCTATGACAATCTCGCCGCCCGCCGCTTCACCGAACTCTCCCTCACCGTCACCGAGGAGAACCAGCGCGCCGTCGCCCTCTACCTCCGCTCCGGCTACCGCCATATCCACACCTTCGACGGCTTCGTCTGGGAACCCTGATTGCGGCTGTTAAATGCCCGAGGGTGCCCCGTCCTAGCCTTCTTCTGGCTAGGGCGGAGATTTTGCTTGTGTTCTTCTCCAACGAGAGCTTCTCATTTCGTCGTGCCGCAAGAAAGCTCGTTTCATGCGGCTTTAGCCGCTGAGGGAAACGCCTTTCGGATACGCCCCAAGCCATTGACGTGACCGCTAATCTTTCCTCTTGGCTTTCCCGACTTTGGTCAACTTGCGGAGGAGGAACTCCTGTGCCAGGTTGGCGGCCACGCGCTCGCTCGTATCGAAAAGGAAATTTGTAAACACCTTCGTCGCGTTGCGGTCCGAATCCGGATAATAGGCCATGTCGAGAGCTGATGAGGCCAGGTCGCCGCCGATGGTCGAGTAGTTCGGCTGCTTCCTTCCGTTGTCGCCCCTGCACACGAACGCGCTGGATACGGCGTGAAATATGCGCGACCTCACCGAGCCCGTGCCCTGGTAAAAGTAGCGCGGGTCCTGATGCAGAAGAGTCGGCAGGATGGCACCGCCGATAAAGATATCGCTCGCCCCGTCAGCATAGGCTGCGCCAAAGCGCTGCCCGTAACCCTTCGCACCTTGAACGTACTCGGGACGGTCTGCCGCCTGATCGATCCCGGCAATGATGCCGACACCCACGATCGTAACCGGATCGATGGAGGCTTTCAGTGCAAGCTGGAACTTCATCTTAGTCGTCAGGGGCGGGGCGTTCGTGTCGTAGGCAACATAGTAGTTGGGGATAATGCCGAAGACGCGCTGCCTCTCCTCGATCTGGAATTCCTGGGTGGCGAGGTCCACGGGAGCAGTCTTCACGCCCACGCTGACCGTGGTCTTCACCTCTGCGATCTTGAGCGCGCAGGCCTTCACAATATAGAACTGATCCGGATCGAGCGTGATCGCCGGCGCCTTCCAGTTGGCAAACCCCTTGGCGCTGACGTTCACCTGATAAGGACCTCCCGGCGGCAGACCATCGATTTCAAAGTACCCTTTGTCGTTCGCCACCACCGTCCGGCGGACTGCGGGACTCGCGCGTTCCACCACCACCGTGGCGCCGGGAATGATGTTTCCGTTCAGCGCCGTTACTGTGCCCATGATATTTCCCATCCCCGAATGGGCCGCAGTCGGCGGCGGCTGGCTCTGCGGCGCCGCAGGCCCAGGGGCTGCAGACGAAGGTGCTGAAACCTGGCAGAGCGAAACTCCGGAAAGAGCCAGGATGAGAATAACCGCGCCAACCGTTCGAAAACCCACAACTGACATCCCCCGGAACCGGCGGCTAGCCCGGTCCACGACAAAAAGCTTGGATGTGCATACCCCGGGACGTTTTGCCCAGTCACCGCCTATATATTCAAAGAATGGTTAAAACCTGGCTTTTCGGGCGGGTGATCCGCTGATCGGGGCGACAGGACCATCTCAGGCCGATATTTACCGGCAGCAGTTTCAGATGGCAGAGTTCTTCCGCACCTATTACCCCCAAGGTCGGATCGCGATCAACGACATAGGCGTTATCTCCTTTTACGGACCCTACTGCACCGATCTTTACGGTCTCGGCAGCACAAGAATTACGCGCGCACGTCTAGCCACACTTCCTAACTAAAGCAGTGATCGCATTCTCGCTGCCGGAGAACCCTCCGGTTCAGGCCGTGATCCAGCAGAACAATGTCGAGGTGGCTGCGGTCTACGACCACTATTTCGGCCTTTCACAAGGCCTCGCGCCACTCGGCTGGATCAAGGTCGGAACAGTTCTCGGCGAGGACGAAGTTCCCTCTATGGCGGCGGAAGAGATAACGCCGAGAACCTCAGGTGCAGCCTCGCTGAATTTCATAGCCGCTTGCCACAAGAACTCTCGCGATTCGCCATCCCCTGGAACAGGCGTAGACATTGACCAAGCGCCCATTTATTGACGAGGGCATACTTGTACCTCTCCGAGTATCAGAAAGCCGCGCTCTACGTTTACGAAACCGATTCCCGCGATGGGAATCGTCCGGCTCGCTCAAAGGTTGCTTATGTTCGAGGTTCAGTAGTGCCGGAAAGGCGAGAGAATCATCATCGTGTGCAGAACCCGCCCAGACGATATCATCATCTCGATCTCGCTGGCCAGTGTGGCTCCCAGATAATTACCGAGGGCGCGATTTCAAAGCGGCTGGCCAGCCCAGAGTTTGCCCTCAGACTGAAAGGCATGATTGCCGACGCGGCGAGAAAATAGATGAGCGGATTGCTTGGGGTCACCGAGAGCTAAAGATTGGCCGGATATCATCCGATAATGTTTGCAAGCGGCCGGAGCGTCGCAGAAACCTCCTGATTCGGCCGGGCAGCCCCCGGCCACTTTTTTGCGCGGCAAATCGATGTCAGCTATATGAAGGATTGGCACAACCTTCTCGCTGTAGACTCACGTATCGAAGAGCTATGCTATCCACGGCGACTGCACTCGGTGGAGCGCGAAACGGACCCAGTGTTTGGTCCCCGGGTCTATGACCAACACCTGCCCGTCCAGCTCGAGCAGGGTGTCCAGAGACGGATCTTTTCCCATCGATTATCGTTATCACACACTGATAATGACGTCACCCAAAAATGCGAACTTGGCTTATCTGTCATGGACTCGTACTTGCCCGGCCTGGCCGTCAGGCCGAAGTCTAGCGGCGTAGCTCACGCTCTAGGCAAAGGCTGCACTCGGTTTCGCGTTCGTCGCCGGAGTGAATGAGCAAGCCGCCATACTGTGCCATGCTCATTACACGCAACTCAACTACTTACGGTTTCACCGGGACGGCTCACTAGACTAGTAGCTCAGGCCATTGTGCGACACGCCGTGACATATCAGAAAGCACTGCCTCTTAGAAGTATCTAAATACGGCTGCGGATTATTTCCGATGGGAGCTACGATCTGCGTATCGAAGTTCACGAGATGGCGATTGTTCGTCACCGTTGCACCTTGTACGCCGTGCGCGGCATGACACACTGAACACGATGCTCCATCCTTTACGACATGCGTCTGGTGCTTTCCAAATACGGTATCGACGCCCCCGCCGATCAAATTGAGCTTGTTAGCTAGATCATGGCACTTATCGCAAAGGGCGTAGGGGCCGTTGATTCCAGGCGTGTAGGCGATGCTTGCGAAGTCAGTGCCCGGTCCTAGTGCCGGAAGCTCGTTCTCCTGATATTGGCGTTCCAGCAGGTGCGTCCAATTCGAGCCGTGCGGCCCGTTTGGCGCAGTCCCCCCCGAAGCCCGCGTAGCGTCGTTGTTGTGGCAATCGCTGCAATAGAGATATTGACTCCCCATAAGGGAGCGCCCCGTTGGATTGCCACTCAGGTCGAGCATATTCGCGCGCAAGCTCAGGGAAACCCCAGGCCTGGCCGCTTGAACCACGTTGTGCCGCGTCACCGACGAGTTAAGGTCAAGGCGGATATTGAACGGGTCCGTGGACTGAGTTGCGCGTATAGGCTGTCGTCCATATAACCCATATGCGGCCGATTGCGGCTTATTGGTGCTGTCGGCGTGGCATTTGAAACATATCTCATATTCATTGTTAGCCGGGTTCACGATGCTCCCGGCGGCATTTATTCCGGAAACTCCGGCTAGGCTCTGTTGGACGCTCGGCGGATTCGATATGCTCGTCGCCTGGGCAGCATGCGCGTTGTGGCAGTCGGCGCATTCGGAATGGCGGGAGCTGCTGACCGGCAACCGTTCGGTGGGATCATGCGGCGGGGAAACGGGAATTCCAACCGGGTGCGCATATGTGCTGCGAAGTTCGGCGATGACGTTGCGCGGCGCCGGACTCACATTCTGGTTGCCGCCATGACAATTAGCGCACGTATTCTCCGGGCCATCGCGCAGCAGCCGCGTCCCCGTTCCTGAATTATTATGACCCGCGTGGCAACTCATGCAGGCATTCATGCCCACGGTGGAGTAAGGCAAATTGGCGGCTGCGGCGACGCTGTTCTTCGCCAGCGCGTGTTGACCGAGCGGCCAACCGGCGAGCGCGCCGCGCGACGTGTCGTGGCAGGCTGTGCATAGGGCGCTGTCAACATTGCTTCGTACCATAAACGGCATCGCACTATCTCGGTTCGGCGTGTGCGGATCGTGACAGGTCACACACTCGATCTTATTGCCGAAAAGCTTTACCGCGGAGTCGGAAGTCGCCGGCGGCGCGGCCGTCAGCGATAACTTGATTTCGCCGTCATCGATGGCGGGCATCGTGAACCCAAAGGGATGATTCCTGCTCAAATCCGTGCCGAGATTAGCTGCCGCAGGCAGAGTACCCTGCACAGTTAACTGTCCGTTGGGATTAAAATAGGTCTGGCCAACCGCGACGGTACCGTCGTGGCAGCTCAAGCAGAGCTTGCTGCGTGTCGATACCGGATTGTTCGTCTGCTGGTAGGTACTGCTGGTGTACGCGTTGTAGGATGATACCATCGAGAACTTTTGGTTCCACATAGGCTGAGGTGAGCCGAGAACGTGCGTAGCGTGGCAGAAGAGACATACCTGACTCTCGCTGGTAGCCTTATTCGACCCTCTGCCGCTGAGGGACAAGTCATGCGTCGATCCCTGCACTGTATTCTGCGCATTTGCGGCGAGCGGGATCAGCGCGAACCCAATGAATATCCCCAACAGCTTACCCAGTGACAACCGCATCAATGCTGCCCTCCTGCCGCGCGCTTCGCACTTAGAAATTGAAAAATCTGTACCCGGTGATTATAGGAATCGGCAAGATACACTCGATCCTTTGAGTCAATCCACAAGCCGGTGGGAAGTTGCATTTCACCAAGCCCGCCACCCGATCTCCCGAACAGGTAGCGCAACGTTCCATCACGCCCAAACACCTGCACCGTTTCCAGCAAGGCGTCCACGAGATAGATATTCCCTTCGCTATCAACCGCGATTCCCTTCGGACGAAAGAGCTTGCCAATCCCGTCGCCGGGTTCCCCGAATTGCGTCACGAAACGGCCCTGCCGGTCCAGGATTTGCACCCGGAAATTCATGGCATCGACTACCATCAGTTCGTCGCCGGAAAACACCAGGTCGGCGGGATAATTGAATTCTCCCGGACCGTCGCCGCGGCCGCCGAACTGACGCAGCATGTGCCCCTCTAGGTCCATGACAAAAATCTTGTCGCGCAATGTGTCGGTGACAAACAGTTCGCCGTGCTGTTTATCGATGGCAATGCCGGTCGCACGTTTGAAGAAGCCCTCGTTCTTTGCCACCGATCCCAAAAACCTTCGGAACTTGCCATCCGCATCGAAGACGAAGATCTTTCCGCTCTGCGAATCGGTTACGTAAATATTGTCATGGGCATCCACGGCGACTCCGAGCGGCGATAGAAAATCCTCGCCTTTGCCGCTCTCCAAACGGGAGTATTTCTTCTTGGCAAAATCAAAGATATGGACGACCTTCGCGCCTGGGTCGGTGACGATGATGCGCCCACGGCTGTCGGTCGTAATGCCGTAGGGACGAACCAACTGCCGGTAATCCGGCGGCCCGGCAATGAAATCCAGAGCCCGTTTCCAGAAGGACCGGTTGGGATTCAGTTCCTTTTCCGAGGAGAAAGCCTGCACGAATTCCAAACGCCGCCCGCCGTCCATCGTGATGAGTGGCACGGCCTGCGCACTGTTCGGTTGTTTCCCGGTCCCAGCCGATAACGATGCGGGTAGAACTAGCACGCACAACAGCAGGAGTGTGGCATTCACTTGTATCGGGTTAGCACTGCTCATGGCTGCACCCGCTAGTAGAGACGGAAAAAGCGCTCGATTTGGAAATAGATCATCTTGTTGTTGTAGCTATTCGCCGAAAGGCCACCAAATGATTGCGATCGCGTAATGTACCCCCCAAGTAAGCGGAGGCGCCGCAACTGGTAAGCGGCGTATAAATTGACCAAGTCATAATCCGTGGCGGGTGCGCGATTGGTGGTGTAATCGAAGCGTCCCCAACTGCCGGTGGCTACAAATCGTCTTTTTGGTGATTGATAGGATCCTGTGACTGTCGTGCCGGTCGTGTCGCTCAAAAGGGGAGTCCCCAGAATCGGACTGACCACTACAGGATTCGTAACAAAGATTATGCCGCTTCCCGATTGCACAGCCAGGCCACTGCCATACTGTCGCCCTGCAGACAAGCTCAGGTGGCGAAAGCTGGCGCTGAGGGAGAAACTCGTCGACGAGTTCTGGTTGAACATAAAATCCAAATTGTTGACAGTTCTGTCCATGCTCAAGTTTCCCGTCAGGGCCCATCCCCCTAAGGATCTGATCAGAGAAGCGTAGCCGCCGTAGTCGTGATTGGGAGTCCGGATTCCTGCCTCCGTGATGGTACCCTCCGACACGTGCGCGGACGTCGCAAGTTTGAATTGGTTGGGCATCCTTTGAATCACGTTCACCGATCCCGTATCCGTGTTTATGTTTTGGGTGCCCAGGACGGTGCTGGCCGTGCCCGCCGACGTGAGGGTTCCATTCACCACTTCGCCTGACGTAGCTGAACTGCTGTGGGAAATGTCGCCGCTAAAGCTTCCCGAGTGCCAGTTACGCACATAGTCCATGTCGGCATTCCACTGCATCGATAAACCCGCATTCGAGAAGCGTCCCTCGGCGGCACCAACTGTGCCAGTGAACCCATGACCCAGCCGATAGCTTCCGCCCTCGGTCACCGTTAATACACTATAGGGCGCCGCTAACAAGCCGGACGGCGTCGTGCTTGTAGAAGTCGAATTGACGCCAGTTACGCCAGCCCCCGAGAGTGCTTGTTGTACTTGGTACTCTTGCGCGTTGCTGATGTATTGCGCCATGATCCAGGTATTGACTGGTTTCAGCGGCTGGAAGATCCAAGAGGCATTGGCGTTGCGCACAGTGGTATCCGTCGCCGCGCCGTTGTAATTAAAATTCGATTTCGTCTGGTTGACATCTACATCCAGATTGGAATTTGACCACGGTCTTGAAATACTAAAGCCCAGATTTTCAGTCTTGTCTTGCTCGATTTGCGGGCTCCCCAACAAAACATCGGGGGTCGTTAATTTAGCCAGAGTGTCCTGATACGACCCTGTCATCAGCCACTGATCAACGCTGTAGCGCGCGTTCGCCACAAAGTCCCGCACATTACGATCCTCATCGCTGCCAAGACTCTGGGGCAACGTGGCACCATAATCGCTGTCCTGGTATTTGAGGTTGACCACAGGGAAATGCTTGAATCGGAGCAGCCAGTCGACATTCAACAACTGGTTCGTCGTATGAGTCTCCGAGCCCGCCAACACATCCGTGGCCGCGCTCTGGGCGCTGGTTTGGCTGAGCGCACTGCTGGCCCTGGAAAACGAGATGTTCAAAGGAAAATTGCTGCCCTGAAGAATGATGCCCGTGCCGGAAAAACCTGTCATCCCGTTGCTCAGTCCCGTCCCGGCAGCGGCATCACCGAAAGTGACCGTAGGCTTGAACTCGTACTGCAGAACACGCATATCACGCCAATAACCGGCGAGGTCGGCTGCTACGGTCGCGGCAGGACCGCCTGAGTACTGATTGTTCTGCGCGTACTCGGTAACGCCGAACAGGACATCTCCCGTCAGCGAAAATTTCCGCGACTCATCTGTAGACTGCGCCCACGCCGTGCCCGCCATCGACAGCAGCGTGAACATAGCGATAGCAAATGCTTTGCAGGAAATCATAATAGCTTTTCTTTGGGGAGTCCGTTGGTAGCCTATCCTGTGAGCCATTAGCCGAGCCCGCTTAGAGCACATCGATATCTGCTTTACCGCGCAGCAACATCTCGAATTCCTTTGCGCGCTTCTCCCGCTTGTCTTTTTCCAATTGTTGACGGATCGCCGCGGACATTTCAGCAAACGACATTTGCCGCGATCTCTGCCGGTCATTGGCGCGCATGATGAGATAACCCTCCGAAGATTCCACCAGACCGCTGGTCTCTCCCGCTTTCAAGGCGAACAGCGTCGGCTCAATGTCGGGGGTCACGGAACCGCGATGTACCCATTTGTGATCGCCCATCATCACCCGCCAGTCATCTTGCGAAAGTTGCTCGGCCAGGCTGCCAAACTCCTCGTAATTCTTCGCCCCTTTGGCCTTCACCAGAATCTGCTCGGCGATGTCGCGTGCCGCTTTTTTTTGTTCTGCGCTGGAGTTTTTGGGGAACTTGACCGTAATAGTCTGTAGCCAGACGGCATCGGGACGAACATACTTGGCCTTATGGCTCAAGTAATAGGTGCGCGCCGCATCCGCAGTAATCACCGACTTGCGGGTAACCTCGACATCCCAAAGCTGTTCTATCAGCATAGAACGGCGCAGGCGGCGTTCGAACTCCGTTACTGAACCGTACTTTTTAGTGGCTGCCGCTTCATATGCCTGCTTCGAAACAAAACCTTGCCGCAACTGCCGCAGACGCTTCTGCCATGTCAGCTCTGGCACCTGCAGGCCACGACGGCGCGCTTCCTGAAATATCAACTCGTGCTGCACCACACTCTGCATGGCCCGCTGCCGAATCTCCGCTTCGGCGGAAGGCGGAACGCGGCCCCCGTGAATCGAGTAGTAAGGGAAGAGGAGCTGCATCTCTTCGTCCAGTTCAGCCTGCTTTAGCACCACTCCGTTGACGCTTGCAATCTGCGCCTGCGGAGGCTTGCTCGGCGGCGCAATCTCGGCTGTCGGCTGGTGAGACGTTTGCATCTGGGCAGTCAAACACAGCGGCAGACACGTAAACATAATCGCTTTGGTTATGAAGAGAATCTTTTTCATAGACACCGGACGCCCGAAGATAATGAGAAACGCCGGGGAGGGATGAGCCCCTCTCCGGCAAGATACAGCAATGAATTACTGGTTGTGGCACTCACGGCAAAGAACTACGCCATTCGTGTTCGCCACGCGCAAAAACGGTGCGCCACCGTTGACGCCTTGATCGCTGGTGTAGTCGTTGTGCGGATCGTGGCAGGTCGTACACTCAACCCTTCCCGCTGCGCCAACCGATGCAATCGAGCTGCTGCTCCAAAGCGGCAGAGAATCGGTGCCGATAACAGCAACCGCGGCTGCCGCGCCAAGAACAGTAAGTTGTGTAGGCTGTGCATAGTCGGTGGTCGCCGGAACGATTGCATCCACCGGGTGCTGGGTACTGAGATCAGGATTTAAGCTGCCGCCGGTGTTGATCAGTGCGTAGGGCAGGCCATTGGCGGTATTGCTGGCGATGATGTTGTTCGCGGCCACCGAGGTCCCGTCGTGGCAGCTAAGGCAGAGCATCGAACGATCGTTGCCGCTGCGGCCAGTGGGGCTAGTCAGAGCGCCGCCAAGGTTGGTCTCGGTTGAGTAGGTGGCGACGACCGTGGGAACGGTCGTCCACGCCCACAAGAATGATGCTCCGTAGGTAGTCGCAGTGTGGGGCAGGTGACAACTTTCGCATCCCAAAGGCTGACCCGTAGTGGTCTTCAGATCGTGCCTGCCCAATCCCGGGCCACCGAGGTTATTGGGACCGGCACCGGCGACTACGCCACTCCAAGACTCTTGGAGTCCACCATTCAGGCCCGAATTGCCCTGTCCAGATGGGTTAGCCTGTGCCAAGGCAACTGAGGCCGCCAGAAGGATTGACCCCACCAATAAAAGCTTTTTCATACTATGCCTCCTAAATATCAACAATCGACATTTAGCTCTTCAATCATCGCTGCTGATAGCAACTTTGAGTTTTGGCGGGTATTTCCCGCCGCCCATCTTTCCGTAATGCACAGGCTAAAACTGCGTACAATCCAGTCACCCACTTCTAGCCCAGATAAAACGCGCTTGGTACGCGAACGGTGTGGTTTCCCCTACCGCCCTTCTTGCGTCCGCTCTGGTGGGAGGAGCCAGAGCGAAACAAAACTTGATGTCCTTACTTCGGCAAAATTGGTGCCACTGGAACCGGCTTTTCCGCGTCACTCGGTAACGGCTGGGCGGCGTCCGGCTCCTGCTCATCCGGCTTCTGTTGTCGTTGTTCTTGAACAGCCAGCTTTGCCTTAAGCTCCTCCAGTTGTTTCTGGAGTTCTTCAATCGTCGGCCCGGAAGCGGCCTCCGGTTGGGCTGCCACCGGCGCTGGTTCAGCTTTCGGCGCGATGGCCGGTTCAAATGACTTATTCTTCGGTGTAGAGTCGCTGGATGGCGTTTTCGCCTCGCCCGACTTTTCCGCATTCGCCTCTGCGTCCGTGACGTAATGGAATACTTCGATACGCGCTGGTGATTGGTCCACCGCGATCAAGCGGTTCTGGCGGTCAATCGCGAGGCCAGCCATCAACATGAATCGCCCTTGTCCCGGACCAGGCCCGCCAAACGCCAACAGCGGCTTTCCTTCCGGGGAATATATCTGCACGATATTCAGTTGCGAATCAGCAACGTAGATGTGACCGTCGCCGTCAGCCGCGATGCCTTTGGGCCGCCCGAACAACGACGGACCGTCACCGCGCCCCCCCCAAGTCCGCACGAAGTTGCCCTCTATGTCGTAGACCACTACGCGGCCAACGATCGCGTCGGTGACATAAACCAGGCCATCCGGATCAACCGCAATGCCGTTGGGGAAGCTCAAAATGCCGGCCGGGTCGCCTCCGTTCTTGCCGTTCCCGAAGTAACTGATAAGTTTCAGGCTGGCGAGGTCGAAAATCGCAATGCGCTTGCCGCCCGCATCGGCCACATAGAGACGGTTCAGAGGGCCATCGATCGCCAGGCCCGCTGGGCGGCGCAAATCGTCGGCACCAAAGACGCTTTGGATATCGCCATTCGGCCCGAAGCAGGTAATTTGGTGCAACTTGGAGTCCGAGACGAAGAGCCGATCCCGCCCGTCTATCGCCACCCCAATAGGGATGTCGATGTGCGCCGGGGCTTTGTCGCCGCGGAAATCCAGCGTCCTGTTTTCCAGGTCGAAAACAAACACCCTGTTCTGAGCACTATCGGCAACATATATGCGGCCCTTGGAATCCACCGCAACTCCATAAGGCTTGATCATCCTCGGACGTTCTTCAGGCGCAACGCTGACCCCGGCCAAGCGCTCCAGTATGCCGCCCCTCGCCTGTTTTCGTGCCAAAAGGTCGAGCTCTCCAAAATATTCGCCAAGGTAGCGAATGCGCATTTGATCAGGCGGCTGCGGCCATACCAGCTTCGAGATGTCCACCGAATAAGTCTTCGTCTTACCAGACGCCCACGCCAACGATGGCAGAAGGAGCGAACTCGCGGACAATGCGACGCAGCCCAGCACCCGCAGACGGAAAAGATGTGTCCCGTATCTCACTGCTTTCTCCTGACTTTCACTCCCGGCTGTACGATCTGCCCCGGTTCCCTCGGGATGTCTTGTACGTTCTCGTGGCACCGCGAGCATAGGGATCCTGTCGTATCCATGCCGGTAACTAGAAGTGCCTTCCCGCCACCATGCGGAGTGTGGCAACTCATACAGGTCAGCATCTTCGTTTTCTGCGGGTCAGAAGGATCCAGCACGCCGCCCACTGGGTGCCGCGGCCCTGGATGTCCCAGCCCTTTGCTATCCAGAGGCAACTGTTTCGCCTGATTCAAGTAGTTATCCGGCAAACGAACCGTCCCGCCGAATATCGTCATCTCGCCGCTACCCGCCGCCTTCTCGCCTTGTGCCTTCGGGCCGTGGCAGGTGAGGCAAAGAGCGTTCGTGTCGGCGCGCAACAGGTGTTCGCGTTCGCCTCCGTGCGGCGTATGGCACACACTGCATCCCTGCTGATACGCGGGCTGGTGCAGCACATTCTTGTTTTCGTGAATGTCCTTCTCGTCCGAGTGGCAGGCTTCGCAGACGGCCACGGGATCCGGCCGCAAGAACCGCGGATACTTGCCTCCGTGCGGGCCATGGCAGTCGGTGCAATCGCCCGCTGCTCCCGGATGCTGCACCTTGGCCTTCTCGATCTCTTCTCCCTTGTCGGGGTGGCAGGTCTGGCAGAGTTCCTTCGCGCTTGCGGCGTTCAGAACAACCTTGCCGTCTTTGGGAGCCTTATGGCAGCTATCGCAGTCCCCGCCTTCAAACGGCGCGTGAAGATACTTTTGCGCCAGCTTGCCCGACTTTGAAGCATGAGGTTCGTGGCAGCCGATGCACTTCGATGAGCCAAACGGCTGGCCTTTGTGCGCCGCGATCAGGGCCGGAGCCTTCGCATCATGGCAGCCGAGACACAGATCCGGCACCGCCTTGGCGAGGTGAAAATCGAATTCCTGTTCGCCGCTCTTGCCCTTGCCAATCTTGTGGGTCACATGGCAGGCATCGCATCCCGAATCGATGGCGGCATGGCGGCTGCCTTTCTGGGGGACGTTTTCGCCCTCGTCATGGCAATCGAGGCACAGGTTCTCGCCTTTGCCGCCCGAGGTGGGCTTCAACAGCAGATTGGCGTTGGGCGAGTTGTGGGGATCGTGGCACTTCAGGCAATCCTGGACGGCGGGAGCGTGGACCTGGCGCGGATTCTCCGTGCCTTGCTTATCGCTGTGGCATTCGAAGCAGAGGGTTGCCGCGCGCGCGGTCTTCAAATTCACTCGGGTCGTGTCGCCACTGTTCCGGATCAGGTGGCAGTTCAGGCAACCCATGGCTACAGCCGGATGTACGTTCTTTCCTTGCGCTTTGTCGCTGTGGCACTCGGCACACTTGGCGTCGTTGCTGTACTGATCGAGGTGGACTGGGTGGATGCCTGCAAAGGCATGGCGCACCGGACACGCGAGGATGAGCATCGACAGTAGCGCAAAGGTCTTGATGGCTGCTTCGGCCCTTTGTCTACTTTTCTTGCCGCAACGCATACGAATTGGTCCCCGCTGAAACGACATAGAAACCTCAGGTTTGCGGAGGGAGTTCTCAGGAACTCCCCCCGCTTCTGACTTGTTCCCTATCGAGCTTTTTTCAATTTCTCGATAGGTTTCTTACGGACCATCTACAGCCAGGGATTGGCTGGGATCTTTTCCAGCCAATCCTCGGGGTTTGGGGTTTACTGTTCCGTTGGCGTAATTGAGAGAGTCAGCAGAGAAGTCGGGCTGGAGGCTAGTCCAGTACCGGCAACAGCCCTGATCTCCGTGGTCGCCCTGATGGAAAGCGGGGCTAGGGCGCTGTACAACGTGCCGTTTCCGCAGACCGGGCCTGCAATTACGGATGGAGTCGTACCGTTCGTGGTGTAGCAGATGATCGTGCTACCGGCTGCATCCGACAGCGCCACTTTCAGCGGCGAGGCCAACGATGCAACATAGGTGCCCGAAGAGATCACGGCACCCGGCGCCGGATCCGAGGACTGAAGCGCAAGCGAGTAATACGTGGCTCCCGCAGGCGCCGTGAACACCGGCGGAACGATGTCAATGGTAAAGGTCTTGGGGCTGGTCACCGGGCTGGCTACCGTACCGACACAGGCAATGGCCTGTATCGTTTCAGTGGCATTCACAGGGATTCCAGTGACCGGGTTGTACGCGGTTGACGAACAGCTCGGCGCCACACCGGTAGTGGTGTAGAAGATCGACGCGTTCGTCGTGAGATCCGAGATCGTCACAGTCTGCGGCGCATAGTAGATCTGGGCCACAGGCGTGATGATCGGGGTAACAGGGGGGTTGTAGATCCAGGGGCCGGCTACCGTGCTGTTGGCCATGCCGGCAACTCCACCAGCGATGGCATTGACTACGGTGGTCGCGGACACGGGGATCGTGATTCCCGCAGTGTACTGCGTGCTCGTGCCGCCGCAGCCAGCGGACGTCAAACTGGGCGCGCTGCCGTTCGTGGTGTAGCAGATGGCCGCACCGACGATCGAATCAGACAGCTGCAGCACTTGCGGTCCGCCGTAGGTTCCCGAAGCAATCGAGGCCGTTGGAGGCGCAGTTACCGTGTTGATGGTGAAGGTTGCGCTGGCTGTGGAGCTATTCGCCAGACCGCTCGCCACACCGGCGATGGCACTGATCGTTTCGGTTGTGGAGACCGAAATCGCCCCAGTGTACTGGGTCGAACCGGTCCCGCAGACTCCAGCCGAAATGCTCGCCGTACCGGTGGTGGAGTAGCAGATCACCGCACCACTGGTCAGATCCAGTAGCTGTATTTGCTGGGTTCCGTTGTAGGATGAACCGCTGGGGGCAGCGCCGAGGAAATCAAACGACGGCGTCGCCACGGAAGCGTTGTACTTGGTGACGGAGGTCGGCACGCTATTGGCCAAGCCAGTAAGGCCGGCGATGGCAATGACGTTCGTTTCGCTACCGACCGGGATGTTAATCGCCGTACCCGTGTACTGGGTTCCGGTCGCGCACTGGCTACCCGGTGCGAGTAACAAGCTTGCCGGGGTGATGGTTGGTGTCGCCGGAGTGCCGGCTCCCGTGGCGGTGTTGTAGCAAATGACCGCACTAGGCGTCAGATCCAACAGGTACAGGGACTGGGCCGTGTTGTACTGGCCCGCAGCTACCGACATCGTCGGCGTCTGCACGCCCAGCGTATATGTAGCGCTGGCCGTAGAGCTGTCCTTCAGACCGGTGGCTATGGCGTAAGCGACGAGACCCTCGGTCGTCGTGACCGAAACCATGGAGCCAGAGGCGACCGGCCCCGTGAATCCGGCTTTGCAGGTTGTATCGCCCGTGGTGGTTGGCGCCGTAGGCGCGGTGGCCGGCGGCACGTAAGTTTCGTAGCAGATGCTCGCACCGCTCGTCGCATCCGACAGCGTTACGTTGGTCGGGTTTGCGGTGTAAGTTCCGGTGCCCAGGTTGAACGTCGGGGTTGCAACTGCGGTGGCCGCGGCGATGGTGTAGGTAGCCGAGGTTGCAGAGCTGACGGTGTAGCCGGTTGGACCCACGGCAATGGCCTCAAGCACCGAGGTTGCCGAAACCGGAACCGGGCCCGTGTACGTGGTGGAAGCTGCGGTCGGAACCACGCCGGTGCTGCCGGCGGTTAGGGTGTAGTAGATGGTGGTGCCGGGCTCATCCGAGATGGTTACGGTCTGAGTTGTGGCGTAGGTTCCACCGGCAACCGAGAACAACGGCGCAGGTGTTGAAGTAACGTCAGAGAAATTGTGCATGCCCTTGGCGGCTTGGGCCAGGAACGTCCTGGTAAAGGCCGGGGGCGCAGGTTTGGGCATGGTGAGGCCGTAGGGGTTGGTGCCGTTGGTGCCGCCGCCGTGGCACTGGCCGCAAGCGATGTCAACGTCAAGACCGACTGCATTGGTCCACCGCCCGTTGTTGTAGGTGTTCATGGGAGCGAAGGAGGTAGTCGAACCGTTGATGGGAGCGGCTTCGGCCGAGAACGCAGCCGCGGTCGGCGGATACGTGTAGTAGGTCGGATCGGCATTGATCTGGAACAGGTGCGACCCGGCGACGCCTGACCGTCCATTCATATGGCAGGTGAAGCAGGCGCTGTCAGGGTTGGTCTGTTCGCCGTACGGGAACGGAGTTCCGGGTCCCTTCGGGTGGGCCACCGAGCTCATCAGGTTCTGAGCGATGTTGGCGTGGCAGGAGGAGCAGTTGTTCGACGTCACAGAATTGACGATGACGCCGTTGGGAAGTTGCGAGACGCTGCCGGGAAGAACGCCGACCGTCTGGTTGGTCTCCGATTGGGCGGCATTGACCGTCGTTTCGTGCGCATCGTGGCAGCCAACGCAGCCGTTGTTTGCCATGCCAGACAGGCCGGTAGCGCCGGCGCTCTGGTAGCTCCCTTGGGTCGCGTTAAAGCTGGAGTATTGGGTCGGGTCGGTAAGCGTACCGGTCCCTTCCAACAGGGTGAGGTCGGCCGAGTTCTGGTTGGCCAATTGAATCTTGCCTTGGGGGTTGAACATGGCGTGCGGGCTGGCCAGGAACTCCTGACCCTGGAAGGCCCAAGGACCAGCATTGGGCATGTATTTCCAGGTTGCGCCGGCGGATGTGCAAGCGAGGTAGGTCGGCGAGATGCCGTTAGAGCAGTTGCCATTGTCTTGCACAACTGGTCGGGTGGGGATGGTGATGGAGCCAGCGGTTGTTCCCGAACCAGGATTGATCGCTTCCTGGCGGTGGCACGACATGCACAGCGAGGTCGCCTGCATATTTGCGGGCGCAGTCGGCCAAGTTCCGCTCACAGAGGTGCTGCCGCCCGACGGGCCGTCCTTCTCATAGACAGGTGCGCTGGTCGACGGAATCACGTTGCTGACACTGTTCGGAGTGGCATAGGAACCGGCGTGGCAACGTTCGCAACGAACACCGGTCAGATACCACGACGAGCTTGGAGGGGTGGTCATGCCGACCATCGTGTCAGGGACGCGGTTGATCTCCCCTACTCCGGTCCCGCTCCCGATGGTAGTGAAGCTGAAGGCGTTAGCGGCACCGCCTTCGACTGGGATGGGCTGCTGCAGGCTGGGGCTCCCCGGTCCGCCGACGCTGGTCGGTTCAGGACCGCTAAAAGTCGGGTAGTTCGTGGAGAGGCCTTGGGCCGTCCAGTCACTAGCGCTGCCCACGTAGTTCGGGCCACCGGTCGCCGTGTTTTGCGCCACAAAATTGTAGCCCGTGGCGTGGCAACGGAAGCATCCATAGTTCGTGCTGCTCTGGTCGGTAATCACATAAGGCTGAGAATTCACCCAGCCGCCAATCAGGTAAAGCGCAGTTTTCGTTACCCCGGTGGTGGTGTCGGTAGCCTGTCCGGTGGTCCAGTTAATGCTTACGGTGTCTTTGGTGGCGTAGTCAATGCCGGTGGCGTACGGTAGACCATCCGATCCGGACAGCGGCATACCGGGAACGACCTTGCGCATGCCGTTCTTGTGGCCGCTCACCATGTAGGCAGGTCCGTCATAGCCGTCGATGGTGGAGTGGCCGTGGCAGCCTTGGCACTGGAGACCCATCTGGTTGGCGACAGGCTGATCTTCGGCCTTCAGCCAGTTGTTGTTGGTCATCGCTTCAATGGTGGTCCAATCGCCCGCCCAGCAGAAGACTTCACTGCTTGCTAACGGGGCGCCGGCGCCGGCATCCGCATAAGTGCCCTGCGCGGTACCGCCGGCGCACCAGAAATTGCCGACGTTGGATTGGACAGCTCCGGAAGTGGAAGGAGTGAGGTACGCACCGAAGACGTTGTTGCTGAGGGTGCTGAACGCGGGCGGAGGCGCGAAGGTGGGCGTTGCCGTCCAGGTCTCGTAGCCCGGATTGTACAGATTGTAGCTGTCACCGTTGCCACGATAGATCGTTCCGAAGGCCGGGACATAGGTGCCATTGACTTCATAGGACGGGTTACTACCGTTGAGCGAGTAAGACAGTACATCCCAACCTGCGCCCGATTGCTGCGGGGCGCCGTTTTGCGAAGCTGGCAAACCAGCCGGCAGCCTAGAACTGGTAGAGATCGAGTCCTGCGCGAATGCACCGGCGGAACAGATCGACGCCAGTACGAGCGCAAAGATAGACAGTCTGAATCCAGAGTGTGTCCTGTGTGCTTCCATATTCGAATAACCTCCAAGTCGATCAAAAGAAATGACTGGTATTACGTGGTGTTGTAAATTTCTACGGAAAGATTGTTTCAGCCAGCGCCTCCCAGAACTGACTGGAACTCGCCACGCATCAACCGGTCATCGTGTTGCCGGCGTATGGAGAGCTTCGCGATTTCTATCGCTGATTATGGAGGGTGAGTTGAATTAATCCGGCAAATTTCAATAAGAATTAAGGTGAGTGTTAGGCAACCTGGGCAGAGGACCCATTATGCATTGGCGCTAAAAATTGAAAGCAGAGGCGCGACCCAAAATGTCTAACATTGGCACTAAAATTGCTTGACGGCTCGTGGCCCACTCACTCCTCCTTCTCTGCCCAATGTGGGAGAACAGAATTTGAAATTGCACGAGAAGCCGCATAGCTAGACCCGGCACTGTTTGTTGAAGTAAAAGCGGCGATTGGCTCTTGTTAGCGGAGAGGGCGGATTTGGGCAATGCCCCAGCAAGGGAATTGCTGGAACATAATTGTGCGAAGATCTCGACTTCGCAACCGTGGTTGCCCAGTAAAGTAATACAGAAGATCTGCACTGTTCTGGAGTCTTTCTCCTCGTTCCCCCGCGTTCCGGGCGGTCAGGCGGGAAACCATTCTCTGGACGGAATTCTCTTGCAGGAGAAGGAACATAAATGAACGAAACAATCAATGATACGAATCAGGCTCTCAAGAGCGGCTGGACCTCGGTTCAGGTCTGCGCCGTAGCGGCGCTTTGCCTCCTCCTTGGCGCGACTGTGGGTTACCTTTTCCGGGGATCGAGCGCACCCCGCGCTACCGCACTTGCGGCAGTGCAGGGTCAGATGGCGGCAGGGAGCCCGGCGTCGGCTGCGCCCGCACAGCCGACACCGGAGCAGTTGAAGATGATGGCCGATAAGCAGGTCGCACCGCTGCTGGACACACTGAAAGAGAACCCGAAAGATGCCGACACGCTGGACAAAGTGGCCCAACAGTACTTCGTGGCCAGGCAGTTCAAAGACGCAGCAATCTATCTGGAAAAGCTTGTCGCGGTAAAGCCCACTCCTTCGGCTTGGATCAATCTCTCGCGCGCCTACTTCTACAGCGGTGCTGCCGACAAGGCGATCGACGGATTGAACGAGGCGCTCAAACTTGACCCCAAGTCGGCCGACGCGCTCTTCGGCCTCGGAATGCTGAAGTGGGAGGTTAAGGGCGACACCAGGGGCGCCATCGAATGCTGGGAAAAACAGTTGAAGACGGATCAGAATCCACAGCGCCGTGTTCAGGTGGAACAAATGATCGCGCGCGCCAAAGAGCACGCCCAGATGCCGGCCGACGCCAAGGCCGGCAAATCGTCAATGTAAGTTCGTTCGACCCACAGAACGCCGGTTTGCTGCATAGCGCAAACCGGCGGGTCGGAATCTGCTGCTTGAAGCTGCGGTGTCCGTGCATGGCCCAGCATCGCAGGCTGCTCAACTTGAGGCGAACCGATTGAGAAATCCGGCTCTGCACCAATCTCGCTCCACTTGTGCTGTCTTATTCCGCGACTTTAGTAAATTTTCCCACTTCGAAAACAAGGGTTTGAAAAGCATATGAGTAAACTATCGATCCTTCTCACACTTTCCCTCGCGCTCTCTGCTGCCGCCTCGGCACAGCAAAACCCAGCGTCAAAGCCTGCGGCGGTTCCAACCACCACCGCGCATCACAAGGCGAACGACACTACCACCAGCCCTGTTGTATTGGACAGCCAGAAGGCCAAAGCCAGCTACGCCATCGGCGTCAGCGTTGCCAGGACGCTGCAGCAAAGAGGCCTCGAAGTCGATAACGCCATCCTTTTCCAAGGGCTGAAAGACGCGTTCGCGGGAGGCAAACTCCTTGTGACGGAGGAAGACGCGCAAGCCGCGATCGCCGCACTCCAGAAGGAGGCTCATGACAAGCATGAATCCGAAGCCAAAGCCCTCGCCGAGAAGAACCATTCGGAAGGCGTCGAGTTCCTCGCTGCGAATAAGACCAAAGAAGGAGTTATAACCCTTCCCAGCGGATTGCAGTACAAGGTGATCACCCAGGGCGATGGCCCCAAGCCGACTGCCAGCGATACCGTGGAATGCAACTACCGCGGCACTCTCATCAACGGCAAAGAGTTTGATAGCTCCTATACGCGCGGCAAGTCGGCTACCTTCGCCGTCGGCGGAGTAATTAAGGGATGGACCGAGATCCTTCAGCTCATGCCAGTGGGTTCGAAATACCAGGTATTCATTCCCTCCGAACTCGCTTATGGCCCGGCCGGCAATCCGGTAATCGGCGGCGACGCAACCCTGATCTTCGATATCGAACTCATGTCGATTAAAGAGAAATCGGCAGCCGCAGCGATGCCGCCTAACCATCCCGCCATACCGGCGCCAGCGGCTGCAACGGCACCGGTAACTACCCAGTCCGCCGAAATCGCAAAGTAGCCGCGATCAACTCGGGTGCTGCCTGACAGGAGGGCGATGTTCCGCTTTCGGAATATCGCCTTCTTGTTAGGCTCCCCATCCGGTTTTTAGTCGTAGACTCGCGCTTGGCTCCCTGCTTCCCCTGAGCAGTCGTTGGCGCACCGCATCTTCATTCCACGTGGTGTGTCTAAGACACATGCAACCTATCCCGAAATCGCGGCGATAAGCGAGCCGCCTTCCCCAAAAGCAGATCATCCCTGCGGGTCTTGGTAGTTGTGTTCCGCCTCTGCGGTTGCTCCGGTTTTCGCGCGGCCATGCACTCCGTGACGTCTCTCTAGTTCGAACCCGCCGCCGTCCCGCTCTGGTTCTTCTTCTTGTGCATCCGCGTCGCCACATCCGGCCAGAACTCGAACATCACGGCGCCGAACACGCCTTCGGCCGCATCCGTAAACGCCCGTTCGAACGTCAGCGCCGGGCCCCGGTCCGACGACGGATAGTAGAGATTGGAAATCCCGCCCGCCGCCAGATTTCCCATCACATTCGCGTAGTTTGGACCCCAGCTGCCATTGTCCCGCCTACACCAGAAGGTGGTGGACACTGCGTACAACAAGCGCCGGGTAACGCTCCCCGTGCCCCTGCGGAAATATCGCGGGTCTTCATGCAGCAGGATCGGGAAGACGCCATTTCCCAGCATCGTGCCGTTGAAACCGTCCGTGTACGCCGCCCCATATCGCTTGGCGTAGCCCTCCGCGCCGTGGCCGTAACCGGGAAAATCATTTTCCACCTGGCTCAATCCCGCATCCAGGCCGGCGGCCGCGAATTGGAAGGGATCAATCGCAGTGCGGAACGCCAGGTTAATCTTCTGCTTCGGCGTCAGCGGCGGCGCATTCTTGTCGTTGGTGGAATTGAAGTTGGGAATCACCCCCAGGACCCGCTGATGCTCTTCCTGCTGCAACTCCTGTTCCGCCTTCTCTTGCTGCGGCTCCGGAGCCTCCGGCAGCGCCTGCTGGGTCTGCGCCTCTTGGGGTTGCCAATTGACGAGTTGACGATTGATGATTTGCGAATCGCCCCCGGCATTCTGCGCCGCTGCGGCCCCCATCTGTCCCGCCGCAGGGCACGCACACAGCATCGCCAGCGCCGGAAGCAACACCATCGCGAACAGCAAAGGCCGGTAGCAAATCACCAAAGTTTTCCTCGCGGCCGAGTCCGCCCCAGCACTCAAAACCGGAGCGTCTCCGGAACTGTTCGGCCCCGCCACTCTCTAGGAGTTCGATTCCGAGTCAGTGGTTGCACTCACAACGCTGCTTGCTCTCCCGCCGCTTCCGGTATCCGGCTTCCGTGATCGCCGCTATTTTGGTTGCTTGGTTTTGGTCAACTTGCGGAAGATGAACTCCTGTGCCAGGTTGGACAACATGCGATCGGCGGTGTCGATCAAAAAGTTTTCGGACGCATACCACGCGGTACGGTCCGAACTCGGATAGTAGGTCATGCTGAGCGCCGACGCGGCCAGATCGCCGCCGATGGTCGAGTAGTTCAGCTGCCGCTTTCCATTGTCTCCCTTGCAGATGAACGCGCTGGCCATGGCATGGAGCATGCGGGACTTCGTCGTACCCGTGCCCTGATAGTAGTAGCGCGGGTCCTGGTGCAGCAGCACCGGCAGGATGGCGCCGCCGACCAGCAGGTCGCTGAAGCCGTCGGCATAGGTGGCGCCCGCCCGCTGCCCGAAGCCCTTGGCTCCCTCCACGTAGTCGGGCCGGTCCGTCCCCTGGTCGATGCCGGCCACAAAAAAGACCGCAACGAACGTAACTGGATCGACCGAAGTCTTCAGCATGAGCTGAAACTTCATCTTCGCCGTCAGCGGCGCGGCGTTCTTGTCATAGGCTACATAGAAGTTGGGGATGAGGCCGAAGACCCGCTGGGTCTCCTCGATCTTGAGCTGCTCGTGGGCGATCTCCACCGAACTCTGCTCGCCCACCACCACCGTGGTCTTCACCTCTTCGATCTTCAGCTTGCAGTCCGTCACAATCAAGTACTGCCCCGGATTGACGGTGATCGCCGGCGACTTCCACTCCTCAAACCCCGCGGCGCGCACAGCCATATGATAGGGAGTTCCCGGCGTCAGATCATTGACTTCAAAGAATCCCTTGTCGTTGGCCGTCGCCGTGTGGCGATCCTCGGGCGTAGCGCCCTCCACCACCACGCTGGCGTCGGGAACAATATCGCCGTTCTCCGCGGTGACGGTGCCCATGATGTTTCCCGTTTCGGCCTGGGCCGGAGACGTCTGCGGCTGGCTCGGCGGCGCGGCGGGAGACGGCTCGACCTGGCAGAGCAGAGTAGCCGAAAGAATAGGAACAAGAAAAATTGCGGCGAACGTTCGATAGGACAAAAAAGACTCCTCACCCGCAATCGGCACAAGAGCCCACTCGGGATACAAAAGTTACACGTATATAACTTCCGCTATTTTAACTCTTCATTTCAAGATTCAGAAGAACGGGGAGGGTACAGTCCCGGAAAATTGAACCATTGCCGGATTCGCCAATCGTTTGTCAACTAGACGATGACTCTTCCGGCAATCGTTGGAAATTCTGCGCAACCATTACCTGAAAAGTAAACTTCTAACTGGGTATCCAGTTGACTCAGGTTCCCCCAACAGGTTGTGTTTTGGGCTTTTTCCGTTTGATGGCCGAGCCTACAATCTGTCTGTAAGTTGTTTATTCTATTGCGACGGCCTGCTGCACCAAGCGGTAGAAGAGTTTGCCTCGGCTGCGCGACCCGCGGCGTTGAAGCGGAACGCGAATTCGTTTAGATAATCCTGAAGGTGTTCTCCTGCGACAGATCCCTGGTGCGTTCCCAACAACCACCGCTTCAGTAGCGAAAAGACCTGGAGAGCGCGTGGCGGCAACTCGGAAGCCCGCTCCGGATGGCCTTTTTGATTGCTGATACTGTGTTGATAAGCGGCCGTGCGCAGCGGCAGGTAGCCGTATGCACGGTTCCGCCGGACTCGATGCTGTCCTCGATAAACGGAATTAAGCTGGCTGCAGAAGCGTCCGGAATGTGTCGTAGCCGGATGCGGCCCATCCCTCGGCCATCCTCCTCAGCCGCCACAACAACCAGCGCCTTGCCGGCGATGTGACGACCGTGCACGCCATGCTCGTAACTTCTACTTTCCAACCATTATCGTTTCCGCCAATCGTTCCGCTGGATTCTGGCTGCTTCGAAGTACCGTTCGCTTACTCGCTGGAGGGTTCGTCATAGCCGCGGCGCGAGCGGAATTGCAGTCGCGGATCGCGGGTCGGGAGCAGGCGCACCGAATGTTGTCCGCTTCTCTGCGCGGGCAGCTGATAGGTCAAAACGTATCCGCTGCGCAAATCGTCCAGCACCAGGTTCAGAGCCTTTTCCTTATCCTGCTCCGGCCCAAAGCTCAATCCGCCGGTATTTGCGGTCAGATAGTCCAGCGTTGCGTCCCCCTCGCCGGGCGCTGATTTCCGGGGCCGTGAGTTGAGCGCATAGATCGGCGCCTCCAGCTCTTGCGCCTCATGCAACGCATCCCACGCGCTATTGATGCTGATCGTGTCCATGCCATCGGAGAACAGGATGATCGCGGGACGAGACGCGGGATCTGTGAGTTCACCTATAACATAGGCATCTGGAAGCATAACGGTAGACTTCTCACCCCCATAATATGGGATTGGAACATAGGTTCATTTCGCCAACTAGCCGTCTACTCCCGATCTAAAAAGTTAGTTCTACGTGGCTTACACCTATTCGAATCTCGGTGGAGTGCGCAACGGTCCAAAATCCTCAACACAACCAGACAAGAACATTAAGTGTTGTCTTATCAATGTGATGGGAAGAATTTTCAAATAATCATCTGAAAAGTAAAGGTTATGAGTATTCGGCGGATGAAAATCCGAGCTTTCGGGGGTTCTCGGTCTCAACTTATGATGCCCAACTTGTCGTAAGTTGGTGACTTTTGGTTGCTAAAAAGGACATCTTATGGGTAAAAGCACAAGAACACGAAAACTCTTCAGAACCGGCAACTATCAGAGGTCAGCGTCGATCATGTCAATGCATGGGAGAACGTGTCTGGACGCTCCCGCTATCAAAAAAGCACGAACTTAACGAGCAAAGACTCAGATGGCTCCAAATGCCTCTGCTGCTCCGTACTGGTCGAATGTGCGAAAGCGCCCTTTCACATCGATCATCCGTTCAAAGTGACGTTGCTAGAGCATGCCCCGAAGATCGTCAACCGCTTTAACACCCGATCGACGAAGAAATTTCCATCACTGAAAATGGGGAAAATGCTGGAGTGCCGCTCTGTTGCTCAGGTGGACGCACTTCGGTTGTTGGAGGCTGACCCGCACGTTTCGGTCATCCGCGTGCTCCAGTGCGAGATCGATTACACCCTCGGTGACAAGGTGAACCGCCATTACCCAGACTTCTGTCTCAAGGTAGATGGGCGCAACGAGATCTGGGACGTTGTCCCGACTCAGGATCCTTCAGTTGAGGCGAGGACAGACTTGCTCCGTCGTGGGCTGGCGAATGTCGGTTATCTCTATCGCAACGTCACTGAGTCGGAGATTGAGAAACAGCCGCGACTACGCAATGTTCAGGTCATCTTGCAGTTCGGCCGTCAGCAATACTCGGTGATCGAACGCGAGGCCATACGGCGCTTCTTTAAGCGCTTCAATTCCGTCTCATGGGACGAGGTTGTCAAGGGCGTGTACGGGGAGCACGGACGCGAACTAATCTGCCGTCTGTTGCTCGAGGGCCGCCTTGTGATGGACCTCGGACAACCGCTGCTTCCTAGCACACGTTTTCACATGAGTGAAGGGGGTCTATAGTCTGATATTCCAGTCAATGAAACCATGATGAGCGACCACATGATTGTAGACCTCATTGTGATCGATGACGAAACTCGTCAAACATTCCGACCGCGCATGGTGTCCTTTACGGAGGCATACGAGCGCTGCATAACCCACATCTTCATTGAGCCGCCTGATGCGAGAGAGCGCCCGCATCCACAAAAGGAGTGAACGGCTGATGCGAGTTAACGCTCCTTGGAGCGCCAGATTGATTGGTCTTTACTCTGACGGTGACGAGGTTCTCGACGAACAAATCACCGTATGTCGCAAACAGATTCATTTCCGCTAATGCATCTACGCAGGCGATTCATTGGAGAAGGATAACACTGATGGGAATTTCATTTATTCAGGCCGGCACTTTGGCTCTCATAAAAGGGGCCGAGTATCGCTTTAACCGCAAGATTTCTGAAACGACCTGGCAGTTGGAGGACACCAGAACAAAGCGAATCATTGAACTCGAGCGCGACTGCTTGGAGCGCATGTATCTTGCAGGCGAGTTCATCTTTGCACGACCTGCCGAGGTTCAGGTCAGCTCGGCGAGAATGGCGGATCTACCTGCAGCCGAGTGGGAGAAGATGAAAGTCCGCCGCAGCTACGTAATTGCGGCCATGGAAGTTTCCAATTGCAAGGAGACACTCGAACCCGTCATTACCAAGGTCTGGAACGGTCTGAACCAGCCAGATCATCGTCCCTGCAGAAAGACGGTCATCGCATGGACAAAACGATATCAAGACTCTGGCAACGACATTTACGCGTTGCGGGAGCGGACTGACCGAAAAGGCAACCGCACACCACGGCTTCCAAAAGAAGTTGAGTCGATCAGCCTCACGTCCATAGATGCCATTTACATGGTCCAACCGAGAAAGACCATTAAGGACACAACTGATCACGCTATTACCATGGTGAAGCGTGAGAATCGGCTACTTCCTGCGAAAAGTGCATTACCGCTTCCAACTTACAAATACATCTCCAACCTGATTAGCAAGATCCCTGAAAGGGATAAGTACGCGGCTCGCCATGGTGCCGAAGCGGCTCGCGTGCGTTACCGTTACGTCGGCGGGGGACATGTAGTCAACGCACCTTTAGATCGGGCAGAAATTGACCACACGCTGCTAGACATTTACGTCATCGACGATCGAACGTGTTTGCCGCTGGGTCGTCCCTACCTGACTTGTTGCATCGACGTTTTCAGTCGTTGCATCCTCGGTTTCTATATTGGATTTACGCCGCCGAGTTACTACTCAACCGCGTGTTGTCTCAAGCATGCGCTGATGCCAAAGAACAACTTAAAGGAGATCTATCCGAGCATTGAGAATGATTGGTTAGCGTACGGAGTGGTGACCGAACTTGGCGTGGACAATGGATCGGAAAACCATGGCCTGAGCCTCGATCAGTTCTGTATGTCATTAGGGACCCAAATCGAATATTCGCCCCGACAGTCTCCCTGGCACAAGGGAACGATCGAACGGTTCTTTGGGACTATCGAGCGTGGTCTGCTACACGGGATCCCTGGCGCCGCCTTGTCAATTATCGAACGCGGGGATTATGACCCCGCTAAGCATGCGGTCGTGACGTTTTCGACTCTGCTGGAAGTCATGCATAAGTGGGTAGCCGATGAATATCATCAAGACTTTCATTCAGGCATTGGCATGACGCCAGCGCAAAAATGGGCCTCTAGCATTTCACCCGATCATATCCGGATGGCTGCAGACCCGTGCTTGCTTGATGTGATTGCTGGAACCTGTGACACCAGGATCCATACTCAAAAGGGAATAGAAATGCACTTTTTGCGCTTTAATTCTCCCGAGCTTCATCAACTCGGATGTCGCTTTGGATTCAACACAAAAGTTGATATCAGGATTGATGAAGGTAACATCGGACACTTGTTCGTCATACATCCGAAGGCGCCTAAGCCACTCCTAGTGCCGGCTGTGCGGCCTGACTACGCCGAAGGCGTCACCTTTTGGCAGCACAAGGTAATCCGCAGATATCGGCTCACGCATACCACCCTTCCAGACAACCCCGATGGTTGGCTCGAGGCTAAAGCACAGATCGCCCAGATTATTGAACACGATTTCGGGCTCAAGCGTCGAGCCTCTCGGACACGCACCGCAAGATATCTGCAAGGCGCCAAGAAAGCTGAGAATTTGGCGGCTGCGGAGGAGGCGGCGGAACGCTATTTGCCCAGCCCCCCGGCCGAAGCCTCTGGCACGTCCGCTCCGGAGACCGAACTCACGCCTTACACGCCGATCATTCTAAAGAAAGGAAAGTAGACCCGCCGAAGCCCCCGTGACTTACGCCTCCTGGTCCACACTGGGCCAGGGGGGCAACCCGCATCTTGCAAGCAACTCGAACTGGAGGTTTATTTTGGAAAGGCTGGCCAGTAGGTTGGTAATAGTTTCAATGTCGGACGCAACAAACGCGGAGGTCATTCGGCAGATTGAGTCCTCGTTGAACGATACCGGTATCGCACCTCAGCATATTCTCTTGATCGGGAAACGGGGCACAGGTAAGTCTCATGCACTCGATATCTGTGTTCGGAACCACACCAACCATTCCTTAGATGATTGGTACATCCGCCCTATCTTGAAAGTAAATTCCCCCATAAACGCAAGTATAAAGCGAGTTGGTCAACTGATGCTGGATGCCTTGTGCGCGGAGGTAGTCGCTCACGATACTAATGCTCAAATAACGAGGAGATTGAAGCTCCTCTTGAAAAGTACTAAAACAACAATGCTAATTCTAGATGAAATTGAACATCTAGTTGAATCGCGGTCCGGACTGCTCTGTCTAGAATGGGTTTACGCTCTCGCGGACGATCTCGGCCTGTCGACTGTGCTTTCGGGAACACCACATTGCTTATTCGCTTTTCGAATAACCAGACTTTTATAACATAAGAGGTTTTCACTTGGTAAATCAACAACACTCCGTTCATAACACAACTAAGGATAAACCCGGGCTGCTCACAGCAGCCCACAGCTCAACTCTTGGCGGGGAGCGTGGAGATGTTCGGAGCATGACCGCGAAACTCGCTCGAGACGTGTCTAGCATAATCGCTCCACATTCGGCCTTCACCATGGGCCTCCGCCGGCTTGAAGGCTGTTTCGCACTCGCTGGTCGGCAGTCCACTTGTATCGCCGTGATTGGTGAATCGAGAACTGGAAAGTCAAGTGTGCTTGACGCATTTTGTGAAAATCATCCCGCAGCGCGATTAAGTGATGGCCTAATCACTCCGGTCGTGCGAGTCGACGTCCCGTCGAAGCCCACCGTCAAAGGCCTGTGCGAAGCGATATTAGGAGCGCTTGGTGCTGAGGATGGTTCTCGAGGTACGGAGCAGGAGAAGACCAGGCGAATCAAGGTCCTATGGACAAAATGTAAATGCAAAGCTTTATTGCTCGACGAGTTTCAACATTTTTGGGATAAGACCAGCCACTTGGTCCAGCATTATGCTGCGGACTGGCTGAAGATCTTCTCGAATGATCGCGAGTTGCGGTGCGCCTTGGTCGTGGCAGGACTTTCCTCATGTCAGGCGGTGATTGATCAGAATGAGCAGCTCACCGGCCGTTTCCTTGCCCCGATCGAATTGTCGCGATTCACCTGGGGAAATGAAGGGCAAAGGAGGGAGTTTAAATCAATCTTGTGCATGTTTAACAATGAGCTAAAAAAAGAATTCGATCTTCCCGAGTTCCACAGCGACGATATGGCATTTCGTTGGTGGTGCGCAACTGGCGGACTGCTGGGATATTTGGCGAACATACTGCAGCAGGCAGCCTCGGATGCGGTGGCAGACGAACGCACGACTATTACACTCGCGGACTTGCACAACGCTCACACTTCGGCGGTTTGGCATGCGAATCGCCCTGAGACGCCGAGACCATTCCGCCATGATTTTATGGCTGTTGAAACGGCTGAACTAGATCAGCGTGTCGCGATGATTGGAGTGGCCGTCGAACCGCCTCCAATGCCCCGCAAGAAAGCTCACGCCCGCTCTCAACTTGCGGCAGCACAAGTGCTGGTGGCAAAGTGATCGAATCCGTGTACCTTCTCCGTGATCCATCGATAAACCCGAAACGAAACCTTGCAGGCTAATCGTAGGCCTTGCGGAGCGACTGCTGAGTCCATCCTGAGCCGCTGACCACGGCTCTGAGATGGAGTGTCTCGATTATTTTTAACTTGCGGCATAAAGGAGCACGGATGAGCGACACTGTCCGACTGGTACGTCACCCGGCTGCAAAAGCAACAGAAAGCATGTTTGGCTACATTCTTCGTCTCGCTCAAGAAAACGGATATTCAAGTTGGTCACCTGTGCTTTCACTCGCGGGAATGCCTAAAGAAACACTTGGACGACTGGACCTAAGCATCCGCCAGCTGGCGGGTATATCGAATAGATCCGAGCTGGAATTGGAATCGATCCGATATCTTTCTCCCGGAATGGAAAAAGACGAACGCTGCCTGCTCGGAAATCCGATTGATGCCTCACACTCACGTCTCCATGCGCCAGCAATATGCCCCGAGTGTTTGATAGAAAATGGCTTCATTGAAGCTTACTTCGACTTGGCACTTATGACTGGATGCGCCACCCACAAGATGGTCCTCCTCTACAATTGCCCAGAATGCTCGCAGCCACTGCGATGGTCGAGACCGGGACTGTTGAAGTGTCACTGCGGGGCAGATCTAGTGAAACCGAATAGGGCTGCGATCTCGCCGCACGAAGTCGATTTGCTGGACGTCTTAAGGAGAAAGGTACTAGGCCTTTCCACCGCGGCTTCGGGGTACACATCAGGAGTGCCAGCTTGCGATCTTCTGAAAATGAGTCTACGCCGCTTGATTCGGTTTACGAATAAGCTTGGCTGGACCCGTCATACCAGACGGAAAGGCGAGACCGACTTTGAGATGAATCAACACCTTCTCCGTCACGCCGCAAACATCCTCGCCACGCACTGCTTTTATTATGATAAGGGGGGAAGAGCTCGCTTGCATCGCTAGATGAAGCCTGGGAATGGCGGAAGCTGTTCCCGCAGCTCGCTGAGTTCCAGACCAGCGTACTTGTTCTTTCACAGATAAAAACTCTGCTGACTGATCCCATGCCGGTGCTTGCGGCAAACCACGACCACCGTCTCGCCATCTTCGGCTCACCACATAGTCATTGACGGATTGCCCGCCAGATCTGCATAAGGGCATCGGTTGCCCGCTGACCCCTGCCACCTCGTGCGCACGGGGCCGTACACGGCTGTTCGAGAAGTTGCGGTAAAGGCGTACACCTGCGGGAATGGCGCCCGTCTTGGCGCAGGTTACCCACTAGCGCGCCAATGGCCTGCCAGAACAATCGTTCTAATTCAGGAGCATAAATGAGGGATTCCCTAGCTCGACGTTTTGTTACCTATATCCGCGCACTCGGAACAGAGCCGGTCTTGCCCGGTGATGACGATTGTAAAACCTACACTAGGCGATTGGAGGAACAGTATGTTGCTTTAAAACGACTGGGACAGTCGAACGCGCAGCGCGCACGAGAGTCTGCTCGCGCTTCGATCCAGGCGCTAGGACTCCGTGCCGCATCTGCCCCGTTCCCAACTCTTTCGCAAAAGGCTCGAAGCATTCCCAAAAAGGACCGGGAACCGACGCGCGCGCAGCTGAAGCTCCTGAAGTCCCATCCTCAAGTTGTTCACATCTGCCCTGTCTGCAGGGCGCGTTCCGGTCGCCGGAAAATGTCATGGCACACGTACATGTGGGCTGAAGCAGAAAGGACGAGAGCCAAGGAACGTGGACTGGATTTGCAAGTCTATCCGTGTCCTTACGAACAAGGTACGTGGCATCTGGGGAGGGGGAAAAACGTACGCACAATTACCAATTTTACGAAAGAATGATGGTATTCCGCTGAAGGTGAACAGCAGTCGGAGCGAAGCGACGCTGGCATGGTGATTGTGGAGTAAGTGTTCGGAATCGTCAAGCTGCTAAGCGATGATCCGGAGCGAGGCGAATGAGCTTTTAAGCGGGGATAGGGGTGCAGGGGTTCACTTCATCAGCCAGCCCCTTTCCTCTGCTTCATCTCTGTAGAACCAGCGGTTCATTCCTGCTTCCCGTCCCCAACTTCCAACGATGGACTAGTACCTCGACCGCGTAATTGTGTAGTTGAGCTTGCGACGGGCCTGTTTGCGAGTGAACTTCCACCGGATGGTGGTTTTGTCGCGGTTGACGCGTTGGTTCCAGGCACGAGCCTGCGAGCGTAATGAAGTAATGTCTCCGATTCTGCGTTTGCCAACACTGGCGGGCGAAGAGGCCGATCTCGATCTCGGCCTGATTGAGCCAGTTCCCGTGTTTGGGCGTGTAATGGACCGTAAACCGCTGCCACAGCCACGCGCGACCTCCTCGCCGCACCGACCGACCAGCGCCTTGCGGGTGTGAGTGGAGAGGTCATCCATAACCAGAAGGATGGTGTCGGCCGCAGAATAACGGACGGCCATCTCCAGCAGGAGATCGGCGGACTCGGGCGAGGAGCGCGTCGGCGTCACCTTGGTGAAGTGCCGTCCCGCCTTGGGCTCGATGCCGCAGAACACGTTGGCAGAACACGTTGGCGGTTCCACAGCGCTTGTATTCATAGCCGCGCCGCGCAACTTGTCCCGGCTGCATCGGTGCCGGAGGCCGCGTGTCCTCGTGCAGCACCACCGACTTCTCGTCGATGCACACCACCGGAGCGTGCTCATCGAGAGGCTGTTCGTAGAGTTTCAGCACATCTTCCATGCGGGCGATGTACTCTTCATCCAGCCTCGCCACACACCACATTCTTTTCCCGCCACGGCCTCAAGTCGTGGCTTTCCAGCAACACCCGGATAGTCTCCCGCCCCACCTTCGGCACCAGTTTGCGCCGGATGGCTTCTTCGGTCAGCAGTCGCACCGTACAGCGCGCCCGTCCCTCTGGCGGCGGCGAGCAGGCCACCGCGATGATGCGCTGCCGCTGCTGCTCATCCATCTTCGATTTGGGCGGTACCACCGCACTCCTTTGAGTGCTCATGGTTGATTGACACTTCCGCGATCGATTCACAGCCCGACCTTCCCAAACATCTGAAGCGAGTTCTTATGGTGAACGCACTTCCAACACCCAAGAAAGGATCCAGTTGAAAATAACAATGAATGGTTATCAATCGCCAAATATTTTATGGCAAGTACTCCCACTGGAAATTGAGCCTACTACAGAACTGCTGGTTTCGGATTGAGGGACACTGTCAGACTTGTTCGTCACCCGGCATCAAATCCCACAGAAAGTTTGTACGGCTATATCCTTCGACTAGCAGAGGAAAATGGTTACCCGACTTGGCATTCGGTGTTCTTGCTAGCCGGGCTGCCGCGCAACCAGATTGGAGCAGTCGGTATTTCGATCGCAGAACTGGCCGAGATAGCAAACCGGCCCGTACGGGAGTTGGAGCCGCTCCGTTACCGCTCGCCTGGAATGAATTTTGGCCATTGCCGCTTGCTGGCAAACCCCCTTTTCAAAACAGACCTACGCATCAAAAACCCACGATTATGCCCCGAGTGTGTGAAGGAGAAGGGTTACATCGAGGCGCACTTCGACTTAACGCTGATGGCGGCATGCCCGGTTCATCGAAAGGTGCTTCTCTCCGCTTGTTCGAAATGCTTGCAGCCATTGCGATGGTCCAGGCCGGGACTATTGAACTGTCAATGCGGAGCAAGCCTTTTAGACCCGCCGCGCAACGCTTTGGTCTCACCGGCCGAAGCAGATCTGTTAGATATCATCCGGTTGAAAGTACTGGGCCTTGCTGACGGGGCGTACTGTTCAGGATTACCGACCCGCGAGCTTCAAGCAATGTCTCTGCGTTGTTTGGTTCAGCTGATCAATACTCTCGGAAAATGCCATATGGATACTACGCGGAACAAGACAGACCTCACGGACCAAGGAAGTATCGTCCGTTCCGCAGCGGATGTTTTGGATAAGTGGCCGGAAAATTTCTTTTGGCTCCTCGAACGGCTCACTAAAGATATTCCGACCAATTCGTATGTGCAGCTTGCGAAAGGCCCTATCCGCGGAATTTATTATCTTGTGTCAAAGTGCATTCGACCAATAGAGCACGCATATTTCTTGAGGAATGCATTGTCGGATTTTTCTGCAATTCACGGAGGACGTACATTCAAACGCGGAAATCTCAAAGGAAAGGAAGGGTCCGAGCACCCAAGACGCTTCATTTCTGTCGCAGAGTTTGCCCAACAACATGGCGTAGCTTCGCAGACCGCCGCTCGACTAGTCAGCGCAGGAGAAATTTCGTCGATACAAACTCTGCGCGGAGAGTTCAACCGCATTGTTGAGTGCAGTGGCATTCCCCTTCCCAGAAAGAGCCCTGGCAATGTTTATCGCATGGAAACAGCCGCGAAACTAATTGGAATCCCGAGACGGGTGCTTCGGACATTGAAAGCGAGCGGCGACTTCGAGGTGAACCACATGCCAAGCGTAATGCCGGGAGTACACGAACTAGACGTCCAAATGTTCATCGAGAGACTGCTCAGCTTAGCCACCAATAAAACGAGCGACCAATTGATATCGCATGACGTCATCCACTTCAACCTAATAGCGAGTAGCTACTATGGCCCATACAGTCGTGTTGAAATCAAGGCAACTATCATTCGGCAAATGTTGTCTAGGAAACTGCCGGTGTTCGGCTGTGGCGACGGCACAGTCGGCGGCCTTCTTGTCTCTAAGCATGACATCGAGCACTGCGCCCATGAGTGGACAGGCGCTTCGTAAATCGTGATCCACGCGCCAGGATTTCGCCCCTCACGCTGTAGTTGATTTATCGACTTCCGGATCTCGCATTCAGCTTTCACGCCCGCAATCACGAGCACCGGTGATGTCCCACCAAACAACCATATAACTTAAAAGGCAGAGAATACTTTCTGCCGAACATGCTAGGAGCGTGTGACCATGAGAGATTTCGAAGATGTAGACGGAGACTGCAATGAGAGTCAGCCCCGCTGGAACGAACCGGATGATTGGGATTTGGACGATTTCGACTCCGATGACTTCGACGAAGAAGGAAACGGACGGTAGGTAGCGGAGCCTGACGAATTCCGTTCTGATCATGCACCGGCGACATTGTCCGAGCAGAAGTTCGGCCGGCAAGAAACAAGGCTCCTACATCGCCCGCGTCGCCGCCTGCCGCAACGCGGTGATGGATACGGTTACCAACTGCGAGGGATCTCGAATAGACCCCTAATCTAAGCGGGAGCATGGAATCTGGAGATCCAGCTCTTGTTGCGTTCTCTGGCTTCCGCTACATGGCGGAAGCCAGGTCCTACTCATCTCCAGAGTCGTTGTATTCGGATCGCGCACGAAATTGTAGCCTCGGATCGCTAGTGGGAAGAATTCGCAACGAATGACGCCCCGCCGGATGCGCAGGCAACACGTAGGTCAGCACATATCCGCTGTGCAGATCTTCAACAACAGTGCGCAGAACTTCCTTAACGTTCTGTCCCGGCGCAAAGCTCAGTCCGCCCGTGCTACTAGCAAGGTAGTCCAGCACTGCGTCACCATTGCTCGGCGCGGATTTGCTGGAGCGGGAGTTGATAGAATAAATCGCCGCCTGAAGATTTTGCGAAGCCTCCACCACGTCGGACATATCATGGATACTTATTGAATCTAATCCATCGGAGAACAAAACCATCGCCGGACGCGACTCGGGGTCGCGATTCTCATTAAGAATATCGGAGGCCAGCAGCAAGGCATCATAGAGCGGCGTGTCCCCTCCGGCCCGCAATGCGTTCAACTGGCCGCGCGCAGCGGCAGCCCTGCAGTTTCGCGTGCACAGCACCTGCGGACGCATCCCGCCAAAGGCGATGATCGAGACTCGGTCACGTTCGCCCCAAGTTGAGTTTTCGATGAAGCTTTCCGCCTCGGCGATCTGTCGCGGAAGATACGACTCTACCGAGGCGCTGGTATCGAGCAGCAGCACCAGGTCTAGCGGACTTGGCATCGCTGGCCGAAAGCTGCGGAATTGGCGGATGATCAATCCGTTGTCGCCCACCGCAACGTCGGTGCTGCGCAGCGTCTTGATCGTATGCCCATCCCGGTCGGTGGCGGCAAAGGCGATGCGGACTTCGTCGGCGCTGGCACGGATGACGTCTCCGCTCTCATCCGCGGCCTGCACGGAAGCGGACGCAAGCGCCAAAACCAGCGACCCTGTGGTCAACCAACGTGCGATACGGCTCGGCGTGAAACGCTGCAATGCGGACTCCTTGGTTCCACATTGCGAACGGTTTTTTGCACCGTCCTATGCAGTCCGCCGCCGCTATTCCCGCGGTTGCCGAAGCCAGAATTGAGCGTTCCGTCTTTGGGGTTTGGGCCCTGCAGATTTCAGCTTTTAATCTTTGCATCCTCTTCAGCTTTGTCGCCGCTCCTCCGTCATACCAGGAAGGGCCGCCACGAGTTCTTCGCCGAAGGTTGGAGAAGAAGCGCGGCCGGCAGCGGCGGCCCCGGAGGCTCTTGAGCGGCTCTCCGGGGCTCCGCCATTCAGTGCAAAGGGAAAACGATCGTACGCCAGGTACTCGATGTGCGCACGCTGCACCTATCTCCCGCTGGATGCCGAAACCACCCGGGGAGGATTGCGTACTTCGTAGCTGATGCTCCGCTCCATCATTTGTGCTTCCAATTCCTTTCGTTGCTCCTCGCGCTCCCAGTCGGCGCGGAGAATCATCTGTTGGACCATGAAGCGCGACTTGGCTTTTTCATCATTGGAGAAGATGACGATTTCGTTTTTGCGGATGTTGAAGTCCATGTTCTCCGCCAGCGGAATGAACTCTTCGGTACGATGCCCCACGACCACATAGACGACATTGGAGCTCACCACCGTGTACTCGGGACAGCTCATGCCCGACATTGGAACCGCCTGGAAAGACGCTTTGAAACCGCTCGAGGCAACGCAGTTGGTCATTCGCATCCGGACCACGGTACCCTTGAAAGACCACCGGCTTTGCGCCTGCGTCAGCGCGGCGGCGCACAATACAAAGACAAACAGCAACGTTCTCCGCTTCATTCTTTTCTCTCCTGGTCGGGCCGGCAGAAGTGTGGGCGCCCGACGCGCAGCTCCTGCTCCTTACAACGGCAGCCGAGCGGCGCAACGACACGGGGAACGGCTCAACTTATGAGGGCGCCTGTCCCGGATCAGTAACAGAGAGATTTTGTTTCGATTTGGAATTACGAAGAGCCGTGAAGAAAAGGCGCGCCTGGGCTACCGAACTGCAGCCTTGACTTCGGCCTTCGGTTTGGCGACTTCAAGCTGGAAGAGCTGCTGCAGCGCGCCCGTCAGTTCATTGCGCCCCGGCATTTCCTTCAGCTGCCGCGCCACAGCCGCCGATATGCGCTGGGCAATATGCGTCGAGAGCGTCGAGAGCGCCACTTCCTGGTCCTCGGTGAATGGGCCGAACTGCTCGCGCAACTGATCCATCTCCTGCTTGCAGATCATTTCCAGCCGCTCCCGCATGGCGGAGATGGTGGTTAGGACCGACTCCGACAGAAGCTTGGTGCGGAAGCCCGCGGCCTCCTGGGCGATCAACCGCTCGGCCATCGGAAGCATGGTACGGCGCGGCTCGCTCTGATCCATCGCCGCACACAGGTCGTCGAGATCGTGCGCAACCACTCCCTCCAGGGTGCGGATTTTGGGGTCCACGGTGCGGGGCACGGACAAATCCATAATGACGATGTGCTTGTCCTTGCGCTCGCGCATCAGGATTTCCAGCTCTTCGCGCGCAATCAGCACCCGCTGCGAAGCCGCCGAGATCACCACGTCCGCCCGCAGAATCTGCTCCCAGAGATTTTCGGCATGGGCGGCCTTCACGCCGCACTGCCGTGCCAGCTGCTGGGCATGCTCCCAGCTCCGATTCACGACCATGACAGCGCCCGCGTCCGCCTTCTGCAATGCGCGCACGGTGGCCAGGGCCATCTGTCCGGCTCCTAGAACCAGCACGCGCTTGTGGTGCAGATCGCCCACTGCATCGCGGCACACGGTAACCGCCGCTTCCGCCACGGTGATCACATTGGCGCTCGTCCCCAATTGCTGGCGAACCTGGCTTGCCACGGTGAATGCTTTGGTCATCATGGCATCCAGAAAGCGTCCCGTGGTGCTTGCCCGCTGCGCCTGCTGCCAAGCGGCGAGAAGGGAGTTGGTTGCCTCGGTCTCGCCAAACACGGCAGCGTCGATCCCGGAGGCCACGCGCAGGACATGCAGCACGGCGGCATCGCCCACCAGTCGGTAGTAGTTCGACCACTCCATCAGCTTCAAATTGATCGAGCGGGTCAGATAACGGAGAACCGAGTTGGCGGCTTCGGAGGCGTCCTGCGTCCAAACCAGAAACTCCGTGCGGTTGCAATTGGAGAGAACGATGACCTCATCAATTGCATCCGAGCGCACCAGAGCGGTGAGCGCCTCTGACTTCTGAGCAGTGGTGAGCAAGAAGCGCTCGCGCAGCGCTAAGTTGGCGCTGCGAAGACTAATGCCAATCACCATCAGCGTCGGTTCCACGGTCGTCTCCTGAGAGTACGAACGTACTAAGGCACATCGGCTGCCAAACAGGGTCTCTGGGAGATGAAAATAACTTGTTTAAAAGTCAGATATTTAGGGGTATGCGACGCGATGCCTGTGCAAGACCCGGCCCGAAATTGTGTGGCAATTGACTCAGATGTGAGGGCGATTCCTCATCCCAATCCGTTTTTCCAGAGTCTTACCTACCGTGCAAACGCAGGCGGAGCGGCACAAAATGCCTCCAGAGCGAATCAATGAGCGCTCTCTTATTCCTCTTCGGAATGCATCAGGCCAAACTTTTTCAGCTTATAGCGCAGCGCATCGCGGCTGATGTCGAGCAGTTTGGCCGCCTGGGTCTGGTTTCGGTTGGCCTGCTGCATGGCCATTTCAACCAGGCAGTGCTCGATTTCCTCCAGACTGGTGCCGCACTCAGGAATCGCAAGCCGGGGCAGGGTTTTGCCGTTGACGACCTGAAACTCCGGCGGCTGCAAGCCGGGCGCCGCGCCGGCGGCCGCACCGGCCGCCACGTTACCGCCCGAAGAGTGCTCGAAGGCAGTCAGACTGCTGAGCGGCGAACCCACGGAAAATGGCAGGTAGTCCGGGCGCAGCAGGTCATCGTCTTCCAGAATCATGGCGCGCTCGATGGCATTTTTCAGCTCGCGCACGTTGCCCGGCCAATCGTACTTGGTCAGCAGAACGCTGGTCTCCGGGCTGATGCCGCGCACGTTTTTGCGGAAGCGCCGGTTGTAGCGCTCGATGAAAAAACTTACCAGCGGCAAAATGTCTTCGCGGCGGTCGCGCAGCGGCGGCAAAAACAGCGAAATGATCGCCAGGCGGTAGTACAGATCCTGGCGGAATGTCCCCTCGCGCACCGCGCGCTCCAGGTCGCGATTGCTGGCGGCAATCACGCGCACGTCCACTTCCTGGTCCCGGATGCCGCCGACCCGGCGAATCACCTGCTCCTCCAGCACGCGCAGCAGCTTGGCCTGCAGAAGGCCGGAGAGTTCGCCGATTTCATCGAGAAAGAGCGTGCCGCCATCGGCCTGCTCGAACAAGCCCTTCTTCATCGCCTTGGCGTCGGTGAAGGCTCCCTTCTCGTGGCCGAAGAGCTCGGCCTCCATCAGGGTCTCGGGAATGGCCGAACAGTTGATGATGATAAGCGGCTTGTCTTTTCTGCGGCTCTCAAAGTGGATGGCGCGCGAGATCAGGTCCTTGCCGGTGCCGCTTTCGCCCTGGATGAGAATGGTGGTGGCTTCGCTGGAGGCGACCTTGTTGACGAACGACATCAGGTCTTGCATGCGCTGCGACTCGCCCACCACGTCGTGATAGGCGGCGCGGCGGCGCTGTAGCACTTCCTTCTTCAGCGTCTCGTTTTCCGAGCGCAGCTGGGTGGCTTCCAGCGCATTCTTGACAGCCACGCGCAGCTCGTCGTAATCGATCGGCTTGCCGATGAAGTCGTAGGCGCCCTGCTTGAGGGCCAGCTTCACGTCCTCCAGTTGAGGATCGGCGGTGATCATGATGACGGCGCGGGCGTCGCCCGCCTGCTTCAGGCGCTGCAGCACCTCCAATCCGTTCATGTCCGGCAGGCGCACGTCCTGCAGAACCAGATCGGGAGATTCGTTGCGGGCCAGACGTAAGCCGTCCGTGCCGGTCTCGGCCTCCGACACCTGGTAGCCCCACTCTTCGCACTTCTGGCGCAGGGACCACCGGACTAATTTTTCGTCATCGACGATTAGAATTTTTTCGCTCGGCATCTGGATCAATTACTCAGGGTCGGCTTTTGAGAGTACCACGGAGTCCCACAACGGGTGGAGGCCATTTATAAAGTCCGGGTGTCTGATTTTACTCTTGCGGCCTGATTTTCGGAAGGGTCAAAGTGAAGCAGCTCCCCTTGCCCAACTCGCTGGTGGCCTCCAGCCGTCCTCCATGATCTTCCACGATTCGGCGCGCCAGCGAAAGCCCCAGCCCGGTGCCGTCGCCCTTGGTAGTAAAAAATGGGCGGAAGATATTCGGCAGCACCGCCGGGGCAATTCCCTTGCCGGTGTCGCTGACGCTGACGGTGACCGTCTTTTCATCGGAGGCGAACTCGACGCGGACACTGCCGCCTTCACTACAGGCCTGCACCGCATTCAGCAGAAGGTTCAATAACACCTGGTGAATCTGCCCGCTGTCAAACTCCAGCTCCGGCAGAGGCTCGTCGTTGACCACCTCCATCGTCACGTGGCGGGCCGTAGCCTGGTCGCGCGCGAACAGGGTGGCGTGCTCGGCCACCGCTATCAGGTTTCCCATCTGATAGACCGGCGGCTTGGGACGCGCAATTTCCAGCAGCTCGCTGACGATCCGGTTGATGTGAAGCACCTCGTGCCGCACCTCGCCGAGTACCTCGACGGCCGGAGAGTCGGGGGGCAGATCGCGCCCGACGATCTCCATGACCCCGGCGATGCCGGCCAGCGGGTTGCGAATCTCATGGGCCAGGCCCGCCGCCATCTCGCCCAGGGTCGCCAGATGCTCGGCGCGGGAGAACTGGGTGCGGTGCAGGCGTTCGATCTCCTCACGGCTCTCGCGCAGCTGCTGAACCATGTCATTGAAATGGCGGCCAAGGTCGCCGATTTCGTCGTTGCGGTCGGCAAACTCAACCCGCACAAAAAGGTCGCCGGCTTGCACCTGGGCGATCTTGTGCTGCAGCTCCAGCATGGGGCGGTGGATCACCACGGCCAACACCATGAAGAGCACGGCGCAGATGACCACGGCTCCGGCGACGCCCACGGCCAGCACCTGATGGCGCGCCGGGTCCTGCAAAGTCAGGGTTACCAGGGCAAACAGGAGCAGGCCGTTGACCAGCACAACGGCCACCGGCAGTAGAGTTTTGATTTGCCAGTTCAGCCGAACCCGACTCACAAAATTCTCCTAAAGGAACGTAAAGATCATATCTCAATTATCAGGATGCACTGCTCCAGACTTCAAGCAGGGATGGGAAGCTGGCAAGACAGAAAATGCCGAAGGGCAGAGGAGAGGCCACCGCGACTGAGCGCGGTGGCCTCTTTTGAGTCTAGCCTGCATCAGCCTGCGGCGTAGGCGTGCAGACCGGGCAACAGATAGGTCACACCGAAGAAGGTGAAGATGACCACGCCAAAGCCCAGAATGGCAAACCAGGCGGCGCGGCGTCCCTTCCAGCCACGGGTGATGCGCATATGGAGGTAGCCTGCGTAGACCAGCCAGGTGATGGCCGCCCAGGTTTCCTTCGGGTCCCAGCTCCAGTAGCTTCCCCAGGTCTGGTTGGCCCAGTAGGCGCCGGCGGCAATCATCAGGGTGAGCAGCGGGAAAGCGATGCAGATGATCTTGTAGGTCACGCGGTCCAGGTCGTCGGCCGGAGGCATCATCTTCTGCAAACCCTCGCGACGCCACAGCAGCAGGAGGTAGAGGAGGCCGGCGACGATTCCGCCCACCATGCCGGAAAGCAGGAACGGATTGGCCGGCAGTGCCGTCGCGTACAGACCATCCGCCTCCGGCGTCCCGTACTGCCCGTTCTTGACCCGGGCAACAAAGATGGCCAGTCCCACCACCTGCAGCAGCATGGTGATGAACATGGCCTTGCTGGCGGTGTCAAACAACGAATCGTCCTTCTTCAGCCTTCCCGCGACGTAAATCAGCAGGGGCGCCAAGGCCGAGAGCAGAATGAGCATAAAGAGCCAACCGAGATCGGGAATCCGGATGAACAGCGGATGCCCACGCGAAATCATCACCTCTGTCTTCTGTTCCAGATCATAGGCAGTCACCGCCAGGGCGCCGGAGCGGAAGCGCGTCGCCAGGATCGACAGATACACGGCGATCATTCCCACCGAGGTGATGGCCTGGAAGGACTCGGTCTTCATGTTGTCCTGAACCAGGAACATGGTGGCCAGGGCAAAGCTGACCGCGCAAGCGGCATAGGAGAGCATGGCCAGAGTCACATGCACCTGCAACCAGGTGGACTGCAGAGCCGGAACCAGCGGACGGACTTCACTATTCAGCAGTTGCATGAGGATCACGGAGACGACCGTAATCGGCATGGTGATCGATCCGATGATCTTGACTTTGTAGGCCCTCTCGGCGATGAGGGTCAGAAGGCCGAGGGTCCAGACGAAGCTCAGCAGCATCTCGTACATGTTGGAGAAGGGAGGACGGCCGGCAATCACCCAGCGGTGTGCCACCGCCGCGGTATTGGCTGCAAATCCGAGAGCCGTCAGCAGCGTGGCAGAGTTGACGTAGCGCTCGATCCCGGTCACGCCGTATCCCATGTACAGGGTGGCCGCGCCGGCATAGAGCACCAGCGCCGTGTACAGCATGTTGGCCTCGCCGTAGATGGGTCCGGAATGCGTCTTGGCGGCAGCCAGCAGCGCCACCAGCAAGGCAAAGGCAACTCCCAGTCCTACCAGCACCAGCAGGGCGGCTCCGCTGGCCGGCCGTTGCTGTGGTTCCACTCGTGCTTCTGACATAACTTTGTAACTCCTGCCGCAGTCCGGGCTTCTATGCCTTGGACAGCGTCTTGTCTTGGTTCTTTTGGTTAAGGTTGGCTGCGGCTCCGCCGCTCAGTTCCTGGCTCAGGGCTGTCTTGATCTGCTCGAAGGTCAGCTTGAACTTGTCTCGGTTTTTGTTGGTCGTGCCGCCTATCCACAAAAGTTTTCCGCCCTGGCCGTCTTCGGCGATGGCGGCCCAGATGCGAACATGGTGGGTATAGAAGGCAATCATCAGGCCGAGCGCCATCAGCACGACGCCGATCCAGACTCCCATCTGGCCGGGATGGTGCGAGACCTCGAGACCGGTGTACTTGGCCCAGGCTGCCGACTTGATGGCAAACTCATAGGGCGCGTCCTGTCCCTTGGTGCTATTCAGCTGCGAATAGAGAATCCAGAGCTTCTTGGTCTGGCCCTGGGCGTTGGTCAGGCCCAGCTGGACCGCCGGGTTCGACGGGTCGTCGGATTTTTGGAAGACCTCATTATCCTGCACGTAGTAATCGGGAACCCAGCGCAGAATGCTGAGGTTTTCCCCATCCGGCAGCGCCGCCGCGCCATTCAAGGGAACCATGACGTTCACCGCTTCGCCACCGCTGGTTGGCGTTGCCGTAAAGGTGAGTGCCCGGGGAGTGCCGGATTGCCCCATGCTCGACTGGTAGATGTGAATGCCTTTGTAAACCAGAGGATCGTTCACCACAATCATCTTGGAGACGGCTTCCTTGCCGTTCTCAATCACCACCAGCTTGGACCACCATTTCTTGGGACTGCCGTCGGCGTAGGTTTCCTCTCCAGCTCCGTCGCAGCGGACCAGAAACGGGAGTGCTTTCTTGCTCTCGCCGCCACGATTGTCGCTGATCGTGATCTGGCCGAGCGTCGAGCCCTCGGGAATGTTCATGTAGCCGCGATAGCCAACGACGCCGTCCACGATGTATCCGGCAAAGATAAACAGCAGGCTCAAGTGGACAATGAAAACGGCCAGCACGGAGAAGCGCTGCTTTTCGGCAAATAAACCGGTTGCACCCTCTTCGGTCACCCGCTCCGCCTTGAAACCGAAGCGAGCCAGAACACGCTCGGTGGTCGAAAGGGCGGCGGCTCCATCGGAGACTGGCAGCTTAGCGGTTTGGGGCAGGCCCAGGCGGAAGTGCGGCGCGGCAAAACGAACCGGCCGGGAATACACCTTCCAGGCATTCGGCCAACGGTCCAGGGAGACAAAAATCAGGCAGACGCAGAACAGGCAGAGCAGCGTCAGAAACCACCACGAATGGTAGATATCGGTGAGCTGGAGGCGGTCAAGCCACCGTAGGGTCTCCGGCGAATAGGAGCGCTGCATCGCGTCCGGCTCCGTGGTGGGGCGCTGCAGAATAACGGTTCCGGCTGCCGCAAAAATGCCCACTATAAGAATGAGAAAAATACCCGTTCGCACGGAGGCGAGCGTCTGATACAACTTTGTCCAGATTGACTTCAAACCCATTTCGGGCTCCTACCTTCCAGATAGCTAAAGATATGGTTTGCAACTAGCGGGCCAATTGCCAGATATTCAGCAAGCTATTTGTTTCTAGTTGGATACACGCCGTGAGAGAGGCTTCCAATCATCCAAATGGGGCATATCGCGCATTCTTTGATCGAAAATCGAGGCTCTTCACTCAGGATTCCGGCCGGGACAAAGTTGCTGGGTGAATTGGCCCCACACCCCTGACCTCTCGATCCTACTCTAACGCAGACGACGCGCGGCCGGGGAATACAGAGCCGACGACGGCAAATTCCGAACTATTTTTCCTGGACCTCTTTTTCCTTGGTCTCGTGGTAATCCTGTTCGGTGTTCACTTCCCAGAGGTTTTGCTTGTCCAGGCGTCCCGCGATGATGTTGTCCACGGCGGTCATCGCCGTCAGCATCGAGTGGTCCTGGTTATTGTATTTGTGCATGCCGTTGCGTCCAACCAGGTACAGGTTCGGGATCGCATCGACGTAGTCGCGTACCTCCTGGAAGCGGTCGTAGGCGCCGAAATATGCGGGGTAGGTTTTTGCCATGTGGACCACCACGGCGTCGCGCACGTCGTTGAGATCGATGATGTCGATCTTGGCCAGCTCTTCGGCGGCCAGCTTTGCCATGCTCTCCTCGGAGCGAGTCCACAGCTCGTCGCCCTCATAGCAGAAGTACTCGGCGCCCAGCCAGACCTTGTCGCGGTCGGCCACCAGGAACGGGCTCCAGTTATTGAAGACCTGCAGCCGGCCGACGAGCACGTCAGGCTCCTGGATGTAAATCCAGTTGTCGGATACCAGCTGGCCAAATTTGGCTTCCGGATCACGAACCTTCATCTTGTCCACCAGCAGGCCCACGGCGATAAAGTCGCGGTACTCCAGCTTGGAGGCGATCTCGCGGACGTTTTCCGGCACGGTGCTGCCGCTGTCCACCATGGCCTGCACCAGTTCCTTGACGGAGGTGGTGGAGAAGAAATAGTCGCCGGGGAAACGGCGCTCAGTGCCATCGGAGGCGTGTCCGCTGACGGCGACCACGCGCCCGTCCTTCACCTCCACGGAGGTGATGTTGAAGTTGGTGATGATCTCGCCACCCATCTCCTCGACGTGCGCGGCGATCTTTTCCCACATCTGCCCCGGGCCGAACTTGGGATAGAGGAACTGCTCGATGAGTGAGGTCTCGGTGCCCTTCTGCGCAATGTCTCCCGACTTGCGGGATTGTTTGAGGAAGTGGGCGATGGCCTTGCGAATGGAAAGACCCTTGATGCGTTGTGCGCCCCACTCGGCGCTGATCTTGTCGCAGGGCACTCCCCAGACTTTCTCGGTGTAGGACTTGAAGAACGTGAGATAGAGCTCGCGTCCGAAGCGGTTGATGAAAAACTGCTCCAGGTTCTCCACCTTGCGGATGGGAAACATCATGGCGCGCAGGTAGCTGAGGCCAATGCGCACGGTGCGGGCAGGGCCGAGGTTGCCCAGCGTCGCCTTGCTGAGCTGGATGGGATAGTCGAAGAACTTACGCAGGAAGTAGATGCGCGACTTGCGGGCGCGCACCAGCATGACGTCGTCTTCCTTGTCCGATTGTCCGGGCGTCTCCTGCGGCAGCTGCTGGAGCCACCAGTTCATCACGCGGTCGCTCTTGGAAAAGAAGCGGTGGCCGCCGATGTCCATGCGGTTGCCCTTGTAGCGCACGGTGCGCGAGATGCCGCCCATGTAGTCAAAGCGCTCGATGACGACCGGATGAATATCGGTGCGGGTGAGAAGCTCGTAGGCGGCGGTCAATCCCGCGGGGCCGGCTCCGATGATGATTGCCTGAGGTTTCATAATGATTCCGTTAATGGATGCCGGGCCAGCAACGCACCTGCACAAATCCTGCACCCTGAGTCATAGGGGGTGAGTGATGACGCTCCCAGCGTTAGGGCAACTTTCATTCCAAAATAACATATTGAAGTGGGGGTAAAACCAGCGCACATTGCGTGATTTCCCCCATGCCCCGCGAAGAACTCTCTCTATTGCTACAATGAGGCTGTCACAACAGATTGGAAAATAAGGCGCAAAGATTCTCGATCGAAAGCCGGACTTTGGCAGGGTGACTGCCTTGTAGACAGAGGCCACACTGTTCTGGAGTCTTCTCTACGTCCTGTCGTATTCAAGCGACCAGGCGAGAAACCATCGGGACGGAATTTTTTTGCTAGAGGAGTTACTGGAACAAATGAGTGATGACATTCAGACGGTCAAGACTGGCTGGTCTTCGGTTCAGGTCTATACCCTGTCGGCGATATGTTTGCTGGTTGGCGTAACCATGGGATTCCTGTTCCGCGGATCGAAGGCACCCCAGGCGCCCGCAGCCGCCGTGCAGACGCAGATGCAGGGCGGCAACCCGATGGGCGGCGGGCAAGCGGCTCCCGCAGCGCCAACCCCGGATCAGTTGAAACAGATGGCCGATCAGCAGGTGGCGCCGCTGTTGGAACAGTTGAAACAGAACCCGAAGGACAGCGCCCTGCTGACCAAGATTGCCACCTACTACATGGCGGCCCGGCAGTATGAGGATGCGGAAAAATACTTCCAGATGGCGGTGGACGTAAAGCCGACCGCCGATGCGCTGACCAAGCTGGGGAACGCCGAGTATTTTGCCGGTTCCACTGATAAGGCGATCGCAACGTTCAACAAGGCGCTCGAAGTTGACCCGAAGTTTGCCAATGCTCTTTACAATCTGGGAATGCTGAAGTGGCAGGACCAGGGTGATGTAAAAGGCGCCATTGCGTGCTGGGAGAAGCTGATCAAGACCAATCCGAACCATCCGCAACGGGCGCAGGTGGAGAAGATGATTGCGAAGGCCAAAGAGCACGAGAAGATGCCGGTCGGCGCAAAGACCGACAAGCCCGCGATGTAGCTTCCAGTGGGGTAGCACAGATCCGCATCTGCAGTCTTGCGCCAGCGAGCCAAGCGATCGAATGGGATTACTGAAACTGCAACAGCCGGCGATACCCGGGCATGGCGCCCGCATCACCGGCTGTTGCAGTTTCAACTCAACCGACTTAGACGTCCCCGGCCGCCCCGATTTTCTCAGCGGCTCATGCTCCGAAATGGGAACGCGAAGCCCCAAGAAGCTTCGTGGCAGTTCGCGAGCCCCCTCGTCGATTTTGGCGGCGGCCGCCCTACTCATCGGGCACCATGACGAAGTTACCGTGTGCGGAAGAACCATCATTAAGCATCCATCCTGATTTATTTCACATCATTATGTGGGTGGCAGCTATCCACCGGGCCGAATGCACGAATGGAAAACATCAAATTCGTGGGAAATCATGGGTCGGCCCCCAATCTGTAAGACTAATTTGTACAAAGGGTCGGAGCACAGGCCAAACAGCCTGGAGGCGTTACAGCAGATGGGCTCGATGCCCAGCTATGCGGCTTGCCGAATGGCAGTGCCCTATGCAAACCACGGCGAAATTACCGTCTGCGGAAAACAAGTTGAATTCACTTTTCAAGTTCAGACATCCCCGGGGGCGGGTTGTACATCAACTTTCATAGCAAGTAAGCATTGCTATGAGCTAATTCACCACCGAGATTATGCGAATGGATTCATCCTTCGCAGGTAATCACGCAGCTGGGCCAATCTGTAAAACAAGTTGCACAAAAAGATCGAGCCTACCGGTAGCTGGTAACTACCGGCAGGCTCAGAAACTAACAACTTCGGCAATCCGATAGCTGCTAGCCCGTCCGCTTCAATTATCGGCTTGCTTGTTATGAAAGGCAAGCCAAATGAACCCGCTAAATTGCGCCCCATCGACTGCAAGTCTCCGCCCCTTATCCGATAACTCTGTTAACAGTTTCCGCTGCGTCCCGCGCATTCATTTGGTTCTTTGCCTCCTTGGGTTACTCATGGCCTCGGCTCTGAGTTCCGCGCAGACACAGCCGTTGATGACGCGCCATGTTCGCGACGTCACTCTCAACGGCCAGGCGCGGCTGGTCGGGCAGCTCCCCGCAACCCAATCGATGAGCCTTGACGTAGTTCTGCCGGTAAGCGATCCGGCAGGGCTGGAGAGTTTCTTGCAAGGAGTCTATGACCCGAATAGCCCATCCTACCGGCATTTTCTTACGGTGCAAGAGTTTTCCGCGATGTTTGGTCCCAGCCAAGCGGATTATGACAACCTGACTAAATTCATGAAAGCAAGCGGATTTACGGTGGTTGGCGGCTCCCGCGATGCGATGGACGTGCGGATTCAGGGCTCGGTTGCGAACGTGGAGAGTGCCTTCCATGTGAGCATGGGTGTGTATCAGCACCCGACGGAAAACCGCACCTTCTACGCTCCGGACCGTGAACCTACGGTGAACCTGCAGACCCCGCTGTGGCACATCTCGGGATTGGATAATTACTCGATCCCGCATCCTCTGCTCGAGCATACGGTTCTGACTGGGAAGTCCTCCAATGCCACTACGGGTTCTGGTCCCTCGGCCTCCTACTTAGGCAGCGACATGAGGGCGGCCTACTACGGAGGAACGGCCCTCACCGGCTCGGGGCAGAACATCGGGTTGCTGGAGTACTACGGCTATGACATCGACGACCTGAACACTTACTACGCGGACGCGGGTCAGACGTTGACTGCCACGATCACCGGCGTTTCGACCGATGGAACCAGCTTGGCCTGCCTTGATGCGAATGGCTGCGATGACACAGAACAGATCATCGACATGACTCAGGCGCTGGGCATGGCCCCGGGCATAAACACGCTGTACGTGTACGTAGGCTCCAGCGATACGGCCATTCTTGGTGCCATGACTACGGCGAATCCGTTGCCTTTGCAATTGAGCAGTTCGTGGGTTTGGATCCCGGCGGACCCCGCCACGGACGACCCGTATTTCCAGAGGATGGCGGCTCAGGGCCAGAGCTTCTTTCAGGCTGCCGGTGATAGTGGCGCCTGGACGCCCAGCCAATATCTATACCCATCGGAGGATGGGAATGTCATCTGCGTCGGCGGCACGAGCTTAACAACCACAAGCGCGGCCGGTGCGTGGAGTTCGGAAGTCGGTTGGGTCGACGGTGGAGGCGGAATTTCCCCGGACCAACTTCCGATTCCCTCCTGGCAACAAATCCCGGGCGTGATCAACTCGGGCAACGATGGCTCCACACAATATCGGAACGGCCCGGATGTATCGGCCAACGCGGATTTTACCTTCTATGTGTGTGCCGACCAGGCAGGCTGCACGGCGAACGTATATGGCGGAACCAGTTTTGCCGCGCCCATGTGGGCCGGCTATGTGGCTCTAGCCAATCAACAGGCGGTAGCCCAAGGAACACCCGCCGTTGGCTTCCTGAATCCGATCATCTACCCGATTGGCGTGTCGTCCAGCTACGACGAGGATTTCCACGACATCACCAGTGGCAACAACGGTTTTTTGGCGGTAGCCGGCTATGATTTGGACAGCGGCTGGGGCAGTCCGAACGGTACCAACCTGATTAATGCCCTCACCTCTCCAACCCTCGTCATCTCGTTGCCCACAACGGTAACAGTGCAAAGGGGATACACTGGAACGCCGACGATCAGTAGCACCATCTGGGGCGGCTTTAACGCAGCCGTCGCCTTGACCGCGATTGGCCAGCCGGCAGGCGTGACGGTGAGTTTCAGTCCCGCCTCCATCGCTGCGCCCGGCTCTGGCAGTTCGACCATGAACATTGCCGTGGCTTCAACCACCGCGCTTGGCACGTACCCAATCACCATCAGCGGCACCGGCGGAGGCATTACGCAAACATCCGCCATCTCTCTTGTTGTAAGCGGGCCTGCCACACACTTTGCCGTGAGCGCTCCGGCTTCGGCTTACTTTGGCGTACCTCTCACCTTCCAGGTAACCGCAGAGGACCCATCCAACAATACATCGACCGGGTACAGCGGCACGGTGCATTTCACGAGTTCCGACCCACAGGCGGTGCTGCCGGGTAACATTACCTTGACCAATGGCACAGGCACATTCAGCGCGACCTTGTACACCGGAGGATTGCAAACGATTGCGGCGACAGACACGGTGACTAGCACGATTGCCGGAACGTCGGCCAACATCTCAGTCATTGGCATTCCTACGCACTTCGGGTTGATGGTTCCGGTTAACACGCCCGCCGGCAGTCCATTTACCTTCTATGTGGAGGCGCAAGACCAATACGGCGTAACCGCGCCTGGCTACAGCGGAACAATACACTTCACCAGTTCCGACCCACAGGCGGCGTTACCCGCGAATGCAGGTCTGGTCAACGGCGTAGGCGCGTTCTATGCGACTCTGAACACCGCAGGAACGCAGACAATTATCGCCAGCGATACGGTGAATGCTTCGATCACGGGCTCCGGCAGCATTGCAGTGTTTCGGCTTGCGGCAGTACCAACCTTCTTGCCGGCGCCGATAGGAACATTCACCACGCCGCAATCGGTCACGCTGGCAGACGCCTCTCCCGGTGTAACCATTTACTACACTACCAATGGCTCGACGCCGACCACCTCATCCACTACGTACAACGGCCCCTTTACGGTCTCGACTACCACGACGATCAATGCAATCGCTGCCGGCAATGGGTACGCCGCGGGACCGGTGGCCATTGGAACTTACAACATCGTTGCCGCTACGCCGACCTTCTCGCCGGCGCCGATAGGAACATTCACCACGCCGCAATCGGTCACGCTGACAGACGCCTCTCCCGGTGCAACCATTTACTACACTACGAATGGCTCGACGCCAACCACCGCATCGACCCAATACACAGGACCAATTCCGGTCTCGACTACCACGACGATCAATGCAATCGCTGCCGGCAATGGGTACGCCGCGGGACCGGTGGCCGTTGGAACTTACAACATCGTTGCCGCTACGCCGACCTTCTTGCCGGCGCCGATAGGAACATTCACCACGCCGCAATCGGTCACGCTGGCAGACGCCTCCCCCGGTGTAACCATTTACTACACTACCAATGGCTCGACGCCGACCACCTCATCCACTACGTACAACGGCCCCTTTACGGTCTCGACTACCACGACGATCAATGCAATCGCTGCCGGCAATGGGTACGCCGCGGGACCGGTGGCCATTGGAACTTACAACATCGTTGCCGCTACGCCGACCTTCTCGCCGGCGCCGATAGGAACATTCACCACCTCGCAATCGGTGACGCTGACGGATAGCACGGCTGGTGCGAAGATTTACTACACCACGAATGGCTCCACGCCAACCACCGCATCGACCCAATACACAGGACCGATTCCGGTCTCAGTCACCACCACGATCAACGCCATCGCCGCAGTCAACGGCTCTGGCACGAGCACGGTAGCCATCGGGACCTATACCATCACGGCTGCCACGCCGAGCTTCTCGCCGGCCCCTGCGACCTACAGCACCTCGCAATCGGTGACGCTGACGGATAGCACGGCTGGTGCGAAGATTTACTACACCACGAATGGCTCCACGCCAACCACCGCATCGACCCAATACACAGGACCGATTCCGGTCTCAGCCACCACCACGATCAACGCCATCGCCGCGGTCAACGGCTCTGGCCCGAGCGCGGTAGCCATCGGGACCTATACTATCGGGGCGGCGACGCCGAGTTTCTCGCCGGCCCCTGCAACTTACACTACGCCGCAATCGGTGACGCTGACGGATAGCACACCCGGTGCGATAATCTACTACACCACGAACGGCTCCACGCCAACCACCGCATCGACCCAGTACACGGGCCCGATTCCAGTCTCAGTCACCACCACGGTCAACGCTATCGCCGCAGTCAACGGCTCTGGCCCGAGTGCGGTAACCAGCGGGACCTATACCATCGTGGCGGGTCCGGCTCTGGTGGAAAGCGCGGTGAGCATTCTCACCACAACCCCTGCTTCAGGGGGCAGTCTGCAGGTCAGTGACACGGTCCAGAATACGGGAGCAGCCAAAGCGGGTGCGTCGGACACCGGCTTCTACCTCTCGACCAATGGCACGACTAAAGGTACGTACCTTACCTATCGCTCCGTGCCGGCGCTCGGTGCGGGCGCAAGCTCCGGGCCCGTGAGTACAACGCTGACGTTGCCGACAAACCTGACTGGCACCTATTACGTGATAGCCTGTGCGGATTACAACAACGCCGTAACCGAAAGCAACACAAACAACTGTACGGCGTCAGCCCCATTCATAGTGGCTGGTGCGGCTCTGGTGGAAAGCGCGGTGAGCATTCTCACCAGCGCTCCCATTTCGGGTGGAAGTCTGCAGGTCAGTGACACGGTGCTCAACCAGGGAGGAGGCGTAGCGGGCGCGTCGGACACTGGCTTCTATCTATCGACCAATGGCACGACTAAAGGTACGTACCTTACCTACCGCTCCGTGCCGGCGCTCGGTGCGGGCACAAGCTCCGGGCCCGTGAGTACAACGCTGACGTTGCCGACAAACCTGACTGGCACCTATTACGTGATAGCCTGTGCGGATTACAACAACGCCGTAACTGAAAGCAACACAAACAACTGTACGGCGTCGGCCCCGTTCACAGTGGCTGGTGCGGCTCTGGTGGAAAGCTCGGTGAGTGTTCTCACCAGCGCTCCCATTTCGGGTGGAAGTCTGCAGGTCAGTGACACGGTGCTCAACCAGGGAGGAGGCGTAGCGGGCGCGTCGGACACTGGCTTCTATCTATCGACCAATGGCACGACTAAAGGTACGTACCTTACCTACCGCTCCGTGCCGGCGCTCGGTGCGGGCACAAGCTCCGGGCCCGTGAGTACAACGCTGACGTTGCCGACAAACCTGACTGGCACCTATTACGTGATAGCCTGTGCGGATTACAACAACGCCGTAACTGAAAGCAACACAAACAACTGTACGGCGTCGGCCCCGTTCACAGTGGCTGGTGCGGACTTGATCGAGAACGCGGTCAGCATTCTCACCACAGCTCCCGCTCTCGGGGGCGCTGTGCAGGTCAGTGACACGGTGCTGAACCAGGGCGCGGGCATTGCAGGTTCGTCGGACACAGCCTTCTATCTCTCAACCAACGGCACGACTAAGGGAGCCTACCTTGGATATCGATCCGTAGGATCACTGAATCCCGGCGCAAGCTCTGGTCCAGTGACTACGACACTCACCTTGCCGGCGAACACGAGTGCTGGTGTCTACTACGTGATCGCCTGCGCCAACTTCAACAATGCCGTAACTGAAAGCAACACGGCTAACAACTGCACCGCATCGTCGAACACGATGCTGGTGCCTTAGGAATCATAGGTTCGCACTGTCTTGAAATGGACGTGCACCGCAACAGCGTTGCAGGAAATCCTGCGAGCGGTTCTAGGTCAGTCGCCGCTCGCAGGGCACACAATGGCTGCCAAACATCCCGCTACAAGGCATTATTCTTCACCGTTTCACCTCGGCCTCCATGTTGTTACAATAAGAATGTTCGACCGTACCGTGCCCGATGTGAACATCATGGAATCAACCTCGGAACATCCTCTGACGAAATGCAACCGGTCTGCAGCTAGTGAGTTGCACGTTCCCTCTACTTCCCGGAAACTCTACTATGGTCTCTGCCTGGTTGCGCTTGTCTATGCGTTGCTGGCGGGGCTGCGAACGGTTACTGATTGGGACCTTGGGTGGCAGTTGGCGACCGGCCGGTGGGTGGTGCAACATCACCAGATTCCCTCCACCGATGTTTTTTCCTACACTGCGTATGGGCGCCCCTGGGTTTATCCCGTCGGCTCGGGAATCATTTTTTATTTGGTGTATCGAATCGGGCAATATGCCCTGCTCTCGTGGCTGGGAGCGGCGGCATGCGTGGGGACGGTCGCCCTACTGTTGCGGCGAGGCTCGGCAGTCACTGCTGTGCTGGCAATTCTGGCGGTGCCGCGCATCGCCCTGCGTTCCACGCCCCGCGCAGAGATATTCACCATGGTGCTGCTAGCCGCATTTCTTTCGCTGCTCTGGCAGTACTATGAGACAGGGCGTGCCCGGCTGTGGTTGCTACCGTTGCTTATGGTGTTCTGGGTCAATCTTCACCCTGGATTTGTGGTGGGAGTGGCGGTCATAGCCGGATACCTGCTGATGGAAGCATTGGATCTGCTTTGGTCTGACCGCCGGCAGGCGGCGCTGGATAGGCTGGCTGGCTCCTGGCCGTGGTTGGCCGCCGCGCTGGTTGCGACCTTGGCTAATCCGTGGGGATGGAAGATCTATTCCTGGGCCATCGGTTTTTCGGCGCCGCTCACCCTAAAGTCGCAATGGATTGGCGAATGGTCGGCCCCGCAGTTGACGTCGAGATCGGTCCTTCACGGGCTATCGCTGACCGGCCCAGATTCCCTCGTAGTGCTCCTGCTGGTAGTTGCTATGACCATACCTGTGGCGCTGCTTCAACGCCGATTGGGTGCTGCGGCGTTGCTGGCCGGAGCGGCTTTTTTCGGCCTCAGGCACATCCGCTTGGAAGCCCTGTTCAGCGTGATGGTGGTCGTAATCGCAGGGGCCGTGCTCTCTTCGACGCTTCGGCCGCAGGGAACCAAGCTGAACCAACGACTAGGGTCAATTCTCGCTGTGGGCACGTGCTCCTTGCTTGTTATCCTGGTATGTACCTGGTCAAGAGGGCTGGTTACGGATAGAACCTACTTAGGCGGTACGGATATCGCTTCGTTCGGTACAGGATTGGGCTGGTGGTTTCCTGAGGGTGCTGCAGCATTTATTGAGCGTGAGAACATACCGGGGCAGATATTCAATAGCTACAGCGAAGGCGGCTTCATTGCCTGGCGGCTCGGCCCCAAGTACCGCGACTACATTGATGGGCGTGGTGCTCCCTTTGGTACTACCTTGGTAACGCGCAGCACCGATCTCGTGGGCAGCATGCCCGACTCACCGGAGTGGCAACTGGAGGTCGAACGATATGACATCAATGCCATTATCGTCCCGCTCGGAAGATATCAGGCGCTGGCGCAATTTCCTTTAGTGCAGTTCTGCTCCAGCGCGAGTTGGCAGCCGGTATACCTGGATGAAACTTCTGCGGTCTTTGTACGGCGCCGGCCGGAAACGAAAAGCCTGATTCAACGTTTGAAAATCGATTGCAGCACTACTCCGCTGCCTCTCGTAGCCCCCAAAGGACAGGACGGAAGCGCGTTTAATCAGTGGGCGAACGCGGCCGCCATGCTCAAAGCGCTAGGGCGCAATGCAGAGGCATACGAAGCCGCCGGCAAAGCACTGTCCATATTTCCGGACAGCGCTTTCATGCACTATACGCAGGCGTCTCTGCTGGACCACGCCGGCGACCTCCGCAGCGCCGAAGCGCAATACCTGACAGCTGCCGCCCTTGCTCCTGCCAATGGCGCGAGTTGGGCCGCGCTGGCACAGATCTATGACCAGGAGGGCCGGTTGAGTGACGCGATTCACGCTTGGGAGCAGCTGACCGACATCCTGCCGGCGCCCTATCTCGAACTGGTTTCGCTCGGCTACGATGACCTGGCAGCGAATCGCCCCCAGGACGCTTTGCGTGCCTTCGACCGATCCAGCCGCTGCACCCCTGCAACCGTCACCGATGCTTCTCTGCGGGCCAACGTGGCGCACGGCCGCGCGATGGCCTGGAAAAGCCTCGGGGATTTTGCCCAGGCGATCTCCTACGAAGAGCAGACCCTGCGGCTCACGCCGGACCGCGCAGAGGATTGGCATGAGCTGGCCCGGTTGTACGAACTGACGGGCCGTGGCGAAGATGCCCAGCGTGCCCGGCAACGCGCCGCGATGCTCTCAGATGGAACCGATTCCAACTCGCGCTGAGCTTCGCGCAGACATCCGGGAGCCGTCGTGGATCGACGCTGCGAAAGGGCCTTCAAACTCATGACCAACCTTGCACCCAGCACCGAGCCAGGTTCGCAAAACAGATCCCTAATCCGACGGCTGCACCTTCTGCTTTGCATCGTTGCTCTCACGTACGCGCTGATAGCCGGTCTGCGGACACTCGCTGAGTATGACCTGGGATGGCAACTGGCTACGGGAAGATGGATTGTTCAACGACATCAGATCCCCTCCACGGATGTTCTGTCGTACACAGCGCAGGGACATCCCTGGATCTATCCAATCGGTTCCCAGCTGCTTCTCTATGGTGTGTTTCGGCTAGGCGGCTATGCCCTGCTGTCATGGCTGGGAGCAGTGGTCTGCGCCGGGTCGGTTGCACTTCTGATGCGACGGGGTTCGCTGATCACCGCCGCGCTCGCGATTCTAGCTGTTCCTCTGGTTGTGGCACGCACGGGCCCGCGCGCCGATATGTTTAGCTTGTTACTGTTCTCCGCATTCCTGAGCGTGATCTGGCAACATCATGAGACGGGGAAAGCCCGTCTGTGGCTTCTGCCGGTCTTGATGATCGCCTGGGTGAACCTGCATCTGGGGTTTGCGGCAGGGCTGGCTCTGCTGGGTGGATATGTTTTGGTCAAGTGCCTCGATATGCTGCAGTTCGAACGGCGGGATGCCGCCCTGCAGCGGCTGCAGAGCGCCTGGCCTTGGCTGGCCGTTACGGCGGCTGCGACTGCCATTAATCCCTGGGGATTGCGGGTGTACGCCAAGATGGTTGGGTTTATGGCCCCCCTTGCAATGTCAGCTGACTCCGTCTCCATCGCCGAATGGGCTCCGGCCAAATTGGGTTGGACCAGCGCTGTGGCAGGGCTCTCCTTACGAAATCCCGACGTCTTTTTATTGCTCCTGGCGGCCATAGGCGTGGCTATTCTGGTTGCACTTTGGCGCCGGCAGTTTGGGGAGGCGGTGCTGCTGAGCGGAGCGGCCTATTTCGGGGCGGAGCACGTACGGCTCCAAGCTCTGTTTGCCGCGGTAGTGGTCGTGATCGGCGGCACGGTCCTTACCTCGGCATGGCGCGAGTGGGGGCACGGGATCTGTGATGACCGTACACGGCAAATCATATCTGCAGGATCGTGCTGCCTATTGGTACTGCTTGCCAGTATCTGGTCGGCCGACCTTATGACAGATCGTACCCATCTTATGAACACCGACCTTGCAAGCTTCGGGACCGGACTGTCATGGTGGTTTCCGGAACGAGCCGCGGCTTTTGTTGAGCGTGAGAATATTCCCGGTCAGATATTCAACAACTACAACGAGGGCGGCTACATCGCCTGGCGGCTCGGCCCCAAGCGCCTCGATTATGTGGATGGCCGCGGTGAGCCATTCGGAGCAGAGCTGATCGAGCGAAGTAGCAGTTTGATGGGATCGATGCCCGACTCGGGCGAATGGCAGGCGGAAGCAGAGCGTTACGGCATCAACACCATCATTGTTCCCCTCGGACGCTACGATGCTCTGCAGTTTTTTCCCCTGCTGCGCCAGTTTTGCACCAGCGACAGCTGGCGGCCGGTTTATCTGGATGAAGTCTCTGCGGTGTTTGTCCGGCGCGTTCCAGAAACCGATTCCCTCATTGAGCGCTCCCAGATCGATTGTGACACCGCGCCGCTGCCGGCCACGCACCCAGCGGGTTCCGGCAGCACAGCGTTCAATCAGTGGGCGAACGCAGCCTCTGTTTTGTCGGTCCTGGGGCGCAAGTCAGAGGCGTTCGCGGCCACGACCAACGCGTTAGCCATCTTCCCGGACAGTGCTTACGTCCACTATCTGCGCGGTCAGTTGTTCTTTGAATCCGGAGATCAGCAGGATGCGGAATCTCAGTATCGGACGGCGGCAACGCTTGCGCCCAAAGCCGCGATTTGGAGCAGCCTCGCCGGACTATATGAGCGGGAGAACAGGCTGGGGGAAGCAATTCAGGCTTGGGAACACGTAGCCGATCTGAGCTCTGATCGATATCTCGCCATACTCTCAATCGGGTTCGATTATCTTGATGAGAATCGCCCGCGGGAGGCGCTGAAAGCCTTTGGTCGCTCGCAGGACAGTGCTCCTGCCGCGATGAAGCAAGACGCGGCTTTTCGGAGTAATCTGGCGCGCGGCCGGGCCATGGCCTGGAAGGCCCTCGGGGATCTTCCGCGAGCCGTCTCACTCGCAGACGATGCGGTGCGGCTTACCCCGGACCGCGCCGAAGATTGGATGGAACTCGCCCAGCTTTACGAGTTGGAAGGCCGCGGTGAAGATGCTCTCCATGCCCGGCAACGCGCAGCAATGCTGGCCAACGCAACGGGCTTCAACCCGCGCTAGCAGGTGACAATTTCCCCGCCCCTGCTCTAGCCCGACTTCCGCAGTTGAAAAGATAAGTCCTGTGTTTGCAGCGCTGGCATAGCGAAGTCTTCACTACACGTTGGCGAATTCGATGCTGGTGGGGAGGTCCAGGCCGAGGCGTTGAAGCAGGATGGCTTGATGGTCGGTGGGGCGGCTCACACAGCGCTTGCGGATCGTGACCCCGGACCGCGTGGGCAGTACCACATCGACCAGCGTGATTTGCTGCAACTCGGTAAAGATCTTTCGCGGCTCGTCGCCCAATCCTGCGCCGTGGCACCAGCGGCCCAGCGTCTTCCACAACACGTAGGCGAGGAAGCAAACCAGAATGTGGGCCTGCACGCGGTGCTGTTTGTGGTGCCAGATGGGACGCATGGCCAAGTCGCCTTTGTGCAGGCAAAACGCAGCTTCGGCCTCCGTCAGTTGAATGTAGGCGCGCCATAACTCCTCCCCGCTCCAATCCGTTACGTTGCTGCGGAGCAGATAGCAGCCCTCGCTCAATCTTGCCCAGTCGCGCCAATCGTCCCGTTTGCTCCAGTGAAGATCGGCCTGACCTTGCACGCCGGTTTTCACTTCGACGCGGAACAGTCCGGCGGCGCGGGTGTTGCGGCCCAGCAGTTTTCCCACACGTTGTGCGATCAGCAGCGGGTTTTGTTTGCGCTTGCGGCAGCCCGCCGCCAGCGCCTCCAATTGCTCCTCGATTCGCTTCTCGAAGCGCGCGTGCATGGCCTGCTCCTTGAGCCGCCGCTGTGCGCTCCGGCAAAGGATGAACACCTCCTGGCCCTCCGGTGCAGGGCAGAGTTTTACCTCCAGTCCCTCGTGTACCTGCCGCCAATCGCTGGCCAGCAACTGCTGTTCGAACTTGCGCAGCAGGCTCTTGGGCGTACCCAGAATATAGCGCCGCCCGCCCCGCTGCAGGAACTCTACGTTCTCAGCCGAAACCATTCCGCGATCCATGACCCAGATCCGTTCCGCCTTGCCGTACTTACTCTCCATCGCCGCCACGATCTCTTCGACCGTGGTGACGTCGCTGCGATTGCCGGCAAAGACCTCGTAACCCAGCGGCAGTCCGCTCCGACTCACCACCATCGCGATGTTGACCTGCTTGCAGTCGGGCCGGTGATCGCGCGAGTAGCCCCTCATCGCCTGTGGGTTGGCCGCGGCTTCGCCTTCAAAGTAAGTGCTGGTCACGTCATACAGCAGCAGGTCGTAGTCGATGGAAAACAGCTCTCCCAGTCGCTGCTGAAGGTGTTTCTCAATGGCGGACTTGTGCGGTAGCAGGCGGTCCAGAGTACGGTAGAGACGGTCGTCGTTGACCTTGGCGGCAGGCACGCCAAGTAACTCCGCCAGGGCTCCGGCCTCATATCCATGTTCGGCTAGGTGTAACTCGCTGGAGGCATCGCTCAACCGCCCCAGCACCGACACCATCGTCATCGCGCTCCACGGGATGTCTTCCCGCCCCGGAGGCAAAAGCGTGTCCAGAAGCTCGTCGAGTCCCAGCTTGCGTAGCAGCATCAGTCCCAGCCAACAGCCGCCGAACTGGCGGCTGCGCTCGACCCGTACACCTTTCAGGTCCACCTCGACCCATTCGGGAGCACACGGCTGAAACAGGTGGCCCTGCGACAAAGACCGCGGCTGCGCCGCTTGCCGCACACCGAGCCGTCCTTGCTCATCGAGCTCGCCAAGATAGGCAACGACTCGCTGACGCGGGCCGCGGGCGGTGCGATAGGACTCGACCAACGCCCAATAGGCATGCCGCTTGCCGTCCTTCCGCCGGAAGCAGCGCCGCAGATACATGCAGCCATCCTACGGATAAAAAACAGCATTGCAAGAGGGTAGGTCTTCACTACACGCGCCTTCGCACACACCGAAGACAGCGCGCCCAAACCTCGCCGCGAAAACAAACAACTTCCTCGCGCGGCTCCCGCGCTTGCCGCACGAAGCCGCCAAAGAAAAATCCCGCTCGCACTCAACTGCGGAAGTTAGGCTAGCGCCGAACAAAGACCGTCGCCATCTGGTCCTGGTACACAATCTGGAAGCTTGGATCGGACCGAAGCAGGTTCGTCAAGGGCAGGTTCGCGCGCAACAGGATCACGCCGGCCTGGTGCAGATAGGGGTCCGCCCCAGGGGACTCCATGCCGCGCTCCATAGTGTAGAACCTGCGGTCCAGGTCGTCTCCGTATAGGTCGTTGCGGCCATCAATAGCGACCGGATAATCTGGCAGGTACCAGATAAGAAAGCCGCCCCAGTCGAGACTGTTATAGAGCGGCCCCGACAGAGGATTTTCTCTCAAAAAGTTCGCCGCAGCTATGGGGAACTGGCTGCTCATCGCCTCATTCAATCCGCGCATGTTGAAATCCGTGTTGCGCGCAATCAGCAATAACACCGCCAGAACAACGGCCGTCACGCCGGCCGCATCGCATGCCACCCTCGTTCTGTCACGCCGATCTCGTTTCACGGGACTCTCCCCCGCAGAACAGGCGGCGATGCAAGCTGCGGCGCAGATGCAGAGGAACCAGGAATCGCGCATGGTGCGAAATGCAACCACGCTGGCGATCGTCAACAGCGACAACTTGAACAGATCGGACTTCTTTTGCCATCCCATCGCAAAAAAACCTCCAGCTGCCAGCAGGAGTTGGGTGTAATGCTCGATGAAGCGGAAATTGAGCGGCTGCAGCTCCTGGATCGTCGAATAGGCAATCTTCGCCCGTGAGTACTGGAAGATCACCTGGTACAGATGAAACGAGTACGGCCCCAGGCAGCTGGCCAGCAGGCAGACGGCAAAGACTCCCGCCAATTGCCGGAGGGGAAGCGTGGGCGACGATAGAAAATCAGGCGCCATTCCCAGACTTCCCGCCACACGCTGCGCCACGTTGACGGCCAACAACAGGCCGAGCAGAAACAATCCGTAAACAAACTGAATGTGCAGATTGGCCCACAACCCGAAGATCGGCGCAAGCCAGTAAAGTGTCCTTCCGCTGCCGCTGCGCTGGGCTTCCAGAATCAGCGTCAGAGTGACCATGAACAGCAGCATGGAAAAGAACACCGGCCGCGGCATCAGCGAAAACAGAAACGACCAGGAGGCGGTTGCGGCCAGCGCCAACGCCAACCAGAACCGTCCGCACAGCCGCTGCGTCATCCAGTACACGCCGACGGCCACCATCAGAGTCATCAGCACGCCGAAGGATCCAACTCCAACCAGCCCGAACCATCGGTAAGCCAGCGAGAGCAGTACCTCATATCCCCAGCTATACGCAATCCAAGGACGGTTCGAGGCCGTGTACGAAAAGATTCCCGTATGGGGAACGGCATGATGCTCGAGGATCCAGTTGCCGACCGCGAGATGCCAATAGAGATCGAGGTCCAGCACGCAATATTTCAAACTGAGGGCGCTGCCTCCCGCCCACGTCAAGAATGCGGAGAAACTGAGCAGTTTAAAGAAACGCAGCTCCAAAAGGCCGCGCAACTCCTGGCTGACACTCATGAACGGAAGCACCTCGAAATGTCCATCGCACGGGGCGGGAAAGCTTGGAGTATCTCTAACCGCGATGGCGGGCCATCGCCAGGCGCCACAACCCGGAGCACTCGCCCACCGCACTCCAGCTCCTGCTATGGCAGAAACGCCGGCTTTGCGGCAACTTGGAGCAATTCTAAACCAAATCATCGCCGGTTGCTTGTCCGGAGCGCTTGCCCCTTAACCTGATCTACGTGACGGGCCTTATGAGGCCATTGATCATCTCTCTAACTGTGGTCGCGTGGGAATCTTCACCACCCCCGCGATCATCGCTGACCTAGTACTGACCCCCTCGGGCATAATGCTCGCGTTGTGGCTTGTGGGCGGCCTGCTGGCGCCGTCTCCTATGCGGAGCTGGCCAGACGCTTTCCCAGCGCTGGCGGTAAATACATCTACCTTTCCAGAAATTTATGGACCAGCCGCAGGCTTGCTTTCCGGCTGGACCTCGCTGATCGCAGGCCTTCCGGAGCGCTGGCGGCGAGCGCGGTCGGACTGGTCGTCTATCACTCAGTGCCATGACCGGCTTGCGGGTGTACTTTGCCATGAGCATCCGCCCCGAGCTCGTCCGGCACATCACGCCGGCGAACATGAACATTGTCTTTCAGCGGCTGGCGGGAAACGATCCCAACCCGAAGTTCGACCTGATCATCGGGACCAACATCTTCATCTACTACGGAGCGTTCGAGCAGTCGCGACGCGCGCCAACCCCGCAGCCATGCTCAAGCCCGGCGGATTCGTGCTCACCAACATTCTGGCAGACAAGGTGCCCTCGCAGCTGAAAGAGGCGCACAGAACCACCATCCCGGTCAAAACGAATCCACAGATTATCGAACACGTCTTCTGCTACCAGCGCCAGCCGTAGCCCGCGCCGCCGCCATCTAGCGGAGTCCGCGCTCCCGTTGCTGGGCATAGTAGATCTGCTGGAACATCGCGAAGTAGCGCGCGGCTTCCGCCTGGTTTCCCATCTGATTGTAGTAGCGGGTCATATTGAGGTAGCCCTGGCGGTCTCGCGGTTTCAGCGCAATCACCTGCTGCAGTAGCGGAAAGGCCTCGGCCTCGCGGTGCGCCGTCAGGTAGGCATCGGCCAGGTTGTTCATGGCAAATGGATTTCGCGGAGAGGTCGCGACGGCGTGTTGAAATAACGAGATCTCGTCCTGCCAGATGCGTAAATCCAGGCGCGTCCCCCAGCAAAGTGCCAGCGCAATCACACACCCTGCCACCGCTCGCCATGCAGTGAACCGGATCCTCGAAAATCCCACCGCAGCCATCAGCGCAAGGCCAACCGAAGGCAGATACAAATAGCGATCATGGACATAGTCGCCTTCCACCAGATATCGAATCGCCAGGGCCGGCAGCAGCGTCATGGCAAACCATGCGGCTCCGAAGCGCACGTTCGCGCAGCAACGGTGGAAGGCACAGAACAGCCCGGCCACCACAACGATCAGCACCAGCAGCGGCCAGATCGCGGTCTCGATGGGAACGTCATAGCAGAGGCTCAGGTGCACGGGCCAGAGCAGATGAGCGGCATAGACCGCAAGTACGCGCGGCCAGGTCAGGATCATCGCGCTCACGCTCATGTTGGGTGGCACTACGCCATGGGATTTGCTGAGCGCATTCATCCGCAAGGGAAGAAAGAGCAGGGCGGGAAGCAGGTACGGGGCCGCCTCGGCGGCCGCGTGTTTCCAGCTGGAGCGCGTCGCTGCGTAAGCGAAGATGAGCGCCGGCGCCATGATCCCGGTCTCTTTGGTAAAGATTGCCAGGGTCGCAAACAGAAGCGAAACGAAGCTGATGGCGCTTTTTTTTCCCGCGTAGCAGTACACGCATAGGACGAGAAAAAAGGTGAACAGCGGTTCGGAGACGGACGAGATCCAGGCGACCGCCTCGGTGTGGATGGGGTGAATCGCAAACAGCCCGGCGGCCAGCAGCGATCCGTTCCAATCGCCGGTCAGCCGGCGGATCAGAAGAAACACGGCCAGCGTCACCCCCAAGTGCGCCACAATCGAGGGCAGATGCCAGATCGGGGCCGGCGGGCCGAAGATCGCGTCCACAAGGCGCAGCCAGATCAGAAAGAACGGCCGGTAGTAATAGGCGGACGAGAGTGGCGAATGCGCCCAAAGGTGCGTCGTAAAGTACCCGGGCAGGTAGCTCCACGACGTCAGCCGAGGGTTATCAATCAGCTGCTTAAGATCGTCGTACACTAGCCCATAGTGAACTTCCGGCAAAAAGACCAGAAATGCCACAACCAGAACTGCGCCTATAGAGAATTCTCGTCGCATCTTGCTATCACCGCACTCCGCGTTGCGCCAGCTCGGCATCGTAGAGCTGTTTGGCAATCCTGTAATTGCGGTCTGCCTCCGACCAGTACCCCGTCTGCCGGTGGCAGCGGAACAGATTGTAGCACCCCGGGTATCGCAGTGCATGCTTGAAGTTGGACCGCGTCCATTCGTAAGCGAGAATGAGCGCCGGGGCTACAATCCCGCTCTCTTTGGTAAACATCGCCAGAGCCGCGAATAAAAGCGAGAGGATACTGACAGGGCTCTTGCGCCCGGCGTAGTAATAGTCGCACAGTACGAGGAACAACGTGAGAAGTGGCTCGGAGACGGACGAGATCCAGGCGACCGCCTCCGTATGGATGGGGTGAATTGCAAATAATCCGGCAGATAGCGCCGATGCCTTCCAATTGCCGGTCAAGCGGCAAAGGAGCAGAAGCAGGGACACTACCACCCCCAGGTGCGCCAGAATCGAGGCCAAGTGACAAATCGCAGCCGGGGGACCGAGCACCGCATCCACCAGCCGTAACCAGAGCAGAAAAACCGGCCGGGAATAGCAGGCGGGATGGAGAGGACTATGCGCCCAAAGGTGCGTGGTGAAATACCTTGGCACGTAACTCCACGCCGTGATTCGGGGATTTTCGGCTAATTGCTCATGATCGTCGTACATGAGCGCGTAGTGGATCGTCGGCAGGAATACCAAGAATGCTAAAAGCAGAAGCGTCCCAAAAGAGAACGCTCGTCGCCACGCGAAGAACCTTAGGCGTATTGGCAAGTGGTTGGCAGGGACTAAGGTCAATTTGCGCGCCATCTCCATTCCGATTCCAAGCCATGAGCAGCCGCTACCGTTCCCAACGTAACACTCAGCCGGCTTGGTTTTCGGCTTTGGGGCCAGATCAGAAGCTCAGATAGTACAACTTCCGTCCGGTCCACAAATATGCAATATATACTTTACAGCTGGAATTCTATTCGCGCTTCTGATCAGGCTTTGCGCAAGCCTTTTACAAGCCTCGCAGTCCATCCCGGCATTGGCGGGCGGCAGCTTGTGAGAGAGGAGCTAGTCGCATGAACCACCGGACGTTTTGCAACTGCTACTGCCTTGGGGTGGCCCTCCTGCTGTTCACCTTGTGCGCCCTTCCGGCAAACGCTGCCAACCTCCCGATTTCCGGCACCTACGAGGTGATTCAAAAAACCGACCTTGGATCCCAAGCCAAGGTTGTGATGCGCTTCCATTTAACGAACCACAGTCAGGATCCGGTGGTGTTGCAGGCACTGTCGCTTTCCGATTTCGGACACCAACCGGGCAATGCACCCCTGACTGCATCGATCACGCTCCCCCCAGGCGGCTCCCAGGTGATATCGCAGTCGTTCGTGATCTCACGAATGCAATTTGACCAGTGGAAGATGGGGGCATACCCGAGGGTAGTTGTGGAGCTGCAAACCACCGCAGGCGCCCGGATTACACAGGCGGTTCGGCTGGAGCGCGCTCCTGCCGGGAAGGGTGAATGATGATGATCAGACAAAAGCTCACCAAGTCTGTCTTGGTCCTCAGCGCACTCCTGCTGGGCGCTCCGGCAGCGCTCCATGCTCAGTATGCGATCAACCTCACTGCCGGGGGCGGCCCAAACAACCTGCCCGAACGTTCTTCGAGCATTGGATATGCTGGCGGAATTGCGATTGATGGCTCCGGCAACACCTATGTTGCCGATGTCAACTCGAGCCGAATTTTCAAGATCGATTCGACGGGCACACTCACGGTATTTGCGGGAAACGGATCGGGGGTCGGGGGCGAAGGAGGCTACTCCGGCGACGGTGGATCGGCTACCAGCGCGGAACTCGGCCGTCCGGTGGGCGTCGCGGTTGACGCAGCGGGGGATGTTTTCATCGCAGACACCGACAACTCGGTCATTCGCTGCGTGGCAGCCGCCAAGGGAGGCTGCTACAACGCCACACTCGCCGCCGGATCCATTACCACCGTTGCGGGAGTCTATTACCCGTCCACCCAGGCGTGCAATTTGTCGGGAGACGGCGGACCAGCGATCAGCGCACAGCTCTGCCGACCTGCAGGGGTCTTCGTCGACGTCTCCGGAAACCTCTTTATCGCGGATACGGATAATTCCGTAATTCGTGAGGTGGTTGCGGCAACCGGAGACATTAAAACCGTGGCTGGAGGCGGCACCGGGTGCACCGGCCAGACCGACCCCGTAGGGGACGGCTGTGCGGCCACCAGCGCGCAACTGGATCTTCCCTTCGGCGTATTCGTGGATGGCTCGGGCAACATCTTTATTGCCGACACCTACAACTCCCTGATCCGTGAGGTGGCCGCAGCGACCGAGTTGATCCAAGCGATCGCCGGAACTCAATACGATGAGCTAACAACTGGCTGCCTGTTCTCCGGAAACGGAGTCGTAGCCACCACCGCGCAGCTCTGCCTGCCAAGCGCAGTCTTTCTTGACACCTCAGGCAACATCTTCATCGCGGACACGGGAAATTCCGTGATCCGTGAGGTGACAAGCGGCAATATTAACACCGTCGCAGGAAACGGTACTGCCGGCTACTCTGGCGATAACGCTGCGGCCACCAGCGCACAGCTGAATTTTCCCTACGGTTTGTTCGTGGACAGCTCAGACGACATCTTCATTGCAGACACGGATAACTTTGTCATTCGTGAAGTGTCGAGCGGCACCATCCAGACGGTCGCGGGAAATAACACAATTGCCTACTCGGGCGACGGGGGAACTGCCACCAATGCGTCGCTCTACGCATCCGGGGGCCTCTTCGTGGATGGCCTGGGTAATCTGTTCATTGCGGACACATACAATAACGCCATCCGGGAAATCGCCGCGGGAAGCAGCATCATTCAGACCGTCGCTGGAAACGGCAGTGCCGGCTACTCTGGCGATGGCCTTGCAGCCACCAGCGCCCAGCTGAATCTTCCTTCCGGTTTGTTCGTGGACAGCTTAGGTGACATCTTCATCGCGGACACCGAAAACGCCGTCGTTCGCTGCGTGGTGGGCACGGCATCGACAGGCTGCTTCAATGCAGGACTGGCCGTCGGAAGCATCACGACCGTCGCCGGGACCGCCGGTTTGGCCGGTTACTCTGGAGATGGCGGCCCCGCCAGTGGCCCCACCAGCATCGCAGAACTCTCAAGTCCGTATGGCGTGTTTGTGAACACTGCGGGCGACCTTTTCATTGCTGACACCGAAAACGCCGTCATTCGCTGCGTAGTGGGTACTGCACTGACCGGCTGCTTCAATTCAGGACTTGCCGCCGGGTACATAACGACCGTCGCCGGGACCGCCGGCACCGAGTGTCAACCGGCCGGCAGCAGTTGCGGTGATGGCGCGGCCGCCACCGCCGCGCAACTGAATTTCCCAGCGGGTGTTTCCGGCGATAGCCAGGGCGACCTCTTCATCGCCGACACGTTTGATTCGAAGATCCGCGAAGTGGTGGCCGCAACCGGCGTCATTCAATCCGTGGCGGGCAGCACGATGCGAGGATACGCGGGCGATGGAGGGCTCGCCACCAGCGCGCAACTCTACGATCCCTACGGCGTCTACGTCGACAGCCTGGGCAACCTCTTCATTGCGGACACAAACAATTCCGTGGTGCGTGAAGTGGTGGGCGTAACCGGCTTCATCCAGACCATTGCCGGAAACGGAACGGAAGGGTATTCGGGCGACGGCGGATCGGCTAGTGGCGCTCAGTTTGCGAATCCTCTTTCCGTAACGGGTAATTCCGCGGGCAATTTATACGTTGCCGACACACAGAATTCGCGTGTTAGGGAGCTCACTTCCACGGTGAGCATCGTCCTGGTTCCGACCTCGGCTACGTTGCCTGTTCTGGATTTGCAGCAGTTCGCAGCCACCGTAAGCGGAGCGAGCAACACCGGGGTGACTTGGCAAGTGAACGGCGTAACCGGTGGAAATGCCACCGTAGGGACAATTTCGGCTTTAGGTGTGTATCAAGCACCAAGCGCTATTCCCTCGCCCGTTACGGTCACCGCCATTGCGGATGCCGATGGCGTGACCTCGGCATCGGCCACGGTCACTATCGTTTCGAGTTCGACCCCTGCCGTCACCTTGAGTACCAATCCCCCCGTCACTGTGGTGTACACCAGCACGACACAGACATTCCTTGCCAATGTGGTGAATTCCACAGATACAACAGTCTGGCAGGTGAACGGGGTGGTCGGCGGCAATGCTACGGTGGGAACGATTTCGACCGCAGGGCTCTATACGGCGCCAGCCTCGGTTCCCACTCCGGCGACGGTGGTGATCAGCGCGGTCTTGCAGTCGAATTCGAGTGTTTCGGCTTCCTATCCGGTGACGATTGTTGCCCAACCCGTAGCGCCTTCGCCAGCCGAGCAAACTATATCGTCAGGCGGGTCGGCGGACTATGCGCTCTCTCTGAAGGCGAATACTGGGATCGCAGGGGAAGTAATGACGTTGTCGTGCCTGAACAGCTCGTTGCCAGCCAATGCAACGTGTACCTTCACGCCTTCAACGATCACGCCGGGCTCGTCGGCAACGCCCTTCACTCTCACGGTCAACACGAACGTGTGCGTGGCCGCTGCGGACAGGCCGAGTGGTACGCTTCTGGCGTCGCGGCATTTTGTGTTCTTCCTGCCCGCCGCCGCGATCTTCCTCGACGGCTGGGGCAAACGCAGGAAACGCTGGCTTAAGAAACATTGGTTGTTGCCGCTCATGCTCGTCTTGGTTTGCGTTTCCCTGTCGTTGTTGGTGAGCTGTGGTTCGGGCGGCGGCGCGAAGTCTGCATCATGTACCACCCCGAGCGGGACTTACCATGTTCAAGTTCAGGGAACGACGAAGGCGCAGCCTAATCCGGTCACTATCGTCACCGTGACACTGACCGTTCAGTAGAGGACGACTCACCGAGGTTCATGGGGCGGCGAGTCCTCAGGAGATAGTAGAATGGCGGCTTGCTTCTCATCGTTTTCTTCGGCTACAATTCTGGACACTTCCAAAAGTTCGGGCTTCCAGTTTGAGGAGGTCTGAGTTTCGGAAAGCAGTAGTCGGCCACCGACTTACGCCCAAGAATCGACGGGCAACTGCTTTCTCAAGTGATTGAAAATGGAGGCTGAAATGGGTTCGATACGCACAGCGACCCGGCGCATCGGTATCGCGGGAGAGCTGCTCACCTTTTTCATGCGGAACAAGCGTTGGTGGATGTTTCCCGTAGTCTCGGTGGTGCTTCTCGCCGGATTGCTGATCATCCTCGCGCAGAGCTCCGCCTTGGCACCATTCATCTATTCTCTCTTCTAGGCACAATTTATGATCCTGTCTCTCTGGCAAGGCCTGAAGCGTGCTTGGAATGCATGGAAGCGTATCGCGCACGTGATTGGTAATTTCCAGGCGCGTGTGCTCCTCACGATTATCTATGCCACCGTGGTTCTTCCATTCGGCTTGATGGTGCGACTATTCTCCGATTCCCTTCAAATCAAGCATCGCCCCACGAAATGGGCCGAGCGGGCTGAGGAAGTTCACGACCTGCCCTGGGCGCAGAGACAGTAGCCTATGCACATCCTTGGGGTCTCCTGCTACTACCACGATGCCGCCGCTGCTCTGCTTTGCGACGGCCAACTTGTGGCCGCTGCCGAAGAAGAGCGGTTCTCTCGCGTCAAGCACGACTATGGATTTCCCACCAACGCGATTCAGTTTTGCCTTCGCGAGGCCAAGATCACCGGAAAGGATCTGGACTACGTAGTCTTTTTCGAGAAGCCGTTTCGCAAGCTGGATCGTATCCTGGCCAGCGTTCTGCAATGCTATCCGCAATCCTGGAAAGTGTTTCGGGAGTCCATGATCGGCTGGATGCTCGATAAGCTGTGGGTCGCCAGTACGTTGCAATCGGAGCTAGGCATCAGCCGCGATCGTATCCTGTTTTCCGAACACCATCTTTCTCATGCCGCGAGCGCATTCTTTTGCTCCCCATTCGAGGAGGCGGCGATCCTTGCGGTCGATGGCGTCGGAGAATGGCTGACCGTGGCGTGCGGCACGGGACTCGACAGGCAAATCCGCCTCAACCAGCAACTGGAATTTCCCCATTCCCTCGGACTTCTCTACAGCACATTCACGGCGTTCCTCGGTTTCGAAGTCAACGAGGGTGAGTACAAAGTAATGGGCATGGCGCCGTATGGAACGCCGCGCTATGTCGACAAGGTTTGGAAGCTGGTACAGCAGAACGACGACGGTTCCTTCTCGCTCGACATGAGTTACTTCTGCTTCCAGCACTCGACGCACCGCATGTTCAACCGGCGATTTGTCGAGCTGTTCGGTACTCCCCGCCCGGCAAATATGGCATTCTTTACCGAGTCCACCGGTTACCCGATGTACTTCGGCGAGCGGCCATCGGATTACATCGCGCAGTGCCGCGTGAACGAGCACTACGCGGATATCGCCGCCAGCATCCAGCGGGTCACCGAAGACCTGCTCGTCGGCATGGCAAAAGGTCTCCAGAAGCGGACCGGACTCAAGAAGCTGTGCATCGGCGGAGGGGTTGGCCTCAACAGTGTGGCCAATACGCGCATTCTCCGGGAATCGGGTTTCGAGGAACTCTACATCCAACCCGCTGCGGGAGATTCCGGCGGAGCATTAGGTGCGGCCCTGTGGGCCTATCACTCGGTTCTGGGAAAACCGCGCGGATTCCGCATGGAGCACGCCTACTGGGGCCAGGAGTACGACTCCTCCGAGATCAGCTCATTTCTCAAGGGCGAAAATATCCCGCATTACGAGGCCCGGCATAAAGACGAACTTTTGGACCGCGTGACCGAATACCTGATGCAGGGAAAAGTTGTCGGCTGGTATCAGGGCCGCTTCGAGTGGGGTCCACGCGCCCTGGGGAACCGCAGCATTCTGGCTGATCCCCGCAATCCCCTGATGAAAGACATCGTAAATTCGAAGATCAAGTTCCGCGAGCCATATCGGCCGTTTGCACCGTCGGTTGCGGCGGAATCCGCCACGAAGTACTTCGAGTTGGGAAATGCGGCACAGCAGTACCCTACCCGCTACATGCTGTATGTGACGCCGGTCAAGCCCGAGCACTACGCCACGCTCCCGGCGGTGACTCACGTGGATGGAACGGCCCGGGTCCAGACCGTGTTCCGGGAACACAGTCCGCTCTATTACGGGTTAATTGAGCGCTTCGGACAGGCAACGGGTGTGCCGGTCGTGCTGAATACTTCGTTCAATCTAAGAGGCGAGCCGATTGTCACAACGCCGGCCAACGCCTACAGCACGTATTCCAAGAGCGAAATGGATTGCTTGGTCCTGGGCGATTTCCTGATTGAGAAACAGACCTAGGTTTATCGTGGGCAACTGAAGACTGTCGTCATTTTTATTTTGGGGGCGGGCATGGTCGGAACTACCATCACAACGACCACAATCGCAGGGGCGCAGTCGAAGCGGTCTTTCGCTTCGGCTGCGCTTCGCATATTGCGATTGGTCGTGGTGAATTTTGTTATTTTTGCCGTTCTGGCGGAACTCGTATCACTGGCTTTCGTGCATTGGAAGAGATGGCCATCCTCCAGGCCCAACTATCGCCTCAGCTACAACGGCTTCGATGCCGATATCAATCCGGCATTCGGGCGATGGCATCGGCCAAACAGCCGCTTCTTACACCAAGGCAGCTGCTTCTCGGTGGAATACACTTCCAATAGCTATGGCGCTCGCGATGTGGAACGCAGTCTGCATTCCGCTCAACCGCGCACCATCGTGCTCGGAGACTCCTACATGGAGGGTTATGGGCTGCCGGACGAACAGCGTGTCAGCAACCTCTTGGAGCAACGCACCGGGCAGGAGTATCTGAATTTCGCCTCGGCAGCGACTAGTCCACTGCAGTACGCGCTGGTTTACCGGACGATGGCGGCGGCATTTGACCACAAGCATGTCCTGGTCGGCGTGTTCACAGGCAACGACTTCCATGAAATGGATCGAGGGTGGCTCGACGAGCATTACCACGGTGAGTATCGTCCCTACTACAACTCGGACCTCTCCGTCGGCTATCTCGGCAAGTTTCAACCGGATGCGCCAGAAGGGTTTGGGGATCATGTGGAGGCTGTCGCGCGCGCCTATCTCGCCTCCTACCATGTGTCCGAATACCTTTACAATCGTGCTCTGTACTGGCGTATGCGTGGAGATTATTCGGGCTACAACGACTACAGCGACGTTGATCTGGCACGGTTAAAGAAAGCCTTGCAGGACATCAAGAGCACTGCCGATGCTCACGGCGCGAAGATGTCGGTCATCCTCATTCCGACTCCGGCGGATTTCCAGCGGCTGCACCGCAGCCGGAGCAATCGACTCGGGCCGGCGATGGAAAGTTGGGGGCGGCAGGTTGGTATTCGTATCAAGGATTTGATGCCGGAGATGGACGCGCGCGCCAACGGCGACGTTCGCGACTTGTATTTCACCTGCACCTGTCACTGGACGCCTCGCGGAGCCAGTGTTGTAGCGGATATTTTGCAGCCTTGGCTTTATGGGAATTGAGGAGCGCTCAGCGGCGAGCCGCCTAATCGCGCTCTTCCGACACAGTCACAAAGCGGAACGTAGTTCCGCGACCTGGCTACAGTGAATGTCGTCGTGACCACTCCCGCGAACGCCTACACGCCTTGAGCAGGAGCGAAATGGATTGCCGGTCTTGGGCGATTGTTGATTGAGAAGCGGATCTAGGTTCATCGTGGGCTACTGAGAAGCTGTCCTCATGATTGGAGGGTGTGCATGGTCAGGACCAATGCCACAACGACGGAAAACACAGAAGGGCGGCCGACGCGGTCTTTCGTTGCGAATGCGCTTCACATCCTGCGATTGGTTGTGGTGAATTTCGCCATGTTTGCCGTCCTGGCGGAACTCTTATGCGTAGGATTCGTGCACCTGAAGCGATGGCCGTCTACCAGGCCCACCTATCACCTTACCTACAATAAGTTCTGGGCTGACATCAATCCGGCGTTCGGAATATGGCACCGACCCAACGGCCACTTCCTCCACCAGGAAGGCTGCTTTGCCGTTGAGTACTCCACGAATAGCTATGGCGCGCGGGACGTGGAGCGCAGCCTGCATTCCTCGCAGCCGCGTACGATTGTGCTGGGCGACTCCTTTATGGAAGGCATGGGACTGCCGGACGACGAGCGTCTCAGCAACATATTGGAGAAGCGTACCGGGCTCGAGCATCTGAACTTCGCCTCCGGCGGTGGCTTCAGTCCACTTCAGTACGCATTGGTCTATCGCACCATGGCAGCGGCTTTCGATCACAAATACGTGCTGGTTGGTATTCTGCCGGACAACGACTTCCATGAGATGGACGGAGCGTGGCTCAACGCGGGCGGATACCGCGGCCAGTACCGCCCCTACTATAAGGATGACCTCTCCATCGGGTACCTGGGACGCTTACAACCGGACCAATCCGAAGGTTTTGGAGACCATGCCGAGGCGGTGCTGCGCGCGTACCTGGCGTCCTACCATGTTGGCCAGTACATCTATGGCCGAGCGCTGTACTGGCGGATGCGCCACACGTATTCGGGTTACAACGACTACAACGACGTCGATCTCTCCCGACTGAAAGCAGCCTTGGAAGACATCAAGCGCACGGCCGACGCCCATGGCGCGCACTTGGCGGTAATTCTGATTCCCCGGTCCAACGATTTCCTGCGCTTTCACCAGACCGGCTCGAACCGGCTCGGGCCGGTGATGGAAAGTTGGGGGCAAAGCGTCGGAATTCCAATCAAGGACTTGCTGCCGGAGATGGAAGCCCGGTCCAACGGTAATGACCGCTCCTATTTCCTGACCTGCGACGGTCACTGGTCGGAACGCGGCTCCATGACGGCAGCCGACATTCTGGAGCCTTGGATTTACGGCAAGTGAGGGGAAGCGCACGCCCCTTGAGCACTTGCCTGACCATGCCGCCCTATCGGTCATCCCGGCGGTAAATGAGAAAGCCCTCCGATTTCTCCATAGTGCGCTTAAAGAACAAATAGCCTTCGGAGACATGCACTAGAGAATAGCCGTTGGATCTCATGCGGGGTCCATAGTATGTGTTCGCCAGGGAATCGCAGTCATTCCGGCAAGCGAAAATTACATAATCCGGAGCGTAAGTCTCAATATCTTCACCGGGCTTAACGGTGGTGTGGGCGAAGTGATAGTACGCGTGGGGATAATTTAATAGGATGTTGTGGTCAAAGTAGGCCTGTACAGCCGTGATCAAAGAAAAGTACCCCACAATGGTGCGATGATCGGCTCCGACCGATTTGAGGTAATTTGCCGCATCCTCTGAGCCGGAATATGGGTAGAGGTAGTCATTATGGATGGCGACGGCGGCATCCCAGGTTTGGCATCCCAGAAGGCAGACCAGGGCCACGATCAGCGCACGATGTGTCCAGCGGGCTGGAGCCGAAAATGTTTTCTCCTCCTGTACCGTCGGCCAGGCAATCCACAACCCTGTAATGACGGCGATGAGGATCGTGCCTGCGTGCTGGCCGAGGCCGTACAAACCAAAGAAGGCACTCATCACCAGGACCATGATCGGCAACAGGAGACCGTAGGCTTCTCGACGCAGGAAACCCCACCATGCGGTCAGCGCCAGCAAGGCAATACTGAGCGGGGTGTTATCGAAGAATGCGGCGTCGATCCCATGCCACGCTCCCAAGCTCACTACGGAGAGCGTTTTGGCCTGCACCTGGTTGAGCGCTTCAACATCGGGCGGAGGATAAAGCATTGCGGCCAGGAATAACAAGACCCCCGACATTCCGGCGACGCAGAGCACATAGCGTCCGCGGACGCGATCATCCAGTTCAGACCAGTGGCGCTTGGCCTGCCACAGGTATGCCAAGCCGATGCACGCCGCCAGCAAGAGTCCGTGCAAGGTCAAATTGACGAGTAGGACCAGTACGATTGTGATGCGCTCTGGATGTTTGGTGTCCTTGAAGAGGATAGCCGCGGCAAACGCCAGCAACGGGAGAAGCGTGTAGGGCCGCGCAATCACCGCGTACTGGTAAACCATGAAGTAGGAAAATGCCAAAAGCCAGCGCACATATCGAGGGAACGGCGCCCGCAGCAGCAGGAGCGCCACGCCGGCGGTGGCGCAAAGCAAACCTATGATGCCCAGGCCCAAGTAAGGGACATGAAACAGGCGCTGAGCCAGCCACAGCATGGTATGCCACAGTCCCGGGTGCCCCTCATAGCGCAGTTCTTTGAACCACAGCGTCCGCAGGTCGAGATCGCGGGCCAGCAACCAACTTTGCGCCTCATCGGCCCATTTCTCATGGTGGAACAATGTGACGCCAGTGACTAGTACCCAGACAGCCAACACTGACAGGTCGGCAATTCGCCAGAGCGACGAAGGGCCGGGCTGCTGCGCGGCTGAGAATTCCGCTGTCGCTTTATGATTTCCTTCAATGACGGGCGTTGAGTGGTGTCCTAATTTGAAATCCACAGCCTTGGGCTCCAATCGCGGCGCTTTACATGTTGCGTATCATTCGGGTACGTCGGAGCGACGGTCCCGGAAGTATAAATTAATTCTGACGCACCAGTACAGTAGCGACGGTATCGCCATACACTGTCTTAAAGTCGGAGAACTTGACAAGCGCAATGGCCATAGCGGAGTTTGCCGGCAGAAGAATGGTTTGAGCAGCCGCGAAAGTTGGATCGGCATTGAGCGGCACCTCGGCATTCGTCAGCCTGAAATATCGGCTGATAAGCTCCTCGCCATACAGGTTGGTGCGGCCATCGATGACAACTGGATAGTCGGGAAGATAGAAGGTCAAGAAGCCGCCCCACCGATATTCGTTGAACAGGGGAGCGGGAAGGTGATTCTCCCGGATATAGTCGCAGGCCCGCACCGGAAAGTTCTCTTCCACCCTGTCCAGCAGCTTCTGGTTCGCTGGCATGACAAAACCAGCCGCCACTAGAGCGATGGCGGCCAGCAAGACCGTTGCCGGAATTTCCCAATCCCCGGGTGTCTCGTGCTCCGTCTCGGTTTGCCCGAAGAAAAAAGCCTCGGCGATCACCGCGACGGAAGCTATGGCGAGAAAGCCGCCGTCCCCGCGAATACGAAACGCCAGCATCGATCCGGCAATCATCAGCGCAAGTTTGAAAAGATCGCGCGAACGCCGCCTGCCTAGCGCGAAGAAGGCCGCCATGGCCAGCAGGAGCAGAACGTAATTCTGGGCATGCCGAAAATCCATGGCATGCTCTTCCGGGATGAACACCAGCGGAGCAGCATTGTGGATCACCAACTCATAGGTGTGGTAGGTATACGGCGAGAGCAGAGTGGCAATGAAGCACGCCACAGTCACCGCGGCAACCTTTCCCGACGGCAGAAGGGGCAGCCCTGACTTAAACCAGGGTGTGCCGAAGCGGCCGGCAACCTGCTCGGCCATCGTCGCCGCCAACAACAGAAGGAGCACGATCAGTCCCAGAACAAACTGCAGGTGTAAGTCGGCCCACAAGACGAACAGCGGAGGCAGCCAGTAAAGGATCCGCACCTTGCCGCCGCGCCGACTCTCGAACAGTAACGCCAGCTCGATGGCAAAGCAGACGAGCGAGCAGAGCTTCGGCAGCAGTTGCAAATCGGCAAAAGAGCACTGAAACACAACGGAGAGCAAAAGGGCAAGCGGGAAGCCGCCGCCCCCTCTGCGCGCCAACAAGAATGCCAACGCCGCAAGCGCTGCTTGCGAAAGCATCAGGGTCACGGGAACAGCGCGCAGGCCTATGAGCTTATAGGCTAGCGCGAGCCATACATCGTATCCCCAGCTGCTCGCAATCCACGGCAGATTCGAGTACTGGGAAAAGATTCCGAAGTGGGGCACCCCATGATGGCGGAGTATCCAAAGTCCTGTGCTCAGATGCCACCACACGTCGGTGTCGGCCAGGGAAGACAAGTGGACCGCCTCGTAGGCCGCGGCGGAGCAGAACACCACCAGCATGGCTAGTACACGCACCAGAGTAGCGCCGGGGGAATGGCGAGGTGCCGCAGTTCTTGCCTCAGAAGTCTTCTGCATGATCATAGCTGTCTTCCCGCAATCGCATGCGCCCTGCATCCCAACTGGCTGCGGAGCTCACAGCCCAACGGCGACTGAAACGTGCTTTCGGCGACGCCGCCTCTCCTTCCGGCGCGCCTATACAGAGCGGAGGCTTTACTTTACTGACCCGCTCGCCTTCCGCCCCGCTCCAAGAGCCGCACCGACAATCGAGCCATTCGCATTGTGAGCCACTCCGTGGCAGACGAGCGAGCAGCTGTTCGCACTCCGATTGTACGAAATGGGCGTTGGTCCGTTGGCTGCGACCACGTTCACATCGAAATTCACCAGCCTCTCCCCGCTGATGGTCGCACTTCTCGCGCCCATGCCGTGGGCCGTGTGGCAAACCGAGCAGGAAAAGCCTGCTCCGATGTGGGTCGAATGCTGGGTGAAGCTGTCATTCTGCATGATGTGGTTCACCAGGTCGTGACACTTGCCGCACAGAGCATAGGGGCCGTTGACGCTGGTGTCGGGATTCGGATACAGGTTTGTAATCAGTTGTCCCGGCCCGGGCGCCTGGCTGGCTATGTATTGGCGCTCGAGCATGTGGGTCCACTTGGAGCCGTGCGGGCCGTTGGGCCCAATGCCCCCAAACTCCCGGTTGTCATCGCTGTTGTGACAATCGGTGCAGAAGATCTGGTTGCCCATCAGGCGGCCGTTGGTGATCCCGTCCAGATTCAGCATGTTCGAACGTAGGCTGGGCTGCGGCAGCAAACTGCCGCTGATTTGAGTCACAGGGTGGCTGGAGGTCGCGGTTAAACTGAACTCCAGAATGACGTTCAGCGGATCTCCTGCGGCCACCGCCCGCGCAGGCAGGTATCCGTAGATGACGTTGACCGTCTTGCCTGAGCTGGTGCCGTGGCAGCGGAAGCAGTTTTGATACTGGTTGACCGAGGGATTCACGATGGTCGTGCCGTCGATCGCGCTGATGCCGGCAATTCCACTCTGCGAGGGACGGACGGACGGCGGAACCGTGAAGGTGGTCGTCGGCATGGCCGCATGAGAGTTGTGGCAGTCCGCACAGGTGGCGTGACGGTTGTTGTTGAGTACCACCGCAGGAGGCGCGCCGGTGTTGGACTGGAGCAACTCGTCGGCATCATGGGTCTTGGTGCCCACCGGAAACGGATGGCTGATCTTGGCGAACTCGGCAAAGACGTTCAGCGTGGACGGAGAGACATTCGGACCACCGCTGTGACAGGCTATGCATGCTTGCTCGTTCGGCTCCCGCAGCAGACGCGACGGCCCGCCCGCCTCATGCGGCGCATGACAGGAGACACAGGCATTCAACGCCACCGTGCTGTAGGTTCCAACCGTGATCTTATTAGTGTTGGTGGCATGAATGCTTAATTGCCAGTTCGCCAGCGGGTTCACCTGCCCGGAGATGGTCCGGGTCGGGTCGTGACAGGCAAGGCACAATTGTCCGCTCGAACTGTCGCGCACCAGAAAATTCAGAGAGACCGTGTCCTTGGCCTGAACATGCGGATTGTGGCAGGAAGTACACTCGATATTGCCTTGAACCAGGTGCACCGCGCCGGTTGGATCTATCGTTTTGTGCTGTGAAACCAGGCTGGCAGCGATTTCGATGGAGTCAGACAGCGGAAGTGTAAGACTGAATGGATGCGAGTTCGATAGGTTCGTCCCAAAAACGTCGGCGGCGGCCATCGCCCCATTCATTCTAAGCGTGCCGTAGGCCACGGTCGTTCCCGGCGCAACGGTTCCGTCATGACAGCTGAGGCACAGGGAACTGGGACCGCCAATTGGGGGCTGAGTATTGCCCTTCTCAACATAGGTGCTGCCGGTGTACGGAGTATAGGTCTGGGTCGAGAACTTCTGGTTCCACAGGGGGCCCTTGCCCGCGCTGAAGTGAGGGGCATGGCAGTACAAGCAAATATTGGGGCTCGCTCCCTTGATGGGAGACTTGCTTCCCGGTCCCAAGTCGTGCACGCCGATCACATCTCCGTTGATCTGTGCCGATAAGCTTCCCGCAGCCATCGCGAGGATCAGGCATCCCGCTAAAGTTCTAGGCCTCATTGACGATCCCCCTTCGCGGACTGGTGCGATCCGTAGTAATGAAAGACCTGCACTCGCCGGTTGTACGAATCCACTACATAGATACGGTCGTTGCCATCAATAAAGAGTCCGGCTGGCAGCTGAAACTCTCCAGGTTTTGTCCCGGTCTTTCCGAAGTAGTACAGCAGCTCTCCTTGGCGATCAAAAACCTGCACCGCGCCCAGCAGCGCATCCACCACGTACAGATCGCCCTCCGAATCCAGCGCAATTCCCTTGGGACGGAAGATCGATCCGGAGTTGTCGCCGAGCAGTCCCGTCGCATAGCGAAAATGTCCGGACCGGTCCATCACCTGCACCCGGAAATTCATCGCGTCCACCACCATCAAGTCCTGTCCAACCAGCCGCAGCTCGGTGGGGAAATTGAACTCCCCGTTGCCCTGGCCGCGACTGCCGATGGTCTGCAGAACGTTGCCCTGCATGTCGAGAACGAAAACCTGGCTGCGCAGCGTGTCCGTCACAAAGATGCGTTGCGCCGCCGAATCCACGGCAATCCCCGTGGGACGTTTAAAGTAGCCTTCTCCACCCTTCAGACTCCCGATCATTCGCCGATACTTCCCGTTGGCGTCAAACACGAACAGCTTGCCCGCATCCGAATCGGTCACGTAAATATTGTCTTGGGCGTCTACGGCCACGCACTGCGGCGAACGCATGGGGTCGCTGCCTTCGGGACGCGAAACAAACTTGTACTTTTGCTGCGCGAAATCGAAGATGTGGACCCCGCGCGCACCGGGGTCTGTCACGATGATTCGGCCGCGAGAATCCACCACCACGCTGTAGGGGCGAACCATAAAATGAAAATTCGGCTCACCGGCCACTACATCCACCAGCTTTTGCCAGAATCCGCGCTTGGACTTCACCTCACGTTCGGAGCTGAAGCTGCGTTCGAAGCTGAGCTTGCGCCCGCCATCCAGCAGCAGGTCGGGAGGAGCCGGCTCAGCCGCCTTCGGCTGCTTCGCGGCCAGCGCCGGTGTCATCAGCAACAGCGCGGCAACGCCCATGGTCAGAGCGAGCCGAAGGCTCCGTCCGCGCCCGCTACCTAGAAGAACTTGAACCATCGCGATATACTTATATAATAGTTAGAGAATTGTTGCGGCGCGACTCCCGTCGACGAAAACCCCTGAATCAATTTACTGTATCCGCCCGAGATATACATCTTCCGGAATTGATACTGCACCAGAGCGTTAAAGACTTCGGTCGAATTCTGGAACGTGGGCGTACCGGTGGTAGAGGACGTGGACTCCCCTCTCGAGTAGGCCGCTGAGAGCGTAAGCCGGCTTAGCGGTGTGGCGCCGATCGAATACGAGTAACTTTTGCCCCCGAAGAGAATCATTGATGTGACGGGAAGGAGCGTCGGCGGAACCGGAGTTTGTGTGATTCCCGCGGCGCCTAGAAGTCCGCTTCCGCTCGACGTAGAATAACTTGCGCTCAGGCTGGCCCATTTTCCCAAACCTATACCGGTATTCACGTTATTGCTCTCGTTTGCAGCCCCGCCTTGACTCAGGCCGGTGCGGCTACCACCGGCGCCGAAGGCGACGCTGTAGAACTGCCACTTCCGTCTCAGATTTCCGGAGTAGCCATAGCCGGAAGTGGTGTACGTAACCAGGAGCGAAGTTACATTCTGCGTATAATCGAAGTTGGCATTCGTGCGCCACTGGCCGACCTTTCGGCTGTACGTGCCGTTGGCGGAGAAACCAAGTGTGTTCCCGGAGACGGTGCTCGATGTGCCGTCAATCAGGGTCAGGCCTGCGTTGAGATTGCCTCCGAATAGAATATGGAAGTAGCTGGCGGAGGCGTCGTAGGTGTTGTCCCCATACGTGGTCCCGTTGTATTGCTGCACCCGACGCTGGAACTCGCCCGACACCAGCAGGTGCGGAAGGGGCGTATAACCGGCGGCGGCCGTAAAGCCGTAAGCATGGCCGGCCGGGGCCTCGAACGATACCGGTACCACCACGCCAGAGGAGAGCAACTGCTGTTCGATGTTGCCGCTGAGGCTGCTCGAGTACGTGAAGCCATCCGAAAGGCTGAAATTCCTGATTGGGTGGAACGACGAGCCCGCATTGAGATTGTCCACCGAATAGCTTTCTTGCAAGTTTGAGTCAAAGGTGTGCGCAGTCGATGAAGTAAAGCTTGAGAACATGGAACCGTTCCAGAAGAGACCGCGCGACGCAGTCAAGGAATACCCATGGTCGGTCGCCCTGGTCGAGGTGGTCTCTGTCTGGCTCGTGAATAGATTGGGAAACTCGGAGCTCGAAGCACCTATGTAATAGGAAGCGTTCAAGCCGAAGCCCAACACCGAATAGCTTCCGTTCAGATTAAAGTTATGGGCACTGGTCGTGTCAGTTTTGATCTCCCCGAAGATCGAATTTTCGCCGCCCGTCTTCGAGAAGCTTACGGATAACTTGGGCAAGCTTGGCAGGCGTTCCGCCCAGTTAATGCCGTAGGATTCGCTGCTGCCATGGGTCGTGAAGTTAGCCATCCCTGGTACGTCAAAGCTCCCACTGCTGTTAAAAGAGTTGGAATAATTGAAGTTACCGGGAAAATGGCTGCCCGAGAAGATCGCAACCGAGCTATCCACGCCGCTGGAGTTGGAAGTGGCAAAAGAGGTGGAGTTGTCCCGCGACTGATTGTAGTAGGGGTTGGCGTTAAAGGAGAGAAAGTTGGGGTTGAAGTAATAACCCGCAATCGCGCCGGTGGCTCCCACACCAAGACTGTGGTCCGAACTTGTCAGGTTCCCGTAATCTCCCACGTACGAGGCGGATACGACGCCGCTGGCAGTCATGTTGAGGTTGTCGAATTGGACCTGGGCCTGAAGCGGAACCGCGCATACCAAAACTCCCCCCAAAAGCATGAGGGCAGCTTGTGTCAAGCGGCTCAGCTGTGAGTACCTCATGAGTGGGCTCCGACATGCGTAAAAAAAACTGGCTGCGTTCCGGCCCCCAGCCTTCTATCGGCACCGAGTACGCCATACTGTACTGCAAAGCCACGTGCTCGCTCGAGATGGCTACCGGGCATTGTACACGGACCTGCATCCGCCAGAAATGTAGAATTGTAAAGGCGAAGAGAAGTTTTTCTTCATGCCCGTTAGACGCGACGCCGCACAAAGCGTAAGCAGTCGGCGCGATGAACATTTGTCGGTCGCTGGGAACTTATGTTGGTCGCTGCAGCCCACCATCACAGCCTTGAGATTCCGGCCATGGCCACCGGCCAGTCCGATGGCGCAAAAAAGAGAAACATGTTTCAGAGAAACATGTTTCATCGAGCAACAGTCCGCTGGGTTAATCAGCAATTCCGTGGCAGTCTGCCATCGCGTCCCGTCCGCCAGCAATCTACCCCCGCATCGGACTCAGCCTGGCCCAACAAACCCTACCCGGAGTCCGCCTGGCGAATGGGTTCACAGCACTTGAATCTTGGCGTTTTCGTGCAACTTCTTGTCCAGGGCCGAGCGCAATTGCTCCAACTTACCCTGCTTCAGATTTTTCCGTAGCGACTCTTTCACGTCTTCAAATTTCGCATGGCCAGCCGGTATGTGCTTATTCAGCCGCAGGATCGTGTAGTCATTGCCGAGCTGAATGAGGTCGCTCACATCTTCCGGCTTCATCGCCAGCAGGATCTGCGTCACGTTCGGCGGCAACTTGGAGCGTTCCACCGCCTTGTGGTCGCCCAGCACCACGCGATAATCGTCGTCGCTGTACTTTTCCGCCAACAATCCGAACTCCATGTAGGTCTTCGACGCCTTGGCCAGCTTAATGACATTATCAGCCCGCTTGCGCGCCTCTTTCAGCTGATCCGCAGTCGCATTATTCGGGGGGAGAATCGAGATCGACTGGAAGGAATAGGATTCATTGATGTCAAACTGTTTCAAGTTCTTGAGGTAGTAGTCCTTGATCGCAGCATCGGAGATGGTGGCCTTTTGATCGACCTCCGCCTGCAGGAACTGATCGATCAACAAGGAGCGCCGGATCTTGCTGCGCAGCAGCGCCTGCGAGCCACCGTAACTGGCCTGCACATACGCGAGGTACTGCCTCGGATTGTCGAAGCGGCCCTCATAAGCAGCTTCGGCCTTGCGCAGCTTCGTCTCTGGCACCGTCATTTTGCGGCGCGTCGCCTCCTGATACACCAGTTCCTCGAAGATCATCATCTTCATCGCGCCCGCGCGGATATCTTTCTCCATCGACTTCGGAACCGAGCCGTTGTGCTGGCGCGCCCACGGGAACATGGCATACATCGTATTGAGTAGATCCCGGTCCGTCAGCTCGGCTCCGTTGACCCTGGCAACCGGCTTACCCACAGCCTGCAGCGGGACATCCGACTCGAAACTGGGGTATTGTTGGGGCGTATGAGAGGTGGCAAGTTGGGCGGAGATGGGGGTAAGTGCCGCGATGAGCACAGCACAGACTGAGAGATTGAACTTCATGATTCCTCGCTACTGAATACAGCAAATTGTAACATAACGAAGGGGGAGAGATTTCTCTCTCCCCCATACTGCGGTTGGTTAAGTTTAGAACACGGTCGGCAGGTTGGCGCCCTGCGCTTCGTTCGACTCGCCACCGTGGCACTGGCGGCAGAACTGAGCCGTCTGGTTCGAACCCGTGGTGGTGCTGGCCGGGTTGTAGGGGCCACGGATGAAGAACATCGTCGCGTAGGTGCCAGCGGGCTGGCTCGAGTTGCTGGCGGTAACCTGGACGGCGTTCATCGAGTGCTGGTTGTGGCAGCTGGTGCAGGTGACAACCGATTTGTTGTTATAGGCCGAGATGCTGACAAACCAGCCGTAGTCCTTAATGAACTGGCCCGACTGCGGGCCGTTCATCGAGATCACGCCGTTGGTCTCGGTGCAATCCCAGTTGTACTGGCCGCCGCAGCTGACGTTGGCGTTCAGACCCACCGGGTGCGAAGCAGCGTACACGTTATTGCCGCCCGCGCTGCCGCTGTTCAGCAGGGTCGGAATCGGAAGGTTGCCGTAGGTTCCGGGCAGGGACTCATAGACCACGTTCTTCATCATCGCGCCCGTCGCCAGGTTGCCGTCGTGGCAGCTGAGGCAGGGCATCGTGTTCTTCACGTTCGGGTCGGTGTCGGTCGAGAGCATGTCGCTGGGCAACACTTCAGTCGTGTTGTTGGCAAAGACGATGGTCTGCCCCGCCAGAGCACCCCAATCCTGGCCCCAAAGCATGGCGGACGAAACAGTGCTCTTCCCGGACTTGTTGGCACCGTTGCCGGCCGCGCCGCTGTGAGGAGCGTGGCAGCCCGCGCAACCGCGGCCGTAGTTCAGGTGAGCGCCCAGGACGTCGGACGTGGGGATCTGGATCTGGGCCATGGCGAAAGTGCCAAGGGCAAGGACGGCTAGGGCCAGCATAAACTTCTTCATAACATTTACCTCCTGCGAATAAGAAGAGATTGAGCACTCTTCAAGCTTTTTACTTACATCTGCGGAGGATGATTTTTACCATCTCTCCTGATTTTGCGAATCATCGCCACCAAATCTAAAGTGGCCATGTTCACAACACTCATCCTGTCCATCGAGAGACTGTCCAGGATTGAACTCTTGCAACCACGCCCTGACATATGCAATTACCTCGCCGTACTTTGCTTTTTTCGCTGGCATCCAGCCGGCTTCTTGGAACGTATTGATAACAGGAATGATAAATATTTTTCCTGGCTGTCCCATCGCCATCTGGAACAGGGCCACGGTCCGCAATTCCCGGTGAACCTGCGCAATCTGGCGCAGAAGGCGCACGCACGCCTGCGAAATTCCCCATCCGGCTCTGGGCTTCCGTCCAACAGAGGGAAACGGCGCAGCCAAACCAGGAATCCGCTCGCCAAGGAGGGCGGATTTTTCACCCGTGTGCAAGTGGACGTTAGAAGATGGTTGGGATGCTGGGGGCGCCGTTCAACTCATTTCGACTCACTAGCGTGGCATTGACGGCAGAACTGGGCGTTCTTGGCTCGAAGCTGGGTTGGCGCTGTTGTCGCCGTTGTACGGGGCGCGAATGAAGAACATGGCTAGGTAGGTTCCTCCAGACAAGCCACTATTCGCAGACGGCTGGTGTCCTGGCCCCAGAGAAAGACATTGGAAACGGTCTGCGGCATCTTGGCCGCGCCGCTTCCGTAGGCACCGCTGGGTGGAGCGTGGCAGGCCGCACATCCGTGCCCATAGTTCAGGTGAGCGCCCAGAACGTCACTCGACGGAGTGCCGATTGCGCTAAAGCGCCGCGATGTGCACAGCATGACAAAGGGGGAGAGATTTCTCTCTCCCCCCGTACTGCGGTTGGTTAAGTTTAGAAGGTGGTCGCCAGGTTGGCGCCCTGCGCTTCGTTCGACTCGCCACCGTGGCACTGGCGGCAGAACTGAGCCGTCTGGTTCGAACCCGCGGTGGTGCTGGCCGGGTTGTAGGGGCCACGGATGAAGAACATCGTCGCGTAGGTGCCAGCGGGCTGGCTCGAGTTGCTGGCGGTAACCTGAACGGCGTTCATCGAGTGCTGGTTGTGGCAGCTGGTGCAGGTGACAACCGATTGGTTGTTATAGGCCGAGATGCTGACAAACCAGCCGTAGTCCTTGATGAACTGGCCCGACTGCGGGCCGTTCATCGAGATCACGCCGTTGGTCTCGGTGCAATCCCAGTTGTGCGAGCCGCCGCAGCCGACATTGGCGTTCAGGCCCACCGGGTGCGAAGCAGCGTACACGTTGTTGCCGCCCGAGCTGCCGCTGTTCAGCAGGGTCGGAATCGGAATGTTGCCGTAGGTCCCAGGCAGGGACTCATAGACCACGTTCTTCATCATCGCGCCTTGCGCTAGGTTGCCGTCGTGGCAGCTGAGACAGGGCATCGTGTCCTTCACGTTCGGGTCGGTGTCGGTCGAGAGCATGTCGGCGGGCAACACTTCAGTCGTGTTGTTGGCAAAGACGATGGTCTGCCCCGCCAGAGCACCCCAATCCTGGCCCCAAAGCATGGCGGACGAAACAGTGCTCTTACCGGACTTGTTGGCACCGTTGCCGGCCGCGCCGCTGTGAGGAGCGTGGCAGCCCGCGCAACCGCGGCCGTAGTTCAGGTGAGCGCCCAGGACGTCGGACGTGGGGATCTGTTTCTGGGCCATCGCGAAAGTCGCAAGACCGAAGATGGCGAGAACGAGCATTACTTTCTTCATGATGAAATCTCCTGATAGAGTTACAAGTTTTGTTCTACTGCCACTGCTACTGCTTAGGAGAATGGATATCCCTCTCTCCATATTTCTAGCGGCTCTTGACCACCCATTGCTTGAGATCCTGGTTCAGAGTGATTCTAAAAACCGCTACGCCCATGAATAAGCAATCAAATGGCCTTTATCGGGATTTGTGTTTTTTATCTTCTGCCAAACTTGTAAGTTGCTGCTTATGCGTACACTAAATTTGTTCGCATCCACTGCTAACCATTGGAGAAGGAGGCGAATTTGCCAGAAATTCGTAGAAGCTGGTGCGGAATTCAACGCTAAGCATTATCAAGTTTGGTTAAAATTCCCCACCATTTGCGATGTTGCACTACCCCACCCACCACGATGCCAGCGATGTCAGGCCACAATGGCAGTGCCTTTCGCTGTCGATTCGGTAGTGCAATGCCACATTGCAGGGACGACCATGAGTGACAAGACGGCGCAAGCAGGAGGAATTTGACGCCTTAGGAGAGCGAACTTCTCCTAAGGCGTGGTGATAAACCGCTTCTAGAAAATGGTCGGGATGCTGGGGGCACCGTTCAACTCATTCGACTCATAAGCGTGACATTGACGGCAGAACTGGGCGTTCTGGTTCGAAGCTGGGTTGGTGCTGTTATCGCCGTTGTACGGGGCGCGAATGAAGAACATGGTCAGATAGGTTCCGGTAGCCAAGCCGCTATTCGGGCCGTTGGTGACCGGGACGACATTCATCAGGTGCTGGTTGTGGCAGCTGATGCAGGTGACGACCGCAGTGGCGTTATAAGCGGCAAGCCGGACGAAAAACCCATAGTTCTTGACGAACTGCGAGGAGAGAGGTCCGTTCATCGAAATCACGCCGTTGACCTCGGTACAATCCCAGTAGTATGTTCCGCCACAGCTAACGGTAACGTTTAGACCCACCGGGTGGTCGGCCGTGTAGTTGCCTAGGCCGAAGGCACCGGCATTGCCCAGCAGGGTTGGAATTGTGTTGTAGGTCCCATAGGTGGAAGGCACGCTTTCATAGAGCTGGTTTTTCATCATGGCGCCGGTGGCATAGTTGCCGTCATGGCAACTGAGACACAACAGGACACCCACGACGTCCGGCGTGCCCGCGGCCAGCGAGGAGGGCAGAACCTCCACCACGTTGCCGGCAAAGGTGATCGACTTTCCGAACAGACTGCTAGTGTCCTGGCCCCAGAGAAAGACATTGGAGACGGTCTGCGGCGTCTTGGCCGCGCCGTTTCCATAGGCACCGCTGTGTGGAGCGTGACAGGCCGCACATCCGCGCCCATAGTTCAGGTGAGCGCCCAGAACGTCACTCGGCGGAGTGCCGATCTGCGCTAAGGCGATGGACTCAAGGGAGAGGAACAACAGAAAAGGTATCAGCCGCCTCATGGCAATGACCTCCTGCTGCCCTGAAGGACTTTGTCTTCAGAGCTCTAGGTGATTCATTGCGATGCCGGGTATTGCCCTCAGGATGCCTCCAGTTCAGGACTGTCGCGAAGGGCCCGCTCGCGCTAGCGACCGGGCCCCGGGAGACCAGAGGCTTACTTCGCCGCTGCCGGCGGGGTACTGTTCTGCGCAGGCTGTCCGCCTGCCGAAGGCGCTTTCGCACCAGTTGCCGGCGCAGCGGAAGCAGCCGGCGCAGCGTTGTCGCCGCTGAACTTTGCCTTCCGCTCGGCCCCCGCTTTGGCTGCTTCAGCCGCGGCTTCCTCGTCCGTTATATAATGGAATTCCTGCATGCGGCCCGGGTAAATTTCGGTGGTATAGATCCGGTGTCTCACCTTGTCATAGCCCAAGCCGTTGATCACGCTGAACTGGCTTGGCAGGGTCCCGTGCCCGCCGACTACCATGTCGACGACTCCATCGCGATTGAGGATCTGCAGCTTATCCATCATGGCGTCGGCAACCCAGATATGACCATCTGTGTCGACGGCAATCCCCTTGGGCCGCTCAAAACATCCCGGCGCATCACAGTTTTTGCCGAAGGTGTTGATGAAGTTGCCATCTGCATCAAAAATTTCGACGCGGTTATTCATTGTGTCCGTAACATAGACATTCCCGTCCGAATCCAGAGCTACAGCGGTTGGCCCGGCAAAATCTCCCGGCCCGGTCAGCGTATGTTTCTTGTTTCCGGGGGCGGGGGCGCCGATCCGGCGCAGAAGTTTATAGGTGTCGGCATCGTATACCAGTACCTGGTCCTGCTGCGTATCAGCCACGTAGAGGAGACGGTTTTCCGTGTCGACGGCCATCCCGTTCGGATCCACCATGCCTTCCTTGAACTGGCCCTCCAACTTGTGCTGGGGATTAAACACCATCACCTCGCCCAGCTGCGCATCGGAGACAAACAGACGATCGTTATCATCGGTGGCAACGCCGTTGAGCCATTTGAAGTGCGCGTCGCGGCCGTTCTCAATGAGCTGGACGTCCTTAGTTTCCGGGTTGATGATAAAAATCGCGCCTACCTTCGAATCGGCGACGTACACCAAGCCCTTGGAATCCACCGCGACTCCGGAAGGCCAGATCATCTGATAGGGGAAGTCCTTGAGCAGTATTTTCTCCTTCTCGGCTCCCTCCGGCGTGCCCGCCATGCGGTCCATCCAGCTCTCTTTCTTTTTCTTCACCGGCTCCACGTTGTAATTGATCTTCTGCCCGGCAATGTAGTCGACGTAGCGAATCCGGACCGGATCCGGCGGGGCGGGCCAGACTAGCTGCGAGAAGTCGTTCGGTTTGACCGGCGCCTGGGGCTGCGCAGGAGCCTTGGACGCCGCTCCCTTCTTGTCTTTGCCGTGGGCCGCGAACGGCGACCCCAGTCCAACGGAAAGAAGCAACCCCACGGCAATCCAGTTGCCAACGCGATGCATATTGAAAGGTACAACGAACATCTTAATCTCCATTGCGATTCCGCCTACTTCGTCATGCCCATAATCCTGTTTTTATGGCAGGTATCGCAGAAAGCCAAATTGTTTTGCTGGTCCTTTACCAACAGATCCGGCTGCGCAGACGCATGCGGCTGGTGACAGGTCATGCAATTCAGCGGCGTCAAGACCTTGGTGGGGTCCTTCGGATCCATCAGGTCCGACGTCGGGTGGTTTTGAATCGGATGACCACGCCCATAGCGCACCGGCAGCACTATAACGTTGTTGAAGTAATCGTCGGGCAGTTTCACCGCGCCGTCAAAGATCGTCACCACATGCTCGGCCGCGATCGGTTGCGGAGTCGAATCCGGACCATGACACTCCAAGCATAGCGCATTGGGGGTCTTGGCGCGCAGCAGATGCACATTATCGTTCCCGTGGGGATCGTGGCAGACGCCGCAGCCCGTTTGAAACGCGGCCACGTGCGGGTGCGCCTTTTTACCCAGGTCGGCGATATCGGAGTGGCACCCAAGACAGACAGCCACCGGATTCGGCTTGGGGAAGTACGGGAAATTGCCAGCATGCGGGCTGTGGCAGTCGGTGCAATCGCCCGCCGCTCCCGGATGCTGCACCTTCGCCTTATCAATCTGGTCACCCTTGTCGGAGTGGCAGGTCAGGCAGATTTCCTTCGGAGTTGCGGCGGTCAGCACCACCTTGCCGTTCACTGCCGGCTTGTGGCAGGCGTCGCACTGCCCCGAGGCAAACGGCATGTGGGTAAACTTCGCCATTAAGTGTTTGCTGTCGGACTGATGGGGATCGTGGCAGGAGAGACAGTCGGCGGTAGCAAACGGTTGCCCCTGGTGCGCCTTGATCAGAGCCTCATCCTTCACATCATGACAGTCCAGGCAAAGCGCCGGCGCGTCCTTCGTCAGGTGGTAGTCGAACTCGCGAACCCCACGCTCGCCCGTCTTGTGTGTGACATGGCAGGTATCGCACCCGTTGTCCAGCGCGGGATGACGGCTGCCATCCTTCGGGACGTTGACGCCGGTCTTGTGGCACTCCAGGCATAGGTTCGTGTCCTTACTATCTCCGCTGCTCGCCTTGAGCAATTGAAACTTGTTGTCCGAGGTATGCGGATCGTGGCACTTCAGACATTCGCGCACTGCCGGAGGGTGAATCTTTCCCTTGATTTCAGAAGCTTTTTTATCGGAGTGGCAGGTGAAGCAGAGGGCAACCGGGGTGGTAGTTGTGAGCGTGACGCGTGTGACAGCTCTGCTGACGCGAATGCTGTGACAGGTCGTACAACCCATGGCAATGGCCGAATGGACAGACTTGCCCTTCGTTTTATCCTCATGGCACTGAGCGCATACCGAGGCGTCAGCCTTCGGGTCCAATGGTACAGGATGGACTGCCGCGCTAGCAGCCACCGAGAAGGCACTGACAGAAACCATGATTGCGATCGACCTTAGAAGCCTGTTCACGATACCTCCCACAAATGATATGCAATTCTTTCGCCTTTACCGCAGGCTCATCCCGCGAATCGCCAGAAGAGCTAAAGCAACCTTAAAAATATCAATGGCCTAGCATAGTAGCACTAGGAACCAAAAGCCATCCCAGATAACCCGCGGATGGTTATGATCGTGTGTAGCTGCATATTGGACGCGGCCGCCGACAAAACGTTAGGTCATTTCCCCCATTTTTTGGGCGTAACCGCGTGTAATCTGCGCCTCACTTCGAATCCCCCATGGAACGCGCCCCTGTGCCGCAACGTATGGCGCGCATCATGGGATTGGCCACCAGAGTGGGTCGCATCCACACCCAGCTGTAGGGGTCATCCCACACGGGGTCGGCGTTGGTCGCCGCCAGAGCATGGACACCAAAGTCATCGCAGAACTGGTCCACGTTCCAGTTGCGCACCGCACCCGGATTATTAAACAGCGCCTCGAAGTAGGGAAATGCGTTCTCGCATTTCCCTGTATCGCCGCCAAATGCGCTACCGCAAGACGCATCGCCCATCGCGATCTGCCTGGTTGAATACAACCGTGCGACCAGATACTCATATCGCACCGGGTTATATTGAACTGTAGAGTCGGACGAAGTCAATTCGTCCAGCCGGGCGAAGCCTTGGCGCACCCAGTAGGTACGCTCTCCAAATCCTGGGGAGCCGAAGACACGTTCGCGGCGCTCCAATCTTCCCGTGTCCGCCAGCGGCGCGTAAACCCGCAGCAAAGCCAGTTGGAGCGCGCTGCCGGCAACGCCAAGCGCAAGGGTGCCGGTCAGTGCAATCTTGATCCACGGCGAGCTGTTCCAACGAACGCGAAGTCCCGGCTGGCTCGCGGCATTCGGTCTGAAGAAAACCTCATCGGCAATTGGCGCCGCCCAAAGTAGCAGGACGAACTGCACCACCAATATTCCCCGGAAGCCAAGATCATTGGCACCCGACGTGTCCGATTGCACCAGGCTCACGGTCAGCAAGCAGACGGCAAACAGCACCCAGGCCATGAGCCGCTGCCGGCTACGGTGGGCGGGGTTCAGCCGCTCCCTGCGCAGATTTAGCAGCATGATTAGAGCGAAGAATCCGAACTCAACCGCGTAGACAAACAAAAGCATCGGCAGCTTCTCCAGTTCGAGGAGCCAATAGGCGTGAACGCCGAGTTTGGCGAGAATATCCAGATTCGGCCAAAAGCTCCGAATCCCCATAAAAGCGAAACGTTCGTGTTCGCCCGTTGCGCCGGCTTGCTTGGACATCAGGTCCTGCAGATAAGGCCAGGAGAGCAGAAGGGAAAATACGCCAGCCGCCAGATAGGCAGCGACGGTCCGGATCTTCTTCTGCACCAGCATCAGCTGCGTCCAGAGGATCATGAACACAGCGAAGGCAAACACGACGTAGACCGACAGACCGGCAGCGCTGGCAAAGGCCAGCCCGGCCAAAACAGCTGCCCAGACGGTTTGACGGAGCGGAGATTCTTCGTCAACAGCCGAAAGCGCGAGCAGGCCCGCCATACACGCAGTGAGCGCCGCCACATGATGCGGCACCCAAAGCAGGGAGCCCAGCCAGGAGGTGACTTGGTTGTTGTCCCACCACTCCATGTCCGGCGGGACGGAGTGCGTGCGGCAGGCCCAGATGAGATAGGCGATCAGATCCAGCCCCGTGACCGACAGCAGTGCGATCCCGATCACGGATTTGCGGCGAATCGCTTCGATTTCGCCAAAAAAGTATTTGAGAAAAAGCGGAATCAGTGAAGCCAGCCCCAGCCCGCTCCAGAAAACGCTGGCGTTGAAACACGCCCTGGCGCGCAGGCCAAACAACCGCACTGGCAATGCGCACACAACATACCAATAGTAGAAATAGCGAAGAACCGGAAGCGGCCCCAATCCGAATAACGGATTCCGCGGCGGCACTCCGCTCCGGACCGCTGCTTCGACCATGGACACGCGCAACGAATGGTCGAAGATCGTATAGCTTAGGTAGAGCCGGTGTCCTACCTGCAGATCGGCCAGAGAGAACTGCACCACCAGGAACCAGGCCAACACCACGCAGCACAGCGCCCATGTGCTCCGACGAAGGCCGGAAAACAGCTCCGCCGCTCGAGGAAGCTGGCGCACTAGCGAGAACACGGAAATCAAGGCGAGCAACAAAAAGAATGCGAGAGTTACCCTGTAGGAAGTGGCGCGGGTCAGCAGAACCGCCAGAATCGGTGTGATCGCAAAAGAAAACGCCAGGCTGAATAACACCTTTTCAGCCGCCGGACGGTCGCGCATCCCGAATACATTGCTGGCTAGGCATAGGAGATATCCTGGAGGAAGAAGAAACAAGGCTAAAGACAGCGTCGCGAGCGTCGTCTGCACCAAATCGTCGGCAGTAAAATTTTGCATCGAGAAGTTCCTGATCTACAAACTTGGCTCCGGCAGCACGGACGCGCCCGGCTTGCGCCAACGGACAAACCCGCGGAATCATCCGCGGGCTGGCCGTCGCGAGTCATCCTGCTGTGCCGAATCCAAATCGCCCCCAGAGGGCAAAGGGCGCTCCCGGGACGACGAATTACATCGCCGGTTTGTCGGTCGTCTGGCCGGGCTTCATGTTGGCGTGTTTCTGGGCCTGCGCAATGAACATCCGCACCTTGTCAGCCTGCTCGTAGTTGGGGTCTTCCTTCAAAAGCAGCTGCCAATCCGCCAATGCGCCCTTCACGTCCATCTTTCCCTGCCACTTCACGATCCCGCGATTGAACAGTGCATTGCCGTTCTTGGGATCATCCTTCAGAACGTGATCAAACTCGGCGATCGAGTGATCAATGTCGCCGGCATAGAACATCGCAGTGGCCATATCGGTGCGCACCGACGAGTTCTTCGGGTCAATCGCCAAAGCCTTCTGGTAATAATCGATGGCCAGTGGAAACGTATGCCCGTCGTAATACAAATTGCCGATCTGTACCAGCAACGCCGCGTCGTTGGGCTTCGATTTGAGCTGTTCCAGAAGCGGCTCTGCCTGCTTATCGGCCATCGCCTTCATCTGTTCCGGGGAGGGCTGCTGTGGTTGCCCTGTCGCGCCCGCGGCCGGTGGCATGCCCTGTTGCTGTTGAGTCCCCGCCGTAGCCGGTGCGGAAGAGTTGCTGCCGCCCACCGAGCCACGCAGCAGGTAGCCTACCGCGCATCCTACCAGCAGGCAGAGAACCGCCATGATGTATGCCTGTATGCTCGTCCAACGCTGAGGGGTGTTGCCCCCGTCCGTCTCTGCCATAGGTCCGTCCTTAGAAAGAATTATGGGATGCCGTTGCGGCGCCAATTGCGCTCCGCCACCCGGCCTCCGGCAGTACCCATCATACATGCTCCCGCTGTACGCCTCACTGCGAGATGCGGCCCCGGCATCTCCGGACCTGTCGCGACGGTTCCATTGTCTGCTTTAAGAATAAGAAGGCGACTGAGGGCGACTGGTTGTCGGGTAGCCGCTCAGAACTGCCCTCCCCATCTTTAACATGGCCGCTCGAGAGAGCGGCCATGTTTGGCAACTAACAACGCGAGTTGTCAACCCATAACGATTACTTCGCCGTCACCGTCGCCACATTCGGTGCTTGCGATTGAGCCCACTTGCGCTGCTTGGAGGGCTGTAATGGGTGACCGTAGCTCCCGCCCACCACCGAGCTCGCGCCAAACCCATTCCCTGCGGCGATCGCTTTGATCGTCATGGAATTAGTGAGCCGAATCGGTTTCGTGTACGGAGTTGAGGCGGTCGTGGGTGTAGTTCCATTCATGGTGTAGTAGATCGTAACGCCTGGAGTTTCATCCGTCAGCGTCACCCACAGCGGCACATTGAAAGTCCCTTTCGGCGCTGGCGTGAAGACCGGTGTCGCTGCCAGCATGGTGTAGGTCCCGGTGACTACCGAACTCGCGCCGAAATCCTTCCCGGCGGCAATCGCTTTGATTGTGGTGGTAGTTGAAACCGGGATCGGTCCGGTGTAAGGGGCCGATGCTGCCGTGGGTGTAGTTCCATTCGTGGTGTAGTAGATCACCGCTCCAGGTGTGGCATCTGACAGCGTTACCGAGAATGGCGCACTGAAGGCCCCCTTCGCCTCCGGCGAAAGGACTGGTGTCGATGCAACCAAGTTGTAGGTTCCGCTGGCTACCGGACTCGTTCCGTACCCACCACCCGGTGTGTTTGTGTTGTCGGTGCTGGAATTGGTATTTATTACCGGATTCGCTCCCGCTTCCGCGGTAACGACCGCCGGCGCGGATCCGGTGATTGTGTAAGTTCCGCTGGTGACCGGACTCGCGCCGACGCCAGTCCCGCCGTAGGCAATCGCTTCAAGTTTGGTCGTGGTTGTGAACGTAAGCGCCCCCGCGTACACGGAGGAACCGGTGGTCGGCGTAATTCCGTTGGTGGTGTAGTAGATCACCGCGCCGGGCGTGGAATCCGCCATGGTCACCGTCACCGAATTAGTGAATGACCCGACTGCTCCCGGCGAGAAGCTTGGACTCGCGGCTACGATGGTGTAGGTTCCGCTGCTCACCCCGCTCGTGCTGGTGCCAAGGACGGCAATCGCTTCGAGTGTGGTCGTGGCTGTGAACGTAAGCGGCCCCGTGTACACGGAGGAACCGATCGTCGGCGTGCTTCCGTTGGTGGTGTAGTAGATCGTAGCGCCGGGTGCGGAATCCGACATGGTCACGGTCGCCGAGTTGGTAAAGGTCCCAAATGCTCCCGGCAAGAAGCTTGGATTCGAAACTACGATGGTGTAAGTTCCGCTGGTCACCCCGCTCGTGCTGGTGCCAAGGACAGCAATCGCTTCGAGTTTGGTCGTGGCTGTGAACGTAAGCGGCCCCGTGTACACGGAGGAACCGGTCGTCGGCGTGCTTCCGTTGGTGGTGTAGTAGATCGTAGCGCCGGACGTGGAATCCGAGATGGTCACGGTCGCCGAGTTGGTAAATGTCCCAAATGCACCGGGCGAGAAGGATGGATTCGAGGCCACGATGGTGTAGGTTGCGCTGCCTGTGTTGCTAAGGCTATACCCATAACCAATAGCAACGGCCTCAAGTGTGGTCGTGCTTGAGACCGTGATCGGCCCCGAGTACACGAAGGAAGAGGTCGTCGGCGTGGTTCCGTTCGTGGTGTAGTAGATCACCGCGCCGGATGTGGAATCCGAGATGGTCACCGTCTGCGCCGTGGTGAAGGTGCCTACCGCCGCCGGTGAGAAGGTCGGCGTCCCTGCCTGCGGGAAGTTGAAGCTGTAGCTTGCGGTAGCCACCGCGCTCGTGCCGAAGCTGCTCACCGCAATCACTTTAACCGTGGCTGGGCCGGGCGTAGAGAGAGTAAACGGCCCTGCGTACTGGGTCGACGCAGTCGTTGGCGCCGTTCCGTTTGTGGTGTAGTAGTACGTCACGCTGGGGGTTACGTCCCCAAACGTCACCGCCTGCGGCGTGGTGTAGGTACCGGCGGCGGGCGATATGGTTGGCGTCGCCGTTTGAAGGGTGTAGGTTGCGCTGTTTACCAGGCTGTTGCCCAATCCCCCTGTGCCCACCGCGATTGCACTGATTTTGGTGTTGGCAGTGATCGGAATCGGAGTGCCAGAATAAATGATGGAAGTTGCATTCGGCGGGGTTGTGCCGTCTGTGTTGTAGTAGAGGGTCACGCCCGAAGATGTATCCGCAATCGTCACCGACTGGGTCGTGTTGTACGTTCCTGCAGCAGGCGTAAGCGTAGGAGTTGACGCCGAATTGTCTCCAGGGTGCATGTTGGCCGCATAGGTTTCTAATATCCCTGTACTGAAGATTGGTGCCTTGCCAGCTGCCTGTTGCGGCGTGATTAACCCGTAGGGGTTTTGGATACCGTTGCCGCCTACATGGCATTGACCGCAAGCAAAATCGACGTCATTCCAGGCTGCATTGCCCATAACCCCATCAGAGGCGACGTTGGGCGCCGTGATGTTCTGGTCATACAGCTGTTCTGGTGTCGGAAAGGTAGTGTAGGGGAACCAGCTGATTCGGAAGAGATGGCTCTTAACCGTTCCGTCGCCCGCTACCATGTGGCAAGTCACACAGGCGCCGGGAATATCGGCAGAGGTACCCGTCGGGAACGGAGTTCCGGGCCCGGTCGGATGGTTGATTTGCTGCAATATCGAGTTGGACAAATTATGGCAGTCGCTGCACACATAAGGTTCGGGCAACGTTGCAGATGGGGTCGCGCTTTGGTGGGGATCATGACACCCGGTGCAGCCATAGTTCTTGGTCGAGTCTGTCGGGGTTTCAGAGAATTGACTCTGGTAGCTGCCGTCCATGGTGATGGAAAGGTTCGGAGAATGCTGGGCGTTTTGGACCAAGCTCCCGGTAAATCGGGCATGTGGGCTGTTCAGGAATGTCGCGCCGGCTTCGTGCTCGAAATAAGGCTTGTAGATCCACGTATTCGCCGAATTGGCGACGCAGTTGGAATACGATGACCCGGATTGGTCGGAGCAATAGCCGTTGTCCTGGACCTTCGGGGTAACTTCAGGGGTTATGCTGCCCTGGGTTGGAGGAATGGTGCTGGGGTTGGCCGCCGTGATATTTTCCCCGCGGTGACACTCGAGGCACAATGCTGTCGCGGCTTCGTATTGCGGCATGGTCGCCTGCCAGGGACCAGTCCCGTGGGCGCCATAACTCCAGGCCGCCTGGTGGCATCTTTCGCACTGGACACCGGACAGAAACCATGAGGACGTGCCACTGGTACCAGCAGCTATAAATCCATCGCTAGGAATTCGGCCGAACTGGGAATTTGGGATGGTTGCTACAGCGCCACCGGTGTTCTGGGTCGGCTCCGGAGCAGATGCGTCGAAGTTGTATCCCGTGGCATGGCAGCGAGCACAATCGAAGTTGCCATTGGGATAAGTCTGTCCGGTGGATCCATTGCTGAAGATCGTGCCCAGCTGAGTCGCAGCAGGATTGGTGGCGCCGCCATAGTGATCCCAGCCGCCCATGATGTAAAAGAGATTTTGCTGGCCGCCTGCCGCCGCAGTGGGTGCAACTGGAGTATAGGTGGCGGGGGCCTGTGCATTGGGCAGGGTGTAAAAGGGATAGGAACATGTGGGGTCAGGCGCAGACAGCCCATTTTCCGCCGGTACAAAGAGCGGATCGCACCAACCCAGCGTGACCGTGTCGGCTGACCAATTGTAGACGCTTCCCGATCCGTAACTGTCGGTTGTCGCGTAGGGAGCGCCGTCGGGGCCGCCCCACAGTACGCCTGGAGCCAGTTTGCGAAGCGTGTTCTTGTGCCCGCTCGTAAGATACGTGTTTGTATCTGTACCGTTATGGCAGCTCAGGCACTGGTTCGAAGCAGCATGACTGGTCGTCCAGCCTCCATTGCCATTATTGGAGGCTCCGTCCCCTTGGAAAACCTGTCCCGTTCCATTCGGCGTGCCGGTAAGGTTGTCTACGGGGCCGCACCCTTGACTCAGGTTGCACTGCGCATAGACAGGGCAAGAAAACTGCGTTGAGAACGCAAGGAGCGTCAAAACCGCGAAGAACGAGAATCTAAATTGTGCCCTCAAGTTACCCACCTCCTAGATTTGGCATCACCGCATCGCCCGGGAGAAGACACGTTCGCCGTGCCGGTCCTGACGGACTACCGCTTGATCGAACCTTTGAACTGCATTGACTGCACAGCGACGACGATGGACGCCACTCCCTTAGAAACGAGTGACGTTAGTTCCGCGCAGACTTCAGGGGCAACCTGAGAAAATCAGTCTTCTATTTCGCGGAGCGGAACAAAACAGATTGGGTAAATTAAAAGGGCTCTAACAATCGGCCGGTCTTCAACGGATATGTGCATTGCATGCCCCACCAGACTGCAGCACAACTATTACCAAAGACTACGACTAACGGGCAAGATATCCATTCTTCTTAAATAAATCTGTGACATTGCTCACCTCCAGGAGTGACTCGCCGAAATCGCCGTTCAGCTCCGATCCGGTACCTCACGGCCAATTTCTTGCAGAGACCTCCCTCTCGCACCTGATCAGACCTGGGTGACCACCGGAGAGGTTCCCTGAGACTGAGATGAGGAAAGATCCACGGTTATAATATTTGCGGCTTCGGTAAGCCGGCGCATGAAAACGACGCGGCGCCTGGCATTGAGGATGGCATTTTGGCACAGTGGATTCATTGCATTGATCAAGCGGCGAACCGCAGTTTGCGCAGTAGGTCATAACTCTCCTATAAGTGGAATGGGGTGATTCAGAATGGACAGCGATGGTAGTGGAGTGACATAGAATCTCCGCTCAGAAATACCGAGAAGGATGCAGCAGCTTTACTTTCGACGATGGCTGAAGCCCCCAGTTGCCGCTGGAGACTGATGAACACGAAGGAGATTCTTGCGGCTCTGCGCGCGGATCGCAGCAAACTGGACAAGGCAATAGCGGCCATTGAAGCGCTGGCCGGGGTGCCTATGGTCTCGACGACGCCTGTCGGCAGGACAACGAAGGATGCAGTCTCGAAGCCTAAGAAGCGGGTGATGAGCGCTGCAGGCAGGAGGCGGATTGCCGAGGCGCAAAGCGCGCGTTGGGCTGCAAAGAAAGACACCGCAAAGTCCCCTGATGAGGGGAGAAAGCCACTTGAAGCTTGTGCCGCCAAAGGCCGGTGGCCCAGAGCGAGCAATGCGCGGAAGGTCGGGAAGCCGTAGATCCCGTAAACGCAGCCACGGCACGAGGTGCCGCAGCCTCGTTGGTCGGGATCATTAGCGCCAGCAAGCTTGCATCAGGCCGTACTGCTCGGTCCAGGAGAAGGAGTCACGCACCGCCCGGGCATAGGCGATGCGGGTGTTGCAATTGCGGAAGTTGGCGGCGAAGAACTCCAGGAAGCGCTCGGCGACGCTGCGGCGTCCTGGGCAATACTCGCCGGCGCCGGTAGCGCCGTGGTCGGAGCGCTATTAAGAAGGACAGCGGTGGTGGTTGGGGTAGCAGGATTCATGCTTGGATCTCCGGAGTGGTTGGATTGTTATTAGATGTGTGTTCCCTGGAAGTGGGCGGGGGAGGCTATGACAGAAAAGGGGTTGATCGGCATAGGGGCAGCGGTTGCCGCTGACTCCTGCCTCACCACCGTGCGTACGGGTCCACACGGCGGTTCGAGAAGTACAGTAGGCACATGGGTAGATGACCACGGTTTCGTTTTGGGGAACCCTTGCAGCGTGGCGCAAAGCTTCGAGGTAGTTGAGATGACGCAGTTTTCGCCGACAGCTTCGCTCGCGAGAAATCAATGCATTCTCCTGGTATGTGGGTCGTTGTTTTGTTGGGAAACACTTCTTGGGGACAGGAACGGGGGTTAAGAGGAGCAATTGCAGGCCCCCGCGCCATTCGGTGGCGCCCGCTATTCGGTCGAAGCTCGAATGGATACACGCATCTTTGCTCGATTCCATCTCGATGCTCTTCCCTCTGAACGTACGAACTCTGGCCGAACTATCCCAACCGTGCCTGCTTCTCTGTTGCGACGATATAATCGCCAACTTATCTATGACATGGTATGGCAGATGCCGATCTGTCGCGCAGCAAAGGAACTCGGCCAAACGGAATCCACAATATGCAACGCATGCTTTAGACTTCACATCCCCCCACCTCCACCCGGATATTGGTTGAAACACATGGACAAAGACTCAACTTTTCGACCGCCGCTACCGGAGGTACAAGTCGCGACCACTGTCCGGTCAAGAGTGCCAGTTGGTGGACCACTGACCGTTTCGGCATTATGTCTCGATATGATCGAGAAGACTTCTATGAAAGAGTCTGGCAGAAGCCGCTCAAACATCTGGCGACAGAATTCAATGTTTGTGACCAGACTTTGGCCGAACGTTGCCGATCTTTGCACGTGCCAACCCCAGGTCGCCAATACTGGAATAACAAGGCGGCAGGCCTACCGGTGAAGGAGCGTTGCATTGGCATCACTTGCGCCCCCACCTTGCCGACAAACTGGCTGGACGCTTCGTCATCGCGTCCACTCACTTTGCCTTCTTGGGACGCCGGGTGCGGTTGGCCAGCAGGGGAGACCGACCGATGACTTGGCTCGGGTTCTCAAGTTTGGGCGGGTCTGAGATTCCTTGGAACGCCTCGTTCGACTGCCACGGGTTCATGCCATAGACGCGAAGCTCTCGCAGTAGCTGGACTCCGTCACCCCATGTCGCAAGCATCCGCTTCCCAATGTCCCGGAATCCCGGCAACTGGTTCATCATTTCACGCACCGCTGGAGCCGTATCCGAAATCGCGTCACTGATTCGCTCCACCATCTCTTTCTGCTCTCGCTGGGGAATCCCGAAGGTGGTAGCGATGAACTTAACCAAGTTCTTTCCGGGGATCCACGTCTTCTTGCCCAGAAAGCTGATTCCGGGAGGATTGTTCTGGTACCCGGCGTAGACCGAAGTCGTGAGGAAATCGTAGGCAGGTGAGAGCCGTGCATCCGTCCGCGAGGTATAGAGGAGTGCCAAGTTCTTCGAGTGGCAGTCGGCGTTTCTCAGGGCATACGTCAGAAGCACGATTGCCGCCATGGTCTGGAATGTCTCATACTGCCGCCTGCCCGGCACATGGTCACGGACTGCCTTAGCGATGCGCTCCCACGTCGTCTCATACTTCGCCGAGGGACGAAGTCCAAGGAGAGCACAGAAATCCTCCATGGCGAGGCTTGGCTCGCCTTCATCGTCAACATCGAAGCGGTGTACGACGAGCACGATGCCGTCCTGTGACAATTCAGTCTTGGCACAAGTGACCACCTTTGCCGCCACCTGCATGCACAGATGCTCGTTCACAGTCGCGAACGGAAGCTTGGCAGACGATCCCTTGATGATGTGACGGTGGGTTAGCAGTGTCGCTTTCTGGTGCTTGCCGAGCCCAGCTTGGGGAGCCTCCCTCCCCTCTTTCTCCGTGTCCAAGAACTTTGGTAGGACACCGGATACACCGCTCCTCGCGTGTTCGCGAACTAATTCAGTGAAAGCCTCCTCTGAGTTGTCTCCTTTCAGGAGGTCGGCAACGTCAATCGGGCTCGCGGGCTCGTCCAGTGCCGCACCGGGAGGAGCGACTTGAAGCCTTCCCACCATGTTCCGACCGATGACGGACAGGAGAGTCATCGGGCTTGCCCCAATGTGCGGCCCGAAGTCCTCCTGCAGCACCTGCAACAAGTACCCCTCGGGCAGGTTCATCTGGAAGATGGGGTGGAGCTGGTCGTCCCAGACGTATGATTCCGTGCGGACGGGCATGGTTAGCGAGACGAGATTCTCCGACGCTGCATCCGGGACGTAGGTCAGCACGCTCTTGAAATCGCCGACAGATTCGAGGACGGCGACGTGGTGGCCAAGAACATACACGTTCAGCTTCACGCCCCACCCCGCTCACGGCGAAGCTCATCGAGGGAACCCGAGGTTCCGATCTCCGCGAAGCTCAGCTCAAGACCCAGTACCGCCAGCACCGCCAATAGCTTGCGAGAACCCAACTCGGATAACTGGCCACGCTCGAACCGGGAAAGTGATTCTTGCGTTAGACCAGCTTGTGCGGCCACTTGGCCTTGTCGGAGATTGAGCTGCTTCCGGCGTTCCGCGACGGCCTGCCCTAATTCTGCTACAGTCTTCATGGATATGATTTATATATCAAAATTATGCATAACACTACATATTATTGATAATTACATCAAGCCTTTCGACTCGTATCCGTGCTTTTCGGGTGGAACCCACGCTTGGCACCGTTTCATTTCTTCAGTGGGTCGAACCAGTCCGCCTTTCGCCGCGCCCACGCTATCCACTGGCCCTTGGGGCTATCATCGGTCGTCGGCACACCCTTCTCGGCACACATCTTCTCAAAAGCATCTACGAACGCTTGAATTTGTCCGGCTTTGTGCCAGTTTGTTATGCACTGTTCAAGATTGAGGAGTCGTTCCTCCTCCTTGGTCTTTCGGATTCTCTCCTCGTGTTCGAGACGTTGACGCTCCCACGCCGTCTCCCTCTGCTCCCTCTGTTCCTCCTCGATACGAAGCAACCGGGCATGGCGGAAAATCCCGCCGATGCATTTCGGCAAAAGCTCCTCCAACCTCCTCGTTGCTGGTTCCGTCCCCATAAACGAGTTGGATCGCGACAACACGCGTGTAGTAGGCCGGAGTACCAGGCGGCGCGGCGCCGCAACACGCAGGCGGATTGGTGTACGCGCAATCCCGACTACTTTTGTTGCCCGCCGGATCCGGGCCCGCAGTACCTCGCCCCCGCCGCTGGAACCGCTGCGTCTGCCATCCCCTTTAGACCGACTTCCCTGGGACATCGCGCAAGACCAGTTCAAGGCTTATCGTATTTATTCCACGATAGTTCCGGGCACACTTCCCCCCTTGCGTAAAAAGACCAGATCTGGTGTGGGGCAGACTCGGTCGCGGAAAGGGCTGGGGAGCGGGGCGATGCAACTTGAGTTTCATCAACTGGATCGGCGCTGGGAACATCTGCGGGTTCGCCGGCCGGATCGGCAACGGCGGTTGTTGGCGTCGCTGGCCACCTCGGGGCAGCAGACGCCGATTGTGGTGGTGGCGGTTACCGGTGAAGTTGATCGTTACCTGGTCATCGACGGCTACCAGCGGATCGCGGCCTTGCAGCAGTTGGGCCGGGACACGGTGGAGACCGTCGTCTGGCCGATGAGCGAGGCCGAAGCGCTGGTGATGGACCGTTCACTGGGTTGGGGCGAACGAGATACGGCGCTGGAAGAAGGTTGGCTGCTGGCGGAACTGGATCAGCGCTTCGGCTACGGTCTCGACGAGTTGGCGCGCCGCTTCGATCGCAGCCTGAGTTGGGTATCGCGCCGGCTGGCGCTGGTCGATCAGCTTCCCGAGAGAGTGCCGCAGCAGGTACGCAACGGCGCGATCACGGCCCACGTGGCAATGAAGTTCCTGGTACCGGTGGCACGTACGAGCCTAGAAGACTGCCAGCGCATGGCCGAAGGGTTTGCGGCGCATCGGTTCACCAGCCGGGAAGCCGGCCAGTTGTATGCCGCTTGGCGAAACGCTTCGCCAGCAATCCGGCAGCGCATTCTCGAACAACCGCAGCTGTTTCTGAAAGCCCAGCGGCAACGCGAACCCCAGCCGCCTTCGACAGCCATTGCCGATCTGTCCCGCGATCTGGGGATAGTGGTGGCGATCAGCCACCGCGCCAATCGTCGACTGGCTGGCGTGACGGGCGACAATAGAAAATCCCGGATGGCGACATTCAGAATTCCCGATCCAACCACAAATTAAGCCAAGCTGGTTCCGGTCTTGTTGACGGAGGCGGATTGCTCACTGACAAGCAGGTTCGGAGGGTGTTGGTGAATACATCGGGAAATAAAGAAACGGCGGCAGCGAAAGCGGGAATGGATGCAAAGACAGCGCGCAAGTATCGGCGTCTGGGAAAGCTGCCGAGCGAGTTGCCGGCGGCGCCGCGGTGGAGAAATCGACCGGATCCATTCAGTGAAGTCTGGGGAGAGATCTGCGCACTTCTAGAAATCTACGCCGGGCTGGAAGCGAAGACCGTGTTCGAGTTTTTGCAACGGCGGTCTTCGGGCGAGTTTGAGGACGGGCAGTTGCGCACGTTGCAGTGGCGGGTGAAGAACTGGCGGGCAACGGAGGGACCGGCCAGGGAGGTATTCTTCGCGCAGCAACACCCGCCGGGCCGACTGGGCGCCTCCGACTTCACCCACATGGAAGAGCTGGGAGTCACAATCCAGGGGCAGAGCTTCCCGCACCTGATCTATCACTTCGTGCTGACGTACTCGAACTGGGAAGCAGGAACGGTGTGCTATTCGGAAAGCTTCGAGAGCCTCTGCGAAGGACTCCAGAACTCCCTCTGGGAACTGGGCAAGGTTCCCTACCGGCATCGGACTGATCGGCTCTCAACGGCCGTTAGAAACACGAGCGATCCCGCAGAGTTCACAGATCGCTACAAGGGCCTGATGCGCTACTACGGACTGGAAGGCGAAAAGACCCAAGCTGGGCACGGGAATGAGAACGGCGATGTAGAGCAGCGACACAATCGCTTCAAACGGGCGGTGGCGCAGGAACTGATGCTGCGTGGTAGCCAGGACTTCGCCAGCATGGAAGTGTACCAGCGGTTTTTGCAGATGTTGTTTGAGCGCCTGAACGCCGGGCGCAAGCAGCGGCTCGCGGAAGAGATGTCGGTTATGAAGTTGCTTCCCGAACGGCGCATGGAGTCCTGCAAGCGAGAGCGGGTGGAGGTGGACTCGGGCAGTTTGATCTACGTGGATCGGAATGCGTACTCAGTGCCAAGCCGGTTGATCGGCGAGCGGGTGGAGGCGCGGCTCTACCAGGGTCGACGCATATAAATTCTCCCGACAGGTCTGATGTGGGAGAAAGCTATTTGAAAACCTGCGAGATAAACCAAAATGGCTGAATTGGGAACCGTTTGCCGCTCGGCGACGTGCGGAAGGGAGCGGTTCTCCCTCATTCGGCGATTTGTCGGCCAGCATTCGTTTGCCAAACTGCCCCATGAGGAATCGAGATGGTAATCTTTGGACCCTGAAAAGTGATATGCGTCGGCCCTGGCGGCTCTACATGGATCATGTAGAAGTCTGGTACGGCCAGAAAAAGGTTGAGCAGATGCCGCGCTTGCGCGGGCGCGTCTTTGAGTATCACGCCGAACTCGAATGGCTTGCCGCCGGTCATGAGTCACGGCCAGTGGGGACACTATATTGCAATTACTGCAGGCGGTCTCGGTGGTGCCTTAGTACTAATAAACACCATATAGGATGTATTTTAGTGCTATACATTAGTCGTATTACGTTTTTAATGCATAAATGATATATATATGTCATGAACATTGCCGGGCGATTGGCCAAGTACGAGCAGCGGGGTTTTAACCGGGAAACCGCCGCAGTTAATGTTCTACTCGAAGAATCACTGCAAATTCTGTTCTCGAGTTTCCCCGATACTTTCGTCTTCTTTGGCGGGGCGAGCCTTGTTCTGTTCTACGGAAGTCCCAGGCACTCAGGCGATTTGGACTTGCTCATTAGCACGGAGACACCGCCCAGCGCAGATGAACTGCTGAAAGTGCTGGAGCAACCGCTCCGGGCCGCTGCGGAGACGCTCGGGCTATTGGAATTAGGAATCGAGCCTGTCAGGGCAGCCGGGGAATACCTAAAGCTAGCGGTTAAGGCCGGAGCGTTGATTCTATTCACCATCGACCTGACCAGGATAAGTTCAATCATTAGCCGCGAGCTGGTGGAGTTTCCTCTTACATCGGATTCCACCGAGCGCATTGCTGTCGCAGTCCCCTCGCGTGATTTGCAGTTGTTGTTCAAGGCGGAGGCATTTTTAAAGCGTCCATTTTTAAAAGCGCGCGATGCATTCGACATTAAGCCGCTTGGGGATTCTGGGGCCAAACTGGACGTCAATCTCAAGGCTCACTTGGCGGACGGCCCGGCAGCCGAGAAACTTGAGGACCCGGAATTCATCGCCAAGAGGATCGATCAGGTAAACTCCCGAACGTGCAAGCCAGAGTTACAGCCGTATCTGCCAAGCGACATTTACAAGGAGCTCGAATTGTCTGATTTCGAGTCGTTGCGAGAAACACTCAGACAATTGTTTTCCGAGTGGCTCTAGAGGATCACCGAAATGGACTGGGTCAAGTTAGTCACAGAAAAGGCGCGGCTTTCCGGTGTACTCCGGGTTGATGAACTGGCTCGCGAGTTGAATGTTTCCGAAGTCGCCGTCGGGAACGCACTTCGCCGGCAAGAGGTGCGCGGCCTCGTCGAGCATCTCGGAAAGAAGATTTTTATCAACCGACTGGTGCCCGATTTCTCAGGGCGAGAACTAATCAACATGCTGCGACCTGAGGCATACCTGTCGCTCGAAACTGTTTTGCGGGACTCAGGTATTTCGACGCAGAGCGCAACAAGTCTTACCTGCGTTACCTCCGGACGGCCTGGTGAGTTCCGAGCAAATTCCATATCAATAAGCTTCCGCAGGATATCGAAGAACCTTTTCTGGGGTTTCCAGGAAAAGCGAACGCGATATGGCAAATACAACATCGCCGAGCCTGAGAAATCGCTTTTGGATTGGGTCTACTTGCGGCGCCAGGAAGGCAGCACGATAAATACCGACGAGTTGGACTTGCATAGGCTTGATCGAGGCAAGCTGTTGCAGTTTGCAGAGAAATTCCCAATCTCTGTGAAGCACCAGATTTTGGAAGCTGTGGCCAACTTCAACATCGCGTACCCAGGCGTCCGGTAGCGCACCTCTCAGGCCGCCAAAGGCTCCGAAAAAATTAATGCATCAACGGAGCTTTCCTGATGTTTGGAAGTCGGGATCACACCTCTCCGGCATCGGCTTCGTGCCGGTACGCTTTCGGTACCGCCCTGCTACTTTCCGCCGCAAAAGTGAGTTCCTCGCGCACGAGTAAGTTGAGGATGCTGCAACTGAAAACTCCCCTGAGAGGCAAGGCCCAGGGGAGTGCGATTTTGCAGTGGGTGGAACGAAACTTATTCCGTATCCGTCAGACGAACCCATGCCGATGACGCATGCCTGAGAAGTACGCTGCTAAGTTAGCTGAGTCGTGAGTGTTGGAGAGCCCAGGCCTCTGGCGTGAGGGCGGCCCTTGCAGTTCGCGCCAGTCAGAGGCGTACGACATTTCTCGCACCGTACCAGACGCCGTAGTGGAAATTCGGGATTGGACTTCAGACTGGGGTCCCCGGGATCTTCCTGCCCTCGAGAACTGCCTGCACGCAACTGCTTCATCCGCTGCGCCTCGCCCACTTCCATCCCGCCCTTGGCGTTGTTCTCGTTGTTCCGCTGGCTCCGCCCCTATCGAGGGCTATTGGAGCGCGGGTCGTAGTTGATGCCGCCCATCTCGCCGCTATAACGCGCCCAATGGAAGTTGCTACTTCGCAGCGCATCGACGCCGCGCAGATCGCCTGGAATGATTGAGAGTCAGATCCCTGTTTGATCCGGCGTTTTCACGCGGTCTGCGATCGGCGCGGGCAATCGTAAAAAATCTTTCGTGTTCCAGGTGTAGATGGTCTCAGCATCGGCCTTGAGTGCGCAATATCCGAGGATCGCGTCATAGATGGCGCCGCCGACGATGCCTGCCGTCGCGGAATTGTCGAGCATTTGAAAATACTCCTGCTCGTTGAGCCCCACGAGCGTGAAGCGCTCGCGGATATTGCTGATGAAGAGAAGAGCCTGGTCGCCGCTCGCGCGCCGGGAGGCGACTCGCATACCGGTGAGGGTGCCGTAGACTTCGGCGAGGCTGTGCAGGCCGCAGCTCGCGTCGCTTTTCTGGCAGCTGACAAAAAGATCGAAGCTAGGCTGGTGGTGCGGGTGCTCGACGTGGAACGCTGCTACCATCACGGAGGTATCGAGGAAAGATTTCACTTGTTCTCCCCGGCGTTCCGGCGATCGCGCTGCTCGCGGATATCGCGGAGCGCTTCGGCGGTTTCGTCGGAGGTCATCGGCTTGCCGGTGCTGAAAACCCAGACGCCCTGCTTCTTTTGCAGAGGCGAGGAGCTCCGCCGGGGGCGCAACGTGACCTCGTCGCCCTGGACCGTAACATCCAGGGTGTCGCCTGGGGAGAGGTGCAGTTCGTCCCGGAGGCTCTTAGGAAGGACGACGCGGCCCGCTTGGTCGAGGGTCACTTTGCTCATTCTCATAGTTTCCCATTATATCTTGGACTCTCCCACTTGGGTAATGGTGTTTAGTGCTCCCACTGGATTGTCACGTGTACGCGTCCTCCAAGAAAGAGATATCCTGCAAGCCCGGAGCAATTTAATCGCACCGAATTTCCAGTTTCCAGTTTCCAAATTGGAATTTACGGGCAATGGCTCTATGCAAGGGCAGGACATTGCGCTTCTTCTCAAACTCGCCATCCAGAACGAGCCGAATGTTCCGTCAAAGGAGTTGGCCGCGAGCCTCTTCATCTCTCCTTCGGAAGTCTCCAAGGCGCTCAAACGCTGCGTGGACTCAGGGCTGCGTTATATCTCTGGCGTAGAGAAGCGGGTGAATCGGACTGCATTGTTGGAATTTCTGGAACATGGACTGAGGTACGTTTTCCCTCCTGGCAGGGGCTCCCTGGTACGGGGTGTGGCCACGGCTGCCGCAGCAGAACCTTTGAAGTCGCGCCTTCTGGAAAGCGGAGACCCGCCGACGGTCTGGCCGTATGCCGAAGGAAAGGTCCGGGGCATCGCAATCGCGCCTCTCTATAAAGCAGCGCTTCGCGACTCCAAATTCTACGGTGTACTCGCGCTTTCGGATGCCCTCCGTAGCGGCAGAACGCAGGAGCGCAACCTGGCAATCGAACTTCTCAAAAAGGAGATCCATGCCTGATCCAAACCTGCCATTGCTCCAAGACACAGTGCGCAAGCTCGCTCCTTTGCTCGGCGAGATCGTATTTGTTGGCGGGGTTACGTTGGGCCTGTTGATTACCGAAGGAGCGCCCTGCATAAGCCAGAACAGGGCGCGGGAGAGGGGTCTTTCCCCCTGGAGATTCCGATGAACGGAGGGTGCCCGGACGAGAGGGCTCCACGGGGGATAGACCGTGGCGGGGACCGTCGAGTGCCCGGCGGCGGACACCAGCAAACGCCAAGCTATTCCCTACGCCACATGAACCCGAGCCTGTGACCGGGAGCGCGGGCAGGCCTGAACCGTGATTTTGATGTCCTGCCCAAGCGACAACAAGAAGCGCATCAACCGTTCCAGCGAGAAACCGGTGAGACGCCCACGAATGAGGGCGGAGACCTTGGGTTGATCCACTCCCAGCAGTTTGGCCGCCTGAGACTGGGTCAGTCCTTTGTCCTGGATCAGCACGGTGATCTTGTGGGCAAGCTCGGCCTTGGCAAGCGCCTCCTCCGAGTTCGGCAGGCCCAGATCGGCAAAGACGTTTCCACTGCTGACGGTGTAATCACGTTCACGTTTTGGCATCGCTATTTCTCCAGTTCCCGGTCGATTTCGATGGCGCGCTCCAGCCGCTGTTTCACAAGATCCATCACGCTCTTCGGTGTGGCTATGCCGTGCTTCGATTTCTTCTGAAAGGCATGCAGCACATACACCGCCTTTTCCAGCTTCACCGTGTAGACCGTGCGGAACGTGTCGCCGCGATGATCGGAAACCACCTCCAGCACTCCGGCCGCGACGTTCTTCAGCGGCTTGGCGTCGATGTGCTTGCCGCCCATTTGCGCCTGATAGAGAGCAAAGCCAACCTGCTGCTGCACGGCTTTCGGAAACTCCGCCAGCGCGCGGCGTGAGTCGGCAACAAAGATCAGTGGTTTCATCGCACCTTTCGGGACTTCTCGAATATGCCAGATATGGTATATCTCGTCAAGACCAGCCTAGAGTTTTCATTTCTCGTCGGATAGCTGCCTGGGCCTCCCCGCTGCGGCTTATCGTCCTGGCTGTCGTTCGTGTGTTCTTGCCCGGCTTCCAGCTTGGCTCTGGGATGGGTGGCGGAGTGGATCTCCCTTCAGCAAGCGAACCAAGACGTGGGTGTAAATCTGCGTGCTGTCGAGCTTGGCGTGTCCCAGCATCTGCTGGATGTAACGGATGTCGGCGCCGCCCTCCAGCATCAGCGTGGCCATGGTGTGGCGGAACAGGTGGCAGGCGCCGCTCTTGCCGATCTGCAAGGCTTCCACATGCGCCCGCACCAAGGGCACTGAGATAGTTGAGGCGAACGGCAGGCCTTCCGCCGTCAGGAAGATCGTTCCGTCGTCCGGGTCCAGCACCAGCTCCGACCTGACCCGGTGAAGATATTTATCCAGCCACGCCAGCGCACGCTCTCCTACCGGCACCACACGAACTATCGCGAGACACTGGCCCACACGATGCATCTTCACAATTTCGATTATCCAAGCTCACGCACCGCAGCACCTTTTGTACTTTTTGCCAGAGCCGCACGGGCAATAATCGTTTCCACTCACCCGTGGAGGAGCCTTCACAGCTTTAACCTGCTCTGACGGGCGGAAAAGGCGCTCAAGATCTGTGATGTCTTCTCACTGCGTAGATTGCGGCCGGTAATCTACGCGCTTTTGCGTAGATTATATTACTCGTGCGACGAATGCCCGCTATAATCTACGCAGGAGTTGCGTTGAATGTATAATCACGAGCTGCCCGACTGGCCCCGGTTCACCTGGAACCTAGAGAGTCTTAGCGAACCCCTGGCCGCCGTGCGACTCCGGCAGGGGAGGCTCATTGGCCACATGGAGGCGCTCGGGTTCGGCCTCCGGCAGGAAGCCGTCCTTCAGACGCTCACGGCTGACGTGCTGAAAAGCGGCGAAATCGAGGGAGAGAAGCTGGACGCAGAGCAGGTTCGCTCCTCGATCGCCCGCCGCCTTGGGATGGATGTAGGCGCGCTCAAGACACCTGATCGCAATGTCGAAGGGGTTGTCGAGATGATGCTCGATGCTACGCTCCACTATGACCAGTCCCTTACAACAGATCGTCTATTCGACTGGCACGCAGCCCTGTTTCCGACCGGCCGTAGCGGAATGACCAAGATGAGGGTAGGGGCTTGGCGCGACGATAGTACCGGCCCGATGCAGGTAGTATCCGGCCCCTTCGGCAGGGAGTGGGTCCATTACGAAGCGCCTAAGGCGGCACGTGTTCAAGGCGAAATGGGAGCCTTTCTGGACTGGTTCAACGGAAACACGCCTATTGATGCCGTCCTCAAGGCGGCTCTTGCTCATCTCTGGTTCGTTACCATCCACCCTTTCGACGACGGCAACGGCCGAATTGCGCGCGCAATCGCCGACATGGCGCTTGCGCGCTCTGAAAACAGTCAGCAGCGCTTTTACAGCATGTCTGCCCAGATCCGCCAGGAACGCGACGACTACTACGCTATCCTCGAAAAAACGCAGAAAGGCACGATGGATGTCACTCGCTGGATGGAATGGTTCCTTGGCTGCCTTGGCCGCGCCATCGACGGCGCGCAGACCACGCTCGCGGCCGTTTTCGCCAAGGCACGATTCTGGGAGCGCATACATGACGTTCCGCTAAATGAGCGCCAGCGCCTCGTGCTCAACCGTTTGCTCGATGGTTTTGAGGGCAAGCTTACGACATCGAAATACGCCAAGCTCGCCAAGTGTTCCCATGACACTGCTCTCCGCGACATATTGCCGCTCGTCGAGCGCGGCATCTTGGTTCGTGGCCCGGAAGGCGGCAGGAGCACCAGCTACACGCTTGCTGCACAGCTCACGCAGAACTGATTAGATCCCCGCACGGCGCTGCGCTCTTGGCTGCAGCAGCATTGAGCGCTTTCGCAGTGTGCGGGGCTGCACCTCCGACCAGTGAAGACTCGGTGACAGGCTCGCGCCGAAGTGTAGGCGAAGCAGTCGCAGAAATTCAACGCCGCGGGGTAGCGGCCCTTGCCGAAGTCGTGGAACGCCTGACGAGCGGCGTGCCCTGGTCGACGGTGACGGGTCCGATCAAGATGCCAACGCGGCAGATGAACTCGTCCAGTGTGTCCAGAAGATGCCGGACCGAACAGCCATGCGATCAAACGCCCAGACAAGCACCACGTCAAACCGGCGCCGTCTTGCGTCGGCAATGAGCAGGTCCTGGCCCCCCGGCGCCGCACTTTCGTGCCGCTGATTTTGTCCGAGATGGGTATCTGCTTCACTCAGGTAACAACAAATCTTGCGGTCACCTGCAGATTCCAACGAAATAAACCAGCTAATGGTGAAAGACAGGCCGCCCAGAATTGGGACAGTGCCTCTTTTTAGGAATAGAACAGCACGGCGCAGGAAGGCTCCAATTGCTGCAGTAGATCGAACTCGCGTAGGTTGCGTGTCAACACGGTCAATCCGTGTTTCCGCGCCGTCGCGAACAGCAGCGCGTCGTTGAGCACGCGGTGGCGGTCAGAGGCACTGTATTGTTGCAGCCGCGTCAGAACTCCCACGAGAATTCCGGCTTCCAGCCATACTCCGCGGTCAGGAGCAATCGTACGATGCACTGGCCTTCGCTCGATTGCCGCGACGAGTTGTTTCACCGCCTGAGCCGTGCCCGCGTGTCGCGGTTCGAGAGAGCCGATAGGCGCACATAACTCCGCATCCGTTACAGTTGAGTGCCAAGCGTCGGAAGTTCGCAGCGCAATTTCGCCATCGCGCGGGAACCTTCCCTGAAGAATGTCGATGTAAACGGTCGTGTCGTAGAGCAGCTTCATCGGAACCCGCTGAGTCGGCGCAAGAAATGCCAATTCGGAGGCATTCCTTGGCTTGAGCGGAAGAATTTGTTTCTCGGGCTTGATCCGTCGCAGAATGCTGTCCAGTTCAGAAATCAAGATCAAAGTCCTTGCTGACGGTTCCGTGCTGCGAGATCAGCCAGTCCGGGTACTCGTCGGCCACCGCGAGAGTGGCGAGCGCAACCTCGATGAGTTTCGTATCCGACTGGACGCCGGTGCGAGCCTTGGCTTTGGCAACCAGCGCTTTGGGCATCCGGCCGCGTACCAATTCGGTTCGAGCGCCCTTCAGCAGCCCCGTCTCTTCCGCAATCGTCAAGGCATCGCGAAATCGGCCAGTAGTCTCGTTCGCCGCTTTCAGTGCATGCCCGCTTGCCCCGATTGTCCCGCTCACGGCCGATGGTTGCTTCTCTCTAACAACACGTGTCATAAATTCACCCGTAGCACAACATTACGCATAGTGTAGCACGGTTGAATGAATTCAACTTCAATCCCGCGAACCTCGCGGATCTCCGACATTTCCATACCCTCGGGCTGCCAACGGTGTCCCATTGCATTGGAATCCTTGGCCATAACGGTCAGAACCACCGGTCCTTTTTCAATTGGAATCCTTGGCCTTGGCCGGATCTATTGGAATCGGAGGTCGCCTAAGGTGACGTAAATCACGAAAAACAAGAGGACGGGTGGTTGCGGAAATAGTCTTCCCTCCGAAGATAGGGAGTTCCTTGCAGTCGCGCACACCTGCCGGACACTCCGAATCATAAAAGGTGCCCCGTAACGATAAGGGTGTGCGCCGGCAGTGCATGGGGTTCCTCTTCATCAATTGTCCAGAGTCGGCACGAAGGAACACGTTCGGCTACGTGAATAGCAAACGATGCGCACGCCCCAGTGTTGATCCCTGCGGCAGTAGCAAACTTTGCGAATTGTCCTTCTGTGTGGTGAATTGCGGTTACTACCGCGGAGTCGATGGCGGGACTATTTGAGGTGTTCTCTTACGCTGAAGAGCAGCGATTCCGATGGCTTACTACGACAGCTACCTCATCGACACCGCGAGTCGGGTGATTTTGGAATTGGAAGCTACGCCGGCGCTATTTCATCAGGAAGCAGTTGGCGGCGCGCAGAATGGTGGAACGAGTCCAGAAGCTCGGGGTCCGCGCGGAGAGTTTGGGAGCGGACAAGCGTACGGAAGCGGCGAGTTTCTGGCTTGGCTGTGACCGCTCAAAACATAAAACACTTGGTGCGGTTCCTGGCACAAAACCCACCGACGCCCCAAGCCCAGGTCGGACGACCAGCATTGGGCCCCAGAAACGGAAGCAGTAGAACGGTAGTAGTAGATAAGGGCAACAGGATCTCAGTAGACCAGGCCTCGCAACAGTAAAAGGCCGCATCGGCCCCAATCCCCAAGCGCCAGGGGTTTTTCAACAGTCTCACATGGTTACGGAACGATTCGAGTCGCTTTAAATAATGGTCTAGATTCAACCGCTTACGACTCGCCTCTGTGGTCTTCGGAACATTTTTCTTCCTGCCCGAAATCGCCTGGGGCCGCATCAGCCAGCCCCTCTTGTAGCGCAAGGATAGTTCCGGACGATAAACTCAAAGCGTCCCGATTCCCATCTCAAGAGAAACGGCCTGAATGACGACCGAACAGGAACTTCGCGAAAAACTGCGCAAAATAGCAGCTCTCTTCGAGGGCGCCACCACCGCTGGAGAGCGCGATGCGGCGGCAGCCGCTATTGGCCGGATTCGTGCCGTCCTCGCCGCCACAGAACAAACGGAAAAGGCCATAGAAATGCAGTTCCGGCTGAGCGACCGCTGGCACCGGCGACTCTTCCTCGCCTTGTGCCGCCGCTATGGGCTGAAGCCCTACCGCTATCCGCGCCAGCGGTATTCCAGCGTGGTTCTGCGCGCCCCGAAATCGTTCATCAACAACACCCTCTGGCCGGAGTTTCTCCAGCTCAAGGACGCCCTCGACGAATACTTGAACGAGGCGACAGAGCGCATCATTCGCGACGAGGTCTTCGGGAATGCCGAGGAAGCCGAAGAGCACGCGTCGCCGGCCGGCGCAATTGCAGTGCTACCAGCGGGATTCCAAGACGCGGGGTATTCGGAATAAAAGATGACAGACATGCTCATCTATCGCGTTCACGTTTCGCTGATCGATATCGAGCCTCCCATCTGGAGGAGCATCGAACTCTCCAGCCAGACGACACTGAAGCAATTTCATCGCATCCTGCAGATCGCGATGGGCTGGGAGAATTGCCACCTGCATGAATTTATCGTCGATGATCAGCGCTACGGGGTTCCCGATCCCGACTATGACAACCCAAGCGAGGTGATTGCCGAAGGCCGAGTACGGCTTGCGGAAGTCTTGCCGGCACCTGGCGCGAGCATCTTCTATAAATACGACTTCGGGGATTACTGGCAGCACGCCGTTCGATTGGATTCGGCCGTCTCCGCCGAACCGGAAACGGAGTATCCCCGAGTCGCGGACGGGGCTCGCCACTGCCCGCCAGAAGATTGCGGCGGCACTTCCGGTTATGCCGATCTCATGGAAATCCTGATGGACCCAACGCATGAAGAATATGAGCACATGCGCGAGTGGACCGGCAAAGACTTCTACGCGGAGGAGTTCTCAATCAGCAAGGTCAACAAGCGCCTCCGTCGGAACCGCTCGCTTGCATCAAAGGCGTGAATCCAGGACTCAGCGTCAATGATGATCGTTCGCGCCGATTGCTGAGTGCAAGGAATTCTGCCACGGCCGGGCAAAGCTATGCTGTCCGTAGATAAATGACACGCCGAGTGATCGCCGACCTTCCGCTACAATCAACGGAGAAAATCAACAGAGCTCGCCATGCCGAAATCCGATCACAGAGCCGCCCTAGTCGCCATTGAAAAAGTCCTTGCACTCCTTCGTTCGGTGCAGACGCTGGAAGGCACGGACAAAGACGGCGTCGAACATCTTCTGGAAATGGCGATCGAGAATCTTAAGAACTGATCCCTGTCAGCCGGCGAGCTGGCGCAAGCATTTTTGTATGACGAAAATAAAACCGCCCGACTCGAATCGCGAACGACTGCACGCAGAGCGCATGCTCGATCGAGCACAACGACGGCAAAAGAGAGCTGCGAAGCTCGTTGAGAAGTGGCAGGCAAAAATCGTGGATTTAGATCGGGCGGGTGTTGCTGCTGTTCAACCGCGCCTGTGGCCGGACGAATCGGAGACGATCGTTTCGCCTATCGCGCAGCAGTCCGATTCGTGATCAACACCTCTCCAGGATTCAGCTATGTTCTTTAATTTTCCAGGCACCACGGATTTAGAGACATGGGCGCAGGACTATCGGCTGGAGGTGACCACCACCGACGACGGGCCTGTGGTCACGGGGATCAACGGGCACATTTGTCAACACACGGACGACCTGCTGTCGGTGACAATCACCGGCCGTTGGGTTTCGTCCCGACACAAACTGATGAATGCGGGCTGAGTGGTGGTTCAGGACGGAGAATCATGAAAATCACCAGCTGGAACGTCAATTCGATTCGTGCGCTGCTGGACCACGTCACGGCGTGGCTGAAGGCGCGCAACCCGGACGTGCTGCTGCAGGATTTGAAGGGGACGGAGTTTCCGGCAGCAGTGTTTAAAGATCTGGGCTACGAAAGTGTGGCAGTGACGCAGAAGGCGTACAACGGCGTCGCAATTCTATCGCGCCATCCGATCGAGACGATTAGCACGACGCTTGCCGGCGATGAAGCGTACAGCCATGCACGGTATCTGGAGACGGCGATCATATACCTTGGCTACCGCTTGCATACCCGAAGTTGAATTGGGATTGGCTGACTTTCAACGCCAAGGCGCGGGGATAGACAAAACCGGCTCGGGTTTGTTGTTGATCTGGCGAGGCAAGTCGCCGGGAAGAATCAGGATTTCGCTCTTGTGAGTTTTTTGACTAAGCAGGTTGATTCGCTTGAGCACTCACGTCTCGTGGCCGAAGATACTCTGTGTAAAGAGTCGATGACTCAAGCCGAGCGTATTTGGCTGAGAACTCATCGGTCGCAAGCGGCGGAACATTGGAATCTGTTTACCGATCTCACTGTGGAGCACCCTTGTTCCATGGCATCGTCTAATCGTCCGCAAGAGCCGTGGAATTCCTTTCTGAATGAACTGGATTCCGCCATGAACACGATCGTGCGCCTCGATTGTGCCGGGTGCAACGAATTCTGCCACCGAGTGCAATGGAATACTGCCGGGCGGTGCAGATCAATGGTGCTACCTCTGGCAGTCGATTCCTGCCACGTTAGGGATAGTTCGCGAGATGCCGCAGAGTTGGCGTTCAAGCCTGCCACGGGTCAACCATGGCGACGCCCATAGGCTGAAAGTGCTTTACATTGCGAGTCGCAACTGTCATGCCATGAACCAGCGCGGTGGCGGCTATGATCGCATCCCGATCTGATCGTGGATTTGGCACATGAAGGACTGCGCATCGTTGTGCAACTGCGGTGTCGATCGCCAGAATGCGACCGGCAAATGTGGGTAGAACGTGCTTGCCCATCCAAGCACGAAGAACGGCACCCTGCTTTTGTTCACGCCGTTCAAGAAGAAGGATTCCTATCTCCAGTTCCAGTATTGAAATGGCAGACAAGTATAGGCTCGCAGCAGCAAGCGACTGGGCCCATGTTCTGACGTTTAGATGTGCTTTCGTCCCCTTCCTTAACTCGGAGACCACATTGGTATCGAGGATGTACATCAGGACAGGTCCACCTCCTTGTGAAGATCACCACGCAAGCGAGGCGGCTCGAATTCAATTGCGGCGGCTTCGGGCATCGACAGCAGATCCGCTACGCTCTTCTGCGCACCTGTGATTCTCTCGTACTCCTCGGCGGTGAGCAGCACATGGGAAGGGTGTCCGCGATCCGTGATGAAGACCGGCCCCTTCTTTGCCGCTCTCTTCGCCTTGCTCGTGTCCTGGTTGAACTCTCGACTGGATAGCTTTGTAATGGCCATGCAGTAAACTCCTAACGTAGAAACGTTGCTACATTATACAACATTTATAGGTTGCGCGCGAGTAGACGGTAATCTGGAAGTCAATGCGACATTGGCAGCATAACGTTGCCGCCAACAATTGCATCGGCGGATTTGTTGTCACCCAGTTGTACGGGTTTGATCGCCCTACCGCTGATGTCGATTTTGTGGAGCTTGCGCCCAGCGGAGCAGCTGCGGCAATGATGGAACTCGGCAGCCGCGGCGGTCCGCTCCACATGAAGTACCTCGTGTATCTTGATCGGGTGGCCATCGCCGCCTACCCCGAGAATTACGAAGATCGACTGACAGAAATGTTTCCGGGTTCCTTCGAGCACCTTCGGCTGATGGCCCTCGACCCCTATGATCTGGCGCTCTCTAAGCTGGAAAGAAACAGCCAGAAAGATCGGGACGATAACCGAAGGAGCAATTGCCGGAGGCGACCTCGCGGCTGTCGGGGGGGGGGCACAGGGGCGGAGTCCCCCTCCGCTTGTTTTCCCCCACGGTGAGCGTTTCCGTCTCTGATCTTGCACGCGTCTAAAAATCAGACCATTGTATATACATATACGTCATTACGAAGGGCTGGCGTGCAATTCACATGGGATGAGCGGAAGAACCTGATCAACCAACAAAAGTATCAGCTTTGAAACAGCCGTTTTGGTGTTTGAGGACATCCACCAGGTCTCTAGGCCGGAACGAACAGTAGATGGCGAGACACGGTGGCAGACCATTGGAATGGTGAACTTGCTTTCCAGCCGCCATTAGGCTGCTTTATGCATGAAGTCTGCCGAGGTGGACTTCGGACGGGCGCGATTGCGGCGATGGTGCTGACGGCAGCTTGAATCGTCCAGTGCGGCAGGTTGAGGGGATCACTGGTGTGTAGGAATTGGGCAGCGTAGAGCAGTTCGGGCGCAGCGCCTCCCCGAACTGCCGTCTGTGACTTCGATAATTATGTTTCGGGCGCGCCAAGGCAGTGCTATCCCGGCGCGGCTCCGAGCGCCAGCGCGAGTTGCCGGAAGGTGGGCAGGAACGGGAACGACGCGGGCAAGTGCAGGATCACGCCGCGAACCGAAACCCGCACCCGGGCGCCCAGTTTCAGCAACCGTTCACGAAGTGTCCAGACCCGAGCTCGGGCACAGCTGGTGTGCGCGGCGCTGAGGCGTAGATCCCGCATCGAGACGTAAGCCGCGGCGGTCAGCAAGACGCGGAGTTGGTTCGCCGCACAGTCTTTGATCGTGATTCGCATTCACCTAAGAAGACAGCGGCCAAACACTCCCTGCAGCTCTCCCTGTCTGGGGAATAGAGAGTTGTTGAACATCGCTTGCAGGTTAAATTAACGGCCATCGCTGCATATATAGTGTGCCAGGAGACAGCTCTTGCGGACCAGCCCACTGGAGTTATAATATACGTTATAAGTCATGCGGAGGGCACATGTCCACTGTCAAAGTGACAACCGTAGGCAATTCAACCGGAATTGTCCTACCCAAAGAGGTGCTGGAACAGCTCCACATCGCCAAAGGCGACGTGCTCTATGTGACCGCAACCCCTGGCGGGATACACCTGACTCCGTATCGAGCCGATTTCGCGGCCGCGATGGAAGCCGGAACAGAGGTGATGCGGCAATATCGCAACACCTTGCGGAAGCTCGCCGAGTGAGCGAGCCGATCTGGCTGGAGCTGGATGTCGTTCTTGCCTTGCATGACATGCAGCTCGCCGCGTTTGGCGGAGCCGCGGGATTGCGCGATGCCGGCCTGCTGGAATCGGCATTGTACCGCCCTCGGAACGTGTTGCACTATGCGGCGGTGGCCCCCTCGCTGGCGCGTCTTGCCGCCGCCTATGCCTTTGGCATAGTCGAGAATCACCCCTTCGTCGATGGCAATAAACGTACGGGGCTGGTTGTCTCTTTCACCTTTTTGAAGCTGAATGGGCAGAGGATGACGGCCAGCGAAGAGGACGCTTATCAAACGTTTCTCAATCTTGCCTCAGGCGCTCTGAGCGAAGAGGCGCTCGCCGATTGGATGGCCGCGAACTCTCAGCGGGAGAGAGAATGACCACTTCTCCTACATCGCCTGCTTCTGGATCACGCTCCAGAGGTGTTTAAAACGCTTGACACTGAAAAAGCGATGTTGATGATGTGATACGCCTTACTTCGGTTCGTACTTACCTCAGGCCGCCAGCGTTTCCCAGGCCGCCAGCATTTTGCCCGGCACGGTTTTACCAAAGCCGGGATCGCCACCGGGATCGCCTTCGACCTCCAGCACCAGCGCCGGAACCTGCGGGGCATTGCGCAACAATTCCATCGTGCGCTTCCAGTCGATGCCTCCCTCGCCCGGCCAGAGGTGTTCGTCTTTCATTCCGTGATTGTCATGCACGTGGACCGAGCGGATGAGCGGTTTGAGGGTCTCAACCGCCGACTCCACTCCCGGCTCCAGATGGGCGTGGCCGAGGTCGAGACACACGCCGATATCCTCATAATGCAGCGTCCGGATCAACTCCACCAGTTTTTCCGGCGCCGTTAACTCGTTGGGAATGTTTTCCAGCAGCAGTTGCACGCCCAGCGGCTTGGCGAAGGCGCGCAAATGTTCGATGGAGGTCAGCGCACCTTCGAACTTGTGGTCGTTGAAGCGCTCTCCCGAAACTCCGGCGTGCAGCACCAGAAAGCGGAATGGAGCCACCTCGGCGACGGCAATGGCGCGTTTGATCTCGTCCATCGCCTCGATCCGCTCCTTGCGCTCCTGTCCAGCAATGTTGAGCGGCGGCGAATCAAAGCGCCCCCACTCGCCGGAGGCAAACATCGGGGCATGCAGCGATTGGAAAACCACCTCCGGTTGCGAGCGGAACCACGAGGCGATCTCGTTCACATGATGCTTATCGTCGTAATCGAAGTGGCCGCGCATGGCGAAGACCTCGATTCCCGCGGCCCCGCCCTGTGCCAGTCTGTCCAGAATCTGCGATTGCAGCCGCTCGCGTAGATGGATATGTGTCGATATCGCCTTCAGCATCGTTCTGCTCCGCCCCGTCTTCCAACCTGCGCCCGGCGCTCGCTTCTGCTGCCCCGGTCCGCCGCGGACCAGCCTGTCCCTTTGCGCAGCGCCAGCAGGGTGTCTGGCGACCCCTCCAACGCTACCCCAAGCGCGCTCAGTGGTCAACGTGGGGGCGCAAGGGGGCAGGGCCGACGCATATCACTTTTCAGGGTCCAAAGATTACCATCTCGATTCCTCATGGGGCAGTTTGGCAAACGAATGCTGGCCGACAAATCGCCGAATGAGGGAGAACCGCTCCCTTCCGCGCGTCGCCGAGCGGCAAACGGTTCCCAATTCAGCCATTTTGGTTCATCTCGCAGGTTTTCAAATAGCTTTCTCCCACATCAGACCTGCCGGGAGAATTTATATGCGTCGACCCTGCGCAAGGGGGCCGGCCTCGCCAACGGAAACCGACACTCCGTTGCGCGGAGCCGGCGGTCTGCGGCACGCACGCAAATTCCACAGGAGTGATCGATGTGTATATAATGAGCAGACCTTCGGGGCGGGATGACCCGATTGGGATAGATCCGGTGCCGCCCGGCCATAGTGGAATCTCACGCATTTTCGAGCGCTGAATCCCGCAATCATTGCGCTCCGACGTACCGGGTAGCGGCTGATTCCATATGCTTTACAAAATGGAAGCCAACTTGCACAAGCCTAACTCTTAGGGGATGCTTTGTCCGGTAGTATTCTTCTTCGCACAAGGCGATGCATGCTGGTTCTGCCGGGGTACGAATAGCGTACGGTGCGGGAACGGTTCTATGAATTTGCAAGACGGAGAGTAAATGATGAGTCAGGCGGTTCAGGGGAAAGCGCAGGAAGTCCTGATCGGAACCAAGACCGTGGGAAACGGCTTGCCCTGCTACGTGATTGCCGAGATTGGAATCAACCACAATGGCGACGTGGCGCTGGCCAAGCGATTGATCAGCGTAGCCCTGGCGGCTGGCTGCGACGCGGTCAAGTTTCAGAAACGCACCCCCAAACTTTGCGTCCCGCTGGCGCAGCGCGACCAGATGCGCGAGACGCCGTGGGGTTACATCTCCTACATGGAGTACCGCGAAAAAACGGAGTTTGGCCAACCGGAATACGAGGAGATCGACCGCTACTGCCGTGACACCGGCATTGCCTGGTTTGCCTCCTGCTGGGACGAGCCCTCGGTTGACTTCATACAGCAATTCAAAAGCGTGCCCTGCTATAAGATCGCATCGGCCACGTTGACCAACGACAAGCTTCTGGAGCATACCCGCCGGACCGGAAAGCCGATCCTGCTTTCCACCGGCATGAGCACCTTGGCCGAGATCGATCATGCCGTGGAGGTATTGGGCACGAAGGATCTGATTCTGCTGCACGCCGTGAGCACCTACCCCGCCTTCTACAACGAACTAAACCTGCGCGCGATTCAAACCTTGAGCGACCGTTACCAGGTACCGATCGGGTATTCCGGCCATGAGACAGGCATTGCGTCCAGCGTGGCGGCCGTGGCACTGGGGGCATGCGTGGTGGAGCGGCATGTCACGGTCGATCGTGCGATGTGGGGATCGGACCAGGCTGCATCGCTGGAGCCCAGCGGTATATCCCGCTTGATCCGCGATATTCGCCTGGTTGAATCCAGTCTCGGGAACGGCGAGAAACAGGTCCTCGAACGCGAGCGGCCCATCATCGCCCGGCTTCGCAATAAATAAAAAGGCTGACATGTTTGAAAACATCAGGGCTGTAGCCACCGACGTGGATGGCGTGCTTACCGACGGAACCGTCTGGTGGGGAACCAACGGCGATGAGTTCAAACGCTTCTGCTACGCGGATGTGACCGGCATCCCGCGGGCACTGCGGGCAGACATCAAGCTCGCCTTCATCTCCGGGGAATCCAGCCCGGCGAGCATGGCGCTGGTACAGCGCTTTGCCGATAAACTCGGGGTCGCCGAAGTGTACAAGGGCTGCCATGACAAGGCCGCCGCCGTGCGTGAATTCGCCGCCAAATACGGACTCGAACTCTCCGAGCTATGTTTCATTGGCGACGACATCCAGGATATTTCGGCCATGCAGATTGTTGGGCTTCCGGCGACTCCCCGCAATGCTCAGCCCGCGGCCAAAGCGGTGGCGCGCTTCGTGGCCGAGCGCGACGGCGGATTTGGGGTTGTCCGTGAGATCCTGGACGCGATTCTGGAAGCACGCGCCGCAACGGCGCGCAAGTAAGGTGTCCGGATGAAGGTATTGCTCACCGGCGGTTCGGGATTCATTGGACGAAACCTGGTCGAATCCCTGGGCGGGCGGTATTCCATCGCCGCACCCTCTTCCGCCGAGTTGAACCTGCTCGACCAGGATTGCGTGGAATATTATCTGCGCGGCGGACACTTTGACGTAATCATGCACACGGCGACCATGCGCTCTAACCGCCGCATGGGCACCGCGCCGGAGATGCTCGACCGCAACTGCCGGATGTATTTCAACCTGGCGCATCACAGTTCTCTGTTTGGCAAGATGCTGCACTTCGGCTCCGGCGCGGAGTACTGCCGCACAGGACTTCCGGCAAGGGTAAGTGAGAGTTACTTCGACACGCGCATACCCACCGACCCTTATGGCTTCTCGAAGTACATCTGCACCAAGCATGCCGGAGTTAGGGATAACATCTTCGTACTGCGCCTGTTCGGAGTCTTCGGCAAGTACGAGGCCTGGGATGTGCGGTTTATCTCCAATGCCTGCGCCCGCGTGGTGAAGGGATTGCCGATCGTGATCCGGCAGAACGTGAAGTTCGACTATCTTTATGTTTCCGAACTCGCAGGGCTGGTGGCATGGTTTCTGGACCACGAGCCGAAGCAGAAGGCTTATAACGTATGCCGCGGCGAAGCGTACACCTTGTTGGAACTGGCTGATATGGTAGCCGCCGCCTCGGGCCGCAACCCGGAGATTCGAGTCCGGAACCAGACGCTGGCGCCGGAGTACAGCGCGGATAACACCCGCATGCTGGATGAGATCGGGGGCTTCCGCTTTCGCGCCATGAGCGATTGCATCCGGGAGCTTTACCAATGGTACGAGGAAAACGCGGATGATATCAGCGTGGACCAATTGACGTTTGATGAGTCGGAGTAATTTCGTGAAGACCCTCAGCATCATCACACCTTGCTACAACGAAGAATTAAACGTGCTGGAATTATATGAGCGCGTGCGCGCCGCCGTTGCCTCTCTCGGGGATGGGTACTGCTACGAGCACATCTTTATCGACAACGCGTCCAGCGATAACACGGTTGGCGTTTTAAAGACGATTGCCGCCGTGGACAGGAACGTCAAGGTCATCCGCAACACGCGTAACTTCGGCCATATCCGGTCGCCCATGCACGCCTTCCATCAAACCACGGGAGACTGCGTCATAGGCATTGTCGCCGACTTGCAGGACCCTCCCGAGATGATCGTGGACATGGTGCGGCACTGGGAGGCGGGCACGCCCGTGGTGATCTGCGTCAAGTACGCCAGCGATGAGAGCAGCCACATGTTCTGGATTCGCAAGCGCTATTACCGCCTGGTGAACCGGCTCTCCGGGATTGAGACGTATGAGAACTTTACCGGCTTCGGCCTCTACGACAAGAAGGTCGTGGACATTATCAAGTCTCTCGACGACCCATATCCTTACTTCCGCGGCATCATTGCCGAACTTGGTTTCCCGCGGGTGGAGTTGCCCTATCACCAACCTGCGCGCAAGCGCGGAATTACCGCCAATAATTTCTATACGCTCTACGATATGGCGATGCTGGGAATTACCAACCTGTCCAAGGTCCCGCTGCGCTTGGCGGTCTTCGCCGGATTCGGCGGCGCGATCCTCTCGGTACTTACCTCGCTGGCTTACCTTATTTATAAGCTGCTGTTCTGGAGAAGCTTTTCGGTGGGCATTGCTCCCATCGTGATTGGCTTTTTCTTCCTCGCATCCATTCACCTGGTCTTCCTTGGAATGATCGGTGAGTACGTCGGTGCGATTCACACCATGGTGCAAAAGCGGCCATTCGCGATTGAGCGGGAGCGGATTAACTTTGAATACGGAGCCGGCGAACCGCTCAGGACACCCGCAGAGAAGAGCGCCGGAAGAGAATGATAGACACGGTTCCGGGAGGCCATTTTGATTTCGACTGACTCTTGCGTCATCTGTGGAGGCCAAATCTCGCGTCAGCGGCGCGGAGTGGTGACTCCGTTTCTTGCCCAGCGCATCTGGCAGCGTAAACCATTTTCGGTGCAGCTATCCGAATGCGGCGACTGCGGATTCGCCTTTTTCAATCCGCGGCTGGAACCTAGCGAAGAGAACAGACTTTACTCCGGTTACCGCGGGCCGGAATATCAGGAGATGCGTCAGTCATTCGAACCTTGGTACACCGAAAAGTTCAATGCGGGGCTTTCTTCTCCTGAGTCCTTTCTCCACCGCAAGAAGCTGTTGGGCGCGCTTTTCCACGAACGCTTAGGCCTTGGTGGACGCAGCTTCGAGAACGTGCTCGACTTTGGCGGTGACCGCGGCGATTTGATTGACGGCCTGGTTCCAGCCACGCGCAAATTCGTTTATGAGATTTCCGGCGTGGATCCAGTCGCCGGAGTTGAGGCTCTACGCTCGTTGGAAGAGTGCCGGCAGCAGCGCTTCGATCTAATTATCACCAGCAATGTTCTGGAACACGTTGGCTCTCCGCGCGGTGTAATCGAACAGGTCGCATCCATTTCCGGACCGGAGACGCTGGTGTTCAATGAAGTCCCATACGAATCAGTTACGGATTTGCGCACACGGCTGAAACGGGTTGCGCAGGCCGGCTGGCTGGCGGTTGCGCGGCCTGGTGTGGCGTGGCGCATCGCCGGACCCGGTATGTTGACTCTCATGCACGAACATGTGAACTATTACTGTCCGCGGTCGGCAAATCGCCTCATGGAGATTTGCGGCTTCAAGGTCCTAGCCAGCGGCGTTTACGATTTGACCGAAGGTTTCCTGGGCGAGAAGATGGCTTGGATCCTCGCACAAAAGAAGTATCACACTGGAAGTACTCATTCATGACGGGAACCCCATGGCGTTTTTGGCTTAAACGGCTAACGAATCATGTGCCTGCTGGCCAGCTTTTTCGCTATGTGCTGACCGGAGCCTGGAACACTCTGTTCGGCTATGGAACGTTTGCGCTGTTCACTGCACTGCTTGCGCCGCTGGGACGCCAGAGTTACATGCTCGCATTGATTCCGTCGGCAGCAATTAACATTACGGTTGCGTTTCTGGGTTACAAATGGTTTGTCTTTAAAACGAAGGGCAACTACTTACGCGAGTGGATCCGGTGCGTCGGCGTTTATAGCAGCAGCATGGCGTTGAGCATGGTGTTGCTGCCTGTCTTTGTCTTTGTGATACGCCACCGCTTCGGATTAGAGACCCAGGCGCCCTACATTGCCGGTGCGCTACTCGGAGTGCTGACCGTGATCTTCAGCTTCTTCGGCCACAAACACATCTCGTTCCGCCAGTCCTAACGCCCTGCGGGTTGCCGCGATCCATTCTCTTTCCAGTTAATCGTTGGAAAACGCGAGTTGCTCAACTGGTCAATCGTTGCGCAAGATTCACAATCATTACCGGAAAGGTACCGGATTCGGCCCACACGGTAACCTTCCAGCCAATGGTTGCGTCTAGGTCTGGGCTCCGTTTTTGGCTTCGTCGAGTTGCACTCGCGCGGTCTGCTTCTTTTTGCCGTGGTAGAAGACGATGGTGACGGTGTCGCCGGAGCGGTGGTTGTTCATGATGTGGGTGAGGTCCTGCAGGTCGTTGATGGGCTGGCTATCGATTTCGACGATGAGATCGCCGCCGATGAGGATTTCGTAGTTGCCGTAATAGACACGCTCATTGCCGCCCTGGATTCCGGCGCGGGCGGCGGCGGAGCCGGGGAAGACCTGCATGACCAGGACACCGGTATCGGTGGGGAGATCGAGTTGCTCGGCCAGTTCGCGGTTCATGGGCACGGGCAAGGGACGGATGCCGAGGGTGGGGCGGCGGACGCGTCCGAACTGCACCAGGTCGCCGATGACAGCCTTGGCGGAGTTGATGGGAATGGCGAAGCCGACGCCGGAGCTTCCGCCGCTGGCCGAGGCGATCATGGTGTTGATGCCGATGACCTCGCCGTGAGAGTTGAGCAAGGGGCCGCCGGAGTTGCCGGGATTGATGGCCGCGTCGGTTTGGATGGCCTCGTCAATGTAGGTTCCGTCGGGCTCCTGCACCTGGCGGATGGAGCTGACGATGCCGCGGGTCATGGTTCCGTTGAAGATGCCGAAGGGATTGCCGATGGCAAGCACCTTTTGGCCAACCTGCAGGCTGGAGCTGGAGCCGAGAGTGACGGGTTGCAGATTGGGCGCCTTGATTTGAATGACGGCGAGGTCGTGCGCCTTGTCTCCGCCGACGACGGTGGCCGGATAGTGCTTTTTGTTGGCCAGGATGACTTCGAGCTTCCGGGCCCCGTCGATGACATGGTAGTTGGTGAGGATGTGTCCCTCTTTGTCGATGATGAAGCCGGAGCCGGCACCTTGCGAGGCCTGGGCTCCGAAGAAGAAATCATAGGAGACGACGGTGGAGGTGATGTTGACCACCGACGGGGCGACGCGCTTGTAAACGTCCACGTTGTTCTGCTCATCGGCGTCGAGCGGCGGAGCGGCCTGGGCCTCGGTGAGCTGCACGGGTTCGCGCGTGATCCACGGGGCGGACTGACCGGAACGATGGCCAGTGTAGTAGAAGAATGCGGCTGCGAGCAGCAAGCCTAAAAGGAAAGGTCGTAGAGCTTTCATGGTTCGCTTGTGGTTCACCTTCTCTAAATTATAGACGCGCGGGGTGGGAGAAAGTTGTGTGGCCGGGAGGGCAAGGTTTCAAAGTTTCAAGGTTGCAAGGTTGAATTCAGAAACCGTGGCGGTGAGGTGAGGCAATGTCGCGAGGTGGTTTGTTATACTCACGCTTCTACGCGGAGGTTGGCATTGGCACGGGAAACGCCTGCGGATGATTGCACGCCGCCTAGCATGGCTGCGCCGGGCGGAGAGCGCGGCAACGCCATGCACGGGACTGGCCAGGAAATCCGATGTGCGACCGACGGGCGGCAGTTGCTGTGGCTGTTTGCGCTGGGAATGGGCGCGTGCAATCTGCTGTTTCAGTGGCTCCTGCAACAGCACTCCGAGCTAAGCAGACGGGATTTCTCCGCGTTCTGGGTTGCCGGAAAACTGTTCGACGCGGGCCGGGCGCACCAGCTCTATAACATTGCGGCGCAGGCGCAGTTGCACTTGTATGCGCCTTACCGGCAGGTGCCGCTGCCGTTTATCCACGCGCCCTACGAGGCCGCGCTGTTTGCCCTGCTGGCGCTGCTTCCCTACCAGGCAAGCTATGTGGTGTGGAGCCTGGTCAACCTGGCGCTACTGACGCTGATGGCGTGGCGTCTGCAGCCGCGGCTTGCGCCTCTGTGCGATCGGGCGGTGCCGCTGATCCTTCTGTTGAGCTTGGCCTACTGGCCCAATGCGATGGTTTTGTTTCAGGGGCAGGACAGCATTCTGGTGGCGGTGCTGCTGGTGGAAGCCTTTGTGCAACTCAAGCAGGGACGAGATGGGCGGGCCGGGGTGATTCTGGCGCTCGGCATGTTCAAGTTTCATCTGCTGCTGCCGCTGGTGGCCTGCCTGGCGATGAACCGGCAGTGGAGAGTGTTGAAGAGCTTTGCCGCGGTGGCCTGCTGTGTTGGGGCGTTGTGCGTGGCCATGGTAGGGATAGGCGGAGTCCATCAATACCTGGAATTGCTGCCGCAGCTGAGCCGCATGCCGCTGGCCCGCTATATCCGCGCCGAAGAGATGCCGAATCTACGCGGGCTGCTCTCCACTTTGCTGACTGGCACTCCGAGGCTGATCGGGATCTCGATTCTGGCGGCTTGCGCGGCGGTTTGCGGAGCTGTGGCGTGGAGCCTTCCGGGGCAGGACCGGGGGCGGAGATTCGACCTGTTCTTTGCCTGCGCGACCGCCGGCAGTTACGCGCTCAGCTTCCATTCCTACGAGCACGATATGGCTGCGATGTTTCCGGGCCTGATGCTGGCCGGCAGCGCCGTGGCTCATGTGGGCTCCTGGCGCTTGAGAATGGCCTGTCTGGGGACGATGGCCCTGCTGTGGTTCTCGCCGCTGTACATCTTTCTCTCCTACCACAATGTGCTTTGCCTGATGTGCCTGCCCGTGGTGACCTATATCGGCCTCATCGCGATCATTGCCGGGAAGACGGCGTGAGCCGCTGAAGCGCCAGGAGCGGTCTGCTCGGCGCGGCTAAGGGCGTTTCCCTCAGCGGCTAAAGCCGCGTGAAATGAGCCTTTCTTACGGCATGACTGAAGTCATGCCCTTTCAAAACTAGTCGCGCGGGGTCCGCGTGCCGCCGCGAAAAAACATGCAACGTTTGGGCGGCGGGCGCCGTCCATTGGATCATTCAATCAGAATGAATGCCAGGAAAGGGCGGGAGCACAATGGCGAGAATGAAGGGCAAGGTGGCAGTGGTGACGGGCGCCTCCAAGGGAATTGGGGCGGCGATTGCGCAACGATTTGGCGAAGAGGGCGCGAGCGTGGTGGTGCATTACGGCTCGGACAAAAAGGGCGCAGAGAAAGTTGTGGCCGCGATTGAGAAGGCGGGATCGAAGGCGGTGGCCGTGCAGGGCGACCTCTCCAAGCCGGACGAGGTGGGCAAAGTTTTCGAGGCGGCGGGAGCGGCGTTTGGCAAGATCGACGTGCTGGTGAATAACGCCGGCGTGTATGATTTTCGTCCTCTGCCGCAGATCGACGCGGAGCACTTCCACAAGCACTTCGATCTGAATGTGCTGGGGCTGCTGCTGGCGACGCGCGAGGCGGTGAAGCGGATGAATGGTGGCGGGTCGGTGATCAACATCAGTTCGCTGGTGAGTTTGAGCCCGATGGCAAACAGTGCGGTGTATAGCGCGACGAAGGCGGCGGTGGATGCGATTACGCAGTCACTGGCGCAGGAGCTGGGGCCGCAAAACATTCGAGTGAACTCGCTGTTGCCCGGAGTGACGGTGACCGAGGGATTCAATGCGATGGGCGGCGTTGCCAAGGGGTTTGAGGCGTTGGCCGTGAGCCGGACGCCCCTCGGACGGGTCGGCACGGCGGCCGACATTGCGGGCGCGGCGCTATTCCTGGCCACGGAGGATTCCGGATGGGTGACCGGGGCGGAGATTCCGGTAGGCGGGGGATTGCGGCCGTAAGAACAAAGGCAAGGCGCTGCAGGGATGGATGGCAGAAGGTCGGCGCGGCGTAAAACTGAGCAACAGCAACATCCCATGCTCTCCGGCGCGGCACGGGGTCAATGGTACACTCCTACTTTCACGCAGGATATTTCAGCAGCCGCGGTGGTGTGCATTGGCGCAAGGAACTCTCCAGGGAAATCAGGTCCGTGCAGGGCTGTGGGTGTTCGCGCTGGTGCTGGGGCTGTGCAACGTGGTGGTTTTGGGATACATGGTGCGGGGCACGGACCTGACGCTGGTGGATTTCTCAACCTTCGTTGCGGAAGGAAGGCTGCTGAACGCCGGGATGGGCCACCGGCTCTATGAGCTGGCGGCGCAGCAGGAGATGCAGTTGAATCCGCGCTTCCAGCGGGTGCCGCTGCCGTTTATCCATGCGCCGTACGAGGCTGTGCTGTTTTCGCCGCTGGCGCTGGTTCCCTACCCGGCGAGCTACTACGCGTGGAACCTAGCCAACCTGGCTTTGCTGGCGCTGATGGCAGCTCGCCTGCGGCCATGGCTGAAGTCTCTGGATACGGTTTCTGTCCCGCTTCTGTTTACTCTGAGCCTGGCGTATTGGCCCAATGCGATGGTTCTGTTCAAGGGGCAGGACAGCATTCTGCTGGCGCTGGTGATGACCGAAACGTATGTGCAATGCAAGCAGGGGCGAGAGGGACGGGCAGGCGTGATTCTGGCGCTTGGGCTGTTCAAATTTCACACCGTGCTGCCCCTGGTTGCCTGCTTTGCGTTGAACCGGCAGTGGAAGCTGTTGAAGAGTTTTTGCGTGGCGGGAAGCGGGCTTGCAGCAGTTTCAGTGGCAATGATCGGAATCGGCGGGGTGCGGCAGTACTTCGACTTGCTGCGCAGCCTGGATCGCATGCCGCTGGCCATCTACATCAAGCCTGAGCAGATGCCCAATCTGCGCGGCTTTCTCTCGACGATGATGTCGGCAACTCCGCAGCTGATCTGGATGGCGATTTTGGTGGCCTATCTGGCGGTCATCCTAGGGATAGTGCTCAGCCTTCCCGGCCAGGGCCGGGGTGGGAGATTTGACCTGTTCTTCGCCTGCGCGACGGCGATGGGGTACGCGTTGAGCTACCACTCCTACGAACACGATATGGCACCGCTGTTCCCCGGGCTGCTGCTGGCCGCCAATGCGGCGATGAAGGCGGAATCGAAGGGCTGGAGATGGGTGTGTATCGGGCTGGTGACTGCGCTGTTTTTCACGCCGTTCTACCTCTACCTGTTTAGCCGCGACATGCTTTGCCTGATGTGCGTGCCGCTGGTGGCGCTGATTTTCGTGATTCCGATGATAGCGCGGAGCGTGGGAGCGGAGGCAATAGGGCAAGGACAAGGTCCACTTACCCACATCTGCTAACTACGGCAGATATGGGGCTCCGGCAAGGGTGGCCGAAGTGACTTTGAGACGGCAGCGGGGATTTGAGCGGCGCTGGGGTCCTTCGCTTCGCTCAGAGTTTGTGACTTTATTGAAATCGTTAAAACTAGTGTAGTGCGTCACACAGATGGGCTGTTATTGAGATTGGCCTTGGCGCGCTTGACCTTTTCGAGAATGTCATTGGCTTTCGCGGTCCAGATGAACGGTTTGGGTTCGCGGTTATGTTCATCGATGTAAGCGAGGATGCTCTGTTCAAGCGCTGCAACGCTGGTGAAGATGCCGCGCCGGAGCTGGTTCTCGGTCAGGTCGCGAAAGAACCGTTCGACCATGTTGAGCCAGCTGCTGCTGGTCGGCGTGAAGTGAAAATGGAAGCGCTTGTGGCGCGCCGCCCAGCGCTGCACTGCCGGGTGTTTGTGGGTGGCGTAGTTGTCGACGATCAGGTGGAGCTGCTTGTCTGCGGGGGTTTGGCGATCGATGAGGCGCAGAAACCTCAGCCATTCTTGATGGCGATGACGCTCCATACAGGTAGCCATCACGCTGCCATCGAGGGTGTTGAGAGCTGCGAACAACGTGGTCGTCCCATGCCGCTTGTAGTCATGCGTCATCGTCTGGGCACGGCCTCTCTTCATGGGCAAGCCAGGTTGAGTACGATCCAGCGCTTGGATCTGGCTCTTCTCGTCCAATGACAGCACCAGCGCGTGCTCAGGCGGATTCAGATACAGGCCGACGATGTCCTCCAGCTTCTCTACGAAACGGGGATCGTTGCTGAGCTTAAAGGTTTCCACGCGGTGCGGTTTCAGGCCATGGCTGTGCCAGATGCGGCGCACACTGGCTTCGCTGATACCGACTTCAGCGGCCATCGTGCGCGTGCTCCAATGGGTTGCACGAGAGGGCGTTTCCTGGGTGGTTTTGGCGATCACCACACGCACCAGCTCTGGCGAAATGGAAGGCGTGCGGCCAGGCCGCGGCGCGTCGTGCTCCAGCCCCGCAATCCCGTCGCGCAGAAAACGCGAGCGCCAGCGAGCCGCCGTGCGCGGCACGATGGCAAGCAGGCGGGCAATCTCCAGGTCCTGCTTGCCTTCGGCAGCCAGCAACACGATGCGGGCGCGCAGCACAACCCGCGCTGGAGTCCTGCGTCCACGGGCGTAGACCTCCAGCTTGGTTCGTTGCTCATTGGTCAGAATGACGGCGGCTGCAATACGCATCGGTCGTGTCCTCCATTGTAAAGAACACGACCCAACGATATATGTTTCTATTTGTGACGCACTACACTAGATGCTGAAAACAAGGATATTTACAGGCCCAAAATGGCCTGTAAATCAATAAAGTCACAAACTCTCAGGATGACCCTTTTAAGAAAGAAGTTCGAAGGGCGGGATCAGACCTGGGCGGCGGTCTCCGGCTTGGCGGCCTTGATGCCGCGGCGGAGTTTGGCGGCTTTGACGGTGTTGCTCATGAGCATGGCGATGGTGAGCTTGCCGACGCCTCCGGGAACGGGGGTGCAGGCTCCGGCCATGCGGGTGACCCTGGGGTCGCAGTCGCCGATGATGGTGCTGCCCTTTTCGGTGAACTGCTTTTCGCGCTTCTCGTCGCCCTTGAAGAAACGCTCGAAGAGGACCGGGTCGGTGATGTGATTGATGCCGACATCGAGGATCGTTGCGCCGGGCTTGACGAATTCGGTGGTGATGAAGCCGGGGCGTCCGATGGCGGCGACCAGGATGTCTCCGCGGCGGCAGACGGCGGGCAGGTCGCGGGTGCGGGAGTGGCAGATGGTGACGGTGGCGTTGGCGTTGGTGAGCAGCATGGCCAGCGGCTTGCCGACAATGTCGCTGCGTCCGACGATGACCGCTTCCTGACCTTCGATGGGGATGTTGGCGCGGCGCAGGATCTCCATGCATCCGGCGGGAGTGCAGGCGACCAGACTGGGACGGTTGGTGCTGAGGTTGCCGACGTTGAGCGGATGAAAGCCGTCCACGTCCTTTTCCGGCGAGACGGCAAGCAGGACGCGCTTGGCGTCGATCTGGGCCGGCAGGGGAAGCTGGACGAGGATGCCGTCGATGTCATCGCGCTGGTTGAGCTGCTCGATGAGGGCGATGAGCTCTTCGGTTTCGATGGACTCGGGCGGGGTGATCATGTCGCTGAGGATGCCCAGCTGCTCGCAGGTGCGGACCTTGCTGCGGACATAGGTTTGGGAGGCGGGATTGTGACCGACCAGCACCGCGGCCAGACCAGGACGCAGACCCGCGGCCGTCAGCTGCCGGACCTCTTCGGCGACCTCGGCTTTGATCTGGGAAGCGAACAGGTTTCCGTCCAGCATGGTTGCAGGCATTGGTGTCCCCCGACACAGGAAGTTCGATGAACTCTAGTGTACCGGGATTAGGGTCCGGATGCGAGCAGGAAGGGTAGAATGGGTGCCGTATGATTCCCGCCCAAATAGTTAAGACCGTGGTGTGCCCGGTGTGCCATGGCAGTCTGCGATTTAACGAAGATTTCACCAAGCTGCGCTGCGTGGAGTGCAGCAAACGGTATCCCGTGAAGGACGGCATTCCGGTGCTGCTGGCACAGGAAGCGGAGTGAGGAAGGGGAGCTTTAACTGGGAGGCGCTCAACTTTTGGGGCGTTCGTCCGATGAGGAAGCTATGAGCCGGATTGCAACGATGGGTTGGGATAGGGACCTTTGGGCAGGACGGGCCAAACGGGCGAGGATGGGGAATGTCAGCTAATAAGCGCGACCTTTGGGAGTCTAACGGGTTACTACCAGAGAAAGATAAAAGTGGGGGTGGCCCGATGTACGCCGACAAATTTTCAGTTTTTGAAGTGGCGGAACTGCGCAGCGAATTGCTGCAGGGCGGTCTGGATGCCCGCGACGCGGCGGAAGTGATGCAGTCGTTTTTGGCGGGACGGGGCTACGGGGTTTCTCTAGAGGCGGCTCGGGCGGCGGCGTTTAAGGTGGAGGGCTCCGGCTGCTCGCTGGAGGTGATGCAGCGCGAGCTGGACCGGATTGCGATGGTGCAGTAGGAACAGAGCTGCAAGTTGCGGCAACGGTAAACCAAAAAGGGACGGCATCGAGCCGTTCCCTTTTTTGGGGAGGAGAAACATCTACAACGGCAAGAACGTTATGTCGGCATGTTGCTTCCCCCCTCAGCCGCGCAACCACGGCGCGGCGAATCGATGCGCAGAAAGAAGCCCTTTATCACACGTTGGGGTGACTCCCTGAACCAGAATCAACCCACAGATTCTGCAGGAGGCCTCTTATCTAACACAGCTGAACTCACGATTTCATCAATGTTGTCGGGGAAAGTATACAGAAAATCACAGCTATGACATGCCTGAAGTTGCTGCCGACGACGCTCGATGTGTGCGAGGCGAAATTCTTTCATCTTTTGTCCGCGCCATATATCAGCGAGGCTTTCGGAAATTGCGTTCCCGAGGCTCGCCTTCCTCTCCCAATCGACACAGCAGGGGCTGACCTCACCATCCGAGTGAATGGCCATGAGATAAAAAGGGGAAGGGCAAACCTGCTTTGCTCGTTCCTGCGCTAGGAGAGGGTCTCGGGTTACTGCGAGACCATAGGCGTCGGCCAGGAGGTCGCGACCCTCTGTCTGGGTCCAATTATGAGGCTGCTCCAACGCCACCTCGTCTGCGATCCCATCATAGAGTTCATGCAGTCGGGTAACTTCCGCCGGATCAAATGGGTCGATCATCTTGACATAGATGAACGGCTTCTGGGCACCCATTGCATCGCGCCTCTCTCTCACGGCCCGTACATTATCCGCGATACGTTGGGGCGTAATCAGAGTGCCCGTGATGGCAGCATGACGCGAGGGATTGGTAGCGTACACGCTGATCCGAAGATAATCGAGGCCGCTTGCAATCAACTCGTCAGTCTTGTGAGGTGAGAGCATACTGCCATTGGTGGTAAGTTCGGTGCGGTCGGCGATTCCCTGTTCATAGCCGTAGCGGATCATCGAGAATGCGTCTGGATGAAGAAGCGGCTCTCCCATGTAGTAGTAGCGGAGTACCTTCAACTTGCCCAGCGCGAGAACGTCGCCGGCAATCTTCTTGAATTGAGCGACCGTGAGACGGTGAAGCCCTCCCGCACGGTTCCTGTAATTGCTGAGGGATTCCGGACAAATTTTGCACTGGAAGTTGCACCGATTGGTGAATTCAAGGAATAAGCCGAGAGGCGCGGGCAGCGGGATGTGCGGAGCCAGCGCCATCTTGGCGGAATTGCCGAGCTGCGAGAACGGCCTGAGCGATTCCATGCATTTCCTTCGGTTACGGGGCCACCCAGCATGCTGTCACGCGGAGTGCCTCACGCACTATCGGCGGGCAGCGTCAAATGGAGAGCCATTCCTGACAGGGCCGACGCATATCACTTTTCAGGGTCCAAAGATTACCATCTCGATTCCTCATGGGGCAGTTTGGCAAACGAATGCTGGCCGACAAATCGCCGAATGAGGGAGACCCGCTCCCTTCCGCACGTCGCCGAGCGGCAAACGGTTCCCAATTCAGCCATTTTGGTTCATCTCGCAGGTTTTCAAATAGCTTTCTCCCACATCAGACCTGCCGGGAGAATTTATATGCGTCGACCCTGCCATTCCTGAGATCACGAGGCCCTCCTGATCACTTTACCAACAGGAATGTCCGCCATCAACAACAAGGTTCGCGCCGGTCATGAAGCTGGAGGCATCGGAGCTGAGAAAGAGAATCGCGCCACGGTACTCGTTCGGGTTGGCCATGCGTCCCAGCGGGATCAGATTGGTGTATCGCACTACAAAGTCCTCAGGCTGGTTGTTCGCGACGCCGCCGGGGGAGAGCGCGTTTACGCGAACCTTCTTGTCAGCCCAATAGGTGGCGAGGTAACGGGTAAGACCGAGCACTGCGGATTTGACGACGGGATAGGTAACTGGCTTGACGGGCTGCAAGTGCTCCGGCAGGCCGGGCTGCTGGTAGATTCGCTGGTCGGGGGCAATAATCCCGTAATCGGAGGCGATGTTCACGATCACTCCTCCACCCGCGGCCGCCATGTGAGATCCAAAAACCTTGCTGCACAGGAATGCGCCGGTTATCCCGACTGCGATGTCCGCATCCCACTGCGCCGCGGGAAAATTCTCCACCCGTGAAAACTTCACGTCCGTACTTGCTTCCACCCGAGGGTTGTTTGCCGCGTTATTGATAAGAATGTCCACGCGACCAAATAGTGTGGTCACTTCGCGCAACAATTCTTTGATGGCGCTCTCGCTGGTGATGTCAACCGCCCGGCCTATGGCGTCCACCCCGAATTGTTTGGCAATCGCGGCGGCCTTCTCTTCAACATGCGTTTTCTGTATGTCCACCAACACGGGAATGCCGCCAGCTTCGGCGATGATCGTGGCGTGTTGTACCCCCAGCAATCCGGCTCCGCCGGTAATAATGGCTACCCGGCGAGTAAGATCAAACAGGGTCGGTAATGAATTCATTGTGTTGGCCTTTCTCATGGACTCGAAACTGGATTTTTGAATTTATGCGATCTCCACGACCTTATGTGTGGCCATGGATTCTCGCGCGGCGATGGCCAATTTCAGGCTCCAGAGGCCCTCGCTCACATCCACTATTGGCTTGCTTCTTGTGCCTACGCTATCCAGAAAATGCTGCATTTCTTCCACGAACAACTGGTTCCGGTCAAAGTTCCCGCAGCGGAAGTGGTCCACTATCTCTCCCGCAGCGTTGTACCGCATCACTTCGAGCGAGCGGAAATCCAACATCGCCTTCCCAGCATCGCCAATCACCTCGCAGTTGCGACTTGGCGGACACTGCAAATAATCCTGCTGCAGATGGACGGGTAACGGACGTCCGTCCGCTTCGCATTCCATTAACGTGCTCGCGACATCTTCGACGTCCATTTCAAGGTTGCTAAAATGTCCGCCGACGGAATAAACCCTGTGCACCCGTCCGAACAATGCATAAAGATAATCGAATTCGTGAATTAGGGTAAGGACGACGCCCCCACCGAGTTCGCTGCGGGCAGCGTATCCCTGCCTGTAGTCCTCATATGGATGCCATCCTGGAAGGTATTCGCCTACGGTGGCGCGCACGCAAAGCAGCCTTCCAAGCATTCCTTTGCTCAATATTTCCTGCATGTGTAGAAAGCATGGATGAAACCGCAGCTGATAGCCGACCATCGCGATGAGTGACCGACGTTTCAATTCAGACTGCAGATCGGAAATGCCGGCCATATTATTCGAGAGCGGCTTTTCGAGGAACAGATCACACCCGGCACGCGCGCAGTCCAGCGCGACCTGGATGTGCATGCTGCTCGGATTACTGATGACCGCTATCTTCGGCGCTTCAGCAAGCGCCTCGTCCAGGTCACTAAAAGTCCGTATTCGATATTCGTTTTCCACGTCGCGGGTTGCGTCTACTTGCAAAGTCGCGGTGATTGCTTCCGGCTTTCTGCGGACCCTGTACGCCAGGAACTCAGCATCGTCCGGCAGCAAGGCACGCAAATTCCGCAGGTGGCGCTGGCCGATTGCCCCGAGCCCAATTATCAATACTTTCATTTCTCACTCGTGTAACCTCTAATTTTATCGATAAAGATGAAACTTGGGAACGGCTATACTGGCCTCTCGCGAGGTCAATCAAATGCTGTCAATCAAATGCTTGACTGAAGTGCCCCGTTTTGGGTCATAATGAGAGTCCCTCAGGGTCGGACGGCTTAGCACAGCCGCTGCCGGAACTGCGGGAAAGGGGAAACGCGAAAGCGTTTTCCAAGGCGGCTTTACCGACGTCTTTTCCATGGCTTGGGGTTGCGGTTGACAGTGCGATGCGCTGTGCGAACTCCACTGATTATAATCCTGCCTCCATTCTTTAATCTTCCGCTGGGCGTCGGGCAGTCCGGTGAACCACTGTTCGTTCAAGCACTCGTTGGGGAAGCGGGCGTCGAAGGTCTCGATGTAGGCATTTTCAATGAAGCTGCCCGGTTCACCAGCGGCAGCCCACGCCCGATACTTCAGCCGTTCGAGCACACGCGTGACCCGCAGTCCCTTGGCCCGCAATCGACTTCGACTTGCCAAAGAAATACTCTGCGCTTCGAAGCGCTGGCCGAGCGATGAAAGGAGCAGCCTCATATGGGCAATAAAAAGATTCATATTAATCAAGCCTCTCTACGCCCAACTCGGAGAGACTCTCGCCAGTTCCTGCAGATTTCTGGCCGTGTGTGGAATTTTCGCTACCTGATGTAAACTTCAGGAATCGATGATGTCGACGATTGATCCAGAGATACAACTCACGCGAGAGTTGGAGCAACTCCTCTCCGAAGGGACGAGCAGCGCGCGTGCCCGAGAGCAGACTGCATTCGACGACCTCGCGGGGACTTTCGCGCGCGATCTCGTACTCTTTGGTGCCGGAAACCTCGGCCGCCGCACTCTTTCCAAATTGCGCGAGCAGGGAATCGAGCCCCTGGCCTTCGTTGACAACAATTCTGCCCGATGGGGAACCGCTATCGATGGCGTCGAGGTCATGTCTCCCACCGAAGGTGCCGCCCGTTACGGTACACGCGCCGTCTTTGTTATTACCGTCTGGGGCGCCCTCGGCGCCGACCGCATGAAAACCAGGGTTGATCAATTGAGCAGACTCGGCTGTCTCCGCGTCTGCTCCTTCGTACCCCTTTATTGGAAATATTCTGAAGCGATGTTGCCTCACTACTCAGTCGACCTTCCTCATCGCATCTTCCAGCAATCCGATCAGGTAAGGAGGGGCTTTCAGGTCTGGGCCGATACCGCCTCTCGGCGCGAATACCTTGCGCAGTTACGCTGGCGGCTGACTATGGATTTCGATTGCCTGCCCGAGCCCGTGAGCCACCCAATCTATTTTCCGACAGATCTCTGCACCCTCCGAGAGGATGAAGTCTTTGTCGATTGCGGTGCCTATGACGGTGACACCATACGCCTCTTTCTCGGTCAATCGCAATCCGCGTTTGACCGCCTAATTGCTTTTGAGCCCGACGCCGCTAATTTTAAGATTCTCAAAAAAAGTATCGCCGGGCTATCCCCGGATTTGCGCCAGCGCATTCAATTGCGCCATGCGGCCACCAGCAGCGAAAACGGCCGCGTCCGTATTTCTGAGGGCAACGGCGTTGCCTCCTGCATTGGTAGCGGCGAGTGCGAGGTCGATGCCGTGACGCTGGACACTGAGCTCTCCGGCCTCCGCACAACCTACCTCAAGATGGACATTGAGGGCGCCGAGGCCGCAAGCCTTAACGGTGGAGCGGAACTGATCCGCCGACAAACCCCCGTGCTCGCCATCTCCGCCTACCATCGTCAGGACGACATCTGGAACCTTCCTCTTCTCATCCAGTCCATCAATCCTAACTACAGCTTCTTTCTCCGCCCTCACTTATTGGAAGGTTTTGATCTGGTCTGTTACGCCATTCCCAATGAGCGCTTACTTTGCAATGGATGTCCATAGGTGAGTCACGGAGCACCCTTGCTCACTGCCGCGATGATGGAGTTTAACTTTCATCCTGGCCGACCCAATGAAACTATAAATGATCGCTGCCCTCCGGCGTCCGAACCGGCGAACAGGTAGTTTATTCGGCCTATGGTGACCGGGGGCAGCGCTCGTTCAGTGATCAGGTTGTCCAGTTCTATGCGGCCATCGTCCAGGTAGCGCAGGAGCGCATCCCAGTGGCTCAGCGCGTAGTGGATCGCCGCTGCGGTTTCTACCAACTCCCGCGAAACCGCCGATCTTGTCGTCTGCTATCGACCTCAAATCCTGAGACGGGTCCGCGTCTTGAGTAGTGCGGGAACTGGTTTCGGCAAGTTCAGAGAAAATCGAAAAATAATACGCCAATCCGCGTCATCGGCATCATAGCGACCTATCCCGTATTGTGCCCTACCCAAATATTCCGACCGCCAATTATTGATGAATCGGGAATATAAGGACAAAGCCGGGGGACCCGGCATATCCATTGGCCCGTTACTTTTTGTTTTTCTTCTGGGTGCCGAAGGTGGTTTGGACGGAGGCCCCGATGGAGGCGAGCAGATCTTTGGCAGACTGGGCGTATTGACCGTCGGGGGCCAGTTCGAGGTATTTATTGAGCGCCTCGGCGGTGCCGGGCACGGGGACCATTTTGTTGTCCTTGTCGAGGGTGGCCTTGGCAAGGAGGTTGACGCCCTTCTGGTAGTAGGAATCGGCGCGGGTGGGATCGGCGGCGATGGCTTTGTCGAACGCCTGGTTGGCGGCATCGGCGTTGCCCTGGTTGGTGAGGACGGCGCCCTCGTTGTAGTAGCACAGGCCGCCTTGTTTGGGATCGAGCGCAGCGGTCTTTTCGCACTCGGCGGTGCTGGGGTCAATTTTTCCCTGCTCCAACAGGGCAAGGGCGAGACCGGCGTGATAGTTGGGCAGGGACTTGGAAGCAGGCGGAGCAAGGGCCAGCGCCTTGGTGAAGGCGGCTTCGCCTTCGGGATATTTCTTGTCGAGGTTGTAGGCGTCGCCGAGCGCTCCGTAAACGATGTCGTGGGTCTGGTCCTGGGCGACGGCCTGCTCCATGGTGGCGACGGCGGCGTCATACTGCTTGTCTTTTTTCTGCTGGGCGGATTGCTGGAGCAGGGCGTTGACGGCGTTGATCTTTTCGTTTTCCTTATTGATCTGCTCGTTCTCTTTTTTGACCTTCTCCACCTGCTTGTGCTGCGCCTCGGTCATGCCGGATGGCTGGCCGGGCTGGGAGTTCAGCTTGCCCAGCTGGAAGTCAACGATAGTTTCTTCGGAGTGTTTGGCGGACACGTTGTCGTAGGTGAGAAGAACCTTGCCATCGCTGCCCAGGAGGGTGACCTTGTAGTTTCCGGCGGTGCTTCCCAGGAAGTAGTACTGGCCGTGTTTGTTGGTCTTGGCGGTGGATTTGTTGGCGTTGTCGAGGTTGACCAGCTCGACGATGGCATCGTCGATGGGCTTGCCTTTTTCGTCCTTGCAGGTGCCCCGGATGATGACGGTGTCCTGGGCGGCGGCCGTGAGGGTGAGCAGGGATACGAGGGTAGCCACGAACAGAAAGAGTGCGACGCGCTTGGTCATTTTTTCGCCTCCGGCGGACAGCCGGCTAGAGAGCGGGCGGCGCCAGATAAAGGATTGGATCGGGTATGCCTGCGGCTTCAAAGGCGCGCAGGCGCAGGGCACAGCTCTCACAGACCCCGCAGGCTTGGTCTTCCCGGCTGTAACACGACCATGTTAGCTCGAAGGGCGCATCGACTTCCACCCCGAGGCGGACGATCTCGACCTTCTTGAGGGCGATCAGCGGAGTCTGGATATGAATGGTGCCTTCGCGGGTTCCGGCCTGGATGAGGCGGTTGAAGGCGGCATAGTACTCGGGACGGCAGTCGGGATAGCCGGAGCTGTCCTGGGCGACGGCGCCGATGAAGATGTCCTGGGCGCCGAGGACCTCGGCCCAGCTGACGGCGACGGAGAGGAAATGGGCGTTGCGGAAGGGAACGTAGGTGATGGGGACATGCGTGCCAATTTCCGGTCCGGCGTCGGGCACGTCGATGGCGTGGTCGGTGAGGGCCGAGCCGCCGATCTGGCTGAGCGCCTGGTTGCGGACGATGAGACGGCGACGGATGCCGAGGCGGTCGCAGATTTCGGTGAAGGCGCGCTGTTCGCGGGCTTCGGTGCGCTGTCCGTAGGAGATGTGCAGGGCGGCGACGCGGTCGGCTCCCTTTTGGCGGACGGCCAGCGAGGCGCAGACGGTGGAGTCCATGCCTCCGGAGAGGGTGACTACGGTTTGGATGGGCATGTGCGTCGTCATCGAAACTTCTATCCAAAAAGGAGCTCGGGTGGCCGAAGTGCCTCGGGAGCGGCAAAGGAGACTGATACGGCGCTGGGGTCCTTCGCTTCGCTTAGGATGACACTTTAAACAATAAAACCTGAAACAAAACCTGGCCCCGGCAACTAGTTTATACGCCCCGGAGTTGGGGTTCCCAGATGAATTTATGGATCTGCAGGCCGAGGCGGGCGCGGAGGTTGTCGGCGAGCATCCATTCGGCGAGGTCGCGGGGGTCGAGCAGGCAGTTGTCGGCCGAGCGCGTGGTGGCGGCGTCTTTGCGGAAGGCGGGCGAGAGGATGAGACCGGCGGGTTTGGCTTCCAGTCCGTGGTGGCGAATGAAGTCGCGGGCGTAGTCGTAGTCGGCGCGCGAGGCGAGGACGAATTTGAGCTCATCGCGAGCGGTGAGGGTGGCGAGGTTTTGGGTGCGGAAGCGGAGATGCTCGCCGCTGCCGGGACATTTGACGTCGACGATCTTGTGTACCTCGACGGCAACGGCGTCGAGGGGACGCTCACCGCTAGTTTCGAGCAGCACCGTGTAATGGAGGGCGAGAAGCTGATGGAGCAGGGGGATGAGTTCGCGCTCCTGCAGCATGGGCTCGCCGCCGGTGATTTCGACCAGGCCGATGTTGGGAGCCAGTTGCAGGAGCTCGGCGAGGATGGCCTGCTCTGTCATGGGGCGGCCGCCGGAGAAGGTGAACTCGGAGTCGCACCAGGTGCAGCGGAGGTTGCATCCGGCCAGGCGCAGGAAGACGCAGGGCAGGCCGGCGAAACTACTTTCTCCTTGCAGCGATTTGTAGATTTCGATGATGTGCATAGAGGGGCGAGGTTTCGCAGGTTTCAAAGGTTCAAGGTTTCAAGGTTTCAAGGTTAAAGCAAAATCGCTAGATGCCGGCTTGGTGCTCTCCCACATCTGCCAAAGGAGGGCAGATATGGGGCACCCATCGTTTTGCTTGTCATTAGCGCTCACTATTCGTAATAGGTGGCGATGGAGGTGTCGGTTTCCCAGATGGTGACCTGCTTGACGCTGACCCGGCCCTCGGTGGCCTGCTGAAGGCCGCGGTTGCACTCGTCAAAGAAATATTTGGCGAGGTTTTCGGCCGTGGGGTTGAGGACGGTGAAGGGCGCGATGTCATTGATCATCTTGTGGTCGAGATATTCGATGACGGGGCGCATGAACTGCTTGAGGTCCTTGAAATCGAGCAGCAGGCCGGCGTGGTCGAGTTCGGCACCTTGGAGGGTGACCCGGACGCGATAGTTGTGGCCATGGGGATTCTCGCACTTGCCCTTGTAGTTGCGCAGGTAGTGGCCCGAGGAAAAGGTTTCTTGCACGGTTACTTCAAACATAGTTCTCCAGATGGGATCCGCGGGCACCCGTTGCCCTTGACGTTGCACCGGGGCGCCCTCGACAGAACGAGGGACACAGCGCAGGTCTCAAGGGAGTGGCGCTCTGGGATTATTATACGAGGGGGAAGTGCAAGGTTTCAAAGTTTCGCAGGTTTCAAGGTTTCAAGGTTAAGAGCAACACCAGGGACAGGAGCAAGGGCTAAGTCAAAGGCCTCACATTTGCCAAAGGCGGGCAAATATGGGGCACCCGGACAGCTGCGACGGGATGCGATAATAGCAGCACCGGCTACAGCTTTCAGGCGTGTGGTGAGTTGCAGAACATTCCGTGTGGCAGCCAAGTGGAGCTCAGCTGAATGAAGCTTTCCGATTATGTGATGCAGTTTGTTGCCGATCTCGGCGTGAAGCACGTTTTCGTCGTTACCGGCGGCGGAGCCATGCACCTGAATGACTCCCTGGCGCGCTGTGAGCGGCTGGAGTTTATCTGCAACCACCATGAACAGGCCAGCGCCATTGCGGCGGAGAACTATGCCAAGGCTACCAACGGACTCGGCGTGGCCATGGTGACGACCGGCCCCGGGGGAACCAACGCCGTGACCGGATTGGCGGGAGCGTGGCTGGACTCGACTCCGGTGCTGTTTCTCTCCGGACAGGTGAAGAGGGCCGACCGGATGTTTACGGAGGACGGCAAGCCGCTGGGCGTGCGGCAGCGCGGGCCGCAGGAGCTGGATATCGTCTCCGTGGTGAAGCCGCTGACGAAGTATGCGGTGACGGTGACCGATCCGGCTTCGATCCGCTATCACCTGGAAAAGGCTGTGCATCTGGCACGGAGCGGACGGCCGGGACCGGTGTGGATCGATTTGCCGCTGGACGTGCAGGCCTCGACCATTGATGAAGCGTCGCTGGCCGGGTTCGAGCCGGAGCAGGCGGCGGCAGACGGCGGGCAGCTTCGCGAGCAGGTGCGGCAGGTGATCGAAAAGTTCAACGCCTCCGAGCGGCCGTTTTTGCTGGTGGGCAATGGCGTGCGCCTGGCCCATGCGGAAGAGGAATTCCGTGAGTTGGCGGCGCTGATGAACGCACCCGTGGGCGCCACCTGGGTGGCGATGGACCTTTACGGCGAAGAGCACGCGCTGTGCATGGGAAGGCCGGGAACGCTGGCGCCGCGGGGCGCGAACTTTGCCATGCAGAACTCGGATTTTCTGCTCACGATCGGCACCCGGATGGATGTTCCCCTGGCGGGATGGAACCGGCAGGAGCTGGCGCGCGGCGCCTACAAAGTGATGGTGGACGTGGATGCCGCAGAGCTGGCCAAGCTCAGCGATGTGGTGCAGATGCCGGTTTGCACCGACGCGGGCGCATTTTTAAGGGAGATGCTGGCGCAGAAGGCGTCGATCAAATGCACGGGGCGCTGCGACTGGAAAAAGCGCTGCATGGACTGGAAGAACCGCTACCCGATCATTCAGGAAATGCACCGCGAAAAAGGTCGGGTGAGTATTTACCACCTGGCCGAGGTGATTGCGCAGGCAGTGGAGCCGGGAGACCAGATCATCTCCGGAAGTTCCGGCGTGGGCATTGAGATATTTTTGTTTGCCTATCCTTCCAAGACCGGGCAGAGGCTGTTCCACACCGCGGGACTGGGAGCGATGGGGTTCGGAATCGCCGCCAGCATCGGCGTGAGCGTGGGCTCGGGACGCAGCCGCACCATTTGCTGCGACGGCGATGGCGGATTCCAGATGAACATTCAGGAGCTGGCGACGGTGGCACATCACCGGCTTCCGCTGAAGTTTTTTGTGCTGAACAACGGCGGGTATGCGGCGATTCGCGGATCGCAGAAGGCATTCTTCGGCGGACCGAATATCGGCTGCGACGCGGCGACGGGACTGACGCTGCCGGACATCTGCGAGGTGGCGCGCGCCTACGGCATCGGCACCGCACGCATTGAAGACCAGACCGACCTGCTGGGACAGGTGAAGCGGGTGTTGGCGATGCCGGGGCCGGTGGTGTGCGACGTGCACGTGCTGCCGGAAGAGCCGCGCGCGCCGCGCGTTACCTCCGTGCAGCTGGCGAATGGATCTATGGCTTCCAAGCCGCTGGAGGATCTCTGGCCGTTTTTGGATCGCGACGAGTTCCGCAAGAACATGATTGTGGCGCCGCTGGAGGAGTAGGGCTTTCGGCGCGAACGAGGGGCAAATGGAAGGATCGGTGAGCCATCCGGAGACTGCGGTAGCCAAGCCGGCGAAGCACTGGCTGCCCTTGGAAAGAAACTGCGCTCGCTATATCGGCGGCTTTTACGCACGGCGGGTGCTGCGAATTTTTCCGATGTACTACGCTACGCTGATCGGCATCCTGGCGCGGCACATTTCATCCGTCCCTACCCTACGTAACTGCCGCTGCCGACCAATACCTGTACTACATGTTTTTAGCCAACTGGCTCTGCCTGTGAAAAGGCACGTGGAATGTATGGCCGGAGCGAGTTGATCGGGGCTGCGTTTGCGCAGACTGCGGGCTATTCCATGCTGGCGTGGGCCTCGGAGCGCTGGTGCTGCATTCGGCCGGGACCGAGGGCGCCGACCCTGCAGCAGAATGTTCTGCGCAGCCGCAGCCTGAGCAAGATGGGGGCCTACAACTATGGCTTTACATCTTTCACGTGCCGGTGATCGGGGCGGCCAAGCTGCTGATTGTGCCGCGCGTATCGAGCGCGATTCAGGCAACACTGTGGTTTCCGCTGGTGCTGATGGCCGTGCGCTTGGGTTGGTAACGTTTGGACTTTCGGCAGCGAGCTTTGAGTGGTTCGAGGAACCGATCCTGAACTATACGCGCTATTTCGAAGCGCGCTTCGCGGATTCTCCGGGAGAGCGTCCCTAAGTTGTCAGGCCGGAACTGCTGCGGCGGTTGGCGGGCGTTGGGAAGGGTCGGGAGCGTATTCTATCGTGCTACGAACAACCGGCAACTCTGCGTTGGTTCTGTTTCCCATAAATCGACTTCTTTCCTTTGAAGGATTAGGGTAGCCTAAACTATCTCCCCAAAAAGAGCGCCCTCCATGGTCCAGAGAATCAGAGCTGTTTTTGCCGCACACCCTCGCGCCGAGTGGCTGATCCCCTTGGCCTGTTGCCTGATTCTGCTGACGCAGGTGCTGTTCAGCGTGCGGCAAATGTCGCAACACGCCGATGAGGCAACCCATCTGTATGCGGGCTATCGCGTGCTGAAGTGCGGCGACTACACGTACGGCCGCGAGCATCCGCCGCTGGCGAAGATGCTGGTAGCACTTCCATTGCTGGCGAGCAATCCGCCGATGGACTGCATCAGGGGCACCGCGGGATTCGACGAGGAGGACCAATCCACCAAATGGTTGTATTCGCAGGAAAACTGGTGGCACCTTCTGATGGAGGCGCGAATCGTATCGAGCCTGTCGGCAGTGGCGCTCTGCCTGGGAGTCTGGATTGTAGCGCGGCGGATGTTCGGACTGGCGGTGGCGGTGGTGTCCACCGTAGCGCTGGCGTTTGAGCCGAACATTCTAGGCCACGGCGCGCTGCTGTTGAATGACATTCTTCTGTCCGCCCTGTTTCTATTCACCGTGTTCAGCTTTTATCTTTGGACCCGGCAGCGCTCTGTACCGCTGCTGTTCGGTACCGGACTGCTGACCGGTCTGGCCCTGCTAACGAAGCACTCGGCGGTGGTGTTGGCTCCCATGTTGATTCTGCTCGCAGTGGCCGAGGCATGGCTGGAGAAGAGCAACCGGAAGGAAGCGGCTCGCCGGGCACTGGGAAATCTGGGTGCAGCAGTGGCGATTGGCGTGATTGCGGCGGCGACGATCTGGCTCGTTTATGGCCTGCGCTACTCGGGCGGGACGCGAGAAACCGCGATGCCGCTTGAGGTGATGAATTCCGCGGAGGTGCGGTTTCTGCAGGCTGTACGCACCGCTCATCTTTTGCCGCCGGATTATATCGAGGGCCTGATCGAAGTGCGCGGCCTGGTGGATACTACGGGCGACGGGAACTATTTCCTGGGCCGGCCCTTCGCACGGTCTCCATGGTACTGCTTCCCGGTAACCGTGGCGATCAAGTTCACGCTGCCGTTGCTGGCTATGCTGGCGATGGGCGGGGCCGGTCTTATGCTGATGGGCAGGGAGCGGCGCACGGAATTGGTCTTCATGCTGGCGCCGGGGTTGCTCTATTTTGGGGCGAGTCTGCGAGTGCCGCGATTCAGCGGGATCTGGCATCTGTTCCCGATGGTTCCGTTTCTGATGATCGCAATGGCGGCCGGATGCGTCTGTGCGGCGCGGCGCTATCGCTGGGTGACCGGGCTCCTGGTTTGTTTGCTCGTGCTGCACGCGGCTTCTTCCTTGCGCGCATATCCGAATTATCTTTCCTATGCTAACGAGGCGTGGGGGGGACCGCAAAATCTCTACAAGTACCTGCCGATGACCGATGTGGGTCAGACATTCTGGGAGATCGGCCGGTACATGGAGCAGCATCCCGACACGCCGTGCTGGGTGAGCGGCGAATGGCCTGTTCCGGTGGGCCCGTATAAGGTGCCCTGTAAACGGATGGGCAACTATTTCGGGACACCGCTTCCGGCGCGCATGAATGGGATTGTTTTCATCAGCAGTTCGTGGCTGGCGCTCTTTGGGCAGCCCGGTGGCCCCTATGCACCCTTCTATGAATCGCAGCCAAAAGCCCGGCTGGGGGGCAGTGCGATGATGGTGTATGAGGGCGAATTCGACACCCGCGTAGCGGCGGCAAGAGCGCTCGACAACCAAGCCAAAACGCTAGTGTTGGAGCGCCAGTGCGCGGCAGCAATGCTGCCGGCCGAGGAGGCGGTCGAGATGTCGCCATCCACTGCTTCCGCGCATTACATGTACGGCGTTGCGCTGCTGTATAACGGTCGTCCTGATCTAGCTCTCGGGGAGTGCACTACTGCCCTGAAGGAGGTCCTGCCGGATATGGTGGGCCAGAGGGTGGCGAAAGACATCGCGCAGAATTGCACAGAATTGCGCAATCAAGGCGAACGTGATTCGCATGCAGGCGCTGGGGCGACGGTAAATTAGAATACACGGGTGACTTCTCCAAAGTGGAAGCTGGGAATGGTGCGCGCGGGCGCGGACGTGGCATGGAGCTGCGAGCCGAGTTATGCGCGCCAGGTAGTGGGCGGGGTCCCACGGCTGGTGATCGCTCCGGGCGGCGAGCCGGTGGGGCTGCTGCGCGAGTTGCTGCGGCTGCTGCCCGAGCCGCTGTGGGTGCTCTACGTGCTGATTACGCCGCGCAGCGAGGCGCCGGCGGGACGGTATCAGTCGGTCAAGCCTCACACGCGTGAAGAGGTGCTGGGACTGCTGGACCGCTTTGAGGAGTACTTTGGCTGCGACGGGCGGCAGAACCTGTGGCTGGCCGCGCCGGGAGCGGGACAACTGGTGCTGGACCGGCACGAGGTGATCTACGGCTATGGTCCGATTGCGGAGATGGTGGAGCGGCTGAAGGAAAAACAATTTGCCGAGGTGGAGATGATTCGCGTGCCGGTGCCGCACTCGCATCACTTCCATGAAGAGATGGATGCGGACGAGCGCGCCGTGCTGGAGTACTGGGAGTGGGTCCCGTCGGAACTGCAGGAAACGGACGATTTGTAGGGCGGGTTCAAAGTTTCAAGGTAAGAGCAACGACAAGGTCAACGGCAAGAACAAGGTCAACTACCCCACCTTAGCCGCGCAAAGGGCGCGCGTCGAAGATGGGGCACCCCTCGGATTTTTCCTTACTCAGAAAATTATTCGTCGTGGGAGCAGCCGAAGAATTCTTCGACTTTGCGGATGTCCGTGGTGCGGGTATAGGCTGGGAGGCTTTGCACGAAGACTTTGCCGTATTGCTTTTTGAGGATGCGGCTGTCGAGCAGGACGAGCAGGCCACGGTCGCTGAGGGACCGGATGAGGCGTCCGAAGCCTTGCTTGAGGGTGATGACGGCGGCGGGGACGGAGTAGTCGAAGAACGAGTTGCCGCCACAGTCGTCGATGGCGCGGCCGCGGGCCTGGACGATGGGGTCGCTGGGGACGGCGAAGGGAATTTTGTCGATGATGACGCAGCTGAGCTGCTCGCCCTGGACATCGACTCCTTGCCAGAAGGACGAGGTGGCGAAGAGCACTGCGTTGGGCGTGCTGCGGAACTGCTCGATGAGCGCGGTTTTGGGCGCGGAGCCCTGCAGAAGCATGGGGTAGGAGAGCTGGCCGAGCAGAGCGTCGTGGACCTGCTGCATTTGGTTGAGGCTGGTGAAGAGGCAGAAGGCGCGGCCGCGGGTGATTTCCAGAAGTTGGCGGATGCGCTGGATGGCCTTGGCCGTGAAGGCGGCTTCGCGCGGGTCGGGCATGTCTGGCGGGACGTAGAAGATGGCCTGCGATTCGTAGTCGAAGTGCGAGGGGACGATGAGTTCGCGAGCGCCGTCGAGACCGAGGCGCGTTTTGATGTAGTCGAAGCCGTTGGCGACGGCGAGAGTGGCCGAGGTGAGGACGATGGACTCAAAGCGGTCGAAGAGCGACTGGCGCAGAATGGAAGAGACGTCGATGGGCGTGGCCTGGAGGAAGACGTTTTCGTTTTTAGCGCGGCCTCGGCCGGTTCGTCTCTCAATCCAATAGACGGTGTTTTTCTCGTGGCTCTCCATAAGGAAGCTGAGCTGGGCGTGGAGTTCGTCGGTGCGGCGGATGAGGTTGTGGACCTCGTCGGGCTTGGTGGGGATGGCCTGCAGCTCGGAGTGGAGCTGGCGGATGACGTTTTTGAGGCCGATGAATTCGGAGCCGAACTCTTCGAGAAATTCTTCGCGGTTGGTGAAGGCGAAGCGTCCGTCGCCTTCCGGCAGCAGCGAGAAAAAGAATTGGGAGCGCTCGCGAATGCGTCCGCCGAGTTGGATGAGATCGGTGGAGACGACTTTTTTTTCGCGGATGGTGATTTCCAGATCGCGCAGGAGGTCTTCGATCTTGAGGTTCGAGACACTGATGCCGAAGTAGCTGGTGGCCACGTCTTCGAGCTCGTGGGCCTCGTCGAAGATGACGCAGGCGGCCGAGGGTAGCACTCCAGCGTCGGGAGCTTTGTCGGCGGCGAGCTTGACGGAGAGGTCGGCGAAGAAGAGATGGTGGTTGACGATGATGATGTCGCTCTCTGCGGCTTGGCGGCGCATGGCGGTGATGAAGCAGCGCTCGAACTCGGAGCACTTGCTGCCGACGCAGTGCTCGGCGCTGGCGTTGAGCTTGGCCCAGAGCGGGCTGGTTTCGGGCAGGGTGGTGAGCTCAGCACGGTCGCCGGTGGCGGTTTCTTTGTCCCAGTCGAGCAGGGTGCGGAATTCGTTGATCTCGTCGAGTCCGTTGAGGACGGGCTGGTCGGTGAGGTCGTAGAGCTTTTTGCGGCAGAGATAGTTGCCGCGACCCTTCATGTAGCAGACCTTGAGGCGCGGTTCTCCGGCGGTGGATTCGCCAAAGAGAGCGTGCTCTAAAAATGGCACATCTTTGAAGAAGAGCTGCTCCTGCAGGTTTTTGGTGCCGGTAGAGACGATGACGCGCTTGCCGCTTTTGATGATGGGGAGCAGGTAGGCGAGGGTTTTGCCTGTGCCGGTTCCCGCTTCGACGATCAGGTGGCGCTTTTCTTCGATAGCCTGTTCGACGGCCTGCGCCATGGCGAGCTGTCCCTTGCGGAATTCATAGGCGGGATGGCGCTGGGAGAGCACGCCTCCAGGGCCGAAGAACTGGTAGAGCGAGAGGCGCGCCAGTTGCATCGGCGGGGCGGAAGAGATCGCGGATGGGGTACGTTCAGGCACTGCCCCCTATAATAGACGTTGGGGCGGCTGGAAAAGGAATCGATTGGTGGTTGAAGTGCCTTTGCGGGGGCAGAGGGAATTTGAGCGGCGCTGGGGTCCTTCGCGTTGCTCAGGATGACACTCTCAATTTAGAAACCTTACAGCCTGCGACGACATTCTACTTTTGGGCGCGCGAGAGCGCAGGATCAGGGGCAACATAATGGCGAACATTCTGCAAGAGGAACACGAGGGTCTGCTGGCCATTGTGGGACGGCCCAACGTGGGCAAATCAACGTTGTTCAATAGGATGGTGGGACGGCGGCGGGCAATTGTGGGCGACGAGCCGGGTATTACGCGCGACCGGCTGTATGGCACGGTGCGGTGGAACGGACGGCAGTTCCGGGTCGTGGATACGGGCGGAATTGTGCCCGAAGACAAGGAATTGATTCCCTCCGAGATCTTTCGGCAGGCGCGGGTGGCGCTGGACGAGGCCGCAGCGGTTGTGATGGTGACCGATGTGCGCACCGAGCTGACCGGTCCGGACATGGAGTTGGCACGGCTGTTGCAGAAGCTGGGGAAGCCTCTGTATCTGGCGGTGAACAAGGTGGACGATCCGAAGCTGGAGCCGGAGGCGGAAAATTTCCGGCGGCTGGGGATCAAGAATTTGTGGCCGATTTCGGCGGAGCACTCGAACGGCGTGGCCGAGCTGATCGAAGAGCTGATGACGGTGATTCCGACGGTGGAGGCGGTGGAGGACGAGAAGCGGTTGAACAACTTTGCGCGCAGACTTCCGCGCAGGGACGAAGCCGAAGAGGAGTTCGGCGAGTTGCGCGACGATGGCGACGAAGCGGCGGAAGACGAAGACCGGGAGCTGGGCGCGGAAGATGCGGACGCGCTGGATGAGCGCCTGCTGGAGACGATGCCGAATGAGATCAAGATCGCCATCATCGGGCGTCCGAACGTGGGTAAGAGCACGCTGCTGAACCAGCTGACGGAGAGCGACCGGGCGATTGTGAGCTCGATTGCGGGCACTACGCGCGACGCGATAGACGAGGTGGTGCAGCACGCGGGAAAGCGCTACCGGTTTATCGACACGGCGGGAATACGGCGCAAGGGCAAGACTCACCTGATGGCCGAAAAGATGAGTGTGGTGATGGCCCGCAAGCATCTGGAAGAGGCCGACGTGGCGCTGCTGGTGATTGACGCTGTCGAAGGCGTCAGCGCGCTGGACGCGAACATTGCGGGGTATGCGCATGAGAGCGGGCGCAGCGTGGTGGTGGTGGTGAACAAGTGGGACGCGGTGACGACGGCGCGCGGCGATATGGACAAGCCTCCGGCCGACAGCCGCGTGTATGAAGAACAGGTGCGGCGGGTGCTGAAGTTTTTGGATTACGCGCCGGTGATTTTTGTGAGCGCGCTGAATGGCAAGAATGTGAAGCGCGTGTTTGAGACCGTGGAGCGGGTGGCGCGCGAGCGCTGGCGGCGGATTACGACCGGCGAGATGAACCGCTTTTTGAAGACCGTGGACTTCGAACGGGCTTCGGTGCCAGCGCGGAACAAGGTAAAGATTTATTACATGACGCAGGCGGCGGTGGCGCCTCCGACGTTCATTCTGTTTACGGATAAGGACGTGAAGCTGCACTTCTCGTATTCGAGATTTCTGGAGAACCAGGTAAGGGAGGCATTTACGTTCGAGGGGACGCCGATCTGGTTCAAGGTGAGTCCGCGAAAGAGAAAGGTTTTTGTGCCGAGCGTGAAGAAAGAGCGGTAACGGACAGATGAGGATGGAGCGCGGGCCGATGTGGCTCGCGCTTTTTATGTGTCGATAGGATGAGAGTAGGACAAAATCGATTGCGATCCGAAATGACCCCGGGGACAAACCGGATATTTGAGCAGCGCTGGGGTCCTTCGCTTCGCTCAGAGCTTGTGACTTTATTGAAATCGTTAAAACTAGATACTGAAAACAAAGATAGTTACAGGCCCAAAATGGCCTGAATCAATAAAGTCACCAACTCTCAGGATGACCCCTCTCTAAAATCGAGTTCATCGAGCAGCGAGTCACAATCGAGTGACAATCTACTCATCCTCGATGAGCTTTCGGCAATCGGGGCAACGGGCGGCGAGTTCGGATTCGGAGCGCTCGCGCTCAACGCGGACAAGACATTTGTAGCGCGGGAATTGCGGCAGCGGAGAGCGATGCGCGTAGCCGCGGGCCTGCATTTCGGCGGCCAGAACATCGTGGCGAGCGCGGGCGCTCTGCGGCTCAAGCAGACCGCGTTCGAGGAAGCCTTCGATTGAGCGGCCTTTGAGCAGGGTTCCGACCATCATGTGGATTTCAACGTGCTCACCGAGCAGGTGCTTGCGGCACATCTTCTTAGGATCCACCATCCACATTCGCATCTCGACTCCTGCAAGGCGCTCGCTCAGCGAGTGGGGAGGAGTTCGGCGATTTGCGCGAACCAGGTTTCCCACGCGGCGAAAGCACGTTCGCAGACCATTTGATGACGGAGTTTTTTGTCGCGTACTTTTCTTTTTGTCTGCTCATCGAGTTGTTCGAGCAGGTCGAAGGTAATGTTGGCGGGCTGGAAGTGGGCGGGGTCGGCGTTGCAGAGATAGTGGACAAGCGAGCCGTGGGCGCTGGCGCGGGGGGCGGGGATGGGTGCGGCAACGTCATCAGCCGGAGCAAGGTCAACAGCCCCACTCAAGCCAACAGAGGGCTTGAATGGGCCACCCGCCAAATTTGCGGCGGTGATGCCGGCGAGCAGGCCGGTGGCGATGGATTCGACGTAGCCTTCGACTCCGCAGAGCTGGCCGGCGAAGAGGATGTGGGGGTGCTGCTTCATCTGCAGGGTTGGCGTGAGCAGCGCGGGGGCGTTGACGTAGGTGTTGCGGTGGATTTGGCCGTAGCGCAGGAAGCGGGCGTTCTCCAGGCCGGGGATCATGCGGAGGATGCGGGCCTGGTCGCCGAACTTGAGGTGGTTCTGGAAGCCGACGAGGTTGTAGGAGTCGGCACGCAGGTTCTCCTGGCGAAGCTGGACGACGGCGTAGGGAATGTTTCCGGTGTGGGGATTGCGCAGGCCGACGGGCTTCATGGGACCGAAGCGCAGGGTGTCGGGTCCGCGGCGGGCGATTTCTTCGATGGGGAGACAGCCTTCGAAATATGGCACTTTGTCCCATTCGTGCGAGTTGGCGGGCGTGGCCGCGGCGAGGGCAGCGATGAAGGCTTCGTACTGCTCGCGCATCATGGGACAGTTGATGTAGTCGGCTGTGCCTTTATCGTAACGCGCCGCCATGTAGACCTTGGAGTGGTCGATGGAATCGGCTTCGACGATGGGAGAGATGGAATCGAAAAAGAAAAGGCGGTCGCTGCCGCTGAGGCGCTGGACTTCCGCGGCCAGCGCGTCGGAGGTGAGCGGTCCGGTGGCGAGGATGGTGATGCCGTCGAAGTCCGAGAGCGAGGTGACTTCGGCGCGCTCGATGCGGATGAGAGGCTCGGCGGCGATGGCTTCGGTGGTAAGGCGGCTGAACTCAAGGCGATCGACAGCGAGGGCGTGCCCGGCAGGGACGCTGGAGCGGCGGGCCATCTCCATCAGGAGCGAGCCGGCGTGGCGCATCTCCTGCTTGAGCAGCCAGGGGGCGGAGTTTTCGCTGTCGCTTTTGAGCGAGTTGGAGCAGACCAGTTCGGCGAACAGATCGGTCTCATGCGCAGGAGTGGTGCGCAGGGGACGCATCTCGCAGAGTGTGACCGGAAGGCCGCGGCGGGCACATTGCCAGGCGGCCTCGGGACCGGCCAGGCCGCCGCCGATGACGCGGATGGGCAGCGGGCTATGCGAGGCGTTGGAAGACACATTAGGCGACATCTCAGGCTGCGTATTAGGCGACAAGTGTCTCCGTGGGCATGGCGGTGCGCGATTGGCTGAGGCGCACGATGAGAACGATGAGCGCCACGATGGCGGCGAGACCGGCAAAGGTTGCGCCGCGATGGTGCTGGAAGGCGGACATCAGGAAGGTGAGGATCTCCGGGCCGTAGGCGATGATGAGGATGCCTAGGATGAGGAAGCGCATGAGGCGTCCGACGAAGATGGAGAGCAGGAAGTGCAGGTAGCTCATTTCGGTGACGCCGGCCATGAGTTCGAAGGCCTTGAAGGGAAAGCCGGGAGGCATGAGCGCGGGGATGATGAGCGCCATGTCGCCGTATTTTTCCGACAGGGCGTGCATGCGGGCGAAGCGTTTGGGGCCGATTTTTTTAACCACCAGCGCCTCGCCTCCCTTGTATCCGATGAAATAAGGAACCGTGCTGCCGATGGCGGAGCCGAGCGAGGCCATGAGGGCGTAGAGGATGGTGCGCCGGGGATCGATGGCGACGTAGTAGCCGATGATGGGGTCGAGCGGAATGCCGAAGATGGCGGCGTCGATGAAGGCGATGATGAAGACGGCCTTGATGCCGCCCAGGGGCGCGAGCACGGCCATGATCCAGGCTTTGTAGCGCACGAGAAAATGTTTGATGGACTTCACGAATTCTGCTGTCTGCGATAGGGCTCCGGCGGACGAGGGCTAAACCCTGGTGCCGCGCGGGATTCCTGCGCTGGGGAGTATGCATTCATTGTATCAAGTTAGAGCCGCGATAAACCCGCTTGGCCCTATAATCTCGGCTGTATGACTACGCACGTCTCGCCGGCACAACAAGTTGAAAAATTGCGCGAAGAGATTCGCCGTCACGAGCACCTCTACTTTGTGCTGGATAAGCCGGAGATCACGGATGCCGAGTTTGACCGGCTGGTGAATGAGCTGAAGGCGATCGAGCGCGCGCATCCCGAGCTGGTGACGGCGGATTCGCCGACGCAGCGGGTGGGGGGCAAGGCTCGCGAGGGCTTTGTGAAGGTGGCGCACTCGGCGCAGATGCTCTCGCTGGACAACGCCTACAACGAGGAGGAACTGCGCGACTGGACGCGGCGGGTGGCGGAGCTGGCCGGTTCGGCTGAGGTGGAGTACGAGTGCGAGTACAAGCTGGATGGACTTTCGATGGCGCTGCACTATGCGGCGACGGAAGAGTTGGAGCGTCCAGGTCAAGATCAAGGTCAAGATCAAGATCGAAGTCAACTACCCCACCCTAGCCAAAGGATGGCTAGGATGGGGCACCCGGCTCCGGCCACAGGCGCAAGGTTCGTTCGCGGGATTACGCGCGGGGATGGCGCGGTGGGAGAGGATGTGACGGCGAATCTGCGGACGATCCGCTCGATTCCGCTAACGGTGAGCGGCGAGGCGATGCGGCGGGCGGGATTGACGGCTCCGTTTGAGGTGAGGGGCGAGGTGCTGATGCCGGTGAAGTCGTTTGCGGCGATGAACGAGCAGCGCGAGGCGGAGGGGCTGGCGCCGTTTGCCAATCCGCGCAACGCGGCCGCCGGCGCGGTGCGGGTTCTGGAGCCGAACATCACGGCGCAGCGCAGGCTGGATTTCTACTCGTATTTTTTGCTGCAGGAGGGCAGGCCGGCGTGCGCGTCGCAGTGGGAGGCCCTAGAGACGCTGCAGGCGGCGGGTTTCAAGGTGAATCCGCATCGCAGGCTGGCCAAGACGTTCGAGGAGATCTGGGAGTTTGTGGATGCCACGGAGGCGGCGCGCGACGGGCTTCCGTATGAGATCGACGGCGTGGTGGTGAAGGTGAACTCGACCGTGTTGTGGCAGCGGCTGGGATTCACCGGCAAGGCTCCGCGGTGGGCCATTGCCTACAAGTTTGCGGCCCGGGCGGCGGTGACGCAGGTGAAAGATATTCTGGTGAACGTGGGGCGTACCGGAAAGCTGACTCCGGTGGCGATGCTGAAGCCGGTGTTCATCGGCGGGACAACTGTTTCAAGGGCTACGCTGCACAACCAGGATGAGGTGGAGCGGCTGGGCGTACGCATCGGCGACTGGGTGATGGTGGAGCGCGGCGGCGATGTGATTCCCAAGGTGACGCGGGTGGTGAACGAGGGCGAGCACCGCAGGCCGCACAACGCGCGTGAGTGGGAGATGCCGAAGCATTGTCCCGAGTGCGGCGGGCACGTGGTGCGGGCCGAGGGCGAGGTGAATTCGTTTTGCGTGAACGTGAACTGCCCGGCCAAGCTGCGCGAGTCGCTGCTGCACTTTGCCTCGCGCAGGGTGATGAACATCGAAGGGCTGGGCGAGGCGCTGGTGGATCAGCTGCTGAGCGCCGGGCTGGTGCACAACGTGGCGGATTTGTATTCGCTGCGTGAAGAGGATTTGCTGCGGCTGGAGCGCATGGGCAAGAAGAGCGCGGAGAACGTGCTGGGCGAGATTGAAGCGTCGAAAAAGCTGGGGCTGGAGCGGGTGATGTTCGGGCTCGGGATCCGCATGGTGGGCGAACGCACGGCGGAATTTCTGGCGGAGCACTTCGGTTCGATGGACGCGCTGATGACGGCGAGCGCGGAGGAGTTGGAAGAAGTGAACGAGGTGGGGCCGCGCATTGCCACCAGCATTCGCGAGTTTTTCGCCGAGGAGAAAAACGTCAAGCTGATCGAGCGGCTGAAGGCAGCGGGACTGCAGATGACGGGCGAAAAGAAGGTTCGCAGCACGCAGCTGGCGGGGCTGACGTTTGTGCTGACCGGGATGCTGCCGACGTATTCGCGCGATGAGGCGAAGCAGAGGATTGAGGACGCAGGCGGCAAGGTGAGCGCCTCGGTGAGCAAAAAGACCAGCTACGTGGTGGCGGGCGAGGAGGCGGGATCGAAGCTCGACAAGGCGCGGTCACTGGGGGTGAAGGTGATCAGCGAGGCAGAGCTGCTGGCGATGCTGGAGGGCAAGTGTTAAGGACTAAACGGTAAAGATAATAAGCTAATTGGGGCAATTTCGGCTGAATTGCTTGATGCAATCAGCCACTTTCCAATACGCTAGATGCAGAGTGGCAAAAAGTTTACGGAGGGTTGGGGTTCATGAAGTCAAATTTCAGTAAAGAACGACGGGATCTGCTGAAGTCCGGCTGTGCATTGGCCGGGACTGCGGCGCTGGTAACAGTGGGGGGAAGCGTGAATGCATTTGCCGCTGGCGGACGTGGGACCCAGCCGCAGCCGGTGGGCTCACCGGAAAGATTTGACACGTTCGTCTTCGCCGATGGTCCGAAGAAGGGCCAGGAAGTGAAACTGGAAGACATCGTGCAGGACGCGCCTCCCATCACGGTGCAGGCGGTGAATGGCGAAACAGGAAAGGTCCGCGAGAGCGAACACTCCACGATCCTGATGTACCGGGTTGCGCCGGATAAAATTCCGGCTGACATCGTTGGAGACACGTGGCAAGGACTCATTGCTTACTCGGCGGTGTGTACGCACCAGGGCTGCATGGTAGACGGCTGGGATGCGGCAACCAAGCAGTTTGTATGCCCGTGTCACCAGGGTCTTTTCGATCCCTTGCAGGGCGGTGAGAACACGGGTGGCGCCAAGACGCGCGCGCTGCCGCAGATCCCGGTGAAGATCCACGATGACAAGCTGGTCGTAGGCGACGCCATCATGAGTTGGATCGGCGTCAAGCCCAGCAGATAAGCTTAGACATGCGCGGAGGGGGCGGGGCGGCGATTGCTTTGCCCCAGTTGCGTGGTCGGACGGTGTTGTCGAAGTGCTGGTCGATATAGATATAAATACTTAGCTGAATCATTTCACGAAATGGATGGATGGAAATTATGGACCCGAAGTTCAACAAGGAAAGACGGGATGTACTGAAGGGCACCTGCGGCTTGGTGGGTGTGGCGGCTGTCATGTCGGTTGGCGCAAGCGTGCCGGCCTACGCGGAAGTTCAAAAGGATGCGCCGCAGGTGGGCGATGTGTTTGTCTTCACCGATGGCCCGAAGAAGGGCAGTGTGGTGATGGTGGACGATGTGGTTCTTAACGCAAAGCCGCTGACGGTGATGCCGAAGGATCCCAATGGAGCGGTTCGCGATGGCGATAATTTCACAACGCTGCTCTACCGTCTTCCGAAAGACAAGACCCAGGCCGACATGCTGGACGACACTATCGACGGCCTGGCGGCTTGGTCGGCGGTGTGCACCCACCAGGGCTGCCTGTTGACCGATGTGCACGAGAAAAGCACGGCTGTCAACGCTTTCGGTTTCATCTGCCCCTGCCATGACGCGATCTTCGATCCGACGCAGGACGGCAAGAACACCGGCGGTGCAGTTTCGGCGACGCTGGCCTACTTCCCCATCAAGTCCGATGGCGGCAAGATCGTGGTCAAGGATGTGCCCAGCGCCCACGTGGGCGTCAAAAAGGGCAGATAGTTTTACTTGCCCGCCAGCGCCTCGCGGATGCGGCGGGCAGTGCATTCGAGCAATCTCAGGGAGCTGTGCGCGAGCCCGCATTTACGCGGCGGGCTCGTCGTACAGCTCCTTTTTCCGTTGTGACGGGCGGAGTGGCGGGTGTTTTTCCGCCCAGCAATTGTCTATTTAAGTTTCAGGAGTTGTTTGGGGGGTGATGGTTGCCAGCGCCTCGCGGATGCGGCGCGCGGTATCTTCCAGGGACTCCGGCAGGACGCGGGTCTCGCCGATGACGCTCATGAAGTTGCCATCAGCGAACCACCTGGGCAACACGTGCATGTGGATGTGTCCCGCGACTCCGGCTCCGGCGGCCTTGCCGATGTTCATTCCCAGATTGATGCCGTCAGGGCGGTAGAGCTGGCGGAGAACGGTTTCCATGCGCTGGGCAAGGGTAATCATCTCTCCGGCGGCTTCGGCAGAGAGCGCATCGAGGCGGTCGAGATGCTGGTAAGGGACGACCATGACGTGTCCGGAGGTGTAGGGAAAGCGGTTGACGATGATGAAGCAGTGCGCGCCGCGATGAAGCACGAGGTGCTGCTCATCGTTTTCGTCACTGGCGGTGCGGGCGCGGTCGCAGAAGATGCACGAGGTGGCGCGATCGACGGCGGAGACGTAGGTGTAGCGCCAAGGCGTGAAAAGATGATCCATAAGGGGAGGGTACCAAAGTGGCGCGCTCCATGGAGGGGCAAAAAACAAGGTGGATAGCAGCGCGAGCCGAAGTGGGAGACGGAAGCGGCGGCGAGGGCCAAAAGAGGCGTAAATATTGCATCCGCGGGGGCTACCAACCAGCCACCAAGGCTTAATTACGGTATAGGCCAACCAATGGCCGCGGGCGCTGGGCAGGGCGAAACAAGGCAGCGGGACAGCTCCGGATGAATTCTTGACAAATGTGACGGCTGCAGGTTTGACTCCCTTGTTTGGCATTGCTATAGTTTGAGCAGTCTCCTTGTTCGGGCAATTGACAGGGAGATCCGGCCGCTGGTTGTTTAAGCCTGTGCAAGCAGGTTCCATATCAATCGAGAAAGCCAGCAGTCCGCACATTTTCAGCTGTCCCCGCCGTGCTCACTCACGCAGGGGCAAACGTAAATCAGATGGCATTTAACGATACACGCGACGACACTCCAGGTTTTGAGCAACCTCGCGACACCGGTATGCCGACGGACAATCAGCCAGCCGAGCAGCAAAGCCCAATCTCAAAAACTGTGTTGGAGAAGCCTGCCGAGGGCATCTCCCGCAACCGACAAAACGAAAACATGACGGAAGATTTCGCAGCAGCACTGGAGTCGTTCGAGCAGGAGCAGGCCGAACTCGCAGCTAACGAAGACCGGGTCCTTAAGGGCACGGTGGTTAGCATTAACAGCAACTACCTGGTAGTGGACATCGGGCTGAAGTCCGAGGGCGTTGTGCCCCTGGAAGAAGCCAAGGACCACGACGGGAACGTGAAGTTCCAACCGGGCGACGCCATCGATGTCATGGTGGAAAAGGGCCACACCGAAGAGGGTTATGTAAACCTCTCCTACCAGAAGGCCCAGCGTCTGCACGTGTGGGACGAGATCGAAAAAGCTCACAACGACAAAGCTTCCGTCAAGGCTCGGGTCATCGACCGCATCAAGGGCGGTCTAACAGTGGATATTCTCGGCGCGCGCGCGTTTCTGCCTGGCTCCCAGGTGGACGTTCGCCCGGTACGCAACCTGGACGCGCTGAAGGGCCAGGATCTCGAAGTCCGCATCATCAAAGTGAACAAGAAGCGCGGCAACATCGTGGTCAGCCGCAAGCAGATCCTCGACGAAGAGGTGACTGCCAAGCGCGACGTGACGATGGGCCATCTGGAAGAGAACGCGGTGCTGACCGGCACGGTGAAGAACCTGACCGATTACGGCGCCTTCGTTGACCTGGGCGGCATCGACGGCCTGCTGCACATCACCGACATGAGCTGGGGACGGCTGACGCATCCCCGCGACCTGGTGAATGTGGGCGACCAGATCCAGGTAAAGGTTTTGAAGTTCGATCGCGACAAGCAGCGGGTTTCGCTGGGCTTTAAGCAGCTGACGCCCGACCCGTGGCTGGATGCCAGCGAGCGCTACCCGATTGGGGCGCGCGTGCATGGCCGCGTGATCAGCGTGACCGACTACGGTGCGTTCGTGGAGCTGGAACAGGGCATCGAAGGCCTGGTCCATGTCAGCGAGATGACCTGGTCCAAGCGCATGAAGCATCCCTCGAAGCTGGTGAACGTGGGCGACCAGGTGGAAGCCGTGGTGCTGAACGTGAACCCGCAGGAGCGGCGCATTTCGCTGGGCCTGAAGCAGCTGGAGCTGAACCCGTGGGAAAGCCTGCACGAGAAGTTCCCGGTGGGCTCGACGGTGGAAGGCAAGGTCCGCAATCTGACCGACTTCGGTGCCTTCATCGAGATCGAAGACGGCATCGACGGCCTGGTGCACGTCAGCAACCTGAGCTGGACCAAGCGGGTCAAGCATCCTTCCGAGGTTCTGAAGAAGGGCGACAAGGTACGCGCCATTGTGCTGGCCATTGAGCCGGACAACCGCCGCCTGTCGCTGGGCGTGAAACAGTTGCAGCCCGACGTCTGGGAGAGCTTCTTCGAAGCGCATCGCGTGGGCGATGTGCTGAAGGGCAAGATCCTGCGTCTGGCCAGCTTCGGCGCTTTCGTTGAGCTTGCCGATGGGGTGGAGGGTCTCTGCCACAACTCGGAGGCTCTGGACGCCAACAGCCAGCAGATCATGATGGAGCCGGGCCAGGAGTTCGAGTTCAAGATCATCAAGATGAACGCGGAGGAGAAAAAGGTCGGCTTGAGCATTCGCGCCGTGGGCGAGGAAGCCACTCGCACCGAGGTGGAAGCTTACAAGCAGCCGCAATCTTCACCGGGTACCTCGACGATCGGCGAACTGCTGGACTGGAAGCGCGGTTCAGGCGAGTAAGCGATTGGATGTAAGGAAAAGCCGCCTTTGTAGGCGGCTTTTCTGTTTGGCAGCCTGATCCGGCGTGGCATTCCGGCTGCGGCAGGCAACCTACTTTTTGAATGCGAGATTGATGCGCTGTTGCCGGTGGGTATCGAAGGAGCTGAGGGTTTTGACGGCGCTCTTATGACCGTTGGACTCGGCGCTCACCTGATATTCGATGTCGGGCGAGAGATGATTGAAGCGGTAGAAACCGCCCTCGCCGGTGATGTAGGTGTGGATGGCCAGGGTGCGCGTGTTGGTCAGGTACACGACGGCGCCGGAGACAGGATGATGGGTCTTATCGAAGACGGCGCCGCTCAGATCGCGCGTTGCGGCGGCTTCCTCGGCCCTCTTCCCCTTGGAATCAGCGCAGAGCGAGGCCGACAGCAGCAGTATGGCCGCGACGATCAGGATGAGACGCCGCGCGCTTCCGCCGCGCGCGGCTTTGCCCTCCGCGCGGACGCCGGAGCGCGCAAGGTCCCCGGCATACGCGTCGGCCTTCGGCAGATGCGTCACCGCGTACGAGAATGCGCGCGTGATCGCACCCCCGGCGCGGCACCAAGCTCACACCCTGGCAGCAGCGCTGCCGAGGCCGAGGGACCTCCCTGCCGGCTCCGCCTAGAAATCGGCGTCCTCGTCAACATCCTTGGCGTCCTCGTCGCCTTCGACTTCTGTCTCGTCGCCGACCTTGGTCAGTTCCAGAGGCTCGACACCGACTACTTCGAAGTCGCAGCCGCACTCGGCGCACGAAAGGATTTCGCCTTCATCGAGCTCATCTTCTTCCACATCCAGATCGCTCTCGCACTCTGGGCACAGAACCATGACTCCCCTCCCATTTCCTTCTTTGACCGGAGATGCTTGCCTGCGCACGCTGCCCCGCATTTATATTTAGATTCTCTTGCCCGGCAGCGTCAAGTGCTGTCGCCAACAGAAATGCACAGCCGGGGAAATTGGATGCGCCAGATGGGAGGATGAACCAGAATGACTGTGGAAAAATAAATATACTTGCTCTCCGCCCACCGCTCTCCGGCCGCCGGGAGAGTTCAGCGGTGCATCGGAAACGTCAGCGCGGGGCGGCGTTCCGCTTGACAGGACCGGCCGGGGTGGGAAAAAGTCCGGCGCAGGGGCGAGAAATTCCCGGCGGAGACCCGTCTGGGGGATAATGTTGTAACCGACAAGGGGAGCGCTTCCGGCAGCTCTTCAAGGAGACTTATGGCACGCGGCGGACCCGCAACCACGTTTGGCTTTCCGCCGTTCACGCGCGCGGTGAAGACGCTGATCATCGCCAACGTGGCGGTGTATCTGGTGATGATGCTGTCTCGGCTGACGGTGCCGGCGGCGGCGGAGTTCGCCGAGTTCTACCTCTACCTGCGCCCGGTGGCGGTGGTGCATGGGCAGCTCTGGCAGCTGGTCACCTATGCGTTTATCCATGACCCGCACAGCGTGCTGCATCTGCTTTTCAACATGCTTGGACTGTGGATGTTCGGCTCGCAGTTCGAAATGGACTTTGGCGAGCGGCGGTTCTACGAATTTTATTTCTGGTGCGTGGTGGGCGCCGCGCTGAGCACGATTGCGGTGGGCTTACTGGGCTTGTTTGCCTACGCGCAAGTTTCGTTCCCGCTATTCCGCATCATGGCACAGGTCTGGCTATCGTCCACCATCGGCGCCTCCGGAGGAATCTTCGGATTACTGATCGCATTCGGAATTCTGTATGGCGACCGGCAGGTTTTCATCTTTCCGTTGCCCATTGCGATCAAGGCGCGCTACATCGTGGCGATCTGGCTGTTCATCGCCTTTGTGAGCGCCTTTGAAGGCTCGAACGGCGTGGCGGAGTTCGCGCACCTGGGCGGCGCGCTGTTCGGCTGGATTTATTTGAAGTTCGTCCCGCGCTATGGGCTGCAGACGGCGGCCTCGGAAGGAATGTTCGGAATCCGCAACCGCTACTACAAATGGAAGCGGCGGCAGGCGGCGAAAAAATTCGAGGTGTACATGCGCAAGACCAAGCGCGATGAGTACTTCGACGAGCACGGAAACTACCGCGGCCCCTCGCTGGACAAGAAAGACGACGACTCGAAGTGGATCAACTGAAGGCGCGCGGCGGGGGCGGTCAGAGGCCTTCGTCTTCGTGCTGGTCCACCACCAGGCTGCGCTCGGTGGAGAAGATCGGCTCCAGATCCTCATAAATGGCAGTGACCGTTCCCAGTTCCGGCAGCTTCATCCAGTAGCGATGCACGTCGGGATCGTGCATGGCGCTCTCGCGCGACTCGGGCGAGCGCCAGAGGCGGATATGGACGTAGATATCGCCCTGTTTCTGATCGTGAAAGAGCATATCGCGCGAGTACTTTTTGACGTTCATCATCTGGTAAAACTCGCACAGAAACGCAACCATCTCCTGCTCCATGCCGGGATGCGGTTTCAGGATCGCCATGGAACGGATTGGATCGGTCATTGCTGGGGTTCCTTTGCGGTTGATTTCTTCGCCCTTGGTGGCCGGCCACCGGTGGGACGTAACGGCCGGATTCGATGCAGACGGATAAAGTCGGTAGAGCCGCTGGCTCCGGTGCGGGTTCCCGCCACAATGGCCACAATGTCATCGGTGTGAACCACATGGGCGCGCCGCAACTCGGCTTCGGCGGTGTCCACCATGGCCTCCACGCTCTGCAGCATCGGGATGGGCACGGGACGGACTCCCCAAAAAAGATTCAGCCGGTTGGCCACCTCGGGCACATGCGAAAAGGCATAGACCTCGGCGCAGGGCCGGTACTTGGCAATCAGTCCCGCGGTGTTGCCGGTGGCGGTAAAGACAGCAATGCCCCGCATGTTCAGCTCCTCAGCCACATGAGCCACACTTTCGCAGATTGCCTGGGGAATCGTCAATAGGCGCAGGGCACGGCGCGCCGGCGCGGGCAGCCGGCGCATGTCGGCTTCGGTCTCGGTGACGATGCGCGCCATCATGCTCAGCGACTCGCGCGGATAGCAGCCGCTGGCGGTTTCGCCCGAGAGCATGACCGCATCCGATCCGTCATAGATGGCATTTGCGACATCGCTGGCTTCGGCGCGAGTGGGGCGGGGATTCTGAATCATCGAGTCCAGCATTTGCGTGGCTGTAATGACCGGCTTGCGCCAGTGCATGGCACGGCGGATGACGTGCTTCTGAATGATGGGAACCCTCTCGGGCGCAACCTCCACGCCAAGGTCGCCGCGCGCCACCATGACTCCATCGGCAATTTCCAGAATCTCTTCCAGATTCTCGATGGCCTGCGGCTTCTCCAGTTTGGCGATCACCGGCGTGTCCTTGCCCGCAGCGGCGATGATCTTTTTGACCGCACGAATATCGGCGGCGCTGCGCACAAACGAAATCGCCACGGCATCGACCTGGGCCGAGAGCCCGAAGGCAAGATCCATTCTGTCCTTGCGGGTGAGCGAGGGAACGCTGAGGACCGCGCCCGGCAGATTGATGCCCTGGTGCTCGCCCAGCATGCCGCCATCGACCACCTCGCACTCCACATCATCGCCCTGCACACGGAGAACCTTGAGGGAGAGACGGCCGTCGCAGAGCAGAATGCGCGAGCCCACCTCGGCCTCGCGCGCCAGGGTCTTAAAGGTGGTGCCGAGCAGCTCGGGGGTGCCTTCCACCGCGCGGCTGGTGATGGTGACGTGCGATCCCGCGACCAGATTCACCGGGGTGTGGCCGCGCAGTGAGCCGGTGCGGATCTTGGGTCCCTGCAGGTCCTGCAGAATGCAAACCGTGCGTTTTAATTCGGCGGCCGCCTTACGCAGCGCGCGAATGCGCTGCAGATGTTCGTCGTGGCTGCCATGGGAGAAGTTGAGGCGGGCCACATCCATGCCGAGCAGCAGGAGCTGGCGAATCTGCTCCTCGCTACTCGACGATGGGCCGAGCGTGCAGACGATCTTGGCGCGGCGCCGGAAGACCGGCTCCGGTGGATGCTGCGCGGCAGGTAACGATTTCCGGTTTCCGTTCATAGTTCGTGTGGATTCCGTTTCCTGGCTGCGTTGTCCTGCTCCAGGCTGGAGAAGGTGCCGAACAGATATCGAGGATAGCGCACCGCGTTGAACTCTGCCCCGATCAGAATCACGAACGAGACGATGAAGAGCCAGATGAGCAGGGCGATGGCGGTGCCCACGGAGCCGTAGATCACTCCGTAATCCGAGTAATGGCGAAGGTACCAGCCGAAGATCGTAGTGGATGCGATCCAGAGTCCGGTGGCCAGCACCGATCCGGGCAGGACGCGGTGCCAGGGCTGGGTGCGAGGCAGTCCGTGATGGTAGATGAGGGCAATGACTGCTACGGTGGTGACCACCGCGAGGAGCCAGCGCATCACGGTCCAGGTGGCCAGCAGGTAGACGTCCAGCTCGCGATTGGCGTGGAAGGCCAGCCAGTTCTGGATCTCGTCTCCGAAGGCCAGAAGAAAGCTGGCGAAGGCCATGGGCAGCCCGGCCAGAAAGACCAGCAGGAAGGAGACCATGCGCTCGGCGACGGCATTCCAGATCTTGGGCGGCATCTGGTAGGCCCGGCGGAATCCTTCCATCCAGGAGATCATGACGCCGGAGCCGGTCCACAGGGTGATGAGCGAAGTGCTGACGATCATGCGCACCGGCGCTGGTTTGCGGCCCTCAAAAAATGTGAGCACCGAAGACGAGGTGCCCGATGGCATGATTCCCCCGATGGCATAGGAAATTTGGCGGATGAAACCACGGGTGCTGTGCGAGGCGGTGAGAATGGACGCGATGAGAAGGACGGCAGGGAAAATGGTAAGAATGGCCGAGTAGGCCGCGGCTTTGGCCACGGAATACTGGTCATGCTCCAGTGTCCTCAGAAAAGCTGTCCGCAGATGTTTCAGGAATCGCAGCATAGAGGCGTAGCTGTTGCTGTCTCTCCGGCCAGAAATGGCCGTAGTGATTGTAATCGACAGCCAGCAGCTCTGGCAGTATGTAGCAGGATGCGCGTGGTTTCCGCGGCAGCGGTTAGAGAGGCCTCTCCATTTTGATCAGTTGCACGGGCGGAGGTTCCACCTGGAATCGCAACGCAGCAACAAGGGCAAGGGCAAAAGCAAAGGCCCCACCCTAGCCAACTGCGGGCTAGGATGGGGCACCCTGAGGTTTTTCTCGTGCCGACGATTAGCCTTCGGCGCTGAGCTCCTCGGCTTCGTTTTCGCCCTCGGTCCGCATGAGCTCGAGGTTGCGTTCGAACTCCTCCTGCTCCTTGCGGATCTCTTCCTGGACGTTTTCGGCCGCGGCTTCCAGCTCCGGAGCCAGCAGCACATTGCGGTAGTACTCCATGCCGGTTCCGGCCGGGATGAGACGGCCGACGATGACGTTCTCCTTGAGACCGCGCAGGTTATCGATGTAGCCGTTGATGGCCGCTTCGGTAAGCACGCGGGTGGTCTCCTGGAAGGACGCCGCCGAGATGAAGCTGTCGGTGGAGAGCGAGGCCTTAGTGATGCCCAGCAGCAGCGCGCGGCCGGTGCAGGGCTTGCCGCCAAGGGTAATCACGCGCTCGTTCTCCTCGCGGAAGCGGAACTTGTCGATCTGCTGTTCCAGAAGGAAGTTCGTATCTCCCACGTCCTCGATCTTCACCCAGCGCAGCATCTGGCGCACGATGACTTCGATGTGCTTGTCGCTGATGGCCACGCCCTGGAGACGGTAGACTTCCTGAATCTCATTGACCAGGTAAGCCTGCAGCTCCTTTTCACCCAGCACGGCCAGAATGTCATGCGGGTTGAGCGGCCCATCCATCAGCTGTTCGCCGGCGCGGATGCGTTCGCCTTCCTGCATGTTGATGTGGATGCCGCGGGGAACCGAGTATTCCTTTTCGGTGCCGTCGTCGGCCACCACATAGATCTTGCGCTGTCCCTTGGCGACTTCGCCGAACTTCACCACGCCGTCGATTTCGCTGATGATGGCGGTCTCGCGCGGCTTGCGGGCTTCGAACAGTTCGACCACCCGCGGCAGACCGCCGGTGATGTCCTTGGTCTTGGTGGTTTCGCGCGGGATCTTGGCCAGCACGTCGCCGGGCGAGACCTCGTCGCCATCCTGCACCATGAGGTGGGCTCGCGAGGGCATCAGGTAGCGCTTGTTGCCCTTGGTTCCCTTGATGACCAGCGCCGGCTGGCGCTTTTCATCCGGGGAATCGACCACCACGTGGCGTGACAGGCCGGTGACTTCATCCACTTCTTCCTGCAGCGTGGTGCCTTCGATCAGATCCTTGAAGGCCACCGAGCCGCCGATTTCGGTGATGATGGAGAAGGTGTAGGGATCCCACTCGAGCAGGGTCTGGCCGAGCTTGACCTCGTCGCCTTCGCTCACCTTGAGGTGCGCGCCGTAAACCACGGCATAGCGCTCCTTTTCGCGTCCCTTGTCGCCCAGCACAACGATGGAGCCGTTGCGGTTCATTACCACCAGGCCGCCATCCTTGCTGCGAACGGTCTGCAGGTTGATGAAGCGCACCGTGCCGGTGTTCTTCGCCTCCTGGCGCGACTGCTCGCTGACCCTGGAAGCGGTTCCGCCGACGTGGAAGGTACGCATGGTGAGCTGGGTTCCCGGCTCGCCGATGGACTGCGCGGCGATGACGCCGACCGCTTCGCCCAACTCCACCAGGCGTCCCGAGGCCAGGTTGCGTCCGTAGCACTTGACGCAGACGCCGCGCTTGGATTCGCAGGTGAGGACGGAGCGGATCTTGACCCGCTCGATGCCCGCCGCCTGGATGCCCACCGCGAGGTCCTCGGTGATTTCCTGGTTGATATCGACGATGACGTTGCCTTCGTAGTCCTTGATCTTCTCCAGCGAGACGCGGCCCACGATGCGGTCGCGCAGCGCTTCGATGACATCGCCGGCTTCCACGATGGAGCCGACGTAGATGCCGTCGGCAGTACCGCAGTCGTACTCGCTGATGATGACGTCCTGCGAGACATCGACCAGGCGGCGGGTCAGGTAGCCCGAGTCGGCGGTCTTCAATGCCGTATCGGCCAGGCCCTTGCGTGCGCCGTGGGTGGAGATGAAGTACTGCAACACGGTGAGACCTTCACGGAAGTTGGCCGTGATCGGGGTCTCGATGATCTCGCCGGAAGGCTTGGCCATCAGGCCGCGCATGCCGGACAGCTGGCGGATCTGCTGTTTGGAACCGCGGGCGCCCGAGTCGGCCATGACGTAGATCGGATTGATGATGCCGGCCTTGTCGCGCTTCTGCATGTCGCCGAACATCTCGTCGGCCACCTTTTCGGTGATGCCCGACCAGATTTCAACCACCTTGTTGTAGCGCTCGCCCTGGGTGATGGCGCCGTCCAGGTACTGCCGCTGCACGGCGATCACCTGGTTCTGGGCGTCGTCCACCACGGCCTTTTTGGAGGCCGGGATGACCATGTCGTCGATGCCGATCGAAAGGCCGGAGCGGGTCGCCGCCTGGAAGCCCAGAGTCTTGACCTCGTCCAGCATGTGAACGGTTACTTCAAGACCGAACTTCAGATAGCAGAAGTTCACCAGCTGGCTGATGCCCTTCTTCTTGAGCAGGCCGTTGATGTACGGCATGGCGGGGGCGGCCACGCGCAGCCGGTCATTGAGAATGGCGCGGCCAACCGTGGTGTTGATGAACTGGCGCTTCAACTCGACCGGCTCGGTGTGGATGATCTCCTGATCATCGTAGGAGGTGGTCAGGTCGACCACTTCGCCGGTGTAGCGCAGGCGGATCGGGGTCAGGGTTTCGACCTCGCCGGCCTCGCGCGCCAGCAGCACTTCTTCGATGTTGGCGAAGGCGCGGCCCTCGCCCTTGGCGTCCACCTTGGCCTTGGTCAGGTAGTAGATGCCGAGCACCATGTCCTGCGTAGGAACCGTAATCGGCTGGCCCGAAGCAGGCGACAGAATGTTGTGCGAGGCCAGCATCAGGACGCTGGCTTCCACCTGCGCTTCCGGCGACAGCGGAATGTGCACGGCCATCTGATCGCCGTCAAAGTCGGCGTTGAAGGCGGTGCAGACCAGGGGATGAATCTTGATGGCCTTGCCTTCCACCAGCACCGGCTCAAAGGCTTGGATGCCTAGGCGGTGCAGGGTTGGAGCGCGGTTGAGCATCACCGGATGGTCCTTGATGACCTCTTCCAGGATGTCCCACACGATCGGCTCCTGCTGCTCCACCATCTCCTTGGCCTGCTTGATGGTGCTGCAGTGGCCGGTCTGCTCCAGACGGTGGTAGATGAACGGCTTGAACAGTTCGAGCGCCATCTTCTTGGGCAGGCCGCACTGGTGCAGCTTCAGGTCCGGACCGACCACGATGACCGAGCGGCCGGAGTAGTCCACGCGCTTGCCCAGCAGGTTCTGGCGGAAGCGTCCCTGCTTGCCCTTGAGGGTGTCGCTGAGCGACTTGAGCGGACGGTTGTTGGCGCCGCGCAGCACGCGGCCACGGCGGCCGTTGTCAAACAGAGCGTCCACCGCCTCCTGCAGCATGCGCTTTTCATTGCGCACGATGACTTCGGGGGCGTGCAGGTCCATCAGCTTCTTCAACCGGTTGTTGCGGTTGATGACGCGGCGGTACAGATCATTCAAATCCGAGGTTGCAAAGCGGCCGCCGTCCAGAGGAACCAGCGGGCGCAGTTCCGGCGGAATCACCGGGATCACGTCGAGGATCATCCAGTGCGGCTTGTTGCCGCTCTTGCGGAAGGCCTCGACCACCTTGAGACGCTTGGCGTACTTCAGCCGCTTCTGCAGCGAGGTCTCGGTGCGCATTTTCTCGCGCAATTCCACCGAGGCGGTCTCCACGTCCACCCGCTTGAGCAGCTCCTTGATCGCCTCGGCACCCATCATGGCCTTGAAGCCGGTGGCGCGGAACTGCAGATCGAGCTCGCGGAACTTTACTTCGTCCTTGATGATCTCGCGGTCTTTGACCGGAGCTTCGCCGGGCTCGACGACCACATAGGCCTCAAAGTAGAGCACCGATTCCAGGTCGCGCAGCGAGATATCCAGGATGTGCCCGATGCGGCTGGGCAGGCCCTTGAAGAACCATACGTGCGAGCAGGGAGAAGCCAGCTCAATGTGGCCGAGGCGTTCGCGGCGCACCTTGCTGAGCGTAACTTCCACGCCGCACTTGTCGCAGATGACGCCGCGGTGCTTCATGCGCTTGTACTTGCCGCACAGGCACTCCCAGTCGGTGACCGGGCCAAAGATACGGGCGCAGAACAGGCCGTCGCGCTCTGGCTTGAAGGTGCGGTAGTTGATCGTTTCCGGTTTGGTAACTTCTCCGTGCGACCAGCTGCGGATCTTCTCCGGCGAGGCGAGTTGAATCTTGATGGCGTCGAAATCCGCAATGTTGTTTCCGAGATCGAATGGGCTCGAGCGGTACAAATTGCCTCCTCACCTGGACCTTTTTGGCGAGCGTCCAGGACTTGCGGCCTTACGCGGCCGCTTTCGGCTTCCGGTCGTCGCTTCCCGCCGTTGGCCGTCAGAGCCAACTTTGTGGAAGCGTAATCTCTCACTGCCGGCTGCCGGAAGCGCAGCCTGCAGGATGAACTCAAATGAGCGAAGAGCGGTGGCCGCCGTCTGACGATCGGCGGCCGCCGTCTAAATCGCTAGTCGGCCACGAGCGGCTCGGGCTCTACCACCGGAGTCCGCGGCTTCACCTTGACCAGTTCCACGTCAAGGCAGAGCGCCTGCAACTCGCGGATGAGCACGTTGAACGACTCCGGCACGCCCGGCTCAATGGCCGCCTCGCCCTTGACGATGGCCTCGTAAATCTTGGTACGGCCATAGACGTCGTCGGACTTGGCGGTCAACAGCTCCTGCAGAATGTAAGCTGCGCCGTAAGCTTCGAGAGCCCACACTTCCATTTCGCCGAAGCGCTGGCCGCCGAACTGCGCCTTGCCGCCCAGCGGCTGCTGGGTGATCAGCGAGTACGGTCCGATGGAGCGAGCGTGAATCTTGTCGTCCACCAGGTGCGAGAGCTTGAGCATGTAGATGAAGCCCACCGTAACCGGCTGCTCGAAGCGGTCTCCGGTCATGCCGTCGTACAGGAACGTCTTGCCCGAGGTTGGCAGGCCGGCGCGCTCCAGCAGCGCCTTGATCTCAAACTCCTTCGCCCCGTCAAACACCGGCGAAGCAAAGTAGCAGCGCTCTTCAAGGTCGCGCGCGATCTTGATCAGCTTGTCATCGTCGATGCCATCGAAGTCGGGAAGGAATGGCATGCCGGTGAACACCTCGCGGATCGCCTTGCGGGCTTCCTCGGCGCCGTTGTTGCTGTATTCGGCCAGCAGTTCGGTCATTTTCTTGCCGATCTCGGCGCCGGCCCATCCCAGATGCGTCTCCAGGATCTGACCGACGTTCATACGGGAAGGCACGCCGAGCGGGTTCAGCACGATCTCCATCGGGGTTCCGTCTTCCAGATACGGCATGTCCTCTTCCGGCAGGATGCGCGCGATCACGCCTTTGTTGCCGTGGCGGCCGGCCATCTTGTCGCCGACGGAAAGCTTGCGCTTCATCGCCACGTACACTTTGACCAGTTTGATGACGCCCGGCGGCAGTTCGTCGCCCTTCTGCAGCTTCTCGATTTTCTCGCGGATGATCTTGCGCAGTACGTCGATCTGGCGCGAGGTCATCTCCTCGATTTCATCGATCTGCTCGTTGACGCGCGGGTCCTTGTCGTTCAGCTTGATGCGCTTCAAATTGCGCGTCGAGATACGTTCGATGGTCTCGCGGTCCAGCACCACGTCCTTGGTAAGCAGCCGCTTGTTGGTGCGCTCGTCGTGCAGGTCGGCCTGCACCACTTTGCCGCCCAGCAGTCCATCCAGGCGCTTCAAACGCTCGTCGGTGAGAATGCGGATCTCGTCGGAGAGGTTCTTCTCCAGACGGGCGACCTGCATGGCCTCGATGGCCTTGGCGCGTTCGTCCTTCTCCTGTCCCTTGCGGGAGAAGATCTTGACGTCCACCACCGTGCCCTCGATGCCCGGAGGGCAGGTGAGCGAGGCATCGCGCACGTCGCCGGCCTTTTCGCCGAAGATGGCACGCAGCAGCTTCTCTTCCGGCGTCAGCTGAGTTTCACCCTTGGGCGTGACCTTGCCCACCAGGATGTCGCCCGCCTTCACCGTGGCGCCAATGCGGATGACGCCGCTCTCGTCCAGATCGCGCAGCGCGTTCTCACTGACGTTGGGGATGTCGCGAGTGACTTCCTCTGGCCCCAGTTTGGTGTCGCGCGCCTCCAGTTCGAACTCCTCGATGTGGACGGAGGTGTAGTAATCCTCCTTCACCATCTTCTCCGAAACCAGGATGGCGTCTTCGAAGTTGTAGCCGCGCCAGGGCATGAAGGCCACCAGCACGTTGCGTCCCAGCGCCAGCTCGCCGTTGTCGGTGCAGGGGCCGTCGGCAATCACTTGGCCCTTTGCGACGCGGTCGCCCTTTTTTACAATCGGGCGTTGGTTGATGCAGGTGTTCTGGTTGGAGCGCTTGAACTTGGTGAGCTGATAAATGTCGCTGCCCACCTCGCGCGAAAGCTGCATGGGATGATGCTCGCCTTCCACGCGCACGATGATGCGCTCGGAATCCACCGAGTCGATGATGCCGGAGCGGCGGGCCAGAATGACTGCGCCCGAATCGCGCGCCGTCACACCTTCCATACCGGTGCCGACGATGGGCGCCTGGGCGCGCAGCAAAGGTACCGACTGGCGCTGCATGTTGGCTCCCATCAGCGCGCGGTTGGCGTCATCGTGCTCCAGGAACGGGACCAGCGAGGCGGCCACCGAAACCAGCTGTTTGGGGCTGACGTCGATGTAATCCACTTCATTGCGGCTGACCAGCACAAAGTTACCGGCCTTGCGGGCGTTCACCAGTTCGGTGACGATGTTGCCGCGCTCATCCAGTTCGGCGTTGGCCTGGGCGATGACCCACTTGTCTTCCTCCCACGCCGAAAGGTAGAAGGAGAACGGCTCGTGCTCGATCACCTTCTTGCCGTGCGCCTCCAGCTCGGCGTTCAACCGGATCAGCTCATCCTTCTCCAGGTGCTCGCCGACCTTGTAGTGGCTGCCGCCCGCGTTGAGCACGGTCACGTGGTCGATCACGCGGCCGTCCTTCACCCGGCGGTAGGGCGACTCGATAAAGCCGTAGTCGTTGATGCGCGCATAGCAGCTCAGCGAAGAGATCAGGCCGATGTTCGGGCCTTCCGGGGTCTCGATCGGGCAGATGCGGCCATAGTGCGTGGGGTGCACGTCGCGCACTTCGAAGCCGGCGCGCTCGCGCGAAAGACCGCCCGGTCCAAGGGCCGAAAGACGGCGCTTGTGGGTGATCTCCGACAGCGGGTTGGTCTGGTCCATGAACTGCGACAGCTGCGAGGAGCCGAAGAATTCGCGGATGGCGGCCATGACCGGCTTGGCGTTCACCAAGTCGTGCGGCATCGCCGTCGACATCTCCTGGTAGACGCTCATCTTTTCCTTGATGGCGCGTTCCATGCGGACCAGGCCGATGCGGAACTGGTTCTCCATCAACTCGCCCACCGCGCGCACGCGGCGGTTGCCCAGGTGATCGATGTCGTCTACCGATCCGATGTTCTTGCGCAGCTTGAGCAGGTAGCGGATGGTGGCGTAGAAATCGTCCGGCTCCAGGGTGCGCAGTTTGCGGTCGGTGGCATTCTCGTTGTCGAACAGTTTGATATTGAACTTCAAACGTCCCACGGCGGAGAAATCGTACTTCCGTGCATCGAAGAACATGCCATGGAAGAGCGCAGTCGCCGTGTCCAAGGTTGGCGGATCGCCCGGCCGCAGCTTGCGGTAGATTTCAATCAGCGCTTCCTGCGGGGTCTTTACCGAATCGCGGCGCAGAGTGCCGGTAATGACCGTGCCCACGTCGTCGCGCTCCGGGAAGAACAGGTGAATCTCGGGCACACCGGCGTCGAGCATCTTCGACAGCTTGTCGGCCGTCAGCTCGTTATTGGCTTCCAGCAGCACTTCGCCGGTGGCGGTGTCAACCACGTCGGCCGCCGTGAAGGCGCCTTCCAGATCGGCCAGGTCGATTTCCACCTCGGAGATGTGGTTGGCGTGCAGACTCTTCAGAACGCTTCCTGTCAGCTTGCGTCCAGAGTGTGCAATCTCTTCGCCCGCCTTGTTCTTGGCGCCATGCGAGAGCTTCATGCCCAGCAGGTTGGTGGAGCGCTCGGCGTCGATGGTCCAGAACAGCCGCTTGTCGCGCAGCGCAATCTTGTCCACGGTGTAGAAGGTGCGCAGAATCTCTTCGTCGGTGCGCAGCCCCAGGGCGCGCAGGAAGATCGTGCCCAGGAACTTGCGCTTGCGGTCGATGCGCACATACAGCACGTTCTTCTGGTCGTACTCGAACTCCACCCACGAGCCGCGGTAGGGAATGATCTTGCCCAGGTAGTAGGTGCGGTTGTTGGCCGTCTCAAAGAAGACGCCGGGCGAGCGGTGCAGCTGCGAAACAATCACGCGCTCGGTGCCATTGATGATGAACGTTCCGTTCTCGGTCATCAGCGGAATGTCGCCAAAGAAGACTTCCTGCTCCTTGATGTCGCGGATGGTCTTGTTGCCGGTCTCGGCGTCTTTGTCGAAGATGGTCAGCCGCATGGTGACCTTCAGCGGCGCGCTGAACGTCATGCCGCGCTCTTCGCACTCGGGCACGTCATACTTCAGCTGCATGCCGACCGGATCGCCGCACTTGGAGCAGAAGTCCGGGGTGTTGGCGTTGTAGGTGCCGCAGCGGAGGCAGAGCACTTCGCTGGGATGGAACGGGTCGGTGACCACGGTCGATCCGCAGCTGTGGCAGGTGGTACGCAGGTGGTTCAGCCCCTTCAGGTGGCCGCACTTGCACTCCCAGTTGCCGATGGCGAAGTCCACGAACTCCAGCTGCGAGACATTGCGGAAATCGGTGATGGGGAAGACCGACTGGAAGACGGACTGCAGCCCGGCATCGTCGCGCTCGCTGGGCAGCTTGTCCATCTGCAGAAAACGCTCATAGCTGCGCTTCTGCACTTCAATCAGGTTAGGGATCTTGATGGTCGCCGGAATCTTGGAAAAATCGAGCCGTTTACGGTTGGCGATTTTCTTCTCTGCCATTAGAACTCCTCAAGGTGGCCACACCCGTCTGTTTGCGGGCCCCGGCGCCGCGTTCGCCGGGAAGGCATTGCGTGCGGCTGTTTAACCGCACCCGGAGATGCCGGAAGATGCACGGCAGCCCACACAAAACATTTCGCCATCCGGCCGCGAACCGGACAGCAAAGACTTCGTCAGAGCGTTCTGAACTACAAAAAATGTAAAACTGCGGAATCGCCAAGCAACGGAGACGGTAAAGGGGCGCGGCCTTTTGCGGCAATTGCCGCCACGGCCAATGCGCATTGGACTGCTGCTTTAATCCCTGGCAGGGACAAGACAGAAAAACCCCGGAGGACGAAAATCCCCTCGGGCGCCGATGACAGCGTCTGCCACGTTTGCCCCGCGTGCTGGGGCTTCCAGTGGATTCCACCGGTCCACAAATTGTAAGTTTCCCGCGCCAGTTCTTAGAGCCTGTTCTTCAGCTTACTGCATCCCGGAGCCGGAGGATGCCGGTAGCTGCCGCCGTTCGCCTACGACCACTTCCGCGTGTGGCCGTATATGTTTCCGCCGGGAATTCCGCGGCACATCACAGTATTGGATGCCCGCTCCGCTTCCCAAGCTACACCTTCTAAGCTACTACGACTTTCTACATCAACTTTCGGCGCGCCCGCTCCAACGCGCCAAATCCTGAATCCAACGCCCGCGCACACGGCATGGCCGCACGCGTTCCGATATCTTTTGATTGTATACCAGAGGAATCGCGTTGGGGAATACCTGGTGGTACCCAAAGGATAAAGAATCTGGAATAGGAAGAAGCGCCGGGATGAATCCATCCCGGCCTCTCCCCTGAGCAGCCTTGCCCAGGCTGCCGGAAACTACTTTACTTCGACGGTGGCGCCAGCGTCGACGAACTTCTTCTTAATCGTCTCCGCCTCGTCCTTGGTAACGCCTTCCTTGATCGGCTTGGGAGCGCCATCGACCAGGTCCTTGGCTTCCTTCAATCCCAGGCTGGTGACTTCGCGCACGGCCTTGATGACATTGATCTTGTTGGCGCCGGCCGCGGTCAGAATGACCGTGAACTCGGTCTGCACTTCGGCCGCCGGAGCTGCCGCAGCCGCACCGCCGCCCGCCACCATTACGGGAGCAGCGGCCGCAGCCGATACGCCCAGGGTTTCTTCCAGTTCCTTCACCAGCTGTGCTGCTTCCAGCAACGACAAGCCGACAATCTGTTCCTTCAAAGCTGCCAAATCCGCCATGATCCTATCTCCATTTAAAGTTCGAAATTCGTTGTGCTCCGGCTGCCACCGGCAAAACCGCGGTTCTGGAGCACCCGGGTGGCCACCACGCAATCCCTGCGTTGCTTGGACCCGTGTCCCGGAGCTTCTACTTTCGAAGCCGGGGGACTCTCCTGCCGCTGCCCCAGACAAGGCGGCGGACCGAACCGGCTTTGCGCAATCGGCCGCACAAGCCGTAAATCCACCGGAGGACCGACAACGGGCGGCCACCCGGTGTGGCACAGGCCGGAACAACTTCCCGCCAGCGCCTGAATGCTTTTCCGCGCCCTGCCATCCGGGCAAAGCGCAACATCACGAGAGAAGCGAGAGCCGAGCGACGGCAGTTACGCCGAAGCCGTCTCGCCGCCCTGGAACTTGTTTTCCTTGACGCCTTGGTCGATGACCACCGCCATCTTGCGTCCCACGCCGGCCAAAGCCGTCGCCAGACGGGTGCCCGGAGCGTTGAGCAGGAACAGCAGCTTGCTGTACAGCTCGTCCTTGGAGGGCAGGCTGGCCAGAACCTCGATCTGCTTCACATCGACGGTCTTGCCTTCCACCACGCCGGCCTTAAAGCTCAGCTCGGGATGATCCTTGGCGTACTTGGTCAATGCCTTGGCCAGGGCGACAATGTCTCCCTGGGTGTAGGCGATCGAACTGCGGCCCTTTAGTGCCTTGGCCACATCCTCGAAGGCCGTGCCTGCGGTCGCCCGCTTGGCCAGAGTGTTTTTCACCACCCGGTACTTGGCGCCTGCGCTGCGAATCGACTTGCGAAGCTCGTCGTCCTGCGCCACCGTCAGCTTGCCGTATTCGGCGATGAATCCGTTGCTCACGCCCTGCAATTCCTGGCTGAGCATTTCCACTTGCGAGATCTTCTTTGCTTTGGTAACAGCCATTGCCGTTTCCTTCTCAATCTTGATAAGTCAAATCGTTGGCTTGGCGGGAACTCCCGCCGGCGGCCTCGCGGCCACTCACACTACCGGAGTCCCTTATGCCTTCAACGCCGCTTCCAGAGCCACCGTGTCGATGGCAACCCCGGGGCCCATGGTAGAGCTGATGTAACAGCCCTTGATGTACTTGCCCTTGGCTGCTACCGGCTTGGCTTTCACCACGCTGCTGATCACCGTACGCGCGTTGTCCACCAGTTTATCGGAGGTAAACGAAATCTTGCCCACCGGCACGTGCACCAGAGCGGTCTTATCGGTGCGGAACTCGACCTTGCCGGCTTTGACTTCGGCCACGGCCTTGGCAATATCCAGGGTCACCGTACCGGTCTTGGGATTCGGCATCAGGCCGCGCGGACCCAGCACCTTGCCCAACCGGCCCACCGAGCGCATCATGTCCGGCGTGGCGATCACGGCATCGTAATCGGTCCAGCCTTCCTTCTGAATTTTTTCCACCAGCTCTTCGCCACCAAAGATATCGGCGCCGGCGGCTTCGGCCTCACGCAGCTTTTCGCCGGAGGCCAACACCAGGACGACCTTCTTCTTGCCCAATCCATGCGGCAGAACCACGGTACCGCGAACCATCTGGTCGGCGTGCTTGGGGTCAACGCCCAGGCGCAGAGTCACGTCCACCGTCTCATCGAACTTGGCGAACTTGATCTTCTGCAGCAGAACAACTGCGTCTTCGAGCGTGTACGGACGCGCTTCCACCTGGGCGCGCGCCTTCACGACATTCTTGCCTGATTTCTGTGCCATTCCTGCTCCTGTCTCCCACCGTCCCCAACTTGCCGGCTCTCCCGCCGCAGCCTTCTACTGCAAAGGCTTGGCGTTCTTCGAGTCCCCCCGGGCCGACTGTTACGCCGGGCGGGGCTGGAAACCGTGGTATCTGCGACCGGGGACCTAAGTGGTCCACGGAGTTTGGTACTGCTACTTCAGCCGGGCCGAGAGCTCGGAAAGTTCTATTCTAAACCTATTACGCGATCACATCCAAGCCCATCGAGCGCGCAGTGCCCTTGACGCTCTTCACCGCGGCTTCCAGCGAGGCGGCGTTCAGATCCGGCATCTTCTGCTTGGCGATCTCCAACACTTGCTTTTCGGTCACCTTGCCAACTTTGTCTTTGTTAGGAGTGCCCGAACCCTTGGCGATGCCCGCGGTCTTTTTCAGCAGCACCGCCACCGGCGGCGTCTTGGTGATGAAGGTGAACGTGCGGTCGCTGAACACGGTGATAACCACCGGAATGACCAGCCCTTCCAACTCCTTGTTCTGCGTGCGCGCGTTGAACTGCTTGCAGAACTCCATGATGTTGACCTGCGCCTGACCAAGCGCGGGACCGATCGGGGGAGCCGGAGTTGCCTTCCCCGCTATAACCTGCAGCTTGACTGATCCTGTGACTTTCTTTGCCATGTCTTTAACCTTCCTTATGCCTGCACCGCTCTGGGTCTAGGATTTTCGGCCCGGCGCTACTCTCGGCGCACGCTGAATGAATTTCGTTAACTTAAAACCTTCTCCACCTGGCCGAACTCCAACTCCACCGGAGTCGAACGGCCGAAGATGGTGACCATCACCTTCAACGTCTCGCGATCCTCGTTGACTTCGTCCACCACGCCGGTAAAGGTGGCAAACGGGCCTTCGATGATGCGCACCGTCTCGTTCTTTTCGTACTTGATCTTGAGCTTGGGCTTTTCCTTGCTGTCGGCCACGCGATAGACGATCTGTTTGACTTCCTCGTCGGAGAGCGGCGTCGGCTGCTGGCCGGTGCCCACAAAGCCGGTCACCCGCGGCGTCGATTTCACCATGTGCCAGACTTCGTCATCCATGTCCATCTCGATCAGAACGTAGCCGGGATAGAACATGCTCTCGCGGGTGTACTTCTTGTTGTTGCGGATCTCGGTGACGGTCTCGGTGGGAATCAGGACCCGGCCCATGCGGTCCTCCAGCCCGAAGGCGCGAATGCGCGACTCCAGCGACTCCCGCACCTTGCGCTCAAACCCCGAGTAGGCGTGGATGATGTACCACTTCATCCGCGGATTCCCGACCGTTTCCGGCGTCTCCGGCGCAGCGGGTGTAGCGGGCGCGCCGATCTCCGGCGTCTCGTCCGCTCCGTTGCCTTCGTGCTTTATAGTGTCTTCCATAGTTTCCCTTCGCGCCGGCCATTCAGGGCGGAGCGGCGGGCCCTCGCTAGTGCGTGCTGAAGTACTTAAAAATATGATCCAGCGCAGGCCCGATCAAAACGCTGTCCACGATCCAAAAGTAGACGCCGAAGATAAAGACGCAGATGATCACCACGATCGTCGTCGCCTCCACTTCCTTGCGGTTCGGCACCGTAACTTTGCGCATCTCGTTGCGGACGTCGCCGTAAAACGATTTGATGCGCTCCGGCAGGGCCTTGACCTGGTTGATAAAACTGTTATCTTCGCCTGCGCTCGCGATTGCTGCCTTCGCCATACCCATCCTACTTTCGCGCGCTCTGCGGAATGACCTTCGTCACTCTCCGCGGAGCCGCTTACTACGAAATTCTCTTCGCCATCCCAAACTCAGGCCATCGGTCAATCATGGCAGGGGCGGAGGGATTCGAACCCCCAAAAACGGTTTTGGAGACCGCCGGTTTACCGTTGAGCCTACGCCCCTGCATTGCCACCGGCCTCGGTTGTTGCCGGCCTGGGTTCAAACCGTTGGATGAAAACCGGAAACGCTGCGCGAATTCCCGGCCGGGGCCGGCGAGGCGCGCCTGCAGACCGGTTCCGGCCCGCATCCATCGCGCCTACTTCACTTCCCGATGGTCCGTGTGCTTGCGGCACTTGCGGCAAAACTTGCTGAACTCGAGACGCTCGGTTGTGGTCTTGCGGTTCTTGGTCGTCGAGTAGTTCTTATTCTTACACGCCGTGCACTGCAGTTGAACAATTTCACGAGGCATATGCCATTCCTTTCGATTACCCGAAGGTTTTCCGTCGGGCCTTGTCCGGGTCAGAGCCCGGATATCGGCGGGCGGCTTTTGATCGCCACCCGCCGAGGGTTTCCGTTCTTACAGAATTTCCGTAATCGTTCCGGCGCCCACCGTGCGGCCGCCTTCGCGGATGGCAAAGCGCAGGCCCTTTTCCATGGCCACCGGAGTAATCAACTCGATCTCCAGTGCAACGTTGTCGCCCGGCATCACCATCTCGACGCCTTCCGGCAGCTTCGCCACACCCGTCACGTCCGTCGTCCGGAAATAAAACTGCGGACGGTAGCCGTTGAAGAACGGCGTATGACGCCCGCCTTCTTCCTTGGACAGAATGTAGACCTCGCCCTTGATCTTGGTGTGCGGCGTAATCGAACCCGTCTTGGCCAGCACCATGCCGCGTTCCACGTCATCCTTGCCGATGCCGCGCAGCAGCAGTCCAGCGTTGTCGCCCGCCAGGCCTTCGTCCAGCTGCTTCTTGAACATTTCCACGCCGGTCACAACCGTCTTGCGCGTGTCGCGGAAGCCCACGATTTCGACTTCCTCGCCTACCTTCACCTTGCCGCGCTCGATACGGCCCGTCACCACCGTGCCGCGTCCCGAGATCGAAAAAATATCTTCGATCGGCATCAGGAACGGCTGGTCGATGGCGCGCGCCGGCAGCGGAACATAGGCGTCCACCGCAGCCATCAGCTCGTCCACGCTCTTTTCCCACTGCGGTTCGCCGTTCAGCGCGCCCAGGGCCGAGCCCCGAATCACCGGCAGGTCGTCGCCCGGGAACTTGTACTTCGACAGCAGTTCGCGGACTTCCATCTCCACCAGGTCGATCAGCTCCGGATCTTCCACCGCGTCACACTTGTTCAGGAACACCACCACGCAGGGAACGCCCACCTGGCGCGCCAGCAGCACGTGCTCCTTGGTCTGCGGCATCGGGCCGTCGGTGGCCGCAACCACCAGAATGGCGCCGTCCATCTGCGCCGCGCCGGTGATCATGTTCTTGATGTAATCGGCGTGGCCCGGGCAATCCACGTGAGCGTAGTGACGGTTGGCCGTCTCATACTCCACGTGCGCCGTGGCAATCGTAATGCCGCGCTCGCGCTCTTCCGGCGCATTGTCGATCGAGTCGAACGAGCGGAATTTGATGTTCGGATTGTGCTTTGCCAGCACCTTCGTGATCGCCGCCGTCAGCGTCGTCTTGCCATGATCGATATGCCCGATCGTCCCAACGTTCACGTGCGGCTTGCTGCGGTCAAATTTCTCTTTCGCCATTGCTCTTCGCCCTAGTAGTTACGGTGGATTTTCACGTACTTCCCGCGCAGACCCGGTTCAGCCGCCGAACCCACAACAGCCCTCCGCAAGGGAGGGCCGCGGGACCGGCTCGGCCTGGCTGAAAAAATGGAGCTGATGATCGGGATTGAACCGATGACCTCTCCCTTACCAAGGGAGTGCTCTACCAACTGAGCTACATCAGCATCTACAACTGCAGTATATACGACCTGCGAAATTTTATGGAGCGGGAGACGGGAATCGAACCCGCGACCAACAGCTTGGAAGGCTGAGACTCTACCACTGAGTTACTCCCGCCCGCTCGTCACTCACTGCTGCCCGGAACGTCCGCGCTCTTCCACTTCCTCGCGCTTGCGATGAATCCAGCTGCGGAAGGCAAACAGCGCCAACACCGCCAGCGCCGCGCCTCGCCAACTGATGTCCAGCAGCGGCTGGCCGTTCGGGCCGTTGACCACTCGGATCGTCTCCGAGCTCAATGTCTCCCATTCCAGCGCGCCCAATCCAACAAAGGCGCCCATGGCGACCCAAAACCGCTTGTCTCTCGCCATCACTGCTCAATCCCACCTGCGAAGGCCGCGCCACTTCTTCGGTTAACCCCAAACGACGGCTAACCCGAAACGGCGGCCAACGCACATCATGCAAAAATGGTGCACAGGGGAGGATTCGAACCTCCGTAGACCTAAGGCCGACAGATTTACAGTCTGTTGGTTTTAACCACTCACCCACCTGTGCGCAAACTTATCGGCGGATTACACCGCAGCGCACAACCGCGCCGCGCAATCGCCCCGCGCATACTACTCCGGGCAAACTTTCAAAGACCCTTCACGGGCGTTTGAGCCCGCCGCGGATTTCCCAAAGACCGCGCTCCGCCATAGACGGCAATCGCCGTCGTTCCAGGAAATAGATCCTTTGGGAGAGCGCTTCTCTCGGAAAGAAAACCGCACTTGGATCTTGCCTCGTCGCGCAACCGCCGCGCGCCACGAAACCAAACCACCAAACTTGGAGCTGGCGAAGGGATTTGAACCCCCGACCCTCTGATTACAAATCAGATGCTCTACCAGCTGAGCTACGCCAGCCCACCAAAGCCGCCATCGGCCATACCGCACCGGCTGCGCTTCGGAAACTGAACCGGCGTCTGGGACTCCAAAGCGAAGATAGCACGCCGGCTTGTCTCATGACAATGCCACTTGCAAGGTCACGTACAACACGTCGCCCAACTCGCTTCCCCGTACCGGCGCCCGGCGCCGCCCCGCAGGACTCGAAGCCCCACCGGATGCTATCATTCGGCACCAAGTATGATTTTAGCAAACATTTCGAGTAGCCACCAAGCGCCCGCAGCCGCAAATCCGCCGGTTGCCCCGTACCTGACGCTGACCTGCATTGGACTGATCCGCCTTCCATGAAAGCCCGCCGCCAGCTCGTCATCATTTCGATCTGCGTTTTGCTGTTTGTCGCCGCCGTCGGCATCGTGGTGGTGCTGCGCAAGCAAGCCGCGCCCGAGCCCGCGCGCCTGCTCCCTGAAGCCGATGCCGTGATCTACGTGGACCTCGCCACCGTGCGCAACCTCACCGCCTTCGATCAGCCGCTGCCCCAGCTCGCTCCCGGCTACGAGGAATTCGTGCGCGAAACCGGCTTCTCCTTCGAGCGTGATCTCGACGAGGCTGCCATGGCCGTGCATCGCGGCTCTCCCAAAGCGCGCGGGGCCGCGCGCAGCGATACCCGATATACCGAAGTCCTGGTCGGCCACTACGATCCCACCAAGCTTCCGCAGTATCTGCACCAGCATGCCCGCTCGCTGGAAGCCTATCGCGGCGTCGACGTCTTTTCCTTCCCCATCGAAAACCGCACCCTGCGCATCGCCCTGCTGGCCATCGACACCGTGGCTATCTCCAACGTGGACGACCCCGGCGTCATCCACGGCATCATCGACCGCTTCAAAAAAGTTGCCCTTCCCTTCGGAGGCCCGGCGCTGGTGCGCGAATACTACCGCAAGATTCCGCTGGGCAGCCTGCTCTGGGCCATCGCGCACCTGCCCGCCTCGTCGAACTGGCCCAACTCCACATCCTCCTTTACCCTGCCTGGCGGCATCGATGTCGGACTCCCCGGCGACTGCGATGTCGTGGTCTCGCTGCGCATGCTGACCACCATCCACGCCCGCGCCGACTTCTATACCCAGAGCGAGCAGGCCGCCCGCCAGTTCACCGACCAGACCTCGACCTTCCTCGCCGTCTTCCGCGGCATCCAGGCCAGCACCGCCTCGGGCGCCGGCGACGCCGACGTAAAAGCCGTGTTCGACTCCATCAAGGTCGGCCAGAGCGACAACCGCGCCGAAATCACCGCTACCATCCCTCCCAGCTTTCTGCGCAAACTCGTTGCCCAGCCCGCCCACGACGCCGTCCAGGGCGAAACCGCGCCGAACAAGAAATAAAAAATGCGGGTAGCCCATTCAAGCCTTCTTGCGTGGGGGCAGTTGAAGTTGAGCTTGTTCGATTTGACTTTGATTTTGCGGGCGGCCATTCACGGCGTCGCGTCGCTCCCGCCCGCCATCTAATTCCGTTATGCCCAGGATTCGAGTCGCGATCGTATCCCCTTCGCCCGGCTTCTATAACTTCGGGTTTGTCGACGCCAACAACGATTCTGTCCGCAAAGGTTTCCACGGCGTCCCCGAAGCGCGCCTGTTGCACGAGCTCGAAAAACTACCCGCACCCTTCGCTGCCAGCATCGCCGCCAAACTGCAAGGTCCGTTCCCGCTGGTGGAATTCGTCCCGGTCGACGACGCAACCTACCAGCGCCTCTTTGCCGAGTGACGCCCAACACCTCCACCGCATTGCTTTGTGCCGGCAGATGAATCCTTTTCCTCGAGTGCTAGCTCTTCAGAGTAGAGGCACAGGCAAAGCGGAGGCGAGGCTAACACCGCCACGTTGGAACCCCCCGGAACTATCCAGCGGATTCGAAAAGGAGAACTCAGATGGCGAAGAAAATTTTGATCGTTGGCGGCGTTGCTGGAGGTGCGTCCTGCGCGGCACGAGTACGCAGGCAGGCGGAAGATGCCGAGATCGTGCTGTTCGATCGCGGCCCTTACGTCTCGTTTGCAAACTGCGGCCTGCCCTACTACGTGGGCAACGTGATCGAAGATGAAAAGAAGTTGCTGCTGGCCTCTGCCGAACTCTTCAAAGCCCGCTTCAATATTGAGGTCCGCACCGAAAACGAAGTCACGGCCATCGACCGGGAGCACGGTGAAATCGAGGTGAAGCGGTTACGCACCGGCGCGGTCTACAGGGAAAAATACGATGCCCTGGTCCTCTCGCCGGGTGCCACCCCCATTCGACCACACCTTCCGGGAATCGATCTCCCTGGCATCTTCGTGCTTCGCACCATCCCAGATAGCCGCCAGATTCGGTCGTGGATAGCAGAGCGAAAAGTCGGGCGCGCGGTCATCATCGGCGGCGGTCTCGTCGGTCTGGAAATGGCCGAAAATCTCACAGCTCGCGGAATCTCCGTGACTGTCGTGGAGATGCTCGACCAGGTGTTGCCGCCGCTCGATCCGGAGATGGCGGAGCCGGTACAGTCGCACTTGGCCCGGAATGGCGTCAGCCTTCACTTGTCCGATGGGCTGGAAGGATTTGAGCAGTCCTCGTCCGGCAGTTTAATCGTCAAAACCAAATCCGGCGCGCGCCTCTCCGCCGATTTGGTGATCCTCTCCATCGGCGTACGGCCGGAGATAGAACTTGCCAAAGAAGCGGGATTGACCATCGGAGAACGCGGGGGAATCCGCGTTGACAAGCAGATGCGCACCAGCGATCCAAACATCTGGGCGGTGGGCGATGCAGTAGAGACGCAGAATCCGGTGACCGGCGAGTGGGCTGTCGTTCCTTTGGCCGGACCGGCCAACCGCCAGGGACGAGTGGCCGCTGACTCCATCTGCGGCAAGGATGCAGCCTTTCGCGGCGTGCAAGGCACTGCTGTATGCGGTCTCTTCGGTCTGACGGTCGCCACTACCGGTGCCAACGAGAAAACACTTCGCCGCCTTGGAGCTCTCGATTATCAGAAAATCTACTTGCACCCCGGGCAGCATGTTTCCTATTACCCCGGCGCGAGCCCCATCCATTTGAAATTACTGTTTGCCACCGAGGATGGACGCATTCTGGGTGCCCAGGCCGTGGGACAGCACGGCGTCGAAAAACGGATTGATGTAATCGCCATGGCGATCCAGAATGGTGCAACCGTATTCGATCTGGAAGAGGCTGAGCTTTGCTACGCACCGCAGTTCGGCGCCGCCAAGGACCCGGTCAACATGGCTGGCATGATCGCCGGAAATGTGCTGCGTGGCGATGTTTCGCTGGCCGAGTGGGAGGCGTTGCCCAGCACCCAAGCGCTGTTGGTGGATGTTCGCCAGCCCGAGGAATTCGCTGCCGGTCACATCGCGGGCGCAATCAATCTTCCCTTGCCTGAGCTGCGGAGCCGTCTGAACGAATTGCCGAAGGACCGGGAAATTTGGCTGAATTGCGGGGTAGGCCAACGCTCCTATAACGCTGCTCGCATCTTGTCACAGCATGGGTTCGCGGTTAAGAATCTATCCGGCGGATTCGCCACCTACAGGCATTTTGAAACGCGTCTGGAGGTGTCGCTTGGCGTAAGCTCAAGCTAGCTACTGGCAGTGTCAACGATCTGCCACCACCGAATGCTTGACTTGCCGTGCGACTGTTCTGCGGCATACTGCTGACTTCAGGAAAGGTACGCCATGACGCTTCGCCTTGTTTGCCGAAAAATAATTTTCGCTATCTGCTGCTTCGTCATTACAGCCCTCCCACAAACATCGTTCGCGCAAAGCGCCACCGCTATACCCCAGTCTCAGCTGATGCAGCCGGAAGAACTCGTCAAGGTCCTCCAATCCGGAAAAGCCAAGCCTCTCATCCTCAACGTCGGCCCGCATATGATCTACGCGCAGTCGCACATACGTGGCGCCGAGTACATCGGCCCAGCGTCGGACCCCGATGACCTAGGGAAGCTGCGCGCGCGCGTGGAGCCACTGCCGCGCAGCGCCTTTATCGTTGTCTACTGCGGATGCTGTCCCTGGACGCGCTGCCCCAATATCAATCCAGCCATCACCGAGCTTCGCCGGATGGGTTTTAAAAACGCCAAGGCGCTTTACATCGCCAATAATTTTGGCAGTGACTGGGCTGAAAAAGGCTATCCGGTTGACTCCGGCAATCGATGAGCCGCAGGGTGGGCGCACGCATGCTCCTGCTGGCGGCGGCGATCTTGGCGCTGCTCGTGTTCGTGATCGCGCGACATCCCCGCCAGCAGCTTTCCCCCAACGCTGCGCCGGCGTCCGCCCCTGATTTCAGCCTGAACCAGCCGAACGGCGCTCCGATGCGCCTCTCCAATTACGCGGGCAAAGTCGTGCTGCTCGATTTCTTTGCCACCTGGTGCTCACCTTGCCGCGACGAAATTCCCCACTTCGTCGAGTGGCAATCGAAGTACGGCAACCAGGGACTGCAGGTCATCGGCGTCTCCATGGATGACGACACGCGCCCCGTCGCAGAGTTCAGCCGCGAACTCGGCATCAACTACCCGGTGGTGCTCGGAACCCAGGAACTGGCATCCCGCTACGGCGGAATCCTCGGCCTGCCCGCCAACATCGTGATCGCTCGTAACGGGAAGATCGTTGCGAAGCATCTCGGCCTGGTGGACCTTGCGCAGCTGCAGAAAGAACTGGCTGCGCAGCTTGTGCGCAAGCCATAAAGGCAGTTGACGGATAAGCTGCACCTGCGCCCGCCGCGCCCCATCTGTGTTCCAATACCTCTCGTGCTCCTGGAACTGCAATACCTCACCGTCGAGTTCCCGTCTGCGCGAGGCCCGGTGGCTGCCGTGCGCGAGATCTCGCTCACCGTCGCACCCGGCGAAACCCTCGCCTTGGTCGGCGAATCCGGCTCCGGCAAAAGCGTGACCGCCCTGGCCATCATGGGTCTTCTGCCGCCGCAGGCGCGGCTCTCCGGCGGGGTACTGTTCGAGGGACGCAACCTAGCCTCGGCCCGGGCTAGCGAACTGCAATCCCTGCGCGGCCGCCGCATGGCCATGATCTTTCAGGAGCCCATGACCGCACTCAATCCCGTCATGCGCATCGGCGACCAAATCGCCGAGGCCGCGCAGGCGCATGCCCATGCGCCTGTCACCGGCAGCAACGCGTATCCCGACCGTGCGCCAGCGGCCGGCAGCAACGCGTCACCCGACGCAGTCCCTGCAAGCCTCACCCGCGCTCAGGCCCGCGAACGCGCCATCCAAGCTCTCCGCGAGGTCGCCATCCCCTCGCCCGAGCGCCGCTGGCGCGACTATCCCCATCAGCTCTCCGGAGGCCAGCGCCAGCGCGTCATGATCGCCATGGCCATCGTCAACCGCCCCGCGCTGCTCATTGCCGACGAGCCCACTACCGCGCTCGATGTTACCGTGCAGGCGCAGATCCTTGCACTGCTCGCCGAGTTGCGCCAGCGCCTCTCGCTGGCCATGCTCTTCGTCTCCCACGACCTCGCCGTGGTGCGCCGCGTCAGCCACCGCGTCGCCGTCATGTATGCCGGAAGAATCGTCGAAAGCGGCGCCGTCGCCGACATCTTCGCCCGCCCCTCGCATCCCTACACCCGCGGACTGCTTGCCTCCATTCCCACCCTCAAAACCAACCGCCAGCAGCCGCTCTCGGCCATTGAAGGCTCCGTCCCGTCGCCCGCAATCCTCCCCCCCGGATGCTCCTTCGCTCCGCGCTGCCCGCTCTGCATTCCCGCCTGTCAGGGCGCCATGCCCGCGCTCATCGAGATCGCCCCCAACCATCACGCCCGCTGCATCCGCGCAGGCGAAAAGGTGTAGCCAGCCCGCAGCTGCCTCATCCGGTCAACGTTGCACCCCGGAACAGCATCTCACCCTGATAGCGACCGCCTCACTCGCACAACACATCCGCAAACCGTTATTATTCTTGCGCGGGCTTTTGCCGCCCCCAACGGAGGTGTCTTCATGTTCGGATTTACACGCTATAACTACGACCGCTTCCGCCGTGAAATGCAGCAGGGACATCCCTCCGACCGTTGGTTTCGCGCGCCCGAGCCCGGCGATGAAGCGCCCGGCTTTGCCCTGAAATCGTTGGCCGGCGAAACCGTCAAGCTCGCCGACTTCAAAGGCGCGCGCAACGTCGTCATCACCTTCGGCTCGGCCACCTGCCCGCAGACGGCGGCATCCATCGGCGGCCTGCGCTCGCTGGCCTCTGAGTTTTCCGGCTCCGATGTCGAGTTCCTCTTCCTCTACGTGCGCGAAGCCCATCCCGGAGCCGACCTGCCCCCACACCGCTCCATGGAAGACAAGCGACGCGCCGCCCAGCTGCTGCGCGAGCAGGAGAAGATCGAGTTCCCCATCCTAATCGACGAACTGGGCGGCGAAGTCCATCGCAAATACGGGGCTCTGCCCAACGCCTCGTTCCTCATCGACAAAGACGGACGCATCGCTTACCGCTCGCTGGCCAGCCACGGCCCCTCGCTCGGCGCCGCCCTCGAAGAGCTGCTGGAGCGCCAGAAGGAGGAGGGCCTCGAGCACGCCATCGTCCACGGCGGCGAGGACGCCATCGCGCCCCCGCTCAAAACTTTCCTCAACGCTTATCGCGCCATCGAGCGCGGTGGCTATGACGCCGTGATGAACTTCCGCGGTGAGCTCGGTATCCCGGGCCGCGTGGTGTTGCGCGGCGGCCGCATGGCCAAGCCCATCGCCGAGCATCCGGCCATCACTATCACCACCGCCATAGGCATCGTGGGAGCCATCGGCGTCGGCTACTGGGCGGGTCACGAGCTGCGCAAGCGCCACCTCGCCAGCCAGCCCTATGATGTCTACAGCGTCGAAGAAGACCACCCGGTCGAAGAGGACTTCACCGGAGAGGGCATCTAACTCCACAATTCCGCTTCCTGCGCACCACCCAGGGCACCATCGTCATACGACGCATGGTGCCTTTGGTGTATCTGCCTGGCGAGTATTTCCCTTCGATTCCTCCCCGGCAAGCTACTCTGGAGGCACCGGGCCTGCTTGCGCCCGGGACGGACTCCTCTGCGGAGTCTTGGGTTCCGTACTTACGCTGCACCCTAAATTCAACTCAGGAGCCGGCCGTGAGCACTCCATCCCGCAAACTTCTCCGTGCAGGCAAACCCTGTTGCAGCCTGATGGCAGCCGTTCTCCTGCTCATGGCGCTGGCCGTAACCGCCCGCGCGCAGGAGGAAAGCCTCGGCGACTACGCCCGCAGAATTCAAAGCCAGAAGCAATCCCAGGTGCTGATCTCTACCGATGACGGGCAGCGGCTTTTCAACGAAGTGGACACCATCACCCAGTTTTCCAGCCAGGACAGCGGACTGCCCAAACTGGCGCCGGTCAAGCGCCAGCTCATCGGCCGAGCCGAAGCCGAAAAGTATCTTCGGAGCCAGAGCGAAGAGGGAACCCAGCAGCGGCGCATCGACCAGACCACCGTCGTGCTGCAGAAATTCGGTATGTTGCCCGCCAGCTTCGATCTCAATACGGCGATGGGCGATCTTGTTCTCAAAGGGATTGCCGGCTTCTACGCCTTCAAAGACAAAACCATGTACCTGCTCAACTGGATCGACCCAGATGAACAGAAGATGGTCATGGCCCATGAGCTGACTCACGCCCTGCAGGATCAGAATTTTAATCTCACGCGCTTCGTACTCCGCCCGCAAACCGAGCAGGCCCCGCCGGAGATGGAGATACAGCAGGACGATAACTCCTCGGAGTCATCCCTGGCACGGCGCGCCGTGATGGAAGGCCAGGCAACCGTGGTGGGATTGGACTACCGGGTCAAAGGCCTGGGCATCAATTTAGCCGACTTGCCGGACGCGCGCCAGATTGCGGAAAATACTCTACAGGCTAGCTACGACCCGCCGGTCATCATCCACAATGCTCCCCGGCTGCTGCGCGAAACCATGATCTTTCCCTACCGCGAGGGTCTGCGATTCGAGTTGGAGCTGCTCGCCCACGGCGGGCGCCAAGAGGCTTTTCGCGAAACCTTCAAGCACCCCCCGCTGAACACGCACCAGATTCTGCAGCCTGAGGCGTACCTCAAAAACGAGCCGGCTCCGCTGGTGAAGATCGGCGACCTGGCTCCCGTCTTCGGCGCCGCCTACCGGGCCTACGATTCCGGCACCGTCGGAGAGCTCGACGTGCAGATCATGTCCGAGGAATTCGGACGCGAGAACGACGTTTACACCGTAGCGCGCAAGTGGGGTGGCGGCTCCTATGTGGCCGTACGACGCACCGCTGTTGCAGCCGATGCCAAGCTGCAAACTTCCGATGTGGCGCTGGTGTACCTCTCGCGTTGGAAGACGCAGCAGGCCGCCGAACGCTTCGGCCACATCTATCTCCAGGGCATCGCCAAACGCCTTTCGATGAGCACGCCGGATGAGCAGAGCTGCGACCAATCAAAATGCGCCGGCCCGCTCTGGGAGGAGCACGCATTAACCAGCGAAGGCCCGGTCCACGCCGAACTCTGGCCGGGAAACCTGCTGCTCATCACCCAAAGCGTGGACGACGCGCAAATGCCTGCGCTGCGCTCCATCCTCCTGGCGGGCGCCAAGATTACTCGAACCAGCGCAGTACGAAGCAACGCCATGCCGACCAACGCCACGCAGGCTAGTGCAGACCAGCCCGAGCTCGCACCACGACTCTTCGCCATGCCTCAGTTCCAGGCGCTCTCCGAGCAGGCCGGCATCGAACTCGGCCTCGCGATTCAGAAGCGTCTCGCGCACTAGCACACCAGCAAAAAGGCGCGGACCCAAGTCCGCGCCTCTCGCATTCAGCTTTGAAACCTTGCAACCTTGAATCCTGTTCCTACTTTTTCAGCAGCTGCCGAATCACATACTGCAGAATCCCACCGTGCTGGTAATACAGCACCTCCTGCGGAGTATCGATCCGCACGGTTGCCTTGAACGTCTTCACCGAGCCATCCGCAGCCGTCGCCTTCACCTCTACCGTTTTGCCCGGAGCGAAGTTCGCCAGAGCCCCTTCCAGCCCGACGATCTCGTAGCTCTCCTCGCCATTGATCCCCAGCGTCTCGGGATTCTGCTCCGGCAAAAACTGCAGCGGCAGAATTCCCATTCCCACCAGGTTCGAGCGATGGATGCGCTCGAAGCTCTCGGCGATCACCGCACGCACGCCCAGCAGCAGCGGACCCTTGGCCGCCCAGTCACGCGACGAACCCGAGCCGTACTCCTTGCCCGCAAGTACGATCACCGGCACGCCCTGCTTGCGATACTCCATCGCCGCGTCGTAGATCGAAAGCTCCTTGCCGCCAGGAATCATCTTGGTGTATCCGCCCTCGATCTGCGGCACCAGCTTGTTGCGGATGCGCGTATTCGCAAATGTTCCGCGCATCATCACCTCGTGGTTGCCGCGCCGCGAGCCGTACGAGTTGAAGTCCACCGGCTGTACTCCGTGCTCGATCAGATACTTGCCCGCCGGGCTGTCCTTCTTGATATTGCCCGCTGGAGAAATATGGTCGGTCGTAATCGAATTCCCGAACACCGCCAGCACCCGCGCACCCTTGATCGCCGCCACCGACTTGGGCTCCACCGTCATCCCCTCGAAGTACGGAGGGTTCTGAATGTAGGTGGACTTGGCGTCCCACATGTAGGTGTCGCCGGTGGGAACCTGCAGTCCCTTCCAGCGCGCATCGCCGTCCAGCACACTTGCATAGCTCGTGCGGAACATATCCGAGGTGATCACCCGCTCCACCACCTCGTCCACCTCCTGCTGCGTCGGCCAGATGTCCTTCAAGTACACCGGCCCCTTCGAGCCTGTGCCGATCGGGTCCTTATGCATATCGATCAGTTCACCCGCCAGCGCAAAGGCCACCACCAGCGGCGGAGACATCAGGTAGTTGGCGCGGATCTCCGGGCTGATGCGCCCTTCAAAGTTCCGGTTTCCCGAAAGCACGCTGGCCACCACCAGGTCCTGCGACCCCACCTCGTCGCTCACCGGCTGCGGCAGCGGTCCCGAGTTGCCAATGCACGTGGTGCAGCCATAGCCCACCAGGTTGAAGCCCAGGTCGTCCAGATAGCTCTGCAATCCCGCCTTCTGCAGATACTCGGTCACCACCTTCGAGCCCGGCGCCAGCGAGGTCTTCACCCACGCCGGACGCTTCAGCCCCTTTTCCACCGCTTTTTTGGCCACCAATCCGGCCGCCACCAGCACATACGGATTCGAAGTGTTAGTGCAGCTGGTAATCGCCGCCAGTACCACGCTGCCATGGTGCAGCGCCGTGCTGTAGTCCTTCGAGTTGCGGTCCACGCGCCCTGCCGGAACCGTGGCTCCGGACTTGGCTCCCGGCTTCAACAGCGAAGGCAGCGCCTCGGAGAACGAGGTCAGCGCGCGCCCCAGCTCCACCCGGTCCTGCGGACGCTTCGGTCCCGCAATCGACGGCTCAATCTTGCTCAGGTCGATGTGCAGCACGTCGGTGTACTCGGCCTCCGGCGACTGCGCCGTGTGGAACATTCCCTGCTCCTTGAAGTAGGCCTCCACCAGCGCAATCTGCTCCTCGCTCCGTCCCGTCAGTCGCAAATAACGCAGCGTCTCCTCGTCCACCGGGAAGATGCCGCACGTCGCGCCGTACTCGGGACCCATGTTGGCAATCGTTGTTCGGTCGGCCGCCGTCAGCGTCCCAAGGCTCGGTCCAAAGTACTCCACGAACTTGCCCACCACACCCTTCTTGCGCAGCGCCTCGGTCACCGTCAGCACCAGGTCGGTCGCGGTCGAGCCTTCGCGCAGCTTGCCGGTAAAGCGCACGCCCACCACCTGCGGAATCAGCATCGAAGCCGCCTGTCCAAGCATCGCCGCCTCGGCCTCGATTCCGCCCACGCCCCAGCCCAGCACGCCCAGCCCGTTCACCATCGTGGTGTGCGAGTCGGTCCCTACCAGCGTGTCCGGATAAGCCAGCGGGGCCTTGCCCGCCTGCTCCAGCACAAACACCACCCGCGCCAGATACTCGCAGTTGATCTGGTGCACGATCCCCGTGTCCGGCGGCACGATGGCAAAATTCTTTAGCGCGCCCTGACCCCACTTCAAAAACGCGTAGCGCTCCTTGTTGCGGTCGAACTCCAACGCCGCGTTCAAATCAAACGCCTGCGGCGTGCCGAACTCGTCCACCTGCACCGAGTGGTCGATCACCAGCTCAGCCGGCTGCAGCGGATTGATCTTCTTCGCATCGCCGCCCAACCGCGCCATCGCATCGCGCATGGCCGCCAGGTCCACCACCGCCGGAACCCCGGTGAAATCCTGCATCAGCACCCGGCTCGGCATAAACGAAATCTCTTGCTCGCTTTTGGTCCGCGCCGTCCAGCTGGCCAGCGCGCGAATCATCTCCGCCGTCACCGTCGAGCCATCCTCGCGGCGCAGCAGATTCTCCAGCAGTATGCGCAGCGAAAACGGCAGCCGCGCGGTCTTGAACCCATGCTGATCCAGGGAGGAAATACGGAAGAAGTCATACTGCCTGCTGCCAACGCGAAGCGCGGAACGGCTGCCAAACGTATTCATAGATCGCCTTGAGTGTGAGATTTTTTAGGCCGCGCGGCCACCCCGCCGCACCACCGTAATGACAGAACCGGCCGCACGCAGGCACACCGCCGCAAGCTACCAGCCCCGCCAGACATACCAGTGTATTCCCAAGCAGCCAATCAGGAAATAGGGATGCTGCGGCCTCGACGTGGACTATGCTGCGTCTATTTCGCGCAATGGCCGCGCTACTGCCCGGGTGCGGTCGTCCTCTGCGCGGCGGGATTGCCGGCAGTGCCCGAGCCACCCTCCAGCGTTCCGCTGCGTATCCACAGGAACGCGCAAAAAGCCAGCAAAGCGATCAGCCACACCGCTAACCACTTTCCCAGGTTGGCCTCCAGATCCGACTCGCGTCTCTGCGAAGCGGCTTCCGGCCTGGGCGTGACGATTTGAGGGCCTTTCGGCGGCAGTGCGGCTTCGAACTCACCTTTTTGCTCCAGCAGCAGGGCGCGCAAACCCGGCGCATCCAGCCTGCGGGAGAGGATCTCTTTTTCCGCCACGCCAAGCGCCAGCGGCGACACCAGGTTGAGGACTGTGCTCGCCGATGCCAAGCTCAGGCCGCTGGCCTTGGCAACCGTTTCCGTCACCGCTGTCAACCTTTCTCCGAACAACCGGCCGGTCAGCTGGCTTCCCGCGCTCGTGATGCTTGAAGTGATGCTGCCGCCGCTGAACAGCGCCGCGGGCTCATCCACCAGGGCGTGATAGCCGCCGTCCTGAATCAGGCGAAAAAGACTCTTCGCGCCCTCGTCGGTCGAAGCCATCTCTGTCATCGCGCCCAACACCGCGGGAGCGGCGCTATGCAGTGCAGTGCGGGCCGTCGATTCCGAGGCGCCGATCAGCGAACTTGCGCCCTTCACCGCACCCGGAGTGAAGCAACTGGTCAAGGAGTCCAAGAGACTTCCCGGTCGAAGATACTGAGAGACTGCCATATTCACCTCCACATTTTTCCCACTCATCTCTGGTGGAAAAGTAGACACCGGCATGGGGAAACGCCTTTCCCCTTATCTCCGCTAGCTCAGCACTCTTCACTGCAAGTGGGGTCTCACTAAGAAAGGGAAAACACCGGCTGTCTTGAAGGTGGAATACGCCAACCGGCTCCCAGGTTGTCTACATTTTATGGGCCGCTCTGGAATCGTAAGCTGCACCCGCGCGCCGGCAGCGCTGCAAGAATCTGGAGGCTCGGAAGGGGTCCGCACCCACCCGCTATCTCTTTCTCACGCCGCCGCTCAGCACCGTGCGCACTCCCTCCGCCGTCTCGACCCGCAGGAATCCGCGCTCATCCAGTCCGCGCGTCACACCCTCGTATCCGCCATCTTCCTCCACCGTCACCGCCGCGCCGCAGCAGTACGAGGAGTGCCGCTCAAAGCGCCGCAGAATCCGCTCTCGCGCCGCTTCTTTTGTGTCCGCCGCGCCGCCTGCCTCCCGCATCTGCCCTCCTTCGGCAGATGTGGGTTGAAGCGCCGCCTGCTCGCGGTCCAGCGCGCGCAACAGGGCCGCCACCAGATCCACCCGCGAAACCTGCTGCCCGGTCTCGCGCCGCAGCGACGTCGCAATCGCCTCCAACTCCAGCGGAAACTCCTCGTTGTTCACGTTCAGCCCCATCCCCACCACAACGTAGCGAACCCGCGTCACCTCGGCGTTCAGCTCGGTCAAAATTCCGCAGAACTTCCGCCCTCCCAGCATTACATCGTTAGGCCAGCGCAGATCGCTCCACAGCCCTGTGACCTCGTGCACCGCTTCCACCACCGCCAGCCCTGCCGCCAGCGACAAAATAATTACTTCCGCCGGAGCCAGCCGCGGACGCAGCAGCGCCGACAGATAAATCCCATCCTTGGGACGCGACTCCCACCCGTGCCCCGCGCGCCCCTTGCCCGCCGTCTGCTCCTCTGCCAGCCAAACCTGACCCGGCTCAGTGCACCGCGAACTGGAGGGTGCCCCGTGCAGGCTTCCTTTGGTTGGGCGGGATAGTTGACTCCCCGTTCTTCCCTTGGCAGTGTCGTCCTCCACGCTCTCCGCCCACCGCTGCGCCCCGGCCTGCATTGCCGCCACATTGGTCGAGCCGATGCTGGCGAAGTGATGCACCCCTCCGGCAAAAATCGTCCCTGAGATCTTTGGCTCCAGCACCTCCGGCAGCGCCACGTCGGGCTCGCCTGCCAGCCGCCAACCCTCCGCAGCCGAACCCTCGACCTCCACGCCCAGGGCGCGCAAGCCGTTGGCCAGCTTCCAGGCATCGCCCGCCTTCACGCCGGCCGCCGCACTCCATTCCGCGGAACTCATTACGCCGCCGGCCCGCTGCAGCGCCACCAGCGCCTGGCCCAGACACGGCTCCGTCTGCGACGTTGCATCGTCCATGGCAAATTTCATGTTGAAAGTATAGAGCCCTGCCGCCCGGTCAGTGCCCGCGCTTTGCGGCTCTTTGCGGAAAAATCAAAATGCAAAGCGCCATCATCGCCACCAGCACCGCCGACGCCGCATAGCGGCTCAGCGCCAGGCCGCCGGCACTGACGGGCTTGTCAAGGGAATCGCCCAGCACCGCGCCCAGCGGACGCGTCAGAATAAACGCCGTCCAGAAGAGCGTAGTGCGCGAGATCCTGGTCCAGTAGTACGCCGCTGCCACCAGCGCCAGCAAAGACGTAAACACCACCAGACCTCCGTGATAGCCCAAGCCCGCGCTGTCCGCCGTCCAGTCCCCCAGCGCCGTGCCCAGCGTCTGCGAAAACATGATGGTGACCCAGTAAAACATCTCCACCTTCGGATAACTCACCGTATCCACCGCTACCGATCCCATCACGCGGTGCCACACATACAGCGATCCCAAAAGAAGCATCAGCAGAATCGATGTGCCCCCGGCATAGCCTATTCCCAGCGAGCGGTCGGCAAAGTCGGCCAACGTCGTCCCCACCGTTGTGGAGGCAACAATCGTCGTCCAGTACAGCCAGGGCCGAAATGGCGTCGCCGTGATCTGCGCCAGAACCGCAACGACAAAGATGACTGCAAAAATGCCGGTGCCAATCAGGTAGCCGAGATGCATCGACATTGTCACCGCATCTCCGCCCGTCTCCCCCAACGTGGTCGCGGCAATCTTGATGATCCAGAAGATCAGCGTGACCTCAGGAACCTTGCTCAATCCTTGGTCCGTGTTCGTGTCCACCTCACCGTTTCCCCTGGGGGGAGCGGCCCCATACCCCATGTTGTTATAGACTGTCTCCCGGAAGTACGACGTTGCCTGCGCCGCTTTTGACCAGTAACCCTTCGCGTCTTTTCTATTCTTGGCCTTCGGCCACTTCGCCGCCTCCACGCTCAGTTCGATATTCACGTCCCTGCCTGCCAGCAGTCTCGCCCGGTTCCCCTACTTGCCTTCACGATGCACAAACGATTCGTTGCGCTGATTTATTGTGGTACGGCCATGCGCTCAGGTTAACCAAAGCGTTTTCCGGAAACGAAGGGATTGCCGGTGAGCACGAAGCGCCATTCGTCGTGCGGGGCGCGGGTGACGTTGATGCGGGGGGTAGTGGAGATTTCGGCGACGGCGCTATCGGGGTCGGAGGCGATGTAGAGGCCGCTGGAGCGGGAGCAGAGGTCGCAGCCGTTGTGAAGGGGACGGGTGATGCCAAGCGCGGCGGAGAGGCGTCCCGGACCGGAGGTGAGGCGGCGCAGCTGGGCTTGGCTGAGTGCTGCCTGGCTGAGTTCAGTTTGACCCATCTTGGCATCGCTCGTTCGAGGCGGGAGGGTGAGGCCGCGCAGGGCGGCCATGGCGGGGATTCCGCAGACGGGTTCCAGGGCGCGGAGGAGGACGCCGCCGGGGACGCCGGCAGGCTGGCAACTGACGTTGGTGCAGTAGTGGTTTCCGTAGATGAAGTAGACGTAGGCGTGGCCCGGAGGGCCGAAGAGGACGGCGTTGCGCGGAGTGAGCCCTCGATAGGCGTGGGCGCCCGGGTCGTCGGCCCCAAGATAGGCTTCGCTTTCGACGATGCGTCCGGCGAGGACTCGCGTCCGCGCGACCGGGGCTGAAACATCCTCCGGCACAAGGCGGATCAACAATTTGCCGAGGAGTTCGCGGGCGACGGTGAGCGGATCACGGACATAGAAGGAGCGCGGCAGCGGGGCGAGGCGGGCGATGGCGCGAGGCGTGAGCGGTGCGCGATGGTCGGGACGCAGTGGCATCAGTGGGGGAAATGATAGTCCCTTTTAGATAGGACATTCCTTCCAGATTAGCGTCGAAAAGCATCGGCGCTCGCCTGGGGCACCATCCGCCTGGATTTGAGGAATGATCGCGGGAAGAAACGCTAAAATCAGGAGCAGCTACGTGCAGGGTGTTGCTGCCCCACATCTGCGTCGAACAGCACGACGCAGAGTGGGGTACCCGAGCTGGGCTACTTTTTGGGCACTGCGGCCTTGGCTGCGGCCACTTCCTTCGGCGAGATCGGGGCCGGGTCGGCAGGCGCCTCGGCAGCGGCGCGGTCCAGGCCCAAGGCTGCGCGCACCGCTTGCTCGATGCGGGCAGCGACGTCCTTGTTTTCCTTGAGGAAGTTCTTGGTGTTTTCGCGGCCTTGGCCGATTCGTTCTCCCTGAAAGCTGTACCAGGCGCCGGATTTTTCGACGATGTTGCGCTCCACTGCCACGTCGAGCATGTCGCCTTCGCGCGAGATTCCTTCGCCGTACATGATGTCGAACTCCGCCTCGCGGAAAGGTGCCGCCGTTTTGTTTTTGACGATCTTGACCTTGGTGCGCGATCCGACGACCTGGTCTCCGTCCTTGATGGCAGCGATGCGGCGGATATCGATGCGCACCGAGGAGTAGAACTTAAGGGCGCGTCCGCCGGTGGTGGTCTCAGGATTGCCGAACATGACGCCGATTTTCTCGCGAAGCTGGTTGATGAAGATGAGGCAGGTGCGCGACTTGCTGACCGTTCCGGTGAGCTTGCGCAGGGCCTGGGACATGAGACGGGCCTGCAGGCCCATCTGGCTATCGCCCATTTCTCCCTCGAGCTCGGCCTTGGGGACCAGCGCGGCGACCGAGTCCACCACCAGCACGTCAATAGCGCCGGAGCGGACGAGGGCTTCGGTGATTTCCAGAGCCTGCTCGCCGTAATCGGGCTGCGAGACCAGCAGGTTATCCACATCGACGCCGAGGCGCTTGGCGTAGGCCGGGTCGAGGGCGTGCTCGGCATCCACAAACGCCGCCATGCCGCCGGCTTTCTGGGCTTCGGCGATGATCTGCAGGGTGATGGTGGTTTTGCCGGAGGACTCGGGGCCGAAGACCTCGATGACGCGGCCGCGGGGGACTCCGCCCACGCCAAGCGCGGCGTCGAAGGAGATGCTGCCGGTGGAGATCACCGCGATGGGAACGATGGGCCCCTTGCTGCCCAGGCGCATGATGGAACCCTTGCCAAACTGCTTTTCGATCTGCGAGAGCGCAAGATCAATTGCGTGGGACCGGTCGTCGGCCATGAAACACTCCTTGCCTGCCGCCTTGTGGCGATGCGGGCTGCAATGATTTTAGCGAATGATGCGGACGGCTGCCGAGAGAATAGCACAGAGCAAAGGGCAAACAAAAGGAGAACACAAAAAAGTAAATCCGGCTCCGATTCGACAAGCATAGTAGTTTGCTTTGGAGGCTTGCGTCGTCCTGCCTTTCGGTATGTATGTCCTTGGATGGTCTCCTGCGGGATCGCTGTGGGGTTCTTAGTCGTTCTCGATCTCCCAATTTCATTCCCCTGCTGTTTCCTGGCTTGGAAGTACGGGAGGTAGTTAGAGCGATACTCAACGGGGCGGACATCTCGGGCAAACTGTTAGCTGCCCATAAACCGCCAACTATCCAACGATTCCCAAACGCACAACGTGACGCAACGTCAACAGCCCCACAGTAGCCAAAAGAGGGCTAATATGGGCCACCCGTGCACATCGGTTCGCCTATGCAAATCACCTCTGCAGCAAATCCACCGGCTCGTGGATGTTGGTTACGCGGAAGTATTTGGCCAGCGCGGGGTGGCGTTCGGCGACGCGTTCGTACATCTGGTAGGCGACGCTACGGTAGCTCCAGTGGCCGGCGACCCCGGTGCGCAGCTCGCTGATGTAGACGACTTCGGCAAAATCCATCTTGAAGAGCGTGCGCTTGAGGTAGCCGAGGGGAAGCAGATACTGCGCGGGGTGCGGGGATTCCCCGCGGGCGGCCAGCGCATCCGCAAGGTGGCGTCCGGCGTCGGCAGCGCGTAGCATGGCGGCGGCGTAGAGCGGGGCGTGGCCTGCTTCGCGTATCTCGCGCGGGGTGTCGAAGCCGTGGGCGAAGCTGTACTCCTGGTGGATCTGCACGCAGCGGCGATGGCGGTGCAGATCGCGATAGGCGCCGATGTCCATGAGAATGTCAAAGCGGAACTTTTGCCCGGCGCAGTAGGGACGCAGCAGCTCGTCGTGGCGTCCGCGATGGCGCATGCCAAGGTCGATGATCTCCTCGCGCTGGCGGAAGCCGAGGGCGGCCACCGCCTCGCGCAGCTGGCGGTAGGGATGGCGTGAATGTTCGTAGAGCAGCGTGGTTGGCAGCTCAATTTCCAGCGGCTCGTCGTCGAGCAGATCGACTTCGGGCGCGGGGGCAATCTCCTGGCCGAGCATCAGTTCGGCTTCGGCCTGCGCCAGCGCCTTGCGCGAGGCGAGCTCGTAGGCGCTGGGCTCGGCGTGCTTGACCAGCGTGGGCGACACATGGGTTTCGCGCAGGAGTTCGGCGCGGGCACGCTCGGCGATGACCGAGTCTTTTTCGTCGAGGGCTGCGGCGATGGCGTCCACCAGCGCGCGGCGCTTGGTGGAATTCACATCCCAGGCGGGCCCGCGCGCCGCCTGCTTCATGCGTTCGCCCAGCTGACGCACCTCCTCGTAGGGACTGCCGAGCAGACGCGCGACCTGCGTCTCCAGGGTACGGGCGTTCACTATCTGTCCCAGGGAGGTGTTGGTGGCCAGCGGCAGCAGGTAGCGCGAAATATCGAAGGCTCGGGCGCGCATGGTGCGGTCGTAGGTTTCCTGCGGCATCTCCGGCGGTTTGGGGGTTTGAGAGGTCAGATACTCGAAATTCAGTTCGCTGAACTTGCGGTACTCGGAGAAGAGGAAATCGATAGTTTCCTCATAGAGGCGGAGCTCAGCGGATTCGTGGAATGCGGGCGTGTAATGGCCGCTCTTGCGGAAGTCCTGATAGCGGGTGGAGCGCTCCTGTCCGTCCCAGCGGGTCTCATCGACCACCACCGTGGCAGCCAGCAGAGAGAGCCGCTCGATGGCCATGGCAACGTGCGCCAGATCGGCGATGGAGCGGTGGCCGTACTGGAAGTAGAAGGTGTTGAGAAACTTCTCCGCCTTCTGCTCGTTGAGCTCGGCCAGCGATTCCTTCATTGAGAGCGCCGAGCGGGAGTACTTGGCCATGGCGTAGGCCTGTACCTCCGGGTCGGCTCCGTGGATGCAATAGACCTGGGTTTCCGAGGGAGCCACGGAGGACGCCGCGGAAACCGCCTCCGGCGATGTTGCGGCGGAGACAGGCTCGGAACCGGAGGAAGCAGGAGTGCCGAAGGCGGGAACGGTCATGCGCTTGATTTTGACGCAAAGCCGCCCAATTGCCAACTCGGATTCGGCGCGATTCCCGGACGGGGCAGTGGAATCCGGCAAGAATGGAGGCAGTGGAGGAATTCCTGTGCTGCGCACCGGGGAATTGGGCTAGGCTTTTAAGAGGTTGAGCGTTCTGCAGCCAAAAAATCTGGAGCCAACAAGTGGAGCCGGAGTTCGAGACTCAATTCGTGACGGCGGGCAGCCTGCTCTACTCGGTGGAGCACAGGCCCTGGCTGCCGCCGGACGCCCAGTGGCTGTTCTCGCAAAGCTGGAACGATGTACTGTTCGCTCACTTCGCAGTGGAGCCTTCCGTCCTGCGGCCTCTGGTGCCCGACACGCTGACCCTGGAACTCTATGACGGGGCGGCGTGGCTGACCCTTGTGCCCTTCTGTACCAGCCACCTGCGTCCCAATGGAGTTCCGCCTTTGCCCAAGTTGTCATTTTTCCCACAGGTGAATGTGCGCACCTGTGTGGACAGGGGCGGCAAGCCAGGGGTCTTCAATTTCAGTGTGGATGCAGCCAGTCTATCGGCTGTGTGGTTTGCCCGGGTCTTCTTCCGTGTGCCCTATTGGCACGCCGCGATTGAGGTGAGCGGCGCGACGGTCAGGGCGCGCAAGAGCGGGGAGGATGCGATTCGCTTCCGCTCGCGCCGCCTGCATGGGCCGCCGGCCATAAGCGGACCGGCAACACTCGATGTGGCATATGCTCCCGCGGGCGCAGCGGAACGGGCAAGGCCGGGCAGCCTCGACGCATTCCTTACCGAGCGGTATTGCGTGTATTCATTTCATCGTGGAAAGCTGTACCGTACCGAGTTGCATCATCAACCGTGGCCGCTGCAGCAGGCCAGCGTGGAACTGCGAAGCAACACCCTGACCGAAACGCTGGGCCTGAGCTTGCCGGCGATGCCGAACCTTTGCCATTTTTCCCGTTGCAACAAGCTTTTAACCTGGGCTCCGGAGCGCGTCCAGCTCACGCGCTGACTCAAAGGCCGTCACCTCCGCTGCGCGAGGGAAACAAAAGGTAGGATGCCGAAATCGAGAGCAGAACCATCCAGGCCAGGGTGGCGCGCTCCGCGTCATTTTCAACCCGCAACGAATGCAGCGGGGCGAACAGGTGCAGCGCGAAGATACCCGCCGCCAGCACGGAGCCAACCACGCTGATAACCGCCCCAAATCGGCCCGCCAGCAGTACCAGGACCACAGCGAACAGGAATGGCGCCGCGAGTTTCCAGTGGGTGCGGGAGAACAGCCTGGCGAAGGCGAAGGCGCACACGGCGCTGACAACGATTCCGAGACAGGACTGCAGAGTGCAAAGCAACTTTGTCTTCATGTGTCTTCTCTGCGGAAGGGAATCTGATTCACGAAACGTCCTAACGATGGCATGAATCCAGAGAAGGTTGGTGAAAAATCGAGAGCAGATGATCACTCGTGTACCAGATAGGAGCTGAAATCGTGCGGCAGCCTTCGATTTCGCTCGCAGGATTCGCAATGCGTATCGGAGAATAGTATTGCGATACCTGCGGCGCCAGTCGCTTGCGCTGCACCACGGAAATCCGTCAGATGCCTCATGGAACCGACTCACTTCTGCTGCAGATGTTCACCATCTTCGTTTGGGCGAAGGTATTTGGTGAGCTGTTCGAGCGGCTGCGATTGCCCGCCGTGCTGGGCGAGATACTGGCGGGCGTCGTGCTGGGCCCCTACGCCACCCGCTTTGTTCTGCCCGGCGACACGATCTATTCCATCGCCGAGATTGGCGCCGTCTTCCTGCTGTTCACCGTAGGACTGGAAACCTCGCCTAGCGATTTCATCCGCGTCGGCAAGCTCAGCCTGCGCGTGGCCGCGTTTGGAATCATCCTGTCTTTCGCGGCGGGCTTTCTCTTCCTGCGCTGGCATCACGAGGCGACCCATGAGGCGTCTTTCGTGGCCGCCGCCATGGTGGCCACCAGCGTCGGCGTCACGGCGCGCGTGCTGCGCGACCTCCATGCGCACAAGCTGCGCACCGCGCAGATCATCCTGGGCGCGGCGGTGTTTGACGACATCCTCGGCATGTTGCTGCTAGGCATCCTGGTGAGCACGGTGCGCGGCGGCGGCGGCGTGGAGTGGATGCACCTTGGGCTGGTAGCGGCCGAAGCCGCCGCCTTTGCCGTGTTCATGATCTTTGTTGCGCCCAAGGTGGTGAACCGTCTGGAGCCCGGCATTCAGCAGATGCAGACCAAGGATGCGCCCCTGGTGCTTGCCTTGGCGCTCTGCCTCGGACTCTCGGTAGCCGCAAGCTATATCGGCATGGCAGCCATCATCGGCGCCTTCTTCGCCGGGCTGGCTTTTGCGGATTATTCGCCGCGCTGGAACCTGGAGCCGCGCGCCCAGGCCATCAATCAGTTCCTGGCGCCGTTCTTCTTCTTCACCATGGGATCGCGCCTGGACCTGTCAGTCTTTTCCCGCTCGGTCCTGCTGCTGGCGTTCTCCCTGTCGCTGCTGGCCATCGCCGCCAAAATCGTCGGTTGCGCTCTGCCCCTGTGGAGCGAGGGCTGGCACAGCATGTTGCAGGTGGGAGTCGGCATGACACCGCGCGGCGAAGTCTCCCTCATCGTCGCCCTCATCGGCCTGCAGATGAACATGATTTCGCAACGCGCCTACGCGCTGATCATCGTCATGACCGCCGTGACCATCCTACTGCCGCCGCCGTTTCTCAAGATGCTGTTTGTGCCGGGTAAGACGCCTCCCGCTGCTGCCGGCGAAGAGTCCGACGAAGTGCAGGTATCCGGGCAACTGGGATAGCCGGCGCGGCGCTTCGACTCGCGTGGCGGGCAGGCAGCAACGGATTCCGCTCCCGGGCATTTATAATCCGCTAGGTTTTAATTACATCGATTTTCATTTGGGCTATGAGGTGATCTATGGAGTCCTTGCAGGGACACGTGGCGCTGGTGACCGGAGCATCCCAGGGAATTGGCCGGGCCTGCGCCGTGACGCTGGCCAAGGCCGGCGCAACCGTGGCGCTGGCCGCGCGCAATGAAGAGAAGCTGAAGGAAGCGGTAGCGCAGATCGAGGGCGAGGGCGGCAAGGCAGCGGCATTCCGTCTCGACGTGGCTTCCGAGGAAGCTATTAAATCCACGGTAAAGGAAATCACTGCCCAGTTGGGGAAGATCGACATTCTGGTGAACAACGCAGGCATTACGCGGGACGGGCTGTTGCTGCGCATGAAGCGCGCCGACTGGGACGATGTGATGACCACCAATCTGAGCGCTCCCTTTCTTCTGATTCAGGCCGCGCTGAGCGGCATGATGAAACAGCGATGGGGCCGGATCATCAACATCACCTCCGTAGTGGGCGAGGTGGGCGCGGCGGGGCAGGCAAACTACGTCTCGTCCAAGGCCGGACTGATCGGACTTACGCTATCTGTGGCGCGCGAGGTTGCGTCACGCAATATCACCGTGAACGCTGTCGCTCCCGGCTACATCACCACGGCCATGACCGAGGTGCTGACGGATGCGCAGAAGCAAGCCGTCACCGAGCAGATTCCCCTGGGACGCCACGGCAGCGACGCCGACGTGGCCAACGCCGTGCTGTTTTTGGCCAGCAAGGAAGCAGGCTACATCACCGGCCACGTGCTCGACGTGAACGGCGGCCTGCGGATGGGCTGACGGTGGGCTGTGTTGACTTACTACATCACGGATCGAAACCAGTTTGCGGGAAGCGAAGCGGAGCAACGGGCCCAAGTTCTCCGCACCATACGCCAAGCCGCTGTCGCCGGAGTCGATTACATTCAACTCCGGGAGAAAGACCTCACGGTCCGGGAGTTGGAGCGGCTCGCCCGCGAAGCCGTGCAGGTGATCCGCGGTGAAGGGCCTGCGCGATTGCTGATCAACCATCGCACCGATGTGGCCCTGGCGGCTGGCGCTGATGGCGTGCACCTGACAGGCAGCGACTTTGCCGCCTCGGACGCCCGCGCGCTGGCCGCGGGATGTGGTATCGAACCAAGAGCGGGAGACTTTGAGCGGCGGTTTCTGGTTGCCGTTTCGTGCCACTCGGCTCAACAGGTGCGGCTGGCCGAAGCGCACGGAGCGGATTTCGCGGTGCTTGCGCCGGTGTTTGAAAAGATGAGCGCAGAAAGAGTCACGAAGGGAATCGGACTTGACGAGTTGCGCCGCGCGACTCAACTCGACCAGCATCCCGATCTGCGAGTGGAAGCCGGTGAGAGCCGCGGGAGTTTTCCGGTCTTTGCTCTGGGAGGCGTGGATGTGGAGCGCGCTCCGCTTTGTACCGCAGCCGGCGCCGCCGGGATCGCCGGCATCCGCGTCTTCCAGCAATGTTCCGATCTGCCCGCGCTGGTCCGTTCGCTCCACCTGCTCTAAGCTTCGTCTTCTTCCCTACACCCCGGATGGCGTAAGCCAGCGGGTCAGCATCCCCAGCAGTGCGAGCAGCAGCGCACCCCAGAAGGCGGGGGCAAAGCCGCGCACTACGAAACCGCGCACCAGTCCGGAGACAAACATCAGCATCAGGGCGTTGATGACCAGCAGGAAGATGCCGAAGGTGACGAGGGTGAGCGGAAAGGTGATGATCTTGAGAAATAAGCCCAGCGTGGCGTTGACCAATCCGATGACCAGCGCGGCGAAGAGCGCGGAGCGCAGGCTGGCCACTTCAAAGCCCGGCACCAAGTGGGAAACCACCAGCAGCAGGATTGCACTGACCAGCCATCTCAGGAGTAGGTGAATCATGGCGATTCCAAGCCTTTCCGGCGCGGGCGGTTTGCAGCCCGGCCCCAGCTACATATTTTCTTACATCCGGCCGGCTTCCATCCGGTTCGCTATCCTTGGCCCTGCGAAACCTTCTCAATGTCTAGGTTCAACAAATAATCTTTGAACGCCGGGCCCAGGTCCTCGCGCTGCAATGCATACTCTACGTTCGCCTTAAGGAAGCCGAGCTTGTCGCCTGCGTCATGGCGCTTGCCTTCAACGACCAAGCCGTAGATTTTTTCGTACTTCAGCAGGTTCCGCATGGCGTCGGTGAGTTGCAGTTCGCCGCCAGCGCCAGGCTTGATACTCTCGATCATCTCGAAGATGCGCGGGGTGAGCACGTAGCGGCCAATGATGGCCAGATTCGAAGGGGCTTCCTCGAACTTCGGCTTTTCGACCATGTCGGCGATCTCGTAGAGCCGGCCGTTGAAGCCCGGCACCGGCTTGGCGTCCAGCACACCGTAGGCCGAGATGGCCGCGCCCTCGACGATCTGAGTTGCGATGACGGAGGCCTGCTTCTCCTCGAAAACCTCGATTAACTGGCGCAGGCAAGGGGTGTCCGGCGAATCGACCAGATCGTCGGGCAGGATGACTCCGAAAGGCTCATTGCCCACCAGCCTCTTTGCCATCAACACCGCGTGCCCCAGGCCGAGCGGCTCCTTCTGACGGCACGTGCTGACGTGCGCCATGCGCGCGACCTGCTGCGCCGTCTCCAGCAAGGAAGGTTTGTTGCGCTTGGCAAGCGAGTGCTCCAGTTCGAAGCTGATGTCGAAGTGGTCTTCCATCAGGACCTTGCCGCGGCCGGTGACGATGATGATTTCGTCGCAGCCGGAGGCGATGGCCTCCTCCACACCGTACTGAATGATTGGCTTGTCAACCACTGGCAGCATCTCTTTGGGCATGACCTTGGTTGCCGGCAGAAACCGCGTGCCCATTCCCGCGGCCGGAAATACCGCTTTGCGAACTTTCATGCTCATCGTTTCACTCGGGATGGATGGGATGAGAACGAATCATTGTACCGCGGCAGGCGCTGCACAGCGTTACCCTGAACGCACACGTGGAACACAGTCCCGCGCAGACAGGTTGGGGCCTCGAGGTTGGATGATGCACTGCTCAAGCTGGGATAAGCACACGCAAAACAAATAGTGGCGTGCGTCGCGCAGACATCCCCTGCTTTGCGCCTTCCATCAAAGAAACGGGCCAAAAATGAAAGAGACATCGGAAGCGTAAAAAGGCGTGGGCCAGGCCGAGGAAAGCAAGGTGGACGCGGAGGCGATCCGAACGGCAGAACAACATCAAAAGACAAGATGGTTGTTCTGCCGAATCCATGCCCATCCCAGACGAAAGGATTTTCTTATGGCTGGAAAAAACACCGCGGTTTTTGGGATCTACGTGGTCTACTCAGGCGCGGAGAGTGGCATCGATGCATTGAAAGCGGCGGGATTCCGGAACACGGACATTTCGGCGTTATTTCCCGATAACCAGGGATCGAAGGATTTTGCTCACCGGAAAAACACCAAAGCACCAGAGGGTGCCACGGCGGGCGCCAGCACCGGAGCCGTGGTAGGCGGCGCGCTGGGTTGGCTGGTAGGCATTGGAGCCCTGACGATTCCGGGCCTGGGACCCTTTATCGCGGCCGGCCCCATTGTTGCAGCTTTGGCCGGTGTAGGTGCCGGTGGAGTCGTCGGCGGGCTGACCGGCGCATTGATCGGAATGGGAATTCCAGAATACGAAGCCAAGCGCTTTGAAGGCCGGATAAGAAATGGAGGGATTCTGGTTTCCGTCCATTGCGATAATTCCGAGTGGACGAAGCGTGCGAAGGAAATTCTGCATCAGACCGGCGCGCAGGATGTGGCCTCGACCGGGGAAGCTCACGCAGACTTCGCCAAGAGCGACCGGCCGCTGCCACGCACCGGGACCGGAGGATAGGCAAAAAGAGTGAAGCCAGAGCTCGCTTCGCGGTCGCAGCAGTTACGCGGGGGCGAGCTCTGATCCCAAACCTTCCAGCAGCTTGCGCAGTCCGTTCAGCACCTCGTCGGGACGGGACGCCTTCAGCGAAAACTTGAGAATCCCCTGCGGCGTAAAGACTACGCCCTTGTGCTGTGCCACCAGCTGCATGATCTTCTGCGGATCGGCCTCGGCAGTGGGGCTGAACTTGACGCTGACCTGGTCGCGTTTGCGCTCGATGGCGGCCACGCCCAGGCGCTGGCACTCCAGCCTGAGGTGCGCGTATTGCAGCAGGTGCTGCACCTCGGGCGGCAGCTCGCCATAGCGGTCGCGCAGCTCGGAGGCCACGTCGCTGAGCTGTTTTTCGTCCTCCACGGCCGCGGTGCGCTTGTAGATGCGCAGACGCTGATTTTCCTCAGGAATGTATTCGTTGGGAATGCGGATGTTGAGGCCGAGGTTGAGCGCCGTGTCCAGCGCCTCCGGCACGGATTCGCCCTTCAGCTCGCGAATCATCTGTTCGAGCATGGTGGTGTACATCTCAAAGCCGACGGCCTCGATGTGTCCGCTCTGCTGGCCGCCGAGCAGGTTGCCCGCGCCGCGCAGTTCGAGATCGAGCGCCGCGATTTTGAAGCCCGCGCCCAGATCGCTGAATTCCTTGAGCGCCGCCAGGCGGCGCCGCGCCACATCGTTCAACTCACGGTCCGGCGGCACCAGCAGATACGCATACGAGCGGCGATTGGAGCGGCCCACGCGGCCACGCAGCTGGTAGAGCTCGCTCAAGCCGTGCCGGTCGGCGCGATTGATGAGAATGGTGTTGCACAGGGGAATGTCGAGTCCGTTTTCGATAATGGTTGTGGCAACAAGAATGTCGGCCTCATGGCGCATGAAGGCCAGCATGATCTTCTCCAGTTCGCCTTCGCCCATCTGTCCGTGGCCTACCAGAATGCGCGCCGCGGGCACCAGTTCGCGGAGTTTGGCCGAGATTTCATGGATTGACTCCACGCGGTTGTGGACAAAATAGACCTGTCCGCCGCGCTCCAGCTCCTGCTCGATGGACGAGCGGATCAGCTTCTCGTCCCAGGTCGCTACCACGGTCTGGATCGCCAGCCGGTCGCGCGGTGGGGTCTCGATGACGCTCATATCGCGCAGCCCCAGCATGGACATATGCAGGGTGCGCGGAATGGGCGTGGCCGACATGGTCAGCACATCCACCTGCTTGCGCAACTGCTTCAGGCGCTCCTTGTGGCGCACGCCGAAGCGCTGCTCCTCGTCGATGATCACCAGTCCAAGGTCGGGAAATTTGACATCCTGGGAGAGCACGCGGTGGGTGCCGACCAGAATATCCACCTTGCCGTTCTCCACCTTCTCCACAATTTCCTTCTGCTGCCTTGGAGAGCGGAAGCGCGAGATCATCTCGATGGTCACAGGGAAGGCTGCGAACCGTCGCTTGAAGGTCTCATAGTGCTGGAAGGCGAGCACGGTGGTCGGCGCCAGCACGGTGACCTGCTTGCTGTCATTCACCGCCTTGTAGGCGGCGCGCATGGCAACTTCCGTTTTGCCATAGCCCACGTCGCCGCAGAGCAGCCGGTCCATGGGCTGCGCGCTTTCCATGTCGCGTTTGATGTCCTCCACGGCTGCCACCTGGTCGTCGGTGGGCGTGTACTCGAAGGCGTCTTCAAACTCGCGCATGAACGGGCTGTCGCCGGAGTATTGAAATCCCTCCGCGGTCTTGCGTTGCGCGTAGAGCTTGAGCAGCTCGTCGGCCATGTCCTGCATGGCCTTCTTCACCCGCGCCTTGGTCTTGACCCACTGCTGCGAACCGAGGCGGTTCAGAACCGCGTTGCCGCCCTCGGCCGAGCGGTACTTCTGCACCAGGTCCAGGCGGGTAAGCGGAACGTAGAGACGCGCGCCCTCGGCGTATTCCAGCACCATGAATTCGGCCTGCGAGCCATCGGCCTGCGGGATCTGCCGCAATCCCTGGTAACGGCCGATGCCGTGCTCGACGTGCACCACGTAATCGCCTATCGCCAGGTCGCGGAAGTCGGAGAGAAACGCAGAGGTTTTGGAGCGCTGCCTTGGCTGCCGCGTCGCTCCCGCCTCGGAGTCGTCGAACAGATCGTTGGCGCCGAACAGCACCAGACGGGCCTCGGGCAGCGCCACTCCCTCGGGCACATAGCCCTGCACCAGCGCGGCCGCCGCGCTCTCATCGTTGAAGTAGGTGGCCTCCTCGCTGACGCTGGCGGCGCGGCCGCCCCGCGTTCCCAAACGGTAAGGAAGTTGATACTCGTTGAAGATGTCGGCCAGCCGTTCCAGCTCACCGATGGAACCGGCGGCCAGCACCACGCGCTCGCCCGCCGCGGAGAGCTTCTTCACTTCTTCCAGCAGCTTGGGCACCGCTCCGTGAAAGCGCGGTGTAGGCTGCGAACTGAACTGCACCAGCTCGGCGCCGTCGCTGGATTCCAGTCCGAGCTGCTCCACATCCAGGCCACAGGTAATGGCCACGCGCTCGCGCCACGCATCTGGTGTGGCGTACAGCTCCTCGGGACGCACCAGGTTGCCGACGCCGCTGCGTTCGTGCGCATCGGTGAGCCGCCGCCACCAGCTGTCATGGTCCGTAGCCAAGCGCTCCGGCTCGTCCACAACCACAATGGCGTCAGGCATCAGATCGAAGACCGTGTTGGCGGCGCCCGCGCCGTTCTCCACATAGACCGGGGCGAAAAACTCCCAGCCCGGAAAGACCGATACGCCGCCCGCCCGCGCTGCCTCGGCGAGGGCCTCCTCACTTCCGCTGACCCGCTTTCCGCTGAGGCGTGCATGGATTGCCGCCAGCAACTCCGCAGTCACCGGAGTTTCTGTCAACGGCAACAGCACGGCTTCCTCCAGTCCCGCCGCCGATCGCTGCGTCACCGGATCAAAGAGCCGCAGCGACTCCACCTCGTCGCCAAACAGCTCCATGCGCACCGGCCGCTCCATCTCCGGAGAGTACACATCCAGAATTCCGCCGCGCCGCGCATACTCGCCCTGCTGCTCCACCACGTCTGTCTGCCGGTAACCGACGATATTCAGGTGCTGCACCAGTTTCTCCAGCTCCAGCCACTCGCCTTTGCGCACCACGCGAGCCAGGTCCCGATAGTACGCGGCATCGCGCAGGCGAATGGCTGTGGCTGCAAAGGGCGCCACTACCAGCGACGCCGTGCAGCTGGCTATGCGCCAGAGCGCACGCGCGCGCAGTTCCTGGATCTCCGGATGCGGAGAGAGATTTTCAAAGGGAAGCACATCAAGCGCCGGAAGGCATGTCACTGAATCGGGCGTTGCCGCGCCCGTCATCTCACAGAGGCTTTGCAGCACAGGCAGCAGCTCTTCAGCCGTGCGGTTGTCGCCCACCACCAACAGAAGCGGCCGCCCCAGCGCGCGATGCAACAGCGCATAATGCAGCGCCCGCGCGGTCGGCGTCAATCCGGACACACGAATACGCCCCGTGCCTCCCTTTAGATGGGTTGCTGCACGCCGGAAACTGGAGGTCGTCTCGGCATCCGCGAGCAGCTCGCGGACGAACGGTAGGATCATCTCCCCACCATTCTAACAGCGCGCCAGCAATCGTTTCCGCCGGCTGCGGCGCAGGACTGACGAGTGCTCTTTTTCCGATCGCAGTGCAGCTGGCAGGAACCGGGGCTGTCCTAAGTGTCTGGGCAACCCAGGGCAGAGATACGGACTCCAACGCGCTCGAAGAAGAGTACCTGGGCACCAAAGCTTCGAACCGACGGGTTCTACTCCTGTGCCCTAGGATGCCTCACCAAAGAGCAGTTCCCCATTTCGGAGTGCAGCACCGGGTGAGGTCGGGCCCACACGCGATCCCATTGACGAGGGCAAAGTCTGAGTAATCGGAAAATCGATCCCTCCAACGCCATAGAGCACCCCAAAGGAGAAACACACCATGCGATCAGCCAACGGTGTTTTGACGCTTTCGCTTACGCTTCTCATTTGTTCCATCGTAGTATGCGCTTCGGCTTCCGCTGCAACCTGCGCTAGCCTCACCAGCCTGTCACTGCCCAACACGACGATCACGCTCGCCCAATCCTATACTGCCGGCGAGACTGTATCCGGCACCACAACCGCCCCCGCCGGTCTCTGCCGGGTGGCGGGAACAGTCACGCCGACCAGCCAATCGAATATCCATTTTGAGGTCTGGATACCGACGGACGGAAGCTGGAACGGTAAGTATCAGCAGATCGGCAATGGCGGTTTTGCCGGTTCCATTTCGCTCGGCACCATCGCCAATGCTGTCTCGCGGGGCTACGCCTCCGCCGGGACGGATGACGGCACCTCCGGTCCGCCCAGCGGCGCTCCAACCTTTATCGGCAACCCACAGGTCCTGATCGACTACGGATATCGCGCCATCAAGGTGACGACCGAAGACTCGAAGGCCATCATCCAGGCGCTGATGAGCCAAAAACCTCGCTACTCATATTTTGTTGGTTGCTCGGATGGAGGCCGGGAAGCTCTGCAGGAAGCCCAGCGCTACCCCGACGACTTCAATGGCATCATCGTGGGGTCGCCGGTCAACGACCAAGTCGGAGAGTTCGGCTCGTCCTATCTCTATGATATGGAGGTAACCCTCAACGGTCCGCAGACTGCCGGTGTTCCGAATGCCTACATTCCCTCCAGCATGCTTACCTTGCTGAGCACTCCGGCGCTAGCCAAATGTGCCGGCAAAGATGGCGGCGTAGCGACCGATGCATTTCTAAGCGATCCACGGCAGTGCTTCTTCGATCCTGGGGTTGCCGAGTGCACGGATGGCCAGAATCCCAGCACGTGCCTGACGGCGGCTCAGGTCGAAGCAGCGAGAAAGATCTATTTTGGGCCGCACAATGAACGTGGAGAGCTGCTCTTCCCTGGCTACGAGCCCGGCGGCGAATCGGCCTCGGGGGATTGGAGCACCTGGATCTCTGGAACTTCACCAAGCTCCCCCGGCGCGCAATATGGGCTCGGCTATGGATTCACTTGCGACCTTCTGCAGCAGGTTACCAGTTGCGACTACCTCAGCGTCAATGTTGACCAGCAGGACGCCCTGGCCCGCAAGACCCTCCAACCCATCCTCAGCTCCGTCAATCCTGACCTGAGACCGTTCAGAAGTCATGGCGGCAAACTGATCCAATATGCCGGTTGGGCGGATACCGCTATCGCCCCCGAGAATGGCCTCAACTACTACAGAGATGTTGAGAGTACGATCGGCGACCCACACGATTTCTACCGGGTCTTTATGGTGCCTGGGATGGCGCATTGCAGCGGCGGAGCCGGTCCTAACTCCTTCGGGAACGGCACCAGCAATGGGCCGGTAATCGACGCCCAGCACGACGTGTTAAAGGCCCTGGAGAGCTGGGTAGAACAGGGAATCGCTCCGGACGAGATTATCGCCACCCATTACCTGAACAACCTTGCGGCGGATGGCGTTCAGTTCCAACGGCCGCTGTGCCCCTACCCGAAACGTGGCGAGTACATCGGGACCGGCGATCCGAACAACGCATCCAACTTTAAATGCGTTGAGCATTATGACGATTTCGACCCTAGGAACCTCGGACCGCAAGTTGCTTACACAGATCACGACGATCACGGGAAGTGACGGAATGTTATCGGTAACGGGCGCGCATGCAACGTGCGCGCCCTAATTCACGTCCGTAGTTGAGCGCACACCAGGCGGCGAACATGGCGGCCAAGAAGAAATTCTTGGGGGCGATCCACTCAAAACTCCCAATGCAATCGCGTCGCGAAAATCGAGATCGAGCCGCGGTCGCGATTGAACGCCGGGTCCGCGACGAACTGGTAATCCAATGCAGCATGGAGGTTCTTCGAAAGTTTGCAATCGTAATATATTTCGGAAGCTTTCTCCCAACCGTAATTCAGGGCGCCATCGCCATCGAGGACGCCGGTGCCACCCGCCTCCAGGAACTCCTGGTTCACGCGCGATATGCCGCTCATCACACCGGCCACGCCAACCGTGTCGTCGCTGCGATGCCAAGCATCTCCCTTGATGCTTATGCCTAAGGACGCTGAGTGATTGATATCCGTAAACATCCATGCCTCGTTGTGGCCGTCATTCCAGCCCGCACGGGAAAACACGCCGATGCTCTTGGTAATTTCTTGCTCCCAGTTCAGGCCAAAGCCATACCGGTGGCGATATTCGCGCGTTTGGGAAATGTCCGCTCCCGGAACCGAAAGTGCCGCTTCATAACTGCCGAAGCGTCCTTGGTTGAGGTAAGCCAGAAAACGAATCGCCGCCGGATGAGCGTTGAGGCTGTAACGACGCTCATATTCGGCAGCCATTCCCCAGGATTTAAAAAATGCGCCGTCGCCAGCGCCACTATAGCTCGGGAACGTGAAGAACTGGTCTTCGGAGGTCCAGGCGTTTCTCAAATGGTCGATCTGGAAAAACCCGTAGCGTAAAGACCATTTCGGCTGGGTCAATTCAATGCCTAGGCCGGTGGTGTAGCCCAAAGCGTCCGATGGGTAATCCCAGGCAACGTTTGCCATCAGTGCCCAATTCATGAATTGTCTGCGCGGATCGTTCGCGTAGGCGTTGTTATCGAAAAGATCCTTGGGGCTGAACCGGCCGATTGTAAATGTCAGTTGCGAGGCATCCTGTTTACCCGCAAGAGTGAGTTCGTCGCCGGGTACAAACTGCTGTTCCCGGCCGCCGCTCAGACTTATGGCTTGCCGAATGAAGAGGCGCGCGATGTTCACCCGGGGCGTGCCCGTGCCCGCCTTGTAGGCTTCGCCGTTGGGGTAGTCCTCAATGCCGTAAGTGTTATCCAGCCCAAAACCCTGCCACATCAAGACATCAAAATGCGCTTCCGCCCCGGACCACAAACGGCTCCCGCCATACAAGTCCGTCGAAAGTGTTTCCTTGGCTTGACCGCCGGTTGGCAGGCTGTTCGGTCCAGTATACGCCGCCTGCAGGCCGGGGTAACCCTGAACAATCAGGGTGCTTTGACCATGTAAGCTCCAACGCTGACGTTGATCTTGGGAAGCATTTTCGTTAGGTGATCCGATCTCCTCCTGAGCCTCGGGGTCGGGACTCCGGAAGTACGCAGCCGTTTTCATGGAGAATTCAGCGATTTCCGGAGCGGGGACCACTCCCTGCTGGGAATCGGCAGGCGCTGGGGATTGCTGCGCAGCGCATCCCACTGGAAGGAGCATCGAGAACAGCAGAGCGCAAATGGGGGCGATTAAAATAAGAGTTGATGATTTCGGCACCGTAACCTCGATCTCCTACCGGTTCCGGCAAAACCAACCGGGCAGAGGAAAGTTTCTGAAACGCATAAATGAAATTGAAATGCATATTCAGGATACGGACATTCGCTCATCCCGGGTGTGACCGGGGTCACTGTTCGACGTGAGATGCTGCGACCCATCCTGATCCCGATGCTCGCGAGCTCACAATTTTCGGCAAGAGTTTTGTCGCCAACCACCCCAGGAGTTTTTTTGTTATGTTGAAGAGTGGCAAAATTCCATTTCGCGGAGTGGTCTTTGTTGTGAATCGCTCCGCCCTGGTTGGGTCCAGTGTCCAGAAAACTTAATCGTTCGCACTCCCTGCAGCAGCGCGCCGAAACTTTCTTCCCCGGCGGAGTCAACTCCCCGGTCCGCGCCTTCCGCGCCGTTGGCGGCGAACCCCCGATGATTGTCAGCGGCAGCGGCGCACACATGACCGACGCCGATGGCAACCGCTACCTGGACTACGTGCTCTCCTGGGGCCCGTTGATGCTGGGCCACTGCGCGCCCGCCGTCGTCGAAGCCGTCATTGACTCCGCCCGAAAAGGTACCAGCTTCGGAGCCTCCACACCGTCCGAGGCCGATCTTGCCGAGGAAGTCATTCGGGCCTTTCCGTCAATGGAAAAAGTGCGCTTCGTCTCCAGCGGCACGGAGGCCACCATGTCGGCCATCCGCCTGGCTCGTGCGGCCACCGACCGCAAATACATTGTGAAATTTGAAGGCTGCTATCACGGACACAGTGACGCGCTGCTGGTAAAAGCCGGCTCCGGCGTGGCCACCTTCGGTATCCCTGGCTCGGCCGGCGTTCCCGAGGAGTTTGTTCAGTTCACCCTGGCCCTGCCCTACAACGACGTGGACGCGCTGGAAGCGGCATTGGCCAAGTTCAAGGGGCAGATTGCCTGCGTCATCATTGAGCCGGTGGTCGGCAACATGGGCTGCGTGCCGCCCCAGCCCGGTTACCTGGAAGCCGTCCGCGCGCTGACCCAGGCAGAGGGGACGCTGCTGATTTTTGACGAGGTGATGACCGGCTTTCGTGTCAGCTATGGCGGCGCGCAGGAGCTCTATCGCATCACGCCCGACCTGACCACACTGGGCAAGGTCATCGGCGGCGGACTGCCCGTCGGCGCCTACGGCGGTCCGGCGGCTCTGATGAACCAGATCTCGCCGCTCGGCCCGGTGTATCAGGCCGGGACGCTCAGCGGAAATCCGCTGGCCATGGCCGCCGGACTCGCCATGCTCAAGGCTCTCGGCGGCGACCGTAGGACAATTTATCCCGCGCTCAATGCCTTGGCAGGAAAGCTCGTCACCGGAGTTACCCAAGCCGCGAAGGACGCCGGTATCGCAGTTACTGCCAATCAAGTCGGCAGCATGTTCACCTGGTTCTTCACCGACCATGCGGTCTTCGACTGGGACACTGCCGCGCCCTGCAACACCGAACTTTTCGGCCTCTTCCACCGCGGAATGCTCGACGCAGGAATCTGGTTGCCGCCATCGCAGTTTGAGGCCGCCTTCCTCAGCACGGCCCATAACGCCGCGGACATCGATACAACCATCGCGGCTGCGGCGAAAGTTTTTTCCGCGATTCGAGCATAGCCAACTCTTATCCATCGAGTGAATCGACCGGGCCGCCCTTTTCGGCGGCCCGCGCCTTTCAGCACGGCATTTTTCTCAAGAAGGCGTTACCATCGATCTGACACTGATCGAAAGGTTGCTGCATGCCGTATATTGAAAACAATCTGAACCCCGGCGAGCGTATTCTGTACGCGACTCATCTGCACTGGATTGTGCTCTTCCGATCCATCCTGGTGGACACGATCTTCTCCGGCTGCGGAATCGCGCTGCTAGTCTGGGCCGCCGCGGGTAAACACGCCGAGCGCGGCGAGGCGCAGATGATCGAGATGGTTGGAATTGCGCTGATTCTTTTTGGCAATCTCATCCTGGCAATCGCTTGGGTCCGCCGCAGCGCCACCGAAATGGCCGTGACCAACAAGCGAGTCATCATCAAGATCGGATTCCTCACCAAACGCACCATCGAGCTTTTTCTATCCAAGGTGGAGAGTGTCGAAGTCGAACAGCCTCTTTCCGGACGCATGATGGGCTATGGCAGCATCGTCGTCCGAGGCACCGGCGGCACCCACGAGCCGTTCAGCTACGTTGCCAATCCACTCGAGTTCCGCCGCCAGGTGCAGCACCAGATCGAAGAGCACGCCTCACCGGAAGCGCAGCAGCAGTTCTAAATGGGCGGGGCCTTACCTGAGGCGAGCGTAATCACGAGACTGGTCCAAGAGGGGAAGACGACGTAAGCGGAGATGGAGCGAAGGTCCTGGAAGAAGCGGGAGCGAGTTCCGATAGCCTCGCGGGCTTGTTGCCAGAGCGTTTCCATGCAGTCACATGCGGTATGGAAGGCGAAGGCCAACAGATTCATGGCCGCGAACATCCTGGCCAGATATGTCTTCCCATGTCCGAAGTTGTGCGCCAGGTTATAACCGTTGTTTTTCAGCACGTTGAAGCTTTCGTTTTCGATCTTCCAACGGGCTCTGGCGCAAGCCGCGATCTCCACCACGTTCTCCGCCGTCACGGACAGGCTGGTCACAAAAGCGCCATCGTAAGTAGTCTTCCCCATGGCATCGAGGATGCTGACCCCAAGCCAGTTGACGTTCATCGCATCTTTGCCATCGCGCAGCGGAACCCCCTCGATCCAGCGGTATCGATACGTCAGGCTGCGGTTGCCGGGCTTGCGTTCGGTCACGGCACGCTCGTCCAACGGCGCACCCTCTACATACTTCCGAGTAGAGGAGCCATGGTGAGTTGTAGGTGTTCTTTGGCTGTATCCGCCGTTTCCAGCTTCGTGCCCGTTTAAGTCCACCATGACCCGCCGAGAGGCTCCTCCCTCACAGACCCGGCCGTGCAGATTTCCCGCAGCCGGTTCTTCAGGCGTGACTCCCCGCCCCCGACCAGGCATGTGTAATGCGAGGTAACAGCAGCGGATGCTGTCGTAGGATAGCTTGGTATCTCTCCCACGTCAGCAGCCGTCCGCGTGTGCGACGACCCAGCCATTCCCTCCATATGCGGCGAACACGCCGATAGAACTGCCGGATACTTCTGTAGTTCGATGGGCGTCCGTAATATTGGTAATGACCGCGGAGTTTGGCGTTCAGGGTTTTCTGCTGCTCGTCCACGGGCTCGTGCCGGTGTTGCTTACACCAGTCGGCGATGGCCTTCAGCCCTCTGCGGAGCCGTTTGGCTATCGTCTTCACGTGCACTGTGAACCCACCCTTCCGGTTGCGGGCGCAAAGGTGCTCGAAGCCGAGGAAATCGAAGGTTTCAGGCTTACTCCCCTGTTTCTTCGCATTCCTCGCTGCATAGCGCCCAAACTCAATCAACCGCGTCTTCTCCGGGTGCAGAGTCAGACCGTACTTCTCAAACCTCTTCGGTAAGACCCTCAGCACCTTCTCAGCGTCCTCCTTGTGCTGAAAGCACAGGATGGCGTCGTCGGCATAACGAACCTCGTAGGCTTCCCCTTTCAAACGGGGCTTCACCACATCCTCGAACCACTCATCGAGTGCGTGATGCAGGTAAATATTGGCCAGAAGCGGGCTGATCGGCTGCCCCTGCCCTGTACCTGTCTCGCTTACCAGCAGTTGGCCGTCTTCGACAACTCCGACCTTGATCCATTTCCGGATCAGGCGGAGCACGCTACCGTCACTTACGCGCTTCTCCATCATCTCGATGAGAGTGCCCCGTACAATTTTGTCGAAGAAGGAGCGAATGTCCAGTTCCAGAATCCATTCCATGGGACGGGTACAGATCACCCGCCTCACTTCATCCAGGGCCTGGTGTTGCCCGCGTCCGGGCCGAAACCCGTACGAGCAATCGAGAAAGTCCTGCTCGTAGATGGCGTTGAGCAGTTCCACTGCCACTTTCTGCACGATCTTATCCTCCAGGGCGGGAATCGAGATGGGTCTCTGTTGCCCGTTCTCCTTGGGAATATAGACTCGGCGTAGCGGTTGAACCTGATATTTGCCTGCCACGAGCCGCCCATGCAACTGGCGGACGTTCTCCTCGGCGCTGGTCTCGTACTCTGCGTACGTGACCCCGTCGATCCCGGCACTGGCATTCTTTCGTAGACTCCGAAATGCCCCAAACAACTTCTCCACTGTAATCAGGTGAGCGATGGAGTAGAACTGTCGCTTCGGATCTTCCTTGGCGAGTTCGGCTATTCTGTCGATGTCTGTGTACATAATGTGTCGAGTTCTGAGCCTCGATTATGTCTCCTTTCAACAGATTCGTACGCTTGCTTCCCCCTTCCCTCCAGTGGGTTCCGTGGCCGCTCCTTGCTGAAGCCCTGCGGTTCCCCACCTTCATAGGTACTATGAGGTCGTAAGACTGCTCAGCCATCCTTCTGTGCTTCCTTCGGTCGACCCTTGGTTGCACGTATCTCCCGACCCAATCCAAAGGCGTTCCTCCTGGTGTGGGAGAGAATGGGGAGCTCTCTTGGGTTCCCGGCCAGCCTCTTTGGAAACATGCCCTGGGCTAGAGACACCGCCGATTTCGGCCCAACCTCGCACTCACGGTTGTTGCCGAATACTGCCTTCCGCCTGTACGAGAGCGTCGGCATCGGAACCATAGACGATTTCGGTGCTGATCCTCACGGCCTGCTTCCTCACTGTGTATGCTTCGCACCCACCAGTCACCCAGTGAATGGCAACACTCGCTACTGACCCGCCCTGCTCGGCTTTGGTCAGACGGGATTTGCACCCGCTAGGCTGGATAAGAGGTTTCACTAACTCATCTTCCGTTCCTCCTCTTCCGAGCTTTTCCCAACGCGACATACAGTGTCTTGTGGCTGTCCTTCTTGCATACGAACAGAAAATCCGCGCCGGTTGCGAGCACTGCCTCGGCCATTGGTTGGCTGCTGAACAGCGCGTCGCCCAGATAGATCGGGCGCAATGGAGCAACGCGCTCGCCATGCGCGCTCAGCCAGCGCTTAGCCCCGTTGCGCTCGCAATCCTGCTTCTCAGCTCCATCCTGCGGCGCGATGAACTCCGGCATCAGTGGCAGCACCATGTTATGACCGGGAGCTACGATCATGGCGGCCAGCATGGCGTGATAATGCTCTGTTTTGCCGTTCGATCGTTTGCGCGTCAGGCACTGCGGGCAGCTCAGCTTTTGCGAACAGAAATACTCCGTGCCATCCAACGCCACCAGCGTTCGTCCGCCCAGCCGTTGAAATGCCTTGAGGCCGTCGTGCTCGCACAGTTGTTCGAGCACCTGGTCGAAGCAGGGCTGCAAAGCCTCCGGGGAGACCTTGTCCAGCATCAGGCGAATGTAGTTATCCGTGGGGATCTTCTTCATTCCGAACAGCGTATGGCAATTCGAAGTGCCCCGCCCGCGCTCCAGATGCCGCTGATGAGCAAGGAACGACTCGCTCTGCATGAAGAACAGGGAAAACGCCGAAAGCCCAATATCGGCCATCGAGTAGTCCACATCTCGGCTGCGGCGTGAATCTGGAAATCCTCCGCAGACCGTGCGCAACCCGGCCAAAAGCGACTCAAATATCTCCATGACCCAACAGAGCACAGCTCAATGCTCGGGCAAATAGCTATCAGGGTTCCCATTTCATTTAGAACTGCTGGAAGCGCAGTAGGACACTTGTCGTTCGTTCCGGGTGTCTGTTAGGCCTGCCAAGTTTCTTTCCGCAGAAAGTTGTTACAACGGAAAAGGCCCCACGCTGGAGGCGTGAGGCCTTTATTTAATCCGGCAACGACCTACTCTCCCACACACTTTCGCGTGCAGTACAATCGGCCCAGCAAGGCTTAACTTCCGTGTTCGGGATGGGAACGGGTGTTTCCCTTGCGGTATGATCACCGGAAAGTTTAGAAAGATCGGAAGACCGATGTTTCACAACCAAATAGCATTGGGTAACTCAAGGTGGAGGGCTTTGATTGTTTGCAAAGCCGCTCCATGCGCAGAGTAAATTTTATGGTCAAGCCGAACGGGCGATTAGTACTGGTAAGCTCACGCATCACTGCGTTTACACATCCAGCCTATCAAACAGGTGGTCTTCCTGTGCCCTTCTTGATCCTTTTGGATTGGGAGATCTAATCTTGAGGAGTGCTTCCCGCTTATATGCATTCAGCGGTTATCACAACCGAACTTCGCTACCCAGCCATGCCGTTGGCACGACAGCTGGAACACAAGAGGTTCGTCCATCCCGGTCCTCTCGTACTAAGGACAGGCCCTCTCAAATCTCCTACGCCCACACCAGATAGGGACCGAACTGTCTCGCGACGTTCTGAACCCAGTTCACGTACCGCTTTAATAGGCGAACAGCCTAACCCTTGGAACCTTCTACAGCTCCAGGATGCGATGAACCGACATCGAGGTGCCAAACCGGAGCGTCGATATGAACTCTTGGCTCCGATCAGCCTGTTATCCCCGGCGTACCTTTTATCCGTTGAGCGATGGCCCTTCCATACAGAACCACCGGATCACTATGACCTGCTTTCGCAACTGCTCGACTTGTAGGTCTCGCAGTAAACCACGCTTATGCCATTGCACTCGACGGCTGATTTCCAAACAGCCTGAGCGTAGCTTCGTGCGCCTCCGTTACAATTTAGGAGGCGACCGCCCCAGTCAAACTACCCGCCTCACTATGTCCCTCTCCCGGGTAACGGGAGTAGGTTAGAATCACAGAATCCACAGGGTGGTATCTCACCGTTGGCTCCCCCAAGCCCAAAAGCCTGAGTTCAAAGCCTCCCACCTATCCTGCGCAGCAAAGTCCATAATTCATAGTGAAGGTATAGTAAAGGTGCACGGGGTCTTTCCGTCTAGATGCGGGAAACCGGCATCTTCACCGGTACTACAAGTTCGCCAAGTCACTCGTTAAGACAGTCGCACGATCGTTACGCCATTCGTGCAGGTCGGAACTTACCCGACAAGGAATTTCGCTACCTTAGGACCGTTATAGTTACGGCCGCCGTTCACCGGGGCTTCAGTTCAAAGCTTCACCTTGCGGTTAACCTCTCCCTTTAACCTTCCGGCACCGGGCAGGCGTCAGCCCCTATACGTCGTTTTAGACTTTGCAGAGACCTGTGTTTTTGTTAAACAGTCGCCGTGCGCGATTCGCTGCGGCCTCTTCGGGCTATGAACCCTAGTGAGGCACCCCTTCTCCCGAAGTTACGGGGTTAATTTGCCGAGTTCCTGAACGAGTGTTCTCTTGAGCGCCTTTGGATATTCTCCTCGTCTACCTGTGTCGGTTTGTGGTACGGTTCCCCTGATCTCTCCTTAGAGGTTTTTCTTGGCAGCGTGAACTCATCCCCTTTGCCCCATACGGGACTGCTTTGTA